>NZ_AP027920.1:0-3266275 GCF_055397675.1 Brevundimonas sp. T2-11
GTGAAACCCAATTCACGCCCAAGGAGGCCGGCGCCCTCGGCATCACGGTCAACGCTGACGGCCAGCGCCGCTCGATCCGCGATCTGCTGTCCTTCCCCAATGTGTCTCTGGATCAGTTTCTGGCTGTCCGGCCCGAGATCGCTGACTGGGCGCCGGCCGTGCGCGAGCAGGTCGAGATCGACGCCGTCTACGCCGGCTATCTGGATCGTCAGGTCCAGGACGCCGAGGCCCTGCGCCGGGAGGAGGGGCTGTCGCTTCCGGCCGACCTCGACTACGCCGCCATCGGCGCCCTGTCGAACGAGGTCCGCGAGAAGCTGGCCCTGATCCGCCCCCTGACCCTGGGTCAGGCCGGGCGTATAGAAGGCATGACCCCGGGCGCCCTGACGGCGCTTCTGGCCCATGTGAAGAAGGTCAGGGGCGTTGAAGCCGATCTGGCGGCGGTCGTCGCCTGATGTCGGACGCCATTCAGACCTTCCGCGCCGAGACGGGCGCCAGCGACGCCAACATCGCCGACCTGAAGACCTTCCTCGGCATGCTGACCGAGGCCAATGAGGTGATGAACCTGGTCGGCCCCGACACCATCCCGGACTTCTGGAATCGTCACGCCTGGGACAGCGCCCAGCTGCTGAGTCTGGCGCCCGAAGCGAAGACCTGGGCCGATCTGGGGGCCGGGGCGGGCTTTCCGGGCGTGGTCCTGGCCATCCTGCTGAAGGGGCGGCCGGGCGCCCATGTCTGGCTGATCGACAGCCTCGGCAAGCGCTGCCGCTTCCTGCAGACCATCGTCGACGCCCTCGATCTGCCGGCCACCGTAATCAACGGCCGGGCCGAGGAGCAGAGGGTCGAGGTCGACATCGTCACCGCGCGGGCCGTGGCGGCGATGGAGAAATTGCTGGGTTATGCACAACCCTACTTCCAACGCGGTGCACAAGGCCTGTTTCTGAAGGGGGAGAAGGCCGAAGCCGAGTTGAAAGAGGCGGCCAAGCTCTGGCATTTTGAGAGCGATCTTTCCGTCTCGCGCAGCGACCCGCGCGGCCGTATCGTTTCTGTCCGGAGTCTACGCCGTGCCCGTTGATCACCAGAAACAGACCCGCGTCCTGGCTGTCTCGAACCAGAAGGGCGGGGTGGGCAAGACCACGACCGCGATCAACCTGGGCACCGCTCTGGCCGCCATCGGCGAGAAGGTGCTGATCGTCGACATGGACCCGCAGGGCAATGCCTCGACGGGCCTGGGTGTTCCACGTGAAACACGCCGGGCGACTATCTATGACGTCATCGTCGACGGGCGCCCCGTCGATCTGTCGGCGGTGGAGACCTCGGTTCCGGGCCTGTTCATCGTTCCCGCCGACGCCGACATGTCGGGGGTTGAAATCGAGCTGAGCCAGGCGGATCGTCGCTCCTATCGTCTGCGCGACGCCCTGGCGGCCCAGGGCGGGAATGGTCATTCCCGGTATGACTATGTCCTGATCGATTGCCCGCCGTCGCTGAACCTGCTGACGCTGAACGCCATGGCCGCCGCCGATGCGGTCCTGGTGCCGCTGCAGTGCGAGTTCTTCGCCCTGGAGGGCCTGACCCAGCTGATGCGCACCATCGACATGGTGAAGCAGAGCCTCAATCCGGCGTTGGAGATCCAGGGTCTGATCCTGACCATGTATGACCGCCGCAACGCCCTGTCGGGCCAGGTGGCGGCCGACGTGCGCGCCCACTTCGGCGACAAGGTCTATGACAGCGTCATTCCTCGCAATGTGCGGGTGTCCGAGGCGCCCTCCTTCGGCAAGCCGGTCCTGATCTATGATCTGAAATGCACCGGCAGCCAGGCCTATCTGAAGCTGGCGCGCGAGCTTGTGGCGCGTGAACGCCAGCGTCGTCAGGCGCTCGCCGCCTGATCGGCGGCTTTCCCGATTAAGTAGAACGGAATCAGCATCTTGTCCGAACGTCAACGTGGTCTGGGTCGCGGCCTTTCGGCCCTTCTGGGAGAAAACGTCGCCGAGAGCGCGCCGGTGGACGGCGGCGTTCAGCCGACGGGCGTGCGCGCCGTGCCGATCGAGAGCCTCAAGCCCAACCCCGACCAGCCGCGCAAGCATTTCAGCGCCGAAAACCTGGAGGAGCTGACCGCCTCGATCCGCGACAAGGGGGTGCTGCAACCCATCCTGGTGCGCCCCCAGCCGGGCGAGGACGGCATGTGGCAGATCATCGCCGGCGAGCGTCGCTGGCGCGCGGCGCAGGCGGCCCGCCTCAAGGCCGTGCCGATCATCGAACGCGCCATGGACGACGTCGAGGTGATGGAGGTCGCCATCATCGAGAACGTCCAGCGCGCCGATCTGAACCCGGTCGAAGAGGCCCTGGCCTATGGGTCGCTGATGTCGCGCTTCGGCCGCACCCAGGACGCCCTGGCCGGCGTGGTCGGCAAGAGCCGCAGCCATGTGGCCAACACCATTCGCCTGCTGCAACTGCCCGACAGCGTGCTGGACCATGTGATGGAGAACCGGCTTTCGGCCGGTCACGCCCGCGCCCTGATCACGGCCCCCAACCCCGAGGCCCTGGCCGAACAGGTCCTGGCCAAGGGCCTGAACGTGCGCCAGACCGAGGCCCTGGCCCGTCGCGCCGCCGAGGGGCCGAAGCCGTCGAAGGCCAAGCCGGTCCTGAGCGGGGAGGGCGCCGCCGACGTCGCCGCCCTGGAGCAGGATCTGGCGGATGCCCTGGGCCTGAAGGTCCTGCTGGCCGACAAGGGCGGCAAGGGCGAGTTGACCATCAAATACGGCACGCTGGAACAGCTGGACGATCTGTGCCGTCGCCTGATGCGGGGCTGACAGGTCTTTTCGATCGGGCCGTGCTAGGGTGCGGCCATGACTGAGCAAACTGACAAGACCAGCGCCACCGAGGCCCTGAAACGCGCCCTGGCCGCCAAGAAGGCGGGCTCGCAGCCCGGACCTGCGGGCACGAAGGGCGGCGCGCGCGGCGCCGAGCAGGCGATGCAGCGCCAAGCGGCGGCGATGAACAAGCCGGCCTTCCGCCTGATGTCGAAGCGGGGCTGATCCTAAAAAGAGGGGTGATCTAGGGGCCTCAAGTCGCGCGAAGCGCGATAGGCCCTTTAGTCTAGAGCCCGATCCGTCGTGCGCGGGCGGAAATTTCCAGCAGCAGGCGTTCGGCGATCAGGGCCTCGGGCAGGCCCGTGGTCTTGGTGGCGATGTCGGCGGTGTTGACGCTGTCCTGCACCTCGTCGAGCAGTTCCAATCGCCAGGCGCGGGCCTGGCGCAGGATCTCGGCCTCCTGTTTCCAGAAGACGCCGGCGGCCTTGGCGGCCTCCTTGGGGCCGGCGCCGGAGGCTTGCAGGACGTTGATGCGGCGCAGCTTGCCCAGGTGGATGGCGGCCATGCGCACGGCCATGACGGCGCTTTCGCCCTCGGCCAGGGCGCGGCGCAGACCGGATTGCGCCGGGGCGGGACGCCCGCCGAAGGCCTGAAGCGCGGCGTCGGACAGGGAGGCGTCGGGCTCGACGCCCAGATGTTCCTCCAGCTCAGGCGTGTCGATGGTGCGGCCCGAGCCGGGGCCGATGTAGAGCACCAGCCGCTCGATCTCCTGACGCATCAGGCCGCGTTCGCGGGGCAGGCGACCGACGAAACGCTCCAAGGCGTCGGCGGTCAGGCCCACCTTGTCGGCGCCCAGGGCCTCGCGCGTCATGCGGGCCACGTCGCCGACCTCGTCCTCATAGCAGGCGATGCCGACGGCGCCGGACGACTTCTCGGCGGCCTTCCTCAGGGCGGATTCGCGGCCCAGGGCTCCGGCCTCGACGACCAGCATGGCGTCGGGGTTGTAGCCGCCCTCGGCGTGGATGGTCAGGGCGGCGGCGATGGCCTTGTCCACGCTGGCCTTGCCGTCGGACAGACGGATGCGCACCAGGCGACGTCCGCCGATCATGGAAAGGGCCGTCAGGGCCTCCTCCAGTTTGACCGCGTCGCCGTCGATGTCGGCCTCGGTCAGGAAGGTGACGTTGAACGGGTCGTTCAGGTCGGGCGTGATGGCCTTGCACAGGGTCAGGGCGCGTTCGGACACGCCCGAGCGGTCCTTGCCGTGGATCACGGCGGCGCGGACGCCAGCGTCCGGCGCCTTCAGGAAGCGGTCGACCTCGGGCCGCTTGGCCAGGATCACGCGGCCACTCCCTCGGCCAGGCCCTTCAGAACAGGCCTCACTGGCCCGCCAGGGCGCGCATCATGTCCAGCCGGATCAGACGGGCCAGATCGGCGGCGGCCCGGTCCTCGCCGTCCTGCTGGGCGGCGATGGCGGCATAGGGCTGGTCGGCGGCGGCGTAGGTGGTGGTCGTGGTCTGCGACCCCTTGATCGGCTCGCCGCCGCTGACCGAGGTCAGGGTCCAGTCGGCCTTGACCGTCAGCTCATAACGGCTGGCCGTGTCGTCGATGCGCCGGCCCAGGGGACGGCGTTCCTGCGTCACCTCCGTCGTCAGGCGATAGAGGGGCTGGGCCGAGCCGTCGCGGCCGAAGGCGTCCTCCAGCTGCTCGCGCAGGCGATAGCCCAGCCGATTGTCGGGCGTCGTCACTGCGATGCGCGACAGGCCTGCCCCCACGCCCATATCGCCGTACAGGGGCGTGAAGCCGCAGCCGGACAGCAGGGCCGCGCCGGCGACGGCGATCAGAGCGAGGGCGCGCCGCATCAGCCGGCCACCAGATTGACGATACGGTCGGGCACCACGATCACCTTGCGGACGCTGAGGTTGTTGGCGGCAAGGTAGGCCTGAACCGTCGGATTGGCGAGAGCGGCGGCCTCGATCGTCGCATTGTCCGAGCCGCGCGGCAGGACGACCTCGCCGCGGCGCTTGCCGCCGATCTGGACGGGCAGGGTGACCTCGTCATCGGCGGCCAGGGCAGCGTCGAACACCGGCCAGGGGGCGTCCAGAACCATGCCGTCCTGACCCAGGCGCGCCCAGGCTTCCTCGGCCAGGTGGGGTGTAAAGGGGGCGATCAGGCGGGCCATGGTGGACAGGGCCGTTTTCCTGGCCTCGCCACCCGCCTTGTCGTGCTGACGCAGCGTCGCCAGGAAGGCGTAGAGCTTGGCGATGGCCGAGTTGAAGCGGAAGCCCTCGACCCCCTCGCTCACGGCCTTGATGGTCTTGTGCGTCTCGCGGATCAGGCTGGCGTCCACGTCGGGATTGGCGGACGCGGCGGCGTCGAAGCCGTCGAACTCGGTCCAGACGCGCTGGACGAAGCGGCTGGCGCCCTCGACGCCGCCGGCCGACCACTGCACGTCGCGTTCGGGGGGGCTGTCGGACAGGACGAACAGGCGGCCGGCGTCGACGCCATAGGCCTCGATGATGTCCTGGGGCGCGACCACGTTCTTCTTGGACTTGGACATCTTCTCGATGTCGCCGATCATCAGGGCGGCGCCGTTGGACAGACGCGTGGCGACGCGTTGGCCGTCCACCGTCTCGATGCGCACGTCCGAGGGCTCGACCCAGCGCGGTTTGCCGCTGGCTTCATGGCCTTCGTAATAGGTCTCGTGGACCACCATGCCCTGGGTGAACAGGCCGGCGAAGGGTTCCTTGACGTCCATCAGGCCGGCGTCCGACAGGGCGCGGGTGATGAAGCGGGCGTAGAGCAGGTGCAGGACCGCATGCTCGATGCCGCCGATATACTGGTCGACCGGCAGCCACTTCGACGCGGCGGCCTTGTTGATCGGGGCGTCCGCCTTGGGGTCGGCGAAGCGGGCGAAGTACCAGCTGGAATCGACGAAGGTGTCGAGGGTGTCGGTCTCGCGACGCGCCGCGCCGCCGCAGGTCGGGCAGTTGACGTGTTTCCACGTCGGATGACGGTCCAGCGGGTTGCCCGGCACGTCGAAGGTCACGTCCTTGGGCAGTTCGACCGGCAGTTGATCGGCCGGGACCGCGACCGGGCCGCAGGCCTCGCAGTGGATGATGGGGATGGGGCAGCCCCAGTAGCGCTGACGGCTGACGCCCCAGTCGCGCAGCCGGTAGATGGTCCTGGCCTCGCCGGTCTCCGCCGCCTCGATGCGGGCGATCGCCTCGGCCTTGGCGGCCTCGATGTCCAGGCCGTTCAGGAAATCGGAATGGAAGATCGTGCCGGGGCCGGTATAGGCCTCGTCGCCCACGGCGAAATCGTCGCCGGCGCCCTCGGGACGGACGACCGGGATCACCGGCAGGTCGTACTTGCGGGCGAAGTCCAGGTCGCGCTGGTCGTGGGCCGGGCAGGCGAAGACGGCGCCCGTGCCGTATTCCGACAGGATGAAGTTGGCGATCCAGACCGGGATCTCGGCGCCGGTGAAGGGGTGGACGACCTTCAGGCCGGTGTCCCAGCCGATCTTCTCGGCCTGTTCGATCTCGGCTTGCGAAGCGCCGCCCTTGCGGCATTCGGCGACGAAGGCGGCGACCTCGGGATCAGCCTCGGCCAGTTGCTTCGAGATCGGATGGTCGGGGGCCAGGCCGACGAAGCTGGCGCCGAACAGGGTGTCGGGGCGGGTGGTGTAGACCTCGACCGCCTCATGGCCGGCCGGGGCCGCGCCAGGCGCGAAGGCCCACTTCATCTGCAGGCCCCTGGACCGGCCGATCCAGTTCTCCTGCATCAGGCGGACCTTCTCGGGCCAGCGGCCTTCCAGCTCGGACAGGCCGTCGATCAAATCGTCCGCATACTGAGTAATACGCAGGAACCACTGGTTCAGCTTGCGCTTCTCGACCAGGGCGCCCGAGCGCCAGCCGCGGCCGTCGATGACTTGTTCGTTGGCCAGGACGGTGTTGTCGACCGGATCCCAGTTGACCACCCCGTCCTTGCGATAGACCAGACCGCGTTTGTACAGCTCCAGGAACCAGGCCTGCTGCTTGCCGTAATAGGCCGGGTCGCAGGTGGCGAATTCGCGGCTCCAGTCCAGCGACAGACCCAGCAGCTTCAGCTGGTCGCGCATCGTCGCGATATTGGACCAGGTCCAGTCGCCGGGGTGGACGCCGCGCTCCATGGCCGCGTTCTCGGCCGGCATGCCGAAGGCGTCCCAACCCATGGGATGCAGAACGTCGAAGCCCTGGGCCCGCTTGTGACGCGCCACGACGTCGCCCATCACATAGTTGCGGGCGTGACCCATGTGGATGTTGCCCGACGGATAGGGGAACATCTCGAGCACGTAGTATTTCGGGCGCCCGGTGTCGGCGTTGGACACCGAAAAGGCGTCAGCGGCCGCCCAGCGAGCCTGCTGGCGGGGTTCGGCGGTCTTGGGCTCGTAACGAGTGGCCACGGCGTATCCTGAGGTATCGCCTCAGGCGCGAAGCTTGAGGCGGCCCTGAGGTCTGCATTGGGGTGGCGAAAAAGGCGGCTCTTAGCGAGCCGCGTTGGCGAGATTAAGCTGGCGCGCCTTGGTCAGGATGGCGTTTTCCAGATCGGTTTCGGTCTGGGCCGCGACCGGGGCGGCGACCCAGGCGCCGGCGGCGTCCTTGACTTCCTTGGTCACCGACACGTTCAGGGCGTCGGCGCGCAGGCGGCGATCCAGGATAAAGACGGTGGCCTTGAAGCGCTCGTTCGGCGCCTGCGGATTGACGTACCAGTCATAGTTGACCACGCCGCCCCACGGGTCGGCGCTGGCCAGGGGCATGAAGGCCAGGGTGTCGAGGGTGGCGCGCCACAGATAGGCGTTCACGCCGATGCCGAGCTGGGCGTCGGCCTTGGGGGCCTTATCCTTGCTGCCGACGAAAGGCAGGCTGGAGCAGCCGCCCAGCAGCAGTCCCGACGCGATCAGGGCGACCGCAGCGCCGCGAACAAATGCCATTCCGAGGTCTCCGTAGAAGGTTCGAGGTCGAGACGTGAAGCGGATCGCGAGCGGGAAGGCCTGACGATCCGCGCGCGCTCGCGCCGCTAGCTGCGCTCTATAACACGGCGAAAAGGGGCCGTGACAAGGCGAACCGCTGTTCGACGCCTCGCAAGCTGAACAATTGGCGTGGTGTCAGCGCCACAGGAGTCGCCAGAGTCGCGGGAAAGTGCTGCGAAACGGCCTGTGGATGACTAGGTTACGTTGACCGCGGGAAGCTGCGGTGTCTAATCGACAGGCACGAGGGTTCGAGCTCGCGTGCGTAAACAAGGGATGTCGCCTGGACGACGGTCCCAAGGGTTGGAAGATGCGTTTCGTTGCGATCATCGCTGCGACTGTGGGCGCCCTGGCTATCGCCGGGACGGCTCATGACGCCTCGGCCCAGGCGCGACGCGCCCCGGCTGTCTCCCTGACTGAAGCCGCGGCGGCTTCGCACTCGGCGCCCCCGCCGCAGCGTCGCGGCCTGCGCTGGAACGACAGCGGCCGTTGGGGTCTGAACCTGAACCTGAACCAGCCCGTCGGCCGCGAAACCGACTGGGGGGATGTCGAGGCCGGCGCCTACTACCGCCTCAGCCCGCGTCTGCGTGTCGGCGCCGCCGCCAATCTGGCCACGCCCGAAGTCGATCCAGCCCGCGCCCCTGAAAGCGCCGCCGACCGCCGCGCTGCGCCGCGCGTGCGTCTGGAAACCATCTTCAAATTCTGATCGCGTCCGGCCTTCAGGGCCAGAAGGCGGCTTGCAAGGCGTCCACGCCCGCTATCCCGCACGCGCCTGATCCCAGCAGTTCCATGACGTTCGCCGCGCTGATTCCGCCCAGGGCGTAGACGGGGCAGGGCGCATTGGTCGCCTGCGCCTTGAAGCTCTCAAGGCCCAGCGCCGGCGTTTTCGCGGAAGCGCCCCCGGCGGGAAACACCGGCGACAGGACCAGGGCGTGCAGATCGCGCGCTTCCCGGATCGCTTGCGATGAGTGCGCCGCACCGGTCAGCAGCCAGTCAGGCCTCCGTCCGGACAGGGCGTAGGCCGCCGACAGGGCCCGCTCCGGCAGATGCACGCCGTCGGCCTCGATCCGCTCGGCCAGGTCGGCGTCCAGCCCGACCAGCAGACGCACGCCCGCCTCTTTGGTCGCCGCCCGCAGCCGCAGGCCCGTCTCGAGCGCATCACCTGCCCCGAAATGACGGAAGACCACGGCCGCCCCGGCCGGCAAACGCGCCGCTGTCACCCAGGGGCGGGGCGTCCGTGCGGGGTCGGTGAAGAAGAGCAGAGGGGGCAGGGGATTTTTCGACGGGCTGACAGCCGCCGCCGCACGGGCTAGAGCCGTCGCCGTCTCCCACAGCGTGCGCGCGTCCTCGGACAGGGTCATGACCGCCTCTAATCCCGCTTCCGCCGTTCCGTCCATCCATGATCGCTTCGCCGCCGTGCGGGCGCACATTCGGTCGGCCTGTGTCGCGGCGGACCGTGACCCGGCCTCGGTCGTCCTGACCGCCGTGTCCAAGACCCAGCCGGATGAGGCGCTGGAGGCGGCCCTGGCCACGGGTCAGCGCGTCTTTGGTGAAAATCGAGTGCAGGAGGCGCAGGCGCACTGGGCCGGGCGCCGCGCCGCCTTTCCCGATCTGGAGCTGCGTCTGATCGGCCCGCTGCAGACCAACAAGGCGGTCGAGGCGGTCGAACTGTTCGACGTCATCGAGACCCTGGACCGCGAAAAGCTGGCCGCCGCCTTGGCCGCGGCCATGCAGAAGACCGGCCGCCGTCCCCGCGTCCTGATCCAGGTCAACACCGGCGCCGAGCCGCAGAAGGCCGGGGTCCTGCCTGAAGACGCCGACGCCCTGATCGCCGCCGCCCGCGACGGCCACGGCCTGAACGTCGAGGGGCTGATGTGCATCCCTCCGGCGGACGAAGCGCCCGAACCGCATTTCAGCTTGCTGGCCGAGATCGCCGCGCGAAACGGCCTGTCGGTTCTTTCGATGGGCATGAGCGGCGACTATGAAACCGCCGTTTCCTGCGGCGCGACCCATGTGCGGGTCGGTTCGGCCCTGTTCGGGGAACGAATTGCGCCTCTAAAGCCCTCTTAAAGCGATGAAATAGCGGAGCGCCCTTGGCGAACCCTTCAAGCCTCGCCATTCTCTACCCATGCCGACGCCCAAGACCATCCTGATCATCGACGACGACGACGACCTGCGCGAGGCCCTGGCCGAGCAGCTGGCCCTGCATGAGGAGTTTCGTCCCGTCCAGGCCTCGACCGCGACCGACGGCGTGCGTCAGGCGCGCGAGGTTCGCGCCGACCTGATCCTGCTGGACGTCGACCTGCCCGACATGGACGGGCGCGAGGCCTGCCGTCTGATCCGCAAGGCCGGAGTCTCGACGCCGGTCATCATGCTGACGGCCCAGTCCTCGGATTCCGACGCCATCCTGGGTCTCGATTCGGGGGCCAACGACTATGTCACCAAGCCCTTCCGCTTTGCGGTCCTGCTGGCCCGCATCCGCGCCCATCTGCGCAGCCATGAGCAGTCCGAGGACGCCGTCTTCCAGATCGGCCCCTACGAGTTCCGCCCGGCGTCGAAGATGATGCTGGACGACAAGGGCAAGAAGGTCCGGCTGACGGAAAAAGAGACCAACATTCTCAAGTACCTGTATCGCGCCGGGGCCAAGCCCGTGTCGCGCGAGGAACTGCTGACCGAGGTCTGGGGCTATAACGCCGGGGTCACCACCCACACCCTGGAAACCCACATCTACCGCCTGCGCCAGAAGATCGAGCCCGAGCCCGGCCAGGCGCGCCTGCTTCTGACCGACGCGGGCGGCTACCGCCTGCAGCCCTGACCGGACGATGAGCGAGCGTCGTCCGACCCCGCCCCTGGTGGCGCTTCGGGCGTTCGACGCCGCCGCCCGTCTGGGCAGTTTCCGCGAGGCCGCCGAGGAACTGGGCGTCACCCCCGGCGCCGTCAGCCGCCACATCAAGGCGCTGGAGATGCGGCTCGGCCTGCGCCTGTTCGACCGCTTCAACCGCTCCGTGGTCCTGACCGCCGACGGTCGCCGTCTGGCCCAGGGCGTGGCCGACGCCTTCGAGCGGCTGGAAAGCGCGCTGGAGGCCGTGCGGCCGGGCCGCTCTCGCCAGCTTCGGATCTCGGCCCTGCCGTCCCTGGCGGGCAAGTGGCTGTCGCCGCGCCTGCACCGCTTCAGCGAGGACAATCCCGACCTCGACCTGATCGTCTTCGCCGAAGACCGCATCGCCGACCTGTCGAACGGCGAGGCGGACGTGGCCCTGCGCTACGGCGAAGGTCCCTATCCCGGCCAGACGGCGCGTCGGTTGATGAGCGAACGCCTGATCCCCGTCTGCGCCCCGTCGCTGGCGGCGGCGCGCAAGGTCAACACGCCGGCCGACCTTCTGGACGTCGTCCTGATCCACGAAACCTGGCACGACATGCCCTATTCGGACCGCATGGGCTGGAAGGCCTGGTTCGAGAGCGCGGGTGTCTCGGACACGCGCGTCAACCACCTGCGCGGCCCGGTCTTCAGCCACAGCCATCTGGCGCTCGAGGCCGCCCTGTCGGGCCGGGGGGTGGCCCTGACCTCGGCCCCACTGGCCGCCGACGACCTGCGGGAAGGCCGTCTGATCCAGCCGGTTGACCACGCCCTGACCAACGACCTGGCCTACTGGGCCGTGGTCCTGCCCGAACGGGCGGACGAGCCCAAGCTGCGGCGCTTCCTGAGCTGGATCGAGACAGAGGCCCACGCCGCACCTGTCGAGTGACTGAAACTCACGCGACCTAGCCTAACCGTGGTTTGTCCACAGGGGCTTGAGGGGGCATGTTCGGCGGGCTCGGATCTCCCCGCCGACAAGGAACCCATATCATGAAACTCGTGCATCCCCGCGCCAACGCCCTCTCGTTCGAAGCCGTCGTCGTCTTCACCGGCAGCGTCACCCTGATCCTGCTGGGCGTGCTGGCCGGCGCCAAGCTGCTCGGCGCCGCCTAAAGCCTGTTGAACTGAGCTCAGCTCAACGCGGGCGCCATTCGCTGAGAAGGGCGCCCGTGGCTCCATCCTCGAAGGCCAGCCGGTCCAGCCGCAGCGCGGCGACGCAGACCGGCCGGCTCTCTGCATCCTTCTGGACGCATTTCACGGCCCTGCCGTCGGCGAAGGTCGTCAACCGCCCTTCCAGCCTCAGGGCGTAGCCGCCCGGCGCCGGCGAGGCCGCGACGCCCTTTTCTCCCCGAATGACATGGGCGTAGGCCTGCCCCTGGCGTCGACCCAGGCGCGAGGCGTCGGCTTCGACCACGGCCGCCAGCCCTGCTGTCCGCTCCGGCAGGACTTGAACGGGCGGCGACGTCTCGACGGCCGCCTTGGCGGGTTTAGATTCAGCCGCCTCTACCTTGGACGCTTCGGGCGCCGCGACCGGCGCTGTCGCTGCGACGGCGCCCGCGGGACAGGCGTCCAGTCCGCTCCATGGACGCGCGATCCAGAAGCCCTCGATCGCGTCCCATTGATCCAGGCTCGTCTCCGTGGCGGGCGCGACGCCGCCGGCCGCGATCCTGGCCTTCAGATCCTCGGGCGTGACCGTCAGGGTCAGGCCGCCGTCGGGGTTGCGGACCAGGCGCGGCAGGCCCGCAGCCGTCGCACCGTCCCCGCCGGTCGGCCCGCCGCAGCCGAAGGGCAGGCGAACCGAAACGGTGCGGCCGTTCAGGGCGGCGTCGCGGTCGCGGCCGTCGGCCAGGGCCGATCCGGCCTCGGTCAGGGCGGCCAGCAGGGCGGCGCGGTTCAAGGTGGAGTCGATCACGACCGCCGGCGTCGACGAAGGGGCGGGCGCGGGCGACGGCGCGGGCTCGGGCGGCCGCTGACACCAGACCAGCAGGGGCAGGGCGGCGAGGACAGCGACGGGCGCGGCGAGACGGGTCGTTGTGATCGGCATGGAACCAGCCTAACACGAGAAACGCTGAAGGGCGCCCCCGGCCGAACGACCGGCATCCGCAGCGGGGGCGAGGGCCGGGGAGGGTCCGCGCGCGCGTGACGCTGGATCAGATCATCGCACTCATCGTTCTGGTCGCCGTCGTCGGCCTGATGATCCATGGGCGGATGCGGTCCGATGTCGTGGCGTTGAGCGGCGCGGCGGCCCTGCTGCTGCTCGGGGTCGTGCGTCCGGTCGAGGTCCAGAGCGCCTTCGCCAGCCCCGCCGTCATCGCCCTGGCGGGCCTGTTCGTCATCGCCTACGCCATCGAGCTTTCGGGTCTGCTGGGGCTGATGATCCGCAAGGCCACGGCCCTGTGTCGGCGTTTCGGCGCGGTCGGCATCTGGGCGGTGATCGGCCTATGCGGTTCGGTCGGCGGCTTTTTGAACAATACGCCAGTGGTGGTGCTGGCCGCGCCCGTGGTGCGCGACATGGCCCGGTCGCTGAAGCTGTCGCCCAAGCGATTCCTGATGCCGCTCAGCCATGTGACCGTTCTGGGCGGCCTGCTGACCCTGATCGGCACTTCCACCAATCTTCTGGTTAACGACATGGCGCGCAATGCGGGCCAGCCGGTCTTCAGCCTGTTTGAGATCACCCCGGTCGGCCTGGTCATCGCCCTGGTCGGCGGGCTTTGGCTCTATGTCTTCGGCGCGCGCCAGCTGGGCCGCACGGCCAGTCTTGATGAAGAGGCCGAGGCCGAACGCGAGCGGCAGGAGGCCGAAGCCCAGGCGGCGGCGCGGCAGTCGCGTCTGGGCCGCTGGCGTCTGCCCTTCACCCTGCCGTCGCTAAGCGGGTTCGGTGAAAGCCGTAACCAGCGCGACGGCACCGGCGACGCTCATCTGGGCGACGTCGAGATGTACGCCTCGGCCGATCGGCCCCTGCAGTGGCGGCGCGCCCTGATCGCCCTGACGGTCTTTGTCCTGGTGGTGGCGGCGGCGGGGCTGGGGATCGCGCCCATCGCGGCGGCGGCCTTCGCCGGGGCGGTGGCCTTGATCCTGCTGGGCGTGCTGACGCCGGAAGAGGCCTATTCGGGACTGAAGCCGGACATCCTGCTGCTGATCGCGGGCATGGTGGTGGTCGGCACCGCCATCGAGGTGACGGGTCTGGCGGCCCAGGGCGCGGGCCTGCTGATCGAGGTGATCCGTCCGTTCGGGCCGCTCGGCGCCCTGATCGTGCTGTATGGCGTGACCCTGTTCGCGACCGAGCTTCTGTCCAACGCCACGGTGGCGGTTCTGGTGACCCCGATCGCGGTGGCCCTGGCCGAGAGCCTGGGGGTCGATCCGCGACCCTTCCTGGTGGCGGTGATGATGGCCGCCTCGGCCGCCTTCGCCACCCCCTTCGGCTATCAGACCAATGTCCTCGTCTATCAGATGGGGGGCTACAGCTATCTGGACTTCGTCCGGGTGGGGCTGCCGCTGAACCTGATCACCTGGGCGGCGGCCATGGTCGCCATCCCCATCTTCTTCCCGTTCTGAAGGGTCAGAGGTCCAGATCCATGACGACCGGGGCGTGGTCGCTGGGCCGCTCCCATTCACGCACGGTGTCCAGGATGCGGGCGCTGCCCTTGACCACGGCGGGCGTCAGGCCGGGCGAGGTCCACAGGTGGTCCAGACGCAGGCCCCGGTTCGAGACCCGGAAGTCCTTGGCGCGATAGCTCCACCAGCTGGCCAGCTTGACCGGGTCCGGGATCTGGTCGCGCACCACATCCGCAAAGCCGCCCGCGTCCTGAAGCCGGCGCAGGGTCTCGATCTCGCCCGGCGTGTGGCTGACGACCTTGAGCATGAACTTGTGATTGAAGACGTCGTTGTCGCCCGGGGCGATGTTGAAGTCGCCGGCCAGGACCAGGGGGCGCTGCCGGTCGCGGGTCTTCATCTCGGCGGTCAGGCGCTCGTAGAAGTCCATCTTGTGATCGAACTTCGGGTTCAGCTTGCGGTCGGGAATGTCGCCGCCGGCCGGGATGTAGAAGTTCTGCACCTCAACGCCGTTGATCAGGCCCGAGACGCAGCGGCCGTGGCCCTCACGGCAGACGTCCAGGGCGGGGCCTTCGCCGTCGAGAATGGGCAGGCGGCTGGCGATGGCCACGCCGTGCCAGCCCTTCTGGCCGCGGATCTTCAGATAGGGCAGGCCCATCTGCTCGAAGGCTTCGCGAGGGAACTGGTCCTCGGTGCACTTGATCTCCTGCAGGCACAGGACGTCGGGGGCGTATTCGGCGACGAAGCGGGCGATCTGGTCGACGCGCAGGCGGACCGAGTTGATGTTCCAGGTGACGATGCGAAGGGTCATGACCCGGCCTTAGCACGGAGCAGCCATGAAAAAAGCGCCCGGAACGGGTCCGGGCGCTGATCAGGTTCGTCTCTCTCGCCGCCGGGAGGGGATGATTCCATGGCGGACAGAACGGCCGCCGCCGTTCTGTGGTCAGAATGTCACACGAACGAAAAAAGTCAAATCAACAAAATGAGTCAAGGTTGTGCCGGTGATGCGACATCCCTCGCTCTGGTTGCGGCGTCTAGTTGCGACCGGGACGACGCGTCGGGTCGCGCAGCTGGAACAGGCTGGCGGCGAGGCCCGAGGCCGGCTGCAGCGAGGTCAGCTGGATGCGGGTGCGCGACCCTTGGGCGTCGGCGATCGTCCATTCCTGCAGACGCAAGGGCGACCCGGCGAAGGCCAGGATGACCGAGCCTTCGTTCGGCTTGGACGCATCGCGCGCTGTGATGGCGAAGGCGCCCGACGCCATGCGGGTGACGCGGTCGATGCGCACGCCCTGATCCAGACGGACCTCGCGCGCCAGGAAGGTCGACAAGGGCGTGGCCCGCAGGGGCACCTGGCGGAAGACGTTCAGGCGCGGGTCGTAGCGCTTGACGTTGGCGCCGTCGGCCACGACCAGCAGGCCCGCCGGGTCGCTGTATTCAAAGCGCATCTTGCCGGGGCGTTGCAGCCAGAACTTGCCGGTGCGGCGCTGACCGCCCGGTCCCGTCTCGACGAAGTCGCCCTGGGCCGCGGTCAGGGCGGTCAGATAGGCCTGGGCCTGACGCAGGGTGGCCTGATCCTCGGCGGACAGGTTGGATTGGGCCGAGGCGGGCGCGGCGGCGAGGACGGCCAATGCGGCGGCGCTGAAGCCGAAGGCGCGGCGTGAAAGGGTCATGTCTTTTCTTCTCCCGTTCTGAACGGTTTTCGACCCGACGAGGGTGTGAGTTTCATCCGGCAGGCTGATGACGCCAGCCTGACCATATTCCGGCGCTTCGATGAAGCGCTGTTCATTGTTTTTGGGGTCCTATCGCTCGCGACGCGGTCGTTCACTGCCTGAGGACGTGAGGCGTTCCAACGGGCGCGAGCCGCCAGAAGTTCCGTTCCTGGCTTCGGCGCTGAAGCAGCGAGGCTCCGCGAGCCGAGCTATAGCGCCCGGCGGCGAAGCCGCCGCTCTCGGCGCAGCCGAGCCTACATTGGAGGCGGCCCGGCCAGGATGTCGCGCTTGCCGGCGTGGTTGGCGGGGCTGACCACGCCTTCCTGCTCCATGCGTTCGATCAGGGTGGCGGCGCGGTTGTAGCCGATCTGCAGGCGGCGCTGGATGTAGGAGGTCGAGGCCTTGCGGTCGCGGGTGACCACGGCCACGGCGCGGTCGTAGAGGTCGTCGCCCGACATGCCGTCGCCGTCGCCGCCCATGGCTCCGTCGCCGTCGCCGTCCGGCTCGTCGGTGATCAGGTCCAGATAGTCGGGCTCGGCCTGGAGGCGCAGGTGCTTGCACACCTCCTCGACTTCGTTGTCGCCGACGAAGGGGCCGTGCAGGCGGGTGATGCGGCCGCCGCCGGCCATGTAGAGCATGTCGCCCTGACCCAGCAGCTGCTCGCCGCCCTGTTCGCCCAGGATGGTGCGGCTGTCGATCTTCGACGTGACCTGGAAGGAGATCCGGGTCGGAAAGTTGGCCTTGATGGTGCCGGTGATGACGTCCACCGACGGGCGCTGGGTGGCCATGATCAGGTGGATGCCGGCGGCGCGGGCCATCTGGGCCAGACGCTGGACGGCGCCTTCAACGTCCTTGCCGGCGACCAGCATCAGGTCGGCCATCTCGTCCATGACCACGACCAGATAGGGCATGGGTTCGGGGCGGATCTTCTCGCTTTCGTAGACGGGGCGGCCCTGCTCGTCGAAGCCGGTCTGGACGGTGCGTTCGAAATGCTCGCCCTTTTCCTGGGCTTCGCGGGCGCGCTCATTGTAGCTGGCGACGTTGCGGACGCCGAGCTTGGACATCCGGCGATAGCGGTCCTCCATCTCGCGCACGGTCCACTTCAGGGCCACGACCGCCTTCTTGGGATCGGTGACGACCGGCGCCAGCAGGTGCGGGATGCCGTCATAGACCGACAGCTCCAGCATCTTGGGGTCGATCATGATGAAGCGGCACTCGGCGGGCGTGTGACGATAGAGGATCGACAGGATCATGGCGTTGACCCCGACCGACTTGCCCGAGCCGGTGGTGCCCGCGATCAGCAGGTGGGGCATGCGCGCCAGGTCGGCGACATAGGGCTCGCCCCCAATGGTTTCGCCCAGGGCCAGCGGCAGCAGATGGCTCTTCTTGTCGTACTCACCCGAGGCCAGCAGGTCGCGCAGGAAGACGGTCTCGCGCTTGGCGTTGGGCAGTTCGATGCCGATGGCGTTGCGCCCCTGCACGACCGAGATGCGGCAGGCGCGCGCCGACATGGAGCGGGCGATGTCGTCGGCCAGGGCCACGACGCGGCCGTGCTTCACGCCCGGCGCGGGGACCAGTTCATAGAGGGTGACGACCGGGCCGGGGCGGATCTGGTCGATCACGCCGCGCACGCCGAACTCCTGCAGCACGCCCTCCAGCATCTTGGCGTTCTGTTTCAGGGACTCCTCGTCCACGGCGCCGCCGCGTTGGCCCGGCTTGGCCAGGATGCCGAGCGAAGGCAGGTCGAAGCCCTCGCCGGGCTCGAAGTCGAAGGTCTGCTGATCGGCGTCGCTGCGGGGCTTGGGCGCTTTGACCGCCGCCACGCGCGGCTCGACCGTCTTCGGCGCGCGGGCCGAGGGCGGCGCCACCGGGGCGGGGGCCGCCTCCTCCCACGGCGGAGCATAGGCGGCGGGTTCGTCGTCGGCGTAGGGATCGGCCGCATAGGGGTTGTCATCGACAGGAGCGGCGGCGGGCGGAGTCTCCGGCTCGGCCTCGAGCTCGGTTTCAGGCAGGCGGTGGCGCGGCTTGCGGGCCGGGGCGGCGGCTTCGGCCACGATGCGGGCGTCGCCCTTGAGACCGGCCCTGGCCGGCGCCTTGACCTTGGCGGGGCGGTCCGCGCGATGGGCGGCGTGCTTCTCGGCGGCCCAGCCGGCCGTGTCGGTGAAGTCGCGCAGGCGCAGGCCCACGGCGTAGCCCAACCCCCACAGGCCCAGGATCAGGAACAGGCCGCCGACGATCCAGCGTCCGGCCGGGATGTGCACGGCGGCGAGGCCTTGCGCCGACAGGCCGGTCACGCCGTCGCCCCACAGGCCGCCGAGCCCAGCGGCCAGAGGCCATTTGGCGGGCGCCGCCAGGGCCGACAGGGCGGCGGACAGCAAAAGGACGCCGACGATCGCGCAGAAGACCTTGAAGGCCGTGGGCTGCAGCCGGTGCTGCAGGGCGTCGCCGATGGCCGTCGCCAGGCCGAAGGCGATCAGCAGCAGGACGGCGGGCCAGGCGGCCAGGCCCAGGGACTGCATCATCAGGTCGGCGAAGACGGCGCCGGTTCCGCCCAGCCAGTTGGTCGCGCCCTGCGTCGAGGCGGCGTTCAGACTGGGGTCCGCGGGGTTCCACGAGATCATGGCGACCAGCAGCAGGCTGGCCAGCAGGGCTTGCAGAACGCCGCGGAACCGTACGGCGAAGGGCGCCGCCCAGACGATGCGGGCGGTGGACCAGGCGCGTTGGCCGAGCGCGAGGGCGACGGACATGAAGGCGAACCTCAGAAGAACAGGCCTCCCTTGTCGCGCGACAGGGTTAAGGGGCTGTTTACCAGGTGACGATCAGACCGCCGCGACCTCTCGCCTCTGGACGCGGGCGGCCATCAGCGCGACACAGGCGGCATGGCTCAGACGGACTACGACATCATCATCGCGGGCGCGGGACTGGCGGGGGCGACGTTCGCCCTGGCCGCAGCCCAGGGCGGGCTGAAGCCGGTGCTGGTCGACCCCCAGCCGTTCGACGCCCAGCTGGCGCCGACCTTCGACGGGCGTTCGACCGCCATCGCCTATTCCACCTTCCGCATGCTGGACGCCCTGGGGCTGGGCGAGAGCCTGAGGCCGCACGCCTGCCGCATGGACCGCATTCTGGTGACGGACGGCAAGCGGCCGGGCGCGGCCAGCCGCCCGCCGTCGCCGGCCTATATCCGCTTTGACGCCGACGAGATCGGTGACCGCAACGGCGGCGAGCCCCTGGGCTATATGCTGGAGAACCGCCGCATCCGCACGGCCCTGGCCGAGGCTGTGACCGCCGCCGGGATCGAGGTCCGCGCCCCCGCCAGCGTGGCCGGGGTCGAGGTCGGGCCGGGGCTGGCAAGCGTGACGCTGAAGGACGGCGCGACCCTCGCCGCGCCTCTGGTCGTGGGCGCCGAGGGGCGCGGCTCGACCGTGCGTCGGGCGGCGGGCATCGACACCTTCGGCTGGGGCTACGGCCAGAGCGGCGTGGTGGCCACGGTCAGGCTGGGCCGTGACCACGGCAATGTCGCCCACGAGTATTTCCTGCCCGACGGCCCCTTCGCCATCCTGCCCCTGACGGAGCAGAGCGCCAGTCTGGTCTGGACCGAGAGCACCCGCCGGGCCGAGGCCCTGAAGGTCGCCTCGGACGAGGCCTTCCACGCCCACCTGATGCGCCGCTTCGGCGAGTTCCTGGACGGGGTGGAGGTCGTCGGGCCGCGCTTCGTCTATCCACTGTCGCTGCAACTGGCCGAGAAGCTGACGGCGCCGCGCATCGCCATCCTGGGCGACGCCGCCCACGGGGTGCACCCGGTGGCGGGGCAGGGGCTGAACATGGGCCTGAAGGACGCCGCCGCCTTGGCCGAGGTTCTGACCGACGCCATGCGCATCGGTGAGGACATCGGCTCGGAACTGGTGCTGGAGCGCTACGCCCGCTGGCGCCGCTTTGACAACGCGGCGCTGGCGGCGGGCTTCGACGGCTTCGTGCGGCTCTTCTCCAACGACCTGCCGCCGGTGCGGCTGGCGCGCGATCTGGGCATGGCGGCGGTCAACCGCATCGCCCCCCTGCGCCGGGCCTTCATGCACGAGGCCGGCGGGGCGACGGGGGACTTGCCTCGCCTTTTGCGAGGCGAGAGTCTCTAAGAGGGGCCTATCGCCCTTCGGGCTACTTGAGGCCCGTTTGGTCAGTCGTGGGCGTGCAGCAGGACGTCGGCGTGGTCGCGGCGGTCGGCTTCTTCCACCGCGCAGCGCAGGGCCGAGGCGCGGGTCTGGAACAGGCCGAAGAAGAGGCCGTCCGAGGAGGCCAGACGCCAGACCCGGCCCAGGCGGCGGATTTCGAACAGGACCGGCCTTGTCGTCATGCCCGGGGTTCCGTGTGGCGCAGGCGGTCGGCCTGGGTCTGAAGCTGGCGGGCGATGCGCAGGGCGGCCTCGCGGTCCTTGAAGGGGCGTGTGGCGCAGTCGTCCAGGGTGACGCACCAGCCGCCGTCGCGGGCGACGACGCCATAGGCGCGGGCGGGGTGCGGGCGCGGGTCCGGCGCCCGCCTGTCGGGATAGCCGCTCATCATCGCGGGCGGCCCTGATTGCGGGGCGTGCAGCCGAGATAGAGGGCCAGAACGGTCTGGGTCATGCGCCAGACGCTGGGGACGGCGGGGCGCAGGGACTGGTTCAGCAAGGCGCGACGGCTCATGGGGGGCTCCTTCATGAGGCGAAGAAGACACCCGAGAGGCGTAAGGACGCGATGCGGAAAGCGGCCCGCCGCCTAAGGGCGGCGTAAGGCTCAGTCCAGAGGCCGCGCGTCCTCGGCCAGCATGATCGGCACGCCGTCGCGGATGGGGAAGGCCAGTTTGGCGCCGGCCGAGACCAGCTCGTTGCGCTCGCGGTCATAGGTCAGGCGACCGCGCGTGACGGGGCAGACCAGGACCTCCAGCAGGCGGGGATCGACCGAGACGGGGGTGTTGAAGGCGTCGCTCATCATCTTTGTTTCCTATCGCTCGCGCCGCTGGCGCTCGCTGCTTGAGGAAGTTTGGCTTCTTAGGGGGCTATCGCGCTTCGCGCTACTTGAGCCCGTTTGGCGGGGCATGATCCAAAAAGGGCGGCGAATCCGGGCGGTAGTGACCTACTGCATCGCCGGGCCGTCGTCGTCGTCGCTGGCGGCGGCTTCGATACGCAGGAGGGCGGTCAGGGCCCGCGCGCGGGCGTCCAGGGTCTCGGCCTCCAGCAGGGCCTGTTTCTCGGGCGGCTCGAACGGCAGGGCCATGGCCAGGCTGTTGATCAGGGCCTCCTGGGGCGCGGCCTCGGCGGTGTCCCAGTCCACGTTCAGACCCCGGTGCTCCAGATAGGGGCGCAGGGCGTCGAGGAAGCTGTCGCGGTCGAAGTCGGCGGCGGGGTCCGGTGCGCGCAGGTCGGGCTCGAACGGGGCGAAGTCGGCGCGGACCTGACGGTAGGGGGTCCTGACCTGCAACTCGCCGGTCACCCGGAACCGGCAGACCCCGGTCAGGGTGATCAGATAGCGCCCGTCCGAGGTTTCATTGAAGCTGGTGATGCGGCCGGCGCAGCCGACGCGGGCCAGGGGCGGCTGGGGCTCCAGGGCGCTGGTCTGGGGCTGGATCAGGCCGATGATCCGGTCCCCGGCCATGGCGTCGTCCACCATGTTCAGATAGCGCGGCTCGAACACATTGAGCGGCAGCTGGCCGCGCGACAGCAGGATCGACCCCGGCAGGGGAAAGACCGGGATCACCTGGGGCAGCTCGATCGCCTTGATATAGCCCTGGGCCATCGCCGGTCTCCGGTCAGGCGAAGAGGATGGAGGACAGGCGACGACGGCCGTCGCGAGCGACTTCGCTGGTCGCGCCGGCCGCCTCGAACACCGTCAGCAGCTGCTTGCGCGCCGCCTGATCGTTCCACTCGCGGTCGGCCTTGACGATGGCCAGCAGCTGATCGACGGCGCCGTTCAGGTCGCCCGCCGAGGCCAGGGCCAGGGAGAGGTCGTAGCGGGCCTGATGATCATTGGGATCGGCGGCGATCCTTGCTTCCAGTTCGGCGTTGGCGCCCGTCGGCGCGGCGGCGGCGAGCGTCAGTTGGGCGCGCACGCTCTGGACCGTGGGATCGGTCGAGTCGGCGGGGGCCATGGCGATGGTCTGACGCGCCTGCTCGGCGTCGCCCTCGGCCAGATAGACGCGGGCCATGCCGGCGATGGCCTTGGGGTTGTCCGGCTCCATGGTCAGGACATGGGCGAAGGCCTGGGCGGCGCCGCCGAGATCGTTGAGGCCCAGGGATTCCTCGCCCAGCGACAGCAGTTGCTCGACGTCGGTGTTGACCCCCGCACCGCCGGTCAGCTTGTCGATGAAGGCCTTGATCTGGCTGTCCGGGATGGCGCCCTGGAAGCCGTCGACCGGCTGGCCGTTGACGAAGGCGTAGACCGTCGGGATCGACTGGACCCGCAGCTGGCCCGCATAGGCCGGGTTGGCGTCGACGTCGATCTTGACCATTTTCACCGCGCCGGCGGCGCCGCGCACGGCCTTTTCCAGAGCGGGGCCCAGCGTCCGGCAGGGGCCGCACCAGGTGGCCCAGAAGTCGACGATGACCGGCTGATGCTTCGAGGCCTCGACCACGTCCTGCATGAATGAGGCGTCCGTGCCGTCCTTGATCAGGTCGTCGGAAAGCTTGGGGTCGGCGAAGGTCATGATCGGGTCCGCATCAGGGTCGAAGAATCGTAACGGATCAGATGGCGTCGGGATGCCTCATCATCAAGCGCCAAGTGACGACCCTGAGGCGTCTGGCCGCAAGGGGCGGCCGGTCCGCGAGAAAAACAGAGTCCAATTCGTCTGAATCGTATGAAATCGGCGATCCGATTCAACCTGCCTATAGCGGATCGCTGCGTCAGAAGGGGTCGCTCCCGAAGTAAGCCCTCCCCCTCGAGGGGGAAGGGAGCAAGGAGAGGGTTCTATAAGCGATCCATGCGCAGCCAGCGACCGTCGCCCAGCCAGGCGGCGCGCAGGGCCGCTTCCGCCGTCGCGGCCTCGTCGGCGTGGCCTTGCGCGGCTTCGCTGCGGGCCAGGCCGTAGAGGGCCCAGCCGTTGGCGGGCGTCTGGGCCAGGGCGTAGCGGAAGGCGACGGCGGCCTCGGCGGGGCGACCGGCCTGATAGAGGGCCGCGCCCAGCGACTGGTTGACCGGATAGTACCAGTAGGGCGGCTCCTGATAGGGCAGGTCGGCCTCGATGTCGGCGGCGCGGCGATAGTGGTCGGCGGCCTCGAGGTGTCGCCCGCGCGCCGTCGCCAGCCGTCCGCGCGCCACGGCCTCGGCCAGACTCAGAAGGTCAGGCGCCGGCACGCCCTGGGCGATCATGTCGGCGAAGGCGTCCGAGGCCTTCAGCGCGTTCAGCGCCGCCAGTTCGCGATCAAAGCTCCTCTGGTCGCGCAGCCGGGCGTAGGCCACGGCCCGGGCGTAGTGACGCATGGCGAGGGCGTAGGGCAGGCGGGCGTCCGGCGCAGGGGCCGACAGGATGGCGCGCGGCTCGGCGAACTGGGCCAGGGCCTGATACGGGGCGGCGTCGATGACCTGGATCCAGGCGATCCGGGCCGAGGTGGCCGGGTCCAGCACCGTGCGCAGGCGCCGCGCCTCGGTCAGGGCGGTGGTCATGTCGCCGGCCATCTGGGCCGAGGCGACGATGAAGTGGATGTTGTGCGGATAATAGCCGTAGCGCACCAGGCTCTCGTCGCCCGCATCGCGGATGAAGGCCTCGTCGGCGCGCGCCGCCGCCACGTTCAGGCGGATGGAGTCGGCGTAGCGCCCGCGCCGCACATAGATGTGGCCCGGCGTGTGGACCAGATGGCCTGCGCTGGGCGTGGAGGACGCGGCCAGGCGGTCGGCGGCGGCCTCGGCGCGCTGGGGATCGGCGGCCTCCAGCAGGTGGATATAGAGGTGGGCCGCCTGAACATGACCGGGGTTGCGGGTCAGGACCGCCTCGACAAGGCGCACGGCCTCGCCGCTGCGGCCGATCGAGGTGCGCTTGTCGGCCTCCCAGTAGTTCCAGGGCGTGGTGTCCATCGCCGCCTCGGCGGCCAGGACGGCGATGTCGTCGTCATCAGGAAAGCGGGCGGCGACGGCCAGCATGGCGTCGGCGTAGGCGGCGTCCAGGGCGGCGCGGTCGGCGGCGGGATCGCGGGAATAGCGCAGGGCCAAAGCCTCGATCAGGGCCTGTTCGCGGGGGCTGGCCTTCTCGCGCAGGGCCATGGCCCGGTCGCTGGCGTTCAGCGCGGCGGCCCGGTCGCGGTCGTCCATCGGGGCGTTGATGTTGGGTCCCAGCGACAGGGCCTCGCCCCACCAGCAGGCGGCGCAATCGGGATCGAGGCCTTGCGCTTCGCGGAAGGAGCGCACGGCCCCGGCGTGGTTGAAGCCATAGGCGAACATCAGGCCCTGACTGAAATAGGCCTGGGCGCGGGGATCGTCGGTGGTCGCCCTGAACGCCGAGGTCGTCAGG
Source organism: Brevundimonas sp. T2-11 (assembly GCF_055397675.1). NCBI lineage: Bacteria > Pseudomonadati > Pseudomonadota > Alphaproteobacteria > Caulobacterales > Caulobacteraceae > Brevundimonas > Brevundimonas sp. T2-11. Next base: position 24,400 of record NZ_AP027920.1, read on the forward strand.
TCGGGATAGAGGGGGATGGCCTGAGCTTGACGGATTTGGGGCTGGCTGGCGGGGGCGGCGACGGCCGAGGCGATCAGCAGCTCACGCAACAAGGCTCCCCCTGTGCTGGCGGGACCGCAGATCGCATCGAGCGCGCCCGGCGTCGCAGCGGGCAGGGGCGACAGGGCGCTGGAACCCGTCAGGACCAGACCAACGCCGCTCACGGCCAGGGCTTTCCACAACAGTCGCATGCACCGTCTCCCTGACAGGGTCTGACGCGATGAACGCTCGCGGCGCCGGGGGGGGGGGGGCGCTGGAATGAAGAACGGCGATATTATGGGCTGTCGCATCGCCTGGACAGGGCGATTCAGGGAAACGGGACTTTCCCCGGGGGCGTGCCTCAAAGCGAAAGGGTCGGATGGCCGCTATGGGTGGGTAGCGGACATGGAGGTTTAGGGGAGCGTAAAGAGCGCCTTGACCCAGCCCACGTCCTGGGCGTGCTCCAGCGCCTCGAACAGAGGGATGACCAGCAGGAAGGCCAGGCCGTCGCGCAGGGTGGTCAGGAAGAAGGAGGGCCGCACCTCCAGCGTCTCCTGATCGCGCCACTGGCGGAAGTCGGGCCAGAAGCGCGGCGTGCGCGCCACATAGGCCGCATAGGGCTCGCCGAACACCGCCCCCAGCCATTCCTCCTCGCGTCGGACGGTGGCGTAGAAGACGACCACGGCGATCAGCAGGAACAGGAAGGACAGGGTGATCGACCCCGTCTGCGCCCCCATGCCGAAGGCCCCGATGAAGCTGAAGACGTAAAGCGGATTGCGGCTGATCGAATAGGGCCCCCGATCGACGATCTCGGCCTTCTTGCGCCCGCCGATGTAGAGGGAGCACCAGGCGCGCCCGACGATGCAGATGCCGATCAGGGCCAGGCCCACGGTCTCGATAGTTTCATGCAGGCTGTCGCCGCCGCTCATTGTCTGACTGAGCGCCGCCAGCACGCAGACGCCGAGAATGCAGGCCGCCAGCACGCCCTTGCGGATCAGTTGGACGTTGCGGAGGTGGTGCGGATTTGATGTGTTCACCGGGCCCTTCCTTCTAGTCGGGTTGAACCGCGTTCGGAGACCCTGTGCAACAGCAGATGTCTCAGGCCGGTCGTGTATCGGTCGCGCCGCCCGGATGCCCGCCGGGACGCTGCGGCAGGAGCAGGATCAGCACGACGATGACGCCAGTCAGGATCAGCGAGGCCAGAGGACGGCTGAACGCCAGACCGCCATGGTCCAGCGGCTTATCCAGAAAATCACCGACCGTCGCGCCCAGGGGCCGGGTCAGGATGAAGGCGGCCCAGAACAGCAGCACCCGGTTGACCCCGGTCCACAGCGCCAGACCCGCGACCACCGCCAGCAAGGCGCCGAACACCAGTGCGGCTCCGATATAGCCCAGCCCGCCCGTGTCAGCCGTCCAGTCCCCGAGCGCTGTGCCCAAGGTCTGGGAAAAGGTGATCGTCAACCAGTAGAAAACTTCGACGCGTGGCGTGCTGATCGCGTCGGACGAGACGGTCCCCATGGTCCATCGCCAGGCGGCCAACGAACTGAGGACGCAGACCAACAGGAGCGCCGATCCGCCCGTGTAACCGATGCCTAACGACCGGGTTGCGAAGTCGGCCAGGGCGGTCCCCGCCGTGGTCGAGGCGATGATGGTCGCCCAGTAGAGGAAGGGGTGGAACCGTTTCGCCGCGATCTGCCGCCAGACCAGGACAGCCAAGACGGCCATGAAGATGCCGGTTCCCGCCAGATAGCCCAGCTTCATCGTCATGGTGACGGTGTCGCCAGCTGTTTCTCCCAGGGTGGTGGCAAGAATCTTGATGATCCAAAAGCCCAGCGTCACCGCAGGCACTTTGCTTATCAGATCACGTTCCTGGTGGGGCATCCTAGCCTCCGGCATGAGGCCAATGAATGAGCGCCATCCGAGGTTTTGGGAAGGTCCCTTCTAGCTTCGGCGCGTAATACTTGCGTCCGCAAAGGGTCGAAAGCGGTCATTGCCATGCGGTTGTCGCCGCCGCGTCAGGCTCAGGCCGCCAGCCGGGCCTCGTCGGGGCGCAGGGTGAGGATGCGGACGCCGTCGCGGGTGACGGCGACGGTATGCTCGAACTGGGCGGACAGTTTTCCGTCGGTGGTGACCACGGTCCAGCCGTCGTCCAGGGTCTCGACGGTGCGGCGGCCCTGGTTGAGCATGGGTTCGATGGTGAAGACCATGCCCTCGCGCAGCCTCATGCCGGTTCCGGGTTTGCCGAAGTGCAGGACCTGGGGCGCCTCGTGCATCTCGCGGCCGATGCCGTGGCCGCAGAAGTCGCGGACGATGGAATAGCCGTTGCGCGCGGCGTGGCGCTCGATGGCGTGGCCGATGTCGCCCAGGGTGGCGCCGGGGCGCACCGCGCGAATGCCCTTCCACATCGCTTCATAGGTGGTCTGGACCAGACGGCGGGCGGGGCGGGCCACGTCGCCGATCAGATAGGTCTTGCTGGAATCGGCGATGAAGCCGTCCTTCTCCAGCGTGATGTCCAGATTGACGATGTCGCCGTCGCACAGGATCTCGTCGGCGGACGGCACGCCGTGGCAGACGACCTGGTTGCGCGAACTGTTGAGCACGAAGCCATAGCCGTACTGGCCCTTGCTGGCGGGGCGGGCGTGCAGTTCATCAACGATGAAGGCCTCGACCAGGGCGTCGATCTGCAGGGTGCTCATGCCCGCCAGCGGCAGGCCGTCCAGATGCGTGAAAACCGAGGCCAGCAGGCGTCCCGCCTCGGCCATCAGTTCGATTTCGGCCGGGGTCTTGGTCATGCCGCCGCCGTCAGACCAGAGCCGGTCAGGTCGGCGCCGACGCCCGCCGCCTTGAGTTCGCGCGCCGCCAGCTCCTGAAATGTCAGGCCGGGGTTCAGCTCGCCCAGCATGCCGATCCTGATCCAGAAGGCGGCCTGGGCGTTGATGGACCGGCAGGAGGCCTTGCTGGCCCGACGGAGCTGTTCGTGCAGCTCGTCCTCGATATTGACGATGCCCATGGGGCGACTCCGCATATACGTTTCGTATATGTTGTATATGCGCGATGCGCGAGGCCTAGTCCAGCGCGTCGAAGTCCACGACGAGAGGCTCGCGGCCCAGAAGCGACAGGACGCGGCGGAAGTCGGCCTGATCCAGGGCGGTGGTGGCGGTGTTGGTCAGGGGATGGAAGTTGACGACGTCGGCCTCCCACAGGCGCTGATCCAGAACGAAGGTGACGCGGCGATCCGCGTCGTTGATCAGGCCGAGCGCCGTGACCGAGCCGGGGCGGACGCCCAGGGTCTCCCACATCAGGGTCTCGTTGCCGAAGGACAGGCGGTCGGAGCCGAGGGTTTTGTGGGCGCGTTTCAGATCGATGACCGTGTCCTGGGCCGCCGAGATCAGCCACAGCCGACCCTTCTTGTCCTTGAGAAACAGGTTCTTGGTGTGGACGCCGGGCATGTCGGCCTTGAGATCCAGACCTTCCTCGACGCGGAAGACGGCGGGGTGGTCGTGGGTGGTCTGGGCCACGCCGTTGTCGGCCATCCAGGCCAGCATGCGGGCGCGGTCGTAGGCGGGAGTGAGGGCGGGAACAGTCAGTTCGGCGGCGGTGTCGGTCATCTCGGCCTTGTCGGGCGGGCGGCGGGAGCGATAGGGGAGGAGAAGACAATCGTTAGCCTGTTTGGGAGCCCGCGTCTTGGAACTGGAATGCTATCCGATGACCGCCCGGCCGTGCGACCTGGTGCCGGGCCGCCAGTCGCGCAACTGGATGGACGCCTTCGCCAGCCGGCACCCCTATCGCTGCCTGCCGCTGAACATGGCCAACACCACGGGGTGGGAGATCCTGGTCCCGTTCGGCTTCACGGCGGAATGGAACGGCGGCCCGGCCCAGTCGGACATCAAGATCACGCCGGACCGGCACCAGCCGGAACTGGATCACTTCGTCAGCTCGCACTTCTCGCGCGGGGTCCTGACCATGCACCCCCAGTATCTGTTCCGCACCCCGCCGGGTTGGGGGATGCTGGCGCAGGGGTCGCCCAACCACGTCAAGGACGGCATCCAGCCGCTGACCGGTCTGATCGAGACCGACTGGCTGCCCTTCCCCTTCACCATGAACTGGATCTTCACCCGGCCGGGCAAGGTGCGGTTCGAGAAGGGCGAGCCCTTCTGCTTCATCCTGCCGATCGAGCATCGCAAGGTGGAAGGCTTCGAGCCGGTGATCCGCTCGCTGGAGTCCAACCCCGGCATGAGGGGGCAGTTCGACGCCTGGAACCGGGCGCGCACCGACTTCAACAGCCGTCTGGCCTCGGGCGATCCCGATGCGGCCAAGGAGGCCTGGCAGCGCTTCTACTTCAAGGGCGAGGTGCCGGAGGCCCTGGGCACGGCGCCCGCGACCCACGCCAACAAGCGTCGACTCAAGACGCCTCGCGTCGGTTGAGGGCTTTCTTCCCCATGAAATGGGGAGGGGGACCGCGAAGCGGTGGAGGGGCCAGCCTCGTTTGAAGCGGCCCCTCCGTCTCGTCGGCTTCGCCGCCGATCCACCTCCCCACTGAGTGGGGAGGAAATGCGCTCGCGTTAGCGCCCTCTTACCGGGGGGCGGGCCGGGTCACGCGGCCGCCGATGTTGCTGATGACCTCGCGGGCGTCGAAGGCGTTGACGTCGCCGGCGGGCTTGGGACCGCGGCCCATGACGATCTCGGCCGTGGCCTCGTAGCGGTCGACCTGACGGATGTCGCGGTCACGACCCCAGTAGGGATCCCACATGCTCCAGTAGCCCCGCTGATAGAAGCGCCATTGCGGACCCCAGTAGGGGCCGTAGCGATCATAGTAGAAGGGATCCGGCGTCGAATAGAAACGGGTGTCGCGGTCGGTGGCGCGAGTCACGGTGGCGAACCAGTCGTAGCCGTTCTCGACCGTCAGCTCGGCCGAACGCAGCAGCAGCGACATCTCGACCTGGTCGCGCGAGGTGACCGAGTTGCCGGAGAAGCTGACCGCGTAGCGGTTGGCCTCCAGACGCTGCTCGGCGTAGCCGCCGCGCTGACCGTCAAGACCGGCCGGTTGGTAGGGCGTGGCGGTGGCGCAGGCGCCCAGGGCCAGGGCGCCTGCGAGGGCGGCCATAATCGACGTCTTGCGAAGATTTCTCATGGGAGGTTCTCCTTGAACGTTCACTGAACGTCCGTAGTGCTGAACGGCGGGTGAACAGCCAAGTTCCTGAGCCTGCGACACAGACGCCTACCCCTGCAATCTGGTGATGATCAGGACGGCTGCAAGGATCAGCAGGGCGCCGACGAAGATCCCGAAGCCGCGCCTGAAGCGGGGCTGGTTCATCCGGTCGGCCAGGGCGGCGCCGCCGAGGCCGTAGGCGCTCATCGACAGGACGTCCATGCCGATGGTGGCCAGGGCGAACAGGGCCAGCTGGGGCGCGACCGGACGGTTGACGTCGAGGAAGGGCGGCAGGACGGCGGTGAAGAAGAGGATGGCCTTGGGATTGGCGATCTGGACCGCGAAGCCGTCGATCAGGGCGCTGCGGCCCTGTTTTACCTCGACATGACCGGGCTCGGCGGCGGTGGCGAAGGCGCCGCGCAGGGCCTTCACGCCCAGCCAGGCGACATAGAGGGCGCCGAGAACGGCGATGAGGCGGAAGACCTGGGGGAAGGCGGCGACCAGGGCGCCGAGGCCGAGGGCGGCGGCGCCGAACCAGACCAGGGTGGCGGCGTTCATCCCGACCACGCCGATCAGGGCCGAGGCGCGGCCCTTCTCCATGCCGGTCGCCACGGCGAACAGGTTGGCCGGTCCCGGCGTGATCGCCATGACGGCCATGACGCCCAGGAAGGCGGCGTAGAGATGCGGATCGACAGGAAGCGCGGCCATAAGACCCTTTCCGGCGAGGGGCCGGTCAGGTCAAGCGCGGTCTGGCGTCGAGATCAGATCCTGGCGGGTTTGGCCGGCGGGGGCGGCGGCGCGGGCGGGGCGATGAAGGCCGCTTCGACCTCTTCCAGGGCCTCTTCGGTCTGGCCGACGGCGTAGTCGGCCATCAGACCATAGGTGACCATCTGGTCGGGATCGGCCTGGGCCCAGGCGCCGTTGGTCATCAGGCCCTGCATCATCGGCTCAACATCCGCGAGCGCTTCGGCGACGACCGCGTCGATGTCCTGGATGGCTTCAGCGCGTTCGCCGAACTCCTCCATCTTGGCTTCGAAGGCGGAGGCGGCGGCTTCCAGCTGGACCTCGGCCTGGGTCTTCTGGTCCTGGGCCACGGCGGCGGAAACGGGCAGCAGGGCGAGGGCGGCGGCGAGCGACAGGGCGCGGATCATGACGGATTTCTCCTTCGACGGACGTCGCAAGGTCCGTCGAAGGCGAAACGATCTCAAGTGAAATCGCGGTAAGGCGCCGTCGGCGGCGGGACCGGCATGAGGCCAGCCCCGCCCGATCAGGGTTTACTGCGGGGTCGCGGGGGCGGCGGCCTGGGCCGCGATGGCCTGGGCGGCGCCGGCGCGGATCTGGGCGGGGATGCCGCGCAGGGCCGGTCCGACCTGGGCGCGCGCCGCGGTCATCTGCTGGCGCTTGCTCTCGTCGGTGGTGGCGGCGATCTCGCTGTCGATGAAGGCCTCCAGCTGGGCGGCGAAGCCTTCGATCTCGGGCTGATAGCGGGCCAGGATGGCGTCGACGTCGGCCATGCCCTTGGTCTGGTCCCCGCCAGACGCGGTGATGGCGGCTTCAAGCTCGGGCTGAAGTTGAGCCATGCGGGCTTCGAAGGCCTGGGCCTTGGCTTCCATTTCGACCTCGGCGGCCGATTTGGCGGGGGCCTCTGCGGGGGCCGGAGCGGCGGCGGGAGCTTCCTGGGCGAAGACGGGGGCGGCGAAGGCGAGGGTCGCCGTGGCGGCGAGGACGAGACGCAGGGACATCAGAGGCTCCGATAGGACAGGGAGCCTAAAGACTCCGGCGGCGCGGAAGGTTGCGCACTTCCGCGCCGATGTGGAGAAAAATCTGCGGCAAGGCTTGTCGAGGCGGCCAGGGCGCGGCCGGGCGTCGTCATTGGAGCGCGGCTCGGCTAGGCTGACGCCCATCGGCTTTGACGAGAGGTTTTATCATGGTTCTCAGAGCTCTGATCGCATCGACGATGGTGCTGGCGGGCGTCCTGGCGAGCGCGGCGGCGACCGACGCGGCCGAGCCGGCCCGCGCCTATGCGATCAGCGGCGAGTGCGACGGGCGGCCCGCGACCACGGTGCGGATGGCGCCGGGGCTGTGTCTGGGACTGGTCTGGCAAGGAGCGGGCGCCGAGGGGCCGAGGATGCCGCGCGGACTGATGCCGTTGGACGACGGCGACTGGCTGGTCACGGACCTGGGCGGCTGGCAGGCCGGACGGGGCGGGGTCTGGCGGCTGTCGTTCGCGGCGGACGGGGCGGCGCGCTGGCGGCGGCTGGCGGGGGGGCTGTCGATGCCGCACACCGTGGCGCGCGGCCCGGACGGGCGGGTCTATGTGTCCGAGATGAACCGCATCCTGACGCTGGACTCCGAGGCGGCGGATCCGGCGGCGACCGTGCGGACCGTGATCGGGGACCTGCCGGACAACCGGCTGCACGACAATCGCCACCCCCTGTCGAGCTTTGTCTTCGAGGCGAACGGCGACCTGCTGGTCAATGTCGGGGCACCGAGCGATCGCTGTCTGGATGCCGCAGGCAAGCCGAAGGCCGACGCGCGCGGGGGCTGCGTCGAGGAGGCGACAACCGCCCAGGTACGCCGTCACGCCTATCTGGGGAATGGGCGTTGGGCCGAGGAGAGCAGCGTCTTCGCCAGCGGTCTGAGGAACTCGATCGCCCTGGTGCGCCACCCGTCGGGGACGGTGCTGCAGGCCGAGAACTCGGTCGATCTACCGACGGTCGAGCATCCGTTCGACGAGGTCAATGTGCTGCGCCAGGGCGGGCATTACGGCTGGCCCTATTGCGTGGACCTGGCCACGCCCTTGCCCGGCTGGCCCGCGCGGCAGGCGCGGTGCGGCGAGCGGGAGCGGCCTGTCGCCCTGTTGCCGCCGCACGCGGCGCCGCTGGACATGATCTATTACGAGGGGGCGATGTTCCCGGAGCTGCGCGGCCGTCTGCTGATGACCTGGCACGGCTTCCGCCGCACGGCGGGCCGGATCACGGCGGTGGAGACGGACGAGGCCGGCGTTCCGCTGACCGATGTGGGCGGGCGTTACGCCATCTATCCGCGCGGGTCGCTGGCCTATCCGGCGGGGGCGCCGAGCGTGAAGGGCAAGGTATTGACGCCGGGCTGGGATCGGGAGGCGGGGCGACAGCCGCGCGGCTCGCCAGTGGTCATGGCCGTCGCCGCCGACGGCTCGATCTGGGTCACGGACGACCGCAGCCGGGCGATCCTGAGGATCGCCCGGCACTAGTCTTTCGGCGCCTTAGCCCTGGGTGCGGGCGTCGCGCTTGGCCAGGACGCGCAGGCGCAGGGCGTTCAGCTTGATGAAGCCGGCGGCGTCCTTGTGGTCATAGGCCTGAACGCCTTCCTCGAAGGTCACCAGGTCCTGGTCGTAGAGGCTGTAGGGGCTCTCGCGGCCGATGACGGTGGCGTTGCCCTTGTAGAGCTTGACCCGGACCACGCCCGAGACCTTCTCCTGGCTCTTGTCCACGGCGGCCTGCAGCATCTCGCGCTCGGGCGAGAACCAGAAGCCGTTGTAGACGAGGTGGGCGTACTTGACCGCCAGTTCGTCCTTCAGGTGCATGGCGCCGCGATCGAGGGTGATGGACTCGATGCCGCGGTGGGCGGCCAGCAGGATGGTCCCGCCGGGGGTCTCGTAGACGCCGCGCGACTTCATGCCGACGAAGCGGTTCTCGACCAGGTCCAGACGGCCGATGCCGTTGTCGTGGCCGTACTGGTTCAGGGCGGTCAGCAGGGTGGCGGGCGACATGGCCTCGCCGTTGATCGAGACGGCGTCGCCCTTCTCGAAGCCGATCTCGATGACCGTGGCCACGTCCGGGGCGGCTTCCGGCGAGATGGTGCGCTGGTGCACGAACTCGGGGGCCTCGACCGCCGGGTCTTCCAGAACCTTGCCCTCGGACGAGGAGTGCAGAAGGTTGGCGTCGACCGAGAAGGGAGCCTCGCCGCGCTTGTCCTTGGAGATCGGGATCTGGTGCTTCTCGGCGAAGTCCAGCAGGGCTTCACGCGAACGGAACTCCCACTCGCGCCAGGGGGCGATGACGTGGATGTCGGGGTTCAGGGCGTAGTAGCCCAGCTCGAAGCGGACCTGGTCGTTGCCCTTGCCGGTGGCGCCGTGGCAGACGGCGTCGGCGCCCAGCTGGCGGGCGATCTCGATCTGGCGCTTGGCGATCAGCGGGCGGGCGATCGAGGTGCCGAGCAGATACTGGCCTTCATAGAGGGCGTTGGCGCGGAACATCGGGAAGACGAAGTCGCGCACGAACTCTTCACGCAGGTCGTCGATGAAGATGTTCTCGGGCTTGATGCCCAGCTTCAGCGCCTTCTCCTTGGCGGGGGCCAGCTCTTCGCCCTGACCCAGGTCGGCGGTGAAGGTGATGACCTCCGCGCCGTATTCCTCCTGAAGCCACTTCAGGATGATGGACGTGTCCAGCCCGCCCGAATAGGCGAGGACGACTTTCTTGGGGGCGGGCGAGGTCATGGGTCGAAAAATCCTTTCGGGCCGCGGGGAGGCGTGTCTGGCGCGCTTAAAGGACCAGACGCCGCCTGATGCAAGGGCATGATTGTGTCGTGAGACGCCGATGTGAAAAAGGCGCCGCGACCGAAGCCGCGACGCCCTTCAGTGTTCAGGCGGTCGCCGGCCTCAGACGAGGGCCTTGAGCTGGTCGACCAGATCGGTCCTTTCCCAGCTGAAGCCGCCGTCGGCGTCGGGGGCGCGGCCGAAATGGCCGTAGGCGGCGCTGCGGCGATAGATGGGCTTGTTCAGGCCCAGGTGTTCGCGGATGGCGCGCGGCGAGGCGCCGCCGATCAGACGGGGCAGTTCGCGCTCCAGCACCGCCTCGTCGATCTTGCCCGTGCCGTGCAGGTCGACGTGGACCGACAGGGGCTTGGACACGCCGATGGCGTAGCTGATCTGGATGGTGCAGCGGTCGGCCAGGCCGGCGGCGACCACGTTCTTGGCCAGGTAGCGGCAGGCGTAGGCGGCCGAGCGGTCGACCTTGGTCGGGTCCTTGCCCGAGAAGGCGCCGCCGCCGTGCGGGGCCGCGCCGCCGTAGGTGTCGACGATGATCTTGCGCCCGGTCACGCCGGCGTCGCCGTCAGGCCCGCCGATGACGAAGGTGCCGGTCGGGTTGATGTGCCACTCGGTCTCGTTGGTGATGAAGCCGGCGGGCAGCACCTTCTCGACATAGGGTTTGACGATGGCCGCAACCTGGTCCTGGCTGAGGCCGTCCTTGTGCTGGGTCGAGACGACGATCGAGGCGGCGCGCACCGGGCGGCCGTTTTCGTAGTAGAGTGTGACCTGGCTCTTGGCGTCGGGCTCCAGGCCCGGCTCCTGGCCCGAATGGCGGGCCTCGGCCAGGGCCTTCAGGATGTTGTGGCTGTACTGCAGGGTGGCCGGCATCAGCTCGGGCGTTTCGTTCGAGGCGTAGCCGAACATGATGCCCTGATCGCCGGCGCCCTCGTCCTTGTCCTCGCCGGCGTCGACGCCCTGGGCGATGTGGGCGGACTGCGGGTGCAGGTTGTTCTCGAAGCGGAAGGTCTTCCAGTGGAAGCCGTCCTGCTCATAGCCGATGTCGCGGACCACGCCGCGCACCGTATCCTCGATCTCCTGCTCGACGCCGGGGGCCCAGTTGCCTTGCGTATCCATGATGCCCTTGCCGCGAATCTCGCCGGCCAGAACCACCAGATTGGTCGTCGTCAGGGTCTCGCACGCCACGCGCGCCTCGGGGTCCTTGGCCAGGAACAGGTCGACGATGGCGTCGGAGATCTGGTCCGCGACCTTGTCGGGGTGACCTTCCGAGACGCTCTCGGACGTGAAGAGGAAGGACGAACGGGCCAAGGCAGGCTCCTGCAAGACGGTGAAGCGGACAGACATATAAAGATATGCTTATACGTTCAAGGGATGACCGAAGCATGGCGCGGAATCAGGACGCAGGAAGCCGCGCACGAGCCGTCGCCGGCGCGATAGGACGGGCTTTCGCCTTGCAGCCATGTCAGGAAAGGGAAGTGGTGCCGCTTAGGTGACTCGAACACCTGACCCCCTCATTACGAATGAGGTGCTCTACCGGCTGAGCTAAAGCGGCTCCGGTCGTCGGCCGGGACCCGAAGGTCGGAAAGCCGCGCGAGGTGGGGTCTTTATACGGGTCCGGCGGACTTGCCAAGCGCTGTCAGCACGGAGTTTTCATCCGGGGCGTCGGCGAGGCGGATTTCGGCCAGGCCGAGGGGCTGCAGCGGGGCGGCGGCGGCTTCGGAAATGCAGACGGCGAGGCGGTTCCGGGCCATTTCCGACGTGAGGACGGCGGCCAGGGCGCGGGCGGCGCGAGGGGAGTGGAGCAGGACCGCGTCGAAGGCCACGGGCGGGACGATCCCCGTTTCCTCGGCGGCGTAGACGGGAAGGCGCAGGATGCTGTGGTCGGGCAGGAGGGCGGGCAGGTCGCCGGCGGGCTCGCGGGCGCCGGGGGCGAGGATCAGGCCGTCGCGGGGGGCGGCCTTGATAAGGGCGGCCAGGGCGTGGATGTCGCCGGCGGCCGAGCGGGCGTTCTTGAAGCCCGCCTCGCGGGCGGCCTCGGCGGTGGCGTCGCCGACAGCGAAGACGGGGCGGTCACGCAAGGCGGGCGTCAGGGCCGCGAAGGCCTCGACGCCATTGGGGCTGGTGAAGGCCAGGGCCGCGACGGCGGCGAAGTCCGGCGCCGCGTCGAGGGCGTCGGGCAGGGGGCGGATGGCCAACAGGGGGGCGACGACGGGCGTGAAGCCGAGCGCCGTCAGACGCGCGGCGGTGCGCGCGGCGCCGGGCTGGGCGCGGGTGATCCAGACGCGGCGGATCGGCCGCATGGCCTAGAGGTCGATCTTCTGGTCGCCGGCCTCGGCCTGGACCTCGGCGCCGAGGCGCAGGCCGAGCGAGCGGGCGTGGTCGAGGGCGGTCGCGGCCGTGACGCCGGAGATTTCGCCGACGCGGCGCCAGCGGGCCGAGCCGTCGGGGCTGAGCATTTCGGTGGTCAGGCGCAGAACGTCGCCCTCGATCAGGGCGTAGGCGCCGATGGCGGTGCGGCACGAGCCCTCCAGCGCGGTCATGGCCCCGCGCTCGGCGGCGACGGCCAGGGCGGTCAGGTCATGGTTGAGGGCGCGGGTCCAGTCGGCGTCGGCGTCGCCCTCGCGGGTCTGGATGGCCAGGGCGCCCTGGCCCGGGGCGGGCAGGAAGGCGTCGAGCGACAGGCGCTCGCGGATGACCTCGGAGAAGCCGAGACGGTTGAGGCCCGAGCAGGCCAGCAGGATGGCGTCGAAGTCGCCGTCCCTGAGCCGCTTCAGCCGGGTGTCGACATTGCCGCGCAGCATCTCGATCTGCAGGTCGGGGCGCAGGGCCAGGGCCTGGGCCTGGCGCCGCAGGGAGGCGGTGCCCAGGCGGGCGCCGTGGGGCAGGTCGGCGAAGCTGGCGAAATGTTCGCTGATGAAGCCGTCGCGGGCGTCCTCGCGTTCCGGCACGGCGGCGATGGCCAGACCGTCAGGCTGTTCGGCGGGGACGTCCTTCATGGAGTGGACGGCGACGTCGACGCGGCCGTCCAGCAGGGCTTCTTCGATCTCCTTGGTGAACAGGGCCTTGCCGCCGACTTCCAGCAGGCGGCGGTCCTGGATGCGGTCGCCGGTGGTGACGATCTCGACCAGAGGAACAAGCTGTTCGATCTGGTCGTCGGCGACGCCCAGGGCGCGGCCGATGGCGCGCTGCATCATGCCGGACTGGGCCAGGGCCAGCCTGGAGCGGCGGGTGCCGATGCGAAGAAGCGGGGTCATGAGGTCGCGCAGCCGTTGCGAAAGGGGAACCGGGCCGCTACCTCGACCCGATGAACACTGGCGCGGACTATAGCAGCGGAACGACGGGGGCAACCGAACGGCGGTCGGACGGATTGACCGTGCTGGGTCTGGAGACCAGCTGCGACGAGACCGCCGCCTCTGTGGTGCGGCTGTCGGCGTCCGGCGCCGAGGTCCTGTCCAGCGTCATTCACAGCCAGATCGACGAACACGCCGCCTTTGGCGGGGTGGTGCCGGAAATCGCCGCCCGCAGCCATGTCGAGATGATCGACGGTGTGGCGCGCCGGGCCATGGCCGAGGCCGGGATCGACTACGCGGCCCTCGACGGGGTGGCGGCGACGGCGGGGCCGGGTCTGGTCGGCGGAGTCATGGTGGGGCTGAGCTACGGCAAGGCCGTGGCCCTGGCGCGCGACCTGCCGCTGATCGCGGTCAACCATCTGGAGGGCCATGCGGTGTCGGCGCGGCTGGGGGCGGAGACGTCCTATCCCTTCCTGCTGCTGCTGGTCTCGGGCGGGCACTGCCAGCTGCTGGAGGTGCGCGGCATCGGCGACATGAGCCGGCTGGGCACGACCATCGACGACGCGGCCGGCGAGGCCTTCGACAAGATCGCCAAGGCCATGGGGCTGGGCTATCCGGGCGGGCCGGCGCTGGAGAAGCTGGCCCAGAAGGGCGACGGTTCGCGCTTCGACCTGCCGCGCGCCCTGCTGGGGCGCAAGGACTGCGACTTCTCCTTCTCGGGGCTGAAGACGGCGGCCTCACGGCTGGCCCAGACCTGTACGAGCGAGCAGGACCGGGCCGATCTGGCCGACGCGGTGCAGAAGGCGATCGCGCGCCAGCTGGCTGAGCGGACCGAGCGGGCCATGCTGGCCTATGCCGAGGCGCACCCGGAGCTTGAAAAAGCGGAGGGCGCCCTCAAGCAGCCGAGCGCCGTGCGCGAGGCGGTAGGGGTCAAGAATGGGCGTCTGCATTTCGTCGTCGCGGGCGGCGTGGCCGCGAACAAGACGATCCGGCGCACGCTGGAGGATCTGGCGACGAAGCACGGCTTCAGCTTCCTGGCGCCGCCCATGGTTTATTGCACCGACAATGCGGCCATGATCGCCCTGGCGGGGGCGGAGCGGCTGGAAAAAGGCCTGACCTCGGACATTGATGTCGCCGCCCGGCCGCGATGGCCTCTGGACGAGGCGCGCGCGAACGCCGATCCTGTGCACAAGAAAACGGGCCGCAAGGGCGCGAAGGCCTGACGGGCCTTCGTCCAGGCGGTGGTCGGGGGACCGGAGAAGACATGGAATTTCATACGGCAGGCGTAATTGGCGGCGGCGCATGGGGCACGGCCCTGGCGCAGAGCGCGGCGGCGGCGGGCCTGGCGGTCGTCCTGCAGGCGCGCGAGCCCGAGGTGATCGAGAGCATCCGCACGCGGCGGATGAACGACGCCTTCCTGCCAGGGGTCGAGCTGGACGCGGCCATTAACGTCACCTCGGATCTGGCCGATCTGGCCGACTGCGACCTGATCCTGGCCGTGCCGCCGGCCCAGCACATGCGGGCGACGCTGGCGGCCTTCGCGCCCTATGCGCGGCCCGGCCTGCCCATCATCCTGTGCGCCAAGGGCATTGAACGCGGCTCGCTGAAGCTGATGACCGACGTGCTGGCCGAGACGATTCCGTCAGCGACGGCGGCCGTGCTGTCGGGGCCGAGCTTCGCCGCCGAGGTGGCGCGGGGCCTGCCCAGCGCCGTGACCCTGGCCTGCGCCGACGCGGCTATGGCCGAGGCCCTGGCGGGCGCCCTGTCGGGGCCGGTGTTCCGGCCCTATTACGCCGACGACCTGATCGGGGCCGAGACGGGCGGGGCGCTGAAGAACGTGCTGGCCATCGCCTGCGGCATCGTCGAGGGCCGCGAACTGGGCCGCAGCGCCCACGCCGCCGTCATCACGCGCGGCTTCGCCGAGATCGTCCGTGTGGCCACGGCCCTGGGCGGCAAGGCCGAGACGGCGGCGGGGCTTTGCGGCCTCGGCGATCTGGTGCTGACCTGCTCCAGCCCGCAATCGCGCAACATGAGCCTGGGTCTGGCCCTGGGGCAGGGCCTCAGCGTCGAGCAGGCGCTGGAAGGCAAGCGCTCGGTGGCCGAGGGCTATGAGAGCGCGCCGGCCGTTCGCGAACTGACGCGTCGGCTGGGCGTGGATACGCCCATCTGCGAGGCGACGGCGGCGGTGCTGGCGGGCGAACTGACGGTGGATCAGGCGATCGAGAGCCTGATGAGCCGCCCGCTGAAACCCGAGCGCGAATAGTGGCCGAAGAGATCGCCGCGCCGGAAACCCCGGAGCGCAAGCGGGTCTGGAAGACGCCGCCCAACGTGCCCCTGTGCGCCGAGACGGACATTAATGATCCCGGCTCGCGCGGTTTCGTGCTGCAGATCGGGGAGGCCTTCTTCCACGGCTTTGTGGTCAAGAAGGACGGGGCGGTGGCCGGCTGGGTCGACCGCTGCCCGCACGCGGGCTTCTCCATCGCCATGGAGCTGGACCGCTATCTGACGCCGGACGGGTCGCTGATCCTGTGCGGCTGGCACGGGGCGGTGTTCGAGCCGCTGTCGGGCGCCTGCGTCGGCGGACCCTGCGCGGGCGGCAAGCTGACGCCCTGGCCGGTGGAGGCCAGGGGCGGGATCATCCGGACGGCCTGAGGGCGGGTTATTCCTTCGGGACGATCTTCGGGTCCTTGGTGAAGGCTTCGTCGACCTCTTCCTCCGTGATCCGCTTGGATGGATCGCCGGGCTGGTTGAGGTTCTGCTCCTCGGTCCCGTCGCCCATCATGCCGGGGTAGGGCGTCTTGGGATCTTTCTCGGCCATGCCGGGCTCCTTCGCGCAGGTGGAGACAGGGCAACCGGCAAAGGGGGGCGGCGTTCCATCACGGCCGCGCGAGCCAGGCTACTTCTTCAGGCGCCGGGCGTTGGCTACGGCGGCGGCGTGGATGGGCGACAGGGCCTGGGCCTGCAGCTTCAGCATGGTGTTTCCCAGGTCCCAGCTGTCGGACAGGGCGCGGGACCAGAGGCCCACGCCCCAGGCGGCCTGCAGCGCCGCCGCCCCGGCCAGACTGTCCGTCTTTGCGAGCCGCGCCAGGTGGGCCGAGGCTTCCAGCCCCTCGCGGTCGGCGATGCGGCGGCCCTGATCGGCCAGATCGAGGGCGCCGGACGCCATGGCCCCGGCCGAGGCCGTCAGGGCCTCGACCTTTTCCGCGCCCATCCGGCCCAGTTCCGCATGATCGGCGTTCAGGGGATCGGCCAGGGCCTCGCCCATGATGGCCAGACGCCGGGCGATGACCTGGGCCGAGGCCTCGGCGGTCTCCTGTCCGGCGCGGGCGGTGCGGGCGGCGCGAGCAATGGGGTTCATGCGGGGAGCCTGGGCCTGTTCCGCGCGCGGGGCAAGCGGATCAGGCCCCTTCAGCTTCAGGGCAGGACTTCGGCGGCGAAGGCCGAGACGTCCTGGATCAGGGCCGGGATGGAGGCGTCGATGATGGTCTGGCCCTTCTCGGGGCTGGCCTGGGCCGGGTCCGAGCCGATGCGGCCGTCGGGGAAGCGGGCGCGGTAGTCGAGCGCGTCGCGGATCGGGCCCATGGGGGCGATCTTGGGGCTGTAGTCGGCCGTCTTGATATGGTCGGGATAGGCGGCCTGGGTGACGGCGATCTCGGAGGGCGTGGCGTGGGCGCCATGGCCGACGGGGAAGATCTCCTCGCACAGTTTGTGCACGCCGGGCAGGTCCCACCAGTTGCGCAGCTTCAGGACAAATGGAGGACGCTCCTCGACGAAGGACCACTCGGCGTAGATCTCGGCGAAGGTGGCTTCGATGGTGGCGACGTTGCCGCCGTGGCCGTTGAGGAAATAGATGCGCTCGAAGCCGTGGCGGGCCAGGGACGACACCCAGTCGGTGATGGCGGCCATGAAGGTCGAGGGGCGCAGGCTGATGGTGCCGGGGAAGGCCAGGTGGTGCTGGGCCATGCCGATGTTGAAGGTCGGGGCCACGATCAGGCGCTCGTCGCCCTTCTCGGCGGCGTGGGCGATGATCTCGGGGCAGAGCCAGTCGGTGCCCAGCAGGCCGGTCGGGCCATGCTGCTCGTTCGAGCCGATCGGCACGATGACGGTCCTCGACAGGGCGGCGCCGTCCTTCAGGCGCGCGTCGATTTCGGGCCAGGACGACAGGTGGATCAGCATGGGGAACTCCGCGAGGGGGGCAGACAGACCTCGGCGCTTTACGCCGATCCGGGGCCGGGGCCAAACCCCGGACTAGTTCGGGGCGAAGGCGCGGATGAAGCGGCGGGCGGTCTCGCGGGCGCGGGCCGGGGCGTCGTCCTCGTGCGGATGAGGCAGGCCCAGGACAGCGCGCAGGTGGCCGTGGCCCAGGACCATGCCGGCGAACATCTCGGCGGCGGCGGCGGGATCGGGCACGCTCAGCAGGCCAAGACGGTCCTGTTCGCTCAGCCAGGCGGCGATGCGGCGCACGCTTTCGCCCGGCCCGGCGTCATAGATGGCGCGAGCCAGTTCGGGGGCTTCGGGCGACATCAGGGCCACTCCGCGCAGGGAGGCGCCCTTGCCCTCGCGGCAGATCTTGCTGATCAGGGTCTCGGCGATGGCGGTCAGGACCTCTTCGGGCGGGGCCCCGGACTTCAGCGGCGCGGTGACGGCGTCCGAACGCTGGGCCGCCAGGGCCCGGCCGATGTCGGTCTTGGTGGGAAAGCGGTTGTAGAGGGTCTGTTTCGACACGCCCGCGCGTCGGGCGATCTCGGTCATCGAGGCGCCCGCGCCCTTTTCCACGAACAGGTCCGAGGCGGCCTGAAGAATGGCCGCGCTCTTGAGCTCGTCGATCTGACCGGGGGCGCGGGGCATCAGTGGACCTCGGACGGGCCGGCCGAGGGGTCGGGCTTGCCCGGCTTGGACAGCAGGGTGACGAAGGCGGCGCAGGCGCAGGCGATGGCCAGCAGGGCGAAGGCGTCGCCGAAGGCTAGGGTCGTCGCCTGCTTCTGCAGCATGCCGTAGAAGGCCTTCATCGCCGAAGCCTGGGGGTCGATGGAGCCCGAGAAGCGCTGGGCCAGGCCGGCGATCATGTTCCTGACGGCGGCGTCGGACTGGTTGATGGCGCTGGTCAGCTCGACCATGTGCAGGGCCGAGTTCTGGGTCAGGGAGGTGTTGAGGATGGCCAGGCCGAAGGCGCCTCCGACGTTGCGGGACAGGTTCACCAGGCCCGAGGCGTTCTTGACCATGTTCGGCGGCAGGGTGGACATGGTCACCTGTTGCGAGGCGATCATGGCGATCATGACGCCGCAGCCGCGCACGGCCTGAACCCCGGCGAACTCCCAGAAGCCCCACTCGTCCGTGACCAGGCGCGCGTCCCACATGCCCCAGGCGCAGAGGATGAAGCCGAGGAACATCAGGATGCGGGGATCAAGCAGCCGCACCAGACGCCCGGCGAAGGGCGCCGTGGCGAACATGGCCAGACCGGAGACCACCATGGTGGTGCCGACCTCGGCCGCCGAATAGTCACGCACCCGGCCGAGGAAGAGGGGCAGCAGGAAGGTGCCGCCGAACAGGGCCGCGCCGACGATGAAGGTCATGATGACCCCGACGACGAAGTTGCGGTTGGCGAAGGCGCGCAGCTCGACGATCGGGTTGTAATAGACCAGCGAGCGCCAGATGAAGGCCGGGCCGCAGATCACGGCCACCAGGCTGAGCAGCAGGATGTGGTCGTCGGCGAACCAGTCGTTCTTGGCCCCTTCCTCCAGCACGAATTGCAGGCTCATCAGGAAGGCCGCCATGAGGCCCAGACCCCACCAGTCAAAGCCCTTGGCCAGCGAGGCGTCGCCCTTGTCGAAATGGGCGTAGCGGCCGACCAGGAAGAGGACGATCACGCCGGGGAAGATGTTGATGAAGAAGAGCCAGCGCCAGCTGAGCCATTCCGTCAGGTGACCGCCCAGGGTCGGACCGACGGTGGGGGCCAGGGTGACGATCAGACCCATGATGACGCTGGCGGTGACGCGCTTCTCGGGCGGGAAGGCGGTGAAGGCCACGGCGAAGACGGTCGGGATCATGGCCCCGCCGAGGAAGCCCTGCAGCGCGCGGAAGAAGATCATCATCTCGACTGACGACGACAAGCCGACGGCCACGCTCATGATCAGGAAGCCGACGCAGGAGGCGAGGAAGAGCTTCTGCGTGCCCCACAGCCGCGACAGGTATCCCGACAGGGGGATCATCACGACCTCGGGGATCAGATAGGCGGTCTGGATCCAGCTGATCTCGTCAGCCGAGGCGCCGACGCCGGCCTGGATCTGCGGCAGGGAGGCGGCGACGATCTGGATGTCCAGGATGGCCATGAACTGGCCGATGACCATGCCGGCGAAGCCGAGCAGCAGGACAGGCCAGTTGATCTCCGGCCGGGCGGTCGCGTCGGCCGGAGCGCCCGCCGGAACGGCGGCGTCGGTCACCGGGCCGTGTCCAGCGACGCGGTTTCAACCTGGCCCAGATGGGCGTCGGCGAAGGCGGCGCCGCCCTGGCTCTTGAGATCGACCTTGACCTCGACCGACAGGCCGGGACGCAGGACGACGGGCTCGCCCGAGGCGCGGCGGTCGACGACGATGCGGACCGGAACGCGCTGGGTGATCTTGGTGAAGTTGCCGGTGGCGTTCTCGACCGGGATCAGGGCGAACTCTGAGCCGGTGGCCGGGGCGAAGCTGTCGATGCGGCCGACGATGGCCTGGCCGGGGAAGGCGTCGGCCTTGATCTCGACTTCCTGTCCCAGGCGCATGCGGCCGACCTGGGTCTCCTTGAAGTTGGCGACGACGTAGGTGTCCTGCAGGGGGACGATGGACATCATCTGTCCGCCGGCCTGAACCACCTGGCCGACGCGGACGCCGCGAGCGCCCACGACCCCGGCGACCGGGGCGCGGATGACGGTGCGGTCCAGGGTCAGCTGGGCCTGATCGACCAGGGCGCGGGCCTGCTCGACGGCGGCGACGCTCTGGCTGCGGGTCGAGCCGAGGACGGCGGCGGTGCGCTGTTCGGCGGTCAGGGCGGCCTGGGCCTGGGCGACCGTGGCGCGGGCGGTTTCGGCCGTGGCGCGCTGGGTTTCGATGCGCTGCTGCGACACCCAGCCCTGTTCAGCCAGCTTGCCGTAGCGGTCGACTTCGGCGCGGGCCAGACCGGCCTGGGCCTGGGCCTGGGTGACGGCGGCGGCGCGGGCGGCGATGTTGGCCTGTTCCTGCTCGGCGCGGGCGTCGACATTGGCCACGGCGGCGGTCAGGGCGGCCAGATTGGCCTGGGCCTGGACCAGGGCGGCCTTGGCGTCGGCGTCGTCCAGACGGGCCAGGACCTGACCGGCCTCGACGCGCTGGTTGTCCTTGACCAGGACCTCGATCACCTCGCCGTTGATACGGGGACTGACGGCGACGGTGTCGGCCTGGACGAAGGCGTTGTCGGTCGCCTCCCAGCGCTGCTTGCCCTGCCACCAGACCACGCCGCCGGCGATCAGGGCGAGGCCGACGACGCCGCCGACGATCAGGGGCAGGCGTTTCTTCAGAGGGACGGGGAGGGCCATGGGGAGACAGCTCGCTTCGATTTCGGCGCGTAAAATGGACAGGACCGTCCAAAATACAAGGGGCGCCTGCGCGAATTCGTCGCACCGTGTCGGCGGCGCCCGGTTGACGCCGCGCGCGCGGAAGGCGAAGCGAGGGCATGACCGTCCGCCCCCGTCCCGCCGCCAAGGCTGTCCGCGCTGCTCTGACCCCGCCCAAGGGAAAGCGGTCGCGCGCGCCGAAGAGGGCGCCGGTCGGGGCGATCATCGGCTGGCCGCCGGACGAGGATCGGGTCGAGGAGATCTTCGTCCGCCTGTCGGGGATCATGCCGGACCCGAAGACCGAGTTGGACTTCGTCAATCCCTACACCCTGGTGGTGGCCGTGGCCCTGTCGGCCCAGGCGACCGACGTGGGGGTCAACAAGGCGACCAAGGCCCTGTTCGCCGTCGCCGACACCCCGCAGAAGATGCTGGCCCTGGGCGAGGAGGGGCTGATCCCGCTGATCGCCTCCATCGGCCTCTATCGCACTAAGGCGAGGAACGTCATCGCGGCGGCGCGGATGCTGGTCGAACAACATGGCGGCGAGGTGCCGCTGAACCGCGCCGACCTGCAGGCTCTGCCCGGCGTGGGGCGCAAGACCGCCAGCGTGGTGCTGAACGAACTGGGGATCGAGCCGGCCATCGCGGTGGACACCCACGTCTTCCGTGTCTCGCACCGGCTGGGGCTGGCCAACGCCGCGACGCCGGACAAGGTCGAGCAGCAGCTGCACAAGGTCGTGCCCGAGGCCTGGCTGCCCAAGGCGCACCACTGGCTGATCCTGCACGGCCGCTACACCTGCCTGGCGCAGCGGCCCAAGTGCGGGGCCTGCGTGATCGCCGACCTGTGCCCGTCGCGGGCGAGTTTCGTCGGGGTTTGAGTTCGTCATCCTCCGGCGAGCGCAGCGAGACCGGGGGACCCAGCGGCGCCGAAGGCGATCTTTAGCTGCAAGCGTGGCACGTGGGGCTTTCGCCCTCCGGGCGCCGCTGGGTCCCCCGGTCTGCGCGGCTGCGCCGCTTGCCGGAGGATGACGGAAGAAGAAGGGGTGGGCTGCTACAGACCCAGCCGCTGCGCCACCGCCCGGCCGATGCGGGCGCCGGCCTCGGGGGCGGCTCCGAGGTAGAAGTCGGGCTCGATCAACTCGGCCTCCATCAGCAGCCACTGGCCGTCGGCGTCCGGCACCATGTCGATGCGGGCGTAGAGCAGGGGCTCGTCGATGGCCGCCAGCGTCCGTTCCGCCAGGGCCAGGGCGCCCTCGGGGGCCTGATCCAGCCGCTGGTACTGGCCGCCGTACTGGACCTGGATGCGGAACTCGTCGGCGTGGGCCGGGCGCTTGTTGACCACGTGGCTCAGTTCGCCGCCGAAGAAGAGCAGGGAGGTTTCGCCTTCGGTGGCGATGGTCGGCAGGAAGGGCTGTACCATGGCCCCGCCGACCGGGGCGTCGGACAGCACCTGTTCCAGCAAATCGCCGGCCGTGACCTTGAGCGTGCGCCAGGCGCCGCCGGACACGGTCGGCTTGACGATTAGCTGCTCGGCGCCGGTGGCGGCGAAGGCGGCCTCGACCACGGCGGGGCTGGCGTGGTCGGTCCAGATGGTCGGCGGGATGGCCACGCCCTTTTCCGCCAGCCGGGCCAGGTAGCGCTTGTCCGAGTTCCAGCGCAGGACCTCGGCGGGATTGGCCAGGGGCGCGCCGGCCTCGGCCCAGGTCGCGCAGGCCTGAAGCCAGTGCTCGTGGTCGCGGTGGTAGCCCCAGACGATCAGGGGCAGGACCAGGGGATAGTCCATCAGGCCATGGGCGCTCTCGACATGCTCGGTCCAGGGCGTCGGACGGGCCTTGATCCCCGCCGTGGCGAGCGCCGCCGACAGCCGGTCCAGAACGCCTGGCCATTGCCCGGCGTAGGAGGGATCGGCGGGATCGGGGGTCAGGACGGCGACTTCGGTCATGCGAAAAACTCCTCAGGCCGGACTGCATAGGCTGTTTTCGGCGACCGCGAAAAGCCCGGCGCTGGCGTCGCGCGCTCTGTCCCGCTATGGGGCGCGCATGACCCAGAACAACGCTACCGCCCGCTTCGACGTCTGCGCCGTCGGCAACGCCATCGTCGACGTGCTGAGCCCGTGCGAGCCCGCCTTCCTCGAGGCCCAGGGCCTGACGCCCGGCTCGATGCAGCTGGTGGACGAGGCCCAGAGCGCGGCCCTCTATGACGCCATGGCGGCGGGGGTTGAGGCCTCGGGCGGGTCGGCCGGCAACACCGTGGCGGGCGTCGGCTCGTTCGGCGGTCGCGCGGCCTATATCGGCAAGGTGGCCCAGGACACCCTGGGCGAGGTCTTCAGCCACGACATCCGCGCCGCCCACGTCCACTTCGACACGCCGGTTCTGGAAGGCGGCGCGGGCGCCGGCTTCGGCACCGGCCGGTGCCTGATCAATGTCACGCCCGACGCCCAGCGCACCATGTGCACCTTCCTCGGCGCCGCCAACCAGCTGACGACCGCCGACATCGACGCGGACCTGATCGGCGACAGCGCCATCGTCTATCTGGAAGGCTATCTGTTCGACCCGGCCCCGGCCCGCGCCGCCTTCGAGGCCGCCGCCGCCGCCGCCCACGCCGCGGGCCGCAAGGTCGCCATCACCCTGTCGGACAGCTTTGTCGTCCATCGCTGGCGCGCCGAGCTGCTGGCCTTCATCGAGGCCTCGGCCGACATCGTTCTGGCCAACGAAGGCGAGCTGCACGCCCTGTTCGAGACCGAGGACTTCGACCACGCCGCTGCCCACCTGGGCCGCATCGTCGAGGTCGCCGCCGTGACGCGCGGTGAAAAGGGCTCGGTCATCTTCCGCGGCGAGGAGCGGGTCGAGGTCGCCGCCTTCCCCGTCGACAAGGTGGTCGACACCACGGGCGCGGGCGACCAGTACGCCGCCGGCGTCCTGCTGGGTCTGGCGCGCGGCCTGAGCCTGGCCGAAGCCGGCGCCCTGGGGTCGCTGGCCGCCTCGGAAGTCATCGCCCACTGGGGGCCGCGTCCGATGGTCAAGCTGGAGGCCCTGGCCGCCGAGCACGGGCTGAAGCTCTGATCGCGACGATGGACCACGCGCGGGGGGCGCTTGCCGTTCCCCGCCGCGCCGCGTAATCGGCGGACCATGTTCGGCCTCGCCAATCCCGACCGCTTCATGCGCTTCACCCGCCCGCTGACCCCGGTGCTGTGGGGGCTGGCGCTTGTCCTGCTGGCGGTCGGGACCTGGCTCAGCTTCGCCGCGCCCGCCGACTATCAGCAGGGCGACACGGTGCGGATCATGTTCGTCCATGTGCCTGCCGCGACCCTGGGGCTGGGCGCCTATGCCGCCCTGGGCCTGTCCAGCTTCTTCGCCCTGGTGTTCCGCCATCCGCTGGCCGACGCCGCCGCGCGCGCCGCCGCCCTGCCGGGCGCGGTCCTGACGGGTCTGGCCCTGATCACCGGCTCGCTGTGGGGCCAGCCCATGTGGGGGACCTGGTGGGTATGGGACGCGCGTCTGACCAGCGTCCTGGTGCTGTTCCTGTTTTACCTCGGCTACATGGCCCTGCGCGCCTCGATCGACGATGAGCAGAAGGCCGGGCGCGCCGCCGCCGTTTTGGGGCTGGTCGGCCTGATCAACCTGCCCATCGTCAAGTTCTCGGTCGACTGGTGGAACACCCTGCATCAGCCGGCCTCGCTGCTGCGCGCGGGCGGGACCAGTCTGGACCCGGCCTATCTGGTGCCCCTGCTGACCATGATGGCGGCCTACGGGATGCTGTTCGGGGCCGTCTGGCTGACCTCGATCCGCACCGAGGTGCGCCGCCGTCGCGTCCTGTCCCTACGCGCCCGCGCCGCCCAAGAAGCCTAGAGGAGCCGCCGATGCCGGATCTCGACATGAGCCCCTACGGCGTCTTCGTCTGGTCGTCCTGGGCGATCAGCGCGGCGGCTCTGGCGGCGATTTCGATACGCGCCCTGATCGCCGCCCGGCGCTGGAAGCGCGAGCTGGCCCGTCTGGAAGAGGCCCGCAAATGAACCGCTGGTTCGCCCTGGTCCCCATCGCGGCGCTCGTCGCCCTGGGCGTCTTTCTGATGTTCCAGCTGAACACCCTGTCCGGGGCGCCCGGCGAGGGGCGCGAGTACAAGCCCGACGCCCTGGTCGGTCAGCCCATTCCCGAGACCGTCCTGCCCATCCTGCAAGGCGAGGTTGAGACCGATCAGCGTCTGGACCTGAAGACGGCGGGCGTCGGCAAGCCGATGATCGTCAACCTGTTCGCCAGCTGGTGCGCGCCCTGTCGTCTGGAGCACCCTCAGCTGATGCAGCTGAAGGCCCAGGGGATCAACGTCATCGGCGTGGCCTACAAGGACGAGCCGGTCGCCACGCGCGCTTTCCTCGACGAACTGGGCGATCCCTACGCCCTGGTGCTGGTGGACCGCGAGGGGCGGGCGGGGCTGGACCTGGGGGTCTCGGGCGTGCCGGAAAGCTTTGCGGTGGACGCCTATGGGACCATCGTCGCCAAGTCCTCGGGGCCGGTGCTGACGGACGCCGACCTGCAGAAGCTGGTGGACGCCCTGAAGGCGCCGCCGCGCTAGAGGCGATCCGCGCGAAACAGGGTGAATCGCGCATTAACCATATCTAGAGGCTTTGGACGGATCGTCGGCCCATGTCCGCGATCCCGTCAGAACGCCCGGCCTTCCCGCCTCCCGCAGGCGGCGCGGCCCATGCGCTGAGAACCTCCCAGTCCGCCTTCTTCCGCGCGGCCATGGGCATGAGCGCGCCGGCGCCCGTCGCCGCGCCGGTCGAAACGCGCGCGGACACGCCGGTGCGGTCGGTGCAGACGCCCGAAGCCCCGTCCACCGCGCGCTATCAGCGGCCCGGCTCCCTGCTGGATATTCGGGTCTAGCCCTTCGCCGCATCCTTCAGCGGGATAACCACGGCTTCGGCGACGACGGGCTCAGTCGTCGCTGCAGCGGCCTTCTTCTTCTTTTTCGGCTTTCCGGCGTCCAGCGCCTTCTTGGCGGCTTTCTCGGCCTTGCGGGCTTCCTTGGCCGCCTTCCTGGCCGCCTTGGCTTCGGCTTTGGCCTGTTCTGGGGCGGCGTCGGCGGCCTCGGTCAGGCTGGTCAGCAGGTCCAGGAAGCCTTCGCGGCGGGCCTTGGGCAGCAGGGCCAGGATGCGCTTGTCGGCGGCCTCGACGCGGGGGCGGGCGGCTTCCAGAGCGGCCTGACCGGCCTCGGACAGGCGCACCGCCTTGGCGCGGGCGTCCAGGGCCGAGCGCTCGCGTTCCAGCAGGCCCCTGGCGGTCATGCGGGCGACCAGATCGGCCAGGGTCGAGCGGTCGATGCCGGTGGCCTTGACCAGATCGGTCTGGGTCAGGCCCGAGCGCACCGACACCGCCTCCAGCACCGCGAACTGGCGCTGGGTCAGGCCGTCGGGCCCGGCTTCCTCGGCGTAGATGTCGAGCGCCAGCTGCAGCACCCGGTGCATCAGATGGCTGGGCGATTCCGCCAGCCCGCCCTTGATCTTCGCCTGCTTGCCTGACTTGACCATTGTCTTCGATCCCTGTTCCGACCGCGAGGAGAGGGTCGGACATGGCGCGACAGCTAACAGCCGCGCTTTACGCTTTGACGACGGTAAGCCTGACGGTTTGAAGACATTTTGTCTGGGGCCTACCGCGCTTCGCGCTACTTGAGGCCCCGGCAAAAGAGCCAGGGCGCCGAGCAGTCGCCACGGTTTAGGTCGTCAGAATGCTGACGGTTCCCTAGAGCCCCGTATCGGGCGAGATGGGGCCGGGCTCTTCGTCCTTGATCATGTTCTTCATGATCAATGGCACCTGGCACAGGCCGAAGATGGAGGCGGCGATCCACAGGACGCCGCGGAAGGCGGTCCAGACGCCGTTGGGGTCGGGGGCGCCCAGGTTCAGCGCCGACCAGATGGCGGTGACGGCGGTCGGACTGCGGAAGACCTCGTTGGCGATGGCGACGCACAGGAAATAGAGGCCGTAGCGCAGGGTGAGGGTGCGCCAGGCGGCGTCGGTCACCTTGATGGCCGAGCCGAGCAGGGCCTTGAACGGCGACTTGTTCAACGGCAGCGAGCCCAGCAGCACGGCGGCCAGCAGGCCGTTCTGCACCGTCAGCTTCAGCTTCACGAACAGGTCGTCGTCGGTGAGGATGGTCAGGGCGCCGAAGACCAGGGCGAAGCCGCCGGTGATCAGGGGCATGGGCGCCAGACGACGTTCCAGCACGAAGCCGACCGCCAGGGCGATGGCCGAGGCGATGACCAGGACCCAGGTGGCCTTGATCATGTCGCGGGTGATGAAATAGGCGGCCATGAAGGCGATCAGGGCGCCGAAATCGACGGCCTGACGGATCCACTGCGGACGCTTGGTTTCGACGGCTTCACTCATCACTCAGTCCTCGAGCCCGACCAGAGACCGGGAAAACGCGCGCGCGTCGAAGGGTTGCAGGTCATCGACGCCTTCGCCGACGCCGATCAGCTTGATCGGGGCGTCCGAGGCCTGGGCCACGGGGACCAGAACGCCGCCGCGCGCGGTGCCGTCCAGCTTGGTCATGACCACGCCCGAGACATAGGCGGTGCGGCCGAAGATCTTTTCCTGCTCCAGGGCGTTGCGGCCCACGGTGGCGTCCAGCACCAGCAGGGTCTCGTGCGGGGCGTCGGCGTCGACCTTTTTCAGCACGCGGACGATCTTCAGCAGTTCGTCCATCAGGGTCGACTTGTTCTGCAAGCGCCCGGCGGTGTCGATCAGGACCACGTCGTAGCCCTCGGCCCTGGCCTTGGTATAGGCGTCAAACGCGAGCCCGGCGGCGTCGGCGCCGTCGCGGCGGCTCTCGAAATGGGCGCCGGCGCGGTCGGCCCAGACCTTGAGCTGTTCGCGGGCGGCCGCGCGGAAGGTGTCGCCGGCGACGATCATCACCTTGGCGCCCTTGGCGGTCAGGTCCGAGGCGATCTTGCCCAGGGTCGTGGTCTTGCCCGAGCCGTTCACCCCGACGAAGAGGACGACATAGGGCTTGGGCCCGCTGAGCGGGTCGAAGGTCGCCTGACGCGGCGTCAGTTCGGCGGCCACGGCCTCGGCCAGGGCCTCCTTGATCTCGCGCTCGTCGGACGACTTGCCGAAGCGCAGCTCGCGGAAGCGCTCGACGATGCGGGCCGAGGCGGCGGGGCCGAGATCGCTCTCGATCAGGTGCTCTTCCAGACGCTCCAGCGCCTCTTCGGACAGGGGCTCCTTCACGAAGGTCGAGACGACCTGTTCGGTCATCTGCTTGGAAGACCGGGACAGACCCGCGCTCAGTCGCTGGAACCAGCCTTTTTTGGGCGTATCGCTCATGGGGTGAGCCTTAGCCGACAGCGGTTCGCAGGTCACGCGCGTTCCTTTGTCCCGGCGGCCGGGCGCGGGCGCTTTGGCTTCGGGTCGCAACCCTATATTGATCGAACGGTCCTAGAGATCGGGCGCCGCGCTTCGCGGCTCTCACTGGGTCCCGGCGTCCGCCGGGATGAGCGGAAAGATTGATGGCGAAGTCCGAGACGCATCCCTTCCACGCCCCGCGCAGCCACGGCTTCGTGCGCGTCGCCGCCGCGACCCCGGTGGTCCATGTCGCCGACCCGGCCGCCAACGCCGAAGAGCATGAGCGGCTGATCCGTCAGGCGGGCGAGGCGGGCGTGGACCTGCTGGTCTTCCCCGAGCTGTCGCTGAGCGCCTACGCCATCGACGACCTGCACATGCAGGCGGCCCTGCTGGAAGAGGTGGAGCGCCAGGTGGCGCGGCTGGCCGAGGCGGCGGATGCGGCGGGGGTGATCGCCGTGATCGGCGCGCCGGTCCGCAACGGCGACGCCCTGTTCAACTGCGCCGTCGTGCTGGGCGGGGGCGAGGTGCTGGGCGTGGTCCCCAAGACCTACCTGCCCAACTATCGCGAATACTACGAGAAGCGCTGGTTCGCGCCGGCCGCCAGCCGCAGCGAGGACGCCGTCGTCCTGAACGGTGCGAGCGTCGATTTCGCGCCGGGTCTGATCTTCGAGGCGACCAACCGGCCGGGCTTCGTCTTTGCGGTCGAGATCTGCGAGGACTTCTGGGCGCCGCAGCCGCCGTCGACGCGGGCGGCGCTCGCGGGGGCGCGCATCCTGTGCAACCTGTCGGCTTCCAACATCGTCATCGGCAAGGCGGACGAACGCGCCCTGCTGTGCGCCAGCCAGTCGGCGCGCACCCTGTCGGCCTATGTCTTCGCCGCCTCGGGCTGGGGCGAGAGCACCACGGACCTGGCCTGGGACGGTCAGGCGACCATCCATGAACTGGGCGCCCGTCTGGCCGAGGGCGAGCGCTTTGCCCTGCACAGCCATCTGACCATCGCTGACGTGGACGTGGGCCGCATCGGTCTGGACCGGCTGCGCAACGGCACCTTCGCCGATTGCGCCCGGTTGGAAGGCGAGGCCGCGAGGGTCGTTCCGTTCGAGGCGGGTGCGGGACCGAGCGGCGCCCTGATCCGTCCGCTGGACCGCTTCCCCTTCGTGCCGGACGATGCGGCGCGTCTGGATCAGGACTGTTTCGAGGCTTTCAACATTCAGGTCCAGGGCCTGATGCGGCGGATGACGGCGACGGGGTCGAAGACCCTGGTGATCGGCGTCTCGGGCGGGCTGGATTCGACGCAGGCGTTGCTGGTCGCCTGTCGCGCCTTTGACCGGCTGGAGCTGCCGCGTACCGGCATTCTGGCTTTCACCATGCCGGGCTTCGCGACGTCGGACGGGACGAAGTCCAACGCCTGGGCGCTGATGAAGGCGTTGGGCGTCACAGGCGCCGAGATCGACATCCGTCCCGCCGCCGAGCAGATGCTGCGCGACATCGGCCATGCCTTCGCGGACGGCGAGCCGGTCCACGACATCACCTTCGAGAACGTGCAGGCGGGCTTGCGCACCGACTATCTGTTCCGACTGGCCAATCAGAACCACGCCTTCGTGCTGGGCACCGGCGACCTGTCGGAGCTGGCGCTGGGCTGGTGCACCTATGGCGTCGGCGACCACATGAGCCACTACAATGTCAACGGCGGGGTGGCGAAGACCCTGATCCAGCACCTGATCCGCTGGGTGGCCGAGCGCGGCCTGGTGGGCGAGGCGGCGACGCCGACGCTGCACGCCATTCTGGCCACCGAAATCTCGCCCGAGCTGGTGCCGGCGGGCGCCGACGGGGCGATCCAGTCGACGCAGAGCATCGTCGGCCCCTATGCCCTGAACGACTTCTTCCTCTTCTACATCAGCCGGTTCGGCCTGAAGCCGTCCAAGGTCGCCTATCTGGCGCATCAGGCCTGGGGCGATGCGGCGACGGGCAGCTGGCCGGCGGGTCTGCCGGAGGCCGAGCGGGTCGCCTATGACCTGCCGACCATCAAGGGGTGGCTGCGCAAGTTCCTGATCCGCTTCTTCCAGACCAGCCAGTTCAAGCGCTCGGCCGTGCCGAACGGGCCCAAGGTGGTCACCGGCGGCTCCCTGTCGCCACGCGGCGACTGGCGCGCGCCGTCGGATTCCTCGGCGCGGGCGTGGCTGGATGAGCTGGACGCCCATACGCCGGACTGATGCGCGCAGGGGTTGAAACGACCCGCCTGGGGTTTACGCGTCCGCCGGACGCGGGTTAGCGTTTCGGTCTCCCCGCCCTCTGTGAGCCTGACACAACCCGGTCGTGCGGGAGAGCCCGGACCTGTCCGGGTCAGCCTTGGGCTGAGCGTTCGGGACTGCAGAAGGATAAGCCATGCGTTTTGCAACGGCCGCCGCCCCGACCGCCATTCTGGCCGCCCTGTTCCTGACCGCCGCGCCCGCCATGGCGCAGGACGCGCCACCCGCGCCCGCCGCTGCGCCTGCCGCAGCCGGTGAACCGACCGACGCTGAACTGACCCAGTTCGCCGCCGCCATGAAGACGGTCCAGAGCGTGGCCGCGACCGTCCAGAACGGAACCCCGACCGAAGACCAGCAGGCCCAGATGGCCGCCGCCGTGCAGAACTCGGGTCTGGCCGTTGAACGTTTCAACGCCATTTCGGCCGCTGTCTCGGGCGATCCCGTGCTGCAGGCCCGCGCCGCCGTGGCGGGAACGACGCCGTCCGCGCCGGGCTCGGTCGGGGCGAGCGTCACCGACGCCGAGGCCGGTCAGTTCGCCGCCGCCATGGGCGAAATCTCGGGCATCGCCCGCGCCCTGAACGGCGCCCAGCCGAACGCCGAGCAGCAGGCGCAGATGGCCTCGGCCATCACGGACGCCGGTCTGGAGATCGAGCGTTTCAACGCCATTTCCGCCGCCACGGGCCAGGATGCGCATCTTCAGGCACGGATCGCCCTTGCCCAGGCGCGTCTGGCCGAATAGGCCCTGAGGAGGCGGGGCTGTCGCGGATGCGACGGCCCCCTTTCTCTATATCAGGCGGGATCGACCATGACCGACGACGTGACCAAGGACTCCAACGGCAATCTGCTGGCCGACGGCGACAGCGTGACCCTGATCAAGGATCTGAAGGTCAAGGGTTCGGGCGGGGTGACGCTGAAGCGCGGCACCCTGGTCAAGAACATCCGCCTGACCGGCGACCCCGACGAGATCGAGGCCAATGTCGAGAAGGTGCGTGGCCTCGTCTTGCGGACCGAGTTCGTCAAGAAGGCATAGTTCTGGGCCTACCGCGCTTCGCGCTACTTGAGGCCCGCTTGCCCACAGACCGTCATCTCGGAAGGGGCGTGAGCCGCTATACGGGACCGCGACAGGCGCGACATTCAAACGGCGGCGTGTGCGGCGGTCCCGGCTCTGCGCCGCGCTTCGGCCGGGATGACGCGGCTTGTCAGCCGACGCCCGCCAGGAAGGTGAGGATGCCGGCCCGGGCTTCGGGTTCGTCCAGCATGGGGGCGTGGCCGATCCCCGGAACCTCGACATAGGCCATGCCGGGCGCCGCCTCGCGCATCCGTTCGGCGATCCCGGCGCTGAGCAGGTCCGAGGCGCCGCCGCGCACCAGCAGGGCCGGGCGGTCCGTCGTCAGAGTCCTGAAGGCCGGCCAAAGGTCGGGGACCAGGGCTGCGGCCCCCGCCGCCTTGATCGGGACCGAGATGTCGGGATCGTAGTTCAGCACCGGCCGGCCGTCAGCGTCCTCGCGGAAGATGCGGCGGGCGAAGGCGTCCCAGTCGGCGCCGTCAAATTCGGGAAAGGCGACGGCGTTGATGTCGCGGGCGTAGGCGGCGGCGTCCGCCCAGTTCGTGATCTCGACCTTTCGCCCGGTGTAGGCCGCGATGCGGGCCAGGCCCTCGGGGGCCACTTCCGGCCCCACGTCGTTGATGACGGCGGCGGCGACGGCCTGGGGTCTGAGCGCGGCCAGGGCCATGGTGATCAACCCGCCCATCGAGGTGCCGAGGAAGACCGCCCGGCTGATTCCCGTCTGTTCCATCAGGGCGATCATGTCGCCCGCGTAGACGTCAGGCCTGTAGGTCATGGGATCGGGCGCGCGATCCGACAGACCGCGCCCGCGCACGTCCACCGCCAGGACCCGACGGCCGCTCTGGGCGACCAGACCGGCGATGACGCCGAAGTCGGCGCTGTTGCGGGTCAGGCCATGGATGGCGATGACCGGCAGCTTCGCCTCGCCCGCCGCCGGGGCGTAGTCCCGAGCGTAGAGGCTGAGCCCGTCAGGCGAGGTCCAGCGGCGTTCGACATAACGGTCGGCGAAGGGCGAGGTCGGGGCGGGCATGAAGTCTTCTCCGGCGGTTTCTTATAGCCTCGGCCGCGAGGTTAATTCACCAGATGAAGAATTGCGATCAGCCTGTCAGCAGACCCGCGACGAATTGATCGAGGTCGCCGCCGTCGGGGAAGCGATGGCCAGCCACGCCCGCGCGCCGCGCCGCCTCCAGGTCCGAGGGCTGGTCGCCGATCATCAGGGAGCGGGCCGGGTCGAGGTCGTGCTCGGCCATGGCTTTCAGCAACATGCCGGGATTGGGCTTGCGGTCCGGGTGGTCGGGGTGGCGATAGCGCTCGTCCACGGCCTCGGCGTGGTGCGGGGCGGCGTAGACCGCGTCGATGCGGGCGCCGTTTTCAGCCAGGCGCTCGACCAGCAGGGCGTTGAAGCCGTGCATGGTCTCTTCGCTGAACAGGCCGCGCGCCACGCCGGACTGGTTGGTGACGATGACGGTCACATAGCCGGCGTCGTTGAGCCGCTTCACCGCCTCGGCGGCGCCGGGGATCAGGACCAGCTGGTCGGGACGGTGCGGATAGCCGCTGTCGACGATCAGGACGCCGTCGCGGTCGAGGAAGGCGCCAGGACGCTTCATGGGTCGGCTCATGCGGGCTCCGTCAGCAGGGCCGAGAAGGCGGTCATCAGGTGATAGAGGCTGGAGGCCGGGACGTCGGCGTCTTCGGCTGCGCCCCTGGCGTTGAAACAGTCGATCCAGAGGCCGGGCGCAGCCGTCGCCAGATGGGTGGCGAACAGGGTCTCGGTCAGGGCCAGGGCCTGTTCGGTCCGGTGGCGCAGCAGGAGGGTGCGGACGGCCTCGGTCTGGCCCCAAAGGCGCGCGCCGCCGTGGCGGACCACGCCGATGCGGTCGATCTCGCGCACCATCAGGCCCCGGGCGTCGACGCCGTTGGTCAGGGCCGAGGCGAACAGGGCCTGGGCCTGTCGCTCGTGACCGTCGAGACCGAGACGGCGGGCCTGATCCAGCAGCCAGATCCATTCCATGTGATGGCCCGGCTCGACGACTTGGCCTGCGCCGCCGGGCGCGACGGTCCAGTCGGCGGTGAAATACTCGCCCAGCATCAGGTGTTCGCGGTCGAAGAAGCGGGCGGCGAACAGGTCGAGCACGCGGCGAGCCGCCGCCTCGAAGGCCGGATCGGGGGCGATCGCCTGCCAGGCCAGCAAGGCCTCCAGCATGTGCATGTGCGGGTTCTGGCGACGCGGCAGGACGGGGGGCAGGGCCTCCTGCCAGCCGCCATGAACCGGGTCGGCCATCTGCGCCTCGATGGCGGTCAGGGTGGCCAGGGCCAGCGGCCGGGCGCGGTCATCCTTCAGCACACGCTGCGCGGCGGCGAGGGCGAAGAGGACGAAGGCCAGGTCGTAGAGGTCGGGCGTGGCGTCGATCACGGCGCCCGCGTCATCGGTGGCGCGGATCCATAATCCGTCGTCGCGGCGGTAGTCGCGGATCAGGACGTCGAGGGCGCGGCGGGCGACGGCTTCGCCTTCCGACCAGCCCAGGGCGGCGGCTTCGGCGAAGACATAGACCTGGCGCGCCTGCACCCGCGTACGGCGCGGGCGGCCAATGATGGGGCGGGCGTCGAAGTCCAGCTTTTCGAAGAAGCGGCCCTCGGCGTCGATCCCGGCCTGCGCCCACAGGGGCAGGGCCTGGCCGAACAGCCAGTCGCGGACCCGGGTCTGTGTGATCGGCAACGTCATCTTCTGTGCGGCTTAGGCAGGGTCGCGGGCTTTGCCAAGCACAGGTTTTCGTTGCAACCGGCAACGCGAAGTGACCCTTGCGGGTTTGTCGAGAGGCCCCGGGCTTTGGTAGGAGGCGCTCAAGACCATTGATCCGCCTTCGCGTCCGCGCGCCGAACCGAGTTCCGCCTGCGTGGCCCCCCACCGAGAGAGCGACCCTTCATGACCCTTCCCTTCATCGACCTTCAGGCCCAGCGCCTTCGCCTCGGCGGCAAGATCGAGGCCGCCGTCGCCGACGCCGTCGTCGGCGGCGCCTGGGTCATGGGCCCGCAGGTGCGTCAGTTCGAGGCCGACCTGGCCGCCTTTGGTCAGGCCAAGCACGCCCTGGGCTGCGCCAACGGCACCGACGCCCTGGCCCTGCCGCTGATGGCCTGGGGGATCGGTCGCGGCGACGCCGTCTTCGTGCCCAGCTTCACCTTCGCCGCGACCGCCGAGGTCGTGCCCTGGTTTGACGCCGAGCCGGTCTTCATCGACGTGGACGAGAAGACCTACAACATGAGCCCCGCCCATCTGGAGGCCGCCGTCGAGGCGACGCTGAAGGAAGGCCGCCTGACGCCGCGTGTGGTCATCGCCGTCGACCTGTTCGGCCAGCCGGCCGACTATCCGGCCATCAAGGCCGTCTGCGACAAATACGGTCTGAAGCTGATCTCGGACTCGGCCCAGGGCTTCGGTTGCACCCTCGATGGCGAGCACCCGCTGAAGTGGGCCGACATCACCACCACCAGCTTCTTCCCGGCCAAGCCCCTGGGTTGCTACGGCGACGGCGGGGCGGTGCTGACCAATGACGACGAACTGGCCCAGCTGATCGATTCCATCCGCGTCCACGGCAAGGCGGTGGCGGTCGATCTGAAGGACAAGACCTTCGACCACGACCCCAAATACCTGAACATGCGCGTCGGCCTGAACAGCCGCCTGGACACCATCCAGGCCGCCGTCCTGATCGAGAAGCTGAAGGTCTTCGGGCAAGAGATCGAGTGGCGCAACCGCATCGCCGCCCGCTACAACGAGGGCCTGCGTCCCCACGTCGCCGCCGTGCCGGACGTGCCGACGGGCAATGTCTCGAACTGGGCGCAATACACCATCGAGCATGAGGATCGCGACGGTCTGGCCGCGCACCTCAAGGCCGAGGGCATTCCCACGGCGGTCTATTACCCGATCCCGCTGCACCTGCAGCCGGCCTATGAGATGTATCCGCGCGGGCCGCAGGGCCTGCCGGTGACCGAGCGCCTGATGGAACGGGTCATCAGCCTGCCGATGCACTCGGACCTGGACGAGGCGACGCAGGATCGCATCATCGCCGCCGTCGCCAGCTTCAAGGCCTGATCCTCATGACCCAGCAGACCCCCCTCAAGATCGGCGTCGCCGGCGCCGGCGTCATGGGCCGCAACCACGCCCGCGTCCTGTCCGAACTGCGCGATGTCGAGCTGACGACCGTGTTTGATCCCGACGCCGTGACGGCCGAGGGCGTGGCCGAAGCCTATGGCGCGACCGCCGTGACGACGGCGCAAGAATTCGTCGCCGCCGGTCTGGACGCCGCCGTCATCGCCACGCCGAACCGCTTCCACGCCGAGCTGGGCACAGCCCTGCTGAACGCGGGCGTCCATGTCCTGGTCGAAAAGCCGATCGCGGCCACCGTGGCCGACGCCCAGGCCATGATCGACGCGGCCAAGGCCAACAACCGCGTCCTGATGGTCGGCCATGTCGAGCGCTTCAACCCGGCGGTGGACACGGTCAAGCGCGCCATCGACGGCGACGAGATCATCTCCATCCAGATCACCCGCGTCGGCCCCTTCCCGCCGCGCATGGGCGAGGTCGGGGTGGTCATCGACCTGGCGGTGCACGACATCGACATCATCCGCCACCTGACGGGCTCCGAAGTCGTCGAGGTCCAGTCGTTGCTGGGCCACACCCACGCCTCGCGCGAGGACTCGGCCCTGCTGCAGTTCCGCATGGCCAATGACGTGATCGCCCACATCACCACCAACTGGGTCACGCCCTACAAGACCCGCACCCTGCAGGTCGCCACCAAGAACCGCTTCATCGTCGCCGACCTGATCACCCGCCAGGTGACCGAGTATTTCGGCCAGCAACCGGACGGCTCCTATTCGACGCGGATGCTCAACTCCTGGCCCGCCGAACCGCTCAAGAAGGAGCACGAGGCCTTCGTCCACGCCATCCGCACCGGCGAGACGGCGGCGGTCTCGGGCGAAGACGGCCTGCGCAATCTGGAAGTCGCCCTGCGCTGCCTGGGCGACCACTAGGGCTTAGGCGCGCCGCCGGGCCGGAAGGCCAGGCGGCAATGCAGGCGGCCGTCGGCGTAGTCCATGGCCGCCGATCCGGCGAGGGTCGTACGGATGCTGGTGTCGATCAGGCGCGAGCCGAAGCCCGAGCGCGTCGGCGGCTCGACGACCGGGCCGCCGTGCTCGATCCAGTCCAGGGTGACCCGGCCGTCGTCGTCGGCGTCGGTCCAGCGCACCTCGATCCAGCCGGCCGCGCCGTCCGGGCATTTCAGCGGGCCGTACTTGGCGGCGTTGGTGACCAGTTCATGCAGGATCAGGCCCATCGACAGGGACTGTTCCGCGCCCAGGGTCACGTCCGTTCCCTCCATCCGTAACCGATCCTCGGCATAGGGGCGGAACTCCTGGATCAGGAGATCGCGAAGCCGCGCCTTTTCCCAGCCGTTGGCGGTCAGCAGGTTGTGGGTGTCCGACAGGGCGATCAGCCGCGCCTCGAACAGGCGCATGAAGTCCTCGACGCTGCTGGAGCGACGCGCCGTCAGGGCGGCGATGGACTGGATGGTGGCCAGGGTGTTCTTCACCCGGTGGTTCAGCTCATTGATCAGCAGGCGCTGGCGATGCTCGCTGGTGGCCAGGGCGGCGAAGGCCTGATGCCGGTCGGTGACGTCGGTGATGACGCCCGCCAGCTTGATCGGCTTGCCCGACCGCGAGCGGATCAGTCGGCCGCGCACCTGAAGCCAGCGGCCGCTGTCACGGATCTGATATTCGGCGGCGTAGTCGCCGTCGCCCCTGAGGGCGCGTTCCAGGGCCTCCGCTCGTCGGGCCATGTCCTCGGGCTTCAGCTTGCGGGGAAGGTCGCGGGCGGCGAAGGGCTCGCCCCGGGCCAGGCCGAGGTACTTGCGCGCCCGGCCGGACAGCCAGAGGTCCTGCCCCGGCAGGGCCAGCTCCCAATAGCCGACCCCGCCCGCGTCGATGATGGCGATCAGCTTGTCGCGCTGATCCACCATGGCGACGGCCAGGGCCAGAAACAGGATGAGGACGGTCACCCCGGCGACGGCGGCGGCCAGCATCAGCGGCGGGGCGCCCGGCGTGTCCAGGGGGGCGGCGATCTGGACCGGCGTGACGGTCAGCGCCGCCATGGCCACGTGATGCATGCCCGCGACGGCCAGACCCAGGACCAGGGCCGCCGTCAGCCGCCACAGCCGCGAGCGGTCCTGGTTGACCGCGAACAGGGCGGCGACCGAGGCGAGCAGGGCGACCGCCGCCGAGGCGGCGACCAGTCCGGGTGCATAGGACAGGGCGGCCGATGTTCTCAGCGCCGCCATGCCGACGTAGTGCATGGCGCAGATGCCGGCGCCCATGACCAGGCCCGCCAGGATCATGCGGCGCGTGTCGGCGCGTTCTGCGGCGATCAGGAAGGCGAGGCTGGACCCGGCCGTCGCCAGCAGGAAGGAGACGACGGTCAGGGTCAGATCATAGCGGACCGGCGAACCGGGATCGAAACCCAGCATGGCGATGAAGTGCATCGACCATATGCCGCCGCCCATGGCCGCCGCCGCCGTGGCCAGCCAGGCCAGACGCGCGCCGCCCTGATGGGAACGCACCTGCTGGAACAGGTCCAGCGCCGTCCAGGCCGCGAAGACGGCGACCAGAAAGGACAGGCCGTCGAAGACGGAAACGGCGTGTAGGTGCACTGTCCAGCCTCCCTCGATCTGACCGTGCGCGGACTATGGTTACTGGAGCGCCGTTATCCCGTCCTTGTCCAGCGCCGGGAAAGGGTCAGGCTCAGGCCGCCACCATCTGCATGCCCAGCCATTCGGCGATCAGGGCGGGCTTGCCGGCCCCTTCGATCTCGACGGTGAGTTCGTGCTTCAGCAGCCAGCGTCCGCCCCCCTTGTCCTCGGCGGACAGCAGTCTGAAGCGGCCGCGCACCCTTGATCCGGCCGGGACCGGGGCGAGGAAGCGCAGTTTGTCGAAGCCGTAGTTGACCCCCATGACCACGCCGTCCAGGGGGGCGACCGCGTCATAGCTCATGGCCGAGGCCAGGCTGAGGGTCAGAAACCCATGGGCGATGGTCCCGCCGAAGGGGGTGGCCTTCGCCCGTTCGGGATCAACGTGGATGAACTGCTCGTCTTCAGTGACCCGGGCGAAGGCGTCGATGCGGGCCTGATCGACGGTGATCCAGCGGCTGACGCCGACCTCCTGGCCGATCAGGGATTGAAGATCGCTCGGTTTCGTCATGACGCCCTCCCGTTTTGCGTAGCCTTGCCCGCGTCGCGAGCCCGCGCAAGAGGGCGGGTCAGCCCCTGAAGCGGTCCTCGATGATCTCGGCGAACAGGCCCGGATCGACATTGCCGCCGGACAGGACGATCCCGGTGGTCAGGCCCTTGGCTTCGACCTTGCCGGACAGAAGGGCCGCCAGGGACACGGCGCCGCCCGGCTCGATCACCAGCTTCAGCCAGCGGAAGGCGAAGCGCATGGCCTCGGCGACCTCGGCGTCGGTGACGGTCGCGGCGCCCGCCAGGCGCCGGTTGATCGGCCAGGTCAGCTCGCCCGGCATGGGCGCCATCAGGGCGTCGCAGATCGACGGCGCGCCCTGGGGGTGGGCGACTCGTTCGCCCGCCTCCAGCGAGCGGCGGGTGTCGTCGAAGGCCTCGGGCTCGACCACGATGACGCGGGTGGCGGGGCTCTGTTCGGCCATGACCAGATTGATCCCGGCGATCAGGCCGCCGCCCGAGGCGCCGCACAGCAGCTGGTTCATCGGCGCGCCCGCCTGTTCCAGCATCTCCAGGCCGACCGTGCCCTGGCCCTCGATGATGAAGGGATCGTCGAAGGGGGGAACCAGGATGGAGCCGCGCTCCGCCGCGATCTCGGCGCCGATGGCCTCGCGGCTCTCGGTCCAGCGGTCGTAGAAGCGCACTTCGCCGCCGAAGGCGCGCACGCCCTCGACCTTCACCGCCGGGCTGTCCGAAGGCATGACGATCAGGGCGCGGGTTCCCACGGCTTGAGCCGCCGCCGCCACGCCCTGGGCGTGGTTGCCCGAGGAATAGGCCACGACGCCCCGTTTGCGTTCGTCGTCCGTCAGACGGCTGATGCGGTTGTAGGCCCCGCGAAACTTGAAGGCGCCCGCCACCTGAAGCGTCTCGGCCTTCATCAGGACGCGGCCGCCGACGGCCGCGTTCAGGGCCGGATGCTCGATCAGCGGCGTGCGCACGGCGGCGGGGGCGATCTGGCGGGCGGCGTCGAGGACGCCTTGGAAGCTGGGCGTATGCATAGGATGCCAATACCCCCATCTGCTCGCTTGTCGATACGGCCTGCACCCCGCAGGATCGCCGTCATGGACCCCTATTCGATCATAGACGCGCAACTGGACCGCCGGGCCGCCGAGAATGGCTGGACCGTGGTCAAGGAG
The DNA here is from genome assembly GCF_055397675.1 of Brevundimonas sp. T2-11. Taxonomy (NCBI): domain Bacteria; kingdom Pseudomonadati; phylum Pseudomonadota; class Alphaproteobacteria; order Caulobacterales; family Caulobacteraceae; genus Brevundimonas; species Brevundimonas sp. T2-11. Next base: position 64,011 of record NZ_AP027920.1, read on the forward strand.
TGGGCGGAGGCGCCGGCCAGATTTTTCTATATCGGCGGCCGCGCGCCTTTTGACTGCTTTCAGATTGTGATTGATCCGCCCGCCGCCGACGCGGTTGTCGTGACCGCCCGTTCGGTGGACGCCAACGACAATCAGGAATTCGAGCAGACCTGGCGTGGAGATGTGGCCGAGTTTGACAGCCTTCTGAACTCAGCACTCGCCTTGGTCGAAACCTGGAGAAGCCGCGCGCCATGACCCGTCTCATCCTCGCTATCGACCAGGGCACGACCTCGACGCGGGCCATCGCCTTTGAGGTTACGCCTCAAGGCGCTTTCTCCGCTGTGGCGGTTAGTCAAATTGAGCTGGCGCAACATTTCCCGCAGTCGGGCTGGGTCGAGCATGATGCGGCCGAGACCTGGCGCGCGACCTTGCAGACCTGTCGCGAGGTGGTGAGGAAGGCTGGCGGCGTGGAACGCTTCGCCGCCGTGGGCATCACCAACCAGCGCGAGACCTCGGTCATCTGGGACGCGGCGACCGGCGAGCCCCTGCACCGCGCCATCGTCTGGCAGGACCGGCGCACGGCGGATGTGACCGCGCGGCTGGCGTCGGACGGGCATGAGGCGGCGGTCCAGTCGGCGACCGGCCTGATCCTCGATCCCTATTTCTCGGCCTCGAAATACGCCTGGCTGCTGGACGCCGTGCCGGGGGCGCGCGAGCGGGCGGCGAAGGGCGAGGTGAAACTCGGTACCATCGACGCCTGGCTGATCTGGAAGCTGACGGGCGGGCAAAGCCACGTCACCGACGCCACCAACGCCAGCCGCACCAGCCTGATGGATTTGAACACGCTGAAGTGGCGCGATGATCTTTGCGAGCTGTTCGATGTGCCCATGAAAGCCCTGCCCGAGATCCGGGGCTGCGCCGATCATCTGGGGGACTGCGACGCCAGCCTGTTCGGGCGGGCCCTGCCGATTCATGGATCGGCGGGGGACCAGCAGGCGGCCCTGGTCGGCCATGGGGCGCTGGCGGCGGGGGACGCCAAGATCACCTATGGCACCGGGGCCTTTCTGGTGGCCAATGTCGGAGCCCAGCCGGTGGTCTCGACCAGTCGGCTGCTGGGGACGCTGGGCTATGCGGCGGATGGCCAGGTCGCCTATGGGCTGGAGGGCTCCATCTTCTCGGCGGGGTCGGCGATCCAGTGGCTGCGCGACGGGCTGAAGGTGATCCCGGACTCGCGTCAGTCCGAGGCCATGGCCCAGACGTTGAAGGACAATGGCGGGGTCTATCTGGTCCCCGGCTTCACCGGTCTGGGCGCGCCCTGGTGGCGGCCCGAGGCGCGCGGCACGGTCATCGGCCTGACCCGCGACAGCGGCCCGGCCCACTTCGTCCGCGCGGCGCTGGAGAGCCTGGCCTATCAGACGCGTGACCTGCTGGACGCCCTGAAGGCGGACGGGGCGCCGCCGCTGACGCGGCTCAAGGTCGACGGCGGGGTCACGGCCAACGCCTTCGCCATGCAGTTCGTCGCCGACATCTGCGAGGTCGAGGTGGAACGCCCCGCCTTCCAGGAGATGACGGCCATGGGGGCGGCGCGGCTGGCGGCCTTCGGGGTCGGCCTGACGGCGGAGCTGTGGACCGCCCCTGCCGAGGCGCCCGCCGTCTGGCGTCCGCGCATGGGCGAGCCGGAGCGGACGCGGCTGCTGAAGGGCTGGCGCGGGGCGGTGAAGGCCGCCATCATCGCCGCCGATTGATCGCACGCACGCCAAAGAGCGTGGGCGAGGGGAGAGGACCATGACCGATCAGCTGGACGCGCAATCCGCCTTTTCCGGCACGCGCGAGGTGGACGAGCGCTATCGTCTGGACGAGGCGGCGCTGGACGCCTGGCTGAGCGCCAATGTCGAGGGTTACGCCGGACCGCTGACCCTTCGCCAGTTCAAGGGCGGGCAGTCGAACCCGACCTATGAGCTGACCACGCCGGGCCGGACCTATGTCCTGCGCAGGAAACCGCCGGGGACCCTGCTGGCCAGCGCCCACGCCGTGGACCGGGAGTTCACTGTCATCTCGGCCTTGCACAAGCAGGGTTTTCCGGTGGCGCGGCCCTATGCTCTGTGCACGGATGAAGACGTCATCGGCTCGATCTTCTATGTCATGGACAAGGTCGAGGGGCGGGTCTTCTGGGACCTGAAGCTGCCGGGGCTGACCCCGGCCGAGCGCCGGGCCGTCTATGAGGCGCAGACGGATACGCTGGCGGCCCTGCACGCCTTCGACCCGGCCGCCATCGGTCTGGGAGACTACGGCAGGCCGGGCAATTATTTCGGCCGCCAGGTCGAGCGCTGGACCAAGCAGTATCGCGCCTCGGAGATCGAGCCCATCTCGGCCATGGACCGGTTGATCGCCTTCCTGCCCGACAGCCTGCCGCCGGAAGGGCCGACGCGGATCGTCCACGGCGACTTCCGCCTCGACAACCTGATCCTGGACCCGGTCGAGGCGAAGGTGAGGGCGGTGCTGGACTGGGAGCTGTCGACGCTCGGCGATCCCATGGCCGACTTCTCCTACCTGCTGATCGCCTGGGTCATTCCGGCCAGCTTGAGGAATGGTCTGGCGGGGGCGGATCTGAAGGCCCTGGGCATTCCCTCGGTCGAGGAGACGGTCGAACGCTACGCCGAAAAGGCGGGCACGGCGGCGCCACAGAATCTCGACTGGCTGTTCGCCTACAACCTGTTCCGGCTGGCGGCCATCTGTCAGGGCATCGCCGGGCGGGTGCGCGACGGCACCGCCGCCAGCGCCCATGCCCGGACCATGGCGGCCCAGGTCGGGCCCCTGTCGGAGGCGGCCTGGAGCTTCGCCAAAAAGGCCGGGGCGTGAAGCTTGGCGATAATTAAAACAGTTTTTGTTGCGGTTGGATTTGTGAAACGGCGCCGGAAGCCCTACCTTCCGGTCTGGAGCATTGATCAAGATGTCTGACAGCCAGAAATTCCCCGTCGCCGCCCACGCCCTGGCCTATCTGGCCCACAAGGGCGCCTATTCGGCCGCCGACGCCGCGCCCAGCGCCGTCCTGGCCGCCTCGGTGCCGACCAACCCGGTGGTCATCCGCCGGGTGACGGCCCTGCTGGCCAAGGCGGGACTGATCGCCACGCGCCCCGGCGCCTCGGGCGGGTCCTGGCTGCTGCGTCAGCCCGAGACCATCCGTCTGGACGAGGTGCTGAAGGCGGTGAACGGCTGCGCCCATCTGGGCTCAACCCCCGCCGGGGCCAAGGGCTGTCCGGTCGGCGAGCACATTCCGCGTCAGGTGGCCAAGGCCCTGACCGCCGCCGATCAGGCGGCGGGCGCCGCCCTGGCCAAGATCACCATCGCCGACCTGCTGGAGGCGGACCCGGCCTCGCTGCGCGACTTCGCGCCGCACGGCTCCTGCCCTGTCGCCGCCTGACGCGCGTCGCTTGGGGGAGCCGCGCAAAACCATCCTGATCACAGGGGCCAGCGCCGGCATCGGCGCGGCCCTGGCGCGCGAGTGCGCGGGAAGGGGTCATGACCTGATCCTGACGGCGCGCCGCGAGGGACCCTTGCAGGCTCTCGCGGAAGAGTTGGCGAGGCGGCATGGCGTGACCGCCGAGGTCGTCGTCGCCGATCTGGCCGAACCGGGCGCGTCCGCCGCTCTGGTCGAGACGGTCGGGGGGCGCGGCCTGAGCGTTGACGGCCTGATCAACAATGCGGGCTTCAGCCGCACCACGGGCTTTCTGGCCACTGATCCGGACGACCATGCCGCCATGATCCGCGTCATGCTGACGGCGCCGGTCGAGCTGTCGCGCCTGCTGCTGCCGGGCATGGTCGAACGCGGCTGGGGCCGGGTGCTGAACGTGGCCTCTCTGGCCGGGCAGATGCCGGCGACCGGCGGCGACACCCTGTACGGGCCGATCAAGAGCTTCCTGATCAAGGCCTCGCAGGGGCTGTGGCTGGAAACGCAGGGGACGGGGGTCCACGTCACCGCCCTGTGCCCCGGCTACACCTATACCGAGTTCCACGACGTCAACGGCTCGCGCGAGCAGGTGTCGAGCGCCTATCCCAAGTGGATGTGGATGGAGGCCGACCGCGTGGCCCGCATCGGCTGGGACGCGGTCGAGGCCAATCGTCCGCGCGTCACGCCGGGGTTCGCCAACAACGTGCTGGCGGGGTTGGGCGGGCTGCTGCCGGACGCCCTGGCGCTGAAGATGGTCGGCGGCCACGCCAAACGGCTGGACCGCCTCTAGTCCTCTGAAGGCCTAGTGGCCGCCGGCGGGGTAGGGCGCGGTGACCAGGCTGCTGAACATGCCGGGGATGGCCTCGCCCAGTCCGGCGAGGATGAACTGGATGGCCAGGGCGCACAGGATCAGGCCCAGGACCCGGACCACGATGGCCATGCCGACGTCGCCGAGGATGCGGCTGATCGGGCCGGTGCAGGCGAAGCAGACGAAGGTGACGACGCAGGCGGCCACCATGGCGATCAGCGACGAGGCCGTGCCCGCCGCGCCCAGCTTCTGGGCCTCGCCGGCGTTGATGATGATGGCCGAGATGGCGCCGGGGCCGATCATCAGCGGAATGGCGAAGGGCACGATCAGGCGCTTGAAGCGGCGCTTGGCGTAGCCGCGTACGTCCTTGGCGTCGGTCACGGCGTCGGCGTCGGCGAAGATCTTGAGGAAGTCCTCGCGCGCCATGTCGAGACCGAGCAGCAGCAGCAGGATGCCGCCCGCGATGCGGAAGGCGGCCAGCGAAATGCCGAAGAACTGCAGCAGGCCCAGGCCGGTGAAGAAGAAGAAGCCGAGGAAGACCGCCGCGAAGGCGCAGATCATGGCCGAGACGGTGATGCGCTGACGCAGCGAGGCCCCGGCGGTGGCGGCGGCGAAGATCGGCACATTGCCGATGGGGTCCAGCAGGGCGAACAGCGCCACGAACAGGTTGACCCCCAGATCGACCGCGTTCATTGCTTGCCCCCGCCTCAAATCCCGCCGCGCGACCGCGACTCCTTGTCCCACCTATCGGGGCATCCGCGCGCGCCTGCAAGCCGCCGAGAACCGGAAATGTCTGAAGACCGTCCTAATCGCCCCTTCGACCCGCGCGTCATCTGCGCCCTGGACGTGCCGACGACCGACGAGGCCCGGACCCTGGTCGAGCGGATCGGCGACGCGGTCGGCTTCTACAAGGTCGGGCTGCAACTGTTCGCCTCGGACGGCATGGGTCTGGCGCGCGAGCTGAAGGCGGCGGGGGCTCAGGTCTTCCTCGACTGGAAACTGCACGACATCGGCGCGACGGTGGAGAAGGCGACGGCGGTGCTGGCTAACGCCGGCTGCGACCTGCTGACGGTCCACGCCCGGCCCCAGGTGATGGCGGCGGCGGCGCGCGGCGCGGCGGGATCGGATCTCAAGATCCTGGGGGTCACGGTCCTGACCAGCCTGACCGAGGAGGATCTGAAGGCGGACGATCACAGCCTGTCGGCGGCCGACCTGGTTGAACTGCGGGTGCGTCAGGCGCTGGAGGCGGGCGTCCACGGCGTCGTCTCCAGCCCGCATGAGGCGGCGCGGGTGCGCGAGATCGCCCTCGCCTCCGGTCGCGACGACTTTCTGATCGTGACGCCGGGCGTGCGGCCGACGGGTGCCGCTCTGGACGATCAGGCGCGGGCGGCGACCCCGGCCAGCGCCCTGCAGGCCGGCGCGACCCATCTGGTGGTCGGGCGCCCGATCACCGCCGGCGCCGATCCGCGCGCGGCGGCTCAGGCCATCACTGCAGAGATTGCCCTGATCTGATCGCGCAACCTATTGATCCACGTGAAACAAAAAGGGCGGCCTCCTTGCGGGGGCCGCCCTTTGTCGTGATCAGCCCCGCTCGCCGGGCTCCTGCATATAGGGCCGCTCGGTCGGCGACCGGTGGTGCGGCGGAGGCGGAGGGGGCGGCGGCGCCGCGGGCACGGCGTAGTAGCCCTGTTCGAAGTTGACGACCGGGGGCGCGGTCTCGACGCGGGGCGGTTCGACATGGACCTGGGGTCGGGCGACCTCGACCTGGGCCGGGGCGACGCGCACGTCGGCGGGGGCCACATGAACCGGCGGGGCCGAGACATGGACGCGGGCCGGTTCGACATAGACCGGGGCCGGCTGCACATAGACCGGCGGCGATTCCACATAGACCGGCGGCTGCGAGACATAGACCGGCGGCTGGGTCACATAGACCGGCTCGGGGCGATAATGGACCGGCTGGGGCGGCGGGCCGCAGCGGCCGCAGTCCTGGACGTAGCCGCCCTGATAATAGGACGGTTGATACTGGACCTGGCCGTATCCATAGCCGCGCGCCCAGGGATAGCGGCCATAGCCGTCCACCGGATAGCCGAAGGGCATGGAGCGGGTGACGCCGCTGTAGCCGTAGCCGTGGCGGATCGGTTCCTGTTGCGGCGCGATGACCACGGGCGGGCGCTGGCCGGCGCCGCCGTAGCCATAGCCGTATCCATAGGCCTCGACCGGGCCGTAGCCGCCCTGCCAGCCGCTGTCGCTGTACCAGGTCTGGACGCGGCTCTCGACGATGGGTCCGCGCTGGGCATAGGCCTGCTGGGCGTAGCCGGAGGCGGCGTTGTGGCGCACCTGACGTTGATGGGCCTCGGCGGTTCCGGCGACCAGCAGGGCCGCGCCGACGGCGATGTATGCGACTGCCTTCATGGCCACGCTCCTTGTTTCAGCCGCAAAGGTTAATGCGGTTTGGACGGAAGCGTTCAATATTCTCCCTTCGCGCGAAGTTGGGCGCGAACATGGGCACGACCGGGGGCGCGAACGGGGCGCGTCGCCCCCGATCAGAAGTCGATGGCCAGGCCCTTCTTCTCCCAGTCGCCGTAGCGGGTCGGTTCGGGGCCGCGCGGGCCGCCGTGTTCGGTGTCCAGAACCTGGGCCTCGGCGGCATTGCGACGTTCGGCCGCTTCCAGAAGGGCGCGGCGCGCAGCCTCGCTCAAGGGACGTTCCGCGGTCGCATGGGGCACGTCGGCATTGAACGCAGGCGTTTCCTCGACATCGGCGGCGGCGGGGGAGGTGGGCTGTTCGGTCACAGGGGGTCTGCCTTGAGGGCGGGAGTGCAGGGCCTCAAATAGAGGTTCAGGACTTCTTCGCCACCCCTGACGACGCCCGGACCCGATGAACCATCTCAAGACCTTCGCCCTGCTGGCCGTGATGACCGCCCTGTTCATGGGGCTGGGCTATCTGATCGGCGGCGCGACCGGCATGGCGATCGCCCTGGCCGTGGCGGCGGGGATGAACCTGTTCAGCTACTGGAACGCCGACAAGATCGTGCTGAAGATGTATCGGGCCCAGGTGGTGGACGAGACCCACCCCAACGCCGTGGTCCGGGCCTATGTCGCCGACATCAGGCAGATGGCGACGGATGCGGGCATGCCCCTGCCGACCATCACCATCATTCCCAACGACCAGCCCAACGCCTTCGCCACCGGCCGCAATCCGCAGAACGCCGCCGTGGCCGCGACCAGCGGCCTGCTGGACATGCTGACGCGCGAGGAGGTGCGCGGCGTGATGGCGCACGAACTGGCCCATGTGAAGAACCGCGACACCCTGACCATGACGGTGACGGCGACGGTGGCGGGCGCTATCGCCATGCTGGCCAATTTCGCCCTGTTCTTCGGCGGCGGCGATGACCGTGAGCGGCCGGGCGGCATGATCGGGACCATCGCCCTGATGCTGCTGGCGCCCATGGCGGCGGGGCTGGTGCAGATGGCCATCAGCCGGTCGCGAGAATACGAGGCCGACCGCGTCGGCGCCGAGATCGCCAACGACCCCCACGCCCTGGCCTCGGCCCTGCAGAAGATCGAGGCCTATGCCCGTGGGGCGGTCAATGCTCCGGCCGAGCGCAATCCGGCCACGGCTCACATGTTCATCATCAATCCGCTGAACGGGAAGGGGGCGGACAACCTGTTCTCGACCCACCCGGCCACCGGCAACCGCGTGCGCGCCCTGATGGAGCTGGGGGCGAAGATGGGCATGAACCGGCGTTCGGCCACTGCCCCCGTGGCGTCCGCTCCGGTCGCGGAGGCGTCCCGGACCAGCGTGCCGACCACGCCCTCGACGCCGACCGCCCCGCGCGGACCCTGGGGTTGATCCGAGGCGGATCGCCTTTGCGTGCGCGGCCTTAAGGGGTTAGAGCGCGCGCCATGACCGACGAGACCGACGCCCCCGCTTTTGATCAGGACCGCCCCGAGTGGGCCCAGGCCCACGGCCCGCTGCGCTCGTTCGGACGCATCAAGTCGCGGCCGATCAAGGCGCGCCAGGCGGCCCTGTTCGACACCCTGATGCCGCAGATCGCCGTGCCGGATCTCGCCAAGGGCCCGATCGACCCCCTGGTCCTGATGCCGGAGGCGAAAGAAGTCTGGCTCGAGATCGGTTTCGGCGGCGGCGAGCATCTGGCGGAACAGGCGGCGCGCAACCCCGAGGCCCTGATGATCGGCTGCGAGCCCTTCCTCAACGGCGTGGCCTCGGCCCTGCGCCATGTGGAGGAGGGCGGGCTGAAGAACGTGCGCCTGCACGCCGACGACGCCCGCGCCGTGATGGCGGCCCTGCCCGACGCCTCGCTGGACCGGGTGATGATCCTCTTCCCCGACCCCTGGCACAAGGCGCGGCACAACAAGCGGCGCTTCTTGCAGGACGAGACGGCGGTCGAGATCGCCCGCCTGCTCAAGCCGGGCGGCAAGGTGCGCTTCGTCACCGACTGGCTGGACTACGCCGAGTGGGCTCTGGAGCGTCTGGCGCGGACGCCGGGCCTGACGCGTCTTGAAACGGGCGCCGACTGGTTCGCCGTTCCCCTCGACCACGTCGTCACCCGCTATGAGGAAAAGAAGCTGGGCGACACCACGCCGATCTTCCTGGAGTTCCGGCGCCAAGGCTGACGTAGCGGCATAAGGACTTTTACGCAGGGAATTTTACGCAGCACGGATTTTCCGCTGCGTTTACCGACGTTCTTCATCCTGACCCGGAAAGTCAGGGGATATGACGATGCGTAGTTTGACGATCGGCGGCAGGGTGAACCTGCTGTCGGTGCTGGCGGTGGCCGGCCTGCTTCTGGTGACGGGCCTCTCTCTGATGAAGCTCGACGGCGTGATGCGCGCTGAGATCGCCGACCGGACCCAGAAGACGGTCGAGGTCGCGCACAGCGTCGTGTCCCACTACCAGGCCCAGGAGCAGCTGGGCGTCATGACGCGGCCCCAGGCCCAGGCGGCGGCCCTGTCGACCCTGCGCGCCCTGCGCTACGGCCAGGACGACTATTTCTGGGTCAACGACATGCAGCCGCGCATGGTCATGCACCCCTTCAGCCCGCAGCTGGAAGGTCAGGACCTGAGCGCCAAGACCGACGCCGACGGCGTCTTCATGTTCCGTGAAATGACCGAGATCGCCCGCCGCGATGGGTCGGGCTTCCTCAACTACCGCTGGGCCAAGCCGGGTCAGGAAGAACCGGCGTCCAAGGTGTCCTACGTCAAGGCCTTCAAGCCCTGGGGCTGGGTCATCGGTTCGGGCGTCTATACGGACCAGATCGTCGCCGCCGTGGCCGGCGCGGCCCTGACCCTGGGCGGCATGGCCCTGGCTGTGGCCCTGGCCATGGGCGTGGCTGGCTGGATGCTGGGCCGTTCGGTCGCGAGGCCGGTCGTGGCCCTGGCCGACCGCATGAAGCGTCTGGCTGACGGCGACAAGGCGACCGCCATCCCGGGTCTGGCCCGTCACGACGAGATCGGCCGCATGGCCGGAGCCCTGGAAGTGTTCCGTGACGCCGCCATCGCCAATGACCGTCTGGAAGCCGAGGCCGTGGCCCAGCGCGCCGCCGCCGAGGAGGAGCGCGCCCGCGTCGAGGCTGAAAAGGCGCGCGTAGCGGAAGAGGATCGCGTGGCGGTGACGGCCCTGGGGCAGGGCCTGCAAGCCATGGCCAACGGCGACCTGACTCACCGCATGACGGCCCAGGTTGCGACGCGTTCGGAACAGCTGAAGACCGACTTCAACACCGCCATCGCCCAACTGGAGCAGGCCGTGGCCGTGGTGGTGGACAATGTCGCCGCCATCCGTTCGGGCTCCAGCGAGATCAGCCAAGCCTCGGACGACCTGTCGCGCCGCACCGAGCAGCAGGCCGCCTCTCTGGAAGAGACCGCCGCCGCTCTGGACGAGATCACCGCCACGGTGAACAGGACCGCCGACGGCGCCCGTCAGGCCTCGAACGTGGTCCAGTCGGCCCGCGGCGACGCCGAGAAGAGCGGCGTCATCGTCCGCGACGCGGTCGAGGCCATGAACGCCATCGAGCAATCCTCGGCCCAGATCGGCAACATCATCGGGGTGATCGACGAGATCGCGTTCCAGACCAACCTCCTGGCTCTGAACGCCGGGGTCGAGGCGGCCCGCGCGGGCGACGCCGGTCGCGGCTTCGCCGTGGTCGCCTCGGAAGTGCGGGCCCTGGCCCAGCGCTCGGCCGAAGCGGCCAAGGAGATCAAGACCCTGATCTCGGCCTCGGGCCAGCAGGTCGGGGCGGGGGTGACCCTGGTCGGCCAGACCGGCGAGGCCCTGCAGCGCATCGTCAGCCGCGTGGCGGAGATCGACGGTCTGGTGAGCGAAATCTCGGCCTCGGCCCAGGAGCAGGCCACCGGTCTGCAACAGGTCAACACCGCCGTGAACCAGATGGATCAGGTCACCCAGCAGAACGCCGCCATGGTCGAGCAGTCGACCGCCGCCAGCCACTCGCTGTCGCAGGAGGCCGACGTCCTGGCCGCCTCGGTGTCGCGTTTCCGCACCGGCCAGGCCGTTGCGCCCGTTGCGGCGAAGAAGCCGGCGCAGGCGCCGGTGCGCACGCCGCAGCCGGTGGCCCAGACGGTCGCCGCCCTGCGCAGCAACGGCGGCGCGGCCCGCAAGCCGGCCCTGGCCGTGGTTACGGACGGCTGGGAGGAGTTCTGAATCGCGGACGACGACGGCGGGGGCTGACACGGCCCCCGCTTTCGCCTATATGACCGCTCACATCGTTAGACCGGCGTCCAACGGCGTCGTTTCAAGCGGCGGCCCGGACGGACCGCCGCTTTTGTATTTTGGACCCATCCGGCGCCTGCGTGGCGGCCGGATAAAGAGTGAAGCCCTTGCGCGCCAAGACCGCTGAAGACCGCGCCCTGCTGGAGATGATCGACCCCGTGGCCGAGAGCCTGGGGCTGGCTGTCGTGCGCGTGCGCCTGATGGGCGGCACTCTGCGCCGCCGCCTGCAGATCATGGCCGAGCGCGTCGTCGACAACGACATCTCGGTCGAGGAATGCGCCCGCCTGTCGCGCGCCGTGTCGGAAGTGTTCGACGCCGCCGACCCGATCTCGGGCGAATACCTGCTGGAAGTGTCGTCGCCCGGCATCGACCGGCCCCTGACCCGCCTGCTGGACTTCCAGCTGTTCGAAGGTTTCGAGGCGCGTCTTGAAACCGACCGCATGGTCGAGGGCCGCAAGCGCTTCAAGGGCGTTCTGGCCGGCGTCGAGGGCGACAATGTCGCGATCGACCTGGACGGCGAGGAAGACACGGCCCTGATCCCCTTCGAGTGGATCGCGGACGCCAAGCTGGTGCTGACTGACGAACTGCTGAAACGCGGCGCGGCCCTGCGCGCGGCGCGCGGCGAACCCGAAGACGACGGTCTGCCGGAAGGCGCGGCCGAAGACGAACAAACCACCCCGACCTCGACCAAGGACAAAGCCTGATGGCCGTCACCGGTATTTCCGCCAACCGTCTGGAACTGCTCTCGATCGCCGACGCCGTCGCGCGCGAGAAGAACATCGACCGGGAGATCGTCATCGAGGCGATCGAGGAAGCGATCCAGAAGGGCGCCAAGTCGCGCTACGGCGCCCATCACGACATCCGCGCCAAGATCGACCACAAGACCGGCGAGCTGAGCCTGACGCGTCACGTCACCATCGTCGGCGACGACTGGATGCCGGAAGACGAGCTGGAAGAGTTCAACGACAGCGCCATGGTGCGTCTGCGCGACGCCCTGAAGCGTGACCCCGAGGCCGAGGTCGGCAAGGAATACGTCGAGGTCCTGCCGCCGTTCGAGTTCGGCCGCGTCCAGACCCAGATGGCCCGCCAGGTCGTGACCGGCAAGGTCCGCGAGGCCGAGCGCGCCAACCAGTACGAAGAGTTCAAGGATCGCGTCGGCGAGATCGTCAACGGCACGGTCAAGCGCGTCGAATACGGCAACACCATCGTCGACCTGGGGCGGGGCGAAGGCATCATGCGCCGCGACCAGTCGATCCCGCGCGAGGTGTTCAACGTCGGCGACCGTGTCCGCACCTACATCTACGACGTCCGCCCGGAGGCCAAGGGCCCGCAGGTCATGCTGTCGCGCGCCCACCCCGGCTTCATGGCCAAGCTGTTCGCCCAGGAAGTGCCGGAAGTCTACGACGGCGTGATCGAGATCCGCGCCGCCGCCCGCGACGCCGGTTCGCGCGCCAAGATGGCCGTCCTTTCGAACGACAGCTCGATCGACCCGGTCGGCGCCTGCGTCGGCATGCGCGGCTCGCGCGTTCAGGCGGTCGTCGCCGAACTGCAGGGCGAGAAGATCGACATCATCCAGTGGAACGACGACGAGCCCACCTTCATCGTCAACGCCCTGGCCCCCGCCGAGGTGGCCAAGGTGGTCCTGGACGAAGAGGCTGACCGCGTCGAGGTCGTGGTGCCGGACGAACAGCTGTCGCTGGCCATCGGCCGTCGCGGCCAGAACGTCCGCCTGGCCTCGCAGCTGACCGGCTGGCAGATCGACATCATCACCGAGTCGCAGGACTCCGAGCGTCGTCAGAAGGAGTTCGCCGAGCGGACCGCCCTGTTCCAGGAAGCCCTGGACGTCGACGAGACCATCGCCCAGCTGCTGGTCACTGAAGGCTTCGCCACCATCGAGGACCTGGCCTTCGTGGAATCCTACGAAGTCGCCGAGATCGAGGGCTTCGACGAGGAAACCGCCGAGGAACTGCAGACCCGCGCCCGCGAGTATCTGGACCGCAAGGCCGCCGAGCTGGACGCCAGGCGCGTGGCCCTGGGCGTCGAGGACGACGTCCTGAACGTTCCGGGCGTGACCGGCGCCATCGCCGTCGCCCTGGGCGAAGGCGGGGTGAAGACGGTCGAGGACCTGGCCGACCTGGCCACCGACGAGATCCGCGGCGGCTATGAAGTCCGCAACGGCGAGCGCGTGAAGGTTCCGGGCGTTCTGGAAAGCTTCAACCTGTCGCAGGAAGACGCCGAGCTGCTGATCCTGCAGGCCCGCGTGGCCGCCGGCTGGATCGACGCCTCGGAGCTGCCGCAGCCGGAACCCGAGCCCGAGTACGAGGAAGAAATCTTCGCCGAAGCCGGCGAAGAGGGCGCCGAATATGAAGGCGAAGCCGTTGAAGCCGATGCGGAGGTCTTCGACGAAGACCTCGAGCCGTCGCAAGACGCCTGATGAAAGCCGCGGCCGTCCATGACTTCGAACGAGGCGCTGATCGATAGAGACCGTCAGGACCTGGTGACCCGCCAGGTTCTCGATGAATCTCGTCTGATCCGCTTCGTTCCGGCCCCGGACGGCTCGGTGGCCCCGGATCTGGCGCGCAAGCTGCCGGGGCGAGGGCTGTGGGTCGAGGCCTCGCGGGCCTCGGTCGAGACGGCGGTGAAGAAGAACCTGTTCGCCCGCTCGGCCAAGGCGCCGCTCAAGCCGGCGGCCGACCTGGCCGACATGGTCGAGAAACTGCTGGTTCGGCGTTGTCTGGACCAGCTGGGTCTTGCCCGGCGCGAAGGCGTGCTTATCTCTGGCTTCGAAAAGAGCGCCGCCGCCATTCGCGGCGGGAAGGCGGCTTGGGTCATCGAGGCGGCGGACGGGTCCGCCGACGGTCGAGGCAAGCTTCTGGCCCTGGCGAAACATCCGTCTCCGCCGCCCAAAATCTGCGGCGCTTTCACGGCGGACGATTTGAGTTTGGCCCTTGGGCTGGAAAATGCGATACACGCCGTCCTGCTGAAAGGCGGGCGAGCCGATCGTTGGACCCTGGAGGTCGAACGACTGGCGGGATTTCGGCCTCTGCGTCCAGAGAGCTGGCGCTGGGACGGTCCCGGCGACGGCGCCGAGGACGACCGGGGCGAGACCCCGGAACGAGAGCCTGAGGCTTTTGGCGGGCGAGGACCTGTTTCCTGACCAGGGAGCGGGACCACGCCCGGCTATGGGTGTTTGACGAGACGATGGCGGAATTCTCCGCCCCGAGTAAAGCGACCGGATGAGCGACGAAAACGACAAGACCGAAGACGGCAAGACCCCTGCTAACGCGCCTTCTCAAACGGGGCCGCGCGCTCCGCTGAGCCTGAAGCCGCGCGCGGCGGGATCGGTCTCGACCGGCACCGTGAAGCAGAGCTTCAGCCATGGACGGTCCAAGACCGTGGTCGTCGAGACGAAGCGTCGCGCCGGCGCCGTCCCTGGACATCAGCGTCCGCAGGGCTTCGACGTCTCGCGTCCGCGCGCCGATCAGGGCGCGGCCCAGGCGCCGCGCTCGAACGCGCCTCGCGGCGGCCCCGCCGGCGGCGCCCTGTCCGTCGAGGAACAGGAGGCGCGTCGCCGCGCCATCGCCCTGGCGACGCAGGCCCAGGCTGAGCGCGAACGCGCCGCGGTCGCCGAAAAGGCCGCGCGTGAAGCCGCCCAGCGCGACCAGGCCGCCGCCGCCGAAAAGGCCGCTGAAGCCGCCCGCGCCGAAGCCGCCGCCGCCAAGGCCGCAGCCGACGCCGCCCGCGCTGAAGCCGCCAAGCTGACGGCCGCCGCGCCGCCGGCCGCTCCGGCCAAGCCCAAGATTGAACTGCCCAAGCCGATCGTGCCGGCGCCGACGCCCGCGCCGACCCCGGTTCCGGCTCCGGCCGCGCCCGCCGCTCCGGCCCGTCCGGCCGCGCCCGCGCGTCCCACGGTCAACTTCGGCCAGCGCACGCCCAAGATCCCGACCGGCCGCGCGCCGATCGAACGCCCCGCCTTCGGCGGCCGTTCGGCCCGCGAACAGGCCATGGGCGACGGCGATCGTCCGCAGTCGGACCGCGCTCCGGCCTCGGATCGTCCGCAAGGCGCTCGCCCGCAAGGCGGCCGCCCGGCGACGACCCAGACCGTCCGCTATTCGGCCCTGGCGCCCAAGCCGGCGCCCGGCGCCGCCCGTTCCGGCGCGCCTCGCACCGGCCCCGGCGGTCGTCCGACCCCGAACCAGCCGCCGGCCACGCCGGACGTGGCGCGTCCCAGCCGCACCGCCGGCGCCGGCTTCGGCCGTCCCGTGGGTCGCGACGATGATCGCGACAAGCGTTTCTCGGACGCCGGTCCCGGCAAGGCTGTCAGCCGCACGCGCGGCGAGCCCAAGCGCCGCGAAGGCCGCCTGACCATCCAGTCGGTCGCCGGCGACGGCGACACCGCCGAGCGCATGCGCTCGCTGGCCTCGGTCCGCCGCGCCCGCGAACGCGAGAAGGAAAAGCGCAAGGGCGGCTCGACCGACGCGCCGAACCGGCCGCGTGAAGTCGTCATTCCGGACGTCATCACCGTGCAGGAGCTGTCCAACCGGATGGCCGTTCGCGGCGTCGACATCATCAAGTTCCTGATGCGTCAGGGCATGATGATGAAGATCAACGACGTGATCGATTCCGACACCGCCGAGCTGGTGGCCGAGGAATACGGCATGGCCGTCAAGCGCGTTTCGGAATCGGACGTTGAAGAAGGCTTCATCGCCGAGGCCGACGACGAGGACGCCACCACCCTGCGCGCCCCGGTCGTGGCCATCATGGGCCACGTCGACCACGGCAAGACCTCGCTGCTGGACGCCCTGCGCACGACCGACGTGGCCGGCGGCGAAGCCGGCGGCATCACCCAGCACATCGGCGCCTATCAGGTGCGCCTGGAAGACGGCCAGCGCGTCACCTTCCTGGACACCCCGGGCCACGCCGCCTTCTCGGCCATGCGGGCGCGCGGCGCCAATGTGACCGACATCGTGGTCCTGGTCGTGGCCGCCGACGACGGCGTCATGCCGCAGACGGTCGAGGCCATCCAGCACGCCAAGGCGGCCGGAGCCCCCCTGATCGTGGCGGTCAACAAGATCGACAAGCCGGACTCCAACTCGCAGAAGGTCGTCAACGAGCTTCTGCAGCATGAAGTCATCGCCGAAAGCCTGGGCGGCGACACCCAGATCATCGAGGTGTCGGCCAAGAACCGCATCAACCTCGACGGTCTGATCAACGCCATCCTGCTGCAGGCCGAGGTCATGGACCTGCGCGCCAACCCGGACCGTTCGGCCGAAGGCGTGGTCATCGAGGCCAAGCTGGACAAGGGTCGCGGCCCGGTCGCCACCGTCCTGGTCAAGCGCGGCACGCTGAAGCGCGGCGACATCGTCGTGGCCGGCTCCGCCTGGGGCAAGGCGCGCGCCCTGCTGGACGAACGCAACGCCCAACTGACCGAAGCCGGTCCTTCCGTTCCGGTCGAGATCCTGGGCCTGTCGGAAGCGCCCTCGCCGGGCGACGTCTTCGCCGTGGTGGAGAGCGAGGCCCGCGCCCGCGAACTGACCGAGTATCGCGAGCGTGCGCGCCGCGAGAAGAACCAGGTTTCGGGCGGCTCGGTCTCGCTGGTCGACATGATGTCGAAGCTGCAGTCCAAGAAGGTCAACGAACTGCCGGTCGTCATCAAGGCGGACGTGCAGGGTTCGGCCGAAGCCATCGTCGGTTCACTGGACAAGATGGGCAACGACGAAGTCCGCGCCCGCACCGTCTATTCGGGCGCCGGCGGCATCACCGAGAGCGACGTCAACCTGGCCAAGTCGGCCGGTGCGCCGATCCTCGGCTTTAATGTCCGTGCGTCCAAGCAGGCGCGCGAACTGGCCGATCGTGAAGGCGTCGAGATCCGCTACTACTCGATCATCTACGACCTGCTGGACGACATGAAGGGCGTGCTCTCGGGCATGCTGGCGCCGCTCCAGCGCGAAACCTTCCTGGGCAACGCCAAGGTGCTGCAGGTCTTCGACATCACCAAGGTCGGCAAGATCGCCGGTTGCCGCGTCACCGAAGGCGTGGTCCGCAAGGGCGCCCGCGTCCGCATCATCCGCGACGACGTGGTGGTTCTGGAACTGGGCGTGCTCAACACGCTCAAGCGCTTCAAGGACGAGGTCAACGAGGTGCCCTCGGGCCAGGAGTGCGGCATGCAGTTCCAGGGCTTCCAGGACATCAAGGAAGGCGACTACATCGAGTGCTTCACCGTCGAAGAGGTCAAGCGCACCCTGGACTAGGGCGTGCTGGATTGACGAAGGCCTCAGGGGCGCGGTTTCGAAAGGGACCGCGCCCCTTGTCTTTTCCGGCCGAGGCTTTTCGGCGGGGGCCGATGCCGTTACGGTCCGCCGGTCGCCGGGGGGCGTGTTCCATCGACGGGGTCGCCATGCGCCGCCACATCCTGATTTCAGTCCTTCTGGTCGCCTCCGCAGTTGCGGGCGCCGCCGCCGCCGACACCCGTTTCCTGGCCTTCGACGCGCGCGACCGCACGACCCAGGCGCTGACGCGCGGGGTCACCCTGGAGGTCGAGCGCGGACTGTTCGGCGCGACCGCGGTTCGGAACCTGTTTTCCAGCACTTCGCGCGGTTCGGCCCGGTTCGAGCGCGGCGGTCCCGACGCCGTGCGTCGCGCCCTGCCGGCGGGCGCGGACGAGGGAGGAGTCTACGCCATCGTGCTGGAAGGGGACGGACGCGGCCTGTCGCGAGCCCTCTGTCCCGGCGCTGATGAAAGCTGGGTGGTGATCGGACGGGTCCGGGCGGGGCGGCCCATGACCATGCAGGCGGTCGGTCGCTGGAGCGACGGTCAGTATCGTCACTGTGTCGAACTGAACTACGACTATCGCGGAGAATGGGCGACGCAGCAGGGCGCGGGTCCGGCCCGGGACGTCCCGCTGGCCTACGGGCCGAACTGAAGCCGGGATGCCGGGGCGCTTTCTGATCGCGGTCCTGATCGGTCTGATCGCGGCCCTGTGGACCCTGACCCGGCCGGGCGATCCGGCCCTCTATCCGGCGACGCCGGGCGAGGCGGGGGTGACGGTCTACCTGCTCGACAACGGCTTTCACACCGATCTGGCCGTGCCGCGCGCCGCCCTGATGGAGGGGGGAGGGGCGCTGGCCGAGGCGACGGCAAGCCTGGCGCCCGGCGACTGGGTCCTGGTCGGGTGGGGCGATGCGACCTTCTATGTGGATCAGAGCCCGATCTCGGGTCGACTGGTCGACGGGGCGCGGGCCTTCTTCAGGCCCGGCAACGCCTCGGTCGTCATGCTGGACCCCGAGGCGCGCGACCCGGCGCGGCGTTTCCGGGCCGAGGATCGTCAGGCGCTGAGGCTGTCGTCGGCGGGTATGGCGGCCCTGCGGGAGCGGGTCGAGGCGTCGCTGATGACCGATGCGACGGGGCGGCCCGTGCTGGCCGCCGCCCGTGCGGGCGACGACGCCCGCTTCTTCCAGAGCCGCGAGACCTTCTGGATCGGCCACCTGTGCAATCACTGGACGGCTGAGTTGCTGTCGGCGGCGGGCCTGCCGGTCCGTCCCTATCGCAGCCTGACCTCTGGCGAGGTGATGCGGACCGCTGATCGCGCGGCCAGGCTGGACTTCGAGGCCGCGCGCGACTAGACCCCGCCCCTTCGCTTTTTCAGCCGGCGTCCGATCCCCGGCGAGCGATGCAAGGAGGCGCGCCATGAGCCGCAAACAGCATACCCGCAACGCCACCGGGCCGATGGGGCCGTCGCAGCGTCAGCTGCGGGCCGGCGAACTGATCCGTCACGCCCTGGTCGACGTCCTGCGTGAGCAGGAAATCCATGACGAGGCCCTGCTGGGGGTGTCGATCACCGTGACCGAGGTGCGGCTGTCGCCGGATCTGAAGCACGCCACCTGCTTCGTCGAGCCCCTGGGCGCCGGCGTCGAGGCGGCCGTGACGGCCGGTCATGAAAACGAGATCATCAAGGCGCTGAACGCCCACGCCAAGTTCCTGCGCGGCCAGCTGGGCCGCCACATCGACATGAAGTTCACCCCCGACCTGCGCTTCCGCCACGACGAGAGCTTCGACGCGGCCAGCCATATCGACCGGCTGTTCGACGACCCGCGCGTCCGCGCCGACGTGGAACGCGTCGACGACCAGGACGAAGACTGACCCATGGCGCGACGCAAGAAGGGCGAGATCGTCAACGGCTGGGTCTGCCTGGACAAGCCGTTCGAGATGGGCTCGACCGAGGCGGTGACCAAGATCCGCCGCCTCTTCGACGCCCAGAAGGCGGGTCACGCCGGGACGCTGGACCCCCTGGCCTCGGGCATCCTGCCGATCGCTCTGGGTGAGGCGACCAAGACGGTGCCCTTCATGATGGACGCCGAGAAGATCTATCGCTTCACCATCCACTGGGGCATCTCCACCGACAGCATCGATCGTGAGGGCGAGATCATCGCTCGCTCGGACGTCCGTCCCTCGGTCGAGGCGGTCAAGGCGGCCCTGCCGAGCTTTGTCGGCGAGATCGACCAGGCGCCGCCGCAGTTCTCGGCCATCCGGGTCAACGGCGAGCGGGCCTATGACCTGGCCCGCGACGGGGTGCAGTTCGAACTGGAGACCCGCAAGGTCGTGATCCATGAGGCGGCCGTCACGGACGCCCCGGACGCCGACCACGTGGAAATCACCATGCGCACGGGCAAGGGCGTCTATGTCCGTTCCCTGGCCCGCGACCTGGCCGCCATGCTGGGCGCCGAGGGGCATGTTTCGGCCCTGCGGCGCGAGCGGGTGGGGCCGTTCTCGACCGAGAACGCCGTCACTCTGGATTTTCTCGTCGATCTGGCGCATAAGGGCGCCGCCTTGGAAGGCTTGCTGCCCGTTTCGACCGCTCTGGACGACATCCCGGATCTGGCCGTCACGGAACAGGACGCCTTCTCGCTGAGGCAGGGACGGCCGATCGTTCTGCTCCCCCGTCAGGTTGAAACCTTGAAGAGCCAGCTATCCGCCGGTTCGCGCACGGTGTCGGCCTTCGCGGGAGAGACCCTGGTCGCGCTCTGCACCATGCGGGCCGGACGGCTAGAACCCGACCGTGTTTTCAATCTCCCCTAGCGCTCGTTTTCGGGCGGCGCGACAGGGCTCCAACATGGAGACTCTCGATGTCGATTACGGCTCAACGCAAGAGCGAAGTCATCGCCGACAACGCTCGTTCGGCTGCAGACACCGGCTCGGCCGAGGTCCAGGTCGCGATCCTTTCGGAACGCATCGCCAACCTGACCGAGCACTTCAAGACCCACAAGAAAGACAACCACTCGCGTCGCGGCCTCCTGAAGATGGTCTCGCAGCGTCGTCGTCTTCTTGACCACCTGACCAAGGTCGATCGCGAGCGTTACACCGCTCTGATCGCCAAGCTGGGCCTGCGTCGCTAAGGCGGCCGACCGGCAGCGGATAGATTTCTCGAGGCGCGGGCGGACACGTCCGCGCCTCGTTCCGCACCTAAGAGCCTTTTGTCGAAGCGGACGCGGTTCGCCTTGAGAAACGCTCGAACAGTGAGCTTCCTGCGCGCCGCAGGTCTTTAACGGCGCAGACGCGAGGGCCAGGACGGTCCTTGCTCCATCCGCCCGGACGCGATGGCGCGACCGGGTTTTCGGGACCGAGGGACTGAACAGCCCGAGGCTCCACACACCCCCGCCGGGAATACGCCCGCGGGAGACGAAAGAAGAAAAATGTTCGATATCAAACGCAAGACGATCGAGTGGGCCGGACGCCCGCTGACGCTGGAAACCGGCCGCATCGCCCGTCAGGCCGACGGCGCCGTGCTGGCGACCTACGGCGAGACCGTGGTTCTGGCCACCGTCGTCTACGGCCGCGCGCCCAAGCCGGGCCTGGACTTCTTCCCGCTGACCGTCAACTACCAGGAAAAGACCTTCGCCGCCGGCAAGATCCCGGGCGGCTACTTCAAGCGTGAAGGCCGTCCGAGCGAGAAAGAGACCCTGGTCTCGCGCCTGATCGACCGTCCGATCCGTCCCCTGTTCGTCAAGGGCTTCAAGAACGAGACCCAGGTCGTCGTCACCGTGCTGCAGCACGACATGGAGAACGACCCGGACGTCCTGGGCATGGTCGCCGCCTCGGCCGCCCTGACCATCTCGGGCGTGCCCTTCATGGGCCCGATCGGCGCCGCGCGCGTCGGCCTGATCGACGGTGAACTGGTCCTGAACCCGGCCATCGACCAGATGGGTGAAAGCGCCCTGGACCTGGTGGTCGCCGGTACGCAAGACGCCCTGATGATGGTCGAATCCGAAGCCAAGGAGCTGTCGGAAGAGAAGATGCTCGAGGCCCTGATGTTCGCGCATGCGGGCATGCAGCCGGTCATCGACGCCATCATCGATCTGGCCGAGCACGCCGCCAAGGAGCCCTTCGACTTCCAGGCCGAAGATCACTCGGACGTCGTCGCCTCGATCAAGAAGCTGGTCGGCGAAGACATCAAGGCCGCCTACGCCCACCCGGGCAAGTATGAGCGCCGTTCGGGCGTCGACGCGGCCAAGAAGACCGCCGCCGCCGCCCTGGTGAAGACTGACGAGAACCCCGAAGGCGTCGACGCCTCCAAGTTCTCGGCCGCCTTCAAGGAATGCGAAGCCGAGGTCCTGCGTCGCGACATCATCGAGAACGCCCACCGCGTCGACGGCCGCGCCCTCGACAAGGTCCGCGCCATCGTCTCGGAAGTCGGCGTCCTGCCGCGCACCCACGGTTCGTCGCTGTTCACGCGCGGCGAAACGCAAGCTCTGGTCGTCGCCACCCTCGGCACCGGCGAGGACGAGCAGTACATCGACAGCCTGCAGGGCACGTACAAAGAGTCCTTCCTGCTGCACTACAACTTCCCCCCCTATTCGGTGGGTGAAGCCGGTCGCATGGGTTCGCCCGGCCGTCGCGAAATCGGTCACGGCAAGCTGGCCTGGCGCGCGATCCGTCCGATGCTGCCGACCAAGGAAGACTTCCCCTACACTATCCGTCTGGTCTCCGAGATCACCGAGTCCAACGGCTCGTCCTCGATGGCCACGGTCTGCGGTTCGTCGCTGGCCCTGATGGACGCCGGCGTGCCGCTGGTCCGTCCGGTCTCGGGCATCGCCATGGGTCTGATCCTGGAGCCGTCGGGCGAGTTCGCCATCCTGTCCGACATCCTGGGTGACGAAGACCACCTGGGCGACATGGACTTCAAGGTCGCGGGCACCTCGGAAGGCATCACCAGCCTGCAGATGGACATCAAGGTCGCCGGCATCACCAAGCAGATCATGGAGCAGGCCCTGACCCAGGCTTCGGCCGGTCGTCTGCACATCCTCGACGAAATGTCGAAGGCCATGGACGCTCCGCGCGCCGAGCTGGGCGAGCACGCTCCGAAGATCGAAACGATCAAGATCCCGGTCGACAAGATCCGTGAAGTGATCGGTTCGGGCGGCAAGGTGATCCGCGAGATCGTCGAGAAGACCGGCGCCAAGATCGACATCGGCGATGACGGCACCATCAAGGTCGCCGCCAACGACCAGGAGAAGATCGACGCCGCCAAGAACTGGATCAACTCCATCGCCGCCGAGCCGGAAATGGGCGCGATCTACACCGGCAAGGTGGTCAAGGTCGTCGACTTCGGCGCCTTCGTGAACTTCTTCGGCGCCAAGGACGGTCTGGTCCACGTGTCCCAGATCGCTCTGGAACGCGTCGCCAACCCGGCCGACGTCCTGTCGGAAGGCCAGGAGGTCAAGGTCAAGTTCCTGGGCTTCGACGACCGCGGCAAGACCAAGCTGTCGATGAAGGTCGTCGACCAGGCCACGGGTGAAGACATCACCGACAAGATCAACGCCGAGCGCGCTGAACGCGGCGAAGCCCCGCTGTCGGAGGACACCGGCGGTCGTCCGAAGCGCGAAGGCGGCGATCGCGGCCGTCGCCGTCGCGACTAAGCGACAGCCTCACGGTTGAACGGAAGAAGGCCCCGCTGGAAACGGCGGGGCCTTTTGCATGGGCGGTTCTGCCAGTAACTGTGGTGCATGATGCAGGATGACAATGGGCGCGGCGGCGGCACCGCCGACTACAGCCGCGACAAGGGGGGGCAGGCCCTGGGCGCCCGGCTGCGACGACTGTCGGAACGGATCGACAGCGACGGCACCCGTATCTACGCCGTTCGCGGCGTGGTGTTTGAACAGCGCTGGTTCGGAGTCCTGAACCAGATGATCCTGCAGGGCCCCACGACGGTCGGCGAGATCGCGGCCGCCTTGCAGATCACTCATGTCTCGGTCAGCCAATCGTGCCGCTCGTTGCAAAAGGCGGGGATCATCCGCTCGGATCCCGATCCGGCGGACGCCCGGCGGCGTATCCTGATCTTGACCCCGGCGGGCGATGCCCTGGTCGAGCGGATGACGCCTCTGTGGGCCGCTTTCAACGAGGTCGCCGCCGACCTCAATGAAGAGGCGGGCGATGTCGTGGCGGCGCTTGACCGGCTCGATGACGCTCTGGCGCGCAAATCCATGTTCGACCGTATCAGCGAGCGCATCCAGGGCCTGGCCTCAAAGGCCGATTGACGAAATAAGTAGCTGCCTACATATTCAGGTCGCGGGCGAACCGTGTGCGATGAGGTGATCTGAATGAGCTGGAATACGAACCGACGCGCCTTCCTTGCGGCCTCGGCCGCCGTGGCGCTCGCCCCCGCCGTTGCGCGGGCCTCGCAAGCCGCCGCGCCAGCGACAGATGACGTGATCGCGCGCCTGTACCGCAACGCCATGGTTATCGACGGCAATCTGGTGGGCCCGTTCGACGACGCCGCGCCTCTGGATCGCGCCACGGCGGACGAGGTGCTGAGTTCGGGTCTGACCGCCTTCAAGATGACCATCGGGGGATCTGTTGGCGCATTCGATGCGGTCAACACCGACATCGCCGCCTTCGACAAGGCGATCGCGCTGAGCCCCCACGTCTATATGAAGATCGAGACCGCCGCAGACCTGCTGACCGCCAAGCGAAATCGACGGGTGGGGGTCATCTACTCGTTCGAGGACGCCGGCATGCTGGACGGCAAGCCGGCCAATGTCGACCACTTCAGTGCGCTCGGCGTGCGGGTCATGCAACTGAGCTATAATGGCGTTTCGCCTTTCGCCTCGGGCGTCATGGCGCCGCAACCCTCGGCCGGCCTGACCGACCTGGGGCGTGAAGCGGTGGCCCGGATGAACGCCTGCGGCGTGACGCTGGACCTCAGCCATGCGGACGAACGGTCCAGCCTGGAGGCGACAGCGGCTTCGACCCGTCCCGTGACCATCACACACGCCGGCTGTTCCTCAACCTATGCTCACCCCCGTAACAAGAGCGACGCGGTCCTGCGCGCCGTGGCGGAAAGCGGCGGCGTGGTCGGCCTCTATGGTCTCAGCTATATCAGCGCCGGTCCGGAGCAACAGTCGCTGGAAGACTACATGGCGCACATGCTGCACGCCTTGTCGGTATGCGGCGAAGACCATGTCGGGATCGGCAGCGACGCCATCCTGACCCCGTTCGACACCTCGCCCGAAAGCATGGCTCAGTGGGACGCCTCGATCGCCGCCCGCAAGGCCGCTGGCGTGTCTGCACCAGGCGAGGGCCGTCCGCCGTTCGTCACCGGCCTGAACCGGTCTGATCGGGCCGAGGTCATCGCTCGCGCCCTGCTGGATCGCGGTCAGCCTGTGCGGGTCGTCGAAAAGGTGCTCGGCGCCAATTTCCAGCGAGTCTTCACCGAAACCTGGCGGGTCTGAGGGCAGGGTCCAGACGCGGTCAGGCTGCGCATTCCTTCGGCTTCTCTTCGTCCGGGCCGTACATGGCGCAGGAGCGGTCGATTTCGCCCTGGATCATGTCGCAGGGGTTGGCGCTGTTGCAGGGCGGGCGGGTGGCTGGGCTGACGGCGATACAGCGCTCGACCAGTCGCTTTGAGCGGGCCTCGCCGATGTCGGCCAGGCAGGAGCCGGGCTCGCCGACGGGCGTGACGGCGGGGGTAGCCGTCGGCGCCTCGGCTTCCGGTGCGGCCTGCTCAGGCTTGGGTTCGGCCTTGGGCTTGGGCGGGGCGACGGGGGCGTCCTTGAGCGGCACGGCGTCGATCGGTTCCTGGGACAGCCTGGTGTCGACGCCAGGGGTCGGCGCCTCGGCGGGCGCGGACGACGGTTGGCCGCAGCCGGCGAGCGACAGGACCAGAAGAGCGGCGGCGAGGGCGGGGCGCATGAGGCAGTCTCCGTTCGCGGGAGGCCGCACCATGCCTTGATCGGCCCTCGCGGCCTAGCCCTCGATAATCAGCGGCCGAGCGCGGCGCGCTGCAGGGCGAACAGTTCGGCGCAGCCGATGCCGGCCAGTTCGAACAGGCGGTCGAATTCGGGGCGGCTGAAGCCGCGCTTCTCGCCCGTGGCCTGGATCTCGACGATGCCGCCGGCGCCGGTCAGGACGAAGTTGCTGTCGGCCTCGGCGGTGGAGTCCTCCTCATAGTCGAGGTCCAGAACCGGCAGGTCGTTGAAGATGCCGCAGGACACGGCCGCGACCTGATCGATGATGGGGTTGGTCTTCAGCACGCCTTCGTCGGTCAGGTAGTTGAGGGCCGTGGCCATGGCCACCCAGGCGCCGGTGATGGAGGCGGTGCGGGTGCCGCCGTCGGCCTGGATGACGTCGCAGTCGATCAGGACCTGACGCTCGCCGAGCGCCTTGAGGTCGACCACGGCGCGCAGGCTGCGGCCGATCAGGCGCTGGATTTCCTGGGTGCGGCCCGACTGCTTGCCGGCGGCGGCTTCACGACGGCCGCGGGTGTGGGTGGCGCGCGGCAGCATGCCGTATTCGGCGGTGACCCAGCCCTGGCCGGTGTTGCGCATCCAGCCCGGCACCTTTTCCTCGACCGAGGCGGTGCACAGGACCTTGGTGTGACCGAAGGTGACCAGGCACGAGCCCTCGGCGTAGCGGTTGACGCCGGTCTCCAGCGTGACGGCGCGGAGTTGTTCGGGGGTGCGTTCAGACGGGCGCATGGGATTTCCTTGGAACCTGGGTGGGGCGTGCTTATCCTGAAAGCGTGAGCCTGTATGCCCCCCATCCGTCGCCGTTCGGAAGCGCCCCCGCAGGCCTGGGGACGCTGGACGCCCGTGCGCGCGACATTTTCCGCCGCATCGTCGAGACCTATCTGGAGACGGGCGAGCCGGTCGGATCGCGCACCATCTCGCGCGGCGGTCTGGCCCTGTCGCCCGCCTCGATCCGCAACACCATGCATGACCTGACCCTGGCGGGCCTGCTGGCCTCGCCGCATGCGTCGGCGGGCCGGGTGCCGACCCATGCGGGCCTGCGCCTGTTCGTCGACGGCCTGCTGGAGGTCGGCGACATCGGTCAGGACGAGCGGCGCGAGATCGACGCGCGTCTGGCGGGCAAGGGGCGCAACTTCGAAGAGGCGCTGGACGCCGCCAGCAACCTGCTGTCCGGTCTGGCCGGGGGGGCGGGCATCGTCGCCAGCCCGGTGCGGGACGCGGGCGTCAAGCACGTCGAGTTCGTGGCCCTGGGCCATGATCAGGCCCTGGCGGTGCTGGTCGGCGACGACGGCACGGTCGAGAACCGGCTCATGCCCCTGTCGGCGGGAGTGACGCCCTCGACGCTGTCCGAGGCCTCAAACTTCCTCAACGCCCGGCTGAAGGGCCGCCCGCTAGCCGAGGCGCGCACCGAGATGAGCGCCGAACTGGACGCCGCCCGGCGCGAGCTGGACGCCGCCGCCGCCCGTCTGGTCGAGGACGGACTGGCCGCCTGGTCCGGCGGGGGCGAGCGCGACCGGGCCCTGATCGTGCGCGGCCGCGCCAACCTGCTGCAGGACGCCCAGGCGACCGAGGATCTGGAGCGGGTGCGCGTCCTGTTCGACGATCTGGAGCAGAAGGAACAGCTGATCGGCCTGCTGGACGGGGTGGGCGCGGCACAGGGGGTGCGCATCTTCATCGGCGCCGAAACGCGCTTGTTTTCGCTTTCGGGTTCCGCCGTGATCGCGGCGCCCTATATGACGGGTCGGCAGCGGATGCTGGGCGCCATCGGCGTCATCGGCCCTGCAAGACTGAACTATGCCCGTGTCATCCCGTTGGTGGACTATACCGCCCGGGTGCTGGGCCGGATTCTGGACGGACAAGAGACGTGAACGACATCAACGACGAGACCCGGGACCAACTCGAGCAGGACATGGGAGAGGCCGCCATCGACGCCGCGCAGGAAGCCGCCGAAGACGGCGACATGGCCGTGGTCGACGCCCTGATCGCCGAGCGCGACCAGTGGAAGGATCGCGCCCTGCGCGCCGTGGCCGACGCCGAGAACATCAAGCGCCGCGCCGAGACGCAGCAGAACGACGCCCGGGCCTACGCCATCCAGCGCTTCGCCAAGGACCTGCTGAGCGTGGCCGACACCCTGGAGCGCGGCCTGCAGTCGGCGCCCAAGGACGCCGAAGGCCCCGCCGCCGCCATGGCCACGGGGCTGGAGCTGACCCAGAAGTCCCTGCTGTCGGCCTTTGAATCCAACGGCCTGACCCGGGTCGCGCCCGAGCCGGGCGAGGCCTTCGACCCGCACCTGCATCAGGCCGTGATGGAGCAGCCTTCGGACAGCGTGCCGGGCGGCACGGTGATCCAGACCTTGCAGCCCGGCTACGCCCTGTTCGGCCGCACGGTGCGCGCGGCCATGGTGGCGGTCGCGGCCAAGGGCTCGGGCCCGGCGGGCGGCGGCTACTCGGAAGCCAATACGACCGGCGGGAATTTCGACGCTAAGGCGTGAACCTCGGTTGATTGAGAACTGGAAAGGCCCGGGGCAGACGCTCCGGGCCTTTTCCTTTGAGCCCTCCCCCTCGAGGGGGGAGGGAGGCTATTTCAACCGCGCCTCGAAGAAGCCCAGCAGCCGTCGCCAGCCGTCCTTGGCGTCCGCCTCGCGATAGCTGGCGCGGTAGTCGGCGTGGAAGCCGTGCGGGGCGTCGGCGTAGAGGATTATTTCGCTGTCGGTCTTGCCTGCGGCGCCTAGGGCCGTGCGCATGGCTTCGACGCTGGCGACGGGGATGCCGCCGTCCTGACCGCCGTAGAGGCCCAGAACAGGCGCTTTCAGGTCAGCGGCCAGATCGACGGGCCAGGGGCGGCCTGCCGTCTTCTGTTCGTCGGTGGCGTTGGCGGCGGGAGCCAGGCGGCCGTACCAGGCGACCCCGGCGTCCAGGGCCGGGAAGCGGGCGCAGGCCTGCCACACCACCTTGCCGCCCCAGCAGTAGCCGGTGATCCCGACCTTGTCCGAACGAGCCCAGGACTGGAGGCCGATCCAATCCAGCGTTGCGCCCACGTCGCCCATGACCTGCTCGTATCCGGCGGCCCCGACGATGGTCATGATGGCCGACATGTCGCTGAGCGGAGCCGGGTCTTCCTTGCGCACGAAGAAGGCGGGGGCGACGGCGGCGTAACCGGCCTTGGCCAGACGGCGGCAGACGTCGCGGATGTATTCATGCACGCCGAAGATCTCGGAGACGACGATGACGACGGGGAAGGGGCCGTCGCCCTTGGGCCTGGCGACATAGGCGGGCAGTTCGAAGCCGTCGGGAGCGGGGAAGGAGACGGTGTGGGTGATCAGGTCGATGCTGTCGGTGGTCACGGGGCTGGCCGCCTGACTGAGGGCGGCGGGGGCGTAGGCGGCGAAGGCGACGCCGCCGAGGGCCGCGACCCCCAGGCTGCGGCGGCTGGGGGCGATCTGGTCGGCGCTCAGGCCCTCGGGCCGGGTGATGAGGGGCATCAAGGGTCTCCGCTGCGGCTTCGGACGAGACGGCGACTGTGGCCCGGCTTTGGCGGTGCCGTCGAGTCCTGTTCAGCGGGCCCGTCTGAGGGTCAGGTTGATCCGCCCGCCGCCGGGCACCAGTTGTGAAGAACCCGCCAGAAGCCGGTCGATCCCGTGCCGGGCCAGCCGCGCCGGGCCGGTCAGGGCGCAGACGTCGCCCGAGGCCAGCTTAAGGCTCTGGGTCTTGCCGCCCTCGGCGGGGCCGATGCGGAAGACCGCCGTATCGCCCAGCGACACCGACAGGACCGGCGCGCTCAGGTCGGCTTCGTCACGGTCCTGATGCAGGCCCATCTTCGCCTCATGGCGATAGAGGTTGACCAGACAGGCGTCGGGCGGGACGGGCCAGCCGGTCAGGATGTCCCACAGGTCGAGCAGGGCCTGGGGCATGGCCGGCCAGGGCCGGTCGGTGACGGGGTGGGTCGGCTGATAGCGATAGCCCGCCCGGTCCGAGACCCAGGCCAGCGGCCCCATCCCGGTCATCTCAACCGAAAAGGGCCGGCCTCCGGGTGTCGTCGGGCGATAGAATGGCGCGGTTTCAGCTGCCGCCAGCACCTGATCCAGCAGGGCCTTCTGCGCCGCCGCGTCGAGCGCGCCCGGCCACAGGCGAAAGCCGGGCAGGCCGGTCGGGGTTTCGCGAAAGACGGGGCGGTTCATGGCCCTCACTTAAGACCCTTCTCCCGATGGGAGAAGGTGGCCCGAAGGGCCGGATGAGGGTTCCCGCTATCCATCGGCGCAAGCCGTCGCAAGGCCCATCGCCACGGCTTTCGCCGACTGACACCTTCGCCCCTCACCCTTTCGCCGCGCGGATCGCCTTCTCCGAGGCTCAAGCCCTCTCCCACCGGGAGAGGGTCCATGCGAGGAAACTCAACCGAATCCGGCCTGAACCGCACGAAACCCTTGCAGCCCCTGCGGTCTTTCCCATATCCGGGCCAGTCTGGAAGAAACCCCGAAGTTGCTGGGGCTTTCGACCGCAACCATCCAACCCGCCCGACCGGATGACCGGAACGGCTTTCAGCCCAACTGGGGGCGGTCACGCGCGGCGCTTTTCGAAGGCCGCCGCATCGCCCGCCGCAAGGAGTGAAAAGACAAACTCATGGCCAAGATCATCGGCATCGACCTCGGCACGACCAATTCGTGCGTCGCCGTCATGGACGGCAAGAACCCCAAGGTCATCGAGAACGCCGAAGGCAACCGCACGACCCCGTCGGTCGTGGCGATCCAGGACAGCGGCGAAGTGCTCGTCGGCCAGCCTGCGCGTCGCCAGGCGGTCACCAACCCGACCAACACCTTCTTCGCCATCAAGCGCCTGATCGGCCGCAATTTCGATGACCCGGTGGTGGCCAAGGACAAGGGCATGGTGCCCTATGAGATCGTCAAGGGCCCGAACGGCGACGCCTGGGTGCGCGCCCACGGCAAGGACTATTCGCCGCAACAGGTCTCGGCCTTCACCCTCGGCAAGATGAAGGAGGCCGCTGAGGCCTACCTCGGCGAGACCGTGACCCAGGCCGTCATCACTGTTCCGGCCTATTTCAACGACGCCCAGCGTCAGGCGACCAAGGACGCCGGCAAGATCGCCGGCCTGGAAGTCCTGCGCATCATCAACGAGCCGACCGCGGCCGCCCTGGCCTATGGCCTGGAGAAGAACGACGGCCAGAAGATCGCCGTCTATGACCTGGGCGGCGGCACCTTCGACGTCTCGATCCTGGAGATCGGCGACGGCGTCTTCGAGGTGAAGTCGACCAACGGCGACACCTTCCTCGGCGGCGAGGACTTCGACCTGCGTCTGGTCGACTACCTGGCCGACGAGTTCAAGAAGGAGCAGGGCGTCGATCTGCGGACCGACAAGCTGGCCCTGCAACGCCTGAAGGAAGAGGCCGAGAAGGCCAAGAAGGAGCTGTCCTCGACGACCCAGTACGAGGTCAACCTGCCCTTCATCACCATGAACGCCTCGGGCCCGCTGCACCTGAACATCAAGCTGTCGCGCGCCAAGCTGGAAGCCCTGGTCGAAGACCTGATCACCCGCACCATCGAGCCCTGCAAGAAGGCCCTGGCCGACGCCGGTCTGAAGGCGGCGGACATCGACGAAGTCGTTCTGGTCGGCGGCATGACCCGCATGCCCGCCGTGCAGGAAGCCGTGAAGAAGTTCTTCGGCAAGGAGCCGCACAAGGGCGTGAACCCTGACGAGGTCGTGGCCCTGGGCGCCGCCGTTCAGGCCGGCGTTCTGCAAGGCGACGTCAAGGACGTGCTGCTGCTGGACGTGACCCCGCTGACCCTGGGCATCGAGACCCTGGGCGGCGTCTTCACGCCCCTGATCGAGCGTAACACGACCATCCCGACCAAGAAGGCCCAGGTCTTCTCGACCGCCGACGACAACCAGTCGGCCGTGACGATCCGGGTCTTCCAGGGCGAGCGCCCGATGGCCGCCGACAACAAGGTCCTGGGTCAGTTCGACCTGATGGGCATTCCGCCGGCGCCGCGCGGCATGCCGCAGATCGAGGTCGCTTTCGACATCGACGCCAACGGCATCGTCCACGTCACCGCCAAGGACAAGGCGACCAACAAGGAGCAGTCGATCCGCATCCAGGCCAACGGCGGCCTGTCGGACGCGGACATCGACAAGATGGTCAAGGAAGCCGAAGCCAACGCCGCCGCCGACAAGGTCCGCAAGGAACTGGTCGAGGCCGTCAACGGCGCCGACAGCCTGGTCCACTCGACCGAGAAGGCCCTGTCGGAGCATGGCGACAAGATCGACGACGCGACCAAGGCGACCATCCAGTCGGCTCTGGACGACCTGAAGTCGGCCAAGGAAGGCTCGGACCCGGAAGTCATCCGTGAGAAGACCAACACCCTGGCCCAGGCCTCGATGAAGCTGGGCGAGGCCATGTACGCCGCCCAGCAGGGCGCCGGTGAAGACGGCGCATCGGAGGCTCCGGCCGACGACGGCGTGGTCGACGCCGAGTTCGAGGAAGTCTCGGACGCCGACGACGACAAGAAGAACGCGTAACGAAACGCGACTGAAGACGACCGGCCCCGCTTGCCAGACGGCAGGCGGGGCCGTTTCATAAAACTTGCATCATTCGACCGGGCGCCCATGTCAGCAGGCATGGCCGTCGGGTCATCCGCGAACGCACGATCCTCGGCTTAACCGGGACGGCGGGCGCGACGGGAAAGTAAGAGGACGAACGCCTGATGGCGCAGCGTGACTATTACGAGATTCTGGGGGTCGAGCGGACCATCGACGCCGCCGGCCTGAAGTCGGCCTATCGCAAGCTGGCCATGATCCACCACCCGGACCGCAACGGCGGCTCGGAAGAATCCCTCGCCCAGTTCAAGGAGATCTCCGAGGCCTATACGGTGCTGTCGGACGATCAGAAGCGGGCCGCCTATGACCGGTTCGGTCATGCGGGCGTGAACGGCGGCGCCGGCGGCGGCGACCCGTTCGGACGCGGCGGCGGCCAGGGTTTCCACGACATCAACGACATCTTCTCCCAGGTCTTCGGCGACGCCTTCGGCGAGGCGTTCGGCGGCCGGGGCGGCGGGCGCCAGCAGGGCGGCCCGCGCCGCGGCTCGGACCTGCGTTACGACCTCGAGATCACCCTGGAGCAGGCCTACAAGGGCGCCGAGGTCGAGATCGCGGTGCCTACCACCATGACCTGCGAGGTCTGCGACGGCTCGGGCGCCAAGGTTGGGACCAAGCCGACCATCTGCTCCACCTGCGGCGGCGCCGGGCGCGTGCGCCAAGCCAACGGCTTCTTCCAGGTCGAGCGCACCTGCCCCCGCTGCGGCGGCTCGGGCGAGATGATCGCCGACCCCTGCACCGCCTGTCACGGCCACGGTCAGGTCCGCAAGAACCGTCAGCTGAGCCTCAAGATCCCCGCGGGCGTCGACGACGGTTCGCGCATCCGCCTGTCGGGCGAGGGCGAGGCGGGTCAGCGGGGCGGTCCGCGCGGCGACCTCTATGTCTTCCTGTCGGTCCATGACCACGAACTGTTCGAACGCGACAACCTGGACCTTCTGGTCACGGTGCCGGTGCCGATGACGGTGGCGGCGCTGGGCGGCGTGGTCGATGCGCCCTGCCTGGTGTCCGAGGCCTGCGACGGCAAGTGCAAGGCCACGGTCGAGGTGCCTGCGGGCGCCCAGACCGGCAAGACCGTCCGCATCAAGGGCAAGGGCATGCCCCACCTGAACGGCCGCCAGCGCGGCGACCTGGTGGTCGAGCTGTTCGTCGAGACCCCGACCGATCTGACACCGCGTCAGAAGGAGCTGATGCAGGAACTGGCCGCCTCGTTCGGCGAGAGCCAGAACCCGCGCAACACCAGCTTCGCCGGCAAGGCCAAGCGTTTCTGGGCCGACATCCTGGGCGGCGACGCCGACAATCCGAAAGAGACCGCGTGAGCGACATCTTCCACGCCGGCATCTCCGGCGCCCGGGGCCGCATGGGCCGCGCCGTTTCACAGGTTCTGGACGCCCGTGAGGACGTGGTGGTCGCCGCCCGTTTCGATCGCGGCGAGACGCCCGATCTGAACCTGTGCGACGTCATCATCGACTTCTCGACGCCCGAGGCCTCGGTC
Source organism: Brevundimonas sp. T2-11 (assembly GCF_055397675.1). Lineage (NCBI taxonomy): Bacteria > Pseudomonadati > Pseudomonadota > Alphaproteobacteria > Caulobacterales > Caulobacteraceae > Brevundimonas > Brevundimonas sp. T2-11. Next base: position 97,327 of record NZ_AP027920.1, read on the forward strand.
GATCTGGCCCGGGCCTGCGCCGCGCGCGGCGGCCCGGCCCTGGTCATCGGCTCCACCGGCCTGTCGCCGGAACAGGACGCGGCGCTGGAGGCGGCGGCGGAGAAGATCGCCATCGTGCGCAGCGGCAACTTCTCGCTGGGCCTCAACATCCTGATCGGTCTGGTCGAGCACGCGGCCCAGCGTCTGGACGGCCGCGACTGGGACATCGAGGTGCTGGAGACTCATCACCGGCGCAAGGTGGACGCCCCCTCGGGCACCGCCCTGATGCTGGGCGAGGCCGCCGCCAACGGCCGGGGTCGTGATCTGGAAGACCTGAAGACGGCCCCCTATGACGGCATCACCGGCCCGCGCGAGCCAGGCAAGATCGGTTTCGCCTCCCTGCGCGCCGGCGGCGTTATCGGCGAGCATACGGTGCTGTTCGGCTCGGACGACGAACTGCTGACCCTGTCGCACTCGGCCATCGATCGGTCGCTATTCGCCAAGGGCGCCGTGGCCGCCGCCGCCTGGGTGCGCAACCGCCGCCCCGGCCTCTATGACATGCAGGACGTCCTCGGCTTCCGTCAGGCCTGAGGCGGATGACCCGGCACGGCGCCAGTTACGGCATGACCCTGCGGGTCGCGTCGGCCCTCAGCTTCTCCCTGATGTACGCCCTGATGAAGTGGGCGGCGACGCTGGAGCCTGTCTCGGCGGGTGAGATGGTCTTCTACCGTTCGATCTTCGGCCTGCCGGTCGTGCTGTTCTGGGTTCTGAACAGCGGCGGCGGGTGGGCGGCGATCTCGACCCGACGCCCGCTGGTTCATCTCTGGCGTTGCGCCCTCGGCGTGACGGGGATCCTGCTGATCTTCCAGGGGTTGCGGCTTCTGCCCTTGGCCGACGCCACCACCATTGGCTTCACGGCGCCCATCTTCGCCACCCTGCTGTCCATCCTCGTCCTGAAGGAAAAGGTCGGACGCCATCGCTGGACGGCGGTGGTCGTGGGCTTCCTCGGAGTTCTGGTCATGGTGCGGCCCGGCGCCGAAGGGGCGCCGCCGCTTGCCGGATTGCTGTTCGCGCTCGGCGGCGCCTTCGTGGCCGCTTCGGTCACGGTCACCCTGCGCCAGCTGGGCAAGACGGAGAAGGCGACCGCCATCGTTTTCTGGTTCTTCGTCGCCTGCGCCCTGGCGGGCGGGGCGCTGGCCCTGATGGATGGCCATAGCCACACCTGGCCGGTCCTGGCCGTTCTGGCGGCCGGGGGGCTGGCGGGCGGGTTGGCCCAGCTGCTGATGACCAGCTCGCTGCAGCACGCCCCGGTTTCGGCCCTGGCGCCGCTGGACTATCTGCAGATGGTCGGGGCCGTGGTTCTGGGGTGGCTGTTGCTGCGTGACGCGCCGACGGCGGCGACTTTGGCGGGCGCCGCCCTGATCGCGGGCAGCGGTCTTTACACCGCCTGGCGCGAGCGCGTGCTGAGACGCGAGATCACGCCGCCCTCGTCCAACGCCTCGGTCTGAGGCGACGCCGCCGCAAGACAGCCTGCCATGGCCTGTCGCCACAGATCCAGGCGGGACGAGCGCCCGGCGATGAGGGCGTCCAGCGCGACGGCTGTCGAGGGGGCGTTTCGAGGCGCGATCATGCCCCAGATCGGGAAGGCGCGACGGGCGATGCGTTCGCGCGCCAGCACGACGATGTCGTCATGTCGCTGATCGAAATGCAGATGCAGCATCAGGATGTCGAGCGCGGTCGGACTGCCTTCCAGCAACTGGATGAAAACCCCGTCCCTGAGGGCCAGGGCGCCGGTGATGCCGACCTGGGCGTTGCGAAAGGCCGAGACGTGAACGATGTCAGCGACCTGCTCGTCAGCCTGCTCCGGCGCCAGTCGGGCGCGGCTGCAGTAGACGAGCTGGTCCAGGGTGTTCATGCCGCCATGCTAGATTGAACGCGGATATCCCGTAAAGCGAGGTTTCGTCAGCGCCCGGTCGAGCCGAAGCCGCCGGCGCCGCGCGCGGTTTCATCCAGGGCCTCGACCTCGGCCATGACGGCCTGGGCGTAGGGCGCAATCACCATCTGGGCGATGCGCTCGCCGCGCTTGATCTCGAAGGCGATCTGGCCGTGGTTGATCAGGATGACCCCGACCTCGCCGCGATAGTCGCTGTCGATGGTGCCGGGCGAGTTCAGGCAGGTGACGCCGTGCTTCAGGGCCAGGCCCGAGCGCGGGCGCACCTGGGCCTCATAGCCGGGCTCCAGGGCGATCTTCAGGCCCGTCGGGATCAGCCTGCGTTCGCCGGGGGCCAGGACGACCGGCTCGAACTCCGGCAGGGCGGCGCGCAGGTCCATGCCCGCCGATCCCGTCGTCTCATAGGCGGGCAGGGCCAGACCCTCGGCGTGGGGCAGGCGTTCGACGCGGACGGTGGTCATCAGTTCAGTCTCTCAGGCCTTGAAGTGATCGGCGATGCGGTGGGCGAGCTTCCTCGCCACCTCGGTCTTGGACTGGCGCGGCCAGGGCTCAGCGCCGCCCTGGGTGAACAGGGTCACGGCGTTGCCGTCCGAGCCGAAGACCTCGCCCGAGACGTCGTTGCCGACGATCCAGTCGCAGCCCTTTCGTGACAGCTTGGCGCGGGCGTTGGCCTCCAGGTCGCTGGTCTCGGCGGCGAAGCCGACCACCAGCCTGGGACGTTTCGGTCCGGGGGCGGAGACGCCCGCGAGAATGTCGGGGTTCTCGATCAGGGCCAGGGAGGGCGGTCCGCCCGGCTTCTTCTTGATCTTGCCCGAGGCGACGCCGTCCACGCGCCAGTCGGCGACGGCGGCGCTCATGACCGCAATGTCGGCGGGAAGGCGGGCCTCGACAGCGGCCTTCATTTCGGTCGCGGCCTCGACCCAGACGCGGGTGACGCCGACCGGGGCGTCCAGCGCGACCGGGCCGGAGATCAGGGTCACCTCGGCCCCCAGTTCAGCCAGGGCGGCGGCCACGGCGTAGCCCTGCTTGCCGCTGGAGCGGTTGGTCAGGCCGCGCACCGGGTCGATGGGCTCGAAGGTCGGTCCGGCGGTGACGACGGCGGTCCTGCCGGCCAGGGGGCGGCCGTCGGGTCCGGCCAGCAGGCGGGCGATCTCGTCGAAGATGGCGGCCGGTTCGGCCATGCGGCCGGGCCCGAACTCGCCGCAGGCCATGACCCCGTCGTCGGGTCCCACTACGGCCGCGCCGTGGAAGCCGTCGAAGCTTTTCAGCCGCGCGACATTGGCCTGAACCGCCGGGTGCAGCCACATGCGCACGTTCATGGCCGGGGCCAGCAGCACCTTCTTGTCAGTGGCCAGAAGCGTGGTTGAGGCCAGGTCGTCGGCCAGACCATTCGCCGCCTTGGCGATCAGGCCCGCCGTCGCCGGCGCCACCACCACCAGGTCGGCCCAGCGCGACAGTTCGATATGGCCCATGGCCGTCTCGTCCTCGGGCATGAACAGGTCCTGGCGCACCGGATGGCCGGTCAGGGCCGCCAGGGACATGGGGGTGACGAACTCGGCCCCTGCCCTGGTCAGCACGGTCATCACCTCGGCGTCGGCCTTCCTGAGCAGGCGGATCAGCTCCAGCGCCTTGTAGGCGGCGATGCCGCCGCCGACGATCAGCAGGACCTTGCGGCCCGAAAGCGAGGATGCGGTCATGGGAGAATCTCTAGCGGCGCCCGGTGACGGCGTCGAGACAGCCTCGCTTCAAACACAAATGTGAATAGGAACATTGCAAGAACGCTTGCGGTGTGCATATCTGTGGTTGTCGAACTGTCCTGGGAGGGGATCATGCGACTTCAGGTAGCGGCGGCGGGTCTGGCGGCCTTGGTCCTCGCAAGCTGCGACAGCGGCGGCTCGGCGGTCGAGACGCGAGAGCGCGCGACGATCGAACCTGTGGCGCTGAGTTCGTCAGCGACGGAGACGCCTGAGGTTGAAGAGGCGGCTGAGGCCAGACCGCCGGTCACGGCGAACCGGCGTGAAACCGCCGACGCCAAGGTGCAGCGCCTGTTCGAACGTAACGGCGCCGCTTTCGGGGCCAGGTCGGCGGAGGATTATCTGAGCAAGGTGCGAGCCTTCACCGAGGCGTCGCCGCGTGGAACCGAGACGGTCAAGCGCCCGAACGGCGACACCCTCTACTACCAGGCCTCGACCAACACCTTCGCCGTGACGGACCGCAACGGCGTGCCGCGCACCATGTTCAAGCCGGACGACGGCCCGACCTATTGGGCCCAGCAAAAGGAGCGGGCGCCGACTTTCGGCCAGCGCCGCTCAACCCCGTCCGAGTAATCAGGCGGCGTCGAAGGTCAGGGGGGCGCCCCAGAAGCGGGCGATCAGGTCCGACTGCGGGCCCGGCGTGCCGGTGGTCAGGAAGTCGCGACGGCCGGACGAGCCGAGCTCGTATTCCGGATGGCGCGCGAAGTAGCGCTCCAGGGAGTCGGCCACGGCGGCCGGCTGGCTGATGACCTGGACGCCGGCGGGCAGGGCGTCGGCGAATAGGTCGGCGACGATTTCGTAGTGGGTGCAGCCCAGGATGGCCTTGTCCGGGTGGCGGCCGATGCGGCGGCGCAGGGCGTCGACATGGTCGTCGACCACCACCTTCAGTTCCTCGGTCGGGGCGCCCAGTTCGATCAGGCCAGCCAGGCCGGGGCAGGGCTCGGTGAAGACGGCCAGGTCTTCGCGGCGCTTGTCGATCTCGATCTCATACACCCGGCTCATGGCCGTGGCGGCGGTGCAGAAGACGCCGGTGACGTCGATCGCCTGCTTTTTCTCGCCTTCCAGCCGTCCGTTGCGCTCGGCCTCATAGGACCAGGGCAGGCCGGTGGCCGCCTCGATGGTCGGGACGATGATGCCCAGGACGTTGACCGGGCGGCCCAGCTTTTCGCGCATCCCCGGAATCCAGGTCTGCTGCAGGCGGCGCAGCGCAATGGCCGAGGCTGTGTTGCAGGCCAGGACCACGACCGAGGCGCCGGCCTCGAACAGGCGCTCGCATCCGGCGCGCGTCAGCGCGACGATGTCCTCGCCGCCACGCCCGCCATAGGGGGCGTGGGCCTGGTCGCCCAGATAGATGAAGTCCCGCGTCGGAAAGCGGGTCGTGAGTTCGCGGTGGACCGTCAGTCCGCCCACGCCGGAGTCGAAAACGCCTATCGCCATGCAGCGGCCTTTAGACCCGTGGGGTTCCGTCGTCCAATGGTTAGGATTACATCGGCTTCATGTGACGGCCCGGCCAAGCGCGCCTAGGGTCGCGCGAACACGAAAAAAGGTTGGGAGACCTGGATGCACAGACGCCATCTTCTCATCGGGGGCGCGAGCCTCTTCGCCCTGTCGGGCTGCGCCTCCGCTGGCGCTCTGGAGAACGGAATGACGGGACCGACCGCCGCTTCCCTGTCGACCGCTGACGAGGCGCGCATCGCCCGCGCCGTCCTGCCGACGACCGCGCCGCGCGCCGAGCTGCTGCAGCCCTGGACCGGCCCCTATGAGGGCGTGCCCCCGTGGGACAAGGTGACCGCGCCCAAGATGCGCGAAGCCGTCCTGGAAGGCATCGAGCTGCAGCGCGCCGATATCGCCGCGATCGCGAACAACGCCGAGGCCCCGACCTTCGCCAACACCCTGGTGGCGATGGAGCTGGTCGGCGAGCCGCTGGATCGCGCCATCAACGTCTTCAGCGTCATGACGTCGAACATCGGCGGCGACGCGTGGGACGTGCTGGAGGTCGAGCTGTCGCCGATCCTCTCGGCCGCCGGCGACGAGATCATCTTCAACGAAAAGCTGTTCCAGCGTATTCGCGCGGTGGCCGACGGCGCTGATGCGGCGGGTCTGAACGCCCAGCAGAAGCGTCTGGCCGAGCGCAGCCGCGACAGCTTCATCCGCAACGGCGCCGCCCTGGATGCCGCCGGCAAGGCCGAGCTGGGCCGCATCAACACCGCCCTGTCGAACGCCTTCACCGGCTTCGGTCAGAAGGTGGTGGCCGACGAGAACACCTGGACGGTCATCGCCGACGAGGCCGGCCTGAAGGGTCTGCCGGACTCGAACAAGGCCGCCGCCGCCGCCGCCGCCCGTTCGCGCAACGTCCAGGGCTGGGCCATCGTCAACACGCGCTCCAGCGTCGATCCCTTCCTGACCTTCGCCGACGATCGCGCCCTGCGCGAGCAGGTGTGGAAGAAGTTCGTCAAGCGCGGCGACAACGGCGACGCCAACGACACCAAGTCGACCATCGCCCAGATTGTCGCCCTGCGTCAGCAGCGCGCCCGCCTGCTGGGCTTCGGCAATCACGCCGACTGGCGCATGCAGGACACCATGGCCAAGACCCCGGCCGCGGCCATGGAGCTGATGCAGCGCGTCTGGGCCCCGGCCAAGGCCCGCGTCGCCGAGGAGGTCGCCGACATGAAGGCGATCGCCGGTTACGACATCGAGCCCTGGGACTACCTCTACTTCGCCGAGAAGGTCCGCAAGGCCAAGTACGACCTCGACCAGAACGAGCTGAAGCCCTACTTCGAGCTGCACGCGGTGCGCGCGGCATCCTTCTACATGGCCGAGCGCCTGTACGGCTTCGTGTTCAAGCCTCTGGCCAAGGGAACCGTCTCGACCTTCGAACCGGACGTGACCACCTATGAGGTCACCGACAAGGCCACCGGCAAGCTGATCGGCCTCTATTACGCCGACGATTTCGCCCGTCCGGGCAAGCGTTCGGGCGCCTGGATGACGACCTACCGGTCGTTCTCGCAACTGACGGGTTCGAAGCCGATCCTGGCCTCGAACAACAACAACTTCGTCAAGGCGCCGGAAGGCCAGCCCCTGCTGATCTCGCTGGACGACGCCGAGACCCTGTTCCACGAGTTCGGCCACGCCCTGCACTACTTCTCGTCGGTGGTGACCTATCCGTCGTTCGGCAACACGCCGCGCGACTTCGTGGAATATCCGTCGCAGGTGCACGAGCACTGGGTGCTGAGCCGTCCGATCCTCGACGGCTACATGAAGCACGTCGAGACCAAGCAGCCGATGCCGCAGGCGCTGGTGGACAAGATCGAGGCTTCCTCGACCTTCAACCAGGGCTACGCCACCGTCAGCTACCTGTCCTCGGCCCTGGTCGATATGGATCTGCACACCCAGGCGACGCCGCCGACCGACATCGCGGCCTTCGAAAAGGCCTCGCTGGACCGTCTCGGCATGCCCAAGGAGATCGTGATGCGGCACCGCCTGCCGCAGTTCAACCACCTCTTCACCTCGGACGCCTATTCGGCCGGCTACTACTCCTACCTGTGGTCGGAAGTGATGGACGCCGACACCTGGGCCTACTTCGAGGAGTCGGGCGACGTCTTCAATCCGGACATCGGCGGCCGCTTCAAGTCGATCATCCTGGCGCCGGGCAACACCACGGATCGCGGCGACGCCTATCGCCAGTTCCGCGGCCGCAACCCCGATGTGGCGGCCCTGCTGAAGGTGCGTGGCTTCCCGACTTCCTAAGAAGTGGGCCTACCGCCCTTCGGGCTACTTGAGGCCCGTTGAGCGCTAAAATTGGAAGGGCCCGGCAGAGCAATCCGCCGGGCCCTTTTCTATTCGCGCTGAGGTGGCGTAAGCCTTGGCTGTGTCATAGGCCGCGTCGGGTCGAGAAGGCGGAGCCTTCTGATCGCGGCTCAACAGGAATGAGGTTCCCCGCATGAGCGTCGTCGCCTCCTACGTCTACAAGGACGGCCAGCGGGTGCGCGAGGCGCCGCTGACGGATCAGGGCCTGACCCTGGGCAAGGGCGAGTATCTGTGGATCGGCCTGCACGAGCCGACGGGCGAGGAGACGGACACCCTGGTGCGGCGCTTCAACCTGCACCCCCTGGCGGTCGAGGACGCCATGACGGCGCACCAGATCCCCAAGCTGGAGGTCTATGGCTCCGAGCTCTTCATCGTCGCCCGCACCGCCCAGGCCGAGGGCGACCACATCGTCTATGGCGAGACCCATATCTTCATCGGGCCCAACTACGTCATCACCATCCGCCATGGCTCGGCGCGCGGCCACACCCAGCTGCGCGCCCAGCTGGAGGCCTCGCCCCAGCAGTTGAAGCACGGGCCGGACTTCATCCTGCACGGGGTGCTGGACTTCATCGTCGACGGCTACATCCCCATCATCGACGCCATCGAGGACAAGGTGCTGGAGATGGAGCAGGTGGCGCTGGACAGCTTCCTGTCGCGCGACGACATCACCCGCCTCTTCCTGTTGCGGCGCGAGCTGCTGAAGTTCAGCCGCATCCTGGGGCCGATGGAGGAGGTGGCGGTCAAGCTGCAGTCGCTGGACCTGCCCTGCATCGACCGCGAGGTCCGGCCCTATTTCCGCGACGTGGCCGACCATGTGCGGCGCGTCGCCAGCCGGGCGGGCGTGCTGCGGGACATCCTGGCCTCGGTGTTCGAGGCCTCCAACCTGCTGGAACAGCAGCGGCAGGGCGTCATCACCCGCAAGCTGGCGGCCTGGGCCGCCATCCTGGCCACGCCGACGGCCGTAGCCGGCATCTACGGCATGAATTTCGAACACATGCCGGAGCTGCGCTGGGTCTATGGCTACCCGGCGGTGATGGGGCTGATCCTCGTCATCTGCCTAGGGCTCTACGTCACCTTCAAGCGCTCGAAGTGGCTGTGATCAGCCGCTGTTCCTGAGGCCCGCCGCCACGCCGTTGATGGCCAGAAGGATGCCGTTGCGCACGCGCGGATCGTCGTCGCCGGCGCGGCGGCGGCGGATCAGCTCGATCTGGACGTGGTTCAGCGGCTCGACATAGGGCATGCGCTGGCGGATCAGCCGGTCCAGCTCGGGTTGCCCCCCCAGCAGGTCGTCGTGCCCGGTGATCGACAGGACGGCGGCCTTCGTGCGCTCCCATTCCTTGAGGATCTCGCCGTAGATGCGCTCGGCCAGAGCCGCGTCGGGGACCAGTCCGGCGTAGCGGCGGGCGATGGCCATGTCGGCCTTGGCCATGACCATCTCCATGTTCTGCACCACGGTGCGGAAGAAGGGCCAGGCGGCGGTCATGTCGCGCAGTTCGGCCGGGTCTTCGCCCTGGACCGCCGAGCCGAAGCCGAACCAGCCGGGCAACATGACCCGCGACTGCGACCAGCTGAAGACCCAGGGAATGGCGCGCAGGTCCTCGATGGCGGTGGAGGTCGAGCGGCTGGCCGGGCGCGAGCCGATCTTCAGGTCGGCGATCTCGGCGATGGGGGTGGCGGCGCGGAAATAGTCGACGAAGCCAGGCGTCTCATAGACGAGGGCGCGATAGGCCTTCATTGAGGTCGCCGACAGGCGGGCCGCCGTGGCCCCGTGTTCGGCGCTGTAACCGCCGTCGGTCTGCGGCCCCAGGGAGGCCAGAAGCGTCCCGCAGGTCAGGGCGTCGAGGTTGCGCTGCGCCACCTCCGGCTCGCCGTACTTGTTGGCGATGACCTCGCCCTGTTCTGTGACGCGGATGCGGCCCGCGACGGTGCCCGCCGGCTGGCCCAGGACGGCGGAGAAGCTGGAGCCGCCGCCGCGACCGACCGCGCCGCCGCGGCCGTGGAACAACTGCAGGCGCACCCCCGCCGCGCGCGTCACCTCCAGCAGGGCGCGCGAGGCCTCGTGCAGCTCCCAGCCCGAGGTCAGGTAGGAGCCGTCCTTGTTGCTGTCGGAATAGCCGATCATGACCTCTTGCACCCCGCGCGCAGTCGCCACGGCGCGGGCCGAGGGCTCGGCCAGGACGCGCTCCAGCGTCGGCTGCGAGGCGCGCAGATCCTCGATGGTCTCGAACAGGGGGGCGGCCTGGATGGGGCAGGCGGCGGGATCGGCGGGGTCGTAGAGGCCGACCTCCTTGAGCAGCAGATAGACCTCCAGCATGTCCGAGGCCGCGTCGGTCTTGGACACGATATGGGTGCGGATGGCCTGGGGACCGAAGGCGGCCAAGGCCTGCGCCGCCGCCTGCAGGATGGCGCGTTCCTTCAGCGTCTCGGGCGCGTAGTCGGCGTAGGGCGAGAAGAGGGGGCGCGGACCCGCCAGTTCGCGCGCCAGCATGGTCAGGCGCGCCTCCTCGTCCAGGGCGGCGTAGTCGGGGCAGACGCCCGCCACCTTCAGCAGGTCGGTGACGACGCGTTCGTGGACGTCGGAGTTCTGGCGCAGGTCCAGCGTCGCCATGTGGAAACCGAAGACGTCCGCCGCCGTGATCAGCCGCGCCAGCCGGTCGTCGGCGAAGACGGCGCCGTGGGTGCGGATCAGGCTGTCGTGCAGCACGGCCAGATCGGCGCGGAAGGCGTCGGGTCCCTCATAGGCCGGGGCCTCGAAGGCGGCGGGCAGGGGGGCGGGGCCGCCGGTCAGGGCCAGATGGGTGGCCGACAGTCGGGCGTAGATGCGGCTCAGCGCCCGACGATAGGGCTCGTCCGCGCGCTGGATCGAGGCGTCGGCCGAGCTTTCGGCCAGGGCCGCCAGTTCGGGGGTGACGGCGGTCAGGTCGGCGGACAGGCTGAGCTCTTCGCCCAGGGCGTTCACCTCTTCCAGATAGAAGCGCAGCACGGCGCGCGCCTGGGTGCGGAAGGCGGCGGCCAGAACCTCGGCGTCGACATTGGGGTTGCCGTCGCGATCGCCGCCGACCCAGGTGCCGATGCGCAGGAAGGGCGGCAGGTCGGGCGCGTCCAGCAGGGCGCGCCACTCGGCCAGCTGGGCCGGGGCGACATGCAGGAATATCCGCTGCAGCCAGTCGGTGACGGTGTTGATCTCGTCCTGCACCACCAGGCCGGAGGCGCGGGTCAGGCGGGTGGCCCACAGGATGACGATCTGGCGGCGCAGGGCCGCCTTCAGCGCCGTAGGCGAACAGGCGATCCCGTCGCGGTCGCAGCCGTCCAGCAGGGCGCCGACGGCGGCGATGCGGTCGATCACGCTCTTGCGGCGCACTTCGGACGGGTGGGCGGTCAGGACGGGCGAGATCAGGGCCTGGGACAGCAGATCGCGCACCGCCGTCCTGTCCACGCCCGCCGCATCCAGCCGCTTCAGCGCGCCCTCGGGCGTATCGGCGCGCTCGCCGGCCTCGGCCTGATCGCGGGCTCGGCGCTTTCCGGCCCGATCCTCGGCGACATTGGCCAGCAGGGAGAAGGCGGCGAAACCGTGGGTCAGGCCGATGGCCTGGTCCAGCGACAGATCCTTGAGCAGGGCCTCCAGCTTGGACGCGTCGTGCGAGGCCGGGTTGCGGTGATAGGCCACCGAGGCCTGACGCACCGCCTCGATCCGGTCGTAGAGTTCCTGTCCGCCCTCGTCGCGGATCACCTCGCCGAGCAGGGCGCCCAGCAGGCGAACCTCGTCGCGCAGTCGGTCGTCGGCGGCCTGGATCATCACATTGTCCTTCAGCGGGGAGGCTGGAAGCGGAACCGTATCAGCGGAATCCGAACGGGCTAGTCCCCATGGTCAACGCTGAAACCCTTTGTGTGGTTGAGGGCGGGGAGAGGCGGGAGTCGACATTTGCTTGTGGATGCTCCATAAGCCGCCGCTTCCGGCGCAATTGAACCTGCGCCTCCTCCGGTACGACAGCTTTCCTTGGTCGTGCTACCGCGCTGAGCGCTGCTTGAGCACAGCCCATACGGGCTCAGGCAGGCCGACCGGCCGATAGCCCCCAAAGAAAGAACGAGCCCGGCGAGGACCCTCTGCCGACGTGATCGTCGCCAGAGGCCGTTTCTCTATGGAGGTCAGGGTTCGCGCATGAAAGGTATTGAATGTTCGAGGCTCTGAACGAGCGGCTGACAGGCGTATTCGACCGGATCACCGGTCGCGGCGCCCTGTCCGAAAAGGATGTCGAGGAAGCGCTGCGCGAAGTCCGCGTCGCCCTGCTCGAGGCCGATGTCGCCCTGCCGGTGGTCAAGGACTTCATCAGCCGCGCCAAGGAACAGGCGACCGGCGAAGAGGTCATCCGTTCGGTCAAGCCGGCCGATCAGGTGGTCAAGATCGTCTATGACGGTCTGGTCGAGATGCTGGGCGGCGAAGAGCCGGTCCCGCTGAACACCAACGCCGCCCCGCCCGCCGTCGTCCTGATGGCCGGCCTGCAGGGCTCGGGCAAGACCACGACCTCGGCCAAGCTGGCGCTGCGGCTGACCAAGTTCGATCGCAAGAAGGTCATGATGGCCTCGCTGGACACGCGTCGTCCGGCGGCCATGGAGCAGCTGGCGACCCTGGGTCAGCAGATCGAGGTCGCGACCCTGCCCATCGTGGCGGGTGAGAGCGCGGTCCAGATCACCCGCCGCGCCCTGCAATCGGCCAAGCTGCAGGGCTTCGACGTCCTGATCCTCGACACCGCCGGCCGCATCACGCTGGACGAGGCCCTGATGAACGAGGTGGCCGAGGTCGCCTCGATCGCCAAGCCGGTCGAGACCCTGCTGGTCGCCGACAGCCTGACGGGTCAGGACGCGGTTCGCACCGCCGCCGCCTTCCACGAGCGCCTGCCGCTGACCGGCCTGGTGCTGACCCGCGCCGACGGCGACGGCCGCGGCGGCGCCATGCTGTCGATGCGCGCCGTCACAGGCCTGCCGATCAAATATCTGGGCGCCGGTGAAAAGGTCGACGCCCTCGACGTCTTCGACGCCCGCCGCGTCGCCGGCCGCATCCTGGGGCAGGGCGACATCGTCGCCCTGGTCGAAAAGGCCGCGACCGAGCTGGATCAGGCCAAGGCCGAGAAGATGGCCCGCAAGCTGGCCAAGGGTCAGTTCGATCTGGACGATCTGGCCGCCCAGCTGCAGCAGATGAAGAAGATGGGCGGGCTGCAGGGCATCATGGGCATGCTGCCCGGCGTGGCCAAGCTGAAGGCCCAGATGGCCGACAGCAACGTCAACGACAAGATGATCGCCCGCCAGGAAGCCATCATCAGCTCCATGACCAAGGCCGAGCGCAAGAAGCCCGACCTGCTGAACGCCAGCCGCAAGAAGCGCGTCGCCGCCGGCGCCGGCGTCGAGGTTCAGGACATCAACCGCCTGCTGAAGCAGCACCGGCAGATGGCCGACATGGTCAAGTCGCTGTCCAAGGGCGGCGGCAAGAACCTGCAGAAGATGGCCGCCATGATGGGCGGTCTCGGCGGAGGCGGGGGAATGCCCGGCCTTCCCGGCATGGGCGGCCCCGACATGGCTCGCCTCAAGGCCCTGGGGGGCGGCAAGATGCCGGAACCCAGCGCCGACGAAATGAAAGCCATCCAGGACCGGCTCGCCGGACTGGGCGGCGGACAACTTCCGGGGGGCCTTCCGGGCCTGCCGGGCTTCCCGAAAAAGAACTGATTTCGATTTTCTAGAAAGAGACTGAAAATGCTGAAGATTCGTCTGGCCCGCGGTGGCGCCAAGAAGCGCCCCTACTACTACATCGTCGTGGCTGACTCGCACGCTCCGCGCGACGGCAAGTTCATCGAGCGCGTCGGCAGCTACAACCCGATGCTGCCCAAGGACAGCGCCCAGCCGCGCGTCACCCTGAAGGCTGACCGCATCGCCGAGTGGCTCGGCAAGGGCGCCCAGCCGACCGACCGCGTCGCCCGCTTCATCAGCCAGTCGCAGGACGAAGTCCTGGTCGGCAAGGTCCAGTGGACGCAGGGTAACAACCCGAACAAGGGCGCTCCGGGCAAGAAGGCCCAGGAACGCGCCGCCGAGCGCGCCCAGCGCGAAGCCGACCGTCTGGAAGCTGAAGCCGCCGCCAAGGTCGAGGCTGCCGAAGCCGCCGCCCGCGCCAAGGAAGAAGCCGCCGCTGCTGCTGAAGCCGCCAAGAACGCCCCGGCTGCTGAAGAAGCCCCGGCTGAAGCCGCTGCTGAAGAAGCTCCGGCCGCCGAAGAAAACGCCGAGGGCTAAACCCTTCGGCTTCCCGGTTCCGACCGGGATGCGGAAATGGAAAGCAGCGTCCGATCCCGGGCGCTGCTTTTCTGCTATCTGGCGCTGACAATTACGAACGGAGCCTGCGATGAGCGGTGCTGAAAAACTGATCCTCGTCGGCCAGATCGGCGGCGCCTTCGGCGTGAAGGGCGAGGTGCGGATCACCGCCTTCACCGCTGACCCCATGGCTCTGATGGCCTATCAGCCCCTGCTGAAGGCGGACGGGACCCCGGCCCTGACTCTGCTCTCGGCGCGCCCGGACAAGGCGGGCGTGGTGGCCAGGGTCAAGGAGATCACCGTCAAGGAACAGGCTGACGCCCTGCGCGGCCAGAAGCTGTTCGTGCCGCGCGACCGCCTGCCCGAGCCGGACGAGGATGAGTTCTATCTGACGGATCTGGTCGGTCTGGAGGCCCGCGACCTGGACGACACCGTGGTCGGCACGGTCAAGTCGGTGCAGAATTTCGGCGCCTCGGACATGCTGGAGATCGCGCCCAAGGAAGGCGGGCCGACCTGGTACCTGCCCTTCACCCGCGAGGCGGCGCCGGATCTGCGCATCTCAGAGGGCTGGCTGCGCATCGTGCGCCCGACCGAGGTGGACGAGCGCGACGAGGCCTGATCGACCGCCACCGACACGGTGGCTATTGCGACGGGCGATCCGGCTTCCAACATGGAAGGTTCAACCCTCCCGGAGCGCCCCATGGCCGACCTGTCCGCCTTTCCGATCACCCGCCAGTATCCTGCGCAGCATCCCGACCGGCTGCAGCTCTATTCCCTGCCCACGCCCAATGGGGTGAAGGTCTCCATCCTGCTGGAGGAGCTGAGTCTGGCCTATGAGCCGCACCTGGTCGACATCGGCAAGAACGAGACCTGGACGCCCGACTATCTGTCGCTGAACCCCAACGGCAAGATCCCGGCCATCATCGACCCCGACGGTCCGGGCGGCAAACCCCTGCCCCTGTTCGAATCCGGGGCCATCCTGGTCTATCTGGCGGAGAAGACGGGGCGCTTCCTGCCGGCCGATCCGGCCGCGCGCTACGAGACCCTGCAGTGGGTCTTCTTCCAGATGGCCGCGATTGGTCCGATGTTCGGACAGGTCGGCTTCTTCCACAAGTTCGCCGGTCGGGACTACGAGGACAAGCGTCCGCGCGACCGCTACGTCGCCGAGTCCCGGCGTCTGCTGGGGGTGCTGGAGGGGCGACTGGAGGGCCGGGACTGGATCATGGGCGAGGACTACACCATCGCCGACATCGCCAGCCTGGGCTGGGTGCGCAACCTGATCGGCTTCTATGAGGCGGGCGATCTGGTCGGGTTTTCCGACTTCCCGCGCGTGGCCGCCTGGCTGGAACGGGGTCTGGCGCGGCCGGCGGTGCAGCGGGGTCTGAACATCCCGGCGCGGCCTTAAGAGAGGTAGCGGGGGCGCGGACGCCGCGCCCCCGCGAAACTCAGACTTCTTCGGTCGGGGCGTCGCCGACGTGCTTCTTGATCGACTCGATGGCGCGTTTGGCGCCCGACTTGTCGGAATAGCCCTCGGTCGAGAAGATGATCTCGGAGTTGTACTTGAACCGGACGCGGAATTCGCCCGCCTTGTCCTGATAGACTTCAAACTTGTGCGCCATGATCGCCTCGTTCTGTGGCCGCCAGTCGGCCAAGTGTCAGGCTGTCACAGTCCCGCTGGGGACGAAAGGGCGAGAAATGTAAAACCGGGTCAGGCTCTGGCGCGGATCCAGCGTCGCGCCGCCAGGGCGATGAAGCCGACCGCCAGCCCCCAGAAGGCCGAGCCGACCCCGAACAGGGCGACGCCGGACGCCGTGGCGGCGAAGGTCAGCACCGCCGCCTCGCGGTCCTCGGTCACGCCCATCATGCCGGTCAGCGACCCCGTCAGCGGGGCGATCAGGGCCAGGCCGGTGATGACCGCCAGCGCCCCCGTGGGCATGGCGATGAACAGGCCCGCCAGCGGCGCCGCGAACAGGGCGACGACCAGATAGATCAGGCCGTAGATCACGCCGACGGTCCAGCGCCGATCCTGATCGGGGTGGGCTTCGGGCCCGGTGCAGATGGCGGCGGTGATGGCGGCCAGATTGACGCCGTGGGCGCCGAAGGGGGCCAGAAGCGTGCTGGTCAGTCCGCCCCAGAAGATCAGCTTTCCGGCGGGCGGGGCGTAGCCGGCGGCCCTCAGCACCACCAGGCCGGGCAGGTTCTGCGACGCCAGGGTCACCAGGTAGAGGGGCAGGGCCAGGCTGATCGCCGCCTTCCAGTCAAAGGCGGGCATGACCGGCGACAGCTGGCCGAACAGGCCGGTTCCGGCGGGCAGGCCGACCTGACCGCGCAGGGCCAGGGCCGCGAAGGCCGCGACCAGAACCGCGGGGAGGGCCCAGGCGGCGGCGACGCGGCGCATGATCAGAAAGACCGCCAGCAGGCCCGCCGCCAGCGCCATATCGGTCGGGAAGACCAGAAAAAGCTTGAGGCAGAAGGGCAGCAGCACCCCCGCCAGCATGGCCGAGGCGACGGCCGCCGGAATGCGCTCGGCCAGCCGTCCCAGGGCCGGGACCAGCCCCGTCAGCACCATCAGGAGCCCGGCGATGACGAAGGCGCCGACGGCGGTGCTCCAGCCCAGTCCCAGCGTCGAGGCGGCCAGCAGGGCGGCGCCCGGCGTCGACCAGGCCAGGACGACCGGCATCTTCAGCCGCCAGCTGAGCACCGCGCCGGGCAGGCCGATGCCGAGGCACAGCGCCGTGACCATGGAGATGATCTGGGCGGGCGAGGCCCCCAGCGTCTGTCCCGCCTGAACGATCAGGGCGACCGTGCCGCCAAAGCCGATGACGGTCGCTACGGCGGCGGCGGAGAAGCTGGCGGGGGGAGGCAGGCGCGACGAACTCATATGGTCAGGCTAGGCCGGGCGACGGCGCCCTGAAAGCAAAAAGGGCCGCCGGCTTCCCGACGGCCCTTCTCATATCCAGAACCCGGTCGGGTTCAGCCCTCCATGTCGTCCGGCAGGCCGACGGCGTGGAAGCCGGCGTCGACGTGGACGACCTCGCCCGTGGTCGAGCGGCCCAGGTCGGAGCACAGCCACAGGGCGGCGCCGGCGACGCCCTCCATCGAGGTCTCTTCCTTGATCAGCGAGAACTGCGCCGACTTGGAGTGCAGGCCGCGACCGCCCGAGATGCCGGCCAGCGACAGGGTGCGCATCGCGCCCGCCGAGATGGCGTTGACGCGGATGTTCTTCGGACCCAGGTCGCGGGCGATGTAGCGGGTCGCGGCTTCCAGGGCGGCCTTGGCCACGCCCATGGTGTTGTAGTTGGGGATGACCCGTTCCGATCCCAGATAGGTCAGGGTGATCATCGAACCGCCGTTGGGCATCAGCCTGGCCGAACGCTTGGCCACGTCGACGAAGCTGAAGGCCGAGATGTTCATGGCCAGCAGGAAGCTGTCGCGCGTGGTGTTGTCGACGAAGGAGCCCTTCAGCTCGTCCTTGTTGGCGAAGGCCACCGAGTGGACGACGAAGTCGATCGTGCCGAACTCTTTCTCCAGCTCCTCGAAGGCCTTGTCCATCGAGGCGTCGTCGGTGACGTCGGCCTGGATCAGCAGCTTGGCGCCGACGCTTTCGGCCAGGGGGCGCACGCGGCGCTCAAGGCCCTCGCCGAGGTAGGTGAAGGCCAGCTCGGCGCCCTGGGCGGCCAGTTGCGAGGCGATGCCCCAGGCGATGGAACTGGAGTTGGCCACCCCCATGATCAGGCCCTTCTTGCCCTTCATCAGGTCGCCGGTGGGCATATCCCAGCCTTCGCTCGTCGCCATGGGTTCGTCTCCGTATCTGAACTTGAACCGCCTTTTGGACGCGTGGCGGGCGGGTGACAAGTCGCGGCGCCGCTGGCGTTTCATCAGGAGCGGTCTAAGTTGGGACCATGAGCCTGGATGCAGACAGTCCCGATGGGCAGCCTCAGACCGGCCCGGTCTTCTTTGACCGGCGCGAACTGGATCAGGTGTTGCGGGTCTATGGCCGGATGGTCGCCGCCGGGGAGTGGCGCGACTACGCCATGATCGGCCACAAGGAGGTAGCGGAGTTCGCCGTCTTCCGCCGCTCGGGCGACGCGCCGCTCTACCGGATCGAGAAGCGCCCGGCCCTGCGCCATAAACAGGGCCAGTGGGCCGTGATCGGCGAGGGCGGGCATGTGCTGAAGCGAGGACGGGATCTGGCCCAGGTGCTGCGGGTCTTCGACAGCCGCAAGTTCAGCGTGGTGGAATAGGGGCGCCGGCCCCGTTCATCCCTGCGGAAGCGGCCCAGTGTGACGGCCAAAGAAAAAGGCCCCGACATCACTGCCGGGGCCTCTCCGAACTCAGTCGTCGCCGACTTCTATTCCCGGCTGCCGCCCATGAAGGCCAGCAGGAACTGGAACAGGTTCACGAAGTTGATGAACAGGCTCAGGGCGCCGAAGCCCGTGGCCACGCCCATGGCTTCCTGATTACCGCCGAGCGCGTAGTAGGTCATCTTCAGGCGCTGGGTGTCGTAGGCGATCAGACCCGAGAAGATCAGGACGCCGAGACCCGAGATGATCAGGTAGAGCGTGCCCGACTGCATGAACATGTTGACCAGCGAGGCGATGACCAGGCCGATCACGCCCATGATCAGGAAGCTGCCCATGGCCGTCAGGTCCTTCTTGGTCGTGTAGCCGACCAGGCTGAGACCGCCGAAGGCCGCCGCCGTGACGAAGAAGGTCGAGGCCAGCGAACCGCCGGTGTAGCGCAGGAACAGGACGCCCAGACCGGCGCCGATGGTGGCGACCACGGCCCAGTAGAGGGTGTTCACCCCCCTGGCGGTCGGGTTCTTCATGAAGAACATGGAGCCGAACAGCATGACCAGCGGCGAGAACTGGATGATCATGCCCAGCAGGGTCAGGCCGATGCGGCCGTCGTCGGTGCGGGCGAACAGCAGCTGTTGCACGGCCGGCACGTTGCCGGTGACGTAGGCGAGGGCGCCGGCGACCACCAGGCCGAGGGCCAGCTTGTTGTAGACGCCCAGCATGAAGGCGCGCAGACCGGCGTCGACGGACATGTCCGCCGACTGCGGAAGCGGGCGCGCATAACCGTTATTGAAGTCGCTCATCGCGAAAGTAGTCTCCTAAGTGGACGGCAAATGCCGACCTTGAGCGGAAATATCGGGACGGACGACCCGCCTTGCAAGGAAAACCCGTCTTCCGAACACCCGTTCCGCCCGCTACCAAGGGTCGCATGTTGCGCCTGTTCACCGCCATTTCGATCCCGGAAGACGTCGCAGAGACGCTTCAACGTCGTCAATCCGGCCTGCCCGGCGCGCGGTGGCGGCCGCTGGACGCCCTGCACGTCACCCTGGCCTTCTATGGCGAGGCGTCGGAACGGACCGCCGACGACCTGGCCTCGGAGCTGAGCCGGGCCGAGGGCGGCGGGGCCTTCGAGATCACCCTGAACGGCGTCGGGGCCTTCGGCGACGCCCATCGCACCCACACCCTGTGGGCCGGGCTGGAGCGGTCGGAGCCGCTGAACGTCCTGGCCGGGCGCTGCCGTTCGGCGGGCGAGCGGGCGGGCGTGCCGCCCGAGAAACGCGAATACCGGCCCCACGTCACCCTGGCCTATCTGAAGCCCCAGGCGAACCCGGATCGGATCGGGGCCTGGATCGCCGGGCACAACCTGTTGCATTCGCCGCCGATCCGGGTGGACCGCTTCGGCCTCTATTCCAGCGTCCTGACCGGCGACGGCAGCGTCTATACGCTGGAGAGGGAGTATCTGCTGTGATCGAGCGTCCGACTTCGCCTCTCGGCCCGACGCTGGAGACGGAGCGGCTGTTCCTGCGCCCTCCGACGCTGGATGACTTTCCGCGCTGGGCCGACTTCATGAGCGACCCCGAGACGACCCGCTTCATCGGCGGGGTGCAGTCCAAGCACGAGGTCTGGCGCGCCATGGCCTCGGTCGCCGGCATGTGGGCCCTGCAGGGCGAGGGCATGTTTTCGGTGATCGAGAAGGCGACGGGGAACTGGATGGGGCGCATCGGTCCGCTGCATCCCTATGACTGGCCGGGTCGGGAGGTGGGCTGGAGCCTGCACCGCGATGCGACGGGCAAGGGTTATGCGGTCGAGGCCGCCGCCGCGACCATGGACTACGCCTTCGACGTCCTGGGCTGGGATGACGTGATCCACTGCATTGACCCCGACAACCTGGGCTCGGAGAAGGTGGCGCTGCGATTGGGCTCGAGCAATCGCGGGCCGGGCCGCATCCCGCCGCCGTTCCAGGATCATGTGGTCAACCTGTGGGGCCAGACACGGGAAGAATGGCGGGTGAACCGGCAGCGCTTGCGATAGGAACATAGGCGGAACATAAAGGTCGTATGGCCGCCGCTTCGCTGCATCTGGAACTGGTCTTCAGCCGCCCGGAGACCACCCTGTCGGTCACGCGCGGGGCGGCGCGGCTGATGCGGGACATGGGCTATGCACCCCTGCTGGAAGTCTGCCTGCCCAATGGGCGGCGCGCCGACGTCATGGCCCTGGGACCCAGGGGCGACGTGGTCATCTGCGAGGTGAAGTCGGGCGTCGACGACTATCGCGTCGATCGCAAATGGCAGGAATACGGGCCCTACTGCGACGCCTTCTACTTTGCGGTGGCGCCCGAGTTCCCGCAGGACATCCTGCCGGACGAGCCAGGTCTGATCGTCGCCGACGGCTTCGGCGGGGCGGTGATGCGTGCGGCGCCGATCACGCCTCTGGCCCCGGCGCGCAGGAAGGCGCTGACCCTGGCCTTTGCGCGGCTGGGCGCGCTCAGGACGATGCGGGATTGACTTTCCTCCCTGTCGCGCAGCGATGGGGAGGTGGATCGGCGGCGTAGCCGACGAGAGGGAGGGGCGGCCCGACGTCAACCGTTCGCGTCGCCCCCTCCACCACTTCGTGGTCCCCCTCCCCACACGTGGGGAGGAAAGAGGGCTACCTCGGCGCGCGTTTCGCCAGGATGCGTTGAAGGGTCCGGCGGTGCATGCCCAGACGGCGGGCGGTTTCCGAGACATTGTGGTCGCACAGCTCATAGACGCGCTGGATGTGCTCCCAGCGCACCCGGTCGGCGCTCATGGGGTTTTCCGGCGGTTCGGGGGCTTCGCCCACCGACAACAGGGCCTTGACCACGTCGTCGGCGTCGGCAGGCTTCTGCATGTAGTCGACGGCGCCGGCCTTGACCGCCGCGACGGCGGTGGCGATGGCGCCGTATCCGGTCAGCATGACGATGCGGGCGTCCTCGCGGCGTTCGCGGATGGCCTCGACCACCTTCAGTCCGTTGCCGTCCTCCAGCCGCATGTCGAGCACGGCGAAGGCGGGGGCGGAGACGCGCAGGGCGTCGCTCGCTTCGGCCACCGAGCCGGCCAAGGTCACGTCGAAGCCGCGCGCTTCCAGCGCCCGACCCATGCGGGTGCGCAGGGCCGCGTCGTCGTCCAGCAACAGCAGGGTCTTGTCGGCCAGGGTGGCGATGCGGGCTTCGAGTTCGGACATTCGGTTCTCCTGACGCTCAGGTCGTGCGTCTGCGCCGCATGGTCAAGGTTTTAGCTCCTGACTGCGACATCAGGTTCCACCTGGGCGCTGCGGGGTTCAAGGGCGGGATCGGCGACCTCCAAGGCCTGTCGCGGCCATCGGACGGTGACGCGGGCGCCCTTGGGCTGACCCTTCTCGCCGTCGCCGGAGCCGACCGAGACCTTGCCGCCGCTGCGTTCCAACAGGGTGCGGGCGATGAAGAAGCCCAGGCCCATGCCGCCCTGGCTGGGGGCGATGGGGGCGGTCACGGGAGGCGGCGTCTTGCGGCCCCTGGCGCGTGAGCCGCCGGGTGAGGCGGCGGCGGCGATCTGGGCCGCGAGCGCCCGGCGCGCCTTGGCCTGGGGGCGGCTGGTGACATAGGGCTCGCCCAGGCGCGGCAGGATTTCCGAGGCGAAGCCCGGACCGTCATCGAGGATGTCGATCTCGATCCAGCCGGCGTCGACGATGGCGGTGACGCGCACCCGGCTGTGGGCGAAGTCGGCGGCGTTCTCGATCAGGGTCGACAGGCCGTGGATGACCTCGGGCAGGCGGTGGACGCGGGGCAGGGGCTGGCCCGGCGGGGCCTTCACAGCCGTCTGGAAGTCCAGATCAAAGCCGCGATGCGGTTCGACCACCTCTTCCAGCAGGGCCTTCAAATCGACGTCGGCGTAGAGGGCGTCGCCTTCCTCGGGCTGGGCCGAGAGCTGTTTCAGGATGTCGCGGCAGCGCTCGGCCTGCTGCAGCATCAGGGCGGCGTCCTCGGCCACCGGGCTGTCGGGAGGCGAGGCGCGCAGCAGTTCCTTGGCCACCACCTGGATGGTGGCCAGCGGCGTGCCCAGCTCATGGGCGGCGGCGGCGGCCAGACCGCCCAGGGCCGCCAGCCTCTGTTCGCGTTGCAGCACGTCCTGGGTGGTGGCCAGGGCCAGTTCCAGCTTCTCGGCGTCGGCGGCCACCTTCCAGGCATAGCCCGAGGTGAACAGAACCCCGGTGGCCAGGGCCAGGCCCATGCCGAAGCGGTAGAGGGGCGGCAGGACCAGATGCTCGTGCAGGCGCCACGGCAGGGGCAGGGACCAGGAGAAGAGGACGGCCAGGGCGATCAGGGCCATGACCCCCAGCACCAGGGCCTGACGCGAGGGCAGGGAGGCCGCCGCGATCGTCACCGGCGCCACCAGCAACAGACAGAAGGGGTTGTCCAGCCCGCCGGTCAGGGCCAGCAGGGTGGCCAGTTGCAGGATGTCGAAGCCCAGCTGGGCCGCCGTCTGCGGGCCGTTGGGCAGGCTGCCGTCGATGCGGCGGGCACGAGCCATGGTGGCCAGGTTCATCACCACCCCTGCGCCGATGGTCGCCAGGCACTCCCACAGGGGCAGGGGGAAGTGCAGGGCGAAATAGGCGGTCAGGATGGCGCAGGTCTGGCCGAAGACGGCCAGCCAGCGCAGCACGATCAGGGTCCGCAACGACAGCCCGCGCCCGCGCCGGGGACGCTCGCGCAGGGCCTCCATGACGCCGGGGCGGCCGGCGGCCTTCACAGCCTGCGACAGGGAGGGGGCTTCTGTGCTGCTCACGCCTCTTCTATAGACCGCCAAGCTGACGGCTGCACCCTCGCCGTCGCAGGAGAAGCCGATGCCGCGTCGTCCCGTTATTCTGTTCGCCGCCGCCTGTGCGGTCATCGCCCTGGCGCTCGGGCTGATCACCATGGTCGTGGTCAAGGGCCGCGAGCAGTCGGCTCAGGTTGCGGAAACGGGAACCGGCCAGCCGACCGTCGGCGGCCCCTTCACCCTGACCAACCAGGACGGGCAGGTGGTCGACCAGTCGATCCTGCAGGGCAAGTGGACCCTGGTCTTCTTCGGCTTCACCTACTGCCCTGACTACTGCCCGACGACGCTGGGCGTGCTGAAAGCCGTGCAGGAGCGCCTAGAAAAGGACCTCGGCGACAAAGCCAGGGACCTGCAGATCGTCTTCATCAGCATCGACCCCGAGCGCGACACGCCGCAACTGCTGAAGGATTATCTGTCGTCGGACGGCTTCCCCACGGGCGTCATCGGCCTGACCGGCACGCCGGAACAGACGTCCCAGGTCGCCAAGGAATACCGCGCCTTCTACCAGAAGGTCGGAGAGGGCGAGGGCTATACGATGAACCACAGCCTGACCGTCTATCTGATGGGGCCGGACGGCCAGTTCCGTAGCGCCGTGGCCCATGACCTGGGACCGGACCGGACCGTGAAGCTGATCGAGAACGCCATGGAGCGCGGCTGATCACCTTTCCCTGATCGGGGGCGACCTTGGTCTGTTTTGCGTCTGAATGCGTTATATGCTGCACTGCCGCATCGGCGGGGGCCGCAGTCGGGGTTTCATGCTCTACGCATTTCACGAGCTCGCCTATCATTCGGCGACGCCGTTCCGGATCGGGGCCCAGATGGCCCGCCAGTTCTGGACGTCGCCCTTCAATCCGGCCTCGGACACGGCCATCGGCCGCACGGCCTACGCCTCGGCCGAGGTGTTCGAGAGCCTGACGCGGCGCTACGGCAAGCCCGCCTGGGGGCTTGAGACCCTCGATATCGACGGTCATGCGGTGCGCACGACCGAGCAGGTCGTCTGGTCCTCGCCCTGGTGTCGGCTGGTGCGCTTCAAGCGCGACGCGGGCGACCTCAAGAAGGCGGGCAAGCCGACCGACGCTCCCGCCGTCCTGATCGTCGCGCCCCTGTCAGGCCACTACGCCACCCTGCTGCGCGGCACGGTCGAGGGCTTCCTTCAGGACCACGACGTCTATGTCAGCGACTGGGAGAACGCCCGGCAGGTGCCGGTGCTGGAAGGCCGCTTCGACTTTTACGATTACATCGACCACGTCCGCGCCATGCTGACGGCCATCGGTCCGCGGGCCCATGTCGTCGGCGTCTGCCAGCCGGGCCCGCCGGTGCTGGCGGCCTGCGCCGTCATGGCGGCCGAAAACGACCCCAACCGGCCCGCCTCCATGACCTTCATGGGCTCGCCCATCGACGCTCGCCTGTCGCCGACCGTGACCAACCAGCTGGCCGAGGCAAAGCCCTTCACCTGGTTCAAGTCGAACATGATCCACACCGTGCCCTGGCCCTATCCGGGGTTCGGGCGCCGCGTCTATCCGGGCTTCGTCCAGCTCTACAGCTTCATGTCGATGAACGAGGACAAGCACGTCGACGCCCATCACCGCTACTTCGAGAGCCTGGTGGTCGGCGACGGCGACGGGGTCGAGAAGCACGAGCAGTTCTACGACGAGTATCTGTCGGTGCTGGACCTGACCGAGGAGTTCTATCTCCAGACCATCGATATCGTCTTCCAGCAGCACCTGCTGGCGCGCGGCCTTCTGGAGCATCGCGGACAGAAGGTCGATCTGACGGCGATCACCGACATCGGCCTGGCCACGGTCGAGGGCGAGAAGGACGACATCTCGGGCGTGGGCCAGACCCAGGCGGCGCACGGTCTGACGCCCCATATCCCTGATGACCGCCGCCTGCTCTATGTCCAGCCGGGCGTGGGCCATTACGGCGTCTTCAACGGCCGCCGTTTCCGCGACGAGATCTATCCGCGGGTGCGCGACTTCATCGCCCAGAACGAGTCCCTGAGTGCAGTATCGGAACGGTCAGCGGCTGCCGCTTGAGGGCGGGGGCGCCCTTCGCCTGTCGGTGAATCCGCGCGCGCGGCGGCTGTCGATCCGCATCGACGCCCGCGCCGGCGAAGCCGTGGCCGTGGCGCCCTCTGAACGGCGTCTGGGCGAGGTGGTGGCCTTTGCGCGCACCAAGTCCGACTGGATCGCCGACCGGCTGGCCGCGCGGGTGGCGGGAACGCCGCTGGAGCCCGGCGCGACCGTGTCCTGGCTGGGCCGCAGCGTGCGGCTGGAGGCGGTCGGCGGGGCCGGGGCGGCGCGTCTGGTCGAGACGCCGGAGGGGCCGGTGATCCGCTCGGGCGGCGAGGGCGAGGCCTTCTCGCGCCGGGTCGAGAACTGGTTCAAGCGGGCGGCGCGAGAGTTTCTGGTCGCCCGCACGGAGGTGCATCTGAGCGCGCTGGGCCAGAAACCGGTCAAGGTGTCGATCGTCGACACCCGTTCGCGCTGGGGCTCGTGCAGTCCGCACAACCGCTCGATCCGCTATTCGTGGCGGGTGATCATGGCCCCGGCCGAGGTGGCGGATTATCTGGCCGCGCACGAGGTCGCCCATCTGGTTCACGCCGACCATAGCCCGGCCTATTGGGCGGTGGTGCATCGACTGGTCGGCGACCATCGGCCGTTCCGCCAATGGCTGCGCGACCACGGCGCGGCCCTGCACGCCGTGGGGCGCTAGCCGCCTTCACCTGCCTAGAAGAAGTCGGCGTCGGCCTTCTTCTCCGCGCGGGGGGCTTCCTTGACGGTCGGTTGAGGCGAGGTCGGCCGGATGACGGGCTGGTCGCCAGGCAGGGGCGCGGGTGTCGGAACCGGCTGGCCGTCGATGATGGGCGGGCCGGGCTCGCCCTCGACCGGCTGGGCGTAGGGGTCCTGAACCTGACCCATCATGTCGCCGACGGGATCGGGCGCGACCCAGCCTTCGGGCAGGGGCGGACCGTTGGGGATGGGCTGGACCGCCAGCCGGGGCAGGGCGGCCTCCATGAAGCCGCGCCAGATGGCGGCAGGCGAGGAGCCGCCGGTCACGCCGCGCATGGCCTTGTTGTCGTCCTTGCCGACCCAGACGGCGGCGACGAAGCCGCCGGTGTAGCCGACGAACCAGGCGTCCTTGTAGTCCGAGGTGGTGCCGGTCTTGCCGGCGATGTCGCGTCCGCCGATGGCCGCCGAACGACCGCTGCCCGAGGTGATCACGCCGCGCAGCATCTGGTTCATGTAGTAGAGCGACGGGTTGTTGATCGTCTGGCCGTTTTCGCCGGCGCCATGGCTGTAGATGACGCGGCCCGAGGGGGTGCGGATGCGGCTGATGCCCCAGGCCTCGACTCGCTTGCCGCCGTTGGCGAAGGCGTCATAGGCCTGGGCCATCTCCAGCGGGCTGACCTCGACGGCGCCCAGGGCCATCGACGGCTGCAGGCCGATCTCGCTGCTGATCCCCAGGCGACGGGCGGCGCGGGCCACGGCGTCGCGGCCGACCTGATCGGCGACATAGGCGGCGACCGTGTTGGTCGACTGGGCCACGGCTTGCGCCAGGGTCATCTGGCCCGAGAAGTTGCCGGAATAGTTCTTGGGCGACCAGCCGCCGATGGTGACGGGCTGGTCCACGACCGGGGTGGTCGGGGTGTAGCCGGCCTCGACCGCGGCCAGATAGACGAAGGGCTTCCACGCCGAGCCGGCCTGACGGCGGGCGTCGGTGGCGCGGTTGAACTGGCTGTCGGCGTAGGAGCCGCCGCCGATCATGGCGCGGACCCGGCCTTCGCCGTCCAGGGCCACCAGGGCCGCCTGTTCGACGCCCCGGCCCTTGTCGCGGTCGAGGATGCGGCGCACGGCGCGTTCGGCGTCGGTCTGCAGGGTCAGGTCCAGGGTGGTTTCGACCACCATGTCCTCGGTCGGTTCGCCGACCAGGCCGCGGATCTGCTTGTCCAGCCAGTCGATGAAATACTGGGCGTGCTGGCTGGCCAGGGTGCGCGAGACGCGGACCGGCTCGGCCACGGCGGCGTCGCGCTGGGCCGGGGTGATGGCGCCGACCTCGACCATTTCGTTCAGCACGACATTGGCGCGGGTGGCGGCGCGTTCGCTCTCGGACACGGGAGAATAGCGCGACGGCGCCTTGAGCAGGCCCGCCAGCAGGGCGGATTCACCGACCGTCAGCTTGTCGGCGCTCTTGTCGAAGTAGCGCTGCGAGGCGGCCTCGATGCCATAGGCGCCGGCGCCGAAATAGACCCGGTTCAGATAGAGGGCGAGGATTTCCTTCTTGGTGAACTTCATCTCCAGCCAGACGGCCAGCATCAGCTCCTGAACCTTGCGCTTCATGTTCTGATCGGGCGTCAGGAACAGGTTCTTGGCCAGCTGCTGGGTGATGGTCGATCCGCCCTGGACCACACGCCCGGCTTTCAGGTTCGAGGCCATGGCCCGGCTCATGCCGATCGGGTCGAAACCGGGGTGGTGATAGAAGCGACGGTCCTCGATGGCGACGAAGGCGGCCGGGACGTAGTCGGGCAGGGCGTCCAGATCGACGGGAGGCGCCATCTGGGTGCCGCGCACCGCGATCAGGGCCCCGGAGCGGTCCAGATAGGTGATCGAGGGCTGGCGATCGACCTCATACAGGCTGGAGGTGTCCGGCAGGTCGCGTGCGAAGATCGCGAAGAAGACGACCGCGAAGATCAGGCCCCAGACGGCCAGAACCGCGCCCCAGTAGAAGAGGTTGCCAAGGAAGGACCGGCGCGGTTTCCTGCCGCCGCCGTGCTCGTTGCGGTCCGGTCCGCCGTCTTTACGCGCCATGAAAGTCCCTCTTGCCAGCGACGCGACCCTAGCCGGTCATGTCGCTGCAGAAAACGCCCCGCTTGAGTTCACGCAAGCGTGAGCGTCTATTTCGCCGAAAGAATGGCGCGCCGGGCCAGCCAGACCCCGTTGTCGCCGCTGTTCTCCACCGTCAGTCCGGCCTCGATCAGAAGGCTGTTGTAAACCTCCGGGGCCAGGCTGCCGTGATAAAGGGGTTCGCCCCGCCATTCCCCGATCGCCTCGCCATGGGCGGGGCCGGCGGTGAACATCAGTCGGCCGCCGTCGGCCACGCGGGCGGCCAGCGCCGGCAGGAGCAGGGTCTGGGCCTCGGGCGTCAGGTGAAAAAGGCTGTGCCAGGCCAGAACTCCGTGGAAGACGCCCTCCGGCAGAGCCTCGCGCATGTCGCCGATGCGCCAGTCGCCCGAGGGCAGGGTGGCGCGGGCGTGGACGATCAGGTCGGGCGCGGCGTCCTGGCCGATGACCTTGAAACCGCGCTCCAGCAGGGCGGCGCCCATGGGCCAGCCCGAGCCGCAGCCGACGTCCAGCACACGGGCGCCGGGCGGCCAGTCCGCCGTGAAACGGTCCAGCCAGGCGACCTCGTCCCAATCGCCTTCATGCTGGCGCAGGGCGGCGCCCCGGTCGCGGATCCAGTCTGCGGCCTTGTCCTGATAGAGGCCGATGATCCGGTCCGCGGCCGGGTGGTTCATCGGGCCAGGAAGGCGTCCAGGTCGCCGTAGAAGGCGGTCGGCTGGTCCAGCATGATGAAGTGGGCGCTGTCGTCGATGCGCTTCAGCCTGGCGCCCGGCAGGTTGGCGAACGACATCTGATAGATGGCGTCGGTGATGGCGTCGGTCATTCGCGGGTCGTTGAACTTGACGTAGAGGACCTCGACCGGGGCGGTGATCTTGCCCAGCTCAGGCCGCAGGTCGGTGACGATCAGTTCGCGGAAGGCGGCGGCCGAGACCTGCTGGTCGCTGTTTTCCACATCGGCCAGGGGGCCGGAGCGGGCGGCCTCGGTCTTGATCATGCCGGTGACGGCGGCCCTGGCCTGGGTCAGATACTGATCGCGGGGGCTGGCGGACTGTGCGGCATAGACCTGATCGGCGACGGGGACGACGCTTTCCGCCGTGGTTCCGGGCGGGCCGAACATGGCGCCCATGAAGGGGATCATGTCCACGACCATCAGCTTGCCGACCAGATCGGGATGACGCGCGGCCAGCATCATGCCCATGGTCCCGCCCATGGAGTGGCCGACGACGGCGGGCCTGGTCAGGCCCTGTTCGCGGATGTAGCGGGCGATCTCCTCGGCCACCGGGGCGGCCACGGGGCCGGTTGCATTGCCCTTGGCCGGGGCGCCGGCGAAGCCCTGTACATGGACGCGGTGAACACGGTAGGCGCCGTTCAGGTGATCGACCGTCCCCTGCCAGACGGCGGGCGAGGAACTGAGGCCGGGGATGAAGATGACGTCCGGGCCCTGGCCCTCGACGGCCACATGGATCCGGTCAGAGGCGAAGGCGGCGTGCTGATGGCCATGACCGGCGGCGTGATTGGTGTGGCCGTCCTGGGCCAGGGCGGGCTGGGCGGCGGCCAGCAGCAGGGCGGCTGCCCCGGAAGCCAGGATGTAAGCGGCGCGGATCATGAAGTCCTCTCCCCGAAGAATTTGACCCAGATTAATTCATCGAGCGAGGAAGGGAATGGGCTTTGGACGACAGGCGGCGCCTGCTGCTAGATAGCGGCCATGACCGTTGACGCTGCTGCACCCTCCGCGACCGCCCCCGAAGCCAAGGCTCCGCCGACCGCCTTCGGCAAGGGCTTCGTGCGTGACGCCTGGTATTTCGTGGCCCTGGCGCGGGATGTGCCGGTCGCCAGCCTGAAGCGCTATGAGGTGATGGACGAGCCGGTGCTGGTCGGCCGGACCCGCGCGGGCGAGGTTTACGCCATGCGCGACATCTGTCCTCACCGCGCCGCGCCCCTGTCAGCCGGGCGTCTGGTGGACAAGCCGGGCGAGGGCGAGACGATCGAGTGCCCCTATCATGGCTGGCGCTTCCGCCCCGACGGCGTCTGCGCCGCCATTCCGTCCCTGGTCGAGGATCAGGCCTTCGAGGCGAACCGTATCAAAGTGCGGTCCTATCCGGTGCGCGAGAGCCAGGGTCTGGTCTTTGTCTGGATGGCCGCCGACGCGCGCAACCCGTCCGAGCCGGACCATGAGCCGCCGCTTTTCCCTGGCGCCGAGGGCGAGGCCAGGCTGGTCGAGGCGATGGATTTCGACAGCCATATCGACCACGCCGTCGTCGGCCTGATGGACCCGGCCCACGGACCCTTCGTTCACCAGCAGTGGTGGTGGAGATCCGAGCATTCGATGCACGAGAAGGCCAAGACCTTTGCGCCGCGCGACTATGGCTGGGCCATGGTGCGCCACGCCCCGTCGTCGAACAGCCGCCTCTACAAGATCCTGGGCGGGGCGCCGGCGACCGAGATCACCTTCCGCCTGCCCGGCTATCGCTGGGAGCATATCCAGGTGGGCGCCAGACAGGTGCTGGCCCTGACCTGCCTGACGCCTGTCACCGAGACCAAGACGCGGATCACCCAGATCTTCTGGTCCGATCACTGGGTGTTCGGGATCGCCAAGCCCTTCCTGCGGATGGGCGTGGTCGCCTTCCTGAAGCAGGACGGCGGCATGGTGAACCTGCAGAACGAGGGGCTGAAATACGACCCGGCCCTGATCTGGATCGACGACGCCGACAAGCAGGCCAAGTGGTATCAGCAGCTGAAGCGTGAATGGACGAAGAGCCGCGCCGAAGGCCGCGCTTTCGTCAACCCGATCAAGGAAGTGGTGCTGCGCTGGAAGAGCTGAAGCTCTTCTAGTGCGCTATGCTCGGGTCGCGGACCCTCGCAGCTTGAGCGCATTCGGCTCTTCAAGCAGCACGACGGTGCTCGGTTAGGCGCGCGAAGCGCCAGGCCGCGTCGGGTCGGGAGGTCCCGGAGGGCCGACGACCGCGGCCCTCCAAGAATGCGGCGGTTCTTACTGCCGTGCGAGTTGGCTGGAGAGGATCAGGTCCAGCTGCTTGCGGATGTGCGGCGTCAGCTCCTCGATGCCCCAGTGGTCGTAGGCGGCGTAGCGGAAGTTGGCGACGAAGACGTCCCAGATCATCCGGCCCATGACCATCTGGTCCAGGTCCTGACGCAGTTCACCCTCGCGGATGCCGCCCTGCAGCACGGCGATGATGGCCTCGATGATCGGTTTGACGAAGGTGCGCGAACGCTCGTCGGCGGCTTCGGGCTGGAACCACGAGCGGGCGATCATGGCCTGCATTAGCGGCAGGTGCTCCAGCGAGCGATGGTAGCCGGCGGTCAGGCCCTCGGCCAGACGCTCGGCGACGCGGCCGTCATGGCCGGCGGCGGTCTGGATGTCCTGCAGCAGGCCGCCCATTTCCTCGGCGAAGACGCACTCGAACAGTTCAGCCTTGTCCTGGAAGTTGGCGAAGACGGCGCCGGTCGACATGCCCGCGCCCTTGGCGATGTCGCGGATGGTGGCGGCGTCGTAGCCGCGCTCGGCGAAGAGGGCGCGTGCGGCGTCCAGCACCTTCTGACGGGTGCGGATCTTGGCGGCCTGGCGGCGGTTCAGCCGGGGCTGACCCTCGGCTTCAGCGGTCTCGGGGGCGGACAGGGTGGTCTCACGCATCAATTAACTACTCTGGCTCGGGAAGGGCTGACGCCCGCCGGTCGTGGAGGGCGACAACCGCGTCAGCTCAGGTTTGCGCCGCCTCGGCGTGAACCTGGTGCAAGACGTCGACTAGCGTCCCAGGGGGGAAGGCGAACTTTCATCACCGAACAATGACCAAAATGGGTCATGAAACGAGAGCAAATCCTGTCGAAGCTTGGCCTTAAGCGCAATATTCATAAGGAATATTACGTAGACGATCAGTCGTCAGCAGGAGGCGTGGCCGTCGCCCGAACAGAGCGGAAGGCGCGCGCGGGTCGCGTCCCGCGATCGTTGGGAGCGGCCGCCTGGAAGGTTCGGCGGAAGCCGTCGCGACGTTCGTGGATGGAGGCGAGAACCAGTCCCATGGGCACGCCGAGATCGACCAGGGTGTTCTCCGCCAATTGAAGGCTGGCCTCGGTTGTCTCGGGCACAGCGTCGGTGACGCCCAGGGCGTAGAGCCGCGCCGCGTGGTGGTCGTCGCGCGCGCGCGCGATCAGGATCAGGTCCGGCCGCAGGGCGCGAGCGGTCTTGACCACTTCATCGACCTTGGCGGGGCTGTCCATGGTGACGATGAGGGCCCGGGCGGCGGACAGGCCGCAGGCGTTCAGCATCTCGGGGCGAGCGGCGTCGCCGTAATAGACCTCATGGCCGTCGGCGCGACCGGCGCGGACGGACGTCGGGTCGGCGTCCAGGGCGATGAAGCGTTGATCGTGCTCGACCAGAAGTTCGCCGACCAGCCGCCCGACCCGACCGAAGCCGACGATCAGCACGGCCCCGTCGGGCGCCAGGACGGCGGCGTCCGGAGACAGGCCTTCGACCTTCGGATCGGCGACGGGCGCGGCGCGTTCGGTCAGCAGGCGGGCCAGGACGGCGAGCAGGGGGACGGTGAACATGCTGAGCGTGGCCGCCAGCATGGCCTTGCGGGTCAGTTCCGGTGTCGCCAGGCCCTCGACCAGCCCGGTGGACAGGATGACGAAGGCGAACTCGCCCGCCGGGCCCAGCACCAGGGCCGTCTCGATGGCCGAGCGGGCGGCCAGGCCCCAGGCGCGGGCCAGAATGAAGATGATCAGAGCCTTCAGCACGATCAAACCGGCGGCGAGGCCCAGCACGGTCGTCGGGTCGGCGGCCACCGCGTCCAGATCCAGCCCAATGCCGACGCCGATGAAGAAGACGCCGAGCAGCAAGCCCTTGAACGGGTCTATGGCGACCTCGACCTCGCGCCGGAACTCGGTTTCGGCCAGCAGGACGCCGGCGACCAGGGCGCCCAGGCTCATCGACAGGCCGACCGCCTGGGCGCCGAGGCCGGCGGCGACCACGACCAGAAGCGAGGCGGCGACGAACAGTTCGCGTCCTTCGCCACGATGCTGGGCGCGGGCGACGGAGCGGAACATGGGGCGCAGTACGAGGCGGCCCAGCAGCACCATCAGGAACAGCCCGCCCGCCGCCGGCGCCAGGGTGAAGAGCGCACGCCCCAACTCGGCGGGCTCCACCGAGGATCCGCTCTGGGCGAGCGTGGCCAGGACCGTGACCGTGATCAGTATGGGGGCGACAGCCACGTCCTGGGCCAGAAGGACGGCGAAGGTGGCGCGGCCGGTCTCGCTGTTGATCCGCCCCTGGGCGGCCAGGACGGGCATGACCACGGCGGTCGATGACAGGGCCAGACCCATGCCGAGGACCGCAGCGCCGGCCAGAGGCTGGCCCAGGGCCATGAAGACGATGGCGATGGCGACGGCGCAGGCGGCGATCTGCAGCATGCCCAGACCGAAGACCAGGCGCCGCATGGCCTTCAACCGCTCCCACGAAAGCTCCAGGCCGATCATGAACAGCAGGAAGGCGACGCCCAGTTCGGAGAGTTGCCGGATTTGCGCCTGATCGCCGATCGTCAGCCAGCTGAGCCAGCCGTCTGACTGGGCGAAGCGCCCCAGACCGTCAGGCCCCAGCAGGACCCCTGCGGCGAGAAAGCCCAGGACGGGGCTGATCTTCAGGCGATTGAACAGGGGCACGACCACGCCCGCCGCCGCCAGGAAGACGACCAGATCCCGATATTCGCCGCCGTGTCCCTGCGTCATCGCGCCTCCGTGGGCCTATTGTGGCGCATGCGATCACAGTATGGCGAGCGGGGTCGCGCCCTAGATGAACTTTTTTTAAGACGCATCGTCGTCCGGGCCGGGACTAGGGTCCGGACCAACGGGCGTTGGGGCCCCATGAGGATTGCTTACGAATGAAGAAATTGCTTGTCGGGGCCGCCGTCGGCGCCCTGTTGATGCCGGCCGCTGCGTTCGCGCATGACGGTCATGATCATGCCTGCGTCGATGACGCCTGCACCGTGTTCGAACTGTTCCAGGCGCCGGCGCCCCAGGGCGGCGCCCAGGGTTGGCAGGGCACGGAAGCGCCCAAGTACGGAACCTGGGGTTTTGATCTGGCGGGACGCGACACCTCGGTTTCGCCGGGCGACAGCTTCTTCCGCCACGCCAACGGCGCGGCCTTCGACAAGATCCAGATACCGTCCGACCGCACCTCCTACGGTTCGTTCGCCCTGCTGCGCGAACTGTCGGACAATCGCATGAAGGCCCTGGTTCAGGGGCTGGCCGCGCGCACGGACCTGACCGCCGGCTCTGATGAGCAGAAGATCGCTGACGCCTATCGCAGCTACACCGACGAAGCCCGGATCGAAGCGCTGGACGCCCAGCCGCTGCAGCCCTTCCTGACCGCCATCCGCGCCGCCGACACCCACGAGAAGATCGCCGCCTATATGGGACAGACCCAGGGGCGCGTGGGCTCGTCCTTCTTCGGCACGGGCATCACCATCGATCAGAAGCAGCCGACGCGTTACGCCGTGACGACCGGCCAGTCGGGCATCGGCATGCCGAACCGCGACTATTATCTGGGCGCGCGTTTCGCGGACAAGAAAGAGAAGTACCAGGCCTATATCGAGCGGATGCTGACCAACATCGGCTGGGCTGATCCGGCGGGCCACGCCGCCGCCATCCTGGCGCTGGAAACGCGGATCGCCGAGGCGCACTGGACCCCGATCGAAAACCGCAACCGCGACAAGACCTACAACGAATACACCATCCGGACCCTGGCGGCTGAAGCGCCCGGCTTCGACTGGAACGGCTACTTCAACGCCGCGGGCCTGGGGTCCATCGAGCGACTGATCGTGCGTCAGAACACGGCTATGCCCAAGATCGCCGCCATCTTCGCCGAGACCCCGGTCGATACGCTGCAGGCCTGGCAGGCCTTCCACACGACCGACGACGCCGCGCCCAATCTGTCGAAGCGTTTCGCGGACGCCCAGTGGGAGTTCCGTGCGCGCGACCTGGCGGGGCAGCCCGAGCAGCGCACGCGTGAGAAACGCGCCATCAGCTTCGCCGAGGGGGCCCTGGGCGAGGCGGCGGGTCGACTGTATGTCGCCGAATACTTCCCGGCCGAGTCCAAGGCCAAGATGGAAGAGCTGGTCGCCAATCTGCGCACCGCCCTGTCGCATCGTATCGACAACCTGACCTGGATGGGCGCCGAGACCAAGGCGGCGGCCCAGGAGAAGCTGCGCAAGTTCACCGTCAAGATCGGCTATCCGAACAAGTGGCGTGACTATTCGGCCCTGGATATCCGCGCCGACGACCTGTTCGGCAATGCCCAGCGCATCGGCCAGTTCCAGTGGAACTATCAACTGAACCGCCTGAACCAGCCGGTCGACAAGGACGAGTGGGGCATGACGCCCCAGACGGTGAACGCCTATTACAACTCGGCCAATAACGAGATCGTCTTCCCGGCCGCCATCCTGCAGCCGCCCTTCTTCGACCCGAGCGCGGACCCGGCGGTCAACTACGGCGGCATCGGCGGCGTCATCGGCCACGAGATCGGCCACGGCTTCGACGACCAGGGCTCCAAGTCCGACGGCGACGGCGTGCTGCGCAACTGGTGGACCGATCAGGACAAGGCGAATTTCGAAGGTCTGACCAAGCGCCTGGGCGCCCAGTACGACTCCTATGAGCCCCTGCCGGGCTTCCACGTCCAGGGCGGCCTGACCATGGGCGAGAACATCGGCGACGCCGCCGGCACGGCCGTGGGTCTGGAGGCCTATCACCTGTCGCTGAACGGCCAGCCTGCGCCGGTGATCGACGGGACGACCGGCGACCAGCGCTTCTTCTACGGCTGGGCCCAGGTCTGGCAGTCGAAGTACCGTGAGGACGCGCTGAAGAACCAGATCGCCACCGACCCCCACAGCCCGGCCGAGTTCCGCGTGATCGGGCCGGTGCGCAACGTCGACGCCTGGTACGAAGCTTTCGGCGTCAAGCCGGGCGACAAGTACTACCTCGCGCCGGAAGACCGCGTCCGCATCTGGTAAGGGCGTCGTTTGATGAATGAAGAGGGCCGGAGCGTCGCTGCTCCGGCCCTTTTTCATGGGGCTTCAAATTGTCGACGATCATTCGAGAATTGAGCGCTGTCCTGTCGATCTGTGGGCGGATCAGTTGGGTTTCAGGCATGAAAAAGCCCGCTGCGGGGGATACATCGCAGCGGGCTTTATCGCTCTCTAAGGAGCGGACGTTTCCTCCCCGAAACGCCTTCAAGATGTCGCTGCGTTTGATCGCTGCGCCTCTCGAGTGAGACCAAATGACGCGAAGGCGGGGGGCAAGTCAATCGAGTCCGGCGCCAAAAAGCAGGCATTTATGACTAAACGTCGATAACCCATGTCCGCAACGCGGATTTACTCGAAGCTTATTCGATAATGCTGCGGATGGTTGCGACCAGATCGCCGCGAGCCACCTTCTGCTGTCCGGGGCGTTCGGCCTTCCAGGCCTCGTTGTCGGCGATCGCGCCCGCGCGGGCGCGTCCGGCGTCCAGATCCTTGATGGTGACTTCGCCAGCGGCCAGTTCGTCGCCGCCGAGGATGACCACGGCGGGTGAGCCGCGACGGTCGGCGTACTTCATCTGCGCCTTCATGCCGGCGCGACCGAGGTAGAGCTCGGCGGCGATCCCGGCGGCGCGCAGTTCCGACACGGCGTCGAGGTAGTGCTGCATGTCGTCCTCGGAGAAGACGATGACCACGACCGGGCCGCGTGTCGCGTCATCGGCGCCGCGACCGGCGGCGCGCAGGGCCGAGGCCAGGCGCGAGACGCCGAAGGAGAAGCCGGTGGCGGGCGTCGACTGACCGGTGAAGCGCGCCACCAGGTCGTCGTAGCGACCGCCGCCGCCGATGGAGCCGAAGCGTACGGTGCGGCCCTTGTCGTCCTTGGTGTCGAGCAGAAGTTCGGCCTCGAAGACCGCGCCGGTGTAGTATTCCAGCCCGCGCACGATGGTCGGGTCGAACTTCACCTCGGCCTCGCCGACGCGCATGGCGGTCAGGGCGCGGTCGATGGCCGACAGCTCGGCCAGGGCCGCTTCGCCCGCCACGCCCAGACCGGCGCCCGCATTGGCGACGGCGTCCAGCACGCCCGCGCGGCTCAGGCCGGGGGTCTCGGCGGAAACGAGGAAGGCTTCGACCGCGCCGATCACGCTGGCGGGCAGGCGGGCGCCCTTGGTGTAGTCGCCGGACTCGTCCAGACGGCCCTCGCCCAGCAGGGCGCGCACGCCTTCCAGACCCAGGCGGTCGTATTTGTCGACGGCGCGCAGGGCGGTCAGGCGCTGGACCGCGTCGGTCACGCCGCCGGCGTCGAACAGGCCGTCGAACAGCTTGCGGTTGGAGACGCGGATCACCGACTGGCCGTCGCCGAGCCCGGCGGCGCGCAGGCCCTCGCAGCCCATGGCGATGATCTCGGCGTCGGCCTCGGGGCGGTCGGAGCCGACGGTGTCGGCGTCGCACTGCCAGAACTCGCGGAAGCGGCCGGGACCGGGCTTCTCGTTGCGCCAGACCGGGCCGTAGGCGTAACGGCGGAAGGGCTTGGGCAGGGTCTCCCAGTTCTGGGCGGCGAAGCGGGCCAGGGGGGCGGTGTGGTCGTAGCGCAGGGCCATCCACTCGCCCGGCTCCTCCGATCCGGCGTCGTCCTGCAGGGCGAAGACGCCCTCGTTGGGGCGGTCGGCGTCGGGCAGGAACTTGCCCAGGGCGTCGGCGTATTCAAAGGCCGGGGTCTCCAGCGCCTCGAAGCCCCAGCGCTCATAGACCTCGGACACGCGCGCGACGATGCGGCGCTCGGCGGTCAGGTCGCGGCCGCGACGGTCGGCGAACCCGCGCGGCGAGCGGGCTTCGGGGCGGATGGGGGCTTCGTCGGTCATGGGGCGGCGATTAAGCCATCAGTTCCGCCGCCGCAACTCACAGTCCGCCCGACGCCCTCAGGCCGTGCGGCGCAGCGGCAGATCGTGTCCATAGCTCAAACGCCGCCACAACCACTCGAACGGCCCCATGGTGAACCTCGACAGCCACAGCGGCGACCAGATCAGCTGCAGCGCCCAGACGCCGACGACGATGGCCCACTGCATCGGATAGTCGACCTGACCGAACAGACGCGGCCCCCATGGCATGTAGAAGATGGTCGTCATGATTAGGGTCTGGGTCAGATAGTTGGTGAAGGCCATCCGCCCCACCGGCGCCAGCCTCTTGCGCAGCCAGCCCACGCCGCGCGTCGTCAGCAGGATCAGCACCGAGGCGTAGGCCAGGGTGATGATCAGCGGATAGGAACCCACCGCCATGGCCCAGCCGCCGGTCGCCTCGACGTCGGCGCCGGCCTGGATCTCGAGCCATTCCAGCACGCCCAGCAGGGCCAGAACCGCCGCGCCGGCCGCCATCAGCATCCCGTAGACGCGCGTCGGAACCCGCCCGTGGAAGAAGCCCGCCTTGAACAGACCCAGGCCCAGCATCATCAACGGCACGGTCGAGAACACATACATGAGCAGGCTCATGCCCTGGGCGACGGCCCAGGCCTTCAGATTCTCCAGCGCCGCGCCTGCCCAGCCGCTCTGATAGGCGGCGATCGAGGCCGCGACCGCCCCGTCCGAGGCGCCGCCGCTGCTCATGGCCTCGGGGAAATGCACTGTCAGCAGCATCATTGCGGCCTGGAGCGTCGCCAGAAGGACGGTCGCCCCGGCGCCGATCCAGATCAACGGTCGGGCGGGCATCGACCGCATCAGCATCATGAACAGGCCGGACCAGGCGTAGAGCAGCAGAATGTCGCCATACCAGAAGGCCGCGCCGTGGATCAGGCCGAACAGGGCCAGGAACAGCAGGCGGCGACGCAGGACGCGCCCCTTCGCCTCGTCGCCCCGTTCGCCGCCGACCAGGAAGATCGACACGCCGAACAGCATGGAGAACAGGGTGACGAACTTCTGCTGGAAGAAGACGGCCACGACCCATTGCGCCACGCCCGACGCATTGGGTCCCGCCGGAAAGGGCGACTGGCCGCTCGTCATCTCGATCGTCATCATCGGCAGGGCGAAGGCGGCGGCGTTGACGGCCAGGATGCCCAGAACAGCCGCGCCGCGCAGCACGTCCAGAGTCTGGATGCGGGCGCCGGCGGACACAGGCCGCGGTTCTTCCGTGAAAATAGTCTGATCCGTCACAGCTTCGCCTCTCCCCCAAAGAGCAGACTGCTCATGGGGGCTTGGACCCGCCGGGGCACCTTAAATCGCCGTAATGTCAGCCGGCGCCGTTCTGCATCAGGCCCATGCGGTTCTTGACGACGGGGGCGGGCGCAAAGGCGATGAAGGCCACGCACAGACCGGCCCAAAGGGCGTAGCTGACGCCCACCAGCACCGCCAGCGGCAGGCCCGCGACGCCGAAGATCAACAGGGTGGTCTCCATCGCGCCCAGGCCCTGGATCAGGCTTTGTGACGCGATCACCGACAACAGGGACATGATGACGGCGATCAGGGTCTGGACTCCGGCGGCCAGCAATCCGCCGAACACCATGAAGCGGCAGACCACGCCGAGACGGGTCGAGGGGCGACCGACCCGCGCATGGGTCTGGCGGAGCAGCCACAGACCGACGGGCGCGGCGATCAGGCCCAGGACCAGCAAGACCAGCCGCCAGTCGGTGTCGACGCCCGAAGCCCAGTTCTCGGGCGGCCAGACGATCAGGGTCAGGATCAGGGGCGGCCAGGCGGCGGCGGCAAGCGCGGCCAGAACGAGCCTTTGCGTCGAACGCTGAGGCGCGACGCGCTTGAGGCCGGGCAGGTCCTCGATCCGGTCGAGGCGCAGCATCAGCGGGTCGGAACCGGCGTGGCGCCGGAATAGTCGTAGAAGCCGCGTCCGCTCTTCTTGCCCAGCCAGCCGGCCTCGACATACTTCACCAGCAGCGGGCAGGGGCGGTACTTGCTGTCGGCCAGGCCGTCGTAGAGCACGTTCATGATGGCCAGGACCACGTCCAGGCCCATGAAGTCCGCCAGCTCAAGCGGACCCATCGGGTGGTTGGCGCCCAGTTTCAGCGCCTTGTCGATCGAGGTGACGTCGCCGACGCCTTCATACAGGACGTAGATGGCCTCGTTCATCATCGGCACCAGGATGCGATTGACGATGAAGGCGGGGAAATCCTCGGATTCGGTGGTGATCTTGCCCAGGTTTTCGGCGAAGGCGACGGCGGCCTCATAGGTGGCGGCCGAGGTGGCGATGCCGCGCACGATCTCGACCAGCTTCATCGTCGGCGCCGGCTTCATGAAGTGCAGGCCGATGAAGCGATCCGGCCGGTCCGTGACCGAGGCCAGGCGGGTGATCGAGATGGACGAGGTGTTGGACGCCAGCAGGGTGTCAGGGCCCAGGTGCGGGGTCAGGTCGATGAAGACCGACTTCTTGACGGCCTCATCCTCGGACGCGGCCTCGATGACCAGATCGGCCTTTGCAGCCTCGGCCAGGGAGGCGACTGGCTGGATGCGGGCCAGGGCGGCGTCGGCCTCGGCCTGGGTCGTCAGGCCGCGCGCGGCGCGACGCGCCAGGCTGGCCGCGATTTCGCCCAGGGCCAGGGGGACCCGTTCGGCCGACAGGTCATAGAGCCGCACCTCATGGCCGCCGACGGCCACCGCCTGAGCGATGCCCGAACCCATTTGCCCGGCGCCGATAACGGCGACTGTCCTGATCGTGGTCATGAATACGCGAATTCAGCGGCCCCGTCGGGACCAGTCGCGCGCACCTTAGGAGCCCGTCCGCCGGGCGCAAGGGGCGGAATGGGGCGGGATTAAGATTCCTGACCGCCCGTGTCCGCGTCTCAACGCTTCGTCTCAGTATGCGCCGACAAGGTTCAGCGCAGCCAGGTGCAGCGGCGGCAGCAGATAGGCCTGCACGCCCTGGATGATCAGCAAGGCTACGATCGGCGTCAGGTCAATGCCGCCCAGGGGCGGTATGATCCGCCGCAGCGGCGCCAGGATGGGGCTGGTGAACCGGTCCAGGAACTCGGCCACCTGGGCCACGAAACGGTTGCGGTAGTTGATCACGTCGAAGGCGAACAGCCAGCTGAGGATCGCATTGGCGATGATGGCGAACAGCAGAAGCTGCAGCAGCGCGCCCAGCACGAAGAAGATGAAGCCGATGACGCCGGCGCCGATGCCCATGAACGAAGTTCCCTTGAATGCAGACCCGTTTCTAGCGGGGCCTTGCGGTAACGCCAAGGATTCCTCCGCGACCCGTTGACACCCCCCCGCGCCGCCCTCTATCTCCCGCTTCTGCCTGTCGGTCGGGGCCGTAGCTCAGTTGGTAGAGCGCGTCGTTCGCAATGACGAGGTCAGGGGTTCGACTCCCCTCGGCTCCACCAAGGCGTTTCCAGACAATCGGATGTCGAGACGGCGACTGTCCGCGCGCGCTCAGTTCTCGCGGTAGAAGTTGCAGTACCAGTCGACGAAACGGCCGACGCCGTCTTCGACCGGGGTCGAGGGGGCGTAGTCGAGGGCGGCCAGGGTGTCGGTCACGTCGGCCTCGGTATTGGCGACGTCGCCGTCCTGCATGGGCATGAGGTTCAGCTTCGCCTTGCGGCCCAGCTTTTCCTCCAGCACCTCGATGTAGCGCATCAAGGCGACCGGGCGGCCGGCGCCCAGGTTCAGGATGCGCCAGGGGGCGACGCCGCTGGTGGCGGGGTTCGGGGCCTTGGCGTCCCAGGTCGGGTCGATGGCGGCGGGGCGATCCAGCGCTGCGACCACGCCCGTGACGATGTCGTCGACGTAGGTGAAGTCGCGGCTCATCTTGCCCTCGCCGTAGACGTCGATGGGCTCGTCCCTGAGGATGGCGCGGGTGAATTTGAACAGGGCCATGTCCGGGCGGCCCCACGGTCCATAGACGGTGAAGAAGCGCAGGCCCGTGGCCGGGAAGCCGAACAGGTGGGCGTAGGAATGGGCCATGGCCTCGTTGGCCAGCTTGGTCGCCGCATAGACGGTCAGCGGGTGGTCGGCCGGATCGCGCACCGAGAAGGGCAGGGCGGCGTTGGCGCCGAAGACCGAGCTGGTCGAGGCGAAGACGAGGTTGGCGGCCTTGGTCGCGCGGCAGCCCTCGAGGATGCTGAGGAAGCCGACGACGTTGGAATCCACATAGGTCTCGGGCGCTTCGAGGCTGTAGCGGACCCCGGCCTGGGCGGCGAGGTGGACGACGCGGCGCGGGGCGTGCTCGGCGAACAGGGCGGCGACACCGGCGCGGTCGGCCAGATCGAGCGTGTAGTGGCGGTAGTTCGGATGGTCTTGCAGCAGAGCCAGGCGGGCCTGCTTGAGCGCCGGGTCGTAGTAGGCGTTGAGGTTGTCCAGGCCGATGACCGTTTCGCCGCGCTCCAGCAGCCGCCGGGCGGTGTGGAAGCCGATGAAGCCGGCGGAGCCGGTGACGAGAACGGGATCGTGGGACATCAGGCTGCGATAGACGTTTGGACGGGGTTTCGCCAGCGGGGCGCGGTCAGGGCAGGGTCAGGGAAGACTCTGGGCCACGGCGGGCGTCGGC
The DNA here is from genome assembly GCF_055397675.1 of Brevundimonas sp. T2-11. Classification (NCBI taxonomy): domain Bacteria; kingdom Pseudomonadati; phylum Pseudomonadota; class Alphaproteobacteria; order Caulobacterales; family Caulobacteraceae; genus Brevundimonas; species Brevundimonas sp. T2-11. The sequence continues at coordinate 139,572 of NZ_AP027920.1, forward strand.
TCGGCGAAACGCGCGGCGAAGGTGAGGCCGCAGGCGAGGACCAGGCAGGCGGCGGCCCCGATCAGCACCGGGCGGATCGTGCTGACGGGCGGGCTGAGCGGTCGCAGGAAAAGCAGGGCCAGCAGGCCGATCAGGGCCAGGGCGCCGGGCAGGTCCATGCCGACGCCGAGGAAGACGAAATGGCCCAGACCCATCAGCCAGGCGCCGCCGAGAACGCCCGCGACGGCGGCGGGAATCAGGCTGACCGGGCGGGTCAGCTCCGGACTGATCAGGGCCGCCAGCGCCGCCGCCGTCGCCGCCAGCAGGACGGGCCAGACGAACAGCAGGGCGGCCTCGGGCGCCGCGCCCTGAACCATACAGGCCAGCAGGAAGACGGTGGCGATCAGGCCCAGCCAGCCGCCCCAGGTCGAGGTCGGCGCCTTGACCGGCCACAGCGACAGACCGACGGCGATCACGCCTGCGCCGAGCAGGACCGGGCTGAAGCCGCCGATCAGCAGGACCAGCAGGGTCAGGACGGCGACGGTCGCCGCGACTGTGCGCGGACGCGACCGGCGCGCGCCGGTCAGGAACAGCAGGGCGAGCGCCAGGATGGTCAGGACGGCGCCGGCCTCCATCCACGGCAGACGACGCAGCAGGATGTAGTAGGTTTCGGACGAGGCGGCGCGGCTCGACATCGGCCCGGCCAGCAGGCGCACGGCCTGGGCCAGAACCAGTCCGGCCGACAGGAACCACAGGCCGTCCAGCAGACCGCGCCCGACCTGTCCGGCGGACAGGTTCGTCGCGCGGCGGGCGCGCCAGGCGGCGAAGCCGCCGAACAGGGCGGTCAGGCCCAGCAGGAGCCATCCGGTCGCCGCCGAATGACTGAGCATCAGGCGGCCGAAGACGTCGGCATAGACGGTGTTCGGCCCCTTGGCGGGCAGGGCAGGCGCGCGCAGCAGGGCGTCGGCGGCCTCGAGAGCCTGAGAGCCGAGATGCTGCAGGGCGCCCTGATCGAGATTGTCGGGGGTGGAGTCGGCCGCATGATATTGAGCCGGGCGGCCGATGAAGGCGAAGTTCAGCCCGCCGATCCCGCGATCCTTGGGGATGGTGAAGTCGGTGCCGTTGGGCATCTGCTCGTACATGAAGACGGCCAGGGAGGTGGCGGTGGTCCCGCCATCGGCGTGCATGGCGGCGCGGCGGAACAGGTCGACGGTGGGGCCGGCCTCGCGCCCGGTCTCGAACATGGCGGCGCGACCGCCGCCGCCGCGCGCCTCCAGATTGACCACGGCGCCGATGCGGTCGCGTAGCGGATGCCCGCCGAAGAAGATGCGGGCGCCGTCCAGACCCAGCTCCTCGGCGTCGGTCAGCAGGACGACCAGATCGCGCTCGGCCGGGCCGCGCGCCTGGATGGCGCGAACGGCCTCGAGCACGGCGCCGACGCCGGTGGAATCGTCGGCCGCGCCCGGTGAGCCGACCACGGTGTCATAGTGGGCCATCAGCATGACGGCGGGCTGGCTGCGGTCTTTTCCGGGCAGGACGCCGACCAGGTTGATCGCCTGATTGTTCGCGGCGTCGGGATCGCCGCCGGCCCTTTGTAGCCGCTGGATCGCGCCAGGCGACAGCGGCCCTGCCTGTTCCTGCGGCGACAGGCCCAGCTGGGTCATGCGGGCGGAGAGGTAGGCGCGGACGCGGGCGTGCTCGGCCGAGCCGACCGGGTGCGGGGCCCGGGCGATCTGTTCGATATCGGTCATGGCCCGCGCGGCCGAGAAGGCGGCGACGGGCGCGTCGGCGGGACGGGGCCTGGGAACCTGGGTGGTCCAGACGGCCAGCAAGAAGGCGAGCGTCAGCGATCCGAACAGCAGGGCCAGCCGCATGTGAAAGATCCTCCCCGATCTGTCCGGCAGTAGGACCAAGCTGGACCGGAATGGCAAGAGGGCGGTGACAGGTCTCCCCGTCGCCGCCCTCCGATGCGATCAGCCGTAAAGGCTTAGAAACGCTTCGACAGCTCCACGCCGTACATGCGCGGTTCGTTGACGAAGGCCGTCAGGTTGTTGAAGTCGATGGCGCCGATGACATTGGCCTCGTCCGTGATGTTGCGGACATAGGCGGCGGCTTCCAGACCACGGTTCAGATCCCGCCAGCCTGCGCGCAGGCCGCCTTCGAAGTTGGCGTCCTGACGGAACTCGACCGCTTCATAGAGGAAGAGGTTGAAGTCCTTCTGCATTACCCAGTCGGTCGAGGCGAACAGCTCCTGGTCGTCGCCGATGGGGCGGACGTAGGACAGGGTCAGGTTGGCCGAATACTCCGGGGCTTGCGGGAAGGGGTTGCCGTCGATGGCGGCGCGGTCGCTCGCGCCGACCTTCACGATCGGATCGGTGATGGTGCACAGGTGGTTGCCGCAGATGGCGACCAGCAGGTCCTTGTCCTTGATCTCGGTGTGGTTCCAGGCCACGCCGCCGGCCAGGGTGAAGCCCGCGCCCAGGTAGACGTCGCCGTCGATTTCCAGACCGTAGCCCTGACCCTTGTCGGCGTTGATCAGGCGGTTGGAGTTGTCGATGCCGCCGATGGCCGTGAACTGCATGTCCTCGACGTTGTAGAGGTAGGCCGTGGCGTTCAGACGCGCGCGGCCGTTCCACAGGCGCGACTTGAGGCCGGCCTCATAGGACATGACGGTTTCGGAGTCGGCCGTGGTCAGGACCGGCAGGTTGCGGCCCTGGATCGACGGACCGCGATAGCCGCTGGCCACGCGGGCGAACAGGTTCAGGCTGTCGTTGACCTCGTAGAGGGCGCTGACGTCCCAGCTGACCTTTTCGTCGCCGACCGAGACCTGGCCCTCGGCGTTGGCGGGCGTGCCGACCGTGATGCGGCCGTGATAGTCGCGGTTGTCGTCGGTGTAGCGAAGACCGCCGGTCAGCTTCAGGGCGTCGGTGACCTGATAATTGGCCTGACCGAAGATCGACCAGGAGTCCGACTTCTGCACGATGTCGGTGACCTTGGTCGGCATCAGACCGCCCGTGCCGTTGAAGGTGCCCGACACAAGGTTGATACGCTCGTCCCAGTAGAAGGCGCCGACCTGCCAGCCCAGACGGCCTTCGCCGTTCGAGGCCAGGCGCAGTTCATAGGTGTTCTGCAGCAGGTCGCTGGAGAGGGTGCCTGACTCGACGTTGAACGGGGTCTTGTAGCCCGAACCGACGGGAGCCGAGGCCACGCCGCCGTCGATGTCGCCGTCGCCCTGGCTCCAGCCCTGGAAGGAGCCGACGACGCCCGTCAGGGTCGCCGGACCGAAGTCATAGGCGACCTGCAGCGACTGCGAGGTGGTCTGCTGCTTCTGGAAGTTGTTGCGGCCGCCGTCATACCAGACCGTCTCGCGGTCGAAGTTGTCGTTCAGCTTGTTCGAGCCCTTGGTCAGGACGTTGGCGCGGTTCATCGTGCCCGTGCCCTCGTAGTCGCGGGCCTGCAAGGTCAGCAGGGTCGACAGGCGGTCGGTCGGGGTCCAGGCGACGTGGATGCGGCCGGCCATGTCATCGAAATTGCCCAGGTCCTTGCCGTCCTTGCTGGCGAAGGGGGCGTCCCAGGCGTTGTTGATATAGTCGTCGCGGTGGTTCCACAGGGCGGCGACGCGCACCGACAGGGTGTCGGAGGCGGGCAGGGTCACGGCGGCTTCGGCGCGGGTCGAGCCATAGTTGCCGTAGGTGATCGAGCCGAAGCCGGTGAAGTCGTCGCCGGGCTTGGTCGTGTCGATCTTGATGACGCCGGCGGGGGTGTTGCGGCCGAACAGGGTGCCTTGCGGTCCGCGCAGCACTTCCAGCTGCTTCACGTCAAACAGGGGGAAGCCCTTCAGATAGACGCTTTCCAGAACCAGCTCGTCCATCACCATCGACACGGGCTGCGAGGCGGTGAAGTCGAAGTCCACGTTGCCGAGGCCGCGGATGTAGAAGCGCGGAGCGTAACGACCGTTCGAGCTTTCGACCTGCAGGCTGGGCACCCGGCCCGACAGACTGAGGATGTCGGCGCCGCCCGCTGAAACGGCGGTCAGGGTCTCGGTGTTCATCGCGGTGACGGCGAAGGGCACGTCGCGGATGTTCTCGCTGCGACGCTGGGCGGTGACGACGATTTCATCGACGCTGACGGCCTGTTCGGCGGCGACGTCGGCCTGGGGCGCAGTCTGGGCCAGGGCCGGGGCGGCGATGAGCAGGGCGAGGCTGCTGGCGGAAACCGCGAGGGCGGTGAGGCGAGGGGACATGGGGGAGGGTCCTCATTGAAACTGGCGAGGGCCTAGGTCCATGGCGACGCTTTTTCCAGTATGGACGACGCCTGTTCGATGAAGCTTTCGCGACACGGACACGGTGGCGGAAAACTCGACGCCAATGGGGGAGAAGCCGCGACCGACTCTATTGTGCGGCGCAATGTCTCATGCGAAACGGCGGGGCTGCGCCGCCTGTTTTCGGTGAGATTTCCCTGAATGCGCCGGGCGCGACTGACAGGGACGCCCCATGACGATGACCCCCCTCCATCGCCGCCGCTTCTTCCAGTTGATGGCCGTGGCCGCTTCCGCGCCGGGACTGGGCGCTCTGACGCCCGTGTCCGAGGCGCGCGTTCTGGGCCGGGTTCTGGCCATGTCGGACCTGCATTCGGCCTATGAACGGACAGGACGCTTGCTGGCGGCCCTCGAGGCCGAGATCGCGAGATCGGCTGCGCCGCACCTGATCGCCGTCGACGGGGACGTCTTCGAGCACGGCAATGTCGTCTCGGTGCGATCCGGCGGGGCCATCGACTGGGCCTTTCTGGCCGAGTTGCCGAAATTGGCGCCGACGGTGGTCAATCTGGGCAATCACGACAACGATCTGACGCCTGACCTGCACGAGGTCGTGGCGCGGATGCGGGCGCTGGGGATCGTCGTCGTCAGCAATATCATCGATGCGCGCGACGGCCGGGCCTACGCGGATGCGGTCGTCACCCTGCCTTGGGGCGACCGCAGGCTGCGCATCGTCGGGGCGGGCACGAATGCGCTGAACACCTATCCCAAGGCCAGCCGCGACTGGTTGACGATCCCCGAGCCAGGCGCGTGGGCGAAGGGCGATCTGGCGCGCCTGCTGGACGGAGCCGACCTGATGCTGGTGATGAGCCATGCGGGGGTGGCCGGAGATCGCGACATCCTCCCTCTGCTGCCCGACGGCGCCCTGATGATCGGCGGCCACAACCATCTGCTGTTCCAGAACGAACAGGGGCGCAGCGTCTATGCTCATACCGGATCGTGGAGCAACGCCTATACGACGGCGACGCTGTATGACGACGGGCGGATCATGCTGGGCTCGACAGCCGTGGACCTGGACGCCGCGCCGTCGCCGCGTATCGCCGACCTGATCGCGACGACCCTGGCGACGCATCTGACCGCTGAGGAGAAGGCGGTGCTGGGCGTCAGTCCGCGCGCCCTGACGCTGGGCGAAACGGGGCGCGCCGTCGCCGCCGCCATGGCGCGGGCGGCGGGCGCGGATGCCGGTTTCATCGGCCACACGACCTTGGGAACGGGCCTGCCCGCCGGGCCGGTGACGCGCTACGCCTTCGACGCGGTGGTGCGTTTCGACGGCAAGTTGATGGTCGCTGAGGCGCCGGCCGAGCGGTTGGCGGGTTTCATGGCGCGGGCCAATCAGGACCGACCCATGCCTTTGGCGGAACGCAGCGGCGATTTTCTGTATGGCGCGGGCGTCGAGGGCAGGCGGCCCACGGCGCGCCTGGTCACGACAGACTGGTGCGCGCTGAATCAGGCCGAGTATTTCGGCGTCGATGATCTGGTGTTCAGCGAGTTCGCGGGGCCAGGGGTCAAGGCGACGGCGGCGGCAGGCCTGCTAGGCGGCGCGGCGCAGGGCTGAGGGCGCCTTGACGTAAAGACCCTTGCGGCCGGCCACGGGGCGGAAGGCGATGCTGTCGCCTTCGGGACGTTCGTCGAGGCCGAGGAAGAGGCAGCCGTCGTCCACCAGGCGGCGTTCCAGCATGTCCAGGACGCGGGCGCGTCGCGCCGGCTCAAGATCATTGAGCACGTGGCGGCAGAAGATGACGTCGAACTTACGATCGTCGGCGGGTTCGTCCAGAAGATTGGCGCGCTCGAAGGTCACGGCGCCGCGCAGTTCGGGGCGTGCGCGCCAGTGCTCGTCGACCTGTTCGAACCAGCGCAACATTGTGCGAGCCGAGAGGCCGCGTTGGATCTCGAACGACGTATAGAGGCCGGAGGTCGCCTTTTCGATGGCCGGTCGTGAAAGGTCGGTGGCGATGATTTCGGCGTCCGCGCGGGCTTCGAGCGCGGCGATGGCCAGGGAGTAGGCTTCCTGGCCTGTCGAGGCCCCGGCGGACCACAGGCGGACCTTGCCGCCGGGGCGGGCGGCGGTCAGGGCGGGCATCAGTTCACGCGAGAAAACGTCAAAGACGGCCCGGTCGCGACGGAACCAGGTCTCGCTGTTCAGCAGGGCCTCGATCACCGCCCAGCCGAGCGAGGCGACCGGCTTGCTCCAGAGGCTGGACAGCATGGCTTCGACATTGTGGTAGCCTTCGCGACGGGCGACCGGGCCCAGTCGGTGCTCGGCCAGATGCATCCGGTCGCGCGTCAGCCGAAAGCCGGCGCGCGTCGCCAGCAAGGTCTGAAGACGATCGAAATCTTCCGGCGTCATGACGGTGACTGAACAGCTCCCACTTCGGCGAGTTTCGAAAGAAGGATCTCGCCGTCAAAAGGCTTCATAACATAATCGTCGGCTCCTGCGGACAGGGCTTCTGCAATACGGTCCGCCCGGGTCTCGATGGTGCAGAACAGAACCTTGGGCGTCCGACCGTTCGGCAGATCGCGCAGACGGCGCAGGAAGGCCAGTCCGTCCATGACCGGCATCTGCCAGTCCAGCAGGACCACATGGGGCATGACGCCCATGCAATAGGTCAGGGCTTCGGCGCCGTCGGCGGCTTCGTCCACCTCGAATCCGAGGTCTTCAACAATGCGGCGAGCGACTTTCCGGATGATCCGACTGTCATCGACGATCAGGCAGGTCCTGGGGTCCAAGAGCTTCTTCCCGTTGCGCGCAAGACCGGAGCGCGGCTTGTGCCATGATCGCGCGCGGATGTTAACGGACGATTGGAGGGGCGGTTCAGCGACGTGTCGTCTAGGCGGGGAGGCGGGCGATCAGGCCGACGCGACCCTCGTCGCCAGCGACATCGAGACGTCCCCCGGCCTGGTTGACGGCCAGCCATAACCAGTAGGGCTGGATCCATTGGCCGGCCAGACCCTCGGTCAGGCGTTCACCCTTCAGGCCGGTCAAGGCCTCGGGCTTGAGCCGGGCGCGATTGCCCTCGGCCGAGCCGATCAGCAGAAGACGGCTGTCCTCCTGGCCCGCGGTGATGGTGGCGACGCCGCCGGTGGGCAGGGCGCCCAGGGTCATCCACGCCAGATTGATCAGGATGCGGGCCTGGGTCTTGGTAAAGGTCGCTTCGTCGGCGATGCGCCAGTCGAGCGTCGCCCGTCCGCCCTCGGACAGGTTGGCGACCAGGCCGCGCAGTTCGGCCGAAACGAATTCTTCGCTGGTGGTGGCGGCGCCGAAGGCGACCCGGGCGAAATGGACGTGGGCGACCATCTTCTTCGCGCTCTGGCGGATCAGGCCCATGGCGTCGTCGCGCATGTCCTGAGCCGTCGGATCCTCCAGCAGGTCCAGCCCCGACATAATGGCGCCCGCCGGACTGATGAAGTCATGGCACAGCTTGCCGGCGATGAAGGCGGCCAACTCGGCGCCGCCCAGCGGCAGATCGGCGGCGTTCAGTTCGCCCGGGAGCGCTGCGGCGGGAAGATCGGAGAGGGTCATCGGTCGGACGGTTTGCTGGCGGGAATGGCCAAGGCTGACCTGATTTGCCGGTTCTTGAAACCGGGCGCATGGGCTATCGAAGCGATGACATGACGCACGCCCTTGAAACCGACCTCGCCTCTGGCGCCCTCGCCGAGACCATCGCCGATATCGCGGAAGAGGCGGCGCGTCTGATCCTGCCCTACTGGCGCAGCGGCACGGCGGTCGAGACCAAGTCTGACGCCAGTCCGGTGACCGAAGCGGACCGCGCCGCCGAAGCCTTGATTCTGCAGCGACTGGCGGAGCATTGGCCCGATGTCGAGGCCGTGGCCGAAGAGGCTTCCGCCGCCGATGGCGTGCCCGCCGCCGTCGGAGAATGGTTCTGGCTGATCGACCCGCTGGACGGCACCAAGGGCTTTGTTCAGGGGCGCGAGAGCTTCACCGTCAACATCGCCCTGATGCGCGGCGACGCGCCGGTCGCGGGCGTGGTGACCGCCCCCGCCACGGGGATCACCTGGGCTTCGACGGCGCCGGGCAAGGGGGCGGTGCGTCGCGTCTTCGGCGAGGCCTGGCGGCCGATCAAGGTGCGCGACCGTCCGGCCGAGGGCGTCGCCCTGTTGAGCCACAGCATGACCGACGAGGAGGCGACGCGTCTGGCCGCGCGTCATGGCTGCAGTCAGTGGCAAGGCACGGACTCGTCTTTGAAGTTCTGCCTGATCGCCGAGGGGCGCTTTGACGCCTATCCGCGCACGGGTCCGACCAGCGAATGGGATACGGCGGCGGGTCAGGCGGTGCTGGAGGCCGCCGGGGGGCGGGTTCTGGGCGCGGACGGCCAGCGTCTGGCCTATCGCAAGCCGGGCTTCCTCAACGGACCGTTCACGGCGCTCGGCGGCTAGCGCGCTTCAAGCGGCTGCCGAGCCGACGCGCGCCATCTCTATCTGGGCCGACAGGCCGGGCGGCAGGTCGCGCTCGGGCACGGCGGCCAGGGCTTCCATGCGCTCCGGATTGATGGCGTTGACCATGACGCTGGCGATGGCGGGGTCGGTCAGGGTGAAGGCCAGGCAGATCTCCTCTGCCTTCCAATTCGGCGTCTGGTGCAGGAAGGCGAAGGAGCCGGCGTTGGCCAGGCCCGGTTCGACGGTCTTGGATGCGAAGCCGAACAGACCCTTCTTTTTGGGCGTCGCGCCCGCACCGGCGGCCTTGCGTTCGGTCGACAGGCTTTCGGGGAAGTAGTCGTAGGTGAAGATGGCCATGTCGCGCTCGCGGGCGGCGCGCATCCTGGACCGGATGCGCCATTCCACATTGGCGTGGAAGGGCGTGTAGAGCACGTCGAAGGCTCCGGTCGAGACATAGACGTCCATCACGGGCGCGTCGCCTGATACGCCGAGCAGGCGCACGTGCCCGGCCTTGCGCTGAGCCTTCAGAACGACGAGGGAGGCTTGCGGCAGTTCGTCGTCGGCGGGTTCATCCAGCACGGCCACGTCGAACCAGCCCAGGCCTGAAGCATGCAGGGCCTGATCGATCGCATGGCTCAGCGCCTCCGCCGAAAAGTCGCGATGACCCTTCCTGCGGCCGTCGCCGACGCCGAGAGTCAGGCCGACGCAGACCAGCCGCCGTTCGACGTGACCCAGGGCTTCGCCGACGACCTCGGCCAGAACCGGGTCGGCGTTCTCCAGATGATAGCTGTTCACCCCCGCCTCGAGCGCGGTGAAGATCAGTTCGCTGAGAGCGGCGCGGCCGCGCCCCAGGGCTTCGCTTCCGAGGCGCAGGGTCAGGTTGGAGACCGCCGCGCCGGTGGCGCCGAACGGGCGATACCTCATGTTCAGCCAGCCTCGACGGGGGCCGAGGTCTCCAGCGCCAGGGCGTGCAACTCCCCGCCCATCTGACCCTTCAGCGCGCCATAGACCAGTTGGTGCTGGCGCACGCGCGGCAGGCCCTTGAAGGCGTTGGAGACGATCCTGGCGCGATAGTGGTCGCCGTCGCCCGCCAGGTCCTCGATGGCGATGTCCGCATCGGGGAAGGCCTCGACCAGGTGGGCGCGAAGGACGTCGACGGACATGGGCATGAAGCTACTCTCGAAACCGGAAGGTCGGATCTGAACTGTAAAACCTAAAGAGGTATCCGCCCGCTGTCAGCCCGCAACCGCGCGGGGCCGTTCAAACAGGGTGACGCTTGCCCCCTTGTAGCCGGCATGGGCATAGGGGCGGTAGCCGACCCGCTCGGCCAGCTTCACCGAGGGCGTGTTCTCGGGCGAGATCATGCAGACCGTGCGGGGCTCAGGGCGATGGGCGTCCGTCCAGACGAGGGCCGCCCGCAGCGCCTCGAGCGCCATCCCCTGACCCTGGAAGGCGGGGGCCACGCCCCAGCCCAGCTCCGGCGCGTCGAGCGGCGGGTCGATTTCGCGGCGGTAGTCCAGAACCCCGACGCTGCCGACGTAGGCGCCCGTGTCCGTCTCACGGATCGACCAGTTGCCATAGCCCCTGGCCTGCCAGTGGCCGATGTCGCGCAGCAGACGGAACCAGACCTCTTCCTCCGACAGGCCGCGCCCCATGATGTGGCGCGTGAACCCGGCGTCGGCCCACAGGGCGGTCAGGTCGTCCATGTCATCGACGGCGACGGGCGCCAGGGTCAGACGCGCGGTCGAAAGAACAGTCACATCAGTCCCAGTTGCTTGAAGCTGGCCACGCCCTCGCGGCCGACGACGAGGTGGTCGTGGACCTGCAGGCTGAGCGCGCGGGCGGCCTCGATCACCTGCCTGGTCATGTCGATGTCGGCGCGGCTGGGGGTCGGGTCGCCCGAGGGGTGGTTGTGGACGATGATCATGGCGCTGGCCGACAGCTCCAGCGCCCGACGGACCACCTCGCGGGGGTAGACGGGGGCGTGGTCGACCGTGCCCCGGTTCTGGATCTCGTCGAGGATCAGCTGGTTCTTCTTGTCGAGGTAGAGGACGCGGAGCTGCTCGCGCGGCTCATGCTGCAGCGACAGGCGGACATAGGCCAGCAGGGCCGTCCATGACGAGATGACGGTGCGCTTGTTGGCCTCCTCCTTGGCCACGCGGCGCGAGACCTCGTGCAGGGCGGCCAGATCCAGGGCGGTTTCGGCGCCGACGCCCTTGGATCGGCCGCGTGAATCCTCGGCGCGAACGGTCATCAGGTCTTCTACCGAAGCCGCCAGCACCGCCGCCAGCGAACCGAAGCGGGTCAGCAGGGCCTTGGCGATCGGTTTGACGTCGCCCTGCGGCTGACTGCGGAACAGAAAGAGCTCCAGCAGCTCATAGTCCGGCAGATGGTGGAGGCCCGCCGTGCGAGCGCGTTCGCGCAGCCGCTCGCGATGGCCGGCATGGTGCGGCCTGGCTTTCGGTTGTTCCGGCGGTTGATCCAGCATCAGCCTCCCCCGAGGGGGAGACTAACTCAGAATTTCGGGCGGAACAGGCCCTTGGGCGAGGCGGTGAAGATTTCCAGCCCGTCCTCGGTCACGCCGATGGTGTGCTCGCATTGCGACGACAGGGACTTGTCCCGGGTCACCGCGGTCCAGCCGTCCGACAGCACCTTCACCGCGGGCTTGCCCAGGTTCACCATCGGCTCGACGGTGAAGAACATGCCCGGCTTCAGCACGGCGCCCTCGCCGCGACGACCGTAGTGCAGGACGTTGGGGCTGTCGTGGAAGACCCGGCCGATGCCGTGGCCGCAGAAGTCGCGCACCACGCTCATGCGTTGGGCCTCGACGAATTTCTGGATGGCGTAGCCGATGTCGCCGAAGGTGTTGCCCGGTTTGACCTGGGCCAGGCCCAGTTCCAGCGAGTCATAGGTGACATCGATCAGTTTGCGCGCACGGGCGTTGATCTCGCCGACCGGGAACATGCGGCTCGAGTCGCCATGCCAGCCATCGACGATGACGGTGTGGTCGATGTTGACGATGTCGCCTTCCTTCAGGACCTTGTCGCCGGGAATGCCATGGCAGACGACATGGTTGATCGAGGTGCAGATCGTCCGGGTGTAGCCCTTGTAACCGAGGCAGGCGGGCACGCCGCCATTGGCCAGGGTGAAGTCGCGGATCAGGTCATCCAGTGCGCCGGTGGTCACGCCCGGTTTCACATGCTCGCCGATCATGTCCAGGGCCTCGGCCACCAGACGGCCGGCCTTGCGCATGCCTTCGAAGGCCTCCGCGTCGTGGATGCGGATTTCGTGGCTGCGGACGAAGGCGTCGGTGTCCAGGTCGGGGGTCTCGTACATGATCTGCTTTCGGGCGAGCCGCGAAACGGGGGGAGCGGCCAGGCTGTTGTCTTGAGCGTCAGATGGCGAGCCTAGCACAAAAGCTCAACCCCGTCAGGCGGCGCCGATGACGCGGCGGAAGGCGGCGCCTATCTGAGACGCATGACTGAAACCGCCGCACCCACCGCCGCCGTCCTGATCATCGGGGACGAAATCCTGTCCGGCCGGACCCGGGACACCAACCTGAACGTCATCGCCCGTTTTCTGGCCAGCCTGGGGATCGACTTGCTGGAGGCCCGCACGGTCGGTGATCGCCAGGATCAGATCGCGGGCGCGCTGAACGTCCTGCGCGAGGCCCACGACTATGTCTTCACCACCGGGGGCATAGGCCCGACCCATGACGACATCACAGCCGACGCCGTCGGCGCGGCCTTCGGCGTGGCGGTGCGCGAACATCCCGAGGCCCTGGCCATCCTCGAGCGGCGCTATGGACCAGGGGAGTTCAACGCCGCGCGTCGTCGCATGGCGCGCATTCCTGACGGCGGCGGACTGATCGCCAATCCCGTCACCGACGCGCCGGGGTTCCAGATCGGCAATGTTTTCGTCATGGCCGGCGTGCCGAAGATCATGGAGGCCATGCTGCAGGACGTGGCCCCGCGCCTGCGGACCGGCGCCGTGGTTCACGTTCGCACGATCAAGGTCCTGGGCGTCGGCGAAGGAGCGATCGCGGAGGTGCTGAGAGCGGCCGCCGACGCCCGCCGCGACCTGTCGTTCGGCAGCTATCCCTTCGGCTTCGGCGGCGATGGAGAGGTCGGAACCCAGCTGGTGATTCGTGGTCGCGATGAGGTCGAAGTTGACCTTGCGGAACACGATCTTTCCCAAGAACTGCGTTCTATGGGCATTGATATTGCCGTAACGTAACCTCACCAAGGTGTGAAATTGTGCGACTTCGCGGCCACGGTTTGGCCGATTTGCGGTCCGACAGGGGCCTTGGGCGCAACGCTTTCATGACACAGGCGCTGTGGCTGTTAGCGTCGCCTCTCTCCCCGAACAACGACCCGGCCAGCAGTAAGGTCGGGCGGTCCCACATAGGTGAAACAGTATGACTCCCAGGAACATGGCCCGCATCGGCGGCCTCGCGATCCTCATGGCCTCCGTGGCCGCTCCGGCCTTCGCCGGCTCCTTCTATCTGCAGGAACAGTCGGTGCGCGGCGCCGGTCGCGCCTTCTCGGGCGAGGCCGCCGATCGCGGCACGGGTTCGATGTGGTGGAACCCCGCCGCCATCGCCCGCAGCGGTCGTGAGCTGTCGTTCGGCATGCACGCCATCCGCATCGACTCGGAAGTGAAGAACGCCGGCTCTTACGTCACCTATCCGGGTGGAACCAATGTGCCCGTGGTCAATCCGCGCAACACCGAAGTCGACCCGATCGAAAGCGGTCTGGTGCCCAACTTCGCCTTCGCCACGCCCATCGGCGAACGCTTCGCCGTCGGCGTCTCGGTGGCCGCGCCCTACAACTTCACCACCAAGTATGAGCCGGGCTCCTTCGCCCGCTACGACGCCCTGACGTCGGAGCTGCGCTCGGGCGACGCCAGCCTGACCGTGGCCTATCAGGTCAATGACTGGCTGGACGTCGGCGCCGGCCTGAACGCCCAGTACGTCAAGGCCAAGCTGACCTCGGCCATGCCGTCGGTCTCGCCCCTGCTGCCGGACGGTTCGTCCTCGCTGGAAGGCGACGGTTGGGATTTCGGTTGGAACGTCGGCGCCCAGGTTCACAAGGGCCCGTGGGACTTCGGCCTGTCCTACCGCTCCAAGATCGAGCATGAGCTGGACGGTGACGTGAACATTGTCCTGACCGGCCCCCTGGCCCCCAACAGCGTCTCGACCGGCGGCATGGCCAGCTTCAACACGCCCTGGTTCGCCTCGGCCTCGGTGCGTTACGCCGTCAACGACAAGCTGACCCTGAACGCCCAGGTCAACCGCATCGGCTGGTCCGAATTCGACGCCATCAACGTCGAGTATCCGGGCGGTGGAGACTCCATCCATCAGAACTACAAGGACGTGACCACGGGCGCGATCGGCCTGGACTACGCCCTCAGCGACAAGACCACCCTGCGCGCCGGCGTCGGCTATGATCCGACCCCGACCCGCGACAGCCTGCGCACGGCGCGCATCCCGGACGCCGACCGTCTGCTGGTTTCGGTCGGCGGCTCGACCGAGGTGACCGAGGGCGTGACCTTCGACGCCGGTCTGACCTACATCGCCTTCAGCGACTCGGACATCTACGACGACCGCACCTTCTACGCCGGCACCCCGGCGGCTGTGACCTCGCACCTGCGCGGCACGGCCGAGGGTTCGGCCCTGGTCGCTTCGCTGGGCGCGCGCTGGGCCTTCTGATCCCGGCCATAGGCTGAAACGGAAAGGGCGGCTCCTGCAAAGGAGCCGCCCTTTTTCTTTGCCTTCAGATCGGGGCCGAAGTCCGGATCATCAGCCTTGCGAGCCGTAGCCCTTGCCGCCGTTCGACGGGCGACGACGGGGGCGGCGCTTCATTTCGCTGACCGGCTTGGGCTCGGCCGCCGGCTGGGCGCGCGGCGAGGACTTGGGACGTTCGCCCGCCATCGGATCATAGGCCGCCGCCGGACGCTCGGCGTGGTGGGTACGGTCGCGGCCGCCCTTGCGCTGACGATGCGGCTGGCCGCCGCCCTCGGGGCGAACGCCCTCGCGACGGGGGTTGCGGGCGCGGTTGCGGCCTTCGCCGACGCCCCGACCTTCACGACCTTCGCGCTCGGGCAGGGTCGCCTTCTTGGCCACGCCCGCCGCCATGATGGAGGCGTCCAGCTGGGCCAGGGCCTTGTCGTTGCGACGGTCCACGGCCGGGATCTTCTGGCGGGTGACCTTCTCGATGTCCTTCAGCAGCTTCATCTCGTCGCCGGCGACGAAGCTGATGGCCGTGCCGTCCTTGCCAGCGCGGGCCGTACGGCCGATGCGGTGGACATAGGCTTCGGGCACATAGGGCAGCTCGAAGTTCACCACGTGGGTGACCTTGTCCACGTCGATGCCGCGGGCGGCGATGTCGGTGGCGACCAGGACGCGCAGCTTGCCGTTCTTGAAGGCCTCAAGCGCGCGCTCGCGCTGGGGCTGGCTCTTGTTACCGTGGATGGCGCCGGCCTCGACGCCGCCGGCTTCCAGATAGGCCGCGACCTTGTCGGCGCCGTGCTTGGTCTTGGTGAAGACCAGGCAGCGCGTATAGGCGGGGTCAGAGAATAGCTCGGTCAGCAGGGCGCGCTTGCGGCCCTGTTCGATGTGGATGACCGACTGCTTGATGCGCTCGACCGTGGTCGACTGCGGCGTGACCTGGACCTTGACCGGGTCCTTCAGCAGCTCGCCGGCCAGCTTGCCGATCTCCGAGGGCATGGTGGCCGAGAAGAAGAGGTTCTGGCGCTTGGCCGGGATGCGGCTGACGATCTGACGGATCGGCTTGATGAAGCCCAGGTCCAGCATCTGGTCGGCTTCGTCCAGGACGAAGATCTCGCAGGTCGACAGGTCCAGGGTCTTTTGCTGGATGTGGTCCAGCAGACGGCCGGGGGCGGCGACCAGGACGTCCAGTCCCTGCTGCAGGGCGCGTTCCTGGGCGCCGTACTTCACGCCGCCGAAGATGACGGCGACGCGGAAGCCCAGATGGGCGCCGTACTGCTTGAAGCTCTCGCCGATCTGGGTGGCCAGTTCGCGCGTCGGCGACAGGATCAGGGCGCGTGTGGTGCGCGGGCGCGGCGGGATGCGGTTCTCGGCCAGGCGATGCAGGATCGGCAGGGCGAAGGCGGCCGTCTTGCCGGTGCCGGTCTGGGCGATACCCAGCAGGTCCTTGCCCGCCATGACGTCGGGGATGGCCTTGGCCTGGATCGGCGTCGGCTTCTCGTAGCCGGTCGCGGACAGGGCCTGGAGGATGGCCTTGTTCAGGCCCATGGATTCAAAGGTGGTGTTGCTCACGTCTGTCTTTCACGTACGGCGACGATCGCAGCCGGATAAGACCGGGCGGGCGCGCGTCGCCTGCCCGGAAGCCGGGCGGGGAACGGGCGCCGCCCCGCGTGTATGGACGACGTATGAACTTGAATGTCCGGCCGCTCGACAGACAGGTCTTCCGGAGAGGGAAGCCCAACACGCGCTGGAACGGGCCGGTCATCGCATTGTGCGATGCAGCGCAGATGGGCCTCAATAGCGGCCAAGTCAAGGCGGGCGGCTGGAAAGTCTAGAGCAGGCCGACCGCCATATTGACCGCCAGGGCCAGGATCACCGTGTTGAACAGGAAGGCGACCAGGCTGTGCAGGGTGGCGATCCGGCGCAGCTTTCGACTGCTGATCTGGATGTCGGCGGTCTGGCTGGCGACGCCGATGATCAGGGCGAAGTGCAGGAAGTCCCAATAGTCGGGGTCATCCTCGCCCGGGAAGATCAGTCCCTGCCGGTCGCCGTCCCCGCTTGCTTCGGGTGCGTAGAACTCATGGGCGTAGTGCAGGGTGAAGATGAGGTGCACGAACAGCCAGGACAGGGCGATGACGCCGATGGAGAAGAGGGCGCTGGTCGCCGACGAACGCCCTTCGCCCGCCGCCTCCATGACGATGATGAAGACGCTGGCGGCCGCCGCCAGCAGGCTGAGGGGCAGGACCGCGCCGCCGGCCTGATCCAGTTCGGCGGCGCGCCGGCGAATGGCCTCGACCGAGCGGGCGCGCATCAGGCGGACGAAGGTCAGGGCCAGGAAGGCCGCGGCGCCCGCGCCCCATCCCGCTGCGATCCGCGTCGGCCAGTCTTGGGCGCCGGGCGTCAGGGCGATGACCGCGCCCAGCACCGCCAGCCCCAGCCACAGGGCGGCGTGCAGACGGAACAGGCGGACGATCCAGTTCATGCGGCGGATGATTACGCGCTTCTTCGGGCGGAGCCAGAGCCTGAACGAATCCCTGACCCATCCGTTGAAACGGGCTGGAGGACCGGATCATGGCCGCGCGACCGACCTGGCAAGGGCATTTGAAGCTGTCGCTGGTGACCTGTCCCGTCGCTCTCTACACCGCCACCAGCAGCGCCGCCGACGTGCGCTTTCACCTGATCAACCCGGCGACCAATAACCGCATCCGCATGGTGACGACGGACCCGGACACGGGCCCGGTCGAGCGGTCTGACCTGGTCAAGGGCTATGAGGTGTCCAAGGACCAGTACGTCCTGTTCGACGAAGCCGACTTCGACAAGGTGAGGCTGGAAAGCACCAAGACGATCGCCATCGACCAGTTCGTCGAGGAGGCCGACATCGACCGCCTCTACTGGGACGACCCCTTCTATGTCGTGCCGGAGAAGGGCGTGGGGGTTGAAGCCTTCGCCGTGATCCGCGAGGCCATGAAGGCGGCGGGCAAGATCGCCCTGGGCCAGCTGGTGCTGCGCGGCAAGGAGCGGCAGCTGGCCCTGGAGGTCCACGGCAAGGGGCTGGTCGCCTACACCCTGCGCGCCCACGACGAGGTGAAGAAGGCCGACGACTTCTTTGACGATATTCCGACGGTGACGGCGGACGCCGACATGGTCGAGATCGCCGCCCGCATCATCGGACAGAAGGAGGCGGAGTTCGATCCGACCCGCTTCCACGATCGCTACGACGAGGCCCTGCGCGAGATGATCGCGGCCAAGCAGGCGGGTGGAAAGGGCGTGGTCTCGGCCCCCGAGCCGGACGACACCAATGTCATCGATCTGATGGCCGCACTGAAGGCCAGTCTGAAGGGAGGGGCGTCGAAGTCGGCCCCGGCCAGGCCCGCCGCGAAGAAGGCCGCATCGAAGAAGAAGGCAGGTTGATCAGCGCTTCTTGCCCAGCTCGGCGGCGATGTCCTTGGTCATGCGGCCGACCTTGCGGTGGGCGGTGACGATCTGGTCGCGGGTCACGCCCCAGCGCTTCATCCAGTATTCGACGGCCTGACGTTCGGACAGGTCCAGCCGGTCCTTGTCGATGAAGCCGCGCTTGTCCTTGAGGCCCGCCATGAGGGTGTTCCTTGATCGCAAAGACCAAGCCTAGCACCAAAGCGGCGAAGCGGCCCCTCCCTCGGATGAAGAAGGGGCCGGTCTTTCGAACTAGCAGCGGGCGGCAGCCGTCTCCGCCACGCGAGCCTCGCGCCGAACGAGCAGCAGAACCAGGACCAGGCCCGAGGCCGCCATCGCCGCCCCGGCCAGGGCCACGGCCGGATAGCCGAGGTTCAGGCCGATGACCGCCCCGCCCAGGGCCGCGCCGATGGCGTTGCCCAGATTGAAGGCGCCGATGTTCATGGCCGAGGCCAGGTTGGGCGCGTCGGCGGCGGCCGTCATGACCCGCATCTGCAGAGGCGGCACCAGGGCGAAGCTGGCCACGCCCCACAGGAAGATGACCACGGCGGCGGGCGCCTGCCAGGGCATGATGACGGCGAACAGGACCAGAAGGGCGGCCAGGGCGCCGAGAGTGACGATCAGGGTGCGGTCCACCGACCTGTCGGCGAAGCGGCCGCCCAGCCAGTTGCCGACCGTTAGGCCGACGCCATAGACGACCAGCATGGCGGTGACGAAGGCGCTGGAGGCCAGGGTCTGCTCCTTCAGGATCGGCGCGATATAGGTGAAGACCGTGAACATGGCGCTGGAGCCGATGACGGTCAGGGCCAGGGCCGCCAGCACCGGACCGCGCTTCAGCACTGCGAGCTCGGCCTTCATGGCGCCGCCGTCAGTCGCTGTCTCGACCTTGCCGTGCGGAAGGGTCAGGCGCAGGGCGATCATGGCCAGGGCGCCCAGTCCCGCAATGCCCCAGAAGGAGGCGCGCCAGCCCAGGGTCTCGCCCGCCCAGGCGGCCAGGGGCACGCCGGTGATGTTGGCGATGGTCAGGCCCATGAACATGGCGGCCACGGCGCCCGCGCGCCTGTTCGGCGCCACCACGCTGGCCGCGACGATGGAGCCGACGCCGAAGAAGGCGCCGTGGTTGAACGAGGTCACGACCCGCGCCGCCATCAGGCTCCAGTATTCCGGGGCGATCGCCGACAGCAGATTGCCCAGGGTGAATATGCCCATCAGGCCGATCAGCAGGGTTCGGCGCGGCACGCGGCCGGTGGTCAGGGTCATCAGCGGCGCCCCGATCAGGACGCCGAAGGCGTAGGCGCTGACCAGCAGACCAGCCGCCGGAATAGAGACGCCCAGGTCGCCGGCGATGACGGGCAGCATGCCCATGGGCGCGAACTCGGTCACGCCGATGCCGAAGGCGCCGACGGCGAGGGCCAGAAGAGGGGGATTGAGTTTCATGGGGAGGAAACCTTGGCTCAGACCAGGGCCGGGTTCAGACGGGCGAACCCTTCCTGCTGGCGATAGGGCGTGTGGGGATAGGGCGGCAGGACATGGCTGGCGGCGTCGAGCGCGGCGACCTGTTCGGGCGTCAGGCTCCAGCCCACGGCGCCGAGGTTCTGGCGCAACTGTTCTTCGTTGCGGGCGCCGATGATGACCGACGAGACGGTCGGGCGTTGCAGCAGCCAGTTGATCGCTACCTGGGGCACGGTCTTGCCGGTCTCGGCGGCGACGGCGTCCAGGGCGTCGACGACGCGATACAGATGCTCGTCCTCGACCGGCGGCGCGAAGGCGGCGGTCTGATGCAGGCGGCTGCCGTCGGGGATGGGGGCGTCGCGACGGATTCTCCCGGTCAGCCGGCCCCAGCCCAGGGGGCTCCACACCAGGGCGCCGACACCCTGATCCGCGCCCAGCGGCATCAGGTCGGCCTCATAGGCGCGGCCGATCAGGGAGTAGTAGACCTGATGGGCGACGAAGCGGGGGCGGGCGTGGCGGTCGGCGGCGGCCTGCGCCTTCATCAGGGCCCAGCCGGGATAGTTGGACACGCCGGTGTGGCGCACCTTGCCCGAGGTCACCAGCAGATCCAGCGTGGCCAGAAGCTCCTCGACCGGGGTCGAGGCGTCGAAGGCGTGCAGTTGCAACAGGTCGATATGATCGGTGCCGAGGCGACGCAGGGCGGTCTCGACGGAGCGGATCAGCCGGTCGCGCGACACGCCCCAGTCGTTCGGCCCGTCGCCGGTCGGCAGGCCGGTCTTGGTCGAGATCAGCACCTGATCGCGGCGGCCCTTGATGGCCTGACCCAGGACGTCTTCGGAGGCGCCGTCGGAATAGACGTCGGCGGTGTCGAACAGATTGACCCCGGCCTCCAGGCAGATGTCGATCAGGCGGCGCGCCTCGGCCACATCGCTATTGCCCCAGGCCCCGAAGAGGGGGCCGGAGCCGCCGAAGGTGCCTGTGCCGAAGCTGAGAACCGGCACGCGCAGGCCTGATGATCCGAGTTGACGATAGTCCATGACGGTCGCTTCCGTTCTGTTCGAAGGCGCACAGATGGACGACGGCGGCCGCGCGCGTTAGAGGCGGTTCAGGCCAAGGATTTTTGAAATGAACGCAAAGATGCAGCCGGGCGGCGCCGATCGGGCGCGCGAAATGGCGGTCTTCGGGGCGGTGGCGGACAGCGGCAGTTTTTCCGCCGCCGGGCGCGAGCTGGGGCTGACGCCCTCGGCGGTCAGCCGGACCCTGGACCGGATCGAGGCGCGGCTGGGGGTGCGGCTGATGCTGCGCACGACCCGGACTTTGACCCTGACGCCGGAGGGGCAGGCCTATCTGGGCGCGGCGCGGCGCATCCTGTCCGATCTGGACGACGCCGAGCAGGCTATCGCCGATCAGGGCGCGCCGCGGGGCCGGCTGCGGGTCAGCGCCTCCCTGTCGCATGGACGGCTGTGCGTGGTGCCTCTGCTGGGCGACTTCGTCGCGCGCTATCCGCACATCCTGGTCGATATCAACCTGACCGATGTGGTGGTCGATGTGGCGGCGGGCCAGGCGGATGTGGCCATCCGTTTCGGCCCTCTGGCGGACAGTGGTCTGACGGCGCGCAAGCTGGGCGAAACGCGGCGCGTCATCGTGGCCTCGCCCGCCTATCTGGCCGCGCGCGGCACGCCGGGAACGCCCGAGGATCTGCACGACCACAACTGTCTGAACTTCAACTTCCGACGCGTCGAGCCGGTCTGGCCGTTTGTGCGTGAAGGTCGGGAATACAGCCTGTCGGTCAGGGGCGATGTCGAGGCCAACAACGGCGAGACCCTGGGCCAGCTGGCTGCGGCAGGCGTGGGGGTGACGCGGGTCGGGGCCTTCAGCGTGGCCGACGAAGTGGCGGCGGGTCGGCTGGTCCCCCTGCTGGAGGATTTCAATCCGGGCGATGTGGAGAACATCCACGCCGTCTTCGTCGGCGGGGCCAACACCCCGGCGCGGGTGCGGGTCTTCGTCGACTTTCTGGCCGAGCGGCTGAAGGCCTAGCCCAGCTTGCGCAGGGCGGGCTTCAGCGACGCCGCCGAGACGCGAAACTCCGCCCACGGATCAGGTGTCCGCAACAGGTCGGCGGCGGTCAGCAGGTTGAAGGCGGTCGGGTCCAGTCCTGGCCTTACCTGATCCCACGACAGGGGGCAGGCGATTCCGGCGCCGGGCCGGGCGCGCGGCGACCAGGGGGCGACGGCGGTGGCGGCCCGCCCGTTGCGCAGATAGTCGAGGAAGATTTTCCCGCCCCTCGCCTTCTTGGCCATCGTCGTCGTGAAGCGGTCAGGATGGTCGGCTTTCAGGGCTTCGCAGAAGCTCTTGGCGAAGGCCTTGGCCTGGTCCCAGCCGATGCGGCTGCGGGCGTCGGCCTTGATCGGGGCGACCACGTGCAGACCCTTGCCGCCGGTGGTCTTGACGAACGGCGTCAGGCCCAGGGCCTCCAGGCGCGGCTTCAGCAGGTTGGCGGCGGCGACCACGGCGTCGAAGTCGAGGCCCTCATCGGGGTCGAGGTCGAAGGTGATCTGATCGGGGGTCTCGGGATCGCCGGGTTTGCAGCCCCAGGGGTGCAGCTCCAGCCCGCCCGACTGGCCGATGGCGATCAGGCCGCTGAGGTCGGCGACGGCGACATAGGGCCGACCTTCGCCCACATCGACGTCTCTTAGTCCGGAATGGCGGCTCGTCAGGGCGTGGCGCTGGAAGAAGCGCTGGCCGTCGATGCCGTCGGGCGCGCGGATGATCGACACGGGGCGGTCGAGGATGTGGGGCAGGAGGCGTTCGGCGGCGGCTTCGTAATAGGCGATCAGGTCGGCCTTGGTGACGGCGGCGTGGTCATCGGTGGCGGGCCACAGAACCTTGTCGGGGTGAGAGATGGTCACCCCCGCCACGACCATTTTTCCGGCCTTGGCGGTGGACGACGGCGGCTGCGGCGGGGGGCTCACGTCGGCGGGGCTCTTGTCTTCGCGCAGACCCTTGAAGGCGGCCTGACGCAGGACGCCGTCCCTGGAATAGCCCACATGTTCGATCTCGGCGACCAGAACAGGGTTGACCCAGTGCAGTTGGTCCTCCGCATCGGGCGTGGCGATGAAGGGCGAGCGCTCGGCGGCGGCGGCTTTCAGCGCGGGCAGCAGGGTCCGGGTCAGGGCCGCCGAATAGCCCGTGCCGACCCGACCCAGATAGCGCAGCCCGCCCTTCGCCTTGACCCCGACCAGCAGGGAGCGGAAGCGGCTTCCGTCCTCGGAGGACCAGCCGCCGATCACCACCTCGTCGCGGCCCCGGCACTTGGACTTGAGCCAGGCGGCGGAGCGGCCCGCGCGATAGGGGGCGTCCAGTTTCTTGGAGATGACGCCCTCCAGTCCCATGCGGCAGGCGCCTTCCAGAACGGCCGCGCCCTTGACGGCGAAATGGTCGGCGTAGCGCAGGCGCGCGCCATGAGATTTCGCCACTCGGTCGCACCAGGCCTGCAGCCGCGCCTTGCGGTGCGACAGGGGCAGGGGGCGCAGGTCCTCGGCCCCGTCGAACAGCAGGTCGAAGGCGAAATAGACGAGGGCGTCGGTTTTTCCTTCGGCGATGGCGGTCTGCAACGCCGAGAAGTCCGGCAGGGCGTCCATGTCCAGGGCGCACAACTCGCCGTCGACTACGGCGTCGGGCCAATGGGCGGCGTCTGCGGCCAGTTCGGGAAAGCGGTCGCTCCAGTCCAGACCCTTGCGGGTGCGCAGGGTCGCCCGCCCGCCGCCGGTCGCGACCTGGATTCGATAGCCGTCGAACTTGATCTCGTGCACCCAGCCGGGCGTCGCGGGCGGGCGTTCGGCGACCTGACACAGCTGGATCGACACGAAGGCGTGGGGCTTGGCGAGGGCTTTGGGGGCGACGGCGGGCTTGGGGGCCGTCTTGCGGGCCGCGGGCTTGGACGATGTCCATTCGGCATGACCTTCGGCGATCTCGGCCAGACTGCGCCCGCTGACGACCGAGGCGTCGATCTCGGCCAGGGCGTCGCCTTCTCCATCGACGGCGTGAGCGTCCTTCTCCTTGATCAGCAGCCAGTTGGCGCGCTTGGACGGTTTGCCGCGATCCGACTTCAGCCGGATCAGGGCCCACCCCCCCTTCAGCCGTTCGCCGTCGAGGGTCAGCTTGACGACGCCCTTTGCGAAGGCGGCGTCGAGATCCTTGTCCTGCGGGGTCCATTCGCCGACGTCCCACAACTGCACCGTGCCGGCCCCGTAGTTGCCTGAGGGGATGGTCCCCTCGAAGTCGCCGTAGTCGAGGGGATGGTCCTCGACCTCGACCGCCAGCCGTTTGACGTGGGGGTCGCGCGAGGGGGCCTTGGTCACGGCCCAGGACTTCAGCACCCCGTCGTGTTCGATGCGGAAGTCGTAGTGCAGATGCGACGCGGCGTGGCGCTGGATCAGGTAGCGCAGGCCGCTCTGGCGGGGCTTGGCCTTGCGGCCCTTCGGCTCGGGCGTGACGCCGAAGTTCCGCTTGGCCTGATAGGTGTCCAGTTCGCCGCGTGCGCTCATTCAGCCTGAACGCAGAGGGGCGGGGAAGGCTTCATGCCCGCCCCGCCCGTGAGTCAATGCAGGGCCTCGCCGTGCTGGCTGTAGTCGAGGCCCTCGATCTCGGCCTCTTTCTCGACGCGCAGGCCGACGGTGTATTTGCAGATCATCAGGACGACGAAGGTGCCGACGGCGCTCCAGGCCATGGCGCCGCCCAGGCCGATGGCCTGCTTCCAGACGGTGGCCCCTTCGGCGACTGGGTTGATGGCGGCGTTGGCGAAGAGCCCGGTCAGCAGGGCTCCGGCGATGCCGGCGATGCCGTGGACCCCGAAGGCGTCGAGGCTGTCGTCATACTTGAGTTTGTGTTTCAGCCAGACCGCGCCGACATAGGCGACGGGGCCGGAGATCAGGCCGATGAAGAAGGCACCCTTGGGGTCGACGAAGCCGGCGGCCGGGGTGATGGCGACCAGGCCGGCGACGACGCCGGTCAGCAGGCCCAGCAGGGTCGGCTTCTTCTTCAGCGTCCACTCCACCGCGATCCAGCCGACGGCGGCGGCGGCAGGCGCCAGCAGGGTGTTGAAGACGGCGACGGCGGCGATTTCATTGGCGCCCGCGGCCGAGCCGCCGTTGAAACCCATCCAGCCGACGAACAGCAGACCCGTGCCGATGGCGGTGAAGGCCAGGTTGTGCGGCGCCATGTTGTCGCGACCCCAGCCGTGGCGCGGGCCGAGCACGATGGCGCAGACCAGACCGGCCACGCCCGCATTGACGTGGACCACGGCCCCGCCGGCGAAGTCGAGCACGCCCAGTTCGCCCATCCAGCCGCCGCCCCAGACCTGATGGCAGATCGGCGCATAGACGATCAGGTGCCACAGGGTGAAGAAGAGGACGCTGGCCGAGAACTTGATCCGCTCGGCGAAGGCGCCCGCGATCAGGGCCGGGGTGATGATGGCGAAGGTCAGCTGATAGCCGATCCACAGGAACTCGGGCAGGCCGGGGGTCAGTGCGTGGGCCGTCTTCACGCCGACGCCGTTGAGGAACAGGGCCTGAAGGCTGCCGATGAAGCCGTTGGCCGGGCCGTCGACGGTCCCGAAGGACAGGGTGTAGCCGGCGACGAACCACAGGACGGTGACGATGGCCATGGCCGCCGTCGAATGGGCGATGGTGGCGATCAGGTTCTTCTTGCGCACCATGCCGCCGTAGAAGAGCGCCAGCCCCGGCAGGGTCATCATCAGGACGAAGGCCGTCGAGGTCAGGATCCAGGCCGTGCCGGGACCGTCCAGCGCCAGCGGGACCTGATGCGCCAGCAGATCAGGCGGGGCGGCGGCGAAGGCGGGCGCGCAAAGCGCAACGGCGAAAAGGCCGCAACAGAATGCTGCGGCCCTGGTGATCGTCGGTGATGTCATGAAGGTCTCGGGGAGAAGACGCAGGTGAAAAGGAAGGCGACGTCAGGCCGGTTGGGCCAGCCTGACGTCGGGGGTTGCGGCCTCGGCGGCGAGGACGGTTTTCGGCGCGATGCGGACGAAGCGCGGCGCGAACGACGTCCAGTCGGCCAGGATGCGCCGCGCCAGAGGCGAGGCGGTGGCGTTGGCGTGGGCCTCGATCAGGGCCTTCAACCGGGCCTCCGCCTCGGCGTCGATGGCGCCGACGCCGGCCATGTCGCCGTTCAGGGCTTGAGCGGCCCGGCCCTCGGCGTCGAGCACGAACAGCTCGCCGCCGCTCATGCCCGCCGCCAGGTTCCAGCCGACCGAACCCAGAACGATCACACGACCGCCGGTCATGTATTCGCAGCCGTGCGCGCCCAGACCCTCGACCACAGCCTCGGCGCCCGAGTTGCGGACGGCGAAGCGTTCGCCCGCTGCGCCCGCCACGAACAGACGGCCGGAGGTGGCGCCATAGAGGGTGGTGTTGCCGCAGACTTGCTGATCCGCGCGCCACTCATGGGGGCGGACGTGGATGTCGGCGCCCGACAGACCCTTGCCGACGTAGTCGTTGACCTCGCCGGTGACGTCGAGGATCAGGCCGCGTGCGCCAAAGGCGCCGAAGCTCTGACCGGCGATGCCTTCCAGCTTCAGCTTTAGACGGCCCTGCGGACCCTGTGGGCCGAACTTGCGAACGATGGCCGAAGAGACGCCTGCGCCCGCCGTGCGCTGGGTGTTGTTCAGCGGATAGGACAGCTCCAGCGTCTGGCCGCGCTCCAGGAAGGGGGCGGCGTCCTTCAGCACCTGGGCGTCCAGGCTCTCGGGGACGGGCTGGCGCACCTTGTCGGCCCAGCGGCCGGGCCGGTCGACGTCGACCTTCATCAGCAGGGGGTTGAGGTCCAGATCGTCCAGATGCGAGCCGCCGCGCCGCGTCTGACGCAGCAGGTCGGTGCGGCCGACGATCTCGTCGATCGTGCGGGCGCCGATGGAGGCCAGGATCTCGCGCACCTCCTCGGCGATGAAGGTGAAGAGGTTGACCACCTTCTCCGGCGTGCCGGTGAACTTGGCGCGCAGGCGTTCATCCTGCGAGCAGACGCCGACCGGGCAGGTGTTGGAATGGCACTGACGCACCATCAGACAGCCCATGGCGATCAGACCCGAGGTGCCGATGCCGTATTCCTCGGCCCCCAGCAGGGCGGCCAGAACCACGTCGCGGCCGGTGCGGATGCCGCCGTCGGCGCGCAGGGACACCGACGAGCGCAGGTGGTTCAGGCTGAGCACCTGATGCGCTTCGGCCAGGCCGATTTCCCAGGGCATGCCCGCGTGCTTGACCGAGGTCTGGGGCGAGGCGCCCGTGCCGCCGTTGTGACCGGCGATCAGGATGGCGTCGGCCTTGGCCTTGGCGACCCCTGAGGCGATGGCGCCGATGCCGGTGGCCGAGACCAGTTTGACCGTGACCTTGGCGTCGGGGTTGATCGCCTTCAGGTCGTAGATCAGCTGGGCCAGATCCTCGATCGAATAGATGTCGTGGTGCGGGGGCGGGCTGATCAGGGTTGTGCCCGGCACGGCGTGACGCATCCGGCCGATGAACTCGGTGACCTTGAAACCGGGCAGCTGGCCGCCCTCGCCGGGCTTGGCACCCTGGGCCACCTTGATCTCGATCTCGCGGCACTGGTTCAGGTATTCGGCGGTGACGCCGAAGCGGCCCGAGGCCACCTGCTTGACCGCCGAGTTGGCGTTGTCGCCGTTGGGGCGCGGCACATAGCGGGCCGGGTCCTCGCCGCCCTCGCCGGAGACGGCGCGCGCGCCCATCCGGTTCATGGCGATGTTGAGGGTCTCATGCGCCTCAGGGCTGAGGGCGCCCAGGGACATGGCCTGGGACAGGAAGCGGCGGCGAATGTCAGAGACGCTTTCGACCTCGTGCAGCTGGACCGGGGTCAGACCATCCTTGAAGTCCAGCAGGTCGCGCAGGGCCAGGTCCGGCTGCTCGCGGACGGCGGCGGAGTATTGCTTGAAGCGCTTGTAGTCGCCGCGGTTCACCGCGTCCTGCAACAGGTGGATGGTCTTCGCGTCATGGGCGTGGGCTTCGCCGCCCGCACGGATGCGGAAGAAGCCGCCCATCGACGGGGAGGGCACGGCCGCGCCGAAGGCGACGCTGTGACGCTTGAGCGCGGCCTGCTCCAGACCGGCCAGACCGATGCCCGAGATGCGCGAGGGGGCGCCGGGGAAGAACTCGGCGGCCAGGGCGCGGGACAGGCCTAGGACCTCGAACTCGCAGCCTCCGCGATAGGCGGAGATGATGCTGATACCCTTGCGCGCCAGAACCTTGAGCAGGCCCGCTTCGATACCGTGCTTGTAGTTCAGGCAGGCGTCGTGGAGCGTCAGGCCCGGATAGGCGCCGCGATCCAGGCGCTCCTGGAACAGTTCCTGCGCCAGCCACGGATTGACGGCGGTGGCCCCGACCCCGACCAGAACGGCGAAGGCGTGCGGGTCCAGGGTCTCGGCCGAGCGAACGACCAGAGAGCAATAGGTGCGCAGGCCCGCCGCGATCAGGCGGCCGTGCGTCCCGGCGGTGGCTAGGATCATCGGCGCGGCCAGCCGCTCGGCTGAGGCGTGCTCGTCGGTCAGGACGATCAGGGTGGCGCCGTCGCGGGCGGCGGCCTCGGCCTCGTCGCGGATGCGGTCCAGGGCCTGACGCAGGCCGGCGCCGGGGCGATCGCCTTCAGCGGGGACCGGATAGGTGCAGTCGATCACCGTGGTCGAGCCATCGGCCACGACGCCCAGCAGGCGCTGGTACATGCCGGTGGTCAGGACCGGGCTGTCCAGCACGAAGACCTCGGTCTGGGCCTCGTCCTGGGCCAGGATGTTGCCCAGGTTCTTGAAGCGGGTCTTCAGGCTCATGGCCCCGGCTTCGCGCAGGGGGTCGATGGGCGGGTTGGTGACCTGGGAGAAGTTCTGGCGGAAGTAGTGGGCCAGAGGGCGCGGCAGGCTGGACAGGACGGCGGGCGGGGCGTCGTCGCCCATTGAGCCGACCGCCTCCTTGCCGTCGCGGACCAGGGCGTCCAGCAGCAGGTCCAGATCCTCGCGGCTGAAACCGGCGGCGATCTGGCGGCGGATCAGGGCCTCACCGACGGCGGCGCGGGGCTCGGGTCCGGGGCCGATGATGGGCTCCAGATCGACCATGTTCTCCAGCCAGTCGGAGTAGGGCTGGGCGGCCGCCAGGGCGTCGACGGCCTCATGCTCGTCATAGATCCGGCCATGCTTCAGGTCGACGGCGATCAGCTTGCCGGGGCCGATGTGCAGGCGGCGCTTGATGCGGCCCTCGGGCAGGGGGACCAGACCGGCCTCGGAGCCGGCCAGCAACAGGCCGTCCACGGTTTCCACGGCGCGCAGGGGGCGCAGGCCGTTGCGGTCCTTGCCCGCCACGACCCAGCGGCCGTCGACGGCGCACAGGGCGGCGGGGCCGTCCCACGGCTCCATCACCGCGTTGCAATAGGCGTAGAGGGCGCGGTGCTCGGGCTTCATCACCACGTCGTCGGAGGACCAGGCCTCGGGCACCAGCAGGGCCTTGGCCAGGGGCGCGGGACGCCCGGCGCGGACCAGAACCTCGAAGACATTGTCCAGAGCCGCGGAGTCCGAGCCGCCCGGCTGGACCACCGGCTTGACCTCCTGGTCGCGGTCGCCAAAGGCGGAGGCCGCCATGCGGATCTCGTGGGCGCGCATCCAGTTCAGGTTGCCCTGAAGCGTGTTGATCTCGCCATTGTGGGCCAGCATGCGGAAGGGCTGGGCCAGCTTCCATTCGGGGAAGGTGTTGGTCGAGTAGCGCTGGTGGAAGACGGCGTAGCCGGCCTCGACCGTGGGGTCGTTCAGGTCGTGATACAGCTGGCCCAGCAGCTCGGCGCGGACCATGCCCTTGTAGACGATGGAGCGGGCCGACAGCGAACACAGGTAGAAACCGTTCAGGCCCGACGCCTGCACCGCCTTTTCGATGCGGCGGCGACACAGGAAGAGCTCGCGCTCCAGTTCCTCGATCTCCATGCCTTCCGGCGCGGCCAGCATGATCTGCTCGATCTCGGGCCGGGTGGCGTCGGCGCGGACGCCGACGACCGACAGGTCCAGCGGCGTCTGGCGCCAGCCGTAGATGTAGAAGCCCGAGCGGATGGCTTCGGCCTCGACGATGGCGCGGGCGTGGTCCTGGGCGCCCAGGTCGGTGCGCGGCAGGAAGACCTGACCCACGGCGATGGGGCCGGGGCGCAGGGTCTGGCCGACGGCGCGCACCTGGGCCGCGAAGAAGGCCTGGGGCAGTTCGATCATGACCCCGGCGCCGTCGCCGGACAGGCCGTCGGCGTCGACCGCGCCCCGGTGGGCCACGGCCTTCAGCGACTTGATGGCCATCTCGACGATTTCGCGGCGGGGCTTGCCGTCGATGGCGCAGACCAGGCCCACGCCGCAGGCGTCGCGCTCCGACCAAGGGTCATAGGCGCCGCCTTCGATCAGGCGGGCGCGGTTTTCTTCATACTGGGCCAGCCAGTTCTGTTGCGATGCGTCAGTCATGCTGCGGCTTCCTCGGTACGCGCGCGCAGGTAGCGGTCGATTTCAGCCGCAGCGTCCTGGCCGTCGCGCACGGCCCAGACGACGAGGGAGGCGCCGCGCACGGCGTCCCCGGCGGCGAACACGCCGGGCAGGGTGGTGGCGAAACCGCCACGCGCCACCTGCAGGGTGTTCCACTTGGTCAGGCCGAGCTCGGCGTCGAGCTGCTCGGCGAAGGCCTCGGGCTCAAAGCCGAGGGCCTCGATCACCAGGTCGGCGGGCAGGTCGAAGTCCGAGCCGGGTACGGGCGCGATGTCGCGGCGCTGGCCGGGAGCGGCTTCCGTCAGGGCCATGCGCTGGGCGCGGACGGCGGTCACGGCCTCGCCCTTGGACATCAGGGCCTTGGGCGCGCCCAGCCATTCGAAGCGGACGCCTTCCTCTTCGGCGTTCTGCACCTCGCGCGCCGAACCCGGCATGTTGTCGCGGTCGCGGCGATACAGGCAGACGACGCTGTTCGCGCTCTGGCGGATGGCGGTGCGGACGCAGTCCATCGCCGTGTCGCCGCCGCCGACCACAACGACGTCGCGACCGGCTGCGTGGGGGGCGGAGGCGTCGGCGGGGTCGCCGCAGTCGACGCGGTTCTGGGCGATCAGGAAGTCCAGGGCGGCGACGGTGTCGTTCGGTCCGCGCCCGGGCACGCTGAGGGTGCGGGCCTGATAGACGCCCATGGCCAGAAGGACGGCGTCATGGCGCGACCGCAGCTCGTCCATGGTCACGTCGATGCCGACGTTGGTGTTCAGCACGAACTGGACCCCGCCCTCGATCAGGCGGTCGATGCGCCGCTGGACGATGCGCTTCTCCAGCTTGAAGCCGGGGATGCCATAGGTCAGCAGGCCGCCGGCGCGGTCGTGACGGTCATAGACGGTGACGGCGTAGCCCTCGCTGCGCAGGCGGTCGGCGGCGGCCAGACCGGCGGGGCCGGAGCCGACGATGGCGACACTCTGGCCGCGCTCGGCCAGGGGGCGGATAGGCTCGACCCAGCCGTTGTCAAAGGCGGTGTCGGCGATCCAGGCCTCGACCGAGCCGATGGTGACGCCGTCCCAGCCGGACTGCTGCAGGGTGCAAGCGCCCTCGCATAGACGGTCCTGCGGGCAGATGCGGCCGCAGATTTCCGGCATGGTCGAGGTGGCCGAAGCGACCCGCCAGGCCTCGCGCAGGTCGCCGTCCGCCGACAGGGCCAGCCAGTCGGGGATGTTGTTCTGAAGCGGGCAGGCGTTCTGGCAGAAGGGCACGCCGCAGTCAGTGCAGCGCGACGCCTGGACCGTCCCGCCGGCGGCGGTCGGTTTGAGCGTGATCTCCGTGAAGGCGCGCACGCGCAACTCAGCGGGCTGTTTCTCCAGCCGACGCTGCTCGATCAGAAAACCACCAGGGTTGGAACGTCCACCTTTTTGCATCTGCTCATTAAGCGAAACATGAGGCGATTGTGCAAATATTTTCCGTAGCAAAGCCTAAAAATGATGTGTTTGGGCATGAAGTCGGATCGATATTTGTAGTTGGCGCATATTGCGACCGATTATCGGTGTGCGACGCAGCATGAAAATTCCGTACCTCAGCGTGATGGGCGGCCCTGGAGGCGGATTAAATTTCCGAAAGGTTGGTTTCTGGCGGCGTAGCGCCGTTACGGTCCCGCCATCGCGACACCGCACTGGGGGACTTCATGACCATCGCCGTACGCCGCCTGGCCCTTATGGGCGGGGCCGCCGCCAGCCTTTTGGCCGCCGCCGCTCACGCTTCTCCGGCGCCCGCTGCGCCGCCCGCCGCCGCCCAGAACCGGGCCGCCGTCGCAGCCCTGCCGGCCCTGCCTGACGTGGACATTCCCTTCACCAGGATGGTGCTGCCGAACGGTCTGACCCTGATCGTCCACGAGGACCACAAGGCGCCGATCGTGGCGGTCAACATCTGGTATCACGTAGGGTCCAAGAACGAGCCGGTCGGTCGCTCTGGCTTCGCCCACCTGTTCGAGCACCTGATGTTCAACGGGTCCGAGAACTTCAACAACGACTTCTTCAAGGCGACCGAGCTGCTGGGCGCCACCGACCAGAACGGCACCACCAACACCGACCGCACCAACTATTTCCAGAACGTGCCGACCTCAGCGCTGGACAGCGTCCTGTGGCTGGAAAGCGACCGCATGGGCCACCTGCTGGGCGCCATCGACCAGGCCCGTCTGGATGAACAGCGCGGCGTCGTCCAGAACGAGAAGCGCCAGGGCGAGAACCAGCCCTATGGCCGTGTGTGGGACGCGATCACCGAGGCCACCTATCCGGCGGATCATCCCTATGGCCACACCGTCATCGGCTCGATGGCCGATCTGGACGCCGCCAGCCTGGACGACGTGAAGGGCTGGTTCCGTGACTACTATGGCGCCGCCAACGCCGTCATCGTCCTGGCCGGCGACATCACGCCCGAGGAGGCGCGCGCCAAGGTTGAGCATTATTTCGGCGACATCCCCTCGGGCCCGCCCGTCACCCAGCCGCAGCGCATGATCGCCAAGATGGAGGGCGCCCAGCGCGAGGTCATGTACGACCGCGTCGGCCAGCCGCGGCTCTACAAGGTGTGGAACGTGCCGCCGACCGGCGACGCGGCGACGGACTACCTGGGCCTGCTGGGTCAGGTCCTTTCGTCGGGACGCACCTCGCGCCTGCACAAGCGCCTGGTCTTCGACGATCAGGTCGCCACCAGCGTCTTCGCCGGCACGTCCGAGAGCGAGATCGGCAGCCAGTTCCTGGTCATGGTGACGGCCAAGCCGGGTCAGGATCTGGGCGCTATAGAGCGCGTCGTCGACGAGGAAATGGCTCGCTTGCTGCGTGACGGCCCGACGGCCGACGAACTGGAACGCGCCCGCACCGTCAACGGCGCCGCCTTCGTGCGCGGCCTGGAGCGGATCGGCGGCTTCGGCGGCAAGTCCGACCGCCTGGCCGAGAGCCAGGTCTTCCTGGGTGATCCCGGCGCCTGGAAGACCAGTTATGAGCGTCTGCTGACCGCCACGCCCGCCAACCTGACGGGCGCGGGTCGCGACTGGCTGACCGACGGCAGCTATGCGCTGGAGGTCCTGCCCTTCCCTGATTTCACCACGGCGTCGGCCGGTGCGGACCGGTCCAGAATGCCTGATCCGGGGGCGGCGCCCCAGGCCGACTTCCCCAGCTTCGAGCGCTTCACCCTGTCCAACGGGCTGAAGGTGGTGCTGGCTCCGCGCACGGGCGTGCCGACCGTCAGCATGAACCTGATCGTCGAAGCCGGTTCGGCTGCCGACCCCGCCGGCAAGAACGGCGTGGCCCAACTGGCGCCTGCCGTCATGACCAACGGCACCGACCGGCTGAACGCCTTGCAGATCAGCGATCAGCTGCAGTTGCTGGGCGCTTCGCTCGGCGCCGGTTCGGCGGTCGATTACACCAACGTCTCGTTGAACGCGATCGAGTCGCGCCTGGAGCCGTCGTTGGCCCTCTATGCCGACATCATCCAGAATCCGGCCTTCCGACCCGAAGATTTCCAGAGGGCCCAGATCCAGCAGGTGTCGGGCATTCAGCAGTCCAATCGCAACCCCGGGGCCATCGCCAGTCGGGTGCTGGCGGCCAATGTATTCGGACCTGAAAATCCGTACGGCCGTCCGACTTCGGGCACCGAGGCCAGCGTCCAGGCTTTGACCCCCGCCGACGCCGAAGCCTATCACGCCACCTGGTTCCGTCCCGACAACGCCACCCTGGTGGTGGTCGGCGACACGACTCAGGCCGAGCTGGCCCCGGCGCTGGAGAAGGCCTTCCGCACCTGGCGCGCGCCCTCGACCCCGCTGCCGGTCAAGCCCGCCGCGCCCGCCCTGCCGTCGCAATCGGCGCCGCGCGTGCTGATCGTGGATCGCGCGGGCCCGCAGTCGTCGATCACCGCCGGCCGTCTGGCTCCGGCCTTCGACGCCGCGACAGAAGGGGCCGTCGATGTGGCCAATACGGCGCTGGGCGGCGCCTTCACCAGCCGCATCAACATGAACCTGCGCGAGGACAAGCACTGGTCCTATGGCGCGGGATCGGGCATCCGCACCACGCGCGGCGAGCGCATGTTCCTGGTTTCGACCGGGGTTCAGTCGGACAAGACGGCCGAAAGTCTGGTCGAGATCCGCAAGGAGCTGAGCGAGGTCTTCG
Source organism: Brevundimonas sp. T2-11 (assembly GCF_055397675.1). Classification (NCBI taxonomy): domain Bacteria; kingdom Pseudomonadati; phylum Pseudomonadota; class Alphaproteobacteria; order Caulobacterales; family Caulobacteraceae; genus Brevundimonas; species Brevundimonas sp. T2-11. The sequence goes on from NZ_AP027920.1 coordinate 173,540, forward strand.
GCGCGCGTCCGTTGACGGAAGAAGAAATCGCCGCCGTCCGGTCCAACCTGGTTCTGGGGATGGCCGGCAATTGGGAGACCAACGCGGCGGTGGCCGGCGATCTGACCAGCATGGTCGTCTATGGCGTGCCGGAAAACTACTACGACGGCTACGCCGCATCGGTGAACGCGACCACTCCGCAACGGGCCACGGTCGCGGCGAGGGCCCTGATCGGCGACGGTCCGACGACCTGGGTCGTGGTGGGCGATCGCGCCGCCATCGAGCCCAAGATCCGCGCCCTCAACCTGGGCGAGGTTCAGGTGGTGGACACCGAGGGGCGTCCGGTCAACTGACGGAACCGGTTCAGACCGGACAGGAGAGGGCGGCGCTGCGGCGCCGCCCTTTTTTCCATGGTCGCTTTCTCGCCGTATTCTGGAACGGCTCGGCTTCGGGGGTGTTGAGGCAAGGCCAAGCTGAACCCTCAGGCGGAACCTCAGGAGTCGTGCGACATGTCCTCCATTGAACGCGGGCGCGGATTCGGAAGCGTCCTGGTGCGATTGCTGGGGGTGGTCATCGCCCTGATCGGCCTGACGCTGACCATCGGCGGCGGGCAACTGATCATGCTGGGCGGCTCGCCCTATTATCTGGTCGTCGGCCTCTTGATGATCCTGTCCGGGGCGCTGCTGGCCCTGCTGAGGATGACGGGCGCCTGGCTCTATATTCTGATCTTCATCGGCACGGTGCTCTGGGCCCTGTGGGAGGTCGGGCTGAACGGCTGGGCCCTGGTCCCGCGTGTCATCGCGCCCCTGGTGCTTCTGGTCCTCGTGGTTCTGTCCTTCCCGGCGCTGAAACGTGAAGGCGGGGGCGGAAAGCTGGCGCTCGGCGGGATCGGCCTGATTGTCGTCCTGGGTCTGATCTCAGGCGTGGTGGTGGCCCAGGCCAACAAGGCGCGGGTGCAAAGTCCTGTCCCGGCGGCGGGGCAGGGCGGGATCGGCGACCCGGCCCTGATCAGAACGGGCGCCGACTGGCCGGCCTGGGGCGGAACCGACAGCGCCCAGCGCTACTCCCCGCTGAACCAGATCAACAAGGACAATGTGAAGGGCTTGCAACGCGTCTGGACCTTCCGCACCGGGGACCTGCCGGAGGAGCGGTTCGGGGCGGAAACCACGCCGCTGAAGATCGGCGACACCCTCTATCTGTGCTCGGCCCGCAATCGGCTGTTCGCCCTGGATGCGACGACCGGCAAGCAGAAATGGACCTATGACCCTCGGGTCGCTGACGATCAGATTCCCTATACCGCCGCCTGCCGGGGCGTGACCTATTACGCCCAGCCCAATGTCGATGCGGCCCAGCCTTGCGCCACGCGGATCATCGAGGGGACCCTGGATGGGCGGCTGGTGGCGGTGGACGCCCGTACCGGGGCGCCGTGCGCCGGCTTCGGGACCAATGGCGCGGTCAGCATCAAGACCGGGATGGGCGACCCCTATCCGGGCATGGTCTCGATCACCTCGGCCCCGGTCATCGTGCGCGGGGTGGTGGTGACGGGCCATCAGGTTCTGGACGGGCAGAAGCGCTGGAACGCGTCCGGCGTCATCCAGGGCTTCGACGCCGTGACGGGCCAGTTGCGTTTCGCCTGGGACATGATGCGGCCGGACATCACCACCCTGCCGCCGGAGGGCCAGACCTATACTCCCGGCACGCCGAACATGTGGACCACGGCCACGGCGGACGAGGCTCTGGGCCTGGTCTTCCTGCCGATGGGCAATTCGGCGGCGGACTATTATTCCGGCCTGCGTCGCCCTGCCGAGAACAAATACTCGACCTCTCTGGTGGCTCTGGACGTGACCACGGGCAAGCCGCGCTGGCATTTCCAGACTGTGCGCAAGGACGTCTGGGACTATGACCTGGGCTCGCAGGCGACCCTGGTCGACATGCCCGGGGGCGTGCCGGCGGTGATCCTGCCGTCCAAGCAGGGCGACCTCTACATCCTGGACCGGCGCACCGGCCAACCGTTGCACAAGGTCGAGGAGCGTCGCGTGCCGCAGGGGGGCGTCGAGCCCGCGCAACGCAGTCCGACCCAGCCCTTCTCCCTGTTCCATACGCTGCGGAAGGCGGACCTGACCGAGCGCGACATGTGGGGCATGTCGCCGATCGATCAGATGTTCTGCCGTATCCAGTTCCATCAGGCGGCCTATGAGGGCTACTTCACGCCGCCGACGGCGGACAGGCACTGGATCCAGTATCCGGGCTACAACGGCGGCTCGGACTGGGGCGGCGTCGCCGTTGATCCGGCGCGCGGCGTGATCGTGGCCAACTACAACGACATGCCCAATCATAACCGGCTGGTGCCCCGCGCCGAGGCCGATCGTCTGGGCTGGTTCGCGCGCGACGATCCTCGCTACATCGAGCGCGAGAAGGAGGCGGCCAACCGCGGCGGCAACCTGTCCAAGTCCAAGGCCGAGGGTGCCGGCGATCCGCAGGCGGGCGTGCCCTACGCCATCGACGTCAACGCCGGCTGGCGGGTCAAGTTCACCGGCCTGCTGTGCAAGCAGCCCCCCTATGGCGGCATCCGCACCATCGACCTGAAGACCGGCCGAACCCTGTGGGACCGCCCCTTCGGCACGGCGCGCAAGAACGGGCCGTTCGGCATTCCCTCCATGCTGCCGGTCGAGATCGGCACGCCGAACAACGGGGGCTCGGCGGTGACGGCGGGCGGACTGATCTTCATCGCCGCTGCGACCGACGACCTGATCCGGGCCATCGACATAGAGACGGGCAAGACCGTCTGGTCCGACGTCCTGCCCGCGGGCGGTCAGGCCAACCCGATGATCTATGAGCAGAACGGCCGCCAGTACCTGGTCATCATGGCCGGCGGGCATCACTTCATGGAGACGCCGGAGGGCGACTACGTGATTGCTTACGCCCTGCCGGAAGGCAGGTCGTAAGCTTCTTTTCTGGGCCTATCGCCCTTCGGGCTCCTTGAGGCCGATAGGTGGAATTGGGGAAGGCCGGGGCTTTGGTTCCGGCCTTTTCTGCACCAGGGTCGGATCAGGGCCGGGTCTGGCCCTGGCCGCGCACCACGTATTTGTAGGTAGTCAGCTGCTCCGCCCCTACGGGGCCGCGTGCGTGCAGCTTGGAGGTCGAGATGCCGATCTCGCCGCCGAAGCCGAACTCGCCGCCGTCGGCGAACTGGGTCGAGGCGTTGATCAGGACGATGGCGCTGTCGACGCCGTTGGCGAAGCGCTCAGCGGCGTCGGCGTCGGTGGTGATGATGGCCTCGGTATGGCCCGAGCCGTAGCGGCGGATGTGATCCACCGCCCCGTCCACGCCATCCACGACCCGCACCGACAGGACGGGGGCCAGATATTCGGTGGTCCAGTCAGCCGCGGTCGCTTCGGCTGCCTCGGGGACGAGGGCGCGCGTCGCATCGTCGCCCCGCAGTTCGCAGCCGGCCTTGATCAGGTCATCGGCGACGGCGGGCAGCAGGCGCTCGGCGGCGGCGCGATCCACCAGCAGGGTCTCGGTGGCGCCGCAGACCGAGACGCGGCGCATCTTGGCGTTGACGGCGACGCGGCGGGCGACGTCGAGGTCGGCGGCGGCGTCGAGATAGGTGTGGCACAGGCCTTCGAGGTGGCCCAGCACAGGGGCTTTCGCTTCGACCTGAACGCGGGCGACCAGGCTCTTGCCGCCGCGCGGAATGATCAGGTCGATGGCTCCTTCGAGGCCCGACAGGATGGCGCCCACGGCTTCGCGATCAGGGACGGGGACCAACTGGACGGCGTCGGCGGGCAGACCGGCCTCGGTGACGGCGCGGCTGACCACGGCGGCGATGGCGCGCGAGGATTCCAGGCAGTCCGAGCCGCAGCGCAGGATGGCGGCGTTGCCCGAGCGCAGGCACAGGGCGGCGGCGTCGGCGGTGACGTTGGGCCGGCTCTCATAGATGACGCCCAGCACGCCGATGGGGGTGCGAACGCGGGCGATGTCCAGCCCGTTGGCGGGGGTCCAGCGGGCCATCTCGGCGCCGACCGGATCGGGCTGGGCGGCGATGGTCGCAACGGCGACGGCCATGCCCTCGACGCGAGCGGGGGTCAGGGCCAGACGGTCGATCAGGGCCTCCGAAAGACCCGAGGCGCGAGCGTTCTGGATGTCGCGGGCGTTGGCGGACAGGATCTCGGCTTCGGCGGCGCGCAGGCCGTTCGCCAGACGCGTCAGGGCCTCGGTGCGGGCCTCCGGCGTGGTGGCGCGCAGAGCGTCGGCGGCGGCGCGGGCGCGGCGGCCCATGTCCAGCATAAGGGTGTTCACATCGGTCATCGGGTTTCCAGCACCAGGTCGTCGCGGTGGATCACGACCGAGGGGCCGCGATAGCCGATCAGGGTCTCGATCTCGTCGGAATGGCGGCCCCGGATCAGGGCGATCTCGTCGGCCGGATAGGCGGCCAGGCCGACGCCGATCACGGCGCCGGTCGCATCCAGCAGACGCAGGCTTTCGCCCTTTTCAAACACGCCGCTGACGGAGACCACGCCCGAGGGCAGCAGGCTCTTGCCCGATTTCAGGGCGCGCACGGCGCCGTCGTCGAGGGTTAGCGAACCGCCCGGCGCCATGCTGCCGGCGATCCACTGTTTCCAGGCGGCCAGAGGCGTGGCCGGGGCGGTGATCAGGGTTGCGCGGGCGCCCTCAGTCACCGCCTTGAGCGGATGGCGCGTCAGACCCGAGGCGATGACGGTGGCGCAGCCGGCCGAGCGGGCGATCTGGGCGGCGGCCAGCTTGGTGGCCATGCCGCCGGTGCCGACGCCGGCGTCCGCATTGGCGCCGCTGGCCATGCCGAGGATGTCGGGGCCGAGGCTTTCGACCAGGGGCAGGTGGCGGGCGTTCGGGTCGCGACGCGGGTCGGCGGTGTAGAGGCCGTCCACGTCGGACAGCAGGACCAGCAGGTCGGCGCGCGCCAGTTGCGCGGCGCGGGCGGCCAGACGGTCATTGTCGCCGTAGCGGATTTCCTCGGTGGCGACGGTGTCGTTTTCATTGACCACGGGGATGACGCCGTGGGCCAGCAGGGCCTCGACCGTGGCGCGGGCGTTGAGCCAGCGGCGACGGCGTTCGGTGTCGTCGCGGGTCAGCAGGACCTGGGCGGTGATCAGGCCGTGGGGGGCCAGGGCTTCTTCCCAGGCGTGCATCAACAGGGTCTGGCCGACGGCGGCGGCGGCCTGCTTGTCCTGCAGGCGACCCGGCGAGGTCTTCAGCCGACCGCGACCCAGGGCCACGGCGCCGGAGGAGACGACGATGACCTCGCGGCCCTGCCGGCGCAGGTCGGCGATGTCCTGGGCCAGGGAGGCCAGCCAGTCGCGGGTCACGGCGCGGGTGGCGGCGTCTACGAGCAGGGATGAGCCGATCTTGACCACGACCCGTCGCGCATGGGCCAGCGCCGTCGCAGGCGAGGCCTCGGCGGCGATCTCGGCGACGGGGGAGGACGCGGCGGGATCGATCATGCCTCATCCCTAGAGCATCAATCGGGCCGGGGTCACGCCCGGAGGCGTGAAAATCATGCGCGATCGGTCAAAAGAAAACGCCCGGCGGGGTTGAACCTGCCGGGCGTCTTCATTTTCAACGATGAGCCGAAGATCAGGCTTCCGGATCGGGGGCCTGATCCCAACCACCGGCCAGGGCCTTGAACAGGGCGATCTGGTAGGTGGTGACCTGGGCTTCCGAGGCGGCGAGGGCCGCGTCGGCCCCGGCCAGGGTCCGTTCCGAATCCAGCACCGTCAGGAAGCTGTCGGCGCCGGCGTCGAAACGCAGACGCGACAGGCGGGCCGCCGTCGCCGCCTGATCCCGCGCGGTGCGCAGGGCCGTGCGGCGGTCCAGCTCGTTGGCGTAGCTGCTGAGGGCCGTTTCCGTCTCTTGCAGCGCCGTCAGCACGGTCTGGTCGAAGGTGGCCAGGGCCGCATCGGTCTGGGCGTCGGCCTGTTTGATGCGGGCGCGGGCCACGGCGATGTTGGGGAAGTTCCAGCTGATCAGCGGGCCGACGCTGAAGCGGAAGTTGGCGTCTTCGCCCAGATCCGAGGCGTCCAGCGCGGTCGAGCCCAGCGAGCCCCCCAGGCTGATCGACGGATAGAGGCTGGCGGTCGCCACGTTCACGCGCGCGGCGGCGGCGGCCAGGCGAGCCTCGGCCTGACGCACGTCTGGACGACGGGCCAGCAGGGCCGCGCCGTCGCCGATGGGAATCGGTTGTGACAGCTGCGGCGGCGACTGGCAGCCGCGGGCCGCCTCGCTGGCCTCGGCCGGGGTGCGCCCGGTCAGGGTGGCGAGGCGATACAGGGCGCCGTCGCGCGACGCCCGCAGCGGCGGCAGGCTGGCGCGGGTCTGTTCCAGGGCTGCGCGCGCGCGGGCCACGTCCAGACCATTGCCCGAACCGCCGTCCAGCAGACGCTGGGTCAGGTCGACGGTCTTGCCCTGCAGCTCGATGGTGCGTTCGGCCACCGCGATCTGGGCGTTGGCCGAACAGGTGTCGGCATAGGCCCGGGCCGTTTCAGCGGCCACGGTGATCCGCACCACCTCCAGCGCCTCGGCGGCGGCGGCGGCGTCAGAACGGGCGGCGCGGACGGTGGACTCTACCCGGCCGAACAGGTCGACCTCGTAGGAGACGTCCAGGCCGGTCGTGTAGGTGTCGACGTCGTCCAGCGTGGCGCCGTTGGCGGCGGGGTTGGTGATCGTCGAGGCGCGGCTGCGGGTGAAGCCGGCGCTGGCGTTGGTGGTGGGCAGACGGCCGGCGCGGGCTTCGGACAGCGAGGCGCGGACGGCGCGCAGGTTGGCTGCGGCCGCCTCAAGCTCGTTGTTCTCGGTCAGCGCCTGCTGGATCAGACCATCCAGCGTGGCGTCGTTATAAAGCCGCCACCAGTCGGCGCGGGCCGCCTCGGTCGAAACCGAGGCGGATTGCGAGCCGATGAAGGCGCCCTGGCCCTGGGCCGGGATCGTGGGATCCGGCGCCTTGGGCCCGACCGCGCAGGCGGCGAGCAGAAGCGCGGCGCCGGAAGCGGTCAGGAGGGAGAGGACTTTACGGTTCATCAGGCGTCTCCCAGGCGCGGGCTGGCCGTGGTCGGGGCCGCCGGCGCGGGGTCGGTGGGGTCGTACGGATCATGGGCGGGCGCGCCGTAGGTGGTCGGCAGGTCGCGCGGTTTCTCCGGCGTCTTGGGCAGTTTGCCCGAGAGCCAGCGCATGATGACATAGAAGACCGGGGTGAAGATCAGACCGAAGAAGGTCACGCCCAGCATGCCGGAGAAGACCGACGTGCCCAGCGACTGGCGCATTTCGGCGCCAGGGCCGGTCGCCAGCATCAGCGGCACGACACCGAAGATGAAGGCGAAGGACGTCATCAGGATCGGACGCAGACGCACCTTGGCGGCGTAAACAGCCGCTTCGAAGCGATCCATGCCCTCTTCCTCTTCCGCCTGCTTGGCGAACTCGACGATCAGGATGGCGTTCTTGGCCGCCAGGGCGATCAGAACGACCAGGCCGATCTGGACCAGGATGTTGTTGTCCAGACCGCGGATGTTTACCCCGATCATGGCCGCCAGCAGACACATGGGGACGATCAGCACCACCGCGAGCGGCAGGGTGAAGGCCTCATATTGCGCCGCCAGAACCAGGAAGACGAAGACCACGGCCATGATGAAGATCATCGAGGCGCCGCCCGAGGCCTGCTTCTCCTGCAGGGCCAGTTCGGTCCACTCGTAGCTGAAGCCTTGCGGCAGGGCTTGAGAGGCCAGTTGCTCCATCGCCGCGATGCCCTGACCGGACGAGACGCCCGCCGCGGCCTGGCCCTGCAGCTCGGAAGCCGGGAACAGGTTGTAGCGGACGACGCGGGCCGGACCGGAGTCCTCGCGCAGGTTGGCGACGGCGCCGATCGGCACCATGGCGCCGGAGGCGGAGCGGGTCTTCAGGTTGGCGATGTCGGCGATGTCGTCGCGGGCCGAGGGTTCAGCCTGGGCGGTGACGCGGAAGGTGCGTCCCAGCAGGTTGAAGTCGTTGATGTAGGACGAGCCCAGATAGACGCCGAGGGTGTCGAACACCGCCGACGGCTGGACGCCCATCATCAGGGCCTTGTTGCGATCGACGTCGGCGGCGATGCGGGGCGAGCCGGTGTTGTAGGTCGAGAAGACCTGCTGCACCTGATCGGGCATCTGGGCCGCGCCGCCCATCATGGCGAAGGTGGCGCCTTCCAGCGCGCGGTAGCCCGCGCCGGAACGGTCCTGGATCATCATCTTGAAGCCGTTGCCGTTGCCCAGGCCCTGAACGGCCGGGGGGGCGATGACGAAGATGTTGGCTTCCTCGATGCCGCCGGTGGCGCCGGTGATGGCGCCGGCCAGAGCGGTCGCGGCCTGTTCCTTGGTGCGGTCCTCGAAGGCGTCGAGGCGCACGAAGATGGTCGCGGCGTTGGAGCCGAACGAGAAGCTGGAGCCGTCCAGACCGGCGAAGGCCACGGTGCCGTCGACGCCCTCGGTCTTCTGGATGATCTCGTTGGCGCGCTTCATCACGGCCTCGGTACGGTCCAGCGAGGCGCCGGCCGGAAGCTGGATGACGCCGATCAGGAAGCCCTGATCCTGTTCCGGGATGAAGCCCGAGGGCGTGTCCACCAGGCGCCAGCCGGTGAGGGCCAGCAGGCCCGCATAGACGATCATGACGACCATCAGCGAACGCACCAGGCGGGCGGTCAGGCGGCCGTACTTGTCGGACAGCCATTCGAAGCCCTGGTTGAACTTGTCGCCGGCCCAGCGGACGTAATAGGTGACCGCGCCCCACAGGCCCGGCTTGCGGACGTTGTCGTGGTGCTGGTGCGGCTTCAGCAGCAGGGCCGCCAGAGCCGGGGACAGGGTCAGGGACACCACCAGCGAGATCAGCGTCGCCGAGGCGATGGTGACGGCGAACTGGCGATAGAAGATGCCGGGGATGCCGGGGACGAAGGCGGTGGGCACGAACACCGCCGTCAGCACCAGGCCGATGGCGATCAGGGCGCCGGAGACCTCCTGCATCGAACGATAGGCGGCCTCCTTGGGAGTCAGTCCTTCTCGTAGATATCGCTCGACGTTCTCGACCACGATGATGGCGTCGTCGACGACGATGCCGACGGCCAGAACCAGGGCGAAGAGCGACAGGGAGTTGATCGAATAGCCCAGGGCCAACTGCACCGCGAAGGTGCCGACCAGGGCCACCGGGATGGCGATGATGGGAATGATGGCGGCGCGCCAGGTCTGCAGGAAGACCAGGACCACGATGGCCACCAGGACGACGGCTTCGAACACGGTGTGCTGCACCGCCTCGACCGAGGCGGCGACGAATTCCGTCGGGTTGTAGGGGATGGAGATGGCCATGCCGGCCGGCAGTTCGGCCTTGACGGCCTCGACCTCGGCCAGGACGCGGTTGGCGGTGCCGAGCGCATTGGCCCCCGGCTGCTGGACGATGGCGACGCCGACGCCGCGTTCGCCGTCGAAGAAGCCGCGGATGCCGTAATCCTGGGCGCCCAGCTCGACGCGGGCGATGTCGCGGACGCGGGTCACGCGGCCTTCGGCGTCGGTCTTGATGACCACGTCGCCGAACTGATCGGGATCAGACAGACGGCCCTGGACCTGAACCGGCAGCTGGAAGGCGGCGGCGTTGGTGGCGAAGGGCGGCTGGCCGATGGAGCCGGCGGCGGCCTGGACGTTCTGGGCGCGCAGGGCGGCGACGATGTCGGGACCCGTCAGGCCGCGCTCGGCCGCCTTGGCCGGGTCGATCCAGACGCGCATCGAATAGTTGCCGCCGCCGAACACCTGAACCTGACCCACGCCGTCGATCCGCAGGAGGCGGTCGCGCAGCGTCGAGTTGGCGTAGTTGCCGACATAGTCGTTATCCAGGCTGCCGTCCGGCGAGGTCAGGCCGACGATCATCAGGAAGCCGCTTTCGGCCTTGTTGACCGTCACGCCGATCTGGCGGACCTGCTCGGGCAGCTTGGGTTCGGCCAGGGCGACGCGATTCTGGACCAGGACCTGGGCGGAATCGAGATCCGTCCCGGGCTGGAAGGTCACCGTGATCGCCACGGCCCCGTCCGAGGTGGACGAGGAGGTCAGGTACAGCATCTTCTCGACGCCGTTGACCTCTTGCTCGATGGGGGCCGCCACGGTCTCGGCCAGGGTCTCGGCCGAGGCGCCGGGGTAGGCGGCGTTGATGGTGATGGTGGGCGGCGCGATCTCCGGATACTGCGACAGGGGCAGCATCGGATAGGCGAACAGGCCGATCAGGGTGATGAACACCGAGATCACGCCCGCGAAGATCGGCCGATCAATGAAGAAGCGGGAGATGTTCATTTAGGTTCAGCCAGCGTTGGCGAAGGAGGCGCTGGAAGCCGGCGCCGCCTGGGTGACGGGGGCCGCGTTCGGCTGCTGGGCGACCGGGGCGATGGTTCCGTTCTTCGGCTGGACCTTCATGCCCGGCATCTGGATGCGCTGACCGCCGGCGATGATGACGCGGTCGGTCGGCTTCAGACCCGAACGGATGACACGCAGACCGTCGACCAGGGGTCCGGTCTGGACGGCGCGCGGTTCGGTCGAGCCGTCGGGCTTGACGACGATGACCACACGGCGGGCGGCGTCGGTCGAGATGGCGGCGTCGGGGACCAGCAGGGCCTGATAGGCGCCGGCGCCGGCCAGTTGGGCCTGACCGAACATGCCGGGCTTCAGGAAGCCGTCGGCGTTCGGCACCACGGCGCGCAGGCGGATGGTGCCCGAGGCCGGGTCGATGGCGTTGTCGGTGAAGTCCAGCGTGCCGACGCGGTCGTAGCTGGTTTCGTCCTGCAGACGGATGCGGATCGGGGCGGCGCCGCCGGTGCGGGCGTCGCGCTGATACTTGAGCGCCAAGGCTTCGGAGCCGTCGAAGACGAAGTAGATCGGCGAGGCCGAGACCACGGTCGTCAGGACGTCGCCGGCCGAGGAGCCGCCGCCGACCAGGTTGCCCGGATCGACGCGGCGGTCGGAGACGCGGCCTGCGATCGGGGCAGTGACGCGGGTGAATTCAACGTCCAGCTGGCGGGCGCGAATGGCGGCGTTGGCGGCCGAGACGGCGGCCTGGGCCTGGGCCACGGCGCTGCGCTTGGAATCGACCTCGGCCTGGGACACGGCCTGGGAGGCCAGCAGGCCTTCCGAACGGGCGAACTCGGTGCGGGCCAGGGTCAGCTGGGCCTGGGCTTGGGCCAGTTGAGCCTGGGCGGAGGCGAGGGCGGCCTGGGCCGGACGCGGGTCAAGCGTGAACAGCAGCTGGCCCTGGCGAACATAGTCGCCGTCCTTGAAGTGAACCGACTGGATATAGCCGCCGACACGGGCGCGCACATCGACGGTGCGCGGGGCTTCAAAGCGGCCCGTGACCTCGTCCCAATCGACGATCTGGCGGGCCAGGGGCAGGGCCACCGTCACCGGCGGAGCCTGGGGGGCGGGCGCTTCGCCGCCCTTGGAACAGCCATAGAGGGCGGTCGCCATCAGTACGGACGCGGCCGCGATCTTCACCGTGCGCATCGGCGCATTCTCCTTGGGAGGGGATTTTGACGTAACAGACATAGAGGAGCAGCGATCATCGGGGGAGGATGCGCCAGTCAACATCGGGTGACTTAATGATGATCATGGTTGCGCTTGTCAACGCCTGATGACAAAGCCATATAGGCGATAAGGTTTATAGGAGTACGACCACTTGGTCCTGTGCGACGCCCCCCGACCACGCAACGCGAACGCGACCCGCCAGGCGATTCTGGAAGCGGCGCGCGAGCGTTTTTGTTCCGACAGTTATGACGACGTCGGAATGCGCGACGTCGCGCGCGACGTCGGCGTGGATGCGGCCCTGATCAGCCGCTATTTCGGGTCCAAGGAAGACCTGTTTGTCGCCGTTCTCGACAGTTGCAAGAACGGTCGCGACCTGATGGAAGGCCCGCGTGAGGATTTCGGCGATCGCCTGGCGCGCGAGATCGTCTATGGGGATCTGACGCCCTGCGAGGCGGACGGCGGCGGGGCCCGGATGCGGGGCCTGCTGATCCTGTTGCGCTCGGTCGGTTCGGCCAAGGCCATGGACGTGATGCAGCGCACCTCCAACAACCGTTTCTTCGACCCTCTGGCCGCCTGGATCGGCGGGACGGACGCCCCGGTGCGGGCGCGTCTGGCGGCGGGCCTGATCATGGGCATGGCGATCGGACGCGAGTTGTCGGGCGGCTATTCGGCGCTCGACGATCAACAGAAGGCCGAGCTGGCGCGGCGGATGTCGGCGGCCTTGCAGGGTCTGATCGACAACTGAATGCAAAAAAGGGCGGGCCGCGAGGCCCGCCCTTTCTCTTTGAGTATCGGCGCCGGGGCTCAGGCCCAGTGCATGGGGACATGGCGGGCGGCGGCCCAGTGGATGGCGCGGATGGCGTCGACGATGGCGCGGGTGGCCTCGACCGTGCCCAGGGCCCCGCCCAGATCGGCGGTGACGGCGCCCGAGGCCAGGACGGCGGCGACGGCGGCTTCGATCGAGTTGGCTTCGTCTTCCAGATCGAAGCTGTGGCGCAGCATCATGGCGGCCGACAGCACCATGCCGACCGGGTTGGCCAGGTCCTGACCGGCGATGTCGGGCGCCGAGCCGTGGATCGGCTCGAACAGGCCAGGGCCGTCGGCGCCCAGCGACGCCGAGGGCAGCAGGCCGATGGAGCCGCCCAGCACCGAGATCTCGTCCGACAGGATGTCGCCGAACATGTTCTCGGTCAGGATGACGTCATACTCGCGCGGCTTGCGGATCAGGTGCATGGCCATGGAGTCGACCAGGGCGTGCTCCAGGGTGATCTGCGGATACTCCTCGGCGTGGATGCGGGTCACGACTTCGCGCCACAGGCGGCTGGTCTCCATGACATTGGCCTTGTCGACTGAGGTGACCTTGCCGCGACGCTGGCCGGCGGCCTGGAAGGCGGCGCGGGCGACGCGTTCGATCTCCTCGACCGTATAGACGCACAGGTCCGAGGCGCTGGTTTCAGTGCGGGTCTTCTCGCCGAAATAGACGCCGCCGGTCAGTTCGCGGAAGACGATCAGATCGACGCCCTCGACGATCTCCTTTTTCAGCGGCGAGCGGTGGGCCAGGACGGGCGAGACCTGCAGGGGGCGCAGGTTGGCGTACAGGCCCATGGCCTTGCGGATGGCCAGCAGGCCCTGCTCGGGTCGAACCGGCGCGCCGTCCCACTTGGGCCCGCCGACCGCGCCCAGCAGGACGGCGTCGGCAGCCAGGCAGGCGGCCTTGGTGTCTTCGGGCAGGGCCTCGCCGGTGGCGTCGATGGCGGCCCCGCCGATCAGGTGTTCAGTGAACTCGAAGCGGTGGCCGTAGATATCGCCGATGCTGGTCAGAACGCGCTGTGCGGCCAGGGCGACTTCAGGGCCGACGCCGTCGCCGGGCAGGACCACGATGTTGAAGGTGCGGGTGTTGGGCATCAGGCGGTCTCCGGTTCACGGAAGCGTTCGTAGGTATGAATGTAGGGCAGCTTGGATTGCAGCCAGCCGAGGGTGTCGACGCCGTCGAGCAGGCACTGGCGAGCGAAGGCCTCGACCTTGAACGGGACGGCCGGGGCGTTGCCGCGTCTGATCTCGTTCGCGTCCAGATCGATGGTCACAGGCTGTTCCGGGTGGGCCGCCAGGTCGTCCCAGACATCCTGATCGACGACGATGGGCAGCAGACCGTTCTTCAGGGCGTTGGAGGTGAAGATGTCGGCGATCTCGGTCGAGATGACCGCCCGGAAACCGTAGTCCAGCAAGGCCCAGGGCGCGTGCTCGCGCGACGAGCCGCAGGCGAAGTTGGGTCCGGCCAGCAGAATGCGCTGTTCGGTCGGATCGATGCGGTTCAGCACCGCCTCCGGCCTGGGCGAGCCGTCGGCCTCATAACGCCAGTCGTGGAAGGCGTGGGCGCCCAGACCCTCGCGGGTCGTGGTCGTCAGGAAGCGCGCGGGGATGATCTGGTCAGTGTCGATGTTGGCCTGACTCAGGGTCAGGGTCTTGGATGTCAGAACCTTGAACGCTTCAGACATGGGCCGTCTCCGACAGATAGGCGCGCGGATCGGTCAGGACGCCGGCGACGGCGCTGGCCGCAGCGGTGGCGGGGCTGGCCAGGATGGTGCGGGCGCCCTTGCCCTGGCGGCCTTCGAAATTGCGGTTGGAGGTCGAGACGGCCAGTTGGCCGGGCGCGACGAAGTCCCCGTTCATGGCGATGCACATGGAACAGCCAGGGATGCGCCATTCGGCGCCCGCCTCGGTGAAGACCTTGTCCAGACCTTCGGCCTCGGCGTCGCGGCGCACGGCCTCGGAGCCGGGCACGACCAGCATGCGTACGCCGGGCTGGACCTTGCGGCCGCGCAGGACGTCGGCGGCGGCCCGCAGATCGGGCAGGCGGCCGTTGGTGCAACTGCCGATGAAGACGACATCGACCTTGTGGCCGGTGGTCGCCTCGCCGGCGGTGAAGCCCATGTAGTCGATGGCCTTGCGGTCCGAGTCCGAGCGCGGCTGCGGCACCGGGGCGCCGACGGGGGCGCCGGCGTCGGGGGTCGTGCCCCAGGTGGCCATGGGACGGATGGCGGCGCCGTCCAGCACGACCTCCTTGTCGAAGGTCGCGCCGGGATCGGAGGCCAGGGTCAGCCAGTCGGCGGCGGCGGCCTCATAGTCGGCGGGGACGTGGCGGCGCCCGCGCAGCCAGTCGATGGTGACACGGTCGGGGGCGATCATGCCCGCGCGGGCGCCCGCCTCGATGGACATGTTGCACAGGGTCATGCGCCCCTCCATGTCCAGTGAACGCACGGCCTCGCCCGCATATTCGATGACGTAGCCGGTGCCGCCGCCGAAGCCGATGGCGGCGATGACGGCCAGAGCCACGTCCTTTCCGGAGACGCCGGGGCGCAGAGCGCCATCGACGGTGACGCGCATCGACTTGGCGCGGCGCTGCAGCAGGCACTGGGTGGCCAGGACGTGGCCGACCTCCGAGGTGCCGATGCCGAAGGCCAGGGCCCCGAAAGCGCCGTGGGTGGCGGTGTGGCTGTCGCCGCAGACCACGGTCATGCCCGGCTGGGTCAGGCCCAGCTCAGGGCCCATGACGTGGACTACGCCGCGCTGGTCGGACTCCCAGCCCGCCAGTTCGACGCCGTGGCGGGCGCAGTTGGCCTCCAGGGTTTCGACCTGGGCCTTGGCGGCCTTGGTGAAATAGGGGCGCTGGCCGCTCGCGTCGGCCGGCAGGGTGGGGGTGGAGTGGTCCAGGGTGGCGAAGGTGCGGTCGGGGCGGCGGACCTTCAGTCCGCGCGCCTCGATTTCGGAAAAGGCCTGGGGCGAGGTGACCTCGTGGACCAGGTGCAGGTCCACATACATGACGCCCGGAGTCTCGGCCGTTTCCGGCACGACGACGTGTCGATCCCAGACCTTTTCATACAGGGTCCTAGGCTGGCTCATGCACGCGCTCCTTGGGAGAGGCGGCGGCCTCGCCGATGGGCTCCAGCCAGCCGAAGCGGTCGGGGGTCGTGCCGTCGAACAGGCCGCGGAAGGCCTTGTTGACGGCCTTGGTGATCGGGCCGGGGCCGTTGGCGCGGGTGGCGATGCCGTCGATGGAACGGACGGGGGTGATCTCGGCGGCGGTGCCGGTCATGAAGACCTCGTCGGCGACATAGAGGGCCTCGCGCGGCAGGATCTGTTCGCGGGCCTCATAGCCCAGACCGCGCGCCAGCTTCATCACGCTGTCGCGGGTGATGCCTTGCAGGATGGAGGCGGCGGCGGGCGGGGTCATCAGCACCCCGTCCTTGACCACGAACAGGTTCTCGCCGGCGCCTTCAGACAGACGGCCGTCCACGCCCAGGGCGATGCCTTCGCCGAAGCCGCCGACGCGGGCCTCACGTCCGATCAGATAGCCCGACAGATAGTTGCCGCCCGCCTTGGCGCCCGCCGGGATGGTGTTGGGGGCGACGCGGTTCCAGCTGGAGATGCAGGCGTCGACGCCCTTCTCCAGGGCTTCCTCGCCCAGATAGGCGCCCCAGGGGAAGGCCGAGATCATGACGTCGGTGCGGATGTTCTCAGGGCTGGGGGTCACGCCCATGCCGCACTCGCCCAGGAAGGCCAGTGGGCGCAGATAGGCCGAACGCAGGCCCTCGGACCTGACCACGTCCTTGCAGGCCTGAACCAGTTCGTCCTCGGTGAAGGGCAGGGGGAAGTGATAGATGCGCGCGCTGTCGAACAGGCGGCGGATATGGTCGGTCAGGCGGAAGCCGCACGGGCCGTTCGGGGTGTCATAGACGCGGATGCCTTCGAACACCGAGGTGCCATAGTGAAGGGCGTGGCTCATGACGTGGATCTTCGCGTCGGCCCACGGCGTCAGCTCGCCATTGATCCAAATATTCTTAGCCAGCGGCTGCATAGGTCTTGTCCATCTGTGCGGAGGCGCCTCCGGCCGTCACGGCCGCGATGATGGCGGTCAGCTCCGCGTCATTGATTTCGCCGATCTGGTCGGCGCGTTGCTTGAAGCCGGCGAAGACGTCGGCCAGGCGCTGGCCTTCCAGCACGTGACCCAGGGCCTCGGCCCGCTTGCCGACCGCGTGGCGGCCGGAATGCTTGCCCAGCACGAAGTAGCTGCCCTCGAAACCGACGTCCTCGGGACGCATGATCTCGTAGGTGCGGGCGTCGGCCATCATGCCATGCTGGTGGATCCCGGCCTCGTGGGCGAAGGCGTTCAGGCCGACGATGGCCTTGTTGCGGGCGATGACCGTCTCGGTCACGTCGCGCAGGGTCTGTGAGGCCCGCACCAGGTGGCGGCTCTCGGCGGATACTGTGACGCCATAGCGGTCCGCGCGGGTGCGCAGGGCCATGATGACCTCCTCGATCGAGGCGTTGCCGGCCCGTTCGCCGATGCCGTTGATCGCCCCCTCGATCTGACGCGCCCCGCCTTCGACGGCGGCCAGGGAATTGGCGACCGCCAGGCCCAGGTCGTTGTGGGCGTGCGACGAGAAGATGATGTCCGCGTGGCGCGGGCGGATGATCCCGTCCAGCCAGGCGAAGCGCTGACGCGCTTCTTCGGGCGTGGCGTAGCCGACGGTATCGGGCACGTTCAGCGTCTGGGCGCCCGCGTCGGCGGCGGCCATCAGGGCCTCGGCCAGGAACTCGGGTTCCGTGCGGAAGGCGTCCTCGGCGGAGAACTCGACGTCGTCGAACATGGAGGCGGCGTATTCCACCGTGCGCGAGATGGTGGCCAGCACCTCGTTGGTGCTCATCCGCAGCTTGGCCGAGCGATGGATCGGGCTGGTGGCCAGGAAGACGTGGCAACGGCGATGCGATTTCGGCGCCGGGGCCAGGGCGCGGAAGGAGGCGTCGATGTCCTTCTCGTTGGCGCGCGACAGGGAGGCGAAGACCGGTCCCTCGATCTCGCCCGCCACGCGGCGGATGCATTCCTCGTCGCCCGGCGAGGCGGCGGCGAAGCCGGCCTCGATCACGTCCACGCCCAGGTCGCGCAGGACATGGGCCATCTTCAGCTTGGCCTCGGCCGACATGGAGAAGCCGGGCGCCTGTTCGCCGTCCCGCAGGGTGGTGTCGAAGATGATGACGCGGTTGGGATCGGACGCCGCGATCTCGGCGGTTCTGGATACGCGTTCTACTCGGGACATTTTACGCGGCCTCGGATTGGTAGGCGGGGGCGCTGATGCGAGCGACGCCGAACAGGCGGTCGATCTGGCAGCCCAGATTGTCGATGGAGCGCGCGGCGTCGCGGCCGCGCACGGTCAGGGCGATGCGGCGCGAGGCGCCTTCGTCGGCCATGCTCATGCCGTCGATGTGGAAGCCGCGGCGTTCCACCAGGCCGATGAGACGCTGAAGCGAGCCGTCGGCCCGGTCGATCTGGATGTGAATGGTGTCGCTCATTTCATGCGCCTTCCATCATTTCAGCGTTGCTCTTGCCCGGCGGAACCAGGGGCCAGACGTTCTCTTTGGGGTTGATGACCACGTGGGCCAGGCAGGGGCCGTCGGCCGCCAGCAGGCGGGCGATCCCGTCCTCGACCTGATCGCGGCGGTCGATGCGGAAGGCCTCGACGCCGAAGGCCTCGGCCACCTTCACGAAGTCCGGGTTGTCGGACAGATCGACCTCGGAATAGTTCTCCTCGAAGAACAGCTCCTGCCACTGGCGCACCAGACCCAGCGAGGAGTTGTCCAGCAGGACGATCTTCAGCGCGACGCCATAGCGTTTCAGCGTCGCCAGCTCCTGGATGTTCATCATGAAGCCGCCGTCGCCGGCGATGGTGACGACCGTGGCCGACGGGTCGGCCAGCTTGGCGCCCAGACCGGCGGGCAGGCCGAAGCCCATGGCCCCCAGTCCGCCGGAGGTGATGTGGGCTTCCGGCCTGGAGAAGCGGCAGTGCTGGGCCGCCCACATCTGATGCTGGCCAACGTCACAGGCGGCGACGAAGCGGTCGCCGGCGGCTTCGGACAACTGCTTCAGCAGGGCCGGCGCATAGACGCCCTCGCCCGGCGCGTCATAGCGGGCGGCGTGATGCGCGGCGGCCGAGGTGCAGCGGATGACCCAGGGGTCGATGGTCAGAGGGGCGGCGGCCAGACGGGCGGTCAGAGCCTCGACGCCGGGCTTCAGCTCGCCGGCGACCGCGACCTGGGTGTCGCGCAGCTTGCCGATTTCGGAGGCGTCGATGTCGAAGTGGACGACGCGGGCGTGGGGGGCGAACTCGGCCAGCTTGCCGGTGGCGCGATCATCGAAACGCGCGCCCAGGACGATCAGCAGGTCGGACGCCTGGACCGCCTCGTTCGCCGCGCGCGTGCCGTGCATTCCCAGCATCCCCAGAAAGCCGGGGGCGTCGGTGGGCACCGTGCCCAGGGCGTTCAGGGTCGAGACGGCGGGAATGCCGGTCGCCTCGGCGAAGGCGCGGACGGCCTCGGTCGCGCGACCGATCTTCACCCCGCCGCCGATATAGATCAGCGGACGTTCGGAATTGCGGATAAAGCGCTCGGCCTCGGCGACGGCGTCGTGGTCGACCTCGGCTGTCTCATTGGGGATGTTGAAACCGAACGGGGCGACGGCGGTGGCGAACTGGACATCCTTGGGCAGGTCGACCAGGACCGGGCCGGGGCGGCCCGAGGCGGCGATGTGGAAGGCCTGTTCGACGGCGGCCGGGATCTCGGCCGCGTCGCGCACCAGGATGGAGTGCTTCACGATCGGCAGGGTGACGCCCAGGATGTCGATCTCCTGGAAGGCGTCGGTGCCCATGACGCCCTGGGGGACGTTGCCCGTGATGCAGACCATCGGCACAGAATCCATCATGGCGTTGGCGATGCCGGTGATCAGATTGGTGGCGCCGGGGCCTGAGGTGGCCATGCAGACCCCGACCTTGCCCGAGGCGCGGGCATAGGCGTCGGCGGCGAAGGCCGCGCCCTGTTCGTGGCGGACCAGGATGTGCTTCAGGCCCGTACCGGTCAGGGCGTCGTAGATGGGCATGATGGCGCCGCCGGGGTAGCCGAAGACCACCTCCACGCCCATCCGCTCCAGGCTGGAGACGAGCAGGCGCGCGCCGGTGGCCGTGTCGTGCACGGTCGCCGGGGCGGAGGCGGTTTTCAGGGCGGGCGCGGCGGCGCTCATCGGGTCAGTCTCTCTTTATATATATGCGGGTCAGGCGGCTTCAGACTTGGGGGTCTGCAGCCAGGCCATGCGCTCGCGCAGGCGGGCGCCCGTCTGCTCGATGTGGGATTGGCGATCGGCGTCCAGCCAGGCCTGGTACTGCGGCTTGCCGGCCTCGTTCTCGGCGATCCAGTTCCTGGCGAAGGTTCCGTCCTGGATCTCGGTCAGGACCTCCTTCATGCGGGCGCGGGTCTCGTCGGTGATGACGCGCGGGCCTGAGGCGACGGCGCCCCACTTGGCCGTTTCCGAGATGAAGTGGTGCATCTTGGAGATGCCGCCCTCGTAGAACAGGTCCACGATCAGCTTCAGCTCGTGCAGGCATTCGAAGTAGGCGATCTCGGGCTGGTAGCCGGCCTCGACCAGGGTGTTGAAGCCCGAGATGACCAGCTCCTTGGCGCCGCCGCACAGGACGGCCTGTTCGCCGAACAGGTCGGTCTCGGTCTCTTCGCGGAAGCTGGTTTCCAGCAGGCCGCCGGTCGCGCCGCCGATGCCCTTGGCGTAGCCCATGGCGCGGTCGCGCGCCTTGCCGGTCGCGTCCTTCTCGATGGCGAACAGCGAGGGAACGCCGCGGCCGCGCGCGAACTCGCGACGGACCAGGTCGCCCGGCCCCTTGGGCGCGACCAGGATGACGTCCATGTCGTCGCGCGGGGTGATGCGATCGTAGATGATCGAGAAGCCGTGGGCGAACAGCAGGGCGGCGCCCGGCTTGGCGTTGGGCTCGATGATGTCGCGATAGACCTCGTTCTGGATCATGTCCGGGGTCAGGATGGCGATGATGTCGGCGCCGCGAACGGCCTCGGCCGGCTCGGCGGTGGGGACGCCGTCGGCCGTCGCATGCTTCCAGCCCGTGCCGCCCTGGCGAACGCCGACGACCACGTCATGCCCCGAGTCCTTCAGGTTCTGGGCGTGGGCGCGGCCCTGCGAGCCATAGCCGATGACGGCGATGCGCTGGCCGGCGATGGCGCCCGGCTTGATGTCGTCGTTGGTGTAGATGGTGATGGCCATGGTTCAGGCGTCCTCAGAGATGGCGGCGTTGGAATAGGTGGAGGCGGCCAGATCTGCGGGGATCTGGGCCGGCGGCGGATTGGGAATGGTCACGGCCCCTTGCGAGGCGGAGGCGACGGCGGCGCGGTATTTCGCGAAAACGCCTTGCGCCGGACGGACCCGGTTGGGGGCGAAGTCCGCCCGGCGCGCCTCCAGATCGACGAGCACATCGATCCGGCGGTTGGTGACGTCGATGACGATCGGATCGCCATCGCGAATGAGTGCAATCGGGCCGCCGACCGCCGCTTCGGGCGAGACGTGGCCGGCGACGAAGCCGTAGCTGGCGCCCGAGAAGCGACCATCGGTCAGCAGGGCGACGTTCTCGACCTTGCGGCCCTTCAGGGCGGCGGTGACCTGCAGCATCTCGCGCATGCCGGGGCCGCCCTTGGGCCCTTCGTAGCGGATGATGATGACGTCGCCTTCGCCGACCGAGCCGTCCTGAACCGCGTGGAAGGCGTCTTCCTCGCAGTCGAACACGGCGGCCGGGCCTTCGAAGCGGTCGACCTTGTGGCCGGTCAGCTTGATCACGGCGCCCTCGGGCGCCACGTCGCCGTAGATGACGGCGTAGGAGCCGCGCGCCATGACCGGGGCGTCCATGCTGGTCACGACCTGCTGGCCCGGGGTCTCCTCGGCCTCGGCGGCCTCGGCGAACAGGCTGCGGCCCGAGACGGTGGGCGTATTGACGATCTTGTCCGCCTCGGCCAGTCGCTGGGCGACCAGGCGCGTGCCGCCCGCGGCGAACAGGTGCGAGGCCAGGAAGCGACCGCCGGGCTTCAGGTCGCAGATGACCGGGGCCTCGACGCAGGCCTGGTGGCAGTCCTCGATGCCGAAGTCGACGCCGGCCTCGGCGGCGATGGCGGTCAGGTGCATGACGGCGTTGGTCGAGCCGCCCGAGGCCGAGACGGCGACGGCGGCGTTCTTCAGGCTGGCCCTGGTGATGTACTTGCGGGCGGTGTCCCCGGCGAAGACGCGCTCGACGATCAGACGGCCGCAGCGCTCGCCTTCCGCGCCCTTGCCCGGATCGACGGCGGGCACGTCGTTGGCGCCCATGGGGCTGATGCCCATCATCGACAGGGCCATGGCCATGGTGTTGGCGGTGAACTGACCGCCGCAGGCGCCGGCGCCGGGGCAGACCGCGCTCTCGACCGCCTTCAGACCCTCGTCGGACAGGGCGCCGGCGCCGTGGGCGCCGATGGCCTCGAACACTTCCTGGACCGAGACCTCCTTCTCGCCGATCCGGCCGGGCAGGATGGTGCCCCCGTAATAGACCAGGCCGGGGATATCCATCCGGGCCAGAGCCATGGCCGCCGCCGGGATGGTCTTGTCGCAGCCGACGATGCAGACGACGCCGTCCAGCTGATGCCCCTCGACCGCCAGCTCGATGGAGTCGGCGACGACCTCGCGGCTGATCAGCGAGGCCTTCATTCCCGCCGTGCCCATGGAGATGCCGTCGGTGACCACGATGGTGTTGAAGTCGACCGGATAGCCGCCCGCCGCGATGATGCCGGCGCGCACGTCCTTGGCCAGACGATCCAGGTGCATGTTGCAGGGCGTGACCGTCGACCAGGTGTTGACGATGGCGATCATCGGCTTGTCGAAGTCGGCGTCCTGCATGCCTGCCGCGCGCAGATAGGACCGCGCCGCGGCCCGGTTCGGACCATGGGTCACGGCGGAACTGCGTGCGTTGGGTTGTTTTTTGCTGTCAGACGAGTTGGTCATCGGATTTTTGGAAGGTTCTGCCTGTCGGCTCTGTCTCGGGCACATGAAAAACCCCGCTGCCGGGTGGGAGCGGGGTGAAGCGGGCGATTTTGACTGGTTTAGGTCAGGTCGCAGGCATCCACACCGCTCGGCTAAGCGGAATAAGAATTACCGAAAGAAGGAGTACGCCCAGCGACAGCACGCGCAGATCGGCCGCCGCTTTCGCGGGGCTCAGGATCGCAGCGATGGCGGCGCGGTGGGACACAGGAGAACCTTTCAACTGGGCGCTCTTATGCCGTCGTCCGTGCTGCGATGCAACCCGCCGCGACCGGAATGTGGAAGAAAAATGCTTCAACATGCGCTGTCGCCTGTTTTGCGCGCATTCAGGTCTCGGTCTTCTGGGTGTGGCGCAACATTTTACCGATGCGGATCGCACCCTCTATATGTGAGGTCCGGACGGAGGTGCGAGTGCGGGTGGCGCGGCGTTCTGTTTGTGACTCTGGTTCGTTGAGATAGTTCGTATTTCTGTCATTTGAGGGTTGTGGATTCGGGGCTGTGTCCGTATATCCGCCGCTCGCTCGGGAACGGGCGTGGCGCGGGGTTCGGAGACGGGCTTTGCGAAGTGGATCCGGGGCATTGGCTTCCGGGTTTGCGGAAGGGCTGAAAAGCCTGGTTGACTTGGAGGATTGGTTTCCTTAGAAGGCCGCCTCCGCTGGGGCTCTCGGGTTCCGGGAAGTGTTGAGAAAGTTCTTTAAAAAGAACTGGTTGACACGGAAAATCAGGGGCGCTAAACACCGCCTCCGCCGCGAACGGGCGTTAAACGGTTCGGCCGGTTTTACCGGTTGTGGTCTTTGAAATCGTTGATCTGGAAAGAGAAACGCAGGCGGCGGTGTCCTGGCGAAGTTCTTCGGAACTTTAGTCGACACTGACAATCTGCGGTCTTTTTGAAAAGACATACCATGTAACTGGTCTTCGGATCGGTGACGTGGGATCTCGTCAATAATACGTAGAACTAACGCCAAGACGATTTAGTCGTCTTAAGCTTAGGTCAGATAAGTCAACTCAACCTGAGAGTTTGATCCTGGCTCAGAGCGAACGCTGGCGGCAGGCCTAACACATGCAAGTCGAACGGACCCTTCGGGGTTAGTGGCGGACGGGTGAGTAACACGTGGGAACGTGCCTTTAGGTTCGGAATAGCTCCTGGAAACGGGTGGTAATGCCGAATGTGCCCTTCGGGGGAAAGATTTATCGCCTTTAGAGCGGCCCGCGTCTGATTAGCTAGTTGGTGAGGTAATGGCTCACCAAGGCGACGATCAGTAGCTGGTCTGAGAGGATGACCAGCCACATTGGGACTGAGACACGGCCCAAACTCCTACGGGAGGCAGCAGTGGGGAATCTTGCGCAATGGGCGAAAGCCTGACGCAGCCATGCCGCGTGAATGATGAAGGTCTTAGGATTGTAAAATTCTTTCACCGGGGACGATAATGACGGTACCCGGAGAAGAAGCCCCGGCTAACTTCGTGCCAGCAGCCGCGGTAATACGAAGGGGGCTAGCGTTGCTCGGAATTACTGGGCGTAAAGGGCGCGTAGGCGGATCGTTAAGTCAGAGGTGAAATCCCGGAGCTCAACTTCGGAACTGCCTTTGATACTGGCGATCTTGAGTGTGAGAGAGGTATGTGGAACTCCGAGTGTAGAGGTGAAATTCGTAGATATTCGGAAGAACACCAGTGGCGAAGGCGACATACTGGCTCATTACTGACGCTGAGGCGCGAAAGCGTGGGGAGCAAACAGGATTAGATACCCTGGTAGTCCACGCCGTAAACGATGATTGCTAGTTGTCGGGCTGCATGCAGTTCGGTGACGCAGCTAACGCATTAAGCAATCCGCCTGGGGAGTACGGTCGCAAGATTAAAACTCAAAGGAATTGACGGGGGCCCGCACAAGCGGTGGAGCATGTGGTTTAATTCGAAGCAACGCGCAGAACCTTACCACCTTTTGACATGCCTGGACCGCCACGGAGACGTGGCTTTCCCTTCGGGGACTAGGACACAGGTGCTGCATGGCTGTCGTCAGCTCGTGTCGTGAGATGTTGGGTTAAGTCCCGCAACGAGCGCAACCCTCGCCATTAGTTGCCATCATTCAGTTGGGAACTCTAATGGGACTGCCGGTGCTAAGCCGGAGGAAGGTGGGGATGACGTCAAGTCCTCATGGCCCTTACAGGGTGGGCTACACACGTGCTACAATGGCGACTACAGAGGGTTAATCCTTAAAAGTCGTCTCAGTTCGGATTGTCCTCTGCAACTCGAGGGCATGAAGTTGGAATCGCTAGTAATCGCGGATCAGCATGCCGCGGTGAATACGTTCCCGGGCCTTGTACACACCGCCCGTCACACCATGGGAGTTGGTTCTACCCGAAGGCGATGCGCTAACCGCAAGGAGGCAGTCGACCACGGTAGGGTCAGCGACTGGGGTGAAGTCGTAACAAGGTAGCCGTAGGGGAACCTGCGGCTGGATCACCTCCTTTCTAAGGATGCTTCTCCAGTCTCTCACGAGGCTATTGAGGCTCCGATTTAGTCGGGTGCTTAGGCACACTGACATTATGCGGGACGCCGCCGTCTCCGTTTCTCTTTCCAACCATTCGTCATCACGACCTTGAGCCATGTGGGTTCATGACAGTGATGGCGTGATCGCGAGCCTGGTTGTCTTGGGCTGTCGCGCTGCCTGAAGGCCCGTAGCTCAGGTGGTTAGAGCGTACGCCTGATAAGCGTAAGGTCGGCAGTTCGAGTCTGCCCGGGCCTACCAGCACGACGGAAACCGAAGCTCTCCTGGCTATTCCCTGATTGGGGCCTTAGCTCAGTTGGTAGAGCGCCTGCTTTGCAAGCAGGATGTCATCGGTTCGAATCCGTTAGGCTCCACCATTTCCCTTGGGGCTACCGCCTGGCGGCTACTTGAGCCCCGGCGAGTATCGCGATCAAAACAAGTTTGCAGCTGATCTTCGGATCGTCTGCATTGACATTGTGAAGGAAGAATTTGTCCGGCCCCTCATAGGCTTTCAGGACAGGTTCGAAGAAGACATCGTCTGGCAAGTAAAACCAGGTGTAGGTCCGGCGGATACCTCTTTCCATCCCCCGGATAGCCTATGCATGGGTTTTGCTGAGAAACGATCAAGCGTTTAAGGGCTTCTGACGGATGCCTTGGCGTAGAGAGGCGATGAAGGACGTGGCAAGCTGCGATAAGAGCCGGGGAGGCGCTAGCACCCTTTGATCCGGCTATTTCCGAATGGGGGAACCCACCTTTACAGTCTTCCAACTCTGCTTTTCGGAGCAGCGATTGGTGGATTGTTGAAAGGTATAATGAGCTGAATACATAGGCTTCATTAAGCGAACCCGGTGAACTGAAACATCTCAGTAACCGGAGGAAAGGACATCAACCGAGACTCCCGTAGTAGTGGCGAGCGAACCGGGACCAGGCCAGTGCTCTTGTGAAATAAAGGCGAACGATCTGGAAAGATCGGCCATAGCGGGTGACAGCCCCGTAGCCGTCAAACAGCAAGAGACTCGAGTAGGGCGGGACACGTGAAATCCTGTCTGAACATGGGGGGACCACCCTCCAAGCCTAAGTACTCCTCTACGACCGATAGTGAACAAGTACCGTGAGGGAAAGGTGAAAAGCACCCCGACAAGGGGAGTGAAACAGATCCTGAAATCGGAAGCCTACAAGCAGTCGGAGCCCCCAAGCGGGGTGACGGCGTACCTTTTGTATAATGGGTCAGCGACTTCATGTGTCGAGCAAGCTTAAGCCGTTAGGTGTAGGCGCAGCGAAAGCGAGTCTGAATAGGGCGCTAAGTTCGACGTATGACGACCCGAAACCAGGTGATCTATCCATGAGCAGGTTGAAGGTTAGGTAACACTAACTGGAGGACCGAACCGGTGAATGTTGAAAAATTCTCGGATGACTTGTGGATAGGGGTGAAAGGCCAATCAAACCTGGACATAGCTGGTTCTCCGCGAAATCTATTTAGGTAGAGCGTCCGACGAATACCCTGGGGGGTAGAGCACTGGATGGTTGCGGGCTGCGCGAGCGGTACCAATACTAACCAAACTCCGAATACCCAGGAGTACTATCGGGCAGACACACGGCGGGTGCTAACGTCCGTCGTGAAAAGGGAAACAACCCTAACCATCATCTAAGGCCCCCAAGTCATGGCTAAGTGGGAAACGATGTGGGATTGCTTTGACAATCAGGAGGTTGGCTTAGAAGCAGCCATCCTTTAAAGAAAGCGTAACAGCTCACTGATCAAGCGATCCTGCGCGGAAAATGTAACGGGGCTAAAGCCATGCGCCGAAGATATGGGTTTGCAGTTTACTGCAAGCGGTAGCGGAGCGTTCCGTAAGCCTGTGAAGGTCAACCGTGAGGTTGGCTGGAGGTATCGGAAGTGAGAATGCTGACATGAGTAACGACAAACAGAGTGAGAAACTCTGTCGCCGAAAGACCAAGGGTTCCTGCGTAAAGCTAATCTGCGCAGGGTTAGTCGGCCCCTAAGGCGAGGCTGAAAAGCGTAGTCGATGGGAAGCAGGTAAATATTCCTGCACCAGCTGGAAGTGACGGATGGCATAACTTGTAAGGGCTTATTGGATTGTCCTTGCAGGGGCGTTGTCCCTGGAAATAACTCCAGCAGAGACCGTACCCGAAACCGACACAGGTGGTCAGGTAGAGCATACCAAGGCGCTTGAGAGAACTGTGCTGAAGGAACTCGGCAAATTGCACGCGTAACTTCGGAATAAGCGTGACTCACCTTGCGCAAGCAGGAATGAGTGGCACAAGCCAGGGGGTAGCGACTGTTTAGCAAAAACACAGGGCTCTGCGAAGCAGCAATGCGACGTATAGGGTCTGACGCCTGCCCGGTGCCTGAAGGTTAAAGGGAGGAGTGAAAGCTCCGAACTGAAGCCCAGGTAAACGGCGGCCGTAACTATAACGGTCCTAAGGTAGCGAAATTCCTTGTCGGGTAAGTTCCGACCTGCACGAATGGCGTAACGACTTCCCCACTGTCTCCAGCACAGGCTCAGTGAAATTGAATTCCCCGTGAAGATGCGGGGTTCCCGCGGTCAGACGGAAAGACCCTATGAACCTTTACTATAGCTTCGCCTTGGCGTTAGCGACCGTATGTGTAGGATAGGTGGGAGGCTATGAAACCGGGGCGCCAGCTCTGGTGGAGCCATCCTTGAAATACCACCCTTACTGTCGTTGACGTCTAACCGAGGGCCGTTATCCGGTCCCGGGACATGGCGTGGTGGGTAGTTTGACTGGGGCGGTCGCCTCCCAAAGTGTAACGGAGGCGCGCGATGGTGAGCTCAGAGCGGTCGGAAATCGCTCGTCGAGTGCAATGGCATAAGCTCGCCTGACTGCGAGACTGACAAGTCGAGCAGAGACGAAAGTCGGCCATAGTGATCCGGTGGTCCCGAGTGGAAGGGCCATCGCTCAACGGATAAAAGGTACTCTAGGGATAACAGGCTGATTTTGCCCAAGAGTCCATATCGACGGCAAAGTTTGGCACCTCGATGTCGGCTCATCACATCCTGGGGCTGGAGCAGGTCCCAAGGGTATGGCTGTTCGCCATTTAAAGTGGTACGTGAGCTGGGTTCAGAACGTCGTGAGACAGTTTGGTCCCTATCTGCCGTGGGTGTTCGAAGCTTGAGAGGATCTGTCCCTAGTACGAGAGGACCGGGATGGACATACCTCTGGTGGACCTGTCATGGCGCCAGCCGTGCAGCAGGGTAGCTAAGTATGGAATAGATAACCGCTGAAAGCATCTAAGCGGGAAACTAACCTCAAAACAAGGCTTCGCTGAGGATCGTGGAAGACTACCACGTTGATAGGCCAGGTGTGGAAGCGCGGTGACGTGTGAAGCTTACTGGTACTAATAATCCGATCGGCTTGATCGTTTCTCAGCAAAACTCATTCGGTTCTACTTGCCGATAACAATACGCGACGATGTCTTCTTCTGTCTTATGTGTTTGGTTGACCCCGTGGCTATGTCGGAGGTTCCACACCCGATCCCATTCCGAACTCGGTCGTTAAGCCCTCCAGAGCCAATGGTACTTCGTCTCAAGGCGCGGGAGAGTAGGTCGCCGCGGGGTCTACCAACCACATAAAACAGTCTTCTTGTCCTATCGCCCTTCGGGCTCCTTGAGGACAGTCTTCGAACCCCATTCTTCCCTCACTCTCCGGCTTGCCGCGGGATGGAGCAGCCCGGTAGCTCGTCAGGCTCATAACCTGAAGGTCGCAGGTTCAAATCCTGCTCCCGCACCCAAACATCTCAAAGCCCCGCTGACACACTCGGCGGGGCTTTCTGCCGTCCGCGCCCAAAACAGCGACGCCATGCCGTCCTGCACTTCCTTCTGGAACACGCATCTTCGCCTGTGACGCCCTGGCTGCAGGCGCGCCGGATCGCCGCGGCAAAAAACGTGAACTCCGAACATGTAATTCGAAGATCGATGTTACACTTCCGGATCGGCGTCATGATGGCGCCCGGCCGGGGGTGTCTGGCGCGAGGGTCGAGGGGGCTGTGTTGAAAAGCTTGTTGAGAAGCCGCGGGCTTGTTCTGATGGCGGGCGTGACGGCCTGCCTGGCGGCGAGTTTCGCCGTCGACGCGCCGGCTGACGCTCAGGTGGCGTTGCCGTCACGACAGGAATTGGATCCGGCCAGCGCCGCCCCGATCGCCGCCGCTCCGCGCGGGGATCTGTTCAAGGGCATGGAGGCGGGACCCTGCGCCATTCGAGAGAGTCCGATCAAGGTCACCTTGAGCGCCGTGGAGTTCAAGGGGGCGACGTCGGGTCGCCTGGCCGTATCGGATCAGATCCTGGCCTCGACCTATGCTGACTTCATCGGCCGCGAGGCGCCCCTGAGCGCGGTCTGTGAAATTCGCGATCGGGCCGCGATGCTCTATCTGCGTAGCGGGATCCTGGCGAACATCATCATTCCCGAGCAGCGGATCGTTGATGGCCGTCTTGTCCTGATGGTGGTCGAGGCTCGGATTGCTTCGGTCAATTATCATGGCGACGCCGGTCCGGCCCAGAAGCAGGTCGAGCGTTTCCTTGACCATCTGCGCGACATGGCGCCGTTCGATCTCGATGTCGCGCAACGCTATCTGCTGCTGGCGTCAGACGTGCCGGGCGTGAGCATTCAGTCGGCGTTGCGGCCGTCTGCGGCGGGCGACGGTTCGCTGGATCTCGAGATCGGCATCTCCCGTGATGCGGCGAACGGTTCGGTCATGGCCCAGAATTACGGCTCAAGGACTGTCGGGCGTGATCTGGCGCTAGCGCGCCTGGACTTCAACGGCATGACGTCGCTGGGCGATCGGACATCCATCCTCGGCTACGGCACCCTGTTCAGCGATGAACAGCGCGTGGTTCAGATCGGCGAACGCTTCTATATCGGAGGCGAGGGGCTGGTGGCCGATCTGTCAGGGGCATGGGGCTGGACCAAGCCCGGTGATGTTCTCGCGCCGCTGAACCTGGAGGGGGTTTCGTTCGCGGGCAGCGCGCGTCTGACCTATCCCTTGGTGCGCCATCGCCGTCACAACCTCAACATCGGCGGCGGCATGGAATGGATCGACCAGAAGGTCGAGTTCGGCGGCGGCATGGCCGTGCTGACCGAGGACCACCTGCGGGTCTTCTTCATGCGCGTGGACGGCCACTATGCGCCCGAGAGCCTGGCGGACCATTCCGTGGCCATGACCGGCGTCGTCGAGATTAGAAAGGGAACCGGGGAACTCGGGGCCAGCGACTACGGCGACCCTGCGGCGTCGCGGTTCAAGGGCCGGCCGGACGCCCTGGTGCTGCGAACCGAGGGAGAAATCGGCGGTCGTCTTGCGGGGCCGCTGGTCGGCAGGCTCGCGCTGGCCTGGCAGCACACCGAGGATGCGCTGCTGTCCTACGAGGAATACGGCGTCGGCAATCTGACGATCGGGCGGGGTTATGATCCGTCGGTCGCGTCCGGCGATCGCGCGCTGTCAGCTTCGATCGAACTGAGCACGGTCTCGCTACCCATAGCGGACGGGCGCGCCGCCTGGCGGCCCTATGTCTTCTATGACGTCGCCGGGTTGAGGAACCTGGGCGTCGGCGGAGGCAAGCTGAGCCTGGCGTCGGTCGGTGCGGGAGTGCGGGCCCAACTCACGTCGCGAGCGGCTCTGGATCTGACATGGGCCCAGCCGCTCGACGACCCGTTCGGAGGGCGTGACACGCCTTCGTCACGGGTGCTGCTCTCGCTTTCCGCTGCTCTTTTCTAATCCGCTGAAGTTTCCGGAGCGTCCCTCATGACCCCGTCGAACACCGCCTTTAGTTCCGTCATTCGTCAGAACCGCGCGCGCCGTACAGGCCTGTTGGCGGCCTCGGCCCTGTGCGGCGTCGCCGCAATGCTGGCGCATCCGAGTTCCGCCGGCACCCTGCCCGGCATACCGGGGGCAGGGAGCATCACGGTTTCGTCGGGCGGGTCGCAGCCGGTCATCACCGCCCCGGACGCCGCCACCCTGCAGATCGACCTGAACGCGTCGCGGACGGTGATCAACTGGTCCAGCCTGCATGTCAGCAGCGGCGACACGATGAACTTCCTCTTCGATAGCGCCAGCGACATCGTCCTCAACAAGACCACGAGTCAGATCGCGATCGACAACGGCGCCGTCATCAGCGGCAAGGTCGGCGCGGCGACGGGGGGCAATATCTGGTTCTACTCGCCGCAGGGGGTCATCGTCTCTCCCGGCGCGACCATGACCGCCGGCGGCTTCGTCTTCGCCGGCGGAACAGGCCTGAATGATGCGACGTTCGTCAACGCCGCCGATCCGACGGCCGTGCTGCGGGCGGCGTCCAACGGCCTGATCCGGATGTCGACGCTTTCTTCGGCGACCAGCGCATCGGTCAACGCCGCCGGCGATGTGGTGCTCAGCGCTTCCAGCGGCGCGCTCAGCGTCCAGACGGCTTATGGACAGACGGTCCAGATCAGCACGACCTCCGGGTCGATCACCGCCAGCGAAGTCACCGCCAGCGCGGGCGCGGCGACGGTCGCGGCCGGCGGGCCGGGCGCCACCGTCACCCAGATCACGGGCGCCACCGGCGTGACGGTCTCATCGTCGAACAACAGCTCGGTCGGTGCGGCCACCACGACGACGTCGGGCGATATTCTGATCACCAGCAACGGCTCGGCGTCCCTGACCCTCGGCAACTCGGCGCGGGACCTTACACTCAGCGCGCCTCAGGTGTTTCTGAGCACGGTCGATGCAGTGCGTAGCGTCTATGTCACGGGTACGACCCAGGCCTATGTGACCAACCGCATCTTCGCCGGAGACGACATCGAGATCACAGCCGACGGCAATGTGACGGCGGGCGGCGCCTATCTGAAGGCGACGGGAGCAGGTGCGGACGATTCCCATATTCTGATCCGCTCCACGTCCGGTTCGGCGTCCGGCGGCACGCTGTTGACTCAGGGGACGGGAACCCAGGCGGGCGACATCACCGTCAGCGGCGCGACCAGCGCGACGCTGACGACGGGTAGTTCCAGCCGCAATCTGAGGATCAATGGGGCCAGCGCCAGCGTGGCGAACGCTGCGGCCGCCGGCGATGTGTTCGTGACGGCCTCGAACGGCAATGCGAGCGTCACGTCATCGGCCATGGCCGGGGACGACGTCGAGATCACGGCGTCGGGCGGCGACGTCCTGGCCAGCGGCGCGACCCTGACATCGACGGGCGCCGGCACCTTGGACGATGCTCACGTCCTGGCGCGTTCGACCACCGGCGCGGTCAATGTCGGCTCGGCCGTCACCCAGGGGGGCGGAGGCGCAGCCGGCGACATCGTCATCGAAGCCTCCGACATCGCGACCCTGGGCTCGGCCTCATCGGCGCGCAATCTGGACTGGACGGCTGCGGGCGATCTGACGTTGACCGGGAACTACAGCGCCTCCGGGACCGTCGAACTGTCTTCGAGCGGCGGCGCGATCAGCCAGACAGGCGGGAGCGTCACCACGGACTTTCTGGCGGCCGAGAGCGCCACGGGCGTGAACCTTGGCGGCGCCAATATGATCAACAGGGTGTCCAGGCTCCAGGCCGTTGCGAACGATGTCTCGCTGAGCAACGCCAAGGACCTGTCCATCACAGGCGATGTCGCTGGACGGGATGTCGCCATCACCACCACAGCGGGCCTCTTGTCCGTCGCGCCGGCCGGCCAGGTTCAAGCGACGCGCGACCTGACGCTGACAGGCGCGACGGGCTTCAGCAGCAGCGCCGGCGCCGGAGGCCTGGTCTCAAGCGGCGGAGACCTTGTCGTCACCGCGACGACGGGCGACGTGGTGGCGGGACAGCTGACGTCCAGCGGCTCGATTCTGGTGCGGGCTCTGGACGGCGCCGCGACTCTGCGCGGGGCTGCGATAACAGGCGGCGGCGCGCTTGAGGTCGCCGCAACAGGAACCGCCACCCTGGGCGCGGACAGTCAGGCGGGAGTGGCGACCACCAATATCGTTCAGCGCACGGGCGGGTTCGGAACCCTGGACGTCGCGTCTTCGGGCGGCGATGCGCATGTCTTCCTGAACGGTCTGCCGGGCGGCTTGACTTCGGTGGTCGCCGACGCCGCGTCCGGCACGGCCTCGATCGGGATCAGCGGCGGTTTCACCGCAGGGACGGTCAGCGGTCATAATGTCGCGCTCCATGGAGGAGGCGGGACGGTCAACGCCGCCGCGATCACCTTCAGCGGCGGCGACTATACGGCCACGGCGCCCGCCTGGGCCGGCGCAGCCCTGAATCCGGCAGGGACGATCCGCAATCTGTCGATCACGGATACGGACGGCGGCCTGATCTTGACGCACGCCCTCACGGCTACAGGCGATCTGAGGCTGGAATCCCATGACGGCCTGACAAGCGCCTACGCGCTTGTCGCCGGTGGTGATGCCGATGTCTCCGCCGCAGGCGACATTGATCTGATCTCGACCACGGCCGGCGACGACATCCTGATCCGCTCCACCGGCGGGCAGGTGGTCCTGCGTCGGGCCGAACTGACCGGCGCGGGGACAGGACGTGACCTCGACATCACCGCTACAGACGACGTGGTGCTGGGCGCCTCCGATGACCTGTCGATCGCTGCGAGCAATGTCTTCAGCAGGTCGGGCGGCGGCGCGGGCAGGGCTGACCTGTCCTCGAACGGTGGCGACGTCAGGGTTCATCTCGCCGCCAGCGACAGGATCGACGCCGCAACGGCCGTATCTTCCATCCTGGTTTCCACTTCGACGGGAACCGCCAGCCTGGGCGCCGCCACCCTGACCGGGACAGGGACCAACAGACTGACCCTTCGGTCCGCGAACGGCGACGCCGTTCTGGGCGCGCCTGCGTCCGGGGGCGTCACGTCGGCCAATATGGTTACGTCGGCGAACGCGGGGGCTGTCGTCGAGGCCGTGGCCGCGAACGGGCGTGTCGACGTCAATCTGGATCGTGTCGTCAACGCGAACCTCACGACTGTCAGCGGGTCGGAGGGCGTGGCGGTCCACGTGGTCAATGGTTCGCTGCGTATTGTCGAGGCGGATTCGACGAACGGTGCGGTCCTGATCGACGGACCGGACGGAGCCCTGACCGTTGAGCGATTGACGGCCGATACAGCCTCCCGGATCAGCGGTGGCGGCGACGTTCGCCTGGTTTCGGCCATCGTGTCGGACGATCTGTCGGTGACGTCCGTCGCAGGCGCGCTGGCCCTGGGCGATACCGGGCCGGGAAGCGTGGTCGACGTCGAGGGCGCCTTGTCCCTGAAGGCGGCGACGGGGATCACTCAGCAAGCGGCGTTGCAGGCCGCGTCACTCGGCGTGACGTCTGGCGGCGCTGTGGTTCTGCTGGGCGACAATCGTGTGGCCACTCTTGATGCGGTCACGGTCGCCGACGGCGGCTTCGCCTTCAACGATCTTGTCGGCCTCCACATCAATGGTCCGATCACAGCTGTCGGCCAGACTGTCGAACTGCGCTCCGGTCAAGCCGTCACACAGGCGACGACGGGGGGCGTTACCGCGCAAAGGCTGATCGGGTCATCGGTTGGCGGGGCCGGATTCGAGGCGGCCAACCAGGTGGCTCAGCTCGGCGATTTCACCAATACGGGCGGACAGCTCAAGCTGAACAATGACCGCGCCCTGGTGGTCGATGGAGCGGTTCGCAGTACGGGTAGCGTCGCCCTGACGTCCCATGGGGGCATGGGCTTCACCGCCAACGGCTTGATCCGGGCTGATGGAGCAGGCGACGCGGTGGTGCTGGCTTCCGACGGCGTCTTCACCAACGGACGCGGCGCGGACGCCGTGGCGGCGTCCAACCCGGCGGGGCGTTGGCTGATCTATACCCAGGCGGCCGGCGACCCGACGGGCTCGACGGCGGGCAACGCCTTCAACGGCTTGGCGGGCAAGTCCTACTATGGCGCCGCATACGACTTCTCGACCGGGACGTTTGCTGCGACGCCCAACGCCGGGAACCGCTTCGTCTACGCCTACCAGCCGACCCTGACGGTGACGCCCGACAGTCAGGTCGTGACCTATGATGGCGGCGTACCCGTCGTCACGACGACGATCTCCGGCCTGGTCAACGGCGATCTGGCGGCTGAAGCCTGGTCCGGTGCGGCCACGGTTTCCGGCGCGACCGGCAAGAATGTCGGAACCTATGTCTTGAACGCCGGTCTCGGCAGTCTGGCGTCGGACTTCAACTACGCCTTTGCCCTGGAGACGGGCGTGCTGCGTATCGACGCCAGGACGATCACCGGGGTGCTGGATGCGACCGACAAGACCTATGATCGTACGGTCGCCGCTGCGGGCTCCATCATCTTGAACGGCGTCGTGGCCGGCGATGATGTTTCCGCGGCGGGCAGCTACGCCTTCACCGACTGGAACGCCGGCGTCGCCAAGACGGTCGTCGCTTCAGGGGTGGCGCTGTCGGGCGCGGACGCAGGCAACTATATTCTCTCTCCGGTCGCGGCGGCCCAGGCCGACATTCTGCGCCGGCAGATTGCGGTGTCCGCCGACAATGGGACCAAGATGTTCGGGCAGGCCGACCCGAACCTGGCCTATCGCATTACGGCAGGCGGCCTCGTGGCCGGAGATGATTTCACGGGCGGTCCCACGCGTGTCGCGGGCGAGGCGCCGGGAGCATACAGGATCGGCCAGGGCACGCTGGGGCTGTCAGCCAACTACGACATGACCTTCACAGGAGCGGTGTTCACCATCGATCCCTTGCCGGCGAGGGGGCAGGACGGATCGGCGCTGTTGAAGCATGTGGCCCAGTCGCCGGACTTCACTCTGGACTGGGATCCGGAGCCCAAGCTTCAGACTCAAGGCAGCTTCTGTCCCGAGGCTGAGTGCCGACAGCAGGCCGTCACGGTCGTTGGAGGCGGCAATCCGTGAAGCAGCCGCCGCTGTCTCATCAGGGGCAGGACCCAGGGACAGCGGCGGGTGCTGGACGTATCGAGCCTGTTCTCAGGACGTCGCCAGGCTCGCGCTGTCGATGACGAAGCGATATTTCACGTCGCTCCTGGTCATGCGGGCGTAGGCGTCCTCGATCTGCTGGATCGGAATCATCTCGATGTCGGCGACGATGCCGTGCTCGGCGCAGAAGTCGAGCATTTCCTGGGTTTCGGCGATGCCGCCGATCATCGAGCCGGCGATCGCCTTGCGGCGGAAGATCAGCGAGGCGAACTGGGGCGAGGGGTGGTTGTGTTCGGGCACGCCGACCAGAACCAGGGCGCCGTCACGACGCAGCAGGCTGGTGTAGGCGTCCAGATCGTGGCTGGCGGCCACTGTGTTGATGATCAGGTCGAAACTGCCGCGATGCGCCTTCATCTCGTCGGCGTTGCGCGAAACGACGACCTGGTGAGCGCCCAGGGCCCTGGCGTCTTCACGCTTGTTTTCCGAGGTGGTGAAGGCCACGACTTCGGCGCCCAGGGCGCGGGCCAGCTTGACCCCCATATGGCCCAGGCCGCCGATGCCTACGACGCCGACCTTCTTGCCGGGACCGGCGTTCCAGTGCCGCAGCGGCGACCAGGTGGTGATGCCGGCGCACAGCAGGGGGGCCACGGCGGCCAGTTGATCCTCGGGGTGGCTGACCTTCACCACGAACTTGTCGCTGACGACGATGCGTTGCGAATAGCCGCCCAGGGTGTGTCCCGGGGCGTCCGGCGTGGGGCCGTTATAGGTGCCGACCATGCCCGTGCCCTCGCAGTATTGCTCCAGCCCTTCGTCGCAGGAAGCGCAGGCCTGGCAGCTGTCGACCATGCAGCCGACCCCGACCAGATCGCCTTCCCTGAAACGACTGACATGGGCGCCGACGGCGGAAACGCGTCCGACGATCTCGTGGCCCGGCACGCAGGGATAGAGGGTTCCGGGCCATTCGCCGCGCACGGTGTGCAGGTCGGAATGGCAGACGCCGCAATAGGCGATCTCGATCTGGACGTCGTGCTCGCCAGGCGCGCGCCGGAAGATGTCGAGGGCTTCGAGCGGCTTGTCGGCGGCATGGGCGCCATAGGCTTTGACGGTCATGGTGTTTTCCTCGGGGAGGCGGACATGGGCGTTCAGGCGGTCCGGACGGGGGACAAGATATGCCGCCTGTGTCCCATGCGCCATCCAGGCCGGGGAGCGACGGGGCGCCGGGAAGTCAGCCGGCGTTCCTGTATCGCCAAGCCTGATTTTCAATCGGACCGCGAGGGCCTGAAGGTGTGAGGCGCCGCCCGGCGCTTGACCGGAAGGGCGCTCTCGCGCACCTCCCTTGTCGATGACCCAGCTTCAGACCTTGGCCAAGATTTGCGGACTGACGACGCCCGAGACGCTGGAGGCGGCGCTGCACGGCGGCGCGGCCTTCGTCGGGGCGGTGGTGTTTGAAAAGAGCCCGCGCCATATCCCGCCCCTGCACGCCGCCCCCCTGTTCGACCGTGCGCGCAAGCGGGCGAAGATCGTGGCGGTGCTGGTCGATCCCGACGACGCCCTTTTGACCGAGGTGGGCCTGATCCTGCGGCCCGACCTGATCCAGTTGCATGGTCATGAGACGCCGCAGCGCGCCGCCGAGGTGCGGCGGCTGACCGGGGCGGGGATCATCAAGGCCCTGCCGATCCGTAACGAGGCCGACTTCGCCGGCGTGCCCGATTGGGCCGATGTCGCCGACCATCTGCTGTTCGACGCCAGGCCGCCCGAGGGGTCCGACCTGCCCGGCGGCGTGGGGGCATCGTTTGACTGGGCGCTGATGAAGAACCGGGCGCTTCCGGCAAACTGGTTCCTCGCAGGCGGGCTGGATCCGCAAAATGTCACCGAGGCGGTGCGGATTTCGGGGGCGCCTTTGGTCGATGTCTCCTCTGGCGTCGAAAGCGAACCCGGTGTTAAGGACCCTGACCGCATCCGCGCCTTCCTTGAGGCCGTATCCCGGTCCTGATTTCGTCGCCTTCTCGCGAAAGACTGCCGCTCGTGAACGCAATCCTCCCGAATTCCCCCGAGCCTTACAGCTGGCCTGACGCCGAGGGCCGCTTCGGTCCCTATGGCGGCCGTTTCGTGCCCGAAACCCTGATGCCGCTCATTCACGAGCTGAACGCGGCCTATGAGGCGGCCAAGGCCGACCCGAGCTTCCAGGCCGAGCTGGACGGCTTCCTGACTCACTATGTCGGTCGCGAGAGCCCGCTCTATTTCGCCGAGCGCCTGACCGATCACTTCGGCGGGGCCAAGATCTGGCTGAAGCGCGAGGACCTGAACCACACGGGCGCGCACAAGATCAACAACTGCATGGGCCAGATTCTGCTGGCGCGGCGCATGGGCAAGACGCGGATCATCGCCGAGACCGGCGCCGGTCAGCACGGCGTGGCCTCGGCCACCGTCTGCGCCCGCTTCGGCCTGCCCTGCACCGTCTATATGGGCGCGGTCGATGTCGAGCGTCAGCAGCCCAACGTCTTCCGCATGAAGCTGCTGGGGGCCGAGATCGAGGCCGTTACGGCGGGGGCGGCGACGCTGAAGGACGCCATGAACGAGGCGATGCGTGACTGGGTCACCAACGTCGAGGACACCTATTACATCATCGGCACGGCGGCGGGCCCGGCCCCCTATCCGGCCATGGTGCGCGATTTCCAGTCGGTGATCGGCAAGGAGATCAAGCGCCAGTCGCTGGCCCAGATCGGGCGTCTGCCTGACGCCGTGGTGGCCTGCATCGGCGGCGGCTCCAACGCCATCGGCGCCATGCACCCCTTCATCGAAGACGAGGGCGTGCGCCTGATCGGCGTCGAGGCGGCGGGT
Source organism: Brevundimonas sp. T2-11 (assembly GCF_055397675.1). Taxonomy (NCBI): domain Bacteria; kingdom Pseudomonadati; phylum Pseudomonadota; class Alphaproteobacteria; order Caulobacterales; family Caulobacteraceae; genus Brevundimonas; species Brevundimonas sp. T2-11. The sequence goes on from NZ_AP027920.1 coordinate 212,187, forward strand.
CATGGTCTGGACACCCCCGAACACGCCGCCAGCCTGAAGGGCGGCCGCCCCGGCGTGCTGCACGGCAACCGCACCTATCTGTTGCAGGACGCCGACGGTCAGATTCTGGAAGGGCACTCGATCTCGGCCGGGCTCGACTATCCCGGCATCGGGCCGGAGCACGCCTGGCTGAACGATCTGGGGCGTGGCGAATACCTGTCGGCCACCGACGACGAAGCGCTGGAGGCCTTCCAGCTGCTGTCGAAACTGGAAGGCATCATTCCGGCTCTGGAGCCTTCGCACGCGCTCGCCCGCATCGGCGAGGTGGCGAAGGAGGTCGGCAAGGACGGCGATGTTGTCCTGGTCCTGTCAGGACGGGGCGACAAGGACATCTTCACCGTAGCCAAGCATCTGGGCGTGGAGCTTTGAGCATGAACAGTCTTCTGATCGCGGCCCTCGCCGTTCTGGCGTCGCCGACCCTGACCATGGCCAGGACCCAGGCGGCGCCCGCCGCGCCCGCGCCGGTTCAGGCCCCCGCGCCCGCCGCGCCGTCCTTTGGTCCCGGCGTCGCCGCGACGGGGGTGCCGGTCCTGGCTCCGGCCGTGGTCTCGCCCGACTGCGGGGCCCAGCTGCGCAGCCCCGCCTTCTGCGTCACCGCGCAACTGGACCAGGTCAGTGATCTGGCTGACGCCTACCTGGCGCAGCTCGAAAAAGAGGGCTGGTTGCCCGCCGCCGGTGAAGAGAACCGCGTGGTCCTGATCAAGCGCCGCGAGGGCGGTGGTTGCGACGGCATGCAGATGATCGCCTTCTATGACGAGACCAAGCCGGCTGAAGCGACGTCGCCGGGCTACCTGGGCTTCGCCACCATCCCCGGCGACGTCTGCGCCGGCCAACCCGCCGCGCCGGCCGCAGGAGCGACGCCCCAGTGACGGGGCGGCAGGGGGCTGTTGGCCTTGGGTTGATCTTTCTGGTCGCGTCCTGTGTTTCAGCGCCGCTAGAGAATTCCGTCGAGGCGGCGGGGGCGACGATTGCGCGTTCCGCCGACATCGTTGCGTGCGGCAAGGATGGCGACACGCGGACTATTCGAGGCGCTTCGGTGCGTGACCAGTTGGTGTGTGATCGACATCTGATCCCGTCTGCGCCGGGATTGGCCTATGGTTCGCGCTGCTATCCTGTTTCGGATTTCCAATGGTTCGCCGTGCCCGCTGAGGCCATGCAGAAAGTTTGTGAGGTAGCTCAGTGACGACTGCTCGTATCGACGCCCGTTTCGCCGCGCTGAAGGCCGAAGGCCGGGCGGGATTTATTCCCTATGTCATGACCGGCGATCCCAGCCGCGACGAGGCGCTGGAAATCCTGCGCGGTCTGCCCGCCGCCGGGGCCGACCTGATCGAACTGGGTCTGGCGTTTTCGGACCCTATGGCCGAGGGGCCGCCGATCCAGCGCGCGGCCCTGCGCGGGCTGGCGGCGGGGATGACCTTGCGAGGCACGCTGGATCTGGTGGCCGATTTCCGCAAGGGCGATGACGCCACGCCGGTCATACTGATGGGCTATCTGAACCCGGTCGAAAGCTACGGCTACGAGGCCTTTGCGCGCGACGCGGCGGCGGCGGGCGTGGACGGTCTGATCGTGGTGGATTGCCCGCCGGAAGAGGCCGGGCCTCTGGCCGCCGCGCTGGACGCGGCCGAGGTGTCGTTGATCCGTCTGGCCACGCCGACCTCGGACGACGACCGGCTGAAGGTCATCGCGCGCGGCACCTCGGGCTTCGTCTATTACGTCTCCGTCGCGGGCGTGACGGGCGTGAAAGAGGCGCAGGCCGCCGCTGTGGCCCCTGCCGTCGAGCGGGTCCGCAAGGCGGCGAACCTGCCGGTCGCCGTCGGCTTCGGCGTCAAGACGCCCGAGCGCGCCGCCGAGATCGCCCGCGTGGCCGATGCGGTGGTGGCCGGGTCGGTCTTCGTCGATGAAGTGGCCGCGGCCCTGGCGGCGAACGAACCGGCTGTGCCCCGCGTTCTGGCCAGGGTGAAGGCTCTGGCCGATGCGGTGAAAACCGCCAGAACTAGTGCTTCCGTCGCGGAAACCGTCTAAAGGCGCGCTCATGGTCGACAAGAATCCTGAGAACAAGCCGCGTGGCGGCTGGCTGTCCCGCTTCGCTCCGGGCGTGCGCAAGATCGTCAGCCGGCGCGACACGCCCGACAATCTGTGGGTCAAGGACCCGGACAGCGGCGAGATGCTGTTCCGCACGGACCTGGAGGCGGCCCTGTGGGTCACGCCGTCGGGCCGTCACATGCGGATCAATGCGCCGACGCGTCTGAAGGCCACCTTCGACGACGGCGTGTTCGAGAGCATCGACACCCCGGACGTGCCGGAAGACCCGCTGAAATTCTCGGACGGCAAGCCCTACAAGGATCGCCTGAACGCGGCGCGCAAGGCTGCGGGCCGCAAGGACACCATGGCCATCGGCTATGGCAAGATCGACGGCGTGGCCGCGGTCGTCATCGTGCAGGACTTCACCTTCATGGGCGGCTCGCTGGGCATGGCGGCGGGCGAGGCCTTCGTCGCCGCCGCCCGTGAAGCCGTGAAGCGCGGCGTGCCCTTCGTCTGCTTCACCGCCGCCGGCGGCGCGCGGATGCAGGAAGGCGCCCTCAGCCTGATGCAGATGGCCCGCACCACCCTGGCGGTGCAGGAGGTGAAGGCGGCGCAGCTGCCCTATGTCGTCGTCCTGACCGACCCGACCACGGGGGGCGTCACCGCCTCCTACGCCATGCTGGGCGACGTCCACCTGGCCGAGCCGGGCGCCCTGATCGGCTTCGCCGGTCCGCGCGTGATCGAGACCACCATCCGCGAGAAACTGCCGCCGGGCTTCCAGCGCGCCGAGTATCTGCAGGGCAAGGGCATGGTCGACAAGGTCGTGGCGCGCGGCGATTTGCCGACCGTCCTGGGCCAGATCCTGTCCATGCTGATGGGCGGCAAGCGCAAGGCGGCCTAAGGCCCTCTATGGACCCGATCTCGGAACGCCTGCGCGCCCGCCATCCCCAGCGCATCGACCTGTCGCTGGACCGGATGCGGGCGCTGTGCGCGGCGCTGGGAAATCCGCAGGATCGCCTGCCGCCGGTGGTTCATGTCGCGGGGACCAACGGCAAGGGCTCGACAGTATCCCTGATCCGGGCCATCGCCGAGGCGGCGGGTCTGCGGGTCCACGCCTACACCTCGCCGCATCTGGTGCGCTTCAACGAGCGCATTCGTCTGGCCGGGACGCTGATCGGCGACGACCATCTGAACGACGTTCTGGACCGCATCGAAGCCGCCATGGCCGAGACCGGCGGCGAGGCCACCGTGTTCGAGAGCACGACGGCCGCCGCCTTCCTGGCCATGAGCGAGACTCCCGCCGACCTGGCTGTCATCGAAGTGGGGCTGGGCGGCTCGCTGGACGCCACCAATGTTATCGACCGGCCGCTGCTGAGCGTCATCACCCCCGTCGATCTGGACCACGCCGAGTTTCTGGGGGACCGGATCGAGGGCGTCGCCGCCGAGAAGGCGGGCATTCTCAAGGCCGGGGCGCGCGGGATCATCGCCCGCCAGTCCGAGGCCGTCATGTCGGTGATCGAGCGTCGCGCCGCCGAGGTCCGCTCGCCCCTGACCGTCATGGGCGTGGACTTCGACGCCTGGGCCGAGCGCGGCGGACTGGTCTATCAGGATCAGGAACGCTTTCTCGACCTGCCGCCCCCGGCGCTGAGCGGCCCGCACCAGTTCGACAACGCGGGCGTGGCTGTCGCTGTCGCGTTGGAGCTGGGCCTGGGCGAAGCTGACATTGCGGCGGGACTGAGCGCAGTACGCTGGCCGGCGCGGATGCAGCGCCTGACGGCGGGCCCCTACGCCGAGAAGGCCCAGGCCGCCGACGTCGAGCTGTGGCTGGATGGTGGACATAATCCCCACGCCGGACGGGCGTTGGCCCGATCCCTGGCCGAGCGTCAGGCGCGGGCGCCGCGCCCCCTGGCCCTTATCGTGGCCATGCTGGCGAACAAGGACGCGGGTGGCTTCTTTGAAGCCCTGAAGGGCGTCGAAGCTCAGGTTTTCACCGTCGGTTTCGACGGTTCCGCCGCCGACCCCGCGGCCTTGGCGGCGGTGGCTCAGGGGCGCGGACTTGGGGCCATGGCGGCGGGGACGGTGGGCGAGGCGATGGACCGGGCCCTGGCCCTGGGCGCCGGCCGCATCGTTATTTGCGGCTCGCTTTATCTGGCGGGCGAGGTGTTGGGCGCGAGCCGGGACACCTGGCCGACCTAAACGGTCTGCAGGGCGGCTTCAGCCGTCGTGCGCCGGTTTGCGGATGAAGCTGGGCAGGAGGCTGGCCACGACCTTGCGACCGGCGTCGTCGGGCTGATCCAGCATGGCGCGCAGCGGCGGGCCGATCAGGGCCTCGCCGAAGGCGCTGAGCGCGATGAAGAGCACGGCCGAGCCGATACGCTCACGCGCTTCGCCGTCGTCGCCCATCTTTTCAGCGATGGCGTTCACCAGGTTGAGAACCGCATCGCGGACCGGTTCCAGATGCGACAGGTCGCCCGACAGGGCGATCCAGGCGGCCAGACGTCCCGCGCCGCCTTCGGCGAAGGCGTCAAACACCGCGTTGATCAACTCCAGAGGCGCCCCTTCGTCGGTGCGCAGCCGCGCGACAGCGGTCTCCAGCGCCTGATTCAGGTCATCGACCATCGAACCCATCAGCGCGGACTGCAGACCGGCGGCCGATCCGAAATGGTGGATAAGATTGGCGTGGGTCACGCCGATGTCAGCGGCCACCGCCGACAGGGTCACCGCCGTGGGGCCTCCGGACAACAGCAGGGCGCGAGCCGAGACCACGGCCTCTCGTCGCGCCTCTTCGGGCGAGCGGCGACGACGGCGCGGTTTTTCAAGGGCGGTAATTGACATATCTGTAAATGACATTCATGTAGATAGTTACTCTTCCTAGGCTTCCGCAAAGGAACCCGCAAGTGCAAGCCGCCTCGACTTTTCCGGCTTTCGAGCCGTCCAGCGATCATTCTCGTCGGCCCTCGCAACTGACGGCTGGAAAGGTGCAACCGGTCCGTGCGTTGCGCGCCCTGCGCCGCCTGGTGGCGGACAAGGACGACACTGAACAGGTGTTCGAGATCATGAACGCCCTGTCCGGGCGATCGCCCGACTGGGGCTACAGTCGCCTGTTGCAGACGCCGGAAGGCGGGCGGCAGGCCTATCATCGCCAGGAGCTGGCGGACCTTCTTCAGAACAGGGTGTGGCTGGATCAGTTCGGCGAGGGCACGGTGGGGGCCGCCTACCGCAACTTCATCGACGCCCAGAACTTCTCCGCCTACGGCCTGGCCGACGAAAGCCGCAAGGTCGCCGACAGCGAGATCGAGGCGGCCCATCCGCGCGCCTGGTTTGCGCGACGGATGCGCGACGTCCACGATATCTGGCACGTGCTGACCGGCTATGAGGCGGACGCTCTGGGCGAGGCCTGTCTGGTGGCGTTTTCGTTGCCGCAGACGCGAAGCGCCGGTTTCGGCCTGATCGCATCGGGCATCGCCGTCCAGTTCATGCGCGCCCGCACGGGTTATCCGTGCGCGCGCGCCGTCTTCCAGGCGTGGCGCGACGGTCGCCGCGCCGCCTGGCTGCCGGGCGAGGACTACGAGCGTCTGTTCGCCGAGCCGCTGGACGTGGCGCGGCGGCGTCTGAAGATCGCGACCCCGACCATCTACCAGCGCGTGCCGCCTTCGGTCCGAAACGCCTATCAGGGCGGCAAGGTATGAGGCGAGGCGTATGGGCTCTGGGGGCCGTCGTGGCGGCCTCGCTCGCCTCTCCGGTCATGGCGCAGGATGAGGCCCTGCTGGGGCGCTGGCGCACCCCGGCCCAGAACGGCGTGGTGGTGATCGAACGCTGCGCGACGGGCCTGTGCGCGCGGGTGGCGGACGCCGCCGCCCTGCGGGCGAACCCGGATCAGCGCGACGTGCGCAATCGGGATCCGGCGTTGCGCTCGCGTCCGGTCAAGGGACTGACGGTCGTTCGGGCGGCGTCCGGCGGGCCGCGCGTCTGGAGCGCCGGGCCGCTCTATGACCCGGACAGCGGCCAGGGGGCGGCGACGGGGACGCTGACCCTGATCGAGCCGGATCGGCTGGCGGTGCGGGGGTGCATCGCCCGGATGCTGTGCCGGACCCAGACCTGGACGCGGGCGCGCTGAGCGCAACTCGGCCGGACTGCTGAGGCTTGTAACGAGAGAGGCCGCCGGGGGGGACCGTGTCGGTCATGAGGAAAGAACCATGCTGATCTGGATTGGCGTTCTGGCCCTGGGGGCCTTCGTCCTGACCTTCGTGCAGGCGCGGATGACCGTGTGGGCGTTGGCGGTCGTCGCCTGGGTCGCGGCGGGCTGGGGGGCGCAGGTGATCGCGCCCACGACGGCGGGGGTCGTGGCGGCGGTGCTTGCCCCGGTGCTGGTGCTGCTGACCGTCAGGCCGCTGCGTCGCGCCATCCTGTCGCGGCCGGCCATGGCGGGCTTCCGTCAGATCATGCCGAAGATGAGCCCGACCGAACAGGCGGCGGTGGAGGCGGGCAATGTCTGGTGGGACGCCGAACTGTTCGCGGGCAGGCCCGACTGGAAGCGGCTGCTGGCTACGCCCGCGCCGGGGCTGACCGCCGAGGAGCAGAGCTTCCTCGACAATGAGACCGAGCATCTGTGCGACCTGGCCAATGATTGGGAGACCACCGCGGTCTGGCAGGACCTGTCGCCGGAGGCCTGGGCCTACGCCAAGGACAAGGGCTTTCTGGGCATGATCATACCCAAGGCCTACGGCGGCCTGGGTTTCTCGGCCTATGGCCACAGTCAGGTGATCCAGAAGCTGTCGACGCGCTGCTCGGCGGCGGCGGTCTCGGTCATGGTGCCCAACTCCCTGGGCCCGGCGGAACTGCTCCTGCACTACGGCACGGAAGCGCAGAAGGACCACTATCTGCCGCGTCTGGCGCGCGGCGAGGAAATTCCGTGCTTCGCCCTGACCAACCCCTATGCGGGGTCCGACGCCGCCTCGATCACCGATACCGGGGTGGTCTGCAAGGGTATGTGGAGGGGCGAGGAGACCCTCGGTTTCCGCATCAGCTGGCGAAAGCGCTACATCACCCTGGCCCCGGTCGCGACCGTGCTGGGGCTGGCTTTCCGGGCGACCGATCCCGACGGCCTGCTGGGCGGTGAGGCGGAGCCAGGCATCACCTGCGTCCTGATCCCGCGCGACCATCCGGGCGTGAATATCGGACGGCGCCACTGGCCCCTGAATGCGGTCTTCCAGAACGGCCCGACCAGCGGCGACGACGTCTTCGTGCCGATGGACATGGTCATCGGCGGGCGCGAGCAGGTCGGCAACGGGTGGCGGATGCTGATGGAATGTCTGGCTGCGGGCCGGGCCATTTCGCTGCCGTCGTCCAATGTCGGCATGTCCAAGCTGGCCGTGGGCATGGTCGGCGCCTATGTCGCCATCCGGCGCCAGTTCAACCAGCCCATCGGCGCCTTCGAGGGCGTGCAGGAGGCCTTGGCCCGGATGGCCGGCCATCTCTACGCCTCGGACGCCGTGCGGCGTCTGGCGGCGGCGGCGCTGGATCAGGGCGAGAAGCCCTCGGTGGTCTCGGCCATCGCCAAGTATCACGTCACCGAGCGCGCCCGCATCATCATCAATGACGGCATGGACGTGGTCGGCGGCAAGGGCGTCTGCATGGGGCCCGGCAACTTTCTGGCCCGCGCCTATCAGCAGATTCCGGTCGCCATCACCGTCGAGGGCGCCAATATCATGACCCGGACCCTGATCATCTATGGTCAGGGCGCCATCCGCTGCCATCCCTATGTCCTGACCCTGATGCGGTCAGCGGGCGCCGGCGAGCTGAAGACCTTTGACGCGGCCCTGTTCGGCTATGTCGGCTTCCTGTTCCGTAATATGGCGCGGGCCCTGACCTTCAGCCTGACCGGCGGTCTGCTGATCGCCGCGCCGGGCGGAGCGGCGCCCCGGCTGAGGCGTTACTATCGCGCGGCCACCCGGTTCTCGACCCTGCTGGCCCTGGCGTCGGACCTGTCGATGGCCACGGTCGGCGGCGCCTTGAAGCGCAAGGGAGCCATGACCGGGCGGATGGGCGACATCCTGTCCCAGCTCTTCATCCTGTCCAGCGTGCTGAAGCGGTTCGAGGACGAGGGCCGCCCGGTCGAGGACCTGCCCTTCGTCCACTGGGCGGCGCAGGACGCTCTGGCGCGGGCCGGGACGGCGTGGCGCGACCTGCTGGCCAACCATCCGAACCGGGGCGCAGCCCTGTTCCTGAAGCTGGTCGGTGCGCCGTTCGGGTTGCGGACGCCCGCACCGGACGACCGGTGCGCCGCCGCTGTCGCCGGACTGATCCAGACGCATGGTCCGGCGCGCGACCGCCTGACGGCCGACTCCTGGTCGGCGCGGATCGAGGTCGATCCTATCGCTGCCACCATCGTCGCCTTTGCCCTCTATCCCCAGGTCGAGGCTATCGAGCGCCGCCTGAAGGACGCCATCCGTGCGGGCCGCATCGCCCGTGCGCCGCAGAACCTGACCCTGCTGAACGCCTGGGCCGCCGAGGCCGAGGACCGGGACCTGATCAGCGCCGACGAACGCGCCGTCATCGCTCGCTTCGCCGCCTATGCCGATCAGGCGATCCAGGTCGACGACTTCGCGCCGGACTTCGACATCGCCGCCGGGCTGGAGCGGCGGCAGGCGGCGGAGACCGCGCCTCGCAAGACGAGCAAGAAGGCGGCCTGATGAGCGACCGGTATCTGGATTTCGCCAATTCGGGCGTCGGCGGCTGGCTGACGGGGGCTCTGGGTCTGCCGCGTCCCGCGCCCTTGAAACGTCGCGCCGAAGCGGGGGCGGGCCTGATCGGGCCTCTCCTGCTGGGGCCTGACGGAAGCGGTCGTCTGGCGGCGACGCTGAAGCGTCTGGCCAAGGCCTCGGGGCATGCGCTCCACGCTGAATGGTCGCCGGACGTGCGTTATGGCGGGCTGGTGTTCGACGCCTCGAACTGCATCGACGCGGCCTCGGCCCAGGGGCTCTATCGCTTCTTCCATCAGGCGATCCGTTCGGTGGCCGAGCATGGCCGCATCGTGGTGGTCGGCATGCCGCCCGAGCTGATGATCGACGCGGGGGGCGAGGCGATCCAGCGCGGGCTGGAGGGCTTTGTCCGCTCTCTGGCCAAGGAGGCGCGACGCAGCATCGCCGTCCACATGCTCTATGTCGCGCCGGGGGCGGAAGGCGCTGCCGAAAGCACGCTGGAATTCCTGCTGTCGCCGCGCTCGGCCTATGTCTCGGGACAGCCGATCCGTGTCGCGGCGCTGGTCGCGACCGATGAAGCAGGTGTGGGTCACAAGGGACGACGCGTTCTGGTCACCGGCGCCTCGCGCGGCATCGGCGAGGCCATCACCCGCCTGTTCGTCGCCGAGGGCGCGCAGGTCGTCGCTCTGGACGTGGCGGGAGCGGCGGAAGGGCTGTCGACCCTGAAGGCCGGGCTGGGCGTCGAGACCCTGGCGCTGGACATCACGGCGCCGGACGCCGCCGAAACCCTGCTGGCCGACGCCCGGGCGCGCGGCGGCTATGACGTGGTGATCCATAATGCGGGCATCACCCGCGATCGCACCATCGCCCGCATGGAGCCGCGCGAGTGGGACAGCGTCATGGCGGTCAACCTGACGGCGCCCCTGGCCATCACGCGGACCCTGGTCGAGGGCGGGGGGCTGCGTCCCAACGGGCGGATCGTCGCCGTCTCCTCGCTGAGCGGTATCGCCGGTAACATGGGGCAGAGCAACTACGCCCTGTCGAAGGCGGCCTGGATCGGGGCGGTGCGGCGACTGGCGCCGCAGCTGGCGGAGCAGGGGATCACCATCAACGCCGTGGCTCCCGGCTTTATCGAGACGCAGATGACCGCAGCCATCCCCTTCGCCATCCGCGAGGCCGGGCGGCGGATGAACAGCATGGGGCAGGGCGGTCATCCGGCCGATGTGGCCGAGACCATCGCCTGGCTGGCCGATCCGGCCTCGGGCGGGGTCAATGGACAGGTGGTGCGCGTCTGCGGCCAGAGCCTGCTGGGCGCATGACGGCGGCGGAGGCGATCGAGCGGTTCGACGCGCCGCTGTCAGGCGCTGCTGTGGTCGGCGGAGCCCTGCGGGGGATGGTGCGAGCCAGGCCGGCCGAGGCGATCCTGCCGCGCCGGGTGCTGCAACGCGACGTGACGCTGGAAGTCGGGACGGTCGGCGCCTACGCCCGGCTGTGCGGCTTTGAGCCCGAACAGGGCGTGCCGATCACCGCCCCGCATATCCTGGCCTTTCCGCTGCAGATGCGGCTGATGCTGGGGGCGGACTTCCCCTACCCGGCGATGGGGCTGGTGCATCTGCACAACCGCATCCGCCAGCACGGCCGGCTGAACATCGGCGACCGGCTGACGCTGACGGCGCGGCCGGGCCGGTTCCTGAGCCACGAAAAGGGGCAGGGCTTTACGCTGGAGACCACGGCGACGCGCGACGGTGAGACGGTGTGGGAAGGCAGCAGTCTCTATCTGCGTCCTGGGCGTCGCGGACAGGGTGATCCGGTTCCGGTCCCGGGCGGGGGAGAGGCGGACCGGCTGGTCGAGACCTGGACCCTGCCGGCTGATCTGGGGCGTCGCTACGCCCGGGTTTCGGGCGACGCCAATCCCATCCATACCTCGGCCCTGGGGGCGCGGCTGTTCGGGTTTCGCCGTGCCATCGCTCACGGGATGTGGACCAAGGCGCGGGCCGTCGCCGCCCTGTCGCCGTCGGCGCCTCTGGACGTCGCCGAGGTGGAGGTGGCCTTCCGCGCGCCGCTCTTCCTGCCCGGACAGGTCGGGCTCTATGCGGGACCTGTCCGCGACATCCGTGATTTCGAGGTGCGCGACGCCACCGGGGCGCGCGCCCATCTGCGGGGTCGGTTGACCCTTTCGCCTGAGGATAGTGTTGTATGCTGACCGCTTCCGCGCCGCGCCGGGTCGCCATTCTGGGCGGCAACCGCATTCCCTTCGCCCGGTCCAACACCGCCTATGCCGAGGCCTCCAATCAGGAGATGCTGACGGCGGCGCTGCAAGGTCTGGCCGACCGCTACAGCCTGCACGGGCTGAGGCTGGGCGAGGTGGCGGCGGGGGCGGTGCTGAAGCTGTCGCGCGACATCTCCCTGACCCGCGAGAGCCTGCTGGACACCACCATCGGCCATGACACCCCGACCTATGACGTCAGCCAGGCCTGCGGCACCGGGCTGGAGGCGGCCATCCTGGTGGCCAACAAGATCGCCCTGGGCCAGATCGAGGTCGGCGTCGCCGGCGGGGTGGACACCACCTCGGATGCGCCCATCGGGCTGAATGAGAAGTTCAGGAAGGCCCTGCTGGCCGCCAACCGCGAGAAGACCACAGGCGGGCGGATCAAGGCCCTTCTGGGCGCCGGTCTGACCGCCCCCTTCAAGCCCGAGCCGCCACGCAACGCCGAGCCGCGCACCGGCCTGTCGATGGGCGAGAGCTGCGAGGTGATGGCCAAACGCTGGGCCATCCCGCGCGAGGATCAGGACGCTCTGGCGGTGGCCAGCCACCGCAACGCCGCCGCCGCCTGGGAGGCCGGGCTGTTCGATGATCTGGTCACGCCCTTCCGGGGGCTGAAGCGCGACAACAACCTGAGGCCCGACATCGACCCGGCCAGGCTGGCGACGATGAAGCCGGTGTTCGACCGCGCCAACGGCACGCTGACGGCGGCCAATTCCACGCCCCTGACCGACGGAGCCTCGACCGTGCTGCTGGCCAGCGAGGACTGGGCGAAGGCGCGCGGCCTGCCGGTGCTGGCCTATTTGCGCACCGGCGAGACGGCGGCGGTGGACTTTGTGAAGGGCGACGAGGGGCTGTTGATGGCGCCCGCCTACGCCGTGCCGCGGATGCTGGCCAAGCTGGGGCTGACGCTTCAGGAATTCGACCTCTACGATATCCACGAAGCCTTCGCCGCACAGGTGCTTTGCACGCTGAAAGCCTGGGAGGATGAGGGCTACGCCCGCACCCGTCTGGGCCTGGAGCGGGCGCCGGGGGCAATCGATATGAGCAAGCTGAACGTCAATGGCGGCTCGCTGGCGGCAGGGCATCCGTTCGCGGCGACCGGCGGGCGCATCCTGGCCAATCTGGCGACCATGATCGACCGGCGTGGCGGAGGACGCGGCCTGATCTCGATCTGTGCGGCGGGCGGTCAGGGCGTGGTGGCGGTGGTGGAGAAATGACCGGGACGAGCGCCCTCAGCATCGCCGCCGCGGCCGAGGCTGACCGGCTGTGGGCCGAACGCTTCTGGACCAGGCAATACCGTCCGGGGGTCCCGCCGCGCATCGAGGACGAACTGGCGCGCTGGACGTCAGTGCAGCAGATGTTTGAGGCGGATTCGCGACGCTTCGCCGGGCGACCCGGCTATGTCAGCCTCGGCGCCGCCCTGACCTATGGCCAGGTGCTGACGGCGGCCAAGGCCTTCGGGGCCTGGCTGCAGTCGACGGGGATCCAGCCCGGCGACCGGGTGGCGTTGATGATGCCCAATGGCCTGCAATATCCGACCGCCCTGTTCGGCGTCCTGTTCGCCGGGGCGGTGGTGGTCAACGTCAATCCCCTCTACACGCCGCGCGAGCTGCACCATCAGCTGAAGGACAGCGGCGCGGTCGCCATCGTGGTGATGGACATGTTCGCCCGCACGCTGGAGCAGGCGCGCGAGGGGACGGATGTCCGCCACGTCGTCGTCACGGCGATGGGCGACATGATGCCGGGCCTGAAGGGCGCCGCCGTCAGCGCCATGATGCGTCATGTGCAGAAGCTGGTGCCCGGCTATCGCCTGCCGGACGCGCATCGCTGGAAGCCGATGATGCGGCGGGCGCGGCGGCTGACGCTGAAGCCGGTCGAGACCAGGCCCGAGGACATCGCCTTCCTGCAATACACGGGGGGGACGTCGGGGGTGGCCAAGGGGGCCATGCTGACCCACCGCAACATTCTGGCCAATACGCTGCAGGGCCGCGCCTGGGTGCTGGATCAGATCGATCAGGGCGAGGTGATCGGCAACGTCACCATGCTGCCGCTCTATCATATCTTCTCCCTGACGGCGAACCTGATGATGTTCACCGGGGCGGGGGGCAGGAACATCCTGATCGCCAATCCTCGCGACGCGAAGCGGGTGGAGTGGATCCTGAGGAAGGAGCGTTTCGTCGGCATGACGGGGCTGAACACCCTGTTCTCCAGCCTGCTGAAGACCGAGGCGTTTCGAAACCGCGACTTCTCGGACCTGAAGCTGACCATCGCCGGGGGCATGGCGACGCAGAAGGTGGTGGCCGAGGAATGGGAGGCGGTGACGGGGGCGCCCCTGGTCGACGGTTACGGCCTGACCGAGACCTCGCCGGTGGTCTGCATCGGGAGGGTCGATCTGGAGCATCCCGAGACCATGGGCTTTGACGGGACGGTCGGCCTGCCGGTGCCCTCGACCGAGGTGCGGATGCGCCGCGATGACGGCAGCTGGGCCGGGATCGATGAACCGGGCGAGCTGTGCGTGCGCGGGCCCCAGGTCATGCTGGGTTACTGGCAACGGCCGGATGAGACAGCGAAAGTCCTGTCCACCGACGGCTGGCTGGCGACCGGTGACGTGGGGGTGATGCAGGCCAATGGCCGGGTGCGGCTGGTGGACCGGATCAAGGACATGATCCTGGTCTCGGGCTTCAACGTCTATCCGGGCGAGATCGAGGACGTGGTGGCCAGCCATCCCCTGGTGGAAGAGGTGGCGGCGGTCGGGGTGCCGGATCCCGTGCAGGGCGAGAAGATCAAGATCGTGGTCGTGCCGCGCTCGCCGGAGCTGACGGCGGAGATGCTGATCGCTCACTGCCGGACGCAGCTGACCGCCTACAAGACGCCGCGTCTGGTCGAGTTTCGGTCTGAGCCCCTGCCGAAAACGCCGGTGGGCAAGGTGCTGCGGCGCGAACTGCGGGAGTGATCGCGTCCTTCGCGCAATCCGCTTCCGTCATCCTCCGGCAAGCCGCGCAGCGGCGCTGACCGGGGGACCCAGCGGCGCCGAAGGCGATCTTCACAGCAAGCGTGGAGCGTGGGCTTTTCGCCCTGCGGGCGCCGCTGGGTCCCCCGGTCTCGCTGCGCTCGCCGGAGGATGACGAAGAGGGTGTGCGGCGTGAAAAAGGCGGCGCACCCTGGGATGCGCCGCCTCGTCAGCCTGTGAAGGCGAAGGTCCTCAGTCGGCCTTGACGCCGGCCTCGGCCAGCCATTCGACGATCTTGCCCTTGGGCATGGCGCCGACCTTCATCGAGGCCAGCTGACCGTCCTTGAACAGCATCAGGGTCGGGATGCCCTTCACGCCCATCTTGGACGGGGTCATGGGGCTGTCGTCGATATTGACCTTGGCGATCGTCACCTGACCGGCCAGCTCGTCCGAGATCTGCTCCAGGGCCGGGCCGATCTGCTTGCAGGGGCCGCACCACTCGGCCCAGAAGTCCACCAGGACGGGGGTCGAGGATTTCAGGACGTCGGCGTCGAAGCTTTCGTCGGTGACTTTGACAGTCGCCATAGTGGTCTCCTTAAGAGCGCTACGCTCGCCGCGCGGCGGCTCGCTGCTTGAGCGCATTTGATCGGTTCGCGCCGACGGGGGCGTCAGCGTTCAGATGCAGATGTGGGAGCGAATCCCGCACAAATCAACGCGCATTTGAAAGCGCCGCGTCCATCAGGCCTTGCGGGACGGCCATCAGCTTTGGCCCGTCGGTCCAGACCAGGGCCGCCTCGACCGTGCGATCGGGATAGAGCTGACGCAACACCGCCGTATAGACCGCCATCTGCAGGACATAGGCCGGGTCGGCGTCCTCGACATGGTCCGGGGCCGGACGGTTCGATTTGAAGTCCACCACGAGCACCCGTTCGGGCGTGACCACCAGCCGGTCGATGCGGCCCGAGATCGAGACGCCGGGCGGCAGGTCGGGTGAGGAGCCGGTCAGGGCGACCTCGGCGCGCGAGCCTTCGCCGAAGACGGGCGCAAACCGCGCGTCGTCCAGCACGGCGAAGGCGGCACCGATCATCTCGGTGCGCTGGTCGTCCGACAGGTCGCGCTCGCGCGCCAGCATCCGCACGGCGGCGTCGGGGCGGTCGGGCGCGGCGATGTCGGGCAGACGCTCCAGCAGGCGGTGGATCAGGTCGCCGCGCCGGAAGCGGCCGAGGCCCGCGCCCACTCCCGAATTTGGCCCTTCGCCGCGCGCCAGCGGCGACGGGGCGGGGATGCGCTTCTGCTCCTGCATCTGCGACGGCGAGGCGAAGCGGGCGGAGGCGTCGCGGGCGGGGATCTGGCGTGTCCAGTCGGGGGCTTCGGGCCGAGCCTCGGTCGCGGCGGCCACGGCGGGCAGGACGTCGAGGTCGACGCCGTAGCGGCGGACATTATTGTCGAGCGTCCGCACCTCGGCTCCGAGACGGTCGAAGGTCTCCTCGATGACCGACCACCAGTCGCCGGGCTCGGGCGAGCGTCTGGAGCCGCGCCCCATGACGATGACCCGGTCGCGGGCGCGGGTCAGGGCGACGTAGAGCAGGCGCAGGGACTCATCGCTGACGCGGGCCTCGCGCGCGTCGCGGGCGGCTTTCGAGGCGGCGCAGTCTTCCTTGGACGAGCCCGGGCACATCAGCCAGGCCTCGCCCTCGTCTGTCGCGACCGGCATCAGGCTCGGCCCCTGGGCCTTCGCCTTCATGGTGGTGTCGGGCAGGATGACGACGGGCGCCTCCAGCCCCTTGGCGCCGTGGACGGTCATGACGCGGACCTCGCCGCGCGGACCCTCGAGCTCGCGCTTCACCTCGACGTCGGCGGCTTCCAGCAGGGCGAGGCAGGTCTCCAGATCGACCCCGCCCCGGTTCTCGGCGGCCAGCACCTGATTGAGGGTCTCGTCGATGGCTTCTTCCGCCTCGCGCCCCAGACGGGTCAGGACGCGGGCGCGGCCCGAGACGCCGGTGTCGTCCACCCGGTTCAGCAGGGTCGAGAAGAAGGCGAAGGGGTCGCCGTCGCGCGCGGCGCGGGCGCTCAGGCACAGGTCCAGCGCCCGGTGCCATTCGGGGCGTTCGTCGGCCCGCTGTTTCAGTTCGCGCCACAGGCCCTGACGTTTCTCGCGCCCGGCCAGATCGTAGAGCGAGGCCTCGTCCACGTCGCAGAAGGGACTGCGCAGCACCTCGGCCAGCGACAGGTCGTCGCCCGGGAAGAGCGCGAACCGGGCCAGGGCCTTCAGGTCGTCGAAGACGATGTGGCTGGACAGCTTCAGACGGTCAGCCCCCGCGACGGGCGCGCCCGCGCTCTTCAGGGCGCGGATGATTTCCTCGAAGGTGGCGTCGCGGCGGCGCACCAGAATGAGGAAGTCGCCGTAACCGCTGGCGCGCGGCTGGCGGGTATTGCGGTCATAGACGGTCGCCCCGGTCTCGACCTGACGTTTGATCTCCTGGGCCAGGGCGGCGGCCATGCGTTTCCTCGCGCCAGCGACGCTCTCCTGATCTACCGGATCGTCCCAGGCGTCGCGCTCGGGAGGGGCCTCGTCCATGAACAGGGGCCAGAGATCGACGCTGCCGCGCTGCCCGACGCGGGCGGGAAGGTGGCGGGGGATGTCGCCGGCCGCGCCTACAAGGGCGCGGGTGCGCTCGGGATCATTGAAGGCGTGATCGACAAAGGCGAGGACGTCCTCGGTCGAGCGATAGGAGGTCTCCAGCGGCACGCCCTCGAAGGCCGAGCCGGAGGCGGTGATCAGGGCGTCATAGACCTGGGCTTCCTGACGCAGGCGCTCCGGCCGGGCGCCCTGGAAGGAGTAGATCGACTGCTTCTCGTCGCCCACGGCGAAGACGGTGCGGTCGGTCGCCTCGCCCGAGAAGAACTCGCCGGTCAGGGCGCGCATGATGGCCCATTGCTCGGGCGCCGTGTCCTGGGCCTCGTCGATCAGGACGTGGTCGATGCCGCCGTCCAGCTTGTAGAGCACCCAGGCGGCGGTCGAGCGCTCCGTCAGCAGGTCGACGGTCCTGGCCACCAGATCGGAGAAGTCCAGCGCCCCGCGCTCGGCCTTGGCCGCCTCGTAGAAGGCGGCGTGGGCCACGGCCAGGGTCAGCAGTTTGACCGTGTCGGCGGCGACCTTGGCGGCGCGCACCACGTCCAGCGTGGCCAGATACTTGTCCTGCAGATCGCTCAGCCAGCCGCCAGCGTCGGGCGGGGCCTGCTTGGTCGCCATCGACTTGCGCGGCGAGCCTGAGCCGGTGAGGAAGACGACGCCGAGGCCGTGGAAGCTCCACTCATGATCCAGCGCGTGGATCAGTTCGGCGGCGCGATCCTTGTCGGTCTTGCCGCCGGTCGCCATCAGCTCGGCCATGCGGCGGACCTCGCCCCGGTCCAGCCAGCGGATGAAGTCGGCCTCGATCTCGTCGGGCGTCTGGTCAGGGTAGGCGCCGGTCAGGGCGTGGGGGCCGGGGGCCGCGCCGTCGCCGACACGGGCGACATAGTCGGTCAGATCGGCGCGTCGGGCCTCGATCATGGCCAGCAGGCTCTCGAACCGGCCCCAGTCCAGCTCGACGGCGAAATGGCTGTAGGCCTGACCGACGGGACCGTCGGGATCCTTCAGCGCGGCGCGGGCCAGCTCTTCGCGCGCGGCGTGGCTGAGGGCGATGGCGGCCTCGTTCTCCAGCACGGTGAAGCGCGGCGAGACGCCCGCCTCGATGGGGAAGCGGCGCAGCAGTTTTTCGCAGAAGGCGTGGATGGTCTGGATCTTCAGTCCGCCGGGCGTCTCCAGCGCGCGGGCGAACAGACGCCGGGCCTCGGACAGGCGGGCCGGGTTGAGGCCGGCGGGATCGCTGGCGTCCAGCTTGGCCAGTTCGGCCGACAGGGCGGCGTCGTCCATGACCGCCCACTTGCCCAGGGTCTCGAACAGGCGGGCCTGCATCTCGGCGGCGGCGGCCTTGGTGTAGGTGACGCAGAGGATGGCCGAGGCCCCGGCCCCGCCCAGCAGCAGGCGGGCCACGCGGCTGACCAGGGTGGTGGTCTTGCCCGATCCCGCGTTGGCGGTGACGAAGACCGACAGGGCCGGATCGGCGGCGCGGATCTGCGGGTCAGGGCGGGAGGTCATGTGCGGAGTGGCGATGTTCATTCGCTGTCGCCTTCCTCGCCGCTGACGACGTGCCATTCCCAGACGCGGGCCAGATGGTCGTAGTTGCCGCCGTAGTTGCCCATGAACTGGGGCGCGGCCCAGGAGACATAGGGGGTGTCGGGATGGTCGAAGCGGGCCACCCGTTTCTTCAGCCCCTCCAGCGCCGCTTCGCCCAGCGCCGCCGCTTCGGGACCGGAGGCGCGCACGGCCACCTCGCCCGCCTTCTTGCGGCCGACGACGCGGACATAGGTCAGTTCGTCGGCGGGGACGGGGCCATTGGTGTCCTTGAAGCCGCCGTCGGCGAGGATGGCGGCGGTCAGGGTCAACTGGGGCGCGAAGCCCGCCTTGACCTGCTTGCCCGACGGGACGCCGCCGGTCTTGAAGTCCATGATGGCGGCGCCGCTTGCGCCGACCTCGATGCGGTCGGCGTAGGCCTTCATGGTGAAGGGCCCGGCCGGGGCGTCGAAGGTCATGGTCCCCTGCTGCTCGATCAGCAGATTGACGCCGCGCGCCCGGCGTTCGGCCTCGAACCCGGCCAGCCAGCGGGCGCAGTTGCGCGCCAGCGGGGTCTCGCGGGCCATGGCGGCTTCTTCGAAGCCGTGGGCGGTCAGCTCCTCGATCAGCAGTTGCTCGATCTGGGCCTCGCAGTCGTCGGGCAGGACGTGGGGCCACATCAGGGTCATGCGCTCGATGGCCTTGTGCACCGCATTGCCGCGCGCCATCGCCTCGGCTGAGGCGCCGGGGCGGTCCATGATGTTCAGGCCCAGCACCCACTGGGCGTAGATGGCGTAGGGGTCGCGCACCCAGCGCTCGATGCGGGTGACATAGAGGCTGCGCGGGCGGCGCTCGACCGGCGGGCGCGGCATGGGGCGCGGGGCGAAGCGGGCGGCGCCGGGCGGCGGGGCGTCGAGCGCGCGGGTCCAGTCGGCCAGACCTTCGGGGGCTGGGATGGCGACGGGCGTCTTCTCGGCATTAGCGCCGCGCGTCAGCATCTCCAGACGCCACAGCCAGCGCGAGCGCACGGCGGGCTGGCCGCCGCGCCGTTCGCAATGGATCAGGATGGCCTCGTCGGCGCAGGCGGCCTGGACGAAGTCCTGCGCGGTCTGGCCCAGACGCCGCTCGGGCGTGGGCAGGCCGAGGGCCTTGCGCATGGGGCGCGACAGGAAGGGGTCGACGGGGGCGGGGCGAGGCCAGACGCCTTCCTCCAGCCCGGCCAGTATCATGCGGTCGGCGCGGGTCAGGCGGGCTTCGATGGCCCCCAGAATGCGCAGACGCGGATGGGTGGCGCCGCCGGTGCGCACCGTTTCCTCGCCCAGCAGACCGGCGACCAGGGCGGCGAAGTCGGCGCGGCTGACGGCGCCCAGCGACCCGCCGCCGTCGATCAGGGCGGACAGCAGGGAGGCGGCGGCCTCGCCGTCGGGACCGGCCCAGGCGTTCTGACCGGCCAGCGCCTCGATCAGGGCGGTCAGGGCGCGGGCGGCGGCGTCGGGGGCGGCGGTGGGCGTGAAGACGGACAGGGCTTCGGCGGCGAGGGCTTCCAGGCGCGCGGCCAGGGCGCGGGCGCCGGACAGGCGGGCGGCCTTCCACTCGGGCAGGGGCTGGCCGCCGCGACCGGGTTCGGCGGCTTTGAGCAGACGTTTCTGCACCTCGGCCCAGTCGCGCGGGCGCGGGCCGCGCAGGGCGTGCTCCTCCAGCGCCGATGCGGCGTCGGCCAAGGATGTGTCGTCGAGGTCGAGGCGGGTCAGCGGATGCTTGATCAGGCCCAGCAGGGTCTGGGGCTTCAGCGGCGTCTCGATGAAGCGGGCGGCGAGATCGACCAGAACCCCGGCGCTCATCCGCGACAGGGGGGCCCCGGTCGAGGCGTCGGGGATGATGCCCCAGCGCGCCAGCCGGGCCTCGACGCGGCGCGACAGGTCCAGATCTGGCGTGACGAGGGCGCAGGTTTCGCCGGGGCGCTCCAGCGTCTCGCGCATCAGCAGGGCGATGGCGGTCGCGGCCTCTTCCTCGGCGCGGACGGACAGCGCCGACAGGCCCTTCAGGCCCTCGTTGATGGGATCGGCGGCCTGACCGGCCTCGGCGGCGTCGGCGCGCAGGCGGGCGATCTCGGCGCGCCAGTCGTCGGTGGCCTCGGCGGGGCGCAGGGCCTCGTTGATCAGGCGCTGGCGAGCCAGACCGCGCGCCTCGATGCGGGGCTCGACGGCGGGCTTGAACCAGGGGCGGACCTGATCGCGCGAGATTTGGGCGCGCTCCAGCAGGGCCTTCAGCGCCGCCTGGGGATGCTGGTCGTCGATACGGTCCCAGACCCCGTCGGCCAGATCAAGGTCGAGGCCGGGCAGGACGACCACGCCCTGGGGGCTGCGGGCTACGGCGGCCAGAACGTCGGCGGCGGCGGGGACGGTGCCGGTCGAACCGGCGGCGATGACCGGCTGTTGCGGCGGGCGGGTGTCCCAGGCCTCGGCCAGACGGCGCAGCAGGGCAGCGCGGCGCCAGGCCGGATCGACCAGACCCAAGGCTTCCAGCCGTCTGGGCCAGGCCTCGACCGCGAGGCCGAGGAAGCGGGCGCTGTCCTGCCAGTGGGCGGCCAGATCCTGCTCGGCCAGCCCGGCGATGCGCGACAGGTCCGGGACCTCCTCCAGCTGGCAGGAATCGAGGAAGCCGCCCAGCGCGTCGGCCATTTCCAGCGCGCGCAGGGGCTTCATCCCCGGCTCGAATTCCTCGGCGATCATCCGCGCCATCTCGAAACGGCGCGTCAGGGCGGGGATGGCGGGGGGCAGGTCCAGACCCAGTTCGCCGGGGGCGAAGGGCGGTTCGTCCTCCTCCAGATCGCCGAGCGGGCGCACCTGGGGCAGCAGGACAGGGCGGTCGCCGGCCAGTTTGCCCAGCGCCGAGGAGAAGGCGCGGGCGGCGCGGCGGTTGGGCAGCAGGATGACAGCGTCGGTCAGGGTCTCGGGCGTCTGATCGCCCAGCCAGTTCAGCACGCCGGCCGCGAGGTCTTCGAGGAAGGGCCGCCAGGCGGGGACGGCGCGCCAGCGCGGGCCGGTTCCGGCGAACGGATCGAAGCGGCCCCCCGTGGACATCAGGCTTCTTCTTTCAGCCGCGCTTCGGCCTCGTCGCGGGCCTCGGGGTCGCCGACGTGCATCCAGTCGCCGTCCAGCACGCAGCCGAACAGGCGGCCCTCGGCGGCGGAGGCGCGCCACAGGGGGCTGAGCGAGAAGGGGCCGTCGGGGCCGTGGTCGGCGTAGCCGGGCCGGGTGATGTGGACGCCCATGTAGGCGAAGGGGGCGTGGGCCGCCTCGCCCCGGAAGGTCAGGCGGCCGTCGTCGCCGAAGAAGAAGTCGCCGCCGCCCTCGAAGCCGATGGAGCCTTCGCGTTTGGCCAGCAGCAGGGCGGCGTCCATGCGTTCGGGGTCCCACAGATGGATCAGGTCTGCGAGGGCGTCGCCCCGGTCGATCCAGACGCTGTCGATATTGGCCACGAAGACGGGATCGTCGCCGAGCAGGGGGCGGGCCTTCTTCAGGCCGCCGCCGGTCTCCAGCAGTTCGGCGCGCTCGTCAGAGATGGTGATGGCGGGGCGGGTGCGGGCGGCCAGATGGTGTTCCAACCGGTCGGCGAACCAGTGGACGTTGACCACGGCCTTCTCGACGCCTGCCTTGGCCAGCCGGTCGAGGACGTGGTCGATCAGGGCGCGGCCGCCGACTTCGACGAGGGCCTTGGGGCGGTCGTTGGTCAGGGGGCGCATCCGCGTGCCGAGCCCGGCGGCGAGAACCATGGCGGTCTTGGGGGGGCTCATCGACGGAGATCCTCGGGCACGTGGCGGTCCATCCAGCCGACGACGGCTTCGAGGCCCGGCGCCTTCAGGTTGGCGTTCAGGTGGGCCCACATGCGGGGCATGAAGGCGGCGTATTTCGGCTTGGCGTCGCGGGCGATCAGGCGGGCGAAGATACCGAGGATGCGCGCCTCGTTCAGCGCCGCCAGCCCGGCGTAGGCGGCCATGAAGGCTTCGCGGTCGGTTTCGGGGCGCAGGGTGAAATAGTGGTCGAGCGCCAGGGCTTCCAACTCGGGCGCCACGTCGCGGCGGGCGTCCTGCAACAGGGAGTGGAGGTCCCACGAGGGATGGGCCTTCACCGCGTCCTGGAAGTCGATCATGCCGACCGAGGCGGCGCCGGTCTTGCCGTCCAGCCGGATCAGGTTCTCGGCGTGATAGTCGCGGTGGGCCATGACGGCGGCGCCCGCCTCGCCCGCCGCCGTGATCGGGGCCCAGACGGCGCGCCATTCGGCGATGGCGGCGTCATCGAAGCTGAGCGACGGGACCAGTTTCGGCAGCCAGTCGACGAACAGGTCGGCCCCGCCCTGCAGCGCGGTCTGGTCATAGGTCAGCAGGGGCCAGTCGCCCGCCGGGCCGGTCAGGACATCGGGCGTCGGGGCGGCGTGCAGGACGGCCAGGGCCTCGACGGCGGCGCGATAGAGGGGGGCGGGATCGGCGCCGTCCTCGATGACGCGGGCGAACAGGGCGTCGCCGAAGTCCTCGATCACGGCCAGGCCGTTGGGGGCGTCGACGGCGATGATTTCGGGCGCCGACAGGCCCAGCGACTTCAGATGGGCGGCGACGGCGGCGAAGGCCTCGATGCGTCCGGCCGACAGGCGGGCGACGGCGTTCCAGCCGTGGGCGTGGCGCTGCTGCGGCGTCCACGACGGATCGCAGGGGCGGCTTTCGGCGGCGGGGGCCTGATCCATCAGCATCAGGGAGGCGCCCGAGGGCGTCGTCAGGCGCTCATAACGCCGCGTCGAGGCGTCGCCGGGCAGGGGCGCGCGGACGGCCCCGGCCAGGCCGGCCGAGCGCAGGAAGTCGAGACGGAGGGCTTCGCGGTCAGACATGGAGTTCCTTCAATTTGGCTTCCCACGATCCTGCGCCAGATACGGTCGCAACTCTTCCAGAGAGGCCCCTATCGCCGCCCTCGCGGAGGGCGGCTGCTTGAGGGGCGGGTTCCGAGATTTCGACCGTCAGCCGGTCGGGGCCGAGCATTTGACCGGGGTCGTCGCCCAGACGTTCGGGCCATTCGATCAGGGCGCAGCCCTCGTCCAGCGCCTCGTCCAGGCCGACCTCGAAGGCTTCTTCGGGACGGCTGAGGCGATAGAGGTCGAAGTGGGCGACGGGCGGGTCGCTCTCGTAGAACTGCACCAGGGTGAAGGTCGGGCTGGGCACGTCCTCGTCGGGCGAGGTCAGGGCGCGGATCAGGCCGCGCGCCAGCGTCGACTTGCCCATGCCCAGCGGGCCGTAGAGCAGGACGGCTTCGCCGGGCTCGAGCAGGGGGGCGATGGCCTGACCCAGACGGGTGGTGGCGTCAGCGTCAGAGAGTTCGAAAGTCGTCATGCGAACACCGCGTCGGGGTCGGCGGCCAGGGTGCGTTCGACGAAGGTCTTCAGCGCCTCAGTGGCGCGGGCGGCGTCCACGTCGAGCCGGTCGGGGGCGATGGGCAAGCCGACGCTGAGGTCGAACTCGCGGCCCTGCTTGTTCAGCAGTTCATGGAAGAGGGTGATATCGCGCAATTCCTGGGAGAAGCGGTCGAACAGGTGGAACAGGCGGCTGGTCGGCCCGGCGACGTGGATCGGGATGACCGGGGCCTCGTACTTGCGCGCCAGAGACGCCGCCGTGGTGGCCCATTCGGGATCGGTCAGGCGGCCCTGCTCATCCACGCGGGCCAGTCGCCCGGCGGGGAACATGACCACGCAGCGCTCGGCCTCGAAGGCGTCTTTCGCCGATTGCAGCGTGGCGCGGGTCTTCTCGCGGGTGCGCTTGGCTGTGACCCATTCGACCGGGACGACGGTCTCGGCCAGGCGAGGCGAGACCCGCAGAGCGTCGGCGTTGGCGAAATAGATCAGATCGTCGCGCACGGTGCGCAGGGCGTCGTGGACGGCCAGTCCGTCAGCGATGCCGGTCGGGTGGTTGCAGATCACCAGGCAACGGCCTGTGGCGGGCAGGCGGTTCAGGTTCTGCGTCTCAACCGTCAGTTCCAGCAGGTCGGACACATAGTCCAAGGCCTGACGCCCGCCCATCGGCCCGATGGCGTCGGCCATGCGCCGCGCCTTGGCGTAGTCCAGCAGGCCGTAGAGGGCGGGGCGGACCAGCGGCCAGGCGGCCGACTGCGTCAGGCGCGGCGCGCGCTCGGCGATCAGGACGTCGACGATATGGGGCGAGGCGGGACTCATGCCCCTGCTTGTCGCCGCTCCGGGCGACGGCGGCAAGCGGCTTGGCGCTGCGGATTCGACGGCCTATCAATCCAGCGATGCTGTTTCAGGGATGGGTTTGAAGATGCAATCACGCTGGATGCTGGCCGCCGCCTTCGGCGCCTTGATGACGGCGGCTTCGCCCGCCCTGGCCTTGAGCGAAGCGGTCCAGACCGCCGCTGCGCCGGCCGCCGAGGCCCCCGCCGCCCGCGTCGGGCTGGGGGTCAAGGAGCTGGCCATGATGGAGCGGGTCAGCGATCCGCGCGTCTCGCCGGACGGCCGCCGCATCCTCTACGCCGTGCGCACGACCGACTGGGACGGCAATAAGGGCGTCAACGCCCTGTGGTTGGCCGAGGTCGACGGGACGCCGCCGCGCAAGCTCGCGATTTCCGAGGGCGGCGCCTCGGGCGCGCGCTGGGCGCCGGACGGTCAGGCCATCTATTTCCTGTCCTCGCGCGGGGGCTCGAACCAGGTCTGGCGCGCTGACCGCGAGGGTATGGCGGCGGCCCAGGTGACCACCCTGCCGATCGACGTCTCGGGCTTCCGCATCGCCGAGGACGGGCGTTCGCTGATCCTGGCCGTCTCGGTCTTCACCGACTGCGCCACCCTGCAATGCGTCAAGGATCGACTGGCCGAGCGCGCCAGGAGCGGGCTGCAGGGGTATGACCGCCTGCCGCTGCGGGTGTTCGACCACTGGGCCGACGGGCGCCGCACCCACCTGTTCAGCCAGCCGCTGAACGGCTCCGGTCTGGCGGGCGGCGAGGCGCGCGACCTGATGCCAGGTCTGGACGCCGACGTGGCGGCGGGCGACGGCGACTTCACCCTGTCGCGCGACGGCAAGACCCTTATCTACAGCACCCAGAAGCAGGGCGCGGGCGAGCCCTTCACCAACAACAGCGACCTCTACCGCGTGTCGCTGGACGGCGGGGCCCCGGTCAATCTGACCGAGGGCAACCGGGGCGCGGACGGCAATCCGGCCTTCTCGCCCGACGGCCGTCGCCTGGCCTGGCTGTCTTCGCCGCGCGAGAACGTCGGCGGGGATCAGGCCGTGGTCATGATCGCCGACGCCAGCGGCGCCAATGCGCGCCAGTTGACCAACTGGGATCGCGGACCATCGGGCCTGACCTGGCGATCGGACGGCCGGGCGCTCTACGTCACCGCCTCGGACGAGGGCCAGAACCGCCTGTTCGAAATCGACGCCCGCACCGGCGCGGTCAAGGCCCTGTCCGGCGACGGCGCGGTCAACGCCTTCGACGAGGCGGCGGGCGTGGTGGCCTACGCCCACGACAGCTTCACCGCCCCGACCCAGGTCTTTGTATCGAGGAACGGCGGCGCGGCGCGTCAGGCGACGCAGCACAACGCCGACCTTCTGGCCCGGCTGGACCTGCCGGAAGCCGAGGCCATCAGTTTCGCCGGCTGGAACAACGAGACGGCGCATGGCTGGGTGTTCAAGCCCGCCGGCTATGTCGAAGGTCGCAAGTATCCGGCCGTCTATCTGATCCACGGCGGGCCAAAGTCGCCCTGGACGGAGAGCTGGTCCTATCGCTGGAACCCGCAGGTCTATACGGCCGCAGGCTATGCGGTGGTCATGGTCAACTTCCACGGCTCGCCGGGTTACGGTCAGGCCTTCACAGACGCGATCAACGACCACTGGGGCGACCGCCCGCTGGAAGACCTGCAGAAGGGCTGGGACGCCGCCCTGGCGGCCAATCCGTGGATCGACGGCGACCGGGCCTGCGCCCTGGGCGCCTCCTACGGCGGCTATATGGTCAACACCATCGCGGGCAAGTGGAACGGGCCGTGGCGCTGCCTGGTCAACCACGCCGGGGTGTTCGACGTGCCGCAGCTGATGAACGCCATGGACATCGGCAACTTCATTCACGAGTTCGGCGGCCCCAGCTGGACGCGCAAGGACCTGTACGACGCCTTCAACCCCGAGACCTATGTCGCGGACTGGAAGAAGCCGATGCTGGTGCTGCACGGGTCCAGGGACTTCCGCGTGCCGATGGAGCAGGGGCTGGCCACCTTCTCGGCCCTGCAGCGCGAGGGCGTTCCCAGCCGCTTCGTCCACGTCCCGGACGAGAACCACTGGGTGCTGAAGCCCCGGACCTGGGTCGACTGGCAGCAGGAGATTCTGGACTGGACCGCGCGCTGGACGGCGGAGGGGCAGGACTAAAACGGGACTTTGCGGGCGGCGCATGGGGGTATAGGCCTTCGGGCAGATCGAAATCCGCTTGAGGAGCGCCCATGCGCCGTCTGTCCCATCTTCTGTCCGGCCTGAGCGCCGTCGCCCTGCTGACGGCCTCGGCCCTGCCGGCCCTGGCCGAAGCGCCCGCGCTTGCCGCAGTCTCGGCGCCGGCGGCGTCGAACGCCTTCACCTATCAGGACATGATCTCGGCCAACCGCCTGGGCGATCCCCAGGTGTCGCCGGACGGCGAGTGGGTGGTCTATTCGCTGACGCAGACCGATGTGGCGGCCAACCGCCGCTCCAGCGCCCTCTACATCCTGAGCCTGAAGGGCGAGGGCGAGGCGCAGAAGCTGGCCATCTCCGAAGGCGGCGCCAACACGGCGCGCTGGGGCGCCGACGGCAAGCTCTACTTCCTGTCGGGCCGTTCGGGGTCGAGCCAGGTCTGGGTCTCCGCCGACATGGGCGCGACGGCGATCCAGGTCACCAGCCTGCCGACCGACGTCAACGCCTACCGCATCAACGCCGCGGGCGACGCGGTGGCCGTGTCGCTGGCCGTCTATCCCGAAGCCGCCGACCTGAACGCCTCGGTCGAGCGCGCCAGGGCCGCCGCCGAGGTGAAGTCGACGGGTCAGGTCTATGACCGGATGTTCGTGCGTCATTGGGACACCTGGAGCGACCACACCCAGAACCACCTCTTCGTCCAGACCATCGGCGCGGACGGCAAGGCGGGCGGCGATCCGGTCTGGGTCACCAAGGGCTTTGACGGCGACACCCCCTCCAAGCCGTTCGGCGACGAGAGCGAGTTCGTCTTCGCCCCGGACGGCCGTTCACTGGTCTTCTCGGCGCGCGAAGCGGGCAAGAGCGAGCCGTGGAGCACGGACTTCGACCTCTACAGCGTCGCCGTTTCGGCCCCGGGCCAGCTGACCAACCTGACCGAGGCCAACCCGGCCTGGGACACCGGCCCGGTCTTCTCGCCGGACGGCCAGACCCTGGCCTATCGCGCTATGGCCCGCCCGGGCTTCGAGGCGGACAAGTATTCGATCTTCCTGCGCGACGTGGCGACGGGCCAGACGCGCCAGATCGCGGCCAACTGGGATCGCTCGGCCGACGGCCTGCAATGGTCGGCGGACGGCAAGACCCTCTACACCACGGCCGGTGACGTCGGTCAGACCCGCCTGTTCGCCATTGACACGCGCAACGGCTCGGTCATGCCGCTGACGGGTGAAGGCCATGTCGGCGCCTTCCAGCAGACGCCCTCGGG
Organism: Brevundimonas sp. T2-11; assembly: GCF_055397675.1. Taxonomy (NCBI): domain Bacteria; kingdom Pseudomonadati; phylum Pseudomonadota; class Alphaproteobacteria; order Caulobacterales; family Caulobacteraceae; genus Brevundimonas; species Brevundimonas sp. T2-11. Next base: position 240,001 of record NZ_AP027920.1, read on the forward strand.
CTTCGTCATGGCGGTCGACACCCTGACCTCGCCCAGCGATCTCTATTTCAAGACCTGGCGCGGTCGCGAGATGCCGCGTCGCCTGACCAATGTGAACCCGCAGCTGGCCGGCAAGGCCTTCGGTCAGTTCGAGCAGTTCAGCTTCCCCGGCTGGAACGACGAGACGGTGCACGGTTTCGTCATCAAGCCGGCTGACTATGTCGAGGGTCAGAAATACCCGGTCGCCTTCCTGATCCACGGCGGCCCCCAGGGCTCGTTCGGCAATAGCTGGTCCTACCGCTGGAACCCCGAGACCTATGCGGGCGCGGGTTATGCGGTGGTGATGATCGATTTCCACGGCTCGACCGGCTACGGCCAGGAGTTCACCGACGCCATCAGCCAGCACTGGGGCGATCGTCCGCTGGAAGACCTGCAGAAGGGCTGGGCCTTCGCTCAGCAGAAGTACGGGTTCCTGGACGGGGCCAACGCCTGCGCCCTGGGCGCCTCCTACGGCGGCTACATGATCAACTGGATCGCCGGCAACTGGTCTGACGCCTTCAAGTGCCTGGTCAACCATGACGGCGTCTTCGACACCTTCGGCATGGGCTATTCGACCGAGGAGCTGTGGTTCACCGAGTGGGAATACGGCGGCACGCCGTGGGAAAACCCGGAGGGCTATCAGAAGTTCAACCCGGCCAACCACGTCCAGAACTGGAAGACGCCGATGCTGGTGGTCCAGGGCGACCTCGACTACCGCATCCCGACGGCCCAGGGCCTGTCGACCTTCACCGCCCTGCAGCGTCGAGGCATCGACAGCCGTCTGGTCTTCTTCCCCAACGAGAACCACTGGGTGCTCAAGCCGGCCAACAGCCTGCAATGGCACAACGAGGTGTTCGGCTGGCTGGACAAGTATCTGGCCAAGTAGGCCGGTCATTCGACCATGAAGAAGGGCGCGGCCAGCGATGGCCGCGCCCTTTGTCGTTCCGGAACGGGGTTAGTGGGCGGCGTAGGCCTGGGTCAGCTGGACATAGCGGCCATGTTCGCGCTCGGTCATGCAGCGCGGCGTGGTCCAGGTTTGACCGGCCGTCTTGGCCTCGACGGCTTCGCGTGCGGTCAGGAAGACCGGCTCGGCGCCGTACTGGCGGGTGAAGGCGGTGCGAGTGGCGGCGTCGCTCTCGCAGATCAGCACCACGCGTTGCGGCTGCACGGCCGAGACGCGCGTCGGCTGCGGCCTTTGGGCCTGCGGACTCTGCTCGGGGCTCTGGGCCAGAACGGGCGCGGCTCCGGCGAGCAGCAGGGTCGAGACGGCGACGGCGATCAGGCGCATGCGGTATCCTCCCTTGGCCGGAATTCGCTCCGGACTCAGAGCGAATTATGCGCTCAATTTTTTCAATGTAAATATTTTACGACAAATTGGTGAGTGAAGTGTGACGAACGGGATGTTTCCACGTCTCCAGTCGGGCGGAATTGTATTGCAAGTCGCTCGCAATTGCATTTAAGCGCGGGGCCTTCTTCTGGAGCCTCCCCCTCATGCCCTTCGCCTCGCCCGTCTTGTCGCTGCGCCGATCGTCCGGCCTTGTCGCTGTTTCGGCCCTGCTGGCCGGGACCGCATTCGCCTCGACCGCCGCCGCCCAGGCGACGCGGCAGGAGCCCGAGGTCAGCACTGTGGGGGAGGTCGTGGTGACGGCGGCGCGCACGGTCCTGCCGGCCAGCGCCCTGCCGATGACGGTCGATGTCATCGATCGCAAGGCCCTGTCGGAACAGGTGGCTATCAGCGGCTCGGTGATCGACGCTGTCGCGACCCTGTCGCCGTCCTTCTCACCGACGCGGCAGAAGCTGACTGGCTCGGGCGAGAGCCTGCGCGGTCGCTCGCCGCTGTTCGCCATCAACGGCATCCCGCAGTCGACCCCGATCCGGGACGGGTCGCGCGACGGCTATACGATCGACCCCTTCTTCGTGGACCGGGTCGAGCTGATCTACGGCTCCAACGCCCTGCAGGGCATCGGCGCCACCGGCGGCGTGGTCAATCAGGTGACGGTAGGCGCGCCGACCGAGGACGGCCTGACGGGGCGGATGCTGGCCCAGGTGTCCAGCTCGGGCGGACCGGAAGGCGACGGGATCGGGGCCAAGCTGGGCGGTCTGGCCGCCTATCGCCACGGTGATTTCGACGGCGTCTTCGGCGTGGCCTATGATCAGCGCGGCGCCTTCTATGACGCCAACGGCCGCCGGGTCGGCGTGGACAACACCCAGGGCGAGGTGCAGGATTCCAAGGCCCTGTCCTTCTTCGGCCGCTTCGGTTGGGATCTGACGGACACGGTGCGCCTTGATCTTCTGGCCAACCGTTTCGAACTTAAGGGCGACGGCGACTATGTCCGTATCCCTGGCGATCGCACCATCGGCCGTCCGGCCAGCAGCGAGCGCGGCCAGATCGAGGGCGAGCCCGCCGGCAACCGCGTCGAGACGGTTTCGGCCTCTTTGACCGACAGCGATCTGTGGGGCGGCGACTTCAGCGCCCAGGTCTTCTTCAACCGCACGCGCGACACCTTCGGCGGCGACCGTTCCGCCACCATGCAGGACGCCAGCATCGCCCCCATCGGCACCCTGTTCGACCAGTCGTCGAACCGCTCGCGCAAGCTGGGCGCGCGCGCCAGCTATGAGCGCGCCGTGCCGGGCGTTCCGGGCCTGACCGCCACCCTCGGCCTGGACACTCTGAAGGACCGCACCGAACAGCTTCTGATCGCCACCAACCGCGCCTGGGTGCCGCCGACCGAGTTCCAGAGCGTCGCCCCCTTCGTTCAGGCCAACATGCGCCTGTTTGACGGCAAGGTGCGTCTGGCGGGCGGCGTGCGTCAGGAAAACGTCGAGCTGTCGGTCAACGACTTCACCACCCTGGCCTCCTACGGCTCGCGTCGTGTGAAAGGCGGCACGCCCAAGTTCGAGGCGACGCTGGTCAACGGCGGGGTGGTCTATGAGCCGATGGACGGCGTGCGCGCCTACGCCAGCTACGCCGAGGGCTATACCGTGCCGGACGTCGGCCGCATCCTGCGCTCGATCAACGTGGACGGCGTCCAGGTCGACAGCTTCCTCGACATCAGCCCCGTGGTCTCGGACAATCAGGAGATCGGTCTGGAGGTGAAGCGCGGACCGTTCGAGGCCGGGGCGACCTATTTCTGGTCCTCGTCGGACCTGGGGCAGTTCCTCGTTCGCAACCCTGACGGCGTCTATGACGTCCAGCGTCAGGCGGTGGAGATCGAGGGGCTGGAGCTGAACCTGCGCGCCCGCACCCCGATCGAGGGGCTGACGGTCTCGACCGGCTATGCGCGCCTGCGCGGCCAGACCGACACCAATGACGACGGGCGGGTGGATCAGGATCTGGACGGCGCCAACATCTCGCCGGACCGGATCAATGCGGCGGCGATCTACGCCAATGGTCCGCTGTCGGCGCGCCTGCAGGTCCAGGCCTATCTGGCGCGGGACTTCGAAGGCGGCGACGTGCGCAACAATTTCGAAGGCTACACCGTGGCCGACGCCTATCTGCGCTACGACTTCTCGTTCGGGGGCGTGTCGCTGGCGGTGCAGAACCTCTTCAACGAGGACTATGTGACCTATAGCTCCGACACCAGCAATCCGACCGACAACCTGCGCTACTTCGCCGGCCGGGGCCGCTCCTTCACCCTCGGGTGGGACCGTCGCTTCTGATGCGTCTGGTCCGACTGGCGCATCGCTGGACCGGGGGGCTGATCGGCCTGCTGCTGTTCGTCCTGGGGCTGACCGGAACCGTTCTGGTGTTCAAGGACGACTGGTTGCGCGCCGTCGTGCCCCACGCGACCGAGGCGCGGGTTTCGGACCCCCAACTCATCGGCGCGGCGCTGGATCGGGCCTTCTCGGCGCCTGAACGGCCGCGTTCGGTCATCCTGGCGGACGAACGGCTGGGCGTTCACCGTTTGAACTATGAGGACAAGAAGCGCGGGGCCTATGCGACCCAGTCGGGTCAGGTCGTGGCGCGCTGGGACAGCCTGTGGGCGCGGCCCGAACTGTGGCTGTTCGACCTGCACCACTATCTGCTGATCGGCGATGTCGGAAAGACCATCGCCGGGGTCGCGGGCCTGGCCGGTCTGGGCTTTGTCATCACCGGGGTGATCCTGTGGTGGCCGACGCGGCGGACCTTCGTCTTCGCCGTCCTGCCCAGGACCTGGAAGCGGGCCGGGATCGTCAAGCATCACCGCGACATGGGGGTGTGGAGCGCGCCAGTGCTGGCGGTGGTCCTGACGACGGGCGCCATCCTGGCCCTGCCGCTCTACGAGGGTCTGGCCGTGGCTCTTTCGCCGGGCAAGGACCTGAAGGCGATCATGGCCGCACCGAAGCATGAAGGCGGCGCCCTGTCGTCCGATCTGGACTGGCCCGCCATGATGGCCGAGGCGCAAGGCCGCTTTCCTGACGCCGAGTTGCGCATCCTGTCCCTGCCGACCAAGCCAGGGGGATTGATCAGCCTGCGGATGCGGCGCGCGGCGGAGTGGCTGCCCAATGGCCGGACCCAGGTCTGGTTCGACCCGGGGGACGGCCGCATCGTGGGCGCGCGCGACGCCTTGACCCTGCCGCTCGGCTTGAGGGTCGCGAACGCCCAGTATCCGATCCATGCCGCCAAGGTCGGGGGCCTGGCCTATCGGTTGGTGGTCGCGGCTTCAGGCGTGGCCCTGACCCTGCTGGGTTCGCTGGCGGTCTTCACCTTCTGGGGCAATCCCAGCGGCCTGCCGAAACGGCGACGGCCGGCGGTGCGCAAGGCCTGAGGACGAAGCGGGGCGGTTGAGCGGTGCGCGGTCTGTGGCGATAAGGGTCTTCCCTTTTCGCCGGAGCGTCATGACCCGACGAGGCCTGTTTCTCTCCCTGTTCGGCGGTCTCATGGCCGCGCCGTTCGGCGACGCATGGGCGGCCGGGCGCAAAGGCGCGAGGCTGGGTTATGGCCCCGATCCGCGCCAGACGGTCGAGATATACGCCCTTCAGGGTGCGACGGGGCGGCCGTTGCTGATGCTGTTCGATGACGGGCGCGGCGAGGGGCGTCGGACTGCGCGGCGGCTGGCGCGACGCGGCTTCGTCCTCGCCCTGGCGGACCTGCGGACGATGCGCGGCTCGGAGGCTCTGGTGATCGCGGACGCCGCCCTCGCGACCGCTTGGGTCGCGGACCGGGCGGCGGGGTTCGGTGGTGATCCGACGCGGTTGGGCGTTCTGGGGCTGGGGGAAGGCGCGAACGTCGCCCTGATGCTCGCACTGGATCGGCGCTACATGGCCGCCTTGGGGCGGTCCGATCTGATCCGGGCGGCGGGCGCGCTGGAGCGGAGGCCGGCGACAAGGCCCGACCTGACTGCGACCCGACCCGAGGCCTATGTCCGGGCTGACGCCGCGCCGCTCTGGCTGGGCGGACGGGGTCAGGCCGCGACCATGCTGACACCCCGGATCGAGGCCGCTGGCGGCCGGGTCCAGAGCCTGGTCGAGTCCCGCCAGGCGAGGCTGACGGAGGCAGCGACAGCCTTCTTCAGCCGCGAACTGGTCTAGTCGGCGGCCTCGACGCGCGTTTTCAGATTGGCCAGTTGCGCCGACAGAACGCCATCGACTGGCGTGGCCCAGTTCTCCAGACCGCCCGGCGTGTACCCGCCCACGATGTAGGACCAGTTCAGGACGCTGCCTTCGCCTTCGGCCTTGACGTCGAAGGTCAGGCCGCCGCTTGCGCCCTGACCCTGGAGCGGTCCCAGTCCTCCGCGCAGGACCAGTTTCGATCCCGGTTCGACCAGGGATGTTTCCAGATGACGCGAAACGCGGCCGTCCGCCGCCGTTTCGCACCAGCAGCCGCCGGGAGCGAGGTCGAGCGACAGGGTCGAGTTCCTGAACCAGCGGTGGTCGCGGCTCCACCAGTCGTCAGGAGTGGTCAGCACGGCCCAGACCCGCGCGGGCGGGGCCTTGACGGCGATTACGCCGCCAACCTCGAACCCGCCGGGCGTCGCCGACTTCACCTCGGCGAAGGCGGGCGCGGCGGTCAGCGCCGACAGGGTGGCGGCGGCGCAGATCAGGCGTCTCATCATGGGCGTGTCCTCCTGACGACAGCGGAACGCCAACCGCCGGTTCCGGTCAACAGTCGTGTCCTTGTGTTTCCCCCGTCTCGCCATGGTCACGGTTTTCCGCTAGAGGAAGTCATGACAGACAAGATGACCCCCCAGGCGGCGCTGGACCGCCTCGAAACCCTCTACAATCAATCCGTCGCCAATCTGCGAGCCGCAGTGAAGCGCTTCCTCGAGACCGGCGAACGCGCCGATCCCGAGGCCAGGGCCGCCGGCCTGTTCGCCTATCCCAGGCTGACCGTCAGCTGGTTCGGCGACCGTCCCCAGGACCTTGAGACGCGGGCCTTCGCCCGCCTGTCCCGCCCTGGCGTCTATACGACCACCGTCACCCGTCCCGACCTGTACCGCGACTATCTGCTGGAACAGCTGACCCTTCTGGCGACCGAATACGGCGCGACGATCACGGTCGAACCGTCGGATCAGGAAATTCCCTTCCCCTATGTGCTGGACGGCTCCGGCGTGGCGCTGGACAGCTCCATGACGGCGGCCATCGCGCGCTGGTTCCCGACCACGGACCTGGCCCATATCGGCGACGAGATCTCGGACGGCCTGTTCGCGCCGGGCGAGGACTTCCCCCTGGCCCAGTTCGACGGCCTGCGCACCGACTTCTCCCTGGCCCGCCTGCGCCACTACACCGGCACGCCGGTCGAGGACGTCCAGTCCTACGTCCTGTTCACCAACTACCATCGCTATGTCGATGAGTTCGTGCGCTGGGCCTGCGCTCAGCTGGCCGATCCGGACAGCCCCTATGAGACCCTGTCCTGCGCCGGCGGCGTGGTCATCGACCGCGCCACGCCGAACCCGGAAGTCGCCATCATGGACGCCGCCTGGCGTCGCCATCAGATGCCGGCCTATCACCTGACGCGGCCGGACGGTCAGGGCATCACCCTGGTCAACATCGGGGTCGGACCGTCGAACGCCAAGACCATCTGCGACCACCTGGCGGTCACGCGTCCCCACGCCTGGATGATGATCGGTCACTGCGGCGGCCTGCGCGCCAGCCAGACCATCGGCGACTACGTCCTGGCCCACGCCTATCTGCGCGACGACCACGTGCTGGATGCGGTTCTGCCCGCCGACATTCCGGTGCCGAACATCGCCGAGGTGCAACGCGCCCTCTATGACGCGACCAAGCTGGTCTCGGGCGCGCCGGGCGAAGAGGTCAAGAAGCGGCTGCGCACCGGCACCGTGGTCACCACCGACGACCGCAACTGGGAGTTGCGCTATTCCAAGTCGGCCCTGCGCTTCAACCAGAGCCGCGCCGTCGCCATCGACATGGAATCCGCCACCATCGCGGCCCAGGGCTATCGCTTCCGCGTGCCCTACGGGACCCTGCTGTGCGTCTCGGACAAGCCGCTGCACGGCGAGATCAAGCTGCCGGGCCAGGCCAACCGTTTCTACGAAGGTTCGATCTCGGAGCACCTGCAGATCGGCATCCAGGCCGTCGACCTGCTACGGGCCGAGGGCGCACGACTGCACTCGCGCAAGCTGCGCGCCTTCGACGAGCCGCCCTTCCGGTAAGAAGAAGGGCGCTATCGCTCGCCGCGCGGCGGCTCGCTCATTCTGAGCGGGCCTACCGCGCTTCGCGCTACTTGAGGCCATGGGCCGCCAGGTTGACGACTGATGATGAAGGCGCTCGGGGGATGTCTCCGGGCGCCTTTTTCTTTCAGCCCTTGCGGAACAGGTAGAGGCCGAAGCCGAGGTAGTCGGCGCCGAAGTCGAACATCATCTTGATGCGGTGGGCGGTGGCGGCGACGCCGGGCGCGTCGGGGTGGTCGGGATGGCCGTCCAGCCAGTCGGTGATCGCCGTCTCCATCGTCGTGCGATAGACGGCCCATTCGTCCCCGTCGCTGATTTCGGCGGTGACGACGGTCAGTCCTGCCGTGCGGGCGGCCGCCTGCCATGCCTCGTGGCTGACATAATAGCCGCCGGTTTCGACCAGTTGACGCAAGGGCGCGGGCGGTTCCGCCTTCCAGAACAGGTCGCCCCAGATCAGGGCGCCGCCCGGCGTCAGGTGGGCGGCCAGGGCGGCGAAGACGTCGGCGGGTTCACGTAATCCCTTGCCCGCCGGCTCGGTCGAGCCGATGGCCAGGATCAGGTCGAAGGCGGGCAGGGCCGCGAGGGCCGCCGCCGAGGTCTCGCGCCGGACCTGGATCCGCCCCGACAGCCCTGCGGTCTGGATGCGCTCTTCGGCGCCTGCGGCCATGACCGGGTCCAGTTCGACCGCTGTGACGCGGGCGTCGAAGGCGCGGGCCAGATGGATCGACACCTCGCCATAGGCGCAGCCGATGTCCATGATCGCCGCGCCGGAGGGCGGGCCCGCCCTTCGCATGGTCGCCTCCAGTCGGTCGATCGACAGGGCGTTGCAGACGCTCAGGGGCTGATAGGCGATGTGATGAAAGGCGACGCGCATGGCCAAGGCCTGCCACGCAGCGCGTGCTTCGTCTCAGAAAAAGAACTTTACAACATAAAGTTCTTGATGCACTGTCCTCTCAACAGGCAGGGAGATACGCCATGACCCGCGATCAAGTGCAGTCCGTCCAAGACGACATCGCCTATATGAAGGCCCTGGCCCAGGAGGGGCGGCAGGGGCCGCTGCTGGGCGGATCTGTTCTGGTCGCCGCCGCTGTGATCTTCGGCGCCGCCACGGTCGGCCAGTGGATGATGGAACTGCGTCGCATCCCCAATGGAGGCTGGGAAAGCCTGTCGTTGTGGCTGAGCGCGGCCGTGGTGTTCGTGATCGTTCTGGTCGTGCTCATCCGCCGGATCGAAAGCGCCTGTGCGGGCGCGAGCGGCATGAACCGGTCGGTCGGCGCGGCCTGGTCGGCCATCGGCTACGGTATTTTCGTCACATGGGTGGCGCTGATGGTCTTCGGTTGGCGCACCGGAGAGTGGAGCGTGATGGCGCTGATGCCGACGGTGGTTATGGGCGCCTATGGTTCGGCCTGGATGGTGGTTGCAGCCATCAGCCGCAAGACTTGGCTCAACCTCGTGGGCTTGACGTCCTACCTCGGCGCCGTGGTCCTGGCCGGTTTGGGCGATGCCCTGCTCATCTATCCCGTCTATCTGGCCCTGCTGATCGCCGTGGCCCTTGTGCCTGGCCTGGTTCTGGTGCGGGGCGCGGCCAGGAAGGCGGGCTGAAATGGACGTTGAAGATGAAGCGCCGGACTTCGACATCGGCCGTATCGACGAGGTCATCCATGGCCGAGTGCGCCTGGGGATCATGGCCTATCTTTCGGGCGTCGGTACCGCCGACTTCAACGAGTTGAAGGCTCGGCTGCAGGCCACGGACGGCAATCTTTCGGTGCATTTGAGGAAGCTGGAGGAGGCGGGCTTCGTCGAGGTGGCCAAGACTTTTCAGGGCCGCAAGCCCCTGACGCGGGCGACCATGACGAACGCCGGGCGCGACGCCTTCGTCGCCTATCTGGACGCCATGTCCGGTCTGGTCGGCGCCCGGTAGCCTTGATTGGTGAATAGTCTAAGGAAGGCGGTCATGAGCGACCGCCTTTCGCCTTTTCAGGCCATCGACAACTTTCGCGACTACGGCGGCTACGCCGTCGGAGACAGCCGGATGGCGCGCGGACGCCTGTATCGCTCGGCCCATCAGGCCAGGGCGACCGAGGCCGATCTGGCGCAGCTGTCGGCGTTGAACCTGGCGGTCGTGGTCGACCTGCGCCGCCCCGGGGAGAGACGCGATCAGCCGTCGCGCCGACCCGCCGGCTGGGCCGGTCAGGTGATCGAGAGCGCCCATGACGACGGCGGCGAGGCCCCGCACATCACCTTTCTGAAGACGGCCGACCTGACCGAGGCGTCGGGCCGCGCCTTCATGACCGACACCTATCGCCGTCTGCCGTTCGAGGACGCGCACGTCGATCTGTTCAGCCGCTATTTCCGGGCCTTGGCCGACAATGACGGCCCGGTCCTGATCCACTGCGCGGCGGGCAAGGACCGCACCGGCCTGCTGGCGGCCCTGACCCACAGCCTGATGGGCGTGTCGCGCGAGGACATCATCAGCGACTATCTGCTGACCAATGTCGCCGTCGATCTGGAGGGGCGGGCCGAGGGGATCGCCAGGAAGCTGACCGAGATGACCGGCCGCCCGGCCTCGCACGGCGCGGTGGTCGCCTTTCTCGGCGTCGAGGCCGACTATCTGGACGGCGCCTTCAAGGAAATCGCGTCGCGGCACGGCTCGATTGCAGCCTATCTGGAGCAGGCCCTGGGCGTGGACGCTGTCCTGGCCGAGCGCATCCGGGCGCGGCTGACGGCATGAACCTGCCCGTCGTGCGCATCCAGAAGCTGGACTGGCGCGAGCCCTTGGCCGTCATCGCGGGTCTGAACCGGCGAGAAGGCGCTCTGGCCCTGCTGGCCGGGGCGGGCGATCCCGGCGTACACGGCGGACGCTGGTCCTTCGTCGGCTGCGAACCGGACCGGGTGCTGGTCGGCCCGGTCAACGACAGGGCGGCCTTCGAGGCCCTGCGCCATGCGGATTTCGCGGGCGGCGGGGTGGTCGGCCTGATGAGTTATGACGCCGGAGCGCGACCGGCGACCGGACGCCGGACAGAGATCTGGCCCGATCTAATGCTGGCGCGCTATCCCGCCCTGCTGGCCTTTGACCATCTGGCGGCCGAGCTCTTCGCCGTGGGACGAGGCGCCGACGCGGAGGATGCGCAGGCTCAGGTCCGGCGTGCGACGGACTGGCTGGTCGCGGCGACGGCGCCCGTGATCCCGTCCGCGCCCGCCAGGGATTTCACCGGCGAGGCGGAGCCCGGGGCCTATGAGGCCGCGGTGGCCGACGTCGTGGCGCGTATCGCCGAGGGTGAGTTGTTCCAGGCCAATATCGCGCGCGCCTGGAGCGGTCGGCTGGAGGCGGGGCGTGATCCGTTCGAGGTCTTCCTGAGGCTGTCAGCTGAGCGCGGCGCGGCCTATGGCGCCTTCTGGCGGCTGGAAGACCGGGCCCTGGTGTCGAACTCGCCGGAGTTGTTCCTGACCCTCGACCCGGCGTCTGGTCGCATCGAGACCCGGCCGATCAAGGGGACGCGCCCGCGTGATCCTGATCCTGCGCGCGACGCCGAATTGGCCTCCGCCCTGGCCGCCAGCGCCAAGGACCGGGCCGAGAACCTGATGATCGTCGATCTGATGCGCAATGACCTGGCGCGGGCGGCGATGCCCGGCTCCGTGCGGGTCGATCGTCTGTTCGAGGTCGAGAGCCACCCCACGGTGCATCATCTGGTCTCGACCGTGACGGCCACCGCCCGCTCCGACGTCGGCGCCGCCGAGGCGCTGGAGGCGACCTTTCCGCCGGGCTCGATCACCGGGGCGCCAAAGCATCAGGCCATGAAGGTCATCGCCGGCCATGAGGCGCCGCGCGGGCCGTGGTGCGGCTCCCTGTTCGGTCTGGGGCTGGCGGGGCGCGAGACAGGGGAGGGGGCGCTGACGGCCTCGGTGCTGATCCGAACGGCGTCGTTCGATCGGGACGAGGCGGGCTGGCGCTGGCGCGCCCTGGCCGGAGCGGGAATCGTCGCCGACAGCGACCCGCACGGCGAGCGTCTGGAGACGGAGGCCAAGATCAGGGCCTTGCGGGAAGCCCTGGTCGGCGCCTAGCAGTCCGAGCAGGTCACCTGGTTCACGGTGCGGGGGCGCAGATAGTATTTGCGGCTGAGGACGATGTCCTTGGGCATCATCTTGGCGAGGCCCGAGGGGTAGGTGTAGCGGGTTTCGCCGACGATCAGACTCTCGCCCGGATCGACCAGGCCAGCCGGCAGGTCGCTGTAGACCGCTTTCTTGGTCAGGGGCGGCAGGCCGGCGCCGCGGTTATGGCTCCAGTCGACGCGCGCCACCTTGTTGGCGTCCACGGTGACGCTGGTGACGCGCACGTTCAACGGGGCCTGGGGAAAGGGCCTCATGATCAACTGACCGATGGCGAAGACACGCTCCAGCTCGACCTTCTTTGTCGTCTCGGTCTGGGCCACCAGGTCCGCGACCATGGCGGCGGTGTGGCCGGTCCGACGTTCGGCCATGTAGATCTGGCAGATCTGCGTCAGGCCGAAATAGATCAGGATCATCAGCGGGGCGATCAGGGTGAATTCGATCGCCGAGACGCCGCGGCGGTCCTCGACCAGCCGGGTGATGAAATGTGCGGCCGAGGCGCCGATGGCCCGAACACGGCTCATTGGTATGGCTCGTTGCGGAAGGACATGGTCGTGGTCAGGAAGACGTTGCCGTCGCCCATCCGGGACATGGCCTGTTGCAGGAAGGGCGTCACCACGGGGTGAGCGTACCAGATCCTGACCAGGACCAGATCGCCCGGACCACCGGGCTGGAAGGTCAGGCTGGACGGATCGAACACGCCCGAGGCGGTGGGGTCCGGCACCAGGGGTTCGGTGAAGGTGTTGATCACTCGCACGTCGAGATAGGCCCGTGTCGAGCAATCCTTGGCGAAGACGCTCATCCGCTCGCAGAACTTCTGCTTCATGACCTGGGGGGTGACGGCCTGCTGCTGGGCCTGGCCGGTGCGCACCAGGCGACCGGTGTCCGCCACCGCGGTCTCGACCACGGCGTCGAGCAGAAGGATCAGGCCGATCTCCAGGATGGCGAACAGCAGGACGAAGAAGGGCAGGGCGATCATGGCGAACTCGACCACCGCCGAGCCTTCGCGCGCGCGCGCCGGCCGTCGGGGGGACGGGCGAGGCGACAGGCCCTGGCGGAAGAGGCGCATCATCGAGCCGTTCCGGGATCAGGGAGTCGGCGTGGCGCGTACGCTGGGCGAGCAACTGGCGCCGCACGCCATTTCCGTGACCTGGGCGCCGCGCCAGACGCGGACAGATCCGGACGATCCGGCGCTGACGACGACCTGGCTCTGGAACAGGGGGCGTCCGATGGCGTCCACGGCCACGATATCGGTCACGCCGTAGCCCTTGCCCGTGATGAACAGGGTGTTGGCGTCCACCACCGTGACGTCGGCGATGCGCGGGTTGGCGACGATGACCGAGCCGGCGGGAGCTCGCAACTGAACCCGGGTCGAGCTGTCGATGTCGATGTGCATGGGGCGGGTCTGCGCCGCGGCGCCGCCGGCGCCGAGGATCATGGCGGCGACGCCAAGGATCGCTGTGGTTCGAATGGGGTTCCGGGGCATGGGCGGCGGCTCCATAGGCATTAAAAGGGCGCGCGCGCGAGCGCCAGACCCGCAAGCTCGTCCCTAAAGATCAAGATTTCCTGAAGGCTGTTTTTCGGCGTCTGCCAGCTGAAAGTTTAGTAAACGCGCAGTAACCAACAATAAGTTCGAGAAGGTGTTTTCGTTTTACTCGCCCTTAATGAACGTCGGCGCATCTTGCTCATGCAAACGGGGGTCAAGCGGGCAAAGCCGGTGACCCTGGTGGTGGAACTGTTGCTCGCTTAGAAAACAAGGACGAAACATCATGCGTAACTTCATCAAGAACTTCGCCAATGACGAATCCGGCGCCACGGCTATTGAATATGGCCTGATCGCTGCTCTGATGGCTGTCGCCATCATCGCCTGCCTGACCGCCTTTGGTCCGCAGATGAAGGCCGCCTTCACCGGCATCGGTGACACGATGGAAGGCTCGAAGGACGTCGACATCACCGCCGGCGGCTGATCGTTTCGACTGAATGATCGATAAGGGGGTCGGGACGTGCGTCCCGGCCCCTTTTTTCTGAAGAACCCTGGCGCTTCGTCCCAGACGCAGCGCCGGTCGATGGACGGAGGGCGAGGGTGATCCGGCACTGCAAGGATTTCGATCGCGACGAGAGCGGCGCGACCTCGATTGAATATGGTCTGATGGCCGCCCTGATGGCGGTGGTCGTGATCGCCTGTCTGATGGCCATGGGGCCGCAGATGAAGGCGGGCCTGACCAAGATCGGCTCCGAGATGTCGACCCCCCAGGACGTGACGGCGGGCTGACGTCCCGATCCGTTTGCTCGGCAACCTGGATTTAACGGTCGTCGTCCTAGGTTTCGATCATGGACATGCTGATCTTGCTTTCTTTGGCCGCGATGCCGGCCCTGATGATCGTCGGCGGTCTGCATGACCTGACGACCATGAAGATTCCCAACTGGGTGTCCCTGGCCCTTCTGGCCGCCTTCCTGCCGGCGGCCCTGCTGGCGGGCCTGTCCTGGACGGCGTTCGCACTCCATCTGGCGGTCGGCGTGGCGGTCCTGTTCGTCGGCGCCGGCCTGTTCGCTCTGCGCTGGGTCGGCGGGGGGGACGCCAAGCTGATGGCGGGAGCCGCGCTCTGGCTGGGGCCGGGCGCCTTGCTGCCCTTTCTGGTGTTCGTGGCGCTGGCGGGCGGCGTCTTCTGTCTTCTGTTGATGTCGGCGCGCACCTGGTGCCAGCCCTATGCGGCGTCCGCGCCGGGATGGGCGGCGCGCCTGATTCAGCCCAAGGGCGACGTTCCCTACGGCGTGGCCATCGCGATCGGGGCCGTCCTGGCCTTTCCTTCCAGCGCTCTGGTTCTGGCCTATGCAGCGGGCTGAGGCGCTTAGGGCCGCGTTAACCGGACATCGCCATTATCGTTAACGGCAGGGGGCGAGAAAACCCGATTTGTGTCGCCGCGCCTGCCGGAGACCGTCGATGAAGCCCGCCAAGATCGCCGTCATCTGTATCGCCGCCGTATCCGCCATCGGCCTGGCCCTGGTGGTGCGCGCCATGGGTTCGTCCGGCGCGCCCGCCGCTACGGCCGTCGCGGCCGTCGAGGCGCCGCCCATGGCCAAGGTGCTGGTCGCCGCCAAGGATCTGGAGCCAGGCAAGCGCCTGACCGATTCCGATCTGACGTGGAAGGACTGGCCCGTCGCCGAGGTCAATCCGGTCTTCATCACGGACGGCAGCGTGCCCATTCCAGGGGCGGCGGCGGCCGAGAAGCCCGAGGACGCCAAGGCTGAAACCGTCAGGAAGGCCGAGGAGGCCGCCGCTCGCGTGACGCGTGCGGCCGCGGAGCTTCAGACCGGGGGCGCCAAGGCCGACTATATCGGCGCCGTGGTCCGCGAACCCATCCTGGCTGGAGAGCCCATTGTCGCGCGCAAGATCGTTCGCGCCGGCGACAGCGGCTACATGGCCGCCTATCTTGAGCCGGGCATGCGGGCCATGGCCATCGGCGTCACGGTCGAATCCGCTGCCGGGGGCTTCATCCTGCCGGGCGACCGCGCGGACGTGCTTCTGACCCGCGAGGTCAAGACGCCTTCGGGAAGCGCCGGAGGAGAGAATGCGAAATTCGTGTCCACCACGGTGATGCAGAACGTCAAGGTGCTGGCCATCGACCAGAACACCCGAGCCGCCGAGGACGCCCAGGCCGTGGTCGGCGCCACCGCCACCCTGGAGGTCAGCGGCCGCGACGCCGAGGTCCTGGCCCTGGCCAAGTCCGAAGGAGAGCTGTCGCTGGTCTTGCGCTCCTACGCCGACACGGCGGGCCCGTCGGGTCGAACCGCCGCGGCGACCGCCCGCGGAGGCGCGACCGCTGCGAACGTGGTGCGCGTCTATCGCGCCGGAGAAGCCGAGACGGTGACCGTCCCATGAGGAAATCGGGCATGACACGACTGACGGCGGCGGCATGCGCCTCGCTTCTGGCGCTGCTCGCGGCCGCCTCGGCGCCCGTGGTCTCCGCACAGACGAGGGCCGCCGTTTCCACCGGCGCCGCGCCGCAGATGGTGAACCTGCCGCGCGGCACCTCGTTCGCGGTGGATCTTCCGGCTGACGCACGCGACGTGATCGTATCCAATCCGCAGGTGGCCGAGGCCGTTCTGCATACGCCGCGGCGCATTACGGTGATCGGGCTCGCGGGCGGTGAGACCGACGCGGTCTTCCTGGATGCTTCCGGCCGCACCATCCTGGCGCTGCGGGTTCGCGTGGACGCCGGCACCAGCGCCTTGCAGGACACTCTGGGGCGGGTCCTTCCGGGTTCGAACGTACGCGCCGAGGCTGTCAACGACAGCATCATCCTGACCGGCGTCGCGGCCAGTCCGGCCGAGGCCGACCGCGCGGCCCAGGTCGCTCGCGCCTTTGTCTCGGCGCCGGAAAAGGTCATGAACCTGATCAGCGTGGCCGGTTCGGACCAGGTCACGTTGAAGGTTCGCGTGGTCGAGGTTCAGCGCTCGGCGATCAAGCAACTGGGCTTCGACACCCAGGCGGTGATCGGTCGGATCGGCGACACCCAGTGGCTGCTCGGCAACGCCGCGACCTGGGGCATCAATGGCGAATTGATGGGCGGCATCACCGGCGGCGTCTCGCGCGACACGACCAAGAATTATCAGATGCAGGCGCCGTGCGGAGGCGCTTTCCCGGCGGGGGCCATGTGCCCCATCACCGTGGACGGCAGCCCTGGCGATCCGCCCAACTGGGACACCGCCCAGCCCGGCACCGGCCCCGGTTCCGACGGTCTGAACAAGGGCAACGCCACGATCAAGGCCTTCGAGCGAGTCGGCCTGATCCGCACCCTGGCCGAACCCAATCTGACGTCAGTGAACGGCGAGGCGGCCAGCTTCCTCGCGGGCGGCGAATTCCCCCTGCCGATCGGTCGCGATCGCGAAGGACAGATCTCGGTCGAGTACAAGCCCTATGGCGTGAGCCTGTCGTTCCGTCCGGTCGTGCTGTCGGAGGGTCGTATCTCGCTGCAGGTCAAGGTCGAGGTGTCCGAATTGACGCCGCAGGGCGGTCTGACCATAGGCGCGGGAACGGCGTCGGCCATCTCCTTGCCGGGGCTGACGGTCAGACGCAGTGAAAACACGGTGGAGTTGCCCTCCGGCGGGTCGATGATGATCGCCGGCCTGCTGCAGGAATCGACCCGGCAGACGGTGGATTCCCTGCCCGGCGTCACCAATCTTCCGGTCCTGGGCTCCCTGTTCCGATCGCGCGACTACCTGATGGGCGAGACCGAACTGGTCGTCATCGTCGAGCCCTATATCGTCAGCCCGACCTCGCCGGGGCGGATGCAGACGCCGGCGGACGGCCTGCGCATCGCCCAGGACGCCCAGACCATCTTCTTCGGCCAACTGAACCAGGCCTACGGCTCGCCCGCTCCGACCGCCCGCCCGGGCGCCGGGTGGCAGGGGCCGGTCGGCTATGTGATCGAGTGACCGCCATGACCCGTCGTTTCCTGTCTCTTCCATCTCTCGCCGCCGCCCTGACGCTGGGCGGTTTGGCGGTGTCCGGCTGCATGGGCGGCCCGGCCAGCCTTGGCGGCGAGCCGCCGCTGACGCCCCTGTCGCGCTACAGCCTTCAGGTCGAACCTGGTCTGGATCGCATCGCCCTGGCGGTTCACGAGAACGGTCTGTCGGCGAACCAGCAGTCGGCGCTGTCGGACATGGTCAGTCGCTTCGCGGTGGAAGGCGCGCCGACCCTGGTGGTCGAGGCGCCGGCGGGCGGCGATCCCGTGGCCAATCAGGCGGCCTGGGACATCAAGGCGGCCCTGGTGGCGGCGGGCGCTCCGGACCATAGGGTGCGACTGGTCAGCTATACCGGTCCCGATCCGCGTGCGCCGGTTCTGGTCGGCTTTGAAACGGTTCGCGCCGTCGTGCCGCAATGCGGGACGGCGTGGGGCAACCTTGGCCGCACTGGCGATAACCAGTCCGCGTCCAACTTCGGGTGCGCCGTGAACGCCAATCTGGCGGCCCAGATCGCCAATCCGCGCGACATCATCGCCCCGCGTGCGATGACGCCGAGCGACGTCGCACGCCGCAGCGTGGTGTTCGATGATTACCGCAAGGGCACGCAGACGGCCGCCGAGCGAGAACAGATGATAACCGGGGCGCGCCTGTCCCGCGCGGTGGACTGACAGACCATGACCCAACCCTTCGCCACGCGGGAGTTTGACGCTCTGGACGGTTTTGATCTGGACGACGAGTTCATCGATGTCGGTTTGGCGTCGCCGCGAGACGCAACGGCTCCGATCGGGGGCGAGGACGTCTATAATCCGGTGGGACGTCTGGTCGAGGAAACGGAGAGCGCCGTCTCGGCCATGATGCCCGTCGAGCATCGCGTGATCGACGCGGCGCCGGAGCCTGTCGTCCAGCCTGTCGCCGAGACCCTGGTTCCGGCGGCGGCCGTATCCGCCGGCTTGCCGGTCGCCGCCGGCGCGACGGTCGAGGTGTCGATCCCCCGCATCGCCGTCCACGTCTTCGCCGAGCGTCAGGACACGCTCGCCGCCGCCGAGCGCGCGGGTCAGGACCGGCGCATGTCGCGCGCCACCACCCAGATCCGTATCGGCGGCGTCGCCGCAGCGGTGGAAGCCTATCATTCCGAGCCGACGCCGCCTCTGATCGTGGTCGAGTGCCTGAAGGACCCGCAGACCCTGCTGTGGGAGATCGACCAGCTGGCCGAGGTCTGCGACGCGGGCACCAAGGTGGTGGTCATCGGCGCGACCAACGACATCCTGCTGTTCCGGGAACTGATGCGGCGCGGGGTCAGCGAATATCTTGTGGCGCCCTTGCAGCCGCTGCAGCTGATCGCGGCCATCGGCGGCCTGTTCGCTGACCCGGCCCAGCCTTTCGTCGGCCGTTCCATCGCCTTTGTCGGCGCGCGTGGCGGGGCCGGAGCTTCCGCTGTGGCCCACAACACCGCCTATGCGATGAGCGAGCGGATCGGCGTCAACACCGTCATCGTCGACTATGACCTGCCGTTCGGCACGGCGGGGCTGGACTTCAACCAGGACCCGCTGGGCGGCGTCGCCGACGCTCTCAGCCAGCCCGATCGTCTGGACGCCACCTTGCTGGACCGGATGATGGTCCGCTGCACGGACAAGCTGAGCCTGTTCGCCGCGCCGGCCACCCTGGACGGCGACTGGGACATCCAGCCGGACGCCTTTGAAGAGGTGACCAGCCGGATCCGCTCGACCGCCCCCTTCGTGGTGCTGGACCTGCCGCACCTCTGGTCGGGCTGGATGCGCAAGACCCTGATCTCGGCTGACGAGGTGGTCATCGTGGCCACGCCGGATCTGGCGAGTCTGCGCAACGCCAAGAACATGATCGATCTGATCAAGCAGGGCCGCCCGAACGACGCACCGCCGCGCCTGGTTCTGAACCAGGTCGGCGTGCCCGGCCGCCCCGAGATCCCGGCCAAGGATTTCGGCGCCGCCCTGGGCGTCCATCCCAGCCTGATCATTCCCTTCGACGCCAAGGTCTTCGGCTCGGCGGCCAACAACGGTCAGATGATCGTCGAGGCCGGCGCCAAGACGAAATCGGCCGAGGCGTTCGAGACCCTGGCCCAGATCGTGTCCCGACGCGAACTGCCGGTCGCGACCGCGAAGGGCAGGGGCGCGCAGCCGTCTGCCGCCATGCCCCGCAAGAGCTATTCGCTGTTCGCCTCGCTGTTCAGCAAGAAGCGCTGACGCATGTTCGGCAAGCGCACCGTCCAGCCTGGCGTCGCGGTCGCCCCGCGGCCCTCCGCGGCGCCGCCTCCTGAGCCGTCGCCGGCGGCGCGTGCGTTCGAGCCCGTCGACGCCTTTCCAGCCGAGGAACTGGAGCCGGCGCTCGCGCCCCGCCCCGCTGCTGCCGAGGGGACGGATCGTCTGGACGCCCTGTCCGCCCGCACGCGCACGGAAATTCCGTCGCCGACGCCCGGCGGGCCGGTCAAGGGACCGCGCGCCACCGCCGGCCTGGAACAGCTGAAGAAGGCCCAGGCGGTCGCCGAGATCGTCCGCGAACAGTCCGACTATTATCACGCCACGAAGACGACCATCTTCAACGCGCTGATGAACACCATCGACCTGTCGCAACTGGCCCAGCTGGATCAGAAGGCCGCGGCCGAGGAAATCCGCGACATCGTCGCCGAGCTGGTGGCGATCAAGAACGTCTCCATGTCGGTGGCCGAGCAGGAACACCTGGTTCAGGACATCGTCAACGACGTCCTGGGCTACGGCCCGCTGGAACCGCTGCTGGGCCGCGACGACATCGCCGACATCATGGTCAACGGCGCCGGACGGGTCTTCATCGAGGTCGGCGGCAAGGTGCAGCTGACCAATGTCCGTTTCCGCGACAACACCCAGCTGATGAACATCTGTCAGCGGATCGTGAGCCAGGTCGGCCGCCGGGTCGATGAATCCAGCCCGATCTGCGACGCCCGTCTGCCGGACGGCTCGCGCGTCAACGTCATCGCCCCGCCCCTGGCGATCGACGGTCCGACGCTGACCATTCGTAAGTTCAAGAAAGACAAGCTGACGATGAAGAACCTGGTGGAGTACGCCTCCATCAGTCCCGAGGGGGCCCGCGTCCTCGGCGTCATCGGCGCGTCGCGATGCAATCTGGTCATTTCAGGGGGTACGGGTTCGGGCAAGACCACGCTGCTGAACACCCTGACGGCCTTCATCGACCCGACCGAGCGCGTCATCACCTGCGAGGACGCCGCCGAGCTGCAACTGCAGCAGCCGCACGTGGTGCGTCTGGAAACCCGTCCGCCGAACCTGGAAGGCCAGGGCCAGATCACCATGCGCGACCTGGTCAAGAACTGTCTGCGGATGCGCCCTGAACGCATCATCGTCGGCGAGGTCCGGGGGCCTGAGGCCTTCGATCTGTTGCAGGCGATGAACACCGGCCACGACGGCTCGATGGGCACCCTGCACGCCAACTCCCCGCGCGAAGCCATCAGCCGGATGGAGTCCATGATCACCATGGGCGGCTACGGCCTGCCGTCCAAGACCATCCGCGAGATGATCGTCGGCTCGGTCGACGTCATCATCCAGGCCGCGCGTCTGCGCGACGGCTCGCGTCGCATCACTCACATCACCGAGGTGGTCGGGCTGGAAGGCGACGTCATCGTGACTCAGGACCTGTTCGTCTATGAGATCACGGGCGAGGACGCCCACGGCAAGATCACCGGCCGTCACCGTTCGACCGGCATCGCTCGTCCCCGCTTCTGGGACCGCGCTCGCTACTATGGGCTGGAGCGTGAATTGGCTGAAGCTCTGGACGCGGCGGAGTAGGGGCGATGTTGCTTCCCATCCTGGCGGCGGTTCTGGCCTTCATCACCATCGGCGGGGTCGGCTGGGTGCTGGTCGGGGGCGACGACGCCTCGGCTCAGGCGGTCAAGCGGGCCAAGGCCCTGGGCGGCGCGCCCGCCGCCGCGGCGGCCAAGCGCACGGCGGCGGCGGCGGCCAACACGCCCGAAGCGCGGCGCAAGCAGATCATGAGCCAGCTCAAGGACGTGGAACGCCGCGAGCGCAAGGCGCGCATGACCATGACGGCCAAGCTGAAGCAGGCGGGCCTGTCGATAAGCCTGCGCACCTTCGTCATCATCAGCGTGGTTGCGGGGGTCCTGGGCTTCCTGATCGCCCTGGTCCTGGGACTGCATCTGTTGCTGGCCCTGGGCGTCGGCGTCGCCGCCGGTCTGGGCTTGCCGCGCTGGATCGTCGGTCATCTGGGCAAGAAGCGGATGGCCAGGTTCTCCCTGGCCTTTCCTGACGCGGTCGACATCCTGGTGCGGGGCATCAAGACCGGTCTGCCGGTGCATGATTGCTTCAAGATCATCGCCCGTGAAAGCCCCGAGCCCCTGGCCGGAGAGTTCCAGCGTCTGGTCGAGGGCATGGGGGTCGGCCTCTCCCTGGGCCAGTCTCTGGACAAGATGTACGAGCGGATGCCGACATCCGAGCTGAACTTCTTCGCCATCGTCATCGCCATCCAGCAGAAGAGCGGCGGGAACCTGGCCGAAGCCCTCAGCAACCTGACCACGGTCTTGCGTGCGCGGCGTCTGATGGGGGAAAAGATCAAGGCGCTGTCGTCGGAAGCCATCGCCTCGGCCGGGATCATCGCGGCCCTGCCGCCGGTGGTCATGATCCTCGTGACCCTGTTCAGCCCCAGCTACATGATGGTCCTGTTCACCGACATGCGGGGGCAGGTGCTCATGCTCGGGTCGCTGTTCTGGATGGCCTGCGGCGTCTTCACGATGAAGCGCATGATCTCGTTCAAGTTCTGAGGCGGGGGACGCAATGAACGGCTTCATGCATTTCATCACCGATCCGCAGAACCTGCTCAGCCTGGGCGTGGGCGTGGCTGTATTCGCCAGCGTCCTGACCCTGCTCAGTTCCTTCACGGGCGGGGCGGCGCTGACGAAACGGATGCAGGCGGTTTCCGAGCGTCGGGAAGAGCTGAAACGGCGCTCCCGTCAGGCCATGAAGGCCGGGCCCGCTTCGGCCGGTCCGAGCCTGCGACAGAGCGACGAAGGCTTCAAACAGCGCGTCGTCGAACGCTTGAACCTGACCAAGTTGCTGGAAGATCCTAAGCTGGCCGAGAATATGGCGCAGGCCGGATGGCGCGGGCCCAAGCCCCGCAACACCTTCTATTTCTTCCGTTTCGCCATGCCCTTCGTCTTCATGGGAGTGGTGGTCTTCTACCTGCTGGTCGTCAATGATTTCGGGTTGCCGCCCACCATTCTGATGCTGCTCGGCGTAGGCGCCTTCGTGGGCGGCTTTTATGCGCCCAATGTCTATCTGACGAACCGGATCGCCAACCGTCGGCAGTCCATTGTCGCGGCCTTCCCCGACTCGCTGGACCTTCTGCTGATCTGCGTCGAATCCGGCATGTCGATCGAGGCTGCGATCCAGAAGGTCAGCCAGGAAGTCGGCAGTCAGTCGATCGAACTGGCTGAAGAACTGAGCCTTCTGTCGGCCGAGTTGTCCTATCTGCCCGAACGACGCATGGCCTATGAGGGCATGGCCAAGCGGACCAACCATCCGGGCATCAAGTCGGTGGCGACCGCCATGACCCAGGCGGAAACCTACGGAACGCCGCTGGGCGCCGCCCTGCGAGTGATGGCCAAGGAAAATCGCGATCTGCGCCTGTCAGCGGCCGAGAAGAAGGCGGCGGCCCTGCCGGCCAAGCTGACCGTGCCGATGATCGTCTTCTTCCTGCCGGTCCTGTTCGTCGTCATCCTGGGGCCGGCCATCATCAACATCATCGATATGATGAAGGGCGGCGGAGCCGGTTGATCAGCTCTCGGCCGCGCGCTTCAGGGCCTCGGCGATGTCGTCGTAGGCGCTGCGGATCGTCTTGCGGTGCTTGTCGTGGAAGAGTTCGCCGCGCAAGCCGGAGAAGATGACGCCGTTGGCGACGATGCAGGCGCCGCGATCCAGCTCCTCGATCTCGTAGTAGCGGATGGCGTTGAACATGAAGCCGCGCTTCTCGACCCACACCAGTTGCGAATAGGGTTGCCAGTCGCCCAGGCGCGCCTGGACCTGACGCTCGGCCATGCCGGGCAGGGCCTCGGTCAGGCTGATGCCCGCGCCAAAGGCGAGAGCGCCGGTCAGGCCGGTCTCATAG
Organism: Brevundimonas sp. T2-11; assembly: GCF_055397675.1. Taxonomy (NCBI): domain Bacteria; kingdom Pseudomonadati; phylum Pseudomonadota; class Alphaproteobacteria; order Caulobacterales; family Caulobacteraceae; genus Brevundimonas; species Brevundimonas sp. T2-11. The sequence goes on from NZ_AP027920.1 coordinate 263,343, forward strand.
GGATTCCAGACGTGCCAGTTCTCGAGATCGCTGAGGATCTCCCATATGCGGTCCGACGGCGCGTTCACGCCGACACGTTTCTCGATGCGGGTCGTGTCCATGATCTGCCTCTGACACGGCTTTTCGACTTTAGGAAGTCGTCTCGGCAGGACCCGTGACGGACAATCGGGGCTTGAGCCGGCGGCCGTCGTCCAGACCCAGCCGCGCCTTGACCTCGAACAGGTCGGCGCCCGCAGGCACGATCAGCAGCTCTTCGGGGCGACGGGCGTTGACCGCCACCACTGCATTCTTTGGGCAGACGTCGAAACAGTCGGCGCCGACCACGGCCAGGTCGGCCTTGCGCCCCTTGCCCGCGTGCAGATAGCGCCTCAGCGCCTTTTTCAATGTCTTGTCGCCGTCGGGGCCGAAGCCGCCTTCCAGCTTCTTCGAGCATTTGCGACAGACCAGAACCACCTCGTTCCAGCGGGTCTTGGACACCTTGAAGGGTTTGGGCGTCTTGCTCATGCGCCGGAAGATCGGTGTTCGCGACGGCTTGCACAAGCGGCGTTCGCGCGCGCAACATGATCTTCACAAAGGGGAGTTCGCCATGACCATTCGCTGTCGCCTGACCGTCGCCGCCGTCGCCGCCGCGATCCTGTCGGGGGCGAGCGCCGCCGCCGCCCAGGTCCCCTCGGCTCGTGTCGAGGCGGCGGTGGATCGGGTCATGCCCGAGGTCGTGGCCTGGCGTCGCGACCTGCACCAGCACCCTGAGCTGGGCTTCGCCGAGACGCGCACGGCGGGCGTGGTCGCCGATCATCTGCGCGCCCTGGGGCTGGAGGTGCGCACGGGCGTGGGCAAGACCGGGGTGGTGGGCGTCCTGCGGGGCGCAAGGCCTGGTCGCACGGTCGCCCTGCGGGCCGACATGGACGCCCTGCCGGTCAAGGAGGCGACTGGCCTAGCCTTCGCCTCGACCGCCACGGGAACCTATATGGGCGAAACCGTGCCGGTGGCCCACGCCTGCGGCCATGACGCCCACGTCGCCATGCTGATGGGCGCCGCCGAGGTTCTGGCCGGAATGAAGGACCAGATCAGCGGCACGGTCGTCTTCATCTTCCAGCCGGCGGAGGAGGGGGCCCCTCCGGGAGAGCCCCTGGGCGGGGCCGCCCTGATGATCCAGGAGGGCGCGCTGAAGGATCCGGCGCCCGAGGCCGTCTTCGGCCTGCACGTCGTGCCGGGCGTTCCGGGCGCCATCTTCTATCGACCGCAGGGCTTCATGGCGGCGTCTGACCGCGTGGACATCGTCCTGCACGGCAAGCAGACGCACGGCGCCTGGCCCTGGAAGGGCGTTGATGTGATCGCCGCCGCCGCCAATGTGGTGCAGACGGTCAACACCCTGACCGCGCGCACCATCGACCCGACGACCACGCCGACCGTCTTCACCATCGCCACGATGGACGCAGGCGTGCGCTACAACATCATCCCCGACGAGGCGCGTCTCAGCGGCACCCTGCGCACCTTCGACGTGGCCCAGAGGGACGCCCTGGTGGCCCGGGCCGAGGCGGCCGTCGATCATGTGGCCGAGGCCTATGGCGCGACGGCCGAATTCGCGGTCAGGCAGAACGCGGCCCTTGTGTTCAACGACCCGGCCCTGTCGGCCTGGCTGGCGCCGGTGCTGGAAGAGGCGGCGGGCGCGGGCCAGGTCAATCCGGCCACGCCCCCGACCACGGTGGCCGAGGACTTCAGCTATTTCCAGCGGGTGGTTCCCGGTGTCTTCTATCACCTGGGCGGCAGCCCCGACGGCGTCGATCCGGCGACGGCGGCGCCCAATCACTCGCCCCAGTTCGACGTGAACGAGAAGGTTCTGCCCCTGGGCGTGAAGGCCCACGTCTTCAGCGCTCTGCGTTTTCTGGAACGTGCTGAAAACTGATTGTTTCTGTTTATCAAGGGGTAAGCATGGCGGCGCATCCTCTCGGTTCCTGACGAGGGTTCGCCGATGTCACGCCTGCCGATCAACCTGCCGTCCGCCGCACCGGCCCGTCCCGCGCGCAATCGCCTGCGTGACGCGGCCTTCTTCTGCATTTCGTTCGCGGCGGTCTTCGTCGCCGCCCTGCTGGTGATGGACATGCTGCTGGGGTAAGCCGGAGGTCCGATTTCAGGAGGCCTCCCCATGATCACCCGCATCCAGCCCGGCGCCCGCATGAGCGAAGCCGTCATCCACGGGAACACCGTCTATCTGGCCGGCCAGGTCGGCGAGCCGGGCGACGACGTCACGACCCAGACCAGGACGACCCTGGCCGAGATCGACGCCCTGCTGGCCCAGGCCGGCACCGACAAGTCGAAAATCCTGATGGCCACCATCTGGCTGGCCGATATCGCCGACTTCGACGCCATGAACGCGGTCTGGGACGCCTGGGTCGACAAGGCCAATCCGCCCGCCCGCGCCACAAGCGAAGGCAAGCTGGCCTCGCCTGAATACCTGGTCGAGATCATCGTCGTGGCGGCGCTCTGATGGCCCTCGACAAGGACAGCGAACTGGAGCGGTTCAAGGCGACCCGCGTCACCGCCCTCTATCGTCTGGACCTGATCGAGAAGGGCGCGCAACTGACCTATGAGGACGGCACGCCGGTCGACATGGCCTCGGAGAAGCAGCGTCTGAAGGACCAGGTCGCCGACATGGACCGCCGCATCGCGCGTCTGGAGGCGGCGGGCGAGGCCTAGTTCGCCGTCTCGCGGCCGGGCAGGTCCAGCAGGGCGGCGATGCGCGCCAGCTTGTCCGGGTTGCGGGTGATGAAGATGTCGATGATGCGCCCGTCCTCGATGGCCAGGGCCGTCGTCTGCAAAATCCGGCCCCTTTCGCGGCTGATGTAGCCGGGCAGGCCGTCGATCCAGACGGGGCGTATGAACTCGTGGGCGTGCGACCCGTATTTGCGATGCAGCCCCGCGCACAGGCGTAGCAGTTTCGGGGCGCCGTGGATCGCGTTGTAGAAGGCGATGACCTTGCCGCCACCGTCGGACTTCAGTGTCACGCCTTCGGCCACAAGCGCGCTCAAGGCGGTGAGGTCGCCTGTTCGCGAGGCCTCGAAGAAGGCGCGGGCAAGGCGTTCGCCCTCCTCGCGTTCGACGGCGTAGCGGGGGCGGGCGGCCTGGATATGGCGGCGGGCGCGGCTGGCCAGCTGCCGCACGGAAACGGGGTCGCGTTCAAGGGTCGTCGCCACCTCGTCGAAACCGACCTCGAAGACGTCGTGCAGCAGGAAGGCGGCGCGCTCCAGCGGCGACAGCCGCTCCATCGCCGTCATCAGCGACAGGGTCAGGTCGTCGGCGAAGGCCTCGGCGTCCGCCTCCGGGCCGGTGATCAGGGGCTCGGGCAGCCAGGAGCCGACATAGGTCTCGCGTCGGGCGCGGGCCGATTTCAGCAGGTCCAGCGCCAGCCGCGTCGTGGTCCGTGTCAGCCAGGCGGCGGGCTCGCGGATCTCGGCCGGATCGACCCGGCTCCAGCGGAGCCAGGCCTCCTGCATCACATCCTCGGCCTCGGCCAGCGAACCCAGCATGCGGTAAGCGAGGCGCGCCAGCCGGGGGCGGTGCGCCTCGAAGACCTCGGTGGCGGGGTCAGGCCGCGACACGCGCCGGTTCCGCCGGATGGGCCAGACGGAAGCCGACGGCCAGCCGGTTCCACACATTGATCGCCCCGATGGCGAAGGTCAGGTTCACCTGCTCGGCCTCGCTGAACTCGGCCTTCAGCGTCTCATAGTCGGTGTCCGGGGCCTGGGTTTGTTCGATGCGGGTCAGGGCCTCGGCCCAGGTCAGGGCGGCGCGCTCGCGCGGGGTGTAGAGCGAGGACTCGCGCCAGGCGGCCAGCAGGTGCAGCCGCACCTCGCTTTCACCAGCCTTGCGGGCGTCGGCCGTGTGCATGTGCAGGCAGAAGGCGCAGCCGTTGATCTGCGAGACGCGGGTCTTCAGCAGCTCCAGCAGGCTGTGCTCCAGGCCGCAGGCGCCGATGGTCTGCTCCAGCTTGATCATGGCCTGATAGGCGTCGGGGGCGGCCTTGAAGGGGCTGGCGATACGCGGGGTCATGTCGTCTCTCCTCAGCGCCTGATTGCGCGTCGCACTCATGACGAGACAGACCGACTGACTGTGACATGGCCCGTCGAATTATGTTTCCAGCCGCTCGAACACGGTCGTGATGACCGCTTGATAGGCGTCGGTCAGGGCGCGCAGTTCGGCCTCGGGCACGCGCTCGTCGACCTGGTGCATAGTCTGGCCGACCAGGCCCAGCTCCAGCACCGGGCACAGGGCGCGGATGAAGCGGGCGTCGGAGGTGCCGCCGGAGGTCGAGGCCTCGGGGCGACGGCCCAGCGTCGCCTCGACCGCGTCCTGCACGGCGGTGACGAAGACGCCCGGCTCGGTCAGGAAGGCCTCGCCCGAGCACATGTGCTCCAGCTCGATGCGCAGGCCGGTCTCGGCCTGAAGCGCGCCCGCCTCGCGGTTCAGCCAGTCGATCAGGCCGTCGCCGGTGTGGGTGGGGTTGAAGCGGATGTTCAGCCGGGCCTTCGCCTCGGCCGGAATGATGTTGGTCGCCGGATTGCCCACGTCGATGGTGGTGATTTCGAGGTTGGACGGCGGGAACTCCGGGTAGCCCTCATCCAGAACATGGGCGTCGAGGCGCGCCAGCAGCCTGGCCACGACCGGGGCCGGATTGGCGGCGCGGTCGGGATAGGCCACGTGGCCCTGCTTGCCATGGACGGTGATCCAGGTGTTGAGCGAGCCGCGCCGTCCGACCTTGATCATGTCGCCGAGGTGGTGGGCCGAGGAGGGCTCGCCGACGACGCAGGCGTCGATGACCTCGCCCTCGGCGGCCAGGGTCTGGACCACCCGTTTGGTGCCGTGCAGGGCCGGGCCTTCCTCGTCGCCGGTGATCAGGAAGGAGAGGGAACCGGGGAGTTCGCCTTCGGCCAGAATGCGCGAGACGGCGGCGACCCAGGCGGCGATGCCGCCCTTCATGTCCACGGCGCCGCGGCCGTAGAGGACGCCGTCGCGGGTCTCGCCCTCGAACGGGCCGGCGCTCCAGGCCTTCAGGTCGCCGATCGGCACGACATCGGTGTGACCGGCGAAGCAGAGGTTGGGCGAGGCCGTGCCGCGCCGGGCGTAGAGGTTCTCGATACGGGCGTCATGACCCTCGCCGGTCGGGCCCTCGAACACCATGCGGCGGCAGGCGAAGCCCAGGCCGGTCAGGGCGCGCTCCAGCACGTCCATCGCCCCTTCGTCGGCGGGGGTGACGGAGGGGATGCGGATCAGGTCGCGGGTCAGTTCGACAGGATCAATGACGGAATGTGATGCGGCGCTCATGGGCTCTATGCTTTAGGCATATCCCGCACCCGCGAGAAGGCCCGAAACCGTGCCGAAGATCGACATTGAAACTGCGCCGACCGTCCACGGGACCGGATACCCGGAAGAATTCGCCGCGCCGTGCAAGCCGCGGCGCCGCTGGCGGCTGGGGGATGCGGTCGGTCTGGACCAGTTCGGGATCAATCTGCTGCGCCTGCCCGCCGGGGCGTGGTCCAGCCAGCGGCACTGGCATTCGGCGGAAGACGAGTTCGTCTGGGTGGTCGAGGGCGAGGTGGTTCTGATCGAGGACGACGGCGAGACGGTGCTGGCCGCCGGTGACTGCGCCGGCTTCAAGGCGGGCGTCCCCAACGGCCACAGGATCGAAAACCGCAGCGCCTTTGATGCCGTGCTGCTGGAGGTCGGCTCGCGTCGTCCGACCGAGGACGCCTGCGACTATCCCGACATCGACATGATCCTGCCCACGGGAGCCGACCGCTATTTCCATCGCGACGGAACCCCCTATCCGAAGACGCCCAGAAGAACGTGACCACAGACAGTATCGACACCGCCCCGACGGTCCCGCCCCAGCCGCCCTTGCCGCCCGAGTCTGACGACGGGGGGCCTTCCAGCCCGTGGGCCATCCGGGATTTCCGCCTGTTGTGGGTCGGGCGCGTCGCGGCGGTTCTGGGCATCCAGATCCAGTCCTCGGCCCTGCTGTGGCAGGTCTATGAGATCGCCCGCCGGGATCATCCGATCGCCGAGGCCAGCCTCTATCTGGGACTGGTGGGCCTGTGTCAGTTCCTGCCGCTGCTGGCCTTCACCCTGCCCGCCGGGGCCATGGCCGACCGGCGCGACCGCAAGCACACCGTGACCCTGTCCATCGTGGTCGAGAGCCTGTGCGCCCTGGCCTTCCTCGCCATGGCCGTCCACGGCTCGCCGCCGTTGTGGGGGTTGCTGGCGGTGGCCGCCGTCTTCGGCGCGGCGCGCGCCTTCCTCGCCCCGGCCAGTCAGGCCTTCCTGCCCATGGTGGTGGGACGCAAGGCTCTGCCGCCGGCGATCGCGGCCCAGTCCATCGCCTTCCAGACGGGGGCCATCGCCGGCCCGGCGCTCGGCGGCGTAATCGTCGGCTTCGCCGTGCCCTGGGCCTACGCCTCGGCCATGGCGCTCTTCTTCGTCGCCATCGGCTGCTTCCTGCTGATCCGCACCAGGGGCAAGCCGCAGTTCGTCGAGACGGGCGTGGGGCCGCTGGAACTGGTCAAGGAGGGTCTGGCCTATGTCTGGAGGACCAAGATCGTCCTGGGCGCCATTTCGCTGGATCTGGTGGTCGTGCTTCTGGCGGGCGTCGCCCTGCTGACGCCGATCTTCGCGCGCGACATCCTGCATGTGGGGCCGCAAGGGTTCGGTCTGCTGCGCGCCTCGTTCGGCGTCGGGGCGTTGCTGGTGGCGCTCTATCTGAGCCGCTTCCCCATCGTGAAGCATGGCGGTCGCTGGATGTTCGCGGCGGTGGCGGTGTTCGGCCTGTCCACCCTGACCTTCGGCCTGTCGCACTGGGTCTGGCTCAGCGCCCTGGCCCTGTTCGTCGGCGGCGGCGCGGACATGATCAGCGTCAATATCCGCCAGACCCTGATCCAGTTGGCCACGCCTGATCACATGCGCGGGCGGGTGTCGTCCGTGTCCATGCTGTTCATCGGCGCGTCCAATGAACTGGGCGAGGCCTACTCCGGCGTCATGGTGCGGTTGCTCGGTCCCGTGGGGGCGGCCGTGTTCGGCGGTGTCGGGGCTCTGGCCGCGACCGGCATCTGGGCCAGGGTCTTCCCCAGCCTGAGGAAGGCGGACCGGTTGACGTAGCGTCCTTCTCCCCTTGAGGGAGAAGGTGTCGTGCGAAGCATGACGGATGAGGGGTGACGGCGGCGCCGTTTGCCGTAGGGCGCATAAAGGGAAAGCGCCGCGATCGGCTGACCGCGGCGCTCACACCCCTCATCCGAGCGCCTGCGGCGCCCACCTTCTCCCTCAAGGGGAGAAGGAAAAGTCAGCCCCAGGGGCGGAAGTGTTTCGACAGCTTCAGGCCCTGGCTCTGATAGTGGCTGCCGCCTTCGCCGTAGAGGCGGGTCGGGCGTTCGGTCAGCGGCTCATAGACCAGGCGGGCGACGATCTGGCCGTGTTCCAGCAGGAAGGGGGTGTCGTGGGTACGGACCTCCAGCACGCCTTTCGAGCCCGCGCCGTGTGCTTCATCCGTGCCGAAGCCGGGATCGAAGAAGCCGGCGTAGTGGACGCGGAACTCCCCGACCGAGGGGTCGATCGGGGTCATCTCGGCGGCCTGATCGACCGGAATCTCCACATCGTCCGACGAGGCCAGGATGTAGAACTCGCCCGGATCCAGCAGCAGCTCGCCGCGACGCAGCGTCAGCGGCTCCCAGAAGTCGCGCGGGTCGTGGCCGTCGATGTGGTCCATGTTGACCACGCCTGCGTGACGGCGGCCGCGATAGCCGACGACGCCGTTGTCGCCCGCGCGCAGGTCGACGCCGACGCTGCGGGTCTCCAGCTTGGGCGGCTCGCCCGCCTTGAGGCGCAGCTGGTTCAGCCGCGTGCCCGGCTTGACCAGGATGGAGAAGGTCTGGGGCGCGATCTCGAGATAGAGGGGGCCGTCATAGCCCTCGTCCACGTCGTCGAAGCTGCCGCCCTGATCCGTCAACAGACGCACGAAGACATCCACGCGACCGGTCGAACTCTTCGGATTGGCGCGGGCGTTCAGGCCCTTCGGCAGACTGAGGCGCTCTTGCAGGCGGGCGATGTAGACGCAGCCCTTTTCCAGAACCACGCCGCCCGACAGGTCGATGGCGTGTATCTCCACGTCCCTGATCCGATCCTCGACCTTGCGCTGGCCGGGCAGGAAGGAGGCGCGCACGCGCCAGGCCTGGTTCGACAGGCGCAGGTCCAGGCTGGCGGGCTGCACCTGATCAGGGTCGAAAGGGGTGTCGGACTTGATCGCGCCGACGGCGATCAGGGTCTCGATGCCCTGGAAGGGCAGAATGCCGGGCTGGGCGGGAATCTCGAAGATGCTCATGCCGTCCTGTCTCACACGGATTTTTCCACCTGTCTCCCATCGGATTGCGACGGTTGCGACAACAGGCGGGTTGAACCCCGAGGTCGGCGGGCTGCATATAGCGCATGCACGCCCCTCCTGCCTATACCGCCGAAACCGAAGGCGTCGTCGTTCGCGTCCGCCCCTCCTATCTGGCGGCCCAGTCGGACCCGGCGGCGGGGCGCTGGGTCTGGGCCTATCAGATCGAGATCGTCAACCTGACCGGATCGCCGGTGCAGCTGGTGGCGCGACGCTGGACCATCACCGACGCCTACGGCCATGTCGAGGAAGTGCGCGGTCAGGGCGTGGTCGGCGAGCAGCCGGTGATCGAGGCCGGCGACAGCTATTCCTACGCCTCGGGCTGCCCGCTGGGCGCGCCGTCCGGTTCGATGGTCGGCGCCTATTACATGACCGACGTCGATGGGCGGATGTTCGAGGCGGCCATCCCGGCCTTCAGCCTGGACGTGCCGGACGCGCGGCGGACGCTGAACTAGCCCTCAAGCAGCATGAAGCGGGTCCATAAAAAACCCCCGCCGAGAGGCGAGGGCGATAGGGCTGCGTCAACCCGGATGAACCGCAGCCCCAGCCTTGTTCCCGTCCGGCGAACCGGACGGGAGAAGGTCGGTCACGCAATGCGCTCAAGCAGCGAGCGACCGCGTCGCGAGCAATAGCGCCCTTAAATGTAGCGCCGCAGGCTGCGCGCCAGTTCGCTGGCGCCGTCCTTGGACGCGCCCTTGCGGACCTGGGGCTGGTAGGCGACGCGGGCATGTTCGCCGCAATAGACGCCTTCCGAGGCGCGACGACCGCAGAAGCTGAACTCGCGCGAGGACGGGTCGCCGATCGGCCATTTGCACATGTGGGCGCCGAGGGTCAGCACCGTGGCCGTGCCCGGCAGTTCCGGCATGGGCGCGGGGGCGACGGGCTGGGCGGTCATGACCGGACGCGGGGCGGCGGCCTCGATGCGGCGCGGGGCCGAGGGGGCCTGGACCGGGGCGGCCGGAGCGGCGGGACGCGGACGGGTGGCGGCGCGGAAGGTGGTGCGCGCCGGTTGCGACGGCGCGGCGCGGCCCGACAGGCCCAGGCGGTGCACCTTGCCGATCACGGCGTTGCGGGTCACGCCCCCGCCGAGGGTCTTGGCGATTTGGCTTGCCGACTGGCCTTCCAGCCAGAGCTTCTTCAGCGCGCCGACGCGGTCTTCAGTCCAGCTGGCTGTGGTCATGGCCACCCTCCCGGGGATCGGATTCAATATCTTGGGCCGCCGACGAATTTCTCCGTCTCGACCTGCTACTAATCGTAAAGCAGGCCTTAAAACACGCAAGATGTGGCAATTCGGCTGTCCACAGAAACCAGATGTGGTGTGGTTAATGTCCCGTTTTGACTCAGTTTTAAGTCGGCTCGGCGAACGTCGGGCGCCTTGCGAAACCAGCTTTGCGGGCGCATCTGGGCGCCTATGAAGACCGATCTCGCCTCTACTCGCCCCCTGCAACGCCCTGGCGGCCTGCCCCAGCCGCGTCGCTATGACGGGATCAACTGGGTGGGTCTGCGCACCCTCTACCTGCGCGAGGTGCGCCGTTTCTGGAAGGTGGGCGCCCAGACCGTGGCGGCGCCGGTGGTGACGACCCTGCTCTACATGCTGGTCTTCGTGGTGGCCTTGAAGGGCGCGCGGCCGCCGCTTCACGGCACGCCCTTCGCCGAGTTCGTGGCGCCCGGCCTGATCATGATGGCCATTCTTCAGAACGCCTTCGCCAACGCCTCGTCCAGCCTGATCCAGGCCAAGATCATGGGCACGGCCACCGACTTCCTGACCCCGCCGCTCAGCCCGCTGGAGCTGACCATCGGCTTCACCCTCGGCGCCGCCACGCGCGGGGTGGCGGTCGGTCTGGTGACGGCGCTGTGCGTCCTGCCGTTTGCGAAGCTGGGTCTGGCCAATATCGCCCTGATCGTCTGGTTCGGCCTGATCGCCTCGCTGCTGATGGGGATGACGGGGGTGCTGGCGGGTCTGTGGTCCGAGAAGTTCGACCACCTGTCGGCGGTGCAGAACTTCGTCGTCATGCCGATGACCTTCCTGTCGGGCACCTTCTACCTGATCGACAGTCTGCCTGAGCCATTTGCGAGCATCAGCCGCTTCAACCCCTTCTTCTACCTGATCGACGGTTTCCGGGCCGGCTTCATCGGTCACGCCGAGGGCGATCTGATGATCGGCGTGGTCATGAGCGCCGTGCTGACGGTGCTGATGGGCGCGGCCTGCTGGCTGGTGTTCCGTTCGGGCTGGCGCCTGAAGAGCTGAGCCGATAGGCAGGACCGAACGCCCCGGGGAGGGGCAGGGAGGTCCTTCATGCTGTTTCGTTCTGTTCTGGCGTCGGCTGTCGCTGTCGCCGCGCTTCTCTCCACGCCGGCGACCGCTCAGGACGCGGAGGCCCTGAAGGCCCAAGTCGGCGCCTATGTTCAGCCGTCGAACGCCGAGCGGATGAACGTCCTGCTGACCCAGCTGCGCGCCGCCGGCTTCACCCCGACCGTCGAGACCTTCGAGGGCGGCGGTCGCGCCGAACCGATGCAGGGCTCCAACGTCGTCGTCACCATCGGCGACGGTCCGAAGGAAATCTTGCTGACCGCCCACTATGACGCGGTGAAGCTGCGCGACGGAACCATGTCCCAGGGCGTGATCGACAACGCCGGGTCGGTGGTGGCCCTGATCGAGGCGGCCAGGATCCTGCGCGACAAGCCTCTGGACCACCGCGTCCGCGTCATCTTCTTCGACCAGGAAGAACTGGGCCTGATCGGCGCGCGCAAGTGGATCGAGGCGCACGGCATCGCCAATGTCGCCGCCGTGGTCAACTCGGACGTCGCCGCCTATGGCGACACCATGATGTACGGCCAGAACAACGGGGCGCAGTCGGCCTTCGTCACTCGCGCGGTTCAGGAACTGTGCGCCGAGCGGGCCATGCAGTGCGTCGGCTTCCCCGAATATCCGCCGTCCGACGACCGCGCCTTCTCGGCGGCGGGCGCGCCGGTGGTGTCCCTGGGCTTCCAGGATCAGGTCGGCGCCCACCAGATGTGGCTGGCCTTCAATGGCGGCGAGGCCAATGGTCTGGCCGAGGGCTTCGTGCCTCAGGTCTTTCGCGTGATCCACTCCAAGGACGACGCCATCGAAGCGGTTGAAGGCGCGACCATCGCTACCGCCGGCGCGACCTATGCCGCCCTGATCCAGAAGCTGGACGCACAACTGCGCTGACAGCGGTCGGCATGGTGTTGACTAAGGGCAAATAGCGCCCGACAAGTCCTCACCCTTTCTTGAAGCGGTCCCGTCGCAGGTGCGTCGGGGCCGTCTCGCTTTATGGAGTCTGCCTGTGTCCGGTCATCTGATGGGTGTCTACAATCGCGCGCCGCTGGAAGTGGAGCGCGGCCAGGGCGTCCGCCTGTGGGCGACCGACGGCACGGAGTACCTGGACTGCGTCTCGGGCATTTCGACCAACGCCCTCGGCCACGCCCACCCCAAGCTGGTTCAGGCGGTCAAGGATCAGGCTGAAAAGCTGTGGCACGTCTCCAATATCTTCAAAATCCCGGGTCAGGACGCCCTGGCTGACGCCCTGTGCGAGAAGTCCTTCGCCGACGTGGTCTTCTTCACCAACTCGGGCACCGAGGCGGTCGAGTGCGCCCTGAAGACGGCGCGCAAGTTCCACTCGGCCAACGGCCAGCCGGAACGCATCGACATCTACGGCTTCGACGGCTCCTTCCACGGCCGCACCTATGGCGCGATCAACGCCGCCGCCAACCCCAGCTACACCGAGGGCTTCGGCCCCAAGATGGAAGGCTTCCATCAGCTGACCTGGGGTGACAAGGAGGCCCTGACGGCGGCGTTTGAAAACCCGACCACGGCTGCCATCATTCTGGAGCCGGTGCAGGGCGAGGGCGGCTGCCGCGCCACGCCGGACGCCGACCTGCGCTGGATGCGCGAGATGGCCGACCAGTACGGCGTCCTGATCATCTTCGACGAGGTCCAGTGCGGCATGGGCCGGACCGGCAAGCTGTGGGCCCACGAATGGGCCGGCATGACGCCGGACATCATGGCGGTCGCCAAGGCTCTCGGCGGCGGCTTCCCCATCGGCGCCTGCCTGTCGACGGCCGAAGCGGCCAAGGGCATGACGGTCGGCGCCCACGGCTCGACCTTCGGCGGCAACCCCCTGGCCATGGCGGTCGGCCAGGCCGCCTTCGCCGAGGTGTCGTCGGACGCGATCATCGCCAACGTCAACGAGGTCGCCGGCTATCTGAAGCAGCAGCTGCACGGCCTGGCCGAGCGCTTCCCCGACGTGATCGTCGAGGTGCGCGGCAAGGGTCTGCTGGTCGGCGTCAAGCTGGTCCCCAACAACCGTGAATTCATGGGCTGGGCCCGCGACGAAGCCAAGCTGCTGGTCGCCGGCGGCGGCGACAACCTGGTCCGCATCCTGCCGCCGCTGAACATCACCCTCGAAGAGGCCCGCGAGGCTGTCGAGAAGTTCGAAACCGCCTGCGAGTTCGCCCGGACGAAGCTGGCGGCCTGATCGCCCCGGCCCGGCTGACGCCTTTGACTACGGAGACCTGAGATGGTCCGTCACTTCCTCGATATTCACCGGCTGGACGCCGCCGATCTGCGCGCGATCTTGGACGACGCCCACGCCCGCAAACAGGCGCGCAAGGGCTGGCCCCAGGGGCGCCCCGACGCCGATGCGCCGGGCAAGGACCGCGTCCTGGCCATGATTTTCGAGAAGAACTCGACGCGCACCCGTTTCAGCTTCGACGCGGCCATTCGTCAGCTGGGCGGCTCGGCCATCATCGCCACCGCCTCGGACATGCAACTGGGGCGTGGCGAGCCGGTCGAGGACACGGCCAAGGTCCTGTCGCGCATGGTCGACGCCGTGATGATCCGCGCCAACAATCACGAGGACGTCGAGCGCTTCGCCCGTGTCTCGACCGTGCCGGTGGTCAACGGCCTGACCGATCGCAGCCATCCGTGCCAGATCCTGGCCGACCTGCTGACGATCGAGGAGCATATGGGCCCGGTGACGGGCAAGACCATCGCCTGGGTTGGCGACGGCAATAACGTCTGCCACAGCTTCATGCATGCAGCGGCGACGTTCGGCTTCCGCCTGAACGTCGCCTGCCCGGCGGAATACCATCCCGACCTGCGCGATCTGGAGAAGGGCGGCGCCCACGTCCACCTGACCTCGGACCCGCGCGAGGCCGTGGTCGGCGCCGACGTCGTCGTCACCGACACCTGGGTGTCGATGGGCGATCAGGACTATGAGGCGCGTCTGGCCGCCTTCGAGCCCTACACCGTGGATGAGGCCCTGATGGGTCTGGCCAACGCCGACGCCGTCTTCCTGCATTGCCTGCCGGCGCACCGCGGCGAGGAAGTCACCGACGCCGTCATCGACGGGCCGCGCTCGCTGATCTGGGACGAGGCCGAGAACCGCATCCACGCCCAGAAGGCGGTCCTGGCCTGGTGTTTCGGCGGCGAGTGAAACTCGCCTTTCCTTGAAGTAGGGGCCCTAGCGCCTCGCCCGCGGGGCGAGGCTGCTTGAGGGCTTTCTTCTCGTGCGGGGAGAGGTGGCGCGGGCCCCGCCTTAATAGGGCGTCGGGAAGGTGCGTCCGCCCAGCACCGAGGCCAGGTGGATCAGCAGCAGGAAGCTGAACGCCCCCGCCACCAGCATGATGAAACGCCACGGCATCATGCGCGGACCCTTCGACAGGTCCGGCGGACGGGCCCCGCGCCAGCCGGAAAAGGCGGCGATGGCGATGGCGGCGGCCAGCAGGGTCAGGGTCAGCAAAGGGCTCATGCCGAGGGCAGGTGGCGTTTGCGGCGCGGCTTCGCAAGCCGGAAATCCGCGAGAAGATGAATCTAAACGCGACGTTAACCATGTCGGGCTGAAAAGCACGAAATCGCGATCAAGCGCTGCCGGTGATTCTGTCGCCTCAGGCGCCAGATATTGCGGTTAACGACACGTTTACACGCTTGATCTGGAGCGGTAGCGTCCCACAAAGACTCGGGAGGCGAATCAGTGAGCGCAGCAGCGCCGTGGAGCGTAAAGGGCATCGACCCCAAGGCTCGCGAGATCGCCAAGGACCTTGCGCGTCGCTCCGGCATGACGCTGGGCGAGTGGCTGAATTCCATGATCATGGACGAGCCGGACGAGGATGAGGGCGTCACGCCCCTGCCGCGTCGCACGCCCATTCCCGATCCCTATGACCGTCGCAGTCGTTCGCGCCGACTGGACGACGTCTACGGCTATGAAGACGATCGCGCCGGGCGCATCGGCGCCTCGCTGGAAGTCATCGCCGAGCGTCTGGAGGCTGTCGAACGGCGCTCGACCGTCGCCATCCAGGGCGTGGATCAGGCCGTGGCCGGTCTGGTGCGTCGTCTGGAGAAGCAGGACGAGATCGGCCTGGGCTACGCCCGCCGCATCGACGACATCGCCGACGAGCTGCGCGAGGGCCACAAGCGTCTGCGCCGCTTCGAGCAGGAAACCGGTCCAAAGAGCGAGGAAGGCTTCGCCCGACTGGACGCTGCGCTCGGCGCGGTTTCCAGCCGCCTGTTCGACCTGGACGAACGTCAGCGCAACACCATCGGCGACCTGCGGGCGCGGATGGAGGCGGTCGAGAAGGCCGCCGGTCCCGGCCCCGGTACGGATGTCCTGGCGCAGGTCGGCGTCCGTCTGGACGAAGCGCAGGAGCGCACGTCGGAGGCTCTCAAGGGGCTTGAGCGATCCTTTGCCGCTCTGGATCAGCGCCTGCGCGACGCCGAGGGACGGATCGAACCTGAGCACGCGCGCGAGGCCGCACGCTTCGAGAAGCTGGCCGAAACCCTGACGCGTCAGGTCGAGGGCAGCCGCGTCGAGATGATGCGTCGTCTCGAGGTGGCCGAGACCGAAAGCCGGGTCGACCGCATCGAGCGCGCCCTGGCCGTTGTCGGCGACCAGACTCGCGCCGCCGAGCAACGCTCGGCCGACGCCGTGGAAGCCATGGGCCGTGAGGTCATGCGCATCGCGCAGAATCTGAACGGCCGTGTCGAGAAGGTTGAAACCGGCGGCGCGGCTGCGGATGTCGAAGCGCTTGGTCAGACTCTGGGCCGCGAGTTGAACGAGCGCCTGGATCGCGAGATGCAGCGCCACGCCCAGGCCGTGGACCAACGCATCACCCGGTCCGACGACCAGCACGCATTGGCGCTCGAGCGACTGGGCGGCGAAATCACCCGCATTTCGGATCGCCTCAGCGAACGCATCGCCCAGTCGGAGCGCCGTTCGGCGCAGGCCCTGGACGATATCGGCCGACGTCTCGCCGAGACCGCCGACAAGAGCGAGCAGCGGCATGAGCGCGCCTCGGGTGAACTGGGCGAGCGGATGCGGCAGAGCGAGGAGCGCACCGCGCGCCTGCTGGCGGAGGCCCGCGACAGCATCGAGCAGCGCGAGGCTCGCGCCGTCCGTCGGGAAACGCCGCTGGAAAGCCCTGAGCCGACCCCGTGGAGCCCGACCGAGGGTTCGAGCGGCGACTGGCGTGCGGCCGCCTTCGCCGATCCGGCGGCCGATCTCTGGTCTCAGGACACGATGGGCGGCGTGCTGGACGCCGCGCCCTTCCCGTCGCCGACGGTCAGCGATCCGGAGCCGGTCTTCACGGATCCCCTGGAAGCGGAACTCAACGCCTTCGCCCCGGACCCCGAGGCTGAGGCGACGCCGAGCGCCCTGTTCGGTTCCGCACCCGAGCCCGCACGTTTCGGCGTTGTATCGACCGAGGCGGCGGATGAGGGCGAGAGCATCATCGCCTCGATGTTCGATGATGCGGCGACGGCTGACTTTGGCGGGGCGGACGTCAGCGATGTCCTGGGCGGGTCCGATAGCCGCGCGCTCGGCGGTCTGCCTCCCCTGGTGGATGGTCCGGATGGCGAGGATGACGGCTTCTCGGGCGATGTCGACTTCATCGATCCCGCCGCCCTGAAGGCCGGCGCCGCTGCGGGGCGGGCCTCGACCCGCGACACCCTGGATGCGGCGCGCGCGGCCATGTCTGGCGGCGATGAGGCTCCGCGCAAGGGTTTTGGATTGAAGCGGGGCGGCAAGTCCAAGCTGCAGGAGCGTCTGGACAAGCAGGCCAGCCGCGAAGGCTCGACCATGCGCAAGACCCTAGGCGCCATGGCTGTGGCGGCCCTGGCCACCGGCGGCGGCTACGCTTCCCTGCAACTGGCGGAAGGGTCGGGTTTGATTCTGCCTGACTTGGCGACTCTGACCGGCGGCATGGTTCCTGCGGCCGAGACGGAAACGGCGCCCATCGCGGCCGTGGCGCTGAGCGCGACGCCGACTGAGGCTGTGCCTTCGCCCGACATCGCGGCGACAGAGGGCGCAAACCTCTATGTGCGCGGCGTGCAACTGATCGACAACGGCGACGACAGCGGCCTGGGGCCGCTGAAGCGCGCGGCCGACCTGGGCTATGGTCCCGCCCAGATGCGCCTGGCCGGCCTCTATCAGGAAGGCGGCGCCGGTCTGACCCCCGATCCGGTCGAGGCGCGAACCTGGGCGCGGCGTGCGGCCGAGGGCGGCGAGCCGCGGGCCATGCACTATTACGCCATGCAGCTGTATGAAGGCGAAGGCGGCGCGCGGAACCGCGTCGAGGCCCTGGCCTGGCTCAAGAAGGCGGCCGAGGCCGGTCGCGTCGACAGCCAGTACAATGTGGCGCGTCTCTATGAGAAGGGGGATGAGGGCGTCGCGCCGAACGCGACCGAGGCCTTCAAGTGGTACATGATCGCGGCCCGCCGCGGCGACCAGCAGGCCCTGGCGGCGGTGCAGCGGCTGACGCCCCTGACCTCGGCCGAGGCTCGCCGCGTCGCGCGCGAGGCCGCCGACGCCTTCACGGTCGAGCCGGTCGCGTAACGAAGCGCGTCGAAGCAGCGGCGGGGGTGGCGGTTCGTCGCGGCCCTCGCTAAGACCAGAAGCCTGATCGCCTTACCGGCGCTGTTCTGCGTTCCCTTCCAGCCGAAGGCGCGTGCCGTGGATATTTACCTGCCGATCGCCGAGGTTTCGGTGAACTGGCCGTTCCTGGTGATGCTGGGCGCGCTGGTGGGCTTCGTCTCGGGCCTGTTCGGCATCGGCGGCGGCTTTCTGATGGCCCCCGTTCTGGTCTTCATGGGCATCCCGCCGACGGTGGCCGTGGCCAGTCAGGCCAGCCACGTCGTCGCCTCCTCGACTTCAGGCGTGATCCGATACTCTGGCATGAAGGCGGTCGATTATCGCATCGGCGGCATCATGGCTGTGGGCGGGGCGCTCGGCGCCCTGGCGGGTGTCGAACTGTTCCGCTACCTGCGCCTGCTGGGTCAGGCCGATCTGGTCGTGGCGGTGTCCTACCTGGTCTTCCTCGGCGCCATCGGCAGCATGATGCTGTACGAAAGCCTGACGCAGATCCTTCACCGTGTGCGGGGCGAGACCCCGCCAAGGAAAGAGCGCCGTCGTCCCATGTGGCTGTACGGCCTGCCGTTGCGCATGCGTTTCCCGCGCTCGGGCCTCTACATCAGCGCCATCCCCCCGTTTGGGCTTGGCGTCTTCGCAGGGATCCTGTCGGCCATCATGGGGGTGGGCGGCGGCTTCATCCTGGTGCCCGCCATGCTCTATGTCCTGCGGATGCGGGCCAATGTCGTGGTCGGGACCAGCCTGTTCCAGATCATCATCACCACGGCCATCACCACCATCCTTCAGGCCGGGCGCAACCAGACGGTGGACATCGTCCTGTCGACCATCCTGCTGCTGGGCGGGGTGGTCGGGGCCCAGTTCGGGGCGCGGCTGTCGGGCCGCTTCCGGGCCGAGGAGATGCGTGCGGCCCTGGGGCTGATCGTTCTTCTGGTCGGCATCCAGATGGGGCTGGAGCTGTTCGTGCGGCCCAGCGACCTCTTCCTGCTGGCGCCGGGGGTGTCGGACTGATGTTCCAGGCCCTGCCGCCCGAACCCGCGCCCGTCATCGCGCCCGCGCCAGCGGTGGTCGCGCCGGGGACGATCGAACGCTCGGTCGCCACCGAGGGCGAGGTGCGGGTCGCCGCCGCCCTGACCGACGCTCAGGTGAAGGTCGACTCCAGCTTCCGCGGCGCCTCCATCGTCCTCTATGGCGCGGTCTTCAATCCGACCGACACGCCCGCCGACGTGGTGGTGGTGGTGCGCGGGCCGGATGCGCCCGTGCGTCTGGTCAAGAAGACCCGCAACATGGGCGTCTGGCTGAACAGCCGCCCGGTTCTGTTCGAGGGCGCGCCCGGCTTCTACATGACCGCCTCGACCCGGCCGTTGTCGGACGTGGCCGACTTCGGCCAGCTGCGCCGCCTCGGCGTCGGGGTCGATCACCTGCGCATCGACGCGCCGCAGGAAAGCCGCACCGTCACCCGCTACGGCGTGCGCGACGTGGTGGTCAGCCGTCTGGGCGAGGACTACCTGGATTGGCGCCGGGCCGTGATCCGACTGAAGGAGGCGGCGGCCCTCTACAACACCGATCCCGCCGGCGTGCAGTTCGTCGACAAGGGCCTGTTCCGGGCCGAGGTCGAGCTGCCGACCGTGGCTCCGACCGGCAAGTACTACGCCGAGGTCTGGCTGTTTCAGGAGGGCGCGCCGGTCTCGGTGTCCAACCTGACGCTGACGGTCGAGAAGGTCGGGCTGGAGCGCGACATCTACGAGTTCGCCCATCGGCGGCCGTGGTCCTACGGCGTGCTGTGCGTCATCCTGGCGGCCCTGACGGGCTATGCGGCCTCGCGGGTGTTCAGGAGCAGGTAAACCACCGCTCATCCCGGCGGACGCCGGGACCCAGTCCTTTGGACGACAGGCGTTGCCGCTGAAGGGGCGTGTGGGGCTCTCACTGGGTCCCGGCGTCCGCCGGGATGAGCGGGAAGTGAGGTGCAGCCTCAAAAGAAAAGGGCGGCCCGCGAGGAGCCGCCCTTTCCGTTTCAGTCCGAAGTCAGCCTGATCAGGCCACCTTCTTCTCCGGGGCGAAGCGGCCGTAGAAGGTCTCGTCCTTGGCGGCCATCTCGCGCAGCAGCTCCGGCACCTTGAAACGGTCGCCGTAGGTGGCGGTCAGGCGGTCGGCGGTCTCGACGAAGGTCTTCAGGCCGGTCTGGTCGATCAGGGTGATCGGGCCGCCCGACCAGGGGGCGAAGCCCCAGCCGAGGATGGCGCCCAGGTCGGCTTCACGCGGGTCGTCGATGACGCCCTCGGCCCAGCAGCGGGCGACCTCGACGGCCTGACGATAGAGCAGGCGCGTCTTCAGCTCGTCGACCAGTTCCGGGGTCGAGTCGTCGAACTTGACCGGGGCCAGTTCCGACAGACCCGCCCACAGGGTCTTGGGCTTGCTGTCGTAGTCGTAGAAGCCCTTGCCGTTCTTGCGACCGTAGCGCCCGCCCTCGACCATTTTCGCGACGATGTCGGCGCCTTCGGACGGGACATAGGCGTCGCCCAGGTCGATCGCCGTCTGCTTGGCGATCTTGTAGGACAGGTCCAGGGCGACGTCGTCGTGCATTTCCAGCGGGCCGCGCGGCATACCGGTCATGCGACCGACGTTGTCGATCAGGGCCGGAGCGTAGCCTTCCTCGAGCATGGCCATGCCTTCCATCAGGAAGGTGGAGAAGCAGCGCGAGGTGTAGAAGCCGCGGCTGTCGTTGACGACGATCGGTGTCTTTTTGATCTTCAGGACGTAGTCGATGGCCTTGGCGATGGCGGCCGGGCCGGTCTTCTCGCCGAGGATGATCTCGACCAGCATCATCTTGTCGACGGGCGAGAAGAAGTGGATGCCGATGAAGTCCTCGGGGCGGACCGAGGCCTCGGCCAGACCGGTGATCGGCAGGGTCGAGGTGTTGGAGCCGAAGACGGCGCCTTCAGCCAGCTGGGCCTCGGCGCGCCTGGTCACGTCGGCCTTGATCTCGCGGTTTTCGAACACGGCCTCGATGACCAGGTCCGAACCCTTGATGTGATCATAGTCGGTGGTGGCGGTGACCAGGGCCAGGGTGGCGTCGAACTTCTCCTGGGTCATCTGGCCGCGCGACAGACGCTTCTTCAGCAGCTCCTCGACGTGGGCCTTGCCCTTGTCGGCGGCTTCCTGGGTCTGGTCGATCAGGACGGTCTCGATGCCGGCCATGACCTGCACATAGGCCACGCCCGCGCCCATCATGCCGGCGCCCAGCACCGTGACCTTCTTGGCGTCCGACTTCGGCACACCCGCCGGACGCACGGCGCCCTTGTCCAGTTCCTGCTTGGACAGGAAGAGGCTGCGGATCATGGCCTGGGCCTGCGGCGTCATCAGGGTCTTGATGAAGTAGCGGGTCTCGATGCGCAGGGCGGCGTCCATCGGCACCTGAACGCCTTCATAGACGGCCTTCATCAGGTTGGTCGCGGCGGGATAGTTGCCGTAGGTCTGCTTGCGGATCATCGCATTGCCGACCAGGAAGTTCTGGATGCCGGCCGGGTGGTAGGGGCCTCCGCCGGGCAGTTTGAAGGACTTGTCGTCCCACGGCTGCACGGCTTTGCCGCCGTTCTTGATCCAGGTCTTGGCGGCCTCGACCGACTGACCCTTTTCCGCGATCTCGTGGACGATGCCCGCGCCCTTGGCGTCGTTGGGACGGAAGGACTTGCCCTCGGTCATGGCCATCATGGCGGCCTGGACGCCGACCAGGCGGGTCAGGCGCTGGGTGCCGCCGCCGCCGGGGAAGAGGCCGACCTTGATCTCGGGCAGGCCCAGCTGGATCCTGTTGTCGTTCTCGACCACGCGATAGTGGCAGGCCAGCGTCAGTTCCAGACCGCCGCCGAGCGCCAGGCCGTTGATGGCCGCAGCCACCGGCTTGCCGCAGGTTTCCAGCGCGCGCAGGGCGCCGTTCATCTTCCAGCCGGCGTCATAGGCGTCCTGCAGGCTGGCGCCGCCGATCATGCCGCCGGCGATGTCACCCAGATCGGCCCCGGCGCAGAAGCCCGAAGCCTTGCCCGAGGTGATGACGGCGCCCTTGATGGCGTCGTCGGTCTTGATGCGTTCCACCAGCTGCGGAATCTCGGCCATGACGGACGAGGTCAGGGTGTTCATCGAACGTCCCGGGACGTCGAAGGTGATCAGGGCGACGCCGTCGGCGTCGACGTCGATCTTGAAGTTTTCCATGGTCAGTCGCTCCCGATCAGACGCGTTCGATGACGGTGGCGGTGCCCATGCCGCCGCCGATGCACAGGGTGATGAGGGCGGTTTCCTTGTCCGAGCGTTCCAGCTCGTCCAGCACCACGCCGGTGATCATGGCGCCCGTGGCGCCCAGGGGGTGGCCCATGGCGATGGCGCCGCCGCAGACGTTGATCTTGTCGTGCGGGATGTCGAGCGCCTGCATGTAGCGCAGGACGACGGCGGCGAAGGCCTCGTTCAGTTCGTAGAGGTCGATGTCGGTCGACTTCATGCCCAGCTTGCCGAGAAGCTTGTTGGTCACGAACTCCGGGCCGGTCAGCATGATCGACGGCTCCGAGCCGATCGAGGCGGCGCCGCGGATCTTGGCGCGCGGCTTCAGGCCCAGGGCCTTGCCGGCTTCCAGCGAACCGATCAGGACGCCCGCCGAACCGTCGACGATGCCCGAGGAGTTGCCGGGGGTGTGGACGTGGTTGACGCGCTCGACCTCGGGGTAGCGCTGGTTGATGACGCTGTCGAAGGCCATCTCGCCCATCATGGCGAAGGACGGATTCAGCGCGCCGAGCGTTTGCATGTCCGTGGTCGGGCGAATGGTTTCATCGCGGTCGAGGCGCACCAGACCCAGCTGATCCAGAACCGGCACGACCGACTTGCTGAAGCGGCCTTCGGCCCAGCTTTGCGCCGAACGCTTGTGGCTCTCGACGGAGTAGGCGTCCACGTCGGCGCGGCTGAAGCCCCACTTGGTGGCGATCATGTCGGCCGAGACGCCCTGGGGCACGAAATAGGTCGAGAAGGCGCTGGACGGATCGACTGGCCAGGCGCCGCCGTCCGAGCCCATCGGCACGCGGCTCATGGCCTCGACGCCGCCGCCGACGGCGAAGTCGGCCTCGCCGGACTTCACCTTGGCGGCCGCCATGTTCACGGCTTCCAGGCCCGAGGCGCAGAAGCGGTTGATCTGGACGCCCGCCGTGGTCTGGGCCCAGCCGGCGTTCAGCACGGCGGTGCGGGCGATGTCGGCGCCCTGCTCGCCCACCGGCGAGACGCAGCCCAGGATGACGTCGTCCACCTTGGAGGTGTCCAGGCCGTTGCGGTCGCGGATCGCCTCCAGCACCTGGGTCGCCAGCGACAGGGCGGTGATCTCGTGCAGCGACCCGTCCTTCTTGCCCTTGCCGCGCGGGGTGCGCACGGCGTCGTAGATGTAGGCGTCGGCCATGAAAGATCTCTTTTGTTAGGTCCCTACCGCTCGCCGCTCGGCGGGTCGCTGCATGAGGGACAGGTCGAACTTCTAGGGTCCCGGTCGTTCGGTGCGTGGCCCCGAGCGGCCTGAGGGACGGGTCTGGAATTGAAACTTGGTGCGTAGAAACCCGACGTTTACGTCAACGTCAAGTAACAAGGCGCGTGAGGGCGTCGACGGACGGAGGAAGCGCTTCCGTCCGTCGCGGGTTCCTTATGGCCTGGCCAGTCGCACCAGCTTGCCGTCTTCCTCGTCGGTGACGACCCAGACGGCGCCGTCGGCGGCGACGGCCACGTCGCGGATGCGTTCGTTCAGGCCGGTCAGCAGGCGCTCCTCGCCGACGACGCGGTTGTTCTCCAGCACCAGTCGCGCCAGCTGCTTGCCGCCCAGGCCCGTCACCAGCAGGTTGCCTTGCCAGCCGGGGAACATGGCGCCGCTGTAGAAGGTCATGCCGCCCGGCGCGATCACCGGGTCCCAGTAATAGACGGGCTGTTCCGTGCCCTCGCGCGCGGTCATGGCCTCGGGAATGGCCTGGCCATTGTATTCGATGCCGTAGGCGACGCCCGGCCAGCCATAGTTCTTGCCGGCCTGATCCAGGTTGATCTCGTCGCCGCCGCGCGTGCCGTGTTCGACGGTCCAGATGGCGCCCGTGCCCGGCTGGACGGCGATCCCCTGCATGTTGCGGTGGCCCAAAGACCAGATCTCGGGCCGCGCTCCCGCCTGGCCGACGAAGGGGTTGTCGGACGGGACGCTGCCGTCGGCGTTGATGCGGATGGTCTTGCCCATGTGCGAGCCCAGGTCCTGGGCCTGGGGCCGCATCGGCTTGTCCGAGCGCTCGCCCAGGGTGACGAACAGCTTGCCGTCCGGCGCGAAGACCAGGGACGAGCCGAAATGCTTGTCGCCGTCATAGGTGGGCTGGGCCTGGAAGATGACCTGGACGTTCTCGACCTTGGTCAGGTCATCGGACAGGCGGCCGCGCGCGACCGCCGTGCCGTTGCCGCCGTCACGGGGCTGGGCGTAGGACCAGTAGATCAGTCGATCCTGCGCGAAGCTCGGGCTGAGGATGACGTCCAGCAGTCCGCCCTGACCCCGCGCCGAGACGGCGGGCAGACCCGCGATCGGCGCGCCGACCTGGCCCTGTGCCGAGATGATCCGCATCCGGCCCGGCTTCTCCGTCACCAGCCACTGGCCGTCCGGCAGCAGGGCCAGCCCCCAGGGGTGGACCAGGCCCGAGGCGATGGTCTCGTGGCGCAGGGTTCCGGCGGTCTGGACGCCCGGCGCGCGCGTCTGCCCCTCAAAGGCGGGCCTCTGGTCAGGATTGTTGGCGGGGCGGGTCTCGACGGGCGAGCCCGGGGCTGCGGGCGCATCCTGTCCATTGGCGCCGCAGGCGGCGGCGAGCACGAGAAGCGAGGCGGAGGCGGCGAGGACGATCGGGCGCATGGAGCTCTCCTGAACAGCAGATGTCGCCCGCCAGAATGGAGCCTCGCCGCTTCGCGCGCGAGCCGAAACCGCCCGCGACCGATCGTCCCGCGCGATTTCCGTGCTGAACCGGCTTGAACCCGACCGAAGGCGGCGATATACGCACGCCTCTCGCGCGCTCCTGTCGTTATCGATCTGGCGCGAGGTCCCGTAAGGGGTTGGGTAGCTCAGATGGTTAGAGCGGTGGATTCATAACCCACAGGTCGGCGGTTCGATCCCGCCTCCAACCACCACGGATTTTCCGATCAAGTCAGTGGCGCGGGCTTTCGGGTGCTGTGGCGTTGCGCCAGGGCAGGCCGTTGTGCGGCGAGGCGCGCCGAATAGCGCATGCTTCAGACGGAAGTCCGCCAATCGAGGCGGTCGCTGCGCGCATGCTTCGGGGCGGCGGTTTTACCGTGACGCTTACGAGAGTTTAACTGGCGTCAGAAGCCGCCGTCAGGGCAACAAGGCGACAGTGAAGCCTTGGGGTCGGTCGATGTTGAAACCTGTCTGGATTGTCGTTGTGGCTTGGTGTCTGCTGGCGTCCGGATGCGGGATCGCTCGCTATCCGGTCCTGCCGGCCTGGTCGGCGAACGAAGAGAGCGCGCTGACTTGCGATCAGCTGGCGCAGGAGCGCGAAGCGGCCCAGGCGACCCAGCGCCGGATCGCGGAGATCGCGGCTCGCGGGGATGGTGGTGAACGGCCTCAGCTCTATTCCACCGCCAGACCCGACGCGGACCGTGCGGTGCAGGCGCGGCTCGCCGCCGTTGAGGCGGCCCTGCAGGTCAAGAGGTGCGCGGCCTGATCGGGCCGCGCGACCGAGCCGGCTCAGGGGATGCGCGATGCGCCCCCGGTGATCTTGCAGACATTGTCGGCCTGGGGGCGCCCCGTCGTGACGCCGCTCGGGGTCAGGATGCCGCCGCGAGCCGTGCATTCCGCACTCAGCTTGTCGAGTTCTTCCTGGTAGCTGGGGAAGGTCTTGCCGGTGGCGCAGGCGCCCAGAGCCAGGGGCGCGACGAGGGCGGCGAGAATGAAGGGGGCGCGCATGACAGGATCTCCTTGCGACTGACGGCTTAACGGTTGGCCGAGGGGCGACGTTCCGTCAGCCGTTCTCGTGAAGCAAGCCGATCTTCAGAACGCCAGTACGCCGAGGTGTTCCAGCAGGATCTTGAGCCCCAGGCCGATCAGGGCGAGGCCGCCGATCAGTTCGACGATCTTGCCCAGCCGCGCGCCCGCAGCCTTGCCGATCAGCAAGCCCAGGGTGGCGAGAGCGAAGGTCGTGGCGCCGATACAGGCGGCGATCAGCCAGATGTTGGCGCCGAGCAGGGCCAGCCCGACCCCGACCGCGCCCGCGTCGACGGAGGTGCCGATGGCGGTGGCGACCAGCGCCAGCAGGCCGCGCGAGCCGGCCTTGCCGGCGTCGGCTTCGGTGTCTTCATCTTCGCGCTTCAGGGCTTCCCAGATCATCTTGCCGCCGACGGCGCCCAGGAGGCCGAAGGCGATCCAGTGGTCGACCGCCTCGACGAAACCGGCGGCGGCGACGCCCAGGGCGAAGCCGATCAGCGGCGTGATGGCTTCGACAACGCCGAAGACCAGTCCGGAGCGCAGAGCCTGGGGCAGGGTGGGCCGGTGCTGCGCGCCGCGACCGATCGCGGCGGCGAAGGCGTCGGCGGACATGCTGACGGACAGGACCGCGATGGAAAGGGGGGTGATCATGGGGATACGCACTCAGCCGGTCGCGTGACAGCGCGCCCCGAGCGCAGGCCGGCTCGGCCCCCAGGGTGCGCTGGTCTCGCTAGGCGGAACAATCCGCTGGTCGCACCATGCCCGCGACGGGCAAGTGTGTTGACGCGACCCCGGCTGGGCTATGCCGGAAGCTACTCCCCAACGGGCGCTCCACTAGCGGTTGGGACGGCGAGGTTCAACCCCGGAACTGGCCGGAGGCGACAAGAGGTCCCATCTGTGCTAGACGCCGCGCCTTCACCCCCGCCGCAGGATATTCAGCCTTGAGCATCACGCTCGACCTTTCGCGTGCTTCCGCCGCAGCTAAAGCCCCCGTCAACCTGTCCGGTCTGACGCGCGAGGGCCTGCGCCAGGCGCTGATCGAAGCGAAGATCTGCCCGCCCGAGAAGGCCAGGATGCGCGCGTCTCAGGTCTGGCGCTGGATCCACCACTACGGCGTCACCGACTTCGCCCTGATGAGCGACATCGGCAAGGAGACCCGCGCGGCTCTGGCCGAGGCCTTCACCCTGGCCCGCCCCGAGATCGTCGAGCGCCAGGTGTCGAAGGACGGCACCCGCAAATACCTGATCCGCACCGCGCCCGGCATCGAGGTCGAGGCCGTCTATATTCCCGACGTGGGCCGGGCCGGCGCCCTTTGCGTTTCGTCCCAGGTCGGGTGCACCCTGAACTGCACCTTCTGCCACACCGGCACGCAAAAGCTGGTGCGCAACCTGACCGCCGCCGAGATCGTGGCCCAGGTCCAGGTGGCCCGCGACGACCTGGGCGAATGGCCCTCGCCCAAGGAAGACCGCCAGCTGACGAACATCGTCTTCATGGGCATGGGCGAGCCGCTCTACAACCTGGACAACGTCGCCGACGCCATCGACATCATATCGGACAACGAGGGCATCGCCCTGTCGCGCCGCCGGATCACCGTCTCGACCTCGGGCGTGGTGCCGCAGCTTCAGGCCCTGGGCGACCGCACGGCGGCCATGCTGGCCATCAGCCTGCACGCCACCAACGACCCCCTGCGCGACGTTCTGGTGCCGCTGAACAAGAAGTATCCGCTGGAACAGCTGATGGCCGGCATCCGCGCCTATCCGGGTCTGGCCAACACCCGTCGCGTGACCTTCGAATACGTCATGCTCAAGGGCGTCAACGACAGCCCCGACGAGGCCCGGGCCCTGGTCAAGCTGATCGAGGGCATCCCCTCCAAGGTCAACCTGATTCCGTTCAATCCCTGGCCCGGCACGGACTATGAGTGCTCGGACTGGAAGACCATCGAACGCTTCGCCGCCATCCTGAACAAGGCCGGCTACGCCTCGCCCATCCGCACCCCGCGCGGCCGCGACATCCTGGCCGCCTGCGGCCAGCTGAAGTCCGAGAGCGAGAAGCAACGGGCCTCGGCCCGGATCAAGGCCGAGCGCGAGGCGGATGCGGAGACGTCGAACGCGGCCTGACCGATCTATAGGCGAAGGCGCGGACGATTAGCGCAGCGACGGCGCCAGGCAGAGCGAGGCCGAGCGCGCTCAGCGTCAGCGCCGACCATCCTCCCTGCGCAGTTAGAGATATGCCGGTGATCGAGGCAGAAAGCGCTCCTGTGGCGGCGGCGATCAGGCGAGACGTCTTTCCGCATCCGTAGAGCGTCAGCCAAATCGGAATGCCGGGAAATATCAGGCCTATGAGAAAGCCGATACTCGCAATGCTGCCTGCTAACAGGCCAAATGGTATGGCTCCATCGGAACTCGATCCTTCAAGGAGGCTGCAGATCCAAATGGCGACGCCAAATTCCAGGCCGACGAATCCGCCCGCCGTCAATGCGGCAACGCAGGTTCCCAGCGCGATCCAAGGCCAACTGCGGATCATGCGTTAACCTCCGCCAATGCCGCTCGTCGTTCCGACATCGTCTCCGGCGTCCGCACGTTCCACGCCAGACCCAGCCGCTCCAGCAGCTGGATGAAGCGGAAACCCCAGTCGCTCTGGCCGGGGTAGAGACCGATGCGGGCGGAGCCGGGCCAGGCGTGGTGGTTATTGTGCCAGGCCTCGCCCATGGTCGGGATGGCGGCCCAGGGCACGTCGTGGGCCTGAACGCCCGCCTCGCGCACCAGCCAGGTCTGGGGGCCGCGCCGGTGGGCCAGGTGGCCGACGAACCAGTGACCGATGACGCTGATCGAGACGCGGGCGCAGACGCCCCAGACCACGAAACCCCAGCCGCCGACCAGCCAGAGGGCCGCCGCGACGGGCGCCTGTTGCAGCATCCAGGTGCGTTCCAGAAACCGATAGAAGGGGTCGCGTCCGATGCGGCCCAGATCGAAGGTCGGCGGATGATCCAGCACCAGCCGGCCGTGCATCTGCCAGACAGCATCGACTGCCATGGGGCGTCGGTGCGCCAGATAGTCGTGGCAGTCGGTCTGGCGTTGGGCCCAGTCGCGCAGGTCGTGGGTGCGGATCATCCAGAAGGGGCCGCTCATGCCCACCAGGGTCCCGAACCAGACCAGCGTCCGCTCCAGCCACAGCGGGCAGTCGAAGCTGCCGTGGATCAATCGCCGGTGAAATCCGACCGAATGGCCCAGCAGCAGGGTGGCCCCCGTGGTGATGACGAAGACGGCCAGGGCGCCGAGGCTGAAGGTCGTGGCGCCAAGGGCCAGCGCCGCCGCCAGCATCCCGCCGTTCCATAACGAATGGATCGGGTCCCAGACGACGCGACCCGTCACGGGGCTGGCGTCCGGCGTTTCGATCAGGCTGTTAACGGCGCAGGGATCATGCTCGTGCATCGGATCGCTCCGAGAAGGTATTTAAGCAATAACTTAAACACTGAATGGTCGGGCTGGCAAGCCGTTAGCAAATCCCTTAAATACCGAACCATGCAGCGCGTGTTCGAAGCCCTTTCCAGCCCTGTCCGGCGCAAGATTCTGGCCTATCTGGCCCATGCCGACCTCACGGCGGGCGAGATCGCGGCCAAGTTCGAAATCTCCAAGCCGGCGGTGTCGCAACATCTGTCGGTGCTGGAGGTCGCCGGTCTGGTGACCAGCGAGAAGAAGGGCCAGTACGTCCACTACAGCCTGGCGCCGGATCATCTGGCCAATACCCTGAACGGCTATGTTCAGGAGGTCTGCCCGGTGTCCAAGCCGTTGAAGCGCGAAAGCGCCGAGATCGCCAAGGGGCGACGAACCGACGGATCCTGATGCTTGTCTAACGCTGTTTTCCTGATCGGGTGTGGCTCCGGCGCCCTTGCGGAAGGGGCGGGGGATCGGGCAAGGCTTGTTTTGCTTTCGTTCCGTTTTCAGCAGGGGGCTGCGGGCTCGCACATCATGGACGCGTCGTCTTTGCCCAGCGTGCTGTCGAGTCCCGAGGTTCAGGCCTTCGCCACCGGATTTCCGATCCTGGTCCTGCATCTTGTCGTGACCTTCGGCCTGCTGGCCATGGGGGCGACCGTTTATGCCCTGCTGACGCCGTGGCGCGAGGTGGCGCTGATCCGTCAGGGCAATCCCGCCGCCGCCGTGGCCTTCTCCGGGGTGCTGGTCGGGCTGGCCATTCCCCTGGCCGTCTCCCTGTCGATCTCGACCTCGATCCGCGACATCGCCATCTGGGGCGTGGCGACGGTGGTGCTGCAGCTTCTGGCCTTCCGCGTCGTCGACCTGCTGCTGACCGGCCTGCCGCAGCGCATCGAGAAGGGCGAGGTCGCCGCCGCCGTGGTTCTGGCGGGCGCCAAGCTGGCCACGGCCCTGATCCTGGCCGCCGCCCTGACGGGCTGAGGGCGGCGCCGTGCGCTTCCCCCATCTTCCGGACTGGACCATCTATGCGGCGGTGATCGGCGCCCTGCTGATCGTGTCGCTGGGCCGTCGTGAAAAGGCCGACGCGCCCCATCTGCCCGAGGATGACGAGGCGCACGGTCCCCTGTTGGGGCCGGTGACGCCGTTCGACCCTTCCGTCACCGTCATCGCCCCTGACATTCCCTTCCAGCCTTCGTCGGGCACGGCCTTCTCCATCGCCGGAGACGGTCGCTGGGTCACGGCGCGCCATGTGGTCGAGGGCTGTCCGCGTCCGGCCCTGGTGATCGGCGGCGGGCGGGCCCTGGCCGCCGACGTGCGGCTGGCGGCGCGGGCTGACGTGGCCTTGTTGCTGACCGAGGGCGGGCCGCCGGCCCTGCCGGTCGCGGCCTCGACGCCGTTGCGCAAGGGCCAGCGCGCCTTCCATCCGGGCTTCCCCCAGGGGCACCCCGGCGAGGTGGCCTCGCGTCTTCTGGGGCGTGAGACGCTGAAGATTCGGGGGCGCGGCGAGCGCGACGAGCCGGTCCTGGCCTGGGCCGAGGCCGGGCGCACCAAGGGCTTGAAGGGCACGCTGTCGGGTCTGTCGGGCGCGCCGGTGCTGGACCGGCGAGGCCGTGTCCTGGGCGTGACCATCGCCGAAGCTCCGCGTCGGGGCCTGATCTACACCACGGCCCCCGACACCTTCGTGCCCGCGATCCGGGGCGAACAGCGCGCCGACGAGAGGGCTCTGGGCGAGGCCGTCAACACCGACAACTACGGCCAGGTCGCCGACCGCCTGCGTCGGGACCTGCGCGTGGCCCAGGTGGTCTGCCTGACGGCTTGAGCCTCCCCCGTCGCGAGGCGACAGGGGAGAACAGAAGCGCGCTAGCGCAGGGTCGCGCTGTTCAGGTTCAGCTCGGTCAGGGGGATGACCTCGACGTTGGGGTATCTGGCCCGCAGGCCGTCGATGAACTTCGATGCATCGCCGACGATGACCAGGCTGGCCTGATCGGTGGGCAGGTGGTCGGCGAAGGCGGCCTCGACCTGTTGCGGGGTGACCGAACGGACGCGCCCGGCGTAGTCGGCCAGATCGCTCATGGGCAGGTCGTAGAGGGCCAGGTTGGCCACCAGTCCGCCCAGACCGTCCACCGTCTCCAGCGAGCGGCCGAAGCCGCCGATCAGGGTGGCGCGACGCGGGGCCAGTTCGGCCTCGGTGGCCTGGGTCGTTCCCAGCCTGCCGACCTCGGCCAGGATCAGGTCGGCGACTTCGGTCGCCGTCTCGTTCTTGGTCTGGGTCGAGGCGGTGAAGACGCCGACGTCCTGCTGGGCGCCGACCGAGGAGCGGGCGCCGTAGGACAGGCCGCGCTTGATGCGGATTTCCTGATTCAGCCGCGACGAGAAGCCGCCGCCCAGCAGGGTGTTGCCCAGGGTCAGGGGGAAGTAGTCGGCGTCGGTGCGGCTGACGCCCCGGATGGCGGCGATGACGGCGGCCTGGCCGGCGCCCGGCTGATCGATGACCACGACGCGGGGCGGCAGGGCGTGGCCTGCCTTGTCGATGGCGGCCGGGGCGGGGCCGGCGTCGCGCCAGTCGCCGAAGGCCTCGTCGGCCAGGGCGCGAGCCTCGGCCGGGGTCACGTCGCCCGAGAAGACCAGGGTCGCCTGCGACGGACGGAAGCGATCAGAGTGGAAGACCGCCACGTCATCGCGCGTCAGCGCGGGGATGCTGGTCAGGGTGCCGCTGCCCGGCGCGCCATAGGGGGCGTCGCCATAGACCACGCGGCCGACCGACTGGGCGGCGATCGAGCCGGGCTGGCTCAGCGCCACGCGCAGCCCGTCCAGAGTCTGGGACTGCTGGCGCTCAAGCTCTTCGGCGGCGAAGGCCGGGTGGCGCACCAGATCGGCCATCAGGGCCAGCGAGCGGCCGAACACGTCCTTGGGCGCATTGGCGTAGACATTGGTGAAGTCCGCGCCCGAGCCCGCGCCGATATTGGCCCCCAGCTGTTCGATGGCGGTGGCGATCTCGGGGGCTGACTTGGTCGTCGTGCCCTGGGTCAGCAGGCTGGCCGTCATGGAGGCGACGCCCGGCTTGCCCGCCGGGTCGTTGGCCGAACCGGCGTTGAAGTTGAGGCGCGCCGAGACCAGGGGCAGGCCCTCGGTCGGGGCGACCAGTACCCGCATCCCGTTGGCCAGACGGAAGTCGGCCACGGCGGGGGTGGTCGGCGCCACCTCGGCGCCGGGCTGGGGCAGGCGGGCGCGCTCGGCTTCGGGCAGCAGGACGGCGACCGGACCGGCGGGGGCCAGTTCGGCCACGGTGACGGGGGCGTCGACGTTCATCTTCTGCACGCTGGCGGGGTGGGCCTCGTCGGCGGGCAGGTAGTTGATGGTGATCTGGCGCTGCGGCGTCAGATAGCGGCGGGCCACGCGCTGCACGTCGGCGGCGGTCACGGCCTGGATCTCGGCGATCTCGCGGTCGGCGGCGGTGGCGTCGCCGGTCATGATCAGGGCCATGCCGAGCGTCGTGGCGCGGTCGTCGATGCTTTCGCGGCCGCGCAGGGCGTTGGCGACCAGTTCGTTCTTGGCCTCGCTCAGTTCGGCGGCGGTGACGGGGGCGTCGCGCAGGCGGGCGATCTCGGCCTCCAGCGCGGCCTTGCCGGCGTCCACCGTCTGGCCGTCGGCCATGATGGCGTAGGCGGTCAGGTTTCCGGCTTGCTGGGCGAAGTCGGGGTTGGAGCCGGTCGAGGCGGCGATCTGCTTGTCATAGACCAGCGAGCGATAGAGGCGGCTCGACTCGCCGGTCGACAGCACCCCGTCCAGCACCGTCAGGGCGGCGCGGTCGGCGTCGCGATAGGCCACCGTGTTCCAGGCCAGGACCACGGCGGGCAGGGGCACGTTGGGCGCGTAGTAGGTGGCGGTGCGCGGGCCGGTCGGCTCGGGCTCTTTCACATCATTGACCGGCATCGGCGTGGCCGGGCGCTTCAGCGGCGCGAAGTATTGATCCACCCAACCGTCCAGCTGGGCCTGATCAAAGTTCCCCGCCACGATCAGCATGGCGTTGTCGGGGCGATAGTAGGTGGCGTGGAAACGCAGCACGTCGTCCAGGGTCGAGGCGTTCAGCTCCTCGATCGAGCCGATGCCCGGACGGCGATAGGGATGGTCCTGATAGATGGTCTCGGGCGTGAACAGGCCGAACAGGCGGCCGTAGGGGCTGGCCAGAATGCGCTGGCGGTACTCCTCCTTCACCACGTCGCGCTCCGAGACGAAGGTCGCCTCATCGACCACCAGCGAACCCATGCGGTCGGCCTCGGCGAACAGGATGCGCTGCAGGTGGTTGGCGGGGACCACCTCGTAATAGGCGGTGACGTCGTCGGCGGTGAAGGCGTTGTTCATGCCGCCGACGTCCTCGGTCAGACGGTCGAACGTCTCGGAGGGCATGTTCCTCGTCGCCTTGAACAGCAGGTGTTCGAACAGGTGGGCGAAGCCCGAACGGCCCGCCGGATCGTCCTTGGACCCGACGCGATACCAGACCTGGACCGTGACGTTCGAGGTCGAGGCGTCGCGGGCGGTATAGACCTCCATCCCGTTGGCCAGCACGCGCTTGTTGAAGCCCAGCGGCGGCACGGCGACCCCGCCTTGAGCGGCGGTGGCGGTCGCGACTGCAGACGGCGAGCCCTCGGCGAAAGCGGCGGCGGGCAGGCCCAGCAGAAGGGCCGAGGCGCAGGCGGTCAGGATCAGGCGGGTCTTCATGGGCGTCAGGTTCCGGTCGCCCGCCGGCCGCGCCGGGGGCAGGTCGGCCGGACCCTATCAGCGTCAAATCCCGCCGCGCACCTTACGGTGCTGTAATGAAGCGCGGCGGGCAGGACCTCAGGCGGGCTGGTCGAAGACCTGAACCCCGATCTCGCCGTCGGTGGTCAGCCAGGCCCGCTTCATGCCCTGGCTGTTGTAGGGTTGGGCGATGTTGCCCTCGCGGTCGAGCGCGATCAGGCCGCCGTCGCCGCCCAGACCGCCGATGCGGTCGATGGTCGCCTGCGCGGCTTCATTCAGCGACTGACCGGCGGCCACGCCGAAGGCGGTGCGGGCGGCGGCGGCGACGCGGATGAAATACTCGCCCTGACCGGTGCAGGAGACGGCGGCGTGGCCGTCGGCCCAGGTGCCGGCGGCGGGAATGGGGGTGTCGCCGACGCGGCCCGGCATCTTGCCGAAGACGCCCGCCGTAGAGGTGGCGGCGGCCAGACGGCCCTGGCTGTCCAGCACGCAGCAGCCGACGGTGCCGTGGCTGAGGCCGCCGGGCGGATGGTTGTCCTCGCCCTTGCCGGCGCGGGTGAACCAGGCTTCTTCGTCGCCGATCGGCTCCAGCCCCTGATCATGGGCGAACAGGGCGGCGCCTTCGCCGGCCAGCATGACGTGGGGGGTGCGGTCCATGACGGCGCGGGCGGCCACGACCGGGTTGCGGAAGCCCTGCAGGGCGGCGACGGCGCCGGCCTTGCCGCTCGCGCCGTCCATCAGGCTGGCGTCCAGCTCATAGGCTCCGGCCAGATTGGGCGATGCGCCGCGACCGGCGACATAAAGACCCGAATCCTCGAGCATGACCACGGCCTCGACCGCTACGTCCACGGCCGAGGCGCCGGCGTCCAGCCGCGCCTTCATGGCCTCGACCACCTGGCGCATGTGCACGACCTCGGCGTCGTAGTTGCGCTCGCGTCGGGCCCCGGCGCCGCCGTGGAGGATGAGGGCGGTTCGCGCCATGCTTGTCTCCTGAAAGTCCGTTCGGCCTCTTTGCATCGGGCCGCGCGCTGATTAGCGTCGCAATCGTGTCGGCGCCATGGCCCGACGGGGGATCACGGAAAGAAACCAGCATGCGCGCAGTCCTGTCCAAGGCCGTCGGCGGCCCTGATAGCCTTGTCGTCGAGGAGGTCATGGACCCTACGCCCAAGGCGGGCGAGGTGGTGATCGAGGTCAAGGCCGTGGGGATCAACTACCCCGACACCCTGATCATTGAGGACAAATACCAGTTCAAGCCCGAGCGCCCCTTCTCGCCGGGCGGCGAGGTGGCGGGCGTGGTCGACGCCGTGGGCGAGGGCGTCAAGGGCGTTTTCCGGGGCGACCGCGTCATCGCCGTGCCCGGCTGGGGCGGCCTGGTGGAGCGGCTGGCGGTCCCGGCCACCAGCCTGATCCCCATACCCGAGGGCATGAGCTTCGAGGAAGCCGCCGCCCTGACCATGACCTATGGCACCAGCTACTACGCCCTGAAGGACCGGGCGAAGCTGCAGCCGGGCGAGACCTTGCTGGTGCTGGGCGCGGCCGGGGGTGTCGGCGCCGCCGCCGTCGAACTGGGCAAGGCCATGGGGGCGCGGGTCGTCGCGGCCGCCTCGACCAACGACAAGGTCGAGTTCGCCCTGGAACTGGGGGCCGACAACGGCCTGATCTACCCGTCCGGCCCGATGGACAAGGCGGCGCAGAAGTCGTTGTCGGGCGAGCTGAAGCTGGCCACGGGCCGCGATGGCGCCGACGTGGTCTATGACGCGGTCGGCGGCGACTACACTGAACCCGCGCTGCGGGCCATGGACTGGAACGGCCGCTATCTGGTGGTCGGCTTCCCGGCGGGCATCCCGTCCCTGCCGCTGAACCTGACCCTGCTGAAGTCGGTCTCGGTGATCGGGGTCTTCTGGGGCGCGGCGGTGGCGCGCGATCCCAAGGCCCACGCCGCCAACATGGCCGAGCTGATGCAGCTGTGGAAGGACGGCAGGATCAAGCCGCGCGTCAGCCGCACCTACCCGCTGGAGGACGCCCATGAGGCGATCAAGGCCCTGGGCGACCGTCAGGCGCTCGGCAAGATCGTCGTGACGACCGACGAATGAGCCTCTTGACCCTGGCGGCGGCCGAGCCTGACATCGAAGTCGCCTCCCGGCGTCTGGCGGCGACGGGGCGCACCCGGGTGCCGGCCCTGCTGGGCGAGGGGGCCGAACGACTGCATGCCCTTTTGGCGGATCCGGCGCATGAGTGGTCGCGCGCGATACGCAATCCGTTCGACATGGACGTGCCTGCCGCCGCCTTTGACGCCCAGGCGGAGGCCGATCGACAGGCCGCGTTGCAGCGAATCTACGACGAGGCCCGCGAGGGGTTTCACTTCATCTACGATCGACTGCTGATCCGCCGCTCAGGCGCGGGCGCCGAGCTGACGCCCGCCTTGCTGAAAGCCGCCGCCGACCTGTTCAACAGCGAGGCCTTTTTGACCTTCGCGCGTCGCCTGACGGGCGATGATCGCATTGTTTTCGTCGACGGCCAGGCCACGCGCTATCTGCCGGGACATTTCCTCAACCGTCACACCGACGCCAACGAAGCCTCGGGTCGGCTCTACGCCTATGTGCTGAATCTGACCCCGCGCTGGCGGGCGGAATGGGGCGGTCAGTTGCAGTTCCTGGATGCGAACGGCGAGGTGACGGAAAGTCTGATCCCGGTCTTCGACGCCCTCAACGTCTTTCGGGTGCCGCAGTCTCACGCCGTCTCGGTGGTGGCGCCTTTCGCGGGGGCGCCGCGATACTCGATCACCGGCTGGTGGCGGTCGCAGGCGCCGGTCTAGTCAGCGTCCTCGCGGACACGCTTCAGCGCCGCCTCGGCCTGTTCGTGGTGCTTGCGCTTCACATGGGCGCCGAGCGTGGCCAGGACGGCGGCGATCACCGCCGCGTCGTCGGTGAAGCCGATGCCGGCGAAGATGTCGGGAATGGCGTCCACCGGCATGACGAAATAGGCCAGGGCGCCCAGCATGACCCCCTTGGCCGCCATCGGGGTCTTGGGGTCTTGGGTGGCGTACCAGGCGGCGAGGGCCTGACCCGCGAAGGGGATGCGCGAGGCGGTGCTGCGCAGCTTGGGCCAGAAGCCCTTTCTGACGCGCATCTCATTGACCCTCTGCACCGTGGGGACCAGAGCCTTTTCGGGGTCGATGGCCTCGGCAGGGGAAGCAGGTTTGGCTTTGGCGGTCATGGCCGCTAAATCCTCGCGCAGACACTCGGTTCACCAGAATATAGGGACGATCTTCATGAAACTCGACGGTTCGATTGCGGCGGTGGTGACGGGCGGGGCTTCGGGCCTCGGCGAGGGCACGGCGCGCGCCCTGGCGGCCAAGGGCGTCAAGGTCGCCCTGTTCGACCTGAACGAGGAACGCGGGGAAGTCATCGCCAAGGAAATCGGCGGCGTCTTCTGCAAGGTGGACGTGACCTCGGACGAGAGCGTCGCCGCCGGCTTCGCCAAGGCCCGCGCCGCCCACGGCCAGGAGCGCCTGACCGTCAACTGCGCCGGCGTCGCCACCGGCCAGAAGACCGTGTCGCGCAACCGCGAGACACAAGAACCGCGCGCCCACGACATGGCCCAGTTCGAGCGCACCGTCTCGATCAACCTGTTCGGCACCTTCCGCGTCCTGTCGCAGTCGGCGGCGGGCATGGTCACGCTGGAGCCGATGGACGACGGCGAGCGCGGCCTGATCGTCAACACCGCCAGCGTCGCGGCCCAGGACGGCCAGATCGGCCAGGCGGCCTATTCGGCCTCCAAGGGCGGCGTCTACGCCATGACCCTGCCGGTCGCGCGCGACCTGATGAACGAAGGCGTGCGGGTCAACACCATCCT
The DNA here is from genome assembly GCF_055397675.1 of Brevundimonas sp. T2-11. Classification (NCBI taxonomy): domain Bacteria; kingdom Pseudomonadati; phylum Pseudomonadota; class Alphaproteobacteria; order Caulobacterales; family Caulobacteraceae; genus Brevundimonas; species Brevundimonas sp. T2-11. The sequence goes on from NZ_AP027920.1 coordinate 300,642, forward strand.
GCCGGGCATCATGTGGACGCCGATGATGGCGGGCATGGATCAGAAGGTGCAGGACGCCCTGGCCGCCATGATCCCCTTCCCCAAGCGTCTGGGCACGCCGGCCGACTACGCCGCCCTGGCCCTGCACCTGGCCGAGAACACCTATATCAACGGCGAGTGCATCCGTCTGGACGGGGCCATTCGTCTGGCCCCGCGCTGATCCTCAGCGCGGCTGAGGCCGCTATCGCTCGCCGCGCGGCGGCTCGCTGCTTGAGCGGGTTGGCGCGTAGCGGTCATTTTGAACGGCCCTCGCAGCCTTCCTTTCCGGGATGTTGCGGGGGCCGTTTGCGTTTGAAATTTCAGGGCTATTCCAAAAAAAGCAGCAGAAGAGCGGAAAATGAAAAAAGGGGGTTGCGCCTTCTGAGATGGGTCGGCTAAAAGCCCCTCCTCGACGGGGCGCAGCACACTGTTCCCTACGGAGTGCGGGCGTAGCTCAGGGGTAGAGCACAACCTTGCCAAGGTTGGGGTCGGGCGTTCGAATCGCCTCGCCCGCTCCATGTCGAGACTGGAACACGGGGTCCGATCGCAAGATCGGGCCCCGTTTCGCGTTTCAGGGCCCCTTTTCAAAACAATCAGTTTTCAGACGATTTGTCGTCGGACGGTCCGCAAACTGGCGAATCCTCTTCGCGAAATCGTCGCGTCCGCGTCGCCGCGTTTCGTTAGCGAGCGCCCTCGATAACCGCAGTCTGATCGCAGACCGGTTTCATCGGGGAACAAACAAATGAAGCTGGGTCTTCTGCTGGGCGCCGCCGTCGCCCCTCTCGCCATCGCCGGCGCTGTGAGCGCTGAAGAGGTCGTCCGCGCGCCGGACTATAATGAAGGCCCGGTCACGGCCCTGTCGGAGGTCATCGTCACCGGTGAACCGGCGATGCGCAATCGCACGGACGCGGTTGTGCCGACCCTGTCCTACGACCTCGACTACTTCCAGCGTTTTGAACCGCTGACCGCCGGCGACGCCTTGAAGCGCGTGCCTTCGGTGACCTTCCTGTCGGACGTTCTGGAATCCGACGGCGTGCGGATGCGCGGTCTGGATTCCGCCTATACGCAGATCCTGATCAACGGCGAGCGCGTGCCGGGCGCCAATCTGGACCGGTCCTTCTTCGTCGATCGCATCCCCGCCGAATTGATCGAGCGGGTCGAGGTGGTCCGTTCGTCGTCGGCCAATCGTTCGGGCGACGCTGTGGCCGGCGCCATCAACATCGTGCTGCGCGACGCCCTGGCGCTTGACGGCGGCTATGTGCGCCTCGGCGCCTTGAACTGGGACGACAGCGCGTATGGCCAATGGGGCGGGACCTATGGCGCCGTCTGGGGCGGTCAGGTCGGTCCGGGTCGCCTGCTGATCGGCGGCAATATCCAGGATCGCCGCAATCCCAAGCAGAAGTTCAGCGAGCGCTTCAAGGAGCCGAACGGCGAACTGACCGATACCGAAGCTCAGAGCGACGTCCGCGACGGCACCGACTATTCGGCCAATCTGTCGTATGACATGCCGCTGGCCGGCGGCGAGCTGAAACTCGACGGCCTGTTCGTCCGCACCGACCGGGTCCAGGACGAGAACTCGATCGAATATGATGAAGGCAATGTCGACGACATCGCCAAGATGAGCCGCAACCCGCTCGACATCCTGACCGACAACTGGGCGGTGAACGGCCGCTATCGTCGCGACATGCTGGGCGGGCAGACCACCTTCAAACTGGGCTACGCGGCCATCGACGACGCCCAGGACGAACTGGAAGAAGAGATCGACATCGGCGACGAGGTCATCGAGGGAACCAAGGTCCGCAGCCGCATTCAGGACAATGAGTGGCAGGCGGCCCTGGAGCACAAGATCCAGCTGTCGGCCGTCCAACTGGAGTTCGGCCTGCAGTATGCCCGCAAGGACCGCGACACCTCCATCCACGAGGCTGAGGCCGAGGTCGAGAACGAGACTGTTCTGCGTCCCCTGGCTGACAGCGATTACGGCGACTTCGAAGCCGTGGCGGGCGGCCTCAGCACCATCGAGGAAACGCGTCTCGACCCCTATGTCATGCTGTCGGGCGAGACCGGCGCCCTGAAATGGGAAGCGGGTCTTCGCTACGAGACCACGGACGTCACGATCACGGACGAAACCGTCGCCGCCGCCGATCGCGTGCAGAGCAAGGACTACGGCGTCCTGTTGCCGTCGGCGAGCGTTCGCTGGGCGTTCAGCGACGCGGACCGGATCACGGCCTCGGTCGCCCGCACCGTGCGTCGTCCGAACTTCGACTTCATCTCGCCGGCCGTTCTGGAAGGCGAATATGGCGACAACGACTTCCTGGGCAACCCGAACCTGGAGCCCGAAAAGGCCTGGGGTCTGGACCTTGGCTACGAGCGTCGTCTGGGGCGTCGCGGCGTGGTGGGGATCAACTTCTTCTACCGTGACGTCACCGACCTGATCGAGATCACCAATACCGGTGCCTATTCGGAGCAGGCTCAGGACGACTATGACGACGCCATCGACGACGGCGCGACCGAGGAGGAAGCCGCCGAGGAGCTGGTCTCCTATGTCCTGACCGCCAGCAACGTCGGCGACGGCCAGGTCTGGGGCGCCGAGTTCGACCTCTCCACGCCGCTGGACTTCATCGGCATGGAAAACACCGGGGTCTTCCTGAACTACTCCTGGCTGGACAGTTCGGTGGACGACTTCATGGGCAAGCGTCGCTTCAACGCTCAGTCTGACTATGTCTTCAACGTCGGCTTCACCCACGACATCCCGACCTGGGGCGCGGCCTTCGGCGCCACCTATCGCAAGCAGGGCGACGCCAAGAGCCGCATGGTCGGCGAGGAAGTCGTCACCATCTATGGCGGCGATCTGGAGGTCTTCGTCGAGAAGCAGATCGGCGAACGCGTCGTGGTCCGCCTGACCGGCTCGAACCTGCTCGACTCGTCGAAGGACGAGATCTTCGACAAGTTCAACACCATCGAGGACCAGATCGGTCGCGACTACGACGAGTATGAGCTGGAGACCGAGACCGCCGGACCCTGGTTCCAGCTGGTCGCCCGCATGGCCTTCTGAGGCTGCTGGCATCGACATGGAGGGGCCGGGCGGCGACGCCCGGCCCTTTTGCGTTGAGCTTTGGCTTTGGTCGGCATGGCCCCCGGCGCAATCCGGGCCTATATGGAGCCTGGCGGTTGACCCCGCCGGGGTCGGCGCTAGTGTCCGCGCCGTTTCCTTCCCAGCGCCAGACCGATCAGAGGAATTCCATGGCCGACGCCCCCCAGACCTACGACGTGGTGATCATCGGGGGCGGGCCGGGCGGCTATAACGCCGCCATCCGCGCCGGCCAGCTGGGCCTCAAGGTCGCCTGCGTCGAGATGCGCTCGACCCTGGGCGGCACCTGCCTGAACGTCGGCTGCATGCCTTCCAAGGCCCTGCTGCACGCCTCGGAGCTGTATGAGGCGGCCGGCAAGGACTTCGCCGGCATCGGCATCGAGGTGAAGCCCAAGCTGAACCTGCCCCAGATGCACAAGGCCAAGGACGACAGCGTCGAGGCCCTGACCAAGGGCATCGAATTCCTGTTCAAGAAGAACAAGGTCGACTGGCTGAAGGGCCGCGGCCGCATCGCCGGCCAGGGTAAGGTCGAGGTCGAGGCCGCCGACGGCGCCAAGACGACCTACGACGCCAGGAACATCATCATCGCCACCGGCTCCGAGCCGACCCCGCTGCCGGGCGTCGCCTTCGAAGAGGGCAAGGTCATCGACTCGACCGGCGCCCTGTTCCTGCCCAAGGTGCCCAAGCATATGATCGTCATCGGCGCGGGCGTGATCGGCCTGGAGCTAGGCTCGGTCTGGCGCCGCCTGGGCGCCGAAGTCACCGTGGTCGAATACCTGGACAAGGTCGGCGCCGGCATGGACGCCGAGGTCGCCACCGCCTTCCAGCGCGGCCTGGCCAAGCAGGGCATGACCTTCCGCATGGGCACCAAGGTCACGGGCGCCAAGTCGGTCAAGGACGGCGTCGAGCTGACGGTCGAACCCGCCGCCGGCGGCGCTGCTGAAACGATCAAGGGCGACGTCGTCCTAGTCGCCATCGGCCGTCGTCCCTACACCGAGGGCCTGGGCCTGGAGACAGTCGGCGTCACGCCGGACCAGCGCGGCTTCATCGGCCACGACCACTTCAAGACCTCGACGCCGGGCGTCTGGGTCATCGGCGACGTGACCCACGGCCCGATGCTGGCCCACAAGGCCGAGGAAGACGCCGTGGCCGCGGTCGAGCTGATCGCCGGCAAGCCGGGTCACGTCGACTACGACCTGGTGCCTTCGGTCATCTACACCACGCCGGAAGTGGCCTGGGTCGGCAAGACCGAGGAGCAGCTGAAGGCCGCGGGCGTCGCCTACAAGAAGGGCAAGTTCCCCTTCGCCGCCAACAGCCGCGCCAAGATCAACCACGAGAGCGAGGGCTTCGTGAAGGTCCTGGCCGACGCCACGACGGACAAGCTGCTAGGCGTCCACATCTATGGTCCGCAAGCCGGCGAGCTGATCAGCGAAGCCTCGATGACCATGGCCTTCGGCGGCTCGTCCGAGGACATCGCCCGCACCTGCCACCCGCACCCGACCCGGTCGGAAGCCGTCCGCCAGGCGGCCATGGGCGTCGAAGGCTGGACCATGCAGGCCTAAGGCTTTTCAGCTTCTCGCTGGACGCCAGAACGGCGCGCTCCGCACGGGGCGCGCCGTTTTCGTTTGCTGCGTATTGCCGAATCTTAACTTGCCCGGTTGCCGCCCCGACCTCAGCTTCGCCCCGGTTTCGCAAGAGCGAGGGTGAGGCGATGCGTGTGGGAGTCTGGCTGGCGGCGGCGTGGGTGGCGATCGGTTCGGCCGCTTCGGCGCAGGAGTATCGTCCCTCGTTTCAGCCGGATCAGCTGAAGGGACCGCCGGCGGGCGCTCTCAATGAGGTGCTGGTGCTGGGTTCGCCTCACCTGTCCGGCCTGCCGGACAGCTTCCGGCCCGAGCAGCTGGAGCCCTTGCTGGCGCGGCTGGAAGCCTGGCGTCCGACGGCGGTCGCCATTGAAAACCTGTCCGGCCTGCAATGCGACGCCATGCGGCGCTATCCCTCGCGCTACGCCGAGTCGGTCGAAACCTTCTGCTATGATCCGAGCGCCGAGGGGCAGGCCCTGGGCCTCGACGTGCCTGCGGCCAACGCCGAGGTCGAGCGCCTGCTGGCGGACTGGCCCGCCGCCCCGTCGGCGACCCAGCGACGACGACTGGCGGCCCTCTTCCTCGCGGCGGGCGAGCCGTCCTCGGCTCTGGTCCAGTGGCTGCGCCTGCCCGAGGGCGAGCGCCAGGCCCAGGACGGCCTGACAACGGACATGGCGGCCAAGCTGAACCAGCGCATGACGCGCAAGAACGAGTCGAGTCTTCTGGCGGCCGTCCTGGCGGCGCGGCTGGGGCATGAGCGTCTGTGGGCGGTGGACGATCACACGGCGGATTCCGCGACCCGTCCCGAAGAAGAGGCGGCGCAGGCCAAGGCGATCATGACGGCCTGGGACAATCCCCATGTCCAGGCCCGCAAGGACCTGGATCAGCCCCTGTTCGAAAACCTGGCCCAGGCCGACGGCCTGCTGAACGTCTACCGCGCCTACAACACGCCGCAGAACCAGATGCTGGCCTATCGGTCGGACTTCGGGGCGACCCATGTCGAGCCCTCGCCCGAGGCGTTCGGGCGGCGCTACCTCGGCTATTGGGAGACTCGCAACCTGCGGATGGTCGCCAATATGCGCGATGTGCTGGGCCGCTATCCGGGCACGCGGATGCTGACCATCGTCGGCGCCTCGCACAAGGGCTACTACGAGGCCTATCTGAACCAGATGCACGACGTGCGGCTGGTCAGCTCGGACGAGGTTCTGCGCTAGTCGGCGTTTCCTGCCCGCGACTTTGGTCGACGGGTCTCGCAATCGGCCGCGCCTGCGCCCATGTCAGCGGCGTAAGCTTCCTGAGGCAGGGGATAACGGCATGGACCTTCAACTCACCGGCAAGCGCGCCCTGATCTGCGGCGGATCCAGCGGCCTGGGACGCGCTGTGGCGACGGCCCTGGTGGCCGAGGGGGCGCATGTGGCCCTGCTATCGCGCGATGCGATCAAGCTTCAGGCCGTGGCCGACGAGCTGAACGCCATGGGGTCGGGCAGGGCGGTGATCGCCCCTGCCGATCTGGCTGACCATGAAGGGCTGCTGAAAGCCGTCGATTCGGCCGAGGCCGCCCTGGGCGGGCCGATCCAGATCCTGCTGAACAACACCGGCGGGCCGCCGCCGTCGGGCGTGAACGGGCTGGACCCTTCGCTCTGGCGCGATCATTTCGAGTCCATGGTGCTGTCGGTCTTCCGCCTGACGGACCGGGTGCTGCCGGGGATGCGGTCCATGGGCTGGGGGCGGATTTTGAACGTCGCCTCCATTACGGTGATTGAGCCGGTCGGGACCCTGGGCGTGTCCAACACCCTGCGCGCCTCGGTGGCGGCCTGGGCCAAGACCCTGGCGGGCGAGGTCGCGGCCAATGGGGTGACGGTCAACACCCTGCTGCCGGGGCGGATCGACACTCCGCGCATCGAACGCCTGGACGCGGCCCGCGCCGCCGCCACCGGGACCAGCGCGCAAGAGGCGCGTGCGGAATCGGTCAAGACCATCCCGGCCGGACGCATCGGCACGACCGAAGAGTTCGGCGCCGTCGCCGCCTTCCTGGCCAGTCCCCTGGCCGGCTATGTCACCGGGTCGCTGATCCGCGTCGACGGCGGGGCGGTCAAGGCGATCTGAGGCGGCCGCAGTCGCCCGCCGAAGGTCATCTGGCCTCGTCCGTAGTCCAGGACCACGTCGGAAAAACGGGTCAGGATGTCGGCGCCGACGATGATGGCCGGGATCTGCGACAGCCCCAGCATGGCGAAGGCGTGAAGGTCGGCGAACAGCAGGGGCGTCGGCCCGAGGCGGCGGCCGCCCAGCACAAGATCGGTCAGCCGACCGGCCCTGGCCGTCGCCTCCTGCCCCACGACGCCATAGATGGGAATGGGCGCGCTGGAGCGGTCCAGGGCTCCGACAGCGCGCGCCAGGGCCAGATTGCCGATCGAATATTGAGCGCCGCTGTCGACGAAGGCGGCGGCACGGGTCGAGCCGATGTCGATTCGGGCCAGCAGCAAGGGGCGAGGTTCGTCCGTACCGAGAAAGTCCCTGCGGATACGGGATCCGGCGACGATGCCCACGCCCTGGGCCAGATGATCCGCCGACGCGGTCATCGTCACGCGTCGCCTCAGCAGATCGAACCGCAGACGAAAGCGTGACAGGACATCGAGCCCCAGCAGGCCGTCCGCGCCCAACTGGGCGCGCGCGAACACAGGCGCGTTCAGGTCGGCGAAGCGGCGTCCCGAAAAATCCAGCCAGTTGATGCGCACCGTAGGCGACAGCTGGGCGCTGGTGATGCCGTGGACCATGACCGGGCGGTCGGGGATCAGATCAAGGCCGCGCGCCACGGTGTCCGAGATCGCGCTGCGTTCGGCCCCGGTGTCGATAACGAAGACATGGCGTTCGCCGTTCACCCGTACGTGGGTGGCGATGCGTGTGAACAGGTTGGTCAGCAATACGGCGTCGGTGACGGCCGGCGCGGGCGCGGTCGGGTCAACGGTCTGCAGCGGCGCGGCGCCGATGCCGATCAGGCCGGCCATCATGCAGCGACGGGTCGGAAGCGACAGCGACATGCCGGAAGAACGCACGCGGTTTCTCCACCCAGAGTCCGACCCCAGTAGGCGCGCGTCATGGCCGGGATGCAAGAGAGGGGTCAGGCCTTGGGGTGGGCCTCGGCATAGGCGGCCAGCAGGCGGGCGGCGTCGACCTGGGTGTATTTCTGGGTGGTGGACAGGCTGGCGTGGCCCAGGAGCTCCTGAATCGAGCGCAGGTCGGCCCCGGCCCCCAGCAGGTGGGTGGCGAAGCTGTGGCGCAGGGCGTGGGGCGTGGCCGAGGCGGGCAGGCCCAGACGCCCGCGCAGGCGCTGGACCGTGGCCTGGACGTGACGCGGGCTCAAGGAGCCGCCGCGTCTGGCGCGGAACAGGGGCTGGTCGGCTTCGAGGATGAAGGGCTGCACGGCCAGATAGGCGTCCACGGCCTCACGCACCTGGGGCAGGACCGGGGCCAGCCGCATCTTGCCGCCCTTGCCGGTGATGCGCAGGGCCTCGGGCAGGGGGGCGTCGGAACGCTTCAGCGACAGGGCCTCCGAGATGCGAAGCCCGCAGCCGTAGAGCAGGGTCAGGACGGCGCGGTCGCGCGCGGCTTCCCATGGCTCCATGTCGGGATCGGCCTCGGGTTCGTGCAGCAGGCCGCGGGCCTGGTCCTCGGTGACCGGGCGGGGCAGGGACGGCTTGACGCGCGGGCCGCGCACCAGGGCCAGTTGCGGCGCGGGCGTCCCGCAGCGCCGGTCTAGGAAGGCGTGGAAACCCCGTATGGCGGCCAGGGTCTGGCTGAGCGAGCGGGCGTTCAGGGGATGGTCGCCGCTGCGGCGCTCGGCCAGATGGGCGCGGACCTCGGCGGCGGTGACGGCGCCGAGATCAGCCAGCGACTGCTGCCCGCCGCGATGGCGTTCGAGGAAGGCCACATAGAGCCGGCCTATGTGGCCATAGGCCTCCAGCGTATGGGGCGACAGGCGACGCTCGTGCGCCAGATGCTCAAGCCAGGCGAGGAGGGCCTGGTCTGCCGTCAAGCCTGTGTCGGCCATCGCTCGGCCATGCGTTCGACCACGCGAGTGATGAAGGCCACCAGTTCGCAGCCCATGGCCGGGGTGAAGCCGTCGTCCTCATGCGAGCCGAAGGCGCACAGGGCCGGGCGGGCGCCGTCGGCGCCGGGCAGATGCAGGCTCATCCGCACCAGGGCCACCGACTTCACCTCGCCCTCGGCGGGGCCGAAAAGGTCGAGGCCGGTGAAGTTGGGGCCGAGCCATTCCAGACCGTCGTCGCCCAGCAGGGCGTCGACGCGGCCCGGCTCCAGCGCCTTCCAGCCGAAGGGCACGACGCCGGGCTTCTCGAGGGCGATGGCGCCGCCGGCCAGTCCGAAACGAGCTTGGGCCGTGGCGTCCAGCTGACGCGACAGTTCAGCGTGGGTGGTCGCCTCCATCAGGTCCAGGGCCGAGACGTGGGTCTGGGTCTGGGCGGCGAAGTTGGCGCGGGCGATCTCTTCGATCTGCTTGCGGGCGCCGGCCTCGCGCTGGACCACGGCCTCCAGCCGGGTCAGGGCCGCGCGGCCGAAATCGACCACGTTGCGGCCGGTGGCGCGCAGGCCCAGTTCTTCCAGCAGGGTGCGGTCGTCCAGCAGACGATCCGGGTGGGCGTTCAGCCAGGCCCGCACCTCGGGCCAGTGAAGGCCCTCGGCGGCATCGGAAGAGAGGTCCAGGGAAGTGCTCAAGCGGACCTCTTTTGCGGGTCGGGATTTACAGGATCGACTGACCGGTCTTGCCCCAGTCGGCCAAAAACGCATCAAGCCCCTTGTCGGTTAACGGGTGCTTGACCAGGGCCTTGAAAGTGTCGGCCGGCAGGGTGGCGGCGTCGGCGCCGGCGATGGCGGCGGCGGTGACGTGGTCAGGGTTGCGCAGGGACGCGGCCAGGATCTCGGTGTCGAAATCGTGGATGTCGTAGAGGGCGCGGATTTCCTCCAGCAGGCCCACGCCGTCGGCGCCGACGTCTTCCAGACGCCCGACGAAGGGTGAGATGAAGGTGGCGCCCGCCTTGGCGGCCAGCATGGCCTGTGCGGCGGAGAAGCACAGGGTGACGTTGGTCCTGATGCCCTTGTCGGCGAAGGCGCGGGTGGCGCGCAGGCCGTCCCAGGTCAGGGGCAGTTTGACGACCACGTTCGGAGCGATGGCGGCCAGCTTGTCGCCCTCCTTGACCATGGTCTCGAAATCGGTCGCCACGGCCTCGGCGGAAATCGGCCCCTCGACGAGGGCGCAAATCTCAGCGATGACCTCGGCGATGTTCCGACCCGACTTGGCGATCAGCGACGGATTGGTGGTGACGCCGTCCACCATCCCGGTGGGCAGCATGTCCTTGATGACGGCGACGTCGGCGGTGTCGAGAAAGAGTTTCATGAGACCAGTTTTAGCGCCGAGTTGTGACGGAAGCGACCGTCTTTCGCGGTCAGGGAGGTTTCAGGCCCCGTGACCGAAAAAACAGAGTCCAATTCGTCTGAATCGTCTGAAATCGTCCCGTCGAACCGGGTGGAAGGCGGCGATCATGGCAGGGCGCGACGTCGGGATCGGACGTCGGCGTCGTTTCAGTCGCGCGAGGGCGTACGGTGAAGGTCGCCTCTGTCCTCATTCCCCTGCCGGTGCCCGAAGCCTTCGACTATGCGGTTCCAGAGGAAGTGGCGGTCGCACGCGGCGATCAGGTCGCCGTGCCGCTGGGGCCGCGTCTGATCCGGGGCGTGGTGGCCGAGGTGTTCGAGACGACCGGCTCCAACCGCAAGCTCAAGGCGGTCGAGCAGGTGCTGGCCGATCCGCGCCTGCCGGAGCGGACGCTGGACTTCGTCGAATGGGCGGCGCGCTGGACCCTGAGCCCCCCGGGCGAGATGGCGGCGACGGCCCTGAAGGGATTGCGCGCGCCGCGCCCTCGGCCCGAGCGAAGAGTGAAGCGGGTCGAGGGCCGCAGCCCGACCCGCCCCACGGCGACGCGGACGGCGGTGCTGGAGGCCCTGGGGCAGAAGTCGATGACGGCCGCCGATCTGGCGCGGGCGGCCAGTGTCTCGGCCGGCGTGGTCAAGGGGCTGGTCGACGAGGGGGTGCTGACGGTGATCGAGATCGAGGCGGTCGCCGCCTTTGACCCGCCCGATCCCGACCATGCGCCTGCGACCCTGAATCCGGATCAGGCGGCCTCGGCCACGGTCATAGCCGACGCCGTGGCCAGGGGCGGGTTCGCCCCCTTCCTGCTGGACGGGGTGACGGGGTCGGGCAAGACCGAGGCCTATCTGGAGGCGGCGGCGCGGACGCTGCGGCATGATCCGACCGCGCAGATCCTGATCCTGCTGCCGGAAATCGCCCTGACCCAGGCGGTGATCGAGCGCATTTCCGCCCGCTTCGGCGTCACGCCCGCCGAATGGCATTCGGGCGTCGCCCCGCCCAAGCGCCGTCAGGTCTGGGAGGCGGTGGTCGCCGGGCGCTGCAACATCGTGGTCGGGGCGCGTTCGGCCCTCTTCCTGCCCTACGCCAACCTGAGGCTGGTGGTGGTGGACGAGGAGCACGACGGCTCGTTCAAGCAGGAAGAGGGGCTGGTCTATCACGGCCGCGACCTGGCCGTGGCCCGCAGCCGGATCGAGGGGGCGACCGTGGTCCTGGCCTCGGCCACCCCGTCGCTGGAGACCCTGTGGAACGCCCGGCAGGGCCGCTACGGCTGGCTGAAACTGGCGGCGCGGCACGGGGCGGCGGTGCTGCCGGACATCGAGCTGGTGGACCTGCGGACCTGTCCGCCCGATCCGCAGACCTGGCTGTCGCAGCCGCTGCGTGACGCCATCGGCGAGACCTTCGCCAGGGGCGAGCAGAGCCTGCTCTTCCTCAACCGGCGCGGCTACGCCCCCGTGGTTCTGTGCCGCGCCTGCGGGCATCGACTGACCGCGCCGGACACGGATTCATGGCTGGTCGAGCATCGCTACACCGGACGACTGGTCTGCCACCTGACCGGCTTCTCGATGGCCAAGCCCAAGGCCTGTCCGTCGTGCGGGGCCGAGGATTCGCTGGTGCCGGTCGGGCCCGGCGTCGAGCGGGTCGAGGAGGAGGTGCGCCGCCTCTTCCCCGAGGCCCGCACCGCCATCTTCAGCTCCGACACCGTGCCGGACGGCCAGTCAGCCCGCGCCCTGATCCAGTCGATGGCCGAGGGTGAGATCGATATTCTGGTGGCGACCCAGGCGGCGGCCAAGGGCCATAACTTCCCCCGGCTGACGCTGGTGGGGGTGGTGGACGCGGACCTCGGTCTGCGTGGCGGCGACCTGCGCGCCGCCGAGCGCACCTATCAGCTGCTGGCCCAGGCCACGGGCCGGGCGGGGCGGGCGGACAAGCCGGGCCGGGCTCTGTTGCAGACCTGGACGCCGGAACACCCGGTGCTGATGGCGCTGGCGGCGGGCGACCGCGACGCCTTCGTCGAGGCCGAGATGGGCGAGCGCGAAGCGGCGTCGCTGCCGCCGCACGGCCGTCTGGCGGCGATCATCCTGTCCAGCGAGAACGCCATGGCGGTGGAAAAGGTCGCCCGCGATCTGGCCGAGGCCATCCCCAACGCCGAGCGGCTGGAGGTCTATGGCCCCGCCGACGCGCCCCTGGCCCTGGTGCGGGGGCGGCGTCGCAAGCGCCTGCTGGTCCGGGCCGATCGGGATGTGAACCTGCAGGCCTTCCTGCGCGCCTGGCTGGGACGGGTGAAGGTCCCGGCCTCGGTGCGGCTGACGGTGGACGTGGACCCTTATAGCTTCCTTTGAAAGTCTTCCCTTCTCCCGATGGGAGAAGGTGGCGCGAAGCGCCGGATGAGGGTCGAGGTTATCCGTCGGCGCAAGCCGTCGCGCCGGGCGATGAAACGGCTTGCGCCGAAGGTCAGGTCAGCCCCTCACCCTTTCGCGCAGCCGCTCGCTACGCTTGCGGGCGCTCAAGCCCTCTCCCGGCGGGAGAGGGGAAAGTCAGCGCGGCCCGGTCAGCCTGATCTCGAACAGGCTGGGCCAGTTCTTGCCGGTGACGAAGAGGCGGCGGTTCGTCGCGTCCCAGGCGATGCCGTTCAGGACGTCGTCGGCGGGGTCTTTCACCACGCCCGCGGGCAGCAGGCCGCTCAGGTCGATGATCCCGACCACATGGCCGGAGGCGGGGGCGATGCGAACGATGTAGTCGGTCTGCCAGACATTGGCCCAGACCTCGCCGTCGATCCATTCCAGCTCGTTCAGCTGGCGCACCGGGCGGCCGTTCAGGGTGACGGCGACGCGGCCGATCTCGGCGAAGGTCGCGGGGTCGAGGAAACGCAGATTGGGCGAGCCGTCGGACAGGATGAGCCGCGATCCGTCGTGGGTCAGGCCCCAGCCCTCGCCGGCGTAGGCGAAGCGCGAGACGGGGCTCAGGTCGTCGGCCTTCCAGACGAAGCCGACGCCGTTGTTCCAGGTCAGGGTGACGAGGCGGCCGTCGATCTCGGTCAGGCCCTCGCCGAAATACTCGGGATCGAGTTCGCGCTTCTGCAGCACGACCCCGTCCTCCAGCCGCACGCGGCGGACGCTGGACGGGGCGCGGCCCGTGCTTTCCAGCAGGACGCCGTCGCGGACGACCAGGCCCTGGGTGAAGGCGGTCGGATCATGGGGGAAGGTCCGCACCACCTCATAGTCATAGACCGGGACGGCGGCGGGAGAAGAAGAGGCGGCCGGCCCCGACGCCTGCGCCCCCGCCGACGCGGGAAGCGCCAGCAGAAGCACCGTCAGGACCGGCCAGAGACGCACGATCAGACGCCGGGCTCGGCGGTTTCGGCCTTGTTCAGCGCGGCTTGTGCGGCTTCCTTGGCCTGGTCCTTTTTGATCTGGGCGTTGCGCGACCACATGTTCAGGCCCTCGACCAGGGCCGAGAAGGCCATCGCGGCGTAGATATAGCCCTTGGGCACGTGGACGCCGAAGCCGTCGGCGATCAGGACGGCGCCGATCATCAGCAGGAAGCCCAGGGCCAGCATGACCACGGTCGGGTTCTTGTCGATGAAGTTCGCCAGGGGGTCCGAGGCCAGCAGCATGACGACGACGGCCACGACGACCGCGACCATCATGATCGGCACGTGATCGGTCATGCCGACGGCGGTCAGGATGGAGTCGATCGAGAAGACCAGGTCCAGCATGATGATCTGGATGATGGCCGAGCCGACGTTGTTGATGACGACGTCCTTCTTGTCCTTCTCCAGCATGTCGTTCGACGGGGTGACGTCGACGGCGTGGTGGATCTCCTTGGTGGCCTTCCAGACCAGGAAGAGGCCGCCGGCGATCAGGATCAGGTCGCGCCAGCTGAAGGCGGTGTCGAAGGTCTCGCCGTGGAAGCCCAGGTCGAAGACGGGGGCGGTCAGGCCGACGATCCAGCCGATCGTGGCCAGCAGGCCCAGACGCATGATCAGGGCCAGGCCGATGCCGATGCGACGGGTGCGCTGGCGATGCTCGGGCGGCAGCTTGTTCGACAGGATCGAGATGAAGATCAGGTTGTCGATGCCGAGGACGACTTCCATGACCACCAGGGTCACGAGGGCCGCCCAGGCGGCCGGATCGCTCAGCAGGGGAGTTATGCTTTCAAGCATCGGGGTTCCAGAATGTGATGATAGCCCTAAGCGGTAACGGGACCGTGAGGTTGCAGCAAGCGTCCGGGCGCGGCCTTGTCGTCGCACCTGGGCCTCTCTGGCGCTCAAAACAGCGCGGGTGCGACCTTATCGTTCCGTTCCCGTCGGTTGCGACCGGGGACCTTGCATGCTATCAGCCGCGCGGCTTTAGCGAAGGATGCATCGAAAGATGTGTCCCAAGCGTGCTTTCCATAAGCAAATCAAGCCCTTGTCTGGCGCGGGCGACTGCAGCCGGATTCGACCCAAACGCTTCAAATCGCGGACCTTTATTACGTGGCGGACGATTTCAGAACGACGGAAGTCGGCGAACGGTATGCTCAGGCGCTGTTCGACCTCTCGCAAGAGACGGGGGCGCTCGACGCCGTGCGCGGCGATCTCGCCTCGCTGAAGGCCGCCTGGCTGGACAGCGCGGACCTGCGCCGCCTGGCTCAGTCGCCGGTCATTTCGGCCGAAGACCAGGCCAAGGGCCTGGCGGCCATCGCCGACAAGGCGAAGTTCAACGCCACGACCAAGAAGTTCCTCGGCCTGCTGGCCCAGAACGGCCGCGCGCGCGACCTGCCCGGCGTGATCGCCGGCTTCCAGGCCCTGTACGCCAAGGCGACCGGCGTCGTCGCGGCCGAGGTGGTTTCGGCCCTGCCGCTGTCGGCGGCCCAGACCAAGAGCATTCAGTCGGCCCTGCGCGCGTCGCTGGGTCGCGATCCCGAACTGACCGCCCGCGTCGATCCGTCGATCCTGGGCGGGCTGAAGGTCAAGGTGGGCTCGAAGCTGTTCGACGCCTCGCTGAAGACCAAGCTCGACCAGATGAAGTTCGCGCTGAAACGCGCTTAAGCCCCGAATTCCAAGTTCAAGCCGGGCCAGCGGGTCCGCACCGAAGACGAAAGCCAGAGAGCCCACCATGGACATCCGCGCCGCCGAAATCTCGGCCATCCTCAAGTCGCAGATCGCCAACTTCGGCGTTGAAGCCGACGTTTCCGACGTCGGCCAAGTGCTGTCGGTCGGCGACGGCATCGCCCGCATCCACGGTCTGGACAACGTCCAGGCCGGTGAAATGGTCGAGTTCCCCAAGGCCGGCGTGAAGGGCATGGCCCTGAACCTCGAGCGCGACAACGTCGGCGCCGTGATCTTCGGCGCGGACGCCGCCATCGCCGAGGGCGATGAAGTCCGCCGCCTGGGCGAGATCGTGGACGTGCCGGTCGGCAAGGGCCTGCTGGGCCGCGTCGTCAACCCGCTGGGCGAGCCGATCGACGGCAAGGGTCCGATCCAGTTCACCGAGCGTCGCCGCGTGGACGTCAAGGCGCCGGGCATCATCCCCCGCAAGTCGGTTCACGAGCCGATGCAGACCGGCCAGAAGGCGATCGACACCCTGATCCCCGTCGGCCGCGGCCAGCGCGAGCTGATCATCGGCGACCGTCAGGTCGGCAAGACCGCCATCGCCATCGACACCATCCTGAACCAGAAGAACGTCAACAAGTCGGAAGACGAGTCGGCGAAGCTGTACTGCATCTACGTCGCCATCGGCCAGAAGCGCTCGACGGTGGCCCAGATCGTGAAGACGCTCGAGGAGTCGGGCGCTCTGGAATACACCATCGTCGTCGCCGCCACGGCTTCGGAACCGGCCCCGCTGCAGTTCCTGGCGCCGTTCGCCGGCACCGCCATGGGCGAGTTCTTCCGCGACAACGGCATGCACGCCCTGATCGTCTATGACGACCTGTCCAAGCAAGCTGTTGCCTATCGTCAGATGTCGCTGCTGCTGCGCCGTCCGCCGGGCCGTGAAGCCTATCCGGGCGACGTCTTCTACCTGCACAGCCGCCTGCTGGAGCGTTCGGCCAAGCTGAACGAAGACAATGGTTCGGGCTCCATGACGGCTCTGCCGATCATCGAAACCCAGGCCAACGACGTCTCGGCCTACATTCCGACCAACGTGATTTCGATCACCGACGGCCAGATCTTCCTGGAATCGGACCTCTTCTACCAGGGCATCCGTCCGGCCGTGAACGTCGGCATCTCGGTGTCGCGCGTGGGTTCCTCGGCCCAGATCAAGGCCATGAAGCAGGTCGCCGGTTCGATTAAGGGCGAGCTGGCCCAGTATCGTGAAATGGCCGCCTTCGCGAAGTTCGGCTCGGACCTGGACGTTTCGACCCAGAAGCTGCTGGCGCGCGGCGCCCGCCTGACCGAGCTGCTGAAGCAGCCGCAGTACTCGCCGCTGGCCGTCGAGGAGCAGGTCGTGTCGATCTACGCCGGCACGCGCGGTTACCTGGACAACGTGGCGGTGTCGGACATCGGCCGCTTCGAGAGCGAGCTGCTGGCCCGCGTCCACTCGAACCACGCTTCGCTGCTGGAAGGCATCCGCACCAAGAAGGCCCTGACGCCGGAACTGGAAGCCGAGCTCAAGGACGTCCTGGCCGCCTTCGCCAAGACCTTCGCCTAAGATCTGACCAGAGAGCGAGAGTAGCGCCGGATGGCCAGCCTTAAGGAAATGCGCAATCGGATCGGAAGCGTGAAAGCCACGCAGAAGATCACGAAAGCCATGCAGATGGTCGCC
Organism: Brevundimonas sp. T2-11; assembly: GCF_055397675.1. Taxonomy (NCBI): domain Bacteria; kingdom Pseudomonadati; phylum Pseudomonadota; class Alphaproteobacteria; order Caulobacterales; family Caulobacteraceae; genus Brevundimonas; species Brevundimonas sp. T2-11. Next base: position 317,511 of record NZ_AP027920.1, read on the forward strand.
GCGGCCAAGCTGAAGCGCGCCCAGGAGCAGGCCGAGAACGCCCGCCCCTATGCGACGCGGATGGCCTCGGTCATCGCCAACCTGGCCGCCGGCGTCTCGGGCGACGGCGCGCCGAAGCTGCTGGCCGGCACGGGCGCCGACCAGCGTCACCTGATCGTGGTCGCCACGGCGGACAAGGGTCTGGCGGGGGGCTTTTCGTCCAACGTCGTCCGCGCCGCTCGCGACCGGATCAACAGCCTGATCGCCCAGGGCAAGGACGTTCGCGTCATCGCCGTCGGCAAGAAGTCGCGTGATCCCCTGACCCGCCTGTTCGGCGACAAGGTGGTCAAGTCCTTCGAGCTGAGCGAGCACAAGGTCCTGGGTCTGCCGGCCGCGCAACCGATCGCCGAACTGATCGCCGAGAGCTTCGAAGGCGGGCAGGCTGACGTGGTCACCCTCTTCTACAGCCAGTTCAAGTCGGTGATCTCGCAGGTGCCGACCGCCAGCCAGCTGATCCCGGCCGTCGTCGAAGGCGACGCCGAACCGATCGATCTGAACGGCGCGGTCTATGAGTATGAGCCCTCGGAAGAGGAAATCCTCGAGACCCTGCTGCCGCGCAACCTGACGACGCAGATCCTGGCCGCTCTCTACGAGAACCAGGCCGGCTTCTTCGGCGCGCAGATGGCCGCGATGGACAACGCCACGCGCAACGCGGGCGACCTCATCAACAGCCTGACCCTGCAGTACAACCGTAAACGCCAGGCCCAGATCACCACCGAGCTGATCGAGATCATCGCCGGCGCTGAAGCGCTCTGATCCCGACCGACACGACATTCCGAACCGGACGCACCCCATGACCGACGCCACCGCCACCAAGAAACCCGCCGCCAAGAAGCCGGCCGCTCCCAAGAAGGCCGCCGCTCCGAAAGCCGCCGCCGTCGCCGGCTCGGGCCGTATCGCCCAGGTCATCGGCGCCGTCGTCGACGTTGAGTTCGACGGCGCCCTGCCGGCCATCCTGAGCGCCCTGGAGACGCAGAACGTCGACCAGAAGACGGGCGAGCCCTTCACCCTGGTTCTGGAAGTCGCCCAGCACCTCGGCGAGAACATGGTCCGCGCCATCTCGATGGACACGACCGAAGGTCTGACGCGCGGCCAGCCCGTCGTCGACACCGGCAAGTCGATCATGGCGCCGGTCGGCCCGGGCACCCTGGGCCGCATCATGAACGTCGTCGGCCAGCCGATCGACGAAGCCGGTCCGATCCAGACCACCGAATACCGCCCGATCCACAAGGAAGCCCCGACCTTCGACGAACAGTCGACCTCGGCGGAAATCCTGGTCACGGGCATCAAGGTCATCGACCTGATCTGCCCCTACACCAAGGGCGGCAAGACCGGCCTGTTCGGCGGCGCCGGCGTGGGCAAGACCGTGACCATGCAGGAGCTGATCAACAACATCGCCAAGGCTTACGGCGGTTACTCGGTTCTGGCCGGCGTGGGTGAGCGCACCCGCGAAGGCAACGACCTGTACCACGAGATGATCGAGTCCAACGTGAACGTGGACCCGGCCAAGAACAACGGCTCGACCGAAGGCTCCAAGTGCGCCCTGGTCTACGGCCAGATGAACGAGCCGCCCGGCGCCCGCGCCCGCGTCGCCCTGACCGGCCTGTCGATCGCCGAGTACTTCCGCGACGAAGAAGGCAAGGACGTGCTGCTGTTCGTCGACAACATCTTCCGCTTCACGCAAGCCGGTTCGGAAGTGTCGGCTCTGCTGGGCCGCATCCCCTCGGCCGTGGGCTATCAGCCGACGCTGGCCACCGAGATGGGCAACCTGCAAGAGCGCATCACCTCGACCAAGAAGGGCTCGATCACCTCGGTCCAGGCCATCTACGTTCCCGCCGACGACCTGACCGACCCGGCGCCCGCCGCCTCGTTCGCTCACCTGGACGCGACGACCGTTCTGAACCGCGACATCGCCGCCCAGGCCATCTTCCCGGCCGTGGACCCGCTGGACTCGACCTCGCGCATCATGGACCCGCTGGTCATCGGTGAAGAACACTACACCGTCGCCCGCCGCGTTCAGGAAATCCTGCAGCAGTACAAGGCGCTGAAGGACATCATCGCCATCCTGGGCATGGACGAGCTGTCGGAAGACGACAAGCTGGTCGTGTCGCGCGCCCGCAAGATCCAGCGCTTCCTGTCGCAGCCCTTCTTCGTGGCCGAGCAGTTCACCAACTCGCCGGGCAAGTTCGTCGAGCTGAAGGACACCATCCGCTCGTTCAAGGCCATCTGCGACGGCGAATACGACCACCTGCCGGAAGCCGCCTTCTACATGGTCGGCGCCATCGAGGAAGTCGTCGAGAAGGCCGCCAAGATGGCCTCGGAAGCCTAAGTTATGGCCGGTAAGCTGAACTTCTCCCTCGTCGCCCCGGAACGCGAAATTTTCGCCGGTTCGGTCGATCAGGTCGATGCGCCGGGCGTCGAGGGCGACTTCGGCGTCCTGCCGGGCCACGCGCCCTTCATGACCACCCTGCGCGAGGGCGTCGTGACCGTCTATGAGGGCGCTTCGCGCCGTCAGTTCGCGGTCAAGGGCGGTTTCGCCGACGTCAACGCCCAGGGGCTCAGCATCCTGGCCGAAGAAGCCTCGGAGATCGTCGAAGCCTGAGGCTTCCGCGACGCGAACAAGATCAGGGCCCCTCGCTTCGGCGGGGGGCCTTTTTCTTTAGCTGACTTAGGTCGAGTGTTTGGAGACGATCAGGTCTCCCTTCCCCCTCGAGGGGGGAAGGGTCGGGGATGGGGGTGTAGAACGCGACATGGCGGATGGAGCGCATGAGGCGATACCCGCCGGTCTCGGGAGCTCCATGGGACAGGATCTGCCAACACCCCCACCCAACCCTCCCCCCTCGAGGGGGAGGGCTACTTGGAGCGCTAACGGCTATGGTCAGCTCTTCGGCAAGTCCTCAAACGCCGCCACCACTTGCTGATAGACCTCGCGCTTGAACGGCACGATCAGGTCGGGGGCTTCCTCCAGGGCGCCCCAGCGCCAGGCGTCGAACTCCGGCTCGCCGTGGGCGGCCAGGTCGAACTCGCTGTCCTGGCCGGTGAAGCGGAAGGCGAACCAGACCTGCTTCTGGCCCTTGAAGCCCTTCCAGGCCTTGGGCCCGCCCATGCCCTCGGGGAAGTCGTAGACGATCCAGCCCCCTGTGCGGCCCAGCAGTTCGACCGAGCGGACGCCTGTCTCCTCCTGAAGCTCGCGCAGCGCGGCGGCTTCCAGATTCTCGCCCTCGTCGACGCCGCCTTGCGGGAACTGCCAGTTCCACGGCTCGGGCGTGTTCGCCCGGCGCCCCAGCCAGACCTGACCGGCCTGGTTGAACAGCACCACCCCGACATTGGGACGATAGGCGGAAAGATCGCTCTGGGTCATCCGTTCCGATTACGCCGCGCCGCGACGACCCGCCAGCCGTAACCGGGCCTTAAGCCGCGGCGGGGCAGGGTAGGGCATGGATCGTCGCGCACTGATCGGCCTTGCGGCCCTGAGCACCGCCCTGGCCGCCGAGGCCGAAGCCTCGGGCAAGAGCGAGGGCGGAGGCGCGCCCGCCAACGCCTATATTCCCCTGCCCACGGCCACGGCCACCATCTTGCGTCGCGACGGGCGGCGGGGGGTGATGACGGTCGAGGTCGGGGTCGATGTCGCGGACACGGCCCTGCGTGCGCGCGCCGACCAGTCCAAGCCGAGGCTCAGCGCCGCCTTCAACGAGGTGGTGCGGCTGGCGGGCGAACGCCTGCTGCCCGGCGCCCCGCCGGATGTGGAATGGTTGAGCCGCGCCCTGCAGGCGGCCACGGACCGCGTGCTGGGCCGGGCCGGAGCGAAGCTGCTGCTCGGCACGGTGATGGTGGTTTAGGGGCGTCGAATCGTCTTGATCCTCCCCCCGTTTCGCAGGGGAGGATCGAAAGCGTCAGTCCTGCGTCGGACTGGGTCGGCTGGCGTCGCCGTAGGTCATGGCCAGGAAGACGTCTTCCAGATCCGGGTCCTCGGTGGCGATGTCCTTGATGGTCACGCCCGCGGCGCGCACCGCCGCCAGCACCTGTTCGACGCTGGACTCGCCCGTCCGGTAGGTGACGACGAAGGCGCCGTGCGGGCGCGGGGCGACCGTAAAGCCGTTCAGCGTGGGCAGAACGTCTTGAGGCGTCTCGGGCGTGACCACCACGTTGCGGGTGTCCAGGCGCTTCAGCAGGGTCTGTGTCGGCTCGCAGGCCACGACCTCGCCCCGGTTGATGATGGCGATGGTGTCGCACAGCTCCTGGGCTTCTTCCAGGTAGTGGGTGGTCAGGATGACGGTGACGCCTTCCTCGTTGATCTTGCGCACATAGTCCCACAGCTGACGGCGCAGCTCGACGTCCACGCCCGCCGTCGGCTCGTCCAGGATCAGGACCGGCGGGTTATGGACCAGGGCCTTGGCCACCATCAGGCGGCGCTTCATGCCGCCGGACAGGGCGCGGACATAGGCGTTGGCCTTGTCCGACAGGCCGAGCGCGGCCAGCAGTTCGTCGGAGCGCCGCTCGTCGGCCGGCACGCCGTAGAAGCCGGCCTGGACCTCCAGCGCCTCGCGAGGGGTGAAGAAGACGTCTGCGACGATCTCCTGCGGCACGACGCCGAGCGCCGCGCGGGCGTCGCGCGCCTCATGGTCGATGTCGCGGTCCCAGATGCGCACCGTGCCCTCGGACTTGTTCACCACCCCGGCGATGATGTTGATCAGGGTCGACTTGCCCGCGCCGTTGGGGCCCAGCAGGCCGAACATCGAGCCGCGCGGCACCGTCAGATCGACGCCGCGCAGAGCCGTCTTGGCCGGCGACTTCTTGTTGCCCGCATAGGTCTTCTTCAGGCCCCGCACCTCGATGGCGTTGACGGGCAGGGCAGGGGTCTCGGTCATGCGGAGGTTCACTCGGGCGGCGGAAGCGTGCGGCATAGGTAGGGGGCGAAGGCCGGTTCGCCAAGGCGCAGTTCCGCGTGGTTCGGACAAGCGTACGCGTCTTTGTGTAAATGATGCTTGACGTACGGTTCTGTCATGTCTAGGTTGCTTGTCATAAAGACAACCTGCCTTGATGGAGAGACGCTCATGACCGCCCTGCAAGCCCAGCTGAAGAAGCCTCTGACCAAGACCCGCCTGATCGGCTTCGCCGCCCTGGGCGTCTGCGCCGTCGGCTATACCGGCATGGGACTGGCCCTGCTGGCGGGCAAGCTGGACTATCTGGACATGACCCATGCGGCCCTGCTGGCCGCCGTCGCCGCCCTGATCGGCGAGATCGGCCTGTGGGTCGGCGCCGGCTGCCTGGGCCTGACCCTGTTCAAGAAGCGCAAGGCCATGCTGGACAGGCTGTTCGGCCGCGCGTCCAAGCCCGCTGCGCCCGCCGCCGAGGTTTGACCTAGAGGGCCGGTCCTTCTAGGAACGGCGCAAGCCTTTCCCGACTGGACCGGACCCCATGCCTCCCCGCCATACCGACGCCGTCATCCCCGCCCCCGAAGAGATCGTGGTCTCGTCCAAGCGCGTCGCCTGCGACGGCGGCGGCGTCCTGGGCCACCCACTGGTCTATCTGGAGATGGGCGAGGAGAGCTTCATCGAGTGCGGCTATTGCGACCGCCGCTTTGTCCTGTCGGCCGATGCGCATCCCGAAAGCGAATACCTGGACCCGGCGGCCCGTCCGCCCGAGGTCCACTGAGGCATGCGCTATCTGCACACCATGGTCCGCGTGAAGGACCTGGAGGCGTCGCTGCACTTCTATCGCGACCTGCTGGGCCTGGTGCAGACGCGCCGGATGGACAGCGAGGCCGGTCGCTTCAGCCTGATCTACCTGGCCGCGCCGCAAGACACGGCGCGCGCCGAGGCCGAGAAGTCGCCCGAGGTCGAGCTGACCTTCAACTGGGATCCCGAGGACTATCAGGGCGGCCGCAACTTCGGCCACCTGGCCTTCGAGGTCGAGGACATCTACGCCGCCTGCCAGCGCCTGATGGACGGCGGGGTGACGATCAACCGCCCGCCGCGCGACGGCCACATGGCCTTCATCCGCTCGCCCGACGGCATCTCGATCGAGCTGCTGCAGGGCGGCGAGCGTCTGGCCCCGGCCGAGCCCTGGGCCTCCATGCCCAATATCGGAGCCTGGTGATTTGACCACGGCGCGTTTGATCGTCCTGTTCGCGGCGACGGCCGTTCTGGCCGGCTGCGCCTCGGTGACCGAGACCAATCCGGCGCGGACGGCCACGGACATGCTGCTGGTCAACCGCGCCGCCGACCGGGCGGTCGAGGGGCTGACCCTGCCCATCCCGCAGGGCGCGCGCGTCTTCGTCGACGAGACCTATTTCCAGGCCGAGAACGCCCGCTATGCGCTGAGCGCCATCCGCGCCGCCCTGTCGGACGCCGGCTACGCCATCAGTCGCGACCGCGACAGCGCCGACGCCATCTTCGAGGTTCGCGCCGGCGCCCTGTCGCTGGAGCAGATGCGCCGGGTCTTCGGCATCCCCGACATGAGGGTGCCGATCAACGAGAGCCTGAACGTCGTCTCCATTCCCGAGCTGTCGATCTATTCCAATCGCGACCGGATGGGCGTGGCCGAGTTTTCCGGCTTCCTCTACGACGGCCGCACCGGCCTGCCCCTGGGCGCGGTCACGCCTATGATCGGCCAGTACAAGATCCGCAGCCACAAGGCCCTCATGGTCGTGACCTGGGGACAGCAGCTGGCCCAACCGGGCGAGCGCGATCCGGGTTCGAGCTGGAAAGAGTTCTGAGACTTTCGTCCGTCCGCTGACGCGAGACAGAGCCGTTGCGGCGTGTTAGGGCGCGGGTGAGCATAAGTCCGCCCTCTCGTCGTCGCCGCCAAAGAGCCGCCCTTGTCCTTCTTTCACGCCGGTCCCGCGCCGAAAGGCCTCGGCCCTCGACCCGGCGCCCTGCGTGACGGTCTGGGGCTGCAGCCCGGCATGAAGGTCGGCCTGTTCGGCGGCTCCTTCAATCCGGCCCACGACGGCCACGCCCATGTGGCCGAGACGGCGATGCGGCGCCTGGGACTGGACCGGGTGGTCTGGCTGGTCTCGCCGCAGAACCCGCTGAAGTCCAACCACGAGACGGCGCCCCTGTCCGAGCGCATGGCCTCGGCCCGCGCCGTGGCCAGAACCGTCGGTCCGGCGATGATCGTTTCGGACTTTGAAACCCGGTCCGGGGTGCAATGGACCGTCGACACCCTGCGCCTGCTCAAGGCCCGCTATCCCGGCGTGCAATTCGTCTGGCTGATGGGGTCGGACAATCTGGCCAGCTTCCATCGCTGGAGAGGCTGGACCGACATCATGCACCTGATGCCGGTGGCGGTGATCGCGCGACCCGGCAGCCAGCTGGACAGCCGCACGGCGCCCGCCGCCTCTCGCTATGCGCGTTTCCGCATCCCGGCGGCCCAGGCGGGGCTGCTGGCCAGCCTCGAGGCGCCGGCCTGGACCTATCTGACGGCGCCGCTGAATCCCCGCTCGTCCACCGCCATCCGCGCCACGCGCACGGCGCGGTGAGGGTGCGCGCTGAGCTTCAGCGCGCACCCCCTCCCTGTGATCGGGTTGCTCAGTTGGAGCCCATCGCCCCGTCCATCGCCGAAATGGCGTCGTCGATGGTGAAGGTGTTGGGCTTCTGGACCGGCGGGAAGTCCTTGAAGCTGTCGGCGAAGTCCGTGGCTCCAGCTTGTGCGCCGTACAGCAGGAAGGTGTTTTTCAGCACCCAATCGTAATAGGTGTTGGAGGTGATGTCGGCGAACTCGTACGGGTCCGTCCGCAGGTTGTACAGCTTGGGGATGCGCAGCCTTGTGAAGGGTTCGCCCCACACCTTCATCGTCCCTTGGCAGCGTTGTTCCAAGAAGACGCACTTCCAGTTGTCATAGCGCAGAGCCAGGATGTCGCCGTCGTCGCTGATGTAGAAGAAGGAGGTGCGGGGGCTGTTTTCGTCCTTGCCCGTGATGTGGTTAACGAGGCTGACGCCGTCGATGTGGTTCTTGTAGGTGCGACCGATGGCCTTGTAGCCCTTCTTCACCTTCTCGACGATGTCGGGTTCGCCCGCGATTTCCAGGAAGGTCGGCAGCCAGTCGTGATGCTGGACGATGCCGTTGGACACGGCGCCCGCCGGCACCTTGCCTGGCCAGCGCACCATCATCGGAATGCGGAAGGCGCCTTCCCAGTTGGTGTTCTTCTCGCTGCGGAAGGGGGTCGTGCCGCTGTCCGGCCAGGAGTTCCGGTGCGGCCCGTTGTCGGTCGAATACTGGACGAAGGTGTCCTCGGCGATGCCCAACTCGTCCAGCAGGTCCAGCAGCTGGCCGACGTTCTTGTCATGGTCGATCATGGTGTCGTGATAGGCTGACTGCCAGCGACCGGCCTGGCCCTTGCTTGACGCCTTGCTGTGGGTGAACATGTGCATGTGGGTGGTATTGACCCACACGAACCAGGGCTTGCCGTCGGCTTCGGCCTTCTTGATGAAGGCGGAGGCGCGTTCGACGAAGTCGTCGTCGCAGGTCTCCATCCGTTTGGCGGTCAGCGGGCCGGTGTCCTCGATCTTTTGTTTGCCTACCTTGCCCCAGCGCGGCATCTCGGTGGGGTCGTCCGTATCCGTCGCCCAGGAATGGATCACGCCGCGGGGGCCGAACCGCTCCTTGAAGTTCGGCATGTCGGGTTCGTTGAGCGGATAGTTCTCCATCTCCGGCTCTTCCTCCGCATTCAGGTGGTAGAGGTTGCCGTAGAACTCGTCGAAGCCGTGATTGGTCGGCAGCATGTGGTTCAGGTCGCCCAGGTGGTTCTTGCCGAACTGTCCCGTGGCGTAGCCCTGCTCCTTCAGCAGGGCGGCGATGGTGACCAGCCTGTCGGTCATCCCCACCGGGGCGCCCGGAATGCCGACTTTCGACAGCCCGGTCCGCAGAACGCTTTGACCGGTGATGAAGGACGAACGCCCGGCGGTGCAGCTCTGCTCGCCATAGCTGTCGGTGAACTTCATCCCCTCATTGGCGATCCGGTCGATGTTCGGCGTGCGATAGCCCATGACGCCGTCGGTGTAGCAACTGAGGTTCGAGATCCCGATGTCGTCGCCCCAGATGACCAGGATGTTCGGTTTCTTGTCGGCCATGACGCTTTCCTGCGGTGATGGTGGAGCGCCCAATTCATCGGAGAGCTGGAACTCTTCCATCCGTCGAAACCCCTAGGCGCCCCGGTCGGATTTCTTCGCGCCGTTTGCCATCGGCCGTGCGTCCTGCGGACGGGGTATTCCGGCTGATTCGCCGCATGCGCCCGGACGGGATGACCTTTCGGAGGGAACGTGCTAGGCTGCCGCCTTTAGTAACCTCCCCTGGAGCCCTCCGCTGACCCCCTCGCCCGCGCACGATGCGCAAGACGCCGCCGTTTCCAACGCGGCCCATGAAATGGACCCGATGGATTCCGTCCATTCCGAAGATGGTCAGGCCGAAGGCCCCAGTACCGGCGATCAAGCTCCGCTTCCGGTCGGCCTGACTGACCTGGAACGCGCCATCATCGCCAAGCTCGACGAAGACAAGGCCCAGGACATGGTCCTGATCGACCTGCGCGGCAAAAGCCCCATGTCCGACGCCATGATCGTGGCCTCGGGCCGGTCGCACCGCCACGTCGGCGCCCTAGCCGACCACCTGCTGCGCCTGTTCAAGGACCTTGGCCTGGGCAAGGTCAAGGTCGAGGGCCTGCCGCACTGCGACTGGGTGCTGCTGGATGCGGGCGACGTGATCGTCCACCTGTTCCGCCCCGAAGTGCGCACCTTCTACAATATCGAGAAGATCTGGGCGATCGACAGCGCCCACCGCGGCGCCGGCGCCGCCTGATCCCCGGACCGAGCTGACCCCATGAAGCTGGCGATCGCGGCCATCGGCAAGCCGGGCCGCGGTCCCGAGGCCGCTCTGGCCGACGACTACGCCCGGCGGGCGACCCTGGCGGGGCGGCCGCTGGGACTGGGGCCGCTCGAGCTTCTGGATCTGGAACCCCGCAAGTCCGGCAAGGCCCCCGAGGCCGAACTGATCCTGGCCGCCGCCGAGGGCGCGCACCTGATCGCCTGCGACGAACGGGGCAAGACCTATTCGTCCCGCGCCTTCGCCGACCACGTGGCGACCCTGCGCGATCAGGGCGAGCGGCGTCTGGTCTTCGCCATCGGCGGAGCGGACGGGCTGGACGAGAGCGTGCGTCGCGCCGCCCGTTCGACCCTGGCCTTCGGACCGCAGACCTGGCCCCACGCCCTGGCCCGCGCCATGCTGGCCGAGCAGCTCTATCGCGCCGTGACCATCCTGTCCGGCTCGCCCTATCATCGCGACTGATGCGCCGGGGGGCGGGGCTTCTTCTGCTGACGTCGGGGCTGGCGCTGGTGCTGGCGGGGCCGGCGTCCAGCCAGCGCGCGGCCGCGCCCAATCCTGAACTGACCCGGCTTCAGGCCGAGTACCGCGACGAGACGGCCCGCGCGCGGCGCTTGCGCGCCGAGGCCGCCGCCGCCGGCGACGAGGTGGTCGATCTGGACCGGCAACTGGCCGAGTTGCGTCGGGCCGAGGCCGCGGACGACGTGCAGATGGAATCCCAGCGCGCCCGCCTCAAGGAACTGGGCGACCGCGAGGCGGCTCTGGTGGCCTCGCTGTCGCGCGAACGGGCCGGGCAGGGGCGCCTGCTGTCGGCCCTGCAGATGATGAGCCGCAAGCCGCCGCCGCCCCTGTTGATCCCGGCGGACAAGGCGGTGGACACGGTGCGGGCCTCCATCCTGATCCGCGCCATGACGCCGGAACTTCAGGCGCGGGCGAAAACCCTGGTCGAGCGCCAGGCCGAGGTCATTCGCATCCGCCGCCTGGCCGCCCTGTCCAGCGAGCGCCTGTTCACCGTCGAGAGCGCCCAGGGCGACCGCCGCGCCGAGATCGAGAGCCTGTCGGCGCGCAAGACGGCCCTGCGCGCTGTCCTGCGGGCCGAGGCCTCTCGTGCGGAGCGAGCGACCCGATCGCTGGAGGCGCGCATCCGCGAACTGGGCGGCCAGGCGCCGGTCGTCGCCGACGCCGTGGTTGAAGCCCCCGCCGCCCGCCTGCCCGCCGGGCGCAGCCGCCTGACGGCCCCGGTTCAGGGCGCGCCGTCGCAAAGGTTCGGCGGCGGATCCAGCGGCTGGCGCTGGCGCTCCAGCCATGAAGTCATCGCCGCGCCCGCGCCCGCCCGCGTCGCCTACGCCGGGCCGCTGAAGGAATGGGGCGAGGTGGTCATTCTTGACCTCGGACCCGGCTGGCGCGTCGTTGTCGCGGGTCTGGACCAGTTGTCGGTCGATACTGGCCAGCGTGTCGCCGACGGTCAGGCCCTGGGCCGCACGGGCGAGGACGGCGAGGCCTATTTCGAACTGCGCCGCGACGAACGCCCCATCGACCCCGCGCCCTGGCTGCAATAGGCCGCGTCTCAGCGCGAAAGTCCTTTCAAATCCGCGCCGAGGCTGATTGTATCGACCCATCTGACGTCGGCGTCTGACGCCTGCGCCTCCCTGGACGACCGGAGCCCGCGCGGGTCCGATGGAAAGACACCGAATGCGTAAACTGCTTCTCATCGGCTGCGCCGCCCTGGCCCTGGGCGGATCGGCGGCGGCTGTCGCCAGCCAGACCCCGCGCAACGAGACCTTCCGCATGCTCCAGATGTTCGGGGACGTCCTGGGCATCGTCGAGCAGGCCTATGTGGTGCCGGTCGACAACAAGAAGCTGATCGAGGCCGCCCTGTCGGGGATGATGACGGCCCTGGACCCGCACTCCAACTATCTGCCGCCCAAGTCCTATGGCGACCTGCGAGAGCGGACCACGGGCGAGTACTCCGGCGTCGGCCTGACCATCACCTCCGAGGGCGGGCTGGTGAAGGTCATTTCGCCGATGGACGACAGCCCCGCCGGTCGCGCGGGCGTTCAGGCCGGCGACGTCATCAGCGCCATCGACGGCCAGAACGCTTCGGGCCTCAGCGTCTCGGAGGTGTCCGACAAGCTGCGCGGCGCCATGGGGACCAGCGTCACCGTCACCTTCCTGCGCGACGGCGAGGAGCCGCGCGAGGTCAAGCTGACGCGCGAGGTGATCAAGGTCGAATCCGTCACCGGTCGACTGGAAGGGGACTTCGGCTACCTGCGTATCTCGACCTTCAACGAGAACACCGGCCGCGAACTGACCGAGACCATCGAACGGCTGAAGCGCGAGAAGCCCGGCATCAAGGGCTATGTGCTGGATCTGCGCAACAACGGCGGGGGGCTGCTGACGGCGGCCATCGACGTGTCCGACGCCTTCCTGGAGCGTGGCGAGATCGTCAGCCAGCGCGGGCGCAAGCCCGAGGACATCGAGCGCTACGCCGCCAAGCCGGGCGACCTGACCGGCGGCCTGCCGGTGGTGGTCCTGATCAACTACGGCTCCGCCTCGGCCTCCGAGATCGTGGCGGGCGCCCTGAAGGATCAGGAGCGGGCGACGGTCGTCGGCCTGACCAGCTTCGGCAAGGGGTCGGTGCAGACGGTCATCCCGCTTCGGGGCGGCCAGGACGGCGCCCTGTCGATCACCACGGCGCGCTACTACACGCCGTCAGGCCGTTCCATCCAGAAGATCGGCATCGAGCCGGACCTGGAGGTCGCCCGCTCCGAGGCCGAGGCCCGCATCGTCTCGCGTTCCAGCTTTATCTATTCCGAGGCCGCCTACGCCACGGCTCTGGATTCCTCCATCGGCGCCGAGCGCAAGGGGCCTCATGTCCCGCATGAGGCGCCGGGCGAAGGCTTCGACAAGACCAAGGACTATCAGTTGCAACGGGCCCTGGACGTCCTGCGCGCCGGGGGCGATCTGAGCAAGCTGGCCGCCGCGCCGGAGACCGTCGTGGTCACCGCGCCTGGAACCCGGCCGCTCGAGACCGCTGAAGCGGAGCCGACCCAGCCGGACGACGCCACGCCCGATTGACGGCCGGGCAACGTGGTGAACGGGCCGTTAGGGTTTCTTAACCGGCCTTGGGGATAAGTGAGGATCGAGGAGGGCCGTGTCGTGCGGGTCTCCAGTCCCGCCCCTGTCGTCCGAGCGCCGCCCTGTCCATGTTCGCCAAGCGCCAGTCCGCCCTCGCCGCCACCGCCGGTCTGCCGCCGGAGGCCCGCTCGCGCGCCGGCCTCGAGGCCGTCGTCGCCGTTCTGAAGAAGCCGCCGGTCGCCGTGGCGGCTGCGGGCGCCTTTCTGCTGACGGCCGGGGTGCTGTTCGTCGCCGTGCTGGGCGATCCGCGCGCGGGCGCGCCGTCCGCGCGGGCGTCGCTGCAACGTCCGTCCGCCGTCGAGACGGCGCCGACCGGCGCCGACGCCTTCGCCATGAGCGGCCTGGACCTCTATCAGGACATGGCCGGCGGCGATCCGGCCCTGCTGGACCCCAACGGCGCCGCCGGGGGCGAGGCCCTGATCACCCTGCCGGACGGCGCCAGCGTGGCGGGCGGTTCGGCCATCGCCGCCCCGGTGCGCGCGCCCTCCAACCCCCTGCCCAAGGCGCCGATCGCGGGTCTGTTCTCGCCCGGCCCCAACGGCGCCCTGCCGCGCATCGCGCCGGACGGCCGCGTCCCGGCCCAGGCCTACGCCCGACCCTTCCGCTCGAACGGCAAGCCCATGGTGTCGCTGGTCGTCGGCGGTCTGGGCCTGAACGCCGTCACCACCCGCGCCGCCATCGAGCGCCTGCCCGCCGAGGTGACGCTCAGCTTCGTGCCCTACGCCGAGGGCCTGCAGGCCTGGATCGACATGGCCCGCGCCCAGGGCCACGAGGTGATGATCGAACTGCCGATGGAGCCGACCGGCTATCCCGAGAACGATCCCGGCCCCTACACCCTGCTGAGCAGCGGCGGCGCCGACGACGTCGAGGCCAAGCTGGACTGGTTGCTGGGCCGCGCTGTCGGCTATTTCGGCGTGACCAACTATCTGGGCGACCGTTTCGCCACCTCGGACGAGGGCATGGGCGCCATGCAGGCTGTGCTGCGTCAGCGCGGCCTGGCCTTCCTCGACGACGGCTCGATGCGCCGCAAGCCCGGCGCCTTCGCCCGCGCCAGCGCCGACCGCATCATCGACGAGCAACAGAGCCCCGCCGCCATCATGGGGCAGCTCAACGCCCTGGAAGCCGCCGCCAAGACGCGCGGCGCGGCTTTGGGCACAGGCTTCAGCTATCCCGTCACCGTGGAGGCCGCCGCTCGCTGGTCGGCCGGACTGGAGGCGCGAGGCCTGCAACTGGCGCCCGCCTCGGCGATGACGCGCCGCCCCGGCCGCTAGTCGGGACGCCTAGACCAGGGTCGTCGACAACCAGGCGGCCCCGAAGGAAGCGGTCGCCAGGATCAGGAGCAGGCCCTCGAAGGGAGAGAGGGCCCAGGCTGAGCGTCTGCGGCGGGTTCTGCTGTCCATCTATGCCTCTCGCACTTGAGTATGACCTCGAGGGCCAGGGCCGGCGCGCCACGGATCGGCAGCGGCTGGCCGTAAAGGCCGCGCCACAAGAGGTCCATCACGCGATCAGCTTGCCCCAAGGGTTCCATGCGCGCATTGGCCACGACGTCGGGCGCGCCGTCCCCATCATATGTTAGGCGCTGTGGACAACCGTGGTTTTTGTGTTCAACGGCAAAGCTCTGGCGCGGCGGCACCTGGGGATCATTGCCGCGCGGCGGCTTCGCGAATCCTGCCGACCATGCTGTTCAGCCCGTTGGCGCGCTGACGGGTGAGGGCGGCCGGCAGGCCCAGGCGGTCCAGCGCCGCTCGAGCGTCGAAGGCCAGGATCTCTGCTGGAGTCCGACCGGAGTAGAGCTTGAGCAACAGGGCGATATTGCCCTTGGACAGGGCGCTGTCGCTGTCCGCGTCGAAGAAGAGCCGGCCGTGGGCGCTTCGGGTCGACAGCCAGACCTGGGCGGCGCATCCGGGCACCTTGTTGGCTTCGATACGGGCGGCCTCGGGCAGGGGCGGCAGACCCTTGCCCAGGTCGATCACGTATTCGATCCGGCCTTCCCAGTCCCCGAGCAGGTCGAACTCCTCGACCAGTTCGGCCAGGGTGTCGTCGAGAGGCAGGGCGGGAAGGGCGTCGGTCGAGCTCATGGAAGGCGACATAGGCCCCGCCGGCCGGATCGACAACCGCGACGCGTCTTCATGAGGTCATGGTCTGCGCCGTTTTGGCACAATCGCCCGCAAGGCGAGCGGCCTTTGGTCGGCCTTGGTGGAGGTCTAGACTCACGGGTTGAATCAACCCGTTTCAAAGGCTCGGATTGAAGCCGTCGCCCGCCCTGTTCGAAGCGATCCGTTCCTCCGACGCGTCAGACGCGTCGGACGGCGCCGCCGTCGCCGCCTGGCATGCGGGCTGGGCCACGGCGGTGGGTCTGATCGCCCTGTCCGGCGCGGGGCTGGGGCGCGGAGGCGTCGGCGGGCTGGGCCTTTCGGCCGCCCTGATCATGGCCGCGCCCGGGCTTCTGGGGCTGGTCCTGCTGATGCGGGACGGCCGCATGGCGAGGGCGGCCTTGCTGGCGGCCTGGGGACTCGCCACGATGGCGGCGGCGGGCCTGACGGGCGGCGTCGCCGGGCCGCTGGCCGGTTTTGTCTTCATGCCCCTGGCGGCGGCGATCGCACTGGCCGGGGCGCGCTGGACGACGGCGGGCCTGCTGGGAACGGCCCTGACCGTGGTGGTCGGCCTGACCGCCTCGAGCGTGAACGGCGCGCAGCCGGTTGCGCCGGGGATGGCGACGGCGTCGGCCCTGCTGGCGACCGGGGCGCTCGCGCTTGCTTTTCGCATGAGCGCCGGCGCGCAGACGCGTCGTCTGAAGGCGGTCGAGGGCGCCGTGGCTCAGGTCGAGACGGTTCTCGCCGGTCAGCCGGGGCTGACCCTGGTGCTGGACGCATCGGGCGGCGCCCTGGCGGCCTATGGCGCCGCGCCGGCGGCCCTGCCGGTGGACGTCCTGTTCGACGAAGGCCTGGCGTCCGCCGTCCATGCGCCGGACCGTCCAGCCGTGCTGGCGGCCCTGGCCAAGGCGGCGGCCGGCGCTGAGGCCCAGGTCCGTTTCGCGCCGCGCCTGGCGCTGGATCGACGCATCCTGCTGGTGTTGCGACGCCAGGAGAGCCGGGCGGGCGAGCCGGTTCGATTGATCGCGGTGGCGCTGGACGCCACCTTGCAGCACGCCCGCGAGGAAGAGTTGGATGCGGCGCGCGTCGAGGCCGAGGTTCAAAGCGCGGGCAAGACCCGATTCCTCGCGCATATGAGCCACGAGTTGCGCACGCCGCTGAACGCCGTGATCGGATTCTCGGACATCATGCGCCAGCGGCTGTTCGGGCCCGTGCCGGAGCGGTATGCGGAATACGCCGAGTCGATCCACACCGCGGGCGGGCACCTGCTGGCCCTGATCAACGACGTGCTGGACGTCAGCCGCATCGAGGCTGATCGCTATGAGTTGAACATCGAAAGCTTCGACGCCCGCGAAGCCGTTTCAGCCGCCCTGGCCCTGGTGCGGGTTCAGGCCGACGACAAGGGGGTCGAGCTGGCCGCCGTCCTGCCGCCCGAAGCCTTGATCGTGGCGGCGGACCGGCGAGCCTTGAAGCAGATTCTGCTCAACCTGCTTTCCAACGCCGTGAAGTTCACGCCGTCAGGCGGGTCGGTCACCGTGACCGCCGAGGCCCTGGGGAGCATGCTGGAGCTGACGGTCGCCGACACCGGCGTCGGCGTGGCCGCCGAGGACCTGATGCGTCTGGGACGCCCGTTCGAACAGGCGGGCGACGCGGCGCAGCGGGCGCAAGGCACGGGGCTGGGCCTGTCCCTGGTGCGATCGCTCGCCGAACTGCATCAGGGCGCCATGACGATCGAGAGCACGCCCGGCGAGGGGACGGCGGCCAGCGTTCGTCTGCCCGTTCTTGTCGCGGGTCCCGCCGCCGCCGACGCCCAGGTCGCTCCGCTGAGCCGTCGCGCCTGACGATCAGCCGACCGCGCGCAGATGCGGAGCGCCGGATGCGCCGCGATCCAGACGGAAGCGGCCGACCTGCTGATTCAGGCTGACGGCTTCGTTGGCCAGTTGGCGGGCGGCGGCGGTGGCCTCTTCGGTCATGGCCGCGTTCTGCTGGGTGATGTCGTCCATCTCGCCCATGGTGCGGCGGACGCGGGCCAGGCCTTCGGCCTGATCCTGGGCCGAGCCGGCGATGCCGCCGGCCAGACCATCGATGGCCACCACGCGGCCGCCGATCCGCTCCAGCGCCTCGCCGGTGCGTTCAACCAGATCGACGCCGCGCGCCACCTGGGCCGAAGAGGTCGAGATCAGGGTGCGGATCTCGCCCGAGGCTTCGGACGAGCGCTGGGCCAGGGCGCGGACTTCCTGGGCCACGACGGCGAAGCCGCGACCGGCGTCGCCCGCGCGGGCGGCCTCGACCCCGGCGTTCAGGGCCAGCAGATTGGTCTGGAAGGCGATCTCGTCGATCAGGCTGGTGAAGCGGGCGATGCCGGTCGAGGACTCGGCGATGGCGTGGATGGCGGCGACGGCCTCGCCGACCACCTGGCTGCTTTCCTCGACGTCGACGCGGGCGGCTGCGAGCGCTTCGGCGGTCTGGCGGGCGTTGTCGGCGGTCGAGGCCACGGCGCGGGCGATGGCGTCGGCCTCGTTGACCGTGCGCTCCAGGTTGGCGGCCTGACGCTCGGTGCGGCTGGCCAGGTCTTCGGAGGCGGTGGCCAGCTGGTTGGAGCCGGCGCTCAGGCTCTGCACGCTGTCAGCCACGGCGCGGACGGCGGTGCGCAGGGCGCGCGTCGCGGCGTGGAAGTCGTTCTGCAGGCTGCGGTATTGTTCGGGGAAGACGCCCGGAATGGTCGTCGACAGGTCGTTCTCAGCCAGGTCGTGCAGCGCGGCGCCCAGGGCGCGGACCACCTCGGTCTGACGGGCCTCGGCCTCGTCATGGGCGGCCTGGACCTTGTCGCGCTGCTCCTGCAGCACGTCGAGGTAGATGGAGATGGCCAGGTCCATGTCCAGCATGACCCGCTGGGTCAGCTCGGACACGGCCTCGGCGGTGATGCGGTCGTGCTCGCGCCTGTTGGCCCAGAACTTCCGGGGGCGGGCGGCGATGGCGCGGGTCAGGTGGGCCAGGATGACGCTGTAGCCGCCGATGTACCAGCGCGGCTCCAGCCCGATGCGGGCGTGGACGTGGCCGATGGTGCGCACGGACTTGGCGTAGTCCTCGTCGGCGCGGCCGTCGATGATGGCGTCCCAGTGGCGCTCCTGCGCCTTGCTGGCGGCGGTGATGTGGGCCTCTTCGCGGAAGAAGCGACGGGTGGTCGGCTCGGCGCGCACCCGGTCGTAGAAGGCGGCCAGGGCCAGCGGGGTTTCACGGCGCAGCAGCGGCCCCATGGCGCGATAACCGCTGGAGGCCTGTCCCAGACCCATGAAGCCCATGCGGAGGCCGATGTTTTCGCCCGCCATGATGTCGTCTCGCTACCTACGCCGGCGCAGGGGAGCGCGCCTGCTTATCCCTTTGAACCTTAGGGGTATTGCGCCCCTTAAGAGGGGGCTGCGTAGAAACACGTAAGCGCGACGGTTCGTGTCGGGGCGTAGGTCATATAAAGACATCCTTATGGCTTGATTGCCCCGGCGGGCCGGGCGCGCTATAGCGGCGCCTTGAAAATCCCCGCCGCGAGAACCCCTTCATGACCGACTATATCGTTCGCGACATTTCCCTGGCCGAATTCGGCAACAAGGAAATCGCCATCGCCGAAACCGAAATGCCGGGCCTGATGGCGCTGCGCGCGGAATACGGCGCGTCCCAGCCGCTGAAGGGCGCCCGCATCGCCGGCTCCCTGCACATGACCATCCAGACGGCGGTGCTGATCCAGACGCTGGAAGCCCTGGGCGCCGAAGTGCGCTGGGCCTCGTGCAACATCTTCTCAACCCAGGACCACGCCGCCGCCGCCATCGCCGCGTCGGGCACGCCGGTCTTCGCCTTCAAGGGCGAGACCCTGGTCGAGTACTGGGACTACGCCCACAAAATCTTCGAATGGGCCGACGGCGGCTATCCGAACCTGATCCTCGACGACGGCGGCGACGCCACCTTGCTGTGCGTGCTGGGTCCGAAAGCCGAGAAGGACGCCTCTGTCCTCGACAATCCGCAGAACGAGGAAGAGGAAGCCCTCTTCTCGGTCATGAAGCGCTATCTGAAGGAAAAGCCGGGCTTCTACTCGGCCATCCGCGACGCCATCGGCGGCGTGTCGGAAGAGACGACCACGGGCGTCCACCGCCTGTACCAGATGGCCGAGCGCGGCGAACTGCCGTTCCCGGCCATCAACGTCAACGACAGCGTCACCAAGTCGAAGTTCGACAACCTGTACGGCTGCCGTGAATCGCTGGTCGACGCCATCCGTCGCGGCACCGACGTCATGCTGTCGGGCAAGGTCGCGGTGGTCTGCGGCTACGGCGACGTGGGCAAGGGCTCGGCTGCTTCGCTGCGTAACGGCGGCGCCCGCGTGATCGTGACCGAGATCGATCCGATCTGCGCCCTGCAGGCCGCCATGGAAGGCTATGAGGTCCAGACCCTGGAAGACGTCGCCGACAAGGCTGACATCTTTGTCACTACGACGGGCAACAAGGACGTGATCCGCCTCGAGCACATGCGGGCCATGCGCAACAACGCCATCGTCTGCAACATCGGCCACTTCGACTCGGAAATTCAGGTCGCCGCCCTGAAGAACTTCAAGTGGGACAAGATCAAGGATCAGGTCCACCATGTCGAATTCCCGGACGGCAAGAAGATCATCCTGCTGTCGGAAGGCCGTCTGGTGAACCTGGGCAACGCCACGGGCCACCCGTCCTTCGTGATGAGCGCCTCCTTCACCAACCAGACCCTGGCCCAGATCGAGCTGTGGACCAACGCCAAGGCCTACGAGAACTCGGTCTACACCCTGCCCAAGCATCTGGATGAGAAGGTCGCCTTCCTGCACCTGGCCAAGCTCGGCGCCAA
Organism: Brevundimonas sp. T2-11; assembly: GCF_055397675.1. Taxonomy (NCBI): domain Bacteria; kingdom Pseudomonadati; phylum Pseudomonadota; class Alphaproteobacteria; order Caulobacterales; family Caulobacteraceae; genus Brevundimonas; species Brevundimonas sp. T2-11. Next base: position 337,457 of record NZ_AP027920.1, read on the forward strand.
GCTGACGACGCTCAGCAAGGACCAGGCCGAATACATCTCGGTGCCGGTCGAGGGTCCGTTCAAGCCGGAACATTACCGCTACTAGGACCTGATGGTTTGAAAGCAGGAACCCCGCGTCGGCGACGACGCGGGGTTTTTCATTTCCTCCCCATGCAATGGGGAGGTGGATCGGCGGCGCAGCCGACGAGACGGAGGGGCCGCTTTGTTAAAGCGTAGAAGCCCCTCCACCGCTTCGCGGTCCCCCTCCCCATGCCATGGGGAGGAAAGTCGCTTGCTTAGGCCGCGTCGCGCGGATCGTAGGCGTCGGTCTCGCGGCCCATCAGGCCGGTCTCGAAGTCCATGAAGATGTCGATCAGTTCGTCGACCCCGACCGGCGGGGCCTTGGGACCGAAGCGGAAGCGCCAGAAGCTGACGATATGCTGCACAGCCCCCAGCTGGTCGCCCAGCCGCGCGAACAGGGTCGGGGCTTCCAGCAGGAAGTCGCGGAAGGCCAGGGGCTTGCCGTCGCGCGTCAGCCCGGCGTAGGCGTCGTCATAATAGCGCAGGGTGCGGCTGACCTCTTCGCAGGTCTTCATGATCCGCCCGCGCAGGACGCTGCGCCCCCGGTCGATGTATTCCTTGGCCGCCCGGTCGCTGGGCCCCACGGGCTGGACCGACCCCACCTCGTCGGCGACGTTGACGATGTCGGCCATCAGGCTGGCCAGGGTCCACTTGTAGTAGAGGAAGCCCTTCCAGCAGAAGACGCCTTCCTGGTACTGTTCGGGCTCCAGCCGCAGGGTGGCGCGCAGGGCCTCCAGCCGGTCTCCCGGGGCGTTCGACAGGATCTTCGACGCCATGCGGGCGGTCGAACCGACCGCCGCCACGCCGTCGCCCATGCTCAGCGTCACCAGAGGCTCGATCTCGCTCTGGACGAAGGTCAGCATCCGTTCCAGGTCGGCCTCGCTGAGAGCGAAGTAGCAGGGGGCCGCGTCCACCTCGCCGCGCCGAAGTTGTTCGCGAAGCAGGAAGGGGTCCAGCGACGGCAGCTGGTCCATCAGCCGCAAGGTTTTCAGATCGGGGTGATCGGCGGCGATGCCGAAGGCCTCCTGCATGGCGCGCTCGAAGCCGATCTGGTTGACGAAGACGAAGCGGCCCCCGGTCTTCAGATCGGTGCTGTCGATCGGCACCACCACCTTGGTCGCCACCTGGCGGCGGCCGGGGAAGGAGTCGGTCTCGTTGCGCCGCAGCCGGTGCTTGATGATCAGGGCGGTGTTCAGCGCCGGGGTGCGGAACATGGGGCGGTCGTGCCAGTCGTCGGTCTCGCCATGCTCGTCATAGACCTTGAGCAGGTTCAGGACCCGCGCCGTCGAGGCGGTGCGGCGCAGGTGTTCCAGATTCCGGACGGCGCGATCACTCATGGACGCGACATTGCCCGCCAAAGATGACTAACGGCTTAGCTGGCAAGAAAGAGGGCCGCCTCATCAGAGACGGCCCTGTTCAGTTTGGGGAGGAAGGAGAGGGATCAGAAGCGGGCGTTGACGCTCAGCCAGAAGCTGCGGGCCTTGTCCTTGTTGTTGTAGTGATCGAGGAAGGCGACCTCGCCGGTGGACTGGTAAAGGCCGTCGCCGTCCAGATCGACGAAGGCGGTGTCATAGGTCGTGAAGTCCTCGTCGAGCAGGTTGTTCACCCGACCGTTGAAGGTCAGCCAGCTGTTCACCTCATAGGAGGCGGCCAGGTGGAACACGGTGTAGCTCTTGTAGAACAGCTCCCTGGCGTTGACCGTGTCATAGCTGCGGTAGCGCTTGGAACGCATCTCGCTCGACAGCAGGAAGTTCAGCCTGTCCGTCGCCTGCCAGTCCAGCGAGGCGTTGGCCATGTGCCGGGCGCTGTTGCCCAGAGGACGGCCGGCGTTCTGGCCGCTCTTCTGTTCGCTGTCGGTGAAGGTGTAGTTGCCGCGCAGGCCGACGGTGTCGAGGATCTGCCAGCGACCGGCGATCTCGGCGCCGCGGATCACGACCTCGTCGATGTTGGTGGCGCGGCTGCTGCTGCCGTAGCCGATGTCCGCAAACTCGCCGGACGAGGCGCAGGGCAGGTCCGTTCCCACGCCGCAGGGCTGGTTGGCGATCTTGTCTTCAAAGGTGTTGTTGAAGATGGTCGCATTGAAGTTGTGGCGGTCGGGGTGGCGCCAGTAGACCGCCAGTTCCGTGCTGACGCTGGTTTCCGGCTGCAGGTTCGGGTTGCCGAACATGGGCGAGGTGCCCTGACCGCCGAAACCGGTCACGCCGTCATACAGCTGGGTCGTCTGCGGGGTCTTGAAGCCCGTGCTGACGCCGCCCTTGACGGTCCACTGGTCGTTGACCGTGTAGACGCCGTACAGACGCGGGCTGAACTGGCTGCCGAACATTTCATGGTCGTCGTAGCGGATGCCGGCGGTCAGGGCGAAGGCGGTGGTGGCCTGCCAGGTGTCCTCGGCGAACAGCGAGAACATGTTGTGTTCCTGCTTCTGGTTCGGCTTGCCGCTTTCCATGCCGAAGACGCCGTCCGTCAGCTCGCCGCGAATGACCTGCCCGCCCAGAACGGCGACGTGGTCGCCCGCGAACTGGAAGGGAATGTCCATCTGGGCGTCGAGGGTATACTGGGCGCTTTCCAGGGTGCGCTTGGGACGCGGCAGGAAGGTGGCTTCAGCCAGGGCGCGCCGGTCGGCGAGGTTCATGCCGGCGTACTGGCCCGTGCCGTCGAACATGGCCAGCAACTCGGTGCGTTCGGCCACGGTGAAGGGCATGGTGCGGCCGTCGTTATTGGTCGCGACGTGCGACAGCGACACGCGGCTGTTGCCGAAGCTCCAGCGGCCTTCGTGGGTCAGGGCCCAGCTGTCGCGGGTGAATTCCTGCGTCGGGCTGTAACCCACGCGCGGGTTGGCGCGACGCGACCAGACGCCGCCGTTGTTGGCGCAGGCGGCGGCGTTGGCGCCCGTGGCTCCCAGGCAGAAGTTCCCGGCCGTCCAGATGCTGGCGATATTGTCGACGGTGCCCACGGGGTATTCCGGCTGGCCTGCGTCGTTGGTGCGGATCTTGTTGTTATATTCCTGCTGCGACGTGTCGTAGTCGAGCGTCAGGGTCTGGTTGGCGGTCGGCGTGAAGGTCAGGGTCAGGCCGCCCGAGATGTTGGTGTTGTCCACCGTCTTGCCGCCGCCGCCGAAGCCCAGGGAGCGGTTGTGGGTGTCGCCGGCGGGATCGGTCACGGGCGAGAAGACAGGGTTTGATGCGCTGCGGTCGTACCAGCTGCCGCGGACGCCCAGATTCAGCAGGCCGCGGATCAGGGGGCCGGTGGCGTAGAGGTCGACCGTGGTGTCGTCGCCGTAGGCGTCGTCTTCCTGCAGGGTGCGGCCCACGCTCATCGAACCGCTCCAGCGATCCATCGTGCGCTTGGTGATGATGTTGATCACGCCGCCCATGGCTTCGGCGCCGTAAAGGGTGGAAGCCGGGCCGCGAATGATCTCGATGCGTTCGACGGCGTCCATCGGCGGGATGTGGTTGAACTGGTTGCCGCCGAAGTCATTGGGGTAGATGTTGCCGTGGTTGTTCTGGCGACGGCCGTTGACCAGGATCAGGGTGTAGTCCGAACCCATGCCGCGCATGGAGATGGTGCCCTGGCCGGTCTTGTCGCGGGTTTCGCCGACGTCCACGCCTTCCAGGTCGCGCACGGCGTCCAGCAGGGTGATGTAGGGGCGGCGCGTCAGGTCTTCCTGGGTGATGACGCTGATGCTGGCCGGGGCGTCGGTGAGCTTCTGCGAGAAGCCGGCGGCGGTGACGACGACATCCTCGACGGTGGTGGCCTGGCTCTGGTCGACGACGACCTCTTCCGCCGTTGCGGTCTGACCCGTGACGAGGACGGCCAGGGCGGTGGCGGCCAGAAGCGACGAACGGCGAGAGACGGCGAAGGAAGACATGAATAGCCCCGGTTGATTTGCGAGCGCCTCTCAACAGCAATGGATGTTGTGTGACAACCGGGGTGTGCGAATAGGTCGCAATTGCGCGCAGGCCTGGCTCGATGTCGCGACGCTGGCGCGGCGCGAGCGGCGGGCCTAGAAGGCGGACATGGAAATCTTCGACATCCTGATCCTCGTCGCCATCGCGGCTGTGACCATCACCCTCGGTTTCGGCGTCTACACCCTGTATCGCGGCGGCGACTTCGCGCGCTCGAACTCGAACAGGTTGATGCGGTTGCGCGTGGTTCTGCAGGCCGTGGCGGTGATGCTGCTGATCGGCGGCATGTGGTGGAAGTCCACGCACGGCGGTTGAATTCAGAGCGAGGGGGCTCAAACCATGGTCACGCTGAACAAGATCTACACCCGCGCCGGCGACGGCGGGAAAACCCGCCTGGCCTCAGGCGCGCCGGTGTCCAAGACCGACCTGCGCGTCGAGGCCTACGGGGCGGTCGACGAGCTGAACGCCGTGATCGGCGTGGCCCGTCTCAACAGCGGCCAGAACGACCGCATCGACGCCATGCTGGGCCGTATCCAGAACGAGTTGTTCGATCTCGGCGCCGACCTGGCCACCCCTCTGGACCCGGCCCCGAAGTGGGAGGCCCTGCGCATCCTCGCCTCGCAGGTCGAGCGGATCGAGACCGAAATCGACTGGATGAACGAGAGCCTGAAGCCGCTGGACAGTTTCATCCTGTCGGGGGGCTCGCCCCTGTCGGCGCATCTGCATCTGGCGCGCACCGTTTGCCGTCGTGCCGAGCGCGACGCCATCCGTCTGACGGAATCGGGCGAGCAGGTGAATCCGGACGCGATCCGCTATCTGAACCGGTTGTCGGACCACCTGTTCGTCGCGGCCCGCCGCGCCAACGCCAATGGCGCCGCCGACATCCTGTGGAAGCCCGGCGCGACGCGCTGAGGCCGAGCCCGGCCTTTCCTACTGCTGGCGCAAGGCCTGAACCCGGGCGCGTTCCGCCTCGGTCGCCGCGTCGCGGGCGCGCTTCTGGGCGTTCAGCTGATCCTCGATCTCGATCAGCTCCTTGTTCTTTTCGGCGGAAGCCTCGGCGCGGCTGACGCCGATGGGGCGGCCGGTGATTTCGGCGATGGAGATGGGTTGGGCGCAGATACGGCTTTCCATGTCGTACCACTTGCCTTGCGCCTCGCAGCGCTCGCCCGGCTCCATCCAGTAGCGCTGGAACACGAAGACCCCGGCCATCATCAGGCCGAAAATGCCGAAGAAGAGGACGCTGAGGCGGCGGATCGTCAGAAAGCGTTTCATACGGGTCTCATAGTGCAAAATTGGGCCGCGGACACGAACAGAGTTCACGTAGCGTTACGTTGACAGGCCGGTTTCGTCGGTCCAATCCCTCGGGCCACATTTCGATGACCAAGTGGATAGGCTCATGAAGGTACTCGTCCCGGTGAAACGGGTGATCGACAGCAACGTCAAGGCTCGCGTCAAGGCGGACCAGACCGGCGTCGACCTGGCCAACGTCAAGATGAGCATGAACCCCTTCGACGAGATCGCCGTCGAAGAGGCCGTGCGCCTGAAGGAAGGTAAGGAACACCATGCCGCAGGCACGGCGACGGAAATCGTCGTCGTCTCCATCGGCGTGACCCAGGCCCAGGAAACCCTCCGCACGGCCCTGGCCATGGGCGCCGACCGCGGCATCCTGGTGCAATCCGACGCCGACCTGGAGCCGCTGGCCGTCGCCAAGCTGCTGAAGGCCGTGGTGGACGAGGAGAAGCCGGACCTGGTCCTGCTGGGCAAGCAGTCGATCGACGGCGACAACAACGCCGTGGGTCAGATGCTGGCCGCCCTGCTGGACTGGCCGCAAGCCACCTTCGCCGGCAAGCTGGTCATCGACGGCGGCAAGGCCGTGGTCACCCGTGAAGTCGACGGCGGTCTGCAGACTGTGGCGGCGGAACTGCCGGCCGTGGTCTCGGTCGACCTGCGCCTGAACATCCCGCGCTACGCCTCCCTGCCCAACATCATGAAGGCCAAGAAGAAGGAGATCGCCATGAAGGCGGTCGCCGACTACGGCGTCGATGTCGCGGACCGTCTCAAGGTTCTGAAGGTGACGGAGCCGCCGAAGCGTTCGGCGGGCGTCAAGGTCGCCGACGCGGCCGAACTGGTTTCCAAGCTCAAGTCCGCGGGGGTCCTGTAATGGCCGTTCTCGTCATCGCCGACCACGACGGCTCGGCCGTTCGCGACACCACCCACAAGACGGTGACGGCGGCCCTGGCCCTGTCGTCGGACGTGGATGTTCTGGTCCTGGGCAAGGGCGCTCAGGCCGTGGCTGACGCCGCCGCAAAAATTTCGGGCGTGCGCAAGGTCCTGCTGGCCGAGGGCGACGCCGTCGCTCACGGACTGGCCGAGGCTGTCGAGGCCACCGTCCTGCCGTTGGCCGCTGGCTACGACGCCATCCTGACCCCGGCCAACACCGACGGCAAGAACTTCGCGCCGCGCATCGCCGCCAAGCTGGACACCGCGCCGATCTCGGACATCGTCGAGGTCGTCTCGGCCGATACCTTCGTGCGCCCGATCTACGCCGGCAACGCCCTGGAGACCGTCCAGTCGGCGGACGCCAGGAAGGTCATCACCGTGCGTCCGACGGCCTTCGCCGCCGCCGCTGAAGGCGGTTCGGCCCCGGTCGAGACCGTCGCTGCGGGCGAAGCGCCCAAGACCGCCTTCGTCTCCGAGGAAATGGTCAAGTCGGATCGCCCCGAACTGGGCGCCGCCAAGATCATCGTCTCGGGCGGCCGCGCCCTGGGCTCGGCCGAAGAGTTCCACGCCGTCATGGAGCCCCTGGCCGACAAGCTGGGCGCCGCCATCGGCGCCTCGCGCGCCGCGGTCGATGCGGGCTACGCCCCCAACGACTATCAGGTCGGCCAGACCGGCAAGGTCGTCGCCCCGGCCCTCTACATCGCCATCGGCATCTCGGGCGCCATCCAGCACCTGGCCGGGATGAAGGACTCCAAGGTCATCGTCGCCATCAACAAGGACGCCGACGCTCCGATCTTCCAGATCGCCGACTATGGCCTGGTCGCCGACTACAAGACCGCCGTGCCGGAACTGATGGCCGCTCTGGGCTAAGCCGTCGGTTAACGGATCGAGAAGGGCGCGGTGCCATCAGGTCCGCGCCCTTTTTCGTGAAGGGGAGTGCAGAGGAATGGCAGTCAGTCTCAGCATGGAAAACACCTACCGGCTGCTCAAGGGGGCTTGGCAGGCGGGAGACCGCGACCGCGAACACGCCCTGCACCTTCTTTTTCTGGCTTGGATGCACTGGGCGGAGCCGGAATTCCTGACGGGATTGACGGAAGATGCAGATGAGAGGGAGCTCTGGCATTCCATCTACCGGCACTTTGGCGGAGAGGCGTCGTCAGACGCCGAGTTCCTCTTCGTAGCTTCGCTCATGATTAACCTCTTCCCATGGGTGCTGGGTGATGTGGCGGAATGGGAAGCTCGCGCGCAGAGAATGGCGGAGCGGTCTCTTGGGTTGAGGCCTGAGGGCTTTTCGACGAGAGCGTTCGAGGGACGCGGAGATTACGGAGAGTATTTTACTATCAACGCTCGGGGGGAAACCGCATGACGCGCCAACGTCCACAATGGATCAAAGCCTCTCCATCCATGAGCCATTGACCGCCCGCGTTCCCATCAAGCTGACGCCCCGCGCCGCCGCCGACCGCATCGACGGCTGGGACGTGGACCCCGACGGTCGCCCGGTGCTCAAGGTCCGGGTCCGCGCCCAGCCGGTCGAGGGCGAGGCCAACGCCGCCCTGACCGTCTTTCTGGCCAAGACCCTGGGCGTGCCGAAACGGGCGGTGACCCTGGCGCGCGGCGGGCAGTCGCGACTGAAGATGGTCGCGGTCGAGGGGCTCAGCGAGGCCGAGGTCCGGGAACGATTGTCTGGCGTCTGACAAATCGTCTGACATTTCCCCTTTACGACCGGGGGGAACCCCCATTCTATGTCGTCCCATTGTCTGCCCGCCGTATGCGGGCGCGAGGGGGTCTCGCTCATGTTGCTTAACCGTCTGCGGGGCCCAAGCCTCGCTGTCCTCACCTGCGCGCTGGGCGCCCTCAGCCTGTCGGCCTGCGCCACGACCGGCGACGCCGCGCCCAAGACCGAGACGGCCTTGGCGTCGTCGTCCCGGGACCGCACCATGGCCCCCGGCCTGGACGGCTGGGCCAATACGGACCCCTATCCCTCGACCTATCGCGGCCTGCCGCGTGAAAACCTGGCCCTGGTCGGCGCCACGGTCCTGACCGGGACGGGCCAGAAGATCGAAGGCGGCGTGGTGATCGTCACCGACGGTCGCATCGCCGCCGTCGGCGGCGCCGACACCCCGGTCCCGGCGGGCCACAAGGTCATCGACGCGCGCGGCCGCTACGTCACGCCCGGCGTTATCGACATCCACAGCCACCTCGGCGTCTATCCCTCGCCCGGCGTCATGGGCATGAGCGACGGCAACGAAGCCACCAACCCGAACACGGCCCAGGTCTGGGCCGAGCATTCGATCTGGCCTCAGGACCCGGGTTTCAACACCGCCCGCGCCGGCGGCGTGACCACGCTCCAGATCCTGCCTGGTTCGGCCAACCTGTTCGGCGGCCGCGGCGTGACGGTGCGCAACGTGCCCTCCGTCACCATGCAGGGGATGAAGTTCCCGGGCGCCCCCTATGGCCTGAAGATGGCCTGCGGCGAGAACCCGTCGCGCGTCTATGGCGGCCGCAACCAGTCTCCGGCCACCGGCATGGGCAATGTCGCCGGCTATCGCGCCGCCTTCATCGCCGCCCGCGATTACAAGGCCAAGTGGGACAAGTGGCGCGAAACGGGCGAGGGGTCGCCCCCGACCCGCAACCTGCAGCTTGAGACCCTGGCGGGCGTTCTGGACGGTTCGATCCTGATCCAGAACCACTGCTACCGCGCCGATGAGATGGCGGTCATGCTCGATGTGGCCAAGGAGTTCGGCTACAAGGTCACCACCTTCCATCACGCGGTCGAGGCCTACAAGATCGCGCCGATGCTGGCCCGTGAAGGCGTCTGCGCCGCCATGTGGACCGGCTGGTGGGGCTTCAAGATGGAAGCCCTGGACGGCATCGAGGAAAACGCCGCCCTGACCGACGCGCCCGAGGGCTCGTGCGCCGTCATCCACTCCGACGACGCCGAACTGATCCAGCGCCTCAATCAGGAAGCCGCCGCCGCCCTGTCGGCCGGCCGTCGCGCCGGGCTGAACATTTCCGAGGAACACGCCATCAGCTGGATCACGCTGAACGCGGCCCGGGCCATCGGTATCGACAAGGAGACCGGCTCGCTGGAGCCCGGCAAACGCGCCGACGTGGTGATCTGGAGCGCCGATCCCTTCTCGATCTACGCCCGCGCCGATCAGGTCTTCATCGACGGCGGTCTGGCCTTCGACCGGTCCAACCCCGCCTACCAGCCCGTATCCGATTTCGAACTGGGTCAGCCCGGCTTCGGCCAGTCCGCCGCCGGCGTCGCCCAGGGAGCTCGCTGAACCATGCGTATCCAAACCCTTCTCGCGGGCGCAGTCGCGGCCCTCGCCCTCGTCGGTCCCGCAGCGGCCCAGGATGTCGCCATCACCGGCGGCCGCGTCCTGACCGGAACCTCGGTGATCGAGAACGGCACCGTGGTCGTGCGCAACGGCCGGGTCGTCTCGGTCGGAACGGGCGCGGCCCCGGCCGGTCTGCGCACCGTCGATGCGCGCGGCAAGATCGTGACGCCGGGCTTCGTCGCCGTGGATTCCGGCCTCGGCGGTTCGGAAGTCGGCTCGGTGCGCGGCTCCAACGACCTGTCGAACAACGCCAACAGCCTGAGTGCGGCCTTCGACCTGTCCTATGGTCTGGACCCCTGGTCCTTCACCCTGCCGGTCGCCCGCCTCGGCGGCGTCACCCGCGCCGTGGTCACGCCCCAGCATGCCGGTTCGGGCGGCGGTCACAGCCATGACGACAGCGATTTCGCCGGGGCCGGTCACGGCGGCTATCAGCCGCCGGGCCTGTTCGCCGGGCAGGCGGCGGTCATCAAGCTGGGCGGCGCCGACATTCTGGTGAAGCCGCGCGTGGCCATGGTTGCCCCCTTCGGCGAGGCCGGAAAGGGCGTCGCCGGCGGCGCGCGCGGGGCCGAGTTCGTCCTGTTCAAGGAGACCCTGGCCGAGGTTCGCCTCTATGCGCGCAACAAGGCCGCCTATGACCGCGCCGCCCTGCGCGACCTGTCGCTGTCGCGCGCGGACCTGGAAGCCCTGATCCCGGTGGCGAACGGCTCCATGCCGCTGATCGTCAGCGTCAACCGCGCCTCGGACATCCAGCAGGTCCTGCGTCTGGCCCGCGAGGAGGGCGTCAGGGTCATTCTTGACGGCGCCGCCGAGGGCTGGCTGGTCGCCGACGAGATCGCGGCGGCTCGCGTGCCGGTACTGCTGCACCCGATCACCAACCTGCCCGGCAATTTCGAAATGCGGGCGGCGCGGATGCAGAACGCGGCGGCGCTGAACGCGGCGGGCGTGGTCATCGCCATCAAGGGCAATGAGGGTTCGACCCACCGCGCCCGCGACATCCGCTACAACGCCGGCAACGCTGTCTCGCACGGCCTGCCCTTCGCAGCGGCCATCCAGGCGATCACGGTCAACCCGGCGCGCATCTTCGGTTTCGACGGCCAGTTCGGTGAGCTGAAGCCGGGCGCGGCGGGCGACGTCGTGGTCTGGTCCGGCGACCCGCTGGAGCCCCTGACCCAGCCCTCGGCCGTCTTCATCGACGGCGTGGAGCAGCCGCTGCAGGCCCGCAACCTGTTGCTGCGCGACCGCTACCGCACCGGCGGCGAAGGGGCCATGCCGGTGGCCTATCCGCAGTAGGGCATAGTTTTCCTCCCCACTCTGTGGGGAGGGGGACCGCGAAGCGGTGGAGGGGCTTCTCGCCAAGCTCGACCGAGCCCCTCCGTCTCGTCGGCTGCGCCGCCGATCCACCTCCCCACAAAGTGGGGAGGAGAAAGCGCTCTCTTCTCGCCGCCAGCGCGACACGTCATAAGACGTCCATGCCCACCACCCTCTACATCGACGCCGACGCCTGCCCCGTGAAGGAGGAGGTCTATCGCGTGGCTCGCCGCTACGGGCTCAAGGTCTTCGTCGTGTCGAACGCCTGGATCAACGTCCCGCGCGAGGCCCTGATCGAGCAGGTGGTGGTCGACGCCGGTCCTGACGTGGCCGACGACTGGATCGCCGAGCGCGCCGCAGCCGGCGACATCGTCGTCACCGCCGACATTCCTTTGGCGGACCGATGCCTGAAATCGGGCGCCCAGGCGCTGAAATCCAATGGTCAGCCCTTCACCCCCGACTCCATCGGCTCGGCCCTGGCCGGGCGCATGGTGGGCGAGCATCTGCGTTCCATCGGCGTGGCCACCAGCGGCCCGCCGCCCTTCTCCAACGCCGACCGGTCGCGCTTCCTGCAAGCCCTGGATACGGCGGTCGTCCGTGCACGGAAGACGGCGCCATGAGCCGCATTCCCGAGGACGAGCTGGAGTTCCGCTTCTTCCGCGCCGGCGGGCCGGGGGGGCAGAACGTCAACAAGGTCGCGACGGCCCTGCAGATGCGGTTCGACGTGAAGAACTCGCCCAGCCTGACCGAGTCGGTCAAGGCGCGGCTGATGAAGCTGGCGGGCAGCCGGCTGACGCTGGACGGGATCATCCAGATCACCGCCGTCCGCTTTCGGACGCAGGAGCGCAACAAGGCTGACGCCATCGCGCGGCTGGACGAGATGGTGGCCGAGGCCTCGATCAGGCCGGTCTATCGCGTGCCGACGCGGCCCACGCGAGCGTCGAAGGAACGGCGGCTGCAGGCGAAGTCCAGCCGCGCCTCGATCAAGAGCGGACGCGGCAAGCCTTCGCTGGACTAATCGCCCTGGGCCGGACGGAAGAGCAGGGCCGCGATCTGGTCCTGTTCGTCGAAGGCGATGACCCAGTCGGTGGCCTGTTTGTCGAAGACGACGCGGAACAGGTCGGCCCCGTCCTGCTGGCCGCGATGGGAAACGCTTTTCAAGGCGCCGAACTGCTGGACCATGGGCATGACCTGCGGCGCCTGGGCGCGAATCTGGGTCGCCAGATCGTCGCTGAACACGGAGTAGTCCACCTCGCCGGACTGGAAGGAGGCGATGGCGGCGCGCAGGGCCTCTTCGGAACGGGCGATGTCGGGCGCTTCGGCGACCGGCGCCTGACGGGGCAGGGCGGGGCGCTCGGGCGCAGGCGTCTCGAAGGCGTTCGGCAGGGTGGCCGCCGCGCCGCCTGTGGAGGCAGGAGGCGTCGTCTGGGCCGCGACGGGCAGGGCCAGGAGGCACGCGCCCAGCAGGGCGGCGGCGAAGGTCGGGGTCTTCATAGGCGGCAGGCTCCGAAGAAACGTCAGGCGACGATCATCGGCCAGAGTGTCAGGACCAAGGCGGCGACCGACGCACAGACGGCGACGGTGACGGCGGCGACCACCCAGGGCCGGGTTCCGGCCTTCTCGATCACCAACGTCTGAGCTTGCGGAGGGTTCTGCGCCAGATGCGACAGGGCCTTCAGCGTGGCGAGGGCTTCTTCGACCGTCTCCCGGATCTGGGCCTGCGGCCCCAGCTCGCGCTTGATCCAGCGCTCGACCACGGGCTTGGCCGCCTCCCACAGGTCGTGGTCGGGGTTGAGGCGGCGGGCCACCCCCTCGACCGAGACCATGGTCTTTTGCAGCAGCACCAGTTCGGGCCGCATGTGCATGTCGAACAGGGCGGTGATCTCGAACAGCTGGCCCAGAAGACGGCCCATCGAGACCTGGCTGGCCTGACGGCCGATGACCGGCTCGCCGACCGCGCGTAGGGCCTGGGCGAAGGTGTCGACCGAATGGTGCGGCGGCACGTAGCCGGCCTCGAAATGGACGCGGCTGATGCGGTCGTAGTCGCGGCTGATGAAGCCCCACAGGATCTCGGCCAGGTAGCGACGCTCGGCCGGACCCAGGCGGCCGACGATGCCGAAGTCGATGGCGGTGACCTGAGCCGGAGCGTCTGCGAACAGATTGCCCTCGTGCAGGTCGGCGTGGAAGACGCCGTGGTCCAGGGCCTGGACCAGGAAGCCGCGCACCACCTTGTCGGCCAGGGCGTCCTTGTCGAGGCCGGGCAGGGTCTCCAGCGCCGGGTCGGTCATGGGCAGGCCGTCGGCCCACTCCAGGGTCAGCACGCGCTTGCCCACCCCGTCCCAGACGATGGCGGGGGCCGACATATAGCCGTCCTTGGCCATGACCTCGGCCAGTTCCGAGGCGGCGGCGGCCTCCAGCCTCATGTCCAGCTCCAGCGACAGGGCGCGGGCGATGATCTCGACGAAGGCCTGGGGCTCCAGCCGCCGGGCGGGCTCGACGAACTTCTGCACCAGCTTGGCGCCCAGACGCATGGAATCCAGACCGCGCGCCACGCGGCGCTCGACGCCGGGGCGCAGCACCTTGACCGCCACCTTGCGGCCGTCGGCCAGCCAGGCCGGATGGGCCTGGGCCAGGGAGGCGGCGGCGACCGGTTGGCCCAGATCACGGAACAGGCTCTCGACCGGGCGGCCCAGCGAACGCTCGATCTCGGCGCGGGCCTCGTCCAGCGGGAAGGGGGGCAGCTTGTCCTTCAGCCGGCCCAGATCCTGGGCGAACTGGATGCCGAAGATGTCGGCGCGGGTGGCCAGAACCTGACCCAGCTTGATGGCTACGGGGCCGAGGTGTTCGAAGGCCTGACCGACGCGCTGGCCGGGGCGACCGGCGCGGTGCTTGCGGCTGGCCGTCATCTGCACCAGCCGCGCGAACGGGCGGGTCCAGGCGGGCAGCAGGGGATTGACCTCGCGCGGGATCAGGGCGTCGTGGCGCGCCAGCACCCAGCCCCAGCCGATCAGCCGCAGGGTCGCGCCCAGAGGATCGCGGACGGGTTCCGGCGTCGGCGCGGGCGGCGGGGTCTTGACGGACAGCCGGCTCAGATCGCCCACCCGTGGTGGATGGCCGCGATCCCGCCCGACAGGTTGGTGACGCTGACGCGGCTGAACCCGGCGTCCTCGATCATGCGCTTGAAGGTCGCCTGATCGGGGAAGCGGCGGATGCTCTCGACCAGGTACTGATAGCTGTCGCGATCCTTGGCGACCCATTCGCCGATGCGCGGAATGGCGTGGAAGGACCAGGCGTCATAGGCCTTGCGCAGGGCGCCGGTCGTGGGGTGCGAGAACTCCAGGCAGATGAAGCGGCCGCCGGGCTTCAGCGCACGCCGCGCCTCTTTCAGCGCGCCCGCCACGTCCGACACGTTGCGGATGCCGAAGCTGATCGAATAGGCGTCCAGACAGGCGTCGGGGAGGGGCAGGTTCATGGCGTCGCCGACGCCCCAGGCCATCTCGGGCTCGCCGCCCTTGGCCACGCCGTTCAGGATCATCTCGGCGTTGTAGTCCATGACGATGACGGTGGCGTCTTCGCCGCCGCGACGCTGCTGGGCCGCGCGCGCCATCTTGGAATAGCGCCGCGCCATGTCGCCGGTGCCGCCGGCCATGTCGAGAATGACCTCGCCGGGCCGGGCGTTCAGCTTGGCGGCCGTGGCGTCCTTCCAGAGGCGATGCACGCCCGCGCTCATCAGGTCGTTCATCAGGTCGTAGTTGGACGCGACGGAGTCGAAGACGCCGCGCACCATCTGGACCTTTTCCTTCGCGTCCACGTCGCGGAAGCCGAAGGAGGAGGTCTTGCCGGAGGAGGGGGAGGGATCGGCCTGGGTCATGACAGGGGGTGTAACGCCTCATGCGGGCGGCGTCATCCGGGGAAGCGTTCTTGTCGCGGCTAACGCCAATCCTCCCCTGCGCAGCGGGGGAGGGGGACCATGCGTAGCATGGTGGAGGGGGCGAGAGCTGGTTGCTCGTGTTCGGATTATGACGGAGAGCGTGATGAAATGGGTTCGAGGTTGCGCGTGCATCCGCCCCCTCCACCGCTTCGCGGTCCCCCTCCCCCGCAGGCGGGGGAGGATCGACATTTGTGCTGACGCGGCGTCACGGCTTGTCGCCTCCTCGGGGCCGCGATACGCCTGAACAAAATCAAGGAGACGCCCATGACCGCCGCTCTCGACGTCAACGCCGTGCTTCAGGGGCTGCCCGACTGGCGTCGCGCCGACGACCCGCGCCCGGCTATCGCCCGCTCGCTGACGTTCGCCGACTTCAACGCCGCCTTCGGCTTCATGACCCGCGTCGCCCTGCTGGCGGACAAGGCGGACCACCATCCCGAATGGTCGAACGTCTACAACCGGGTCGAGGTCCTGCTGACCACCCATGATGCGGGCGGGGTGACCGAGCGGGATGTCGCGATGGCCCGCTTTATCGATGAAGCCGTCAAGGGGCAGGTTGAATGAGCGGCCGCGTTTCGGGCAAGGCCGCTCTCATCACAGGGGCGGCGGGCGGTCTGGGGCAGGCCATGGCGCGGATGCTGGTTCGGGAGGGGGCCAGGGTCGCCGTCTCCGATCGCGACCTGAACGGCGCGCGCGCTCTGGCCGATAGCATCAACGCCGAACATCCCGGTTCGGCCTTCGCCTATGAGCACGACGTGACGCGCGAGGACGACTGGGTTCGCGTGGTCGCCGCCGCCGCCGAGGACATGGGCGGCCTGTCCATACTGGTGAACAACGCGGGCATCGGCGGCTGCCTGGCCTGGGCCGAGCAGGACACGCTGGAGAACTGGCGGCTGGTTCAGGCGGTGAACCTGGAATCGGTGATGCTGGGCTGCAAGCACGCCATGCCGCACCTGCGGGCGTCCGGCGCGGGCTCCATCGTCAATATCTCGTCGATCGCCGGCCTTGCGGCGGCGCCGGGCATGGGGGCCTACAACGCCACCAAGGCGGCGGTCTGGCTCTACACCAAGACGGTGGCGCTGGAGGCGGCCAAGGCGGGGTGGAACGTGCGCGCCAACTCGGTCCACCCGGTTTTCATCAAGACGCCCATCCTCGACCCCTTCGTCGCCATGGCCGGCGGCGACGAGACGACGGCCCACGAAAAGCTGGCGCGCGGCATCCCGCTGAAGCGCATCGGCGAGCCGGACGACGTGGCCTACTGCGTTCTGTATCTGGCCTCGGACGAGTCCAAGTTCGTGACCGGGGCCGAGTTCAAGATCGACGGCGGCCTGACGGCGCAGTGATCTCAGAGGGCCAAAGAAAAACGCCCCGGCCTTGCGACCGGGGCGTTGTCATGTTCAGGCCTGACCGTCGCGGAGGCGTTTCAGGTCCGGGGCCAGGGCCTCGTCGGTCAGGATGGCGATGGCCTCCTCGACGGTGACGATGGTCTGGGCCTGGCTGCCGAGACGGCGGATGGCGACCTTGCCTTCTTCGGCCTCCTTGCGACCGACGACGGCGATGGCGGGCACCTTGCCGACCGAGTGCTCGCGGATCTTGTAGTTGATCTTCTCGTTGCGCAGATCGATCTCGGTGCGCAGACCCGCGGCGCGGAACTTGGCGACGACCTCTTCGGCATAGCCGTCAGCATCCGAGGTGATGGTGGCCACCACGGCCTGGGTCGGCGCCAGCCACAGCGGGAAGGCCCCGGCGTAGTTCTCGATCATGATGCCGATGAAGCGCTCGAACGAGCCGAGGATCGCGCGGTGCAGCATGACCGGGCGGTGCTTCTGGCCGTCCTCGGCGATGTAGGTCGCGTCCAGGCGGTCGGGCAGGACATAGTCCAGCTGGATCGTGCCGCAGGTCCATTCGCGGCCGATGGCGTCCTTGACGATGAAGTCCAGCTTGGGCGCGTAGAAGGCGCCGTCGCCCTCGGCGATGACCACCTCGACCCCGGCGTGGCGGGCGGCTTCGGCCATCTGGGCCTCGGCCTTGTCCCAGAACTCGTCAGACCCGGCGCGGACGTCGGGACGGGTGGCCAGGTTGATGTAGGCCGTCTCCATGCCGAGGTCGGCGTGGACCGACTGGGCCAGCTTGATGAACTCGGCGGTCTCGTCGACGATCTGGTCTTCGCGGCAGAAGATGTGGGCGTCGTCCTGGGTGAAGCCGCGCACGCGCATCAGGCCGTGCAGCGAGCCCGAGGGCTCATAGCGGTGGCAGGCGCCGAACTCGGCCATGCGCAGCGGCAGTTCACGATAGGACCGCTGGCCTTGGTCGAAGATCTGCACGTGGCCGGGGCAGTTCATCGGCTTGAGGGAAAGGGTCTCGCCCTCCACCGTCTCGCAGACGAACATGTTGGGACGGTACTTGTCCCAGTGGCCCGAGGCCTCCCAGAACTTGCGGTCCAGAACCTGCGGCGTCTTGACCTCGACATAGCCGGCGGCGTCCAGACGGCGGCGCATATAGGCCTCCAGCACGCGCCACAGCACCCAGCCCTTGGGGTGCCAGAAGACCATGCCGCGGCCCTCTTCCTGCATGTGGAAGAGCTCCATGGCGCGGCCCAGCTTGCGGTGGTCGCGCTTCTCGGCCTCCTCGATGCGCAGCAGATAGGCGTCCAGATCGGCCTGGGTCGCCCAGGCCGTGCCGTAGATGCGCTGCAGCTGGGCGCGGTTGGAATCCCCGCGCCAGTAGGCGCCGGCCAGCTTGGTCAGCTTGAAGGCCTTGCCGACGAACTTGGTGGTCGGGAAGTGCGGCCCCCGGCACAGGTCGGCCCATTCGCCCTGCTTGTAGACGGTGATGGTTTCCGTGCCCGGCAGGTCGCGGATCAGTTCGGCCTTGTAGGTCTCGCCGATCTTCTCGAAGTGGGCGATGGCGGCGTCGCGCTCCCAGACCTGACGCTCCAGCGGCGCGCCCCGGTCGATGATCTCGGCCATCTTCTTTTCGATTTTGGCGAAGTCGTCGGTCGAGAAGGGTTCGTCGCGGGCGAAGTCGTAATAGAAGCCGTCCTCGATGGCCGGGCCGATGGTGACCTGGGTGCCGGGGAAGAGCTCTTGCACGGCCTGGGCAAGGACGTGGGCGGCGTCGTGACGGATTGTCTCCAGCGCCTCGGGATCGTCGCGCATCAGCAGGCGGAAGTCGCCGTTCCCGTCGATGACACGGTCCAGGTCGCGCTGCTCGCCGTTCCAGACGACCAGGGCGGCCTTCTTGGCCAGCGAGGGCGAGATGGCGGCGGCCACGTCGCGGCCCGTCGAGCCGGCCGGATACTGACGCACGGCGCCGTCGGGGAATTTCAGTTCGATCATGACGGTCGTTCTTTTTCGGTCTTGGCGGGCGGCACGGGATCATAGCCCGAACCGCCGAAGGGATGGCATTTACAGAGACGGCGCACGGTGAGCCATCCCCCCCGAACCGGTCCGTGCTGGAGCAGGGCGTCGCGCCCGTAGTCCGAACAGGTCGGCAGGAACCGGCACGACTGGCCGAAGAAGGGGGACAGCGTCACCTTGTAGCCCCGATGGGCCGCGCGGACGCTGCGTTCGTAGAGAGACATCTGTCCCTTCGCCGGGGGCTCTGTTTCGGGTTCGCGCCGCTTATCCCTCTTCATCGCAGGGGGATCAACCGGACGAAGCCTTCAGGCCGCGCCGGCGAGGCGAGTTCGCGTATCGCTGTGGTGCTTGGCCAACGCCTGATTGACGGCGTCCAGCGTGGCTTCCAGCGCCACCATGGTCGAGGCGTGCCGCGCCGGATAGTCGGCGACCTGTTTCAGCACCCGCAGGCCCTCGAAGCGGCCCTCGGGGCCGTCTCCGCCGGATTTCAGCATGGCCAGCATGGCGTCGCGGGCCTCGACGATCTCCGCCGCCGTCGCGCCGAGGATGCTTTCGCCCACCACGCCCGCCGCCGCCTGACCCAGGGCGCAGGCCTTCACCGTCTGGGCGAAGTCCGTGACGCGGCCTTCGTCGTCCAGCACCACGTCCACGATGGCTTTCGACCCGCACAGCTTGGCCACGCGCTCGGCGGTCCCTTCAGGCGCAGCCAGCCGCCCGCTGTGCGGCAGGTTGGCCGCCAGCGACAGGATGCGCGCGCTGTAGAGGTCGTCGATCATGGGCGGAAGATAGGCGCGATGGGGGCAAGAATGAAGATGCGATCCTCCCCTGTGAGCGAAGCGAAAAGGGGGAGGGGGACCGCGAAGCGGTGGAGGGGGCGAGCTTCAAGCGCCGTCGCTCGTCTTCGCCCCCTCCACCATGCTGCGCATGGTCTCCCTCCCTCGCTGCGCAGGGGAGGATGAAGTCAGCCGCCTTGTACCGAGGACCAGGTGCGGGCCGATCCGGCGGTTTCAGCCGCCGCCACGGGCGCGGCCGCCGCCGTCCGCTCGGCGAGCCAGCGCAGGTTGGCGTCGGCGACTTCCGGCGGCAGGTCGCGGCGGAGGATCTGTTCGGCCTCGGCGGTCTTGCCCTGCAGGCCCAGCGACAGGGCCAGGTTCTGACGCACCTTCAGGGTCGCGCCCGGCTGGGCGGCGGCGCGGCGAAGCAGGATTTCCGCCGAGGAGGCGTCGCCTTCGCCCATGCGGGCGAGGGCGGCGTTGGTCAGGACGTCCGGATTGTCGGGCGACAGACGCAGGGCCTCGTTCCACGCCGTCTTGGCGTCGTCGGGGCGGCGCACCTGCTGATAGGCCACGCCCAGCAACGAGAGCGGGCGCCAGTCGCGCGGCGCGGCGGCCCTGGCCTGCTCCAGCGCCGTGATGCCATAGAAGGCCTGACCGCGCGCGATATGGGCGCGGCCGACCTCCAGCATGGCCTCGAGATTGGCGGGCTGGACGGTCAGGACGCCCTGGGCCGTCTCGGCGGCCTGATCGAACTGGCCCAGTTCGCGCAGGGCCTGGGCCGTCTTGACCCCGGCGACCGGGTCCATCGGATTGATCTGCTGTTCCTGAGACCAGAAGACCGAACGGCTGAGGGCGTCGGCGCGGTCGTAGCTGGCCCGCGTGGCGGCGTCGGCGGGTTGGCGCGCGGGGGGCGCGCTCGCCGTCGGGGCGGCGGTCTGGGCCTGAACGGCGCCCGACAGGCCCCAAAGAGCCAGCGTCATGGTTGCGGCGGCGACGGCGGTGCGCGACATGGAGAGGGTCCGGACGGTTTCCTGCGGCTTCAGCGTCGCGCCTCCGGGTCAAGGTTTGGTTAATCGGCCTTTAAGGGCCGGAAAGGCTCGCCCCATGTCCGTGGTTCATTCCGACCTGCTGATCTCTGCCTCCGACGCCGCCCGCCCGGTGCGTGTGGTCGGAGCCGGGCAGGGGCTGACCGGCAAGGCTGCCGTCTGGGCCGAGGCCAACGGCTTCACCGGCAAGGCGGGCCAGTTGCTGATCGTGCCTGGCGACGACGGCGCGGCGGTCGAGGCCCTGTTCGGCGCCGGCGAGGCCTTCGAGCCGATGAGCGCCCGGTCCCTGCCGACCCGTCTGCCCGCCGGCGACTGGCGCCTCGACGGCGTCGAGGGCGAAGCCGCGCAGCAAGCCGCCCTGGCCTTCGCCCTCGGCGGCTATCTGTTCGACCGTTACAAGGCGCGACCTGAGCGCGGTCGCGCCCGCCTGGTCGCGCCCGCCGGTCTCGATCTGGCCGAGACCCTGAATATCGCCGGCGCCGCCGCCCTGGCCCGCGAAATGGTCGACACCCCCGCCGCCGACATGGGGCCGCTGCAGATCGAGACCATCGCGCGCGAGATCGCCCAATCGGCGGGCGCAAGCCTGACGGTTACGGCCGGCGACGCTCTGCTGGAGGATAACTACCCCGCCGTCCACGCCGTCGGCCGCGCCGCCGCCCCGCACCGCGCCCCGCGCGTCATTGAGATCGGCTGGAAGCTGGACCAGACCGATCTGCCCCTGGTGGCCCTGGTCGGCAAGGGGGTGGTGTTCGACACCGGCGGTCTGGACCTGAAACCCGCCGCCGGCATGCGCAACATGAAGAAGGACATGGGCGGCTCGGCCCATGCGCTCGCGCTCGGCCGCCTGATCATGCAGGCCGACCTGCCGGTGCGGCTGGTGGTGCTGGTCGCAGCCGTCGAGAACGCGGTGTCCGCCGACGCCTTCCGTCCCGGCGACATCCTGAACAGCCGCAAGGGCCTGACCATCGAGATCGGCAACACCGACGCCGAAGGCCGTCTGATCCTGGCCGACGTCCTGACGCGGGCGAGCGAGCATGAGCCGGACCTGACCCTGGACTTCGCCACCCTGACCGGCGCCGCGCGTATGGCGCTGGGACCCGAGCTGCCGCCGCTTTACACCGACGACGAAGCCCTGGCCGAGGGCATCCTCGGCGCCGGGCGGGCCGTGGGCGATCCCCTGTGGCGGATGCCTTTGTGGGCCGGCTATCGCGCCTCGCTGGACAGCGAGATCGCCGACGTCAGGAATGATTCCGCCGCCTGGGCCCAGGCCGGGTCGGTGACGGCGGCCCTCTTCCTGCAGAAGTTCGCGCCGACGACGGGTTCGTGGGCCCACATGGACATCTTCGCCTGGAATCCGCGCGCCCAGCCGGGGCGCCCGGAGGGCGGCGAGGCCCAGGCCCTGCGCGCCTGCTATCGCTATCTGCGCGACCGATTCGCCAAATAGCCAAGGCTGTTAACGCCCGATTTGGCTTCGGCGTTTACAAACGGCGGTTCACCCGTGTGAACAGCCGCCGAGTCCCTGTTTGTCCGACGCCCTCGACCTGATCCCGCCCGGCGCGCCCTTGATCCTTCGGGACGGGGATCGCATCGTGCTGGCTGAACAGGCGCTGGAAGGTCTGATGCGGGCCGAGGCCTATGTGCGGCCCGAGGCCATGCATTGCCGGGTTCCGGTCGCCGACATCCTGTCGGACGCCGATCAACGCACGGATCAACTGCTGTACGGCGAGGTCTTCGACGTCCTGCATCGTCAGGGCGCCCCTGGCGAGATGCGGGCCTGGGGCCGCGCGCGCCGCGACGGGATCGTCGGCTGGGTGGCGCTGGACGTGCTGTCGCCCGGCGCGCCCCTGGCCCGTCGGCGCGTTTCTTCCGTATCCGCCGCCCTGCCGCTGAACGCCCTGGTGGACGAGACGGCCGAGGGGGTGAGCCCTGATGATCTGCAGCCGGTCGGCGACTTCGAGCGCGAGCCGGTGGCCGTGGCCGAGCGACTGCTGGGCCGCCCGCACGCCCTGGGCGCCCGTTCCTCGGTCGAGACCGATTGTTCGGGTCTGGTGCAGCAGGCCCTTCTGGCCTGCGGTCTGCCCGGCCCGCGTCGTTCCGACGCCCAGGCCGACCTGGGCCGTCCCATCGCGCGCGCAGAGGCCCGGCGCGGCGATCTGGTCGTCTGGATGGCCCCGGCGGGGGACGACTGGACGGGCCATTCGGCCATCATGGTCGACACCGATCAGGTCATCCACTCCACCGGCGCGCGCGGCGGCGTGGTCATCGAGACCCTGGCCGAGGTCGAGGCTCGACTGACGGGCGAAGGTTTCGCCACGGCCGTTTTCCGGCGCATCTAAATTCGCAATCCTCCCCTGCGAAGCGGGGGAGGATGCAGAGGCCCAAACACAGAAAAGGCGGCCCGAAGACCGCCTTTCCAAGTCATTCGACTGTCCGTCGCCCTCAGGCGGCGGGAGCCGCTGCAGGGGCTTCGGCCGGAGCCGCGCCTTCAGCCGCCGGAGCAGCAGCAGCGGCGTCGGCGGGCGCCGCAGCCGCATCAGCCGCCGGAGCGGCGGCCGCACCGGGCTGACGCGCCGGATCAGAAGCCGGGATGGCGAAGCCGCCCGAGCCCTGGGTGCGCAGCCAGGCGATCAGGTTGATGCGGGTCTTCTCGTCGCGGATGCCGGCGAAGGACATCTTGGTGCCCGGGACATAGCGGCCCGGGGCGGTCAGGAAGTGGTCGATCTCGTCATAGCCCCAGGTCGGCGCCTCGGCCTTGTGCTTGGACATGGCGTCCGAATAGGCGAAGCCGGCGCGGTGCATGACCGGGCCGCCGAGGACGCCGTTCAGGTTCGGACCGATGCCGTCGGCGCCGCCCGCGTTGGCGGTGTGGCAGGCCTGGCAGCGCGCGAAGGCGGCTTCACCGGCGGCCAGGTCGGCGGTCGGCAGGACCGTGCCCCAGTCGATCGGCAGGGCGGCGGGCTCGGCGCCCGCGGATTCTTCCGGCGCGTCCACGAAGTAGCCCATCTTTTCAGGCTGCTTGGTGTGATAGACCATGCCAGACACCTGCTGGACCACCAGGATGACAAAGGCGGTGCCCAGGCACGCGCCCATAATCTTGTTCCACTTCAGATCGCCGCTCATGCGCGTCGTCGCTTCCCGTCTCTAATGAGCCCCCCAACCGCGAAGCGGCCTCAGGCATATTCTTGCGTCGGCGTCTCTGACACGCTAGCGCGACCTTCGCAACCGGCCCGGCCGCTTCCGGGCGCCTCTGGACGTCGTCAAGCCGATGAATCCGCTGATAATGATACCCGCTCGCATGGCGGCGACCCGTTTGCCGAACAAGCCCCTGGCCGATATCGGCGGCAAGCCCATGATCGTGCGCGCCTGGGAACAGGCCGCCCTGTCCGGTTTCCGCGTCGCGGTGGCGGCGGGCGATCCCGAGATTGTCGAGGCTGTCGAGGCGGCGGGCGGTCTGGCGGTCCTGACCGATCCGGCCCTGCCCAGCGGTTCTGATCGCATCCGCGCGGCGGTCGAGGCGGTCGATCCCGACGGCGCCCACGACCTGGTCATCAACATCCAGGGCGACATGCCCTTCGCTTCGCCGGACCTGGCGCGGGCCTGCGCCGACCTGCTGGCGCGCGAATCAGCCTGCGACATCGCCACCCTGGTGGCGGCCGAAGCCGACGTCTCGGACCGGACCAACGCCGATGTGGTGAAAGCCGTCCTGGCCCTGCCGGAAGGCGAGACCAGCGGCCGCGCCCTCTATTTCACGCGCTCGACCCTCTATGGCGACGGCCCTGTCTGGCGCCACGTCGGCATCTACGGTTACCGCCGCGAGGCCCTGATGCGCTTCTGCGCCGCCCCGCCGTCGCCGCTGGAGCAGCGCGAGAAGCTGGAACAGCTGCGCGCCCTGGAAATGGGCCTGCAGATCTGGGCCTCGGTGATCGACGAGGCGCCGCTGTCGGTGGACAATCCGGCGGACCTGGAAGCGGCGAGAGCGCTGGCCTGACGCCTTCTCCTCCCCATGCAATGGGGAGGTGGATCGGCGGCGTAGCCGACGAGACCGAGGGGCTGCTTGATCCAGCGCGACCAAGCCCCTCCACCGCTACGCGGTCCCCCTCCCCACGCGTGGGGAGGAGAAGGCGTCGCTCTACGACGCCTCGTTCGCCCAGGCCTCCAGCAGCCGCCGCGCGATGGCGAAGGGCGGCGGGGCGTGGATCGTGCCGTGCGTGCCCGCCAGCACCGCCCGCGCCTCGGCCCGCGTCAGCCAGGCCACGGCTTCCAGCTCGGTCTGGTCCGGCGCGGCGTTGTCGTGGGTGACCTCGGCGATCAGGCCGATCATCAGCTGGGCCGGGAAGGGCCAGGGCTGGCTGGAGTGATAGGCGACGTTCGAGACGGTCAGACCCGCCTCCTCCATCACTTCGCGGGCGCAGGCCTCCTCGATGGATTCGCCGGGCTCCATGAAGCCGGCCAGGGCCGACATCCGGCCTTCGGGCCAGGCGGCCTGACGCCCCATCAGACAGCGCGGTTCCGCGCCTCCCTGATAGACCGGCAGCATGATGACGACTGGATCGACGCGCGGGAAATGCTCGACCCCGCAGGCCGGACAGACGCGCCGCCAGCCGCCCGAGGCCTGATCCGTGGCCTTGCCGCAGGCGGCGCAGAAGCCGTGACGGCGGCGCCAGTCGAACAGGCTCTTGGCCGTGCCGGCGATGGCGACATCGGCTTCCGGCAGGGCGGCGGCCGCCGCGCGCATCTCGATGAACTGGCCCAGCCCGCCGGCCGGTCCCGTCGTCGGATCGATCGAGCTTTCGAACTCCACGGCGAAGACCGGCGCCCCCTTCCACAGGCCCAGGAAGACGTCGCGGTCCGGGACCAGGTCGCGACCGTGGCTCAGCGCCAGCCAGACCAGCCGCTGTCCGCCCTCATGATCCTCCACCAGGGGTCGCCCCTCCCACAGCACCATGGCCAGGGCCTCGGGATTGGCCTCCTGCTCGCCCAGCCAAGCGGCGTCGTTGCGAAGGTCGCCCGAGCGGTCGAGCGGATTGCCGGAGAAGACGTGGGTGTGGGGCATGGCGCTTCCATACCCCCGACAAGACGACGCGGGGAGGGGTCTTGATTCCCGCGTCGCCAACCGTCATATCCCTCCTCGGAGATCGCGGGCGAAGGCTTCGCCAACCTGGTCAGGGCCGGAAGGCAGCAGCCACAACGAATTCACCTTCGGGTCGCGGTCTCTACCTCCTCATTTTTCAAGAGCGCTATCGTCGATCACGCGGTGATCGACTGCTTGAGCGCGTTTGGGCGCTGTGACGCTTTTTTGCGATTGAGCGGTCAGCGTCGTGCAAGCTTCACGGAACCGGAATCGCTCTGGCTCGCTGAAAGGGCTTCACCTTTCAGGAGCAGGCGAATGAGCATTCTCGGGTCCATCCTCGGCGGCATCTTCAAGAAGAAGAAGGAAGAGGCGGCCCCCGCCGCCCCGGCGGCGCCTGCGCCGACCGCCGCCCCCGCGGCGCCTCAGGCGGCGCCCGCAGCCCCGGCCGCCGTCGCGCCTGCGCAGGAAGTCGATGTCGCCGGCATCCTCGACTTCATGAACGACCAGCGGGCTCAGAAGCTGAACTGGCGCACCTCCATCGTCGATCTGATGAAGCTGGTCGGGCTGGAATCCTCGCTGGCCGAGCGCAAGGAGCTGGCCGACGAGCTGGGCTACACCGGCGACAAGTCCGACAGCGCCAGCATGAACATCTGGCTGCACAAGCAGGTGATCCAGAAGATCAAGGACAACGGCGGCCGTCTGCCCACCGATCTCTGAGCCATGCCTCTCGCGAGGGGGTGCGCGAACGCGCCCTCTCGCGCTAAGACAGGATCATGAGCGACGTCGATCCGAGTCTTGATGGCCCTCCGTGGGAGGAGGACGTTCCCGAGCGGGACGAGAACACCGACGACATGTTCGGCGCGCCTGCGGCTGCGCCTGAACCCGTCGCTGCGCCGGTCGCCGCGTCGACGCCTGCTCCGACCAGGGCCGAGCCCTTCGCCGACGAGCCCGCCGGCGACGGCGCCTATCAGGTTCTGGCCCGTAAATACCGCCCGCGCGCCTTCGAGGACCTGATCGGTCAGGAGGCCATGGTCCGGACCCTGACCAACGCCTTCGCCACGGGCCGTATCGCCCACGCCTTCATGCTGACCGGGGTGCGGGGCGTCGGCAAGACGACGACCGCCCGCCTGCTGGCCCGCGCCCTGAACAATGAGACGGACACGATCGACAAGCCGTCGCTGGCCCTGTCGGCGCACGGGCGTCACGACGCCGCCATCATGGCCGGCCAGCACATGGACGTCATGGAGATGGACGCCGCCTCCCATACCGGCGTCAACGACATCCGCGACATCCTGGAAAGCGTCCGCTACGCCCCGGTCGAGGCCCGCTACAAGGTCTATGTGCTGGATGAGGTCCACATGCTGTCGACGCAGGCGTTCAACGCCCTGCTGAAGACGCTGGAGGAGCCGCCGCCCCACGCCAAGTTCATCTTCGCCACCACCGAGATCCGCAAGGTCCCGGTGACCATCCTGTCGCGCTGCCAGCGCTTCGACCTGCGTCGCGTCGAGCCCGAGGTCCTGGTCGGGCATCTGGGCCGCATCGCCGACCGCGAAGGCATGAAGATCGAGCAGGAGGCCCTGGCGCTGATCTCCCGCGCGGCCGAGGGCTCGGTGCGCGACGGCCTGTCCCTGCTGGATCAGGCCCTGGTTCAGGCCGAGAGCGGGGCGACGGTGCAGACCGCCACCGTGCGCGACATGCTGGGTCTGGCCGACCGGACCCAGACCATCGCTCTGTTCGAATCGATCATGGCCGGGCGCACCGCCGAGGCGCTGGAAAACTTCCGCACCCTTTACGGCTTCGGCGCCGATCCCGTGCAGGTGACCAACGACCTGCTGGAGCACTGCCACGCCGCCTCGGTCGCCAAGATGCTGGGCCCGAACGCCACCCGTCTGCCCAATGATCAGGCGCAGAAGCTGACGGCCCTGGGCGCGGCCATCTCGGCCGGGACCCTGTCGCGCACCTGGCAGATGCTGCTGAAAGCCCTGGACGAGGTGCGGCGCGCGCCCAACCCGGCGGATGCGGTGGAAATGGCCATCGTCCGTATGGCCTACGCCGCCGACCTGCCGGGACCGGAAGAGGCGCTGAAGGCCATCCAGTCGGGCGGAAGCCTGCCGAGCGGCGGCGGCGCGGGCGGCCCGCGCGGCGGGGGCGGGGGCGGCGGCGCTTCGGCCATGCTGGCGGCGCGGCCGGTGGCCCAGCCGGCCTTTCCCGATCCCCAGACCTTCGAGGCCGTGGTCGCCCTGATCGGCGACAAGCGTGAAATCACGCTGCAGATGGACGTCGAACGCTATGTGAAGCCGGTGTCGTTCAAGCCCGGCGCCATCGTCTATGAACCGGCGGCGGGTTCGCCCGTCGATCTGGCGCGGCGCCTGGCCTCGCGGCTCAAGGAATGGACCGGTCGCACCTGGCTGATCGCCGCCAATGGTCAGGGCGGCGGCGAGACCCTGATCGAGATCGAGAAAAAGGCCCGCTCCGCCCGCCGTGCGGCGGTCGAGGCGGACCCCTTTGTCGTGTCCATCATGCAGGCCTTCCCCGGCGCCGAGATCAAGGAGATCAAGACCCTGGCGCCTGCCGTCGAGATGCCGGCGATCCCGGAAGACGACGAGGAAGACTGATCCTTTCCTCCCATCTCATGGGGAGGCGGATCGGCGGCGCAGCCGTCGAGACGGAGGGGCTCGGTTGAGCCTGACGCTGCCGGCCCCTCCACCGCTATGCGGTTCCCCCCCCACTGCGTGGGGAGGAAAACGCTTACAGGATCTGCGCGGCTTCCTCGAAGTCGAGTCGGGGCGAGCGCGGGAACAGGTTCTCGTCGGTGCCGTAGCCCAGGTTCATGATGAAGTTCGGCTCGACATTGCTGTCGGGGAAGAAGTCGGCCTTCACGCCGGCGGCGTCGAAGCCCGACATCGGCCCCACGTCCAGACCCAGGGCGCGCGCAGCGATGGTCAGGTAGCCGCCCTGCAGGGAGGCGTTGCGGAAGGCGGCTTCCCGACGACCCGCCTCGTCCAGGAACCAGTCGCGGGCGCCGGGCGCATGCGGGAACAGCTTGGGCAAGGTGTCGTGGAAATCTATGTCCTGGGCGATGATCAGGTTGACCGGCGCGGCCAGGGTCTTGGCGCGGTTGCCCTCGCTCATGTGGACCGACAGACGGGCCTTGGCCTCGGGCGAGGTGACGAAGACGAAGCGGGCCGGGGTCATGTTGACCGCCGTCGGGCCGAACTTGGTCAGGTCGTAGAGCTTGCGGATGATGTCTTCCGACACGGGGCGGTCGCTCCAGCCGTTGCGGGTGCGCGCCTCGGTGAACAGCTGGGCCAGAACGGCGTCAGAAACCGGAAGGTCGCGGGCGGGAAGGGCGTCGAAGGCCATGGGAAGAGCTCCTGAACAGGATCGGTAACTTCAGTTGTGGCGAATATGGCCCGGCGCACGTCTGCGTCAAGGGGATTGCTACAAAATCTGTTGCTGATTTGAATCGTCGTTCTGCAAGAGGGTCTGGAGCCCGGCTGCGGATCGCCCTATCTAGGGGGCATGAAAGACCTCAACGCCCTGATGCAACAGGCCCAGGCCATGCAGCAAAAGCTGCAGGACGCCCAGGCCAGGATGGCCGAATCCACCGCCGAGGGCACCTCGGGCGGCGGCCTTGTCTCCATCGCCCTGAAAGGCCCCGGCGAGATCACCTCGGTGAAGATCGACGACAGCCTGATGACGCCCGGCGAGGCCGAGATCCTGGCCGACCTGATCGTCGCCGCCCACGCCGACGCCAAGCGCAAGCTGGACGAGGTCAACAACGCCCTGATGCGCGAGGCCGCCGGCCCCATGGCCGGGATGAACATCCCGGGAATGCCGAAACTCTTCTGATGGCCGCCTCCGCCGGGCCGGAAATCGAACGGCTCATCAGCCTGCTGGCCAAGCTGCCGGGCATGGGGCCGCGTTCGGCCCGACGCGCGGCCCTGGCCCTGCTGAAGCGGCGCGAGCAACTGCTGGTGCCGCTGGCGGCGTCCCTGGCCGAGACGGCGGACAAGGTGGTCAACTGCTCGGTCTGCGGTTCGCCTGACACGCGCGACCCCTGCTCGGTCTGCTCGGACCAGAGCCGCGACAACGCCCTGATCTGCGTGGTCGAGGAGGCCGGCGCCCTGTGGGCCATGGAGCGGTCCGGCGCCTTTCGCGGCAAGTATCATGTGATGGGCGGACTGCTGTCGGCGCTCGACGGCGTCGGTCCCGAACAGTTGCGCATCGCCGAACTGATCGGCCGCGCGAAAGGCGGTGAGGCGAGGGAGGTCGTTCTGGCCCTGCCCGCCACCGTCGACGGCCAGACCACGGCGCATTATCTGGCCGAACGCCTGTCCGCGGCGGGCGTCGAGGTCACGTCTCTGGCGCGCGGCGTCCCCGTCGGCGGCGAACTGGACTGGCTGGACGACGGCACCATCGTTCAGGCGCTGCGGGCGAGACGGCCGGCCTGAAATTTCCCTCTCCCGATGGGAGAGGGCTTGAGCGCACGAGAGCGTCAGCGAGCGTTCTTGCGCGAAAGGGTGAGGGTTCGCGGGCGAAGTCGGCCAAGGGCCGTTGTGCGGCGGCTGACGCCGACTGGAAAGACAAACCCCTCACCCTTTCGCCTGACCAATCGCTTCGCTCTTGGAGGCTCAAGCCCTCTCCCATCGGGAGAGGGTAACTTCCAACGGCCTGCGACTCCGGCTAGGAACGGAGCATGAACACGCTCGAACTCATCCTGCTGGTCGTCGCCGTGGCTGCTGTCGCCGGCTTCTTCTGGGCCTTCATGGGCTGGCAGAAGGCGAAAGGCGCGCTGGACGCCGCCGACGCCCGGCTGGAGTTGATGGAGGAGAGCCGCGACTCCATGGCCGAGTTCCTCAAGGCCCAGGCCTCGCAGTCGGCCGAGGCCGTGGCGACCAAGCTGGTGGCCCGCGCCACCGAGACCTTCCAGGCCCAGGACCGTGTCGCCCGCGAACGGATGGAGGCCCAGCTGAAGCCGGTCTCGGAAACCCTGGCCAAGTTCCAGGAACACGTCGCCGCCCTGGAGAAGACCCGCGCCGAGGACACCGGCGGCCTGAAGGAGCAACTGGCCGCCCTGATGACCGCCTCGACCGCCACCCGGGACGAGGCGCGCCGCCTGACCGAGGCCCTGAAGGGCAATACCGGCCGTCGCGGCCGCTGGGGCGAGCAGACCTGCCGCAACGTGCTGGAAGCCGCCGGCATGGCGGGCCGTTTCGACTTCGAGGAGCAGAACTCCTCGGCCAATGACGAAGGCCGTCAGCAGCGCCCGGATTTCATCGTCAAACTGCCCGGCGGCGGCATGTTCGTCATCGACGCCAAGGTGTCCCTGGCCTTCGCCGACGAGGCGGACGGCGACGACGAAGCCCAGGCCCAGGCCATGTCGCTGCGCACCGCCGCCAGCATGAAGACCCACGTCCGCCAGCTGTCGTCCAAGGCCTATCAGGACCAGTTCAAGCCCAGCCCCGACTTCGTCGCCATGTTCGTGCCCGGCGACGCCTTCTTGGCCGCCGCCCTGGATCATGAGCCGGACCTGATGACCCAGGCCATGGCTTCGCGCGTCGTCATCGTCACCCCCACGACCCTGTTCGCCCTGTGCAAGGCGGTCGCCTACGGCTGGAGGGCCGAGGAGCAGGCGCGCAACGCCGAGGACGTCGCGAAGCTGGGCAAGGAGCTCTACAAGCGCCTGTCGGTCATGGGCGGCCACGCCGCCTCGGTCGGCAAGGCGCTGGATGCGGCGGTCGGCCGCTACAACCAGTTCGTCGGTTCGCTGGAAAGCCAGGTCATGGTCTCGGCGCGCCGGTTCGAGGACCTCAAGGTCGACCACGAGGGCAAGGACCTGCCCGAACTGCCGCCCGTCGAACAGTCGCCCCGCACCCTCAGCCGTCCGGAACTGCTGAACGCCCCGACAGAGTAGGCCGCGCTGACAACCTTGCTTGACGGAGCCGGGCGACGCTGTAAAACGTCCTTGTCAACTCGGGAGGGCGTCGTGGCCGGCAAGCGTAAACTCTACATCCAGTCGGCGGTCGCCCTGGGTCTGTTCCTGATCGCGACCTTCGTCACCGGCGGCGTCATCGGCTACCTGAGCGTTGACGACAAGGACGTGCTGGCCAACCCGGTCGCCCTGGCCGCGGTCGTCGCCTTCGCGGCCGTCTCCATGCTGATCGCCATGTGGATCAGCCTGAAATGGATGAGCTCCATCGACGAGGCGGCCCAGGAGGCCCACAAGTGGTCCTGGTTCTGGGGAGGCTCCAGCGGCATGGCCGTCGGCGGCGTCTTCGTCATTCTGGCGGCCCTGCCCCAGGCGGCGACGATCAATATCCCCGCCTGGTATTCGGATCGGACCGATCCCGCCGCCTACGCCGCCACGGGCGCCTTCGCCATGCTGACGCTGATGCTGATCGGCTACGCCGTGGCCTGGGCCTGGTGGTGGCTGGGTCGGCGCTGAGGAGGGCGGCATGAACAACCGCCTCAAGGTCCTGCGCGCCGAACGCGACTGGAGCCAGGCCCACCTGGCGACCGAACTGGGCGTCTCGCGCCAGACCGTCAATGCGCTGGAGACAGGGCGCTACGACCCCTCCCTGCCTCTGGCCTTCAAGATCGCGCGCCTGTTCCAGTTGCCGATCGAATCCATCTTCTCGGACGAAGAGTAGCCCGGCGTTCGTCGCGGCGATCTCCTGTTTTCTGCCTGTGAAAGGACGCCTGCCATGCCTATCGCTCAATTGACCTCACGCCTCCGTTCGAGCCTTGCGGTCGGCGCGGCCTTGCTGGCGTTGACCTCGGCTTCGGGCAGCCTGGCCCAGCCGGCCGAACCCGTGGCTGTCGTGCCGGCTCCGGCGGGATCCGGCCCCGGCCTGTGGGTGGTGAAGGACGAGGATTCAACGATCTATCTGTTCGGTACGGTCCATGTGCTGAAGCCGGAAACCCCCTGGGGCACGGCCCGTGTCGATCAGGCCTTCGCCAGTGCGGACGAGTACTGGTTCGAGATCGCCGATCTGAACGACGCATCGGGCGCCATGCCCATTATTCAGGCCAAGGGCGTTTCGCCCCAGCGCCCGCTTTCCAGCCTGCTGACGCCCGAAGAGATGGCCGACCTGGATGTGGCCGCTCGCGCCATGGGCGCCAGCGCCGCCCAACTGGACCCGCTGAGGCCCTGGCTGGCCAGCCTGCAACTGGCGATCGCTTCGATCACCAAGGCCGGCTACGTGGCCGAGAACGGCGGCGATCAGGTCCTGCACGCCCGCGCCGCCGCCACCGGCAAGCCGATCAAGGGCTTTGAGACCATGCCGCAGCAGATCGGCTTCATCGCCGACATGCCGGAAGAGGCGCAACTGGCCATGTTGCGTTCCGGCCTTAAGGAGTTCGACAAGGCCGAGACTGTTCTGGGTCAGATGGTGACGGCCTGGTCCACCGGGGATGTCGACGGGCTCGACACCCTGATCGGACAGGAGATGAAGGCGCAGTCGCCTGAAATGTACGCCGTCATGCTGACACGTCGGAACGAGAACTGGGCGGATCAGATCCAGACCCTGCTGTCCGGCTCGGGCACGGCCTTCATTTCGGTGGGCGCGGGTCACCTGGCCGGGGCCGACAGCCTGCAGGCGAAGCTGGCCGAGCGAGGCGTGCGCGCGTCGCGCGTCGTCGACTAGCGCCGCAGGCTGACGAACCGTGATCGGCGGAGACCAGAGGAATTCTGATCTAGGCGTGGACGGCGATTGCCTTTAGCAAAGATATGAACGAGGCGGGGCAGCGGGCGTTTCAAGCGTCCGCCGCCCCGCTTTTGTATGAACGGACAAGGCTTGGACGGTCGGGGGGACGTGTTCCGACGGGGTGAGCCGAGTGCAGTTGGAACATTGAATATGAACCGAATATTCGCCTACCTCATCATCGGCGCCATGATCCTCGGCGTGCTGGTCGGCTGGGGCGTCAACCAGTCGCTCAGCGCCGATCAGGCCGCCGCTGCGGCCAAGAATCTGTCGCTGATCACCGATGTCTTCCTGCGTCTGATCAAGATGATCATTGCGCCCCTGGTCTTCACGACCCTGGTGGCGGGCATCGCCCACATGGAGGACGCGGCGTCCGTCGGTCGCATCGGCGTCAAGACCATGACCTGGTTCATCGGCGCCTCCGTGGTGTCGCTGCTGCTGGGCCTGGTCATGGTGCAGATCCTTCAGCCGGGCGCCGGCATGCACCTGCCGCAGGCGGCGCTGGCGACGGCTCCGGCCGCCTCGACCGACGCCTTCTCGCTGCACGGCTTCGTGACGCACCTGGTGCCGACCTCGATCTTCGACGCCATGGCCAAGAACGAGATCCTGCAGATCGTGGTCTTCTCCCTGTTCGTCGGCACGGCCGTCGCGGCCCTGGACGACAAGGCGCCGGCGGTGCTGAACCTGGTCGAACAGGCCGCCTCCATCATGCTGAAGGTGACCGAGTTCGTGATGAAGCTGGCCCCCCTGGCCATCTTCGCCGCCCTGGCCTCGACCATCGCCACGCAAGGCCTGGAGATGCTGGCGGTCTACGCCAAGTTCGTGCTGGGCTTCTACGGCTCGATGGGCATCCTGTGGGGGCTGCTGTTCCTGGCCGCCGCCCTGGTGCTGGGGCGTCGCGTCCTGCCCCTGTTCAAGGTGATCCGCACCCCGGCCCTGCTGGCCTTCTCGACCGCCAGCTCGGAAGCCGCCTATCCGCGCATCCTGGACGCCCTGCCCACCGTCGGCGTACGCCGTCGCATCGTCAGCTTCGTCCTGCCGCTGGGCTATTCGTTCAACCTCGACGGCTCGATGCTGTACTGCACCTTCGCCACCATGTTCATCATGCAGGCGCACGGCGTGCACCTCAGCGTCTCGCAGCAGGTCTTCATGCTGCTGCTGCTGATGGTGACGTCCAAGGGCATCGCCGGCATCCCGCGCGCCTCCCTGGTCGTCATCATGGCCACCCTGACCTACTTCGGCCTGCCCGAAGCCTGGATCGCCATCGTCCTCGGCGTCGACCATCTGCTCGACATGGGCCGCTCGGCCACCAACGTCGTCGGCAACTCCGTCGCCGCCGCCGTGGTCGCCAAGTGGGAGGGCGAGCTGGAGGACATCCCCGAAGGGGACACGCCCAAGCCCGCCGCCGCCTGAGACGTCAGGCGCTGAAAATGAAACGGCCGCCCCGGCGATGGGGCGGCCGTTTTGCTGTGTGACGATGGTCAGGCTGGCGACGACCCGAGGGGCGCCGCCGGGGTTGGCCCTATTCCTCGGCGCTGACCGCCGGCCCGTAGAAGAGGGCGTTGAACAGCAGGCGGACCGAGGACCGGGCCTGGGCGCGGTTGACCACGTCGGGGCCGAGCACGATGACCCGACCCTCGCCGTGCGGCAGGTCCAGAACCGCGTCCGACCCGGACAGCTTCTGCGGGCCGATGGCCCAGCCGCTGGCGACAGCGACCTGTTCCGGGTAGCGGACGATGGAGCCGGTTTCGCCGGTGTGGCGGAAACCCGAGTTGCGGTTGAAGAAGACGTTCATCCGGGCCGGGGCGCCGAAGGCCAGGGGCTGACGGTTGTCGACCTCGGTCTTCAGGACGGCGCCGGGGATGAAGAAGTCGGTCGAGGCCGGAGCCTTGCCGTCGGCGCCCAGCAGCACGTCCTGAACCGGCGCGCCCATGGCCGTGGCCAGACGGTGCGACGAGCCGATGGTGACGAGGCTGCCGCCGCCGCGGACGAAGGCGTCGAGTTGCGGCACGGTTTTCTCGGCCGTGATGTGGCCTAGCCAGCCGCGGTACTCGGCCGGGATGGATTCCGGCGCGGGCTGGTCACGCTGGGCCGCCGCCGACAGGTCCGCCGGGATCATGTCCGAGGCGAAGACCAGGACGTCGAAGTCCCTGGCCAGGTCGCCGGCGTCCAGACGCTGAGGATAGACGACTTCGAACGGATACTCGAACTGTTCCAGCATCCAGCGGGTCCAACCGGAGGCCATGGAGCCGCCGTAGCGGTCGACCAGGCCGACGCGGACGGGCTTCAACGCGATCCTGTCGCCGCCCGGCGCACGCGCAACGGCGTGGGCGTTCAGGCCCAGATCGCGCACGGCCGCCTCGACGATGGGACGGGCCGCGTCGCCGGCCGGAATCCATAGGGCGCCGGGAGCGAGCGTGGCGCGGCCCGCGCGCGTCTCGTCTTCCTGCCAGAAGACGGGCACGCCCGCCTTCAGCAGGCGGTTCGACAGGACATAGCCGTTGATCGGCGCGTGATCGATCAGCCAGCCGGCGCGGCCCGAACCTTCGATCCTGCCGGGCGGCGGGGCCATGACGTCGGCGACGCGCTCGGTCGGGGCCTCGAAGCCGTCCAGGACGCGGTCGAACTTGACCCCCATCTGCAGCGCCAGGGTATAGCCGGTGGCGTCATAGGGCAGGGCGGGCGGGCCGCCCGGATACTGCAGGTCGTGGGGGTGGTCCTGCGGCTCGAACATGTCCAGCACGTGCGGGCGATAGGCCTGGGCCGTCTTCACCACATAGGAACCGGCGGGATAGGTCGTGCCGCCCACGGTGAAGGCGCGCGTGGCGCGGTCCACGTCGACGCCCGTCTTGATCAGGCTGTTCAGGAAGGCGACGGCGTTGGGCAGGTCGGCCTGATCCGCCGGGATGACATAGCCACGCGGATCGCGGCGGGCCGGATCGCGCAGCACTTTGTCATAGAGGGCCGGATCGACGCCGCGACGGCCAGCGACGTTTTCGCCCGCCGCTTCGACCAAGGCCTCGACGCCGGTCGGCGTGACGCGCCAGGTGTCGGTATTGCCCTTGTCGATGGCGTTCTGGCCCATGCGCCAGATGTTGAACAGCAGCCGGTCCTTGTTGCGCGAGGCATAGTTCAGCACGGCGCGGTTGATCGACTGCGAGTACTCGATCGACTGGGCGAAACGCCAGGTCTGGGGCGCGACCGGCATGGGCAGGTCGTTGCGGGCCAGCTGGTTCTGCGGGATCAGGCTGATCTGGCTGGGCGTCGGGTGGCCGGTGATCTCGGTCAGCAGACCCACCGCGTTGTGGAAGTAGGTGATGGAGCGCTCCATCCCGTTGTTCCACGTCGAATAGCTGGCGCCGCTGCGCATGGTCGAGCCGGGCTTGCCCTCTTCGATCAGGCGGCTGTGCATGGCCGCGCCGACTTCCGACAGGGTGCCCATGACCAGCGGGTCATAGTTGTAGTTAAACGGATCGCGGAAGGGCGGCATGAAGACCACCGTCCCGGCGGGCGCCGTCTGGTGGTGGTTGTAGATGATCTGCGGGAACCACTCGCGGAAGAACTGGCGGTTGACGTTGGTCGTCTCGGCCATGGCCGACAGGTAGTAGTCGCGGTTGTTATCGTGGCCGACGTACTTTTGGTACAGCACCGGGATCGAGGCGAACTCGCGCTTCAGCGGGTCCTCGTTGCGCATGTACCAGTTGGAGACCAGCTCCATACCGTCCGGGTTCAGCGGCGCGAACAGGATGATGGTGTCGTTCAGGACGCGCAGGGCCTCGGCGTCTTCCGCCGTGAGCCATTCATGCACGGCGGCGATCAGGGCCTGGGGCGGGACGGTCTCGGTCGAGTGCAGGCCGCCGTCGATCCAGACCACGGCCTTGCCCTCGGCGGACATGGCGCGGGCCTCATCCTCGGTAACGCCCTCGGCCTTGGCCAGGCGACGCGCGATCTCCTGATAGCGGTCCAGATGGGCCAGGTTCTGCGGCGTCGAGACGATGGCGATGTACTGGGTGCGGCCTTCGGAGGACTTGCCGATCTCGACCAGCTTCATCCGGTCCGACTGGCCGGCCAGGGTCTTCAGATAGGCTTCCCACTGGGTGTAGTTGACCAGGTGATAGTCGGCGCCGATCGCGTGGCCGAAGGCTTCCTGAGGCGAGGTGATGTGCGAGGCCGTCGCCGCAACCGCCGCCGGCTGTTCCGTCAGCGCCGCCTCATAGGCCAGGGCGCTGGTGCTGTTGAGTGTCAGGGCGAGGAAGCCCAGGCCGGCCAGCACTCGCAGGGAGGGGCGGCGGGGGACGCCGCGTCTGGCGGCGACGGGCGAGAGCGATCGGTTCATGGCGTTCCTGTCAAAGCTACTGATCGGATTCGGCGCGTGGGCGGACGACGCGTTTCGGAGGGTTTCATGATCCGGTCGCCGCTCCAAACCTTCTCGCCGAGCTTTGCAACAGGGTGTCTTCTTTGTGTCTGTTCTATGGCGACTTGACGGCGTGTTCGGCGAAGCGCACCTGTTGCAAGCTCGGCCGGACGAGCCTGGGAGATCGGATGATGAAGACTGTGCTGTTTTCGGGCGTGGCCGCTCTGATGCTGGCGACGCCCCTGGGGGTGATGGCGCAGGACGCCGGCAAGACCGCCACCTATGGTGAAATCGCGCTCAGCGCCGGGTTCACGCCGGATCCCTATCGGGTCTCGGTGACGGCGGGGGGCTCCATCGACGCCTATCAGGACACGCCTTTGCCGGCCGCGTGCGTCGGCAAGGTCGCCGATGCGCCGGATTTCGAAGTCACCTATACGGCCGGACGCCTGCCTCTGGTGTTCCGCACCCTGTCGTCGCAGGACACCACCCTGATCATCAACGGCCCTGACGGCCGCTGGCACTGTGATGACGACAGCTATGGCGACGGCGACGCCCAGGTGCGTTTCGAAAAGCCGCGCAGCGGCACCTATGATATCTGGATCGGCACCTTCGGCGAGGACATGGCCAACGCCACCTTGCTGATCACCGAGACGCCCTGACGACGCTCCGGATCTACTGATCCTCGTCGAATTTGCGGGCGACCAGGTCGCTGAGGGCCTCGACGGCTTCGGTGGCGTCGGGGCCTTCGGCTTCTATGTCGACGCCGCAACCGATGCCGGCGCCCAGCATCAGCAGGCCCATGATCGAACGGGCGTCCACGGTGACGCCGTCACGCGTGACGCGGATTTCGGATTCGAAGCTGGAGGCCAGCTTGACGAACTTGGCCGAGGCGCGGGCGTGCAGGCCGCGCTGGTTGCAGATGTTGACGGTGGCCTGAACGGGCGCGTCGGTCATTTTTCCCCCGCCAGAACCCAGGACGCCACCGAGATGTATTTGCGCCCGGCGTCCTGCGCATGGGCGACGCAGGTCTCGAGGCTTTCGCGGCCGCGCACGCTGGCCAGCTTGATCAGCATGGGCAGGTTCAGGCCGGCGATGACCTCGGCGTGGGTCTGCTCCATCACCGAAATGGCCAGGTTGGACGGCGTGCCGCCGAACATGTCGGTCAGCAGGATGACGCCGTCGCCGTCGTTCACGGCGGCGGCCGCATCGACGATGTCGCGGCGGCGCCGCTCCATGTCGTCTTCGGGGCCGATGCAGATCGCGGCCACGCCCCTTTGAGGGCCGACCACGTGCTCCATCGCCGCCAGGAATTCCGAGGCCAGTCCCCCGTGGGTGACGATCACCAGCCCGATCATGAAGGCTTCACCAAGACAATACGCCCCGCGCTTCTGCTCTCAGCGAACGCCCCTGGGGCGCCCGGACTGATCTGCAAGCCGGCCTTCATAGGCCAATCGTGCGCCGGTTCAAAGAGCGGCCAGCGCGGTTGCGACCACCTGACCCGCCGAGGCCGGGCGCGGGTCGAGCCGCAGTTGCGGAATCGTCACGCCTTCCCAGGCCCAGACCGCCGGTTCGGGCAGGCGTTCGATCGCCTCATGGGTGCAGTCGACAGCGAGGGCGATGCGCGCAAGCGGGCGCACAGGGGTCGTGGCGATGCCGAGGCCCCGCACCTCGATCTTGCCGGTGATCGTTGCGGGAGCCGCAGCGTAGAGGGCGCCGTCAGAAGCCCAGAGACAGGTCCAGTCGTCGGCGACCAACCGCCAGCCCTGCCCGATGAGCCGCAGGGCCAGATCGCTCTTGCCGACGCCGGAAGGTCCCTGGATCAGCACGCCGCGCCAGCCCTCAGGCGTGACGCGGGCCACCGCGGTGGCGTGAAGGGGCTGGATCGAGGGGGTCATGGGCGACGTCCGGCAAGCGGCAGAAGCACTTCGAAGCGGGCCCCGACGACGGCGCCGGTCTCGTCCTTGCGGTTGTCGGCCTGCACCCGTCCGCCGTGGGCGTCGATGATCTGGCGGACGATGGACAGGCCCAGGCCCGAGTTGGCGCCGAAGGCCGTGCCCTTGGGCCGCGAGGTGTAGAAGCGCTCGAACACGGTTTCCAGGTTGTCGGGCGGAATGCCGGGTCCGTCGTCCTCGACGCGGATGCGCAGGGGCAGGTCGGGATGGCTGTCGTCACGCTCCAGCCGCACCCGGACCTCGCCGTCGGCCGGGCTGAACGATCGGGCGTTGTCGATCAGGTTGCGGAACACCTGGCCCAGAGGAATGTCGCGGCCCAGAACCTTGGCGGCCTCGGCGGTCGAGGCGAAGCGGACGCTGGCCTCGCCAAGCTTCTGGCCGCCCTCATAGACGGCCACGATATCGCCCAGCAATTCGTTGAGGTCGATCAGGCGCGGCCGGTCGCGCGACAGTTCGGCGTCCAGACGCGAGGCGTTGGAGATGTCGGTGATCAGCCGATCCAGGCGCCGAACGTCCTGTTGCAGCAGATTGGTCAACCGCGCCCTCTGTTCGTCGGTCTTGACCAGGGGCAGGGTTTCCAGCGCCGAGCGGATCGATGTCAGCGGGTTCTTGATTTCGTGGCTGACGTCGGCGGCGAAGCGTTCGATGGCGTCCATGCGCGTCGACAGGGTGTCGGTCATGGATTCCAGGGCGCGGGCCAGGTCGCCGATCTCGTCCTTGCGGTCCTCCAGATCGGGCAGGGAGATGGCGCGGGCGCGCTGCAGACGCACCTGGTCCGCCGCCGCCGACAGCCGCATGACCGGCCGCGCCACGAACATGTGCAGCACCAGGGCCGACAGCAGGTTCACCGCCAGGGCCACCAGGGCGAAGGGGGTCAGGGCGCGGCGCTGGGCGGCCAGGGTGTCGTCCACGTCGCCGGCTTCCAGGGTCAGGACGCCCAGCACCTGCTGGACGTGCCGCACGGGCAGGGAGACCGAGACGACGCGATCGCCGTTCTCGTTGCGGCGAATATCGGCCTGGGGCGCGCCCTGCAGGGCGCGTTCGACCTCGGCCGACAGTTCGGCGTTGGCGCGGCTCTGACGGGCCTCCTCGCGCGGCGAGGGCTCGGTCGGCGCAAGGGCCGTGCCCGCCGGGCTCGCCGGGGGCAGGGGTTCGCCGGGAATGGCGTCGGTGACGGCGTAGCTGTCCGACACCAGCAGCCCGTCCTGGTCGTACAGGCGCGCGCGCTGGCCTTCGGGGATGAAGTTGTCGCGCAGCCACAGACCCGCCGCGCGCGGATCCAGCATCGGATAGGGCTCGCCCTGGGTGATGCCGAGCTCGCCCAGCACATTGGCCAGAAGCTTGGCCTGGACCGACAGGGATTCCTGACGCGCCTCGATCAGCCCGCGCTGCCATTCATTGAGGGCCAGGGCCCCGCCGAACAGGATCAGCAGGCTGAGCAGGTTGAGCGCGAGAATGAAGCCGCCGAGCCGCGAGCCGCCGAAGCGGAAGCGGCGCTTCGGCGCTGCGTCCTCGATCTCAGCTTTCGCGGTAGCGGTAACCGACGCCATACAGGGTCTCGATTGCGTCGAACTCGGGATCGACGACCCGGAACTTCTTGCGCATGCGTTTGACGTGGCTGTCGATGGTGCGGTCGTCGACATAGACCTGATCGTCGTAGGCGGCGTCCATCAGGCTGTCGCGGCTCTTCACGAAACCGGGGCGCTGGGCCAGGGCCTGAAGCAGCAGGAACTCGGTGACGGTCAGCTTGACCGGGCGACCGTCCCAGGTGCTTTCGTGGCGGGCGGGGTCCATCGACAGCTTGCCGCGCTTGATGGCCTTGCCGGCGGCCTCGGCCGCCGTCTCGACTTCGCCGCCGTCGGCGCCGGTGCGGCGCAGCAGGGCCTTGACCCGCTCGATCAGCAGGCGCTGGCTGAAGGGCTTGTGGATGTAGTCGTCGGCGCCGAGGTTGAAGCCGAGGATCTCGTCGATCTCCTCGTCCTTGGACGTCAGCATGATGACCGGAATCTGCGAGGTTTGACGCAGGCGGCGCAGCACCTCCATGCCGTCCATGCGCGGCATCTTCACGTCCAGGATCGCCAGATCCGGAGGCGTGGTCTCCAGGGCCTCCAGGCCCGAGGCGCCGTCGTGATAGGCCGTGACCTTGTGGCCATGGCTTTCAAGGGCCAGGGACACGGAGGCGACGATGTTTTCGTCGTCGTCGACCAGGGTGATGTTGGCCAAGGGCTTCTCCTTAGTGCGGGCGGCGGCGGTCGTCCGATCGGCCGTCGCGGGTCGATTGCTCAACGCGCGACAAGCGTAACCGTTCTATTCCATGGTGGTGACATTACGGCCACAGCAAATGGTTCGCCAGAGCCTGTCTTTCAACCTTGGCGGGGAAATGGCGAAACCTCGCCTTAAAGCCTCCGGGCGCAGGGTGTCGGGCTGATACGCGCGAAAGACGCCATGGCCGGTCCGGTTCACTACGAAATCTACATCCGCAAGACGCCGCCGGCGTCCTGGTCGCTGTCCATGGCCACCGAGGACCGCAAGACGGCGATCGAGACGGCCGAGGACCTGATGCGCGACGGCCAGGCCTGCGCCGTGCGGGTGACCAAGGAGACCCTGGACCCCGACACCATGGAGTTCGCCAGCGTAGTCGTCCTGACAAGGGGCGCGCCTGAAGTGAAGCGCAAGTCCCCGGTCCGCGAGGAAAATCGCGGTCCCAGCTGCCGCGGCGTGCAGGATCTCTACGCCCCCCACGCGCGCGACCTGATCGGACGGGTGCTGGAAGACTGGTTGAACCGCCAGGGGGCGACAGCTTTTGAGCTGCTTCACAGACCGGATCTGGCGGAACGGCTGGAGGCTTCGGGCGTCGAACTGCAGCATGCGATTCAGAAAATCGCCGTGCCGGAGGCGCAGCATACCGGCCAGCCTGTCCATGATCTGGTGCGCCACTATCAACGGTTGGCCGAGCAGGCGATCGAGCGTCTGCTGCAGGCGGGACGGCGCAAGCAGTTTCCGAGTCTGGCGGAGCGTTCGGTCGCGGATGTGGCCCATCGGCTGAACGGCTCGCCCGATCGCGCCTTCATCATGGGCGGGGTCGTCGCCGGAGCTTTGAAGGGCCTGACCAGCGCGCGGGCGCGTCTGGATCGTCTGATGGACCTGTGTGATCGCGCGCCGTCCGACGGTCAGCCGCGCGCCCTTGTCCTGGTGCCGGTCGAGCAGATTTTGTGCGAACTGCTGGCCTCTCGGCACAGTCTGGCCCAGATCGTCGGCCCGGCTCTGGACCAGGGCTCCAGCCTGGCGGCGGTGGTGCGCATGGTGGCCCCGCGCGAGATCGCGGCCCTGGTCGCCCACGACCCACGGCTGGCGATTCTGATCCCCCCGGTCGAAGGCGGACCGACACGTCTGGGCGAGCGTCTGGCGGCGGGCGAGTTCCCCCTGCTGGCGGCGGCCCTGGCGCGGATGGTGGTGCGTGAACTGATGAGCCAGCGTCGCCTGCGGCCTGGTGATCCCGAGGGCGAGATCGACATCCTGCGCGCCCTGGCCATGACCCTGACGGCCACGGCCGGGCGCCTGCTGACGCTGGAGGAGGTACAGGCCGCCTTCGTCGAGCGTTCCAAGAGCCTAGTCACCGCCGACTTCGTCGCCGCCTACGTCAAGGGATGCCCCAATATCCTGTGCGAGGTCGAGCGCCTGGCGCGCCTGTGCGAGAATGTCACCGGCGGGGCGAACAAGCGGGCTGCGGCGCGCTGGCTGGACGCCTGCGTCACCTCCCTGCGGTTCGAGACCGAGATGCGGGCTTCGGGGCAGACGCCGGGGCAGAAGCTGCTGGCCCTGGCGGGCTTGCAGCGCGCCGTGCGCAACGCCGCTCTATCCGAACGGGACTGCGAGGCGGTGACGACCGCCCTGGGCGTGGTCGGCGGATCGGTTGAGGCGGACGCCCGCCTGACCGCCCAGATCGTGCGCGCGCCCGCGCCGGCGTCCCAGAAGCTGGGCGCCCTGCTGCGTCTGGCGGCGGCCGAGACGGGACCGACCGGCCCCGTGGCGGACCGGGCCAAGGCCGAGGCGATCAAGCTGTTCCGCGCCCCGGAGGTTCGGGCAGCGTTGAGCGCGACGCCCGAGGCGGTGCAGACCTTGCGTCCCTTGATGAAGGCCGTCGGTCTGGCCGCCTAGGGGCTTCTGCGCCTCAGTCGAAGATGTCGAAGATATCCATCCGCTTCTTTTTCTTGCGGTAGTGGTAGTCGTCGTCGCGGTGACGGTCGTCCTTGTAGCGAGGCGGTTCGCGGTAGCCCTGGGGCTGGCCGCCCCACGGTTGTTGCATGGGTTGTTGCGGGGGCTGCTGATAGGTCGGCTGGGGCGCGATCTGGGGCGCGGCGGCGCGGCCTTCCTCGGCGGCGCTGGCCATCAGCTTCTCCAGTTCGCCGCGATCCAGCCAGACGCCGCGGCAGGTCGGGCACATGTCGAACTGGACGCCGCCGCGATCCAGGGTCTGCATGGCGGCGTTGTCATTGGGGCACATCAACAGGGGCATGG
This sequence comes from Brevundimonas sp. T2-11, assembly GCF_055397675.1. NCBI lineage: Bacteria > Pseudomonadati > Pseudomonadota > Alphaproteobacteria > Caulobacterales > Caulobacteraceae > Brevundimonas > Brevundimonas sp. T2-11. The sequence continues at coordinate 381,004 of NZ_AP027920.1, forward strand.
GGTCCTCGTCATCGAATGATGCGGTCCGACATCACGCCGCCGAAGCGCCGCCAGAGGGGCCCGTCCCGCTGAGGACAGAGTTAGGGTCGCGCCGAGCCTGCGACAACGTGCGCAGACGCCGCAGGGGCAGGTTCCAGCCTAGCAGCTTTGCCCGGCGGCCCAGCCCGACGACCAGGCCCATTGGAAGTTGTAGCCGCCCAGCCAGCCGGTGACGTCCACCACCTCGCCGATGAAGAAGAGGCCGGGGATCGTCCTGGCCTCCAGGGTCTGCTGGTCCAGGGCGGCGGTGTCGACCCCGCCAAGCGTCACCTCGGCGGTGCGATAGCCCTCGGACCCGACCGGCTTGACGGTCCAGGCGTTGACCGTTTCGGCCATGGCCCGCAGCTTCTTGTCGCCGATCTCGGCCAGCTTTCCGGCCAATCCCTCGCGGGCGCAGACGACCTCGGCCAGACGGCGCGGGATCACGTGGCCGAGCGCGGTGTGCACCGCCTGCTTGCCGTTCTCGGTCTTGGCGGCCAGCAGGCGTGCGGCGAGATCCTCGCCGGGGGCCATGTCGACCGTGATCGCCTCGCCCTCGCGCCAGTAGGAGCTGATCTGCAGGATCGACGGCCCGGACAGGCCCCGGTGGGTGAACAGCATGGCTTCTTTGAATTGGGGCCTATCGCCCTTCGGGCTGCTTGAGGCCGGAAGCGCCTTGACCACGGCGTCCACGGCCACGCCCGCCAGGGGTTTCAGCTGTTCCAGCAGGCCGGGCTCGAAGGTCAGGGGCACAAGCGCGGGCCGCGTCTCGGTGACCCGCAGGCCGAACTGGCGCGCGACTTCATAGCCCCAGCCGGTCGCGCCCATCTTGGGGATGGACTTGCCGCCGGTCGCCACCACCAGAGAAGCCGTCGAGACGCGTGTCCCGTCGTCCAGATCGACGCTGAAGCGCTCGCCGTCGCGGGCGATTGCCTTGACGCCGAGGCCCAGCGACAGGGTGACGCCTGCCGCCTTCATCTCATCTGTCAGCATGCGGATGATCTGTTTGGCGCTGTCGTCGCAGAACAGCTGGCCCAGGGTCTTTTCGTGCCAGGCGATGCCGTGGCGTTCGACCATTTTCAGGAAGTCGTGCTGGGTGAACCGCTTCAGCGCCGACAGGGCGAAGCGCGGGTTCTCGCTCAGGAAATTGGCGCCGCCGGTCCCCAGGTTGGTGAAGTTGCAGCGACCGCCGCCCGAGATGCGGATCTTCTCGCCCGGCGCGCGGGCGTGGTCGATCACTCGCACGCGGCGGCCGCGCTTGCCCGCCTCGATGGCGCACATCATGCCGGCCGCGCCGGCGCCGACGATCAGGACGTCGAGATCTGAAGACTTCATCGCCCCGCCCTAGCAGGCGCGGGCGCTTGAGGCGACCGTTAGAGACCGAGGGCGGCCCGATAGCCCGAATGCACCAGCTCGGCGTATTCGGGATGCTTCTTCAGATAGCCGGCGAAGAAGGGGCAGGTGGGAAGGATGACCAGACCGCGTTCCTTCAGGTCGGCCAGGACGTGTTTGGCCATGCGGCTGGCGAGGCCGCGCCCTTCCAGCGGGATCGGCACGATGGTCTCGGTGATCAGCAGGCCGCCGGCGACCGGGTTGTAGATCACCACGGCGGTCTGGCCCTCGACCTCCAGCTCGTAGCGCTTGGCTTCGGCGTTGTCGCGGATGTCGGGATCGAGGCTCATGCTTGGCTCCTGCGGCAAGGCCGATCAGCCTAGCCCGGACACCGGGAAAAGGGGAGGGGGCGTCGCCGCCCCCTCCGTCGCATCAGAAGCTGTAGTCCAGCTGGACCCAGGTCTGACGGCCGTAGATGTCGTACCAGCCGATCGAATAGTTCGGCCAGCCGCCGGTGCGGTCCTCGGGATAGCGGTCGGCGATATTGTTCATGATCACCGAGACCGAGGCCTTGTCGTTGACGCGATAGCGGACGCTGGCGTTGAACACGGCGTAGGGATCGCGCTCGGACGCATAGTCATTGGTCGGAATGGTCCCGTAGCGGACGCCGTAGAGGGTGGCCGTCCACGGTCCGACGTCCCAGGTGACGCTGCCGGACATGCGGTCGCGCCAGTCGGATTGACGCGACAGGTCGCGCAGATAGTCGAAGGTCGGGTCGCCCTCGAACTGCTGGTATTCGTGCTCCAGGACCTTGGTGTAGGTCAGGCTGCCGCTCACCAGGCCCCAGCGCTCGAAATTGCGACGGGCGTTGACGGTGGCGTCGAAGCCGCGCGTCGTCTCGCTGGCCGCGTTGATCGGATTGACCGTGATGCGCGTGACCTGGTTCGGGTTGATCGCCGCGTCGCCCGGGTTGCGCGTCACCCGCCCGACATAGTCCAGGCACAGGGCCGAGTTGGGATCGACCGTTCCGCCGCTGGGCGTGCGGCCGATGCGGCAGTCCGCCTCGGTGCGCAGGATGATGTCCTCGCTCAGCGAGGTCACCTGCTGGCTGATCTCCAGATCGTAGTAGTCGAACTGGATGTCGAAGGCCTTGCTGGGCGTCCAGACAAAGCCCGCGGTGAAGGACTTGCCCTTCTCCGGCTGCAGCTCGGCGTTGCCGCCGCGCGTGAAGTCCATGTTGTACTGGATGTCGCAGCTGGAATAGTCCTGCCCCTCCAGCCGGCACTGATAATAGTCCGTCACGCCGGGGTAGTAGCCGCGCGTTTCGGTGGCGAAGATGTAGTTCATGTCCGGCGCGCGGAAGCTGGTCGAATAGCTGGAGCGCAGCATCAGGCTGGGGATGGGCCGGTACTGCAGGCCCAGGCTGTAGGTCGGGCTGTCCACCGACTCGCCGCGGTATTCGTAGCGGTCGTAGCGGCCGGCCACGGTGGCGGTCAGCTGGTCCAGGATCGGCACGCGCAGCTCCAGACCCGCGGCCTGACGCTTGCGCTCGCCGCCCGAGGGTTGCGAGCCCGTGACGTTCCAGGCGGCGCCGTTGTTCAGACGCGCGTCGGGTTCGTTCTTGTAGCCCTGCTCGCCGATCTCGACGACGGCGGCGGCCTGCAGGGGGCCGGCGGGCAGTCGCCACAGGTCGCCGTCCACCGAGAGGGTGAAGTCCTGCAGCCAGGAGGTGTTGTGGTCGGTGAAGCGGTCGGCCACCGTGCCGAACTCGCCCGGCGTCAGGGGCGTGTAGAGGCGGTCGGCGGCGGGGGCGTAGACGGGCTGGGTCGTGCCGGACACGTCGCGCGTCCCCTGCTGGGCGCCGAGGAAGAAGGCGTCGATCCCGGTCAGCAGGCGCACCCGGCTCTGATCGCTGACATATTCCGAGCGGTTGAAAGCAGCCTCATAGCGCCAGTCGCCGATATGGCCGCGCACGCCCAGGACCGCGTTCCAGTTTTCCTCGTCGTAGCGGTTGCCGACGCCGAAGGCGCCGCCCGTCTCTTCCGGCGTCAGCACCCGGTTCCAGGTCTCCAGCCGCCCGGCCGTGTCGTTCCAGAAGGTCTTGTTCCAGCTTAGCGAGCGCACGACGTTGTCGACCTGGGTCTTGCCGTACAGGAATTCGCCGAAGACCTCGGTATCGTCATTCAGGTGCCAGGTCAGGCCCAGATAGGCGTTGCCCGACTCCTTCTGCGTCTGGATCGTGCGGGTGCTGTAATAGGCGTCGCTGCCGCAATAGGAGCCGCCGCTGGCCGCGACGACGCGCTCGATCGTGCCGCCCTGCAGCGAGCCCAGGCCCTCGCACAGACCGGCGGGCGGGTCGTAATAGGCGCGGGTGATCGGGTTGCGGTTCGAGAATATGGCCGGCGGAACCGCGCCCGGCTCGGCGTAGCGGGTGTAGGACTCGCTGATCTCCCGGTCGCCCCAGAAGATGGCGTCGCGCTGGCTGTATTCCAGGCTGCCGACCACATCCAGACGGTCCCAGCTGCGGCCGCCCGACAACTGGGCGCGCCAGTTCTCGCCGCCGCCCTGTTCGGTGCCGCCATAGCGCAGGGAGGCGTCGAAACCGTCGGTCTTCTGCTTCAGCTTGATGTTGACCACCCCGGCGATGGCGTCCGAGCCGTAGATGGCCCCGGCGCCCCCGGTCAGGACCTCGATCCGGTCGACCACGGCGTTGGGCAGGTTGGCCAGGTTCACGGCGTTGACCGAGCCGTTGTAGGCCGACGGATATTCCGCCACCCGCCGCCCGTTCAGCAGGACCAGGGTGTGGTTGGGTCCCAGCCCGCGCAGGGAGATGACATTGGCCGCCGGGGTGAAGGTGGCGCCGAAGTCCTCGCCCTGGACCGAGCCGGTGTTCTGGGTCGCCTGGCTCAGGGCGTCGAAGACGCTGCGGAAGCCGTGCGTGTCGATGGCCTCGCCGGTGATGACCGAGACGGGGGCGACGCCCTCCAGATCGACGCGGCGGATGCGCGAGCCGGTGACGACGATCTCGTCGACCGTAGAGGCGGCCTCGGGTTCGGGCGTCTCGGCCTGGGCCGGGGCGGGCGTGGTTTGGGCGAAGGCGGGGGCGGCCGCCGTCAGGGCGATGGCGGCGACCGACAGCCGCAGCAGACTCTTTTTCACAACTGAACCTTGTTCTTGGAGGGGAGTTCCAAGCGGTCAAGGTTTAGGCGAAATTTTTACCCCGAACAGCCGTGATCGCTGCGCATTTCATTTAGAAGTTTGCAGCAATCCGAGAGAAAATCTCAACGGCCGGTCAATGGGCGTCGTCCCAGTTGGCGGCGGCCTTGGCCTCGACCACCAGGGGGACGCTGAGGGCGACGGCGGGGTCGGCGGCGCCTTCCATGACCTTGCGGACCAGGGTCAGGGCGCGTTCGGCCTCGGCCTCGGGGGCCTCGAAGATCAGTTCGTCGTGGACCTGCAGCAGCATGCGGGTCTTCAGGCCCGCCTCAAGCAGGGCGTCCGGCATGCGGATCATGGCGCGGCGGATGATGTCGGCGGCGGCGCCCTGGATCGGGGCGTTGATGGCGGCGCGCTCGCCGAACTGACGCTCGGCGCCCGACTTGGAATGGATGGCCGGGATGTGGATGCGACGCCCGAAGACGGTGGTGACGAAGCCGTGCTCCTTCACGAAGGTCTTGGTGCGGTCCATGTAGGCGCGGATGCCGGGGAAGCGCTCGAAATAGGTCTTGATGTAGGCCGCGGCCTCGCCCTGATCGATGCCCAGCTGGGCGGCCAGACCGAAGGCCGAGATGCCGTAGACGATGCCGAAGTTGATGGCCTTGGCGCGACGGCGCGTCTCGCTGGGCATGCCCTCTACGGGGACGCCGAACATCTCCGACGCCGTGGCGGCGTGAATGTCGAGGCCGGCCTTGAAGGCGCGCTTCAGCTCGGGGATGTCGCCGATATGGGCCAGCAGCCGCAGCTCGATCTGGCTGTAGTCGGCGCTGATCAGCACATGGCCGGGCGAGGCGATGAAGGCCTGACGGATCAGGCGGCCGGTCTCGGTGCGGATCGGGATGTTCTGCAGGTTGGGATCGGAGGAGGCCAGACGCCCCGTCGTCGCCGCCGCCAGCTGATAGGAGGTGTGCACCCGGTGGGTGGCAGGATCGGCCGCGGCCACCAGGGCGTCGGTATAGGTGCCCTTCAGCTTGGACAGCTGGCGCCAGTCGAGAATGGCGCGCGGCAGGTCGTGGCTCAGAGCCAGCTCTTCCAGCACGCTGGCCTCGGTGCCCCATTGGCCCGACGCGGTCTTCTTGCCGCCGGGCAGGTTCATCTCGCCGAACAGGATCTCGCCGATCTGGCGCGGGCTGCCGACGTTGAAGGGGCGGCCCGCCAGCTTGTGCGCCTGCTCTTCCAGCTCGGCCATGCGCTGGCCGAAGGTCGAGGACAGGGAACGCAGACGGTCGGGATCGACCCGCACCCCGTTCAGCTCCATGTCGGCCAGAACGGCGGGCATGCCGCGTTCCAGGGTCTCATAGACGGTGGTCAGGCGCTCAGACGCCAGGCGCGGCTTCAGCAGTTTGTAGAGACGCAGGGTCACATCCGCGTCCTCGGCGGCGTAGCAGGTCGCCGGCTTCAGCTCGACGTGCTTGAAACTCTTCTGGCTCTTGCCCGTGCCCGCCACGCTCTTGAACGGGATGGGTTCGTGGCCGAGGTGCAGGCGCGCCAGCTCGTCCATGCCGTGGCCGTGCAAGCCGCCTTCGAGCACGTAGCTGATCAGCATGGTGTCCTCGATCGGGGCCACGCGAATGCCGCGCCGGGCCATGACGGCGAGGTCGTATTTGATGTTCTGGCCGACCTTCAGCACCGCCGGGTCTTCCAGCAGGGTCTTGAGGCGTTCCAGAGCGGTGGGCTTGTGGATCTGCGTCAGCGGCTCGCGCGGGGCGCCGCCGCCGAGGTCGAGACCGAAATCGAGCCCGCCGTCGCCGGTCGGCTCATGGTCGTGGGTCAGGGGGATGTAGCAGGCCTCGTTCGGCCCGACGGCGAGCGAGACGCCGCACAGGCCGGCGTGGGTGGCCGACAGGGCGTCGGTCTCGGTGTCGAAGCCGATGACGCCTGCGGCGCGGGCGCGGGCGATCCAGCGGTCCAGATCCTCCAGCGTCTGCACGCACTCATACTTGTCGCGGTCGAAGGCGTGGACTTCGTCGGGCGTCGCCACCTCAGCCGGGGCGTAGCGCGGGCTGGCGACCGGGGCCGAGGGCTGGCGGGCGAAGGCCGAGCCTTCCTTTTGCGGGGCCTTGCCGTCACCGACGCGGCGCAGCAGGGAGCGGAACTCCATCCGCTCCAGGAACTCCGACAGCACCGCCGGATCGGGATCGCGGATCAGGAAGTCGTCGACCGGCTCGGGCGCCGGGGCGTCGCAGGTCAGTTTCACCAGTTCGCGCGACAGGCGGATCTGGTCGGCGAAGTTGATCAGGGTCTCGCGGCGCTTGGGCTGCTTGATCTCGTCCGCGCGGGCCAGAAGCGTGTCGAGGTCGCCGTATTCGTGGATCAGCTGGGCCGCCGTCTTGGGACCGATGCCGGGGGCGCCGGGGACGTTGTCGACGCTGTCGCCGATCAGGGCCTGAACCTCGACCACCTTGTCCGGGGTGACGCCGAACTTCTCGAACACGGCCTCTTCTTCCAGGCGGCGGTCCTTCATCGGGTCGTACATGACGACGCCGTTCCCGATCAGCTGCATCAGGTCCTTGTCGGACGAGACGATGACCGCCTCGCCGCCCATGTCGCGGACCTTGCAGGCGTAGGTGGCGATCAGGTCGTCGGCCTCATAGCCGGGCAGCTCGACGCCGTGCACGCCAAAGGCGGCGGTGGCCTCGCGCACCAACGGAAACTGCGGCACCAGATCCTCGGGCGCCGGCGGGCGGTGGGCCTTGTACTGATCGTAGAGATCGTTGCGGAAGGTCTTTTCCGAGTGGTCGAAGACGGCGACCAGATGGGTCGGGCCGTCCTCGCCCTTCATGTCGCGGATCAGCTTCCACAACATGTTGCAGTAGCCCTGGACCGCGCCGACGGGCAGGCCGTCCGACTTGCGCGTGAGGGGCGGCAGGGCGTGATAGGCGCGGAAGATATAGGCCGAGGCGTCGATCAGCCACAACCGGGGCGGCGGTCCGTCCTGCGTGAGGGGGCGGGCGGCGGTGTCGGCGGCGGATTCGGCGGGCGCGTCGGTCATGGCGCGAACATAGGGGGCCGAGGGTTCGCCGTCATCTGCGCTTCCGCTTTCCTCCCCACTGTGTGGGGAGGGGGACCGCGAAGCGGTGGAGGGGCCCTGCGCCTGAATGAAGCGGCCCCTCCGTCACGGGCGCTGTGCGCCCGCGCCACCTCCCCATGAAATGGGGAGGAGAGCAGATCGCGCGTTTACGGCTGCCAGCCGCCCGGCGTCTCGGGGATGGAATCCTCGCCGTCATCGGCGATCTCGCCGCGGGTCTTGCGGACCTCGGCCCAGGCGGCGCGCAGCAGCTCGGTCACGCCCTCGCCGGACACGCCCGACACCAGATAGGGGGTCTTGCCCGAGGCGGCCTTCAGCGCCGCGACCTTGTCCGCGCGTTCTTCCGGCGACAGGGCGTCGATCTTGTTCAGGGCCAGAAGCTCGGTCTTGTCGGCCAGGCCCTCGCCATAGGCGTCCAGCTCGCCGCGAATGATGCGGTAGGCCTCGGCCACGTCCTCCTGCGTGCCGTCGATCAGGTGGATCAGGCTGGCCGAGCGCTCGACGTGGCCCAGGAAGCGGGTGCCGAGCCCTGCGCCTTCATGGGCGCCCTCGATCAGGCCGGGGATGTCGGCGATGACGAAGCGCTCCGAGGGGCTGAGGTCCACCATGCCGAGGTTGGGCGTCAGGGTGGTGAAGGGATAGTCCGCCACCTTGGGCCGCGCCGCCGAGACCGCCGCCAGGAAGGTCGACTTGCCGGCGTTGGGCAGGCCCGCCAGACCGATGTCGGCGATCAGCTTCAGCCGCAGCCAGATCCAGCGCTCCTGGAACTCCTGACCGGGGTTGGCGTAGGCCGGGGCCTGATTGGTCGGCCCTTTGAAGCGGGTGTTGCCCCAGCCGCCGTTGCCGCCGCTGAGCAGCTTCACCTTCTCGCCGGCCTTCTCCATGTCGACCAGGACGGTTTCCTTGTCCTCGTCCAGCACCTGGGTGCCGACCGGAACGCGCAGGACCACGTCGTCGCCCTTGCCGCCATGCATCTGGCGGCCCTGGCCGTGGTGGCCGGTCTGAGCCTTGAAATGCTGCTGGTAGCGATAGTCGATCAGGGTGTTCAGTCCGTCGACCGCCTCGATCCAGACGTCGCCGCCCTTGCCGCCGTCGCCGCCGTCGGGGCCGCCGTTGGGGATGAATTTCTCGCGTCGGAACGAGACGGCGCCGGCGCCGCCCGCGCCCGAGCGAATGTAGATCTTGGCCTGGTCGAGGAACTTCATCGCGGGCTTATGCCAAAACTCGAGCCAAAGGGCGAGGGTCACGCGGTTCGGCGGCGTTTACCCGCCGTTAGGCGAGGCGGACGACCCTGCCTGGCCATGAACATCGGCTCCCTGTTTCCTGCGCTCCAGACGGCCAAGCCCGAGGCGCGATCCGAGGCGACCTCGGCGCGCGAGGAGCGTCGGCAGGCCCTGGCCGACGCCCGGCTGAACGACGCCCGCGCGGCGGTTGAAAGCCTGAAACAGCGCACCAGCAACGCCTCCGAAGAGAAGAAGGCGGCGGCCAAGAAGAAGATCGAGGAGATCAAGGCCCGGCTGCAGATGTTGCAGATGGCCATGATCGGCGACCCCAAGGGCGCGGCTCGCATGGCGGCGGCTCTGGCGCGGGAACTGGGCGCGGCGGTCAAGGCCTACGCCGCCGCCGGTGGCTCGACCGCCGGTCTGGGCGCGGCGAGCGGCGCGCCGGCGACGGGCGCGCTTGAAGCGGGTGGGGCGGAAGCCGCGCCGGAAGCGGAGTCGGGCGAGGTCGCGGCGGAGACGTCGCCCCCAGAGGCGTCGGCCGAGGCGACGGCCGAGGAGGCCGAGGCCGCCAAGGCCTCCAACCCCTATCAGCAGGCCATCGACGCGGCCCAGGTCCGCATCAACGAACAGGCCCGCCGCAGCGGCGAGCGTCAAGCCGACCGCGACACCATGGACGAGGTCAAACGCCTGGCCGCCCGGATCAAGGCCATGGCGCAGAGGGCCAAGGACACGCCGGAAGGCGACGAGGCCGAGCGGGCCGTGGCCGGAATGGATCGCGAGGTTCAGGCGGCCATGCGGGCCATGCCGGACGTCGGGGTCGCCCTGACGGTCTAGCCCCGCGCCCAGACGCCGAAGGGGTCGCTCCACGGCAGGCCGAGCGCCTCGGCCACGGCGGGATAGGTGATTTCGCCCTTCAGCACGTTCAGGCCGCGCGCCAGATGGGGGTCCTTCTTCAGCGCCTCCAGCCCCTTGTCCGCCAGGGCCAGGCCGAAGGGCAGGGTGGCGTTGTTCAGAGCTTCCGAGCTGGTGCGCGGCGCGGCGCCCGGCATGTTGGCGACGCAGTAGTGGACCACGCCGTCGACGACATAGGTCGGGTCTTCGTGCGTCGTAGGCTTCGAGGTCTCGAAACAGCCGCCCTGGTCGATGGCCACGTCGATCAGGACGCTGCCCGGCTTCATCGACTTCAGCTGGTCGCGGCGGACCAGGGTCGGGGCCTCGGCGCCGGGAACCAGGACGGCCCCGATCACCACGTCGGCCTTGACCAGTTCCTCCTCGATGGCCCCGATCGAGGAATAGCGGGTGATGACCCGGCCGCCGGTCAGCTCGTCGATCTCGCGCATGCGGGGGATGGAGCGCTCCAGCACCACCACCTCGGCGCCCAGGCCCATGGCCATGCGCGCGGCGTTCAGTCCCACGACTCCGCCGCCCAGGACCAGAACGCGCGCGGGCGCCACGCCCGGCACGCCGCAGAACAGCAGGCCCATGCCGCCGTTGTGCTTCAACAGGGTTTCGGCGGCGGAGAAGACGGCGATGCGCCCGGCCACCTCGGACATGGGCGCCAGAAGGGGCAGGCCGCCGTTCCGGTCGGTCACCGTCTCATAGGCGATGGCGGCGCACTTGGAGGCCAGCAGGCCCTTGGTCTGCTCGGGATCAGGGGCCAGGTGCAGATAGGTGAACAGGATGTGGTCCGGTCGCAGCCGCGCCCATTCGACGGCCTGGGGCTCCTTGACCTTCACGATCATGTCGCTGTCGGCGAAGACGGTCTCGGCGTCGGCGACGATGGCGGCGCCCGCCTTGACGTAGTCGGAGTCGGTAAAGCCCGCGCCCAGCCCGGCGCCGGTCTCGATGCGGACCTCATGACCGTGGGCGACGTATTCGCGCGCGGCGGTCGGGGTCAGGCCTACGCGATGTTCGTTGGTCTTGATTTCGCGGGGTACGCCGACACGCATGGGTCTGTTCCTGATCCGTCCGCTCAGTGGCGGGCGGGGCGGACGCTAAACCTGCACAGGAGATGTCGCCAGACGAAACTGATGAAATCAGGACATAAAAAACCCTCGCGGCCCAATGGACGGCGAGGGTTCTGCACGATTTTAGTTCTTGGCGTCGCGGGCGGCGCCTTCGACGGCCGAACCGGCTGCCTGGGTGTCCTTGCCCACGCCGGCGATGGTGTTACAGGCGGCGGTGGTCAGCAGGGCGGCGGCGGCGGCAAGTACGAACAGTTTGCGCATGATCGTCTCCTGAATGGCGGGGGCCGGAAAGGCCCATCGTCAAATCAACGCGGCGCGCGCGGCGCGGTTCCTGTCAAGCTGTCGCTTGCGGTGGGCGAGGGCGCTTCCGGCGTGGCGAACGTCAGGCGGGCGATGGAGCCTCCGCCGGGCGCTGCGATCATTTCCGCATGACCGCGAAGCTGCTTGGCGAAGGCGTTCATCAGGGTGCGTCCCACCCCCGCCGCGTCGGCGTCGCCCATGCCGGGCCCGTCGTCCTGCACCTCCAGAACGCTGGTGTCGCCCAGGACGCGGAACCGGACCTGCAGGTCGCCGCCGCGCCCGGCGAAGGCGTGCTTCTGGGCGTTGGAGACGGCCTCGACCAGCCACAGAGCGACGGGCGCCAGCCGGTCCGGGTCGATGATCAGGTAGTCGGCGTCGACCGAACTGGTGACCAGGGGGCCGCGCATGGCTTCGCCGGCGATCAACTGCCCCACCAGCTCGGTCAGGAAGGTGCGCGAGTCGGCCTCGCGGATGTCCTCGCTCTGGTAGAGGGTGCGGTAGATGAGGGCGAGGGCCGTGATCCGCTGGCGGGTGTCGCCGAGCGCGGCGCGCGCCGCCGGGTCGGCCACCGCCCTCTGCTGCATCGACAGCAGGGACGAGATGATCTGCAGGTTGTTCTTCACCCGGTGGTGGATCTCGCGCATCAGCGCGTCCTTCTCGTCCAGCGAGTCCAGCAGGGCCTTGTCGCGGGTCGTGATGGTCTCGCCCAGGGTCCCCAGGGCGCGGGCCAGGGTGCGGATCTCGGCGGGGGCGTGCTCGGCCTGGACAGGGCGAACCGAGAAGCGGCCGCGGGCGTAGATGGCAGCCACCCGTTCCAGATAGCCGAGCCACCGGATGATGATCCGTTCCGACAGCAGCATGACGGCCAGAAAGGCGGTCAGCCAGGCCGCCAGCGGCAACAGGAAGGTTCCGATGGGGTTCAGTCGGGCCCAGGACAGCAGTCCGGAAGTCGGCGCCGACAGCAGGACGAAGAGGTCGCGTCCCGCCAGCGGGGTCGCGGCGTAGACATGTCTGCGGCCCTGAGCGTCTCGCCCCTCGAAAAGGGCGGCCCGTCCTTGCTGGGCGGTCCGGACCCAGGCGGCGACCGCGTCCTGGCCGTCAACCGCGAAATCCGAGGCGTCGCTGGAGACCAGGATGCGGCCGTCGGCGTCGGCGAGCGCGGACTGGGACCCGGACGGCAGGGCCGGATCCTGGATGTCGGGTTGAAGCGCGGTCAGGGGGATGGCCGCCGCGACCGCCCCCTGGAAGGCGCCGAGCGGGCGTTCCGAACGGACCGCGACGATCAGGGCCCCGGGTTCGCCGGTGGCGCGCGCCATGACCACGTCCTCGCCGTTGCGCAGACGTTGATACCAGTCCTGGTCGCGCACGTCGGCGTAGGCGGCGGTCGCGCCGTCTTCGGAACGCGAGGCGCAGACGGTCTCTCCGGTTGCGCTGACGCGCTGCAGCGCTGAAATGGCGTCCAGGCGCGACACCAGGGCGGTCAGGCGCGGCTCGCAGTAGAAGCCGCCGGCTTCGGGCGAGAGGGCCTGAAGCAAGACCACGGTGCTTTCGATCCGGGCCTTGGCGTCTGCGGCGCTGCGTTCCGCCGCCAGTTGCAGGTCGATTCGACGATCTTCGGCCTGGCGGCGGAATCCGGCCTGGGTCTGGGCCGCGCTGAGGGCGAGAATGGGCAGGAGGGCGATGGCCATGGCCAGCCCCATGCGAAAGCGAATGCCCTGAACGTTCGACCGCCCCAGCTTGCGGCCCCATGCGCGGCCGAACCGCCCCACGCGTCAGTCCTGCCTGGCGCCGCTCAGCCTGTCGGCGTCGGCCAGGATGGAGCGCATGGCGTCGCCGGCGGCGGCGCCGTCGCGACCGTATCCGCCGCGTTCCAGCGTCGCCTGCAGGGCCTTGCGGGCGCGTGAAACACGGCTCTTCACCGTGCCGACCGCACACTGGCAGATTTCGGCGGCTTCCTCGTAGGCGAAGCCGCCTGCGCCGACCAGGATGAGGGCCTCGCGCTGTTCCTCGGGCAGGGTCTTCAACGCCTGGCGCAGTTCGTCCAGGGCGACGGGCGCCTCGGGATCATCGACCGCCACCAGGGTCCGTTCTGCGGCTTCCTGATCCAGCTGGGTCTGGCGCCAGGACCGGCGCTTCTCCGAATAGAACTGGTTGCGCAGGATCATGAAGGTCCAGGCCTTCATGTTGGTGCCCATCTGATAGCTGGCCCGGGCGTCCCAGGCCTTCATCATGGCTTCCTGGGCCAGGTCGTCGGCGGCGGTGGGGTCGCCGGTCAGGGTGCGGGCGAAGGCGCGCAGGTGAGGGATGAGCGTCACCAGTTCCTTCTTGAAACCGGCGTCGTCGGCGGAGGGCGGTTTGGGCGGTGCGCCGATGCTGCTCACTGGCCCTCCTTGGTCGACGACCGCTCGTCGGCCCGCCGCAGGATGTCCAGGAATTCGTCGGGCACAGGCTCGTTGACCACCTGGTCGAACATGTGGCGCAGTTTCACGCCGATGGCCTGCTGGCGCAGACGCACCTCTTCCAGCCCGTGTTCCTTCGACGCTGGCGCGTCAGGACGCGGGGTGGGGTCTTTGGATTCAATCATGGAGTACGGCCGCCGCCCAAAGCCAGGAAGTAGGGTTCATGGAAGCGGAAAACGCTCCCTTGCCCTTAGAGTTCCTAGACGGATGCAAATTTATGCTCAAGCTTGTGAAGGGGGTGTGGAACTCTCGTCTGCTCAGGACGTTGACAGAGGCTGCGCGTCTCCCTTCGGAGGCGCATGATTGTCGGGGAAAATTGCATGAGTCTCTTGGCCAGGCTGGCGCCGCATCTGCCCTATGTCCGTCGTTATGCGCGGGCGTTGACCGGCGATCAGACCACGGGCGACAACTATGTGCGCGTCGCCTTGGAAGCCCTGGCGGCAGGCGAGCGCCAGCTGCCGGCGGACATGACCCCGCGGGTGGCCCTCTATCACGTCTTCCACACCATCTGGTCCTCCACGGGCGCCCAGCTCGAGGATGGCGGGGTTGACGGCGGGGATGACGCCGCGCGCCGTTTGATGCGGATTTCGCCGCGATCGCGCCAGGCCTTCCTCCTGACGGCGCTGGAAGGGTTCACGCCGTCCGAGGCGGCGCAAATTCTGGGGGTCGATCCGCGCTCGGTCGAACGTCTGATCGCCGAAGCCCAGTCCGACATAGACGCCGAACTGGCCACCGATGTTCTCATCATCGAAGACGAGGCCATCATCTCGGCCGATATCGAGAGCCTGGTGAAGGAGCTGGGCCATCGCGTGACGGGCACGGCCACGACCCACGATGAGGCCGTGGACGCCGTGGCGCGTCACACGCCGGGTCTGGTGCTGGCCGATATCCAGCTGGCCGACGGGTCGTCGGGCATTGATGCGGTCAAGGACATCCTCAAGCGTTTCGACGTGCCGGTCATCTTCATCACCGCCTTCCCCGAGCGTCTGCTGACCGGCGAGCGGCCGGAGCCGACCTTCCTGATCACCAAGCCCTTCCAGCCGGAGACGGTGAAGGCGGCGATCAGCCAGGCGCTCTTCTTCCATCCCTCGCGCCAGAAACAGGCGGCCTGAGCGCGGTCTCGCTTCCGCTTCGACCCCGACGGTTCGCCGTCGGGGTCTTTTCAATTCAGCTCGGTTGCGAGGGCGCCGCCGCATCATAGGCGGCGGTGTCGGCGGGGCGTGCGCCCGCGTCGGGATTGACGCTCTGGAAGCCTCCATTGCTGAGCAGCCACATGCCCAGCAAAAGGACGGCCGCCGCCCCGCCCGAGACGATCAGCAGCCACAGGATGCGGACGCCGCCCCGGCCCTGACGGACATACTGGGCCTCGATCGGGGTGTGGCCGGCCACGGCGTCGGCCGAATGGGAATGGGGATCCTGATGAGTCATCGCGGTCTCCTTCATGCTCCAGCAACGCAAGGCGGGCGGCGACGTTCCGGCCCGTCGATCCGCCGACGCCTATGGAACCGTCCTCAATCCGGGCCGTTAGACGCAAGCGGAGGCAAAGACGCCCCCGACTTGACCGGTTCGCCGGTCCGCCTCCGCACCTCATTCTCGATGATGCCACCTGAAGCGGACCCGAAACGGTCCGCTTTTTCTTTGGAAGCCTCTCGACACAGCCCCGGCATCCACGCCTAATAAGTTCTCAAAGAAAACGCATTGGAGATGCGCCATGAGCCTTCGCAATCGTCAGTGGGTTCTTCGCCAGAGGCCTCAGGGCCTGATCCAGGACGGCGACCTGGAACTGATCGAGACCCCGGTGCCGGACCTGAAGGACGCCGAGGTCCTGGTTCGCACCATCTATCTGTCGCTGGACCCCACCAACCGCACCTGGATGAACGACAGCCAGGGCTATCTGCCGCCGGTCGGTCTGGGCGAGGTCATGCGCGGCCTGACGCTGGGCGTGGTCGAGACGTCGAAGTCCGAACGATTCAAGACTGGCGACATCGTCACCCCCCTGTCCGGCGGCTGGGCCGACTATGCGGTGGTGCACGAACAGGGGCTGCGTCCGGTGCACCGCGCGCCGGGCATGCCGCTGACGGCCAATCTGTCGGTGCTGGGGATGACCGGCCTGACCGCCTATTTCGGTGTCACCGACGTGCTGAAGGCCAAGGCGGGCGAGACCCTGGTGATCTCGGCGGCGGCGGGGGCGGTCGGCTCCATCGCCGGTCAGGTCGCCAAGCAACGCGGCGCGCGCGTCATCGGCATCGCCGGTGGTCCTGACAAGTGCCGCTGGCTGACCGAGGAGCTCGGCTTCGACGCCGCCGTCGACTACAAGAACGAGGACGTGGGCGAGGCGCTGGACCGTCTGGCGCCGAACGGGATCGATCTGAATTTCGAGAACGTCGGCGGCGACATCATGATCGCCGTGTGGAACCGGCTGAACATCCACGCTCGCATGGCCGTCTGCGGCCTGATCTCAAGCTACAATGCGACCCGCATGCCGCCGTCGCCGAACTTCAGCCGGATCATCACCCATCGCCTGAACGTCCAGGGCTTCCTGGTGCTGGACTACGCCCACCGCGCCCGGGAAATGGTCGAGGAGATGGGGCCGTGGTTGGCCGATGGCCGGGTCAAGTGGAAGGTTCACGTCGACGATGGCCTGGAAGGCGCGGTCACCTCGCTGAACCGCTTGTTCACCGGCGACCATGACGGCAAGCTGCTGGTTCGGGTGTCGGAAGAGCCCGCCGCCTGAGGAGCCTGCCGGATGACCGAACCGCTGCACGTCCATTTCGAGGATCTCGAGATCGGCCAGGTCATCCCCCTGGGGGCTTGCGCGGTGGACGCAGGCGCGATGGATGTCTTCGTCGAACGGTTCGCGCCGGGGTGGGACGTCGCCTACGGCGCGCCCGACGCCCTGGTCTACGCCCTGTGGAGCCGGCTTTCCGCCGAGAAGGCCGGGACCTGGGCCGGGACGAAGACCCTGGCGATAGACGGCCTGCGTTTCCTGCGCAATCCGCCGCCCGGCGAACTGCTGCGCGGCCGGCTGACGATCATGGGCAAGGACCCCGTGGGGGATGAAAAGGGCATCGTCATCGCCCAGCAGGATCTGCTGGACGAGGCCGGCCGGCTGGTCTTTTCCTGCCTGACCCGCGCCCTGGTCGCCCGCCGGTAGACAAAAAACGCCCCGCCGGTTTCCCGGCGGGGCGTTTTCATTTCCACCTTCTGGCGGCTTCAAGTAGCGCGCCAGGGCGATAGGCTTCTTAAGATCAGGCGTTGGCGGCGGTCGGCGTCGCGGCGGCGCGAGCGAACGCCATGGCGATCAGGCGATCCCAGCCCAGCAGCGACACCAGGTGGGCGTAGATCTGGCCCAGGGCGCCGTTGTCGCGCAGTTCGGCCAGCTTCTCGATCGGCAGGGCCTTCAGCTTGTCTTCCGAGACGGCGTAGTACTCGGCCAGTTTCTGGACCGGCGCGAGCGTGCCGTCGGCGTTACGCGGGTTGAAATTGGCTTCGCGGACTTCGAACAGGTCCAGGTCCGTCAGCAGTTGGACGAAGGCTTCGGTGCGCAGGCGCTCCTGCTCGAAGTTGTTGCAGAACTCCATCGCATTGTTGACGTAGGCGCTGGGCTGGCCGTTGTCGAACAGGGGCGTCTCGCCGCCCTCGACCAGGAAGGACGCGGCGCGGTCGATGCACAGGATCAGGCGCTTCTCGGCGTCGTCGTTGGCGAAGACGAAGGGATAGCGACGCACATAGGCGGGCAGATAGGCCTCGGGACGAACGTCGCCGTTCGCTTCGATGAACAGGTTCTCGCCCGGACGCAGGCCCATGGCCACGACCGGCTGCTTGGTGTCGCCGACAAAGATGATCGGATAGGACAGGGCGGCCGGCGCGAACTCGGTCACGGTCAGCGGCACGATGTTGGCCTGTGCGATGAAGGCGTAGGGCTTGTCGGCAGGGGTCACGCCCAGCTTGCCGTGAGCCTCGAACGAGATCGGTTCCGGCTGTGCGTAGAACAGGACGTTGCCGGAGAGGGGGCCGGACGCTTGGGTCGTGGTGTCGGTCATGATGGTCGGATCGGCTCTGAACAGGATGGACGGGCCTTCTAGCCCATGGCCGGGCGCGCCGCAAACGCGTTGGTTCGACGAACGTCGGCCTTCGGAACGGGCGCGGTGTCGCAGCCGGTTGCGGTGGAGCGCGCGACCCCTTAGCTGTGAGAAATGGGCGCCGCTTGCGATCACGATCATTCCGACAGTCGACCCGGTCCCGCCGAGGTCGAGCGGGCGCTCGTCGCTGTCGAGACGCTTTGCGCCGCCGAAGGCGAACGCATGACCGCGCCGCGCCGTCGCGTGCTGGAACTGCTGCTGGCGGCGGGCGAACCGGTCAAGGCCTATGATCTGATCGCGCGCTACGGCGCCGACGGTCAGGCCGCCAAGCCGCCCACTGTCTATCGCGCGCTCGAGTTTCTGGAGCGGCGCGGGGTCGTGCACCGTATCGCCTCCATCAGCGCCTATGTGGCCTGCACCGCCGATGTCGATGACGGCCGGGGTCACGCCGCCGCCTTCCTCATCTGCGATTGCTGCGGCGCGACGGAAGAGGTCGCGGTGGCGGGAGGCGAGGCTTTCGCGGCGGCCGCATCTTCGGCGGGTTACGCTATCGAGCGCACGACCATCGAAGGGCATGGCCGCTGTCCCGCCTGCCGGGTGGCGGCCTGATCGGCATGGACGCCCTGGCTCTTTCGGCGCCGCGACGCCTGAGCGTCGCCATCGACAACCGCTGGGGCGGCGGCGACATGTCGGTTCTCGATTTCGGCGACCCGGCGCGGCCGGTGGATCTGATCTTTGTCCACGCCAATGGATTCAACGCCTACACCTATCGTTCCCTGTTGCAGCCTCTGTCGGGCGCCTTGCGCATCTGGGCGCCCGATCTGAGGGGGCATGGGCGCACCCGTCTGCCGGCGCAACCGCAGGGGCGGCGCAGCTGGAAGGATCACCGCGACGACCTGATCGCCTTGCTGGACGCTGTCGATGGCCCGCCGGTGGCCCTGGCGGGCCACTCCATCGGCGGAACCAGCGGATTGCTGGCGGCGGCCGAACGGGCCGAGCGGGTGTCGCGGCTGCTGCTGCTGGACCCGGTGATCTGGCGCCGGGAGATGGTGCTGGCCATGAACCTGCCCCTGATCGGACGCCTGGCCCAGCGCTTTCCGATCGTTCAGGGCACCTTGAAGCGGCGCGCCCTGTTCGACAGTCGCGAGCAGGCCCTGGCCGCCTACCGCGGTCGCGGCGCCTTCAAGGGCTGGTCGGACATGATGCTGGCCGATTATCTGGTCGATGGTCTGATCGAGACGGATCAGGGGCTCCAGCTGACCTGCAGCCCGGCCTGGGAGGCTTCCAACTACGCCGCCCAGGCGCATGATCCCTGGCGCGCGCTGCGACGCTATCCGGGGGCGACGCGCATCTTCAGGGCGGAGAGCGGCAGCCTGTGCGCCGTGTCCGGGCATGGCCCGGCGGCGCCGCAGGTTGAAGCGATCAGGGGCGGTGGGCATCTCTTTCCCATGACTCATCCCGAGCTTGTGCGCGACGCCCTGCTGGACCTGGGTGTGTGACCAGGGGCGGGCGCGGGCTGGCCTGGCGCCGGGGTTGGATGTTACCCCTGTCGGGTCATGAGTTCGTCCGACGCCAATGATCTGAACCGCATCCTGCTGGGCTCCGCCATCGGGGCCGGGATTGGTCTGATGCTGCTGGCCCTGGGCGTGGCAATCCTGTGGACGGCGGCGGATCAGAGAGGGGCGGAGACGCCCGTCGTCGCCGAAGTCGCCGTCGCTCCCGTCCCGTCCGACCGGCCCACGACAACGACAGGTTCGCCGGTCCCCTATCCGGCCGTCGCCGCGCCGCCTGCGGCGCCGGTGCGGGAGGAACCCAGGCCTTCCGCAGCGACATCAGTCTGGCGATCGGTCTTTGACGACGACAAGCCTGAGGCGACGACCGAAAAGGCCGCCGCCCCCGCTCCTGCGCCCGGCGCCGCGCCTCGGGCCGCTCCGGCTCCGCGTCCGGCGCCGCGCCCGTCAACGCCGCGACGCCCGCCGGAGGCCCAGCGTCAGGACGACAGCCTCTTCTTCTGACGCCTCAGGTCAGGCGGGCGCAGGCGTGGATCAGCCGCTCCACGTCCTCCTCGGACTGATACAGGCTGAAGCCGAAGCGGATCACGTCGTCGCGCACGTCGGTGACCACGTTCATGTGCTGCAGGTCGGCTTTCCAGCGCGACGCCTCGTCGGAACGCAGGGCCAGGAAGCGGGCGCGCGGCGCCTCGCCCTCGACCGGGTTGAGGATCTCGGCTTGCGACAGGGCGCCCGCCTCGCCGTTCCGGACCGCCGCCTGGAAGCGGGCCTGAAGGCCGCGCGCATGGGCGGCGATCTCGGTCGTGGTCAGGCCCTGTTCGTCCAGCATCCGGCGCACGGCGTTGAGGCGATAAAGGGCGCTGACGTCGAAGGTGGCGCCCCAGAAGCGACCGCCGTCGGTGCGGTACTGGACCCCGCCGGGCGGGCCTTCCAGATGGCCGAACTCGGCGAACCAGCCGGTGATGACCGGGCGCGGGCAGAAGCCGGGCGGGGAATGCAGGAAGCAGGCGCCTTCGCCCGCCATGGCGTATTTGTAGCCGCCCGCCAGGTAGAAGACCTTGTCCGCCACCGCCGACAGATCGGTCGGGGTGGCCATGAAGCCGTGATAGCCGTCGATGACCACCCACGGCCCCGCAGGGTCGGCCAGTTTCGCCAGCTCGGGGATGGCGTCGAACAGCTGGCCGGTGCGGAAGAAGACCTGGCTGACCAGGATCAGGTCGTGCCCGCCCGCGCGCGCCGCCGCGACGAAACGCTCGGCGAAGCTGGCGAAGGGCTGCAGCGGCACGCGGGTCACCACGGCCTCGCCGGCCTCCTCCCAGCGCTCGGACTGACGACGGAAGGAGTGGAATTCGCCGTCAGTGGACAGGATGCGGACCGGCTTCTTCTCGACGCCGGACACCAGGCGGATCAGCAGGTCGTGGGTGTTGGAGGTGAAGATCAGGCTGTCGGGCGAGGGCAGGTTCAGCTCCCGCGCCACATGCTTCTGGGCCTCGGGGATGACCTCGCCGAAGACCAGATCCCACTTGCGGTCGGCGAAGCGGTTGGCCTCGGCCCAGGCCTGGACCTGGGCGTCGAAGCTGGCGTCGGGCCACAGGTGGTGGCTGTGGGCGGCGAAATGCAGCCGCTCGGGATCCAGACCCAGGGCGCGCGAGAAGAGGGGCTTGTAGCTCATGGCGACAGGCTAGCGGGCCTGTGTAGCGGCGTCACGCGCTCGCTTTGCACTTCGTCATCCTCGGGCTTGACCCGAAGATCGGGTCGTCCGCCTGCGCGACGTAAGCAGGTCGAGCACGCCGCTTTGCTCGATCCTCGGGTCAAGCCCGAGGATGACGGCGGTTTGGCAGGCGCGGGGGGCAAAGAAAAAGGCGGGCCGCCTTCGCGAACCCGCCTCATCATTCTCAGATCAAACTACCGTGGCAGTGCTTGAACTTGCGGCCCGAACCGCAGGGGCAGTCGGCGTTGCGGCTGGTGCGTTCCCAGCCGACGGGCAGGGCCTCGACCGGCAGCTTGGAACGGTCGTCGCCGGTCAGCTGACCTTCCGGGTTCTGGGCCATGGGGTTGGCCATTTCGTTCTCGCCGGTACCGGGGTTCAGGTGGATTTCCTGGAACTCGGGCATCTCCATGGCCGGCGGGGCCTCGAAGCGGAACTCGACCGTCATCAGCCAGCGGGTGACGTTGTGGCGCAGGTCGTGCAGCAGCGTCTCGAACAGGTTGAAGGCTTCGGTCTTGTACTCGTTCAGCGGGTCGCGCTGGCCGTAGCCGCGCAGGCCGATCACGCCGCGCAGGTGGTCCAGGTGGACCAGGTGCTCGCGCCACTGCATGTCGATCATCTGCAGCATGAACTGCTTTTCCAGACCGCGGGTCTGGTCGGCGCCGATCATTTCCAGACGCTCGGCGGCGCGGGCGTCGGCGGCGGCGTTGATGCGCTCCTCGATCTCCTCGTTCGAGACGCCTTCCTCGGCGGCCCAGTCCTTGAGCGGCAGCTCCAGGCCCAGGGTCGAGCGGACCTTCTCGTCCAGGCCGTCGATGTCCCACTGCTCGGCGTAGGCCTTGGGCGGCATGTAGCGCTCGACCAGGTCGGAGACGACGTCGAGGCGGAAATCGGTGACCAGTTCCGACAGGTCCTCGGAGTCCATGAACTCCTGACGCTGTTCGAACACCGCCTTGCGCTGGTCGTTCACGACGTCGTCGTACTTCAGCACGTTCTTGCGCATGTCGTAGTTGCGGGCTTCGACGCGCTTCTGGGCGGTCTCGACGGCGCGGTTCAGCCAGGGGTGGCTGATGGCCTCGCCCTCGGCCACGCCGAACTGACGCATGATGGCGTCCAGACGGTCGCCGGCGAAGATGCGCAGCAGGTCGTCTTCGCACGACAGGTAGAATTTCGAGGTGCCGGGGTCGCCCTGACGACCGGTGCGGCCACGCAGCTGGTTGTCGATGCGGCGGCTTTCATGGCGCTCGGTGCCCAGGACGAACAGGCCGCCGGCGAGCAGGGCCGTCTCGCGGTGGACGGCGATTTCGGCCTTGAACTCGGCTTCCTTGGCTTCCAGGGCTTCCGGCGTGACCTCGACGGCCATGTTGCGCTGTTCCTGGGTCCAGCGCTGAAGACGCATCTCCAGGTTGCCGCCCAGCTGGATGTCGGTGCCGCGGCCGGCCATGTTGGTGGCGATGGTCACCGCGCCCGGCAGGCCGGCGTCGGCGACGATATAGGCCTCCTGCTCGTGCTGGCGTGCGTTCAGGACGTTGTGAGGAATGCCGCGGCCCGAGACGTAGGTCACGTCGTAGGCGTCGTCGCCGGCCTTCTGGGCTTCCTTCTCGCGTCCGGCGTATTCGGCTTTCAGCGTGCGGCCGGTCTCAACCTTGTACTCATAGGTCTTCAGGACGTCCGACAGCTCCTCGGACTTCTCGATCGAGACGGTGCCGACCAGGATGGGCTGACCCTTGACGTGGCACTCGGCGATCTGGGCGGCGATGGCCGCGTTCTTCTCCTTGAAGGTGCGATAGACCTCGTCGTCGTAATCCTTGCGCTGGATCGGACGGTTGGTCGGCACCTCCAGGACGTCCATCTTGTAGATGTCGAGGAATTCCTGGGCCTCGGTGGCGGCCGTGCCGGTCATGCCGGACAGCTTCTCGTAGAGGCGGAAATAGTTCTGGATGGTCACCGAGGCCAGGGTCTGGTTCTCGGGCATGATCTTGACGTCTTCCTTGGCCTCGATGGCCTGGTGAAGACCTTCGGACAGGCGACGGCCGGTCATCATGCGGCCGGTGTATTCGTCGATCAGGACGATCTCGCCAGCCTTGATGATGTAGTCCTTGTCGCGCGTGTACAGGGTGTTGGCGCGCAGGGCCTGGTTGACGTGGTGGACCAGGCTGACGTTGGCCGGGTCATAGAGGTCGGTGGTGTCCTCGGCGAAGTGGCCGCCGGCCTCCAGCATCTCCTCGATGCGTTCCGAGCCCAGCTCGGTCAGCAGGGCCTGGCGCTGCTTTTCATCCAGGTCGTAGGTGGCCTTGTCGACGATCAGCTCTTTCACCACGGCGTCGACGATCTTGTAGAGATCCGAACGGTCCTCGGTCGGACCCGAGATGATCAGGGGCGTGCGCGCCTCGTCGATCAGGATGGAGTCGACTTCATCGACGATGGCGAAGTGGTGGCTGCGCTGCACCATCTCGCGCCGATCATAGACCAGGTTGTCGCGCAGGTAGTCGAAGCCGAATTCGTTGTTGGTGCCGTAGGTGATGTCTGCGTTGTAGGCCACCTGACGCTGGCCCTGAGACAGGCCGTTGACGATGACGCCGACTTCCAGGCCCAGGAAGCGATAGACGCGACCCATGGTCTCGGCGTCGCGGCGGGCCAGGTAGTCGTTGACGGTGACGACGTGGACGCCCTTGCCCGACAGGGCGTTCAGATAGACGGGGGCCACGGCGACCAGGGTCTTGCCCTCGCCCGTCCGCATTTCGGCGATGCCGCCCTCGTGAAGGATCATGCCGCCGGCCAGCTGCACGTCGTACTGACGTTGGCCGAGAACGCGCTTGGAGGCCTCACGCGCTACGGCGAAGGCCTCGTTCTGAATCTTGTCCAGGCTTTCGCCGGCCTCGATGCGATCCCGGAAGGTCTGCGTCATCATGCGCAGTTCGTCGTCCGAGAAGGCCTCGAACCTGGCTTCCAGGGCGTTGATCTTTTGCGCCTGGGCCTGGAAGGCCTTGACCTTGCGGTCGTTGGAGGAGCCGAGGATTTTCTTGGCGAAGCCGAGCATGGGCGATCCGGTAAAGGCGGTCGAGCGGCTGAAGGCTCTGAAACAGGAAACGCCGTGATCTGAAGGCCCGGATCGACGTCGGTCCCAGCGATCCCCGAAATACGAGGCGTGCGCAGGGGCCGCGCAGACGATCGAAAACCCCTCGACTTGGGCGCAGCCGGGACTTAAGCACCGCCCTAACCCCTGTCAACGCGAGGGGCTTTCAACGGCTTGTCGCGACCGGCCTTCCGGTTCCTGTTTTTCGCTTCTTTCGCGCCTTTTGGCCGGAGCGCCTGATGCGTCTTTCGCGCCCCTCATTTCGAACCCTGCGGCCGGTTCTGGCGTCGGCTCTGCTGGTCCTGACGCTGACGGCCGCCTGCGGACGCGGCGATGCCGAAGCTCCGCCGGAAAAGAATGATCTGGTCGTGGCCCGGGTGCTGGACCGTTCTGTCTGGGCCTCGGACGTTCGTCGTGAGGCGGTGGCGCAAGGGCTGATCGGCGAAGGCGAGCCTCTGGACGTCAAGTCCGAGCTGTTCCGTCGCGTGCTGGACGAGGTGGTCGACCAGAAGCTGCTGGCCGCCGAGGCGCGCCGTCGCGGTCTGGACAAGAGCGCCGCCGCCCAGCGTCGACTGGAAGCGGTGCATGAACGCATCCTCGGCGACATGCTGGTGGAATCCGTGGTCAGCGGCGCGGTGTCCGATCAGGCGGTGGAGCGCCTCTATCAGGAACAGCAGCGCCGGGCGCAGACCACCGAGGAGGTCCGCGTCCGTCTGATCCTGTCCCACACCAGGGAACAGGCCGACGCCGTGGTCGGCGTCCTGGGGCAGGGCGCCGCCTTCGAGGCCGTCGCCGCCCAGCGCTCGGTCGACGACGCCACCCGCTATTCCGGCGGCGACCTGGGCTATTCGACGCTGGACGTCCTGCCCGACGCCTACGCCGCCGCCCTGCGCGGCCAGGCCCCCGGCGCCGTGGTCGGCCCGGTCCAGGGGGAGGGCGGCTGGGCCGTCCTGCGCATCGAGGACCGCCGTCTGGAGACCCCGCCGACCCTGGATCAGGCGCGCCCTCTTATCGTCCGCTATCTGACCTACGAAGGCGTGCGTCAGCTGCTGGAGCAACTTCGTGGCAAGGCCCAGGTCGAAGTTTTCCTCAATCCCGCCAAACCGGCGGCGCAAGCCCCCGCCAAGCCTGCGCCTGTCTCTCCCGCCGTCCCTCCCGCCGGAACCGTCGCCTCATGAACCGCCCGCCCGCCTCCAAGTCCGGCTCGACCGGCCAGATGATCGAATCCGCCATTGAAAAGGCGCTGGATCCGCTGGCTACGGCCCTGAAACGGGCCACCCAGCCCTCGGGCGCCAAGGCGGCGCCCGGCAAGCCCGGTCTGATGATCTCGCCCCTGGCCGTGCCCTTCCCGACCATTCCGCCGATCGGCGGGGTCGAGATCGCGACGGCGCGTGCGGGCTTCTACAAGCATGAGCGCGACGATCTGGTGGTCTTCCGCTTCCCGCAGGGTGCGTCCTGCGCCGGGGTTTTCACCCGGCACAAGGTGGGCTCGGCGCCGGTCGACTGGTGCAAGCGTCACCTGGACGCCGACAAGGGCGGCGAGGGGGTCAAGGCCCTGGTCGTCAACGCCGGCTGCGCCAACGCCTTCACCGGCAAGGCCGGCGCCGACGCCGCGCGCCGTACGGCCTCCGAGGTCGCCAAACGCTTCGACTGTCGCCAGCGCGACGTCATGCTGGCCTCGACCGGCGTCATCGGCGTGGTGCTGGACGACAAGAAGATCACTGTCCGCCTGCCTGAGGTCGAAGCCGGTCTGAAGGCCGACGCCTGGGCTCGGGCGGGCTTGGGCATCATGACCACGGACACCTTCCCCAAGGGCTCCTACGCCGAGTGCGAGATCGAGGGCGTCAAGGTCAAGATCGCCGGCATCGCCAAGGGCTCGGGCATGATCGCGCCGGACATGGCCACCATGCTGGCCTTCATCGTCACCGACGCGAACATCGCCCCGCCGGTGCTGAAGGCCCTGTTGAACCTGCATGTCCGCACCACCTTCAACTCCGTGACGGTGGACGGCGACACCTCGACCAACGACACCGCCCTGCTGTTCGCCACCGGGGCCTCGGGCGCGCCGCGCATCGGCCGCGTCGGTGACCGCCGGCTCAAGGATTTTTCGGCGGCCCTGGACAAGGTCATGCTCGACCTGGCCCACCAGCTGGTCCGGGACGGCGAGGGCGCGACCAAGTTCGTTCGCGTCACCGTGGACGGCGCCGCCAGCCCCGCCTCGGCGCGGAAGCTGGCCAAGTCGATCGCCGACAGTCCCCTGGTGAAGACCGCCATCGCCGGCGAGGACGCCAACTGGGGCCGCATCGTCATGGCCGTGGGCAAGACGGAAGAAGCCGTGGATCGCGACCGTCTGGCCATCCACTTCGGCCCGCACGTCGCCGCTGTCGACGGGGCTCCGTCGCCGACCTACGACGAGGCGAAAATGAGCGCCTATATGAAGAACGCCGAGATCGACATCACCGTCCATGTCGGTTCGGGCCGGGCCTCGGCCACGGTCTGGACCTGCGATCTGACCAAGCGCTACATCGAGATCAACGGGGATTATCGCTCCTGATGTCCCGCCTCAGCACCTTCTTCAAGGACGCCGGACGTTTCGGCCTGCGTTCCGCCTTCCAGGCCGTGACCGCCCGCTATGCCTCCGCGCCCGCCGTCATCGACCTGCCGCGCTTCGGCCGGTTCCATGTCCGCGGCCGCGACAGCGACATCGCCACCCTGCGTCAGGTGTTCGGCGAGCAGGAGTACCGGCTGAAGGTCCCGGCCGTCGAGGCGCGACTGGAACGACGCTATCGCCAGATGCTGGCCGCCGGTCAGGTTCCGGTCATCATCGACGCCGGGGCCAATGTCGGCGCCGCCGCGCGCTGGTTCCATCAGGCCTTTCCCGAGGCTCGTGTGATCGCGGTCGAGCCGGACGCCGCCAACGCCGCCATGCTGCGTCTCAACACCGAGGCCTTCGCCGCCATCTCGGTGGTCGAGGCCGCCATCGGGGCCGAGGCGGGCTTTGTCTCCCTTATCCCTGGCGACGCCGCCTGGGGCGTTCGCACCGAGCGCGCCGAGACGGGCCTGTCGATCGTCACCATTCCCGAACTGGTCGCAGGCGTCGAGAACGGCGCGCTCTTCCTGGCCAAGATCGACATCGAGGGCTTCGAGGAAGACCTGTTCGCCAGTGCGACGACATGGGTGGGCGAAAGCTTCTGCGTCATCGTCGAGCCGCACGACTGGATGCTGCCGGACCAGCACACCAGCCGCACCTTCCAGAAGGTCATGGGCCAGCACGACTTTCAGGTGCTGATCCAGGGTGAGAACCTGCTCTACGTCCGGCCGGAGGCGGCATGACCGAGGTCAGCGTTCCGACCGTCCTGGTCGTCGCCGTGGCCCTGGTCGATCCCGACGGCCGCGTCCTGATCGCCAAGCGGCCCGAGGGCAAGCAGTTGGCGGGGATGTGGGAATTTCCGGGCGGCAAGGTCGAGCCGGGCGAACGGCCCGAACAGGCCCTGATCCGCGAGTTGAGGGAAGAGCTGGGCATCGACGTGAACGAGGCCTGCCTGGCCCCCTTCGTCTTCGCCAGCCACGCCTATGAGAGCTTCCACCTGCTGATGCCGCTCTACCTGTGCCGCCGCTGGTCGGGCGTGGTCACAGCCAAGGAGCACGCCGGTCTGGCCTGGGTGAAGCCGAACAAGCTGGGCGACTATCCCATGCCGCCCGCCGACGAGCCCCTGGTCGCCTGGCTGCGCGACCTGCTCTGACTATTCCCCGGTCTGTTCCCTGACGCCGAGCGCATCCGCCAGCCGCGTTCTGGCCGAGCCGCGCCGGGCCGGCTTCTGCTGGCTCTCGTGCGGCGCCCAGCCGGCCAGATGCACCATTTCGAAGGTCGCCGGAATGCGTCCGTCCGCCTCGGCGTGGCGCTCGGCGTAAAGTTGCGCCGCGCGCGCCAGAACGGCCCGGCTCAGCGGCCTGATCGGCCCGGCCAGCACATTGGTCTCGCCCATGGCCCTCAGGTCGCGCATCAGGGCGAAGGGGTCGCCATAGCGCACCGTCACCCGGTCCACGTCGCTGACCGGCAGGGCGAACCCGGCCCGTTGCAGCAGGCCTGCACCGTCGAAACCGTCGGCGAAGGGCGAGACGCGGGCCTGGGCCCCGCCCTTGACCTCCAGTTCGGCCTCGGTCAGCACCCCGCGCAGCTCCTTCAGCGTCGCCGCGCCGAACAGGCTGGCCACGAAAAGGCCGTCGGGCCGCAGCGCGCGCCGGATCTGGCTGAGCGCGCCCGGCAGGTCATTGGCCCAGTGCAGACCCAGCAGGTTGACGATCAGGTCGGCGGACTGATCTTCCAGCCCCAGAGGCCCGGCTCCCGGCGCCGCGCGCTCGGACACCGACCCCACGGCGCGCACTGCGGCCACGCGGTCGCGCGCCGAACTGTCGGCGACGGCGCGGGCGAAGACGCCCGGATGGGGCGACAGGTCGACGGGGGCGTGAAACTCGCGCAGGATCACCTCCAGACTGTTCACCGCGTTTTCGGCGGCGCGAACGTGCAGGAAGTCGGCGTCGGGGAAGCGTCGGGCGGCGCGGCTCAGGCGCGCGGCGCGGCGGGCGGCGTCGAAGATGATCGGGGGACCGGAGGAGGGGGCGCTCATGTCGGTTCAGGATGGGGGCTGGAAAGGTCGATTAAAAGGCGTGACGGCGCCTATAGCATCCGGCGCGCGCGATGCGGGGCGCGGTCTGCTGGATATTCTGCTGCCGCCCATGGCCCACGACAGCCGCGAGGCCACGGCCTCGGCGGGCTTGACCCCCGACGCCTGGAGCCGGGTGGCGTTCCTCGAAGCCCCGGTCTGCGACGGCTGCGGCGCGGCCTTTGAATACGACGGGGGTGACTTCGCCTCCGATCGCTGTCTGGCCTGTCAGGTCCAGCCCTACGCCTTCGCCCGCGCTCGCGCGGCCTGCGTCTATGACGAGGCGTCGCGCGGCCTGATCCTCAAGTTCAAGCACGGCGATCAGCAGCAGTTCGCCCCCCTGTTCGCCCGCTGGATCGCCCGCTCGGCCGCCGACGTGGTGGCCGAGGCCGACGCGGTGGTTCCCGTACCCCTGCACCGGTCCCGCTTGCTGGCGCGGCGCTTCAATCAGGCCGCCGAGGTGGCGCGTCCCCTGGCTCGTCATGCCGGCCTCGACTACCTGCCCGACGCCCTGATCCGCAGCGCCCCGACCGCCAGCCAGGGCGGCAAGTCGGCGCGCGGGCGGAGGCTGAACGTGAAGAAGGCCTTCGCCGTCACCGAGGGCGGGCGTCGCCGGATCAAGGGACGGCGTATCCTGCTGATCGATGACGTCCTGACAACCGGAGCCACGGCCGAGGCCTGCGCGCGGGTTCTGATGGAGGCCGGCGCTCGCGCCGTGGACCTGGCGGTGATCGCGAGGGTGCGAACCGCGCGCGAACCGCCTAAGTAGGGGCCTAGCCTGCAGTTCAAGGAGTTCCTGAGTTGGCCGAAGTCGTCATCTACACCAAGCCCGGTTGCCCCTATTGCGTCGCCGCCATGGGCCTGCTGACCCGCAAGGGCGCCGAGTTCACCGAGATCGTCGCTTCGAACGACCCGGAAAAGAAGGCCGAGATGGTCGCGCGTTCGGGCGGCAAGGCCACCTTCCCGCAGATCTTCATCAATGGTCAGCATGTCGGCGGCTCGGACGACATCCACGCTCTGGATCGCAAGGGCGGTCTGGACCCCCTGCTGGCGGCCTGATGGTCGAGCGGCTCGAGGTCGCGCTGATCCAGACGCGGACGCCGGCGACGGCGGCTGCGGGGCTGGCCCATGTCGAGCCGCTGATCCGCCAGGCGGCGGCGGGCGGGGCGCAAATGATCCTGACGCCCGAGGGAACCAACTTCCTTGAGCAGCGGCGGGGTCTGCGCGACGCCGCCCTGTCGACCGAGCACGCGGACGCCGCCGTCCTCGGCCTGCGGGCTCTGGCGGCGGAACTGGGCGTCTGGCTGCTGATCGGTTCGGCCATCGTGCGCTCGGATGCGCCCGGCGACGCCCGTGCGGCCAACCGCTCCCTGCTGATCGACCCGACAGGGGCGATCACCGCCCGGTATGACAAGCTGCATGTCTTCGACGTCGATCTGGCCAATGGCGAGACCTATCGCGAGAGCGCCTCGGTGCGACCTGGCGAGGCGGCGCGTCTGGCCGACACCCCCTGGGGCGGTCTGGGCCTGACCATCTGCTACGACGTCCGCTTCCCGCACCTGCATCGCCAGCTGGCCCAGGCCGGGGCGGCCATGATCGCCGTGCCCGCCGCCTTCACCCGCCCGACCGGCGAGGCCCACTGGGAGACCCTGTTGCGCGCCCGCGCCATCGAGACGGGCGCCTTCGTCCTGGCCCCGGCCCAGGGCGGGACGCACGAGGATGGTCGCCAGACATGGGGCCGCTCCCTGATCATCGGCCCCTGGGGCGAGGTCATCGCCCGCGCCGATCACGACGAACCCGGCGTCCTGCACGCCTCGCTGGACCTGAGCGCCGTGGAGCGAGCGCGGGCGTCCATCCCGGCCCTGCGCCACGACCGCGAATTCGATCCGCCGCAATGATCCGCTACGCCCTGTCCTGCGACCACGACCACGGCTTCGAGGCCTGGTTCGCCTCGTCGTCCGACTATGACGATCAGGCCGCGCGCGGTCTGGTGGAATGCCCCTTCTGCGGTTCGACGGCCGTGCGCAAGCAGATCATGGCCCCGTCCGTATCGGGCACGAAAAAGACCGCGCCCGCGCCGGACGCCATGAAGCAGATGCAGGCGATGATGATGCAGGCCGCGCGCGAGGTGCGCGAGCATGTCGAGCAGAACTTTGACTACGTCGGCGACGCCTTCGCCCGCGAGGCCCGCGACATCCATGAAGGGCGGAGCGAAAAGCGCGAAATCTACGGCGAGGCCACCCCCGCCGAGGTCAGGAAGCTGAAGGACGACGGCGTCCCCTGCGCGCCGCTGCCCAGCCTGCCGCCGGATCCCAAGAAGGCGAACTGAGCTACGGCCGGGAGTCTCGCAATCCCGCAAGCCTAAGGGCCGGGTTGGCGCTAGAGTTTCTCCTGAACCTGGGAAGGAGACATCTATGGCCATGTTGACCGCGCTCTCGGCCGCCGCCTTGCTGCAGGCGGCGTCGGCGCCCGACCTTTCGTGGCTGGCCGGCTACTGGCTGGACTGTTCCGGCGGGCGCGAGGCGTCCGAGACCTGGAGCGACCCGCGTCAGGGTCTGCTGGTCGGCCATACTGTGACTGTGCGCAATGGCCGCAGGGGGTTCGAGTTCGCCCGCATCGGGGCCATGCCGGACGGCGTCCTGGCCTATTTCGCCCAGCCGGGCGGGGCCGCCCCGACCCCGTTCCGCCTGATCGAAAGCGGACCGCAGCGGGTGGTCTTCGCCAATCCCGCCAACGACTTTCCGCACCGCATCCTCTATTCACGCGCGGGGGATGTGCTGACCGCCCGCATCGAAGGGGCGGATGACGACGAGACCCGGAGTGCGGAATGGACCTTCAACAAGGCGCAACTGAACGCGCGGTGCCCCAGCTGACCTGGCGGCCGATGACGCCCGACGACGTCGATGGAGTCGTGGCGGTGGCTCGACTGTCCTTCCCCGACCATTTCGAGGCGCGCGAGTGCTTCGCCGAGCGTCAGGCCCTGGCGCCCGAGGGCTGTTTCGTCCTGGCCGACGCCGCCGGAACCGTCATGGGCTATCTGATGGCCTATCCGTGGAAGCGCGACGCGGCCCCGCCGCTGGACAGCCTGATCGGAGCCGTGCCCGAGGACGCCGAGGTCGTCTATCTGCACGATCTGGCCGTCCATCCTGACACGCGCGGCGGCGGCCATACCCGCGCCATCGTCGAACGCCTGGCCGAACAGGCGAAGGCGGCGGGCTGGCCCGAGATCGCCCTGGTGGCCGTCAATGAGGCGACCGCCTTCTGGGAGCGCAACGGCTTCGTGGTCCAGAACCCGCCCGGCATGGCCGAAAAACTGGCCAGCTACGGCGCCGACGCCCGCTACATGATCAGGCCGCTCTGATTGTCTCCAGCACGAAGGCGAGGCGCTCGGCCACGGGCGCCTTCGGCAGTTCGATCAGATCGTAGCCGAGGCGCGGATAGACCGCAGCCATGGCGTCGAAGGTGCGACGGGCCTCGTCCAGATCCTGTCTGCGTTCGGCGTCCTGAGCGAAGATCTCGGGCCAGACCGGGGCGATGAAGACCTGCCGATCGTAGCGGATTTCGCGGGCCGCCCGTTCGACATGGGCCGGAACCGGCAGGCCGCACAGGGTCAGGTAGCCGACCAGGTCGGGCAGGCCGCGATCGAAGAAGACCGGACCGGTCGCTGTCCCGGCGCGAGCGTGGGCTTCCAGATCGTGGTCCAGCATCAGTTCGGCGAACAGGGCGCGGTCGCGCCAAGGCAGGGCCTCGCCCTCGATCATTTGCTGGCGGCGGATGATCGCACGTCCGGCCTCGGGCGAGGTCGCATGGCCCGCCGCCGCCAGCGCCGCGATCAGGCTGGTCTTGCCCGAGCCCGGCCCGCCGGTGACGACGATCCGCCGCAGCGCCGTCATGCGTCCCGTGTCGCCATCATCATGTAGTTGATGCCCACGTCGTCGCCCTCGCTCCAGCGGTCGTTGAGCGGGTCGTAGGCCAGGCCATAGGGACCGGTGACGGTCAGGGGCTCGCCGTCCAGCATGGCGCGCAGCTCCTCGGGCTTGAGGAACTGGCGCCAGTCATGGGTGCCGGCGGGGACCCAGCGCAGCACGTATTCGGCGGCGAACTTGCCCAGCAGCAGGCCCTTCAGCGTGCGGTTCAGGGTGGCGACGATCATCAGACCGCCCGGCTTGATCAGTTTCGAGCAGGCGCGAACGAAGGCCTCGGGATCGGCGACGTGCTCGATCACCTCCATGGTCAGGACCACGTCGAAGGGGCCCGCATTCGCTTCCACCATCTGCTCGACGGTGGCGGCCCGATAGGCGATGTCGAGACCGACCTGTTCGGCGTGGGCGCGGGCCGTGCCGATGTTCTCGGACGAGGCGTCCAGGGCCGTGACCTCAAAACCCATGCGCCGCATCGGCTCGGCGATCAGGCCGCCGCCGCAGCCGATGTCGATCAGGCTGAGACCCTTGAAGGGCGCGCGCGTCCGAACGTCGCGGCCGAAATGTTCGGCGGCGCGGTCGCGGACGAATTTCAGCCGCGCCGGATTGAAGCGGTGCAGGGGCGCGAAGGGGCCTTTCGGGTCCCACCATTCGGCCGCCTGGGCCGAAAAGCGCGCCACGTCGGCGGGATCAATGCTGGGCCCCTCGGCACGATCGGTTGCAAAGGGTGAAAAACCCTCTTCGCTTTGGGGTTTGCGCGGCTCAAGGCTGTCGTTAGAAGCGGACATGGCCGCAGGCATGAACCGCCTTGGCCGCCCATGCAAGCAGGGGACGAAACGCCACGATGACGCGGCCCGAAACGACACGACTGGTGATGAAGTTCGGGGGGACCTCCATGGGGGACCTCGAGCGTATTCGTCGTGCGGCGCGAATTATCGCCGCCGAGGCCGCCAAGGGCAAACAGATCGCCGTGGTGGTCTCCGCCATGGCCGGCAAGACCAATGAGCTGGTGGCCTGGACCGACGGCGCGGGTCCCGCTGCTGCGGGCCTGCCCCTGTCGGACGACGAATACGACGTGGTGGTCGCCTCGGGCGAGCAGGTGACGTCGGGCCTTCTGGCCCTGACCCTGCGCAACATGGGCCTGAACGCGCGCAGCTGGATGGGCTGGCAGATCCCCATCATCACCGACGACGCCCACGGCCGCGCCCGGATCGAGGACGTGCCCGGCGATGTTCTGGGCGCTGCCGTCGACAGCGGCCAGATCGCCATCGTGCCGGGCTTCCAGGGCGTGACCCGGGACGGACGCATCACCACCCTGGGCCGCGGCGGCTCCGACACCTCGGCGGTGGCGGTGGCGGCGGCGCTCGGCGCCCCTTGCGACATCTACACCGACGTGGACGGCGTCTATACGACCGACCCCCGCATCGAGAGCCGCGCGCGGCGCCTGGAAAAGGTCTCCTACGAGGAGATGCTGGAAATGGCCTCTCTGGGGGCCAAGGTGCTGCAGACCCGCTCGGTCGAGCTGGCCATGGCCAAGCAGGTCCCGGTTCGGGTCCTGTCCAGCTTCATCGAGCCGGATGAGAATGGAAATCTGCCGGAAAACGCCGGCACCCTGATTTGTGACGAGGATGAGATCGTGGAAAAGCGCATCGTTTCCGGCGTGACCATGAGCCGGGACGAAGCCCGGATCACGCTGCTGGGTCTGGCGGACCGCACCGACGCCCCCGCCGACGTCTTCACGCGTCTGGCCGAGGCCAACGTCAATGTCGACATGATCGTTCAGAGCCAGGCCCGCACCGAAGGCGCGGTGAACCTGACCTTCACGACCGGTCGTCGCGACGCCCAGCGCGCCGCCGAGATGATGACCGCGGCCAAGGCCGAGCTCGGCTTTGAGGAGCTGCGCATCGACGCCGATGTGGCCAAGATCTCGGTCATCGGCGTGGGCATGCGCAGCCATGCGGGGGTGGCCCAGACCATGTTCCGGGCCCTGGCCGACAAGGGCGTCAAGTTCCAGGCCATCTCGACGTCCGAGATCAAGATCAGCGTCCTGATCGAGGACGCCTATTCCGAACTGGCCGTGCGGGCGCTTCACTCGGCCTACGGGCTGGACGCCCTATAGGAAAACAGCAACGCCGCCCTATCTGAGCGAGGGGCGGCAAGGCGGGAGGCGACATGGTGAAGGGCGGATTGACGACGAGGGGGCCTCGCAACCTCCTGCGCCAGATCCGCGAAGCCATGGCCGGCGGCGGCCCGGCGCAGGACCGGCTGGACATGGTGGTGCGCGTCATCGCCCAGTCCATGGTGGCCGAGGTCTGCTCCATCTATCTGCGCCGCGCCTCAGGCGAGCTGGAGCTGTTCGCCACCCAGGGCCTGAACCCCGGGGCCGTTCATAACACCCGCCTGCGTCCCGGCGAGGGTCTGGTCGGCGAGGTGGCGCGGCTGGCCCAGCCGATCAGCCTGTCGGACGCCCCGTCCCATCCCAGCTTCTCCTATCGCCC
The DNA here is from genome assembly GCF_055397675.1 of Brevundimonas sp. T2-11. Taxonomy (NCBI): domain Bacteria; kingdom Pseudomonadati; phylum Pseudomonadota; class Alphaproteobacteria; order Caulobacterales; family Caulobacteraceae; genus Brevundimonas; species Brevundimonas sp. T2-11. The sequence goes on from NZ_AP027920.1 coordinate 416,006, forward strand.
CGAAACGGGCGAAGACCCCTTCCACGCCTTCTTGGGCGCGCCCCTGCTGCGCGGCGGCCGGGCCATCGGGGTTCTGGTCGTCCAGAACCGCGTCGCCCGTCGCTATGACGAGGAAGAGGTTGAGGACATCCAGACCATCGCCATGGTCCTGGCCGAGACGGTCGCCTCGGGCGAGCTTCTGGCCCAGGATGAACTGCGCGACGTCGAGGTGGCGCCCCACCGCCCTGAGCGGCTGAAGGGTCAGAAGTTCGCCGAAGGCCTGGCCTATGGCGTCGTCGTCCAGCACGAGGCGCCCCTGGCCCCTGAACAGCTGCTGTCCGACGATCCGGCCGCCGAGGAGAAGCGCCTGGCCGAGGCCCTGTCGGCGCTGAAGGCCGGCATCGACGACATGCTGGAAGGCGGCCAGGGCAAGCTGGGCGGGACCTCGTTCGAGGTGCTGGAGACCTATCGCATGTTCGCCGACGACCGGGGCTGGAACCGGTCGCTGGAGGAGGCGGTGCGTTCGGGCCTGACCGCCGAGGCCGCCGTCGACCGGGTCCGCAACGAGCACCGCGCCCGCTTCGCCAAGGCTCGAGACCCCTATATCCGCGAGCGGCTGCACGACTTCGAGGACCTGGCCAACCGTCTGCTGCGGGTGCTGGCGGGCGACAATCCCGGCCAGCGCGACCTGCCCGACGACGCCATTCTGGTGGCCAGAAACCTCGGCCCGGCCGACCTTCTGGAATATCCGCGCCACAAGCTGCGCGGCCTGCTGCTGGAAGAAGGCTCGGCCGCCAGCCACGCCGCCATTGTCGCCCGCGCCCTGCAGATACCCTGCGTCGGCCGCCTGCAGGGCCTGCGCGACCGCCTGTCTGAAGGCGATCAGGTCATCGTCGACGGTGAGACGGGCGAGGCCTATCTGCGGCCGCGCCCCGACATGCTGGCGGCGGTCCAGACCCGGATGGCGGTGCGCGAACAGCGCCGGGCCGAGTTCGACCTGCTGCGCGACACGCCCGCCGTGACGAAGGACGGCACGCGGATCACCATCCTGACCAACGCCGGTCTGGCCGTGGACCTTGAGAATCTGGACGCGACCGGGGCCGAGGGCATCGGCCTGTTCCGCACCGAGTTCCAGTTCATGGTCTCGGACGAGTTGCCGCGCCTGGACGCACAGACGGCGCTCTACAAGCTGGTGCTGGACGCGGCGGGCGATCGGCCCGTCACCTTCCGCACGCTCGACATCGGCGGCGACAAGGTCCTGCCCTATCTCGACAACGAGCGTGAAGAGAACCCGGCGCTCGGCCGTCGCGCCATCCGTCTGGGGCTGGACCGTCCGGCCTTGCTGCGGATGCAGGTGCGGGCCCTGCTGGCCGCCGCCGCCGGACGCGAGCTGCGCGTCATGTTCCCCATGATCGCCACGGTGGACGAGTTCCGCGCCGCCCGCGAAATGGTCGATGTCGAGTGCGACTGGGCGCGGCGTCGCGGACGGCCCCTGCCGTCCCTGCTGCGCGTCGGAGCCATGATCGAGTGCCCCAGCCTGCTGTGGCACCTGGACGCGCTTCTGCCTTTGACCGACTTCGTCTCGATCGGCACCAACGACCTGTTGCAGTACATGTTCGCGGCTGACCGGACCAATCCCCTGGTGTCGGACCGCTATGATCCCCTGTCGCCGCCGGCCCTGCGCGCCCTGGCCGAGATCCAGCAGAAGTGCGCCGACAGCGCCACGCCGGTGTCGGTCTGCGGCGAACTGGCCGGGCGTCCGCTGGAAGCCTTCGCCCTGATCACCCTGGGCTACACGCGTCTGTCCGCCCCGGCGGGCGGGGTGGGGCCGGTCAAGCGGATGATCCTGTCGGCCGACCTGTCCGCCGCCCGGCGCGGCATGGCGGTCCTGCTCGGCTCATCGGCCGGATCTGTGCGCGGCGAGATCGAGTCCCTGGCGCGCAAGCTGAACGTCATCGTCTGAGGCATAGACTGAAGCGGGGCCGCTTTTCCCGCGTTGCCCGCATCAAGCGCGTCGTCTAAGCGAAGGGCAGGGCGCCTTCGCGTCCGCACCAACGGAACCCCGCATGGATCAGGATCGGCAGGACGCGCCGTCCCTCGAGGACGCCGAGACGCTGGGCGAGGCCCTGCGCGCGGCCCGTCTCGCCTCGGGCCGCTCCATGGCCCAGCTGTCGACCATGACGCGGGTGCATCCGCGCTATTTGACGGCCCTGGAGCAGAGCGAGTTTTCCGTCCTGCCGTCGCGTATCTTCTCCATGGGTTATGTCCGGGCCTATGCGGGCGCTCTGGGTCTGGACGAACTGACCGCCGTCGAACGCTTCAAACGCGAGTTCCCGGAGGCCGCCGTGCCGCTGCAGGCCCCGACCGGGGCGGCGCTGCAGCAGATGCGCCAGACCTCGCCCAAGATCCTGGCGGCGCTGGGCGTTCTGATCGTGGCTGTGGTCGGCTGGAATGTCTTCCAGCGCGTGGTCCGCATCGAGCCGCCCCATCCCTCGGACCTCGTCGCTGTGCCCAAGAACTGGGCCGAGGAGGCGGATTCGGAGGTCGAGCGGGCTCTCTATCTCGGCGCGCCGCGCGCGGCTCCGCCGGATCAGACCACTCCGGCGCTCTACATCACGCCGGGGCTGGAAGCCCAGCTGACCGGGGTCGATCCCGACGATCCCAATGCGATCGTCGCCCCCGCGCCGCCGGTGCAGGCCGCCTTCAACCCGCGCGGCGCCGTCTATGGCGCCTCGGCCACGACCTCGCAGGTCATCCTGCAGGCGAAGAAGCCCGCGACCCTGGTCGTCCGTCAGGGCGACGGCCGCATCCTGTTCGCGCGTCAGTTGGCGGCCGGCGAGGCCTGGCGTGCGCCGCCGAACGTTTCGGCCACGGTGGATGTGTCGGACCCTGCCGCCTTCGACGTCTATCTGAATGGCGAGCACGGCGGCGTTCTGCCCGCGCCGCAATCATCACTGGGGCAGTTGAACAGCCGCGCCCAGGCCGAGGCGCGTCAGTCCGAGGCGCGCGCCGCCGCCGCCGCCGAAGCCCAGGCGCGCGCCCGTGCGGCGCAGGCCGCCGCCGTCCAGGCCGCAGCCGCCGCTCCGACGGCGCCCGTGGCGGCGCCGTCTCCGGCGGGATGAATCGTCGCGACCCGCGACTGATGTCGTGGTTTTGCCGTCGTTCCTCGCCTATGTTCCCCGCGACATGAGCGATCATTCCGAACTCGGCCACATCCGTCCCTGGCGCCACATCGAGCGTCGCAAGAGCCGCCAGATCATGGTGGGCTCCGTCCCGGTCGGCGGCGACGCCCCGATCAGCGTCCAGTCCATGACCAATACGCCGACGACCGACGCGGCGGCGACACTGGAGCAGATCCGTCAGCTGGAAGAGGCCGGGGCCGACATCGTCCGCGTCTCCTGTCCGGACGTGGAGTCGACGGCGGCCTTCAGGACCATCGCGCGCGAGGCCCGCGTGCCGCTCGTGGCCGACATCCACTTCCACTACAAGCGCGGCATCGAGGCCGCCCAGGCGGGCGCCGCCTGCCTGCGCATCAATCCCGGCAACATTGGCTCGATGGACCGGGTCAAGGAGGTCGTCCAGGCCGCCCGCGACCACGGCTGCTCCATGCGCATCGGCGTCAACGCCGGGTCGCTGGAGAAGGAGCTGCTGGAGAAGTACGGCGAGCCCTGCCCGGACGCCATGGTCGAGAGCGCCCTGAACCACGCCCGCATCTTGCAGGATCTGGACTTTCACGAGTTCAAGATCTCGGTGAAGGCGTCCGACCCCTTCCTGACGGTGGCCGCCTATCAGCAGCTGGCCGAGGCCATCGACTGCCCCCTCCACCTGGGCGTGACCGAGGCCGGGCCGCTTCGCACCGGCACGATCAAGTCGGCCATCGGCATGGGGAACATGCTGTGGGCTGGCATTGGCGACACCATCCGCGTCTCCCTGGCCGCCGACCCGGTGGAAGAGATCAAGGTCGGCTTCGACATCCTCAAGTCGCTGGGCCTGCGTCACCGGGGGGTGAACATCATCGCCTGCCCGTCCTGCGCCCGTCAGGGCTTCAACGTCATCGAGACGGTGGCGATCCTGGAAGAGAAGCTGGCCCACGTCTCGACGGCCATGTCGCTGTCGATCATCGGCTGCGTCGTCAACGGCCCGGGCGAGGCCCTGTACACCGACGTCGGTTTCACCGGCGGCGGGGCGGGCTCGGGCATGCTGTATCTGAACGGCAAGATCGCCCACAAACAGGCCAACGACGGCATGATCGACGAGATCGTCGCCCAGGTCGAAGCCAAGGCCGCCGAACTGGACGCCGCCCGCAAGGCCGCCGAGTAATCATGAAGCTCTACATCACCACCCCTTCGCCCTTCGCGCGCAAGGTCCGCATCGTCGCCCGCGAGAAGGGGCTGTCCGACCGCATCGAGGAGATCGCGGTCGATCCCTACGCCAATGCGCCGGAGCTGCTGGCCACCAATCCGGTGGTGCAGGTGCCGACCCTGATCGCTGAAGACGGCCTGCCGCTGACCGACAGCCCGGTCATCGCCGAATATCTGGACGTCATCGGCTCCGGCCCGCGTCTGCTGCCTGTCGAGGGGGCGGAGCGTCTGCGCGTCAAGCGGCTGGAGACCCTGGCCAACGCCACGCTGGAGATGGGGGTCAAGCTGGTGCTGGAGAAACGCCGGCCCGAGCACGAGCGCTCGCCGTCGTGGATGGAGCGCTGGACCTTCAACATGGGGCGCGCGCTTGATGCGCTGGAAGAAGCCGCGCCCGACGCCGAGGACTTCAACATGGGCGTGCTGAGCGCCGGTATCGCCGTCAGCTGGATCAGCTTCCGTCACCCCGACTACGACTGGAAGACGGGTCGTCCCAAGCTGGTCGCCCTGCAGGCCGCGCTGGAACAGCGGCCCAGCTTCAAGGCCACCGTCCCCGTCTGACGGGTCTATCTTCCGAACAGTCCGGCCAGTTGCGCGCCCTGGAAGGCGGCGAGGAAGAGCAGCAGGAAGCCGACGGCGTAGGCCAGGACCTTGCGCGGCGCCATCTTGACGATCAGGCCCGCGAAGGGCGCGGCGATCAGGCCGCCGACCACCAGTCCGGCGACGGCGGCGGCGTGGTTCTCCAGCGCCCCGGCCTCTTCCCAGTGACCCGTCACCAGGGCCCAGACGAAGGTGGCCGAGATGGCGACCGTCAGGAAGAACTCCGCCGTGTTGACCGTGCCGATGGCCTTGCGCGGATCATGCCCGGCGCCGACCATGGTCGAGGACACCGTCGGTCCCCAGCCCCCGCCGCCGACTGCGTCCAGAAAGCCGCCGACCACGCCGATGGGGGCGGTGATCCAGGCGGGCAGGTGGCGATGCGGGACGTCATGCCCCGCCCGCCACAGGATCCAGACCCCGATCAGGGCCAGATAGCCGATGATGAAGGGCTTGATGACAGCCCCGTCGATTCCCGTCAGGACATAGGCGCCCAGAACCCCGCCTATCACCCCTGCGATCGCCAGCGGCAGGAACAGCCGCCATTCGACATTGCGGTGCCAGGCATGGCTGCCCGCCGAGGCGGCGGTGGTGAAGACCTCGGCCGCATGGACGCTGGCCGAGGCCGTGGCCGGCGGCACGCCGAAGGCCAGCAAAACCGAGGACGAGATGACGCCATAGGCCATACCCAGGGCGCCATCGACCGCCTGGGCCAGGACGCCCACCAGCAGGAACAGGAAAAAGGTGTCCATTCAGCCCTCAACCTCGCCCTGCATCAGGCGCATCGCGCGATCGACTTGGCAATGGTGTGAATCAGGCGGCGGGCTCCAGTCGCGCCAGGGCGTCCAGCACGTCGCGGCCGGTATAGGGCTTGATCACCATGGCGGCGGCCAGTTCGGCGTTGGCGGCGGCCGCGCTGACGTCGCCCGACAGGAAGATGACCGGGGTGCCCCAGCGCGCCTTCAGGCTGCGGGCCAGGTCGACGCCTGTGGCTTCGCCTGACAGGTTGATGTCCAGCAGGGCCGCGTCGATGGGGTGCAGGGCGGTAGCCGCTTCGGCCGCTTCGGCGCTGTGGAAGGGGCCGACGATCCGGTGTCCGGCGGCGTCCAGCGCCTCGGTCAGGGCGGCGGCGGCTTCGGCGTCGTCCTCGACCAGCAGCACGGTCAGGGGGGCGACCTGGGGCGCGGCGGCGGGCGCTTCCGCCGGCGCCTGACGCACCAGGACGGCGCGCAGCAAGGGCCACAGCTCGGCGACGGGGCGTTCGGCGTCCAGGTCGAAGATCTTGGCCAGGGCCCTCAGTTCGGTCTCGGCCTCGGCGGACACGACGGCGTCCGGCCGTTCCAGCAGCCCGTCGTAAAGAGCGCAGAGCCGCGCCACATTGGCGTCCGCCCCGACGCCGGAACCCGCGTTTCCATCGAACATGCCTGTCTCCTGTCAGTTTCAGCCCAGGTGGAGCTAGGGGGTTTGCAGGTGCGAAGAAACCGGCCTGACGGGCTTGTGACGACTGTTCACAATCGCTCCATCTGCGCGTGTTCGGGCCTTTTCATCGACAGAAGGCGGCCCGGCGGCTATGGCTCCGCGCTCGATTTTCCTTCGAAGGACGCTCCCTTGCGACTGCCCCAGGCCCGGCTCGATCAGGTGCTCGACCGCTTCCATCAGGTGGAGGCCCGCATGGGCGCGGCGTCGGACGGCGCCGAGATCGTACGCCTGTCGAAGGAGCACGCCGAGATGAAGCCGGTGGCCGACGCGGTGCAGACCCTGGCCCGCGCCCGCGCCGAGGTCCAGGACCTGCAGGCCATGGCCTCGGACCCGGAAATGGCCGCCATGGCCGCCGATGAGCTGGAGGCCCTCAACGCGCGCCTGCCCGAGCTGGAGCGCGAGGTCGCCCTGCTGCTGGCCCCGCGCGACGCCGATGAAAACGCCTCGGCCGTGCTGGAAGTGCGCGCCGGCACCGGCGGGGACGAGGCCGCCATCTTCGCCGGGGACCTGTTCCGCATGTATTCGCGTTACGCCTCCTCGCGCGGCTGGCGGGTCGAGGTCGACAGCGCCACCGAGGGCGAGGCCGGGGGCTACAAGGAAATCATCGCCACCGTCACCGGAGAGGGCGTCTTCGGGCGTCTGAAGTTCGAATCCGGCGTCCACCGCGTCCAGCGCGTCCCGGCGACCGAGACCCAGGGCCGCATCCACACCTCGGCGGCCACCGTCGCGGTCCTGCCCGAGGTCGAGGACGTGGAGATCGAGATCCACGACAAGGACATCCGCATCGACACCTTCCGCGCCTCGGGCTCGGGCGGGCAGCACGTCAACAAGACCGATTCGGCGGTGCGCATCACCCACTTCCCGACGGGGATCGTGGTGACCTCGTCCGAGAAGTCGCAGCACGTCAACCGCGACAAGGCGATGAAGAACCTGCGCGTGCGCCTCTATGACATGCAGCGCCAGATGAAGGACGCGGCCCGTTCCGACGCGCGCAAGTCGCAGGTCGGCTCGGGCGACCGGTCCGAGCGCATCCGCACCTACAACTACCCGCAAGGCCGGGTCAGCGATCACCGCATCAACCTGACCCTGCACAGCCTGCCCCAGATCATGGAAGGCGACATCGACCCCCTGCTGAACGCCCTGATCGCCGAGGATCAGGCCGCCCGCCTGGCCGATCTGGAAGCCGAGTTCGGCTGAGGGTCTAGCGGCGCTTGACGCGTCGCTTCAGCACCCGATCCCCCAGGGCCTCCGCGTACTTCAGGGTGAAGGCCAGGGCGGCGGGATTGCCCCGGCGCGGGCCGACCGAATCCGCCATGATCGCCCCGCGCTCGCCGATGGGCCGGGGCGCGCCGGTGGTGGTGTCGATGGCGGTCTGATGCTCGATCTCGGCGTTCAGCCGGGCGCCCATCAGGATCACCTGCACGGAAAACCAGGTCCATAGCAGGAAGCCCATGGCCGCCGCGAGCGGACCATAGGAATCGGTGCGCACGAAGTTGGTCAGGAACCAGCTGAACAGGAAGGACACCAGCAGGCTGAGCGCCGCCGCGAACAGGGCGCCTGGCGTCAGCCAGCGCCAGCGCGCCTGCGCCCGACATGGCCCGATGCGATAGATCAGGGTCAGGGCCGCGACATAGCCGAGGTAGAGCAGGGGCCAGCGCAGGGGCGCCAGATGGGCCCATTCCTCTTCCAGCCCGAACACGGACAGGACGACCGGCACGCCGACCACCAGGGCCGAACTGAGCAGCACCGCCAGAAGGCCCGAGACGGTGATCCCCATGCACAGCAGGTTGTAGGTGATGATGTTGCGCCGCTCGACCTCATGATAGGCGAGGTTGAGGCCGTAAAAGAGGGTCTTCACCCCGCCGTTGGCCGCCATCAGCGACAGGGCCAGGGTCCAGACCAGGGTGAAGGTCAGCTGCCCGGTCGAGCCGCCCGCCAGGCGGGTCATCTCGGCGCCCAGGAACTGGGCCACGTTCGACGGCAGGACCTCGTAGAGGAAGCTCAGCTGGTTCCAGGCGTCGGCCGGATCGGCGAACAGGCCGTAGATGGTGACGAAGGCGCCGAGCGTCGGGAACAGGGCCAGAAGCATGAAGAAGGTCACGCCACCGGCGACGAAGCCGACCCGGTCGCCGAAGTAGCCCATGGTCGTGCGCCAGGCGATGTCGATCCAGCCCTTGCGCGGGATATGGGTCGGGTGTTGCGCCAGACGGCCGCGGCCGGGCTCCTCGGCGTCATAGTCCTCTGGCGTGGGGTCGCGCGGGGGCAGGGGTTCGGGCCGCTTGGGGCGCAACTCGACGCCGTACTTGTGGCCTTGGGTATAGAGCAGGTGCGCCGCTGTAGCCCCCGCCGCCAGTCCGCCCGCCGCCGCGCCCAGATAGCGCCAGATCGCACCGCCGTTTCCACGCCGTCGTTCAGGCCGTTTCAGAAGGTTCTGCATCCCCATCCGCCCCACAACGGCCACGCTGACCGCCCGTTCCCGGACCGCTTGCGTCTTGAATTCCCGTGCGGCAATCGCCAATCAGCCTTCATGTCCGAAAACGCCCCCGCCGCCCCGACCCTGCTGACCGCCTGGAAAGGCGCTCAGGCCCGCCTGAAAGCCGCCGGGATCGACAGCCCGTCGATCGACGCCCGCCTGCTGCTGGAGGCCTCGACCGGGGCGGGCCGCATCGACATCCTGACCGATCCCTACCGCGTCGTCGACGCCGACAAGATCGCCGCTCTGGAGGCCATGATCGAGCGTCGGCTGAAGCGCGAGCCGGTGTCGCGCATCCTGGGCAAGAAGGGCTTCTGGAAGATCATGCTGAACGTCACCCCCGACGTGCTCAGCCCGCGCCCGGACACCGAGACCCTGCTGGACGTCATCGTCCGCGCCTTCCCGCCGCATCGCGCCTTCGAGATGGTCGATCTGGGCACAGGCTCGGGCGCCATCCTGCTGGCGACCCTGATGGAGCGCGCCGGGGCGCGCGGCGTCGGCACCGACATCTCGACCGAGGCCATCGCCGTGGCGCGTGAGAACGCCGCCAACCTGGACCTGAACGGCCGCTGCACCTTCATCCGCACCGACTGGGCCGCGGGCTTCGCCGACGACAGCTTCGACCTGGTGGTGTCCAATCCGCCCTATATCCCGACGGGCGACATTCCCGGCCTGGACCCGGAGGTGCGCGAGCACGACCCGCACCTGGCGCTGGACGGCGGTCCCGACGGCCTGCAGCCCTATCGTGACCTGGCCCCCGAGATCGCCCGCATCCTGCGCCCCGAAGGCGTCTTCGCCGTCGAGATCGGCTGGGATCAGGGCGAGGCGGTCAAGGCCCTGTTCGAGGCGGCGGGCTTCACCGGGGTCAAGGTGGTCAAGGACCTGGGCGATCGCGATCGCGTCGTCACCAACGGCCCCGACCCGCGCGTCGACCCCCTTCCGGAAGCGTGACCGGACGGCGCGCGGCGCCGTGCAACAAAACCCTTGGAAACCGCTTCGCCGCGCGCTAAGTCGTTTCTTGTCTCCCACTCAAACGCAGTCTTTTCGAGCCGGTCTGCTCGCTCAAGCGCGTCTGGGCCAGTGACGGTCGGGCCGATCGGTTCGGCGGACCACAGGGCGGCGAACGGTTTTCCGAGCACATCGATACGGGGATTGGCCCCGACCGAACGGAACGACGAACTGGGTCCTGCCCGTCCTGAACCGACGGCGGCCCGCACCAGCACGGTAAGCTCCGATGAGAGATTTCAAGGGCATGAAGCGTCAGCGCGGACGCAACCGGAAGCCCGGTGGCGGCGGCAACAACGCCAACGCCACCAACCCGAACCGGTCGTGGGATTCGCAAGGCCCCGAGAACATCAAGGTCCGCGGCAACGCCCAGACCGTCTATGAGCGCTACATGCAGCTGGCGCGCGACGCCGCCGCCGCCGGCGACCGGGTCCTGGCCGAGAACTACACCCAGCACGCCGAACACTATTTCCGCGTCCTGCGCGCCCTGCAGCCGCAACGTCCGGTGAGCGAGATCGCCCAGCGCGAACTGGCCGGTCAGGGCTTCGACATCGACTTCGAGGACGAGTCGGGCGCCCAGGCCGCCGCCATCATCGCCGCCGCCGCCGCCGAGCAGCAGAAGGCCGAGGACGAGGCTCGCCGCCAGGCTGAACGCGCCGAGCGCGACGCCAACCGCGACCGGGATCGTGACTACAATCGTGATCGCGACAACAACCGGGATCGTGAACCGCGCGAGCCGCGTGACAATGACCGCGAGCCCCGCGCCGAGGGCGAGGCCCGTGAGGGCGGCCGCCGCGAGTCGCGTCGGGAACGCTGGGAGCGGCGTCGCGAGGAACGCAACCGTCGGTTCGAGAACGGCGAAGCCACGCCCGAGGATGAAGCCCGCGTCCTGACCGAGGCGGAATATGTTCCGGAACCGTCTTCGGAAGACGCGCCCGTCGTCGCGACGGAAGAAGCCGAGGCCCGTCCCGCTCGCGCCCCGCGCCGTCCTCGCGCCGAGCGCGCCCCGGTCGAAGCGCCGGCCGAGGCCGAGGTTAGCGACGGCATGGGCCTGCCCGGCTTCCTGACCCGCCCGTCGGCGTCGTCCCCGGAAGCGGCTGAAGCTTCGGATGAAGCGCCGGCGCCCAAGCGTCGCGCCCCGCGTCGCAAGGCTGAGTCCGCCGCCGACGAAGGCTGATCCGTCGCGCACAACCCTAGCGCGTATTTTTACATAACGGCAATCTATAGGCGTCATTCTCGAGACATCGGGAGGACGTGCGATGGAACTCGTTCTGGTGGTGGTCGCCCTGGCTCTGTCCGGCTGCTGGGCGGGGCTGCGGCTCGCGGTAAAGGCTCGACGCGAGGCGATGACCTTGCGACGGATCAACGCCACGCTGGAGGCGCGGGCTGAGCAGCGCGCGCGAGACTTGCAGGCGGCGCTGGCCGCCGCCGAAGGGCAGGCGGCCCAGGTCGAGGCCGCCCACCGCGCCAAGGCCGAGTTCCTGGCCAGCATGAGCCATGAACTGCGCACGCCCCTGAATGCGGTCATCGGCTTTTCCGACCTGATGCGGCTGAATGAGGATCAGGAACCCCTGACCCACCGCCAGCACCAGGCGGTCGAACAGATCCGTTCGGCCGGCGCCCGGCTGCTGACCCTGGTCGATGAGGTGCTGAGCCTGGCGGACATCGAAGGGGGGCGGCTGGCTCTGAACCTTGAACGGGTGGACCCTCTGCTGATCGTGCGTCAGGTCTGCGAAACCCTTCGCCCCATGGCCGAGGCGGCGGGGATCGACCTGCGTGAACCTCCGCCTGTCGCCGGCCTGGCCGCTCGCGCGGACCGTGAGCGTCTGCGTCAGGTGCTGACGGCGCTGCTCGTCAACGCCGTGCAGTATAATCGCCCGGGCGGCATGGTGTTGATCGAGGCGAGGCAGACTTCCGACGGGGTCAGTCTCGGCGTCCATGACACCGGCCCGGGCCTGCCGCCAGACCGGCTCGAAGGTCTGTTCCAGCCTTTCAACCGCATGGGCCGCGAGGCGTCCAGCGCGCCGGGCGCCGGTCTCGGACTGGCGGTGGCGCGGCGTCTGATCGAGGCCATGGGCGGGCGACTGGAGGCCGAAAGCCGCAAGGGCGAAGGTGCGAGCTTCACCTTGCGCCTGCCGATCGCGTCCGATGCGCCGCGTGCCGTCGCCGTCTCTTCGGTGCCTCAGACCGATCTGCCTGAGGCGACCCTGCTCTACGTCGAGGACAACCCCTCCAACATCGTCCTGATGCGCCATGTGGCGGCGGCCTTGCCGGGAATCCGCCTGCATGTGGCCGAGACCGGCGGAGAGGGGCTGACCCTGGCGCGCGACCTGCGTCCCGACGCCATCATCCTGGATATCAACCTGCCGGACATGAACGGTTTCGACGTCAGGGCGCGCCTGGCCGAAGATCACCTGACGCGGCATGTGCCCGTGATAGCCCTGTCGGCCAGCGCCGCCTTCGCCGACATCCGGCGCGGCCGTGAGGCGGGCTTCTGCGAATACCTGACCAAGCCTCTGCAGATCCCGGCGCTCGTCGAGGCTCTCTCGCGGGCTCTGGCGGCGGATGGGCGCGTCCCGAACGCGGGGGTTGACGCCGCCTGACCCCTGGCCCGGCCAAGGGTGAAGCGCTCGCCCGGGGTTGACGTAGGGCGCGCAGAGGGCTTCCTGTAGAAACAGGGGCTTTTCGACCCTGCGCCAGGGAGAGCCCATGTCACCTTCGTCGGCCATTTCGTGCATCAAGTCGGGGCTTTCCCGCCTCCTGATTCCGAGCCTGGCCGCGACCTTGGCGGCATGTGCGACCACGCCTCCGCCGCCGCCTCCACCGCCGCCGCCGCCGCCAGGAGATGCTTCGGCGTCGGGCGCCGTCCTCAGCGACTGGCGCGCGGTGATCACGCCAGGCGACCGGGATCGTTATCAGCGTCGCGACGCGGCCTGGGCCCTGGCCCTGCAGCAGGCGAAGCGCCAGCCCGGATCAGGCGACCTGTCCTCCCTGGGCGAATTGATCGAGCCCGGCGCCGCGCGGCCCTCGGTCGCGCCGCCCGCCGGCGACTACCGCTGCCGCACGGTCAAGCTGGGCTCCCAGGGCGGCGAGCAGGGCCTGGGCTATGTCGTCTACGGCTGGTTCGCCTGCCGCGTGGAGCAGACCTCCGCCGGCTTGAAATTCACCAAGCTGACCGGATCGCAACGCCCTGGCGGCCTGCTCTATCCCGAGGACGACCGGCACATGGTTTTCCTGGGCTCCATGGCCCTGGCGTCCGAACCCGCCGTCCGCGCCTATGGTCAAAGACAGGAGCGCGACATGGTGGCCGTGATGGAGCGTATCGGCGAGCGTCGCTGGCGCCTGGTCATCCCCTGGCCGGCGAACGAGTCCAATCTGGATCTGATCGAGCTGGTTCCCGCGCCGGCGCGTCGCTGATGGGAACCCAGCCCGGCTGATATTCCGGGTGGCGTCTCCAGCGCTTGATCAGGATGTTGCCATAGGTGCCCAGGGCCGGCAGAGGGTCCAGGGGATCGAAGATGGCGTGGGCGCACTGGACGGCGTCGATTCCGATCTGCGTCAGTCGCCGCAGCGCCTCGCCCGGGCTTACCTGTCCGCGTCTGAACTGCTTGCCCAGCAGGGTCAGGTCGCCCTTGGTCCAGACATAGCGCACGCCGCGTCGATAGACGGCCCAGGGATCGGCGGGCGCCGTGATCGCCTGATCGGTCGCCAGCTTCAGTCCCCAGACGCTGTGCGGCAGGCCCGCGCATTCCGCGATCCGGCCCAGGCTGACACGCGGATTGATCTCCATGAAGGTCACCTCGCCGGTCGCGGGGCAGACGATGAACTGGGCGCAGCCGGTCGATGAATAGGCCAGGTGCGCGACCAGTTTTTCCACGCCCTCGCGCACCAGAGGCGTCGGCTCCACGGTCACGCCATAGGTCGTGTAGCCGGTGCCGTCGTACTCGTGAGTGCGGGCGGCCTTGATCTCGACCGCGCCCAGCAACCGTCCCCTGTCCGCGCTGAAGATGACGCTGTGGCGCGGCCCGGCGACGTATTTCTGGACGATCAGTTCGGGATGGATCTCCGGCCAGTGAGGCATGGCGACGGCCAGCTGGTCCGCGTCGGCGATGATCAGGGCCTTGCGCTCGAACAGTTCGGCGTCGACCACGGCCGGTTTGACGATCAGGGGGTAGCCGATGGCGGCGGCCGCGACGTGCAGGCCCGCCATGTCCCGCACGCGACGGTGGGGCGCCAGGGCGACCCCCAGGGTCTCGCACAGTTCGAACATCGCCGTCTTGTTCATGCAGGCCTCGACCGTATCGGCCTGGGGCATGATCAGCCGTCCGCGGGTCTCGAAGGCGGCGCGGTGGCGGGTGATGAAGCGTGATCCCGCTTCGCTGACCGGCTGGATGACGTCGACAGGGTTTCGGTCCAGCCAATCCAGGATGACCGGCAGGGCCTCGTCCGTCCCCGGCTCCAGCGGCGAGTGGCGGAAGGAGCCGCTGACGTGGCGCGACCATTCCAGGTAGTTGCTGGACGTCGAAACGCCCGCGAAGACCCGGTGCCCGGCCTGGTCCAGGGCCTTGGCCACCGGGAAGGCCATGCGCGCGTCGCCGACCAGAAGGACGCGTAGCGAGGACGGTCGAGAACAATGTTCTATGGTCATCGCGCCTGACTAGGCTCGGGGTATTGGGCGGTAAATCGAATACACCTGCGGCGCGATGTCGCGGCGCCGCGCTTGACCGGAACCACAGGCGGCGTTCACCCTGATCGCTGTTCAGATTTCAGGGGAGGCGCGAATGCGCGGCGTGGGTTTCACTATCGGTTCGATCATCGCGATCGGCGTATTGGTCGCCGTCGTTCTGGTCGGCTTCCCGACCTACAACGTCTATTCCAAGCAGATGGCCGGCAAGGCGGCCTATGAGGAGGCGGTGCAGAACCGTCGCATCCGCGTGCTGGAAGCCCAGGCGGCCCTGGATTCGGCCAAGCTGACCGCCGCCGCCGAGATCGAGCGCGCCAAGGGCGCCAACGAGGCCAACCGCATCATGGCCGAGGCCCTGGGCGGTCCCGAGGCCTATCTGCGCTGGTCCTACATCAACATGCTGCAGGAAACGGCCGGCAAGGAAGGCCGTCAGACCATCTACATCCCCACCGAGGCCGGCATGCCCATCCTCGAGGCCGGACAGCGTCCGGGGGCGCGCTAGCCCGTCCTGGTCAGCGCAAGGTCAGTTCCAGAGTGCGGTTCAAGGCGCCGCCGAAGCGCGCCTCGTACCGCCCTTCGCCCAGGCTGCGCAGGTCGTAGGCGCCGGTCGGCGTGACCAGGGCCGCGCGGCTCAGGCCATGGTCGGGGGTGACGCTGATGACCGGCAGGCTGGCGGCGTCCTTCTGCGGAAACTCGTTCAGCCACTTCGCCAGCAAGGTTCCGCCGTCCAGGGACAACTGGCCGACGCAGAGGCCGTCTTCCAGGGCGAAGCGGGCGGCGCCGTTCAGCGGCTCGCCGCCATAGCTTCCGTCGTAGGCCGTCGTCGCGACCGGGCAGGCGACGAAGGCGGCGTCGCCAGGGGCGGGCGTGAACGGCGCGGCCAGCATCTGCGCCGTCTGTTCGATGGCCGAGACCCAGGGCGCGTTCGACAGGACGCTGACGCTGGTCGCCTGATCGGGATAGAGCAACAGGGCGCTGCGCGCGCCGACCGTGACGCCGGCGTGGTGGAACAGGCGTCGGCCGTCGCGATCGCTGGCGACCCGCCAGCCGAAACCGACCTTGTAGGCGCCCTCGTCCACTTCGGCGCCGGTGTCCAGTCGGGCCGGCGTCGTCATCCAGGCCAGGGTTTCCGGCTGCACGACTTCGCCGGACAGCACGCGACCGCCCCAGCGGGCCAGGTCAGGCGCTGTCGCGGCCATCCCGCCCCCGCCCCAGGTGTAGCTGAGGTCATGGGGCGCGGCCCGCACCAGAACGCCGTCCGCATAGTCATAGGCGGTCGAGGCGTCGAGGTCGCCGCTGTCGGTCTGGTCAGGGCCGATCCGCAGGCCGGGCGTGATGGTCTCGCGCACATAGTCGAGATAGGGGCGTCCGGCGCTCTCCTCGACCACGGCGGACAACAGGGTGTAGCCCCAGGAGGAGTACTGGTATTTCTGGCCGGGGGGCGTCAGCAGGTCGCGATCCTGGAAGATGCCGACGGCCTCGCGGACCGAAGCGTAGCGATGGCCGCCACGGCCCATATCCATGATCTGATAGTGGGGCAGGCCCGAGATGTGGGCGGCGATCTGGCGACTGGTCAGCGTCGGCCAACGGTCGGGCAGCCAGGTCAGGCGGCTGCGCACCGATGCGTCGACATCCAGCCGCCCCTCCTGTTGCAGGCGTCCGGCGGCTGTGGCGGCCAGGAGCTTGGACACGCTGGCCAGGCGAAAGACCGTATCGGCGTCGACTGGACGACGAGCCTCCGCATCGGCGTAGCCGGCTGACCCGGACCAGACCAGTTCACCGTCCTGCCAGACGGCGGCGCCCATGCCTGGCACGCCGTTGACCTCCACCAGGGCCGTCAGGATCCGGTCCGACGCGATGGCCGCCTGCGTCTCGGCTGACGTCGATGCGCTGTGAAGGCCGGGAAGAGATATGAGAAGCGACGCACAGGCTAGTGGGATCATGGTCGTTTCCGCCAGGTGAGAGCCTAGATCCGCGTCAGCCGCAGATCCTGATAGTCGTAAGAGAAGTCGATGTCGGGCGAGACGCCCTTGACCGTGGCGGTCGCAGGCTTGGCCGTGGCGATGCTGAAGGTGATGAAGGCGTCTTCCTCGCGCTTGTCGGGGAAGCGGGTGCGGAAGGTCTCGCCGTCATAGGGCTCCAGCCAGCCCTGCAAGGCCGGGGTGTGGGTGAAGCGCAGCCACAGGCCCGACTTGCGGTTGCGGCCGCGTCCCTCGGTCTTCGGCTCGATGACGATGTCGCCGTACCAGGGATCGCGCCAGGTTCCGGCATAGGCCTCCAGCGGCATGGAGGGCGCCGCGCCCGCCGCCTGTTTGGCGTCGATCTCGACGGCGGCCTTCAGCGACTTCTCGGTCCCTTCGGCCTCGATCCGCTTGGAATCGGCGATCCAGTCGACGTCGACCTTGTTCATGGCGATGTCCGACAGGCCGGAGCGCAGGGCGCGCAAGAGGAAGCTCTCCTCGGCGTTGGTGAAGACGCTGAAGCCGATCTTGCGGCCAGGGATCAGAACCGTGGCCGAGATGCCGCCGGGCGAGCCGCCGCCGTGGGTCGCCAGCCGCTCGCCGCGATAGTCCTGCACCTGCAAGCCCATGGCGTAGGTCGAGGCCACGGCCCGGTTGGGTAGGGCCGCCGTCGGCCCGTTGGACGAGGAGACGACGATGTTGGGCTTGTACATCTCGCGCGCGGCGGCTTCGGAGAACAGGCGCGTCCCGTCGGCCAGCTTGCCGTCGTTCAGGCGCACGGCGATCCACTTGGCCCAGTCGTGGGCGCTGGCGCAGATGCCGCCCGCCGCCGCCGCCGAATCCCAGTTCCAGACCTCGACGATGGACTCGGCGATCTGGGTCATCGCCCCCTGATAGCGCAGGGGCGGGCCGACGCGGCCGTGCGGCAGGGCGGACTTCTTCGGATCGGCCAGACGCGCCAGGGGCACGCTCTCGCCCATGCCCACCTTGTCGAAGATGCGGGTCTGGACGAAATCCTCCCACGACAGGCCCGACACCTTCTCGATCACCGCGCCCGCGACCACGAACATCAGGTTGCAGTAGTGGTAGTCCTCGCGGAACCCGTCCTCGATCGGCACGAAGGCGGCCTGGGCCAGAACCTCGGCCCGCGTCCGGTCGCTGTTGGGCCAGAACAGCAGGTCGCCGGCGCCCAGACCGAACCCGGCGCGGTGGCTCAGCGTGTCGCGCACGGTGATGCGCTCGCCCACCATGGGGTCCGACAGGGTGAAGCCGGGCAGATAGGTGCGGATCGGCTCGTCCCACTTCACCTTGCCCTCGTCGACCAGGATGGCCAGGCAGGCGGCGGTGACGTTCTTGGAGTTGGAGGCGATGGCGAACAGGGTGTGTTCGTCGGCCGGTTCGGCCTTGCCCTGACGGCGCACGCCATAGCCCTTGGCCAGCACCGTCTTGCCGTCGCGGACCAGGGCCAGGGACACGGCGGGCTGTTCGGGCCAGGCCGTCATGCAGCGCTGCACCCAGGCGTCGGCGGCGGCGGCGATCTCCTCGTCGGTGCGCGTGTCGGCGCTGGTCTGGGCCCAGCCGGTCGCGGGAAGGGCCGCGCCCGAGGCGGCGACGGCGGAAGAGATCAGCGCGGCGCGGCGCGACAGGCGGATGGACATCAAGGACGCTCCCGGAGACTGAACGGCGACGCTAACGCCGCCTGTCCTCCGGGCCAAGGGGGGCGTAGCGCCTTCTAAGCCGCCAGCCGCCACCTTTGCAGATGCTCCAGCACGTCGGCGACGATCTGGGCGCGGGTGAAGCCGGTCACGTCACGCGGACGCGTGCCGTCGCCGGTCACGGCGCTGAGGCGCCACTCCAGGGCGCGTCGGCTTTCGGGGGCCTCCAGCGCGGTCAGGGCGGGCAGGGGCCGCGAGCGCGCGCCCAGCCGATACAGGAAGTCCCGCCCGTTGGCGTGTTCGACCCGCAGCCAGACGCCGTTGTCGTCGCTCTGGACCTCGCTGTTCTCCAGTCCCTCGGCGGCCACGGCGGCGCGCACCTCTTCCAGGGCCGGGGCGCCGTGACGGGCGATCTGGCGGTCGATGTCGCGGCGGCTGGCGGGCGCCAGGATGCGCTTGAGCTGTTCACGCAGGGGCGGGGCCTCGGTCTCCACCGTCTCGCCGCGCAGGTCGGCGTTCATCTGCCGCGCCAGACCGAAACAGGCCAGGATCATGATGACGGCGAAGGGCAGGGCCGCCACCAGGGTCGCCGCTTGCAGGGCGCCCAGGCCCCCGGCCAGCAACAGAAGCGCCGCCGCCAGCCCCTGCATCACGCACCAGTAGATCCTCTGCCAGCGCGGCGTATCCTCCGCCCCGCCGGAGGCCAGGGTGTCGATCACCAGCGAGCCGGAATCCGCCGAGGTGACGAAGAAGACCGCCACCAGGGCGATGGCCAGGACCGAGGTGATCGCCGTGCCGGGCAGGTATTCGAAGAAGTGGAACAGGGCCGTCGACAGGTCCGTCTGGACGGCGTCCGAAATGGCGCCCGCCGCCACGCCCAGGTCCAGGCTCATGGCCGTGTTGCCGAAGACCGTCATCCACAGGAAGGTGAAGCCCGACGGGACCAGCAGCACGCCGATCAGGAACTCCCGCACCGTGCGCCCGCGCGAAATGCGGGCGATGAACATGCCCACGAACGGCGACCACGAAATCCACCAGGCCCAGTAGAGCAGGGTCCAGTCCGCCATCCAGGCGCGCGGCTCATAGGCATAGAGGGTGAAGGTGCGCTCGAAGAAGTGGTCCAGATAGAGGCCGAAATTCTGCACATAGGCCCGTAGCAGGAACAGGGTCGGCCCGACGATCAGCACGAAGAGCATCAGGCAGACGGCGATGAACAGGTTCAGCTCGGACAGTCGCCGCACCCCCTTGTCCACCCCGGTCAGGACCGAGATGGTCGCCGCGCCCATGACGACGACGATCAGCCCGACCTGCATGATCACGTCGTTGGGCAGGCCGAAGACGTAGTTCAGGCCCGAGGTCATCTGCGCCACGCCGTAACCCAGGGAGGTGGCGATGCCGAACAGGGTCCCGCAGATGGCGAAGATGTCG
The DNA here is from genome assembly GCF_055397675.1 of Brevundimonas sp. T2-11. NCBI lineage: Bacteria > Pseudomonadati > Pseudomonadota > Alphaproteobacteria > Caulobacterales > Caulobacteraceae > Brevundimonas > Brevundimonas sp. T2-11. The sequence goes on from NZ_AP027920.1 coordinate 435,625, forward strand.
ACCAGGTCGCCCAGCCGGCCGTTCACCCGCCTGCCCAGCAGGGGATAGAGGCTGGACCGCATGGTCAGGGGCAGGCCCTTCCTGTGCGCGAAATAGGCCAGGCTCAGGCCCACCACGGCGTAGATGGCCCAGGCGTGCACGCCCCAGTGGGTATAGGTGATGACCATGGCCTCGCGCGCGGCGTCCAGCGTGCCGGGCTGGGCCTCGGGCGGGGCGATGTAGTGCTGCACCGGCTCGGCCACGGCGAAATACATCAGGCCGATCCCCATGCCCGCCGCGAACAGCATGGCCAGCCACGAGACATAGGGGAAGTCCGGCTCGGCGTCGTCCGGCCCCAGCTTCAGCCGCCCCGTCGGTCCGACGGCCAGCGCCGCGACGAACAGCATGAAGCCCGCCACGGAAGCCACGTAGAACCAGCCGAAGGTCTCGACCACCCAGGCCTGGGCGCGCCCGAACAACAGGTCGGATGTGGCGGGGGCCATCATGGCGAGCAGCAGCAGCCCGCCCGCGATGGCGCTGGCCCCCCAGAAGACGCGGGGGTTCATCTTGGTCGTCAGCATGGGGCCCTAGCGCACGGCGACGCTTAAGGTTCCATGCCGCGCCCCTTGCGTGTCATCCAGGCCACACCCACCTCCTTTGCGACAGCTCAAGGCGTCGCTTCGTGTAAGGGCGCATTGAGTCGAAATCCGCCTCCCGAGGGGAAACCAACGACATGAATCTCGACCTCTATTCCGACCGCGCCAAACAGGCCGTTCAATCCGCCCAGTCGCTGGCGCTGGCTCGTCGTCACCAGCAGTTCGCGCCCGAGCACCTGCTGAAGGTGCTGCTGGAAGAACGCGACGGCCTGGCCCGCAAGCTGATCGATCAGGCCGGGGGCGATCCGTCCGCCGTGGAACTGGTGACCGAAGGCCTGCTGAAGAAGCGGCCCCAGGTCGAGGGCGGCTCGGGCCAGCTCTATCTGGACGGCGACACCGCCCGCGTCTTCAACGCCGCCGAGGAGGCCTCGAAAAAGGCCGGCGACGCCTTCGTCACCACCGAGCGCCTGCTCGCCGCCATCGCCAAGGAAGGCGGGGCCGCCGCCGAGGCGCTGAAATCCGCCGGCGTCACGCCGAAGAAACTCGATGAAGCTGTCACCGAGATGCGCAAGGGCAAGATCGCGGACAACGCCTCGGCCGAGGACAGCTACGACGCCCTGAAGCGCTACGCCCGCGACCTGACCGAGGCCGCGCGCGACGGCAAGGTCGACCCCGTCATCGGTCGCGACGAGGAAATCCGCCGCACCATCCAGGTCCTGGCGCGTCGCACCAAGAACAACCCCGTCCTGATCGGCGAGCCCGGCGTCGGCAAGACCGCCATCGTCGAAGGTCTGGCCCTGCGCATCGTCAACGGCGACGTGCCCGAAAGCCTGAAGGACAAGAAGGTCCTGTCGCTGGACATGGGCGCCCTGATCGCCGGGGCGAAGTATCGCGGCGAGTTCGAGGAGCGGCTGAAGGCCGTGCTCAACGAGGTCGCCGCCGCCGAAGGCCAGATCGTCCTCTTCATTGACGAGATGCACACCCTGGTCGGCGCCGGCAAGGGCGACGGGGCCATGGACGCCTCCAACCTGCTCAAGCCCGCCCTGGCGCGCGGCGAGCTGCACTGCGTCGGCGCCACCACGCTGGATGAATACCGCAAGCACGTCGAGAAGGACGCGGCCCTGGCCCGTCGCTTCCAGCCGGTCTTCGTCTCCGAGCCCACCGTCGAGGACACGGTGTCGATCCTGCGCGGCCTCAAGGAGAAGTACGAGGTCCACCACGGGGTGCGCATTTCCGACAGCGCCATCGTCGCCGCCGCCACCTTGTCGAACCGCTACATCACCGACCGCTTCCTGCCCGACAAGGCCATCGACCTGATCGACGAGGCCGCCTCGCGCGTCCGCATGGCTGTCGATTCCAAGCCCGAGGCGCTGGACGAGATCGACCGCCGTCTGGTCCAGCTCAAGATCGAGCGCGAGGCCCTGAAGAAGGAGAGCGACAGCGCCTCGCAGCAGCGTCTGGAGAAGCTGGAGGACGAGATCGCCGATCTGGAGGGCCAGTCGGACGACATGACCGCCCGCTGGAAGTCGGAAAAGGACAAGGTGGGGCAGGGCGCCCAGCTGCGTGAAACCCTCGACCGTCTGCGCGCCGAACTGGCCGCCGCCCAGCGCGCGGGCGACCTCGGCCGCGCCTCGGAAATCGCCTACGGCCAGATCCCGCAGCTGGAACGCCAGCTGGCTGAGGCCGAAGCCGCCGAGAAACCGGCGGAAGGTCCCCTGACGCCCGAGGTGGTCGACGCCGAGCAGATCGCCGCCGTGGTCAGCCGCTGGACCGGCGTGCCCGTCGACAAGATGCTGGAGGGCGAGCGCGAGAAGTTGCTCAAGATGGAAGAGGAGCTCGGCCGCCGCGTGGTGGGCCAGAACGAGGCGCTGGAGGCCGTGTCCGACGCCGTCCGCCGCGCTCGCGCAGGGCTCAACGATCCCAACAAGCCGCTGGGCAGCTTCCTCTTCCTTGGACCGACGGGCGTGGGCAAGACCGAGCTGACCAAGGCCCTGGCCGGCTATCTGTTCGACGACGACAACGCCATCACCCGCATCGACATGTCCGAATACATGGAGAAGCACTCGGTCAGCCGTCTGATCGGCGCCCCTCCCGGCTATGTCGGCTATGACGAGGGCGGCGCCCTGACCGAGGCCGTGCGTCGTCGCCCCTATCAGGTCGTCCTGTTCGACGAGGTCGAGAAGGCCCACCCCGACGTCTTCAACGTGCTGTTGCAAGTGCTGGACGACGGCCGCCTGACTGACGGTCAGGGCCGCACCATCGACTTCAAGAACACCCTGATCATCATGACCTCCAACCTGGGCAGCCAGTATCTGGCCGACCAGCCGGAGGGCGAGGACGTCGAGGCCGTCCGCCCCCTGGTCATGGAACAGGTCCGCGCCCACTTCCGGCCCGAGTTCCTGAACCGCATCGACGAGATCATCCTGTTCCACCGCCTCGGCCGCGAACAGATGGGCGGCATCGTCCGCATCCAGCTGGCGCGTCTGGAGAAGCTGATGGCCGACCGTCGCCTGACTCTGGCCCTGGACGACAGCGCCCTGACCTGGCTCGCCGACAAGGGCTACGATCCCGTCTACGGCGCCCGCCCCCTCAAGCGCGTCATCCAGAAGGAACTGGTCGACCCCATGGCCAAGAAGCTGCTGGCCGGAGAGATCGAGGACGGCAGCGTGGTGGCCGTGTCAGCAGGCGCCGACGGGCTGGAGATCGGCAAGGCGCGGGTGCATTGACAACTTCAATGTAAGCCTAGCTTCAGCGGCCATCCATCTCCGATGGGGGTTAGGGTTTTCCAACTTGAAGTGTGGTCAAGGTGCTCCATTTCAGTGCCGTTGAAAGCTGCCCACGCATCAAACATTTGACCCATCATGGCACGGTCAATGTCCGGTCGGCGGTTTGCTCGCCATATTCCGAGTTCTGGAAAACCTAGACGCCCGTCTGGTAAGCGTATCTTGTGGGCCTCAATTGATATCCAAACGAAGTCGATCTGATCGAGCAGCGGTTCTCCGGCCCTCAAAGCTTCGCGAACAGCATGGGCAGCAATCGCTGCCTCCACCTTCTGTGGTTTATCGATCAGAACAATCGCAAGACCTGCTGCTTCCGGTATCCCTAGTTTGGCGCGGGTGTCGGCAATCTGTGGGTTGGCCTGTTTGAGTAATTTCCTAATTGGCCGCCCTCCGATGTTGACCATCAGTCGGTTCACCTCGGCACCATTGTCTCTGGTCGATAGAATGCGCTGGATGCCCACCTCTCCAAAAACGACCATACGAGGTTCGCTTCGCAACTCCTCATCGATCAGACGTTCAATGCGTTCCGTGGGGTATCCATTGACGGTCTTCATTTCTGCGATGAATTTTTTGTTCCAAAGCAAATAGTCAGCGATCTGGCCAGTTTTGTGGAACGAGGAGAATGCTTTGGTATCTAGGCACTCGCTTCCGTCCCCAGTTTTGAGGAAGGATTTCATCCGTTTTTCAAGTCCTAAAATTGTCGAGGTATCTGTTGGCCTCACAAAAACTAAAAGGCGGATGTCGTCGTGATCATTCATCATTCTATTTGCACATCTTTCTCATTTGAAGATCAAGAGAAGCGCATGAGGAATCCCCCTTCCGTCATCCTCCGGCAAGCCGCGTCAGCGGCGCAGACCGGGGGACCCAGCGGCGCGCGGGAGCGCGAAAGATTCACGCTCGGCGGCCGCCGAAGATCGCCTTCGGCGCCGCTGGGTCCCCCGGTCTCCGCTTCGCTTCGCCGGAGGATGACGAAAGAGGGAGTGCGGGTTAGCGTGGCCGCATGGCGACCCATCGCACCTTCATCGCGACCTACATCATGGCGAGCGGGCGGAACGGGACGCTCTACACCGGCTCGACCTCCAATCTCGAAAGCCGCGTGTGGAAGCACAGGACGCGCGCCTTTCCCGGTTTCACCGACGAGAACGACTGCACCCGTCTGGTCTGGTTCGAGCAGCACGCCCTGATGCTGGATGCGATCCGGCGCGAGCGGCGGATCAAGAAATGGCTGCGCGACTGGAAGCTGGCCCTGATCGAGCGGGATAACGCGGACTGGCGCGACCTCGCGGCCGACTGGTTCCCGGACCCGGACTGTACGCCGGGCGCCGACTGAGCCTCACCCCAGCACCGGCATCACCTCCACCCCGTCGCAGACGAAGATGCTCATGTGCGGGTGGTTCTCGAACAGGCGGGCGGCGGCATCAAAGCTGTCGGCGCGCACGACCATGAAGACGGTCAACAGGTTGACCACGTCGGTCACGGCGCCGTCGTCGCCGATGCGCTTGGTTGGGCCCAGCGGGCCGCCCTGAAAGACGATGGAGTCGCGGTGCTTCGCCTCCCATTCGGCGACGGCGGCCACGCCGAGGCGGGCCGTCTCGGCCTGCTCGGCCTCGCTCATGGCGCGCCAGGCCCGCCACTTGGGGCCGGTCTTGTCGCTGGTGAAGACGGCCAGATAGTGGGTCTCGGCGCTCATCGAAGCCTCCCGTTTGCGGGAGGGTCGGTCTTTCGTAGGCGTGAGGCAAGCGTAAGCGGTTCCTTCTCCCCTTGAGGGAGAAGGTGGGCGCCGGAGGCGCTCGGATGAGGGGTGTCAGCGCCGGTCTGTCAGGAAGAAGAACATCGGCGCCGCCTGAGCGATCAAGCGGCGCCGTCGTCACCCCTCATCCGTCATGCTCCGCACGACACCTTCTCCCTCAAGGGGAGAAGGGGACTTAGATGTGAATGGCGTGGCCCAGAGCGCGCAGGCTGGCCTCGTGGAAGGCTTCGCCCAGGGTCGGGTGGACGTGGATGGTGCCGGCCACGTCTTCCAGCACGGCGCCCATTTCCAGCATCTGGGCGAAGCTGTTGGACAGTTCCGAGACGTGCTGGCCGACGGCCTGAATTCCGAGCAGACGGTGGTCCGACTTGGAGGCGATGACGCGGACGAAGCCGCCGTCTTCGCCGGCTTCGATGGCCAGGGCGCGGCCGATGGCGGCGAAGGGGAAGACGGCCTGGATCACGTCGTCGCGGCCCTTGACGTCGTCGACGCCGAGGCCCGCCGAGACGATTTCCGGCTCGGTGAAGCAGACGGCGGCGATGGTGACCGGGTCGAAGACGCGGTCATGGCCCGCGATGATTTCGGCGACGACCTCGCCCTGGGCCGAGCCCTTGTGCGCCAGCATGGGTTCGCCGGTCAGGTCGCCGACGGCCCAGACGTTCTTCATGCTGGTGGCGCAGCGCTGGTCGACTTTCACGAAGGGGCCGTCCATGGCCACGCCCATGGTCTCCAGACCCCAGCCCTGGGTGCGTGGACGGCGGCCGACGGTGACCAGCACCTTGTCGGCGTCCAACTGCATCGGATTGCCGTCCTTGTCGGTGACGTTCAGCTTGCCGTCGCCGAAACCGCCCGCGCGGGCGCCGAGCAGCATCTGCACGCCGTGGCTCGTAAGCCACTTGGCGACCGGGTCGGTCAGGGCCTTGTCGTAGAGCGGCAGGATGCGCTCGGCCATCTCGACGATGGCGACTTCGGCGCCCAGCTTGCGGAAGGCGATGCCCAGCTCCAGGCCGATATAACCGCCGCCGACGACGACCAGCTTCTTCGGCACTTCCGGCAGGCTCAGGGCCTCGGTGGAGGAGATGACGTCGCCGCCGAAGGGCAGGAAGGGCAGTTCGACCGGCTCCGATCCCGTGGCCAGGATGACGTGCTCGGCGGTGATGCGAATGTCGCCGTCATCGGTCTTCACGGTGCAGGTCTTGGCGTCCGAGAACCCGGCCCAGCCCTTGATGACCTTGACCCTGGCCTTCTTCAGCAGGGCGGCGACGCCGGCGTTCAGCTTGCTGACGATGCCGTCCTTCCATTCGACCGTCTTGGACAGGTCGATGGCCGGGGTCGAGGCGGTGATGCCCAGGGTGCCGTCGCCGGCGGCCTTGGCCACCGTCTCATACTTGCCCGCCGCGTGGATGATGGCCTTGGACGGGATGCAGCCGACGTTCAGGCAGGTGCCGCCAAGGCCCGGCGAGGCGTCCACCAGCACGGTCTCCAGCCCCAACTGGCCGCAACGGATTCCCGCCACATAGCCGCCGGTCCCGGCGCCGATGATCAGGACTTTGGTCTTGAGGGTCTGGGTCATGGGATTGGCCTATAATCTTCAAGGATTTCCCGCACCTTCGAAAGATCGTCGGTGTAGGGGTAAACAATCACTTCTTCGAGGTAGTCATCGGGACTGAGGGCTGGCAAAGCGCTAAGCGGGTCACCCGCTTCTTCAGAGCTAGCCAGCATGTCGATGTAGCTCTGTCTGGCGGCCACCGGATCTCTCTCCAGCAACAACCAGACATGCTGGCCTCGCTTGACGGGGGAGGCTGGATCACAGTCATCGTTTCTGTCCCAGCGATAAATCGGCACCACACGAGGACGAACAGGTCCTATCAGCCTGAATTCGGCTTCGTAGACCCGACCCAGACGGCGCTGCGAACGATCGGGCCACCAGATACGGCGAACTTTTGTCACTTCGGCCTCATAGGCCACAGGCGATGTTCTGAACGTTGCCTCTAGTGGGAAGAGGGAGCAGGCATTTGCCGCATCTGCCGCCAACAGCGCGGCTATCGCCAGAGCTATAGCCGCGCTGTGCTTCACTAGTGCATCCAGAGCGTGGCCGGGTTCTCCAGCAGGCCCTTGATGCGCTGCACGAAGACCGCGGCGTCGTGGCCGTCGACGATGCGATGATCGAAGCTGGAGGACAGGTTCATCATCTTGCGCACGACCATCTGGCCGTCCTTGACCACCACGCGTTCGGCGATCTTGTTCGGACCGACGATGGCGACCTCGGGGTGGTTGATGATGGGCGTGTGAACCACGCCGCCCAGCGTCCCCAGCGAGGTGATGGTGATGGTCGAGCCGGACAGCTCCTCGCGCTTGGCCGAGCCGTCCTTGGCGGCGCCCGAGACGCGGGCGATTTCCAGGGCGGTGGCGTAGGGGTCAAGCGCCTCGGCGTGGCGGACGACCGGGACCATCAGGCCGTTCGGCGTCTGGGCGGCGATGCCCAGATGGACCGGGGCGTGCTGCGTCAGGACGCCGGCCTCGTCGTCATAGGTGGCGTTGATCTGCGGCTGGTCGCGCAGGGCCACGACGATGGCGCGGGCGATGAAGGGCAGGACGTTCAGCTTGGGCTGGTCCTTCGACTTCGTGGCGTTGAGGTGGGCGCGCAGCTCCTCCACGGCCGTCATGTCGATTTCCTCGACATAGGTGATGTGCGGGATGCGACGGACGCTCTCGGCCATCTTCTCCGCGATCTTGCGGCGCAGGCCGATGATCTTGACCTCGGTGGCGCCCTCGGCGCGGGCGTAGGTCGAGGAGGCCGTGCCGGTCGCGGCGGGCAGCGAGCCGCCGCGCGCGACGTAGACGTCCAGGTCTTCATGCTGGATGCGACCCGCCGGACCCGAACCGGGCACGAAGGCCAGGTCGACGCCCAGATCACGGGCGCGGTTGCGCACGGCGGGCGAGGCCAGGGCGCGTTCGCCCGGCTGGCGGCCGGTCATGGCGGGGACGGGCCTGGCGTCGGCCTTGGGTGCAGCGGCGGCGGGCTTGGCGGCCGGAGCCGGCGCGGCCTTTTCGGCCTTGGCGGCGACATTGCCCGCGCCTTCGACCTTGAAGCTGACGAGGGGACCGCCGACGGGGACCTGTTGGCCCGCCTCGCCGTGCAGGGCGACGACCACGCCGTTGACCGGGCTGGTGATCTCGACCGTGGCCTTGTCGGTCATGATGTCGGCGAGGATCTGATCCTCCTCGACCGCGTCGCCGACCTTGACGTGCCAGCCGACCAGTTCGGCCTCGGCCGTGCCTTCACCCACGTCGGGCAGCTTGAAGACATGGTTGGCGCCGGGAGCCGGATTGGACTCCTTTGAGCCCTCCCCCTTGATGGGGGAGGGTGGGGTGGGGGTGACTTCAGCGGAAACGGTGACGACGGCGGCGGCTTCACCCCCATCCCCAGCCCTCCCCCCATCAAGGGGGAAGGGAGCCTCTTCGGCATTGCCCGCGCCCTCGACCTCGAACTCGACCAGGGGGCCGCGCACGGGCACCATCTCTCCGGCCTGACCGTGGATGGCCAGAACCTTGCCGCTGACCGGGGCGGTGATTTCCACCGTGGCCTTGTCGGTCATGACGTCGGCGACGATCTGGTCTTCCTCGACCATGTCGCCGACCGCGACGTGCCAGGCGACCAGTTCGGCCTCGGCGGTGCCTTCGCCCACGTCGGGCAGCTTGAAGACGAAACGACCCATCTTAACGGCCTCCCGACATGACGGCTTTCAGGGCGTCGGCCACGCGTTGCGGGCCGGGGAAGTATTCCCACTCGAAGGCGTGCGGGTAGGGGGTGTCCCAGCCGGTCACGCGCGCGATGGGCGCCTCCAGATGATAGAAGCAGCGCTCCTGAACCAGGGCCGACAGCTCGCCGCCGAAGCCCGAGGTCTTCGGCGCTTCGTGCACGATGACGCAGCGACCGGTCTTCCTGACGCTGGCCTCGATGGTCTCGATGTCCAGCGGCACCAGGGTGCGCAGGTCGATGACCTCGGCGTCCACGCCGGCGTGCTCGGCGCCGGCCAGGGCGACCCAGACCATGGTGCCGTAGGCCAGGATGGTGACGTCGGACCCTTCCTTCATCACGCGAGCCTTGCCGATCGGCTCGACGTACTTGCCGGTCGGGACCTGGGCCAGCTCCTGGGTTTTCCACGGCGAAACCGGCTTCTCGTGCCAGCCGTCGAAGGGACCGTTGTAGAGGCGCTTGGGCTCGAAGAAGACGACCGGATCGTCGTCCTCGATGGCGGCGGTCAGCAGGCCCTTGGCGTCATAGGGGGTCGACGGAATGACGACCTTCAGGCCCGCGATGTGGGTGAACAGGCTTTCCGGCGACTGGCTGTGCGTCTGGCCGCCGAAGATGCCGCCGCCGTAGGGGCTGCGGATGGTGATGGGCGAGGTGAACTGGCCGCCCGAGCGGTAGCGCATCTTGGCCGCTTCGGAGACGATCTGGTCGTAGGCCGGATAGATGTAGTCGGCGAACTGGATCTCGACGACCGGGCGCAGGCCATAGGCGCCCATGCCGATGGCCGTGGCGACGATGCCGCACTCGCTGATGGGGGCGTCGAAGCTGCGCGTCAGGCCGTGCTTCTGCTGCAGCTGGTCGGTGACGCGGAAGACGCCGCCGAAATAGCCGGCGTCCTCGCCGAACGACAGGACGTTGGGGTCCTCGGCCATCTTGACGTCGATGGCCGAGTTCAGGGCCTGAATCATGTTCATGGGGGCAGTGGTCATGCTCAGACTCCGACCTCGCGGCGCTGTTCGATCAGGCGCCAGTCCTCGGTCGCATAGACCTCTTCGAACATGGTCTTCACGCTGGGGCGCGACTGGCCGAGCGTGCCGATGGCCTCGGATTCCTTGCCGGCGGCGCGGACCTGCTCGACGGCGTCCTTTTCGGCGGCTTCATGCTGTTCGTCGGACCATTCGCCCAGGACGATCAGGTGCTGCTTCAGGCGTTCGATCGGGTCGCCCAGAGGCCATTTCTCGTGCTCGTCGCCGGGGCGATAGCGGCTGGGGTCGTCGGAGGTCGAGTGCGGGGCGCCGCGATAGGTGAACAGTTCGATCACCGTGGCGCCCTGGTTGGTGCGCGCGCGCTCCTCGGCCCACTGGGTCGCGGCCCAGACGGCCAGGAAGTCGTTGCCGTCCACGCGCAGGGCCGGCAGGCCGTAACCGATGGCCTTGGCCGCGAAGGTGGTCTCAAGACCGCCGGCGATGCCCATGAAGGACGAGATGGCCCACTGGTTGTTGACCACGTTCAGGATGACCGGGGCGCGATAGACGGCGGCGAAGGTCAGGGCGTTGTGGAAGTCGCCTTCCGCCGTGGCGCCGTCGCCGATCCAGCTGATGGCGATCTTGTCATCGCCCTTGTAGGCGCTGGCCATGGCCCATCCGACGGCCTGCGGCACCTGGGTGCCGAGGTTGCCCGAGATCGTGAAGAAGCCGTAGTCCTTGGCCGAATACATGATCGGCAGCTGGCGGCCTTTGATCGGGTCTTCGGCGTTGGAGTAGATCTGGTTCATCATGGTCGCCAGCGGATAGCCGCGCGCGATCAGAAGACCCTGTTGGCGATAGGTGGGGAAGCCCATGTCCTCGCGGCTCAGGATCATGCCCTGGGCGACCGCGATGGCCTCTTCACCGGTGCACTTCATGTAGAAGCTGGTCTTGCCCTGGCGGTGGGCGCGGTGCATCCGCTCATCGAAGGCGCGCGTCAGGATCATGGCCTTCAGGCCGCGACGCATGACCTCAGGGTCCAGCTTGGGGTCCCACGGCCCGACAGCCTTGCCTTCGTCGTCCAGCACGCGCACCAGACGGAAGGCGTGGTCGCGCATCTCGTAGGGGGCGGTCGAGACTTCCGGTCGGCTCACGGCGCCGGCGGGGTCGAACTGCAGGTGGCTGAAATCGGGCGCATCGCCCGGACGACCCGAGGGCTCCGGCACGCGCAGCGACAGGGTGGGGGTGTTCTTCATCATGCGTCCCGTCCGGTTAATCCGTCCGCGTTTCCTCTAGGAAGAGGGCATAGCATGGCGCGTCTCTGTTGGCCTTCCTAAAAATACCCTTGCCAAATGCTGATTTGGGGTATTTTATTGCGCAAAATCCCCTTTTGGAGAAACGCCTTTGGCCGATGAACTTGATCCTATCGACGCCCGCATCCTCGACATCCTGCAGCAGGACGCCGGATTGTCGGTCGCCGAGGTCGCCGATCGCGTCGGCCTCTCGGCCTCGCCCTGCTGGCGCCGGATCAAGAGACTGGAGGACTCTGGCCTGATACGCAAGCGGGTCACGCTTCTGGATGCGGGCCTGCTGGGCCTGGACTTCGAAGTCTACGCCATCGTCAAGCTGAGCCTGCCGTCGCGCGAGAACCTCGACATCTTCGAAACCGCCGTCGCCACCTGGCCGGAAGTGGTGCAGTGCGCCACCATCACGGGACGCGAAGACTACGTCCTGCGCATCATCACTTCGGACATGCACGCCTTCGACCAGTTCCTGCGCGACAAGCTGCTGACGCTCGGCATTGTCTCCGACTGCGCCAGCCATATCGTCACGCGTGGGGTGAAGAACGTCACCACCCTGCCGCTGGGCATCATCACGCCCCACGTCGGCTAACGACCACAGACCTGAGGGGGCTGGCATGATCGAGCTGGTGATCGACGCGCGTCGCAAGGATCTCGGCGGGTTCGAGGTGGGGCGCGTCCTGCCCTTCCATTCGCACCGGATGGTCGGCCCCTTCATCTTTCTGGACCAGATGGGGCCCGCAGAGTTCGCGCCGGGCGCTGACGCCATCAATGTGCGGCCGCACCCGCACATCGGCCTGTCGACCCTGACCTATCTGTTCGAGGGCGAGATCATGCACCGGGATAATCTGGGCTACACCCAGCCCATCCGTCCCGGCGAGGTGAACTGGATGACCGCCGGGTCCGGCATCGTCCATTCCGAGCGCACCGATCCGCTGAAGAAGGCGCAAGGGGGGCGGATGCACGGCATGCAGGCCTGGGTCGCCCTGCCGACCGAGAAGGAAGAGATCGCCCCCTCCTTCACCCACCTGGGCGAGGACGCCCAGCCCACCTATGAGAACAAGGGCCTGTTCGCGCGCCTGGTGGCGGGCGAGGCCTTCGGCGCCAGGGCCGGGACCCCGGTCGAATCGCCGCTCTTCTACGTCCACTGGGAAATGGCCGAGGGCGTGCGCGCCGCGCCGCCGCCGCCGAAATCCAAAGGCGGCTACAGCGAACGCGCCCTGTTCGTCGCCAAGGGCGCGATCGAGGTCGACGGCCGCACCTTTGGCGAGGGCCAGATGGTGGTCCTGTCGGCCCACGCCGAGCCGACCGTCACCGCCCTGCAACCGTCCAGCGTCATGGCCCTGGGCGGCGAGCCGGTGGGCGAACGCCTGATCTGGTGGAACTTCGTCTCCTCGTCGCAGGACCGTCTGGATCAGGCCAAGGCCGACTGGAAGGCCGGCCGCATGAGCCTGCCGAGCGAAGATGCGCTGGAGTTCATCCCCCTTCCGGACGAGAAGACCTAAAGCGCCCGCAGGAACTCAATCAGCGCCGCGTTCACCTCCTCCGCCCGTTCCTGTTGCAGCCAGTGTCCCGCCCCCGGCAGGACCACCTGCCCGCGCAGGGCGGTCAGCCAGTCCTTCTGCGCCGCCTCAAACGGACCGGCGTAGTGGCGGACCGGGTCGCGGTCGCCGACCATGAAGAGGGCAGGCTGGTGAATTTTCCGGCCTTGCAGGAAGGCGGTCAGGCTCCAGTTGCGGTCGAGGCAGCGGTACCAGTCCAGCGGTCCCTTGAAGCCCGAGGCGGCGAACGCGGCGACGTATTCCTCGAAGTGCGCCTCGCTCATCCACGGCGGCAGAATGGCGTGGTCGGAAATGCTGTCGAGCAGACTGACGCCCTCGGGCATGAAGCCGGTCGACTGCTCCGCCGTGGCGGTGGCGCCGTCATAGGCCCAGAACATCTTGCGCAGGGCCATGGCGGGATCGGCGTCCAGCTCGACGTGGGCCTCGGGCGACTGGAAGCGGCTGATGTAGAGGTCGCCCAGTCCGGCGCGCTTTGAGTTCGCGGCCATGGCGGCGGTCGGCGGACCCTTGGGGCGGCGCGGCTGGAAGGGCACGGACAGGCCCGCCACGGCGCGGAAGACGTCGGGCCGCATCAGGGCGCAGTGCCAGGCGACGGCCGAGCCCCAGTCGTGGCCAACGACCACGGCCTGTTCCTCGCCCAGTGCACGGACCAGATCGACCATGTCGCCGACCAGATGCAGGATGGTGTGGTCCTCCGCATCGGCCGGTTTGTCGGTCCCGCCATAGCCGCGCATGTCGGGGGCGACGGCGTGGAAGCCGGCCCCGGCCAGAGCCTGAACCTGGGCCCGCCAGCTGATCCCCAGCTCGGGAAAGCCGTGCAGCAGCAGGACCAGCGGGCCTTCCCCTGCTTCGATCACCTGTTGCGTCAGGCCGTCGGTCATGATGCGGCGGGTCTGCATGGGCGGTCCTCCGTTTGAAGCGAGCCTATCGCCTTTTCGGTCTCTGGCGAGAGGGATGAACGTTCCCGTTCCGTTTCATGGCTGAGGGCGCTATGGATCGAAGGTGACCGACGTCTCCGCCCCTTCCAACGTCAAGCCTGCGACCGCGTTCGCGGCGGACCTGCCGCCTGCCCTGGCCACGCCGCCGGGCGCGGGGGCGGTGTGCGACGCGGCGGGGGCCAGGAAGATCGGGCGCGGCGCGGCGGAAGGGGTCTTTCTCGGCGGCGCCGTCATGGTCGCTCACGCCAGCCTGACCGCGCGTCGCCTGGGCCTCAGCCCGCCGCCGCGCTCGACCGACATGCTGGACGTGCTGGAGCTCTACGCCTTCGTGCGGCCCGCCAAGTTCTGCGCCCCTTCGCCGACAGGGCTGGCTCTGGCCATGGGGCGGAGCGAACCGAAGGGGGCCGAGGCTCAGGCCCAGGCCCTGCGCGACGCCGCCGCCGACCTGCTGAACGAACTGGCCGATCCCGCCTATCCCGGACGCGAGGACGCCTTCTCCCTGGCGGGGACGCTGGACCGGGCGGGCTGGTCGTGGGGCGGGCGGGTGCTGGCCGCGTTGCAGGCCGGACCCCTGCGCGACCGTCGCGAGCGCGGCACGGGGCTGGACGTCTGGTCCCGCCTTGCCGAGTGGGAGGACGAGGCCCCGCGCGGCGAGGCCGGATCCGCGCCGGTGGACAGCGAGAGCGCCCGCATCCGTCTGGACAAGCTGCTGCAGGCCTCGGGTCTGGACGAGACGCGGCCGGCCCAGTCCGACTACGCCGCCGAGGCCGCCTACGCCTTTTCGCCGCGCAACGAAGAAGGGCGCCCGCGCGTCCTTCTGGCCGAGGCGGGCACCGGCACCGGCAAGACCCTGGGCTATCTGGCCCCCGCCAGCCTGTGGGCCGAGCGTAATGCGGGGGCGGCCTGGGTCTCGACCTACACCCGCGCCCTGCAACGCCAGATCGACCGCGAAAGCCGCGCCCTGTGGCCCGACGAGGCCGAGCGTCGCAAGAAGACGGTGGTGCGCAAGGGCCGTGAAAACTACCTCTGCCTGCTGAACCTGCAGGACATGATGCAGGCGGCCCAGTTGGGGAACGGCGACCTGATCGGCATGGGGCTGGCCAGCCGCTGGGCTGCGCACAGCCGCGACGGCGACATGACCGGCGGGGACTATCCCGGCTGGCTGCCGGGTCTTTATGCGACGGCGCCCAGCCATCAGGCCAGCCCGGCCAATCTGGTCGACCGGCGCGGCGAATGCGTCCACGCCGCCTGTCCGCACTACCGCCTCTGCTTTGTCGAGAAGACGATCCGCGCCAGCCGCCGGGCCGATCTCGTCGTGGCCAACCACGCCCTGGTCATGACCCAGGCGGCCTTTGACGGCGCCCGCTCGGCGCGCGGCCTGAAGCAGGACGGCGAGACGGCGGCGCTGAAACGCATCGTCTTCGACGAGGGCCACCACCTGTTCGACGCCGCCGACAGCGCCTTCTCCGCCGCCCTGTCGGGTCAGGAGGCCGCCGAGCTGCGTCGCTGGATCAGAGGTCCCGAGGGGCGCGGCCGTCGCGGGCGCGGGCTGGAGCAGAGGCTGGGCGACCTGTGCGCCGACAACGAGGCCGCCGCCAAGGCCCTGAAGGACGCCATGATCGCCGCCGCCGCCCTGCCGGGCGAGGGGGTGTCGGGCCGCATCGCGCCGGCGTCTGGCGAGATCAATCCCATAGGCCCGATCGAAGCCTTCCTCGTCGCCGCCCTGGAGCAACTTCGCGCACGCAGTCAGGAGGCGGGCGGGACCGAGTTCGGCATGGAATGCGCCCTGCGCCCCGCGACCGAGCCGGTGCTGGAGGCCGCCCGCGCCGCCGCCCGCGCCATCGCCGCCGTCGAGGCGCCGCTTCTGGCCCTGTCGCGCCACCTCGAGGATATTCTGGACGAGGAGGCCGCCGAGCTGGACGGCGCCGCCCGCGCCCGCATCGAAGGGGCCCTGCGCGGCATGGACCGGCGTGCGCGCATGACCCTGCCGGGCTGGCGCTCCATGCTGGCCGCGCTCGAGGAAGGCGGCGACGAGCCCGATCCCGACTTCGTCGACTGGCTCAGCGCCGAGGCCGCCTTCGGCCGCATCCATGACGTGGCCCTGCGCCGCCACTGGATCGACCCGACCGTGCCGCTGGAAGCCGCCGTCGTCATGCCCGCTCACGGCGTGCTGGTGACCAGCGCCACCCTGTCGGACCCGGCGGCTGAGGACCCGTTCCAGTTGGCCCGGATGCGCACCGGCGCGGCGCGGCTGATCGAGCCGGCGCGGACGCTGAAGGTGGACAGCCCCTTCGACTACGCCGCCAACAGCCGCGTCATCGTCGTCAACGACCTGATGAAGGACGACCCGCGCCAGATCGCGGCGGCCATGCGCGAGCTGTTTCTGGCCGCGGGCGGCGGCGGCCTCGGCCTGTTCACCGCCATCCGTCGGTTGAAGACCGTCTATGAGCGGCTGGGGCCAGATCTGGCCAAAGCGGGCGTCCCCCTCTACGCCCAGCACGTCGATCCGCTGGAGGTCGGGGCTCTGGTGGATGTGTTCCGTGCGGAGCAGGACAGCTGCCTGCTGGGCACCGACGCGGTGCGCGACGGCGTGGACGTGCCGGGGCGCAGCTTGCGCGTCCTCGCTTTTGATCGTGTGCCTTGGCCGCGTCCCGACCTGTTGCACAAGGCCCGGCGCGAGCGCTTCGGCGGCAAGACCTATGACGACGCCCTGGCGCGCGGCCGCATAGCACAGGCCTTCGGGCGCCTGATCCGCCGCGCCGACGACAGGGGGGTCTTCCTGATGCTGGACGCCGCCTGTCCGACCCGCCTGTTCGCCGGCCTGCCGCCTGGAACCGAGGTCCAGCGCATGGGTCTGGCCGAGGCGGTGGAGCTGACGAAGGAGTTCCTCAATCCGGAGACGGTCTGAAGCGATCCTCCCCTGCGAAGCGGGGGAGGGGGACCATGCGCAGCATGGTGGAGGGGGCGAGAGCAGACGCTAGAAACCGATGTCAGGGATCGGACGGCATGAAATCAGTAGGGGCCGGAGCCTGTAGTCGCCCCCTCCACCGCTTCGCGGTCCCCCTCCCCCGTTTCACGGGGGAGGATCGGGATCGGGACAAACTCGAGCGCGACGCGTAGAAGTTGTCGCCATGTCCAAGACCACCCCCGCGACCGTGGCCCTCACCAGGGCCGGGGTCGTCTTTGAGCTCTTCCCCTACGACTACGACCCCGACGCGCCGCGCGTGGGATTGCAGACGGCCGAGGCGCTCGGCTGGGCGCCGGAACAGGTGTTCAAGACCCTGATGACGCTGGTGGACGCCAAGCCCGCCTGCGTCATCGTGCCGTCCGACTGCGAGGTCAGCATGAAGAAGCTGGCGGCGGCCATCGGGGGCAAGTCGGCGCAGATGATGAAGCCCGCCGACGCCGAGCGCCTGACGGGCTACAAGGTCGGCGGCGTCAGTCCCTTCGGCCAGAGGAAGGCCGTGCCGACGGTGATGGACGAGACCGCCGTCCTGTTCGACCGCATCCTGATCAACGGCGGCCAGCGCGGCCTGCTGCTGGGCCTGACGCCGGACGAGGCTGCGCGGGCGGCCGGCGCGACACTGGCCGACCTGACGGCGTAAGCCTTACTCTTCGAAGGTCACCACCACGCTGTCGGCCGAGCGCTCAGCCTCGCCGTGGAAGACGGCCTCGATATTGTTGCCGTCCGGGTCCAGCAGGAAGGCGGCGTAGTAGCCGGGGTGATAGGGCCGCTCGCCCGGCGCCCCGTTGTCGGTCCCGCCCGCCGCCAGCCCCGCCTTGTGGAAGGCCTCGACCATGGCCCGGTCCTTCGCCTGAAACGCCAGGTGGCAGCGCCCGGTCGGAGCGCCCTGCGCGGCTATGCTGTCCACCGCCGAGACGAACAGTTCGTCGGCCCAGAAGAAGCGTTCCGCCTCGCCGCCGATCGGCACGCCCAGCGTCTCCAGCACCGCGCCGTAGAAGCGCCGGCTGGCCTCAAGGTCGGGGGTCACCAGTTGCAGATGGTCGATCAGTCGGCCGCGATGCAGCTGTTGGGTTTCCATGGGTTTTGTCTCCTGTCGGGGCGCGATTCGAACGGACGACAGACTGGCCCGTTCCTGCTGACAGGACGTGTCATCAGCCGCGCGGCCTGCTAAACCGCGCCCATGACCGACGCCCACGCTGAACCCGTCCGCCACAGCCGCAAAGGGCTGATCATCCCCTTCGCCATCGTCTTCGTCGGCCTGGCCCTGTGGACCGGCTGGTGGTTCGTCCTCACGCAGCAGATCGAGAAGAAGCTGGAAGGCCGCATCGCCCGGCTGGAGCAGTCGGGCTGGACAGTGAATCACGCGGGCGTCACCACGACCGGCTGGCCCCTGCGGGCGCGGGTGGCGATGAAGCACGTCGATGTCGTCGCCCCCTCGGGCCACGCGGTCGCCGCGCCCGAGATCGTGGCCGAGGCCAACGCCTACAACCCGACCAAGTGGGTGATCATCGCGCCCGACGGCCTGGTCATGACGCGCGGCGCCAAGGGCAAGACGGCGGTCCGGGCCGAGGCTATTCGCATGAGCATCCACGGCCTGACCCAGCGCTGGCCCAATGTGGCGGTCGAGTTGTCCAGGCCGGTCTTCACGGCCCTGCCGGACGCCGAACCCTTCCCGCTGTCGAAGGCGGGTCTGGTCCAGTTCTACATGCGGCCGCACGTGGCGGGATCGAACGCGCCGACCGATGACGTCGACGTCCTGTTCCGTCTGGTCGACGGCGAGGGCCGCCCCAACGGGCCGGTCGAAGGCCTGACCCAGTCGGGCAAGCTGAACGCCCAGGTCGAGGCTGTGCTCGAGAAAGCCGGCGCGCTCAAGGGGGCCGACGCCCAAGGTCTGTTGTCGGCCTGGACCGCCGCCGGCGGGCGCTTCGTCGATATGAAGGGCGAACTGGGCGCGGGCGAGAGCAAGACCTTCCTCTCCAGTCCCGCCCTGTCGGCCGACGACAAGGGGCGCCTGGAAGGCGAGGTCTTCCTGCGCGCCGAGAAGCCTCTGGCCGCCATCGTCGGTCTGGCCGGCGCCCAGCAGGGCGGTTCGGTGGATCGCGCCGCCGCCGCCCGCGCCGCCGCCGCCACGCCCCAGGGCGGGACGGGGGATCAGGGGCAGGGCGTCGATCTGGTGCTGAACTTCAAGGGCGGGCGCACCTATCTGGGGCCCTTCGCCCTGGCCCCGGCGCCCCAGCTGTTCTGATGCTGGTCGAACCGCCGGAAGACCTTGAGCGGCTGGCGCTGGACCGCGCCCTGATCGCGGCGGCGCGGGCCCGTCTCGCCGCCGGCGCGCGCGGGTCCGTGGACGCCGACGCCATCGCCCTGCGTGAGGTCCTGCGCGACCTCCCGGCGTCAGAACGCCCGGCCCTGCGCGCCGTGCTGGGGCGCATCGAGGCGGCGACCGGCCCGGCGCTGGCGACCTGCGGACCGCTGTCCCAGGCTCTGGCCGCTGACCGCTGGGGCCTGATCGGCCGCCCGGTCGCCGAGCCGGATCAGGCGTTGGCTGCGGCGCGCCAAGGCGGGCGCGCCCTGATCGACCTCGGCGCCCGGCCCTGGTGGGGCAGGCTGCTGGTCATGCCTATGCTCAAGGTCGTCGCCGCCCTTCCGGACGATGCGGCCGGCGTCCCGCGGGCCCTTCTGGTCTCGACCGAAGCGCCCGGTCCGACCGGCGACGATCGCACCTTCTGGGTCACCGACAGCCCCCTGTCCGACGCCCGTATCGTCGCCGCGCTTGGCGAGGCGGGGCTGATCGCCGCGCCCCTGACGGCGGGCGGCGGCTTGAAGCTGTTCGTGCTGACAGGCTATGTGCAGGCTGAGGACGGACGGCTGACTGACGCCCCCGGCCAGATGAGCGGCGTCATCGGCGCCGCCCCCGTTTACTGACCACAGACTTCGAGGATGACGCACATGACCGACGCGCCGAACGCCGCGCCCGCCCCCAAGCCCGGCATCCTCGACATCGCCCCCTATGTCGGCGGCAAGGGCGCCATCGCGGGCTTCGCCGAGCCGATGAAGCTGTCGTCGAACGAAAACGCCCTGGGCGCCGGCGAGAAGGCGCGCGAGGCCTATGCCGCCGCGCTGAAGAACATCCACGTCTATCCCGACGGCCGCGCGACCAAGCTGCGCGAGGCCGTGGCCGCCCATCATGGTCTGGAGCCCGAGCGCCTGATCTTCGGCAACGGTTCGGACGAGGTCTTCGCCCTGCTGAACCAGACCTATCTGCAGCCCGGCGACAACATCGTCACCGGCCAGTACGGCTTCCTCGCCTACCGCATCTCGGCCAAGGCCTGCAGCGCCGAGGTCAAGCTGGCCCCCGAGCCCAACATGAAGGCCGAGGTCGAGGCCATCTTCGAACAGGTCGACGAGCGCACCCGCATCGTCTACGTCTCCAACCCGTCCAACCCGACCGGCAGCTGGAACTCGGGCGAGGAAATCCGCCGCCTGCACGCCGCCCTGCCGGCCCACATCATCCTGGTGGTGGACGAGGCCTATGCCGAGTTCGTGGTCGAGCCGGAGTGGGAGAGCGCCTTCGGTCTGGCCCGCGAGGCGTCGAACATCGTCGTCACCCGCACCTTCTCCAAGATCCACGGCCTGGGCGGCCTGCGCATCGGCTTCGGCTACGCCCCGCTGGCGGTCGAGCAGGCGGTGGACCGCATCCGTCTGCCGTTCAACGTCTCGGTGCCGGGCCTCGACGCCGCCACCGCCGCCCTGTCGGACGAGGCGCACCAGAAGGCCTCGCGCGATCTGGTGCTGGACTGGCGCCCGCGCATGACCCAGGCCATCCGCGGTTTCGGCTTCGAGGTCTTCCCCTCGGCCGGCAACTTCATCCTGATCCGCTTCGCCGACGAGAAGCGCAGCGCCGTCGCCGCCAGCGATTATCTGAACTCGAAAGGCATCATCGTGCGCCCGGTCGGCGGCTACGGCCTGCCCGACTGCCTGCGCGTCACCATCGGTACGGATGACCAGAACCGCGCCGTCATCGACGCCCTCAGCGAGTTCGCCGCCGGCTGATCGGGCCTACTGGCCGCTGTTGAAACGGACGACCCCGATCAGGCCCGCGCGCCAGACGTGGTCGTCCTCGACCAGCGGGCTGTCCTTCAGGTCACCCAGGCGTTGCTCGTAGTTGATGAAGCCGCCCATGCCGAAACGGTCGCCGATCGGTACGGCCAGCATGATCACGCCGCCCAGACCCGACAGTCCGCCGGACGGCTCGAACACAGCATAGCCGCTGCCCGGCGCCTCGGCCGCCGTGACGCCGTAGTAGCGCCGCGCGCGTTCGTCGTCGCCGCCGCGCACATAACCCATGGTCTGCAACAGGCCGACGCGCGTCACGCGCTGGTGTCCGACCGAGCCGTAGTACTCCAGCCCCGCGTCGTCGCCGCTGACGTCATGCTGGATGCGGCCGCCGACGACGATATTCCCTGGCAGGCGCTTGTAGGCGTAGAGCGCCGCGTCGGCGCCCAGCTCGGGGCGGTCCATGCCCTCGATGTCCCCGGTGGCGAAGCGCGGGCGCACTTGCACGCCCATGCGCAGGTCGTCGCGCTTGACTGCGTTCCAGCCCAGTCCGTCCAGACCGTTGGCGTAGACCACGTCGCGCCAGGAGGCCGAGCCCCAGGCGGTGAAGTTGAACTCGTCGCTGGTGTTGCCGGTGGCGCTGAAGCCGCGCACCACCCCTCCGCCGATGTCGACCTTCCAGGTCGTCGGCGCCTCGACCGCCTCATAGGGCATCGACTGGGCTGAGACCGAGGTGGCGGTCAGGGCGACCACGGCGGCGGCCAGAGGAGCAGTCAGGGCGGCGAGGGCGACGCGTGAAGGCATGAAAAATCGCAGGTCAACGGCTGATGATATAGCCGCTTCTGCAAAGCCTAGGTTTTGGGCGTCAACAAGGCGGTGGAGGCGGTTTCGATACGACCTTCCAGTTCGGCCATGAACTCGGCGCGCTTCAGACCGGCGGGAATGGGCGGCAGGAACTCGAACACCACCAGGCCAGGATGGCGCTTGAAGCCATGGGCCGGCCAGTGAACGCCGGAATTGGTGGCGATGGGCCAGCAGGGGGCGTCCAGGTCGCGATAGATCGCGGCCACGCCGGGCTTGTAATCGGCCGGCTCGCCGGGGACCGTGCGGGTGCCTTCCGGGAAGATCAGGATCTGGCGTTGGTCGGCCAAGCGGGCGCGGGTCTGACGCACCATGTCCTTCAGCGCCTTGGCGTGGGCCGCGCGATCGACAGCGATCATCTGCGTCTTCCAGGCGAACCAGCCGAAGAAGGGCAGGGGCATCAACTCCTTCTTCAGGACGAAGCAGGGGTCGTCGAGGAAGGCGAAGGGCGCCACCACGTCCAGCATGCCCTGGTGTTTGGCGGCGATGAGGGCCGGGCCGGTCGGGCGGTGTTCCAGCCCGCGCACCTCGACTCGGACGCCGGCGATCCAGCGCAATCCGAACAGGACGAAGCGCGCCCACAGCTTGATGACGCTCATGGCGACGCGGTGCGGCATGAGCAGGGCCGGCGACAGGCCGACGGCGAAGACCACCATCGACAGATAGAGCCACAGGGTGAAGATCAGGGAGCGCAGGACGGTCATTCTCAGGCCTTGGCGTCGGCTTCGGCGTCGGCGGGACGTTCCGGATGGCGGCCCGTCAGGCGATGCATCCCTTCACGACCCAGCACGGCCAGGTATTTCATGTACTCCAGCGTCATCCGCCGGGCGGTGACGGCGGCGCGCCACCAGCGCGAGTTGTCCAGCGACGGCGTCGAGACCGCATAGGGCGTCAGTCGAACCCCCGGCGCGGCGCCGCGAATCTCCAGCAGGCTGCGCGGCATGTGGTAGTCGGAGGTGACGACGATCAGGTCGTCATAGCCCTTGGACCGGGCCCAGGCGGCGATCTCCTGGGCGTTGCCGACGGTGTTTTCGGCCTCGAAGCCCAGATCGACGCAGCAGTTGAACAGCTTGGAGGAGCCCGGCGTCAGGGCGCGCAGTTCCTGGCGGCGCACGTCGCGGTTCACCCCCGAGATCAGCACCCGGCGGCCCTTGTCCTGTTCCAGCAGACGGATGGCGGCGTTGACGCGCTCGGCCGAGGGGCCGGTCAGGGCGACGATGGCGTCGGCGCGCGCGGGTTCCGGCGCCGGCGTCAGGCCGCGCACGCGCTCGGCGAAGGCGAACAGCCCCACCAGCCACATCAGCGCCACCACGGCGATCAGCGTCATGAACTTCATGATGCCTAACTAGCCACGACCGCCCAGCTTCGCCAGCGCCGTGAAGCGGGCGGCCAGTAATGCGACGCCGAAAGCCAGTGCGGGACAGGCGGCCAGAACGACCAGATCGCTGAACGCCAGAGGAAGCGCAGGCGTCAGCCCGCCTTCGCCCCCGATCAGGCGCAGCAGGGCCAGCAGCAGGGCCGCGACGCCCGCGCCCACGGCGCCGGCCTGGGCCGCCAGTCCGCCGAAACGTCGCTGGAACAGGCCGGCGACATAGCCGTCAGACGCGCCGTTCAGGCTCAGGGTCTCGATCACGCTCGCCTGGGCCGCCATGCCCGCGCGGGTGGCGTAGGCGATGACGGCGGCGGTGGCCGCCGCGATCAGCAGGAAGGCGGCGCCGGCCAGGGCCGTGATGACGCCCGCCGAACGCTCGACCTCGCCGCGCCACAGGCTGTGGTCATCGACGCTGGCGTCCAGCCCGGCCTCGGCCAGGGCGCGGCTGAGCGTGGGGGCGCTGGCCGGGTTGTTCGGGTCCAGCCGCACCGTGACCAGATAGGGCAGGGGCAGGTCGGGCAGGGCCGCCTCGCCGACCCAAGGGCGCAACAGGCTTTCGGCTGCCTTGCGGTCCATGGCTTCGGCCTCGGCCACGCCCTTGACCCCGGCCAGGGTCTCGGCGGCGCGGGCGGCGGCGGTGGGACCGGTCTCGTCCACGCGCGGGCGGACCTGGACCGTGGCCTCGGCCCGCAGCTGACGCGCCCAGCCGTGCGCGGCCCGGTCGGCGGCCAGGGCCCCGACGGCGGTGATGGAGGCCAGGAAGCACAGGACGGCGACCACCACCATCAGCCAGCGCTCGCCGCCCGCCTCGCGCGACAGCAGGCCGGGGCCGGGTCGGAACAGGGCGCGGATCATGCGGCCACCCCCGCCGGAGCGGCTTGGCTCAGATGGCCGTTCTCCAGATGCAGGACGGCGGCGCCGACGCGTTCGGCCAGGGCCTCGTCATGGCTGGCGATCAGGATGGTGGCGCCCAGCTTGTTCAGCGACTGGAACAGCCGCATCAGCTTCTCGCCCATGACGCGATCGACGCTGCCGGTCGGCTCGTCGGCCAGAATCAGGCGGGGGCGGGTGATGACGGCGCGGGCGATGGCCAGGCGCTGCTTCTCGCCGCCGGACAGGGCGGGCGGCAGGGCGTCCATGCGCTGGCCCAGGCCGACCCAGCGCAGCATCTCGGCCACGTCGGCCGCGTGATCGGAGGGCTTGCCGCCCGTCAGGGTCAGGGGCAGGGCCGCGTTTTCAAAGGCGGTCAGGTGATCCAGCAGGCGGAAATCCTGAAACACCACCCCCATCCGCCGCCGAAAGGCGGGCACGCCGCCGCGCGGCAGGTCCGTGACCTCGCGTCCGAACAGGCTGATTCGCCCCGTCCGGGGCCGCTCGGCCAGGGTCAGGAGGCGCAAAAGCGAAGACTTGCCCGCGCCGGACGGTCCGGTAAGGAAGTGGAAAGAGCCCTGCGGCAGACTAAGGTTAACGTCGCGCAGGACGTCGGGCCTGTCCGCATAGCCGAAACCCACGCCCCGCAGGCGAACGGTGTCGGGCGCGGAATCAGGGTCGGCGGCGCGTCGGGTCGAGTTTGGCATCAGATTTCGTATTGGACCGGGGCGTTGCGGGCGCCTCGACAGGAGGGGGCGTCGAGCCTCGCAGTCAGCCGACATGATACTGACCTGCCCCGCCTGCGCCACCAGCTATTTTGTTCCCGACGAAGCGATCGGCCCGAACGGCCGCCGCGTGCGCTGCAAGTCCTGCGGCCATGACTGGCGCGCGACGCTTGAGGACGAACCGCTCGAACTGTCCGCCGCGACCGAGGAACCCGTCGCCGAGGCCAGCTTTGGCAAGCGCGAAGAGACGCCCGAGACCCTGGCCGAGACGCCCGCGCCCGAACTGCCGCGCGCCTTCCGCGCCAAGGCGGAACAGCAACGCAGGATGCGCCGCGCGGCGACGCAGGGCGCGGTGTGGGCCGGTCTGGCCGTGGTCTTCCTCGCGCTGGTCGGCGCGGCTTTCGCCTTCCGCCTGTCCATCGTCCAGGCCTGGCCCCAGGCCGCCGCCGTCTACAAGCTGGTCGGCGCGCCGGTGAATCTGGCGGGCCTGGAGTTCGAGGCCGTCGGCATCCGTTTGGCGCCCTATGATCCGGGCAAGGTCATCGTCTCGGGCGCCTTGCGCAACATTCGCGACAATGAGGTCGTGGCCCCGCCGGTGCGGGTGGCCCTGATCAATGCCGCGGGCGCCGAGGTGGGGCATCGTATTGTGCGTCTGGAGACCGCGCCGGTCTTGCCGGGCAAGGTCCAGGGCTTCGCTGTCATCGTCTCCGACCCCGAACGCCAGGTCGCCAGCGCAGGCTTCGACTTCGTGTTGGAGACGGCGAAGAAGCAGGCGGCCGTTCCCGCCGCTCCGCGTATCGAACAGGCGGCCGCTCGCCCGGCGCGGCGTGCGCCGCCGGATGATGGTCTGCGTCGCGCCACGGCCTATGATCTGGTGCCCGTGGACGCCCAGCCTCTCGACAGCAGCCCCGCCTAGGGTCTATCCGCCGGGCATGGCTGATCACGACCCGACGCCCGCTCCCACGGTTCTCCTGCCGCAATCCGAGATCGAGGCGATCGTCGCCGACCTCGCGCGGCGCATCGCCCCCGTCATCGACGACGAGACGGTGGCCGCCGTCCTGCTGACCGGCGGGCTCTGGTTCGGAGCCGACCTGACCCGCGCCCTGTCGCGCGAAGGTCGTCATGTCCGGTTCGACGCCCTGTGGCTGGCCTCCTACGGCGACGAGAAGACCAGTCGCGGCAAGATCGACGTCTATGCGCCTTATCAACGGCCCATCGCGGGCAAGCGTGTGCTGATCCTGGACGACGTCTTCGACACCGGCCTGTCGCTGGCCGAGGCGGTGCGCATCACCAGGGAAGCCGGGGCGTCGGAAGTCCTGACCTGTGTCTTCGCCCGCAAGCCCTGGCCCGAGGCGCGTGCGCCCGAGCCCGACTTCGTCGGCTGGGAGGCCCCCAACCGCTTCCTCGTCGGCTACGGCCTGGACCACAGGGGCGGAATGCGCGGCCTGCCCGACATCTGCGCGCTGGACTGAGGCCTAGAGCCAGTCCGCCATCGGTTCGCGGGCGAACATCTGTTCATAGGTCGGGCGCGGGCGGATGACCGCACAGCGCTCGCCGTCGACCAGGACCTCGGCGGCCAGGGGGCGGGTGTTGTATTCTCCGCTCATGACGGCCCCATAGGCGCCGGCGCTCATGAAGACCACCAGATCGCCGGCCTCGAGCGGCGGCAGGTCGCGGTCGCGCGCGAAGGTGTCGCCAGTTTCGCAGACCGGCCCGACCACGTCATAGGGGCGCATGTCGCCGTCGCGCGGGCGCACGGGCTTCAGGTCGTGGAAGGCGTCATAGAGGGCCGGGCGCATCAGGTCGTTCATCGCCGCGTCGAGCACCAGGAAGCGACGGCCGTCGGTCCGCTCATTGACCTGGATGACCCGGCTCAGCAGCACGCCGGCGTTGGCGGCCATCAGCCGGCCCGGCTCGAAGGCCGCCTCGACATCCAGTCCGTCCAGCACCCGCGCCGCCATGGCGACATAGTCGGCGGGCGAGGCGGTTTCCGCGTCGCCGTAATAGGGCACGCCCAGACCGCCGCCGAGGTCCAGGCGGGTGACGCTGTGGCCCTGCGTCCGCAGGGTTTCGGTCATCTGGCGCAGGACGCGAAAGGCGTTTTCCAGCGGCGTGAGGTCGGTGATCTGGCTGCCGATATGGCAGGCCAGGCCGACGGGCGTGACGTGGGGGGAGGCGGAGGCGCGGGCGTAGAGGGCCAGGGCTTCCTCGACCGGCACGCCGAACTTGTCGCCCGCGCCGCCGGTGGTGATCTTGGCGTGACCGCCAGCGCCGATCTTGGGATTGACGCGGATGGCGATGGCCGGAGACGCGGCCTTTTCAGCCGCCACAATGATCAGCCGCTCCAGTTCCGCCGAGGACTCGACGTTGATCTGGCGCACGCCGACGTCGATGGCGAAGGCCAGTTCGGCGTCGGTCTTGCCCACGCCCGAGAAGATGATGCGCTCGCCGGGAACGCCCGCCGCCAGGGCCCGACGGATCTCGCCCTCGGACACGGTGTCGGCGCCGCAGCCCATCTGAGCCAGGGTCGCCAGCACCGACAGGTTGGAGTTGGCCTTGACCGCAAAGGCGATCAGGGCCTCGCCCAGCGCGTTCTTGTGCGCATCACAGGCGTCGCGCAGCAGACCGTAGTGACGGCGCAGTGTGGCCGAGGAATAGACATAGGTCGGGGTGCCGACCTCCGCCGCCAGCGCCTCCAGCGAGACGTCCTCGGCGTGCAGAACGCCGTCCTTCAGATCGAAATAATGCACCGGCGGGGAGTCCAGTCTGGAGGGGGAAGGCCGATCAGAGCGGCGTGCGGCCGAACGGGTCCGAGGCGCCGCTGTCGATGGGGTTCTGGCTGTTCGGGCGGTTCACGGTCGCCGGCTCCGGCAGGGACTTGGCGTTCCGGTCACGCGGCGCGCGCTCGGTCTGGACGGCGCCGGGCGCTTCCAGATCGGCCATGCGGCCGCAGCCCGACAGCAGAAGGGCGGCGGCGCCCGCGAGGATCAGGGTCTTTTTCACAGGCGGCTTCTCCAGTCGGCGATGCGGGCGCGGACCTGTTCCGGCGCCGTGCCGCCGAAGCTCTGGCGGCTGGCGCAGGAGGCTTCGGGCGTCAGGACTTCATACACGGCTTTGGTGATGCCGGAATCCAGAGCCTGCAATTCTTCCAGCGGCAGATCGCCCAGGCCGACGCCCAGGGCCTCGGCCCGCTTCACGGCGGCGCCGGTAACGTGGTGCGCCTTGCGGAAAGGCAGGTTCAGTTCACGCACCAGCCAGTCGGCCAGGTCTGTGGCGGTCGAGAAACCGGCGCCCGCGGCGGCGGCCATGCGCGGGGTGTTGGGAATGATGGCGGCGACCATGGCGGTCATGGCGGTCAGGGCCAGATCCAGGGCGTCAAAAGCCTCGAACACCGGCGGCTTGTCCTCCTGCATGTCCTTGGAATAGGCCAGAGGCAGGCCCTTCATCACCGTGGTCAGGGCGATCAGGGCGCCGTTGATGCGGCCCGTCTTGGCGCGCACCAGTTCGGCGGCGTCGGGGTTGCGCTTCTGCGGCATGATGGACGAGCCGGTGGTCAGGTCGTCGGGCAGGGTGGCGAAGCCGAACATCGGCGTCATCCACACCACGATCTCCTCGGCCAGACGCGACAGGTGGCCCGCCGCGATTGAAGCCGCCGCCAGGCTTTCCAGCGCGAAGTCGCGGTCCGAGACGGCGTCCAGGCTATTGGCCATCGGACGGTCGAAGCCGAGCGCGGCCGCGGTCATGTGGCGGTCGATGGGGAAGGGCGAACCGGCCAGGGCCGCGGCGCCCAGCGGGTTCTCGTTCATGCGGGCGCGGGCGTCGGAAAAGCGGCTGGCGTCACGACCGAACATCTCGACATAGGCCATCAGGTGGTGGCCGAAAGTCACCGGCTGGGCTGTCTGCAGATGGGTGAAGCCGGGCATCAGGTCGCCCGCGTGCTGTTCCGCCCGGTCCAGCAGGGCGGCCTGCAGGTCTTTCAGCTGCGCCACGGTGCGGTCGCAGGCGTCGCGCACCCACAGGCGGAAGTCCGTCGCCACCTGGTCGTTGCGGCTGCGCGCCGTGTGCAGACGTCCCGACGGCTCGCCGATCAGCTCCGACAGGCGGGCCTCGACGTTCATGTGGATGTCTTCATAGGCGTCGCGGAAGGGGAAGGTCCCGCCGGTGATCTCGCCCTCGATGACGTCCAGTCCGTTCAGGATGGCTTCGGCGTCAGCCTGCTGGATGATGCCCTGTTGGGCCAGCATGCGGCAATGCGCCCGCGACCCGGCCAGATCCTGCGCCCACAGGCGTTTGTCGACGCCGATGGAGACGTTGATGGCCTGCATGATGTCGGCGGGCTTGGCGCTGAAGCGTCCGCCCCATAGAGACTGACCTTGAGGGGTGTTGGAAGGCGTGTCGGACATGAGCGGCTCTAAACGGACTTTGGCGGGCGTGGCGACGGCTGTGCTGCTGATCGGCGCGATCGGCGGCGCGGCGATGCTATACGCCAATCGCGACGGCGGGGGCAAAGAGTCCGCGTCATCGGCCCTGTCTGTCTATGCGAAAGGCTCGCTGGCCAAGCTGCTGACGCCCGCCCCGACGCCCGCGCCCGACTATGTCTTCAAGGACGCAGAGGGCCGCGATGTCCGTTTCGCCGACTTCAAGGGCAGGGTGGCGGTGGTCAATCTGTGGGCCACCTGGTGCGCGCCTTGCAAGATCGAGATGCCGACCCTGGCGGCTCTGGCCGAGCATTACAAGGGCCGCGACGACGTGGCCGTGGTGACCATCAGCATGGACGTGGACAAGGCCGTGCCGGAAGCCCGCGCCTTCATCGCCGAGCACCCGCCGCTAGCCTATTACGCCGATCCCAAGTTCCAGCTGCCGTTCGAATTCCCCGGCAAGGGGGCCATGCCCCAGACGATCCTGCTGGATCGTCGGGGCCAGGTCCGCGCCGTTCTGACCGGCGAGGCCGACTGGGCCAGCGCCGAAGCCAAGGCCTTGGTCGAAGCCTTGCTGGCGGAGCAGTGATCCTTCTCCCTCAAGGGGAGAAGGGATCAGATTAGTTCTTGGCCGGAACGCGCGTGTCGGTGGCCGGGTCGACGGC
Organism: Brevundimonas sp. T2-11; assembly: GCF_055397675.1. NCBI lineage: Bacteria > Pseudomonadati > Pseudomonadota > Alphaproteobacteria > Caulobacterales > Caulobacteraceae > Brevundimonas > Brevundimonas sp. T2-11. Next base: position 465,185 of record NZ_AP027920.1, read on the forward strand.
GCCGGGGCGGCCCTCGGCGGCGGCTTCGGCCTGATTGTCTTCCAGCTTGTCGGCGACCTTGCCCGCGCCTTCCTCGACCGCCTGGGCGGCCTTCATGGCGCCGGACTCGACGACTTCGCCCGTCTGGGCGGCGACGTCGGCGGCCTTGTCGCCGGCGGCTTCGGCGTTGGCTTCGGCCTTCTGCTGTTCGGCCTGGGTGCAGGCGGCGGCGCCGAGCGCCAGGACCGAGGCGGCGGCGATGGTCAGGGTGCGGATGCGCATGGGATTCCCCCTTCGTTAGCGTTGAACCTTGGCGGTGAACGCGGCTGGGCCGCAGCAGGTTGCGTCAATCCCTAGTCCAGATCGACCGGAAGGGTCTGGCTGGCCAGCAGCCGCTCGGTCGTCGCCCAATGGTCCGGCCCCTGCCGCTCGACCCAGGCCTGCACCATGTCCCGGCCCAGGCCGTAGTTGATGACATAGGAGCGGTAGGTCTCGATGAAGCTCAGCCGCTGGGCCGCCCGGTCGCGCGCGACGAGGTTGTATTTCTGCAGCTGGTCCAGCGCCGTCTCTCGGTCGATGCGCCCGGCCAGATAGTCGTCGGCCACCGTGTATTCCGCCCGCGCCAGCTCCCGCGTCAGGGCCAGAAGCTGCGTCTGCGCCTCGGCCGTCGCCGGGTCCAGCCCCGCCAGCGGATACAGCACCCGCGCCTCGAACTCCGTCCGCTCATGGCCGGGGAAGGCCAGGTCGATGCCGTAGTTGGCGCTGCCCTCGGCGATGAAGGACATGGGGCTGAACAGGGGGTAGACGCTCATCTCGACCCATCCCTTCTGCTTGACGAATGTCTGCTCCAGCAGGGCGTTGTAGACGTGGTGGCCGGGATAGCCCTCGTGGCAACCCAGATCGACGGCGCGGTCGATGTAGATGGGCAGGTCGGTGTTCACCTGGATCAGGCTGAAGGCGGCGCCCTTGTACCAGTTGTAGCCGGACCAGGGCTTGTTGTTGACGAACTCCAGGGTGAAGGTCTCACCGGCCGGCAGGGTCATGCGCCGTTCGGTGCGCGCCTTGCACTCGTTGATGGCGGCCCGCATCACCGGCTCCAGCCGCTCCTTGGGAATGACGTAGCCGGCGCGGAACGCCGCGACCCGTTCGGCCAGCGGCCCTTCGCCGGGGACCAAGGCGTCGATGCGCGCCAGCACGGGATCATAGGACGACAACGGCCGCAGTTCCGGCCGCACCCCGAACAGGGCCTCGGCCTCGTCGGCGAAGCCCAGCTTCTCGCCCTGCAGCATCCGCAGCCGCGCCGAGGCCGCCGAGACATGGGCCGACAGATAGGCGCGACGTTGCAGGCTCTCGGCGTCCAGACCCGCCGTCGGCAAGGCCTCAAGACGTCGGCTCAAGGCGGCGGCGCCCTCGGACAGTTGCGGCAGGGCGCGCGGGCGGGCCTTGGCCGCCTCGGCCCATTCGGCCGGGCCGTAATAGGCGTCGACATAGCCCGGCTCGCGCTCGCCGATCTCCAGCGTCAGGGCGACATAGTCGCGCGCCACCGCATCCAGACTGTCAGGCGCCGTCTTCGGCGTCGCGGCGCAGGCGGCCAGTAGGGCGGCGGCGGCCGACAGGGCGGCGATAGTGGAAACGCGCATGGAAACTCCCTCTCTCCGGTCGCAAGGCTAGGCTCTTACGAGCCTACCGCCAAGTATGGGCCAGGAAGGCGCCGCCGTGGGATTTCAGGGATTGAGGCGGCCCGGCCCATGCTGTAAGCACCGCCGTCCGGCTCTAGAGCCGCAGACGCACCCGTAGCTCAGCTGGATAGAGTGCTGCCCTCCGAAGGCAGAGGTCACAGGTTCGAATCCTGTCGGGTGCGCCATTTCTCCCTGTCGCAGGAATGTCCGGTCGGACCGTCGATTTCGTCTGCGGCGATCCCTTGCGCCGTCTAGGGCGACGCGGCGCGAAGCCGGGCCTCGCTGCTGCTTCACTCGGGTGCTTGCTTGCGACCTGTGAGGCAGCATGGCAAGGCATAGGTCATGATGGGTTCAGGGCCGCAAAAAGATTACGAGATCCTGTTGCCCGGCGGTGTTCGCATGCGGGCTTCCGGCGATCCCGCCTCCCCCCTGCTGCGGAGTTTTTTCGAGGGCTATGATCGCGCCTTCGTCCTGCCCGACGAGCGCGAGGAACTGGCGGGCTTCGAGGCCTGTCTGGCGCTGAACGCCAGTCATCGGCACGCCTATGGCCGCACGCATTGCGAACTGGTGGCGGTTCTGGAGGATGAAGACGGAACGCGTCTCGGCGGCGCCAATTTTCTGACGACGGCCATGGGCCCGGGCCGGCCGGCGCGTGCGTCGGTGGCGCTGAACTATATCTTCATTGAGGAAGGGGCGCGGGGACGCGGGTTGCTGCGTCCGGCGCTGGAGGGCGTGCGTCGGCTCGCCTCTCTTTCGCTGGACCTTGATCCTGCGGGGGCGGCGCCGGCCCTGTTCATCGAGCAGAACGACCCCCTGCGCCTGACGGCGGAGGAATATGCTGCCGATACGCGTCATTCGGGGCTGGATCAGGTGGACCGTCTGGCCATATGGGCGCGGGTGGGCGCGCGCGTGGTGGACTTCCCCTATGTTCAGCCCGCCCTGTCCAGAGATCAGGCCCCCGACGACGGCCTGGTCTACGCCGCCATCGACTATCCTGACGTCGCCGTCCCGACCGATCTCTTACATGATCACTTGCAGAGTTTTTTCGGTATTTCGGTCCTGAAGGGGGCGGCGGAGGAACCTGACGGGGCGGCGGCGATCCAGTTGGCGGCCCTGGCGGGGCGCAGCGATCCGGTGGCGTTGCTGCGGATGGAGCCCGCGCTGGACTGGTTGCGTTCGGGGCGTTCCACTCAAGAATTGTCGAGTTTCAGGGAACTGGCGAGGAAGGCGGGCGGCTGATGGCGGTGCGGGGGCGCAAGCGAAGCGAAAACGGTTACGAAAAGGCCCAGTCGGGCACCATCTACTGGACCCTGTCGCTCTACATCGAGCCTGACAACGTCGCTTCGGCCCTCGGTTACGGCGAAGGCGAACATGTGCCGGCGGCGCTGTTCCGTCGGGCGCAGATGCAGCACAATCCGTCATTCGCCCTGCGCAACGCCGTCGACCCCTTGTTGAACGACATCGCGGACCGGGAATCGCGCGGAGAAGTGCAGGAGTTCCTGCTGGCCGCCACCGCCGCGAACCCCGAGGATCTGGACGAAGCGGCCAGCACGATCCGGGATTTCGAGGAACTGGTCTTCGAGATGCCGGAATCCCTGTCCTGGGCGACCGAGGGCGTTCGCTTTCACGCCCATCCGCCGTCCTTGAACGATGAGCGGCTTGTCCGGCTGCGCCGGTTCTGGATGTCGCACAACAACGGCGCCCTCAGCTATCACCTGTCCTTCAGCCACTATTACGGCGGATATGTCGACGAACACGGCGCGCCGCGATCCGGTTATGATCCGGCGACCTATTATTTCCTGTCGTCGCTCCAGAAGCTGGCGGCGCCCAAGGAGTATTCGCTCGATACGAAGATCCTCGCCGAGCTGATCAATGCGCCGGACCCCTATGTCAGCGTGTTCGATCGCGGCGACCTGGGCATCGACCCCCTGGACAAGATCAAGGTTCGGGGCGCGGACCAGGAAAGCGCGTCGTTCTGGCCCTTTGTGCGGACAAGGTTCGAGGCGGACGCGGTCCAGCTTTTCGATCGGTTAAACCGGGCCCGCGCGTCCCAGGCGGGCGTCGCGGAGGATGTCGCCGCCTTCCGGTTGGCCCAGGGGTTCGAGAAGAGCCTGCTGGACCTGGTGCCCTTTATCGAGGTGCCGGGGCTGAAGGTGCCGAAGTCCCGCTTCATGTTCATGCTGCACGACGAACGGTTCTTTGACCGTCTGATGCCTCTGGACGAGGAAACGCGCGAAAGCGTCGCTCGCAAGCAGATGGTGCGGCAGGACTGCTACGATCCCTATCAACGCAAGATGGATGCGGTGACCGCTCCGATCGGGGGGCGGCCGCCCAAGGCCGTGCATCTCGGTCGCCCGCCCCAGGGTGTCGCCTCCGGCGAGAGGGCGGCCCCGGACTATTGGCGCTGGGTCATGGGCCGGCCGGAGTATCTGCGGCTGCTGGCGGTGGGAGCGCTGGAACGCACCGCCGTCGTCGCCGGACAGGAGCAGGCCTCGAGCGACGACGGGTCGTCCTCCACGCCGATCGCTGCGGGCGATCTGCAAGGCCTGCAGGAGGCGGTCCGAACGGGCGCCTGTCGGCAAGTCAAGGATTGGGCCGGTCGCCCTCTGGCGCAGCCCCGTGTCCACCACGCCCCCTCTTTCGAGGTCGGGCGGGCGGACTGCCTCGACTATCTTTTCCTGGCGGGCTTCAACCAGAACATCATCGACTTCATGAACCAGGACACTTCGGAGATCCTGGACAGCATCGATCCCATCTATCCGGGGCGCGACGAGCAGTCCGAAGAACGTTTCTTCGTCCGCTACGCCAATCATCGCGCGATGATCACCTATGTGCCGATGAGCCGAAGCCTCGAGATCGGCAACGACTATATCGGCGCCTGTCCCTACGCCTTCCTCATCCATGCCTTGGCGCTGCACAACGAGTTTCTGGGCCGCGCGCGCGAGGAAGCCAGCCTGGATCAGATCGAAGACATCAAGCGCCTGATCGACGCCGGTGATTTTGATGAAGCCGCGCGCAAGATCAATGCCGTCAAACTGGCCGAGTTCGATCGGTACGAGCGTTTCCGCTACGCCAATCCCTTCCGCTACGACACCGAGCGCGATGTCTTCGCCAAGCTCGAGGAACTGCGAGGCGTCAGTCGCAAGGGCAAGGCGCTGGCTCTGGCCGTGGAAAGCCTTGAGGACCACGCCAGCGACCTGCAGCGTCTTCAACAGCAGGTTCTGGACAAGGAGGCGGCGGGCCGGGACATGCGGCTCAATGTCCTGCTGGGCGGCATGGGCGTGTTTGGCGCGGGCCAGATGCTCTACTGGATCGGAGAGAAGGCCGCCGGCGACAAGGACGCTCCGCCCAGAGCGCTCGTCAACGGCCTGGCGCAGGCTTCGCCCGGAACCGGCGAGGCGATCCTGTCGGGCGTCGAGGCGGTGATGATCCTGGCGACCGTGGTCTTCCTGGCCTACCTGCTCTGGATCATCGGTCTCGGACAGCTTGTCGGCTGGATCCGACGCCTCGTGTCCGGTCGGCAGGGGTGGTGGAAGACTCCTCTGACGCCTACCGGGCGAGAGTGACGCATGCACGGACGTCGCGCACGATCGCTTCGGCCTGATCCGGGCGCTGGAACAGGGCGGGATTGATGGGATCGTCCATGCGGCGCCTTCCCCGGGGGCGATTGCCTGCGCCGCCGGCCGGGCAGGGGCTGATCGTCGACTTCAACGACATTCGGTTGAGCGTCGAGCAGGCCGAGGCCTCGCTGGAGGCGGCGGATCGCCTGTCCTTGCCAAGGTCCGGCTGGGCGTCGGGGCGGTTCGACATGCTGGCCATTTCCGGCGGGGCGGCGGGCGGGGCCTATGGCGCGGGGGCGCTGGTCGGCCTGACGGAAGCCGGACAGAGGCCCGAGTTCGCCCTGGTCACCGGGGTCAGCACCGGGGCCCTGATCGCCCCCTTCGCCTTCCTGGGGCCGGCCTGGGACGAGCGCCTGACGGACGCCTATGTCGGGGGGCATGCCGCCGACCTGCTGAGCCTGCGTCAGCTGGCCTCCAGTTTCACCGGGGGTCTGTTCCGCGGCGAGGCGCTGGACGCCCTGATCCATCCCTTCGTCGACGAGGCCCTGATCGACGCTGTGGCGGCCGAGCACGCGCGCGGCCGGCGACTGCTGGTGGCGACGACCGATCTGGACAGCCAGAGATCCTGCATCTGGGACATGGGCGCCATCGCCGCTCATGGCGGTGACAAGGCGGTGGCCCTGTTTCGCGAGGTTCTGGCCGCCTCGGCCAGCCTGCCGGGTCTGTTCCCGCCGCGCCGGATTCCCTGCGCGTTCGAGGGCGGCCAGTTCGAGGAGATGCACGTGGACGGCGGCGTCGCCGCGCCCCTGTTCCTGATGCCCGAGGGGCTGCTGCGCTGGAACCGGCTGGGACGGCGACTGCATCGCGGCCGGGTGCATGTCCTGGTCAATACGGTGCTGGAGCCCGAGCCGCGCACCACGGCGCCGAATGTGGCGGCGGTTCTGACCCGCAGCTTCGACGCCATGCTGCGGTTCTCCTATCGCCAGGCCCTGGGGACGGCGACGACCTTCTGCGCGGCGCAGGGCCTGCCGATCAGCGTCGCCTCCATTCCCGACGCGCCCGATCAGGGCGGCATGCTGAGTTTCGACACCGACACCATGAAGCGTCTGTTCGATGCGGCGCGCGAGCGGGCGAGGTCGGGCGAGTTGTGGCGCTCGCCGGTGGCGGAACGGCAGGGGCTCCAGGGCTTGATGGATCGGTTACGGCCGCGCGGATAGGCGCGCGGCCTTGATGCGGTCGAACACGAGGCGCATGGAAAACTCTTCTCCCCAAGACTTCCAAGGCCCCGATGACCGACGCCGATAAAACCCCCGCCCAGCTTCCCGAAGGCCAGCCCGTCGGGCGGGTCATCGCCATGCCCGCCGACACCAACCCCGAAGGCGACATCTTCGGCGGCTGGCTGCTGGCCCAGATGGACCTGGCGGGCGCCACCCCGGCCTTCGAGCGCGCCAACGGCCGCTGCGCCACCGTGGCCCTGGACGGCATGGTCTTCCACCAGCCGGTCTCGGTCGGCGACGAGGTGTCGATCTACGCCAAGGTGGTCCACACCGGCCGCACCTCGATCCGCGTCCATGTCGAGGCCTGGAAACGCTCGCGCGGCCAGTCCGAGGCCCTGTCGGTGCGCGTGACCGAGGGCGTCTTCACCTATGTCGCCATCGATTCCGACCGCAAGCCGCGCGCCCTGCCGGCGGTCTGAGCCTCTTCGCATACGGGTGCGGCGCCGGGACAAGACCAAGCGCCGCACTCGGAAATTCTTGACGTTCGAGCCTTCTCACCCTACCTGCGGGCCATGGCTATTCGTCGCATCCTGACCATCGATAACGCCGCCGACCTGGCGATCCTCAAGGCCGTCTCCCCGCCCGTCGAGGGCGGCGTGACCGACGACCTGCGCGCCCTCATGGACGACATGCTGGAGACCATGTACGCCGCGCCGGGCATTGGCCTGGCCGCCGCCCAGATCGGCGAGCTGAAGCGCGTCGTGGTCATGGACCTGGGCGACAAGCCGGTCGAGGGCCAGCCTGACGAGCCGGAAACCGAGGAAGACGCCCTGGCGCGCCGCAACCCGCGCTATTTCGTCAACCCGGAAGTGATCTGGGCCTCGGACGAGCTGTTTTCCTATGAGGAGGGCTGCCTGTCGGTGCCGGACTATTACGACGCCGTCGAGCGCCCGGCCCGCATCCGCGTCCGCTACCTGAACTATACCGGCGAGCAGATCGAGGAAGAGATCGAAGGTCTCTACGCCGTCTGCTTCCAGCACGAACTGGATCACCTGAACGGCGTCCTCTTCATCGACCACCTGTCGCGCCTGCGCCGCGAACGGGCTGTCGCCAAGGTCAAGAAGAACGCAAGGCTCGCCGCCTGATGGCCCGCAAGACCACGATCATCGACTCGCGCGGCCGTCGCCGCCTGACCCGCAATCAGAAGGTCGGCGCCGCCAGCCTGGCCACCATCGTCGCCGTCGCCGCTGTCGGCGTGGTGGCGGGTCTGCTGCTGGACCGCCTGCTTGATTTCGACGACGCCCTGGATGCGGGCGGCGAGTGGGACGAGGGCGGCGGCGTCTATACGCGCTGGATGTAAGCCGCCCCACGGTCTAAAGGCGTGGCCATGCGCCTAGCCTTCATGGGAACTCCCGACTTCGCTGTGCCCTCGCTGGCCGAGCTGATCGCCTCGGGACACGAGATCGTCGCCGTCTATTCGCAACCGCCGCGCCCCAAGGGCCGGGGGCAGAAGCTGACGCCGTCGCCGGTTCACGCCTTCGCCGAGGCCATGGGTCTGCCGGTCTTCACGCCCGAGAGCATGAAGTCGCCGGAAGCCATCGACACCTTCCGCAGCCTGGATCTCGACGCCGCCTGCGTCGTCGCCTACGGCCAGATCCTCAAGCCCGAGGTGCTGGAGGCGCCGCGTCTGGGCTGTTTCAACCTGCATGGCTCGCTCTTGCCGCGCTGGCGCGGGGCCGCCCCGATCCAGCGCGCCATCATGGCCGGCGACCGCCAGACCGGCGCCCAGATCATGCGGATGAGCGAGGGCCTGGACGAGGGCGCGATCATCCTGTCCGAGGTTATGGACATCCATGCCGAGGACACGGCCGCCAGCCTGACCGAGCGCATGGCGCATCTGGGCGCCGCCCTGTGGCCTCGCGCTCTTGCCGCCATCGAACGCGGCGGCTTCACCGAGACCGAACAGGTCGGCGAAGCCACCTACGCCAGGAAGATCATCCCCGCCGAGGCCCGCATCGACTGGACCCGCCCCGCCGCCGAGGTGGACGCCCACATCCGCGGCCTGTCGCCCTTCCCGGGCGCCTGGTTTGAGGTGCAGGCCGAGGGCGAGCCGGTGCGCATCAAGGCCCTGATGTCGGCTCTGACGGACGGGCAGGGGACGCCGGGTCAGGTGCTGGACGACGCCCTGACGGTGGCCTGCGGAACCGGCGCGGTGCGCCTGACCCGCGTGCAGCGCCCGGGCAAGGCGGCGCAATCCGCCGAGGAAATGCTGCGCGGCTTCGCGGTTCCCGCTGGAACTGTGCTGGACGGGCCGCGTCGGGTCGAGAAGGCGGAGCCTTCTGACCGCGGCCCTCAAGAGTAATGCCTCGCTACCGTTTCACCGTCGAGTACGACGGCTCAGCCTACAACGGCTTTCAGGCCCAGGCCGGACAGCCGACGGTGCAGGGGGCCATCGAGACGGCGGTGACGGCCTTTTCCGGTCAGAGCGTGCGGATCGCCGCCGCCGGGCGCACCGACACCGGCGTCCACGCCACCGGCCAGACCTGCCATGTCGATCTGGACAAGGACTGGCCGGCGCGGACGGTGATGAATGCGCTCAACGCTCACCTGATGCACGAGGCGGTGGCGGTTCTGGACTGCGCCCCGGTCAGCGACGACTGGCACGCCCGCTTCACCGCCAACGGGCGCAAATACCTCTATCGCATTCTCAACCGTCCGGGCCGTCCGGCGCTGGATCGGGGCCGGGTCTGGCACGTCAAGAAGCCGCTGGACGCCGAGGCCATGCATGCGGCGGCGCAGGCTTTGGTGGGCCTGCACGACTTCACCACCTTCCGTGACGCCCAGTGCCAGTCGGCCAGCCCGGTCAAGACCCTGGACGTGGCGCGTGTCAGCCGGGTGGGCGAGGAGGTGCATCTGGTGTTCGAGGCGCGCAGCTTCCTGCACCGTCAGGTGCGCTCGATGGCCGGCAGTCTGGCCGAGGTGGGCCTGGGGCGCTGGGCCGTGTCCGATCTGTCCGAGGCGCTTGAGGCGAAGGACCGGGCGCGCTGCGGCCCGGTGGCGCCGTCAGACGGTCTCTATCTGACGGGCGTCACCTATGAGGCCGAGGCCTGATATCGCCAATCCTCCCCTGCGAAGCGGGGGAGGGGGACCATGCGCAGCATGGTGGAGGGGGCGAGATCAAGCGCCGCGATCAGGAGGCTGATCCCAGTGGAAACAGGGCTGAGGGCGTGGTTGTCGCCGCCCCCTCCACCGCCTGCGGCGGTCCCCCTCCCCCGTAAACGGGGGAGGATCGCTTCGACTTTTCTAGCGCTTGAACAGGCCGCCCAGGGCGCCGCCGATGCCGCCCGGCAGGTTGTCCAGCAGGCCGCCCAGCAGGTCGTCGGCGCCTTCGGCCGAGCCGTTCGGCGTCAGGCGGTCGACGGCTTCGGGCAGCAGGCCCGCCAGGGTCTCGCTGGCCTGCTCCGGCGAAATGCCCAGTTTGGCGGCGAAGTCGGCGATCGGACCGGAGCCGAGCACAGAGGCGATCTGCTCGGCCGAGATCCCGGCGTTGCCGCCCTTGCCGATCCACGAGGCCGCCACGTCGCCCAGGCCGTTCTGACCGAACTTCTCGGCCAGGCCGGCGACGCCGCCCTGACCCTTGAGCAGGTCCGACAGGCCGCCCGCAGCGTCATCGCCGAGGCCGCCGAGCACGTTATCCAGAAGTCCCATGGTCGTTCTCCGAGTTGAAGTCGGCAGTCTGAGGGAACGAGGCTACGCTTTTGTGGCGGGATCGCAAACGATCGCAAACCCGCCGCGCCGCATCCTAGTTGCGGGCCGAGTTGGAGCTGGAGGTCACGGCCTGGCCGGCGGCTTCCAGATCGCGGCCGACGCCGGCGACGGTGTTGCAGGCGGCGGTGGCCAGGGCGGCGGCGATGACGCCGAGAGCGATGAGCTTGCGCATGGAGATTTCCCCGAGAATAAGGCGATTGAGCGCTTCAACGTGAAGCTTGGCCACAAGGTTGCATGGCCAATTCATCCTTCAATCTGCTAACGGCGAAACCATGACGCAAGCTCCTGACACCGCCGCCCGCCGTCTGGTCGACACCCTTGTGATGAACGGGGTGGACAAGGTCTTCTGTGTGCCGGGCGAGAGCTATCTGGCCGTGCTCGACGCCCTGGCCGACGTGCGCGACCGCATCGAGGTCATCGTCTGCCGCCACGAGGCCGGCGCCGCCAACATGGCCGAGGCCTATGGCAAGCTGACGGGCAAGCCGGGCGTCTGCATGGTCACGCGGGGGCCGGGCGCGACCCATGCCTCGATCGGCGTGCATACGGCGCATCAGGACTCCACGCCGATGATCCTCTTCGTCGGCCAGATCGCCCTGACCGACCGGGGCCGTGGCGCCTTCCAGGAGGTCGACTACCGTGAGGTCTTCGGCGGACTGGCCAAGTGGGCGACCGAGATCGAAAGCCCCGAACGCACTGTCGAGGTGGTCGAGCGCGCCTTCGCCACCGCCTTGCAGGGCCGCATGGGGCCGGTCGTCGTCGCCCTGCCCGAGAACATCCTGCACGACCAGGGCGGTCCTGCGCCGGTGCGCCCCGTCGTCGCCGCCAGGGCCGCGCTGGACCCGGCCTTCGTCGCCGAGGTGAAGGCGCGGCTGGCCAGGGCCGAGCGCCCCATGCTGATCCTCGGCGGCTCGGGCTGGACCGACGCCGCCACCGACGCGATTTCCGACTGGGCCGAACGTCTGGGCCTGCCGGTCGCCCTGTCCTTCCGCCGCAAGGACCTGATCCGCAACGATCACCCCGGCTATGCGGGCGACCTCGGCCTCGGCCCGAACCCGAAACTGGTGGCGCGGGTCAAGGAAGCCGACCTCCTGCTGGTGATCGGCGCGCGCATGGGCGAGAATCCGACCCAGGGCTACACCTTGCTGGATCGCAGCAAGACGGCGGAGACCCTGATCCACATCCATCCGGGCGCGGAAGAACTGGGCCGCGTCTGGGCGCCTGCCCTGTCGGCCGCTTCCGACAATTCCCTGGCCGCCCTGGCCCTGTCGAGCATCGATCCGGGCCGGACCTGGAGCGCGCAGGGCGCCGCCGCCCACGCCGATTTCATGACCTTCTCCACGCCCATCGAGGTCAAGAGCGCGGTTAACATGAGCGAGGTCATCGCCCATCTGGCGCAGGTTCTGCCGGAAGACGCCATCCTGACCAACGGCGCGGGGAACTTCGCCGCCTGGCTGCACCGTTTCCACCGCCATCAGGCCCGCCGCACCCAGCTGGCCCCGACCTCGGGCGCCATGGGCTACGGCTATCCGGCTGCCCTGGGGGCCAAGGCGACCCAGTCGTCGCGCGAGGTGGTCTGCATCGCCGGCGACGGCGACTTCATGATGAGCGCCAATGAGATGGCCACCGCCGCCCAGTACGGCCTCGGGGTCATCGTCGTGGTGGTCGACAACGGCGCCTTCGGCACCATCCGCATGCACCAGGAGCGGGAGTATCCCGCCCGCGTCATCGCCACCGAGCTGAAGAACCCTGACTTCGTCAAATACGCCGAGGCCTTCGACGCCTTCGCCGTGCGCTGCGAACGGACCGAGGACTTCCCCGAAGCCCTGGCGGCGGCGCGCGAAGCGGCGGCGGGCGGGCGACCTGCCCTGATCCACCTGATCACCGACGCCGAGCAGATCGCGCCGGGCCGGACGATCACGGATCTGCGCGGGCAGTAGGATTCTCCCTCTCCCGATGGGAGAGGGATTGAGCCTCGGAGAGCGTAGCGATCCGCTAAGGCGAAAGGGTGAGGGTTCAGGGTCACAGTCGGCGTAAGCCGTGGTGATGTAGATGCGGCGGCTTACGCCGAAGGAAGCCGACGCCCCTCATCCGGCCCTTCGGGCCACCTTCTCCCATCGGGAGAAGGGAAGCGCTCTCACTTGCGCCCGACGCCGTCAGGGGGAACAGTGCCGCCTCGCAGTTCCGAGGGGGTTTCATGCGTCGTTTTCTGATCTCGTCCGTCGCCGTTCTGGCGCTTTGCGCCGCCGCGCCCGCCGCCATGGCCCAAGCAGCCGCGCCTGTCGCCGCCTCGCCGCAGGCGCAAAGCGAGGACGCCCGCCTCGACGCCTTCTTCGAGCAGGCCTTCCAGGAGCGGATCGCGCTCAGCCCGCAGTCGATGACCTCGCTGGGTCTGAAGACCGACTACGACAAGCTGGACGACGTCTCCGACGCCGCGTCAGCCCGCGCCCTGGCGCTGCAGGAGGCCCAGTTGGCGCGCATGAAGGCCGAGTTCGATCCGTCGAAGCTCAGCACCCAGAGCAGGATGTCCTGGCGGCTGTTCGAATACGGCGTGCAGCAGGCGCGCCTGTCGAACCAGTGGCGCGACTGGAACTTCCAGTTCGCCGCCAACGGCAACCCGACCACCGGCCTGCCGGTCTTCCTGATCAACAACCATCGCATCAGCAGCGTCCCGGACGCTGAGGCCTATGTCTCTCGCATCACCGAGGCCGAGCGCTACATGGGCCAGGTGGCGACGACGCTGAAGGCCCGCGCCGCAGAGGGCGTGGTCTCGCCGCGCTTCGTCTTCGAACCCTCGATCGAGAACACCCGCGCGGTCATCACCGGCGCCCCCTTCGACAACGGCGCCGACAACCCGGTCTGGGCCGATTTCCAGAAGAAGGTCGGGGCGCTGGACGCCGATCAGGCGACGAAAGACCGCTTGCTGGCCTCGGCCCGCGCCGCCCTGACCGGCCCCTACAAGCGCGGCTTCGATACGGTCCTGACGGCTCTGGCCGAGGTCCAGCCCATGGCCGACAGCGACGCGGGCGTCTGGCGGCTGCCGAACGGCGAGGCCTATTACAACGCCCGCCTGCAGCTCTCGACCACGACCGACCTGACGGCTGACCAGATCCACCAGATTGGTCTGGACGAAGTGGCTCGCATCCAGGCCGAGATGGAGGTTATCAAGGCCAGGGTCGGCTTTGACGGCTCGCTGCAGGACTTCTTCGTCTTCCTGAAAACCGATCCGCGCTTCCAGTATCCGAATACCGCGGAGGGCAAGGAGCAGTATCTGACCGACGCCCGCGCCTTCATCGCCCAGGTCATGGCGGTGGCGCCGCAGTGGTTCTCGACCCTGCCCAAGGCGGCGCTGGAGGTGAGGGCGGTCGAGCCCTTCCGCGAGGCCACAGCCTCGATCGCCTTCTACAACTCGCCGGCGCCCGACGGTTCGCGCCCCGGCATCTACTACGTCAACCTGTCGGACATGACCCAGGTGCTGAAGCCCCAGATCGAGGGCATCAGCTATCACGAGGGCGCACCGGGCCACCACTTCCAGATCGCCTACGCGCAAGAGATCGAGGGTCTGCCGCGCTTCCGCCGCTTCGGCGGCTATGGCGCCTACGCCGAAGGCTGGGGCCTGTACGCCGAGCAGCTGGGCAAGGAGATGGGCTTCTATCAGGACCCATACTCGGACTTCGGCCGCCTCTCGACCGAGCTGTGGCGCGCGGTGCGTCTGGTCACCGACACCGGCCTGCACGCCAAGCGCTGGTCGCGCGAACAGGCGATGGACTACTTCCGCCAGAACTCCCTGCTGTCGGAACGCGACATCCAGAAAGAGGTCGAGCGCTACATCACCAACCCCGGTCAGGCGACCAGCTACAAGATCGGCGAGTTGAGGATCGAGGAACTGCGCGCCAGGGCCGAGGCGGCGCTGGGCGACAGGTTCGACATCAAGGACTTCCACGCCGTGGTCCTGGGCTCCGGCTCGGTGCCGCTGGACGTCCTGACCGACCAGGTCGACGCCTGGATCGCGGCGGGCGGCGGCAAGCCGAACTAACCTGCTTCCCTCTCCCGCCGGGAGAGGGGGCGACAGTGTGGATTCCGCGTTTCTGGTGTATGAGCCGCCGCCATGCCCTTCACCGCCACCGTCCTGACCATGTTCCCCGAGGCCTTTCCCGGTCCGCTCGGCGTGTCGCTGATCGGCACCGCCTGGCGCGAGAAGGGGCTGTGGGATCTGCAGACGCTGGACATTCGGGCGTTTTCCGAAGATAAGCGCGGCTTCCTGGACGACACCCCCGCGGGTGGCGGTCCCGGTCAGGTGCTGAAAGCGGACGTGGTGGCCCGGGCTCTCGATAGTCTGTCAGGCCCGCCCCGGCCGCTTTTGTACATGAGCGCACGCGGTCGACCCCTGACGCAGGCGCGAGTGAAGGAATGGGCCAAGGCCGACGGGATCGTCGTGCTTTGCGGCCGTTTCGAGGGGGTGGACCAGCGCGTGCTCGACGCGCGCGGGTTCGAGGAGATCTCCGTCGGAAACGCGGTCCTCGCCGGTGGCGAGGCGGCGGCCATGGTGGCGATCGAGGCGTGCGTACGACTGGTTCCCGGTGTTCTCGGCGCGGCTGAAAGCCTGTCGTCCGAAAGCTTCGAGGACGGTCTTCTGGAACACCCGCAGTACACGCGACCGCGGACGTTCGAGGGGCACGATATTCCCGAGGTGCTGCTGTCGGGCGATCACAGGAAGATCGCGCAATGGCGAGAGGCGCAGCGGGAAGAGACCACGCGGGAACGGCGTCCGGACCTCTGGGCGGCGCATCTGGCGAAGACGGCTGCGGAGCCTGGCTCCGCCAAATCAAAGGCAAAGGGCGCTAAAGCCCGAGGAGAATAGACATGAACATCGTTCAGCAGATCGCTGCCGAAGAAAAAGCCCGCCTGCTCGAAGGCAAGACCATCCCTGACTTCCAACCGGGCGACACCCTGCGCGTCCACGTGAAGATCAAGGAAGGCGAGCGCGAGCGCGTCCAGGCGTTCGAAGGCGTCTGCATCGCCCGCGACAGCGGCGGCATCAACGAGACCTTCACGGTCCGCAAGATTTCCTTCGGTGAAGGCGTGGAGCGTCGCTTCCCGATCCTGTCGCCGAACATCGAATCCATCGAAGTGAAGCGCCGCGGCGTCGTCCGTCGCGCCAAGCTCTACTACCTGCGCGATCGTCGCGGTAAGTCGGCCCGTATCGCCGAGCGTCAGACGACCCGTCCGAACAAGGGCGCCGCCGTGCCGGTGACCGGTTCGGCCGACAAGGGCGACGAGGCCTGATCCAGGCTTCGGCCCTGGGCTGACAAGATCGAGGCCCCGGCGGAAACGCCGGGGCCTTTTTCTTTGTTGGGCCCTATCGCACGCCGCGCGGCGGCGTGCTGCTTGAGGGTAAGGAAGAGCGCTATCGCGCGCGACGCGGTGCGCCCGGTTTGCGCGCAGTCCTACTGCGGATGCAGCGGATTGTCGGCGTCGCGCTGGCCTTCCAGGCTGCGGCGCAGGACGTGCATCTCGTCGTGGCCGGATTTTATGGCGGCGTAGGCGCGGCGGATGGTTTCCTTGGTCGTGGCTGACAGGGCCGCGTCAGTCAGGGCATGGTCGAAGCGGGCGCGCAGATGGGTTTCGCCGCCCTCGATGGAGCCGACTACGGCGGCCTCGTCACGCAGCAGGGCGTGCTTGATGTCCATGAAGGCGCGCTGGGCCTTGGCCAGGATGGAGCCTTCGTCCTCGGGGTGGCCGCCCATGGCGCGCACGGCCGCCTGCAGATCGACCGCCACCTGTCGCCGTTCGCTGCTGCGGCGCAGGAAAAGCTCGCGATAGCGGGGATCATCCGTCTCGCCCGCCGCCTCGGCATAGCCGTCGGCGCTGTCGAGCACGCCCACGGCCAGATGGTTCAGGACCTTGATGTCATGACTGTTGGGGCTGCTCACCAGAAACCTCCATGGCTGACGCAGGTGAAACCCGCGCCAGCGGCGAAGGTTGCTCGGTTAAAGCTTGGTGCGCAGCGACCACAGTTCGGGGAAGCAGCGCCGCTTCAGCGTTTCGACCAGATAGCCGACCCCGTCGGTGCCGCCCGTGCCCTGGCGACGGCCGATGATGCGCTCGACCGTCACCACGTGCTTGTGACGCCAGGTCAGCAGGGCGTCGTCCAGATCGACCAGCTTCTCGGCCAGTTGATACAGCGGCCACCAGCGTTCCGTGTCGCGATAGACCTCCAGCCAGGCGGCCTCGACGCCTTCGGACGGCTCATAGGTCTGGCTGACGTCGCGGTTCAGCACCTCGGCGGGGACGGGCAGGCCGGCCAGCGACAGCTGGCGCAGGGCGTCGTCGTAGAGGCTGGGGGCTTCCATGGCCGCCACCAGGGCCGCATGGGCCTCGGGCCGTTCGACATGGAAGCGCAGGAAGCGCGGGTCCTTCAGGCCCAGCATGGTCTCCAGGCGGCGGAACTGGTCGCTCTGGAAGCCCGAACTGGCGCCCAGGTCGCCGCGGAACTTCAGATAGTCCGAGGGCGTCATGGTGGCCAGGATGTCCCAGCTCTGGGTCATGACCGACTGGATGCGGCTGACGCGTGCCAGGCTCTTGTAGGCGGGCACCAGATCGCCGGCGCGGATCAGGCCCTGGGCCAGGGCCATCTCGTGCAGGATCTGTTTGAGCCACAGTTCCTTGGTCTGGTGGATGATGACGAACAGCATCTCGTCATGCTGGTCCGAGCGCGGGTGCTGGGCGCTCAGAAGGTCGTCGAGCGCCAGATAGCCGGCATAGGTGATGCCGGCCGGCTCGTGCTTGGCCGTTTCGATGGCGTGAGCGCGAATGTCGTTTTTTGCGTCGGTCATCCGCCACCTATCGCCGGATCAGGCTCGAAGAGCCAGCCCGGAGGCGACGGAAAAATCAGTTGGCGGCGCGGGGTTCGTTCGCGGCGTTGGACGCCATCTGGCGACCATTGTCGAAGGCGTCGCGCGCGCCTTTGTAGACGAAGCCGTAGGTCGGATAGACAGTGGTGCCCAGGGCGTTGATCGGATTGTACCAGACCTTGACCCGGCTCCAGTCGCCGGCCGGGGACACGTCCACCACGGTGACGTTTTCCTCGACCTTGCCGCGGCTGCCGCCCCAGTTGGCGTGAGTCACGCGGATGACGCGGTCGGTCAGGATGTCGGAAACGACGGCGACATGGCCCTTGTCCATGCGGCCGGTGGGCTGGAAGACCAGAACGGAGCCGGTTTCCGGGGCGCGGCCTGTGCGGAACTTGTCGACCGCCTGACGCCACCAGGTCCAGGCGTCGCCGAAGATGTTGATGCCCGAGAACATGCGGGCGAAGGTCACGCACTGCCAGTAGGGGTCGTCAGCCTTGGCCGGCGCAGGGCCGATCGCAAAGAAACCAAGGGTCGCCGCAACCGCGGCGGCTGTGAGCCGTTTCATCATCTGGCGTGCTCCCGACTAAAACGCGGACCAAGCCTTAGACGATAGTGTCCGAAGGTTGAAGAACCGTTTCCGACTGTTTCGCCGTGTGATCCACAGGCGGGCGTCGCCGTTCGGCCATTCCGCGCAGAGCCTTCCGGGCCGGGCGTTCGATCAGGTGATAGGTGGCGGCGGCGGCGGCGATCAGCCCCAGAATGATCCCCAACCACACGAGAACGTGAAGTCTCTTGTCCTCCGCCCCCGTCGCCCGGGCGGCCAGGTTGACCGCCAGGATCTGCCAGGGCGCGCAGACCATGTAGACGGAATAGCTGATCTCGCCGAGGTAGACGGCGGGCTTCGAGCCCAGCCAGCCGGCCTTGTCGACCGGGATGGAGGCCAGGGCCAGGATCAGCAGGCCGGCGGCCAGAACCGTGACGGCGTCCCAGGCCAGGACCGAGGCCGAGGCGACCATGACGACGCCCGCGCTGATCGCCAGCAGCCCGGCGCGGGGCAGGGGGGCGCGGCGATAGACCAGATAGAGGGCGCAGCCATAGGCGAAGCAGGGGACGATGCGCAGAGCGCCCCAGCGGAAGGTGGCCTCGGTCAGGGGGAAGCCCGCCAGACGCTCGAACGCGGCGTAGAGGCCCATCATGAAGACCGCCGCCCCTGCGGTCGCCACCCACGGGCGCTTCCTCAGAGGCCAGGCGGCCATCGCGAACAGGGGGAAGGCCAGATAGGCGAACCACTCGGCCGAGATCGACCAGGACGGGTGGTTCCAGCCTGCCTCATTGGCGAAGCCCCAGGCGTGAACCATCAGCAGGTGGGCCGGCAGGCTCTTCCAGCTCAGCACGCTGGCGTCGATGCTCAGACCCACGGCCACGGCCGTCAGACCCAGCGCCATCACCCCCAGCAGGGTGAAGACATGCAGCGGATAGACCCGCGCGATCCGCGCCCACAGGAAGCCGCGATAGGAGAAGCGTTTCTCGGCGAAGGCGTGCAGATAGACGTGGCTGAGGATGAAGCCCGACAGGACGAAGAAGAGTTCGACCCCCAGATAGCCCTTGGCCGCCAGGTTCGGCAGGAAGCTGACGTCCAGATTGGGCCAGAAGGTGTAGAGCACGACCCACAGGGCGGCCATGAACCGCAGGGCGGTCAGGGGGCGAAGATCGACAGGCGTCTGAACCGGGGTCATGCGGCCACCATGAGATAGCGCCGCTTTGGGAAGCGTTAAGCGGCCTGGGACCTGGGCAGCAAGTCCGGCGCCAAGACCGCTCCCCTTCGTCGGGATGAGAAGACGGGACCTATTCGACCCGACCGCTTTCCCCCGCCTTCTCGATGGCGGCGACGGCGGCGGCGCAGCCGGTCAGGCTTTCGCCGCCGATCTCGACCCTGGCGGTCAGGGGATAGGTGCGGTCGCTCATGCCGTCCGAGCAGTCGGTGGCCGTCAGGGTGACGACCAGCGGCGCCTTGGCTTCGGTCTCGGCGGTCCAGGTCGCCACTGTGCCTTGCAGCGCCGGGCCGGGGTTGGCGGCCTTCTGCTCGGGGCGGTCGACGCCCGAGTAGGTCAGGCCGGCGGACGTGATCTCGACGGCCCAGAAGGGCTCGGTTCCCAGGACCCGCAGCGGCTGGTCCAGATCGACCCCGGCCAGGGTGCGGGCCTCGGCGGGTGCGGCCGGCGCCTTTTCGACCGTCGGCTGCGAACAGGCGGCCAGGGCGGCGGCGGTTGCGAAGATGAGGGCGAGGCGCATGGCGGGCTCCGTTTCGGCTGAGGGTCAGGAACCGCAGGCGCGATCCCTGGTCAAGGGCAGGCGCCAAACGCATCGCTCTGGGTTATGGTGCCGGACATGACGAATCGCGTCGCCGCTCCTTCCGTTCCCCTGACCGCCTGCGAGTTCTTCGCGGGGGGCGGTCTGGCGGGTCTGGGCCTTTCCCGGGGGATGGCCGGTTTCGACACCATCTTCGCCAACGACATCGACGCCATGAAGGCCCGCGCCTTTCGCGCCAACCACGCCGGGACCCTGCTGGACGAGGGCGACGTCTGGGATCTGACCCCCGCCGACATTCCCGGAACACCGGACCTGTGCTGGGCCTCGTCGCCCTGCCAGGACGTCAGTCTGGCGGGCGCGCGCGGCGGGCTGAAGGCCGTGCGCTCGGGCGCCTTCTGGGGCTTCTGGAAGTTGATGCAGGGCCTGGACCTTGAGGGCCGCGCGCCGCGCATCATCGTCATCGAGAATGTGTCCGGTCTGCTGACCTCGGGCGAGGGAGCCGACTTCGAGGCCGTCTGCGCCGCCATGGTCGAGGCCGGCTATCGCGTCGGCGCGCTGGAGATGGACGCCGCCCTGTGGCTGCCCCAGTCGCGACCGCGCCTCTTCGTCGTCGCCATGCGCGGGGTCGAGGGGCCGACGGTCGCCGCCCCGTCCGGCCCTTTCCATACGCCGCGCCTGATCTCGGCGCACGCCCGTCTGTCCGAGGCCGTGCAGGCGAACTGGGCATGGTGGTCCCTGACCCCGCCGCCACGTCGCAATCTGGACCTGTCCGCGGTGCTCGAGGTCAAGGCGCCGGTCTTCACCAGGGCCCAGACCAAGGTCCTTCTGGCCATGCTGTCGCCGCTGCACCGGGCGCGGCTGGACGCGGTCCTGGCCTCGGGCGAGCGCCGCGTCGGCGCGGCCTTCCGTCGGGTGCGCACCCTGAACGGGGTCAAGCATCAGCGGCTTGAGCTGCGCTTCGACGGTCTGGCGGGGTGTCTGCGCACGCCTTCGGGCGGCTCGTCGCGGCAGTATGTGCTGATCTGCGACAAGGGACGGGCGAGCATGCGCCGCCTGACGGGACGCGAGGCGGCGCGGCTGATGGGGGTGTCGGACGACTATGCCCTGCCGACCAGCGAAAGCGCGGCCCTGAAGCTGATGGGGGATGCGGTCGCGGTGCCGGTGGTCGAAGCCCTGACGCGGCAGTTGTTCGAGCCGGCCCTGGGCGTCGCGGGCGAGGGCGCGGCGGCCGCCTAATAGAGGGTGTCGTTGTCTTCGGCTTCGTCCCGGCCGGGGTCCAGTCGATTATCGACCTGATCGTCCCACCCCTCGCGATCCGACCTGAAGGCCAGGCTCATCAGCAGCCAGGACAGGCCGACCGTGCCCAGCACGCCCAGTCCCATGGCGATCCAGCCGTGAACGGACATGGGGCCGCCGCCGATCAGTCGCCAATACCCGGCCAGGCCGAGGGTGGCGACGGCGGCGATGACGACCGCCAGGCCGAGGGACAGCAGGAAGCGTCCTGTCCGACCTCCGACCCGGGGCGTCTTCATTTCATCAGATCAGCGCTGGACCCACTGGCCTGCGGCGTTCTTGTACCACTGACCCGAGCTGATGCGCGGCAGCAGCTGGGTTTCGAACATCCGGGCGCCGGCCACATCGGCCGAGGTGCCGGCGTCGGCGGCGCTGCGGGCGTAGGCCTGGCGACGACCGGCGTTGGTGGCGCTGACGGCGGCCTGGGTGTCGGCGTTCACCGAGGTGCGCACGCCGAGATAGCCGTCAGCCTGTTCGCCGACCGATCCGGCGGCCTTGGCCTGATCGACCAGGGCCTTTTGCGAGGCGGTCTGGGCCACGGCGGCGCCGGCGGCCACGCCAAGGGCGGCGACGGCGGCGACGGCGACGAAGAGCTTGCGATGGTTCATGTTCAGCCCCTTTCTTTCGGTCAGAACAGGTTGGGGTTTTCGCGCAGGAGGTTCTGCAGTTCCTGGTCGAGCTTGATGCGGATGTCGGCGTCCAGCTTGGCGTAGATCTGCAGCGGTTCGCTGAATTTGATGTTCACCGTGGGCGCGCACGCGGCGACGCTGACGGCGGCGAGGCCGAGCAGGGCGATCTGACGCTTGCTGATCATGAGGCCGGTCTCCGAAGGCGGCGGTTGAAGTCGTGACGATCTAACGCCACGGCGCGTGAACGGGTTCTGAACAAAGCGGCGCGGTATCTCAAGGGTCAATCCGGCGTTTCGCCGCGACGGGCGTATTCCATCAGGTCCGAGACGATCTCATTGGCGTTCCAGGTCGTGTCCAGCGTCAGGTCGATCGGCGTGTCGGACGGCAGATTCAGCTTCTTGTTCAGGAAGTCGCGGCGGATCAGCTCCATCCAGCTCAGGCGCAGCTGTTCGCGCTCGGGCGGATCGTGCCGGCCATTGATATGGAAGCGGACCCCCAGACGGCCGCCGTCCAGGCTGTTGACCTCGGCGGACAGGCCGCTGATCGCCAGATCCTGCATGGCCTGGTAGGCCAGATCCTGCATGGTGTTGGGCGGCAGGGCGGCCGAAGCGTCGCCGCCGCCCGCCGCGAGATCGTCGAAGACCTCGGGCTTGATCGACAGACGGCCCGGCCGCACGGCGGTCAGCATGCCGCCGACGATGCGCCAGCCTGTGTCGGGCGCGAAGGTGAAGGGCAGCCGGCCGGACACCACGGAATCCAGCTCGGCCTTGTCCTGCAGGTTGGCGCTCTTCATCAGCTCGTTCAGCTGAACCTGCTCGACCAGGATCACCCCGCCCCAGGCCTCGCCCGGCGTCAGGGGGATGTTGAAGGGTTCGATGCTGATGCGGCCGCCCGCCGCCTGGATCTGACCGCCCGCCAGGGCCAGCGCCTTTTCGTCGAGGGCGAAGCGCAGCTCCAGATCCGTCAGCGGGGTGACGGTCTCCAGTCGGTTCACCGTCAGCACCTGATCCGGGGCGGTGATCAGCGGCGTCAGACTGGTGAACTCGACGCGGCCCTTCAGCCCCTGCACCTTGCCCGCGGGGCTGGTGAAGTCGAGCTCGGTGATGGTGGCGACGCCGGAACTGGAGGTGGTGGTCGCGGTCCAGTCGAAGCGTCCCTCGAATCCGGCCGAGCCCTCGACGGGCGATTTCAGATAGTCACCGGCCAGGGGGCTGAGATCGTCGGGTTGCAGGCCCTGGGCGGTGAAGAAGAGGTTGGGGGCGCTGATGGTCACGCCGCCCGCCTCGGCCTTGCCGTCGTGGCGCAGGTCGATGCGGCCGATGGCGTGCTCCAGACGGGTCAAGTCAAACCCGCCGCTCCAGACGTCATTGGCCAGCCGCGCCTCGCCGACCGCCGTCAGCGGCAGGAAGCGCAGGGGATCGGTGGTGTCGGACGCCTGGGCGCGCGTCAAGTTCGCCGTCATCGACAGGCCGGCGGGCTTGCCGTCCACGACCAGTCGTCCCTGGGCGTCCGAGAAGCGCATGGCCAGGAAGGGGGCGGTGGCGCTGACGTCGGCCAGGCCGCCTTGCGCCCGCCAGCTGCCGTCCACGACGGTGATCAAGGGAGCGTCGGCCGGGCAGAAACGGCCGGCGATGTCGGTCACGTCGTTCTCGCCCAGCTCCAGCATGGCGACGCTGAGGGGAATGCAGTCGTCCGTCGTATAGGTCAGTCGCCCGCCGTCGGAGGCCAGCTCGCCCCTGGTCGACAGGGCGATGTCGCGCGCCGGGCCGAAGTCCATCGCCGCCTGACCGTCCAGCGTGGCGCGGAAGCCCCCGGACGTCAGGCTCCATGACGGCACCTCGATCCGGGCCTCGGGCAGGCCGCCGCCGCGTTGCGAAGCGATGCTGAGGGCGCCGCCGCCGGCCTGATCCGGCTCGGCCGCGAACAGGGGCGTCTTCACCGGCGAGAAGGTCAGAAGGCCGCCGTTGGCGGGGCGCGCCGTGGCCGGCCGGGTCAGCGTCAGCTCGGTGCCCGCATTGCCGGTGGCGAACCGGACGCCAGGGGCGTCAATGGCGAAGGCGCCCAGGGCGCGCTTCAACTCGGCCGTTTCCGGCAGATCATCCTTCGTCGGAGCGCCGAGGCCGGACCAGGCGGCGCGGGCGGCGGACAGGGCGCCCTGGGCGGTGATGCGGGTCACGCTGTCGCGCACGACGTCCAGAGCCAGACGGCCGCGGGCGTCGTTCAGCGTCAGGTCGCCGGCGTTCAACCGGCCGGCCGTCAGGGCCAGCGGTCCCTGCACTTCAAAGGCGTCCTCGCGCCCGCCCGCCGTCAGTCCGGACGATGTCAGCACCGCCTGATCCAGTCGGGTCTCCCCCATGACGCCGCTCTCGAGGCGGACGACGGCGGGTGAGCCGACCCGCCATTCCAGACCGCGTTGGCCCTGGCTCAGGGTGATGTCCGCGCGATCCAGGGTCAGGTCGCCGCCACGCGCCGCGAACCCCTGACCCGTCATCCGTCCGGCGCGCACGTGCGCCTGTCCCTTGCCCGCGACGCGGAAGGCTTCCAGCCAGCCTTCGGTCAGGCCGTCGAAATTTAACGACGCGTCGGCCTGCCGTCCCTCGATCCCGCCCGCCGACAAGGCGTCGGCGGTCAGGCGGGCGGCGATGACCGCGCGTCCGTCGCCGCGTCGCTTTTTCAGGTCGGGGTAGGGCAGGTCGCCGGTCAGGCTCAGCTTCGCCGCCGACCCGCTGGCGTCGGCCAGAGCGAAGTCATCGGCGGCGGCCTCGACTTTCAGCGCCACGCGATCGCCGGTGGTGGTCAGGTCCACGACCGCGCTCAGGCCGCGCGCCTCCACGTCGCCGCTCCTCAGCGAGGCGGCGGGCAGGCGCGCGTTCAGCCGCATCAGCTTGCTGTCGTCGATCCGCGCATCCGCCAGGACCTGGACGGGGCCGTACTCGGTGTCGATACGCGCTCGGCCGCCCTCGACGACGACCAGAGGCGCGCGGCTGTCGGGGCGCGGCGGCTTGCCCATGAACTCATCGACCAGCGGGTCGAGCGAGCCCAGCGACAACCTGCCCTTTTTCCAGCTGGCGCGCGCCAGCGGTCGGACCAGGCGAATGCGGCTGGGCGTCACGCCCAGGCCGGCCTTGGACCAGGGCATGCCCAGGGCGTAATCCACCTCGACCCGTTCGACCTTGAAGTCCGGGTTGCGCGGGTCGCCGATGGTGATCTTGCCGACGAAGCCGTCCATCTCCAGCCGTTCCACCTGGACATCGGCGTCGATGCCCTTGCGGTCCAGCCAGCCGACCAGAAGTTCGCGCGCCGCGGCGCGACGGTTCAGATAGAGGGCGGCGGCCAGAAGAATCAGCAGGGCCAGGCCGATCAACAGGGCGACGACCAACGTTCGGGCGATGGATCGCGAACGGCGGCGGGCGGGCTTTGAGGCAGGTGTGTCGTCGGTCAAGGCGCTCGGCGGTCCGTCGTCGAATGAAGGCGTAACAACGCCACAGATCGTGCTGCAAGGACAGGCGTTGCCGTTTGAACACTTGAGCGTGGCGTGGCAGTCACTGTTCAGTCAAGCAAGGCGAGAAAAGGGCCATTGTCCGCCGATGATTCAGGAAAAACGGTGGAATACTTGGCTTGCATCCCGCCAAGTTAACCAATTGTAACCTACGCGCTTCCCAAGATGGCACGGACGGGCTATATCGCTCGCTTCGCGTTTCGGGGGGACCTGGGCCGCGATCCATGATTCGAATGGTTTGGCGCCAGTAGGGCGTCGTCGATTGCCGGGGACCGATGGCTCAGTTCGATCCGCGCCGCCAGCCCATGCGGCTTGCGCCGCACCTCCTGACGACGGTCGCCGCCGTAGGCATCGCCCTTGTGGCGGGCCGAGCCTATGAACCCGTCCGCGCCGAGGAAGTTCCCGCCTTGACGTCGGAACAGATCGCCTATCTCGAGACCCAGGCCTACGCCGCCGCGGGCGCGCCGGCCGGTCTGACGGCCCCTGAGGCCATTCCCGTCCAGATCCGTCGCGGCGAAACCTTCGAGCAGGCCGTGCGCCGCACCGGCATCGGCGCCGATGAAGCCAGCGCCGTCGCCGCCACCATCGCCAGCGCCTTTGACCTCAAGGATTTGCGCGCCGGTCTGAAGTTCGAGACCGCTGTCTCCAAGCCGCGCGGCGGCCGGGGCGACGCTCGTCTGATCGGCCTGACCATGCGCACCGGACCGGCCAGCCAGCTGACCGTGTCGCGCAGCTTCGACGGCGCCCTGCGCCTGCGCGCGCTTGACGAAAAGGTCACGCACGAAACTGTCGTCGCCAACGACAAGGTCCAGCGCTCCCTGTCGGCCAGCGCCCGCGAGCTGGGCGCCACCTCGGCGGTCGTCCGCCGCGCCAGCCAGTTGTTCGCGCACAAGTTCGACATGCAGCGCGACGTGCGCGCCTCGGACGAGTTCACCCTGGTCTTCGATCGCTCGGTGACCGAGGCGGGCCGTACGGTGGAGACCGGCGAACTGCTCTACGCCGAGCTGAAGGGCCACGCCTTCTATCGCTATCAGCGCCCCGGCGCGAAGACGGCGGAATATTTCGACGCCACCGGCAAGAATACGCGCACCGCCATGATGCGCACGCCGCTGACCAGCTTCCGCCGCGTCAGCTCCAACTTCGGCGTCCGCACCCACCCCATCTCGGGCTATCGCAAGATGCACCAGGGCATGGACTTCGCCGCCACCACCGGCACGCCCGTCGTGGCGCCCGCCGACGGCGTGGTGGTCGAGGCCCGTCGCTGGGGCGGCTACGGCAACTGGCTGCGCATCCGCCACGCCAACGGTCTGGAAAGCGGTTACGGCCACCTGTCGCGCTATGGCTCGGGCATCCGCGCCGGCCAGCGCGTGTCGCAGGGCCAGGTCGTCGCCTATGTCGGCTCGACCGGCGCCTCTACCGGCCCGCACCTGCATTATGAAATCTGGCGCAACGGCCAACGGATCAATCCGTCCGGCATCAAGACCCAGGAGGGCACTGTCCTGTCGGGCGCCGACCTGGTCGCCTTCCGCGCCGAGAAGGCCCGCATCGACCGGATCATCGCCGCCGGCGGCCAGCGTCGCCCCGTGGTGCAGCAAGCCTCGGCCTCGGGTCTGCGTTCCATCGAAAGCTGAAGATACGGGGCGGGGGCTTCAGTCCCCCTCCCGCTATCCCACCAGAACCGGCGTCCGACCCTGGGTCGGGCACTGGACGCCATGCACCTGTACGTCGGCCTCGCCCAGTTTCAGCCCCAGGAGGTCGAGCAGGGGCTGGATCACCCCGTCCAGAACCGGGCCCAGCGGCGTCAGCAGCAGGCCGGTCGCCCTGACCAGGTCGCCCAGCCCCAGTCCCAGGCCTATGATCTGCACGTCCACGTCCAGCCTTTGCAGCAGGCTGACGACCAGTCCGTTGACGAACCCGCGTGAGCGCGCCGTCTTGACCTTGCCCTGGTCGATGTCGGCGGCGCTGAAGCTCACGTCGGTCCAGTTCTGATCGGCGATCTCCAGGTCTGCATGGGCCTTGATCGACACCAGCCCCAGGATCGAAATCAGCGTCGCCGGGGCGCTGGCCAGGGGGGTCTTGAAGTTCTTCAGTTTCGACTCGTCGATCGTCCCGATGCGCGCCCGGGCGACGCCGGGACGCACCGCCAGGAGCACGGTGCGCGCGCCATTGCACTGGATCCGCTTCAACCGTGCCTCTGACGAGGCGGCCTCCACCAGAACCGGCAGCTTGACCTGGGCCAGGCCCGACAGGGCCTGGGCCGTCGTCGCCTTGAGATAGATCCGCGCCTGGGCGGTGCGGATAATGGGTTCGTCCTTGCCGGTTATGGTCAGCCAGGGCGATTTGTTCGGTCTCTCCCCGATCGCGAGCATGACGTCCAGATCGGCCAGACCGGTGCGCGCGCCCAGGTCCAGCGCCACCTGACGATCGCCGTTGGCGGTTTCCAGGGAGGCCATGATCAGGTCCAGAGCCGAAACCTCGGCGTTCAGGGCTTCGCGAAGCCCTTGCCGGGCGTCGGCTTCCACGCCGATCAGCTCGCCCAGCTTCAGACGGGCGTCGACGGGCGCGCGCGTCAGCTTGCCGAGCGCGCTCTTGCTGTCGGCCCCGGCGATGCTCTCGAGCACCTTGAGCGCCCGTCCGGCGGTCACCTCCTGCTGCAGCAAGGCGTCATAGTCGCCTGCGGTCACGCCCAGTTCGGTCGCCAGGGCGTCCGAAAACTGCAGCAGATTGACCTTGGCGCCGGCCAGGGCGCGATAGTCCATCACGGTCAACGAAACGTTCGAGCCCAGAAGGCCGGACAAGAGTGCGTTGGCCAGTCCGCCGTCCAGGCTGGCCAGGCGCGATCCGATCGAGAACATGGCCTGGGGTTCGGCGCCGGGAATGGCCGCGGTCGCGGTGCGTCGAACCGCAAGAGCGTCGCGTTGCAGAATCCAGCGCCCGAAGAAGAGGGGCGCCGGCGCCGTCACCTCCACCCGGGCGGCGTTGGGCTTGCTCGCGCTCGGGTTGAAGCGGTCCCTGGGTTTGACGCGGGCGTCGGCGACATAGGCGCCCTTGACCACGGCGACCGTTTGAACGTCGCTCAGATTGGCCTGGGCGGTGGCCCGCGCGGCGACGTCCGCGCGGGCCAGGTCGTGGGCGGCGGCCAGGGCGGACAGGTCGGCGACCCCCTGGATCTGGCGCGCCCTCAGGGTGATGGAGCCGACATCAACGGCCAGGGCGGCCAGGATGCAGAAGATCCCGCCGAACAGGGCGGTCATCACGGCCACACCGCCGCGCTCGTCCTTCAGTCGAAGTAGAGCGCGCATCTTCAGTAGCCGCCCAGGCGTACGATCGCCGTGCGGCGAATGACCCTGGGCGGCGACGGGATCAGGGTCGACAGGGCCATCAGCGGATGGTCGCTGACGTCATAGGCGATATGAACCCGGATCGTGGCGGCGTCGCTGTCTATGGTCACGGCGGCCTTGGTCGCGTTCAGGCCCAGATCGCTCACCTGCCCGTCCACGAAACTGCGGGCCAGTTGCTCGTGTTCGACGGGGTCCAGTCCCGCCACCGCCGCTCTTGCGCCTTCGGACGCCAGCGACTGGACCGAATGGGCCATCCAGAACCACCCGCCATACATGACCATGGCGAATAACAGCAGGATCAGCATGGGGGCGATGATGGCGAACTCGATGGCCGCCACGCCTCGTCTGTCCTGGATCACGCGTGAAAGAAGACTGCTGCGCCTCATGGTCGAGCCTCATCTTTTTGCGTCGACCATGTAACGCCCTCACCCTTAAACAGGGATGAACGTAAGGGTTGAATTTATACAAGGGTCAAAATCTACGGTTGTGCACGAGCGACTTGAGCCTTGAGACCTGACGCGATAAGCAGGCGTCATCAGGTCCTGTTCTGCGGCGTCGGCTTGCGACTGTCTTCCAGGGCTTCAGGCGCGGTCGTAGTTCAGAGGTAGAACGTCAGCTTCCCAAGCTGAATGTCGCGGGTTCGATTCCCGCCGGCCGCTCCAGATTTCCGATTTCATCGCAGGTCAGGCAGGCCTGCGCTTCGGCGGCGACTCCGGTCAGGGGCGGAACGCTGGGGGGCGTGCAATTCCGCATTGAGGTCGTCGCGCCGAAGCGCTTTTGTTTGGGCGGAATGCGTCTGCGTCCCGTCCCGGCCCGCCCGATGGCGTGTCGATCCCGCGATGGCGGTGGTGGCGATCGGCGCGTCAGGGTTCGGTCGACGAACAAGGCGAGGCCTCGCTCAAAGGCGCGCCGTCTTCGTGAACGTCGATAGGGTAATCTGACGAAGGAAGGCGGAACTGATCATTTCCCTCTACTTGGTGTCCTCAATATAGGCGGGACCAGAGTGGAGTTCATTTACAATTCATTAACAGGCGGGGCATGGCCCTTTCTGTGCGCGCCCCGCCACGGGGCCTGGAACAGGGTTTGGAAGAAGGCCGGAGGTCTTCCGCCGGTCGCCTCAGGCCGCGGGCGCGGCGACAGGCTGCGGGACCGGAGCCGGGGCCGTCGGCGCCGCGCTGGGTGAAGCTTCCACCATCAAAGGTCCCAGGGCGAAGGCGGCCGCGGCGGCGCCGGCCGACAAGGCCAGGACGGCGACCAGGGCGTAGGCCACAGCCGAGCCTGAACGACGGCGACGGATGCCGCCGGTCTTCACGCCGCGAATGATCACGAACGGGCGTTGGCTGAAGGCTTCGGAGCCGATGATATTATGCTGGGACAAGAACGCGCTCCCCGACTGTCAAGGAATGGATCAGTTCAAAAGTGCGTTCCGATAAGGCCAAAGGATGGCGAACGCCGATCCCCTGGACGGTTCAACTTCCGAGTGTGACGCTGATCATGCGCCCGCCACGCGTCTGCACACGCTTCATCAGCACCATGATGTCGTCCCCGGCCTTGACCGGCGAGATCAGGAACCAGCTGCCGTCGGGCAGGCCCGTGAAGCGGAAGGCGTCATTGGCGCAGGGTTGGGCGCGTTCGAACGAGCGGTAGTCGGCGCCCTGTTCGCCGGCCGAGCGTGCGCGCACCACGGCGGCGGGGACGGCGGCGCGTTCGGTCGAGCCGTAGAGGCGCTGCATTCGGGCGCGCGTGTAGCCGGTGTCGGGGATCAGACCGACATTGCCGACGCAGTGGAAGCTCTGGCCGTCCTGGGCGAAGGCGACACGGCCCTCGATCGAGGCCTGGCCCGCGCGGGTCGACCAGGCGAAGGCGTCGGCGCTGAACTCGGTCGAGCCGCCGCCGCTGACGCCTCCCGTGGGCGTGGTGGCGCAGGCGCCGAGGGCCAGACCGGTCGCCATGATGGCGGCGAGGGCGAGGGAAGGGCGACGGATCGACATGGAGGCAGCTCCCGGAACGCGTTTCAAGCGTCACCGGCATGACCCTCTATGACGCGGCGAGTCAAGGTTGCCCGGCGTCGCGGCCTGCGCCACAAGAGCGCCGGAGACCGGGCGCAGAGACCGGCCGAGAAACGAGTTCAGGGGCTTCATGACCGTCACCATCGACGACATCCGCGCGGCGCAGTCACGCATCGCCGGCCAGGTCGACCGCACGCCTGTCCGCTATTCACGTCGCCTGTCGTTGCTGACCGGCGCCGAGATCTGGATCAAGTACGACAACCTGCATTTCACCGGCAGCTTCAAGGAGCGCGGCGCCCTGAACCGGCTGCTGCAGCTGACGCCGGACGAACGGAAGCGCGGCGTCGTCGCCGCCTCGGCGGGCAACCACGCCCAGGCCCTGGCCTATCACGGCGGTCGTCTGGGCGTGCCCGTGACCATCGTCATGCCCGAGGGCACCCCCTTCGTGAAGGTGGACGGCACCCGCGCCCACGGCGCCAATGTCGTCATCCACGGCCTCGACTTCTCGGGCTCGACCGAGGAGGCCAAACGGCTGCAGGCCGAGCACGGCTATGTCTTCGTCTCGGCCTTTGACGACGAGGGCATCGTCGCGGGGCAGGGGGTCTGCGGCCTGGAGTTCGTCGAGGATGCGCCGGATCTGGACGCCCTGATCATCCCCATCGGCGGGGGCGGCCTGATCGCGGGCAGCGCCATCGCCGCCAAGGCGATAAAGCCGGGCATCAAGGTCTTCGGCGTCGAGGCGGCCCGCTATCCTTCCTTCACCGCGCGCCGTCGGGGCGAGCCGGCCAAGTGCAGCGGCCAGACTATCGCCGAGGGCATCGCCATCAAGGCCGTGGGCGAAATCCCCTTCGCTCTGGCCGACAGCCTGATCGACGAGGTCTTCGTCTGCGAGGAGGCCGACTTTGAAAAGGGCGTGGCCCTGCTGGCGACGCTGGAAAAGACGGTGGCCGAAGGCGCCGGGGCCGGCGGTCTGGCCGCTATTCTGGCCAACCCGGAGCGCTTCAAGGGCATGAAGGTCGGCGTCGAACTGACCGGCGGCAATATCGACGCCCGCATGCTGGCCGTGGTGCTGAACCGCGAAATGGTGCGCGAGAAGCGACTGATCGTCTATCGCATCCTGGGCGACGACCGCCCCGGCATGCTGTCGGCCATGGCCGCCGTGATCGGCGGGCTGGGCGGCAACATCATCGACGTCGTGCACAACCGGCTGGCGCTGGACGTGCCGGCCAAGGGGGCCGAGTTCGACATCATGGTCGAGACCCGCGACGCCCGACATGCCGAGGAAATCGGCGAAGCATTGAAAGAACGTGGCTATGAACTTCGCATGGGCTAGACGCCCCTTTGGGCCCGCTCTGGTCGCGGCGTCCGCCGCCGCCCTGCTGGCCGTCGCCGCCTGCAACCGCCAACCCGCCGTGTCGAGCGCGGATCTGGCGAAGAATGCGGAAGAAGCCGCCGCCTTCATGAAGACCAACGCCTCGGCGGAGGGGGTGCAGACCCTGCCGTCGGGCCTGCAGTACAAGGTGATCGCCAGCGGCCCGGCGGGCGGCGTCCGTCCCGACCGCAACGACCTGGTGCGCGTCGACTATGAGGGCAGCCTGACTGACGGCACGGTCTTCGACAGCTCGTTCAAGCGCGGCGCTCCGGCCGTCTTCTCGCCCGAGGGCGTGGTGCCCGGCTGGACCGAGGCCCTGCAACTGATGAAGCCCGGCGACGAATGGCTGCTCTATCTGCCGCCCGAGCTGGGCTATGGCGAAGCGGGCGGTCCGCCGATGATTCCCGGCAACGCCGTACTGATCTTCCGCCTCAAGCTGCTGGACGTGGCCCAGGTGCCGGGCGGCGGTCGCGGCGTGGGTGAAGCCGCCGTCTAAGACCCTTCTCCCCTTGAGGGAGAAGGTGTCATGCGCAGCATGACGGATGAGGGGTGACGGCGCCGCCGCTTGATGTGTTCAGGCGGAACCGGCGGCGCTCCTTTTCCTTGAA
Organism: Brevundimonas sp. T2-11; assembly: GCF_055397675.1. NCBI lineage: Bacteria > Pseudomonadati > Pseudomonadota > Alphaproteobacteria > Caulobacterales > Caulobacteraceae > Brevundimonas > Brevundimonas sp. T2-11. The sequence continues at coordinate 497,300 of NZ_AP027920.1, forward strand.
CGCTGCGCTGACATCCCTCATCCGAGCGCCTCCTGCGCCCACCTTCTCCCTCAAGGGGAGAAGGACCACTCCGCCTTGACGCTCTCGTCCTCTTCCCCCGCCAGTCGCGCGTCGCGCAGCGTCGCGAACCGCTCGCCATCCAGCCGCGACAGCGCCCAGGCCGCCGCGCCGCGCACCACGGGCGCCGGATCGTCGAGCAGGGTCTCGACCGGGGTGATCAATGCTGTGTCGGCGGAGTTCCCCGCCGCATAGAGGACGTTGCGGATGAAGCGGTCACGCCCGATGCGCTTGACCGGGCTTTTCGTGAACAGGGCCCGAAACGCCGGATCGTCCAGCGCCAGCAGGTCGGCCAGCCGCGGCCCCTTCAGGGCGTCGCGCGCGTGCAGACGGGCCTCGGACGCCCCTTGCGCGAACTTGTTCCACGGACAGGCGCCCAGACAGTCGTCGCAGCCGTAGATGCGCGGTCCCGCTGCGATGCGGAACTCGACCGGCCATGGATCGGCGTACTCGATGGTCAGATAGGACAGGCAGCGCCGCGCATCGATCTGGAAGGGGGCCGGAAAGGCCTTGGTCGGGCAGGCGTCCAGACAGGCGGTGCAGCGGCCGCAATGTTCGGTCTCGGGCTCGTCCGGTTCAATCTCGGCGGCGGTCAGGATGACGCCGAGAAACAGCCAGTTGCCGTGGGTGCGGCTCAGCAGATTGGTGTGCTTGCCCTGCCAGCCCAGACCGGCGCGCTGGGCCAGGGGCTTTTCCATCAGGGGAGCGGTGTCGACGAAGACCTTTACGTCCTGCCCCAACCGCGCCGCCATCTGACCGGCCAGGATCTTCAACCGGCCCTTGATGACCTCGTGATAGTCGTCGCCGCGCGCATAGACCGAGATATAGCCCGCCGACTTGTCCTCAAGCTCGGGCAGGGGATCGGCCTCGGGGCCGTAGTTCATGCCCAGGACGATGGCGGTCTTCGCCCCGTCCCACATGGCGGTGGGGTGGGCGCGGCGCTCCAGCGTCGTCTCCATCCAGCCCATGTCGCCGTGCCGTCCGGCCTCGACGAAGTGGGCCAGCTTCTCGCCCGCGCTCCACGGCGCGCTGGCCGAGGCGAAGCGGCACACGCCGAAGCCCAGCTCGGCGGCGCGTTGTCGGATGAAGATGCGGGGATCGGCCGCCATGACGGGGCCTTTGCCCCTGTTAGCCTCAGAAGTCGAGGTCGGCGTACCAGGTCGCCGGATGGACGCCGGGGAAACGGTCGCTCAGCAGGGTGCGGAAGCAGGGCCGCGACTTCAGCTTGGAATACCAGGTCTTTAGCGACGGATAGGAGGCCCAGGTGATCTCGCCGAAATAGTCGAGCACCGACAGGTGACCCGCCGCGATCAGGTCGGCCTGGCTGAGCCGACGTCCGGCCAGCCATTCGCGTCCGGCGGTCAGGCCCTCCAGCATGGCCAGATGAAGGCGCAGGGCGTCGCGACCCTCGCGCAGCATCCGCGCCTCGGGCGGGCCGAGCCGCAGCAGGGGCTTTTCCATCCGCTCATGCAGCAGGACGGCGTCCACCTCGTCGATGAAGCGGCGGTTGAACCAGGTCGCCAGCCGTCGTGCTTCAGCCCGTTCCGCCAGGTCGGCCGGCAGCAGGACGTCGCCCTTGGACCGATCCTCGATCCAGCCCAGGATGGCGTCGGTCTCGCACAGGGTCAGGCTCTTGCCCTTTTCGGTCACGCTCAGGACCGGGGGCATGCCCGAGGGATTGAGGTCGAAGAGGGGGCAGTCCTCTTCCCACGGCTTGACCGGTTCCTCGCCGAAATCGATGCGCGCCTCGCCCAGCGCCAGCCGCGCCGTGCGCGAGCCGGGGTGAAAGGCGAAATGATAGAGGACGGCGGGCGCGGACATTGCTCCACCCATGCGCCCGCGCTCGTTAAGGCTCCGTTTACCGCGACGCCGCGTCGCAGCCTATGACCAGGGGCCGGGCCGGATCGCCAGGGGCTCGGTCGGCGCCTCGGGCGCGGCGACGGCGGGGGCCCGGGCCTCCGCCCGGCCGCGCGGGTCGGCATGGATCAGGATGTCGGCGTGGGGGAAGGCGGCCAGGATGCGTTGCTCGGCCTCGACCACGATGGCGTGGGCCGCCTCCAGCGTCAGCTGCGGGTCCAGATCGACATGCATCTGCACCATCAGCACCTGCCCGGCCATGCGGGTGCGCAGCTGGTGCAGGCCCGAGATGCGCGGATCGGCCAGGACAGCGGCGGCGATCGCGGCACGATCCTCTTCCGGTCCAGCGTGGTCCAGCAGGTGATCGGCGGACTCGCGCAGCAGGGTGATCGCGCCCCAGAACAGCCAGACCGCCACCACCAGACCCGCCGCCGCGTCCAGCCCCGGCGCGCCCAGATAGGCGCCGGAGACCACCCCGATCAGCACCACGACATTGGCGGCCAGATCGGCGGCGTAGTGGGCGCGGTCGCCGGCCACGGCCAGGGACGAGGTCTTCTTCAGCGCCTGGGTCTGCATCCACACCAGCCACAGGGTGACGGCGATCGAGACCACGACCACGCCGACGGCCCAGCCTCCGGCCGTCACCGGGCGCGGGTCGAAGATGCGCTGCACCGCCTCCCAGCCGATGAAGGCGGCGGACGCAAAGACGAGTCCCGCCTGCACCAGGGCCGCCAGGGCCTCGGCCTTGCCGTGACCATAGCGGTGCTCCTCGTCGGGCGGGGCGGCGGCCCAGCGTACGGCGAAGAAGGTGGCCAGCGAGGCGATCAGGTCCAGCGACGAATCCGCCAGGGTCGCCAGGATCGACACCGAGCCCGAGGCGCCCAGAGCAAAGGCCTTTATCACGATCAGGATCGTCGCCGTGCCCACCGACAGGGTGGTGATGCGGCGGGTCGCGGCGTGAGCGTCGTCGAGGGCGGAGGCGGTCATCACCGCCCTTGTCGCGCAAAACCGCGCATCCGCCAATGGCGGCCTCTTGTCCGGGACGCTAAGAAGACCTGCCCGGCGCGGACGAACCGTCGCCGGTCGAGACGGAGTTTCCATGGCGGACTGGCTGACGGCGATCCTTCTGGGTCTGATTGAGGGATTGACCGAATTCATACCGGTGTCGTCCACCGGGCACCTGCTGCTGCTGGGGCATTTCCTCGGCTTCGAAAGCACCGGAAAGACGTTCGAGATCGTCATCCAGCTGGGCGCCCTCCTGGCCATCATCAGCGTCTATTTCAAACGCCTGTGGCAGCTTGCGACGCGCTGGCCCTTCGATCCGGCGGCGCGGCGGTTTCTGATCGGCTTGCTGGTCGCCTTCCTGCCGGCCGCCGTGATCGGCTTCTTCGCCTACGGTTTCATCAAGACGGTGCTGTTCGAGACGCCTCTGGTGATCTGCATCGCCCTGATCCTTGGCGGGCTGGTGCTGTTGTGGCTGGACCGGGTGGAGAAGTTCCCTGTCTATCTGGACGCCGACCGTTATCCGATGCGCGTCTACTTCCTGATCGGCCTTTTCCAGTGTCTGGCCATGATCCCCGGCGTGTCGCGCTCGGGCGCCACCATTGCGGGCGGCCTGCTGCTGAAGACCGACAAGCGCTCGGCGGCCGAGTTCAGCTTCTTCCTGGCCCTGCCCACCATGGGGGCGGCGGTGGCCTATGACCTGTTCAAGAACCGCGACGTGCTGGACTTCAGCGACTTCGGCCTGATCGCCGTCGGCTTCATCGCCGCCTTCCTGACAGCCCTGGTGGTGGTGCGCTTCCTGCTCGACTTCGTGTCCAGGCGCGGCTTCGGCCCCTTCGCCTGGTGGCGCATCATCGTCGGCGTGGCGGGCATCGTCGGTCTGGCGGTGACGGGGGCGCTGTAAGCGCTTTGCATGGCAGGCAAAGAAAAACCCCTCGGGACGCGGGTCCCGAGGGGCTTTTCGTAGGCCCTCCGATCAGGCCGCCGCCGGGCTTTCGGCGTACTGCCCGCCGACGCGGTAGCGATACAGGTAGCCCGGCGCGATGGCCTCCAGACCCGTCGGCTCGACGCCCAGCGCCGCCAGCCCTTCGGCGCCCGGCGAGACGACATTGTCGCCCTGCAGCAGCAGCACCTGATCCTTGGTCAGGGCCGGTTTCAGACCGATGATCGCCGGAATCTGCGCCAGCGACCCCAGGATGCGGGCGGCGAAGAAGGGCACGGGGATCAGGAAGCGGTCGCGGTTGGTCTCGCGCAGGATGAACTTGAGGATGTCCTCGAAGGTCCAGACCGACGGCCCGCCCAGTTCGAAGGTCTTGCCCTCGGCCTCGGGCGAGACGGTGGCGCGGGCCACGGCCTCGGCCACATCGCCGACATAGACGGGCTGGAACTTCGTCACGCCGCCGCCGATCAGGGGCAGGGCGGGGGACCAGGTCGCCATGGCGGCGAACTTGTTCAGGAAGTCGTCGCCCTTGCCGAAGACGACCGAGGGACGGATGACCACGGCGCCGGGGAAGGCGGCGCGGACGGCGGCTTCGGCGGCGCCCTTGGTGCGGGCGTAGGCGGCCTTGCCGTTCACGTCGGCGCCCAGGGCGGACATGTGGGTCAGGCGCTGGACGCCCGCGGCCCTGGCGGCCTCGGCGACGTTGACGGCGCCCTCGACGTGCAGGGCCTCGAATTTGCGACCGCCGGTCTCGAACAGGATGCCGACCAGGTTGATCACGGCGTCGGCGCCCTTGATCGCCTCGGCCACGGCGGCCTTGTCGGTGATGTCGCAGCGGACGGTCTGGACCTGGCCCACATCCCCGGCCATGCGCAGTTCATAGGCCAGGGCCGGCTTGCGCACGGCGACGCGCACGCGCCAGCCGCGCTTGGCCAGGGCCCGCACCACCTGGGTTCCGACAAAGCCCGAGCCGCCGAAAACGGTGACCAGTCCGGGGGCGAAATCAGCCATCTGAGCGCTCCAACGCCAAACCCCGGCCGCAACGGACGACCGGAGGAGAATTCCATGGGCGGGGCTTAACCGATGCGCCGCCCCGCCGCAACGCACAGCGGGGCGAGCCGGGCCTTTAGTCGGCCCGATAGACGACCTGGCCGTCCACAACGGTCAGGACCGCATGGCCCTTGGGGATGTCGGCGGCGGGCACGGTCATCAGGTCGATGTTGAAGGCGGTGAAGTCCGCCCGCTTGCCGACCTCGATGGTGCCCAGCTCATCCTCGCGGAAGCTGGCGTAGGCGGGCCACAGGGTGAACATCTTCAGCGCCGTGGCCCGGTCCACGGCCTCGTTCGGGCGCCAGTCCGGCCCCTGGAAGCCGTTGAGGTCGCGCCGCGCCACGGCGGCGTAGAACTCGATCAGGGGATCGCCGCGCTCGACCGGCGCGTCCGAGCCGCCGACCACGATCACGCCGCGATCCACCAGGGTGTGCCAGGCATAGGCCCCGTCCAGCCGCGCATCGCCCAGGCGCTCGGCGGCGAAATGCAGGTCGCCGATGGCGTGGCTGGGCTGCATGGAGGCGATGATCGGCAGCTCGTCGAAGTAGTGATAGTCGGCGGGCCGGATGATCTGGGCGTGCTCGATGCGCCAGCGCGGATCGGCCAGTTTCCATTCGGACTTGGGCACGGAGCGCAGGGCCTCCTCGTACCAGGCCGCGACGTCGTGGTTGCCCTGATCGCCGATGGCGTGGGTGGCGATCTGGACCCCGGTGCGCAGCGCCTCCTGATACAGCGGCATGACCTGTTCGCGCGACGCCAGCATCAGGCCGGAGGTGTCGGGGCGATCCGAATAGGGCTGAAACAGCTTGGCCCCGCGTGAGCCCAGGGCGCCGTCGGCGTAGAACTTGATCGCCCGCGTGATGACCCGCCCGTCGCCCGCGTCGCGCGGCCCGCCCGCCATCAGGGCGCGGGCGTCGCCCATGTCGATGCTGTTATAGACCCGCAGCGGCGCCTCGCCGTCGCGCGCCATCGTCTCCAAAAGCGGTACGTCCTTCCACGGAGCGCTCATGAAATGCACCCCGGTCCAGCCGTAGCGGGCATAGACGCCGAAGCCCGCGCGATAGGCCGCGCGCGTCGCCGCCGCGTCGGCCTGCGGCGTCAGCGGCTCGACCAGAACCATGGCCCCGTCGACCAGAAGACCGGTCGGCTGGCCGCTGGCGTCCTTCAGGATCTCGCCGCCCGAGGGGGCGAGCGTCGTCGCATCGACCTTGGCGGCGGCCAGGGCCGCGCCGGAGACCGCGACCGCATGGCCGTCGGCGCGGCTCAGCAGCACAATCCGGCCGGGGGCGGCGGCGTCCAGATCGGCGGCGGTCAGGAAGCGCTTCTCGGGCCAATGGGTCTCGATCCAGCCGCGCCCGACGATGACGCCCTCGGGGTGGGCCCTGGCCCAGTCGCTCAGCCGTTGCATGGCCTCGACGACCGAGGTCGAGCCCTCAAGGTTCAGCGTCATCTCGCGCCAGCCGATGCCGTCCAGATGGGCGTGGCCGTCGGTGAAGCCGGGAAACAGGGTCGCGCCCTTCAGGTCGATGACCCGCATATCCGCCGGTCCCGCTACCGCCGTTTCGGCGCCCACTGACACGATCCGTCCGTCCCGGACGATGACCTGTTCGGCGGTCGGCTGGGCGGGGTCGCCCGTGTAGATGGTCCCGCCATGGATCAGCAGGTTCTGGGCGAAGGCGGCGGGCGCGGCGGCGGCCATCAGGCATCCGGCTAGTGTAACCGCCTTCATCAGGGAGCGGATCATGGGGCGTCCTCCAACGGCAACGCAGAACATGGACGAAATGTCGCTTATGGACATTCAGTCGTCGTGAGCCTGAACGAGCCAACCGTCTTGTGTCAGCTCCGACAGATGACTTCGGGGGGTCTTGAGCATCGCTTCGCCGAGATCGGGCCGCTCATCGACTATGTGGTGGATGTGTACCGGTCGCATCGTGGCGCCCTCAGGAGAGTGATCATATTCCCCGCATGTGAGTTGCCACATGCCGTCAGAGTGATGAACGATCAGACGAATTGGACGATCCGAGGCTATGACGTGGTCACAGGCCAAGACTAAAGGCGACGTTTCGTCCGTCATGTTTTTCCCCAAATGCGCTGTGCGCCGTGCCGTCCAGAGAGCTTGCTGCAGAGCTTGGCGTCAAGCGATCCTGCGCGCATCATCGCCGCATGAAACTGTTCACCATCGGCTATGAAGGCTCCACCCAGCCCGAGGTCATCGACCGGCTGAAGGCGGCGGGCGTCGAGCTGGTCGCCGACGTGCGGGCCGTGGCCTCGTCCCGCATCGCGGGCTTTTCCAAGACGGTGCTGGGCGAGAGCCTGAAGGCCGAGGGCGTCGACTATCTGCAATTGCGGGCGCTGGGCACGCCCAAGGCCGGGCGCGACGCGGCGAGGAAGGGCGACGTGGCGACCATGCACGCCATCTTCAACGCCCATATGCAGGAGCCGGACGCCGAGGCCGCCTTCCAGCAGCTGCGCCATGTGGCGAGCGAAAAGCGCGTCGCCCTTTTGTGTTTCGAGGCCGAGGCCTGCGGCTGCCACCGCGCCGTCCTCGCTGACCGGCTGGCCCGCGAGGACGGGGCTGAGGTGGTGAACCTGTAAAAATCCTCCCCTGCATAGCGGGGGAGGATCGCCATTCTGCTTGTGACCTTACGGACGGCCCACCAGCTGGTCCACCGAACCGGACGTGACCGGGTGATAGAGGGGGCGCGCCTTGGCGTAGATGCGCGTGGCGTTGGCCCGGCCCCAGTCGCCTTCGCCCCACAGGGTCTGGAACAGGGGCAGGACGAACTTGCGACGGCCCTGACTGGTCAGGAAGCGGTCGGCGGTGGCGACGGCGGGCTCGTAGCGGTGGGCCAGGGCGATCTGCAGCCAGGCGAAGGTCAGCTCGGCGTTGCCCTCATGGGCCAGATTCAGCGTCTTTTCCAGATCGGCCAGTTGCGCCGGGGTCAGCCAGTCGGCGCCCGCCGCCAGACCTTCGGGGCGCCAGGCCAGGAAGCGCTGGCGCTGTTGGGTGTTCCAGCTCTTCCAGTCGATCGCCGAGGCCGGACCCTTGTCGGCGAAGAAGGCCTTGGCCTGTGCGTCCACAGCCTCGAAGGCGTGCGACACCGGCGGGACCCAGTTCGACGGCATGCCTGGTTTGTAGATCCAGTTCTCCAGCTGCAGCTGGGCCTCCAGCGCGGCGTCGCCCTTGATCAGGTGCTCGCGGATATCGGCCAGGAAGCCGACGTCGGTCATGGGCTGGAAGGCGTGGCGGTCGAAATAGCCGCGCAGCCAGGCGTCGAAGGTCGACCGGCCCACGATGCGTTCGATCGTGCGCAGCATGGCCGCGCCCTTCTCATAGGGCACGCCCGACAGGCCGTCGTCGGGGTCGCGCCCGGTCAGGTCGATGTGCAGCCTGGTGTCGTCCGGCGCCGTGGTCGCCAGTTCCGCCGACAGCTCGCCCCAGCCCAGAACCTGCTCCTGCATGGCGCGGTCGCGGCCATACAGGGCCTCCATGATCCGGTTCTCGAAATAGACGGTGGTGCCTTCGTTCAGCCAGATGTCCGACCACGTCGCATTGGTCACCAGATTGCCGGACCAGGAGTGCGCCAGCTCGTGCGCCACCAGCGAGACCAGGGACTGATCCCCGGCGATGATGGTCGGGGTGGCGAAGGTCAGGCGCGGGTTCTCCATCCCGCCGAAGGGGAAGCTGGGCGGCAGGACCAGCAGGTCGTACCGGCCCCAGCGATAGGGGCCGTAGAGGGCCTCGGCCGCGTCCACCATGCGCGGGGTGGACTGCAGCTCGGCGCGGGCGGCTTCCAGTCGGCTCGGCTCGGTCCAGACGCCGGTGCGGCCGTCGAACGAGGCGAAGGCGATGTCGCCGATGGCGATGGCCATCAGATAGGGCGGGATCGGGCGATCCATGTCGAAGCGCCAGGCCTTCTGGCCCGCAGCGGCGGCTTCGCCCTGCGGTGTCAGGTGCTCGGCGGACATGACCACGGTCAGGTCGGCGGGGGCGGTGATACGGGCCGAATAGGTCTGGCGGATGCCGGGGCTGTCCTGCGTCGGAACCCAGGTCCGGGTCAGGATCGCCTGGCCCTGGCTGAACAGGTAGGGCTTGGTGCCGCCCGCCGTCTGTTGCGGGCTGAGCCATTGCAGGGCCGCCGCGTCGGGGCGGGTGGAATAGTCGACGACGACCTTCTGGACCTCGGTCCCGGCGAAGGCGGGCAGGTGGACCGTCAGGGCCTGACCCTTGATGGCGTCCACGGCGCCCAGTTCATAACGCAGCGGGCGCCCTTGCGCGTCGCGCACGCCGCGGATGTTCAGGTTCTTGGTGTCCAGCACCACCTCGGTCGCGCCGACGCGGCCGGTGACGTCCAGCGTCGCCGAGCCCGACAGGGTCTTGGCCGCGAAGTCGGCGGTCAGGTCCAGCGCCACATGGCCGACCCGCGCCTCGGCGGGCCGCGCGTTGGTGTGGATGTCGTCGGCGTAGGCGAAGGCGGGCGTTGCGGGCGTGGCGGTGGGCGCGGTCATGTCCGATCCTCCGGGCGCGGTGGCGCAGGCGCCGAGGGAAGAGACAAGGGCGGCGGCGAGGGCGAGGGCGGATACCTGCCCAACCAGCTTCAGGGTCATCGAACGCTCCGTATTCAGATGCGCCCGAAAAGGCTCCCTTCGCCCCGAAAGATCAAGCCTTGGCTGCAGCCGGCGGCAGATGGTGCGCCTTGAACAGCCGTCCCTTCTCGGCACCCAGCACCAGCAGCAGGGCGAGGACGCCCAGGGCCGCGAACCCGACCGTCATCGGCACGGTGGTGCCGTCGAAATGCTGGCCGATCCAGAAGCCCAGCAGGGCCCCGCCGATGGTCGAGATGAAGCCCTGGGCCGAGGCGGCCGTTCCGGCGATATGGCCCATGGGCTCCATGGCCATGGAGCCGAAGTTCCCGGCGATGAAGCCGAAGCAGAACATCTTGCAGGCCTGCAGCGCGGCGAAGACCCACAGGCTGTCGTGACCGGCATAGGCGATGGCGGCGTGCAGCAGGCTGAAGCCGATGAAGCCCATCAGGGCCGTGTGGGCGATCAGGCGCGAACCCAGCTTTTCGACCATGCGCGAGTTCAGCACCGAGGCCAGGGCGATCCCCCCCGCCACCATGGCGAAGACCGTGGTGAACAGACCCGGCGACTTGAAGACGTCGAAGAAGATCTGCTGCGACGAGTTGATGAAGGCGAACAGGGCGCCGCTGATCGCCGTCATGGCCAGGGTGTAGCCCATGCCGATGCGGCTGGTCAGGGCCTGGCCGAAGGCGCCGGCGATGCGCTTCACCTTAATCGGCATCCGGTCTTCAGGGTGCAGGGTCTCGGGCAGGCGCAGGGCGGCCCACAGCAGGAAGCTGCCGCCGAACAGGGCGAAGAAGCCGAAGATCCAGCGCCAGGGGGCCACCAGCATGATCAACTGGCCGACGGTCGGGGCCAGGATGGGCACGCCGAGGAAGACCAGGAAGCTCAGCGACATGACCCGCGCCATGGTCCGCCCAGAATAGCGGTCGCGCACGATGGAGACAGCCAGAACCCGCGTCGCCGCCGAGCCCAGACCCATGCCGATGCGCGACAGGATCAGCCACTCGAACGAATGGGCGAAGGCGGCCAGGACGCTGAAGCCGACATAGAGGCCGATGCCGATGAACAGGATGGGCCGACGCCCGAACCGGTCGGCCAGGGGTCCGTAAAACAGCTGCGCCCCGCCGAAACCCAGCAGATAGGCGGTGATGACCCACTGGCGGGTGTTCTCGTTGACCACGCCCAGGTCTTTGCCGATGTGCGGCAGGGCCGGCAGCATGGCGTCGATGGCCAGGGCGTTCATCGCCATCATGACCGCGATCAGGCAGACGAATTCGGCGAACCCCGGCCCCTTGGGGGTGGCGGTCGTGCTGGGCGGGGTGCTGGTCATCGGGACCAGATGCGGGCTGCGTCAGGCTGACGCAACCCCGGATCGTCATGAATTTTGCGTTGCAGCAAGAAGTCAGCGCGCGGCGTCGCCCCCTGATCGGACGTCGATGCGCGCCACTACCGACATGCCGGGGGCCAGTCGCGTCGCCGCTTCCTGACCAGGATCGATGGAGACGCGGACCGGAATGCGCTGGGCCACCTTGGTGAAGTTGCCGGTGGCGTTGTCTGGGCGGATGACGCTGAACTCGGACCCGGCGGCGGGCGAGATGCGCTCGACCCGGCCTGTCAGCTTGGTTCCGCCCAGGGCGTCGACGGCGATCTCGACCGGCTGGCCGACGCGGATGTCTCGCATCTGCGTCTCCTTCATATTGGCCGTGACCCAGACCGTATCGGGGACCAGGGCGGTCAGCTGCGTGCCGACCGCGACCTGCTGGCCGACGCGCACAGCCACCTCGCCCAGGCGTCCGGCGCGGGGGGCGGTGATGCGGGTATTGTCCAGATCGATCTGGGCCAGACGCACCTGGGCCTGGGCGTTCTCGACGGCGGCTTCCAGCGAGCCCTTGCTGACGACGGCCGAGGTGACGCTGGTCTGGGCCACGCCCTCGGCGGCGCGGGCGGCGGCCAGCTGGGCCTCGGCGGCGCGCAGGGCGTTCTGGGCCGTATCCACCTGGGCCTGGGCCACCCAGCCGCCGGCGAACAGGGTGCGCACGCGCTGGGCGTCGGCGCGCGCCTTGGTCACGGCGGACTCGGCGCCGGCGATGGAGGCGCGGGTCTGGGCCACAGAGCCGCGCGCCGAGGCCTGGCTCTGGGCCGAGTTGGCCAGGGCTGCTTCAGCCGAATGCAGGGCCGCCTTCGCCTGATCCAGCCTCTGGCGATAGATGCGGTCGTCGATGGTCGCCAGAAGCTGACCCTGCTGCACGGTCTGGAAGTCCTGGACCTCGACCGAGGTGACATAGCCGCTGACCTGCGGGCTGATGACCGTCACCTGGCCGCGCACATAGGCGTTGTCGGTGGTCTGCGGCCCGCCGTCGAAGGGCGGCAGGCGCCAGGCGTGCAGGATCAGTCCCACTCCGACCAGGGCGATCAGGGTCAGCACTACGCTGACCATGACGCGTCGACTTCTGGACGGCGGCAGGGCGGCGGGCGCGGGCGGCGGCGCCGTCGGGGCCGGGGCGGCGGGGGCTTGCGCAGGAGCGGGCGTGGCGTCGGTCATGGTCGGGTCCGGGTCATTCGACAGCGGCGGCTGCGGCGGCTTGCGCCGCCTCGCGGTGGGCGGCGCGGCGCGCCTCGATACGGGGGCGGAAATGGTTGACGGCGACCCAGAGCGCGCCCACGGCGGCGGCGCCCGAGATCAGCAGGAAGACGTCGTTGTAGGCCAGAACCTGGGCCTGCTGGCTGACCTGCTGCTGCAGCAGCTTCAGCGCCGCGCCCTGTCTCTGGGCCGCGTCGCCGATGGTGTGGGCGTAGGCGCCGCCCAGTTGCTGCAGCCGCAGCACCACCTCGGGATCGCCCAGATCGATGTGCTCGGCCAGCTGGTTGGAGTGATACTTCTCGCGGATGGTTTGAACGGTGCCGATCAGGGCCGAGCCCATCAGGCCGCCGATGTTCTGGCCGATCGAAAAGACGACGATGAAGCTGATCAGGTTCTTGCCGCCGCCCTGCAGCACCTTGCCGAAGCCGATGATCATAGTCGGGCCGATGAAGAAGGCGGCGGCGAAGGCCAGAAGGGCCTGGCTGACATAGAGCTCGGCCGGCCGCGTCAGCACCGTCGCGTGGCTGTCCATATAGGCCCCGAGCGCGATCAGGCCGAGCGCCACAGAAATGGGGGCCCACAGCTTGGTCGGGTTCAGGGTCAGGGCGCTGGTCAGGGTTCCGGCCGCTGTCGCCAGCAGCATGACCCAGAACAGGCCGTGCATCTGGTCGTTGACCAGTCCCATCTGTTGCAGGAAGCCGACCGCGCCCGTGGTCTGTTCCGACAGGACGATCCGCACCAGGACGATGGCCAGGATCAGCCGGATCAGATCACGCCCGGCCAGCCACTTCAGGTCGATCAGCGGATTAGCACGATTGTATTCGATCAGGACGGCGGCGGTCAGCAGGATCAGGGCGCCGACCAGGGCCCAGCCGATCCAGGCCGCCTCGGTCCACCAGACGATGCGCCCCAGCCCCAGGACGGCGGTCAGCAGGGCCACCCCCGGCGCGAACAGGGCGAAGGTGACGAAGTCCAGCTTCTCGAAGGTCTTCACTCGCTGCGACGGCGGCATCTTCAGGGCGAAGACGGCGGGCAGGGCCACCAGCACCAGCCCCAGGTCGAACATATAGACCGCCCGCCACAGGTCGTGATCGATCAGATGGCCGACCCCCAACCGCGCCAGGGGGATGGCCAGGCTGGACAGACCGACGCCGATGATGATGCCCTTCAGCCGGTGCTGCGCCGGGAAGGCCTGGATGATGTAGAGGATGCCGAGCGTCGACATGCCCGCCGCCGCCATGCCGGCGATGCCGCGGACGACCAGGGTCGAGCCGTAGTCTTCCAGGAACAGGTGGGCGGCCGCCGTCGCCAGGAAGACCATCAGGATGATCTCGGTGAACAGCCGCAGCCCGTACTGCATGCGGAACTTGACCAGCAGCAGGTTCATGCAGGCGTTGGTCATGACGAAGACGACGGGCAGCCAGGCGGCCTCGGTCGTGGTCACGCCCAGCGAACCGGCCAGCAGGGGGATATTGGCCGTCACCGCTGCATTGCCCAGACTGCCCGTCAGAGCGACCAGAATGCCCACGGCGGCATAGGCCCAGCGCATCGGCGTCGAGTGGTCGGGCGTGGCGGGCGAACCGGGCAGGGCGGGCCGCTCGTGCGGCTTCAGCGTCGCCAGATACTCGTCCCAGGGCAGGTCCCAGTTGCGCCGGCTCATGCGGCGCTTTCCCGGGGTTTAACCGCGTCCAGCACCAGCTCCAGCGCCCGTCGGCTCAACTGGTCCCGGTCCGCCGCTCCGACCGTGCGCGACGGCGCCCCCAGCATCAGGGCCAGGACGCGGGTGTCCTCCACGCTCAGGTCGGGGCGCACCCGTCCCGCCGCCTGCGACACCGCCAGGGCTTCGGCCCCCGCGCGTTTCAGACCGCTGCGGATCGGGGCCAGGGCCTCGTCTTTCAGATCACGGATGGCGCCGGCCAGGCCCGCGCTCTGGATCATTAGCTCGACCATCTGGCCGAGAAACCACAGGAAGACCTCGGGGTCGTCGAGGCGGGCCTTCGTCCGTTCGTGCAGGTCGTCGATCTGTCCCACGAAGACCGCCAGGGCCAGCTCGGAACGGTCGGCGAAGTTGCGATACAGCGTCGCCCGGCCCACGCCCGCCTGCTCGGCGATGACGTGCAGCGGCGTGTCCAGCCCGTCGCGCGCAAAGGCTTCGGCGGCGGCCTTCAGCAAGGCTTCGCGGCGTTCGGCGGCGTCTTTTCGCAGGGGACGGGTCATGCAGCACTCAAGTGGACACTAGTGTCCGGTTAATCAAGCGGCTCGAAATCATTCATTGTTTCAGCTCGTGATGCGGCTCCATCCGCGCTGTGCAGCTTTGCGCATGGGAAGAATGCGCGACCTGGGGCATTGGCTGCTTCAGAGGCGCGAAGGGATAGCTTGACCCGCAAAAGGTGAGCAATTGTAACTCTAGGTAGTGTTCCGGCTTGACCGACCATGTGGGGCGGGGCGCACTCGAACGCGCCCTTGGGGCATGTCATTGGAGGGAGACCATGAAGAAGACGACCAAACGCACCGCTTTCATCGTCGCCGTTGCGCTAGGGCTTTCGGGGGCCGCGCCGGCCGTGATCGCTCAGAACTACGGCGCGCCCATGTACGCCACGACCTACTATAGCGACGCTTCTCTTTCCAATCAGGTCGGCTTCCGCATGGACGGCTGCAACAACGGGCGTGTCTCCGCCGGTCCGCTTATCGGATCGACCTCGCCCTATTTCACGCAGGAATATGTCGGCGCCTGCCGTCGCGGCGGAACCGGCGGCTACGACTGACGTCTGGCGGACTACGGTGAATACAGGCCCGTTCCGGCATGCCGGGGCGGGCCTTCCACATTGAGGTGAATGCGCCGGGCTGTGCGGCGGTGCGCAGATGGTGCCGGTGGTCGGGCTCGAACCGACACTCCTCTCGGAACCGGATTTTGAGTCCGGCGCGTCTACCAATTCCACCACACCGGCACAGGTCTGGGAGGCGGCAATCTAGCGGCGGAATTCCCCGGGTCAATCGACGAAAGCGTCGCCCTGGCGACTAGGCCGCGACCTCGACGTGACTGTCGGTTCCGCCGGCCAGGACGCGGCGGGCGCGGATGTACATCTCGACGCGCTGGGTGACGATCAGGCCGACGGCGAACAGCATGAAGGCGTCGGTCACGACCACGGCGTCCAGATGCCAGGCGGCGGCGTTGACCTCCATCACCTCGCGCAGGCCCGCGCGGGCGGCGAACAGGCCGATGATCAGGATCAGCCCCAGCGGCGAGGCCTGGGCCTTCAGCGAGCCGTCCGGCTCCTTCTCGATGGTGATGGTCTTGCCGCGCCACCAGCCGGCGACGCAGCCCAGGGCCAGGGCGACGACGAAGGCGATCCAGGCGAAGGGACCGAATTGCGGGTGCTGGGTGTTGGCCCACAGCCCGACCCCGATCACCGTCGTGACCAGCAGGGGCATGACCCACAAAAGATGCGGGCGCAGGGTCCGTTTACGCCGGTTGCGCAGCAGGATGACGATCAGGGCCACGCCGATGCCGATCAGCGGGCCCATGGTTTGCGGCGACATACGGAAACTCCCCCTCCGGACGCCGTCTACCTAGCTTGGCGAACGGCGTCCGGAAAGAAGGTTCAGGCGGGCTGCACCGTCTGTTCAATGGCGCCGAAGATGGTGTGGCGCCCGTCGTCCAGCATCTCGATGCGGACCGTGTCGCCGTGCTTCAGGAAGGGCGTTTTCGCCTCGCCGGTCAGGATGGTCTCGACGGTGCGGACCTCGGCGATGCAGGAATAGCCCAGACCGCCCTCGGCCACGGGCTTGCCCGGACCGCCGTCGGCGTCCTTGTTCGACACCGTGCCCGAACCGATGATCGACCCGGCGATCAGGGCGCGGGTCTTGGCCAGATGGGCGATCAGCACGCCGAAGTCGAAGGTCATGTCCACGCCCGCGTCGGCCTGACCGAAGTCCTTGCCGTTCAGCTGCACCGAAAGGGCGCCCGACAGCTTGCCGTCCTTCCAGCGGTCGCCCAGCGCATCCGGTGTGACGAAGACCGGCGACAGGGCGCTGGCCGGCTTGGACTGGACGAAGCCGAAGCCCTTGGCCAGTTCGCCGGGGATCAGGTTGCGCAGCGAGACGTCGTTGACCAGACCGACCAGACGGATTGCGGCGAGGGCCTCGTCGCGGCTGGCGCCCAGGGGCACGTCGCCGGTCACGACGACGATCTCGGCCTCCAGGTCGCAGCCCCAGGCCTCGTCCTTCAGCGGGATGGCGTCGCGCGGGCCCATGAAGTGGTCCGAGCCGCCCTGATACATCAGCGGGTCGGTCCAGAAGGTCGCCGGCATCTCGGCGTTGCGGGCTTTGCGCACCAGCTCGACGTGATTCACATAGGCCGAACCGTCGGCCCACTGATAGGCGCGGGGCAGGGGGGCGGCGGCGTCGCGCTCGTGGAAGCGGTCGCGCGGCACGGCTTCGTGCTCCAGGCTTTCCGCCAGCGCCCGCAACAGGGGCTCGCAGCGCTCCCAGTCATCCAGCGCCGCCTGCAGCGTGGGGGCGATCAGGAAGGCGTCCGTGAACCAGTTCAGGTCATTGGAGACGACGACGAGGCGGCCGTCACGGCCGTGCTTGAGCGAGGCGAGTTTCATGGGGCGAAGCTAGTCTTGGGCGAAGGGATTGGGAAGCGGGGACATGACCGGCGCGGATGCCGTTCGATCAACTGTTCGGGGGCGCGATCACGGCGCGGGCCTCGGCCCCCATGCGCAAGGCGGGATCGCGCACCTCGACCTCGACGGCGATGGCGCCGGCGGGCTCGTGCGCCCACAGGTAGCGGCGCTCGATCTCGACCGCCCGGCCGGACGGGGCCATGCCCTCATAGGTGTCGCCCCAGGGCGTGATCGCCTTCATCTCGACCCACAGCAGGCCGCAGGCGGCGTCCAGCTCCTCGATGGCCATTTCCGACAGTTCGTCGGCGTGCGGGGCGGGGATGTTGGGGGTCACAGCCATCGGCGGACCTTTCCTTTATAGGCTTCGTATTGGGCGCCGAACTTCGTCATCAGATAGCGCTCCTCGCGCTGGATGACGAAGCGATCGACGACGATCAGACAGGGGACCAGCAGGGCCAGGGCGATCGGGCTGTCCATGGCCAGGGCGAAGCCCGTATAGGTGATGGCAAAGCCGACATAGATGGGGTTGCGGCTGTACTTGTAGAGGCCGTCGGTCGCGAGCGCCGTCGTCGGCTTCCACGGCTCGGGCGGCGTGCCCAGACGGCGGAAGGTCCCCGCCGCGACCCCGTCCAGCAGCAGACCGCCGATCACCAGCGCAAAGGCCAGCCCGCGCCGCCAGTCCGCATCGAGGCCCAACGACGGCTCGCTGACCAGCCGCCCGATCCCGAACCCGGCCAGCAGGAAGCCGAGATAGATCAGCGGCGGCGGGGCGATGACGCCCGGATGGTCGCGTGTGGTCATGGGGTCTGGATCAGATCGTCTGGCCCGAAGGCGCGGTGAAGTCAGAGGTCGGGGCGTCGCCGGTGTTGATCACCTCCGAGGGCTCGAAGATCATCACCTCGGCCTCCTCGTCGGCGGCGGTGCGGTGCTCGACGCCGCGCGGCACGACGATGAACTGGCCGGGGCCCAGCGTCTCGATGCGGTCGCGGAACTCGACGCGGAAGACGCCTTTCCAGACCAGGAACATCTCCTCGGCGTCGGTGTGGCTGTGCCAGGGGAAGACCCCCTGGACCTTGACCAGCCGCACGTCCTGTCCGTTCAGTTGCGCGGCGACGCGCGGCCGCCAGTGGTCGGAAAAGCCGCCGAACTTCTGCTCCAGATCGACGACCTGCCCGGTCATCGCGGGGCTTCTTCGTCGGCGTAGATGGCGACGCGGGCGGGCGCGGTCGAGGAGACGGCGCCACGATACATGCCCGAGGTGTTCATCGAGAAGGCGTGGACGCCGTCCTTGCCCATGACGATGACCCCGCCGTCGCCGCCGATCGAGCCGACGTCCGCGATCTCGGCGTCGGCGGCGGCCTGGACCCCCATGCCCGTCGAGGTGCGCTGACAGATGTCGCGGGCGACCGTGGCGCGGATGAAATACTCGCCTGAGCCGGTGGCCGAGACGGCGCAGCCGTCGGCGTTGGAGGCGTAGGTGCCTGCGCCGATCACCGGCACGTCGCCGACCCGGCCCCACTGCTTGGCGGTCATGCCGCCGGTCGAGGTGGCGGCCGCCAGACGTCCCTGGCTGTCCAGGGCCACGGCGCCGACGGTGCCGAACTTGCGCTCGTCCAGCGGGGCTTCGTTCAGCGAGGCCAGCGGGACCGGCCGGGCCAGGGTGGCCGGTTCCGGCGGCGCGCCTTGCGGGCGCGGCGGCAGGGGCAGGCCCTTGTCGCG
The DNA here is from genome assembly GCF_055397675.1 of Brevundimonas sp. T2-11. Taxonomy (NCBI): domain Bacteria; kingdom Pseudomonadati; phylum Pseudomonadota; class Alphaproteobacteria; order Caulobacterales; family Caulobacteraceae; genus Brevundimonas; species Brevundimonas sp. T2-11. Next base: position 515,721 of record NZ_AP027920.1, read on the forward strand.
CAGGGCCTTCAGCAGGGCCTGCCAGCGGCTCTCGGTGAAGAAGAAGCCCGGCTCGACCTGCTCCAGGCCGACCGAGGCGGCGAAGGTCTCGGCGCCCTCGCCGATCAGCATGACGTGGGGGGAACGCTCCATCACCGCCCGCGCCGCCGCGATCGGGTGGCGGGTGCGGGTCAGGCCGGCTACGGCCCCGGCGCTGCGATCGACGCCGTTCATCACGGCGGCGTCCAGTTCGTTCCTGCCGGCGGCGGTGAAGACCGCCCCGCGCCCGGCGTTGAACAGGGGGTTGTCCTCCATGGTCTGAACCGCCGCCTGAACCGCGTCCAGGGCCGAGCCGCCGTTCGCCAGCACCGCCGAACCGGCGTCCAGCGCCGCCTGCAGACCGGCGCGATAGGCGGCGTCGCGCTCGGCGCTCAGGTTGGCCCGCTCGATGACGCCCGCCCCGCCGTGGATGGCCAGCGACCATTGCGGCGCTTCCTGCGCGAGCGCGGGCGACGCCAGCAGGGTCAGGGCGGCTGCGGCGGTCAGGACGGATTTCATCGGCGGTTTCCCCTCAGATCTTTCCTCCCCACTTTGTGGGGAGGTGGCGCGGTCGCGCAAGCGACCGTGACGGAGGGGGCGACTCAACGGCGAACGCTTGCGCCGCCCCCTCCACCACTTCGTGGTCCCCCTCCCCACTAGGGTGGGGAGGAAATCGTCAGCGGTGGTGCAGTCGTTTCCAGATGCGATAGCCCAGGATGGGGGCGAAGCCGCAGACCAGCGCCGCCAGCAGCACCATCCAGAAACCTCCCCCCAGCCAGTATTCCCCGGCCAGAGCCCCGGCCCCGGCCGCCAGAAGCGGGCCGAGCCAGGGCAGCCAGTGCGGCGGCCGCACCTTCATTCAGGCGTCGACCTTGATGACGCCGCGACGGATCTGGTCCAGTTCGATCGAGTCGAACAGGGCCTGGAAGTTGCCGTTGCCGAAGCCCTCATTGCCCTTGCGCTGGATGATCTCGAAGAAGATCGGACCAAAGGTGTCCTGGGTGAAGATCTGCAGCAGCAGGCCTTCCTCGTCCGAGCCGTCGATCAGGATGCGGTTCTTGCGCATCCGCTCCACGTCCTCGCCGTGGCCCGGCAGGCGCTTGTCGATCAGTTCGAAATAGGTCTCGATCGTGTCCTGGAAGTCCACGCCGCGCGCCTTCATGGCCTCGACCGTCTCGTAGATGTTCTCGGTCGTCAGGGCGATGTGCTGGATGCCCTCGCCGTTGTAGCGACGCAGGAACTCCTCGATCTGCGAGTTGTCGTCCTGGCTCTCGTTCAGCGGGATGCGGATGGCGCGGTCGGGCGCGATCATGGCCTGCGAGAACAGACCGGTCGCCTTGCCCTTGATGTCGAAATACTTCTGCTCTTCGAAGTTGAAGACCGAGCCATAGAAGCCCGACCAGGTGCGCATCTCGCCGCGACGCACATTGTGGGTCAGGTGGTCCAGGATCTCGAGGCCCATCGAGTTCTTGCGCTCGGCCTCTTCCCAGCCCTCGATCTCGTCCCAGGCCTCATACAGCGAGCCCTGCTCGCCGTACTGGTCGATGACATAGAGCAGCGAGCCGCCGATGCCCTGCAGGATGTAGGGATAGTCGGAGCCGAGGGCCCCGCCGTGGACGCCCTCGGCGGCGCGGGCGCCGCGTTCCAGCGCACCCTCATAGGCGGCCTTCGCGTCGGCGACGCGGAAGGCCATGCCGTTGGCCGAGGGGCCGTGGTCCCTGGCGAAGTCCGCCGCCTGGCCCTTGGGCGAGCGGTTGACCAGCATGGTGATGTCGCCCTGTTTCAGACGCACCGCGTCGGTGGTCGGGTTCACATGGGTCTGGGTGAAGCCCATCAGCTCCAGCCGGGCGATCATGGATTCCGGCTCGGGGCCGGTGAATTCGACGAATTCGAAACCGTCCACGCCCAGCGGGTTTTCCTGGTCGAGTTTGGCGGCGGCGTCCTGCATGACGCGTCTCCTCTCAGTATTTTGGTGGCGGCTGCTGCCGCCGATTGGGGCGGAACCTAATGGGCGCCCCCCGTCGGGCGCAAGGCGGCGCTGATCCGAAACAGGACACGTTGCGGTGTCGCAGGCGATGATCGACGGGTGCGCGCGGGCCCCGGGCCTGCTAGAGCCGCAGGCTCAACCGGGACGCCTGTATGCTTCGCAAGCTCTATGACTGGGTCTTCTCTCTGGCCCGCCACCGTCATGCGACCCGGTCGCTGGCCGTGGTCTCCTTCGCGGAAAGCTCCTTCTTCCCCATTCCGCCGGACGTCATGCTGGCGCCCATGGTGCTGGCCAAGCCCGAGCGCGCCTACTTCTACGCCACGGTCTGCACCGTGGCCTCGGTGCTGGGCGGCCTGCTGGGCTACGCCATCGGCTACTTCCTCGAACCGGTCGGCATGTGGATGCTGGCCGTACTCGGCAAGGCCGACACGTTCGAGGCCTCCAAGGCCCTGTTCCAGCAACACGGGGCCTGGGTCATTATCGTCAAGGGCTTCCTGCCGATCCCCTTTAAGATCATCACCATCGCCTCGGGTATCTTCCAGTTTAATCTGGCCCTCTTCACCGCACTGTGCGTCGTCACACGCGGCGCCCGCTTCTTCCTGGTGGCCTTTGTGCTCAAGCGCTGGGGCGAGCCCATGCTGGCCGTGATCGAGAAAAGACTGGCGCTTTTCACCGTGCTTTTCCTGGTTCTGCTGGTCGGCGCGGTCTTTGCGGTCAAGCTGATCGGACACTGATCGACGCCGGCCCCGGCTGCGTCTAAGAAAGACGCCATGAAGCGCTCGTATCAAGTTCTGACCCGCTGGTGGACCGCCTTTGCGCTGGCGGCCTCTCTGGCCATGCTGGGCGCGGCTCACGCCTTCGAGCGGTTCGCGGGCCTGGCGCCGTGCAATCTCTGCCTCAAGCAGCGCGAGGTCTACTGGGCCGCCGTGGCCATCGCCGGCGCCGCCACCTTCTGGGCCGTGTTCAGCCGCGCCAGCCGCGGTACGCCGCGCATCGCCTCCTTCCTGCTGGCCGCGGTCTTCTTCACCGGCGCGATCACGGCGGGCTTCCACGCGGGCGGCGAACTGAAGTGGTGGGACCTGCCCGCCACCTGCTCGGCCATCCCCTCCGCCGCCATCGACCTCAGCGCCCTCAGCGCCCTGGCCGACGGCACCGCCGAGATGAAGCCGGTCGTCGGCTGCGGCGACGTGGCGTGGAGCTTCGGCGGCGTTTCGATGGCGGGCTGGAACTTCTTCATCTCCCTGGCGCTGGCGATCTTCAGCCTTCTGGCGGCGAAACGTCCCAAGGACGCGCGCGCCCCGAAGGCGTAAGGAAGCGATCATGACCGAGGCATCCGACACCGTCGCCGCCGCCCGCCGCATCCCTCTGCCGCGCCCCGGCGTGGGCCAGACCCGCGCCCGCATGGCTGAAATGCTGCGCGTCGACCACGCGGGCGAGTTCGCCGCCGTCCACATCTATCGCGCCCAGCGCGCCGTGCTGGAGGGCCGCAAGGGCAAGGCCGCCATCGCCGCCGATCTGACCGAGATGGAGGGCCACGAGGCCGTCCACCTGGCCCGGTTCGAGGCCCTGCTGACCGAAAACCGGGTGCGCCCGACGGCCATGATCCCGCTGTGGAAACTGGCCGCCACGGCGCTCGGCGCCGGCACAGCCCTGATCTCGGAGAAGGCCGCCCACGCCTGCACCGAGGCGGTCGAAAGCGTCATCGAGAAACACTACGCCGACCAGATCGAGGAGGTCCGCGAGCGCGACCCCGAACTGGCCGCCGAACTGACCAAGTTCCGCGAAGAGGAACTGGCCCACCACGACCACGCCATCGAGCACGGCAGCCGCGAAGCCCCGGCCTACCGCCTGCTCTCGAGTGTCATCAAGGTCGGCTGCAAGGCCGCCATCAAGATCAGCGAACGGATCTAGGCGCTCAAGCAGCCCGAAGGGCGATAGCGCTCTGAAAATACCCTTCTCCCCTTGAGGGAGAAGGTGTCATGCGGAGCATGACGGATGAGGGGTGACGACGGCGCCTTCGATAGCCAGGCTCGACGTCAGCACTGCCTATTTCTAGACGCCCCGCCGACACCCCTCATCCGAGCGCCTCCGGCGCCCACCTTCTCCCTCAAGGGGAGAAGGCTCAGGGTCTCACATCGAACGCCAGCATCATGGTTCGCTGCATGGCGTTGAAATTGTCGTCGGACAGGATGTAGAGCCGCGTCCGGTCGCCGTGCTTCTCGGCCGCGATCCCCTCGAAATTATCCGTGGTCCCCGGCAGCTTCAGCTCGACCAGCACCGGCCCCAGGCTCCCGTCGGCCGCCATGCGCCGCACCCGCGCCCGCACGTCGATGGGGGCGCTGTATGAGCGCTGGACCACGAACCAGCCGCCCGCCGGGTCGCGATCCATGCCGGTGATGCGATAGTCGCTGTCGGCCAGAGGCGTCTCGGGCGGCGTGCTCACGACGGCGCAGCGTAGGGCCGAACAGTCCCAGACCCCGCCGGATTCCCCCGCAACGCGCCAGCCGTCGCCGGAGGTCGCCAGCCCCTCCATCCCGTCATTCTCGGGGAAGGGGTAGTCGGGCCGTCGCACGGCCTGCGGGTTTCGCAGAGCGGTCAGCGGGCCGTAGTTCCAGATGCGGTGGTCGCGCTCGAAGCTGACCAGCAGGTCGCCGCCGGTGGTGATCGCCAGCCCCTCGGCGTCGCCTTCGACCTTCTGGCTGATCGGGGTCCCGTCGATCAGACTCAGGCGGCGCACGCGCAGACCGTCCAGACCGGTCAGCCGCCCGCGCCCGTCCAGCGCCAGCCTGCCGCGCGCCAGATCGCCCACGTCGGAGACGGTGATGAAGCCGCCGTCGCCGGTCAGCTTCAGGTCGGACAGGCTGTGCAGCGGGGAATCCATCCCCGCCAGCACGGTGACGCCCCCGGCGTAGCGCACGCCTTGCCCCAGCACCGCCGCGCCCGGCAGGCCAAGCCCCACCTGACGGGTCGAGGCGTTGACCGCGCGCCATCCCCCGGCATCGGGCGTCGGCGTCCACGGCTGCGAGGTGACGACCGCGCTGGCGCAGGCCGCCAGCGTCAGCGCCGCCAGAGCCGCGACGTAGATGCGCCGGTTCATGCCGCGCGCTTCTTCGCGGACCGCGCCACGGTCTTGGGCTTGGCCTCGAACAGTTCGGCCAGCTTTTCGGTCATGACGCCCGCAAGTTGCTCGACGTCGACGATGGTCACGGCGCGGCGATACCAGCGGGTCACGTCGTGGCCGATGCCGATGGCGATCAGCTCGACCGGCGACTTTGTCTCGATCTGCTCGATCACCTGCCGCAGATGCTTGTCCAGATAGAGGGCGGCGTTGGCCGACTGGGTGGAATCGTCCACCGGCGAGCCGTCCGAAATCACCATCAGGATCTGACGCGACTCGGTGCGCCCCAGCAGCCGCTCGTGCGCCCAGGTCAGGGCCTCGCCGTCGATGTTCTCCTTCAGCAGACCCTCGCGCATCATCAGGCCCAGATTCTTCTTGGCCCGGCGCCACGGCGCGTCCGCTGACTTGTAGATGATGTGGCGCAGGTCGTTCAGACGGCCCGGATTGGCGGGCTTGCCGGCGCTGATCCAGGCCTCGCGCGACTGGCCGCCCTTCCAGGCGCGGGTGGTGAAGCCCAGGATCTCGACCTTGACCCCGCACCGCTCCAGCGTCCGCGCCAGAATGTCGGCGCAGACCGCCGCCACCATGATCGGCCGCCCGCGCATCGAGCCCGAGTTGTCGATCAGCAGGGTCACGACCGTGTCCCGGAACGGGCTTTCGCTCTCCATCTTGAACGACAGGGGGCTGGTCGGATCGGTGATGACGCGGGTCAGGCGCGCCGTGTCCAGCACGCCTTCCTCCAGATCAAAGGCCCAGCTGCGGTTCTGCTGCGCCATCAGGCGGCGCTGCAGCTTGTTGGCCAGCCGCGACACCACGCTCGACAGGGTCGCCAGCTGGGCGTCCAGCAAGGACCGCAGCCGGTCCAGCTCCATCGGATCGCACAGCTCCTCGGCGCCGATGGTCTCGTCATAGGCGGTGGTGAAGACGCGATAGGCGTCCACGGCGCGCCCGTCGTCGACGCTGTCCTGACGGTTGGGCAGGGCGCCTTCGTTCAGTTCGGGGCCGTCGTCGCTGGCCTCGCCGTCGGGATCGGCCGGGGCGCCGTCAGGGCGGGTCTGGCGCTCGTCCTCGGCGGACTGGTCGTCGGCCGTGCCTTCCAGCGACTGGCCGCCTTCGCCGCCGTCCTCTTCTTCCTGTTCCTGCTCGTCGGGCGCGTCCTGCTGCGACTGATCGGGCTCGTCCTCGCCCTGCTCGTCGTTGGCGTCTTCGGCCTGTCCGTCGCCGGGGTCGAGATCCAGCGCCCGCAGAACGTCTTTCAGCTTGGCGGCGAAGGCCGTCTGGTCGTCGGCCACGGCGGCCAGGGCGTCCAGTTCAGCCCCCGCCTTCAGCTCCATGTTCGAGCGCACCAGGTCCAGCATGGCCTTGGCGCCGTCCGGCGCGGCCTCGCCTGTCAGCCGTTCGCGCACCAGAAGCGCCGCCGCCTCGGCCACCGGCACCCGCTCGGCCTCGGCCCGCAGGGCGCCCGACTTCTCCAGCCGGGTCAGCAGGGCCGCGTTGAGGTTGCTGCGCACGCCCTTCAGCTCGCGCGCGCCGACCGCCTCGACCCGGGCCTGTTCGACCGCGTCGAAGACCTCGGCCGCCGTCTGATCGACGGGCCGCAGCCGGGCGTTCAGCCCCTCGTCGTGATTGGCCAGCCGCAGGGCCAGCCGGTCGGCCTGACCGCGCAGGGTCGCGCTCTCGGGGGCGCCCGGATCGCGCGGCGGATGGGGCAGGGTCAGGACCCCGTTCGACAGCCGCGGCCCGTCCGAACCGAAATGCACCTCCAGCTCGGCCTGCTCGGCCAGGGCGCGCGCGGCATTGGCCAGTGCGCGTTTGAAGGTCTCGACGGGGGTCTCTGCGGCGGCCATGGGCCACACATAGACCATGCCGCGCGGGGGGGAAGAGGGTGGGCGCTCTTACTTGGGCCTGACCCGCACCCGCATGGCCCCGCCGGCTCCGGCCTCGACGTCGAAACGGCCGGTGGCGCGGATCAATTCCGACAGCTTGGCGTGGCCATAGGTGCGCTGGTCGAAGTCGGGATAGGCGTTCCTCAGCCTGTTGCCTATGCCGCCGATATTGACCCAGCCGTCGCCGTCCTCGTCCATGTCGGCGATGGCGGCGGCGATCAGACGCACGGCGTCCGACGGCTTCTTCTCGGCGGCCGGGGCGGGGGACGCTTCGTCGCCGCCGCCGCCCCGCCCGGTCAGGTTCTCGGTATAGATGAAGCGGGTGCAGGCCTGGCGGAAGCTCTCGGGCGTCTTGCGCTCGCCAAAGCCATAGACCGGCACGCCCTGCTCGCGGATGCGCGCCGCCAGCCGGGTGAAGTCGCTGTCCGACGACACCAGGCAGAAGCCGTCGAACCGCCCGGAATGCAGCAGGTCCATGGCGTCGATCACCAGGGCGATGTCGCCCGAGTTCTTGCCCTTGGTGTTCTGGAAATTCTGCTGCCACTGAATGGCCCAGCGCGGCAGGACCTCGATCCAGGACCTCAGCGCCGGACTGGCCGCGTCGCCATAGATGCGCCGGGCCGAGGCCTCGCCCAGGGTGGCGATCTCGGTGAACAGGGCCTCCGCGATCCGCGCCGAGGCGTTCTCCCCGTCGATCAGCACGGCCAGACGCGGCGCGCGGGCGGCGGTGGGCAGGTCGGTCGGCATGGGCGAAGGCCTTTGTTCAGCGGGCAGGCAGCGTCTTCCAGCGAGTCGGTTCGGTCAACAGCAGCGGCGCCTTCACGCCACTGGACACGTTTCTGTGATGTGATAGATCGTCGTTATCTCACGGCATCCGCCGTGAGTTTTGATCCGGGGGGATCCATGAAAATCAAAGCTATCGTGGCCGCTTGCGCGGCCCTGTCTCTGGCTGCCTGCGCCACATCGCCCGACAAGATTTCGGCCAGCTATGTCTCGCCGCTGCAGTATCAGGGCTATGACTGCGGCCAGATCCGCACCGAATTGGTCCGCATTGGCCAACGCGTCGATGAAGTGACCGGCCAGCAGCGCAAGCAGGCCAACAATGACGCCATCGCCATGGGCGTGGGTCTGGTCCTGTTCTGGCCCGCCCTCTTCTTCCTCGCCGGCGGCAACGACAAAAAGGAAGAGTTGGGCCGTCTGAAGGGCGAGTACGACGCCTTGCAACAGGCCGCGACCGCCAAGCGTTGCAACTTCGAGGCCCATGCGGCCCAAGCCGGCGCCGCCGGTTGATGGGATCGTTCAGCATCGCCCATTTGCTGGGCCTGGCGCTGATCCTCGTCGTCTTCGCGGTTCCGGGGGCGATCATCCTGCGTCGTCTCGGCTTTTCGAGATGGTGGGTGATTGTCGCCATGCTGCCCTATGTGAACATCGTGGGGTTGTGGGTTCTGGCCTTCATCCGGTGGCCGGCGCTGGACCGCTCCGAAGCCTGACACGACGACGGCGGCCTCTTCGCGGAGGCCGCCGTTTTCGTTACAGCGAGGCATGATCCAAGCTCCCATGCGCCGCCTGATCGACCTGCCCGGCGTCGATGATCTGGAACTGAAGGCGCTGATGAAGCCGCGCTACGCCGATCCCGACGCCCGCGACGAATTCCCGAGATCGACGTCCTGACCAGCGCCCTGTTCGGCCTGACCGGCGACGCCGCCGAGGCGGTCGAACGGCCCGCAGACTGGGGCGACATCCACCGCCTGGAAGGCGCCGATCTGGCCGAGGCCTTCGAGGCCCTGGGCTGGGACGTGACCGACAAGCGCAGGAAGCCCCTGCGCCTCATGCCCCACTACGCCCTGCCTCTGGCGTTGGCCGTGCGCGGCGTGGCTGGCGAACTGCCCTTCGTCGCCGAGCCCGACCACCCCGCGACCGACTGGGGCGCCGGTCTGGCTGCCGACGCCGCCCGTTTCAGGAAGCGATAGAGGCTTTTAACGCCTTCAGCGCGAGGCCGCGCCAGCGAGAGCCGTGGCGTCGCCTAGGCCGTCAGGCGAACCTCGCAGATGAACCGCTCCAGGGTCATCAGGTGCGGCCGGATGTTTTTCGGATAGGCGCTAACCAGTTCTGTCGGGACCACCAGTTGCAGTCGCGCCGCCTGCATCTCGGCGAACTGGTTCTCCGAAACGCCTTCCTGAAGCGTCAGCAGGTGCTTGGTCGGAATGCGATCGGCCTCGTTCAGCACCTGCCGCCAGCGGTCGCGCGCCGTGGTCTTGGCCGCCAGCATCCGCAGGCGTTCGGCGGGGAAGGCGCTGTCGGCGTAGGCCGCGGCGGACGGGAACAGGAAGTCCGGCTTCTTGTCGCCCTCGGACCTCGCCCCGTGGCTGAAGTGCTGGTCCTCAATCAGTCCCTCTTGCAGAAAGATCTCTCGTGCATGCAGTTCCAGCGATCGTCCTGAACGCGACTTGCGCCTTTGCAGGATAGTCTGGGCCAGTGACAGGAAGGACGACAGCGAAGCGAACCCGTCCCTTACCTTCGGTCCTTCCAGCGCCTCCTCTACCGACTGGAAGATCTCGAATTCACACTTGCGCCGCCGGATCAGGCGGTCATCCGGCGTCTGGCTTTGCAGGGGGCGAAGCGCGACGGTCCTGTGCACGATCTCCGTCGCCGTCGGAAAGCGCACCAGCCATTCGGCCGGCATGTCGGACGGCCGCAACAGGCATGGGGAGGCGGGCAGGCGGGGCGGGAACAGGTCGGCTTCGCCCGGTCGCCATATGACCGACCGCTTCGGCTCCACCGGCCCGACCAGATCCTCGATGACCTCGTCCTGATAGCCCTCGCAGACCCAGACATGAAGGTCGGGCGCGTCGTCCGTGTCGGCGGCCCTGTCGAAGACAAAGACAGCGAGGGCCCCGGTGCTGTCGGCGTCCAGCAGGGCCGAAGCCGCCCCGCCCCAGCCCGTGATGCGGGTCTCGTCGCGGGTGCCGTCGGGGTCAGGAAGAGATTGAAGCTTTTAGTGCCGCTAGTTCTTCTTTCGCTCGTCGTGCCTGACCCTCGGCACGAGCGGTTTCGCGTCGCGCTTGGCGCAGCGCTATCAACATCGCATCCTCTGTCGCTTTCAGAGTTTCCCAGTAGGCGGATTTTATTGCGTAGTCGGGATCGTCGTATTTCGACTCTGGTGTCAGCGCGAACCGTGCGCTCATCATTTCTGGTTTGAAACGTGCTGCCAGCAGGATCTCTAGCGGCGTGTTCTCGAAGCTGTTGGCTTTTTCCTGCCGATCCATCAACCGCACATAGACTTCGGCTAATCGCGCGAGTCCCTGCGCCTCCGGCAGCATCCGCATCAGCATAGCTCGGCCAGAGGCGATCATCGCCGTAGAGGCCAGCACCGCCGCTTTCCCTTCATGGGCATCCTCAGCTGCCAGCGGCCCGAACAAGGCCTGAGCCATCGCCGCCTGCGCCGCCGCCTCGTCGGCTGCTTTCGCTGCCTTGGCTTCCTCCTGCTCCGTCTTGCGCGCTTTCGCCGTCTCGACGGCGATCTGGTCGCCCCAGTCACGCTTGGTCGCGCCATGCACCGTGATGCGTTTGCGCAGCGCCTGCCCCGACACCCGCCACCGCTCGCTCAACTCCGGCACGGTCGCGCCGTTGCGATATTCGTCGAGGATGATTTCCCATGTCGCCTTCGACAGCCGGTAGTGGGCCGGCCCGCCCTTCAGCTTCCCGCTCATCCGCCCAGCATGGCGCTGTCAGCGACCAGGGCGCGCCAATCGCCCCGATCCGCCCCCAAGTCCCTGAAAACCCACAAAGTGGAATGCGAGGCATAACCCTTCTCCCTCCCCTTCATGGGGAGGGTGGTCGCGCAGCGACCGGGTGGGGAGGGCCGGGCAACCCGTCTGGTCAACTGCGTATTGCCTAGCTAACCTCTGGTTAGGGGGCTAGATGATTTACCAATCAGAGATAGGTACTCGGCAAGCGGGCGCGTCCAGATGAGCGCTCTATCTGACAGTCTCGCGTCGCTTTCGTCCGAGCACCGCGATGCTCTGCTTTGGTTCTGGAAGCGCCGCGATCACGTCATCGAGTGGCCAGAGACGCTTGACGGTCTGTTTCTTGTGCAGCGCGCCAAGGGCATTCATAAGCCAAAGGGGTGGGCGTATGCGTTGAGTGTTCGTCAGACTTCTAAATAGCCCGTATGCGGACAAATCCCCCTTACGGTCGACTGATGGCTCTTGGACGTATGAGTACTTTCAAGAAGGCCATTTGGTAGCGGACCGCGACAAGCACGCGTCCAATCGCAGCTTGATTGCTTGCGAAAAAGACGACGTCCCTGTTGCGGTTCTTTTTCAGGAACGCGCGAAGCCCACCGCTAAATATCGAGTTCTAGGCCTTGCCAAAGTTATGGGCTGGGAGGGCGGCTACTTCACTCTTCAGGGCTATCGGCCCGACGGCGCACTGCCGGGCTCGAACATTGACTATCCAGAAGCTTTGCCAGCAGTTGTCGCTGCGGTGGAAGAGGCGACTGTTGGTGCTCCGCTACCACTTGAGGATGCTCGGAGGCGAATAGACGCGCAAATTGTTGCTCGCCAAGGCGGCCGCGCATTTCGTGAGAAAGCGTTGCAAGGATACTCGGGCCGATGCGCTATTTCGAAGTGGTCTGTGAGGGCGGTGTTGGAAGCCGCTCACATTGTCCCCCACCTCGGCAGCCATACAGATCAAGCAGACAACTGCATACTTCTGCGATCTGATTTGCACGTGCTTTTTGATAGGCACTTGTTGCAGGTAGATCCGGATACGCTCCGGATCCGAGTGGATAAAAGCCTGACTAATACACCTTACGATGAGTACGCGGGTCAGCAGATTGTTCCCCCAGAAGGGGTCCATCCAGATACCTTGAAAATGCGGCTGCGTGAGCGAGCTAGATTCTACGACGAGTCGTAAGCGGCGGCTCGAATCGGATCAGATCGTACTTTTGAGCAAACCATTCGACGAAGGCGATTGGTGATAGTCCTTCTGTCCAGTGGCGCTTCAGATCTTCCCTTGAAAGGCCTGCGTCTGCCGCGCTGATGCACCACTCACGGCGAAGTTTTCGATCAACTTCGGCGATCCAGCTGTGCTCGGACACTGACTTTGTCACACCTGCCTCCTAGAAGGGCTACGCCTTTCAGCGTGCCCAGGGAGTTGGTGAGGTTCAAGCCCGCAGTTGCGAAGGGGAGGGCGCAGCGTTCGTCAGCTGCGCCCGCGCCATCAATCCTCATCCATCTTCAGGGCCGCGATGAAGGCTTCCTGCGGGATCTCGACCTTGCCGAACTGGCGCATGCGCTTCTTGCCGGCCTTCTGCTTCTCCAGCAGCTTCTTCTTGCGGGTGGCGTCGCCGCCGTAGCACTTGGAGGTCACGTCCTTGCGCAGGGCGCGGACGGTTTCGCGGGCGATGATCTTGCCGCCGATGGCCGCCTGGATCGGGATGACGAACATGTGGGGCGGGATCAGCTCCTTCATCTTCTCGACCATGCCGCGGCCGCGCGTCTCGGCGCGGGCGCGGTGGACCAGCATGGACAGGGCGTCGACCGGCTCGGCGTTGACCAGGATGCTCATCTTGACCAGGTCGCCGACCTTGTAGTCGGTGATCTCGTAGTCGAACGAGGCATAGCCCTTCGAGATCGACTTCAGGCGGTCGTAGAAGTCGAACACCACCTCGTTCAGCGGCAGCTCATAGACCACCAGGGCGCGGGTTCCGACGTAGGACAGCTCGACCTGGGTGCCGCGGCGGTCCTGACACAGCTTGATGACCCCGCCCAGGTATTCGTCGGGGGTCAGGATGGTGGCCTTGATCCACGGCTCGCTGATGGTCTCGATCTGCATCACGTCGGGCAGGTCGGCCGGGTTGTGCAGGTCGATCTCGGTCCCGTCGCGCTTGCCGATCTTGTAGACGACCGAGGGGGCCGTCGCGATCAGGTCCAGGTTGAACTCGCGGCTCAGGCGCTCCTGGATGATCTCCAGGTGCAGCAGGCCCAGGAAGCCGCAGCGGAAGCCGAAGCCCAGGGCCGCGCTGGATTCCATCTCATAGGTGAAGCTGGCGTCGTTCAGGCGCAGCTTGCCGATGGCGGCGCGCAGGTCCTCGAAGTCGGCGGCGTCGACCGGGAAGAGGCCGCAGAAGACCACCGACTGGACCTCCTTGAAGCCCTTCAGCGGCTCGGCGGTCGGCTTCTTCTCGTCGGTGATGGTGTCGCCGACGGCGGCGTGGGCCACTTCCTTGATCTGGGCGGTGATGAAGCCGACCTCGCCCGGGCCGAGCTGATCGACCGGGGTGTTCTTGGGCAGGAAGACGCCGACACGATCGACCAGATGGGTCGAGCCGGACTGCATCATCTGCACCCGCATCCCGGCCTTCAGCACGCCGTCGAAGACACGCACCAGCAGGACCACGCCCAGGTAGGGGTCGTACCAGGCGTCGACCAGCATGGCCTTCAAGGGGGCGTTGACGTCGCCCATGGGCGCCGGCAGGCGGGTGACGATGCCTTCCAGCACGTCTTCGATGCCGATGCCCGACTTGGCCGAGCACTCGATGGCGTCCGAGGCGTCCAGGCCGATGACGTCCTCGATCTGGGCCTTGACCCGCTCCGGCTCGGCGGCCGGCAGGTCGATCTTGTTCAGGACCGGCACGATCTCGTGGTTGTTGTCGATCGCCTGATAGACGTTGGCCAGGGTCTGGGCCTCGACGCCCTGCGAGGCGTCCACCACCAGCAGCGAGCCCTCGCAGGCGGCCAGCGAGCGCGAGACTTCGTAGGCGAAGTCGACGTGCCCCGGCGTGTCCATCAGGTTCAGAACATACTCCAGCCCGTCCTTGGCCTTGTAGTTCAGGCGCACGGTCTGCGCCTTGATGGTGATGCCGCGCTCCTTCTCGATATCCATATTATCAAGAACCTGCTCCGACATTTCCCGCGCGGACAGGCCGCCCGTGAACTGAATCAGACGGTCGGACAGGGTCGATTTGCCGTGGTCGATGTGGGCGACCACCGAGAAGTTGCGGATGCGTTCGATAGGGGGCGTCGTCATGGTTCGCGCGCTTAGCATCCGCAGGGCCGGAAGGCTACGGGAACGGCGTTGGGAGCAGGGGGGACGGACGTTTCATGCAAGGGGCGCGGCGTCTGGGAAACTCATGATTTCTGTAGATCGTCGCCCGTTCTTAATTGATCTTCGCCAGCCGTCTTCGTGATTGGAAATATATCACTATTATGTGAACCGAACAGAAAACTGTCATTTTAATTTTCCAATATTCGTGTCTTTTCATTTAAAAATTCAGGTGCCCGTATTCTTTAAACAGCATTTGATGTGCTTTGACCCAATTCGGTCTGATTTTGAGGCGGATGGAGGTCTCAGGCCCCCTTGAGCGGGGCGGGAACAGGGAAGGTCATCGCCCGATTTGGAGGTCTGGAGGCCGAGGGGCCTTCCTTTAACCATCTATCGGAGGGTTTCATCGTGACCACGAAGCAAATGACGTCAGCCCTGGCGCTGTCGGCGGCTCTGGCGTTCGGCGCGCTGCCGGCGACCGCCGCCCTGGCGGGCCCGGATGTCGGGAACTCAAACGTCGAGAACTCGAATCTTCAGGACAACTCCGCGAATCTCGCCGTTGGGATCACGGATTCTCTGAACGACAATTCGACCAACGACTCGAACAACGACAATTCGACTGATCTCGACCTCGGCGTGTCGGATTCGTTCAACGACAGTTCGAACTCGAACAACGACAACTCGGCGGATCTCGATGTCGGCGTCACGGATTCGTTCAACGACAACTCGCAGACCGATTCCAACAACGACAACTCGACCAACCTGTCGGTGGCGGACTCGGGCAATGACAACTCCCAGCACGATTCCAACAACGACAACTCGAGCAACCTCGACGTCGCGGTGACGGATTCGTTCAAGGACAGCTCGATCCACGATTCCTACAACGACAATTCCGACAACTCGACGACCAATATCCGGGTCTCCCTGTCGCTGCAGGAGCTCAGCGCCAATGTGAGCGGCTTTGAGTTCGACGTCGGCGGCGGTCACCACGACGGCAAGCTGCGCACCGGCGACATCAGCAACTCCGGCGGCGCCTTCGCGGGCTTCGCGGGCATCCAGACGGCGAACTACAACACCGGGTTCGCGGCCAACAACCAGGCGGCGACGGCGATCAGCGCCAACGCCAACGTCACCTTCGGCAACGGCGGCGGCTGAGGCTGAAAGACAATGGACCGGCCGGGCCTTCGCGCCCGGCCGGCTTCTTTCAGTGTCCATGGAGGAAAGCCATGTTGCGGTATCTGGGCTGTGTCGCCGCGATCAGCGCGCCGGTCATATTTCTGGCGGGCGCGGCTGCGGGTCAGGCCGTGCCGACGACGGCGCCGACCGTCGTTGTCGCAGGGGCCGCCCTTTCGCCGGATCGGACGGCGATCAAGGCTGCGCCGGTCGCGCTCAGCCTCGAGGAATTGAGCGAGGAGCACGGTCGGCAGGGCGTCTATATCCACGCCGACTCCACCCAGGCTCTAAACGCCGTCAACTCGGGCAACAGCATTACGGCGGGGCAGGTGGGTTCGGGCGACATCGCCCTGACGGAAGGCGCATTCGCCGGGTTCGCCGGGATCGGCAACTTCGTGATCAACACCGGGCACAACAACAATCTGCAGGGCTCGCTCAGCATCATGATCGTGACCCCATGAACCAGAGCCGCCTGTCCTGCATGGCCATGATCGTCGCGACGGTGGTCGCGAGCGGGGGGGCGGCTGCGGCCGAGGTCATGATCAATCAGGGCGGCGCGGCCTATTCCGTGCAGGTCGTCAGCTATCGCGACATTCCCTTCAGGACGGTCGTTCGTCAGGAGTATGATTACAGCTGCGGCTCGGCCGCCTTGGCGACTCTGCTGCGCTATCACTATGGTCGGGATGTCCAGGAACGCGACGTCTTCGTCTCCATGTATGAAAATGGGGATCGCGAAGCGATTCAGCGGGTCGGCTTTTCCCTGCTGGACATGAAACGCTATCTCGAAACCCACGGCTTTCAGTCCGACGGTTTTCGCATGAGCCTGACCGCCCTCGAGGAGGCGCGGGCGCCCGCCATCGTCGTGATCAACCAGCAAGGCTACCGGCACTTCGTGGTGTTGAAGGGCGTCAGCGGCGGTCGAGTGCTGGTCGGCGACCCGGCGCTCGGTCTGAAGACCTATGGCGAGGCGGAATTCGCCGCGATGTGGAACGGCATCGCCTTCATGATCCGGGACTCGGCGGATCGCTTCAATGTCGCTGATGAGTGGCGGCCGTTCGCCACGGCGCCGATGGATCGCGCCCTGCCGACGGATTCCCTGGCGGCCATGACGCGGGAATTGCCGCCTCTGTACCAGATCACGACCACCTTCTCGCTGGATCCATACCTGCGGTGATGATGATGTTTCGCAGTCGCTCGTTCCAGATAGGGGTTTGCGCTGCAGCCTGGCTGTTGGCTCAGGCGCCCCAGGTTCGCGCCGAGACGCCGGTCAGGGCGTCTTATGGGGCGCCGATGAGCGATGATGAATTGGCCGAAACACGTGGCGGCTATCTGACCGCGGGCGGCGTGGTCTTCGACTTCGGGGCTGTGGTTCGCACCTTCGTCGACGGCGAGCTGGCGCTGGAGACGCGGCTGACCTGGACGCCGCAAGGGCCGGTGACCGAACAGGCCGCCGGCGCCCTGCCGGGATGGATTCCCCTGACGGCCGGACAGATCGGCGGGCTTGACCTGTCAGGCCTGCCGGCGGGCGCCGAGGGTCTGGTGCTGAATGACGCCAGCGGGACGACGGCCCTGGTTCACAACGTCATGAACGGTCAGTTGCAGAATCTGGTGATCAACGCCGCTGACAATCGCGACATTCGTCAGGACATGCAGCTCATGCTGACATTGCCGAACCTGGAGGCGATGCAGCGGGATTTCGTCATGACCCGGCTCGGTGAACAGATTTCGCAGGATATGGATTGGTCCAGTATCCGCGGTCCGGGGTCCTGATCGAATGCTCAAGTTTCTTGACGGGAAATCGTCGTTATCTGGAACTGCTTGCGACCTGGTTCATTTTACCATTCGTTAACATAGTGCGTTTGGGCCCGGGGAGGGGTGAGAATGCATACGGGCCTTATCTACGCAGGCGAGTATGAAGCCGCGCGTCGGCTGCAGCGTGTCGCGACGCCGACGCGGGCGACGCAGCGACGACCCTTGCGACCTGCGGCGGAAGTGGCGGCGCTGAAGGTTCTGAGCGCCATCACCTCCCTGACCGAAGACGAACGGAACCTCATAAGAAAGCTCTGCCTCTATCGCGAGACCATCCCGGCCGGCGCGGAGTTCGCGCGAGAAGGAGAGGCGGCGTCGCCGCGCCTGATTGTCAGCGGTTGGGCCTGTCGACAGCATTCCCTGCCTGATGGACGGCGCCAGATCTTCGGCTTCCTGATGGCGGGCGACGCCATCGGCATCGGCCTCAAGCCCCGGCCTCTGGACGAAATGTCCACGGTGGCGGTGACCCGGGTCGAATGCGTGGACGCGCTGATGCTGCGCGAGATCCTGGCGGTTCAGGATGAGCGCCACGCGGGATTGCAGCGCGCCCTGGCGGCGGTGCGCCGTTATGAGGAAGCTTGCCTGCTGGACCACATCGTGCGGCTGGGGCGTCAGTCCGCCCATGAGCGGACGGCTCATTTTCTTCTGGAATGGCGTCAGCGGTGCCGGATCGCGGGTCTGGCGGATGGCGAGCGCCTGCCCATGCCCCTGACCCAGGAGGTGCTCTCCGACGCCCTCGGGCTGAGCATCGTGCATCTCAACCGCACGCTTCAGCACATGAGGCGTGAACGCCTGATCGAGATGAAGCGCGGCTGGGTCCATCTGCTCGACATCGTTCGCCTGCAGTTCATATGTGACTATCAGGGCGGTCGAATGCCGATGAACAAGGTTGAATGAAGTTGTCAGCTTAGAAAAGCGTGTCGATTTCCTATCATTAAGCAATGTGGAAGTCGAAAATACGTGTTTGTATCTATCGGTTCTGGTGGAGGGTGGCATGTATTTCCGCAAGGCCGTTCATCTTCTGAGCGTATCTTCGCTTGCATTTGTTCTGGTTTGCGCGCCCGAACGATCGGCCCATGCGCAGGAAGAAACGCCCGAGGCGCGCCTGGCGCGTCTGGAAGCCCTGGTGGCCGAGCAGAGTCGTCGCCTGAGCGAGCAGGAAGCCCTGCTGGCGCGCCAGTCGGAATTGCTGGAGGCGCAGTCGCGTCGTATCGACGAGCGCTGGCGGTTGGCTGACGGACCGTCGGAGATGGCGGCGGTGTCGGCCGGCGGGGAGGGGGCTCCCGGGATGACGCCCCTCGGTCCTGACGCGCTGGCGGCCTGGCGGGCCGGTCAGGATCCGGGCGCGACACGATCGCCTATAGAACAGCCCCCGCCGCCGAGCCTGAACGAGCGACGTCTGCAACTGGCCGCCGTGCCCGAAGAGGTGGCCGTGCTCAGTCCGCAGGGGCGCGCCAGCTTCGACATCTCGGCCGAGTATACGCGGTCCTCCGCCAATCGACTGGTCTTCCGTGGGATCGAGATCGTCCCGGGTCTGCAGATCGGCGTCATCGAGGCCAGCGAGGCGGATCGCGACACCTTCGGCGCCACGATCGCGGGACGCTATGGCGTCACTGATCGGATCGAAGTGGATGCGCGTATTCCCTATCTGAGGCGGCGCGACACCATCACCACGGTCCAGCAGCGTGACGAGGCGGTGACCCGCACGATCGATCTGGAGGGCGACGGCATCGGGGATGTCGAAGCGGGCGTCCGCTATCAGATCAACGGCGGAGAAAAGGGCCGCCCCATCTTCGTGGCGGGGTTGCGGGCCAAGAGCGACACGGGCGAAGGCCCGTTCGACATTCCTCGGGACGAGTTCGGCGTCGCCAGTCGTCTCGCCACGGGGTCGGGGTTCTGGGGCGTCGAGCCGAGCATCAGCATGCTCTATCCCAGCGATCCGGCGGTCATCTTCGCCAGCCTGAGCTACTTCGCCCATCTGCCGAAGGACATTGATCGTCAGGAGGGCGACATCCTGGTCGGTCGGGTCGATCCGGGCGACTCTATCGGCTTGGGGATCGGTTTCGCCTTTTCCCTCAATCCGCGCTTTTCATATTCTCTGGGCTACAAGCACAACTACATCCGGCCCACGACCACCGAGCTGAACGACATCGTCGAGAAGTCTGACGAGCTTCAGGTCGGCGCCCTGACCTTCGGCCTGTCCTACCGCGTCACGGACCGCTTCGCCCTGAACGGCAATTTCGAGTTCGGGGTCACGGAAGACGCGCCCGACATGCGTTTCGTGCTCAGGATTCCGGTGGTCTTCTGACGACGCGGCGCCGATCGCTCGCGAGACCTAGCGGCGGATTTCGACCAGGGCGCGCGCGGTGGTCAGCAAGGCTTCGCGCTGGCGGGCGGCCATGCGTCCGTACAGGTCGGACAGTTCATTGAGCGCATCCGCGGGCTCCATCGCGGTCGGCTCGTCCTGCTGATAGAAGTCGGCGATCTTGCAGTTCAGGGCGGCGGCGGCCTTGGCCAGGGTCGAGGCCGCGACGCGGTTCTGACCCTTTTCGTACTTCTGCACCTGCTGGAACGTCACGCCGAGCGCCGTCGCCAGATCCACCTGGGTCATGCGGTTCTGCACGCGCAGTTCCTTCAGGCGCGCGCCGACTTCTGCGTCGATCGGATTACGCGTGTTCCGCTGAGTGTCCATCGTCTTCCTTTGGAGCGTGGGGGCTGGCTACAGCCTAGCCTTTCTGCGAGCAAGAAGGCTAGCAGCACAAAGCGTGCCGATCACGCCGATATTCCAGACGTAGTAGGCCGAAATATAGGCCCAGTTGTCGAGGTCCAGTCGGTGGATGAAGGCGTAGTGGGTCGCCAGGATCAGGAATTGGAAGGCGGCGGCGACGGGAAGCCAGATGCGGCGCGACCGCAAGCATCCATAGAGCAGAAACAGAAAGACGCAGGCGTCCGCCGCGATGGCCGGCCAGGGCGGGGTCTTGAAATCGAACGGGGTCAGGGCTGACACGACCAGGGTCGCGAACAGCAGGGCTGCGGTGGACTTCTCCCACACGCCTCCGCGGACAAGGGCCAGGAGCCCTGCCAGGAGGAGCAGCGCGACGGTGAAAGCGTAAATGGGTGACATGGCGAGACCACGTCACCCATCCATGATTCAGCCGGCGCGTTCAACCAGGGTCAGGCGCGTCTCACGCGGCACCGGATGATCGGACTTGTCCAGGCCGGCCATTCGGATGCCCCGGAACCGGGTGGTGTCCTTGACCTCGGCCAGGGCCTCGTGAAGCTCCACCATGGCCTTCTGGGCGGCGATCTGCGCCGCCATGGAGCGCGCCAGGGCGTCGAAGACAGGCTGGCCGACGGTGGAGGAAAGCCCGGCGTCCTTGCGCCCGCGCGTCAGCGCCTGGGCCAGCTTCGCCAGACGTTCGATCGACTGGTCGTGGCCGTCTTCGGCGCGTTGCAGGGCATGCTGGATCCGCGCGGCGATGAGGGCCGCTTGTTCAGTTCTTTTCATGGGGTCGCTTCCTGGGTAGGGCCTGCGCGCCCTCAGCCGCCGTACCGCAACTCTTGCAGCAGGAAGGCGAACTGTTCGGCGCCGGCCAGGGTTGTCACGATCCAGACGGCAGCGGCGGCGACGCCGAAGACGATAAGGAGGCTTCCGAGACGCCCGTTTCCAATGTTGTCGGACAGAAGGTCGCGTCCAGCATGGCGGCTGCGATGTAGACCAGTTCCGTCACTACGCCCCCAGCCGTCAGGAACGCGGCCTGCTTGCGCGTTCCCTCGATCAGGTGGTGCACCATCCGGCGTTTGACGTCGGTGGTCGCCATGCCCTGGAGAATGGTCTCCATTTCGCGCCAGCTGATCTGCGGCAGGGTATCGTCCATTTGCATCATGGGGTGTCCTTTCGGCCCCCCGATCCAGCGCGATCGCCGGATCATGCGCCATTCCGATCCTTTCGGATTGGGACTCGTTCGGAATGCTTTCCTGCGCCGCCAGCGCCAGTGCGGCCGCGACGCGGCTCTCGACGTTCAGCTTGCGGGCGGCGTTCTCGCAGTGGCGGTCAACCGTCCCGGGCTTGATGCCGAGCTCGCGCGCGATCTGCTTGGAATTGAAGTGCGAGTGAACCAGGCGCAGGCACTGACGCTCTCGTTCGGTCAGCATCGCCACCTGTTCCACGACTTCAAATCCTCATCTGGTTGAAGCTTGCAGCCTTCCGCTATGTCGCTCAGCCTCGCCCGCAGGGCAAGGGCCGGCGCCCCGTCTTCCATCTGAAGGCGCTTCCGCCGACGCGCGCCTTCGCCGAAGCCGTCGCAGCTTTCAGGCGACGCGAGTTCGAATGAGAATGCAGCTTGCGCACGGAGCGCCGGCGCCCTCATGACGTGGGGTACGCTTCTCGAACACGCCAAGGGGCCTAGCCCGCTCAACGAGTTGCCGTTTCCGTCGCACCATATCCGTGTGAAGAGGGCGGGGCGCTAGTTGCGCCAAGCTAACTGCCAGAGCGAGTGCTTCGCGTCGGCTAGGATGGCGGTGCATAGCTGACAGAACACTGCCACCGGTCCTCATAGAGCGCAGTCAGACCTCGGCCGATTATGAGGGTACCGGGCCTGGACAACCTCGGCGTAGCGATCTTGCATCGCCAGGTCTTCGACAAACACCAGCACTTTTTCGTTCTTGAGCTGAGCTTCGTCGAGCACCTTGAACGTGCTTTGGATGCGGGCGGATTCGGCGGCGAATTTCGTTAGATCTCCAACAGGCTCCTGAGGCCCTCGGGGGTGGAGTGAGGTCCCACGCATCGCCGCCAGAAAGGTCAGCATGCCTCCCTTACCGAGGGAGCCGGACGCAGCGGCAGCGGCTGCCCGAACGACGACGTCCTTGTAGGCCCGAGCCTGCGGCTCGGGCATTTCAACGGGATAGGGCTGTATCGTTTTCTTAGGGAGCCCCTCAAGAGCTTCCGATTTAAGACGCCGGATCATGAACGGCGGCTTGGCGTCATCTCCGTTCATCAACAGCGACTTCAACTCGCCGAGGGCCGCACAATTGTCCGGGGGGTAGCGCTTCTCAAACTCTCGACTGGATCCGAGCAGACCTGGAGCGACCACATCCATAAGCGACCAAAGGTCCTGGAGGCGGTTCTCGACGGGTGTTCCGGTCATGCCGAGCACAAATGCGGCGTTCAGCGTCTTGGCGGCACGCGTCATCTGACTGGCGGGATTTTTCAGCTTCTGGATCTCATCGTAGATGATGATGCCGAAGCGGGTGCGCGCGAAGCTGAAGTGGTAGTCCCGCAGAGTTTCGTATGTCGTCAGAACTATGCCGGCCTGTCGCCAAGCCCCACTGTAGAGTGCGGCGCGACCGGTATCGATGTCGCGACCTGGCAAACCCGATTCTTCGCGCAGCTTCCTCAGATCACCACCGAATGCTCGGGCCATAGGTCCAAGCCAAGGATCCGTCAGATGCTTCTGGATTTCACTTTGCCAGTTTCCCAACAGACCTGTCGGCGCGACGATCAGTAGCGGAGCCGATGGGTGACGCCCGGCGACTGCTTCTTCTTGTAGCCAAGCCATGAATGCGATGGCCTGTAGGGTCTTTCCCAGACCCATGTCGTCGGCCAGCAGCGCGCCTGGGCGGCCTGCCATCGAGCGCATCCATCGCATGCTGACCGAGGGCGTCTCGGTCCAGTATCGCAACGACGCGGGCGCCATCGTGTCGGACAAGCTTTGGCTGATCGACTTCACCGATCCCGATGTGAATGACTGGGCCGTTGTAAACCAGTTCACGGTGGTCGAAGCGGGGCAGAGCCGCAGGCCGGACGTGGTGCTGTTCGTCAACGGCCTGCCGCTGGCGGTGCTGGAGCTGAAGAACCCCGGCGACGAGAACGCGACCCTGACGGGCGCCTTCAATCAGCTCCAAACCTACAAGACCCAAATCCCCAGCCTGTTCAGGACCAATGCGGTGCTGGTCGCCTCGGACGGGATGGAGGCGCGGATCGGATCTCTGACGGCCGATTTCGAGCGGTTCATGCCTTGGCGGACAGTGACGGGCGAGGACAATGACTTCACCCACAAGGGCTCGCCCGAGTTGGACACCTTGCTGCGCGGTGTGTTTGACCGCGAGCGGTTCTTGGCTCTGATCCGGGACTTCACCGTCTTCGGCGACGGCGACAAGGGGCCGTTCAAGATCATCGGCGGCTATCACCAGTTCCACGGCGCGCGAAAGGCGATCGCCGAAGCGGTGGACGCAACCCGACCGAGCGGCGACCGCAAGATCGGTGTGGTCTGGCATACGCAGGGCTCGGGCAAGAGTCTGCTTATGGCCTTCTTCGCCGGCCTGACCGTCAAGGCGCCGGAGCTGGAGAATCCGACGCTCGTCATCCTGACCGATCGAAACGACCTGGACGACCAGCTCTTCTCGACCTTCGGTCTGTGCCAGGAACTGATCCGACAAACGCCCGAGCAGGCGGAAAGCCGAGACGACCTGAAGCGGCTTCTGGCTCGCAACTCCGCGGGTGTCATTTTCACCACCCTTCAGAAGTTCGCACCCGAGAAGGGAGAGGATCGGTTCCCTGAGCTGACCGATCGACGCAACGTCATAGTCATGGCCGACGAGGCCCACCGGAGCCAATATGGCTTTGACGCTAAGCTGAACCGAGACACTGGCGAGCGACGCTATGGCTACGCCCACTATGTCCGCCAAGCCTTGCCGAACGCGTCCTTCATCGGCTTCACGGGAACGCCGATCGAGGCGGGCGACGTGAACACCCCGGCGGTGTTTGGCGAGTACATCGACATCTACGACATCAGCCGTGCGGTCGAGGACGGGGCGACCGTTCCGATCTACTACGAGAGCCGGTTGGCGCGCATCGAACTGGATGATGACGAGAAGCCCAAGATCGACGCCGAGATCGAGGCGCTGGTCGAGGACGAAACTCTGACCGAAGCTGAGAAGGCCAAGGCCAAGTGGTCGACCGTCGAGGCTCTGGTCGGCTCGCGCGTGCGCTTGAAGCAGATCGCCGCCGACCTGGTGCAACACCTGGAGGCGCGCACCGAGGCGATGGCCGGCAAGGCTATGGCGGTGTGCATGAGCCGGCGCATCTGTATCGATCTCTATGACGAGATCATCGCCCTCAGGCCAACCTGGCATTCAGACAGCGACACCGAAGGCGCCATCAAGATCGTGATGACCGGGGCGGCCTCGGATCCGATCGGGTGGCAAAAGCATATCGGAAACAAGAAGCGCCGCGACGATCTCGCAAAGCGCGCTCGGGACCCGAATGATCCGCTAAAACTGGTCCTCGTCCGGGACATGTGGCTGACCGGATTCGACGCTCCCTGCATGGCGACGATGTATGTCGACAAGCCTATGCGTGGACATGGATTGATGCAGGCGATCGCGAGGGTGAACCGCGTGTTCCGCGACAAGCCCGGCGGTCTCGTCGTCGACTACATCGGCATCGCTCAAAACCTGAAGGCAGCGCTGGGCCAATACACTCAGTCCGACCGGGATAAAACCGGTATCGACGAAGAGGCGGCCGTCGCAGCGCTCCTCGAGCGGTATGAGATCGTCCGCGAAATCTTCCACGGCTTCGACTACCAGCCGGGTATTTCGGGGTCTCCGCAAGAGCGTCTGAAGTGCCTTGCTGGCGCCTATGATTGGGCGCTGAAGTGGGGGGAGTCAGCAGCGGCCAAGGCCAAGGTGCCGGAGGACAAGAAGCGCGCCCATCGTCGTTTTCAGGATCTCGTGCTGGAGTTGGGCAAAGCCTACGCCCTGGCGGCGGCAAGCGATCCCGCCCGCGAAATCAAGGATGAGATCGGCTTCTTTCAGGCGATCCGCGCCTGCATGATCAAGAGCACCGCGACTGGCAAGCTAAGCGCGGCGGACAAGCAGCTTGCTGTGCATCAGCTGATCGACCGCGCCGTCGCGTCCGCCGAAATCGTCGATATCCTCCAGGCGGCGGGGATGCAGTCGCCGGACATCTCCATCCTTTCCGACGAGTTTCTCTTGGAAGTCGCGGGGATGGAGAAGAAGAATCTGGCGCTGGAGGCGCTCAAGAAGCTCTTGGCCGGTGAGATCAAGAGCCGTGAACGGACCAATGTCGTCGAGAGCCGAGCCTTCTCGCAGCGGCTCGAGGAGGCGGTGGCGCGCTATCATGCCGGGGCGATCTCGGCGCTGGAGATGATCCAGGAACTGATCGGGATGGCCAGGGACCTCAAGGCCGCTCACGCACGTGGCGAGGAGAGCGGTCTGTCGGCCGAGGAATTGGCCTTCTACGACGCCCTCGCCGAACACGAGCGCGCGGTCGAGGTGCTAGGGAGCGATCAACTCCGGATCATCGCCACCCGGCTCGTGGACGACCTGCGCAGTAACGTCACCGTCGATTGGCATCACCGTGAGAGCGCGCGGGCGAACATGCGCCGGGTGGTGAAGCGCATCCTGCGTGAGTTTGGTTACCCGCCGGATCTGTCGGACTTGGCTGTTCAGACGGTTCTGGCACAGGCGGAAACGCTGCTTCGCGAAGCCGCTTGAAGGCTTAATCACAGCCTAGCCCGCCGCCCCGGGCAGGTCTTCGGTTTGCCGGGGTTTTTCGTCCCTGGGGGCGCGGAGGGTGCATTCAGCGGGCGTCACAAGGGGGGCTTTGATGGAGCGCTGCCTCGCCGACTATCGGCCCGGTCTCGTCTTTTACCAGGATGCCATGCGCTACTGGATCGGTGATCTCGCGCAACCGGTGTGGCGGAGACCCTTGGTTGGGGCGAGTCCGTTTGTAGGCGGTGACCGTTGCGCACGATATGCGGCGTCTGGGCGCGATACTCACCGCAAATGACGTTCCATGGGCCAAGCATGGGCACGCCTTCCCAAGGAGAATTTTATTAGGCCTTAGGTCTTGGGAAAGAATGGTGGACGCGACAGGGATTGAACCTGTGACCCCTACGATGTCAACGTAGTCAAATGAGGTTTTCCGCTGTTTTCCTGTAGTGGCGTGTTGTTCGCATTCGATGCTTATTTGTTGGATTATATCGTATTTTTTGTGAAATTCTGTTTCAAGCGGTTTTAGATTGTTTCGCGTCGTTTGCCCCACTACTGCCCCACTAAGCCGCAGGGGGGCTAAAGAGAGAGCAGGTCGGTTGAAGCTGAACAGGGAGGGTGAAATGAGCTTTGTGCGAATCACTACGGACAGACAGATCTCAACCCTCAAGCCGGGGACCAAGCCTTTCGAAGTTGGGATCGACAAGAGCCGTGGTCTTTGTGTTCGTGTGTTCCCGACAGGGGCCAAGCAATTTGAATACCGCTATGTCGCGCTGAACGGTTCGAGACGAAGGCATAAGCTTGGAACCTATCCAGGCCTGTCCCTCGCGGAGGCTCGCGTTAAGGCGGCATTGCTTGGCGTCCAGGTCACGAGCGGAGTTGATCCGGCTGCCGAGCGCCTGGCTGAGCGGGAGCGGGCGCGGAATGGCGATACGTTTTCCGAATTGGCGGAGAGCTATTGGAAGGCGGCGAAGATCGGCCTTCATGGGGGACGTAAGCGTCCTAAGCGGGCCTCCACGATCGAGACCGAGCGTCTGTGGTGGCGTAATCATATTGCGCCCAAGCTCGGTCAACGGAGGTTCGAGGAGCTCAAGCGGGCGGACATCAAGATTTTCATGCGGGAGTTGGCGACGGACAGCGGCCTGGCTCCCGCAAGCATCGCGTCTGTCGGCGCGGTGGTGCAGGCGGTACTCGGCTTCGCCGTTCACGAGGATCGCCTGGACGCGAACCCCGCCATCGGGCTGGCGCGACCGTTGGCTCTGACGTCGCGTGATCGCATGTTTGGCGACGCCGCCTTGGCGGTGATCTGGAATGCGGCGTCGACCGCTTCGCGGCGATCCTGCGACGTGAAGATCGATGAGAGTCATGCGCGTCTGGCGCCTGCCATGGGCTTGGCTATCAGATTGCTTATGTTGACCCTGACGCGCAGGTCAGAAGTCGCAGGAGCGCGGTGGGCGGAGTTTGATATGACGGCGCGCCATTGGACCATCCCGGGTGATCGCGCCAAGGCGAAACACCTCCACGTGGTGCCGCTCACCGACAGGATGCTGGAGATTCTGGCGCAGGCGAAGGCGCTCCATCCTGACAGCGTCTATGTCTTTCCGGCCCTCAAAGGGAAGAAAGATCATCTCGATGCGCACGCTATAACGCGAGCATTTGCGCGCATGTGCAGTCGCTATGAGTTGGGCGCCGGCTCGCCACATGACGTTCGACGTTCAGGCGCAACCACGCTCGTGGGGCGCTACGGCGTGAGCCGGCTCGTGGTCGGCATGCTGCTTGGACATACTGCTCGGGAGGGAGCGGCGGCCACAAGCATCTATGACCGTCACACCTATTTGCCAGAGAAGCGTCAGGCTCTTGAGATTTGGGCGGATCATCTGGCGGCGATTGAGCCAGCTCCTCGACTGTCTCGTTTTTTGTAACGCGATCTGGAATATCGAGCTCGAACCCTAGGGTTTACCGGTGTTGCCTTTCGTTACCCAAGTGCCTGAATGTTAGACATTTTGTGGACGAAAGATGGTTACTGGTAGTTACCACTTTATCCTCCGATTTGCTCGCGACTGGTGACTATGTGGTGACCAGAATGGGCGCTCAAAACCCGCTGTGGCGGGACGGAGGCGAAATGTCCGGTGACCATATGGTGACCATGAAACTGACCAAACGTGGATGCCCTGGTGGCGGACCAAGAGCGGTATTTGGCGTGGGATATCGAGTTGAAGGGTTTCGGCGTGCGGGTTTCTCCGCAAGGTCGGAAAACCTACATCGTGCGATACAGGACGATCGGCGGCGCGAGGCGGATGCTGACGCAGGCGACCAGCGAAATCCTGACGACTGAAGAGGCGCGCGAGGAAGCCCGCCGCGCGCCCGCGCGGGTGGCTATGGGCGGCGTTCGCCTGTCGGCGGCTAGCTCAAGATGAGCGTTGCGTGCAGCTGTTCGGAGCCACAGCACCAAAGAGCAAGGCGTTAACCCGCCTTTCGCAGTTATTTCACTTGCAGTCGCATTGAGAGTTGGATACCCGCCATGCGCGAGTAGCGGGGGTACGTCAGTTTGAGTGCGGCGAGTGAACAGGCAGGCGAAACGCTTGCTGCTGACAGCGGCCTGGCGTGCCTGACGACCCTGCTGGCCTTTCATCAGATTCCATCCGACCAGGCCCAGCTGCGACATGCTCTGGGCCATGGCAGTCCTGCAGATGATGGCGATCTTGTCCTTCTGGCCAAGCGCATGGAGGCGAAGGCGCGGGCGGTCGCGCTCGACCTTGAAGGTCTGGAACGCGCGCCCCTGCCAGCGATCGGCAAGGACCGGTCAGGCGACTATTTCATTATCGGCGCGATCCGCGACGAGCAGGTTTTGATACAACGTCCGGGTGCAGCGCCGACGGCCCTGTCTCTCGTTGAGTTCGAGCAGGTCTGGTCCGGTCGCGCCATTCTCGTCACGACCCGCCTGTCGGTCGCGGCCCAGACCAGGTTCGACGTCACCTGGTTCATACCGGCCCTGGTCAAGTACCGCTGGATGCTGGGCGATGTCTTGGCCGCGTCGTTGGCTTTGCAGCTCTTCGCCCTGGCGACGCCGATGATCTTCCAGGTCGTCATCGACAAGGTGCTGGTCCATCAGGGTCTGACGACACTGGACGTCCTGGCCATTGGCCTGATCACGGTGGTGGTGTTCGAGAGCTTCCTCGGCGGCCTGCGCGCCTATGTCTTTTCCCATACGACCAGCCGGGTCGATGTCGAACTGGGCGCCAAGCTCTATCGTCACCTGCTCAACCTGCCGCTGGCCTATTTCGAATCCCGGCGCGTCGGCGACACCATCGCCCGGGTGCGCGAACTGGAGACGATCCGGGAGTTCCTGACCTCCTCGTCGGTGACCCTGTTCGTGGACCTGCTGTTCACCGTCATCTTCCTGGTGGTGATGTGGTTCTACTCGCCCTTCCTGTTCGCCATCGTGGCGGGCACCATCCTTCTTTACGCCATCATCTGCTTCATCATCACGCCGCCCTTGCGCCGGCGGATCGAGGAGCGCTTCCAGCGGGGCGCCGAGAGCCAGGCCTTCCTGGTCGAGAGCGTCACTGGCGTGCAGACGTTGAAGGCGGCGGCGGTCGAGCCCCAGATGCAGAACCGCTGGGAGCGGCTGCTGGCCGCCTACGTCAAGGCGGGCTTCAAGGCGGCCAAGCTGAACATCTGGGGCGGACAGGCCATTCAGCTGGTCAGCAAGGTCTCCACGGCCCTCATCCTCTATGTCGGCGCCAGGCTGGTCATCGGCGGGGATCTGACCGTGGGCGAACTGGTCGCCTTCAACATGCTGGCGGGACGGGTGGCCGAGCCGGTGCTGCGTCTGGCGGGCCTGTGGCAGCAGTTCCAGGAGGCGCGGGTCGGCGTCGATCGTCTGGGCGACGTGCTGAACGCTCCGACCGAGACGCAGTTCTCTGCGACCCGATCAGCCCTGCCGCCGATCAAGGGCGCGGTCGCCTTTGACGACGTGACCTTCCGCTACAAGCCAGGCGGGCGCGAGGTGCTGCGCCGGGTGTCGCTGGAGGTGAAGCCGGGCGAGGTCCTGGGCATCGTCGGGCCGTCCGGCTCGGGCAAGTCCACCCTGACCAAGCTGGTCCAGCGCCTCTATGTGCCGGAAAGCGGGCGGGTGATGGTGGAC
Source organism: Brevundimonas sp. T2-11 (assembly GCF_055397675.1). Taxonomy (NCBI): domain Bacteria; kingdom Pseudomonadati; phylum Pseudomonadota; class Alphaproteobacteria; order Caulobacterales; family Caulobacteraceae; genus Brevundimonas; species Brevundimonas sp. T2-11. Next base: position 545,420 of record NZ_AP027920.1, read on the forward strand.
GGCACCGACCTGTCTCTGGTGGATCCGGCCTGGCTGAGGCGTCAGGTCGGCGTGGTGCTGCAGGAGAACCTGCTGTTCAACCGCTCGGTGCGCGACAACATCGCCCTGGCGGATCCCGGCATGTCGACCGAGCGCGTCATGGCGGCGGCGACCCTGGCGGGGGCGCACGACTTCATCCTGGAACTGTCCGAGGCCTATGACACCCAGATCGAGGAACGGGGGGGCAACCTGTCCGGCGGTCAGCGCCAGCGCGTCGCCATCGCCCGCGCCCTTGTCACCAATCCCCGCATCCTGATCCTGGACGAGGCGACCTCGGCGCTGGACGCGGAATCCGAGGCCATCATCCACCGCAACATGCGCGCCATCGCCAGGGGGCGGACGGTGATGATCATCGCCCACCGCCTCTCCGCCATCCGCATGGCCGACCGCATCATCACCATGGAGAACGGGGCGATCACCGAGGTCGGCACGCACGACAGCCTGATGGCGTCCAATGGCCGCTACGCCCAGCTGTGGCGCACCCAGATGCATGGCGATCCCATGGGAGAGCCGGCATGAGCCTGTCGCGACACTGGTCCGTGCTGAAGGAAGCCTGGGCGGCCGAGAACAGACGCCGCAAGGCGGGCGTCAAGGAATGGCGGGACAAGGAGTTCCTGCCCGCAGCCCTGGAGATCGCCGAGACCCCGCCGTCGCCGATCGGGCGCGGCATCCTGTGGACCATCATCGCCGCCGCCGTGACGGCCCTGCTGTGGTCGATCTTCAGTCATGTGGACGTCGTGGCGGTCGGCGAGGGGCGTCTGGTTCCGACGGGGCGGCTGCGCTCGGTCGAGGCGGCTGAGGCCGGGGTGATCCGCGCCATTGACGTCCGCGAGGGCGAGCATGTCCGCGCCGGTCAGCCCTTGATCGAGCTGGACCCCACCTTTGCGACGGCCGACGCCGATACGGCGCGGTCGGAACTGGCCACGGCCCGCCTGACGCGGGCGCGAGCCGACGCGGTCCTGAACTGGCTGGCGATGGGCCGGGTCGTCTTCATTGCTCCGGAGGGATCGAGCGCAGAGGCCGCCGCCGCCGAGCGCCAGGTGGTCGAGGCCCGCATTCGTGAGCATCAGGCCAATCTGGCGGCGCTGGGCGCCCGTCGCGCCGGGGCCCTGTCGGCGGCCGGCACCTCGGCCGAGAACGTGGGCCGTTATGAAGAGACCCTGCCGCTGGCGCGTCAGCAGCTGACCGCCCGTCAGGATCTGGAGCGTCAGGGCCTGGCCCCGCGTCTGCGGGTGCTGGAGCAGGAGGAGCGCTACATCGGTCTCAGCCGCGAACTGGCCGCCGAGCGCCACCGCCTGTCCGAGGCCCGGTCGCAGGTCGCCATGATCGATCGCGAACAGGCCCAGGCCCGCGAGGCCTTCCGCGGCGAGGCGGCGCGCGAGAAGGCCGAGGCCGAGGCCGTGGTCGCCACCCGCACCGAGGGCCTGACCAAGGCCGATCAGCGCCAGTCGCTGCAACAGCTGGTTGCGCCGGTGTCGGGCGTGGTGAACGAGGTCTCGGTGACCACTCTGGGCGAGGTCGCGGATGCAGGCCAGGCCCTGATCACCATCGTCCCGGACGGCGAGGATCTGATCGTCGAGGCCCTGATCCTCAACCGCGACGTGGGCTTTGTCCGCCCCGGCGCGCCCGTGATCGTCAAGCTCGAGGCCTATCCCTTCACGCGCTACGGAAGCCTGCGGGGAAGGGTGGAGCATATATCGCCTGACGCCACGGTGGACGAGGCTCGCGGACTGGTGTTCCCTGCGCGTATCCGCCTGACGAAAACGCAACTCAGGATGGGTGTGGGGGAAAAAGCCGTGCTGCAACCGGGAATGGCCGCGACCGTGGAGATCGTCACGGGGCGCCGGCGTGTGATCGAGTATTTGCTGTCGCCGATCGCGAAAGCGGTGGGGACGGCGGGGAGAGAGCGGTGAGGCAGAAAGCGTCTCTTGAAGGCGTTCTGGATATCGTTTTAGTTCGAGTAAGATGATGATGAATTTGATCAGGGGAGAGATTTAGTTGATTCGTTCTCTTTCAGCGATTTGTAATTATGGCGCTATGGCAGTCCTAGTTTTTGTTTCAGGCTGTGAGGCGCAAACTCCATCACGATACTATGAAACTGGCGCCGGTGTATTGACCGGGCGCGAGATTCACGAGTTGCAAAATTCAACAAAGTTGGATGTGGCCCAGATCGTTAAAGTCGGCAACGACCAGTATGCAATCCCCCGCGCCCCTTATGTTCGTTTGGCGGAGGTGGGGCGAGGCACTTCGTCGGCCCATTTCCAGGCTTGGCTCGAACTCAAGGGCGCGGACACAGCGCCGAATGCCGGCATCAGATCGAAAGTAGTAACTGCATCAGTCGGCTTCTCGGCGCCGGGGCATTCTAGCGTCCCCGAGCCTGATGCGGGGTGGACGCGTTCAACCGTCGGCATCCAGGACCTTCCAGCCGCGGAAATCTGGATTGATACACGGGAGTGCGTCGATGATCAGGCCCCAGCTCCCAGCAGCGATAAGTATATGATCAATTTGCGTGCAATCTGGAAGGTAAATGACGCACCATTTCAACTCAGTTGTAATATAAATACTGCTGTCACGCCCAATGGTCGACAGATCGTGAGCTGCTTTGGAGGTTCCGGTCAGGCGTCGTCTGGTATAAAGTATGGTTTTTACGGCAGCGATAGCCTAGACCAAGGCTGCCGGGCTGCTCTTGAGCGCCTGGTCACTTCATTCGCCTACCTTCCATTGATTGTCGCTGATTGGCGGAATAATAAATGACACAGAAAAAGCCAATTCGACCAACTGGGGTTCCGGTCCTGCCTGGAAGCCAGCTTAGTGTTACTGCGCTTCAATGGTACGCAATGAAGGGCATGATTAGGCACGTATATCAGTTGGCTTGGAGTAAACCAACGGTAACGGCTAGATCGAGAATAGGCAATGAGCACGTAAACAGCTCGACCATATCAGGTCTTCAGTCGGTTTTGGCTCGGGGCGAGGCATCATCTACTTGGAGGTATTTAGCCGAAGTTATGGGGGATGAATACGCTGCTCTTTCTTATGATTCTGCTACTGGTAGTGGTGCCACTGGAGCTTTTATCGGGGGCATGTTTGACCAATTTGGTCAGCTTAACTCATTATCACCGTCTCAAGTGGTCGCGCTTAAGTCAAGGTTTGCGGCTGTCCAAGCTGAAAACTACGCTAAAGCTACCGCTTTGAAGGGGGGGTTGCTTAATGAATCTGAGATTGCAAAGGTTTATGATAAAACCGTAATTGATGTTCATGGAGAAGGTTATCTTATAGATAACACTGTGGTGGCCCATTCGTTCTTTGGCGAAATGAACAGAATGGCGAGTTTTATAGGGATTGAGGGGCGGCTTTCTTTCGGTGAATACCTTGGAATTAAGTCGGATAGGCTCGTTTATTGGACTGATGATACGCTAGATATTAATGCTTCTGGATTTGCTGTTATGCTTGGCCGTTTGCCGATTGCGGCAGCGCTACCTGCTGTCAAGTATACGGTATCAAATGGTATAGCTGAAATTTCTCAACTTTTTACTGTTGTTGGCGATTTTGTCATTAGTGAAGTGGATGAGAGGAAAGTTGATTTTGGCCGTGTAGTGGCAGCATTAACTGCAAGCATAGGCCAATTGAATGTGGGAAGAAAAATAGCACGTGCGTACATTACGGTAGGTCCTGTGGTGTGGGGTGAAGGTGGTCCTACATCTACTGTTACAGCAAACTTTTTCGATCAATCAGGGGCAACGCTTGGAAGTGTAACTTCTACTCGCCCTGGATCTGTTTCCATTACAGGAACGGTGACAATCGACACCTCAGCGAGTGGACACGTTAATTACTTAAGCTCAGTTACGACGCGGCAGACATCGGTCGGACCGGTTACACATACTGCTACCACGACAGTGACCGCAGATCCGGCGGGGGCTGTGGTTGGTTGGGACACTGTCGTCAAGAATCAGTCGGGACAAGTCTTGGCAGATTATGATCCGCTAACGGGGCGCTCTAAGGGTGGCTCTGCGGGATCGGAATCGGATCGACTGGCAATTGCAAGCCGATTTAGCGCTCAGCTAGGGGCCACTATTGGTTCTTCTCTAGGAGGTTACCTAGGTGGAAACAATGCCATAGCAGGGGTCGTCTATAGTTCCGTATTGGGGGAAATTGGCGAGAGGATGGCTCTCAGCTTGTCTAGAATTTTTGGTGTCAATATAGATGCCGTAAATAAGGTTGAGATTGCTGCATCTGGAAGTTTCTCTTCCGGCGTGTGGGATAAAATGAAGGGGGCTGGTCAGGGTGCGATAAGCTCTATGTTGGCAGCTGAACTCGGGCAAATGCTCGGGCTAAAGGGGTTTGGCGCAGAGGTTTTCAATAACGTCGGATCGACTGTTATCGGAAAGGTCGTCGGTAATCTCTCGGCGGCAAATGCAAGCGCTGCTGACATGTTCAAGGGTTTTGGGTCGGCGGAGCTGTTCGAAAAGGGCGGTGTCGGCAATCTCGGATTGAACGCTCTTGGCTCATTCCTCGGCGCCAAACTTGGATCAATGGTCGTTAGCCCGACGACGCAGGCTGGAGCACTACTGTCTTCGATCGGATCCGCTGCCGGAGCGTACATTGCCGTTGCGCATATCGGGACTGCCGTTTTCGGCACCAGCAAACTCGCTTCGATGCTCGGCAACCTCATCGTGCCCGGCATTGGTGCCTTCGTTGGCTTCGTCCTCGGCGCGTTGATCGGCAACCTGTTCGGCCGCAAGAAGCCCAAGATTCCTACGGCCAACGCGGAGATCTACCTCGACTACACCAGCGACAAGTTCCAGCTCGGCGCCTCGTCGGCGGCCAATGGCGGCAATCTGGATCTGGTCCGCAACATGGCGGAGACGGCGCGGGATACGCTGAACGGCTTCCTGACCGTGCTGGCGGGCGACATGCCCTATGAGGCGACCAGTTGGGGCATTGGCCTGTGGCGGAACGGCAAGTATCTGGCGATGGAGGCCGGCCTGCAGAGCTTCTACGGTCACACGGGCGGCCAACTATGGGTCAAGCTGGGCAGCCCCACCTCGACGCAGCAGAACGTCGGCTCGGCCGACGACGCCGTGTCCAAGGGGGTGATGTGGTCGCTGCAGGGCACACAGGTCATCGGCGGCGACATCTTCGCCAAGCGGGCGCTGGCCAACTCGAAGGCGACCGATCTGACGGCGCTGCTGGGTGATCTGCAGATTGCCGAGGACTATCGCTTCTACGCCAACAACCGCGAGCTGATTAACGGCTACATCACGGGCGCCTATAAAAGTCTGACCGAGGCGGAGAAGACCTACTACGCGTCGAACAAGGCGGTGATCGACAAGGCGCACACCAAGGGTGTGAGCGCCCTGACGTCGAGTGAACTGAGCCTCTATAACGCCAACAAGGCCAAGATCGACAAGATCGTCTCAGCCCTCGAAGATCAGGCCATCGCCAATCCTTGGATCATTACGCTTCAACGCATCAATGAGCTGAAGCTGGACCAATGGAGCAAGTCGGACTTCTGTGGCGGCTTGCAGGGTTTCCTGACCAGCATGGGTCTGGAAAGCTACAGCGCCTACATGGAGAACATCCAGGTCACGGATGTGCTTGGCGGGCTCACCTTGTCGGTCGACAGCGCCAAGGCTGAAGCGGGTGTCTTTTCCCTATTGCCCCAAGCCTTCGATGCGCCGGTCGGGAACATGTTGCATAATCCTGGCTGGGAGCAAGGCCTGGTCGGATGGGGCGTGAACTCTTATCAACTGGCGAGCGTCAGCCGCGGTGTTAATCTGAGTGGTGTCTGGGGCAGCGCCGACACTCCGACCTATTACCTCCATGCCAGCGGCGCGACCGTCAGCGGCGCCTATGCTGACAGCACCTCGGCGATGATCCAAATCAAGGGCGGTGTCGTCTATGATTTCAGCGTCATGGCTGCGCAGCATCGCAGTCTTGGGCAGGCCTATGTCCAGTTCCTGGACGTAAACCGTCAGCATCTTGACTATTCATCGCTCAGCGGTACGGCGCTGGAGGGAGGCGGAGCGAACGGTGATTTGACCAAGCTCAGCAAGTTGAGCGCCACCTTTACCGCCCCGGCGAACGCCGCCTATGTGCGCCTCAGCTTCAGGATGCGCGCTACAGGAGAAGCGAACCCCTACGCCTTCTTCGCCCAGCCTACGGTGAAGGTCGCGGGCGGGCCTGCTCTGGATTGGAGCCAGGGCGGCAACGCTATTCGCATCGATGACCTCTCGAAGATTGGTTACGTCAAGCAGACGGTTGGCAATACGTCGGGGAACGATTTCCTGGACTTCACCGCCTCGACGGCTCCGGTCATCTGGAGTGACATGAGCGTCGAGACCCATTGGGAAACGCGCTACGACCAGTACGGCTACGAGTACCAGGAAGAGGTCACCGTCACCGTCTCCGGCGGGGACGACATCGTTGTGGGCGGCAGCGCAGGCGACACGCTCAGCGGCATGGCCGGCTGGGACTGGCTGGACGGCAAGGGCGGAAACGACATCCTCTATGGCGGCGCCGGGAATGACGTGCTCCTCGGCGGGGCGGGCGCCGACCAGTTGTTCGGAGGCGCCGATGACGACTACCTGTCTGGCGGCGACGGCAATGATATCCTGAACGGCGAGGACGGCGACGACATCCTGGTCGGAGGACTTGGCGCCGATACGCTCAATGGCGGAGCGGGCAACGACACCTTTATCATCGAAGGCAATGGCCACGGCGACATCATGGATGGTGGGGCAGGATCCAACACCATGTCGTTCGAAAGAGCGGATCGCGGCGTCTACATCTGGCTGCGTAGCAATACGGCCGATCGGGCGCTGGATGGATCGTTCCAGTATAACTATACGCGTCAGAACATCTGGGGTGTGACGGGGAGCGCGTTTGCCGATGAAATCCGCGGCGGCGCTTATGCGGATGTGCTCAAAGGCGGAGACGGCGACGATCTCTTGTGGGGCTTCAACGGCGATGACCTGATCGAGGGCGGCGCCGGTGCGGATGACATCAACGGTGAAGGCGGGATCGATACCGCTTCCTATCAAGGCTCAAACGCCGGTGTGTATATCGACCTCACCGGCGGTGAGGCCTTTGGCGGGCATGCGACCGGCGACAAGATCGCGGGGATAGAGAATCTGACTGGCTCTCGTTTCGCCGACGAGTTGAAAGGCGACAACGGGGGCAATCGCATCGACGGCGGAGCAGGCGACGACTGGATCGTTGCGACCAGGGGCGCTGACACCTACGTCGGCGGCGAGGGCGTCGATACGGTCGATTATTCCAGCGGTTTCGCGACTGGCGTCTCGACCTACCAGCAGTGGGTGGATGACGGCTATGAAGAATGGGACGATTGGGAGAAGCGCTGGGTCTGGGTCGAGAATGGCGGTCACTATGAGACCGTGACCGGCACGCGCCTGGGCCTGCAGATCGCCGGTGGCATCGCGAGTTGGCGCGCGGCGGACGGGACGACGGGCGAGCATAGTCTGGCGGGTGTTGAACACGTCATCGGCACGACCGGGGCGGACACCATCTCCCTGACAGGGGCGGACGAGTTCATCACCGCCGGCAAGGGCAATGATACGCTGAACGGCGGCGGCGGCTCGGATACCTACTATTTCAACCTGGGCGATGGCGTGGACACCATCACCGAAACCAACGTCGGCTCGAACGTCGTGTCGTTTGGCGACGGGATCGGTTTCAACCAGTTGACCTTCACGGTTGTGGCGGGGCCCACTGGCCATATGACGATCCACTACAGCGCGACGGACTCCGTGCGCGTGAACGGCAACCTTCCCAATGTGAAGGACGGCAAGCTGGCCTCGGCCGATGACAACAAGCTCAAGGTCATCGACATGAACGGGTCCGGACAGCTGGATGTTTCCCAGTTCGAGATCTATCGCGGCGGCACGGCCGCGGCGGATACGCTGAGCGGAATCCGGACTCTGGGCGACTTCCTCGTCGGTTTCGGCGGCAATGATACGATCCACGGCATGCAGGTCGGCCAATGGAGCGAATGGGGCGACATCATCATCGGCGGCGCCGGTAATGATACGAGCTTCACCTCGACCGGGGACGACCAGTTCGCCTTCGAGCGGGGCTCGGGCCGGGACACGATCAACGACACCGGGGGCGACGATGTCCTGGTGTTCGGGCCCAACGTCGCGGCCGATGACGTCATCTACAAGGTGGTCGGCAACGACCTCTATATCGGCATCGCCGAGGCGGCCAATCCCAACCTCGAAGCGCACCAGGTCACGGACTATGTCCGCGTTGTGGGCGGCGGCGTGAAGTGGCAGGACGTTTACGGCGGCGGCGCTTCCTTCAACACGGTGGAGTTCATCAACGCCGGCGGGACCTGGATCGACCTGCGCAAGCTGGACATCAACTGGACCGTTCAGAACACCTACAACGGCGGCGTCCTGCCCATCGTCTTCGACCTTGAGGGCGACGGCCTGGAACTGACCGGGGTCGATCATTCGATGGTGGTTTCGCGACTGTCGTCGGGTGAACTGGCCCGCACCTCATGGGTGGGACCGACCGACGGCATCCTGGCGGTCGACCGCAACGGCGACGGCCAGATCAACCAGTTGTCGGAAATCTCCTTCGTCCAGGACAAGGAGGGGGCGAAAACCGACCTCGAGGGCCTTCAGGCCTGGGACACCAACGGGGACGGCAAGCTGAACGCCCTCGACGATGGGTGGGGCCAGCTGAAGATCTGGGTGGACCGCAACCAGAACGGCCGATCCACCGAGAGCGAGCTTCGCACCCTGGAAGAGGTCGGGATCACCGAGATCAACCTCGCGGGCAAGGCGACCGGCAATACGGCGGCCAACACCCGCGACAGCTTCGTGCACAACACCCTGTCCTTCACATGGGCCTCGGGGGAAACAGGCACGGCCTACGATGTCCAACTGGCCCGCAAGCTCCTGAGCGAATACGGCCTCAGCGTGGATCAGGTGAAGGCCATCTGGGGCGAGGACCGTTCGGTGGAGGGCGAACTGGGGCGTCTGCTTGACAACCCCGTGGTTGCGGCGGCCGCCCGCACGGTGCTGGACGCCGGACGCAGCCTGCGGACGAAGGAGGCGTGGATGCGGGACGCTCTGCTGCTGCGTGAAGTCCTGGACGCTGACCTGGGCGACCACGGAACAGTGGAGGGGGCAGCGGGGGCGATCGCCACGCCGCCGGTCGCGGACTTCAGCGATCACGACGACCTCTACGCCGAGGACGAGGCGCGCTGGCGGGATGTCCTGTTCGGGGACGGTGACGACGGCAGGGGCGCCAACGTCACCGATCCGAGCGTCCGCGCGTCACTGGAAGCCTTCTTCGGACAGGCGGGCAGAGGCGCCTACGGCTCGGCTTTCGGGCGGCCGGATATCGACGACGGTGTGGGTGAGCCTGCCGTGCCAGCGGACGGCGGCGAGGTCGGTCCGATCGGTTCGCGCGTCATGGGCGGCTCGGGTCATAGCTCCGACCTAGATCAGCCGCTGCCCGGTCAGGCGCGTCAGACGAGCGCGGGCGATCTCGATCCCGCCCTGGCCGCCGCGACGGACCTGATCAGCACCGGTTCCGAAGATCTCTGGGCGCCGGCGGAATTCGGTCTGGCCTCGACCGAGTCCGGGCGGTCCTGGTGGCTTCAGGGCGAGGGCGTGGCGCGCTTCAGCGACGGCGGTTCATTCCTGGCCGCCCTGGACCCGATCACGGAAGGCCTGCCCGCCTCGGCGGGTGTGGAACAGTTGTCCCAGCATCAGAAGCTGACCCAGGCCCTGGCCGCGTTCGGGCGCGACAAGGGGGCTTCGGCCGCCGTGTGGAAGCGGTCGGGCGAGATCGAGGCCGAGGCGACGTCGCAGATGCTGGGGGCTTCGGGCTCGCGCTTCGCGGCGCTGGCGCGTATGCCCGCGTGAATTCATGAGTGAGACGAATGTAATGACGGATACGACTTCTCCCGCCGCCCAGGCCCAGGCGCCCAAGACGGTCTCGCAGATGCTGGGCGAGATCGTCTGGCTGATGTCGCAGTCGCCGGTGCACAAGCAGTTGTTCATCGGCGACCTGGAATGGTTCGCCATGCCGGCCATCCTGCTGGAACAGTTTCGTACCTTCTACGGTCCGAATGCGCCGGCCGCCGTGGCCTTCTGGGCCATGGTGTCGGAAGAAACCGAGCAGAGGCTGGAAGCTGGGGCGCACAAGCTGCGGGCCGACGAATGGAAGGGCGGCGACCGGCCATGGCTGATCGAACTCGTGGCGCCCTTCGGGGCCCAGGACGAGATTCTCGCCGATCTGTCCCTGAGCGTCTTCAACGGCAGGCCGTTCAAGTTCCATACGGTCGGCGAGGGCGGCCAGCGGGTGGTGAAGACCTATGAAGCGCCTGAAGCGACCCTCAACTAGTCGCCTGATCCCGGCGGCGGGCCTTGTGCTCGCCGTCGGCCTCGGGGCCTGTCAGACACTCGTGACCACGCCTTCCCTGTCGGAGCGGCTGGCGCCTCTCGATCGGGCTCTGGCGAGCAAGCCGGCCGAACTCGAGGCGGCGGCGGCCTCGGGCGACGGCGAGGCGCAGTTCGGCCTCGCCCTGATCTGGGAGCATGGTCTGCATGGCTATTCCGTGGATATGAACAAGGCGGCTGAATGGCGGGCGAGAGCCCTGGCCAACCGTCGCTTCATGCCGATCACCCAGTATACGGCGGCGTTCAACGGTCAGCCGTCGCGGGTCAACATCATCAACGTCCCGACCTATGACCTGACCCCGGCGGAGGCGATGACGGCGGACGCCTGCATCGCCTGGCTGACGGGACAAAGGGCTGGGGCTGAAGTCTGCGGCGAAGAACCCGATGCAGCGCGGCGGCGGAATTTGTGGAATGCCGCATCGCGGCGATAGCTCGAGGTCCTGACGGACTGAACCGAAGGGGATCCGGTGTGTCCGGTCCCCGTTTTTCCTTGGGGGAAATCAGAATGAAAACGAACCTCTTCGCGGGCCTGGCCCTGGCCGGCCTCGTGGGTCTGGGCGCCTGCGCGACCTCGGAGGACATTGTTCCGGTGCCCTATACCGTCAGCGCGGCGACCGCCACGCCAGGCGCGCAGAGCATCCACGTGACTGTCGCCTCAAACGACGCCCGCACCGAGAACCGCGCGCGGATCGGGGCCCAGATCAACGGTTACGGCATGGAAATGGCCGCGATCCGATCCCAGGCGGAAGTCACCGAGATCGTGCGCGACGCGATCACTGCGGAACTGCGTCAGCGCGGTTATCAGGTCGGTGAGAGCGGATCGCGGGTCAACGCCGAGATCGGCGCCTTCTACAATGACTTCTCGACCGGCATGCTGGCCGGCAAGTCCAAGGCTGACGTCGCCCTGACCGTGACTGTGACCACGGCGTCGGGCGCCGAGGTCTATCGTCGGGCGATCGCCGGCCAAGCCGAGCGTAGCGTGCAACTGGCGAACGGCGGCAACGCCGCCAAGACCCTCGACCTGGCCCTGGGCAAGGCGCTTGAGGAACTGATGGGCGATCCCGCTTTCGTCGCGGCCCTGACGCGCTGATCGGAGAATGCGGGACGCGCGTGATCGCGCGTCCCGCCGGGACTCAGGCGCCGAAAGCGCGCTTGCAGATTTCCTGGCCGAAGGCGCCGGTCATCTGTTCTTCCGCCTGACTCATGCCTGCCGCGGCGATCAGGCCGCCGCCGCCGACCGAGCGGGCGATGTCGAAGTCGGCGATCTTCTGACCGGTCGCCGGATCGATGAGCACGGCCTGTCCCTTGATCACATTGGAGTCGCCGACCAGGAAGGTCATGGCCGGGTTGGCGCGCTTGAACTCGGTGATGCGGACCTCCAGGCGAAGCGGCGTCGATCCCTTGGCGCACTTGTCCATCTCTTCGCGGATCTGCGTTGCGAAGACCTGATCGAAATCAGCTGAAACGGTGTCGGGGCGTGCGGTCAGGACGATCTGACCGACCGACATGCGAGCGGCCTGTTCCTTCGGCATGGCGAGGATGGTGTCGCCGCTGCCGGACGACACGCAGCCGCTGACGCCCAGCGCGATCAACGCAGCGGCAAAATATTGAACTTTCATGACAAATCCCTAGCGCAGAACTGCGCTTGGCGAAAATAGCGGCGAACTCACGTGGCGCAACTGGAAGTCGTCGCAGGCACCTGAGATTCGCCAATCGGTATTGGCCCGGGCTTTGACGCCTTCCCCTTTCATCAGGCTTCGTCCTGTTGAAGACCTGTCGGCGTGGACCGGATGCGTCAACGGATGAGATCACCGGCATGGGCGCGGGGGCGCTGCTGACCGGCATCGAAAGCCATCACGGGCAAACAGCAGGCCGGGTGACGGATTAGGAGGGCAAGATAAAAGAGGGTGTGTTCGCTTCGCTTTGTCCTTTGGTTTCCACACTCTAGCGAGCGCGTCGACCGGTTCTGCGACTTGTAACGACTTGCGACGGTCGACGACGTTCTCGCGCGCCCTTGGGAGGCGTCGTCATGACCGTCCGCAGCGCCATCGAAGACCGCATGTCCGCCCTGTCCGGCGCGGAGGGGGAGGGCCTTCATGTTCGACTGGCGATGAACCCGAAGCGGGACGGCTCGGTGCGCGCCTCCATGCTGAAGCGGCTCTCGTCGTCGATGCGCTTCAGCTACGGCGGCAAGACAGGGGCGCTGAAGACGGCCGCCAGGCGATCAGGCAGCGCCTTCCGTGTGGACGTGCGTCAGCGGGTCATCGTCAAGGCTCTGGTGTCGCGTCACATGGGTAAGGGGGCGGCGCGAGGCGCGGCGCTCGCCGCCCACATCCGCTATCTCGGTCGTGAGGGCGCCGGCCACGAAGGGGAGGCGGGGACCTTCTTCGACCGGCAGGCCGAAGGGGTGGATGCGGCTGAGCGGACGAGAGGCTGGGTCGAACATCGCCACCACTTCCGCTTCATCGTCTCGCCCGAACATGGCGACCGCATCGCTGACCTGCAGGACTATGTGCGCGACGTCATGGGTCGGGTGTGCGCCGACCTGGGCGAGCCGGAGCTGCCGTGGATGGCGGTCTGCCATTACGACACGGGCCAGCCTCACGCCCATGTCCTGATGCCGGGCAGGCGCGCGGATGGGCGCGACCTGGTCATTCCTCGTGACTATGTCGCCTACGGCTTTCGGGCGCGGGCCCAGGAGACGGCGCAGGAGCGGCTGGGCGACCTGTCACGTATCGACGCCGAGCGCCGCGTCTGGCGCGAAACCCAGAGGGACGGCTTCACCGGCTTTGACCGGCGGCTGCTGGCCTCAATGGACGGGGAGGGGATGGTCGGCGACGCCGTGGGCGGCCGGAACGCCTGGGCGGCGCTGACGCGCGGCCGGCTGGCGCATCTGGAAGCCTTGGGCCTGGCCGAGCGTCAGGGGCGACGTTTCAAACTCGATGAGGACCTGGAGGGAAAGCTGCGGCGGCTGCAGATCTCGAAGGACATCATCCGCACCCTCAGTGAGCGTCGGCTGGAGACCGGCCAGACCGCTGAGGTCCTCAGGGAGGGCAGGGTCAGCGGACAGGTGATGAAGGCGGGTTTCCACGATGAGCTCGGCGTCTCGCCCTTCGTCGTGGTGAAGGACGCCCAGGGCCTGGAGCACTACGCGCGAATGGCGGTCGGAGCGGCCCTGCCGTCGGTCGGCGCCCGGGCGACGCTGGGTATGGATGCGCGGGGCCTGGCGCAGATCATCCCGGGGATCGGAAGGGGCGGGCCGGGTCTGGGCTTGTGAGACGAGCTGCGGCGCCGTCAGGGATGGACGTCCGCTCCATGGCATGGCGCGCTCCAGTCGCCGGCGCGTCGCGGCTGGCTCGAGGACGAGCGCAGGGCGGACAACTGGCTGCGGGCCCAGTCATGCAGCCTCTGGCGCGGATAGTAGGGCGTGCGCCCCAGATGCATGCAGGGCGGGCCGTCGGATCGGGTGCTGAAGATCTTGGCCAGGGTGGCCGGGGAGCGACGGATGCCCATACGCAGCAGTTCGGTGGACGCCTCCTTGCGGGTCAGCAGAAGGTCTTCAGTCTCTCCGAGGTAAAGGCCGGTCATTGCGGGCGCTCCTTTGTGAGGCGCTATCCGGCGATCATGATTCACGGGAGGTCAATGAGGCCTCTCGGCGCTGATCACGAAGCGGGCCCGTTTCAGGAATGTGCAGGGAGCTTCAGCGCGTTTCACCGGCTCCGACGCCATCACGGAGACTCTCGCGAACGTGACTCCTGATCGGGGCGAGAGGGAGGGAAGGCGAGGGCGATGAAGGCGAACAGGGTGGCGATCGGAGGTCGACTTCATCCGGCAATCTGGCTGCGCCCTTGTATGGCGTGGCCGTATCGGGGAGACTCTCGCCATGGCCAAGGCGCTCAAATCACTACCGGAAGCGAAACGCAGGGAGCTCGACCGCGCGGTCGAGATTCTGACGACCTCGTTTGCGGAGGCCGTTTCGACGCGCAAGGCCGACCGTCTGAAGAATGGCCGTATCCTCAAGATCATCCTGTTCGGCAGCTATGCGCGCGGCGACTGGGTGGAAGATCCGGTTGGACGTTACTTCTCCGACTTCGATCTTCTGGTCGTGGTCGATCATGAGGATCTGACGGACAGCGACTTCTGGCGTCAGGCCGAGCAGCGGCTGCTGTCAGCGACCGTGTCGGGACAGAACCTGCGCACGCCCGTCAGCGTCATCGTTCACAGCCTGGACGACGTGAACCATCAACTGGAGCGCGGACGGTACTTCTTCATCGACATCGTGCGCGACGGCGTGGTGCTGCTGGACACGCCGGGCGTCGAGTTCGTGGAGCCGACGCCGCTGGCGCCCGAAGAGGGTCAGCGGGAAGCAGAGGCTCACTATTCAGATGCGCTAACGGTAGCCGAGCAGTTCTTCGTGCATGCAGAAGTGGATATGGAACGCGGGTGGAATAACCTCGCGGCTTTCCATCTTCATCAGGCAACCGAAAATTTGTACCGCGCGGTGTTGCTGGTTCGTACCTTGTACGCACCAAAGTCGCACAAGATCGTCGCGTTGAGACGTTTAACGGAGCCTCTGTCGCCTGAACTCGTCGCGGTTTGGCCGGGCGCGACAAAGTTCGAGCGGCGGGCCTTCGAGCTCCTGCGCGCCGCCTATGTGAAGGCGCGCTATTCGCGGCACTACAAGATCACGCGTGAAGAACTGGACTGGCTGGCAGGACGGATCGAGTTCCTGAAGGGCGTCGTGCGCGAGACGTGTGAGGCGCATCTCGCCCGTGGGGCTGAGCCGACTAAGACCTAGCTTCAACCTTCCCTCGCAAGCTGACCCTCGGGCTCGTCTGGGCTCGAGGTCTGCTGTCGACCCGTTGCGGACCTTCGGCGCGTCCGTCAGCGCGCGAGCAGAGCCACAGACGGTCAGTCGACAACGGGCGAAGGGAAGTAGGTGAAGCGGGCCGATTGTCCTGATGCGGTCGAAAAGCTGACCTCGTAGGTCTCGGCATCCACCCCAATCGTGACCCCTTCGTGGGTCATGCGACGCAAGGCGTCCAGACGGGACGCGTCTGCAGCTTGGCATTGATCCTGCGGTGCCCGGCCTGCGTACGTAGCGTCGCTGACCAACAGCTTCCGTTTCGAATCCCACCGACCCGCATCCGTGCAGCCAAGGCGTAGTTCGTATGTGGTGGGCGTGAGATCGGTTGTCTCAATGTTGTCGAGCCAAAGCTCCACGCTAGACCCGGTGACGTCTTGACCGTTGATTTCCGTGGGGAACCAGTGGCCGGGCAAGCCGTCGCCCTCGTCTGCACAGCCCAACAAGGCCAGCATGGCTAATGTGCACCCAGCCCTGAGTGATGACCGGCTGCAAGAAAGAGTTGGATTGACCATCCCTAAACTGAGCATTGTCCGTGTCGGCTTTCCACCCATAAACGAACTTCGGCTCACGACCCGTTGCGGACATTTGGTAGGTCCGGTCTTCGGTTGTCGGCCAGGCTGGATATGGAGTCGCTCACTTGACCCAGAACTAGCCAATTCGATTAGGACCACTCTGCCAACTGAAACGCGCCACCGCCCATTACGGTGAAGGCTTCGGGGCGTTGCATTCCGATGAGACCTCGGCCTGCCAACTTGATTATCGATGTCGGCAAGTCGACCACGCCGGGAGGCCAGAGGCTTTCGATGTCATGGCCAAACACAGGCCACGCCAACGACACGTAAGAGGGGCCGTCCTCATGTTCGATCGACGATGCCAAGACACCCAGAAGGTGACCGCTTTCATCGAATGCCGGGCCGCCACTCATGCCGCCGACTGTGAGGCATTTCACCTCGATGCAGGGATGGGGGAGCATTACTCTGTCTCGGCCGGTCGAATAAATGGCGGTGACTTCGCCCACGCCCACCCGAACCTGTCCGGATATTTCGGCTTCGCTAGCCTTCTCAGATCGAAACCCCGCAATCTGTACACGTTCCCCAATCTTAGGAATGCGTGTTGTGAGGGCAGCGGTGTGGAACAACCTCTCGGGTGGAAACTTCGATGCCAGGTCGATCCGCAGTATGACGATATCGGTGTCGTTCATGACTACCTGATGCAGGCGCCAAAGCTGCAATCCGTCTTCAGTGACAGCCCCGAGAAAGGGGGCGTCTTCAGAGGCCAAAATCCTCGCAAGCCGTGGCTGGATAACGTGCTTGGCGGCCAAAGCGAGGCCCGGCCCAATCATGACGGCCGAGCCTTCCATGGACACCGACACGCCCGTTTTGAAACCTAGTCCCAGCAGCACGCTCCCGAAATGCGTCCACTCAGCTAAATCCCCTGCGCCATTCGATATGACGGGTGCGAACTGTACCGGCTGGAAACGAAGTTCTTCATGGATTCGAGCCGTCTTGGCCGGGTCATCCACCACAGTCCCCATCACGAACTTATTCATGGAGATGAGTGTGCGCTCGTCCGCCTCAAACCGTAAAGGTTGATGCCAGTGAAACATGCTTGGCGTGGAATTCGTTTTTCAGGCGCTATGTCCGCCTTCCACCCTTTTCGGACTTCGCCGGCGACCGTTTACCGGCCTGAAAGCCAATGTCCGCTTCCGGCGTCGAAGCTCAGGGCCGAAATCGACCCGTTGCGGACGTTCGCCCTTTCGCGTTCACTGAAGACATGGCCGACGACATTGATCGATCAGGAAATGCTATTCGCGACCATGTGTTCAGTGCGCTGAAGCGGATCACCATGTGCGCGGACCCAATCACCGACACAACGGAACTGTATTACGATCTGGGTCTGGCCGGTGAGGATCTGGGCGATGCCATCGACGCAATTAGGGAGCCGTTCGGCACCGACTTCAGCCTCATGGACTTGAGAAAGTACGCGCCAAACGAGGTAGCACATAACTTCGGCCTGAACCTCGTTCGAGAGTTTCGCGAATTGCGCGACGAGCGAACCTATCGCAGTTTGACCGTTGGAAGCCTTATCACGGCGGTTCAAGCCGGATCTTGGAGCGACCGCTAACCTCCCTTAAGCGAACTTCGCTTCTCGACCCGTTGCGGACGCTGGAGCGCGCTTTCGCTTTCGTCATCCTCCGGCGAGCGCAGCGAGACCGGGGGACCCAGCGGCGCCCGTAGGGCGAAAAGCCCACGCGCTGCGCTCGCAATGAAGATCGCCTTCGGCGCCGCTGGGTCCCCCGGTCTGCGCCGCCAAGAGGCGGCTTGCCGGAGGATGACGAAAGCGAAAAAAACGCCACTCTGGGGATGTCCGCTTCCCACCCTTAGCGGAAGTTGAGAACGCCCGCTGCGGGCAGCGTGTGGCCAAAGTCCGACTTCGGGCCAGATCCGAATGTCGCGAAATGACTCGAAGCGGCGGTTCGGAAAGGCCGCCTTGGGGCTATGTTAACGAGGCTCGCTCAGGATGGCAGGCTGCCAAGTTGCGCCGCTGCTGTAGCAGCCTCCCACCAAATACCGCCGACACCTTGGAGGCTTTGGGGGAGGAAGTGATTACCTATCACGCTTGCCTAGCCGACGAAGCTCGCCGCCGCAGCCTCGATCTGCGCTCGGATTTGTTCAGAGCCAGTCGAAGCTTTAAAATCGTCTGGCAGAGTGGCGAGCGATTGTGCGGTCCTAAGCAACCAGAACTGCAACGCTGTGCGCTCACCCGCTGCCAGATCGAATCGCCGCTTGGCGATGAAGGGCTGAACGCCCGTCAACACCCGCACCGCATAAGCACGATGGCTCGCATCGCTCAACATAGCTTCAACCCGCTCAAGCCCCGTGAGAATTGTCGCAATGTTTGCGATCGGCTGTCCCGGCCTTTCATCTAGTGCGCGCAGCAGCGCAATGCGGAAGGCTTGGGTGTCGATCTGATACGTCTGGAACCCGGGAAGTTCGTCAGCCTTCCGATAGGCCGTTCCGATACACTCTTCGGCCATGTCAAGCCGTGGCGCCTCAGCCATAGCGATTGCGTATTGAAGCCAGAAGAGCGGTTCGCCGTTAACCCGCTCATCGTACCGCAGGCGCTCATAAATGCTGATTATTGTAGCATCGGGATTGCCCTTGCCGCGCAGGGTCCGTCGCAGGCTGGAATAGGCCATCATGTTTGACATCAAGATGCGATAGGGTCGCTCATTACGACGCTTGGCAGCCGCGAGGGTGACTTCGACGACGGCATTCGCGATTTCCGTGGGTTCGATGAACTCATTGATCACGAAAGACGAGAAGACCGCCGAGCGGGCGCGGAAACTGTCAGCAGATGTTTCGAAGATTTCGTGAGACAAATCTTCGAGAGGTTTGAGGGCCGTAAACGGATCTTCCCCCACGATCGAGCGCAGGAATGCTGAGCCGACCGCTCCTTGGTGGGTCGCGATGAGCATCGTCATCGTGAGAACTCGCCGTGTCGCGATGCTCGCGAACAGCGGTGTCAATGCGGAACGGACACGATCTTGTATCGACTTGTTGTTGAATAGATCGAGCAGTAGGTCCCGGAAGTCAGACACCCGTCGATCTGTCGACATTCGCAGCCCGGCACTAACGCATAGCTTGCGGAAGGAGTTTACATCCGCTTGCGATAAGCCGTTCAAGCTGACGCGGTCAAATGGCTTTGGCAGCAACTCGGCAAGCTCATGAAAACGTACCTCGAAGGTACCTGTCCGAACCTCAACAACGATTTTAGCCTTGGGCAGCGCTTCCCGAAGGCCGCGCAGGGCGTCCTGCGCTGCTGAGTATTGTTCGACGAAAATTATCAGTCGCTCGACAGTCGCAAGCGCGGCTACTTCACGCTGAAGCGCTGGATGGCCAGGGCGGAGGACCAAGCAGCGCCAACCTCGTGCGGTGAGTTCGGCAGCTAACAGATGCAGAAAAATGGACTTGCCGTTCCCCAGGCGACCGTCGACTACCAACGCCGCCTTGGCTTCGATGATTTCCGCCGCCTTCTGAACCGCCGCAGCCCTGGAAATCGCGTAACTCTCGCCGGGCAGAGACCGAGCGAGCCTCGCAGCATCGAAGTCCCCGTAGACGAGCAGGTCGAAAACCTCTGGAGCCGTGGGCCGCGCGCTGGCGCGCTTATCGCGGGTGGGTCCGAGTGAGCCAAAAGCCTTTAGACTATCGAGACCAGCGGTTGGGGGATTTGCGGTTTTAGACAAGGCGTCAGCGAAACCATCGGTCCCGATAAACATCGAGCGGCCGTATTGGGCCGTGCGACGAACGAAGGTCGGATCAGGCGTTGGCCCTTGGATGAAGACCGTGCGGTTAGCGATCTGTGGGTTGGCCATCAGGAGGCCGGCAATGTGGTAATCGGCGAGGCTGTAGCCGATAATGTAAACCGCACTTGCGAACGCTAGGTCGCGCTGGAACTGGTCGTACCATGGCGAGCGCACAACGTACTGATTCACATAGGATGCTTCGCCAAGAACGAGGCTTTCGCGCACATTCTCGGGAGTAACCAGCCGGATGCTGCCGTGGAGATGTATGACTGCGCCTTGAGGCAATCGATTAGGAACCGGCTCCGAGACGTCAAAGGCGTTGGGTGTAACCTTTTTGTTCAGGCGGTGAAGCTCGACCGCATCATCGTAGTTGGTAGAGTAGATGCGTCGCCAAGATCGGTTCAGAATAGAAATCTGACCGTCAGTCAGCGACGCAATTCGGAAGATCTTGTAAAGTTCGTCACGCAATTTCTGAGCGTCGTCCTCTGCAAATTCTTCGGTTAGAACTTGCAGGTCGAAGTCGTTGTCCGACGGCAGTTCGAGCGCTTCGATGAAATGGCGACGCAAGCCGCGGCCATTCGGCGGATTGCCGCCGGCGATGTTGGTTGACCCAACGCTAAATCCAGATCCGAGAAAGAGGATGGACGATTCTGGATCGATCACCTTCAAATCAAAAACGTCGTCGGTCATCACTTGTCCCCACACCTAACCCTTAATAGCTGCAACTATAGCTACCTCTAGCTACTTCGTGACAGTCGAAACGGACACACCAGGCCCTAGGGGCCGACCCACGCCGGCCCGCGCTCAGCGGCTGAGGGCTGGGGGCTGGGTAATGTCTGGCGGTCTGGCACCGCGTAAAGTCTGTTCCTCGACCAGCAGCAGAAGTCCGCTTTTGGCGCGTTCCCGACCTCCGTATGCGCAGCACCTGATTCATTGCGGACTTCGAGGTCGTTCGCTCCATTCTTTTAGATTGCGAGGGGCGGAAGTGGACAACCAGGCGAAGGATATCGCGAAAAATAGAACGTCGCGCGATGATTGCCGCACTGGCGAATTGTCTCGTCCTAGCCACGCAATGCCCAAATGATGAGGCCGCGATTGACGACGGGTTCGTGGAACGCCGCGCATAGGTGGCCGTTTGCAACCGCCCTGTAGACCGCGCCGCTGAATTTGGTGTCGCCGTCGTTCGTCAAGGGCGCGTGGGCAGGGTACACCGACATGCGCAACTACCCTGAATAAACGCCCTCTCCGCCGCGGCACCCGCGCTCAGACCCAAGGTCCCGATGCTTCCGACGTTCCCGAAAATCATCGCGCTGCGAGCCGAAGCTAACGAAGCGTGCGTCAAGGCGATGGTGCGGGAGCTGGCTCCTCAGTTTGGGATGATCAAACACAACATCCAGTTCGAAGGCAGTGGACACTCGATCACTCGGGCGGACGACACGGTCAGCCACACCGAGCTGGAAGGGGTCTCCGGGGAGGTCGGGGTCAAGCGCGGCTCGCCACTGTCGGAGTTCACGCCGGACGTCGTGGATGAGCATCTGGCGAATATCGCCCGCCAGATAGCGGAAGGCTCAACCAAGCAGTTCTACAAGGTGATGGAGCGGGCGACCCGCGAGGCTGGCATGGTGATCGATGCGAAGGGCGGGCCAGCGACGGAGGGGCTGATCCTCGACGCGCTCGACAGGATGGAGCACACCTTCGACGAGGACGGGACGTGGAATCCGCCGACGATCATAGCGCCGAAGCACGTGGTGGAGCTGTTCGCGGGCAAGGACATGTCCCCTGAGGGGCAGGCCAGGCTGGCTGAAATTCTGGAACGAAAACGAAATGATTTCCGTCGTCGACAGGCTGGTCGAGTCCTGGCTGGATAGCCAAGGCGAGCGGCAGTACCAGCCGGCCTTCATCCAGCTGCTGGTGTCCGAAGGCTGGTCGGTTTTGCACAACACACGGCACTCGCCGATCGAGCTGGGCAAGGATGTAGTCGCCCGTAGCCCGAGCGGCGAGCTCCACTGTTTTCAGCTGAAGGGCAACCCGGCGAGCCGTGTCACCAAAACCGAAGCGCAGGGGCTTCTGCCGCAGGTGATCGAGTTGATCGATCTGCCGCCCTCCAATCTCTATCGGAAGGATGGCGAGCCGCATGTGGCAGTGTTCGTCACCAACGGCACAGTGGACGAGGAAGCCGAGCTGGTCTTCGGCCGTGCGGGTGATCGCACCGCGGCGCCCGCCTGCCCGGCCTCTCGGTTCGAGATCATCACCCGGGGCGACTTGTTGGCTAGGTTCGTGAAGGTCGCAGGGCTGGTCTGGCCGACCTCGATCGAGGGGACGCGCTCGGTCCTCAACCTGATGGCCGAGGACGGGCGAGGCCTTCCCGACCCGCTCAGGATCGGTGAGGTGCTCCTCGCGACCGCGCCACCGCCGGATGAAGATCTGTCCCAGCCCGCGCGATCTGCCCGGTTGAACGCCCTTCTGCTGATCGCCGAGATCATCAAGGCACCGTGGCGGGCGAGGTCGAACCATTTCGCGATGTTCGTCATCACCCTCCTGGCGGTCGTCCACGCGCTGCGCTTCTGCGACACAAGGCGTCGTCTGGATGTCGCCAGGCTCTACGCGGGCGTGGCGCTCGAACATGCGCGTGATCTCCTCGCCGAAGCCCAGGCCGCCGGGTTCGCCGCCGACCAAGTCTGGGCCGAAGGCTTCACGCTGGACGAGGTCGATGTCATGCATGAGCGCGGGCGACTGGTGGCCCTTTGTGCGGCGATCCTCTCGCTCAACCGGGACGAGGAGACGCCGACCGAGTTGGCCGACTACCGCGACACGCTCGTGGCCAAATCCGTCGAACAGCCGATGCTGTGGGGATTTGGCGCGGTCCCCGCGTACTTGGTGCGCTGGTGGGCCTATGAGCGACGGGGTGGCGTCACCCCTTCGCGTCAACTGGCGGCGATCCTTGTGAGTTTGCTCACGGCGTCAAAGGGGGCGGACGGTCTTCGTCCGCTGCCCGGGCCTTACTACGACTTCACCGATGTTTGGGCCTGGCGCAACGAGGTCCCCAACGTCGCCGATAGCGCCATCTTCGCCGACAATTTCGAAGGCCGCGTGTGGTTCGGTCGGGCGCTCCTCCAGATGCTCGCGAGTCGGGACGAGAAGGACTTATGTCAGTCCATCTGGCCGATCTACGCCGATCAGGTTCATGAGGAGCCTCAGCTTCCCGCTGATCGGTTCTTCGCCCCTGGGCTGGTGCGCGGTGTCGGACGTCTTTCGTCCCAAATCTTCGAGGCGAAGACCTGGGATGCCCTGCGCGCTGACAGTCAGGCGTTCGCCGGCGCCGACTTCCTCGAGGCCTTTCCCGACCTCGCCTGGGTGATCGCCGCCTACATTGCGATCATCCCCTATCGCGCCTGGACCGATGTCGTGATGTGGCTCGATCACACCCTCAAGCCTGCAACCGCCGCGACGATGGACAGACAAGCTGCGCCCTGAGCTTTTCGGCTATGGAGTCTGTCTCGACGGCTTCGGCGGCCAGGCAGGCCAGATGGGCCTGGGTTCCGGCTCGAACCGCCCCTTCAAGAGCTGGCGGATCGTCTGGACGATGCTCAGCTCGGCGAGCTCATCCAGGGCCGTCCATGGGGCCAACCCGCCGGAGTCATCTATCAGGGACGCGGCGGGATGATCCTCGCCGAGGAGCGACAAGAGATGGTTGTTGATTTCAGGCGTTGAAGGGCGCCTCAGCAAAACGATGAGGCCGCGGCGGTCGGCGCTGTCATTGAGCCGGGTCGCCAGCTGCTTGAGCTGGTCGACCTCACTCCGGCGCGTGACGATCAAGGTGAGCAGGACAGCGACGGAGCCGGGCAGGTTGAGCAATCGGTCTAGGGTGATCTGATCAACAATGCCCGGCTCGACGAATTTTGCGTTGTGGAACAGAGCGAGCGCTGCGTCCCGGCGAATGCCGAGCGGCCTTTCTTCATCGACGACAAGCCCCCAGAGCCATTGCCGGTAGCCGGCCGACTGCTGGCCGAGACGGCGCAGCAGAGGTCGACGAACGCCGGCGTCCTGCAATGCGAGCACGCTGCCTTGGACCGCATTGAGCAGCGCCGGGGACAGGACGTCGCGCGCGGCGAGGTGGGCGGCGGCCTCCCGAGCGAGTGAATGGTGTGGATCGCCGCTATGACCGGAATTGTAGGTATCCTTGGTCAGGTCCAGGAGCGCGGCCGAGGCGTTCTCGTCGGCAGGACGCTCCCCCAGTCTGGCGATCACCGCCTTCCTGACGATGCTGCCTTTCAGTCCCGGGAGCGCGACCAAGGCCGCGGTCGGTGTAGTGTCACCCACCGCCTCGATCGCCCGCCGGACGATATTGCCGATCGGATGATGCAGCGCGGCGCGCACCAGGTCGGTGCGGCCCAGATGCAATGCCACGGTCAACGCCGCGTCAGCAGGGGCGGTGTTGTCCGGAGACCACCCGTCCATCGCCAGGATGTACAGATGGTCAAAGGCGGGGTGCTGCCCATCGGTGAGCTTCAACAATCTCGCCGCGATCTCGGGATTGTCAGTTGTCACCGCGGCTGCGGCATCTGCAACCGGCCCCGGCTGCGCGAGCACGTTGTCCAGGTCGGCGCTGATCGCCCGGGCCAGTTCATCCAAGGGCGCTGGCAAGCGGGACGCCAACGCCATCCTGGCCGCCGCGAGGGCGTCTCGCGGCCAGAAATATTCCTGCAATGGGACGAGGTCGCGGTGGAGGGCGAGAACCTGCTCGGTTCGCGCCGCTGCAACATACTGCGACTGCGCGTCGGCCAAGCCTTCAAGGTCGTGGATCGCCCAGACGCGGCGCACCATTCCACGCACGGGTGCGTCGACGCCCGGCTCCCCGAGGCGCTTCTTCATTACAGGGATAAGACTGGTTTCGGTCCTGTGCGCCGCTAGCTTCCAGGCGGCTTTTTCTCGCGTACCGCCCCTGACAGCAGTCAGCAGGCTGTCGAACTCGTCCCGGTCGAGAGGCGCGGTGCCGGCTTCGATGTCCTCGGCCCATGACCAGCCAAGAAGGCCAACGTCCGGAAAGGCGGCAAGGCTCCGCCAACCGTCTCCCTGACGCTTGGCCCGGACCCAAGCTTTGGCGATCTCCCCAGCGGCCCAGTTCCCGTCGTCTGAAGTCCCGAGATAGTCGGCGTATTCATCGTCAAACACGCCGTTGATCAGATCAAGCTTCCAGCCCTCGCGGACCTCCTCGACATAGCCGTCGAAGATCGTTTGCGCCAACCGGACGGCTGGCTCGAGGCTCGACGGTGTGCGAAGGGCTCCATTGATGGCGACGTAGACTAGGGGGTCGTAGCTATGGCCGACGAGCCGGAGCGCCAAAGCGCCGAAGGCGTCCGTCAGATCGACGCCGAGCGCCGCGAGACGGTCCCCGAAATTGTCCGGGTGGAAGTCCCGCTCGTCTCCGATGACGTTGACTACGGCCTTGGCGAGAATATCCCGGATGCCGGGGTCAGCGGCGATGGCGGCCTTCCAGCCCGGCTGCGCAGGGGCGCCCAGCCACCGTCTCGACAGGTCGCCCAGATCCGGTTCGGGCGGCAGCGGAAGCGGTTCCAGGAACCATCGGGCCAGGTCGAAGGCGAGAATGCCGGCGCTCCCGACCTTGGCGGCCGTGCGAAACGCGACCTCGAACGGCGAACCGTCCAACGCCCGCAGCGCAGCCAGCAGTTTCGCGTCAATGGCGTCTCTGGCCGCCCTGGAGACGGTATCGACCAGACCTTCAACCGCGGTGGGGTCGCTCGACACGGCGCCGGCGAGCATCCGCGCCGCGATGAGGGGACCGACGAAACCCTCCCCGGACTGGCTTGCGAAGGCCTCAATCAGTCGTGCGCCGGCGGCCTCGAAGACCGCCGGATCGTCGAATGCGGCCGCCTTCAGGCCGGCTTCGACCTGGGGATGGGCGTAGCTGTAGCGGTCGTCCGCCTGGTCCAAGCTCTGCCCCGCGCGGAGGAAATGGACCAGGCTTTCAACCTGGATCGTCGTCCCGGGCAAACGGTTCACGGCGCGACGCGCGCGGGCCATCTCGTCAAGGCTGAGGCTGGCCTCGGCCTTGAACAGCAGCCAGAGAATCGTCGCAGCCTCGGCATCATCGCGCTCGATGATCTGGGCGGAGACCACGTCCTTGTACTGTGCGCCCTTGGCTCGGCGAAGCGATGCGCCAACCACATCGCCGGCGTCGCCCTCATCGGATATCGCCCTGGCGGCGCCGGCGACGAAGGTGCGGATCTCAAGAGGGGTGGTGAGGTCGTCGACTGCCCGTTCGATATGAGGCTCGATCACGCCGCGCAGCCGCAGGGGCAGGGTCTTGAGCATCCGCGCGAGCAGCTGGCGGCGTTCGGCGGGGCCATAGGCGCTCGCATCGAGCGTGACCTTCCAGGGCGCGAACGCGTCGTCCGGGATCTTGGCGTCACTGTAAACGTCCGAGCGGCTGGTGATGATCAACCAGGTCCCGCGCCGGCGGTGTTCGGACACTGCCTGCAGCGCCTTAGTCCAGCCGCCGGCATGATCGGCTAGGACGACCGGTCCCCAAGGGTCGTCCAGATAGACGATGACGGGGCTCGCCTGGAGGGCATCACTCAAAGCGCCGGGGCCGTCGGACGATCCCAAACGCATCAGGCGGGGGCCCTTGAGATCAGCTCTCAGCTGGTCGCGCAGACGTTCCGCGGTCCGGGTCTTGCCCGTGCCGCTCGGGCCCACGATCAGGACCGCCTGCTGGGCCGTCAGCGTCGCCTGGATCTGATCGAAATTCTGCGGTTCGACATAGTCTTCGCGGTCGATGCGCCCCGGCAGCAGGGCGTCGTGACGTTGCAGGATCTCCTCGACCTCGGCCTTACTCCAGACTCCGCAGTGATCTGACCGGCCGCGGACATGCGCCGCGGCGAACAGGGCGTCCAGGCAGGCCTCGATCCTATCGAACGGCATCAGCAAGGCGTCCTTGCAGAGGCGGGCGAGGCGATCCCGGATACCAGCTTCGGTCAGGCTGTCGATGACACCGACACGGCACTGGTCGCCCGCGAAGTAGGTTTGAAACCGGGGATCGACCTCGGCGAGGTCCGGCCATTCGCCGAACCGTTGGACACGCAGCTTGGCGGCCCGATCGACCAGATGGCCGCTGGTGGCCAGCAGGTAGCGGATCTTCAGGTCGGCGATCAGCCGGTTCTTGGCCGACGGTCGTCGCGTCCCGAGATCTCCGCCATGGTGGAGGAGGGTTTCAACGCCGGAGACCGTCCAGACTCCGTCGTCTCGTCGTTTCGACTGGATGACAAGCGTATAGGGTTCGGCGGCGGCCGCCAAGGCTTGGTTTTCCGACGGGGTGGGCTCGTCCGCGCCGAGCGCGCGGTGGATGTCCCCCTCGATGTCTTCGTGGCTGGGCGGCTCGACGATCAGCTGCGTCGCTGAATCCTGGATGACCAGAAACTCCACCGCCGCCAGAACTGTAACCCAAGCTTGGTAGTCGAGGCCGTCGTGTAATGTTGAACCGCTCAAGGCGAATCTTCCTCAAGAGGTCATTCGCGACTACTCAACCCGAGCCTTGTCCACCGCGCAACCCGGTCGACCGAGGTCCGTGCGTCAGCAGACGTTCTCACACTTTCGGCCGGTCGTCTCTGCTCCCGGCGGACGGATCTCGACGTCGTCGTCGCCCGCCTCGTCGCGTCCGCAGCCGCGCACCGCTCCATACGCCCATTCACGGGTTGGCCCGCGTCCGGGCTCGTTGTCGCTGCAGTTGGTTCTGAACATGTCCTCGGGGCGAACGCCGAACGCGACGAGGCGGTCCACCGTGGACTGGCGGGGATGCCGATAGCGGCTGCCGGCGGAGAAGACGACGAACTCCGGCGACACCGCCCGGATGAAGCAGCTGCTTGTCGCATTGTCCGCGCGATGATGCTGCCCGATGAGTCGGCGTATCCGGCACCGCCCCGTCGCGCTTGGACACCCTAGAGTTCCGTCCTACAAGCCATGCTGGCTAAAGCAGCGGAATGTCCACTAAGCGGGCGCAGCTAGATGTCCGCTGTTGGCGCGTTTCAGCCGTTGACGGCGACTTTTCCGCTGGTTTCAGGTAGCCTCTATCGCGTGCTAGAAATCGCTACGATTTCCGTCGCTGTGGTGACCATATGGTGACCACAGGCATCGGTCTCGTTGGCTGATATACTTTTTTATCAATGCTCTCAGGAGTTTATCGGCGCGGATAAGGCGGTTTCAGCTACCTGTATTGTGCTATCAAGGGCGAGAGCTGTTCCGTGCGGAGGGGAGCTTGCGGAGTCCCTCGCAGCCGTTTCAGCGTGTTTCAGGGCGTTCCATTTGGTTTCAGCAATTTTGCCCCACTAGTGCCCCACTAGAGAGACGCTAACATGACCACCCGAGAGGAGGTTCCTTGTTAGGAGTTTGATTTCTCAAGAGAAAGAATGGTGGACGCGACAGGGATTGAACCTGTGACCCCTACGATGTCAACGTAGTGCTCTCCCGCTGAGCTACGCGTCCGCCTGTTCTGCGGCCCGGCCGACTGATGTGTCGGTGGGCGGGAAGGCGGCGTCTATAACCCGCAGTTCGCGGGGGCCGCAAGAGGCTTGTGTCTTCTTTTTTCGGATTTTTTCGTTAGGCCGCGATCATGCGTTCGACCTCGTTCACCAGGTCGCGCAGGTGGACGGGTTTGGACAGGACCTTGGCCTGGGGCGTGGCCTGGGCGGCCGACAGGGCCACGGCGGCGAAGCCGGTGATGAACATGATGCGGATGCCCGGCTGGCGCGCGGCGGCGACGCGCGCCACCTCGATCCCGTCGGCGCCCGGCATGACGATGTCGGTGAGCAGCAGGTCGTAGGGGCCCTGTTCCAGGGCGTCGATGGCGTCGTCCCCGTTTTCGCAGTCCACGACGGCGTGGCCGGCGCGTTCCAGCGCGCGGGTCAGGAAGCCTCGGAGCGAGCCGTCGTCTTCGGCCAGCAGAATACGCGCCATGCGGGGTCAAGTCCTTGAATACCGGGCGCGACCCTAGGCGCTGATCTGTAAACTCACAGTGAAAATCGCCGTGAGGGCGAGCGCGTAGAGGGCGCGGCCGGGGATAAATCAGGCTATGGCCAAGCCATGAACCCCGTGGCGACCGATGCGACCTTCAGCCTGACGCCTTCCCTGGCGGGACGGGCGACGCCGCTGGTGTTCGCCTCGCCCCATTCGGGCGACCTCTATCCCGGCGACATGGGGGCGGCGGAGCGGCTGTCGGAGGCGACCTTGCGCAGCGCCGAGGATGCGGCTGTGGATCGGCTGCTGGCTGCAGGATCTGCGGCGGGGGCGGTGTTGATCGCCGGTCGAATCGGGCGGGCCTATGTCGATCTGAACCGGGCGCCGGACGAACTGGATCCGATGCTGGTTCTCAACTGTCCCGAGGCGCCGCCGCCGGGGCTGAAGACCCTGGCCGGATATGGCGTCGTGCCGCGCCTCGCCGGGGACGGGACGCCGCTCTATGATCGAGGCCTGACGCTGGAGGAGGCCAGGCAGAGGGTGGCGCGGGTGCATGTTCCCTATCACGACGCTCTGACCGGTCTGATGCAGGCGGCGCGCGACCGGCACGGACGCGCGGTCCTGATCGACTGGCATTCCATGCCCTCGCGCGCCACCGGGCCGCATGGGCCGGACGTGGTGCTGGGCGACCGTCACGGGACCAGTTGCACGACCGGGCTGACGCGCCGGCTGCGGGCGCTGTTCGAGGCCATGGGCTGGCGCGTGGCGCTGAACCGGCCCTATGCGGGCGGCTATGCCACCCAGGTCTGGGGGCGGCCCGAGGCGGGCTATGAGGCGATCCAGGTCGAGCTGAACCGGCGGCTTTACTGGGACGAAGCGGCGGGCGGGCCTTCGGCGGGGTGGGGGCGCTGCCAGTCGGGTCTGAACCGCGTGATCGCGGCCCTGGGCCAAGACTTCGCCTGACCCTGGCGGCGAGCCAAAAAAAAGCCGCGCCCGGGGGCGCGGCATATAAAGTCTATAGGGAGGAAACGCCCAGGAAGGGCAAGACGCTCGAAAGCGTCGAAAGCCAAGTTAGGTTGCAGCGCACAAAAATTCAAGCGCCGATTTTTGACTCGCGATCACAGGCTGTTACGTAAATCTGTTTCGTCGTTAC
Source organism: Brevundimonas sp. T2-11 (assembly GCF_055397675.1). Lineage (NCBI taxonomy): Bacteria > Pseudomonadati > Pseudomonadota > Alphaproteobacteria > Caulobacterales > Caulobacteraceae > Brevundimonas > Brevundimonas sp. T2-11. Next base: position 575,188 of record NZ_AP027920.1, read on the forward strand.
GCAGCGGAAAGCGGCGCATGAACATGAATTGTTCGCGGCTGCAATAAGACCAAAGTCGGGCCTAACTGCGCTCCAGCAGCCGTCGGGCCGCCCGAACGGCTCGCGCCGCCGGCGATCCGGCCTGCCGCCAGACCAGCAGGCCGAAGGCCGAGATCACGCCCAGCGCCAGCCAGACCGGTCCGAACAGCCAGGCCGCAGCCGCCAGGGCGAAGTAGTAGCCGCGCACCCCCTGGCTAAATCCGCCCAGGGCCGGGTTCAGCACCTGGGCCACCGCGTGACCATAGGCGACGCGGTCGGTCTCGGTGTGGATTTCGGGGGCGGCGCCGATCAGGGCCAGGGCGTAGTTCATCTGGCGCAGCGACCAGATGAAGTCGAGGAAGCCGCGCGCCAGGCAGACCAGAACCAGGGCCAGCTTGGCCTCCAGAATCTTCATCGGCACGGCCTCGGCGCCCACGGCGGCGAAGCCCTTCAGCGCGTTCTCGCCGCCGAACAGGATGCCCGCCACCGCCGCGATCAGCAGCAGGTTGGTCGAGGCGAAGAAGGAGGCCGAGTTGATCGAATGGCCCATCAGCTGGCTGTCGATCAGCCGCATCTCGCGGTGGGTCATGGCCGTCATCCAGCTGTCGCGGACCACCAGCATGTCGTCGTTCAGCGACCCGCTGCGCCGGGCGATCAGCTTCAGCAGCGGGCCATAGCCCAGCCAGGCTGTGAAGAAGAGGACGAGGGCGATCCAGTCGAGCAGGGTCATGCCCTGTTGATGCCTTCAGTTCGGCCTAGGGAGCAAGGGCGAACGCCGCAGAAAGCCTGCCCTGAAGCTTGCTGTTCGGCGACGCAAAGCTTATCACGCGCCCCAATCTCCCCGTTCGCACCTGCAACAAGAGCGTAACATGAACATCGAAGCCATTCCGGTCGGCCCGAATGCGCCGTGGGACATCAACGTCATCATCGAGATCCCGCAAGGCGGCCTGCCGGTGAAGTACGAGATGGACAAGGAATCCGGCGCCCTGTTCGTCGACCGTTTCCTGCACACCGCCATGTATTATCCGGGCAACTACGGCTTCGTGCCGCACACCCTGTCGGACGACGGCGACCCCTGCGACGTCATCGTTCTGAACCCGACCCCGGTGGTGCCGGGCTGCGTCATCCGCTCGCGCCCGATCGGCGTGCTGAAGATGGTCGATGAAGCCGGCGGCGACGAAAAGATCCTGGCCGTGCCGGTCGACAAGCTGAACCCCTACTACACCGAGGTTTCCAGCTACCGTCAGCTGCCCGCCATCCTGATCGAGCAGATCGAGCACTTCTTCACCCGCTACAAGGATCTGGAGAAGGGCAAGTCGGTCACGGTCAAGGGCTGGGGCGACGCCGGCGAAGCCGCCGAACTGATCGCCCTGGGCATGAAGGCCCATCAGGACAAGCTGGCCAAGGCCGAAGCCGCCTGATCCGCTTGCGGTTCTGAATAAAGAAGGCCCCGCTGGTTCGACCGGCGGGGCCTTTTTTGTTTCTCCTCCCTATCGCCGTGCGATGGGGAGGTGGCGCGGCGCGAAGCGCCGTGACGGAGGGGCCGCTTCATCCAAACGCAGAAGCCCCTCCACCACTTGTGGTCCCCCTCCCCACAGAGTGGGGAGGAAAAGCGCAGCGTTACTTTTTCGCCCGGAACGCCGCGATCGCCTCGACCGTCTGGCGCACCTTGGCTTCGATCCCGGCCCAGTCCTTCGCCTGGATGGCGGCGTCGGTGATCAGCTTCGACCCCATGCCCGCCGCCACGATGCCGGAGCCGAACCACTTGGCGATCGAGGCCTCGTCCGGATCGACCCCGCCGGTCGGCATGATCTTGGTCCAGGGCATGGGACCCAGCACCGCCTTGACGAAGTCCGGCCCGCCGACCGAGGCGCCGGGGAAGAGCTTGACGATCTCACAGCCCAGGGCCTGGGCTTCCGAAATATCGCGCACCGAGCCGCAACCCGGCGAATAGGCGACCTGGCGGCGGTTGCAGACCTGCGCCACCTCGGGCACCAGGCAGGGGCTGATGACGAAGCGCGCGCCCGAGGCCAGGTAGAGGGCCGCCGTCGGCGCATCCAGGATCGAGCCGACGCCCATGATGATGTCGGGATCGGTCTGGGCGAACTGCTTCGACAGGGCGGTGAAGGTCTCCCAGGCGAAGTCGCCGCGGTTGGTGAACTCGATGGCCCTGGCCCCGCCGCGGGCGCAGGCGCGGATCACCTCGGCGCAGACCTCCGGGTCGGCGTGATAGAAGACCGGGACGACGCCCTGGCTTTCGAGGGCGGTCAGCACGCTGAGACGGTCGTGGCGCATGGGGTCTCCTTCAGGCCTTGAAGCCCGCAGATCGACGGTTGGCGGCCCCTGCGTCAAGGGTAACCGGGATCAATCCCGGTAACCGGTCGCCTATTCGGCGGTCGCCAGGGTCACGAGGCGCCGGACCATGGCGCTGTCCTTGTCGGCCAGCGGGTCCAGCATGGTGAAGTGGTCCAGCCCGTCCAGCACCTCGACATGGGTGTCGGCGCCCTTGCCGCCCCACTCGGCGGCCATCTGGCGGCTCTGGCGGATGAACTCGTTGCTTTCCGATCCGCCGACCCAGCAGTCCAGCGTCCGCCCGCCCGGCGCGCCCCCGTTGGGCGCAGGCCAGTGGATCGGCGACAGGGCCCGCGCCGTCATGGCGTCCAGCCCCAGCGCCGCGTTCAGAGAGGTGTGGATCAACGGCTCGATGTCGAAGACGCCCGAGATGGCCAATGCGGCGCGGGCGCGTCCCTCGGACAACATGCAGGCCGCCATGTGCCCGCCGACCGAATGGCCGAAAACCAGGGGCCGCTTGCCGGTGCGGTCGCGCACCAGCTCGGTGGCCCGGCGCATCTGGCTGATGATGGCGCCGACCCTGACCGTCGGGGCCAGGTCATAGCCGGGAATGACCACGCTGATCCCCTGATCCAGCAGGGCGGGCGCCACCCAGGCGAACCAGGCCCGGTCCAGCGCCTGCCAGTAGCCGCCGTGGATGAAGACGGCGGTCGGCGATCCCGCGCCGGCGTCGAACCACTCCATCCGCTGACGTTCGCCAGGGCCGTATTCGACGGTTTCCGGCCTCAGGGCGTCGATGACGCGGGCCGAATCTTCTCGCCATCGTTTCAGGATCGCCGGGTGGCCCGGCACCCGTTCCCGATTGTTGTAAGCCGCCTCGTAATCGACTGGAGGGGCCGTCAGTGTCGCCGGAGCCTTACCCATGCCGTTTCCATCCGCTATGCACCTCCGCTTGAACGGGAGGTTCCGACCATGATGACCGCCATTTTCGTCTTCATCAAATGCGAGTTGGGCTACGCCAACGATGTCGCCGCCGATCTGGTCGACAATGTTGAAAACGTGTCGGAAGTTTACTCGACCTCGGGTCAGCACGACCTGCTGGCCAAGTTCCAGCTCCATCGCGATTCCGACATCGGCGCCTTCGTGACCAAGCAGGTGCAGACGCGCCCGCACATCCGCGACACCTTCACCGTCATCACCTTCTCGCCCTTCCTGCCGTCGAAGAAGTAGCGCGACGGAAGGATCAGGTCTGAGGCCTGGCTGTCGGCTTGCGCCGCGCCGGGCGGCTCTCCCTGGCGGCGTCCTTGCGATCGGCGGCTTCGTCCTCGGCCCCGACCTTCTGCTCCACGGCGGCCGAGAACCGCTGGTAGACGCCCAGGCCCACCAGCACGACCACCGCCGCCATCAGCAATGCGGTGGGATAGATCAGCAGGGCCACGTCCTCGCGCGCCGTCTTGAACACCACCACCAGGGCCTCCAGGAAGACGGCGATGACGATGGTCGAGAGGAACTTGGTCAGGCTGCGCCGGGCCTCGGCCGCGCTGCGCTTTTCCTTGTCGCGCTGGACCTCTTCCTCGAACAGGTACTTGGCTACGTCGAAGACGGCGATGGCGACGATGACATAGCCCAGGACGTCCAGCAGGGCGTCCACGCCCGAATGGTCCGGACTGACCACGGCGCGCAGCGCATCGCCGACGCCCAGGAACACAAGTCCGAGCGCCAGAAGCAGCAACAGCAGGCTGGCGCCGCCGAAGACGATGCGGGTCAACAGGGTCATGTGGGGCCTTTCTCATGCTCCCTGCCAACGTTCGAAAGGCCAAGGCGTTTCCACGCATCAGAGACCGTAGCCAATCGCAACGGATTGCTGTTAGCGTGGCTTCAGGGAAACGCAGCAAGGGCACGCGAGATGGCCGATCTGGAGACGTTCCGCGCCGAGACGCGCGCCTGGCTGGAGGCCAACTGCCCGCCGGAGGTGCGCGGTCCGCGCGACGGCGACGAGGACTATGTCTGGGGCGGCCGCAACCCCGTCTTCAAGACGCCCGCGCACAAGCTCTGGCTGGACCGCATGGCCGAACGCGGCTGGACCGCCCCGGAATGGCCCAGCGAATACGGCGGCGGCGGTCTGAGCCGCGAGGAGGCCAAGGTTCTGGCCGCCGAGATGCGCCGCATCAAGGCGCAGATGCCGCTCGCCAGCTTCGGCATCTGGATGCTGGGCCCCGCGCTTCTGGCCTTCGGCACCGAGGAGCAGAAGCTGCGCTTCCTGCCTCCCATCGTGCGCGGCGAAATCCGCTGGTGTCAGGGCTATTCCGAGCCCGGCTCCGGCTCTGACCTAGCCTCGATCCAGACGCGGGCGGAGGATCACGGCGACCACTGGATCGTCAACGGCCAGAAGGTCTGGACCTCCTACGCCGACAAGGCCGACTGGATCTTCTGTCTGGTCCGCACCGACCCCGAGGCGCCCAAGCATCTGGGCATCAGCTTCGTCCTGTTCGACATGGCGACGCCGGGCGTCAGCACTCGCCCCATCACGTTGATCAGCGGCAAGTCGCCCTTCTGCGAGACCTTCTTCGACGATGTGCGCGTCGAGAAGGAGAACCTGATCGGGACGCTCAACCGGGGCTGGGACGTGGCCAAGGCCCTGCTGGCGCATGAGCGGACCATGATCGGCGCCATGGGCGACACCGGCGTCGGCCGCCCCCTGGGCCAGGTCGCGACGGATGCGCTCGGCGTGGACGAGGCCGGGCGGCTGGACGAGCCCAGCTTGCGCGTCCGCATCGCCGACTACGACATCGACGCCGCCGCCTTCCGTCTGGCGATGGAGCGGGTGGGGGATCAGGTGAAGGCGAAACAGGCCCATCCGGCCATCGCCTCCATGCTGAAATACTACGGCTCGGAACTGAACAAGCGCCGCCACGAACTGGCCATGGCGGCGGGCGGTTCGGACGCGCTGGAATGGGAAGGCGAGCGCTCCAAGGACGGCGCCGCCGCCCGCGACTGGCTGCGCACCAAGGCCAACTCCATCGAGGGCGGCACCAGCGAGATCCAGCTGAACATCATCGCCAAACACCTGCTGCAACTGCCGGGAGCGTGACAATGATCGCCCAAGTGAAGCCGAAGGAACTGCTGCTGATCGCCGCGGTCATCGGTATCGTTTTGAGCGGCCTGCTTAGCTTCGTCATGCTGACGCCGCTGGGCTGGGGGATGTCCTGGCAGGTGCGTGCACCCAGCTTTGGCGCCAAGCTTTTCTTCTTTGCACCGTTGATTGCGCTGATCGTCGCTGGCTTGGCGAGGTTTTTGCCGCGACCGTCGCCGTCACAGGAAATCGCTTTGCTGGCCGCACCGATCTACCAGGCGATCTATCTCGCCTTCTCCTACCTTGTCCTGAAGCCGGGAGCCTGAGCCCATGCCCCTGATCCTGACCGAAGAGCAGACCATGCTTCAGGACGCCGCCGACGGCTTCCTGAACGAACACGCGCCCATCGCCCACCTGCGCCAACTGCGCGACAGCCGCGATTCTGACGGCGTCTCGCGCGACCTGTGGCGGGCGTTCGGCGAGATGGGTTTCGCGGGGGTGATCATCCCTGAGGCGGACGGCGGCTCGGACCTTGGCGCCGTCGAGGCGGGCGTCATCGCCGAGAGCCTGGGCCGCACCCTGACGCCCTCGCCCTTCATGGGGGCGTCGGTGCTGGCCGCGACGGTGCTGAAGGCGGCGGGATCAGAGACGCAGAAGGCCTGGCTGGCGAAGATCGCGGCGGGCGCGGCCATCCTCAGCCTCGCCGTCGACGAAGGCCCCAAACACGCCCCGAGCAAGATCGTCACGCGGGCTGAACGGTCCGGCAACGGCTTCAGACTGAACGGCGCCAAGGGGTTTGTCCTGGACGGCCACGTCGCTGACGCCCTGATCGTCGCGGCGCAAACCGATGACGGCCTGACCCTCTTCCTCATCGACCCGAAGACCCCCGGCGTCGGCGTCGAGCGCACCGTCATGGTCGACGCCCACAATGCCGCCCGCGTGACCCTGACCGATGTGCTCGTGGACGCCGACGCCGTGATCGGCGCCGTGGGGGCGGGGCAGGGGCCGCTGGACGCCGCCCTGGTTCTGGGTCGCGCCTGCGCCGCCGCCTCTCTGGTCGGGGCGGGGGATCAGGCTTTCAAGGTGACGCTGGAATACCTGCGCACCCGCAAGCAGTTCGGCAGGCTGATCGGTGAGTTCCAGGCGCTGCAGCACCGCGCCGCCCACCTGTTCACGGAGCTGGAGCTGGCCAAGGCCGCAAGCCTGGCCGCCTTGCAAGCCATCGACGCGGGCCGCCCCGACGCCGAACAGGCCGCCGGCATCGCCAAGGCCAAGGCCGGCCGCGTCGCCGAGCTGGCGGTGCAGGAGGCGGTCCAGATGCACGGCGGTGTCGGCATGACCGACGAGTTCGACGTCGGCCTGTTCATGAAGCGCGTCCGCGTCCTGAACGAACTGCTCGGCGACGCCGGCTTCCACGCCGAACGACTGGCGCAGGCGCAGGGGTTCTGACCCTGCGGGATTGATCCAGGGCAAAGCTGGGCGGGGCCGGGGTGACGCATCGGCCTGGCCCGGCTAAACCTCCCGCAAGGGAGAAACCACATGACGCGATCCAACGCGCCCGCCTATCAGACCGGCTTCGCCAACCACTTCGCCACCGAGGCCGTCGAGGGCGCCCTGCCGGTCGGCCGCAACTCGCCGCAGCGCCCGGCCCTGGGCCTCTATGCCGAACAGCTGTCGGGGGCGGCCTTCACCGCCCCGCGCGACCACAATCTGCGCAGCTGGCTCTATCGCCTGCGGCCCTCGGCCCAGCACGGGCCGTATGCGCCCTTCGCGCAGGGCCGCGTGCGCTCCGGCCCCTTCAACGAGACCCCGCCCAATCCCAACCGGATGCGTTGGGACCCCCTGACCATGCCGGACCAGCCGACCGACTGGGTCGAGGGCCTGACCACCTATGGCGGCAACGGCGACGCGGATTCGGGCGTCGGCGTGGGCATCCACCTCTATGTCGCCAATCGGTCGATGGTCGATCGCGTCTTCTACTCCGCCGACGGCGAGCTGCTGATCGTGCCGCAGCAGGGGAGCCACCGCTTCGTCACCGAGATGGGCGTGATCGAGGCTCAGCCCGGCCACGTGGTGGTCATCCCGCGCGGCGTTCGCTTCCGTGTGGAAGTCGATGGACCCATGCGCGGCTATGTCTGCGAGAACTACGGCGCGCCCTTCCGCCTGCCGGACCTCGGCCCCATCGGCTCCAACGGCCTGGCCAATCCGCGCGACTTCGAGACCCCGGTCGCCTGGTTCGAGGACGTCGACCGCCCGACGGAGTGCATTCAGAAATACGGCGGCCTGCTGTGGACCACGACCTTCGATCACAGTCCGCTGGACGTGGTCGGCTGGCACGGCAACTACGCCCCCTATCGCTATGACACGGCGCGGTTCAACACCATCGGCACGGTCAGCTTCGACCACCCGGACCCGTCGATCTTCACCGTCCTGACCTCGCCCAGCGACACGCCCGGCACCGCCAACTGCGACTTCGTCATCTTCCCGCCGCGCTGGATGGTGGCCGAGGACACCTTCCGTCCGCCGTGGTTCCACAGGAACGTCATGAGCGAGTTCATGGGGCTGATTTTCGGCGAGTACGACGCCAAGGCGGGCGGCTTCGCCCCCGGCGGCGCCTCGCTGCACAACCGCATGAGCGGCCACGGCCCGGATCAGGCCAGCTGGAACGGCGCGACCCGGGCGGAGCTGAAGCCGCACAAGATCGAGAACACCCTGGCCTTCATGTTCGAGACGCGGATGCCGATCCGCACCACCGCCTGGGCCGAACAGACGCCGCTGATGCAGCTCGACTACGACGACTGCTGGACCGGGTTCGAAAAAGGAAGCGTCGGATGAGGCTGAAAGCTGTTCTGCTGGCGGCGGGCCTTGCCCTGGCCGCCTGTTCGCCAGCGCCGGCGCCTGAACCGGTGGTCCCGACGCCCGCCGAGGCCCCCGAGCCGCCGCCGACCATGAGCATCAGCACCTCGTCCTGCTCGTCGCGGGGCGGGCAGATGCAGCAGGTCGGCCGGGCCCAGACCTGGCAGTGCGTGGTTAGGTACGCCGACGCCGGCAAGCGCTGCACCGACGCCTCCCAGTGCGAGGGCCAGTGCGAGATCGCGGGCAACAGCGGCGTCGCGCCCGGCGCCCGTGCGGTCGGCCAATGTCAGGCCGACAGCAACCGCTTCGGCTGCCGCACCACCGTCAAGGACGGCAAGGCCGAGGCCACCCTCTGCATCGACTGATCAAGGCCTGAGGCGGGCGTCAGCCCGCCTCGTTGAAGGCCACTCGCGCCGCGCCCAGAAGCGCGGCCTGCTTGTGCAGGATCACCTTGGTCGGGATGGCCTGCATGTATTCCTTGAACCGGCCCTTGCGCTCGAAGCGGGTGCGGAAGGGGCTGGCCTTGAGGAAGGGCAGGATGCGCGGGGCGATGCCCCCGGCGATGTAGACCCCGCCGCGCGCTCCGGTGGTCAGGGCGATGTCCCCGGCCACGGCGCCCAGGATGGCGCAGAAGCGGGCCAGGGTGGCCCCGCAGGGGCTGTTGGGGTCCTTCATCGCCGTCTCGGTGATCTCGGCGGGATCCTCGATGTGCGTCTCGCGCCCGTCGATCTCGGCCAGGGCGCGGTGCATGTTCAGCAGGCCGGGGCCGCAGATCAGCCGCTCGATCGAGACCCGGTCATAGCGACGGCGCAGGATGCGCAGGATTTCGTCCTCGACCGGATCGCCGGGGGGGAAGCAGGCGTGACCGCCCTCGGACGGCATGGCCATCTCCTTGCCGTGGGCGTCGCGCACAAGGGCCGAGACGCCGAAGCCGGTGCCGGGACCCAGCACCGCCACCGTGGCGTGCGGGTCTCCGTCCACGGGTCCGCCCAGCGAGGCCAGCTGGTCCTCCGGCACGATGGGCGCGCCCCAGGCCAGGGCCTCGAAGTCGTTGATCAGCTTGACCGGATTCAGGCCCAGGGTCTGAAGCTCGCCTTCCGACACCCGCCACGGCGAATTGGTCAGGTCGATCTCGCCGTCCGTCACCGGTCCGGCCACGGCGATGACGCCGCCGCTCGGCTTGACGTCGCAGCCGTCGAGGAAGGCCTTCACTCCGCCGAGGAAGGTCGGATGTTCGGAGGCCGGGAAGCTCTCGTGGTGCTCCAGCACCGGACGGCCGTCGACCATGCGGGTCAGGGCGAAGCGGGCGTTGGTGCCGCCGACGTCGCCGACGAGGAGGATCTTGTCATTCATGGGTCGTTTCCTGCGCTCGGTTGGGCGGATCAGGCGTCCACCGTCCGGTCGACGAAGTTGGGATGGGGCAGGGTGTCGGTGTGGCCGCCCGGGCGGACGGGGAAGGCGAAGCAGACGGTCGCGCCTTCCTCCGCCGTGGTCACGACCTGGCGGAAGGCGCCGAACAGCTCGCGACCATAGCCCCAGGACGATCCATGGGCGTTGGCGCTCGAACGGACGGCCAGGGGGCGCGCGGTCAGATTGCCGACGCCCACCGTGGTCAGCACCCCGGCCTCGGCGTCCAGACGGATGATGTCGCCGTCCCGCACATGGGCCAGGGGGCCGCCGGCCAGGGCCTCGGGCGAGACGTGGATGGCGGCGGGGGTCTTGCCGCTGGCGCCCGACATGCGGCCGTCGGTGACGAAGGCGACCTTGAAGCCCTTGTCCTGCAGGACGCTGAGAGCCGGCGACAGGGAGTGCAGTTCCGGCATGCCGTTGGCCTTCGGCCCCTGGAAGCGTAGCACCAGCACCACGTCGCGGTTCAGCTTGCCGTCCTTGAAGGCCTGCAGGGCGTCTTCCTGGGTCTCGAACACGGCGGCGGGGGCTTCGACGATGCGGTTCTCGGGCTTGACCGCCGAGACCTTGATCACCGCCCGGCCCAGGTCGCCCTGCACCAGCCGCAAACCGCCCTCGCGGTCGAAGGGATCAGAGGCGGGACGCAGGATGTCGCGATCCAGGCTTTCCGACACGCCGTCGCGCCAGACCAACTCGCCGTCGATCAGCGACGGCTCCTGGAAATAGGCCTCGATCCCCTGACCCATGACGGTCACGACGTCGGTGTGGATGTTGCCCGCCTGCGCCAGCTCGCGCGCCACGAAGGCCACGCCGCCCGCCGCCTGGAAGGCGTTCACGTCAGCCGAGCCGTTGGGATAGACCCGCGCCAGCAGCGGCGTCACCGACGACAGCTGGTCCATGTCGGTCCAGTCGATCAGCACCCCCGCCGCCCGCGCCATGGCGACCAGGTGGATGGCGTGGTTGGTTGATCCCCCGGTGGCCAGCAGGGCCACGATCATGTTGACGATCGACTTCTCGCTGACGACGTCGGCCATGCGGCTCTCGCCCGAGCGGGCCAGTTCGACGGCGCGCTTGGCGGCGGCGGCGGTCAGGGCGTCGCGCAGACCCGTCTCCGGATGGACGAAGGCGGTCGAGGGCAGGTGAAGCCCGCCCAGCTCCATCATCATCTGGTTGGAATTGGCCGTGCCGTAGAAGGTGCAGGTGCCGGGCGAGTGGTAGCTGCCGATTTCGCTGGCCAGCAGGGTGGTGCGGTCCACCATCCCCTGCGCGTATTCGGCGCGGACGCGGGCCTTTTCTGCGTTGGGAATGCCCGAGGGCATAGGACCGGCGGGGGCGAAGACGACCGGCAGGTGCCCGAACGCCAGGGCCCCCATGAACAGACCCGGCACGATCTTGTCGCAGACGCCCAGCATCATGGCGGAGTCGAAGGCGTCGTGGGTCAGGGCCACGCCCGTCGCCATGGCGATGGCGTCGCGGCTGAACAGCGACAGCTCCATGCCGGGGCGACCCTGGGTGACGCCGTCGCACATGGCCGGGGTTCCGCCCGCCACCTGGGCCGTGGCGCCGACCTCGCGCACCGCCTTGCGGATCACGTCGGGGAAGCGCTCGAACGGCTGATGCGCCGACAGCATGTCGTTGTAGGCGGTGACCACGCCGACGTTGGGCTTCGACCCGTCCATGGCCGTCAGCTTGTCGGCGATTGTCTGACCGGCGAAGGCGTGGGCCCAGTTGGCGCAGGACAGCTTGGCCCGTCCGGCGCCGCTGTCACGGGCGGCGTCCATGCGGTGCAGATAGTCGGCGCGGGTGGCGCGGCTGCGTTCGGTGATGCGGGCGGTGACTTCCGCCACCACAGGGTTGAGAGCCATCAGACGGCCTCCGTCCAAAGCACTTCAAGAGGAACCTTCGCTGCGATCATGGCGGCGATGGGATGGATGCGCGGATCGCCCGCCGCCTCGCGCTCGAACACGGCGCGCTTCTTCGCTCCGGTCAGGGCCAGGATCACGCGGCGGGCGCTGATCAGATAGGGCAGGTTGATCGACAGGCGCTCCTGCGGCGGGGCCATCCCGTCCCGGCCCGGCGGCACGCCATAGACGGCGGGTTTCAGGCTCGGCGTCAGCAAGGTCTTCAGCGTCGGGCTCTCGGGGAACATCGAGCAGATATGCCCGTCCTCGCCCATGCCGAGCAGGACGGCGTCCAGACGCGCGCCCGCTGCGGCCAGCGCCTTCGACGCCTCGGCGGCGGCGCGGTCCACCGTCACCGATGGCGCATACAGGGGTAGGAAGCGCGCGGCCGCCGCCGGTCCCGTCAGCAGGGTCCGCTTCATCAGGGCCGCGTTCGAATCCGGCGAGGTCTCGGGCACATAGCGCTCGTCCACCAGGGTCGCCGTGACCTTCGACCAGTCCAGATCGGCTTGCGCCAACCGCGCATAGACGGGCGAGGGGGTCGATCCGCCCGCGCCGGCGAAGACCGCGCGGCCTTCGGCGGCGACGCCTTCGGTCAGGGCCTCGGCCAATCGCGCGGCGGCGGCCTCGGCCCAGGCGGGGGCGTCGGGGAAGGTTTCGATGGCGGGACTACTCATCGCGCGTGTTCCACTTGCGCCCGGTCCGCGACAGCAGCAGGTCCGCCGCCTCCGGTCCCCAGGTTCCGGCTGCATAGTCCAGCGGCTTGAAGGCGGCGCCCGCCCAGGCCTCGGACACCTCGTCCACCCATTTCCAGGCCTGTTCCGCCTCGTCGCGGCGCACGAACAGGGTGCTGTCGCCGTGCATGGCGTCCAGCAGCAGGCGCTCATAGGCGATGCGGCGGCGCGGCGGCGCGGCGTCCTTGCCGTTGACCCCCCAGGACAGGCTCATCTTGATCGGCTGCAGCTGCATGCGCTGATCCAGCCCCGGCTTCTTGTTCATCACCGACAGCGAGATGTCTTCCTCGGGCTGCAGTTCGATGACCAGGCGGTTGGCCTCGATCGCGCCGCGGTCACCGTGGTCGAAGATGGAGTGGGGCACCGGCTTGAACTGGATGACGATCTCGGTGCGCTTCTCGGGCAGGCGCTTGCCGGTCCGCATGAAGAAGGGCACCCCCGCCCAGCGCCAGTTGTCGATGTCGGCGCGGATGGCGACGAAGGTCTCGGTGTCGGACGGCTGGCCGCGTTCCTCGTCATAGCCTTTGGCCGGCTTGCCCTCGCTGGTCCCGGCCACATACTGGCCGCGCACGGTGACGCGCTCGGCTTCTTCCGGCGTGATGGGGCGAAGAGATCGCAGCACCTTGACCTTCTCGTTGCGCACCGAGTCCGGGTCCAGGTCGCTGGGCGGCTCCATGGCCACCAGGCACAGCAACTGAAGCATGTGGTTCTGCAGCATGTCCCGCAGGGCGCCGTATTCGTCGTAATAGGGCCAGCGGTCGCCGACGCCGACCGTCTCGCCCACCGTGATCTGGACGTGGTCGACCGTCAGATTGTTCCACAGCGGCTCGAAGATGGTGTTGCCGAAGCGCAGGGCGATCAGGTTCTGCACCGTCTCCTTGCCCAGGTAGTGGTCGATGCGGAAAACCTGACGCTCGTCAAAGGCGTGGGCCACCGCGTCGTCGATCTCCAGGAAGCTCTCCAGATCGCGGCCGACCGGCTTCTCCAGCACGATGCGGCAGTTCTTTTCGGCCAGGCCCGCCGCCTTCATCGCCGTGACGATGCGGCCATACAGGGACGGCGACACCGCCAGGAAGGAGGTCACCTCGCCGTCGCCGCACTTCGCCTTCAGCGGCGCCAGGCTGGCCGGGTCGGTGGCGTCGACGGCCAGATAGTCGAGGCGGGATTTCATCCGCGCCCAGCTGGCCTCGTCCCAGCCGCCATCGGCTTCGGCCCGGGCCTTCACCGCCTCATGGACCTTGGCGACATACTCCTCGGCGCTCTCGGTCGAACGGGCGGCGCCGATGATCTTCAGATCGTCCGGAAGCAGGCCGTCGTGGTCAAGAAAATAGAGCGAAGGCAACAGCATCCGCATGGCGAGGTCGCCGCCGCCGCCGAACAGAATCAGTGCCGCCATTCGTCCCATTCCTCCCTGATCCCGACATGCGGGATATTCGCCTCAAGGCTTATGTATCGGTCTTGGCCGCTTCCGCGCGCTTCGCCAAGACGACCAATACGTCCTGAAACACCATGTTACGGGCATGGAGAAGAACCAGCAGGTGATAGATCAGATCCGCCGCCTCGCTGGCCAGTTCCGCCTCATCGCCCGCCGCGCCCGCCAGAGCCGTCTCCACGCCCTCCTCGCCGACCTTCTGGGCCGCCCGTTTCGGCCCCTGGGCGATCAGGCGGGCGGTCCAGCTGTCGTTGGGATCGGCCTGGGCGCGGACCTGGATGGTGCGCTCCAGCCGCCCGATCCGGCCCAGGCCGGGCGCGTCTTCGTCGCCGAAGCAGCTGATGCGGTTCAGGTGGCAGGCGTTGCCGACGGGGCGCACCTTCACCACCACGGCGTCGCCGTCGCAGTCGGGCGTCACCGAGACCACGTTCAGGAAATCGCCCGAAGTCTCGCCCTTCCTCCAACGGCCCCCGCGCGAGCGCGAAAAGAAGGTGGCCTGTCCGCTGTCCAGCGTCTCGCGCAGCGCCGCCTCGTCCATATAGGCCAGGGTCAGCACCTGCAGGGTGTCGGCGTCCTGCACCACGGCGGGGATCAGGCCGTTCCCCTTGGCGAAGTCGATCTTGGTGATGTCGAGGGTCATATCCTCACCTCCACGCCTTGCGCATCCAGGTAACGTTTGAGATCGGGAATCGCGATCGCGCCCGAGTGAAAGACGCTGGCGGCCAGGGCCCCGGACACATCGGCCTGCTGGAATACATCGCGGAAATGCTCGACCGCTCCCGCCCCGCCGGACGCCACCAGCGGAATGGTCAGCCGCCGCCGCGCCTCGGCCAGCTGTTCGATGTCATAGCCGCGCCGCACCCCGTCCTGATCGATGCAGTTCAGCACGATCTCGCCCGCGCCCAGTTCTTGCGCCTCGATGATCCAGTCCATGGTCAGCCGGCCGGCGCCGCGCCGGGCGTCGGGATCGCCGGTGTATTTGTGGACCCGCCATTCGCCGTCCTGAAAGGCGCTGTCGACGCCGACGACGACGCACTGACGCCCCAGCCGCGCGGCCATCTCGCCGATCAGCTCGGGGCGCTCCAGCGCCGGCGAGTTGACCGACACCTTGTCCGCCCCGTGATCCAGACACCGCGCCGCCTGTTCCACCGTGCGGATGCCGCCGGCGACGCAGAAGGGGATGTCCAGCAGCCGGGCGATGTCCTGCACCCAGCCATAATCCAGCGTCCGCCCCTGCGGGCTGGCGGTGATGTCGTAGAAGACCAGTTCGTCGGCGCCCGCATCGCGATAGCGCGCGGCCAGTTCGGCGGCGTCGCCCATATCGACGTGGCCTTCGAACCGCACGCCCTTGACCACCCGTCCGTCCTTGACGTCCAGGCAGGGGATGATGCGCCTAGCGGTCATTGGCTGAAATCGGGGTCATGGCCACGGCCCGGACGGCCTCGGCCACGGTGAAGCGACCGGCGTAGATGGCGCGTCCGGTGATGGCCCCGGCGCAGCCAATGGCCTTGGCGGTGGTCAGGTCGTCCAGACTGGCGATCCCGCCCGAGGCCTGAATCGCCAGATCGGGGCGCCGTTCGATGGCCTCGGACAGCAACTCCCGGTTCAGACCGGTCAAGGCGCCGTCGCGCTCGACGTCCGTGATCAGGATATGCCGCAGCATGCCGACCGGATAGCGATCCAGCACGCTCCACAGATCCACGCCCGACGACTGGGTCCAACCCTTCAGGGCGGGCACGGGCAGGCCGTCCTCGTTTCTGACGTCCAGGGCCAAGGCTATGGCCTCGGGGCCGAACTGCTCCAGCCATTTCAGCACCTGATCCGTGTCGGTGACGGCCAGGGAGCCGACGACGACCCGGCTGATCCCGGCCCCCAGCAGGTGCTCGATATCCCTGGCCGAACGGACGCCGCCGCCCGACTGGACCTTGATGTCCACGGCCCGGGCCATGTCGCCGATCAGTCCATACTGGCGCGCCTCGCCCGCCTTGGCCCCGTCCAAATCGATGACGTGGATCCATTCCGCCCCTTCGGCGGTGAAGGCCGCCATCCGGTTGGCGGGGTGGGAATCATAGCGGGTCACGTGATTGAAATCGCCGTGCAACAGGCGAACCGCATGGCCGTCGATCAGGTCAATGGCGGGATAGATGATCACGCGGGCAGCTCCAGGAAGTTCTTCAGGATACGCGCCCCGGCGGCGGCCGACCGTTCCGGGTGGAACTGGCAGCCCCAGCGGTTGGCGCTGTTGACCACGGCGGGCACGGGGACGCCGTAGTCGGCGGCGGCGAGGGTCGCCGGGCCGTCGGGGCAGACGAAGCCGTGGACGAAATAGGCCCAGTCGCCGTCCCTGATCCCCTCCAGCAGGGGATCGGGGCGACGGATCGTCAGCCGGCTCCAGCCCATGTGCGGCGAGGGGCGAGACGGCGCGGGGGCAATGGCCTCGACCCGGCCGGGGATCAGACCCAGCAGGTCGGCCCCCCCATTCTCAGTGTCCTCGTCTTCGGCGCTGGTCTCGAACAGCAGTTGCTGACCCAGACAGACGCCCAGCAAGGGACGCTTGAACCGCCGCAGCGGCTCCACCAGACCCAGGGCGTTCAGCCGCTGCATGGCGTAGCCCGCCGCCCCGACGCCGGGCAGGATGACGCGTTCGGCCTCATCCAGATCGGCGGGATCGGCGCTGATCCGCACCCGCGCCCCCAGCCGCTCCAGCGCGAACCGCACCGAGGCGACATTGCCCGAGCCGTAACCGATCAGGGTGACGTTGCTCATGAGCCTGCTCCGATCCTCCCCTGTCGCAGGGCGACGGGGGAGGGGGACCATGCGCAGCATGGTGGAGGGGGCGAGATCGGGGCGCGGTCCCCCTCCCCCGCTCCGCAGGGGAGGATCGATGGCGCCGCCGTCATCACAGCACCCCCTTGGTCGACGGCACCACATCGCCCTCGACCCGGATAGCCTGCCTCAGGGCCCGGCCCAGGGCCTTGAACACGGCCTCGGTCTTGTGGTGGTCGTCGTCGCCGGTGACGCGGACGTGGATGGCCGCGCCCAGGTTTTCGGCCAGCGATCGCACCACGTGCGCCGTCAGGTCGGTGCGGTAGTCGCCGATGAAGGGGGTGGCGAAGGTCCCCTCGAACACCGGATAGGGCCGCCCCGACAGGTCGATGGAGACCGCCGCATTGGCCTCGTCCATCGGCAGGACGAAGCCGTAGCGGGCGATGCCCTTGCGCTCTCCCAGCGCCTGTTTCAGCGCTTGGCCCAGGGCGATGGCGCTGTCCTCGATGGTGTGGTGCGGGTCGGTGTGCAGGTCGCCTTCACACGACAGGCGGATGGAGAAGCCGCCGTGCGCCGCCACCTGTTCGATCATGTGGTCGAAGAAGCCGACGCCGGTGTGGATCGTCACCGGCCCGGCGCTGTCCAGATCGACGGCGCAGACGATGCGGGTCTCTTTCGTGTCGCGCACGGCCTGTCCGACGCGGGTGCGCCGCACCTTGGGCGTGGCGGCGCCGAGCGCCACCAGCAGCCGGTCGTTGACCTCGGGCTTCAGTGAAACGGGCAGGCGCACCCGCTCGCCCGCCGCGTCGGCGGTCAGGCCGAAACGGCGCAGGTCGGCGATGACGGCGGCGGGATCAGAGGGACGCGCGATGATCACCGGCCCGACACCGGCCTCCAGCGGCATCTGGCGCGACAGGGCCTCGGCGACGCGGGCGCGTTCGCGACGCACGCCGTCGATGCGCTCGGCGGTCTCGATCATCCGTGACGGGTCCAGGGCCTGCAACGCCAGCCGCACCGAGACCTCGGGCAGGGCGTAGGGCTCCAGCACGCGCGCCAGCCGCGCCAGGGTCTGCTCTTGTGCGACGGCGGCGCCGACCCGCGCCCCGGCCAGGCCATAGGCTAGAGACAGGCTGCGCAGCACGATCAGGTTGGCGTGGTCCTGCACGACCGTCGCAGCGGAGGGTCCTTCCGCGAACTCGACCAAGCCTTCGTCCACGACCAGCAGGGCGGGGGCGACGCGCTCGGCCATCTCGGCCACGGCCTCGGGCGAGCCCAGGGCGCGGATGACGACGGCGGCGACCTCCGCCCCCTCAGCCGGTCGGGCGTAGAGGGCGGCCAGTCCCTGATAGGGCTCGGCCTCGGGCGCCTGGACCTTCAGCCCGTCGCGGGCGGCTAGTCGCCAGACCAGCTCCAGTCCATGCGTCAGGCCGCGCACCGGCAGCACCTGATCGGCGGCGACGCCGTAGAGCTCGGCCAGTCGCGCGCTGAGCGCGGTCGGGTCGGCTGGATAGCGGTCCAGACCTTCGCCGCCTGACACCAGCGGCGGATAGGGGGCGGGCAGGGTCACGCTTCGGTCCTCAGATCGGCCGCCCGCGCGTGGGCCTCCAGCCCCTCCATCCGCGCCAGGCGGGCGGCGACGGGGGCGAGGGCGGCGGCGCCCATCTGCGTCACCGTCTGCACCGACATGGTGGTCATGAAGCTGGCGGTGGTGACGCCGCCCAGGGTTCGCGCCCCGCCGTCGGTCGGCAGGACGTGGCTGGGCCCGGCGGCGTAGTCGCCCAGCGTCTCGGCCGCCCACTGGCCGACGAAGACGGCGCCGGCGGCGGTGATCCGGTCCACCAGCCGTTCGGCCTCCTCGGCCTGGATCGACAGGTGTTCGGGGCCGTAGAGGTTGGCGACGGCGCAGGCCTCGGCCATGTCGGCCACGCGGATGGCGCGGGCCTGCTCCAGCGAGGCGCGGGCGATGTCGGCGCGGGGCAGGCTCTCTACCTGACGCTCCACCTCGGCGAGGATCTCGGTCAGGGCGGTGCCGCTGTCGGAGACCAGCAGAACCTGCGCGTCAGCGTCGTGCTCGGCCTGGCTCAACAGGTCGGCGGCGACGATCTCGAAGTCGGCGTCGCGGTCGGCGATGACCAGCAGCTCTGACGGACCCGCCGGCATGTCCTGGGCCGGACCGTTCGGCAGGCTGGACGCATAGCGCTTGGCCTCGGCCACATAGGCGTTGCCGGGGCCGAACAGCTTGTCGACAGGCTCGATCACGCCCGTCTCCAGCTCGACGCCAAAGGTCAGGGCCGCAATCGCCTGCGCCCCGCCCAGCAGCCACAGCTCGTCCAGCCCCGCCTCGGCGGCGGCGACGATCATGGCCGGGTGGACCGAGCCGTCCTTCGACGGCGGGGTGACGGCCACGCGCCGCCCGACCCCGGCCACGCCCGCCGGAATGGCCAGCATCAGCAGGGACGAAAACAGGGGCGCCGTCCCGCCGGGCACATAGAGGCCCGCCGAGCCGATGGGCCGCCAGACCAGCTTCGACTTCACGCCGGGCGTGGTCTCGATGAAGGCGGTGTCCTCGGGCCGGGTCGCGGCGTGGAAGACGCGCACATTGTCGGCGGCGACTCTCAAGGCCCGCGCGGCGGCGGGCGGCAGGTCGGCGCGGGCTTCAGCGGCGGCCTTCTCGGTGATGGCTACCCGGCGCGGCGCGGCGCCGTCCAGCTTGATCGCCCAGTCGGTCACGGCCTGACCGCCGCGCGCCTGCACGTCGTCGAAGATCTCGCGCACCACGCTGGTGACGAAACCCTCGGTGCGTTGCTGCGGACGCGCCAGCGCCGCCTGGCGCCCGGCGGCGTCCAGCCTGTTCCAGTCGATACGCTTCATCACATCATCTTCTCGATCGGCAGGACCAGGATGGCCGAAGCCCCCGCCGCCTTCAGCTTCTCCAGCGTCTCCCAGAAGACGGCTTCCTGACAGACGGCGTGGACGGCCACGGCGTCGTCGCGGCCCGACAGGGGCATGACGGTCGGCGAACCGGCGCCCGGCAGGATGGCGGTGATCTGATCCAGCGCCGAGCGCGGGGCGTTCAGCATGACGTACTTGGCCCCCTGCGAGGACACCACGCCGGCCATGCGCTCGATGATGGAGTCCAGCAGGTGTTGCAGTCCGGCCTCGGGCGGGGTGGGCGACTTGATCAGGACCGCCTGGCTGTCCAGCACCGTCTCCTTCGCCACCAGGCCGTTGGCCTCCAGCGTCGCTCCGGTCGAGACCAGATCGCAGATGGCCGAAGCCAGCTTCAGCCGCGGGGCCACCTCGACCGCCCCGCGCATGGTGACGATGTCGGCGGCGACGCCGCTCTCGTCCAGAAACCGGCGCAGGATCTTGGGGTAGGAGGTGGCGATGCGCAGCCCGTCCAGCGACGACGGCCCGGCATAGTCCAGCGTCGGCGGCACGGCGATCTTCAGCGTGCAGCGGCCAAAGCCCAGCGGCATGACCACCTCCGCGTTCGGCCCGCCATTGCGGCCTTCCTCCAGCACGTTCTCGCCGACGATGCCCAGATCGCAGACCCCGTCCGCCACGAAGGTCGGGATGTCGTCGTCGCGCACCCGCAGCAGGTCGATCGGATAGTTCTCGATCCGGTACAGCAGGTCGTTGTTGCCCTTGACCACCCGCAGGCCCGCGTCGCGGACCAGGTCGAGGCTGCGTTCGGCCAGACGGCCGGATTTCTGGACGGCGATGCGTAGCCGCCCCTGCACGGTGCTCATGATCTCAACTCAGGCTTTCAGTCTGTCCAGCACCAGGCGATAGCCTTGGTGCGGCATGTCCTTCAGGGAACGCGCGACGCGCACCACGGTGGTCGGGCTGGCCGAGGCCTCCACAGCGATCTCGCGATAGGTCTTGTCCCCCCCGTCCAGCAGCCGCGCCACCTGCCAGCGCTCGCCAAAGGCGCGCAGTTCGGCGGGGGTGCACAGGTCGGACAGAAAGGCGTCGGCCTCCGCCCGCGTCTGCAGCGAAAGCAGGGCGTCCAGCAGGGCGGTCTTGGCGGCGTCGGTGCTCATGGCGCGTTCCATTATGCTGTAACAATGGAACGGTCAAGCGCGACTCCCTCTTTCCTCCCCACGCGAGTGGGGAGGGGGACCGCGAAGCGGTGGAGGGGCTGCTACCGCCCCGTCACGCGCTGAAGGATCAGGGTCAAAACCCCGTCGAGATGATCGCGCACATCGGTCGAGCGCACCCGCAATACCTCGACGCCACGCGAGGTCAGCCACAGCGTCCGTCGCTCGTCATGCGCGATCTGCTCCGGATCATCATGACCCGCGCCATCGACCTCGACCGCCAGACGCGCGGCATGACAGTAGAAGTCGAGGATGTAGGGGCCGACCGGATGCTGACGTCTGAACTTCAGGCCCTCCAGTCCGCCGCCCTTGATCTGCGTCCACAGCCTGGCTTCCGGAGGCGTCAGGGCGCGGCGCATCCCGGCGGCGCGGCGATAGGTTTCAGCGGTCGGCGGCATGGCCCCTCCACCACTTCGTGGTCCCCATCCCCACAAGTGGGGAGGAGAGAGTAGCCGCTACGCTCGATCCGTCCTATCTCCCCACCCATGACCAAGGTTCTGATTATCGGCGCGGGACACGCGGGGGGCTCGGCGGCGGCGTTGCTGAGACAATATGGCTTCGAGGACGAGATCGTCCTGGCGGGCGAGGAGGCGGCGGCGCCCTATCAGCGGCCGCCCCTGTCCAAGGCCTGGCTGAAGGGGGAGGCGGGTCTGGAGGACCTGCTGCTGCGCCCCGAGAGTTTCTATGTCGAACAGAAGATCGACCTGCGCACCGGCGTCACGGCGACCGCCATCGACGCAGCGGCCAAGGTCGTGACCTTCGCCGATGGGGCGGTCGAGTCCTACGACGTGCTGATCCTGGCCACCGGCTCGACCGCGCGTCGTCTGGCCATTCCCGGCGCCGACCGGCCCGATCTGCTGGAGTTGCGCACCCTGGAGCACGCCGAGCGGCTGAAGGCCGTGCTGGCCCCCGGCAAGCGGCTGGCTGTGGTCGGCGGCGGTTATGTCGGGCTGGAGGCGGCGGCTTCGGCCCGCGCCCTCGGCGCCGAAGCCGTCGTCATCGAGCGCATGGACCGGGTGCTGGCCCGCGTGGCGTCCGAGCCTCTGTCAGCCTTCTTCACCGACCTGCACCGGCGCCACGGCGTCGAGATCCTGACCGGGGCCGAGGTCTCGGGCTTCGAGGACGACGGCGTGCGTCTGGCGGACGGGACACTGATCACGGCCGACGCCATCCTGGTCGGCGTCGGCGCCCTGGCGCGCGAGGCCTTGGCGCGAACGGCGGGCCTGGCCTGCGAGAACGGCGTCGTCGTGGACGAAACCGCCCGCACCAGCGACCCTTCCATCTACGCCATCGGCGACGTGACCCACCGCCCCATCCCGGTTCACGGCGGACGGATGCACCGTCTGGAAAGCGTGCCCAACGCCCTGGAACAGGCCAAGCAGGCCGCCGCCGCCCTCGTCGGCCGCGCGGCGCCCGCACCCGAGGTGCCCTGGTTCTGGTCTGACCAGTACGACGTCAAGCTGCAGATCGCCGGCCTGCCTTTCGACGCGGACCGACAGGTGGTGCGCGGCGATCCGGCCAGCGGCGCCTTTTCCGTCTTCCACCTGAACGGCGACCGCATCCTCTGCGTCGAGGCGGTCAACGCCCCGGCCGACTTCATGGGCGGACGCCTGCTGATCGGCAAGGCGACGCCGGTGGACGCAGACCTCCTGGCCGACCCGGCAACCTCGATCAAGGCGGTGGCGAAACCGGCCTGAGGGCGCGGTCGTGACGCCAGTGTGACATCTCTGCCGCAACTGCGATTTAGTCGCAGGAGTCAGATTGTCGCACCCTCAAAAGGTGATATTGCGAGCCGGTCTCAAAATTAACCGACTGGCTCCCCCATGTCCGACGCTCGTTCCACCGCCCTCAAGGCGCTCCTGTTCGCTTCCAGCGCCGCCGGCATGCTCTGCGCCGCGCCCGCCATGGCCGCTGATGAAGCCCCGATCGCCACGGCGGACATCACCCAGGACGCCACCACCCTGAGCGCCGTCGACGTGCACGGCCAGCGCATCAAGCGCGAGCCCAAGGACCCGACCTTCGTCGCCCCCCTGGTCGACACGCCGCGCTCGGTCACGGTCATCCCGCAACAGATCATCGAACAGACCGCCGCCACCTCGCTGCAGGACATCCTGCGCACCTCGCCGGGCATCACCTTCGGCGCCGGCGAAGGCGGCCAGCCTCTGGCCGACCGTCCCTTCATCCGCGGTCAGGCCTCGGGCAACAACATCTTCGTCGACGGCATCCGCGACACCGGCGGCCAGCAGCGCGAAGTCTTCAACCTGGAACAGGTCGAGGTCATCAAGGGGCCGGACTCGGTCTATTCGGGGCGCGGCTCGGGCGGCGGCAGCATCAACCTGGGTTCCAAGGCCCCGCGCCTGCAGAACTTCGTCAACGGCTCGGTCGGCGCCGGCACTGACAACTATGTGCGCGGCACGGTGGACGCCAACTGGCAGGTCAGCTCGACCGCAGCCATGCGCCTGAATCTCATGGTCGGACAGGGCGACGTCGCCGGTCGCGACTCGGTCGATTTCGACAAGTGGGGCGTGGGCGCGGCCATCGCCGCCGGCCTCGGCACGCCGACGACCTTGACCGCCAGCTACTACCACCTCGACAGCGATCAGATGCCCGACTACGGCATCCCGCTCTACACCAAGCTGGGCGGGGCCACGGCGCCGCGCCCCGACGCTTCGGGCATCCTCGACGTGCCCTATGACAGCTTCTACGGCCTCAAGGCGCGCGACTATCTGAACAATACGGTCGACACCCTGACCCTGGATATCGAGCACCGCTTCAGCGACACGCTCGCCCTGCGCAACGTCACCCGCTATTCGCAGACGGTGAACGACTACATCGTCACCAACCCCGGCGACGGCGGCGCGGCCCAGAACATCGGCGGCGTCTGGTGGATGAAGCGTGGTCTGAAGTCGCGCTGGAACCCCACCGAAACCCTGGCCAATGTCACCGACCTGCACGGGTCCTTCCTGACCGGCTCCATCAAGCACAATTTTGACATCGGTCTGGAGCTGTCGCGCGAGAAGAACCGCAACGCTTCCTATGTGGTGACGACCCTGACCGGCACGGCCTGCCCGGCGCCGCTGACGGGTCTGGATTGCACCCAGGTCTACAACCCGAACCCGAACGACCCCTGGACCGGCACGGTCACGCGCGGCAACGTCAACCGCAACACCACCGACACCATCGGGGTCTACGCCTTCGACTCGATGGTGTTCGGCGAGAAGTGGATCCTGAACCTCGGCCTGCGCTGGGACGACTACTCGGTCGAAGGCGCGGACTGGGTGAACGTGGGCACGCCCGCCGTTCCGACCCTGACGCCCCGCAGCGGCGACTGGGACTTCGTCAACTATCAGATCGGCCTGGTCTACAAGCCGACGTCGAACAGCAGCATCTACGCCTCCTACGCCACCTCCTCGACCCCGCCGACCATCTCGGCTGGCGACCAGAACAACGGCAGCGGCCTGGGCTCGGGCAATCTGGCCACGGAACTTCTGGATCCGGAAGAGACGCAGAGCTTCGAAATCGGCGCCAAGGCCAACCTGTTCGGTGACCGCCTGGCGGTCAGCGGCGCCCTGTTCAAGACGGTTCGCGAGAACGCCCTGATCCAGATTTCGTCCGGCTTCTACGAACAGGCCGGCGAGGCCGAGGTCCAAGGTCTGGAACTCGGCGTCTCGGGCAATGTCACCAGCAAGTGGCAGGTCTTCGGCGGCTACACCTGGATGGACTCGGAACTGGTCAAGGGCGCCTACAACAACGCCAACGTCGGCGATCCCCTGGCCAATACGCCGGAGCACACGGCCAGCCTGTTCACCACCTATCGCGTCATGCCCAAGCTGAGCCTGGGCGGCGGCGTCTACTATGTCGGCAAGTCGTTCGGCGGCAACCAGGGCGGCGCCGGCGGCGGCGGCAACCGCATCTACGCTCCGGAGTACACGCGACTGGACCTGTTCGCCTCCTACGACATCAGCGACCGGGCCTCGCTGCAGCTGAACGTCCAGAATGCGGGCGATGAGGAATACATCATCCGCACTAACGGCGTGCACCACGCCGACGTGGCCCCGGCCCGTTCGGCCATCCTGACGCTGAACGTCCGCTACTAAGCGACCGCGTTTCGCGCCATCATGTCGGCCCCGTCGTTCACCTGAGCGGCGGGGCCGATGCGTTTCCCACGGTGAGAGAGCCATGCTGCTGCACATCCCCGACGTCTTCACCAAGGCCGAGGTCGCCGCCCTGCGCCGGACCCTGGACGCCGGGCCCTGGGCCGACGGCAACATGACCTCGGGCCATCAGTCGGCGACCGCCAAGAAGAACCAGCAACTGCCCGAGGACAGCGCGGCGGCGAAGGAGGTCTCGGCCCTGATCGTCCAGGCTCTGAACGCCAACCCCATGTTCGTTTCGGCCGCCCTGCCGCACACGATCTTTCCGCCCCTGTTCAATCGTTACGAGGGCGGCGGCGAGTTCGGCGTCCACGTCGATAACGCCATCCGCCAGCGCGGGGATGTGCGTATCCGCAGCGACCTCTCGGCCACCCTCTTCCTGTCCGAGCCCGAGGACTATGACGGCGGCGAACTGATCATCGAGGAGCTTTACGGCGCCCAGTCGGTCAAGCTGCCGGCCGGCGACCTGGTCCTCTATCCGTCCAAGAGCCTGCACCGGGTCACGCCCGTCACCCGCGGCGCCCGCGTCTCCAGCTTCATGTGGCTGCAGAGCCTGGTCCGCGACGACGCCGACCGCGAAAGCCTGTTCCGCCTCGACGTGGCCACCCAGCGGGTCAACCTGGACAAGGGGCCGAAGGATCAGGCCGTCATCGAGCTGACCGGCCTCTATCACAACCTGCTGCGACGCTGGTCGGAGGTGTAGCCGCTGCTTTCCTCCCCACTTTGTGGGGAGGGGGACCGCGTAGCGGTGGAGGGGCTGCTTGGCCCCACCGCGCCCCTCCGTCTCGCCGCCTTCGGCGTCGATCCACCTCCCCATTTCATGGGGAGGAGAAAGCTCAGTAAACGTCCCGCCGATACCGCCCGCTTTCGGTCAGCCAGGTCAGCCGCTCCTCGCCCAGCGCCGCCTCCAGGGCCGCGTGAACGCCCTTGGACATGCCCTCCAGACTGCCGCAGACATAGACATAGGCCCCGCGATCGACCCAGTCGGCCATGGGCCGGGCGTGTTCCGCCACCAGCGACTGGACGTACCGGTTCTCGCCGCCGTCGCGCGAGAAGGCGCGGTCCAGCCGGGTCAGGGCGCCCGACGCCAGCCAGGCCTGCAGATCGGCGTCATAGAGGGCGTCGTGCGCCCGCGTCCGCTCGCCGAACAGCAGCCAGGCGCCGCCGGTCGTCTCATGCTGCGCCCGGGCCTTCAGATGCCCCCGCAGGCCCGCGATGCCCGTGCCGTTGCCGATCAGGATGATGGGGGCTTCCGGCGGCGGGGCGTGGAAGCTGCGGTTGGCGCGCACCCGCATGGCCACTTCGTCGCCGATCTTGGCGTCCTGCGTGAGCCAGCCCGAGGCCAGGCCCGGCGTCGCGTCCGGGCGGGTCATCAAGCGGATGCAGAACTCGACCCGCCCGTCCGAGGGCAACGAGGCGACCGAATACTCACGGCTGGCCGGCTGCTCGTCGTCGCGGACGGGCAGGCCGATCTCGGCGATGTCGCCGGCCGCCCAGTCGGGCGCGTGGTCGATGGGCTCGAAGGCCAGATGCCAGGCCTCGCCGCCGGGGCTGCCCGCGTTCAGCAGGGTCCGCTCGACCAGACGCCAGCGGTCATAGGCGGGCGGGGTCCAGTCGGGGACGGCGGTCGAGCCCGTTATCTGGTTCAGCTGGTGCTGCCAGTGGCGGATGGCGCCCGCGTCGCCATTGTCCACCTCGACCCGGTCGAACAGGGTCTGGGCGCCGCAGCCGTCCAGCCAGTCGCCGACCGCGTGGCCGAAGCCGCAATAGGCGTCATAGGACCGGTCGCCCAGGGCCAGCAGGCCATAGGACAGGTGCGACAGGTCGGCCTCGGCCTTCATCGCCTGCCGCACGAAGCGGGCGGCGCCGTCAGGCGCATCGCCCTCGCCGGTGGTGGAGGCGATCACCAGCAGGCGACGCGCCCCCTTCAAGGTCTCCAGATCCAGATCGGCGAACGACAAGGGCCGCGCGCCCACGCCGCCGTCGCCCAGCGCCCGGGCCGTCATCCAGGCCAGTTCCTCGCCAAACCCGGTCTGGCTGGCGAAGGCGATCAGCACGGCGTCCTCGCCCGCCGCCTCGGCCAGGGCGCGGGCCTGCTCGGCGGCCTTCCTGGCGGCGGCGCGCATGCGCCACACGGTCAGGCCGATCAGGGCCAGCCACAGGATCAGAGCGACGCCGGCCCACAGCCAGCGGGACAGGTCGGCGGTCACGGTCAGGCTTCTTCTTCGTCCATCATGGCGGCGAAGGCGGGCGTCATGCGTTCGACCAGGCCGCGCGGGGTGCGCTCGACAAAGCAGGCCGCGATCTGCATGGCCTCGGCCAACTCCGGCCCGTCATAGGGGCCCAGCACGGTCAGGGCCGTGGCCCATGCGTCGGCGCGCATGGCCGAGGCGTCGAACACCGTCACCTGCGCCAGGCCGTTGTCCACCGGTCGTCCGGTCGAGCCGTCGATCGTGTGCGGATAGAGGCGCTCTTCATGCACGAAGGCGCGGCGCCAGTCGCCGGACGTCGCCACCGCCACGTCGAACAGGGCCGCGACCGTATGCGGCGCGGGCGACCCCGGCACGGCCTCGATCTCGACCCACCAGGGCTGGGCGTCCGGCTTGACCCCGCGCCCCAGAAGCTCGCCGCCGACCTCGACCAGATGCGAGGTCGCGCCCATCTCGGTCAGGCGCGCGGACACCCGGTCCACCGCGTGACCCTTGGCGATGCCGGAAAAGTCCAGCTTCATCCCACCGGCTTGCACCGCCGCCTGGGCGTCGCGGTTCAGCCGCAGCTTCTGCCAGCCGGACACGGCCAGCGCCGCCCCGACCTCTTCGGCGGAGGGCAGGGGATTGAGCGGATCGCGCGGTCCCGGCGGGCCGAAGCCCCACAGATCGACCAGCGCCCCCAGCGTCGGATCGACCGCGCCGTTGACGTCGTCGGCCAGATCCAGCGAAGCGTTCAGCAGGCTCCAGAAGTCGTCCGACAGCTTCCACGTCCCGGCCAGCGCGGTGTTGAAGCGGCTGATCTCGCTGCCGGGCGTCCACGGACTGAACAGGGCGATGATGCGCGCCAGCTCCTCCTCGATCGCCGACTGAAACGCGTCCTGTGTCACGCCCATCGGCGGGACCAGACGCACCGACCAGGTGGTGCCCATGCTTTCCCCCGTCAGAGACCAGATCAGGTCGCTGGGCGGCCGCTCGGGCGCCTGGGCGCTCGGCGGGATCAGGACGCGCGTGTCCTGACGGCCTTCAACCGCCGCTCCGATCTGGAGCGGCGGCGGGGCCGAACTGGATTTCTTGACGGTCAGGGCAGGACTTCCAGCGCGCCGTTCCACGAGGCGTTGGAGCCGGGCTGGCCGTTGACGCCCGCCGTGCGCACCGAGGCGCCCAGCCAGTAGAGACCGGCCTCAGGCCAGGTCACGCTAAAGGCGCCGTCCGCGCCCGTCTTGACCGTGATCTCTTCGGGATTGTTGCGATAGCGGGTGCCGCCGCGCGCGATGGTCACCTCGACATCGGCGGCGGGTTGGCCGTCCTTCAGCAGCTTGAAGGTCGCGGCTTCGCCGACGGCCAGATCGTTCGGGTGGGTGACCGGGGCCAGTTCCAGACCCTTGCCGATGACGGCCAGATCGGTCGGCTCGCCCAGGGTCACGAAGGTCTCGGTGCGGCTGTCGGTGCGCGTGGCCTGAACCTCGGTGGCGTCAGTCGGGATGGCGGTGGCGAAGTCGGCCTCGGCGCCGCGCCAGCGCTTCTGCTCGCCGCCCTGCTTGTAGCTGGCCATGAAGCCCGAACCGACATTGGCGATGCGATAGGTGCCCGGCTGCGACAGGTGCAGGTCGAAGCTGGAGCGGTACTTGGCCTGATTGACGTTCTCGGCCTGGGCGGTCGAACCGTCCGGGGCCGTGATGGTCAGACCGGCCAGGCGCATGGCGGCGTGGTCGGGGATGAAGACCCCGTTCGACATGCCGGCGTCGAAACCGACCCAGGCGTCGTTGCCCGACAGCACGGTCGAGGTCGGGGCCAGCCAGGCGCGGTGCGCCTGGGCCGAGAGCGGGGCGGCCAGAACGGCGGCCAGCGACAGGAAGGCGAGGGTCTTTTTCATGATCTCAGATCCTTAGCGGGTCACGGCGACGCGAACGGCGCCCAGTTCGGTGGCGCCGGTTCCGGCGGCGGTGTTGGCGGCGCCCCAGCGGAAGGGCACGCGAACGACCTCGCGGCCGCCCAGTTCACGGGCCGCCTCGACGACGATGTTGTACTGGCCGGCGGGCAGGTTGCGCAGGCGGGCGCCGGGCACGGTCACCGAATGACGGCCGGGGGCCTTGGTCGGGCCGGACACGCCGTCGGCGGGCATGGCCATGGCGCGGCCGCCCTTGCGCCACCAGGTGCGCAGGTCCTTCAGCCAGTCCTTGCCGTCGCCCTCGTTGTTGCGGGTCTGCTGGTACCAGACGGCCAGGGTCTGGGCCGTGGTCTGGTCCGGCTTCTCGATCCACACGGCCACATAGGGGCGGTGATAGGAGGCGCTGGAAATGCGCGGCAGCTCGACGTTCACCGTCAGATCGGCGGCGACGGCGGGTGCGGCTGCGGCGGTCAGGCCGGCGGCGGTCAGGACGAGGGGAAGCTTGCGCATGAGGGGGAGCTCGCCAGTGAAAGGGTCAGTGGATGAAGAGAAGGGCGATAACGACAGGAACCAGCAGACCCAGGGCCACGATGGGCCAGGTCGAGGGACGGCCGCGGGCGTGCAGCCACAGCAGGGCCAGACCGGTGACGGAGAAGATCACGCAGGCTGCGGCGAAGACGTCGATGAACCAGTACCAGACCTTTCCGGCGTTCCGACCTTTGTGCAGGTCATTCAGGTAGGCGATCGCGCCGCGCGTGGTCTTCTCGTGCACGGCCTCCCCGGTTGAACGGTCGATGGTCAGCCATCCGTCGCCGCCGGGCGTGGCCAGGGCGACATAGATCTCGTCCGCCGTGGTCTCGGTCGGCTTGCCGTCCACCTGCACCTTGAAGGCCTCCGCCGCCCAGCGCGCGACGGGGGCGGGAACAGGGTCGGTGGTGTCCTCGGGGAAGTCCGCCAGACGCACCAGCAGGGGGGCGGGCAGGGTCGCCGTCGCCTCCTTGGTCACCGGCTCGGCCGGGATCTGGGCGGCGTGGTTCAGGGTGATGCCGGTGATCGCAAACAGGATCATGCCGACCAGGCTGACCGCCGCCGAGATCCAGTGCCAGCTGTGCAATTGCTTCAGCCAGAACGATCGCCTGGCGTTCAGCGCCGCCTTGGGTTTCGCGGGGGTCTTGGCGGGATTTGCAGCGGCTTCGGTCACAAGATGGCTCTGCCACACTGTGCGAACGATTAGCAATGCCATTCACCGACCGGAATGTCGCGGTTCGGCGGAAACAGAAGCCCCTAGGCCGCCACCGCCACCGCATGCCGCGACAGGGCCAGCCGGATGGCGTTCAGCAAGGCGTCGGGCTGGATCGGCTTCTGCGCCACCCCGTCCATGCCCGCCGCCAGATACTCGGCCTCGTCGCGCGGGTCGGCGTTGGCGGTCAGGGCCAGGATGGGCACAGCCGAGGCCGCGCCGGGCAGGGCGCGAATGGCCCGCGTCGCCGCCACCCCGTCCATCACCGGCATCTTCACGTCCATCAGGATCAGGTCGAAGGGCGCGATGGCCGCCCGCTCCACCGCCTGCCGCCCGTCCTCGGCGGTCTCATGGGTGCAGCCGAACAGCTCCAGCACCTTGCCGGCGACGAAGCGGTTGGCGGCGTTGTCGTCCACCACCAGGACATGCAGGGTCTCGTGCGCCGTCGGGGCGGCGGCGCGGTCCTCATGGCTGCGCGCGTCGGCCTCGGCCAGCGGCAGGTGCAGGTCGAAGCGGAAGCGCGCCCCGCCGGCGGGCGAGCGCTCCAAGGCCAGCGTCCCCTCCATCCGCTCGACGATCTGGCGGCATATGGCCAGGCCCAGGCCCGCGCCCGCGCCCTGACGCCCCGCCTCGCCGGTGTTGAAGGGCTCGAAGATGGCGGTCGCCGCCTCCTCGCTGACGCCGGGGCCGCTGTCATCCACCACGGCGTCCAGCCGCACCCGCCCGTCGTCCAGCCGCGTCGTCAGGCTGACCTCGACCGCGCCGGCTTGCGTGAACTTCAGCGCATTGCCGATCAGGTTGTTCAACAGCTGCTTCAGCCGCATCTCGTCGCCGACGACCCAGCGTGCGGCGGCCGTGTCCGTCGTCACCGTCAGGCGCAGAGCCTTCTCCTCCGCGCGCGGCCGCCAAAGGGCCGACAGGTCGGCGGCGACGGCGTCGAGATCCAGCGGCGCCGGCTCCAGCGTCAGGATGCCCGCCTCGGCGCGCGACATGTCCAGGGCGTCGGTCAGCAGCCGCAGCAGGCTGTTCCCCGAATCCAGAATGGTGCGGACATAGGGGCGCAGCGAGCCTTGAGTCAGTTCGCGCTCCATCAGGGCGGCCACCCCCAGCACCCCGTTCAGCGGCGTGCGGATCTCGTGGCTCATCACCGCCAGAAACTCGGACTTGGCCCGGCTGGAGGCGCGGGCCTCGGCCTCGGCGCGGACCAGGTTCTGGGCCAGCTGGCTCATGGCCTCGGCCCGGCGCTTGTGGATGGCCACCCCGGCCTGCAGGACGTGCAGCCCCGCCCCCACTCCGACATAGCGGCCGCGCGACACGACGATGAAGCCCTTCAGCAGGGCCCCCAGCCCCGCCGCGTCCATGTTCTGGAACAGGACGTCGGCCGAGGCGTCGGCCTCGACCAGCAGCGGCTTGGGCTCCATCAGGGCCGAGACCGGGCGGCGGGCATAGAGGGCGCGACCGAACTCGGCGGCCATCTTCAGGGTGAAGGCGTTGCGCTCGATCAGGCCTATGGGGCGACCGTCCTCGTCCACCACGGCGATGACCAGGGTGTCGGGCTCGGCCTGAAACCGGTCGAAGGCCTCGGCGCCGAACGCCTCGGGCGCCATGGGCGGCGCCGTCTCGACGAAGTCTCCGATCCTGGCCATCCTGACGCCCCTTCCGCGTTTTGCGTGAGCGCAGTTAGGCGGGCGGCGCTTAACAGCCGATTTTCCGAAAGTGAATGTTTTACAAGAGCAATTTGACGATTGCTCCGGGCGCGGAGCTTAAAGTCGGGCCAGCAGCTCCGCCGCGAAGCTGGACAGGCTGTCGTCGCGCGCCCCCATGACCACCACCCGGTCGCCGGGCCGGGCCATCTCCACGATCCGGTCGCCGCAGTCGGCGCGAGTCGCCAGCGCCTCGGCCCGACGCCCCTCGGCGCGCACGCCTGCGGCGATGTCCTCGCTGGCCACGCTGCGATCGGTGGTGCCGCCGTAATAGACCGGCTCGGGCATCAGCAGGACGTCGTGCTCGCGCATCAGGCCGGCGAAGCCCTCGATGAACTCCCGCTTCATCAGCTTCAGCGGGCCGAAGCCGTGCGGCTGGAACAGGATCAGCAGCCGCCCGTCGAAGGCGTGCAGGGTCTTCAGGGTGGCGGCGATCTTGTCGGGGTTGTGGGCGAAGTCGTCGATGACGGTGACGCTGTTTCGCGTGCCCACCACCTCGAGGCGCCGCCGGATGCCGGCGAAGCTCTCCAGCGCCGCGACGGCCTGATCGACCGGCACGCCCAGCGCCTTGACCGCGCCCAGCGCCGCCAGGGCGTTGGCGACATTGTGCGCGCCGGGGACGTTCAGCACGACCGGACGCGGGGCCTCGCCGCGCACCCGCAGCTCGAAGCTCATGCCGGTCGGCAGGGGCTTGAGGTCATGCGCCGACAGGTCGGCCTCCTCCTCGCCCAGCGCGAAGGTGATGGCCTTGCCGGGTTCGAGCGTCTGCGCCAGCGCCGCCGTCTCGGGGTTGTCGAGGTTCAGCACCGCCGTGGTCGCCCGGCCGACGAAGCCGCCGAACAGGTCGCGCAACTCCTCCATCGACTTGTGGTCCAGCGAGATGTTGGAGACGACCGCCACGGTGGCGTCATAGCGGGCGATGGAGCCGTCGCTCTCGTCCACCTCGGCCACGAACAGGTCCGGACCGCCGATCAGGGCGCTGGCGAAGGGATGATCCGCGTCGGCGAAATTCTTCATCACCGCGCCGTTGACCACGGTGGGCTTGCGTCCCGCCTGATCCAGAATCCAGGCGATCATGCCGGTGATGGTCGACTTGCCGCTGGTCCCGGCCACGCCGATCGAGGTCGGGGCGGCGTTGAACAGTTCGCTCAGCAGTTGGGGCCGGATCTTGATGGTCGCGCCGACACGTCTGGCCGCCCCGATGTCCGGCACCGTGTCCTCGACGGCGCCGGTGGCGACGACGATCTGATCGGGGCTGGTCACGCCCGATCCGTCCTGCGGCGACAGGGTGACGCCGTGGGCGCGCAGCCAGTCGAACTTGTCCGGCGTCCGGCCCTGATCCAGCGCCCGGTCCGAGCCCGCGATGCGGTTGCCCTGCGCCTGAACGATCATGGCCAGGGGCAGCATGCCGGACCCGCCGACGCCGCAGAAGAAATAGTCTTTGTTCATCGGCTTGATTTTGACGCGCGAAACCGGGGAATGTCCGGCGGCCTGACTAGCACGGGCGACGCCGGAGGCCAGCCCCATCCCTACGTCCACTCCCTTCAAGATCGGCGTCGTCAACGCCAGCTCGCGCCTCGACCCCGCCCGCGGCGAGGCCATTCAGGCGTGGATGGATCAGGCCTGGCCCGGCGGCGAGGTCCAGCTGGTCTTTCATCCGATGGCGTTCGAGAAACACGGCCACTTCGGCGGCGACGACGCCGTCCGCGCCGCCGCCTTCGTCGAGTTCGCCAATGATCCGCGTCTCGGCGCCGTCTGGTTCGCGCGCGGCGGTTACGGCGCGTGCCGCATCGCCGAGGCGGTCCTGCCGCAACTGACCGATGTGGCGAGGAAGAAGCGCTACCTCGGCTATTCGGATGCCGGCAGCCTGCTGGCCCTGCTCTACAAGGCGGGCTTCCCTCATGTCGCCCACGGCCCGATGGCCTCGGACGGGGCGCGGCATGACGCGACGGGCCGCCGCGCGGTGGACTGGCTGGTCGGCGGCGATCGCGCCTCTCTGGAGCCGTCCCTGCTGGACGACCCGCGTCCGGCCGTCGCCTTCAATCTGACCATCCTCAATGAACTGGTCGGCACGGCGCTGGAACCGGACCTGACCGGCCACGTCGTCATGCTGGAAGAGGTGTCAGAGGCCCTCTATCGCGTCGACCGGATGATGTTCCACCTGACGGGTCAGGCCTCGATCCGACGGGCGGCGGGCATCCGCCTGGGCCGGGTCTCGGACGTCACGCCCAATGATCCGGACTTCGGCCTGACGGCGGAGGAGATAGTCCGCTACTGGTGCGAGCGTTCCGGCATCCCCTACCTCGGGACCGCCGACATCGGCCACGACGCGGACAACAAGGTGGTGCCCTTCGGGGCTAACCGCTGACGTCGCAATCCTCCCCTGCGCAGCGGGGGAGGATCGAGCGCGGTTCTAGCCCTTGAAGGTCAAACCCTCGGGTCGGGCCTCGAAGCCCGACAGCCGGCCCAGGTAGCTCATGCCCAGCAGGGAGGCGGGCATGTCGCCATCGACGACCAGGGCCTCGACCGAAGTCAGTCGCACCCCCGCCACCGCCAGCGACGGCAGGACCACGGGCGCGGCCTTCACGGGACCGGAGGCGGTGTTGAGCGTCCGCGTGAAGTCATGGGCGTCCACGCTGAGGCCGGCCTTTTCCGCGTCGGCGCGGGTCAGGGTCACGACGCTGGCGCCGGTGTCGACCAGCATCCGCATGGGACGCCCGTCGATGACCGCCTCGGCCCAGTAGTGACCGTCCGCCGAACGCACGACCGAGGGCGCGGCGATGGCGGCCTGGGCTTCACCTGCGCCGTCCATCCAGCGCAGGGCGCCCGCGCAGGCCAGGGAGGTGGCCAGGGCGGCGGCGAAGACGACAGCAGAGCGCGGGTCGATGCGGATCATGACGTCACTGTGCCGCAAGGGTCTTGGCAGGCGATGAAGCGATACGGCGAACGAAAGGTTGACGGTCGAACGGCGTTAGCCGCCGCTTCGATCCTCCCCTGCGTAGCGGGGGAGGGGGACCATGCGCAGCATGGTGGAGGGGGCGAGGTCAGACGCGGCCGTTCTGAGATCAGTCGCCAGTGCGGCGTGAAATTGGCTGGAAGTCCGGCGCATATCCGCCCCCTCCACCGCCTGCGGCGGTCCCCCTCCCCCGTGAACGGGGGAGGATCAAATGTCTCGCTATCCGCCCAGCAGCACAGGATCGATCAGCCCCCGCCGCCCGTCCAGTTCGCCCATGATCTTCGCCCGCTCCTCCTCGCTCATCCGGCTCCAGGTCGCGATTTCGGGCAGGGTGCGGAAACAGCCCAGGCACAGTCCCGAGGCCCCGTCCACGGTGCAGACCATGACGCAGGGCGTGGCGATCGCACGCGGCGGCCGGGCGGGAGAGGGGGCGGCGGGCTGGTTCATGATTTTATGACGTTCAAACTACAACAAGTCCGACTCCGGACCAAAATCTTGACTTTTTAACCAGGCGGAGCTATCTAAGCCTCTGACGCGAAACGACTGACAGGGTGAGAGTCCCAATAAGCACGACGCGTCTTCTTTCATCGTTCAGCGAAAGGAGACGCCAAAAATGAACGACAAGGAGCGCAACCTCCAGCACGCCATGATGTCCTTCGCCCTCTGGGGCGGGATGCTGGTCAACACGAAGCAGATGAACAACGCGAACAACCGCGTGGTCAGTCATCCCTCGAACTTCGTGCCCATAACGATCAAACGGCCGCGCGCGTAGTCGCGAGGGTATTTGGTCCAACCGCAACCCCGGTCAGAACGACCGGGGTTTTTCAATTCCGCTTGCCTTCGCCCGCCGCCCCGCTGAAACCGGCTCCATCTTTCGGAAGGAGCATCGCCATGGGTCTGATCGTCGAGGAGCGCAAAGGCGCGGTCATGGTCTGGACCCTGACCCGGCCCGACCGGCTGAACGCCCTGCCGGATCTGGAAGACGGCGAGGCCTTCGCCAGCGCCTGCGAGGCGGTCAACGCCGATCCCTCGATCCGCTGCGTGGTCATGACCGGGGCGGGCCGCGCCTTTTCGGCGGGCGGCGATCTGAAGGCCATGAAGGCCCGCGCCGACCTGTTCGAGGGCTCGGGCGCCGCCATCCGCGAACGCTATCGCCGCGTGGTCCACCGCATCGTCCGCTCGCTCTACGGGCTGGAGGTTCCGCTGATCGCCGCCGTCAACGGCCCGGCCATGGGCCTGGGCTGCGACATCGCCGGCCTGGGCGACATCCGCATCGCCTCGGACCGCGCCAGCTTCGGCGTGCCCTTCATGAAGCTGGGCATCATTCCCGGCGACGGCGGATCCTGGCTGCTGCCGCGCAACGTCGGCTATGTCCGCGCCGCCGAGATGCTGTTCACCGCCCGCGCCATCGACGCCGAGACGGCCGACCAGTGGGGCCTGGTCAACCGGGTGGTCCCGCACGAGACCCTGATGGACGAGGCCATGAGCACGGCCAGCCAGATCGCCGCCCAGCCGCCCCAGGCCCTGCGCATGGCCAAGAGCCTGCTGCGCCAGGGCCGCGACATGAATTTCGATCAGATGCTGGAACTGTCCGCCGCCATGCAGGCCCTGGCCCACCTGACCGAGGACCACATCGAGGGCGTGACGGCGGTGCTGGAAAAGCGGACGGGGGAATTCACGGGCGACTGACCATCATGAAGCCCTTCCCCTCGAGGGGGGAGGGTTGGGTGGGGGTGGAGGCAGGCCGGGTCCTATTGATCACGGGAGGCGCGGACCGCCTCATGCGATCAACAAAAAAGGGGCCTCTCGCGAGGCCCCTTTTCCATTTCAGTCGTCGGCCTTAACGACGGGCCGGGGTCTGCATCGAGCGGTTGGCGGGCACGCCCGTGACGTTGGTGTCGCGCTTGGCGCCGGCCGTCTGGCCCGGCTTCATGAACTTGACCAAGACGCGCTGGCCGATCAGCAGCGGGGCGTCGTTGACGGCCACGACCACCTCGACCACGCGCTCGTCGGTGCGTTGCGAGGGATCGTCCGAGGCCAGCTTGCGGGCGCCGAAGACAGCGGCGCGGCGCAGGACCTTGCCGACATAGACCTTGCTGGGGTCGCCTTCGGGGGTGATCTCGACGGCCTGGTCGGCGGTGACGTTGGGGATGTCGGCCTCGACGATTTCGGCGCGGGCGATGCGCGGGGCGTCGGGCTCCAGGTCGAACATGTTGGACACGTTCAGGGTCGAGGCGCCGGCGCCCGGGTTGGCGTAGCGGCGCACGATGCGGCCGTCGGCGGGCGAGCGGATGACGGTCAGTTCGACGTCATAGGCGGCCTGGTCGCGGCGGGCGCGGGCGGTCTGGACCGCCGACTGGGCCGAGCCGAGACGGGCCTGGGCCTGGGCGATGGCGTCGCGGGCCTGATCCAGACGCTGGGCGGCGACGAAGTTGGTCGAGACCAGCTTCTGCAGACGGTCGTACTCGCGCTGGGCGGTGGCGATGTCGACATTGATCAGACGCAGCTGGCTTTCGGCCTCCGACAGGTTGGCGGCGGCGGTCTGCAGGGCCAGGCGCGGCTCGTCGTCTTCTTGACGGGCCAGGATCTGGCCGGCGACGACGCGGTCGCCTTCCTGCACCAGGACCTCACGCACCACGCCGCCGCGACGGGCCGCGATCTGGATGATGCCGCCCTCGATGTCGACCTTGCCGTTGGCGATGGCCGCATAGGGGCTCTCGACCTTCTTCTCGGCGGCCGCCGCGGCCTCGGCCTTCTTCGCCGCATTGGCCTTCTGGACCATGCTGAAGCCGACGAGGGCCACGATCAGGGCGACGAGGCCGATCCAGAGCCATTTGTTTTTCAGGAAAGCGGGCATGTGAGGCGTCCTTGAGGATCGGTGTCAGTGCGAGGCCAGAACGGCGTCGGGATTGGGGGTGCGGCGCTGATCGTCGATGATCACGCCGTCTTCGATGTGGATGACCCGGTCGGCCCAGGCTTCCAGGCGCGGGTCGTGGGTCACGCAGATGACCGCCGCGCCGTGCTCGGTGGCGGCCCGGCGCAGCAGGCGAATGACCACCTGGCCGTTCTCGCCGTCCAGGGCCGAGGTCGGTTCGTCGGCGAACAGGATCTGCGGGTCCTTGGCCAGGGCGCGGGCGATGGCGACGCGCTGCTTCTCGCCGCCGGACAGGGCCGCCGGGCGCTGGTGCAGACGATGGCCCAGACCCACCTCCTCCAGCGCCAGGGTGGCGCGCTTCTTCGCCTGGTCCGGCGTCAGGCCCTGGAATTTCAGCACCGTCGTCACCTGTTGCAGGGCGCTGAGCGACGGGAACAGGTTGAAGCCCTGGAAGATGAAGCCACAGTGATCCAGGCGGAACTTGTCGATCCGTCCCGACGACAGCTTCCACATGTCGTCCACGTCCAGGGCGTCGACCCGGCCCTCTTCGGGACGCAGCAGGCCGGACAGGGCGGCGATCAGGGTCGACTTGCCCGAACCGGACGGACCCATGACCATGGTCAGGTCGCCGTGGCGGGCGTCGAAATTCACGCCCTTCAAGACCTCGACATAGTTCTTGCCGGACTTGAAGCGCTTGACCAGGCCCTGGGCCTCGATGGCGAACTCGCCATGCTTGCCGTGAACTTTCGTATGCATGTTCATCGCAGCAGATCCGCAGGTTGGCTCTTCTTCAGGATGCCCATCGACAGCAGGCCGGACACCATGGCGATGAGGATCAGGCCGCCGCCGACCACGATCAGCAGGGGCAGGGGCAGGGCGATGATGACCGCCTTGGACATGGCGAACAGCGACAGCAGCCAGGTCAGGCCGATGGCGGCGGCGACGCCGACCACCCCGACCCAGAAGCTCAGCTCCATGACGATGCGCCGCAGGCTCCCCATGCCGACGCCCAGGGCGCGCAGCGAGGCGAACTCCTTGATATTGGCCATGATGGCGCCGCGCAGGGTCTGCCAGGTGATGGCCACGCCGATGATGATGCCCAGCACCACGCAGCCGCCGATGATGATGACCAGGATGCCTTCCTCGAACATGGCGCCGGCGTTGGCGTCGGCCAGTTCCTGACGGGTCCAGGCCTTCCACTGGCCGTTGCCCATCTTGTTCAGCTCGGCGACGACGGCGGGGGCCTGGGCCGGGTCCTTGATCTTGATCATCAGCGGGCCGACGCGCGGGCCGGTGTCGGCCTGACCCAGCATCCGCAGGGTGTCGCGCGACATGACCACGCCGGGCTGCATCATGTTGGGATAGCCGCGCGTCACGCCGACGACGGTGACGGTCTGGCCGTTGTACAGGGCCTTGTCGCCCAGCTTGACGCCCAGGGTGTTCAGGGCCGTCTCGTCGACGGCGACCGTGTAGGGCTGACGCAGGGCGTCGACCAGTTCCTGGGAATAGTCGGTCGGGATGGTGACCGAGCCCGGCGTGGTGTCGATGATGCTGGACTGGACGAATTTCTGACGGGGCGCGCCCTGCTTGGCGTTGTCGGCCTGGCTGCGGGTCGGATCGACCTCCTTGACCGACTGGAAGGTGCCGCCGGCGCCGTCCAGGGGC
This sequence comes from Brevundimonas sp. T2-11, assembly GCF_055397675.1. Taxonomy (NCBI): domain Bacteria; kingdom Pseudomonadati; phylum Pseudomonadota; class Alphaproteobacteria; order Caulobacterales; family Caulobacteraceae; genus Brevundimonas; species Brevundimonas sp. T2-11. The sequence continues at coordinate 614,461 of NZ_AP027920.1, forward strand.
TGGACCTCAACCACGGCGGGGTGGTTGTAGGCCAGCGGAATGAAGCGGCGCGGCACGCCCGACGGGCCGTTGATCAGGCTCTTGGCCCCCGGCTGCAAGATCATGATGTCCGCGTTCGAGCGCTCGATCTGGGCCGTGAAGCCCTTGCCGATGCCGATGAAGACCCCGGTCATCGCCAGCACGAGCAGACCCGAAAGGGCCAGCGCCATGACGGCGGCCATATAACGTCGCCACTCAAAGAGCAGCGTGGATAGCGCGAGCGACATGACGCGTATTCATTCCCCTGACTTGCAGCGTTATCTGACCGCGCGCCGGTCCGGGGCCAAGTTAAATCGGGGTAAGGCTGCGGCTTCCCCCCGGCGTCTTGCGGCACTAAGGGGGCTTGAGGCCCGTCCATCGACGGCGCTAGTTACAAAATAACAGACGTGAGGCGCCGTGCCTTGCGCTCGGGAGAGAGCCTGAATGTCGCTTCGTCGCACCTTTTCCTTCACCGCCTCGCTGGCGGCCCTGGGCGTAGCCGCCGCCGTCACCGGCGCGACCGCCACTCCGGCCCGCGCCGACGAGGGCATGTGGACCTTCGACAACTTCCCGATCCAGACGGTGAACGACAAGTACGGCACGCGCATCGACCAGGCCTGGCTGGACCGCGTGCGCAACGCCGCCGTCCGTCTGCAGGGCTGCTCGGCCTCCTTCGTCTCGGGCGAAGGCCTGATCCTGACCAACCACCACTGCGTCATCTCCTGCGTCCAGGACCTGTCCACGGCCCAGAACGACTACGTCAAGAACGGCTGGATGCCGGCCATGCGTGAGGAAGAGAAGACCTGCCCCGGCCAGACCGCCGAGGTCCTGACCGACATCACCGACGTGACCGAGCGCGTCCTGGGCGCCGGCGCGGGCCTGGAAGGCGCGGCCTTCGTCACGGCGCGCGCCGCCGAGATCGACAAGATCCAGAAGGAAGCCTGCGGCGACGACCGCAAGCTGACCTGCCAGGTCATCAGCTTCTACCGCGGCGGCAAGTACGCCCTCTACAAGTTCCGCAAGTACGAGGACGTGCGTCTGGCCTTCGCGCCGGAGTTCCAGGCGGCCTTCTTCGGCGGCGATCCGGACAACTTCAACTTCCCGCGCTACGCCCTCGATGCGGCCTTCCTGCGCGCCTATGAGGACGGCAAGCCGGTCGCCTCGCCGAACCACCTGAAGTGGAACCCCGAGGCTCCGGCCGAGGGCGACGTCACCTTCGTCGCTGGCAACCCCGGCTCGACCTCGCGTCTGCTGACCATGAGCCAGCTGGAGCGCCTGCGCGACCAGCAGATTCCGGTCACCCTGATCCAGGGCTCGGAACTGCGCGGCCGTCTGGTCGAATACTCGACCCAGGGCGACGAAGAGAAGCGCGTCGCGCTGGACCCCATCTTCGGCCTCGAGAACAGCTTCAAGGTCTATTACGGCCAGCAGGGCGCCCTGACCGACCCGGCCTTCATGGCCAAGAAGCGCGACGAGGAGACCGAGCTGCGTCAACGCGTCGCCGCCGACCCGGCCCTGGCCGAGCGCATCGGCGATCCGTGGGCGGACCTGGAAAAGGTCCAGTCGACGGCCCGCGACCTCTATCTGCCCTACCGTCAGCTGGAAGGTAACGCCGGCGGCGGCTCGACCCTCTATTCCTACGCTCGCGCCATCGTCCGCGCCTCCAAGGAACGCGCCAAGCCGGTCGCCGAACGTCGCGCCGGCTACGCCGACAGCGACATCGCCGCCCTGGGCCGCCGCCTGGCCTCGGAAGCGCCGATCGCCAAGGGCGTCGAGGAAATCCAGCTGTCCTTCTGGCTGTCCAAGACCCGCGAATACCTGACCGTCGACAACGCCAATGTGAAGTCGATGCTGGGCCGCGAAAACCCCGAGGGCATCGCCGCCCGCCTGGTCGAGACCAGGCTGATCGACCCGGCCTTCCGCGCCGAGGCCCTGGCCATGACGCCGGAACAGCTGGCTGCCTCGGGCGACCCGATGATCGCCTTCGTCCTGGCCAATGACGACGCCGCCCAGGCCGTCCGCACCCAGTGGGACGCCGGCGTCAACGGCCCGACCGCCCGCGCCGCCGAAAAGGTCGCCCAGGCCCGCTTCGCCGTCTATGGCGACAACCTCTACCCCGACGCGACCTTCTCGCTGCGCCTGTCCTATGGTCAGGTGAAGGGCTGGACCTATCGCGGCGTAAGCGTGCCCTCCTTCACCTACATGGGCGGCCTGTACGAGCGCGCCACCGGCGCCGAGCCCTTCAACGCGGCCGCCCGCTTCGTCGACGCCGAGAGCCGCATCAACAAGAACGTGGTCTATGACTTCGTCTCGACCAACGACATCATCGGCGGCAACTCCGGCTCGCCGGTGATCAACGCTCGTGGTGAAGTGATCGGCGCCGCCTTCGACGGCAACATCCACTCCCTGGGCGGCTCGTTCGGCTACGACGGCGAACTGAACCGCACGGTGACGGTCTCCACCGCCGCCGTCACCGAGGCCCTGCGCAACGTCTACAACCAGCCGCGCCTGCTGCGCGAACTGGGCGTGCGCCGCTAAGCTTGAACTTCTCCTCCCCATTTTATGGGGAGGGGGACCACGAAGTGGTGGAGGGGCCTGCCCGGTTGACACGGCCCCTCCGTCTCGTCGGCTTCGCCGTCGATCCACCTCCCCATAAAATGGGGAGGAGACGCCCCCGTCTGACGCAGCGCCCTGCTAGCTTGCTTTGAACGGCGCGCCGATTTCAGACTATTCAGACGAATTGGACTCTGTTTTTCCCTCGCCAGAGTCTGAACCAGGAGTTCTCCATGCGTCACATGTTCTTCGCCTCGGCCGCCGTCCTGGCCTTCGCCGCTGCTTCTTCTTCGGCTCGGGCTGAGGAGGGCATGTGGACCTACGACAACTTCCCCATCGCCCGCGCCAACCAGACCCTGGGCACGAACATCGACCAGAACTGGCTGGACCGCGTCCGCCTGTCGTCGGTCAAGTTTGGCGGCTGTTCGGCGGGCGTCATCTCGGGCGAGGGCCTGGTGATGACCAACAACCACTGCGTCGCCACCTGCGTCGCCAACCTGTCCACGCCCCAGCTGCAATACGCCGAGACCGGCTTCACGCCCAGGAGCCGCGAGGAGGAGCTGAAATGCCCCGGCGGGTCGGCTGAAATCCTGACCGACATCTCCGACGTCACCGAGCGCGTCCAGAAGGCAGGCGAGGGTCTGGACGGCCAGGCCTTCACCCAGGCCCGCGAGGCCGAGGCCGGCCGCATCGAGACCGAGGCCTGCGGCTCCGATCCCAGGATCCGCTGCCAGGTCGTCAGCCTGTATCGCGGCGGCCAGTTCAAGCTCTACAAGTTCCGCAAATACTCCGACGTGCGTCTGGCCTGGGCGCCGGAAGACCGCGCCGCGACCTTCGGCGGCGACCTGGACAACTTCTCCTTCCCGCGCTTCGCCATCGATGCGGCCTTCATCCGCCTCTATGAGGACGGCAAGCCCGCCGCGACCCCGACCCACTTCACCTGGAACCCGAACCGGCCGACCGAGGGCGAGCCCGTCTTCGTCACCGGCAACCCCGGTTCGACCCAGCGCCTGCTGACCCAGGCCCAGCTGATGACCATCCGCGACGTGGTCCTGCCGATGGACCAGCTGATCGCCTCCGAACTGCGCGGCCGTCTGATCCGCTATTCCGAGGAAGGCGAGGAACAGGCCTTCATCGCCATGGACCCCATCGTCGGCGTCGAGAACACCTACAAGCGCGGTCGCGGTCGCATGGCCGCCCTGATCGACCCGGCCTTCATGGACCAGCTGGCCGGTCAGGAGACCGTCTTCCGCCGTCGCGTGGCCGAGAACGAGGCCCTGTCGGGTCAGGTCGGCGATCCCTGGGCCGCCCTGGCCGAGGTGCAGCCGATCGCGCGCGAACTCTATGCGCCGATGGCCCTGCTGGAAGGCGGCACGGGCATGGGCACCACCTCGGTCGCGGGCGGCTCGCCCCTGTTCCAGTGGGCGCGGGCCATCGTGCGCGGCGCCCAGGAGCGCGCCAGGCCGTCCGACCAGCGCCTGTCCGAGTTCGCCGACAGCCGCCTGCCGGGCGTCCAGTCCGGCCTCTTCGCCGAGCGCCCGACCTATCCGGCTCTGGAGCAGATCCGTCTGGAGTGGTGGCTGTCCAAGACCCGCGAATGGCTGACCGTCGACAGCCCCTATGTCCGCACCCTGCTGGGCAAGGAAAGCCCGGAAGGCCTGTCGGCCCGTCTGATCGAAGGCACGAAGCTGGCAGACCCCGCCGTGCGTCGCGCGTTGTGGGAAGGCGGCCTGCCCGCCGTCCAGGCCTCGACCGATCCGCTGATCCAGTATGTCCTGGCCATCGACGCCGACGCCCGCGGCGTGCGCGCCGACTGGGACAACAAGGTCAAGGCCCCGACCGACCGCGCCTCGGAGCAACTGGCCGCCGCCCGCTTCGCCGCTTTCGGCGACGCCGTCTATCCCGACGCCACCGGCACCCTGCGTCTGACCTATGGCCGGGTCGAAGGTACGGACGTTCCGGGCCAGCGCATCGGCGCCTTCACCACCTTCGCCGGCCTGTGGGACCGCGCGACGGGGGCCGAGCCCTTCAACGTCGCGCCCAAGCTGCTGGCCGCCAGGGACCGCATCGACCCCAATGCGGTGATGAACATGGCCGTGTCGTCGGACACCATCGGCGGCTCGTCCGGCTCGCCCGCGGTGAACGCCAAGGGCGAGATCATCGGCGCCAACTTCGACTCCACCGTCCTGACCCAGCGCAACGCCTACGGCTATGACCGCAACGTCAACCGCAGCGTCATCGTCACCACCCAGGCCGTGACCACGGCCCTGCGCGACGTCTACGGCATGGATCACCTGATCCAGGAACTGGGCGTGGCTCCCAAGGTCGCGCCGCGCCGGGCCCGTCGTTGATCGCCCCGACCTTTCGGCCCGCCACGTCTTCGGATGTGGCGGCGCTGCACCGCCTGATCGAAAGCGCCTATCGCGGCGACAGCGCCAAGGCGGGCTGGACCCACGAAGCCGACCTGCTGGGCGGGCAGCGGACGGACGAAGCCGAGCTTCTGGACATCCTCGCCGACGCCGGCCGGGTCATCCTGTTGGCCGAGGTGGACGGGGCCCTGACCGGCTGCGTTCAGGTGGCGGATCAGGGCGCAGGTCTGGCCTACCTCGGCCTGCTGACCGTCGACCCGACCCGTCAGGCGGGCGGTCTGGGTCGCCTGCTGATCGACGCCGTCGAGGCCGAGGCCCGCAGCCGCTTTACCGCCACGCGCATGGAGATGACGGTCATCCGCCAGCGCTCCGAACTGATCGCCTGGTACGAACGTCGCGGCTACGCCCTGACCGGCGAGACGCGGCCCTTCCCCTTGGACGAGACCACCTTCGGCCTGTCCGACCGCGACCTGACCTTCGTGGTCATGGAAAAGGCGCTCAAGTAAAAAACCCTCTCCCGGCGGGAGAGGGCTTGAGCCTCGGAGAGCCGAAGGCGATCCGCTGGGCGACCCAAAGGGCGGCGCGTAGCAGCCAAAGGGTGAGGGGCCACGGCTCCAGTCGGCGGCAGCCGTGGCGCGGGCGGCTTGCGCCGACAGATGCCGACGACCCTCATCCGGCCCTTCGGGCCACCTTCTCCCAATGGGAGAAGGGATTTGTCCTACAGCTCCCGCATCTGCTTCTGGGCGGCGTTGAAATACTGCCAGCCGGTCCACAGGGTGACGATGGCGGCCAGCCAGATCAGGGCGTCCGAGAACAGCTGGAAGTGGGGCAGGTAGTCGAAGGGCAGGCCCCAGCCGTCCCAGTTGCGGGCGAACAGCTGGCAGCCCAGGGCCACCATCTGCAGGGTGGTCTTCCACTTGGCGGCCAGGGTGACGGGCAGGTTGATGCGCCCGGCCATGGTCTCGCGCAGGGCCGAGACCGCGAACTCGCGGAACAGGATCAGGCCGCAGGGAATGATGATCTGCTGCACCGAACCCGAGGTCAGCACGCCCAGCACGGCGCCCGTGACCAGGATCTTGTCGGCGATGGGATCAAGAATGGCGCCCCAGCGCGTCTCGGCGTGCCAGCGCCGGGCCAGATAGCCGTCGATCCAGTCCGTCGAGGCGGCGATGACGAAGATCCAGAAACCGGTCCGGTACATGGCGAACTGGTCGTCGGGGCTCAGCATGGCCGACAGGAAGGGGAAGCCGCTGGTGGCTCCCGCCAGCAGCAGGAACATGACCACGCCCGCCGCCAGACGGATGCCGGTCAGGATGTTCGGGATCGGATTGGCTTTGTGGGCAGAAGTCATCATCACGTCCATTGCAACGCCTGCGGGTGTGGCATGGTTCGCGGCTGGATGCGAGGGCGACGACCTGTCGCCCTCGGCCGAGGTTCAGTCCAGGCGTTCGAAACGCCTGGCGCCCGTCAGCTTGGTCAGGAGGCCGGCGGCGATGCCGAAGTGCAGGCCGCTGAGGCGCAGCTCGCCCGCGGCTTCCTTCTCGGCGATCCAGGGGAAGGTGCGCAGGTTGTCCAGCGACAGGCGCACCACGGCCTCTTCGGCCACCGTCTCCTGCTCGTCAGCGGGCACGCCTTCGAGGGCGGCGCTGACGGCGGGCACGCCCTGGGCGACCCAGGGGGCGACGAAGTCCTGGCAGTTGGACGGGGCGCCGTTGCGCATGGCGTTGACCCCGCCGCACGAGGCGTGGCCCATGACCACCACGTGCTGCACCTTCAGCACGTTGACGCCGAACTCCAGCGCCGCCGAGACGCCGTGCAGCTTGCCGTCCGGCTCATAGGGCGGGACCAGGTTGGCGACGTTGCGCACCACGAACAGCTCGCCCGGCGCGGTGTCGAAGATCAGGGCCGGGTCGGCGCGGCTGTCGGAACAGGCCACGACCAGGGTGTGCGGCTTCTGACCGTTCGTGGCCAGGGCCTCGTATTCGGCGCGTTCGGACGGCCACCGGTTCTGGCGGAAGCGGTGATAGCCCTTGATCAGTTCATTGGTCATGAACGCCTTCCTAGACCCGCAGCGGTTTCCGGCTCAAGTCCTGATCAGGACTTATGGAAGAAGCCGTGGATGCGCTCGGCCAGGGCCTGATTGACGCCGGGGACCTTGACCAGGTCGGCGACCGAGGCGCGCGACACCCCCTTGGCCGAGCCGAAGGCGTGCAGCAGGGCCTTCTTGCGCGAGGGGCCGACGCCTTCGATCTCGTCCAGCGGGTTCTTTGTGATGTCCATCGAGCGGCGCTTGGCGTGGGCGCCGTTGGCGAAGCGGTGGGCCTCGTCGCGCAGTCGCTGGATGTAATAGAGGGCCGGGCTCTTCATCGGCAGCATGAAGGGCGGCTTGCCGGGCATGAAGAAATGCTCCTTGCCCGCGTCCCGGTCCGGCCCCTTGGCCACGCCGACGGCGGTGATGTCGTCGACGCCCAGATCGGCCAGAACCGCCAGCACCTCGGCCAGCTGGCCCGCGCCGCCGTCGATCAGCAGCAGGTCGGGGCGCTCGACGACCTCGCCGGCCTCCTCGTCCTTGACCATCTTGCCGAAGCGACGGCGCATGACCTCTCGCATCATGCCGTAGTCGTCGCCGGGGGTCAGGTCTTCGCCGCGGATGTTGAACTTGCGGTACTGGTTCTTGCGGAAGCCCTCGGGCCCCGCGACGATCATGCCGCCGACCGCATTGGTCCCCTGGATGTGGGCGTTGTCATAGACCTCGATCCGCTCGGGCCGGGCGTCCAGACCGAAGGCCTCGCAGACCTCGTCGAGGATTTTCGAGGTGGCCGAGTTCTCGGCCAGCTTGCGGCCCAGGGCCTCGCGGGCGTTGGTCAGGGCGTAGTCCACGACGGCCAGCTTCTCGCCGCGCTGGGGACGGGCGATCTCGACCTTGCGTCCCGATTTCAGGGTGAAGGCCTCCTGCAGCAGCTCCAGCTCGTGCGGGCGCACGTTGGACAGGATCTGACGCGGGATCGGCTTGTCCTCGTAGAACTGGGCCAGGAAGGCGCCGAGGATCTCGGGATCGGTGTCCGACCTGTCGATGCGCGGGAAGTAGGCGCGCCCGCCCCAGTTCTGGCCCGCGCGATAGAAGAAGACCTGGACGCAGGCCTGACCGCCCTCGGAATGCAGGGCGAAGACGTCGGCCTCGGCGTCGCCGACCCCCTCGGCGTTGAGGCCTGATTCCATGGCGATGGCCGACAGGGCGCGGATGCGGTCGCGCACCCGGGCGGCGTGTTCGAACTCCATCTCGTCGGAGGCCGTCTGCATTTCGGCGGACAGGCGGGCGATGACGGCGCGCGACTTGCCGCGCAGAAAGGCCTCGGCCTCCTTCACCAGATCGCCGTAGTCCTCCAGCGAAATCAGGCCGGTGCAGGGCGCCGAGCAGCGCTTGATCTGATGCAGCATGCAGGGCCGGGTGCGGGTCTCATAAACGCTGTCGGAGCAGGTCCGCAGCAGAAAGGCCTTCTGCAGGGTGTTCAGCGTCCGGTTCACCGCCCAGGTCGAGGCGAAGGGGCCGAAATAGGCGCCAGGCGTGGTGTGGGCCCCGCGATGCTTCCTCACCTGGGGCGCGCGATGGTCGCGCCGGATCATGATCTCGGCGAAGGACTTGTCGTCCTTCAGCAGGACATTGAAGCGGGGTTTCAGCCGCTTGATGTAGCCGGCCTCGAGGATCAGGGCCTCGGTCTCGGTGGTGGTGACCACCAGCTCCATCGAGCGGGTCAGCGACACCATCAGGCCGATGCGCTGGGTGTGGAAACGGCCCTGCGCATACTGGACGATGCGCTTCTTCAGCGACTTGGCCTTGCCGACATAGAGGCAGTCGCCGTCCTCGCCGTACATGCGATAGACGCCGGGCTTGTCGGGGGCGCGGCGCGCCTCGTCGGCGATCAGGGCGGTCGCCTGAAGCGGCAGGTCCTCGGTCGCGGCGGTGTCTATCGTCTCGTCGGTCATCGGGGCGGATATAGGCTCAGGAACGGCGAACCAGAACCACGCCGCCGATCACCAGGGCCACGCCGACGATCCGGCCCAGGCTCAGCGGCTGCTTCTCGACCCCCAGGGCGCCGAAGTGGTCCAGCGCCAGACTGAGCAGAAGCTGGCCCGCGATCATGACGGTGATGGTGGTCGCCACGCCCAGGCGGGGCACGCCCCAGGCGGCGGAGACCACGAAGGCGCAGCCGTAGAGCCCGCCCATCCACGCCCACCAGGGCAGGGCCTTCATCGCCCCGACGTCGGGCCGCGCCTGCAGGATCATGGCCAAGACGCCCAGGGCCACCGTGCCGACGGCGAAGGAGACGAAGGCGGCGTTCAGCGGCGAGCCGACCGCCGTGACCAGCTTGGCGTTGGTCGGGCCCTGCAAGGCCGTGGCGGCGCCCGCCAGCAGCAGGGTCAGGAAGACGAGGATCGGTGTCTGCATGGGCGGACCCTACCAGTTCGGATCGGCGGGCGCGCCGCCGAAGACCTCGGCCAGGCGGTCGCGGGTGGCGCGGGTCGTATCCTCGGGCAGGGCGTCGGGGGCGAACCAGCCGATCTCGGCGATCTCGCCGTGGCTGGTGCGCTCGGTCAGGTCGAAGGCGTCGATGGCGAAGACCAGGACGTGATCGCCGGGAAAGAAGCGCTCGTTGGAATGGACCGAGATCAGGCGCGGTTCGCCCTTGGCGATCAGCCCCGCCTCTTCGCGCAGTTCGCGGACCACGGCGGCCTGGGTCGTCTCGCCCCGGTCCACCCCGCCACCGGGCAGCCACCAGCCGTGCAGATAGGTGTGCTTGACCAGCAGCACCCGGCCTTCGCTATCGACCGCCACGCCGCGCACGCCCAGGGTCATGCCCCGGTTCATCCGTGACCAGGCGAAGAAGATGGGGCGGGTGAAGGGCTCGATTCGGGTGCGCCATGTGGTCATGGGGCGACGATAGGCCGGGCGGCGGCGGCTTGAACAGTCGCGCCTGTGCCTCTATGCGAAGCTTTGAACAGGAGCCTTCCCATGCTGGCCATCGCCATCATCTTCGCCTTCATCGCCGTCATCGCCGCCGTGAACTTCTACGAGTTCGGCCGGGTTGACTGAATCCGCCGCCGGCGCGGGCGGGTTCGACTGGCGCCACGCCGGGGACCATGTCCGCGTCCTGTTGTCGGATGTGGCGGTCGATGTGCGCATCGGCCTGCACCCGTGGGAGCGGCATTCCGAGCGCCCCACGCGGCTGATCGTCAATGTCGAGATGTTCGCCGTCTGGCCTTTGGCGCAAGGCGGTTTCATCGACTACGACCGGGTGCGCGATCACATTTCCGGTTGGCGCGGACGTGATCATGTCGAGCTGCTGGAGACCCTGGCCGAGGAACTGATCGGCGTCTGCTTCAATCTGCCGCCGGTCGAGGCCTGCCGGGTGCGGATCACCAAGCCGCACATCTTCCCCGAAGCCGCCGGCGCGGGCGTGGAAATCTTCCGTCGCAGGCCGGGCTGAATGGGCGAGCCCCTGAACAAGACGGTGCTGATCACCGGGGCCGCGCGGCGCGTCGGCGCCGGGATCGCGCGAACGCTGGCCGAGGCGGGCTGGGACGTGGCCGTCCACCATCGCGGCGGGGCCGACGAGGCGGCAGCTCTGGTCGCCGAACTGACCGGTCTGGGCGTGCGGGCGGCGGCCTTCGCCGCGGACCTGAACCAAGCGACCGAGCGCGACGGACTGATCGACCGGGTCGTCGGCCATTTCGGGCAGATCGACGCCCTGATCAACAACGCCTCCCTGTTCCGCTATGACACCCTGTCGACCCTGACCGAGGCGTCGTGGGGCGAGCATCTGGCGTCGAACCTGACTGCGCCGGTCTTCCTGATCCGCGACTTCGCCCGGGCGGTCGAGGCGGCGGACGGGCAGGGGGTGGTGGTCAACATCCTGGATCACAAGGTGGATAGCCCGAACCCGGACTTCTTCGCCTATACGGCGGGCAAGGTGGGGCTGGCGGGGCTGACGCGGACCCTGGCCATGGGGCTGGCCCCCCGTGTCCGGCTGTGCGGCGTCTCGCCCGGCCTGATCCTGCGTAGCGGCGAGCAGACTGAAGCCGAATACGAAGCGGCGTGGCGCGATACGCCGCTGGGGCGAGGGGCCTCGTTGGAGGATGTGGCCCGCACCGTGCGCTTCATCCTCGAGACGCCCAGCCTGACCGGGCAGAACCTGACCATCGACGGGGGCGAGACCCTGATCGGCCGGGGGCGGGACGTCGCCTTTGACGGGATTCCGGTTCCCTGACGCTGTTCCTGGACCCGCCTTTACTTCGCCGTCGTCAGGGTGTTGATGCGCGAACCCTTCGCGGCGCCTATATGGGGCGACTGCGTTTTCGGAACCCTTGCCCCTGATGCCTGCCGTCCAGTTCACCCGCCGCTTCTCGATGGCGCACCGGCTGATCGCCGATGCGGGGTCGAAGTGCGCCGTGCCGCACGGGCACAACGAGTTCGTCAAGGTGACGCTGGAGCCGACGGCCGAGATCGCCTTTGGCCAGTCGAACCACGCCGCATCCTTCGAGAACCTGAAGCGGCGCTGGCACGGTTTCGTTGACCGCAGCCTGGACCACGCCTTCCAGCTGAACCGGGCCGACCCGCTTCTGGCCTGGTTCCAGACGCATGAGCCGCAGCGGCTGAACCAGGTCCTGACCATCGACGGCGACCCCACGACCGAGGCCCTGGTCATCGCCCTGTGGCGCAAGCTGGAAGCCATCCTCAAGGCCGAGGGCCTGCCCTTCCGTCTGGCAGAACTGGCTATCGAGGAGACGCCGACCAATACCGTCCTGACGCGCGGCCTGACCGAGGCCGAGCGGGCGTGGAAGCTGGGCGACTGGTGCGACCGGGCCGATTTCAGCATCAATGACCTTCTGCCGCCGGAGACCTGGTCGTGAGCGCCGTCGTTACGCCCTTGCCGTCCGCCGAGCCGCGCCGTCTGGGCCTGACCGTGCTGGTGCGCGGTCTGGAGGTTCAGGCCGCCATCGGGGTTCACGCGCACGAGCATGGCCGGCTGCAGCCCCTGTTCGTGGACGTCGAGCTGGACCTCGGCGCCGCCCCGATCCGCGCCCTGTCCGACACCCTGGACTATGAGGGCGTGGCCCGGATCGCCCGCGAACTGGCGGCCGGCGAGCACATCGCCCTGGTCGAGACCTTCGCCGAGCGCGTCGCCCTAGCCTGTCTGGAGGACCATCGCGTCCTGGCGGTCAAGGTCCGGGTCGAGAAGCCCGGCGCCATCCCCGGCGCGGCGGCGGCCGGCTGCGAAGTCGCCTATTCGCGCTGAGGCCGGTTGCGCGGGGCGTTGCGTCCCGCCATTGTCCCGCGTCGTTCAAGAGGTTCCGATGGTCCAGTCCGGCGATTACAGCAGCAACAGCGCGGCCCCGTCCGGCCAGACCAGCGACCTGACCAGTCTTTATGTCGGCTATGCCCTGATCCTGTTCGCCGTGCCGACTTTCGGCGTGGCGGCGGCGATCGGCCTGCTGCGGGTCTGGCGCAAGGCGCCGCCTGCCGATCCGGTGGCGCGCAGCCACTTCATCTTCCAGCAGCGGACCCTGTTGGCGGCCGTCGCCGCCATCATCGGCGGGGTGGTGCTGATCCTGATCAACGTGGGCGTCTTCGTCCTGTTTGTCATGTCGGTGTGGACCATCGTGCGCGGCGCCCTGGGCCTGAAGGATCTGCTGGAAGGCCGCCCGATCCGCCATCCGCTGCGTCTGTTCTACTGAGGCCTGTCATGACCGATCAGATTTCCGAGGCGCGCGGCAATGGTCGAGACGGGGCCGTTCTGGCCTGGATCCTCTATATCCTGTCGATCCCCAGCGCGAACCTGCTGGTCCTGGCGGGCCTGATCGTGGCCTATGCCTGCCGGGGTTCGGCGACGGGGCTGGCGGCCCAGCATATCGAGGCGCAGATCAGCCTGTTCTGGTCGGTCTTCTGGGTCAGCGTCGTGCTGTGGGGCCTGATCGCGGTCAGCGCCGTGGCCTCTGTTCTGCTGATCGGCATTCCCTTCCTGCTGCTGTTCGGACTTCTTTTGCTGCTGGTGTCGATCTGGTTCACGGTCAAAAGCGTTCTTGGTCTGCTGGCCCTGCTGAACGACCGGCCGGCCTGACTTCAGGAGCCTTTCCGTGACCGCCTTTCGCGACCAGCCCGCCGACCGCCGCTTCCAGCAGGAGTTCGCCGACGCCGACGGGCAGGAGCATCCCGTCTGGGCCGAATATGCGGTGCGCGGCCACGCCCGCGTCATCCTGCACGTCGAGGCCCATCCGGCCCTGCGCGGCTCTGGCGCGGCGGGAAGGTTCATGCAGGCCCTGGCCGAGCACGCCCGGGCCCAGAAGCTGACCCTGATCCCGCACTGCAGCTATGCGGTGGCGTGGTTGAAGCGCCATCCCGAGTACGCAGACATTCTTGGTTAGGCCGCGGTCGTCGGCCCTTCGGGACCTCCCGACCCGACGCGGCCTGGCGCTTCGCGCACGCCTGAACAGTGAGAGGCGACGCGCTCAGGCAGCGAGGCTCCGCGAGCCGAGCGTTAGCGCCCTTCAGCCATCATGGATGGCTCTTGGCGATGATGGCCTTCATGGTTTCGGCCTTGGCGGGCAGGTCCTGGACTAGGCGGTGGGCCAGTTCGCGGGCGCCGACCGGATAGGCGTCGCCGCCGTCGGCGATCTCGCGCGCCATGTCGGCGGCCTTGAGCAGGACCTCTTCCAGAGCCTCGACCTGTTCGAGCGCCAGGGCGCGCGCCTCGGCCTGGAGGCGTTTGACGCGCTCGGCGGTCGTCTCGGGCGCACGCATCAGGTCATAGACCTCGGCCTCAGGCGAAGAGACGACGCGCAGGTTGGCGCGGGCCTCGTTGTCGGGGTTGCTCGATTTGGTCATCGCGTATCTCCGTAACGCACCATGCCGCATTTTCGCCGCAAGGTCGCAATCGATTTGCGGCCAAGCTTGAGGCAGGCGGCCCATGTTGCACCGACGCATCATGAATCGGGGATGAAGGGCGGCCCCTTGCCGCAGGCGTCCGCCGCATCGCGCTTGTGCTGGAAGGCGACGGTCGCGTTTACCGCCCCTTCCTGAACGCCTCCGCCTTCTCGGCCGCCGCTTCCTTGCGCCAGCGTTTGGGGGCTGACTTGTCGACCTCTTCGCCGGCGCCGGTGAGGGCTTCGTTGGCGAATTCGAGGTCGAGGAGCTTCATGCGCTTGATCTCGTCGCGCAGGCGGGCGGCTTCCTCGAACTCGAGGTTGGCGGCGGCGTCGCGCATGCGGCCTTCGAGGTCCTTGAGGGCGGCCTGGAAGTTGGAGCCGAGGAAGGGCTTGGCCGCCTCGGCGACGCCGGGGCGGGTCAGTTGGTCGAGGTCGCGGGACTCGTAGGGGCTCTCCAGGATGTCCTTGATGTCGCGCTTGACGCTTTCGGGCGTGATGCCGTGTTCGAGGTTGTAGGCCTGCTGCTTGTCGCGGCGGCGGTTGGTCTCGGCGATGGCGCGCTCCATCGAGCCGGTCATCTTGTCGGCGTAGAGGATGACGCGGCCGTCGACGTTGCGCGCGGCGCGGCCGATGGTCTGGATCAGGGAGGTTTCCGAACGCAGGAAGCCCTCCTTGTCCGCGTCGAGGATGGCGACCAGGCCGCACTCGGGGATGTCGAGGCCCTCGCGCAGCAGGTTGATGCCGATCAGGACGTCGAAGGCGCCGAGGCGCAGATCGCGCAGAATCTCGATGCGTTCCAGGGTGTCGACGTCGGAGTGCATGTAGCGGACCTTCACGCCCTGCTCGTGCATGTACTCGGTCAGGTCCTCGGCCATCTTCTTGGTCAGGGTGGTGACCAGGGAGCGGTAGCCGTTGCGGGTGGTGGCCTTGACCTCGTCGATGACGTCGTCGACCTGGTTGCGGGTGGCGCCGGAGACGGGGCGGATCTCGACCGGCGGATCGATCAGGCCGGTGGGGCGGATGACCTGTTCCACGAAGACGCCGCCGGTGCGCTCCATCTCCCAACTGCCGGGGGTGGCGGAGACGTGGACCGTCTGGGGCCGCATGGCGTCCCATTCGTCGAACTTCAGCGGGCGGTTGTCTATGGCGGAGGGCAGACGGAAGCCGTACTCGGCCAGGGTGGATTTGCGACTGTAGTCGCCTTTGAACATGGCGCCGATCTGGCCGACAGTGACGTGGCTCTCGTCGACGAACAGCAGGGCGTTGTCGGGGATGTATTCGAAGAAGGTGGGCGGGGGCTCGCCCGGCGCGCGGCCGGTCAGCCAGCGGCTGTAGTTCTCGATGCCGGCGCAGGAGCCGGTGGCCTCCATCATCTCCAGATCGAAGCGGACGCGCTGTTCGAGGCGCTGGGCCTCCAGCAGCTTGCCGTTCTCGTTCATCCAGGCGAGCGTCTCCTTCAGCTCCTCCTTGATGCCGGTGATGGCCTGGTTCAGCGACGGGCGCGGGGTGACATAGTGGCTGGCGGCGTAGACGGTGACCTCGTCCAGCTCGGCGGTCTTCTTGCCGGTCAGGGGGTCGAACTCCTGGATCGACTCCAGCTCGTCGCCGAACAGCTGGATGCGCCAGGCGCGGTCCTCCATGTGGACGGGGAAGATCTCCAGCACGTCGCCGCGCTTGCGGAACATGCCGCGTTCGAAATTCAGGTCGTTGCGCTTGTACTGCAGGGCGATGAGGTCGGCGCGCAGCTTGGCCTCGTCGATGACGTCGCCGACCTTCAGGGAGAAGGTCATGGCGGTATAGGTCTCGACCGAGCCGATGCCGTAGATGCAGGAAACCGAGGCGACCACGATGACGTCGTCGCGTTCCAGGATGGCGCGGGTGGCCGCGTGGCGCATCCGGTCGATCTGCTCGTTAATCGAGCTGTCCTTCTCGATGTAGGTGTCGGTGCGCGGGACGTAGGCCTCGGGCTGGTAGTAGTCGTAGTAGCTGACGAAATACTCGACCGCATTGTCGGGGAAGAAGGCCTTGAACTCGGAATAGAGCTGGGCGGCGAGCGTCTTGTTGTGGGCCAGGATCAGGGCCGGGCGCTGGGTCTGTTCGATGACCTTGGCCATGGTGAAGGTCTTGCCCGAGCCGGTGACGCCCAGCAGGACCTGATCGCGCTCGCCGGCCTCGGCCATGGCGGACAGTTCGGCGATGGCGGCGGGCTGGTCGCCGGCGGGGGTGTATTTCGTCTCCAGCCGGAAGCGGCCGCCCTTTTTCGCGCCCTCGCGCGAGGGGCGGTGGGGGACCCAGTCGGCCGGGGCGGCGGGCGGAATCTCCGGCGTCAGGCGCGGGCCGGCGACGGGGGCGAACATCGGCATGGCCTTGCCGCCGCGGCCGCGCGGCGCGTCGTGGACGAAGGGCGCGGCCATCTCCTGCATCCCTGCGCTCTGGGCGGCGCTCTGGCCGGGCACGTGAACGGGCTTGGGGGGCGGTGTCGAAGGAGAACGAGCCATGAACGTCAAGGTAGTGCGCGCGGGCCGATGACGCCATAGGGCGTCCGATCGCGCGTCCGGGCGATCCGCCCCGGTTCGGCTCAAGCTTCGCCGTAATCTCGTCGAATATCGCCACAATGCCGACTAGAAATGACTATTTCTCGCCATAAAGCGGAAAATTATGGTGTGAAACTGGTCTATTGGCGTCAAAAATGACGCACTTTTTCGCCGAACGTCGCTTTGTCGCAATAATTTGGTTGCCCTGATGTGGCGGTTTGCATAGCGCTGGAGCAACCAAGAAACGTAGAGTCGAACATTGGTATACGAAACGGCGTTCAATGAGCGTCGGGTCTGCTGTTCAATATTCACAGGTACACAGAGGCATATGAGCACTCGTAAAGACTACCTGCTGGGCACGACGATGGTGGCCGGCGCCGCCGCACTGTCGTTGACCCTGCTCGCACCGGGAGCCGCGTTCGCTCAGGACGCAAACGGCCAGGAAGCCGCTTCGACGGTCGACGAAGTCGTCGTCGTCGGTTCGCGCATTCGTCGCGACAACTTCAACGCCCCGTCGCCGACCCAGGTCGTGACGCGTGAAGAAGCCACCCTGCAAGGCTTCGCCTCGACCACGGAAGCCCTGCAGAGCACGGCTGTCACCGGCGGTACGGCGCAGATCAACAACTCCTACGGCGGCTACGTCACCAACGGCGGCCCCGGCGCCAACACCATCGGCCTGCGCGGCATGGGCCCGAGCCGCACCCTGGTGCTGCTGAACGGCCGTCGCGTCTCGCCCGCCGGTTCGCGCGGCTCGGTCGGCTCGGCTGACCTGAATGTCCTGCCGACGGCCATGATCGACCGCGTCGAAGTCCTGCGCGACGGCGCCTCGTCGGTGTACGGCTCGGACGCCGTGGCCGGCGTGGTCAACATCCAGACCCGCAAGAACTTCGAAGGCCTGATCGTCGAAGGTCAGCACAACGAGCCCCTCGACGCCAACGGCGCAGGCGGTTCGGACCGCTTCTCGGTCGTGGCCGGCGCCCGTGGCGACCGCTGGCGGGCCGCCGGTTCGCTGGAACTCTACAACCGCGACGAACTGACCCTGCGCGACCGTGAGTTCACCGAGTGCCAGACGGACGGCCGCCGTCCGACCGCCGCCGGCGTGAGCCGCGACTTCATCGACCCGCTGACCGGCAAGTCGAAGTGCTATCCGATCACCGGCACCGGCTCGAACGGCACCTCGATCAACACGATCGGCGTCAGCATCGACGGCGGCCTGGACGGCGACGGCAACCGCATCTTCTCCAGCGTTGCGGGCACCCCCGCCGCCGGCGCTCCGAACGTCCTGTTCAACCGCTTCCGTCCGAACTCGGGCGTCACCGGCCCGATGGCCGGCTATGAAGGCGTTGGCGGCACGGGCGTGAACGTCAACGTGCGCGACACCTTCGACGACCGCATGCTGAACCGTTCGCTGATCTCGCCGGTCGAGATCGCCACCATCTACGGTGAAGCCGGCTATCAGCTGAACGCTCTGGGCAACGCCGAAGTCTACGGCGAATTCCTGGTCAACAGCCGCAAGTCGTCGCAGACGGGTTACCGTCAGCTGGCCCTGGACTACGCCAAGGGCAGCCCGCTGATCCCGACGGACCTCGCCTTCAGCACCTTCTCGGGCGACCAAGGCCTGAACAAGGGCCAGGACATCGGCGTCCGCGCCTTCATCGGCTTCGGCAACGACCACTCGCGTCAAGAGCAGCTGTTTAACCGCAACGTCGTCGGCATCAAGGGTGACTTCTTCATCCCGGAATGGCGCTATGACATGTCGGCCAGCTACTCGCGTTCGCGTTCGGAATACACGAGCGAGCAGTTCCTGACGAACCGTCTGGTCGAAAGCCTGGACGTCGTCGAAACCTCGCCGGGTCAGTTCCAGTGCCGTGAACTGGCTTCGAACCCGGGCTGCGTCGCCGCGCCGAAGCTGAGCACGCAAGTCATCGGCGGCGTCCTGCCGCAGGCCTGGGTCGACTACGTCTTCCGTCCCGTCACCGGCGTGACCATCTATGAAGAGAAGATCGTCAGCCTCGGCATCGACGGTCCGCTGTTCGACCTGCCGGCTGGCAAGGTGATGGGCTTCTTCGGCGCCGAATGGCGTGATGCGGAAATCGACGACACCCCGGGTCTCGATTCGCAGAACAGCAACACCTACAACTACTCGACCTCGGCGATCACCCGCGGTTCGGACTCGGTGTGGGAAGTCTTCGGTGAAGTCGAAGCTCCGCTGCTGCGCGACGCTCCGTTCGCTCGCGAACTGACGGTCAACGCCTCGTTCCGCTACACGGACTATGACTCGTACGGCGACGACACGACCTACAAGGTGGGTCTGGTCTACCAGCCGATCGACATGCTGACGTTCCGCGCCACCTACGGCACCTCGTACCGCGCCCCGGCGCTGTTCGAGCAGTTCGTCGGTGCGACCTCGGGCTTCCAGTCGGCCAGCTTCGACCCCTGCAGCGAAGTCGATCCGGCTACGGCTACGCCGACCCTCATCGCCAACTGCGCGGTTGACGGCGTGTCCCCCGACTTCCAGCAGAAGTCGAGCGTCGCGGTCATCACCCAGGGCGGCGCTGAAGCCGGCCTGGCTGCTGAAACCTCGACCAACATGACGGTCGGTCTGGTGCTGAAGCCGACCCTGCCTGAGGGCTGGGGCGACTTCGCCTTCGCAGTCGATTACTACGAAATCGAAGTGAAGAACGGTGTGGCCCAGTACGGCGCAGCCAACATCCTGGAACGCTGCTACGACTCGAACACGGCTGACTTCGCCGCCGACGTCGGCTTCTGCTCGCTGGTGACGCGTGACGCCAACGACAAGACGCTCACGGTCCAGAACGGCTACGTCAACCTGGCCACCGACATCGTCAAGGGCCTGGACTACACCGCTCGCTACCGCAAGGACGTCGGTCCGGGCACGGCGCTGTTCAACCTGGCCATCACCCAGTACACGGAAATCTCGAACAAGCTGTTCGCTGAAGACCCGCTGGTTGAATACAAGGGCCGTCTGAACAACCCGGAGTTCACCGGTACGGCTGACGTCTCCTACGCCTGGGATCAGTGGCGCGTGCGCTACGGCGTCGAGTGGATCCAGGGCACGTCGGACTACGCCTATCGTCGTCAGGACCCGGCCACGAGCCAGTTCGACCTCGAGGTCAGCGACTACTACCTGCACAACGCTTCGGTGCAGTACACGGGTGAAGGCTGGACGGTCACGGCCGGCGTTCGCAACCTGTGGAACGAAGAGCCGCCGACTATTTCGTCGGGCTACAACAACCGGGTCGGCAACGCCCCGCTGTACTCGGGCTACGACTACCTGGGCCGCACGGCCTTCGTGAACCTGTCGAAGGCCTTCTAAGGTCCGACCTGATTTCAGGTTGAGGGAAGGGCGGCGGACTTCGGTCCGCCGCCCTTTCTGCGTCTGGCGTGCGTCCGGCCCTGAAGAGGGGCGGGGGAAGTCGTGACGCCGGGGTGGGAAGGGCCGGGCAGACCTCTTCCGCCGGCCTTTCAGCAGCAGTTCAGCAGGCCGCTCACGGGAGGAGCGCGGGGGGAGGTCGCCGTGTGCGGCGCAGCGCCTCAGGCACGGGCGTCTCCCCACGCGCGGGGTCGGTCATGTCGTGGACGACCGCTTCCCGCTCGCCTTCATCGGCGGGAGGGGGCGCAGCTTCTGCTGCGGTCGCGACCAGGAAAAACCCCGGAGCACGGGCTCCGGGGTTTGGTCATTTCTGCGTGCGGCCCGATCAGTCCTGAAGGGGCGCGACCTCGCCGGGACGGGTGCCGTCCGCCAGTCGGCGCTGGCCGGCGAACATCCGGCCCAGCATCCGGCGACCGAAGCCGGCGATGTCGTCGACGATGGTGAAGATGGCCGGGATGTAGAGCAGGGACAGGAAGGTCGAGGAGATCAGGCCGCCCAGGACGGCGATGGCCATGGGCGAGCGGAACTCGACGTCGGCGCCGATGCCCATGGCGATGGGCACCATGCCCGCCCCCATGGCGAAGGTGGTCATCAGGATGGGGCGGGCCCGCTTGTGGGCGGCGTCCATGATGGCTTCGCGGCGGCTCAGGCCGCCCTCCTTCTCGGCGATGATGATGTAGTCCACCAGAAGGATGGAGTTCTTGGCCGCGATCCCCATCAGCATCAGCACCCCGATCAGGGCCGACATGGAGAAGCTCTTGCCGCCGATCACCAGGCCGATGAAGGCGCCGCCGATGGCCAGGGGCAGGGCCGCCATGATGGTGACCGGATAGGCGAAGCTTTTGAACAGCAGGGTCAGGACCGCATACATCAGCAGGATGCCGGAGATGAAGGCGATGCCGAAGCCGACCAGCATTTCCTGGATGAACTCGGCGTCGCCCGCCGGCACCTGACGCACGCCGGCCGGCAGGTTCTTGACCGAGGGCAGGCGGTTGACCGCCTGACCGGCGGCGCCCGTGGTGATGCCGTCCAGTTCGGCCGTGATCGAGGCGATGCGCGAACGGTCCTGGCGGCTGACGGTGGCGGGACCGGCGCCGAACTCGATGTCGGCGACGGCGCTGAGCGGGACCGAGGCGCCGGAGGCGGTCGGGACGCGCAGGCTTTCCAGGACGTTCAGGTCCTCGCGGGCGGCTTCGGTCAGTTGCAGCCGGATCGGAATCTGACGGTCGCCCAGGTTGTACTTGGGCAGGTTCTGCTCGATGTCGCCGATCGTGGCGACCCGCACGGCCTGGGAGATGGAGCCGGCCGAAACGCCCAGGAGGGCGGCCTCGTCAGGACGCGGGGTGACCAGGATTTCCGGGCGGGCGATGGCGGCCGTATTGACGATATTGGCCAGGCCCTTCACGCCGCGCATCTCTTCCTCGACCTTGCGGGCCGCGGCTTCCAGGGTGACGGGGTCGTCGCCGAGGATGGAGAAGGTATAGCTGGTGCCGTCGCCGGGACCGCCGCCTTGCTGGGCGATGCCGGCGCGGATGCGGGCGCCGGGGATCTGCTTCAACTCGTCGACCAGGACGCGCTGGAAGGCCTGCTGGCTGAGCGCCCGCTCGCCCTTGGGCGTCAGGTCGGCGTAGACATTGGCCTGACCCACGTCCTGGCCGCCGATGGCGGCGTAGACCGAGGTGACCTCGGGCCGGGCGTTGAGCTTCTGCGTGACCTGCTGCACGACCGTGTCGGTCTGGCGCAGGGTCGAGCCGGGGGGCAGTTCGATCTGGAAGGCGGCGCGGCCTTCGTCGCCGGGCGACATGAACTCGAACGACATCCTGGCCACGATCGACAGGCCGATCGAGCCGAACAGGAAGACGGCGCCGAGGACGAAGACCTTCCAGCGGTTGCCGAGGCACCAGTGCAGGGCCTTCAGATAGCCGCCCATCCAGAAGGGATCCTTGTCCTCATGCTTGGTGTGCTTGAGCAGGTAGGCGGCCATCAGGGGCGTCAGGGTCCGCGCCACCACCAGGGAGAAGAAGACGCTGATGCAGGCGGCCAGGGCGAAGGCCTTGAAGAACTGGCCAATGATGCCGGGCATGAAGCCGACGGGCGCGAAGACGGCGATGATGGTGCCGGTCGTGGCCACGACGGCCAGACCGATCTCGTCGGCGGCCTCGAAGGCGGCGTCATAGGGCGGTTTGCCGTCGCGCATGTGGCGGACGATGTTCTCGATCTCGACGATGGCGTCATCGACCAGGATGCCGATGGTCAGCGACAGGGCCAGCAGGGTCACGACGTTCAGCGACTGATCCATCGGCCCCAGCAGGGCGAAGGTCGGGATCAGCGACATCGGCATGGCCGTGGCCGCGATCAGGGTCGCGCGCCAGTCGCGCAGGAAGATGAAGACGACGATGACGGCCAGAACGGCGCCCAGAAGCAGGGCTTCCAGCGAGGCGAGGTAGCTCTCCTCGATGTATTTCACGCTGGAGGTGACCTGTTCGATGGTCAGCTCGGGGTGGGCCTCGTCGATCTTCTCGACCTCGGCGCGAACCTTTTCGGCGACCTTGACCTCGCTGGCCTCGCGCGAGCGCAGGAAGTTGAAGGTCACGGCCTCCTGACCGTTGTAGCGGGCCAGACGACGGGGTTCGCCCCACTTGTCCACGACGGCGCCGAGGTCGCCCAGACGGACGCTCTTGCCGTCGCCGACAGGGACCAGGGTCTCACGCAGCTGCGCGACCGAGCCGGCGGCGCCCAGGGTGCGGACCGCGCGCTCGGATCCGGCCACGGTGACGCGGCCGCCGGGCAGGTTGTTGTTGACGTTGGTCAGGGCTTGGCTGACCTGGGCGGCGGTGACGCCGTAGGCCGAGAGACGCTGAGGGTCCAGTTCGACGCGAATCTCGCGGTCCACGCCGCCCGAGCGGTTGACCTCGCCGACGCCGCCGAGCGCCAGCAGGGCGCGGCTCATCTCGTTGTCGATGAACCAGCTGATCTGTTCCGGCGTCATGGTCGGGGAGCGGACCACATAGGTGATCAGGGCGTCGCCGGTGATGTCGATGCGCTGGACCGTCGGCTCCTGCATGTCCTGGGGCAGGGAGCCGCGCACGCCGCTCATGGCGTTGCGCACGTCGTTGGTGGCGCGCTCGGTGTCGGTGCCCAGTTCGAACTCGATGGTGGTCGAGGACACCCCGTCGGTGACGTTGGAATAGATGTGGCGCACGCCCGACAGGCCGGCGATCGAATCCTCGATCACCCGGGTGACCTGAACCTCCATCTCGGCCGGGGCCGCGCCGGGGCGGGCGGCGGTGACGGCGACCAGGGGGAAGTCGATGTCGGGGTTGTTGTTGATCCGCATCCCCAGGAAGCCGGTCACGCCGCTGAGCGTCAGCAGGACGAACAGCAGGATGATCGGGATGGGGTTCTTGATGGCCCAGGAGGAGATGTTGTTCATGGCCGGGCCTTACTTCGCGGCCGGAGCAGCGGCGGCGGGGGCGGCGGCCGGAGCGGCGGCGATGGTCACGCGATCGCCCTCGTTGAGGAAGCCTGCGCCCTGGACGACGACGCGGACGCCGGGTTCGATGCCGCTGACCGAGGTCTGCTCGTCGCGGCGCGACAGGACCGTCACCGGGCGGAAGTGGGCCGCCGCCTGGGCGTCCAGGACGAAGACGCCCGACTTGTTGTTGCGATAGAGGACGGCGCCCGTGGGCACCACGGTCGTCGGCTGGGCCCCGGCGTTGATCGAGGCGCGGGCGAACATGCCCGGCTTCAGGCCGCTGCCGGGCGACAGGGTGATGCGGGCCAGGCCCAGGCGGGTCTGGGCGTCGACCTCGGGCGTGACGATGCGGATGGTGCCGCTGGTGGGCACGCCCTCGTTCGAGGTGATGTTGGCGGTCTGGCCGGCGCGCAGGGCGGGCAGGTCGGTCTCGGGCACCTGGGCGTCCAGCTCCAGACGGCCGTCGCGGACCATGCGGAACAGCTCGGTTCCGGCCGAGACGATCTGGCCCTTGGTGACGCTGCGGCTGATGATCAGGCCCGAGACGGGGGCCTTGATCTCGCTCTGGGCCAGGCGGGTGCGGGTTTCCGACAGCGAGGCGCGGGCCGAGGCCAGGTTGGCCTGGGAGGCGCGCTGGTTGGCCAGGGCCGTATCCAGCGAGGCCTGGCTGAGGAAGCCACGCTCTTTCAGCTCCTGGGCGCGGCCCAGCGCCGCGTCGTCGCGGGCGGCGTTGGCCTCGGCGGTCTGAACGCCCGCCTGTTGCTGGCGCAACTGGGCCTGGAGCAGGGCGTCGTTCAGCTTCACTAGGGTCTGACCCTGACGAACATAGGAGCCTTCATCGACATAGACGCCGACGGCGGTCAGGCCGCCGGTCTCGGCGCCGACCGGCACTTCTTCCCAGGCGGAGACGGTGCCCGAGGCCACGATGACGCGGGGCAGGGCCTGCTCGACGGCGGTGGCGACGCTGACGGTCTGGCGCGAGGCGCCGGGCTTTTCACCGGCCTTGGACTTGTCGTCGCCGTGGCTGCCGCAAGCCGACAGGGTCAGGGCGACGGCGGCCGCCAGAAGGAGGGCCGGGGTACGAAGGGTTTTCGCCACGTGCGAGGATCCTTTGAAAGGGTCGGGGCAGGGCGGCGCGAACCTTCTGTCCGGCGCCGGAACGCAGTTATGCTCGGCTGACGTCTTAGCGTTTCAGCGAAGCCTTCTCAAACCTCGCACGCCAGGATTACCGCGAAGTAATCCAGAGCCTCAGGGACGGTTTCGCGCCGGCAGGGCCTCGATCTCGGCCTCGCTCAGCTTCTTGACCACCTGAACCCGGCAGGGGGTTCGCGGCGAGCCGCCGCCGGCGATGCCGATACGGGTCATGTCGCCTGTGCAGAGACGGTTCATGCCCGCGTCCGGCACGAAGGCGATGCCCAGGGCGAAGTCGATATCGGAGCAGTAACCGAGCGTCTGGAGCTCGAACACGTCCTTGTTCCGACCGCGAATGTAGAGGGTCTGGTTGTCGCCGCGGAAGTTGTCGACCTGGTCGGCGTAGAAGCACTGGCGGCTGCTTCCGGACGGCGAGGCGGGGGGGGCCGCGGTCGGGGCGGCCACGGGGGCGCAGGCGGACAGGGCGCCGACGGCGGCGAGCAGGAACAGGACGGGGCGGGACATGGTGACCTCCAGGGAGCCTGAGCCGTGCCTAGCGCGCCCAGATGAACCTAGGCTGTATAAGCCGGATCGTCGGCCTTTGGTTGCGGCGGGAAACGCGTCGGCGCCAGTCTGCGGGCGAAGTCTCTGGGCAGGGGCGAGGGCTGGTCCAGAATCACGGCGGCCAGGTGCTCGGCCAGCAGCGGGGCGACGCAGAATCCGCGCGAACCCAGGCCGCCCAGGACATAGAGCCCGGGCGCCGACAGCGGCCCGGCGACGGGCAGGCGATCCGGCGTCGTGGCGCGCACGGCCTTGCGGCTGCGGGGCCGGCCGGCCAGGCCCACGCGCGCGGCCAGGTCAGGCAAGGCGGCGGCGAGGGCCGCCAGGTTTCGCGCGGAGGCTTCGGCGTCCGGCGTCCGGTCGGTCCGGCCACGGTCATGGGTGGCGCCGAACAGCAGGCCGGCGCCGGTCGGCACGGCGTAGCCGCCCCAGGCGACGGGGGACGCGGACGGGCCTTCGACCCAGTCCGCCTGGCCGGCGACCGGGGCGAGTGGCAGGTCGGGAGCGAGAGCCGCGACGCCCCATCCGGCGCACAGGACCACGGCGTCCGCCTGAAGGATCTGGCGGTCGTCCGCGTCGATGAGCCGCCACCCGCCTTCATCGGGCAGAAGGCGCGCGATCCGGGCGGCGACGTGCGCGGCGCCGGCCAGCCAGGGCGTGAGCGCCGCCGAGGGGCGCAGGGCCATCGCGCCGGACATCAGCAGGCCGCCGGCCTGGACGGGTTCGCCGAGGCGCCCGGCTGCGGCGGCGGCGTCGAGACGGCTCATGGCGCCGGCCGGCCACAGATCCTGGGCGGCGACCTTGTCGAAGCGGACGGCGTCGCGCGGCGCCTGTTCCAGCTGCAGCACGCCTTCAGCGATCACGGCCTCGGGCAGGGCGCTGTAGAGGATGCGGGCCCGCTCCAGGGCCTGGGCGTGGAAACCGGCGATCAGGGCGTCGCCGGCGTCGAGACGCGGCGTGACCAGGGCGGCGGGAAAGCCGGAACCGCCGGCGCCGGGGTGTTCGGCCTCGACGATGGTGACGCGGGCGCCCCCGGCGATCAGGGCGCGGGCGACCGAGGCCCCGGCGATACCGGCGCCGACGACGGCGACATGGGGTTGAGGTCGGGCTTCTGACGGCGGGGAGGGCAGGCGGGCTTCCAGCCGCTCGCGCTTGCGGCCGTGCCCCGGCCTCTTTTCGACGACGAAGCCGTGTTCGGCCAGGCCGCGCCGCACGGCGCCCGCGACGGTGAAGGTGGCGATCCGCGCGCCGGGGGCGGAACGGGCGGCGATCAGGGCCATGATCTCGGGCGACCACATGCCGGGGTTGAGCGCGGGGGAGAAGCCGTCGAGGAACCAGGCGTCGGCAGGGCCGGACCACTGACCGAGCGCCCATTCGGCGTCGCCGACGGCCAGGTCGATCACGGCGCCCCATTGCGGCAGATCGAGACGATGGAAGCCCGGCGTCCCGACGGGCCAGACGGCCAGCAGGGCCTCGGCGGTCTCGGCCAATTCGGGCCAGGCGGCGAGAGCGCGGGCGGCTTCGTCGCGAGTCAGGGGAAAGCCTTCGACGGAGAAGACATGCAGGCGGCCGTGCGCGGGACGGGCGCGTCGCCACAGGTCCAGCAGGGCCACGATGTTCAGGCCGGTGCCGAAGCCCAGTTCGGCGACGGTGAAGTCGGCGCGTCCGGCCCAGGCTTCGGGGAGGCCGCAGCCTTCGAGGAAGACGGCGCGGGTCTCGGCCAGGCCGTCGTCTTTCGAGAAGTAGACGTCGCCGAATCGACCGGAGCGGGGCGAGCCGTCGTCGGCCCAGACCAGTCGGGGCGAGGCGTCGTCAAGATCAGGGTCGGGCAGTTCGTCGGCCATGCGGGGGCTTTAGCGGTCCGGCCCCGGGCTGGATAGCGGGCACGAAAAAAGGGGCCGTCCGAAGACGACCCCTTTCCGCATCGCGACCCGAAGGCCGCGATCCAAGACGTAAGTCTTAGTGAGCGGCAGCCGGAGCGGCCGGAGCAGCGGCGGCGTCAGCGGCCGGAGCAGCAGCGGCGTCAGCAGCCGGAGCGGCGGCAGCAGCCGTGGCGGCTTCGCCAGCAGCGGCGGCGGCGTCGGTGGCGGCGGCGTCGGCGGTGGCGGCGGCGTCCGTGGCGGTGGCGGCGGCGTCGGTGGCGTCGGCGGCGGCGTCTTCAGCCTTGTCGGTGGCGGCCGGTTGGCAAGCAGCCAGGGCCAGAGCGGCGGCCGAAGCGGCGATCAGAGCGGTGATGCGCATAGTTGTTGTCCTTCAGAAGGTAAAAGCGAGATCATGAACCCTCGCTGGGATGGAGATAACGGGATCGTGAGCGAATCCGCAAGCGAAATTCTCACGGGTTCGTGAAGTCTCGTTATCTGCGGCATGCGAAGGCCGCCCCAACGCCAGTCGGGGCGGCCTTGAACCGGTCTTTGGAAGGCCGATTTTTTTAGTGAGCGGCGGGCGCCGGGGCGGCCGGTGCGGGGGCTGCGGCGGCGGCCGCGGCGTCAGCGGCCTTTTCCGTGGCGGCGCCGGCCGAGGCGGCGGCGTCGGTGGCGGCGCCCGCAGCGGACGACGCGGCGTCAGCGGCCGTGGCGGCGGCGTCGGAGGCCGTGGCGGCGGCGGCGTCCGCAGCGACGGCGGCTTCTTCGGTCTTCTCGGCCGGTTGCTGGCAGGCGGCCAGCGACAGGGCGGAGAGCCCGGCTGCGACGATCATCAGGCGACGGATGGTCATGACTAAAGCCCCTTGGATTTCAGAATTTCGGCGGGACCATCCCGCCATCTCTAGGCGTAACGCGAGATTACGGGGTTCGACAAGTCCGATGTCAGGCCGGGGGGATCGGGCGGGCGGTCGGATCCATCGGATCGGTCGGCGGCCGGTCCTCGGGCAGGGTCGGCGGCGTCTGCGCCGGAGGTGATGCAGGCGGCGCGACGCCTTCGCCCGGCGGGGGCGCGGCGGAGTCAGGCGCCGGCGGCATGGAGTCGTCGGACGCCGAAGACGGGGCGGCGGCCGTCGTCGGAGGCGGCGAGTCGGGCGCGGGGGAGTCGTTGCAGGCCGCCAGCGCGAGCGCGACGCCGGCGCCGAACAACAGGGAGGGCAGGGCTTTCATGCGGGTCTCCTGAATGGGCGCACGCGAACGTGACCCCGGGAGAACCGTCGTGAGCGACCCGTGTTCCCGTCGGCGGACGGATCCGTGCGACGGATCAGGCGTCCGTCGGGGCGGCGGCCAGGGCTTCTTCCATCTCGGTGAAGGAGGGCTGGGCCGTCGAGGGGATGTCGCCACGGCCGATCTCGACCGAGATCTGGGCGGCGTTGCCGTGCAGGTGGGCGACCAGGACCGACTGGATGATCTTGTAGTAGGCGCCTTCCTCTTCGATGATCGCGTTGAGGCGCGCGGCGAAGGGGCCGACCAGGCCATAGGCCAGGAAGACGCCCAGGAAGGTGCCGACCAGGGCGCCGCCGATCATGCCGCCCAGGACTTCCGGCGGCTCGGTGATCGAACCCATGGTCTTCACGATGCCCAGAACGGCGGCGACGATGCCCAGAGCGGGCAGGCCGTCGGCCAGGTTCTGCAGGGCGTGGGCCGGGGCCAGGGCTTCGTGGTGGTGCTTCTCCAGCTGCTTTTCCATGGCGTCCTCGATCTGATGCGGATCCTCGAGGTTCATGGTCATCATCCGCAGGGTGTCGCAGATGAAGTCGGTGGCGAAGTGATCCTTCAGCACCTTGGGGTACTTCTGGAAGATGGTGCTTTCGGCCGGCTTCTCGATGTGGCTCTCCAGGGCGATCACGCCCTTGGACTTCATCGTCTTGGTCAGCTGGAACAGCAGGCTGAGCAGGTCCTTGTAGTCCTGCTTCTTCCACTTGGGCCCGGCGAAGGTCTTGCCCAGGCCGCCCAGCGAACTCTTGATGACCGGCAGGCTGTTGGAGATCAGGAAGGCGGCGACGCCCGCGCCGCCGATGGCCATGAACTCGTGCGGCAGGGCGTGCATGATGACGCCGAACTTGCCGCCCGCCAGAACGTAGCTGCCGAACACCATGGCGAACAGCAGGACAATGCCGATAATCTGGAACATGGGGCGGTCGGACGTCCTGCGGGAGAAAACTCAGGACGCCCGTTATCGGCGTTAATGCTTAAGGGCGAGTTTCACGAATCCCGGTTCGGGACGCAAACTCACAGCCGCGTCGTGCCGTCGAGGATGGCCTCATAGGCCTTGGCGGTCAGCTTCTGATAGCCGGCCTTGCCGCCGCGCACATAGACGGCGCCGTCGACCTTGGCCGCGTCGAAGCCGTCGGCGACCAGATCGACCTTGCGGTATTTGAAGGTGCCGGTGGTCTCGGCCGACTTCATCAGGCGCAGGAAGACCGGGCGGGCGTAGGGCGGCAGCTGCTCGTCGGCGTAGGCGGCGAAGGCGGCGGGATCGAACTTGCCCTCCAGCACCAGGGCGGCCATGCCGGCCTTGCCTTCCTGACCGGGGACGGCGACGCCATAGGCGATGACTTCCTGCACGCCCGGGGCGTCATGCAGGCGCTGCTCGACCTCGGCGGTCGAGACGTTCTCGCCCTTCCAGCGGTAGGTGTCGCCCAGGCGGTCCATGAAGTAGAAATAGCCCTCGCGGTCCTGACGCATCAGGTCGCCGGTGCGGAACCAGCGGTCGCCCTTCTTGAAGACGTCGGTGAGGATCTTTTTCTCCGAGGCCTTCTTGTCGGCGTAGCCCGAGAAGTCGTGACGGATGTCCGAGGCGATCTGGCCGATGGCCTCGCCGGTCTCGCCGATGGAGACCAGCTGGCACAGGCCGTCCGAACGGCGCAGCGGCTCGCCCGTTTCCGGATCCAGGGCGATCAGGCGGATGTTGATCTGCGACTTCAGATAGCTGGGCACGCGGCCGATGGCGCCGGCCTTGCCGTCGAAGTTGAACAGGGAGACGTTGCCCTCGGTGGAGCCGTAGAACTCCATGATGTCCTTGATGCCGAAGCGCGACTGGAACTCGGTCCAGACGTCGGGGCGCAGGCCGTTGCCAAAGGCCAGGCGCAGCTTGTGGGCGCGCTCGTCCTCATTGGGCGGGCAGTTGACCAGATAGCGGCACAGCTCGCCGATATAGACGAACATGGTGGCGCCGGACGTCTTCACATCGGGCCAGAAATGGGTCGAGGAGAAGCGGCGGCGAATGATCATCCGCCCGCCGTTCAGCAGGATCGAGCCGACCCCGACCAGGCCCCCGGTCGAGTGATAGAGCGGCAGGCAGTTGTAGAGGGCGTCCTTGGTCGTCGAGGCCGTGGCCCCGGCGAAGGCGCGCATATAGGTGCGGGCGCGCGAATGGGGGATGCGCGCGGCCTTGGGCAGGCCGGTCGTGCCCGAGGTGAAGATGAACAGGGCTGTGTCGCGGTTGGTCAGGCCGCTGCGCAGGCTCTTGTCGGGGCGCACCGAGGAGGCGCTGCGCACGGCGTTGTCGATGTCGCGACGGTCGTTGCTCTCGTCCTCGTCGGCCAGGCCGTGGACCCAGCTCATCAGGTTGCGATCGACGAAGGGGCGGGCTTCCTCCACCGCGCGCCAGCAGTCCTGGTCCGTCACCACGTTGAAGGCGTTGGAGATGGTCAGGCAGTGGGCCAGGGCCTGGCCCGTCAGGTTGGTGTTGATCAGGGCCGTGGCCACCCCGACCTTGGAGAAGCCGAACCAGGCGGCCAGGTATTCGACCCGGTTGTGCATGACCAGGGCGATGACGTCCGAGCGCTTCAGGTTCCGCGCCTTGGCCCAGTGGGCGTAGCGGTTGGCCAGGGCGTCCAGTTCGCGATAGGTCAGGCGACGCGTCTCGTCCTCGAGCGCGACATTGTCGGGGAATTTGTCGACGGCTTCCTCGATGTCGTCACAGACCAGGACGTCGCTGTCGAGGGTGATGGGCTTGATGCGCTTCAGGAGGCGGTACAGCCCGCCCGCGAACTTCATATCGCGCCGGATGTTCGCTGCCAGACCCATGGATGCGCCGCCTCTTCCCGAATTATGACTTTCAAGGGTGATGAACGGGCGACGGCGGCGGGTCAACAGGTCGCAAGCGCGCATCGCCACAATGTTTCGTCAATACGATGCTTGAACCTCGTTTTCGATGACGTCGCGTAAGGTTGCTGCGCGACGTTACGTCAACCTCCGCCGGGTTTGCAGGACAGAAGGTCGCAAGAAACGACAGTTTGATGACTTGATCACGCTTTCGCCTGAACTGTGGCGGGGGTGGTGTTTCTTCGCGGCGGCGCGGCTTTTCGCGGAACCTTGCTCTTTTGGTCGGGGTTGAGGGGCCTCGATCAAAGGAGAAGACATCATGTCCGTGACCTATACTGATCAGGTTCGCCCTGCCGCCGCCCGCGTCGACGGCGACGCCTATGTGCCCGTCTACGCCCGCAGCGACGTCCGCAAGTCGAGCAAGCCGGTGAAGACCTGGATGATCCTGGCGCCCCTGGGCGTGCTGGTGGTCGGCGGCGCGGCGGCGGCCATGCTGATGCAGCCGCAGGAAGCCGCGGCGCCGGCGCCGGCGACGATGGAGGCCGCGCCGGTTGCGCCTGCCGCAACGCCTTTGACGGCGCCGACCATTCCGATGGAGACGCCGGCGGAGCTGGCGACGGCCCCGTCCATTCCCCCGTCCGAGGCGGCGCCGGTCGAGCGCCGGGCGACGCCGGCCCGAACCGCTCCGGCCGCGTCCAGGCCCGCCCCAGTCCCGGCGCCGACGCCGGTGGTGGAGGCGCCCGTCCCCACGGGGCCGCAGCCCTATCTGTCGGTCGCCCCGCAGGCGACCGCCCCGACAGCCTTGACCCCGGCGGCGCCGGTCACGCCGACGGCCCCGCCCGCGCCCATCGTGATCACGCCGCTGAACTGATCAAGGCCACGGCGCAAACGGAGAGGCCCGGCTGACGCCGGGCCTTTTCATTGGGGCCTCAGGGGGCGGAAGGGGTCACGCGCCAGATGACGTCACCCACGTCGTCGGCGACCAGCAGGGCGCCGGAGCGGACGCCCAGAACCCCGACCGGACGCCCCATGGCCTCGCCCTTGTCGTTGCGGAAGCCGGTCAGGACGTCCTGCGGCGGACCTGCGGGCTTGCCGCCGCTGAAGGGAACGAAGATGACCTTGTAGCCCGCGGGCGGGTTGCGGTTCCACGAGCCGTGCTGGCCGACGATGGCCCCGTTGCGCCGCTGGGGCATGAGGGCGCCGGTATAGAAGGTCAGGCCCAGGGAGGCCGTGTGCGCGCCCAGGGCGTAGTCGGGCCTGATGGCCCTGGCGACCATGTCGGGGCGGGGCGGCTGGACCCGCGCATCGACGGTCTGGCCGTAATAGCTCCACGGCCAGCCATAGAAGCCGCCGGGCGTGACCGAGGTCATGTAGTCGGGGACAAGGTCGTCGCCGATCTCGTCGCGCTCGTTGACCGAGACCCACAGGCGGCCGTCCTCGGGGTTCCAGGCCATGCCGACCGGATTGCGCAGGCCCGAGGCGAAGACGCGCCGGGCGCCGGTCGCCGGATCGATCTCCAGCACGGCGGCGCGGTCGATCTCTTCATCCAGCCCGTTCTCGCCGACATTGGAGTTGGAGCCGACCCC
The DNA here is from genome assembly GCF_055397675.1 of Brevundimonas sp. T2-11. Classification (NCBI taxonomy): domain Bacteria; kingdom Pseudomonadati; phylum Pseudomonadota; class Alphaproteobacteria; order Caulobacterales; family Caulobacteraceae; genus Brevundimonas; species Brevundimonas sp. T2-11. The sequence goes on from NZ_AP027920.1 coordinate 646,973, forward strand.
GACATAGAGCCTGGAACCGTCCGCCGAGGCGACCAGGCTCTTGGTCCAGTGGTGGTTGCGACCGGCGGGCAGGTCCGCGACCTTGACCGGCGTCGCCGTGATCTGCGTCTGGCCGGTCTGATAGGGGACGGCGACCACGGCGTCGGCGTTGGCGACGAACAGGCGATCGCCGATCAGGGCCATGCCGAAGGGCGAGGTCAGGCCGGACAGGAAGACGGTCTTCACCTCAGCCACGCCGTCGCCGTCGGCGTCACGCAGCAGGGTGATGCGGTCAGGGCTGGGGACGCCCGCGCCCGCCCTGCCCATGACGCGGCGCTCGAACCAGCCGCGTATGCCGCCTCCGTTCCCCTCCGGCTTGGGCGGGGCGTTGGTCTCGGCGACCAGGACGTCGCCGTTGGGCAGTTCGTAGAGCCAGCGCGGATGGTCCAGGCCGGTGGCGAAGGCGTTGACGGACAGGCCAGGGGCGGGGACCGGCGTGCGGCCCTGGGGCCAGCCGACGGCGGGGGCGATCCTGACCGTCGGGATGCGCTGGACGCGGGCTTCGGGCAACTGTGGATTGGCGCCGAAGCCGACGCTTTCGGGCAGGGCGTTCTCGGTCTCGCAGCCGCAAAGGGCCAGCAGGGCGAGAGCGGGCAGGATGCGGCGTGCGGACATGAGGCGATCCTTGATGTTCGGCGGCACTATAGCGCGAACCAGAACAGAAACCCTCTCCCATTGGGAGAGGGGCGGGGCCTTGAGCAGAAGGCGAGGGCTGCCTATCTGCGCAACCTGCGCCGGGGAGGGTTCATGCCGCCAGTCATCTCCATTCAAGGTCTGACCAAGACCTACAAGGCGGGGCATCAGGCCCTGAAACGCGTCGATCTAGAGATCGAGAAGGGCGAGATCTTCGCCCTGCTGGGTCCGAACGGGGCGGGCAAGACGACGATGATCTCCATCGTCTGCGGCATCGTCACGCCCTCGACCGGGACTATTATGGCGGACGGCTGTGATATCCAGAAAGACTACCGCGCCGCGCGCACCCGCATCGGCCTGGTGCCGCAGGAGCTGACGACCGACGCCTTCGAGACCGTCTGGGCCACCGTCACCTTCAGCCGGGGCCTGTTCGGCAAGGCGCCGAACCCGGCCCATGTCGAACAGATCCTTCGCGACCTCAGCCTGTGGGACAAGAAGGACGCCAAGATCATGACCCTGTCCGGCGGGATGAAGCGCCGCGTCATGATCGCCAAGGCCCTGAGCCACGAGCCGGACATCCTGTTCCTGGACGAACCCACGGCGGGCGTCGACGTCGAGCTGCGCCGGGACATGTGGTCCCTGGTGCGTCGCCTGCGCGAGCGCGGCGTGACCATCATCCTGACCACTCACTACATCGAGGAGGCCGAGGAGATGGCCGACCGGGTCGGGGTCATCCTCAAGGGCGAGCTGATCCTGGTCGAGAAGACCGCCGACCTGATGCAGAAGCTGGGCAAGAAGACCCTGACCCTTCAGCTTCAGGAGCCGCTGGCGGCCGTGCCGCCGGAACTGGCCGAATGGAACCTGACGCTGCAAGGCGACGGGGCCGAACTGGAGTACGTCTTCGATTCCAACGCCGACAAGACCGGCGTGCCGTCCCTGCTGCGCCGCCTGTCGGACCTCGGGATCGGGTTCAAGGATCTCAGCACCCGCCAGAGCTCGCTCGAGGACATCTTCGTCGGCCTGGTCCATCAGGATCGGGAGGCCGCGTGATGAGCTTCAACGGATACGGCGTCTGGGCCATCTACCGCTTCGAGATGGCGCGCGCCCTTCGCACCCTGTGGCAGTCGCTGGTGACGCCGGTCATCACGACGTCGCTCTATTTCGTCGTCTTCGGCGGCGCCATCGGCAGCCGCATGACCGAGGTGGACGGCGTCCCCTACGGCGCCTTCATCGTGCCGGGGTTGATCATGCTCAGCCTGTTCACCCAGTCGATCTTCAACGCCTCCTTCGGCATCTACTTCCCCAAGTTCACCGGCACGATCTACGAGATCCTGTCCGCCCCCGTCTCGCCGCTGGAGATCGTCCTGGCCTATGTCGGGGCGGCGGCGACCAAGTCGGCGATCCTCGGCCTCATCATCCTGGCCACGGCGGCCTTCTTCGTGCCGCTGGAGATCCTGCACCCCTTCTGGATGCTGGCCTTCCTGATCCTGATCTCGACCACCTTCGCCCTGTTCGGCTTCATCATCGGGGTCTGGGCGCAGAATTTCGAACAGTTGCAGTTCGTGCCCATGCTGATCGTCACGCCCCTGACCTTCCTGGGCGGCGCCTTCTATTCCATCGAGATGCTGCCCGAGGGCTGGCGCACCGTCGCCCTGTTCAACCCGGTGGTCTATCTGATCTCGGGCTTCCGCTGGGCCTTCTACGGGGTGGGGGACGTCAGCGTGGGGGTCAGCCTGACGGCGACGCTGGGCTTCTTCTTCGCCTGTCTGGCGGTGGTGGGCTGGATCTTCCGCACGGGGTATCGTCTGAAGAACTGAGGGCGAAAGCGGCTGTCACGAAACCGCCGAACTCGCTCAGCAGTTTGAACGTTCGCCGACCCTTTCCGTGATGCGCGCCGCCCGGCGCCGGAGCCCGAATGTCCGACGCCGACGACAAATCCGTTCCCTTTGCTCGCCGTCAGGCGCAGTGGGGACGACCGCCCCAGACGACCTTCATTGCAGGTCCCTTGCCGCGCGGCACGGGGCTGATGCCGCCCGTGGCGTCCGCGCCCAAGACCGAGGCGTCCAGGACCCAGGCGCTCGGAGGCGAAACGGCCAGACCGGCGCCTCGCGCGCCGGCCGCCGGGCCGGGCCATGCGTTCGGAGGGTCTCTGGTGCCGCAACGGCGCGCGACGCCGCCGGCCGCCGCGCCGACCTTTCTGACGGCCCCGATGCCGGGGTTGGCCACGCCGCCGCGGCCTGCGCCGAGCCTGGCCCCTGTCGCCCCGACCTTGACCTCGGCTGCGGTCGAGACGGCGAAGTCCGCGCCGGTCGACGCCACGCCGCGCCCCTTGCCTCCGGTCCAGGCCCCCGTGGAGCCGGTCGTCGCGAAAACGCCGCGAGCCGTCTCTCATGAGGATGCGCCCCGGCCGGTCGCGTCACGACCTGATCCGGTCGTCCGCGCCGCCGCCGCGCCGGCGTCCGCCCCTGTCCCGCCGCGGAAAACCGCCAATCGCCTGCCCCTCTATATCGCCGCCGCAGCCGTGGTGGTGGTCGGCGCTCCCGTCGTCACCTGGCTGATCACGCGCTCGAACAGCGAGCCGGCGCCTGCAGCGCCGTCGCCGGTCCTGGAGGCTTCGGGCACCGCCGTCTCGGTCCCGCCGGTCGTCGAGAATGCTGGGACGGTCGCGGCGGAGACGCCCGTGGCCGCCGCGCCGCCGCCGGCGCCCTCGCCCGTCGCTCCGCGTCCCGCCGTCGTGCGTCGCGCGCCGGCCGCCGCATCGACACAGGGGCGGACTACGGACAGGAGCTCTTCCGCTCCGACCACGGCCGTCGCTGCTCCGTCTGTTGTGCCCCCCGCCTCGCCTCCGCCCGTGGTGGTGGTGGCGCCGGCGCCCGAAACGAGCCCGCCTGCCGCTCCGCCGCCGACCGCCGCGCGTCCGGCGCAGAGCGATCCCGACGCCCCGGTCGTCACCAAGCCCCAACCCCTGGACTAGGATCGCCTCGCGGGCCGGGCGCTTGTCGGGCCCGATCCGCCCGGCTATGGCCCGGCCTGGGCGAGACCCCCGCTGGTTTGCGGCGGGTCGGCGCCCCGGTTGTTTGTAGCGTGAGGCCCAGAATGCAGATCTCGAGTCCGGCGGTGTTCGCCATCCGTAGCGGGGGAAAGGGCGACGAGGATGCGGCGGCGGCGTCGGTGCAGGCCCTGTTGCACGATCACGCCGACAACCTGGTTCAGGCCTTCTACGACACCCTGCTGAAAGACCCGGAGGCCAAGGCCTTCCTGCATCACTCCATCGTGCAGGAGCGGCTGAGCCGATCGCTGCATGACTGGCTGCTGGACCTGCTGAACACCGACGAGGCGGCGAACGACGCCGCCTTCGTGGCCCGCCAGGTCAAGATCGGCGAGGTTCACGCCCGCATCAAGATTCCGATGCACCTGGTCATGGCCGGGGCCTCGGTCCTGAAGGCCCGGCTCGCCGACCTGCTCGAGAACGAAGCCGACGGCTTCCGCCAGTTCCGCCTGATCGACGAGCGCATCGATGCGGCCATCCGCCTGATGAGCCAGTCCTATGTGAAGGGCACCATGAACCGGGCCCGGCTGGACGAGGCCTATCGCCTGTTCTCGCTGGATCAGGACGTCAATCTGGAGCGCGAGAGCCAGCGGGCCAGCCTGATGGAATGGGGCCAGAAGACCCTGTTTCGCATCCTGGGCAACGGCGCCGTCGACGGGCGCGAGGCCATGGCCAACTCGGCCTTCGGCCTGTGGATCCGTCACCGCGCGGGCTTCCTGTTCGAGACCTCGCCGCATCTGGCGGCGTTGAACCAGGTCATGGCGCGGATCGACGGCGAACTGCTGCCTCGGCTGGAGCCCGACAGCGGCGGCGATCGCGCCGAGGCCCTGAAGGCCCTGCAGGCGGCGGTCGAGGAGGTCGCCTATCTGCTGAACGAGATGTTCCAGGTCCTGGGCGACATGGAGGGCGGCCGCGATCCCCTGACGCGGGCGCTGAACCGGCGCTTCCTGCCCTCGATCCTGAGCCGCGAGATCGGCTTCGCCAACGCTAACAAGAGCGCCCTGTCGGTCATGCTGATCGACGTGGACCACTTCAAGAGCGTCAATGACACGCGCGGTCACCAGGCCGGCGACGAGGTCCTGCGTCAGGTGGCCGAGGCCATCACCGAGAACGTCCGGCCCAGCGACTTCGTCTTCCGTTATGGCGGCGAGGAGTTCCTGGTGGTGCTGGTCGAGACGCGGCTGGATCAGGCCACGGCCATCGCCGAGCGCGTCCGCGCCGCCCTGCAGGGACGAGAGATCAAGGCGGGCGGTCTCGAGACTTTTGGCGTCACCGCCTCGATCGGCGTGGCCGAACACGGCGGCCACCCGGACGAGAACTTCCTGATCAAGGCTGCCGACGAGGCCCTGTATCGCGCCAAGAACACGGGCCGGAACCGCGTCGAGCGGGGGTAGGGAGCTGCCGGCTCGAAGCTAGTCGAGCCGGTAGAGCATACGTGAAACCATGAGGCGGCCCGGCTCGACGCCGGGCATCAGTTGCAGGCGAGCGGCTGGCAGGGCGGCCAGAGTGGCCTGTCCAAAGCCGACGCCAGGGGGCGTCTCGCGTTCGATCCGGCAGTCTTTCATGGCGCCCGCCTCGGCGACGATGCAACTGAAGAGAACCTCGCCGGCGCCAGCCGACATGGCGCTAGGCGGATAGTTCGGCCGCGCCATCTTCCGGTAGATGTTGCCCACAACGCCTGGACGCTCGAAGGGCGGCTCGATCTCGATCAGGTCGTCGCGTGGGTCATCAAGGCTTACCTCACAGGCGGCCAGGACCTGATCGACGCCGCTGGCGTTTGTCGGCAGCGGCAGGTCGTACTGGTGAACCCGCTCGATCTGTTCCGTCGGCAGAAGGCGGACGGACAGTGCGCCGCCCTGTTTCAAAAGGCGTGCGACGTGGGCGGGGCGCGCAGCCGAGATCAGGGGGCGTCCCGGAGCATTGATCCAGGTTTGTCGGGCTTCGCCGCTGGAAGTCATCCAGCCGACCCAGCGCGTCTTGCCCTCGGCGTCGATGGGCACGCCGTTCATGATGACATCCAGTCGCCGTCCGCGGCAAACCACCATGAAGCTTTGTCCGCTGGCGTATTCGACGCTGGCGATCAGGCCGTTTTCGATCCGGGTCATGTCCCAGCCGTCGTCATCCTGGGCGGCGGCGGGTGAGGCGAGCACTACCAATAGGGCGGCTGCGAGGCGGCTGCGATTCTTCAGGATCATGCGCCGGACGATAGGTGCAGCAGCGCCTAGCGCAAGGTCAGGTAGCCGCGTTCAACCATGCGGCGCAGGGCCTCGTAGGCTTCGGCCAGTTCCTCGTAGGCGGTGCGGGCGGCGGTCAGGCGGGCGGTCTGGTCGACCGTCACGGCCGAGCCGGATTCCGACAGGCGCAGGGCCTCGGCGGCCCAGCGGGCGCGGGCGTTGGCGGTCAGGACGGCCAGCTTCTGGAAAGTCCCGGTGTTCACCTGCGACAGGGTCTGGCTGATGACCTCGCGGTTCGAGACGAAGGCGGCGTAGTCGATCTGCTCCAGCTGGCCGCGCAGGCGGCGCTGCTCCTGCGGGTCCAGGTCCTGGGGCTCGAAATGGTCGCGCTGGCGGCGGTAGCTCTGGGTCAGCACGGTCGACATCGGCGGCGCTCCACAAGACGGCCCACAGGGACTGCGGCCTGAGGCTGCGCCGCTTTGGTTAAGGAGCGGTTTGCGGACCAGTGGGCGCCAGCTTCAGCCGTTCGCGGTCGGGGGCGCCCAGGCCGCGCGGGCAGCGCATCGGGCGGTAATCCTTGGAGTAGCAGAGCCGCGCCTCGCGGAACCAGCCGTCGGTCGTGGCGATGAAGACGCCCTCGCGCGGCAGGCCGGGGTTGGCGGCGACGAAGGCGTCACGGATGGCGCCGGCGGTCAGGCGCCCGGCCGGAATGGCCTCCAGGTCGGGCTTGTTCAGGCCGTCCCACAGGCGCGCGGCCTGTTCGAAATAGGCCTCGGGGCTGTCCCAGCCGCAGGTGCCGTGGGCCGCCCATTCGTGCTGCTGCAGCGAGGGCGAGGGGGTCATGCAGAAGTGCTTTCTCACCGTCGCGATCGGGATGGCCGGGCCGGGGGCGGCGCAGTAGCGCGGATGCCTGTTGTCGGCCCCATTGGGCCACAGGCCGTGCAGGGTCAGGCCGAACTGGTTGCTGGCGCACTGATGGCGCGCGTCCGGGTAGTCCTTGCCCGAGCGGCAGGCCTGGGGCGACCAGCTGACGGCCAGCATGTTGAAGGCGACGGGGACGTCGGCGGCCACCTCGTCGGCTGGCGGCGTATAGGGGCGGGCGGGCGTCAGGTCGGCCGGCACGGCGCAGGTCGCCCCGGTCGCGGCGGCCGTGGCCGGAATGCGCGACACGGCGTCGGGGCCGAGCTCGCAGGCGGCCAGCAGCAGCGTCAGCAGGCCGGTCGTCAGGGTCAGGGTCCGCATCAGGGCGCTCCGCAGGCAGGGGGTCAGGTCGTCCCGCCCCGTAAACCCTTCGTGAGCGGCGGCCAAGACGGAACCCGCGCCGCATCCCGCTCATTGATAAGCGTGAGCATAAGAGGAACGTCATGCCCGACCAAGCCGCCTTTGAAGCCGCCCTTGAAGAAGCGATCGCCCTGTTCGAGCAGGGCGAGGGGCTGGACCACAAGCGCTTTGACGCCCTGCTGGCGGAGATCGAGGCGCGCCGCGCGGCCCTGGTCGCCGTGCCCGAGGACGACCCCCGCATCGAGGATATTCGTCGCCTGCAGGAAAGGGCCGACGAACTGGAGTCCCGCGTCGCCGCCGGCAAGGGCTCGGTCATGGACGAGGTCAACCAGACCCTGTCGCCCCTGATGGGGCGCAAGGGGGCGTAAAAAGCCGCCTCCGATCTGGCGCGTCTGATCAGCAACACCATATGGTGCGGATAACCGGAGGAACCGCCCCATGACCGACACGCCCGCCCCGCTGAAGACCCTGAAGATCGACTTCGTCTCGGACGTGGTCTGCCCCTGGTGCGCCGTGGGGCTGGGCGGGCTGACGACCGCGCTGGAGACGCTGAAGGGCGAGGGGGTCGCGGCCGACATCACCTTCCAGCCGTTCGAGCTGAACCCGCAGATCGCGCCCGAGGGCGAGAACATCGTCGAGCATATCGGCCGCAAGTACGGCTCCACGCCCGAACAGTCGGCCCAGAACCGCGAGATGATCCGCGCCCGCGCCGCCGAGGTCGGTTTCGACATGCGGATGAGCAACGACAGCCGCATCTGGAACACCTTCGACGCCCACCGCCTGCTGCACTGGGCCCACGAGACGGCGCCCGACAAGCAGGAGGCCCTGAAGCGCGCCCTGTTCACCGCCCACTTCACCGACAACCGCAACATCACCGACGCCCGCGTCCTGACCGAGGCCGCCGAGGCGGCGGGGCTGGACCGGGCCGAGGCGGGCGAGGTCCTGGCTTCGGGGCGGTATGCGCAGGAGGTGCGCGGGGCGGAGGAGTTGTGGCGCGCTCGGGGGATTACGTCGGTGCCGGCGGTGGTGGTCGAGGGGAAATACCTGATCAGCGGCGGCCAACCGGCGGCGGCGTTCGAACAGGCGCTGCGGCAGATCGCGGCGGAGGTTTAGAGCGCGTCCTGAAAGCCCTCCCCCTCGAGGGGGGAGGGTTGGGTGGGGGTGTAGTCTGGCGGATGGCCTGTTTTGGCGAGGGAGGCGGCGCCTCTTGCGCCTAATCCGGCGTCGGCGGCGGGCCCACCCCCATCCCCGACCCTTCCCCCCTCGAGGGGGAAGGGGGATTAAGGAAAACAGAGTCCAATTCGTCTGAATCGTCTGAAATCCTCCCCTCGGGGTCGAGGCGGGCCTTGAGGGCGGCGATGCGGGTTTCGATGGCGCGGCGGCCGGCGTGGTCGTCGGGCGAGAGGCGCGCGGCGTCGCGGGCGACCTCGGCGACGGCTTTCAGGTCGGCGTCCAGCCGGGCGGCGGGATCGGGTTGGGGTTCGGGTGCAGCGGCGGCCAGAAGGGCGGGGTCGGCCAAATTAACGCTGGAAAGCGCGCGCCAGGTGCGCAGCCAGGAGGCGGCCTCGGCGGCGCGGCCACGTTGCAGGGCGCGGTTCAGGCGCATCAGGGCCTGGGCCGCCATCCGGGCCAGGTCGGGCGGGGAGGCGTCGGGAGCCTCGTCCTGCGGATCGGGCCAGACGTCCTCGACGTCGCTGCGGCGCCAGCCCTCGCGCGCGGCGCGGGACCGTAGGGTCCCCAGCTTCAGGTCATAGCGGGCGCAGACGGCCTCGGCCGCGTCCCCGGCCAGATAGTCGCGCCGCGCCGCCGCCCAGGTCCGCTCCGAGCGGACGCGATAGCCAGTGTCGCCGGTGGGGTCGTTTGCGGGATCGTCCATGAGGCCGCCGCCGACAGGCGGGCCGTCCGCCCTGGTGGTTTCCGCCGTCGAGGGCCGCACATGGTCGGGGATGTAGGTGGTGTCGCCGAACTCATCCTGCTCCCACCGTCCCGAGGCGACGATCCGGGGCTCGCCCTCGTGCCAGTATGCCTCCCGCGCGTCGTCCATCTCGCCTCCTCCTGCCTACGGGAAGGAGGGTGGCGGACGGGTGCGTCAGGATCGGACGGGGGTTAGGCGCGCCCCTTGCTTCCGTTATCCCCCGGCCTGCGCCGCGAAGACGCGGCTGCGGTGGGCGTGTTGCCTGTGCCCGCTCCCGCAGGAAGCTCTTGAATGAAGGGGTCTTCTCGGCGCCGTTCGGCCCAGCGAGGAGGGCGAGGGTGTGTAAGGAACGGTGATAACTAATGCGGATTGAGCCCTGAACATATCGCTGGCAATGTCGTCTAGAAAATTTGGGGATTCTAATGACGAGCGCGGCACTTAGCATTCAAATCGAAACGGCAGAACGCCAAGTTTCGACCGACAGCTATGATATGTCTGTCGGTGAACTTATAAATATTTATCGTGACGGCGAGATAAAGATAACTCCGGAATACCAGCGCCTGTTCAGGTGGAATATAGAACAGAAAAGTTCGTTCATTGAATCGTTGCTTCTTGGTATACCTATTCCTCCGATTTTTGTTATAGAAACAGAATCTAGGGTTTGGGAGTTGATCGACGGACTTCAGAGAACGTCTACGATACTGCAGTTTGTTGGGGAACTTAGAAATCCGGAGGGGGACGGTATTATTGATCCGATACCTCTGGTTGCAGGTCGACACTTAACCGAGCTTGAAGGGGTGGCTTGGCGAGAGACCGAAGCCTCGCGGTCTGATCTTCTGCTTGGAAATGGCGAGCGTATTCGTCTCAAGCGTGCAAAAATATCAATTCAAATTTTGAGACGATCTTCCGATCAAACTAGCAAGTATGATCTGTTTCAAAGGTTGAATAGCGGAGGAACAAAAGCAAATCGACAAGAGCTTCGAAACTGTATGGTTGTAATGCAGGATCCAACGTTCTTGACGAGGATTCGGGAATCTGCTCAGCGTAATGCGTTTACGACATTGTTCCGTTTCAGTCGAAATCAAATGAATGAGCAGGTTGATATTGAGTATATCAACCGTGCTGCCGTGCTTACAAGATGGGGTATAGGCGGAAATCAAGACGTGGAGGATTTCTTTGACGATCGCACTCTAAATTTAATTGAAGGTGATGATGTCGACAGGAATGTTGTTCTTGAGGCCGTGGAAAATACTTTTGACCTAATCGTTGCGGCAGGTGGGGATCGTGCATTGTATAAGCCTGGCCGGGATGGCCAAGCTGCAAAGCCTCCTCAGAATACAGCGCTTGAGGCGATCGTTGTTGGTATTGCAAGAAATTATCAAGCGATTAGCGAGCTTCCTGACCCTGTCGCCTTTGTTAGGGGGCGATTGGCCGATGTGTGGGAAGAGCCTGTTATGCGTCGTGCTTCGTCCAGCGGTGTCTCGGGCACCAGCAGGCTCAGGCTGACAATCCCGTTTGGCGAGGCGTGGTTCGCGCCTCAATGAATTTGTTGGGTCTGACCGCTGCTCTAGAGAGCGACCTTATCTGGCGTCGCCGAGAAATTCTCGCCCTCACCGCAATGCTTGCGGCGGCTACATCTGAAGACGAGAAATTGACGCTCATGCGAGCTTCATTGACATTGCTTTACGCGCATTGGGAAGGTTTTGTAAAAAACGCCGCGCAGCAGTATCTCAATTATGTAAGTGAGAATGCTCGAAAATTCTCGGATCTAAGCGACAATTTCGTTTGGGTTATGTCTAAGCGTGAAATGGATCTCTTTATGGGTACCAAAAAAGGTTCCGCAGATCACATTGCGATAATGATTAATGTAATAAATAGGAGAAAATCTCTAGATAAAGATTTATTCAGGGACCGAATAGATACGGGGTCGAACCTAAAGGAGAAGGTTTTTGACAACATATGTGCAGTTATCGGTCTTGATGTAGATAAATCTAAGTATGATCTTGATGTCATATGCAAGCGTCTTCTAGAGCGGCGAAATAAGGTCGCTCACGGCGCTTTCGTTGAAGCTGATTTGCAGAAAATAGAGCGGTATCGTTCGGCTGTATTGTCTGCTATAAACGAATTTACCTATGATGTCCTGTCTCTTGCTTCCACCGAGGCATACCTAAGTCAGGCTGAGCGCGAGAGACGTGCCGGTGTTTTAGCGAGGCGACAAGCTAGGCTGGCTCGGCAGGAGCAAGCCGCCTAGCTGTCGGCAATCTTCCCTTAGACCTTCACCTCAATCGCTGCCCCACCCGCCCGGAACCTGGCGCTCATCTCCGCCATGCCGGCTTCGGCTTCCTGAGCGGCGAGGCTGGCGCCCGCGTCGTTCTGGGCCTTGGCGGCGTCGCGGATGTCCTGGCTGATCTTCATGCTGCAGAACTTGGGGCCGCACATGGAGCAGAAGTGGGCGGTCTTGTGGGCCTCCTTCGGCAGGGTCTCGTCGTGGTATTTGCGGGCGGTTTCGGGGTCGAGGCCGAGGTTGAACTGGTCCTCCCAGCGGAACTCGAAGCGGGCGCGCGACAGGGCGTCGTCGTGCATCCGGGCGGCGGGGTGCCCCTTGGCCAGGTCGGCGGCGTGGGCGGCGATCTTGTAGGTGATGACGCCGTCCTTGACGTCCTGACGGTCAGGCAGGCCCAGGTGCTCCTTGGGCGTGACGTAGCAGAGCATGGCCGTGCCGAACCAGCCGATCATGGCCGCGCCGATGGCGGACGTGATGTGGTCGTAGCCGGGGGCGATGTCGGTGGTCAGCGGGCCAAGCGTATAGAAGGGCGCCTCGTGGCAGTGCTTGAGCTGCTCATCCATGTTGGCCTTGATCTTGTGCATCGGCACGTGGCCGGGGCCTTCGATCATGACCTGGCAGCCCTTGGCCCAGGCGATCTTGGTCAGCTCGCCGAGGGTGCGCAGTTCCGCGAACTGGGCCTCGTCATTGGCGTCGGCGATGGAGCCGGGGCGCAGGCCGTCGCCGAGGCTGAAGGAGACATCATAGGCGCGCATGATGTCGCAGATGTCCTCGAAGTGCTCGTAGAGGAAGCTCTCCTTGTGGTGGGCCAGGCACCACTTGGCCATGATGGAGCCGCCGCGCGAGACGATGCCCGTGACGCGCTTGGCCGTCATCGGCACGAAGGGCAGGCGCACGCCCGCGTGGATGGTGAAGTAGTCCACGCCCTGTTCCGCCTGTTCGATCAGGGTGTCTCGGAACACCTCCCAGGTCAGATCCTCGGCGATGCCGTTCACCTTCTCCAGCGCCTGATAGATGGGCACGGTGCCGATGGGGACGGACGAGTTGCGGATGATCCAGTCGCGGATGTTGTGGATGTTGCGGCCCGTCGACAGGTCCATGACGTTGTCGGCGCCCCAGCGGGTGGCCCAGACCAGCTTGTCCACCTCGTCATCGACGCTGGAGAGGACGGCCGAGTTGCCGATGTTGGCGTTGATCTTCACCAGGAAGTTGCGGCCGATGATCATCGGCTCGACTTCAGGGTGGTTGATGTTGTGCGGGATGATGGCGCGGCCGCGGGCGATTTCCTGACGCACGAACTCAGGCGTCACGAAGTCGGGGATGGAGGCGCCGAAGTCTTCGCCGTCGCGGATGCAGGGCGCGTTCTGCTCGCGGCGCAGGTTCTCGCGGATGGCGACGTATTCCATCTCGGGCGTGATGATCCCGGCCCTGGCGTATTCGTATTGGGTGACCGGGCGGCCCTCGACGCCCTTGAAGACCTGATGGTTCGAGACGTCGAAGCGGGGGGCCAGGTGCTTGCCGCTGGCGTGGCCGTTGTCCTCGGGCTTGACCTCGCGCGGGTTCAGGACGGGGGCGATGTCGCCGCGGTCCAGCTGCCACGACGACTTCACGCGGGGCAGGCCCTTCCTGATGTCGATGGCGACATTGGGGTCGGTGTAGGGGCCGGAGCTGTCGTACATCGTCACCGGCGGTTCGTTGGCGCTGGGGTGGACGGCGACCTCGCGGAAGGGGACGCGGATGTCGGGGTAGAGCTCGCCCGCCACATAGACCTTTACGCCGCCGGCGCGGGGGCCGGTGGGGATGCGGCCGTGCTCGGCGGCGACGGCCTTGCGGGCGTCGGCGAGGGGGAGCTCGATGTTCGGCTCGTGCGGCTGTTCGGTCGTCGCGGTGACGTTGATGTTCATGGCGGCCTCAAAACGTTTGAGGTCCGCCGACGTCGGGCGTGCCGGTCCTGTGGCGTGAAGCCGAGGCCGGAAGCGTACTCATCCCTTCGCCGGCATGACCCGGATCAGGTTCGACGGGTCAGAGGAGAAACCTCTATCTCAGCCGCTCGATTGCGACCCCCCGGAGAACGGCGCGACCCTAGCCCGTTTCGGGGGCAGGTCAAGCGAGGCGGGCGCGCGAAGGCTTGATCGAGATGTTGAAGCGTAGGGGGAGAGGGGGGCGGTCCGGCTTCTCAGTCGGGGGGGCGTTAAGGCCGGACCGCCACAGACGACATCGGGGTTGGGGGGCGTCCGATGTGTCCGATGCAATAACAACGGACCTGAAACTTGGTTCCGCAAGAATTCACGCGTTCACCATGATTGTCGAACGCAGGTCGGCGAGGGGGCGGTTTCCTTCGTCAGCGAACGGTTGAAAGATGTGTTTCCGAGCAAGACAGGGGCGCGCGGCATGAAGACTTTGGGCGTTCTGGGCGGCATGGGACCGGCGGCGACGCTGGCCTTTCTGGCGCGAGTCCAGGCCCTGACCCCGGCCAGGGGCGATGAGGACCATGTGCGGGTGGTCATGGACATGAACCCGCAGGTCCCGAACAGACACAGCCAGCCCGAGGCGGCGGGGTGGACCCTGGGCGAGATGGCGCTGCGGCTGAAGGCCGCCGGGGCCGAGGTCCTGGCCATGCCGTGCAACACGGCCCACGCCCATGCAGCAGCGATCCGGGCGGCGGGTGTTCCCTTCATCGACATGGTGGCCGAGACGGCGAAGGCTGCGGCCGCGGACGGGGCTACCCGGATCGGGGTGCTGGCGACGCCGGGGGGCGAGGCCCTCTACGCCGAGGCTCTGGCGGTCGCGGGCGTGGAGATGGTGCGGCTGTCCGAGGCCGACCGGGCGCGCTTCATGGCCGTGGTGTTCGGGGTCAAGGCGGGCGACACGGGGCCGGAACAGAGGGCGGCCATGCGGGGGCTGGCCGAGGCCTTGGTCGCGGCGGGGGCGCAGGGGATCATCGGCGGCTGCACCGAGGCGCCCTTGCTGCTGGACGCGGGCGACGTGGCGGTTCCGCTGACGGACTCGGCCGAGGTGCTGGCGCGGGCGTGCGTGGGGGCGTGTCTGTAGAGCCGGGATCCTCCCCCGTGCAACGGGGGAGGGGGACCGCCGCAGGCGGTGGAGGGGGCGGACACGCGCTCGACCTCCTGCCGATTTCGCGTCGAGGCGCGGCTGGTTTTCAGACCCGGCGCTCGATCTCGCCCCCTCCACCATGCTGCGCATGGTCCCCCTCCCCCGCTGCGCAGGGGAGGATTGAGGGTGATGCGGTTGCCTCGTGCGCCGTCACGCGGCACACCCGTCGGGTGAAACAGTCCCTCATCATTGATTGCGACCCCGGCGTGGATGACGCCACGGGGTTGCTGACCGCCTTCGCCTCTTCCGACCTCGACCTGCTGGCCGTGACCACGGTGGGGGGCAACGTCAGCGCCGAAAAGACGGCGCGCAACGCGCGCATCCTGCGCCAGATCGCCGGGCGCGAGGACGTGCCTGTCTTTGTCGGGGCCGAGCGGCCCCTGAAGCGCGAACCGGCGGGGGCGGGTGAGTTCCACGGGCCCGAGGGGCTGGGGGATCTTGAGCCGTTCGAGCCGACCGTGCCGACAGCCGAGGGGACGGCGGCCGAAGCCATCGCAAGGCTGGTGATGGAACGGCCCGCGGGCAGCGTGGCCCTGATCGTCATGGGGCCGATGACCAACCTGGCCCTGGCCATGCGGGCCGAGCCGAAGCTGGCGGACCATCTGGGGCCGGTGGTGGTCATGGGCGGGGCGCGCAGCGAGGGCGGCAACATCACCGCCAGCGCCGAGTTCAACATCTGGGCCGACCCGGACGCGGCGGCCGAGGTCTTCGCGTCCGGTTGCCGGATGATCGTCCTGGGGCTGGACGCCACCCATCAGGTGCGCTCGACCGAGGAACGCATCCGGACGATCGAGGCGGTGGACACGGCCTCGGGGCGGACGGCGGCGGGGATGCTGCGCTTCTCGCAGCGGACCGAACGCGAGATCGTCGGCTGGGACGCCGGGCCGCTGCACGATCCCTGCACCGTGGCCTGGCTGCTGAAGCCGGAGCTGTTCGAGCTGGCGCCGTGCCGGATCGCGGTGGAGACCGAGAGCGATCTGACGCGCGGCCATACGGCGGTCGAGTTTCGCGTCGAGGCCGCGACGGCCAGGCATTTCTGGGCGACAAGGGCGGATGCGGACGGGGTCTTCGCCCTGATCGCCGAACGACTGGGAGCAGGGCTATGAGGATCACCGTCGTCGGGTCGATCAATCTGGACATGACAGCCTCGGCGCCCAGCCTGCCTGCGCCGGGCGAAACGGTGACGGGGGCGACGCTGGCGCGCCACGCGGGCGGCAAGGGCGCCAATCAGGCGCTGGCGGCGCGACGGCTGGGGGCGGAGGTCAGCCTGATCGGACGGGTCGGCGAGGACGAGATGTCCGGCGCGGCGGTGGCTTTGATGCTGGCGCACGGGGTGGACCTGTCGGGGGTCGAGACGGACATCGCGGCGCCGACCGGGGTGGCCCTGATCGCGGTCGATCCCAGCGGAGAGAACCAGATCGTGGTCGCCGCCGGGGCCAACCACTTCGTCACGCCGGAACAACTGCCGTCGCGGATCGAGACGCCGCTGATCGTCCAACT
This sequence comes from Brevundimonas sp. T2-11, assembly GCF_055397675.1. Classification (NCBI taxonomy): domain Bacteria; kingdom Pseudomonadati; phylum Pseudomonadota; class Alphaproteobacteria; order Caulobacterales; family Caulobacteraceae; genus Brevundimonas; species Brevundimonas sp. T2-11. The sequence goes on from NZ_AP027920.1 coordinate 662,962, forward strand.
GGAGCTGCCGATCGAGACGGTCGAGGCGGCGGTGGGCCGGGCGACGGACTTCGTCTGCGCCAACCTGGCGCCGGCGGCCCCGGTGTCGGAGGCCCTGCTGCGGCGGGCCGACCTGATCGTGGTCAACGAGACGGAGGCGGCCTTTTATGGCGACGCGCTGCACGTCGGCGGCGGACTGGTGGCGGTGACCAAGGGCGCGCGCGGGGCGGTCATGTACCGGCGCGGCGTCGAGATGGCCTGGGCCACGCCGCCGCGCGTTCACGCCATCGACGCGACCGGGGCGGGCGACGCCTTCGTGGGCGCCATCGTCGTGGCCTTGCTGGACGGAATGACGCCGGACGCGGCCCTGCACTTCGCCTGTGCGGCGGGCGCGCTGGCGGCGACCCGGCCCGGCGCGCAGTCGTCGCTGGGCACGCGGGAAGAGGTCGAGGACCTGCTGGCGTAGTCTGATCCTCCCCCGTTGCACGGGCGAGGATTGGTCAGGCGTCGGCGGATACGGGACATGATCAGGGTCCAGATGGAGGCGGCGACTTCATCAGCGTCGGCCAGAACATCGGCGCCTAGAAGCGGATCACCTGTCGGACGGCCCGCCCGTCGGCCAGGGCGTCGAAGGCGGCGTTGATGTCGTCCAGCGGCAGGGTTCCACTGAGCAGGCGATCGACCGGCAGGCGGCCCTGGCGGAACAGGGCGACGTAGCGGGGGATGTCGCGGGTCGGGACGCAGGTTCCGATGTAGGAGCCTTTCAGCGTGCGCTCCTCGCCGACCAGCGACACGACGTTGACGGCCAGGGCGGCCTCGGGCGGGGGCAGGCCGGCGGTGACGGTGGTCCCGCCGCGCCGGGTCATGCGCCAGGCGCTGTCGAGGGCGCGGACCGAGCCGGCCATCTCGAACACGAAGTCGGCGCCGCCGTTGGTCAGGGCGCGGACCTGATCCACGGCGTCGGGAGCGGCGGCGTTGACGGTCTGGACCACGCCCTCCGGGCCGAGCGAGCGGGCGAGAGCGAGCTTGTCCCCGGACAGATCGACCGCGACGACGGGCGAGGCGCCCGAGGCCAGGGCGCCGAGGACGCTGGCCAGACCCACGCCGCCGAGGCCGACGATGACCGCCGACTGGCCCGCGCGGACGCCCGCCGTGTTCACCACGGCCCCCACGCCGGTCAGGACGGCGCAGCCGAACAGGGCGGCGTGCTCGAACGGCAGGTCGGGGTCGATCCTGACGAGGGAGCGGCGCGACACCACGGCGTGAGAGGCGAAGGCGGAACAGCCAAGGTGGTGGTTCAGGGGCTCGGGCCCGGCGTGCAGGGCGCGGCGGCCGGTCAGAAGCTCGCCCTTGCCGTTGGCGGCGGCGCCGGGTTCGCACAGGGCGGGGCGGCCCTCGGCGCACGGGGTGCAGTGGCCGCAGGACGGCATGAAGACCATGACGACGTGGTCGCCGACAGCGAGGTCGGCGACGCCCTCGCCCAGGGCCTGGACCACGCCAGCCGCCTCGTGCCCCAGGGCCATCGGCAGGGGGCGGGGGCGGTCGCCGTTGATGACCGAGAGATCCGAATGGCACAGGCCGGCCGCCTTGACGGCGACCAGGACCTCGCCCGGTCCGGGATCGTCGAGGGTGAGGGTCTCGATGCCGAGGGGGCGGCTGTCGGCGTAGGGGCGCGCGGCGCCCATGTGGCGCAGGACGGCGGCGCGGGTGGTCGTCGGCATGGTCAGGGCTCCCATCTGCTGGCAGGCTAGGCGCATGACGTAGCGGAGGCCAAGGGGCGACGATGACGGAGCGGAGCAGGGGGAGGCGCGGCGACTATGCGCGGTTCGTGCGGCTGACGACGCGCTGGGCCGACAATGACGCCTATGGCCACGTCAACAACGTCGCCTATTACGCCTTCATCGACACGGCGGTGAATCAGATGCTGATCGAGGCGGGCCTGCTGGACGTGACGGGGGCCGAGGTGATCGGGGTGGCGGCGGAATCCGGCTGTCGGTTCCACGCCTCGGCCGCCTATCCCGACGTGATCCACGCCGGGGTGCGGGTCGGGCGGCTGGGGTCGTCCAGCATTCGTTATGAAGTCGGCCTGTTCCGCAACGACGAGGACGAGGCGACGGCCGAGGGCTTCTTCGTCCATGTCATGGTGAAGCGCGCGACCATGCGGCCCGCAGCCATCCCCGAGCCGCTGCGGGCGTTTCTGGAAGCGCTTTAGGCCCTAGCGTTCGTCGTACTGGCGCAGGAGGAACAGGGTTCCGACGGCCGTCAGGGCGCCCAGGGCGAAGGCGGCGACCAGGGAGCCGGTGGCGGCGGCGGTGGAGACGGTGACCGGGCGCTTGGCGTACCACTCGACGATCTCGCCCGCGTGGGCGTGGTCGAGGCCCTCGTCATAGGCGTCGTCCAGATAGGTGTCGTCGGCGGCGGCCATAGGCGTCTCCTTATTGCCTGCGCTAAATCCCCGGCGCGGTCGGGCGGTTCCCAGTCGTGACAGAGGATCGCACATCCAGTAAAGGGCGCGCCTCACGTTTCAGAAATCTGGCAGCGAGATTCATGGCCGGCCACTCGAAATTCAAGAACATCATGCACCGCAAGGGGCGCGCCGACGCCCAGCGTTCGAAGCTGTTCTCCAAACTGTCGCGCGACATCACCGTGGCCGCCAAGTCGGGCATGCCCGATCCGGCGCTGAACCCGCGCCTGCGTCTGGCGGTCAACAACGCCAAGGCCGAAAGCCTGCCCAAGGACGTCATCCAGCGCGCCATCAACAAGGCCGCCGGCGGCGACGCCGACACGATGGAAGAAGTCCGCTACGAGGGCCGGGGTCCGGGCGGCGTCGGCATCATCGTCGAGGCCCTGACGGACAACCGCAACCGCGCGGCCTCGAACATCGGCACGGCCTTCAAGAAGAACGGCGGCGCCCTGGGCGAGATGAACTCGGTCGCCTTCATGTGGGACAAGGTGGGCAAGATCACCTATCCCGCCGAGGCTGGCACCGAGGACGCCGTCATGGAGGCCGCCATCGAGGCGGGCGCCGCGGACGTCGAGAGCGACCTGGTCAAGCCGGACATCTATGAGGACGCGCCGGGTCACGTCATCTGGACCGCCTACGAGGACCTGAACGAGGTGGCCGAGGCCATGTCCAAGGTGCTGGGCGACCCGAAGTCGACCGCCATCGTCTGGAAGCCGCAGTCGGAAGTGCCGGTCACCGGCGAGGCCGTCGGCACCCTGTTCAAGCTGCTGGACGCCCTGGACGCCGAGGACGACGTGTCGTCGGTCTATTCCAACGAAGACATCTCGGACGAAGACGCGGCCAAGTACGCGGGCTGACGTCTAGCGGGGGCAGGTCTCCATCCAGGCCGGATCCGGCTCGGCGGCCCTGAGGTCGTCGAGCGTCGGGATGTTGCGCTCAGCGTCGGCGCTGACGGTGATGTGGGACAGGGCCGAGGCCGTCGGGGCCTCGCGTCGGTAGACGGTCAGGGCGAAGGGAACATGGCCGGGCGCCGCGACGCGCCAGACGCTGTTGGATTCGCCCGCGCCATAGGCGTAGCAGCCGATCGGATCGACGCTCGCGCCGCGTACCCTGAGGGCCTCGATCGGCTCATAGGGGACCGGCTCGCCCATGGCCGACCAGTTGAGGACCAGGCGCGTGGTCGGGGTGCGCGTCGTCTCGACGTTCAGGCCCGCCAGCTCGCCTTCCGAGGCCGAGCGCCAACGGACCATGGCGGCGCGGGCGCGGACGTCGGCCGGATCAAGGGCGGACGGCGTTTCGGCGACGAACAGCGACAGCAGGGCGTCGAGCATGGGGTTGGAGCGGGTGACGCCCGGCCATCGCCCGGCGCAGGCCTCATCGACCCAGGCGTCGGAGCCGGGACTGGCGGCCAGGGTTTCGGCGCGGCAGCGGTCGAGGAACTGGGCGCGGGTCTCCTGGGCGGCGGCGGGCGCGGCCGACAGGCCGGCGAAGGCGACGCAGGCGAGGAACGCAACGAACAGGGCGGGGCGCATGGCGACCTCCTTTCGGCTATCGCGGATAGGCGAAAGGTGCGCCTGATGTCGGGCCGGAGCAAGCGGGGCCGGGGCGAGAGAAACGGGGTGTTTCCGTCCGCGCGGCCTTCTTGCTAGGTCTGTGGCGGACTTGAAGGGCCGGGGGGCTGAAATGACCGAAGATCAGGATCCGCAACGGCGCCCGCCGGGGGTGGATGCGCGCCCGGTCGAGGAGCCGGTCTGGCTATGGGTCAAGCTGGGCGTCTGGATCGCGAGCCTGCTTGTGATGGCGGGCGCGGCCTGGGTTCTTTCCACAGTGCGGGTGCGGATAGACTGGCCGTCAATGCCAGAGATGGAGCAGTCCGACACCCTGTCGTCCTATACCGTGCCGCCTGAGCAAGGCGTCTCGGCGCCGGCGCCCTATATGAACGACGAGGGGCGGGCGATCACCAACCCGGCCTGGCTGGAGGCGCCCCAGCCCGAGTTCCCACGGGCGGCGCAGCGGGCGGGGGAGGAAGTCGGGATGGCGAGGCTGGAATGCCGGACCGCCGCCGACGGCCATGTGCGCGCCTGCCGCATCGCCGAGGAGGCGCCTGCGGGCGTGGGGTTCGGCGAGCAGGCGGTGAAGGCGACGCTGAAGGCGCGGGTTCGACCGCGGCTGGAAGACGGCCAGCCGACCGAGAGCCAGATCGCCTTCACCATTCGCTATCGGCTGGACTAGGGGAACGGCCGCGCGCAGCTGACCGTTGCCGTGGCATGAGCCTGACGCAGATCGAGAGTTTCGCCCTGCCGATCCTGGGCGCCGTCGTGGCGGGCGGGATCATCGGGTTCGAGCGCGAGTGGCGCGGCCGGGCGGCGGGGTTCCGCACCCATATCCTGGTCAGCCTGGCCTCGGCCCTGCTGATGCTGGCGGCCATGGGGCAGGCGGACTGGGCGTTTCGCGCCCTGCCGGACGAGAACATCGTCACCGATCCGACGCGGATGGCGCACGGGGTGCTGACCGGGATCGGCTTCCTGTGCGCGGGCGTCATCTTCCGCACCGGGTTTTCCATCCACGGGCTGACGACGGCGGCGAGCCTGTGGATCACCTCGGCCATCGGCCTGCTGTTCGGGGCGGGGCTGTTCACCCTAGGCGTGGTGGGGACGGCGACGACGGGGGTGATCCTGGTGGCCTTGCGGCTGGTCAGCGTGCGGCTGCCGGCGCGGGTGCTGACCGATGTGGAGGTGCGCTGGCGCCGTGAGGGACCCTCGCCCGAGGCCGAGGTCGAGGCGGCGCTGAGGGCGATCGACCCGGCGCCGCGCCATGACCGGTTCGAGCTGATCGACGGCGGGACGACGGTGCGGCGCAGCTGGCGCGTCAAGGCCGGGGGCGAGGCCGAGCTGAAGGCGCTGGCGGCGCGGCTGTGCGCCCTGCCGGGGGTGACGGACTATGTGCTGGACCCGCGCGACGACTGAGGCTTGCCGCCGGGCGCCGAGGGGTTCACGGTGAACGGTCCTGTACAGCTTGAGGGTCGGACATGACGATAGGCGGGGCTTTGGCCGGAACCCTGGACTGGGCCCTGATCGGGCCGGTGGCGGCGGCGATGGTCGCGGGCGGACTGATCGGGATCGAGCGGACCTATCACGGGCATCCGGCAGGCTTTCGCACCCATATCCTGGTCTGCATGACGTCTTGCGTGCTGATGCTGGCCGCCATGCATCAGGCGACCTGGGCCTTTGTCGCCTTGCCGGACCAGAGGCTGGTGATCGACCCGACCCGGATGTCGCACGGCATCCTGACCGGCATCGGCTTCCTGTGCGCCGGGGTGATCTTCCGCGAGGGGTTTTCGGTGCACGGCCTGACCACGGCGGCGTCGCTGTGGACCACCTCGGCGGTGGGGGTGATGTTCGGGATCGGCATGTGGGACCTGGGTCTGATCGCCGGGGGCGCGACCCTGCTGGTGCTGGCCATCCTGAGGTTCCTCGACGCCCGCCTGCCGCATGTCGGCGTGGTGGACGTGACCCTGCGCTGGGCGCGCGGCGAGGCGCCGGGCGAGGCGATCCTGCGCGGCCTGCTGGCCGACAGCGGGCTGAAGCCGGTGCGGGTCGGCCATGTGGTCAGCCACGACGGCCAGATCCACGAGCACCACATCAAGGCGCGCGGGCCGATGCCGCTGCGGGTCGACGACCTGTCGGCGCGGCTGGCGCAGCAGGGCGGGCTGGCCGGGTTCTCGGTCATGCCGCGGGATGACTGAGCGGGCGACTGCGACAGGCTAGATGCAGAAGGCGATGGCGGCGTCGAGCCAGACGGCAAGACCGTGACGGCTCCACAGCCAGCCGCCCAGCGCCACGAGCGCCAGCAGGCCGAGACCGACGATGACGCGGCGGTTCACTCGGCGGGGACCGCTTCAGCGCGCACGACCGGGGCCTCGCGCACCGGGACGTTGGCCAGGGCGGCCATGACGGCCAGGGCGATGGAGAGGGTCCAGATCGCCGTGTAGGAGCCGGTCAGGTCGAAGGCGACGCCCGCCAGCCAGGCGCCGAGGAAGGCCCCGACCTGATGGCTGAGGAAGACGATGCCAGCCAGGGCCGACAGATGGCGCACGCCGAAGATCTGGGCCACCAGACCATTGGTCAGGGGCACGGTGCCGAGCCACAGGAAGCCGAAGGTCGCGGCGAAGATCAGGGCGCTGGCCGGCGACAGGGGGACCAGCAGGAAGACGGCGATGGCCACGGCGCGCAGGGCGTAGAGCAGGGTCAGCAGGCCCTTCTTCGACCCCTTGGAGCCCCAGGCGCCCCAGAGCCAGGAGCCGGCGATGTTGAACAGGCCGATCAGGGCCAGGGAGGCGGCGCCGACCCCGCCCGACAGCCCCATGTCGCGCAGGTAGGCGGGCAGGTGGGTGCCGACGAAGGCGACGTGGAAGCCGCAGACGAAGAAGCCGAGGTTCAGCAGGGCGTAGCTGGGGTTGGTCAGGGCCTCCTTCAGGGCGGCCTTGAGCGGCAGGCCGTCGCGGGCGGTCGGGGCCGGGGGCTTGCCCGCCACGCCGAGCGCCAGGGGGATGATCAGGGCGACCATGCCGCCGAGCACGAACAGGGTGACGCGCCAGTCGAGGGCGTCGAGCAGGCCTTGCGCCGCCGGAACCACCAGGAACTGGCCGAACGACCCGCCGGCGGTGACGATGCCGAAGGCCAGGGTGCGCTTCTCGGGCGGGACGGCGCGGCCGACGGCGCCCAGCACCACCACGAAGGTCACGCCCGCCATCGACAGGCCGACCATGACGCCGAAGCCGAGCATGAGGCCGAGGGCGTTGGCGGCCGTCGCCGCCACGGCCAAGCCGACCAGATAGACCAGGGCGCCGCCGACCGCGACCTTGCCCGCGCCGTGCTTGTCGGCCCAGGCCCCGACGAAGGGCTGTATGAGGCCGAACAGCAAGTTCTGGGCGGCGATGATCAGGCCGAAGGTCTGGCGGTCGATCTCCAGATCCAGACCCACGGGACGCAGGAAGAGGCCGAAGGCCTGACGCACGCCCATCGACAGGGTGACGATCACCGCCCCCGTCAGGATCATGATCCAGGCGCGGCGCGACAGGCCGGAGGCGGGGGCCGGGGAGGCGGCGTCAGGCATTGATTTCCAACTCACTCAACAAGTCGATCAGGGCCGCCTCGCGTGGGCCGAGCAGGGCGGCGACGCGGGTCTGGGCCGTGGTCCAGTGCGGCAGGGCGTCGGCCAGTTTCTGAACGCCGCCGGGCGTCAGGCTGAGGGTCTGGCCGCGCGCGCCGGACGTGGCCTCGGCGACGACCCAGCCCTGACGGATCAGGGGCTGCAGGGTGCGCCACAGGGCGCTCTTTTCATGCAGGGTGGCCTCGGCCAGATCGGCCAGACGCGAGGGGCCGAGGCGGGCGAGGGTGCGCAGCACGGCGAACTGGTTGATGTTCAGTCCGACGTCCGTCAGCGCCTCGTCATAGAGCCGCGACAGGGTGCGCGAAGCGCGGCGCAGGCGGCCGCAGATGCAGGGGGAGGTGACATCCATTGCGTATGCAAAGCACGCGATCATTGCATATGCAATGAGAAAGGCGCGACGCGCGGTCATTGTTCGCTAACCCTCTTTGGGGCAATAGGAACGGATGGCGAACGAAACGACTCGCATCCTGGGGCTGGACCCCGGCCTGCGCCGCACCGGCTGGGGCGTGATCGAAAGCGAGGGCAGCCGCCTGCGCTGGATCGCGCACGGGGTGGCAGCCCCGCCGGAAAAGGCGCCTTTCCCGGAACGGCTGCTGCACCTGCTGGAGGAGGTCGGGTCGATCTGCGCGGCTTATTCGTGTGACGAGGCGGCGATCGAGGAGGTCTTCGTCAACATGAACGGGGCCTCGACGCTGAAGCTGGGCCATGCGCGGGCGGCGGTCATGCTGGCCCCGGCGCGGGCGGGCCTGAGCGTGGCGGAATACGCCCCCAGCCTGGTCAAGAAGGCGGTGGTCGGGGCCGGGCAGGCGGACAAGAGCCAGGTGGCCTTCATGATCAAGCGGCTGTTGCCCGCAGCGGGGGATGTGAAGGCGGACGCGGCGGACGCCCTGGCGGTGGCCATCACCCATGCCCACCATCGGCGGAGCCTGAGCCTGAGCCTGAGTGCGAGTTTGAGGGGCGCGGCATGATCGGGCGTTTGCGCGGGGTTCTGGCCGAGGTCGGGGAGGCGGAATGCCTGATCGACTGCGGCGGGGTGGGCTATGTCGCCGCCTGCGGGGCGCGGACCCTGGGGCGTCTGCCGGCGCCGGGCGACGAGACGACCCTCTATATCCATAGCCAGTGGAGCGAGGATGCGGGGCCGCGGCTGTATGGCTTCCTGACGCGCGACGAGCGGCGGGCCTTCACCCTGTTGCTGGCCATTCAGGGCGTGGGGCCGAAGGCGGCCCTGGCCGTGCTGGACGTCCTGCCGCCGGGGGAGCTGGCGTCAGCGGTGGCGCGCGAGGACAAGGCGGCGGTGGCGCGGGCCAATATGGTGGGGCCGAAGCTGGCCCTGCGCATCGTCACCGAACTGAAGGGCAAGGCCCTGGGCGACGCCCATTTCGCGCCGAGCGCGCCGGGCGTTCACGCCGAGGTCGCCGCCGCCCCGCCGCCGCCGAGCGTGACGGGCGAGGCGGTCGCGGCTTTGCTGGGCCTGGGCATAGCCGAAATCAATGCGCGCCGGGCGGTGGATCAGGCGCTGATCCGGCTGGGGGATGAGGCGGAGCTGCCGGCGGTGATCCGCGCGGCGCTGCAGGAGCTGGGGCGGTGAGGGCTCTCCATTCGCCGTCATCCTCGGGCCGCGCAGCGGACCCGGGGACCCAGGCATCTGAAGTTCGCGCCGTTTTCTCAAACGGCCTGCCGCCGAAAGGTCTGGGTCCCCGGGTCGCCCTGCGGGCGCCCGAGGATGACGGCAGTGGGATGGGCGCATGACCGACGACCGCATCATTTCCGCCGACGCCGCGCGGGGGGAGCAGCACGACCGCGCGCTGCGGCCGCAGACCCTGTCCGAGTTCGTCGGCCAGTCGGCGGCCAAGGGCAATCTGAAGGTCTTCATCGACGCCGCCCGCGCGCGGTCCGAGGCGCTGGACCACGTCCTGCTGTTCGGGCCGCCGGGGCTGGGCAAGACCACGCTGGCGCAGATCGTGGCGCGCGAACTGGGGGTTGGCTTCCGCGCCACGTCGGGGCCGATCCTGGCCAAGGCGGGGGATCTGGCGGCCATCCTGACCAATCTGGAGCCGCGCGACGTCCTGTTCATCGACGAGATCCACAGGATGGCTCCGCAGGTGGAGGAGATCCTCTATCCGGCGATGGAGGATCATGTGCTGGACCTGATCATCGGCGAGGGGCCGTCGGCGCGCAGCGTGCGCATCGACCTGGCGCCCTTCACCCTGGTCGGGGCGACGACGCGGGCGGGCTTGCTGGCCACGCCGCTGCGGGACAGGTTCGGCATTCCGCTGCGGCTGGAATTTTACACGCCCGAGGAACTGACGGCGGTGATCCGGGGAGCGGCGCGCAAGATGGGCGCAGCCATCACCGAGGACGGGGCGATGGAGATCGCGCGCCGGGCGCGGGGCACGCCGCGCATCGCCGGGCGTCTGTTGCGGCGGGTGCGCGATTTCGCCGATGCGGAGGGAACGCCCATCGACCGGCTGGCGGCGGCGCGGGCGCTGGCGCGGCTGGAGGTCGACGAGCAGGGACTGGACAGTCTGGACCGGCGCTTCCTCAAGGCCCTGATCGAGAACTACGGCGGCGGGCCGGTGGGCATGGACACCCTGGCGGCGGCTATCGCCGAGGCGCGCGACGCGGTCGAGGACGTGATCGAGCCCTATCTGCTGCAGCAGGGCTTCATCATGCGCACTCCGCGCGGACGTGTGGCCTGCGCCAAGGCCTATGAGCATCTGGGACTGACGGCGCCGCAGGCCCCGCCCGCGCCGCCGCCGGACCTGTTCGGGAAGTAGTTCTGCATCCTTCTCCCCTTGAGGGAGAAGGGGAACGCTAGTCATTCGCAAAAGGGCTTCACCCGTCCGCCAAACCCGGCCATGCTTCATGGCGAAGGGAGACGGGCGATGGCGCGAGGCGGGATCGGGACGGATCAGGTGATCGTCGTGCTGGGCGCGGCGGTGCTGCTGCTCGGCGCCCTGAGTCTGGTCGCACTGAACCAGGGCGCGCGGTTCGGGCCGAAGCAGGCGAGCCCGGCCGAGCGGGCCCTGAGCCAGGTGAAGGCCCAGATGGGGCCGGCCGCCGAGGTGCGCTATCTGGAGGCTGGCAAGCGCCGCGCCGTCTGCGGCTACGCCGGGATCGCGGGACAGAAGCAGGCCGTGGCCTTCGTCTCGCGGCCCAACCGCATCCTGATGGGGGACGAGCCCCTGGGCGCCGAGTTCGCCGACATGAAGGCCGAGTTCTGTCCGGGCTTCAATCCGCCCCGACCGACGGCTAAGGCCTCGGTCACGACCTCCGCCCAGGGCTGATCCATGACCGACCAACCGACCGCCGGCCGTTTCGACGGGCAGGATCACCTGCTGCCGGTGCGGGTCTATTACGAGGACACCGACTTCACCGGCCTGGTCTATCACGCCAACTATGTCCGCTATTTCGAGCGGGGGCGGTCGGACTTTCTGCGACTGGCGGGGGTGGGTCATGTCGAACTGCTGGAGCAGGACGAACCGCTGGCCTTCGTCGTGTCGGACCTGGCGATCAAGTATGTGAAGCCGGCGCGGATCGACGACGCCCTGGTGGTGCGAACCCGCTATGAGGCGATCAGGGGGCCGCGCCTGATCATCCGCCAGACGGTCGAGCGCGAGGGCGAGGTGTTGTGCCGGGCCGATGTGGTCGCGGTCTGCATCCATCTGGACGGGCGACCGAGGCGGCCGACGAAGCGGCTGGTGGAACTGGTGACGCCGTGGCTCTCCGGTGAAGCTTCGCAATAACGAGGTTGTCAGATCGGCCCCCCGTGACGCGGGGCCCGACGACCGCTAGACCCGCCGCCATGAAACCGCCACGTCCGCCCGCTCGAAAAGGGCTGACGACACCGGACCCATCCAAGGACCCCGCATGACCGCCCCAGTCGACGCCTCGCTGCTGAATCCCATCGAGCTGTTTATGACCGCCGACTGGGTGGTGAAGACGGTGATGATCGGCCTGGCCGCGGCCTCGCTCTGGTCGTGGACGATCATCATCGACAAGGCCGTGCGTTTCGCCCGCATGAACGTCCGCGCCACCGAGTTCGAGAAACAGGTCGAGAGCGGGCGGTCGCTGGAAGACGTGGCGGCCCAGGCCGGGCCGCAGCCGGTCGAGCCGCTGCCGCGCATGCTGGTTCTGACCTTGCAGGACTGGCGTGAGGCGCGCTCGCGCGGGGCCATGACCGACACCCAGGGCTCGATGCTGATCGCCCGCATCGACCGGGCGCTGGACTCGGTCATCGCCCGCGAGAGCCAGAAGATCGAGAACGGTCTGGGCGTCCTGTCGGTCGTGGCCACGGCCTCGCCCTTCATCGGCCTGTTCGGCACGGTCTGGGGCATCATGAACGCCTTCGACAGCATCGCGGCGGCGGGCAACACCAATCTGACGACCGTGGCGCCGGCCATCGCCGAGGCCCTGTTCGCCACGGCCATCGGTCTGGCGGCGGCCATCCCGGCCTATATCGCCTTCAACGCCTTCTCGGTGTCGGCGGGCAAGTTCACGGGCCGTCTGGAAGCCTTTGCGGACGACCTGCAGTCGGCCATCGCCCGTCGTCTGGGCGCGCCCTCGGCTCCGCCGCCGCCGCCGCCCCCGCCGTCTGCTGACCTGAACCTGCGTCGGGGCGCCTGATCCATGGCCCTGGGCGGAGGAGGAGGCGGAAGCGCGGGCGGACGCGGCCGACGCCGCGCGCGCAAGCGTCCCCTGAGCGAAATCAACGTCACGCCGCTGGTCGACGTCATGCTGGTGCTGCTGATCATCTTCATGATCTCGGCGCCCCTGCTGACCGTCGGCGTGCCGGTGGAGCTGCCCAAGACCGAGGCCAGCGCCGTCGAGACAAGCGATAAACCGATCACGGTCTCGATCGATCAGAACGGGGCCATCTTCATCGGCGAGAGCGAGGTCCGCTGGGAGAATCTGGCGATCCGCGTGGCCGAAGAGGGCGGCGAGAAGGCGCGCGACAAGGCGGTCTTCATCCGCGCCGACGGCCGTGCGCCCTATCAGGCCGTGGCCCGCGTGATGGCGCGTCTGTCGGCCTCGGGCTTCACCAAGCTGAACCTGATCACCGACACGGCCGCTGACGAGACGGCGGAGGGCTGATCGCTTGCGTCGGCCCAGTCCCGCCATTTTCGGTTCCGTCGCCCTGCACGCCGGGGTGGTGGCGCTCGCGCTTGTCTCATGGTCGTCGAAGGACGAGCCCAAGCCGCTGGTGAACTCGGTGCCGGTGTCGATCGTCTCGGACATCGAGATCGCCGCCGCGCCCGCCGACAATCCGCAGCCCGAACCCTCGCCCGAGGACGGGGCCACCGCGCCGGTCGAGACGCCGCCGGAACCGGTCCCGCCCGAGCCGGAGCCCACGCCGCCGCAGCCCGCTCCGCGTCCGACGCCGCCGACGCCGCGTCCCACGCCGAGGCCGCCGGAAAAGGCCCCTCCGCCGCGTCCGACGCCCACGCCGCGTCCGACCCCGCCGCGTCCGACGCCGTCCCCGCCTGAGAAGGCGCGCCCGACGCCGCCTCGCCCTAATCCGACCCCGCCGCGCCCGGCCCCCGCCAGGCCCGCGCCCGGCCTGGACCTGGACGCCCTGGCCGGCCCGCCGCGACAAACGCCGAACCGGGGGCGACCCGCGACGGGTCAGCAGGGCTCGGGTCAGGCCAGCCAGGCGACGGGGCCGCAGATCACGGCCATCTTCAATCAGGTCTACGATAACTGGAACGTCTTCATCGTATGCAACATGCCAGGCGGGAATGAGCTGCGCATCCAGATGGATGTGACCTTGTCGCCTGACGGGCGGATCACGCGGGGGCCGACCCTGGTCAATCCGCAGTCGAGCGCCGTCTATCGCTCGGCCGCCGATGAAGCGATGCGCGCCCTGCGTCAGACAGCGCCGTTCGACGTGCCGACGGGCTTCCCCGGCGGGGCCTATCGTCCGACCTTCAACACCGAACGCGCCTGCGCCAACCGGTGAGCCGTAGCGTTTCCCTCTCCCGACGGGAGAGTGCTTGAGCCTCCAGGAGCGCAGCGATTGGCAAGGCCAAAGGGTGAGGGGCTGAGGTCTGCCGTCGGCGCAAGCCGTGGCGCGGCGGCTTGCGCCGAAGGAACGCGTCGACCCTCATCCGGCCCTTCGGGCCACCTTCTCCCATCGGGAGAAGGGATCAAGGCGGAAGAGGTGCGGGAATGCTTGCCCTCAAAGTCTGAAAGTCGCCCCATTCCGGGGCAAGCTTGTCTTTCACAAGCTGGTTTTTGTCATACGGTCTGGCGATAAGGACCGACGAGCCGTCCAACTTCCGGGAGTTCCCTATGCGTCTGCACCTTCTTCTCGCCTCGGCCGCCGCGGTCCTGATGGCGGGTCCGGCGACAGCCCAGACGCAGCCTGCCGCCGCGCCGCAGCAGACGGGACCGGTCGAGGTCGAGATCGATCAGGGCGTGCTGCGGCCGCTGCAGATCGCCGTCGTGCCCTTCACTGGCCAGAACGGGCCGCAGATTTCCAACGTCATCAGCGGCAACCTGAAGCGCTCGGGCTTCTTTGACCCGCTGAACCCGGCCAGCTTCATCGAGACCGGACTGACGCTCGCCAATGCGCCGAACTTCCCGCAGTGGACCTCGATCGGGGCGCAGGCGGTGCTGTATGGCGGGGTGACGCCGCGCGCCGACGGTCGGGTGGACGTGGGCTTCCGCCTGTATGATCCCTACCGCCAGTGCCAGCTGGTCAGCTATCAGTTCACCGCCACTAGCGAGCAGTGGCGCCGGATCGCGCACAAGATTTCGGACGTCATCTACCAGCGCATGACGGGCGAAGCGGGCTTCTTTGATTCGCGCGTCCTGTTCGTGTCGGAGAGCGGCACCCAGCTGAACAAGCTGTCGCGCCTGACCATCGTCGATCAGGACGGCTACAACCCCGTCTTCCTGACCCAGGGCGACGAGATCATCATGTCGCCGCGCTTTTCGGCGTCCAACCCGGACGAGGTCACCTATGTGGCCCTGGGCAAGGATTACAGCCGCATCTATCTGTACAACCTGTCGACCGGCCGCCGCGAAAGCCTGGGCGAGTTCGACGGTCAGGTGCTGGCGCCGCGCTTCTCGAACGACGGGACCAAGATCGCCTTCTCGATCATCCGCGGCGGCAACACCGACGTCTATGTGATGAACCTGCGTACGCGTCAGCTGTCGCGCCTGACCAGCGACCCGGGCATCGACACCTCGCCCTCGTTCAGCCCGGACGGCAACCAGATCGTCTTCACCTCGGACCGGTCGGGTTCGGCGCGCCTCTACACCATGCGGGCCGACGGCTCGGGCCAGCGGCCGATCTCGCGCGGCGGCGGCATCTATACGGCCCCGGCCTGGAGCCCGCGCGGCGACATGATCGCCTTCACCAAGCAGTCGGGCGGCCGCTTCCACATCGGGGTGATGAAGTCGGACGGGACGGGCGAACGCACCCTGT
The DNA here is from genome assembly GCF_055397675.1 of Brevundimonas sp. T2-11. Taxonomy (NCBI): domain Bacteria; kingdom Pseudomonadati; phylum Pseudomonadota; class Alphaproteobacteria; order Caulobacterales; family Caulobacteraceae; genus Brevundimonas; species Brevundimonas sp. T2-11. The sequence continues at coordinate 678,009 of NZ_AP027920.1, forward strand.
CGTCCAGCTATTTCGAGGAAGGTCCGTCCTGGGCGCCCAACGGCCGCTACATCGCCTTCGCCCGCCAGAGCCCGGGCGGCGATACGCGCCTGTGGACCGTGGACCTGTCGGGTCGGGTGGTGTCGCAGGCGGGTTATGACGGACGCGGGTCCGACCCGGCCTGGTCGGGTCTGCTGGACGCCCCGCCGGTCAATCTGGGCATCGGCCAGGGCGCGGATTCCTGCCCGGCGTAGCCGTTTACGGCTTCGTGAGATCACGAGCGGAGCCATTCCCATAAACTGTGCGTTATCGCGTCTGGCGCGACGCGGCGCCGCAGTCTAGCTGACCTTCGATATAGCCAAGCTTGAGGCCGCCGTCCTCAGACCGAAACAAGGAGACGACCCGATGAACACTTCGACCCTGATCAAGCTGGCGGCCGTCAGCGCCGCCGTGGCCGCCATGGCCGCCTGCGCGCCCAAGCCCAAGGTCGAGCCCGCCGTGCCGACGACCCCGGCCCAGCCGACCGGCCCGCAGTATCCGACCGCCCCGACCGGCCCCGTCACCGGCGGCAACGTCGGCGGCCCCGTCGCCGGTTCCGAGCAGGACTTCGTCGTCAACGTCGGCGACCGCGTCTACTTCGACCTGGACTCCTATTCGGTGCGCCCGGAAGCCCAGCCGCGTCTGGACGCCCAGGCCGCCTGGCTGGCCCGCTATCCGCAGGTCACGGTCCGCATCGAGGGCAACGCCGACGAACGCGGCACGCGTGAATACAACCTGGCCCTGGGCGCCCGTCGCGCCGAGGCCGTCCGCACCTATCTGATCCAGCGCGGCGTCCCCGCCGGCCGCATCGACACCATCAGCTTCGGCAAGGAGCGTCCGATCGCCGAGGGGTCGAACGAGTCGGCCTGGGCCCAGAACCGCAACGCCCACACCGCCATCGTGTCGGGCGCGCCGCGCTAAACACCGCGCAAGCGACAGAATGGAGGGAGGCGTCGGCTTTGCGGCCGGCGCCTCTTTTCTTTGAGGGCGTAGCGGATCAAAGTCCGCGCCGAATCCGGGGGGAGTTTGCGTGATTGATCTGGAAGCGGCGGGCGGCGCCATGACGGGCGGCATCATCGCGGGCGCGATTGAAAAACCGACGGGGCAGGCGGGCGAGCATCATACGGCCTGCGCCGACTGCGGCGCCGAGGTCACGGGCAATTTCTGCTCCAACTGCGGTCAGGCGGCGCACGTGCACCGCACCCTGCTGCATCTGGGCGAGGAGCTGCTGCACGGGGTCATGCATTTCGACGGCCGCTTCTGGCGCACGCTGCCGCTGCTGATCCTCAATCCGGGACGGCTGACGCGCGAGTGGGTGCAGGGCAAGCGCACGCGCTACGTCTCGCCCCTGGCCATGTTCCTGTTCACCCTGTTCGTCATGTTCTTCGCGCTGAGCTTCATGCCGCACCCGGAGGGCCATTCGACGCCGCTGGCGGATCAGATCGCGGAGCAGCGCGAGGATGTGGCCAAGGCCGAGCGGGCCGTGGTCGAGGCGCAGAAGGAGGCGGACGCCGCCGCCGCCGCCATGGCGCCCGCAGACGGCTCGCCGCCTGCGTTCGACAGCGGGGCGCGAGCGGGCATGGCCGCCGGCGCGCTGGCCGGCGCCGAGGGCGTGGTGACCGCCGAGAAAGCGCGTCTGGCCCGTTTACAGCAGGAACTCGTGGAGGGCCGCAAGGATGGGCTGGCGCCCGGCAGCTGGCAGGCCCAGGTGGCCGACATCGCCAAGGACGTGGGCGAGCAGGGGCAGACCAACGGCCTGACCCGGACCGTGGCCAAGAAGCTGAAGAACCCGGACCTGGCGCTCTACAAGCTGCAGCAGACCATCTACAAGTTCGCCTTCCTGCTGGTGCCGCTGTCGATCCCCTTCGTGGCCCTGATGTTCCTGTGGAAGCGGGGCTTCACCCTGTATGATCACGGGGTCTTCGTCCTCTATTCGCTGACCTTCATGTCCCTGCTGCTGATGGCGGTGGTGGTGCTGGCGACGACCTTGAAAGGAGCGGGCGTCATCGCGGGAACAGTGGCGGCCCTGATCGCGCCAGTGCACATGTTCGCCCAGCTGAAGGGCGCCTACAGCCTGAAGGTCTTCTCGACCCTGTGGCGGACGGTGGCCCTGCTGATCTTCTGCGAGATGGCCGCGACCCTGTTCATCGTTTCGATCATCTATCTGGGGCTGGGGCACTGACGCCGGCCCTGCATCTCGGCCTTGCGGGCGCCGCAAATAGGTGGGACCACTTGAGACATGCCTAAGCTGCCTTTTTCCAAATCCGCCGCGTTGACGGCCATCGGCCTGACCCTGATCGGGGGCGCGGTCGTCGCCCAGGTCGCGCCGATGGAGCCGGTCCAGTGGGACAAGCGCCGTCTGGACCAGCTGGACCGCAACGTCCGCCGTCTGGAGCGCGCCCTGACCCAGAGGAACGCCGCCGGTCAGCCGGTTCTGGTCGAGCCGGACCCCGAGATCGTGGCCATGCAGGGCCAGGTTTCGATCCTGGAGCGGCGTCTGGCCGACGTGGAGCAGACCTTCCAGCGGATGAACGCCGACAGCGAGCGTCTGACCTTCCAGCTGGACGAGGCGACGCGCGACAACGCCGCCCTGAGCCGCCGCCTGCGCGATTTGGAAGGCCGGGTCGAGCGCGCCGAAAAGGCGGCCGAGGAAGAGGCCGAACTGAACGGGCCGATCGTCGCCAACTCGCCGACGGGCGACGCGGGCCAGGACCTGACGGCGGCGCTGCGCCAGCTGGGGACCGACGGCGCGCGCGGGCAGAGGGCTCTGGAGACGGTCATCGTCACCTGGCCCAATACGCCGCAGTCGCGTGAAGCCAGCAGCCGCCTGGGCGACCTGCACGTCGCCGCGCGCGACAACGCCGCCGCCGTGCCCGCCTACGCCGCCGCCCTGAACGGCTGGCCGCGCACGCCCTGGGCGCCGGAGACGACGCTGAAGCTGGCCGAGGCCCTGCGCGCCACCGACCGGGCGACCCAGGCCTGCGGCGCCCTGAACGAGTTCACCCGCCGCTACGCCGACACGGCCACGGCGGCGCAGAAGACCCGCGCCACGCAACTGCGCACGCGGGCGAACTGCAGCTGAGGCCAGACGACGCCGAGGGCCTGAGCGGCCGGGTCTTCGCCCGGCTGGACGCGCGGCTGGAGGCGGGCAGGGGCGAACCGGTCATTGTCGCCCTGTCGGGCGGCGGCGATTCCATGGCCCTGCTGCATCTGGCCGCCGACTGGGCCGAATCGCGCGGGCGGCGGCTGCTGGCCCTGACGGTGGACCACAATCTCAATCCCATGAGCGCGGACTGGACCCGGTTCGCGGGCGAGGCGGCGCGGGCGCTCAAGGCCGACTGGCGGGCCTTGAGCTGGGACGACGCCTCGCCCGGACCCGGCCTGACGGCGCGGGCGCGCGCGGCGCGGCATGGACTGATCGCCGAGGCGGCGCGGGCGGCGGGGGCGCGGGTGGTGCTGCTGGCCCATACGCAGGACGACGTCGCCGAGGCCGACTGGATGCGGGCGCACGGCTCGACCCTGGGCCGGGTGCGCGAATGGTCGCCGTCGCCGGTCTGGCCGCAGGGGCGGGGGGTGATGCTGCTGCGCCCCCTGCTGGACGAGCGGCGCGAGGGCTTGCGGGGCTATCTGAGGGCGCGGGGGGCGACGTGGATCGAGGATCCGGCCAATGCGGACGCGCGGTTCGGAAGGAGCCGGGCGCGGGCGGCGCTGTCCAGCGGAGCCCTCCCCCTCGAGGGGGGAGGGTTGGGTGGGGGTGTAGGCGATGCCTTTGACGTTCAGGCAGAGGAGGCGCAGGGCGTCCCGCCTCCCGCGCCAACCTTTCCAACTCTGCTCTCACACCCCCATCCCCATCCCTTCCCCCCTCGAGGGGGAAGGGGGCCTGACGGTTCCTGCGCTCTGGCCTGGGCGGGCGTTCTCGAGCTTTCCCGCGACGCCTCGGCGTCCGGGCTGGCGGCGGCCCTGCTGTGCGCGGGGGGCGGAGCGACGCCGCCGCGCGGGGAGCGGCTGGAACGACTGAGGGCGAGGCTGGCGGCGGGCGAGGACTTCGCCGCGGGTCTGGCGGGCGCGCGGATCGAGGCGGAGGGGGCGTCGGTTCTGCTGATGCGCGAGCCGGGGGAGATGAAGCGGCGGGCGCCCGAAGCTCTGGTGCTGACCCCCGGCATGACGGCGGTGTGGGACGGGCGGTTCGAGATCACGGCGTGCGAGGGCGGCTGGCGGGTCGAGGCGGCGGCGGGGTGGCTGGCGCGGCTGTCGGAGGGCGATCGGCGCGTGGCGGCGGGGCTGCCGGCGGCGGCGCGCGGCGGCCTGCCCGTGCTGGTTCGGGAGGGGGGAAGCGGCCCGATTCTGGCGTGGCGGGGGGCGAAGGTGCGGACGCTGGGAGCGCGGCGCCTGAGCCTGGCCTTGGGCGAAACGACGCAGGAGAGCGACCTCTTTCACCCCATGCATGGCGAAACGCCGCCGACTGACCTATTTTCCTAGAAAGACTGCTGATCGACGGAGCGTTGCGACGCGCGTCGAGGAACCGAGGACCGAATGAACCTGCGTAATCTCGCCATCTGGGGCGCCTTTCTTCTGGTTGCGGTCGCGGTCTACGCCGCGATCAGCCAGAACGGCGGCCCCGCCGCCATGCCGGGCGCCAAGGCCGCGGCGGCCGGGCGTCCTGCACCCATCACCTATTCGCAACTGATCACGGCCATCAACGGTCAGGAGATCAAGACCGCGACGGTGCGCGGCGACATGGTGACCGGCGTCTACAAGAACGACAGCAAGTTCACGACCGTGACGCCGCTGCCCAACGCCGACATCATCGACAAGATGCAGGCCGCCGGCGCCGCCGTGGACGTCAAGAGCACGCGCCAGCCCTGGTGGTCGGGCCTTCTGGGCCTGCTGCTGCCGGTGGCCCTGATCATCGCCTTCTGGTTCTTCATCATGAACCGGATGCAGGGCGGGGCGAAGGGCGCCATGGGCTTCGGCAAGTCCAAGGCCAAGCTGCTGACCGAGCACAAGGGCCGCAAGACCTTTGACGACGTCGCGGGCGTCGACGAGGCCAAGGACGAGTTGCAGGAGGTCGTCGACTTCCTGAAGGATCCGGGCAAGTTCCAGCGTCTGGGCGGCAAGATCCCCAAGGGCGCGCTTCTGGTGGGCCCTCCGGGCACCGGCAAGACCCTGCTGGCGCGCGCGGTCGCGGGCGAGGCGGGCGTGCCCTTCTTCTCGATCTCGGGTTCGGACTTCGTGGAAATGTTCGTCGGCGTCGGCGCCAGCCGCGTGCGCGACATGTTCGAACAGGCCAAGAAGAACGCCCCCTGCATCATCTTCATCGATGAAATCGACGCCGTCGGCCGTCACCGCGGCGCAGGTCTGGGCGGCGGCAACGACGAGCGCGAGCAGACGCTGAACCAGCTGCTGGTCGAGATGGACGGCTTCGAGGCGTCCGAGAACATCATCCTGATCGCGGCGACCAACCGTCCCGACGTGCTGGACCCGGCCCTGCTGCGTCCGGGCCGCTTCGACCGTCAGGTCGTGGTGCCGAACCCCGACGTCTCGGGTCGCGAGCGCATCCTGCGCGTTCATATGAAGGACGTGCCGCTGGCCGCCGATGTGAACGTCAAGACGCTGGCGCGCGGCACGCCGGGCTTCTCGGGCGCGGACCTGGCCAATCTGGTCAACGAAGCGGCCCTGATGGCGGCCCGCAAGGACCGTCGCATGGTCACGCACCGCGACTTCGAGGACGCCAAGGACAAGGTCATGATGGGCTCCGAGCGGAAGTCCATGGCCATGAACGAGGAAGAGCGCCGCCTGACCGCCTATCACGAGGCCGGTCACGCCATCGTCGCCATCAACGTCAAGATGGCCGACCCGGTGCACAAGGCGACCATCGTCCCGCGCGGTCGCGCCCTGGGCATGGTGATGCAGCTGCCGGAAGGCGACCGCTATTCCATGAAGTTCCAGCAGATGATCGACCGCATCGCCATCATGGCCGGCGGCCGCGTCGCCGAGGAGCTGATCTTCGGACCGGAGAGCATCACCTCGGGCGCCAGCTCGGACATCGAGCAGGCGACCAAGCTGGCGCGGGCCATGGTCACGCGCTGGGGCTTCTCCGAGAAGCTGGGCACGGTGGCCTATGGCGAGAACCAGGAGGAGGTCTTCCTGGGCCATTCGGTGTCGCGCAGCCAGAACGTCTCGGAAGAGACGGCCCGGATCATCGACGAAGAGGTCCGCCGCATCGTCACCGAGGGCTGGGACGAGGCGCGCCGCATCCTGACCGAGAAGGCCGGCGACCACGAAAAGCTGTCACAGGCCCTGCTGGAATACGAGACCCTGTCGGGCGACGAGATCAGGGATCTGCTGGAGAAGGACCTGGCTCCGAACCGCGACGACGCCAACGATACGGTGGCTGGACCCTCGGTCTCGGTGCCGGTGACGCCGGTCTCGGACGGCGTCGAGGTCGAGACGGCCAAACCCTCGGAACCGGCCGCCGCGCCGGCGACGAGCGTGCCGACCGTCTGATCGAATCGGACAGGTTGAATGAGGAAGGGGCGGGCCGCGAGGTTCGCCCCTTTTTCGTGGCCGAGAGGGAGGAAGCGAGATTTCAAACAGACTAGTTTGTATTTTAGACAAGTCTGTGAGATATGGCGTTATCCGAAACAGGAGGACGCCATGACGGCATCCGCATTCGAACCCACCGAACGCCTGCACGGCCTGGACGGCCTGAGGGGCGCGGCCCTGCTGCTGGGGGTGGTGTTGCACGCCGCCCTGTCCTTCTTCCCCGCCCAGATCTGGATCGTGGCCGATGATCAGAAGTCGGTCTGGGCCAGCGGGCTCTTCTTCGTCATCCACCTGTTCCGCATGGGCAGCTTCTTCCTGATCGCGGGCCTGTTCGCCCACATGATGCTGAAGCGGCGCGGCGTGATGGGCTTCATCAAGGATCGGATGGTCCGCATCGCCGGGCCGTTGGCGGCCTTCTGGGGGCCGGTGCTGGCGGGGATCGTGGCGGTGCTGATCTGGAACGCCTCGCTGATGGGGCTGACGGCCGCCGACGCCCCGCCGCCGCCGAAGTACGACTGGACCAACATCCCCCTGACCCACCTGTGGTTCCTGTGGGTGTTGCTGTGGTTCTACGCCGCCCTGGTGATCGGGCAGGCCGTCGTCGCCCGGCTGGATCGGGCGGGGCGTCTGGCGCGAGGTCTGGACCGGCTGGCCGGCGGCCTGATCGCGCCGTGGGGGCCGTTGGTTCTGGGCGCGCCTTTGGCCCTGGCCCTGTGGTTTGAGCCGAACTGGATCGCCTTCTTCGGCATTCCGACGCCGGACGCGGGTCTGGTTCCCGAGACCTCGGCCCTGATCGGGTTCGGTCTGGCCTTCGGCGTGGGCGCGCTGCTGGACCGTCGTCGCGACCTGCTGAAGCGGATGGAGGTCTGGGCGCCGGTCTGGCTGGGGCTGGCCCTGGGCGCGGGGACGACGGCGCTGATGCTGTCGGGCGGACCGACGCCGGTGCTGACGCCGATGACCGATCCGGCGGCCAAGGCCATGACGGCGGCGGCGTTCGGCGTGGCGACCTACGCCAGCATGTTCGCGGTCGTCGGTCTGGCCCTGAGGTTCTGGTCGGGTCACAGCGCCCTGCGGCGCTATCTGGCCGACGCCTCCTACTGGATCTACATCCTCCATCTGCCGCTGGTGATGGCGGCTCAGGTGGTGGTGAAGGACTGGCCGCTGGTCTGGCCGGTCAAGCTGGCGATCGTCGTGGTCGGGGTCATGGCCGTCTGCCTGGCCAGCTATGAGCTGACGGTGCGCCACGGCTTCATGGGGCGCTGGCTGAACGGGCGGCGCGTGCCGTGGCGCAAGGCGCGCGTCGGCGTCCCGCTCGCCGCCGAATAGCTTGCCAACCTTGGCGGCTGCGTCCATCCGGAGGGGGCAGCCGCGTCGCGCCAGGAATCACCCGATGATCGACAAGTCCCGCACGCCCGAAGCCGACCTCGCCTTCATGCGCTCGATCGTGGAGGGCAGCGGGCGACCGCCGATGACCCTGGCCGTCTGTTATCTGGCGGGGGGGCTGCTGTACGGGCTGCAGTGCCTGTTCCACGTCGGGCAGGTGCTGGGGCTGATCCGTTGGCCCGATCTGGCCAATCTGGCTTTTGTCGTCGGGATTACCGTCGCCTTTCTGGCGGTCCTGACCTGGGCCATCCTGAAGGACCGCAAGGCCGGGACGTCCAACCGGGGGCCGCTGGCGACGCGGGTGACCTCGGCGGCCTTCAGCGCCACCGGCATGGCCAACGCCGCCGTCATCATCGTCTTCGGCGTGGGGGCGGTGCGGGATCAGGATTTCGCCGTCTGGCTCTATTACGCCGCCATCGTCTTCGCCCTGCAGGCGGCGGCCTGGTATGTGGCCTGGGTGCTGAAGAAGAAGGGCTGGATGCTGGCGGTGTCGCTGGGCGGATGGGTGACGGCGGTGGCCCTGGGCGTGCTGGTGCGCCAGCCGGTGGCCTATCTGGGCGTCTGCACCGTCGCCCTCTTCCTGCTGTTCGCCCTGCCGGGCTGGGCCCTGTTCCGCGACGCGCGGTCGGGCGCCAGGGCCGCCTGACGCCATGGGGCTGGCCGACGATTTCGGACGGATCGACGAGGTCATCCACGGCCGCATGCGGCTGGGGATCATGGTCTATCTGGCCGATGTCGAGGCGGCCGATTTTACAGAACTGAAGACGGTGCTGGAGGCGACCCAGGGCAATCTGTCGGTCCACCTGAAGAAGCTGGAGGAGGCGGGCTATGTCGCCATCAGCAAGAGCTTCGTGAACAACAAGCCCCTGACGCGGATCGCCATCACGCCGCAGGGGCGGGCGGCGTTCGCCGCCTATCTGGACGCGCTCGGCGGGTTGATCGGGCGAAAGGGCTGAACGCTCTCCTCCCCATGGCATGGGGAGGAGAGATCAGCGTCGGCGCAATGTCTTTCAGTGGGCGACGGCCGCGATGGGGTCTTCGTCCTCGATCAGGACGGCGGTCAGCTTGCGGGTCTCGCCGGAGGGGTCGGGCCAGACGATCGACTCGCCTTCTTTCAGGCCGATCAGACCGGCGCCGACGTGCGACAGGATGGAGACGCGACCGGCGTCGATGTCGGCCTCGCGCGGCAGGACCAGCTGGACGCGGCGCACCTCGGGGTGGCGGTCGTCGGCGTAGTGCAGCCAGCGGTTCAGGCCGACCACGTCGCGCGGCATGTCGGCGTCGTCGCAGACCTCGGCGCGGTCCAGTTCCTGTTGCAGCAGGCCGGCGGGGCCGGTTCCGGGCAGGTCGCCGACCAGACGGTCCAGGGCGTCGAAGTCGGCGCGGCTGAGAAGGATGCCGGGCAGGGCCGGAGGGCGGCCGCGGGTCTTGGCGGTGGTCATGTCGTTTCTCGATGTGATGGAAAAGAAGGAAGAAGGGGTCAGGCGGCCGAGGGGCCGTCGTCGTCGCCGTCGTCAGCCGGGGGCGCGGGCTCGGGCGCGGGCGGCGTCGCCGGGCGGCGGCTCGGGAAGGGCAGGATGTCGGCGCCGCGTGCGGGCGGATCGTCTTGGGCTGGGGTCATGGCAGGCGTGTTCGCGGACGGCCGACGGGCGGCGTGCGCGATCCTGAATGTTGGAAAACTAGGGAAAAAAAGCGAAGCGACGCGCCCCGTAGCGGGCGACAGCGCAGGCTGGCCGCTACGGGTTAGATGCCTTCGACGCGGCGACCCGCGTGGGTGAGGCGTCGAGCCTGGCTGACGAAACGTTCCATAGTGGCTAGAGGCTGGGCCTCAGCGCGCGGAAAGTCAAACCGGCGCCCCGGGAGTTCTTGTCGCATGAGCCTTCAATCCCTCGTGAAGCCGTCGCTGGTTCCCCCTCTGGTGATGGGAATCGTCAACGTCACGCCTGACAGCTTTTCCGACGGCGGACGGCACGACACGCGCGAGGCGGCGCTGGCCCATGCGCTGCGGCTGATCGAACAGGGGGCCGACGTGCTGGACATCGGCGGCGAGAGCACGCGACCGGGCTCGGACCCGGTCGGCGAGGACGAGGAGATCGCCCGGACCCTGCCGTTGATCGCCGCCGTCCGGGCGCGCTGGGACGGGGTGCTCAGCATCGACACCATGAAGCCGGGCGTGGCGCGGGCCGCCGTTCAGGCGGGCGCGACGATGTGGAACGATGTGACCGCTTTGAGCCATGCGCCCGACAGCCTGGCGACCGCCGCCGAGTTGGGCTGCGAGGTGGTGCTGATGCACATGAAGGGCGCGCCCAAGACCATGCAGGACGACCCGCGCTATGACGACGTGGTCGGCGAGGTGGTGGGCCATCTGGCGGCGCGGGCCGAGGCCGCCATGCAGGCGGGCGTGGCGCGCGACAGGATCTGGCTGGACCCCGGCATCGGCTTCGCCAAGACCACGGACCACAACCTGACCCTGACGGCGCGGCTGAAGGCCCTGGTCGATCTGGGCTGGCCGGTGCTCTACGCCGCCAGCCGCAAGCGGGTCATTCAGGGCGTGGATGCAACCGCGGTCGCCGCGAGCGACCGGCTGGGCGGCTCATTGGCCCTGGCGCTGGAAGGCGCCCGCCGCGGGGCGCGGATGGTGCGCGTCCACGACGTGCGCGAGACGGTCCAGGCGCTGAAGCTTCAGGCGGCGGTGGCGACTTCCGTCGCATAGGCGTCGCGCAGGGCGGTCCAGCGCGGCCAGTTCCACGGGTGGGGCGTGCGGCTGGCGGCGTCGTCCAGGCCTTCCATGTGGTGATGCCAGCCGGCCAGGGTGTTGGCGACGTTGGATTCCCAATCGCGCGACATGCGGTGGATCAGGATCAGATGGGTGCCGTCGCCGTCGGGCGACAGCCGCCATGAGACGACGGAATCCTCGCCGCCGAAGGTGTGCTCGAAGCGGGTGAAGGGCTGGAAGACCAGGACCTCGTTGGCCTGTCGGCGGACTTCCGGGGTGTCGGGGAATTTCTCGGTGGCGGGCTGGCGGAAGTCGAGGTCCATGCGGCCGCCGGGCCTGGGGTCGATCACGGCCTCGGCCAGCCAGCAGGCGAGGCCTTGCGGCGTGGTCAGGGCGGCCCAGACGCGTTCGGGCGCGTGGCGCAGGCGGCGCTCGAAACGGATTTCATAGCCGCCGTCGATCTCGGTCGCGCGGCCCTGGTCCTCGCTCAGAGACAGTGTGTCGGTCATTGCGGAAACTCCTTGTCGAGATGGTGCTCAAGCGCGTCGAGACGATCGGTCCAGAAGCGGCGATAGGGCTGCAGCCAGGCGTCCAGTTCGGCCAGGGGCGCGGGGTTCAGGCGATAGAGTCGGCGCTGGGCGTCCTTGCGCACCGTGACCAGGCCTGCTTCGCGCAGGACCGACAGGTGTTTGGACACGGTCGGCTGGCTGACGGGCAGGGCGTCGACGAAGTCCCCGGCGGGGCGTTCGCCGTCGGCCAGCATGGCGATGATGGCCATGCGGTGCGGTTCGGACAGGGCTTGCAGGGCGAGGTTCATTTCTATCGTTTATTGGCAATATAGATTATTGTCAATGTAAAGGGCGTTGCCTCTGCGGGCGCCTTCGGCCATGCAGCCGTCATGTCCTGGCTTCTGTCTTTCAATCCGTGGGTGGTGCTCGTCGTGGCGGGCCTGCTCGAGGTCATGTGGGCCTCAGGCATCAAGCATGTCGGCCTGCAGCGGCCGCTGTTGTCGATGGGCGTGGCCGCGGCCCTGGTCGCCAGCATGGTCGGGCTGTGGATCGCCACGCAGAAGCTGCCGGTGGGCACGGCCTATGCGGTGTGGACCGGCATCGGCGCCGTGGGCGCGGCGACGGTCGGGATCGTGGTCTATGGCGAGCCGGCGACGGCGGTGCGGGCGGTCTGCATCCTGCTGATCGTGGCGGGCATCGTCGGGTTGAAGCTGTTTTCGGGAGCGGCGGCGTGAGCGAAGCCAAGGGTCGGGTTCTTATTCTCGCAGGCTCGGATTCCGGCGGGGGCGCGGGCGTCCAGGCCGACATCAAGGCGGTGACCATGCTGGGCGGGTTCGCCGCCACGGCGATCACGGCTGTCACCATCCAGAACACCCTGGGGGTTCACGGCGTCTATCCCCTGCCGATCGACGTGATCGAGGCCCAGGCCAAGGTTGTGCTGGACGACATCGGGGCCGACGCCCTGAAGACCGGGATGCTGGGTTCGGTCGAGGTGGTCGAGGCGGTGGCCGGCCTGATCGACTACGCCGGAAACGTGCCGGCGGTGGTGGACCCGGTGATGATCGCCAAGGGCGGCTCGCCCCTGCTGGAGGATCGCGCGGTCGAGGCGGTGCGGCGGCTGATGGTGCCGCGCGCGGCCCTTTTGACCCCCAATGCGCCCGAGGCCGAGGCCCTGACCGGCATCGCGGTGGCCGATCTGGAGGGGCAGCGGCGCGCGGGCGAGGCCTTGTTGGGCATGGGCGCGCGGGCGGTGCTGATGAAGGGCGGTCATGTGCCGGGCGAGACGGTGATCGACCTGCTGCTGACCCGCGACGGCGAGACGGTGCTGGAGAGCGAGCGTCTCGACACGCGCCACACCCACGGCACCGGCTGCACCCTGGCCAGTGCGTGCGCCGCCGGGATCGCCAAGGGTCTGCCGCTGCAGACCGCCGTGGCCGAGGCCTGGGCCTATGTCGCCGAGGCCATCCGCCGCGCGCCGGGTCTGGGTCAGGGCCATGGGCCGCTGGATCACGGCTGGCCGATCCGCTGAAGCCCTTCTCCCTCCAGGGGAGAAGGGCTTGGCGGGGATTCGGAATCGCCTTTTGACGACCCCATGAGCCTTGAGACCCGACTGATCGAGATCGTCCGCGCCGACGCAGGCCTGATGCATGTGCTGAGCGTGACGCGGGACCTGGACCTGCCGGAATGGCGGCTGTTTTCCGGCGCTGTCTATCAGGGGGTGTGGAATGACCGGACCGGGCGGCCGGTCGGTTATGGGATCAAGGACTACGACATCGGCTATTTCGATCCCGATACTTCGTGGGACGCCGAGGACGTGATCATCAAGCGCGTCGCCGCCGCCTTCGAGCCGCCGTTGCGCGATCTGGTCGAGGTGCGCAATCAGGCGCGGGTTCACATCTGGCATCCTGCGAAGTTCGGCGGTTCCTACCCGGCGTTGACGCACACGGATGAGGCTCTTCCCCGCTTTGTCGCCCCCTGTTTCGCGGTGGGTGTCAGGCTTGAGGAAGACGACGAAATCACTGTGGCCGCGCCATTTGGGCTGGAGGACGTGTTCAATCTGACCATCCGTCCGACCCCGGACCGACCCGTGGCGAAGGACTGGGATCGCATCATCGAGAAGGCGAAGGCGCGCTGGCCTGAACTGGTCGTTCAGGTCTGATTGCGGACCTGCTTAAATTTCGGCGACAGAACTGGCGATGAAGGCGACTTCAGCCGGAGTCCAGCAATCGTTTCTTTCTGTGGCCACGACTGACCCGCAGACGCAGGCGCGATTAGGACCATCAAGCCCGTCCGATCCGCAGCAGCCGTTGTCGAACCCGGTCGATTTCAAACGCCCTTCGATGATGTCGAGAGGGTTGGCGATGATGGTGTTCGAACCATCTTCCAGCTTGACCAACACCCCCTTCGGCACCGAGGGTTCGGTCATCTCGGGGGCATCCTTGTAGTCGGAACGTGATCCCCATTCTGACTTTGAGGTCAGAAGGGTGCCGCACTTGGCGCAGGCTAGCTCGGACACGGTTGAACCTCCAAGGAGTGGGACCCAGAAATGAACTGGAAGGTCCGATTATACAAACAGAGTTGCGTGCATCTGTGGTTCGAGAACAGACCTCGGCGAGGTCTGTGACGCCCTGACCTGCACCGATGACGCCCCGGCGCAGTTCGTGGCGCCGGCTTTCGCCCTGGCTGTGCGGCCGGAGAAGGGCGACACGGTCAGCGGGAATGAGCTTGCTTGGATGGGCAGCGCTGACACCCCTCATCCGACCGCCTGAGGCGCCCACCTTCTCCCGCATATGGAGAAGGGATTCAAAAGCGAAAAGGGCGCGACCCTTGCGGATCGCGCCCCTCGGTCGGGCCTCGGACAGGGAGGGATGAGGCCCGGTTCAGTCCGCCGTCAGTGGCGGCGGCCGTTGTAGTCGTTGCGCTCGTAGCGGACCTTGGCGGACAGGCGGTCATAGCGACGGTCCAGGTCCTGGCGCTCCCAGCGGGTCAGGCCGCCGCGCATGTATTGGCGCTCCAGGCGGACCAGGCTGTTCAGCTCATCCTGCAGGCGCGAGGCCTCGCGGCGGCTGAGTTGGCGGGTCTGGACGCCGCGATCGATGCGACGGTCCAGGTTGTGCTTGCGCTGGGCGATGGCGTTCCAGCCGTTGTAGTTCTGCTCATAGCCGTGGCCGCGCGAGGGACCGTGACGGTCATACGACTGGGCGGCGGCGGGCAGGGCGGCCGAGGCGACGGCGACGGCCAGGGCGGGGATCAGCAGCTTTTTCATGGTCTTGGCTCCTTCGGTTCGTCGCAACCGGGTCGGCTGCGTTGATCCCAAAAGACCACCCGGCGGCTGAGCCGCATCTGAACGGCGCGTTTCAGATCGGGTTCATCTGCATGAGAAGTTCGTCATCCTGGAGGGGACGTGCTGACTGACGGCCACAGCGACGGAGAATCCGCGTCCCAGCGTTCCTTGTCCGGATGAACGGCGATAGACTGCGCGTTCAGCCCCTGTTCAGAGGCCCCTGTCTAGAAGACAAACCATGATGCGTATTCGAGCCCTCCTGCTGGCCGGTCTGATCGCCATCGTCCCCCTGACGGACGCGGCGGCCCAGTCGCGCGGCCGCGACCGGGATCGTGACGATGATCGTCGCGAGCAGCCCCGGAACTATCCGGGTCAGGGGCTGCGTGATGCGCCCCGCTCGGCCCCGCGCGCGGATCCCGGCGACATCGCCCGTCGCGTCCAGTCGGGCCGTCCCGGCCGGATGCTGGGCGTGCGCGAGCGCGGCGGCGACTATGTGGTGCGCTGGGAGTATCCGGGCGGACGCGTGTCGGACATACAGGTTGACGGCCAGTCCGGCCGGGTTCGCGGAGACGACTGAATGCGGGTGCTGCTTGTCGAGGACGACGTCGATCTGTCGCGCCAGCTGAAGACCGCCCTGGGAGACGCCGGTTACGCCGTCGACCACGCCCCGGACGGCGAGGAGGCCTGGTTCCTGGGCGACACCGAACCCTATGACGTGGTGGTGCTGGACCTGGGCCTGCCCAAGATCGACGGGGTGTCGGTGCTGGAGCGCTGGCGTCGCGAGGGCAAGGCGACGCCCGTGCTGATCCTGACGGCGCGCGGCGCCTGGTCGGACAAGGTGGCGGGCTTCGACGCCGGGGCTGACGACTATCTGACCAAGCCCTTCCACACGGAAGAACTGCTGGCCCGTCTGCGCGCCTTGCTGCGCCGCTCGGCCGGCCATGCGGCGGCGACGTTGACGTGCGGCGGGCTGAGGCTGGACCCGCGCGCCGCGCGCGCCACCGTGAATGGCGAGCCTCTGCGCCTGACCTCGCTGGAATACCGCCTGCTGCACTACATGATGATGCATCAGGGCCGGGTCATCAGCCGGACCGAGCTGGTCGAGCACCTGTACGATCAGGACTTCGATCGGGATTCCAACACCATCGAGGTCTTCGTCGGGCGTCTGAGGAAGAAGATCGGCTCGGACCGGATCGAGACGGTGCGGGGGCTGGGCTATCGCCTGTCGCCGCTGGCCGGCGAGAGCGACGCGGCCTGATCCGGCATGAGCGACGCCGGGGCGGAAGAGACGCCCGCAAAGTCTGAAAAAGGCGAGTGGGGCCGCTGGTTCGGGCGGCCGGGCAAGTCGCTGACGCGGCGACTGATCTGGCTGGCCTCGGCCTGGATTCTGGTGGCCCTGCTGGTCACCGGGGTGGTGCTGACCTCGGTGTTTCAGGAATCGGCGTTGCGGCGGCTCGGCAACATGCTGGGCGACACCATCGACGAGACGGTGGTCGCGGCCAGCATCACCCCCGAGGGCGAGATCTTCGTCGGCGAAATCCGCGATGCGCGCACCGAACGCCTGCTGTCCGGCAAGTACTGGATGGTGGCCGAGCAGGGGGCGGGCGGGCGATTGCAGGTGGTGGCGCGCTCGGCCTCGCTGGGCCGGGCCGATCTGGAATATGCGCCCGATCTGGACGAGCGGCTGAGGGCCGCCTTCGGTCAGACCATCAGCTATAACGCCGAGGACGGCCCCAAGGGCGAGCCCCTGCGGATCGCCGCCAGCATGAAGCAGCTGCCGGGACGGACCGCGCCGGTGGTCTTCTTCGCCGGGGTGGATCGCTCGGACATCGACGCCGACACGCGCCAGTTCGCCACCGTGACCTGGGTGGCCATGCTGCTGCTGGGGGCCGGTCTGGTCTCGGCGGTCTTCATCCAGGTGCGGGTGGGGCTGCGGCCCCTGTTCGACCTGCGCGACGAGATTTCGGACGTGCGCAAGGGCCGCTCGCACCGGGTCGAGGGCGTTTATCCGCTGGAGATCCAGCCCCTGGCTGAACAGGTCAACCGCCTGCTGACCCACAATCAGGAGACGGTGGAGCGTCAGCGCACCCACGTCGGCAACCTGGCCCATGCGCTGAAGACGCCGCTGGCGGTCATGCTGGCCGAGGCGGGAACGAACGCGGGCGTTCTGCCCGACATGGTGCGCAAGCAGACCAAGGTGATGCAGGACCAGGTCGACCACCACCTGCGACGCGCCCGCGCCGCCGCTCGCGCCGCCCACGGCCTGGGCGAGCGGACGCCGGTGGGCGAGGTTCTGGACGAACTGGCGGTCATGCTGGAGCGGGTGTTCGAGACCAAGGGGGTCGAGATCGACTGGCGCGCGCCGGACGACCTGGCCTTCCTGGGCGAGCGTCAGGACCTGCAGGAGATCTTCGGCAACCTGATCGAGAACGCCGCCAAGTGGTGCAAGCGCCGGGTGCGGATTTCCGCCGGGCCTTCGCTGCCCGGCCAGATGGTGGTGGTGGTCGAGGACGACGGCCCGGGTCTGCCCGCCGACCAGCGCGACGCGGCCCTGAAGCGCGGCACGCGCATGGACGAGGACACGCCGGGCACCGGCCTGGGCCTGTCCATCGTCGAGGACCTGACGCGGGCCTACGGCGGTCGGGTCACCCTGGCCGACAGCGACATGGGCGGGCTGAAGGTGCTGCTGGAGCTGCCCGCGGCGGAGGCTTGAGGGGCGCGGGAAGCGGGCGTGTCGGGTGTCCTCTAGGGGTGGTTAGCGGTCATCCCCAGAGCGGCGTTTTCTTCGTTTTCGTCATCCCCCGGTCTCGCTGCGCTCGCCGGAGGATGACGAAAACGAAAGCGCGCTCCAACGTCTGCAACGGATCAAAAGCGGACGGCGCTTTCTCGACCACGCAGGTTGAACGCGTCGGGGGCGTCTGCGAGGGTGGCCGCCCAGGAGGGCGTCGTGGCGGGGGGCTGAAATGGACTTTCTGAAAATCCTGCGCAGCTTCGAGGAGTTCGTCTTCGAGGCGACGGCCTGGCTGTTGTTCTATCCGATGACCGTGTGGCGGATCATGCGTCATCCGCTGGCCGCCATGGCCTATTCGGATCGTCAGCAGCACGAACCGGAGGAGCGCCGCTACGACGAGGCGATGAGCCCGCCTCTGGTCCTGCTGGTGACCCTGGTGCTGGCCAATCTGGTCGCCGCCGTCGCCCATGTGCCGCCGCCTGAGGAGGCCGCCCATCTGGCGCACAGCCTGCTGAACTCGCAGCAGAACCTGGTGCTGTTTCGCTCGCTGCTGTTCAGCCTTGTGCCGCTGATCTCAGCCGCCAGCCTGGTGCATCTGCAGAAGAAGCAGCTCAGCCGCCAGTCGCTGATGGAGCCCTTCTACGCCCAGTGCTACCTGGCCGCGCCCTGCGCCTGCTTCGTCGGTTTGGGCGGTCTGGTCCTGCAAAGACCGGACCTGGCCAACATCTATGGCGTCGCCATCATCGCCGCCGGGACGCTCTGGTTCCTGTGGGTCCAGTCGGCCTGGTTCGCGCAGAAGCTGGACGTCACGCGCGCCAGAGGGGCTGTCCTGGCCGCGTGGGCCATGGCGCGCGCGGTCGCCTACATGCTGGTGATCCTGATCCCCTTCGCCCTGTTCTGAGGCCTAGTAGGGATCCATGGCGCGGACATCGCCCGAGGCGGTGACCGTGCAGCGCGAGCGATAGGAGCCGGTGGCCATGGTCAGTTCATACTCGCCGCGTCCCAGATCGCGCACCCCGATCGGCACGCTGGAGCCGTAGGGCCGGTTCTGGAACTCGTCGGCGCTGCGGGCGCAGGCCTGTTGCGCGGCCGACGGGGCGCTCTGCACCCAGCGGCTGTTGGAATGACGGCGATTGCGCGCCTCGTCCTCGCCGGCGAGGTAGCCCTCATGATAGCCCTCGGTCTCATGGCGATCATCATAGTCGGCGCCATAGAGAGCCGCCTGATAGCCGCGCTGATATTCACGGTCATGGTTTTCATCGGCGTCGTTGTGACGGTTGTTGTGAGCGGCGATGGCGGCGGCCAGACCGACGATGGCCACGCCGGCGACCACGGCGGCGGCGGTGTTGCCGGACCCCGAACGGCTGTCGCCGCACTCGCTGCGCCCGGCGCGGTTGATCGAGGCGTAGCGACCGTCGCGGGTCATGATGGCGACGCAGTCGTCGCCCTTGCGCCACCAGGTGAGGCGGCCGTCGCCGACCACTTCCGATCGGTCGGTGGCCTGATAGCCGCGACGCTGAAGCTCGCCCTCGGCCTGACCGGCGCGGGCGTTGACCAGGTCGTTGAGCGCGCCGGGCGTCTGGGCCCAGGTCGGCGCGGCGGCGGTCAGGACGAAAACACTCGTGGCGAAGGCGGCGACGGTTCTGCGGCCGAGCGACATGACAGGCTCCGAAATGAGACGGCGGCGCCGGTGCGGCGACGCCGAAGGGTGAACATGAATCCGCGAGCAGAACAACCAGGTGGGGTGTTCTGATCCCGCGTACGCATCGGCGCGGCAAAATCCCCTGTTAACCCGAAGGGCGCACCCTTGGCGGCATGGCCGGGAATCGCTTCGGCTCGAGGAGAATGCATGGCGGACCTGTCGGTCGCGCAAAGGGCCGCCCTGGCCCAGCTGATCGCCGCTTGCCCGGATCATCTGCTGTCCCAGCTGGAAGCGCTGGCGGCGGCGATGACGGGGGATCGGGCGTGGGCGCTGCGCGACATGGTCGAGGCCGAGGGGCTGGACCGGCGACGGCGGGATGCGGCCTTTGCGCCGCTGACGCCCCTGTTCCGGCCACGCGTGGACGGGCTGGAGGGGCTGGGCTTTCCGGCGGCCGTGCCGGCGCGGCTTTGGAAGCTGGCCACGCGCAACGAGCCGGAACTGCTGCCGCAGCTGGATCGCGACGACGAGTTGTCGCGCATGGTGGCCGATCGTCTGTGCCTGAGTGCGGCCTCGGCGGTGCGCGATCAGGGCGAGACCCTGTGGCCCGGCGCCGGCGCGGCCCAGCTGGCGGAACTGGCGGCCTGTTTCGATCTGGCCGGACTGGCGCGGCGCAGCCTGGCGTTTCTGGAAACCTGGCTGGGACGGCCGGGGCCGGAGGCGACGGCGGAGCTGAAACTGGCGCTGCGGCAGGCGGCGTCGATCGCGCCGGACGGGGCGGCGCGGCTGATGGAGATCTTCTTCGCCCATCTGGCGGACGCGCGCATGATGCTGAGGCTGGTGGCCCTGGCCACGCCCGCCGCCGGACGCGAGACTGTGGTCAGCGAAAGTGAAATGGCGGTCTTCGTCGATCGGGTGGTGACGGCCCTGGCGCATCGGGCGGCGGAGGCGGCGTCGTTTGATCCGACGGCGCCGGGGGCGGACGCACGTCTGCTGAAGGCCGATCTGGACTGGTGCGCCGAGACCCTGTCGGAGATCGACATGACCCTGCCGTTGCGGGCGGACAGCGCCTGGGGCAAGGCGGTGCGGCAGGCGCGGGTGAAGATCGGCCTGCGTCTGTCCGAACTGTTCAGCGCCGCCGAGAAGGCGACGGGCAAGGTGCTGCCGGTCGAGCGCACGGCCATGGCCGGACGGATGACCCGCCCGGCCCCGCGTCTGGACGAGGCGGTGGACGCCGAGGCGGCGGACAGGGCCAGGGCCCTGACGGCGGTGATCGGCCTGGTGCGGGGACCGGCGACGGTGTTCGGCTGCGAGGCCGAGCGGCGCCAGACGGCGGAAGGCCTGACCGGACGACTGGCGACCTGGGCCGACGAGGCGCTGGAGCGGCTGAATGACGGCGAGGCGGCGGACGAGGGGATCGCGCGCAAGCGCATCGCCCTGACCGCCGAACTTCTGGGCCTGATCGGGGCCAGGGAGGCGCAGCGCACGGTGCGGCGGCGGCTGACGGTGGCCGGGGCGCCGCCCAGTGTGGCGGTCGAGGCTGCGACCTCGGGAGCCTCGCGTCGGCGCGCCTGATCGGCTAGAGCGGCGGGCATGACGATCTTCTGGATCATGACGGGACTGGCCGCGGCGATGGCCGGGCTTCTGGTGCTGGCCGGCGCGCGACGCGGGGCGGACGCCGAGGCCGTGGTGGACCGCGAGGCCGGAGCGCGTGAACTGGCCGAGCTGGACCGGCTGAAGACGCGCGGTCTGCTGGACGAGGCGGGCTGGACCGCCGCGCGGGCCGAGGCGGGGCGGCGGCTGCTGGCGGCGCGCCGCGACGCGCGGACCCCGGTGGTCGGGGCCAGGGACCGTCTGTGGGTTCTGGGCGGGATCGGCCTGACGGCGGCGGTTTCGCTGGCCCTCTATCTGGGGCTCGGCGCGCCGGGCATGGCGGATCAGGCCTATGAGACGCGGGTGCGCGAGTGGGCGGCCTCGCCCGAGACGCTGGAGCCGGCCCAGGCGGCGGCGGTCATCGGCCGCATCGTCAAGGATCGGCCTGACGACCATCGCGCCCTGACCATGCTGGGCGCGGCCCGGTTCGAGGCGGGCGATCCCATCGGGGCGGCCTCGGCCTTCCGCCGGGCGCTGGCGATCCAGCCGGACGACGCCCAGAGCTGGGCGCGGCTGGGCGAGAGCCTGGTGCGGGCCAACGAGGGCGCGGTCGGCGGCGACGCCGAGGCGGCTTTCCGCGAGGCGCTGAAGCACGACCCGGATCAGTTGGGCGCGCGTTATTTCCTGGGCGAGGCGGCGCTGAAGCGCGGCGACAGGGCCGGGGCGGCGGCGGTCTGGGGGCCGCTGATCGCGGCGCTGGAGCCGAACGATCCGCGCCGGGCCGAACTGCAACAAAGACTGGGCGGAGCCGGATGAGCCTGCGCCGCAACCCTTCTGTGATGTTCTGACATGAGCTGGCTTCCCAAATCGCCCAAGGCGCGGCGGCGTCTGTGGATCGTGGCTGCGGCGGCGCCCGTGCTGGCCCTGGCGGTCGGCCTGTCGCTGTGGGCCATGAAGGACAATGTCACCTACTTCTTCTCGCCGTCCGAAGTGACCGAGGAAGCCGCGCCGGCGGGCCGGATCATTCGTCTGGGCGGGCTGGTCGAGGCCGGCAGCGTGGTCAAGGGCGCGGACGGGACGGTGGTCTTCGTCGTCACCGACAATGCGGGACGCAGCAAGGTCAGCTATCACGGGGACCTGCCCGACCTGTTCCGCGAGGGGCAGGGGATCGTGGCGCAGGGGTCGTTCCGGCCCGACCGCGTGTTTGAAGCCAGTCAGGTTCTGGCCAAGCACGACGAGACCTATATGCCGCGCGAAGTCGCCGACCGCCTGAAGGAAAAGGGCGAGTGGCGGCCCGAGACCGGCGCAGCCCCGCCAAGCAACGCGAGCCTTAGCCTGTGATCGTCGAACTGGGGGCGTTCGCGCTGATTCTGGCGCTGGTTTTGGCGGTGTTGACCACGGCGCTGGCGACGGCGGGACGGCTGAGGCTCAGCCCGGTGCTGGCGGGGGCGGGCGGCGGAGCGCTGATCGCCTCGGCGGCGGCGACGGCGCTGGCCTTTGCGGCCCTGATCTACGCCTTCGCCGTGTCGGATTTCTCGGTGTCGAACGTGGCCCTGAACAGCCACACCGACAAGCCCATGCTCTACAAGGTGGCCGCCGCCTGGGGCAGCCACGAGGGGTCGCTGGTGCTGTGGTGCCTGGTCATGACCGGCTTCGGCGGGGCGCTGGCGCTGGCGCGCGGCCTGCCGTTCGGGCTGAAGACCTCGGGCGTTGCGGTGCAGGGCGCGCTGTCGACCCTGTTCCTGGCCTTCGCCGTCCTGACCTCCAACCCGTTCGCGCGTCTGAACCCGGCCCCGGTGCAGGGGGCGTCGCTGAACCCCCTGCTGCAGGACCCGGCGCTCGCCATCCACCCGCCGCTGCTCTACGCGGGCTATGTCGGGTTTTCGGTCTGCTTCTCGCTGGCGGTCGCCGCCCTGATCGAGAAACGGGTCGATCCGGCCTGGGGGCGCTGGGTGCGGCCTTGGGCGCTGGCGTCATGGGCCTTCCTGACGGTCGGCATCACGCTGGGGTCCTTCTGGGCCTATTACGAGCTGGGCTGGGGCGGCTGGTGGTTCTGGGACCCGGTCGAGAACGCCAGCTTCATGCCGTGGCTGGCGGGGGCGGCCCTGCTGCACTCGGCCATCGTCACCGAGCGGCGCGGGGCGCTGGCGGGGTGGACGGTCTTCCTCGCCATTCTGGCCTTCACCTTCTCCATGCTGGGAGCCTTCCTGGTGCGCTCGGGCGTGCTGACCAGCGTCCACGCCTTCGCCGTCGATCCGCAGCGGGGGATGATGCTGCTGGCCATTCTGGGCGTGGCGGCGGGGGCGGCCTTCATCCTGTTCGCCTTGCGCGCGCCGGCGATCCGTTCGGGCGCGGCATTCGCGCCGATCAGCCGCGAAGGCGCGCTGGTGCTGAACAACCTCTTTCTGACGGCGGCGGCGGCGACGGTGCTGCTGGGGACCCTGTATCCGCTGATCCTCGAGGGGATTTCGGGAGCGACCATTTCGGTGGGGCCGCCCTATTTCAACGCGACCTTTGTTCCGCTTCTTCTTGTGGCCTGTCTGATCCTGCCCGCGGGGCCTCTGCTGGCCTGGAAGCGCGGCGACCTGAAGGGGGCCTTGCAGCGGCTGTGGCTGGCGGCGGGTCTGGCTCTGGTCGCGGCCCTTGCGGCCTTCGCGCTGTTCGAGCCGAA
Organism: Brevundimonas sp. T2-11; assembly: GCF_055397675.1. NCBI lineage: Bacteria > Pseudomonadati > Pseudomonadota > Alphaproteobacteria > Caulobacterales > Caulobacteraceae > Brevundimonas > Brevundimonas sp. T2-11. Next base: position 701,098 of record NZ_AP027920.1, read on the forward strand.
GAAGGCGATGGCGGCGGCGGGGCTGGGCGTCGGGGCCTGGCTGATCTTCGGCGCGCTGGCGGAACTGGCGACGCGGAGCAAGGCCTTCCGGGCGCCGCTGGCCGAGACCCTGCGCCGGGCCAGAGGCCTGCCGCTGGGGGCCTGGGGCATGACCCTGGCTCACGCCGGTCTGGGCGTCTTCATCCTGGGGGCCGTGGTCGAAACCAGTTTCAAGGCCGAGGCGGCGTCGGCTGTTCCTCTGGGCGGCGAGGTGTCGTCGGGGCCGTGGCGGGTCCGTCTGGACGCGGTCGAGGTGATCGAGGGGCCGAACTATCTGGCCGAGCAGGGGCGGCTGACGGTCATGCCGGTGTCGGGGAACGCGGTCGAGCGCAGCATCACCGCCGAGCGTCGCTTCTTCCCGGCGGGCGGGCAGACGACGACCGAGGTGGGCCTGGACTTCCGCGGGCTGGACGACGTCTATGTGGTCATGGGCGAGCGGGCGGCGACCGAGACCAACGAGCAGGCCTGGACGGTGCGGGTCTATTACAATCCCTGGGCGCGGCTGATCTTCCTGGGTCCGCTGATCATGGCGCTGGGCGGGGTGCTGTCCTTGCTGGACCGGCGGCTTCGGGTCGGCGCCGGATCGCGCAAGAAGGTCGTGGAGGCCAAGGCGTGAGACGGCTGGCTTCTCTGGTCGGGGCGCTGAGCCTGATGGCGGGCGCGGCGATGGCCGAGCCCCCTCCGGCGCCGGATCGGCCTCTGCCCGATGCAGGCCAGGAGGCGCGGGCGCGCGCCCTGTTCACCGACATCCGTTGCGTCGTCTGCCAGCACGAATCCATCGCCGACAGCCCCGCCGGCATCGCCGCCGACATGCGCCGTCTGGTCCGCGAGGAGATCGCGGCGGGCAAGAGCGATCTGGAGGTGCGTCAGGACCTGGTGCGGCGCTACGGCGACTACATCCTGTTCCAGCCGCCGGTGCGGGCGGGGACCTGGCTGCTGTGGTTCGGGCCCTTCGCCCTGGTGCTGGGGGCCGGGGCGGTCTTCGTCTGGCGGTCGCGGCGGCGTCGGGTCGAGGTCGCGCCGTTGACGGACGAGGAAGAGCGGGCGTTGGCGGAGCTGACGGCCGAATCTGACGAAAGCGAGAGCCTTTCGCCGCGATCCTGACGCAAGCGCGCCTCACGGCGACCGCGTATGCAGAACAACCATCGCGAGGGCGTGCATTGGCTTTGGCCATAAGCCCCTATATCCATGGGCGAACGGAGCTTCTGGAGCTCCGGCTTTCAGGACTGCAAGGACGACGATGCTGAAGCGCAAGGAGTTCATTCTGGGGGCCGCGGTCGGCCTGACCTTCGCCGCCGCCGCGACGGCGGGCGGGGTCATCAGCTGGCCGGGCGCGCACGCCGCGCCCGCCGCCCAGGCGACCGGACAACTGGTTCCCTCGGCCGGCGCCGCGGGCCTGGCCTTCGCCCCGCCGCAGGGCGCGCCGCTGAGCTTCGCCGACATCTTCCAGCAGGTCGCGCCCGCCGTGGTGCAGATCGACGTCAAGACGCGTGTCCAGCGTCCGCGCAACCTGATCCAGATTCCCGGCTTGGGCGCCGTGCCGGTGCCGGGCGCGCCCGACAGCTCGGGCGACGGCGAGGACAACTCGACCACGGCGCTCGGCGCCGGTTCGGGCTTTCTGATCTCGGCCGACGGCTTCATCGTCACCAACAACCACGTCGTCGAGAACGCCGAGGAGATCAACGTCAAGTTCAGCGACGGACGCGAACTGAAGGCGCGCTTGATCGGCCGTGATCCCCTGACGGACCTGGCGGTGATCAAGGTCGAGGGATCGGCCTTCCCCTTCGTCTCGTTCGAGGACAAGGCCGAGCCGCGCGTCGGCGACTGGGTCATCGCGGTCGGCAACCCCTTCGGCCTGGGCGGCACCGCCACGGCGGGCATCGTCTCGGCCAAGGCGCGCGACATCGGCGGCAACGAGAACCCCTATACCGACTTCATCCAGATCGACGCCGCCATCAACCGCGGCAACTCGGGCGGACCGACCTTCGACATCTATGGTCGGGTCATCGGCGTGAACACCGCCATCTTCTCGCCGACGGGCGGCTCGGTGGGCATCGGCTTCGCCATTCCGGCGGGCATCGCCAAGGAGACGACGGATCGCCTGATGCGCGGCGAGAAGATCGAGCGCGGCTATCTGGGCGTGACGATCGGCAATCTGACCAATGAGTACCGCGAGAGCCTGGGTCTGCCCGAGGGCACCAAGGGCGCCTACATCACCGACGTGACGGCCGGCGCGCCGGGCGACCAGGGCGGTCTGCAGGCGGGCGACGTGGTCGTCAGCCTGAACGGCCGTGCGATCGAGGGCAGCAATGAGCTGACGCGGGCTGTCGGCGCGGTGAAGCCGGGCGAAACCCTGAGGCTGGAACTGCTGCGCGAAGGCCGCCGTCAGACCATCACGGTGCGCGCGGGCACCCGCCCCGCCAACCTGGGCGCGGCCGAAGCGGAAGCCGGCGACGAGACGGCTCCGGACGCCCCGGCCGCCGTGGCCGGTGAAAAGGTCGAGGGGCTGACCGTGGCGCCGATCAGCGCCGCCCTGCGCAGCCGCTATGATCTGGCGGAGACTGTGCGCGGCGTGGTGGTGACGGCGGTCGAGGCCCGCTCGGAAGCCGGTCGCCTGCGCTTCCAGCCGGGCATGGTGATCGTCCAGGCCAACGGCCGGAACGTGAGCACGGTTCGCGAGCTGCGGGATGCTGTCGAGGCGGCGCGTTCGGCCAACCGCCCCGGCGTCCTGCTGCTGGTGCGGACCACGGCCGGAAACGCGCCGATCGTCCTGCCCTTCGCCAAGTCTGAATAAGGCTTAACTGACGGGATCGGCGGCGATGCGCTAACATCGCCGCCGAATCTATTTCTGGAGGGGTCCATGCGTATTCTTGTGGTCGAGGACGACGCCGAAGCGGCGACCGCAATGGTGCGGGGCCTGTCCGAGGCCGGCCACGAGGTCACGCACGCCGTGGACGGCGCCTTCGGCCTGCTGGAATCGCAGAAGGGCGGCTACGACGTCTATGTCGTGGACCGCATGATGCCGCGTCTGGACGGCGTCGGCATGGTCGAGACGGTCAGGAAAGGCGGCGATCAGACGCCGGTCCTGTTCCTGTCGGCCCTGGGCGAGGTCGAGGACCGGGTGACGGGCCTGAAGGCCGGCGCCGATGATTACCTGGTGAAGCCCTACGCCTTCGCCGAGCTGATCGCCCGGGTCGAGGCCCTGGCGCGCCGTCGCGAAACGGGCGGGGTGCAGACCGTGCTCAAGGTCGGCGATCTGGAGATGAACCTGATCGGCCGCACCGTGCATCGCGGCACGACCGAGATCGACCTGCAGCCGCGCGAGTTCCAGCTGCTGGAGTTCCTGATGCGCCACGCGGGGCAGTCGGTGACGCGCACCATGCTGCTGGAGAAGGTCTGGGAATATCATTTCGACCCCCAGACCAACGTCATCGACGTCCACATCAGCCGTCTGCGCTCCAAGATCGACAAGGGCTTCGACAAGGCCATGCTGCAGACCGTGCGCGGCGCGGGGTACCGGCTGGAAGCGTAAGGCGCTCTTGGTTTTCGATCCTCCCCTGCGCAGCGGGGGAGGGGGACCGCGCGAAGCGTGGTGGAGGGGGCGACCAAAAACGCTCCGCTTGGGATTTTGACGCATGGACGGCGCAAGGATGGAAAAGGATGCGGTTGCCGCCGCCCCCTCCACCGCTTCGCGGTCCCCCTCCCCCGTAAACGGGGGAGGATTGGGTCAGCTCGACCTCCCTCCCCATGAAGGGGAGGGAGAGCAGGAATGAAACTGCCCTCGCTTTTCAGGCGGACGCCGTTTCGGCTGACGCTGCTGTTTCTGGCGCTGTTCGTGGCCACGGCCAGTGCGGTGCTGGCCTATGTCTATGTCGCCTCGGCGTCCGAGGCGCGGGCGCGGGCCGAGGCGGGGGTGCGCAGCGAGGTCGAGGCCCTGACGGCGGTTTACCGGACGCGCGGCGTCGACGCCCTGAACCAGGCCCTGGTGGACCGGACGCTGCGGGGCGGGTCCTATCTCTATCTGCTGATGGACAAGGACCGGAAGACGATCACCGGCAATATCTCGACCTCGCCGCTGGAGCCAGGCGCGGCGGTGCAGGGCGGGCGCTGGGACGACTTTCGCCTGACCGACACCGACGAGGAAGGGAGGGTCCGCAAGCGTCAGGCCATCGGGGTGGAGATGCCCCTGTCGGGCGGCGAGCAGTTGTTCGTCGGCGAGGACATCGGCGACATCGAGGCCTATCTGGCGCGACTGACCCAGGCCCTGTGGGGCGCCATGATCATGGTCCTGGTGCTGGGCGTCGGCGGCGGCTTGTGGATCAGTCGCGGGGTGGAGCGGGCCATGGGCGGTCTGAACCGGGTGGTCTCGGCGGTCCAGGACGGCGACCTGAAGGCGCGGGCTCCGGTGCGTCATTCCGGCGACGAACTGGACGAACTGGGCCAGGGGCTGAACACCATGCTGGATCGGCTGGAGGCCTCGATGGCCTCGATCCGGCACGCCGGGGACGCCATCGCCCATGACCTGCGCTCGCCGCTGACGCGGATGCGGGCCAAGCTGGAGGTGGCCCTGATCGACGCCGAGGCGGGCAAGGTGTCGGGCGTGGACGCCCTGGGCATCGCCCTGGACGAGGCCGACGCCCTGCTGAAGACCTTCAACACGGTTCTGGCCATCGCGCGACTGCAGGCGGGCGGGGCGCCCGATCCCAGGGTGTTCGACGCCGCCGAACTGGCGACCGACATGGCCGAGCTCTATGAGCCGTCGGGCGAGGACAAGGGGCTGGAGTTCTCGGCCGAGATCGAGAAGGGGCTGATGATCGAGGGCAATCAGCCCTTCCTGGCCCAGGCCCTGGCCAACATCATCGACAACGCCATCAAGTATACGCCCGAGGGCGGAGCGGTGAAGTTTCGCGCCCGGCGACGCTCGTCCGGTGAGATCGAGTTCTCGGTCACCGACACCGGGCCGGGGGTGCCGGACGAGGATCGCGAGCGGGTGCTGCAGCGCTTTGTCCGGCTGGACAACAGCCGCACCGAGCCGGGCTCGGGTCTGGGCCTGTCGCTGGTGACGGCGGTGGCCGAGGCGCATGGCGGCCGGGTGCAACTGGACGAGGGGCCGGGGGCCTATGGCGGGCAGGGGCCGGGCCTGCGCGTGGCGCTGGTCCTGCCGCCGGCGAGCGGGACGAACTGATGAGCGAGGCTCTTGGTGGCAGGCTGAAGCCGTGCGGGCCGGTGCGTGACGCCGAGGCGGCGGGGCGCATCCATGAGCGGCTGGCCGAGGCCGCCGATGAGCATGGCTGGCGCGGGGTGCTGGACGCAGCCTGGAGGGCGCTGGAGCCGGTGTTTGCGGCCTCGCCCTATCTGGCTGGGCTGGCGCGGCGCTGGCCCGAGCGGTTGCGACAGATACTGGAGACGCCGCCCGAGACGCGGCTGGCCGAGATTCTGGCGGCGACCGAGGCCGTGGACGGCCCGGCGGACGAGACCAGGGCGCCGCTGCGACATTTGAAGGCCGAACTGCATCTGCTGACGGCCTTGGCCGACCTTGGCGGGGTCTGGGATCTGGATGCGGTGACGGGCGCCCTGTCGCGCTTTGCCGATGCGGCGGCGCAGGCGGCGCTGCGCTGCGTGGCCCATGACCAGAGGCGGCGCGGCAAGCTGATCTCGGCGGCGGATGATCCGCGCGGGCCTGTGCCCGGCCTGTTCGTCCTGGCCATGGGCAAGGGCGGGGCGTTCGAGCTCAACTATTCCTCGGACATCGACCTGTCGCTCTTCTTCGAGCCGGATGTGCTGGAAGGGGCGTTGGCCGAGGGCGTGGAGGCGCAGGGCTTTGTGAACCGTCTGGCCCAGGGTCTGGCGACCCTGCTGACCGAGCGGACGGCGGACGGCTACGTCTTCCGGGTCGATCTGAGGCTGCGGCCCGATCCGTCCTCGACCCCGCCGGTGGTCGCGGCCCCCATGGCCCTGGCCTATTACGAATCCGTGGGTCAGAACTGGGAGCGGGCGGCCTTCATCAAGGCGCGGGTCTGCGCCGGGGACGCGGTCGAGGGGGCGGACTTCCTCAAGGCCCTGGTCCCCTACATCTGGCGGCGCAGTCTGGACTATCAGGCCGTGCTGGACATCCAGTCGATCAAGAAGCAGATCCACGTCCACAAGACCGGCGAGGGGCTGGAGGCGGCGGGCGCCAATCTGAAGCTGGGGCGCGGCGGCATCCGCGAGATCGAGTTCTACGTCCAGACCCAGCAACTGATCCTGGGAGGGCGCGACAAGGGGCTGAGGTCCTCGCGCACGCTGGAGGCGCTGGACGCCCTGACCGAGCGCGGGCATGTGACGCCCGAGGCGCGCGACGAACTGACGGCGGCCTATCATGAGCTGCGCGGTCTGGAACATCGGGTGCAGATGCTGGCCGACGAGCAGAGCCACGTCCTGCCGGTCGATCCCGAGCGCCGGGCCGATGTGGCGGCGCTGGCCCATTCTATGCTGGATGGTCAGGGCGATCTGGCGGCCTTTGACGCCGGGGTCGAGGCGGTGCTGGTCGGGGTCAATCACCGCTATGGCGAGCTGTTCGAAGGCGGCGAGGAGCTGTCGTCGCCCTATGGCAGTCTGGTCTTCACCGGGGTCGAGAACGATCCGGGGACGCTGGAGACCCTGAAGCGGATGGGCTTTTCCGAGCCCGCGACGGTGTCCGACACGATCCGCAGCTGGCACCACGGCCGCATTCCGGCGACGCGGACGGCGCGGGGGCGCGAGCTGTTCACGCGTCTGGCCCCGCAACTGCTGACGGCGGTGGCGAAGACGGGGGCGCCGGATGCGGCCTTCCGCCGGTTCGCGGTCTTCTTTTCGGGCCTGAGCGCGGGCGTGCAGGTCCAGGCCCTGTTCCTGAACCAGCCGAAGCTGTTCGATCTGGTGGTCGGGGTCATGGCCTTTGCGCCGCGTCTGGCGCGGGCGCTGGGGCGTCAGCCGCAGGCGCTGGACGGGGTGCTGGACGCGCGCTTCATGACGGCCCTCGGCACCGACACCGGCGTGGCCGAGCAGGTGGTGCGCGAGGCGCGCGAGGCCGGGGATTTCGAAAGCGCCATGAACGCCGTGCGGCGCCTGCATCGCGAGCAGGCCTTCCGCATCGGCATGCACGTCATCACCGGCCGGACCACGGCCGAGCAGGCGGGGTGGACCAACACCTCCCTGGCCGACGCCTGCATGCAGGGGCTGGCGCCGGCGGCTCTGGCCGAGGCCGAGCGTATGGGCGGGGCCTTCGACGGCGCGGTCGCCGTGGTGGCCCTGGGCAAGGCCGGGTCGCGCGAGATGACGGCGGGGTCGGATCTGGACCTGATGACGGTCTATGCCGCGGCGCCCGAGGCGGTGTCCGCGGTGAAGAGCTGGAGCGCGGACCTCTTCTACGGCCGGTTCACCCAGAGGTTGATCGCGGCCCTGTCGGCCCACACCGCCGAGGGCGGACTGTACGAGGTGGACATGCGCCTGCGGCCGACCGGGTCCAAGGGGCCGGTGTCGGTGCGGCTGGAGGCGCTGGAGGACTACTACGCCACCGAGGCCGACACCTGGGAGTTCATGGCCCTGACGCGCGGACGGCTGGTCTGGGCCAGTGACGCGGCCTTTGGCGCGCGGGTCGAGGCGACGCTGGAGGCGGCGCTGCGGCGGCCGCGTCCGGGCGTGGACGTGGCCCATGATGTTCGGGCCATGCGCGACCTGATGGACCGCGAGCGGCGGCCCAAGGGGTTCTGGGACCTGAAGCTGTCGGCGGGGGCGCAGGTCGATGCGGAGTTCGTCGCCCAGTACCGCCAGCTGTGCGCGGCGGCGGCGGGGGAGCCGCTGACGGTGTCGACGCTGGAGGCGCTGAAGGACGATCCGGTTCTGGCGGAGACCTGGCGGACGCATCAGCAGCTGGGGCAACTGATGGCCTGCGCCTTTGACGGGCGCGGCGATCCCGATGCGGAGCCGGCGGGCTTTCAGAAGCGACTGGCGCAGGCCGTGGGCGCGCCGGACTTCGAGACGCTGAAGGCGCGGCTGATCGATCTGCGTCAGCGGGCGCGGCGGACGTTTGAAGAGTCGCTGCCGGCCGGGATCGACGCCGGCCGCGACGGAAACTGATCCGGGCGGCGTTTCATTTCTCGACAGGGAGTTTTTCGGGCCCCGGCCCGTGGAGACCATCGAGATGAACAAGACCCTTGGCGGCGCGGCCGCCATCGCCTTTCTGACCGCTTTCGGCGGCGTGGCCGTGGCCCAGACTGCTGCGCCCGCCGCGCCGCAGCGCCCGGCGCGCGCGGCCATGGCCCAGCCGGTGACGCAGGCGGACTTTGTCCAGCGACGGGTGGAGCGCCTGCGCGCCGCCGACGCCAATCGTGACGGCACGGTCACGGCCGAAGAAATGCGCGCGGCCGGTCAGGCCAAGCGCGCCGAACGCCGCGCCGCCCTGTTCGAGCGTCTGGACGCGAACAAGGACGGCTCGATCAGCCGGGCCGAGTTCGAGGCGCCGCGCGCGGACGGCCAGCGGGCCGGGAGAGGCGAGCGTGGCCAGCGCGCCGAGCACGCCGGTCGCGGTCATCGCGGCGGCATGCATCGTGGGGCCGAGCGCATGGCGCGGGGCGGCGAAGGCCGTTTCCCGATCGTGATCGCCGAGGCTGAGCGCAAGGCGACCGAGGCCTTCACGCGTCTGGACGCTGACCGCGACGGGACGCTGACGGTCGAGGAGCGCCGTGCGGGCATGGAAGCGCGTCGCGCTGAAATGCGCCAGAAGCGCCAGGAACGGCGCCAGGCGGCTCCGGCGGCGTCGCCTTCGACGCCCGCTTCGGAGTAGGGTGATGTCGGGGAAGGCGGTGCAGCCGTCGGCCCGTTTCGTGAACGGCGAAAGAGGCTGGATTGGCGAAGACCGCCGACCCCGACGAGGAACTGGTGCGGCGCGTGGGTCAGGGCGACCCCGCGGCGATCCAGGCCATGGTCGCTCGCAAGCTGCCGCGCATGCTGACGCTGGCGCAGCGGATGCTGGGCGACGCGACGGAGGCTGAGGACGTGGCGCAGGAGGCGATGCTGAGAGCCTGGCGTCAGGCGCCGCGCTGGACGCCGGGGCAGGCGAAGTTCGACACCTGGCTGCACCGGGTGGGGCTGAACCTCTGCTACGACCGGCTGCGGCGTCGGCGCGAGATCGCGACGGAGGCGCCGCCGGATCGGCCTGACGACGGCCCGGCGCCGGACCGGGGTCTGCTGGCCCTGGAGACCGGGGCGCGGGTCGAGGCGGCTCTGGCGAAACTGCCGGAACGGCAGCGCGAGGCCATTGTCCTGTGTCACTATCAGGAACTGGGAAATATCGAGGCGGCGGGGCTGATGCACGTCAGCGTCGAGGCCCTGGAGAGCCTGCTGTCGCGTGGACGGCGGGCGTTGCGGACGGCGCTGGCGGACATGGCTCCGAACGCGCCGAATGCGGCGAGAGCGGCGAATGGGTAAGGCGGGGGCTGGAACCATGACGATGACGTACGAGCGTTTTGAACATCTGGCCGACGCCTATGGCGGCGACCTGCGGCGCTGGCCCGAGGCCGAGCGCGAGGCGGCGCGCGTGCTGCGGGATGCGGACCCGCGCGCAGCGGCCCTGCTGCGCGAGGCGGACGGGCTGGACGCCCTGCTGGACGCCGCGCCGCGTCCGGTCGCGTCGCACGCCCTGCGCGAGGCGGTGATCGCCGGCGCGGCGGGGGCGGGTCTGCGCGCGCGTCGTCGCGGACCCGGGCCTCTGGCCTGGCTGTCGGGCGCCGGATGGGCGGCGGCGGCCTGCGCCGGGGTGGTGTTCGGGATCAATCTGACCAGCCACATGACCGCCGACGTCCAGGCGGACGCGGTGCTGTATCAAGCCAGCCTGACCGGCGCGGACGACACGGAGGTTCTGGGCGGATGACGTCGCGCAGTTTGAAGATCGCCCTGGCCGTTTCGGTCGCCCTCAACGTCTTCGCGGCGGCCGCCGTCGGCGCCGTCTGGGTGTCGCGCGACAAGATCGAGCACCGCATCGCCGAGGCGCACAAGCCGGGCCGCAGCGAGCCGGTCTGGGACGTGATCGAGCGGATGGACCCGGCCGTGCGCGATCAGGTCAAGGCGCAGCTGCGCGCCGCCGCCATGCAGGCGCGGCCCGACTTTGAAGAAGCGCGGGCGGCGCGGCGCGAGGCCATCGCCCTGACCGGCGGCGAGACCTTTGATCCGGTGGCGGTCGCCGCCCTGCTGGAGCGCTCGCGGGCGTCCGAGGCGCGCGGTCGCTCGCGGCTGGAGACCGGGGCGGTCGAGACCCTGAACCGCCTCAGCCCCGAGGACCGCAAGGCCCTGGCCCCCATCCTGTCGCGCCACAAGGCGAAGCGGGAGGCGCGCAAGCCTGAGAAGGCGGAGGCGGAGGCGGGAGCGGTGCCGGCGGAGACGGCGGTTCAAGCAAGGCAGGGCTCCTAAATCCTCCCCCGTTCTCTACGGGGGAGGGGGACCGCCGCAGGCGGTGGAGGGGGCGGATGCCTCTACCGCAGTTGAAGCGTCTCGAAGGCCGGGCGTGTGAGATTAACTGTCAGCGTCTGGTCTCGCCCCCTCCACCATGCTTCGCATGGTCCCCCTCCCCCGCTTCGCAGGGGAGGATCACGGGCCTAGGGCACGTGAACAGACGAGACTTCGATTCGACCATATTGATCGTCGTAGAGTTTGGCGTGGAGAGCCAAGTCGCTAACAGACTCCTCGGTGGTGCTCAGGTCGATCACGAACTCCCAGTAGCCGTCCATCCAGAGATAGACTGAACGCTGCCAAACCTTGTCGCTTAGTGGTGCTAACATAGCGCCGTAGCTGGCGATCTGACGCGCAATGAACTGAGCAGTGTCCCCATCGATTGGTGCAACCCCATCGAGCATGTGCCTCGAAAGTTGAAAATCGCCAGCGGCGAAGGCTGCTGCCAGTTCCCGAAAGCGGGGTCGAAGCTCCTCGGGTACGGGGTGTTCTTTGCCGTCTTGTGCAAGCATCAGCGTAACATGCCGAGTGGCGCTGAAGGCTGCAATAGGGTCGCAAAGCGGAGTTCGCTTAAAGGTGGTTGGCGGCCATCTTGGTCTTCATAATGTCCCGATGACAACCCGCTTCATCAAACTGAACGACGGCTGGAATGCTGATCCGAATGTGCCAGACGAGAGGCTTGATCTGCATGTTTACGAGCTAGTGCTTTCATTCAGATTGAATCGGTTTCAGTTCGCAGCGGCAGAAGGAGAGCGAGCAGCCATTCGCTTTTCCGATGTGAGTCACTATCGCCTAGGCGAGGAAAATGACCACGCTTGGTACGAGGGCCTGGGCCGGTATCCGGAAGCTCCCGTTTGGGGAGAGTTTTACGAGGTGCGCGAAGGCGTCCCCCCTCTCGATGAGGGCGGGTGGGTTGAGGTGCACAATCCGCGCGCGCCCAGGCACTTCCTCTTCTATTTGAGAGACAGCACGTTCGAATGTCTGGCTGTCGATTGGAAGTTGGAACGTCAGTTCTAACGCCCGTAAGGGTTCGACAGCAGTCGTGCCCGTCCCAGATGGGCGTCCGGCGATCATTGAGGCTGTGGCAGGAAAGCGTCCGCCGTCTGGGTTCCGGGTTCGCTGCGCGCCCCGGAATGACGGCGGGCGGGTGCTAGCGCCTCAGGCCGCCTGCGGCTGAACGCGTTGCACCGGCGCGCCGACGGGGGCCATGGCGCCTTCGGGTGCGCGGAGGGGGAGGTCGAACCAGACGGTGGTGCCGTGGCCGGGTTCGCTCTCGATGGTCATGCGGCCGCGATGCAGCTCGATCAGGGACTTGGTCAGGGCCAGACCCAGGCCGGTGCCCTGGGTGGTCTTGGAGTGCTGGCCCTCGACCTGTTCGAAGGGCTGGGCCAGGCGTTCAAGGTCGGCGGCGGCGATGCCGATGCCGGTGTCGGTCACCGAGACGCGGACATGATCGGCGTCGTGGGCCGCGACGGTCACGGTGACGGCGCCGCCCTCGGGCGTGAACTTCACCGCGTTGGAGATGAGGTTCAGCATCACCTGTTTCAGGCCGCGATGGTCGGCCTCGACCTGAACGGCGTCGGGCGCGACCAGGCCGAGGGTCAGGCCGGACTCCATGGCTCTGCCGCGCATCAGGCGGATGGCGTCGTTGCACAGGCCGTTCAGCGAGACGGCCTCATAGTGGAGGGTCAGCTTGCCGGCCTCGATCTTGGCCATGTCGAGGATGTCGTTGATCAGGCTGAGGAGGTGCTGGCCCGACTGGTGGATGTCGGCGGCGTAGCCCTTGTAGCGCTTGTCGCCGAGGGGGCCGAACATCTCGCCGGCCATGATCTCCGAGAAGCCGTTGATGGCGTTCAGCGGGGTGCGCAGTTCGTGGCTCATATTGGCCAGGAACTCGGACTTGGCCTGGTTGGCGGCCTCGGCGCGGGTCATGGCGACCTCGTACTTGCGGGCCAGCAACTGCAGCTTGGCCTCGCGGTCCTCCAGTTCGACCACCATGGCGCGCAGTTCGTCGGCGGCGCGGCGGCGTTCGGCTTCCTGACGGCGGATGACGGTGATGTCGGCGGCGATGACGACCGTGCCGCCGTCGCCGGTGAAGCGTTCAGCCATCTGCAGCCAGCGGCCGTCCTTCAGTTCGACCTCGCGCACGCCCGCACGGCCGCTGGCCGAGGGATGCTCCGCCTTGACGGCCTCGGCGGCGATCTGATTGAGGGCGTCCTTCTGGGCGCCGCGCACGACGACGCCGGTGGGGAAGGCGAAGGCGTCCTGGAAGGCCTGGTTCCACAGGATCAGGCGGCCCTGGCGATCGAACAGGACGAAGGCGTCGGAGACGCTTTCGATGCCGTCGCGCAGGCGGTTCTCGGCGGCCTGGGCCTGGGCCTTGGAGCGGCGGGCCTCGGTGATGTCGAGGGCCACGCCCAGCAGGCTGGTGAAGCCCGCGTCGCGTCGCGGCTGGCGCGACTGGCCGCGGGCGTCGATCCAGCGGACGCCGCCGGACTTGAGCGGGACGGGGAAGGTGACGTCGAAGACGCCGTCGGCGGCGGCCCGGTCGAGGGCGTCGACCAGGGTCTCGCGATAACGCGGATGGACCTTCTCGATCAGGGCCTGGGTGGTCAGGGCCTGGCCGGGTTCGACCTCCAGCATGGCGGCCATGTAGTCGGACAGGACGACCTCGCCGCGCGCCAGATCCCATTCCCAGACGCCGCAGCGGGCGGCTTCGACGGCGACCCGGAAGCGGCGCTCGGTGTCGGCCCATTGGCGACCGGCGCGGGCCTGACGCCAGTTCTGGACGGCCAGGACGGCGAGCATCAGCAGAACCAGAAGCAGGGGGACGGCCAGCATCCAGGCGTCGTCCAGCCAGGCGGACAGGCCGCCGGACGCGGGCATGGCGGCGACGACGGTATGGCCGGCCGGGTTCACGGCGGCCGAGGCGGTCAGACGGACCTGGCCGTCCGCGCCCTTGACCGGACGACCGACGTCGGCGGGCGCCTGACCCGTGGGGACGACGCTCAGACGGGCGCCCGTCAGGGTGGTCTTGAGATCGGGCAGGGGGGTGCGGGCGGTGATGGCGCGGCCGTCGGCCATCGGGCGGCGCGTCAGCAGGGCGTCGTCATGCAGGGCGTAGGCGGTCGAGGTCCGGGCGGCGGCCTGGGCTTCGGCGTCGGTCTTGCCGCCCGCTGCGGCCAAGATCCTTCCGTCCTTGTCGGTGATGACAAAGGCGGCCTCGGGGGCGACGGCGCGGGCGCGATCCAGAGCCTCGACCGCCTGGGACGGGTGTTCGGCCATTTCGCGGGCGACGAGGGCCAGGGCGCGGTCGGTCAGGGCGAGGCGCGTGGTGATCTGACTGGCGGCCAGGCGGGCTTCCAGGGTCAGGGCCTCGACCTTGATCGCCCGGGCTTCACGGTCGGGACGCCCGTCGTCGCGGATGACCAGCAGGGCGTAGGCGGTGATGACCAGGGCGACGGCGAGCAATAGGGCGCGCACCCACGGCACGCCGCGTGCGGTGGTCTGATCCGTGGCCCGTCGGCCCGGCTGATAGCTGCGGCGCTCCGTGCCCTGCAAGCCGACCCTCTCATCCTGAACGAGAGGGAATCTAGGCTGCGTCGCGGATTCCTGTCGAGGCCCGGCGAGGCGGGCTGTTCACCTTAGGGGCGAACAGATGCAGGAAAGACTCAGGCGGCGTCTTCGGCGTGGGCGGCCGCGGCGCGCGGAATGTCGCCGGGCGCGGCCAGGACGTCGGTGATCTGACGCAGGACGTCGCGGGCGCGGCGCGCCAGGTGCAGGCTTTCCGGCGGGGCGTCGTCGGGGGCTTCGGAGACGGTCTCGACCAGTTCGCGGGCCAGATCCATCAGGTCGGGCGCGGCGGCGATCAGGCGCGACTGGAACTCGATGCGTTCGGGATCGCGGTCGTACTCGGCGCCCGGCACGCGCCAGCCGCCCCAGTCGGCCTTGTCCGTGACGACGACCGGGTAGGAGCCGGGGAAGGGGTGGTGGGCGCAGTCGGCCGGTTCCTGCCACTTGTTGCGGGCGCGCAGCACGCGCCAGTCGCCCAGGACGGCGGCCGATGCGTCCTCGGCGGGAAGCTGCAGCTCGGCGGCCTGGAACTCGCGGCCCAGGCCGACCTCGTAGGTGATGCGCACCGGCTCGTCGAAGCCCTTGGCCCAGACGGGCAGGACCTTTTCGACCTGGGCCCAGGCGCCGACGCTCTCGACCCAGACCTTCTGGCCCTTCTGGAACTGCGCGCGCGCCATGCGGATCTCCCCTGCGAAGGGGGCAGCATGGCGCGCCAGCGGTTATCGTCGGGTTCCGCGTCGTGGTTAGCGAGCGGTAAAGGCGGGTCAGGCGGGGCGGGAGATCTCTTCCAGGGCCTCGCCGGCGTAGCGTTCCTTGACCCGCGTCGACAGGTCGCCCAGCGAGACCACTCCGACCAGACGGCCGTCCTTGTCCACCACCGGCAGGCGGCGGACCTGACGCGAGCTCATCAGGTCCAGCGCGGCCTTCAGGTCGTCGTCGGCGCGGACGACCAGGGCGTCGCGGCTGAGGAACTCGACCACTCGGGCGGTCGGCGCGGCGCCCGAGGCCACGGCGCGCACCGTGATGTCGCGATCGGTGAGGGCGCCCACCAGGTTCTCGCCGTCGGCCACGGGGATGAAGCCGAAATCGCCCGCCGCCATGCGGGCGGCGACTTCCTGAAGGGTGTCGTTGGGACGGGCCACCTGCACGTCCTTGCTCATCACGTCGCGGATCTTCATGGGTCTCTCCCTGGCCGACCATCTGTCTGGCTTGAGGTCAGGAACCCGCGCGAGCGGAGCCGGTTCCGGACCCGACCGGATCAGGGCTCCCGCCGTTCGGGCAGGGTCTGGGCGGCGCGGACCAGTTGCACGAACTCGGCGCGGTCGCCGTAGGGGTCCTCGCCGCGCGCGCCCTGGGCCAGGTCGAGGATGGCGTCCCAACCGTAGTCGGCGTTCATCCACGGATCGCCGCGCAGTTTCTGGGCGAAGGCGGCGACCGCCATGGCCCAGCGCGCGGCTTCGGGCGGCCGGGCGCTGACGGAGCCGTCGGCGGGGTTGGTCAGAACCTGCTGGATCAGTTCGGAGCGGGCGGCGCCGGGCTGTTTGTAGCGGACCTGAATGAAGCCGATCTCGCCCTTGGCGTCGCCGCCGCCGGTCGTGACGCGATTGTCGGAATAGCGACGCTCCGGGATCTGGGTCGGGCCGCCGACGGGGGTGATTTCATAGAGGGCGGTGACGGATGCGCCCGAGCCGACCTCGCCCGCGTCGATGGCGTCGTTGTTGAAGTCTTCCTCGTTCAGCAGGCGGGTTTCATAGCCGATCAGCCGCCATTCAGCGACGCGGGCGGGATTGAACTCGATCTGGATCTTGACGTCGTCGGCGATGGGGAAGGCGCCCTTGTCGAACCGGGGGCCGAACAGGCGGCGGGCCTCCTTCAGGTCGCTGACGTAGCCCGCGGTCCCGTTGCCGGCCTGGGCGATGGCCTGCATGCGGGCGTCCTGGTAGTTGCCGCGCCCGAAGCCGTAGACGGACAGATAGACGCCCGTCTTGCGCTTGTCGGCGACGTAGTCCTCCAGCCGCTTGTCGTCGGTCACGCCGACGTTGAAGTCGCCGTCGGTGAACATCAGGATGCGGTTGACCTTGTCGCGGCCGAAGCTGGCCTGGGCCTGGTCATAGGCGTTGGTCATGCCGGTGGCGCCCGCCGTGCCGCCGGAGGCGCGCAGGGAGGCGACGGCGCAGCGCAACTTCAGCTTCTGATCGCCCGAGGTGGGGGCCAGGGTCGTGCCGGCGCCCTCGGCGTAATAGGTCACGGCGACGCGGTCCTGAGGCCGCAGGCGGTCGATGATCAGGTTCATCGACTGCTTGGCCAGGTCCAGCTTGTCAGGGCTGTTCATCGAGCCCGACACGTCGACGAGGAAGGTCAGGTTCAGCGGGCGACGCTGACCTTCGGGCAGCTCATAGCCCTGCAGGCCGACATGGACGATCTGGCGGCCCGGCGCCCAGGGCGAGGCGGCCACGGCGGTGGTGACGGCGAAGGGCCGCGCCGCCGAGGTCGGACGGGCGTAGCCGTAGTCGAAGTAGTTGATCATCTCCTCGACGCGAACGGCGTCGCGCGGCGGGGCGCCGCCGTTGTCGATGAAGCGCCGGACGTTGGCGTAGGCGGCGGTGTCCACGTCGATGGAGAAGGTCGAGACGGGCTGTTCCGCCGTGCGCTTGACCGGGTTGGGCGTGGCGTCGGGATAGCGTTCGGTGCTGACGGGCGGGGCCGTCGGGACGCCGGGCGGGCGTGGCGCGATCCGCGAGCCGCTGACGGTCACGTCATTGATCGCCGAACCGGGCGGCGGCGGCGGGGGAGGCGGGGGAGGCGGGGGAGGCGAGGGTGGAGGCGGCGGGGCCGCATACTCGGCTCGACTCTCCGGCCCCATCGGTTGAACAGACGACGAAGGGGCGGGCCTGGCGCGGTGCAGGATCGGCGGACGGGTCTGTGCGCCCAGGTCGAAGCCGAAGGCGCGGCAGGCGGCTTCGGTCGGCGTTCCGTCGCCCTGGGCCGGAACCGGGACGGGGGCCGCCATGACAGGCGCGGGCGCGGCGGTCATCAGGGCGGCGACGGCGGCCAGGGCCATGTTCGGCGGGCGGCGCCCTGACGGATTATGATTGGGCATCGAATGATCTCCTCCATCCCTGTCTCGCTTAATAGGATGACGATGTTCGGCGGAACTGTGGCGAGGAATCCGCGCGCGGTCCGAGGGCGACTGGGTGTGGCGCGGACGCCGCGTGTGCATGACCCCTCGCAATCGCGACGCTTCGCCCCCACAATGAAGGCTTCAAGCAGAAGGGTGAGCGATGGCCGAGGCTTCGACAGGACTGGATCTGGGCCATGTGGCCGCCTTGCTGGCGGCGGGGGTCGTGGCGGTGCCGGTCTTCCGCAAGCTGGGGCTGGGCTCGGTGCTGGGCTATCTGGCGGCGGGCGTGGCCATCGGGCCCTTCGGTCTGGCCCTGTTCCGCGAGCCGGAGACCATCCTGCACGTCGCCGAGTTCGGCGTGGTCATCTTCCTGTTCATCATCGGTCTGGAGATGCGGCCCAAGCGTCTTTGGGGGATGCGCAACGAGATCTTCGGTCTGGGCGCGGCCCAGGTCGGGCTGGCGGGTCTGGCCCTGACCCTGGTCGCCATGGCGGCGGGGGTGTCGGCGCCGGTGGCCTTTGTCGGCGCCATGGGCTTCGTCATGTCCTCGACCGCCGTCATCGTGCAGATGCTGGAAGAGCGGGGCGACCTGCCGACGCCGAGCGGCCAGAGGGCCGTGTCCATCCTGTTGTTCGAGGACCTGGCCATCGTGCCCCTGCTGGCCATTGTCGCCCTGCTGGGCGCCTCGATGGGGCAGTCGGCCGAGAGCACGACGCCGTTGTGGCAGTCGATCGGCCTGGCCCTGGCGGCCCTGGCGGGCGTGCTGGTCGTGGGCGTCTACGCCATCAATCCGGTCTTCCGTTTCCTGGCCCGCAACGGCGGGCGCGAGGTGATGACGGCCGCCGCCCTGCTGGTGGTGGCGGGCACGGCCTGGATCATGGACGAGGTCGGCCTGTCGATGGCCATGGGCGCTTTCCTGGCCGGGGTCCTACTGTCGGACTCGACCTTCCGGCATCAGCTGGAAGCCGACGTCGAGCCGTTCCGCGCCATCCTGCTGGGCCTCTTCTTCCTGTCGGTCGGCATGGCGCTGGACATCGGGGTGGTGATCAGCGACTGGCGTGTGGTTCTGGCCGGTCTGGCCGCCTTCATGGTGGTCAAGGCCCTGGTCATCTATGTGGTCGCCCGGCTGTTCAAGGCGCGTCATCATGAGGCGATCGAACGGGCGGCCCTGTTCGCACAGGGCGGGGAGTTCGCCTTTGTCCTGTATAGCGCGGCCGCCACGGCCGGGGTGATCGACGCCCAGGCCAGCGCGGCCCTGACGGCCATTGTCATCCTGTCCATGGCCCTGACGCCGCTGACCACCCTGGCGCTGAAGCGCTTCCTGCCCAAGGAAGCGAGCCTGTCGCCGGAAGAGGCCGAGGGCGTGGACGCCGCCGAGGGTCTGCGCGGGCGGGTGCTGATCATCGGTTTCGGCCGCTTCGCCCAGGTGGTGTCCCAGCCCCTGCTGGCGCGCGACGTGGACGTGTCGATCATCGAGAACGACGTCGAGATGATCCAGGCGGCCGGGAACTTCGGCTTCAAGGTCTATTACGGCGACGGGACGCGGCTGGACACGCTGCGGGCCTCGGGCGCGGGCAAGGCCGAGGCGGTGCTGGTCTGCGTCGACAAGCCTGAGGCCGCCGACAAGATCGTGCAACTGGTCAAGTCGGAGTTTCCGGGCGTCAAGCTGCTGGTCCGGTCGTTCGACCGGGGCCATTCGCTGCGTCTGATCCAGGCGGGCGTCGACTATCAGGTGCGCGAGACCTTTGAATCGGCGCTCCGCTTCGGTCAGGCCGTGCTGGAGGAGCTGGGCGTGCCGGAGGACGAGGTCGCCGACGTCATCGCCGACGTGCGCCGTCGCGACGAGGCGCGTCTGGATCTGGACCTGACCGGCGGGCTGAAGGCCGGCGCGGCCCTGATCCGGGGCAATATGCCGACGCCGCAGCCGACGCCCTATATCAAGCCGCACCGCGAGGGCCGTCTGGTCAACGAGGACGAGGCGCCGCCCGAAGCCATCATCGAACCGGCGGCGCAGAAGGCGGACTGACCGGGCATGGCGAGCGTCGATCTGGCCAAGCGGGCCTATGACCACGGCTGGCGGCTGGACCCCATCGTCCGCAGCCTGCTGGACACCGACTTTTACAAGCTGCTGATGCTGCAGCTGATCTGGCGCAAGCATCGCGACGTGCCGGTGACGTTCAGCGTCATCAACCGCACGAAGTCGGTGCGGCTGGCCGAGGAGGTGGATGAGGCGGAGCTGCGGGCGCAGCTGGATCATGCGCGGACGCTGCGGTTCTCGAACCGCGAGCTGATCTGGCTGGGCGGCAACACCTTCTATGGGGTGAAGTCGATCTTCAGCCCAGACTTTCTGGCCTGGCTGGCCGATTATCGCCTGCCCGAGTATGACCTGTCGCGCGGCGCGGACGGGCAGTTCAGGCTGGAGTTTTCCGGCGGTTGGGCGGACGTCACCCTGTGGGAGATTCCCGCCCTGTCGATCCTGAACGAGCTGCGCAGCCGCAAGGCCTTGCGCCGGCTGGGGCGGTTCGAGCTGGACGTCCTCTACGCCCGGGCCAAGACCAGGTTGTGGGGCAAGGTGGAGCGGCTGCGGGAGCTGGAGCCGTTGTCGATCTCGGACTTCGGCACGCGGCGACGGCACGGCTTTCTGTGGCAGGGCTGGTGCGTCGAGGCGCTGAAGGAGGGGCTGGGCAAGGCCTTTATCGGCACGTCCAACGTCCTGCTGGCCATGAACAACGACCTGGAGGCGGTGGGCACCAACGGCCACGAACTGCCCATGGTGCTGGCGGCCCTGGCGGGGGATGACGATGCGGCGCTGCGACGGGCGCCCTATCAGGTGCTGGAGGAGTGGCGGGCGACCTATGACGGCAATCTGCTGGTGGCCCTGCCGGACGCCTTCGGGACGCGGGCCTTTCTGGCCGACGCACCCGACTGGCTGGCCGACTGGAAGGGCTTCCGGCCGGATTCCGCGCCGCCGGTCGAGGGCGGGGAGGAGATCCTGAACTGGTGGAAGGCCCAGGGTCGTGACCCGCGTGAGCGACTGCTGGTCTTCGCCGACGGCATGGATGTGGACACGATCGAGGCGACCCACGCCCACTTCAAGGGACGGGTGCGGACCAGCTTCGGCTGGGGCACCAATCTGACCAACGACTTCCGCGACTGCGCGCCCGCGCCCATGCCGGAGCTGTCGCCGATTTCCCTGGTCTGCAAGGTGACGCGGGCGGGCGGGCGTTCGGCGGTCAAGCTGTCGGACAATGTCGAGAAGGCGACCGGCGACCGGGGCGAGATCGAGCGCTACATCCGCGTCTTCGGCGAGGCGGGGCGCGGGCGGCAGGCGGTCGTTGTCTGAGGGAACCGCCAAGCTTGGTGGGGCATTTCGCCAGAGGCGGCGGTCGGCGTCGTCTCAACCTAGCTTCAGCCCAGCAGGATGCGCGTCATGACCACCTATAACGTCGGCTATATCGTCGGCAGCCTGGCCCGGAATTCGATCAACCGGAAACTGGCCAAGGCCCTGATCAAGGTCGCGCCCGAGAAGCTGAAATTCCACGAGGTCTCCTTCGCGGACCTGCCCCTCTATTCCTACGACTACGACGCCGATTTTCCCGAGGCGGCGACCCGGTTCAAGGCGGACCTGAAACGCTCGGACGCCATCCTGATCGTGACGCCGGAATACAATCGTTCCATCCCCGGCGGGCTGAAGAACGCCATCGACTGGGCCAGCCGGCCCTATGGGACCAACAGTTTCGCGCGCAAGGCGACGGCGGTGATCGGGACCTCGCCCGGCGCCATCGGCACTGCGGTGGCGCAACAGAGCCTGCGCAGCGTCCTGGGCTTCCTGCAGGCGCCGCAGATGAACGCGCCCGAGGCCTATATCCAGTTCAAGCCGGGCCTGATCGACGACGACGGCAATGTCAGCGTGCCTGCGACCGAGCAGTTCCTGCGCGACTATATGGAGGAGTTCCATCAGTTCATGGCGCGGGTGCTGACCGTCTTGCCGCGCGACGCCTGATCCATCAGGGAAGCGGAGCCGTATTCCGGGTTTCGCCCACGTCAGGACCGCCGCTTGCCCGCACCCCCGCCCGTCATCCTGTGGTTCCGCCGCGACCTGCGGCTGGCCGACAACCCGGCCCTGCATCACGCCCTGGCGACGGGGCGGCCGGTGCTGCCGGTCTATGTGCGGGATGAACGGCTGGAGGGGCGGCCCATCGGCGCCGCCTCGCGCTGGTGGCTGGACAAGAGCTTGCGGGCGCTGGATGCGGACCTGAGGGCGCGCGGCGGGCGGCTGATCCTGCGGCGCGGCGACGCCGAGGCCGAACTGCGGCGTCTGATCGAGGAGACGGGCGCCGATCAGGTCTTCATGAACCGCCTGTTCGAACCCGAGGCCTTCGCCCGCGACGCCGACATCGCTCATGGATTGAAGGCGGAGGGCGTCGCATGCCGGGGCTTCAACGCCAGCCTGATGGCCCGACCGGGGGCGGTGCTGAACGGGTCGGGCCAGCCCTACAAGGTGTTCACGCCGTTTCTGAAAGCCCTACTGACGACGGCTGAAGCCCCGGCGGGACTGGCCGCGCCCAAAGCCTTGGCTGTGCCGGACGGCGTGGCGAGCGAGGCGGTCGACGACTGGGGCCTGCATCCGGTGCGGCCGGACTGGTCGACGGGCTTTGTCGGGACGCCGGGCGAGGCGGGGGCGCAGGCGGCGCTGGACGCCTTCGTCGCGGGGGGCCTGAAGACCTATGCGACCGACCGTGATCGGCCGGATCGGGCGGGAACCAGCGGTCTGGCGGCGCATCTGCACTGGGGCGAGATCGGGCCTTGGCGGGCGATCGAGGCCGTGCGCGCCGCCGCCGCCGAGGGCCGGGTTCCGGCGGGGGAGGCGGAGAAGTTCGTCGCCGAGATCGGCTGGCGCGAGTTTTCGGCCCACCTGCTGCACCACTTCCCCTATCTGCCCGAGCGGGCCTTCAAGTCCGAGTACGACGCCATGCCGTGGCGGGGCGACGCCGAGGGGCTGGCGGCGTGGAAGGCGGGGCGGACGGGCTATCCCCTGGTGGACGCCGGGATGCGTCAGCTTTGGGCGACGGGGACCATGCACAACCGGGTGCGGATGGTGGTCGCATCCTTCCTGATCAAGCACCTGCTGATCGACTGGCGCGCGGGCGAGGCCTGGTTCCGGGACTGCCTGACCGACGCCGACCTGGCCAGCAATGTGCAGAACTGGCAGTGGGTGGCGGGCTCAGGGGCGGACGCCGCCCCCTATTTCCGCATCTTCAACCCGACCGCCCAGGGCGAGAAATTCGATCCGACGGGCCGCTATGTGCGGCGCTGGGTTCCCGAGGTGGCGGGATTGCCGGATCGGTGGGTGCATGCGCCGTGGACCGCGCCGCCTGTGGTTCTGGCCGAGGCGGGGGTGAGGCTGGGCGCGACCTATCCCCGGCCCATCGTCGATCACGTCGAGGGCCGCGAGCGGGCGCTGGCGGCGCTGAAGACGGTCAGCGCCAGTCGGGATGACGACGCTTAAATCGAATCCAGCGACCAGACGCGCGAGCGTTTGACCTCCTGGTCTTCCAACTCGCGGGTGGTAGGGACGGTGTATTCGGCCAGCAGGGTCAGGCCGGACTTGGGGAAATAGGTGCGGCCGGGGTCGCCGACGATGACGCGGGTTCCGTTGGCTTGCGCCTGTTTCAGCCAGACCAGCACCGCCTCGGCCATGGGCTTTTCATAGAAGACGTCGCCGGCGCAGATCAGGTCGACGGGCGGGGGCGGGGCGTCCAGCAGGTTGGCGTCGGTGAAGGCGATCTCGACGCCGTTGGACCGGGCGTTGGCGGCGACGGCGGCGGCGCAGAAGGGGTCGATGTCGGCGGCCAGGACGCTGACGGCGCCCGCCTTCATGGCGGCGACGGCGACGAGGCCCGATCCGGTGGCGAGGTCGATGACGCGCTTGCCCGCGACCTGATCGGGGTGGTCCAGCAGCCAGCGGGCCAGGGCCTGACCGCCGGCCCAGGCGAAGGCCCAGAAGGGCGGCGGCAGGCCCATTTCGCCCAGCTCTTCCTCGGTCAGCCGCCACAGGGGGGTGATCTCGTCCGCCAGCCACAGCGAGATTTCCGGCGCGTGCGGCACGGCCTGCAGCCGGGTGTTGGCGGCGATGAAGTCGGGGGCGTTGGCGGGGGTCAGGCGCATGGGGGTTGTCTAGGGCAGAAGGAGGCGGGCGGCGAGGGGCTTGTGCGGGGTCAGGCGCGCCTGACGAAAAGTCAGGTTGACATGACATGAATGCTGAGTAAGGTAGGCCTTACATTCAGTCAGGAGCGCCTTCCATGTTGACGATGAGCAAGCAGAACACCCCCGCCGGTCGCCGCTATGTGATCCGCACCATGGCCTTCATGGGCGGCTATGTCGCCGTCATGCTGGCGACCATCGGCGGGGCCTTTGATACGATCCAGAACACGCCGGCCGCCTGGGCCCTGGCCCTGACGGTGGCCGCGCCCATCGCCGGTCAGATCTGGGCCACGCTGAGCTTCATGCGCGACAGCGACGAGTTCGTCCGCGCCGTGACCGCCAAGCAGTTCATCGTCTCGGCGGGCGTGGCCATGGCCGCCTTCAGCGCCTGGGGTTTCGGCGAGAGCTTCGCCGGGGCGCCGCACGCCGAGGGCTGGATGATCTATCCGCTGTTCTGGGCCGTGTTCGGCTGCGTCGCGCCCTTCATCCGGTCGTCGAACTGATGAAGAACCGTCTGAAACTGCTGCGTGTCGAGCGCAACTGGACCCAGGAGCAACTGGGTCAGGCCCTGGGGGTCTCGCGTCAGGCCGTCAACGCCCTGGAGACCGAGAAGCACGACCCCTCGCTGGACCTGGCCTACCGGATCGCCGCCCTGTTCGAGCGGCCGGTGGAAGAGGTCTTCGAGAACCCCCACGCCTGACGCCCGTCTGACCTTCGTGTCAGTTTAACCTTACTTTTTCGTCCCTGCCTTCCGCCGTCATTTCCAGGCTCGCCCCGGAAAGCGATCTCGCATGCCCTGAACGCAGGGGGCGACGGCGGGCCATGTCCAATCGAAAGGAAACGCCATGTCCAAGATCTCCGCTCCCGCCAAGACCCTTCGCGCCTACGCCCTGGCCGCGGCCATCGGCTGGATCGCCGGAAACATCGTCTCGCCGGCGCAAGCCGCCCCGGTCGAAGTCGCCGTGACCCAGGCGGCGGCTCCCGCCTTCGTATCGGACCGCCTGTCGGTCGAGGTGATGGGCGACGGCCCCGACGTCATCCTGATCCCCGGCTTCGCCTCGTCGCGGGACGTGTGGCGGCCGCTGGCCGAGCGGCTGGCGACGACGCATCGGGTGCATCTGGTGCAACTGGCGGGCTTCGCCGGCGAGGCCTGGACGCATGGCGACGGCGCCTTCGTCCAGCCTGCGGTGGACGAGGTGGCGCGCTACGCCGCGACCCTGAACCGCCCTGCGATCATCGGCCATTCCATGGGCGGCCTGACCGGGCTGCTGGTGGCGCAGCAGCATCCCGAGACGGTCGGCAAGCTGATGAGCGTGGACAGCCTGCCCTTCTTCAGCGCCCTCTATGGCCCGACCGCGACGGCCGAGACGGCCAGGCCCTTCGCCGAACAGGCCGCGGCGGGCATTCTGAACGCCGACGCCGCGGGTTACCGGGTCCAGCAGGAGCGCACGGCGGGGGGCATGATGCGCAACGAGGCGGGACACGCCGCCATGGTCGAATGGTCGATGACGTCGGATCGTCACGCCATGGCCTCGGCCATTCGCGACGTGATGACGACCGACGCCCGGCCGGGGCTGGCGGCCATGACCACGCCGGTCTGGGCCGTCTATGCGGCGGACGCCGACGGCGGCGTGCCGAGCGCCATGGCCGACGGCATGTGGAGCCGCGAATACGCCGCCTTGCCGGGGGTGAAGCTGGTCCGCGTCGACGACAGCCGCCACTTCATCATGAACGACCAGCCGGAGCGTCTGGATGCTCTGGTGGACGAGTTTCTGAAGTAGGGCGATCCTCCCCTGCGCAGCGGGGGAGCGGGACCGCGACGACGTAGTCGGCGGGGTGGAGGGGGCGAGCAGCGGGCGCGGTGTTTTGCGCCGTTGAATGCGAGCCTATGTCCCCCTCCCCCGTGAACGGGGGAGGATTGAGTGGCTCTGGCCCTTATTTCGGCCGCAGGTCGTTGGTGACGTCGCCGGTCTTCAGCGGCTGTCCGCCGAACTCGGCGGCGTAGGCCGGGGCCAGCAGGCTCTGGAAGGCCGAGGCGGGCAGGGTGAGGTAATAGGCGCCCTCGACGTAGGGGCCGACGGCATAGGCGTCGAGCAGGAAGGTCAGGCCGCCGGCCTTGCCCGCCGTCGCGCCGGGGGCCAGGACCACGGCCACGTCCTTCAGTTTCGGGCAGGACCAGGTGTCGCCGCCGACCTTGACCGGGGTCGCGCCGGGGCGGCCCTTCTTGGCGGTGTTGACGGCGTCGCACAAGGCGCGCTCCAGCGACGACAGGTCGGCGCCCTTGGCGAAGAGGTCGGCGGGGCTGATGCGGCGACGTTCGGTCTTGTCCCACAGCAGGGCCGTGGCGACCGTGTTCGGGTGGGCGCCGCCCGAATAGTCGAAGTCGGTTCGCATGGCGCTGAACAGGCGGCCGGTCTGGACCGGATCGCCATAGATGATGGTCTTTTCATAGGGGCCCATGGCGCTGTCGCCGCCGGCCTCGGTGCGGTCGGCCTGGGCGCCCTCGGCGTACTTGCCCAGGTCGGCGACTTCCTGACGATAAAGGCTGGCGTAGAGCTCGGGCTGGGTCTTGATCGCTTCCGGCAGGGTCAGGCTGACCTTGGCGTAGGGCGTGGCGCTTTCGTATTTCAGAGGGCCGTCGGCGGCGACGGCGGCGGCGGCCTTGGGCGCTTCGGCCTCCTTCTTTTCGGCGCGCTGGCAGGCGGCGAGCGAGGCCGCGACGGCGACGGTGACGAGAAGAATGCGAGCGGAACGCGAGGGGATCATGCCGGGTACTCCTGGGGCGAGATCAGTAAGCTAGGCCGTTGAACGCAATCGCGGCCAGAAGGATCAATCCGGCCTCACGATTTGATTTGAACAGGCGCAGGGCCAGGGCGCCGTCCTCGGGCTTCAGGGTCTTGACCTGCCAGGCCAGATGCAGGGCGTAGGCGGCCAGGCCGATGTAGAAGACGGAGCCGAGACCGGCGGCGAAACCCGCCGCGCCCGCCAGCAGGACGGCCAGGGCGTAGAAGACCGCCACGCCCGGCTTGACCTGGGCGCCCAGCCGCCGGGCCGAGGACTTGATCCCCGCCATGGCGTCGTCCTCGATGTCCTGGAGCGCGTAGATGGTGTCGTAGCCGAGGGTCCAGAACAGGCCGCCGGCGTAGAGCAGCAGCGCCGACAGGGCGACATGGCCCATCCGGTTCAGGCCCTCGGCCATCCAGTAGGCGTCGCCGCTGGCGCGGACCTCCAGCACATAGAGCCAGCCGAGTGAGAACAGGCCGCCCGTGGCCGCAGCGAAGCCGAGCAGGGCGCCCCAGTTGAAGGTCAGGCCCAGCCAGGCCTGGGGCCACCAGGTGATGCGCTTCATGAAGGGGTAGGCCGCGACCAGGCCCAGAGACAGGGCGCCTAGCAGGACCGACATCAGGTTCATGGTCAGCAGGATGCACAGGCTGACCAGCGACAGGCCGGCGACGAAGGCCCAGGCCTGCTTGACGCTGATCTGGCCCGCCGGGATGGGGCGCAGGGCGGTGCGGGCCACCT
The DNA here is from genome assembly GCF_055397675.1 of Brevundimonas sp. T2-11. Lineage (NCBI taxonomy): Bacteria > Pseudomonadati > Pseudomonadota > Alphaproteobacteria > Caulobacterales > Caulobacteraceae > Brevundimonas > Brevundimonas sp. T2-11. The sequence goes on from NZ_AP027920.1 coordinate 728,021, forward strand.
GGGCGTCGAAGTCGCGGTCGACGATGTCGTTCACGGCGCAACCGGCGCCGCGCATCAGGCAGGCGCCGACGGCGAAGCCCAGGATCAGCCACAGCTCATAGCCGCCGAAGGGCCGGTCGTACTGGTTCAGGGCCAGCATGATGCCCTGCCAGCCGGGCAGCAGCAGCAGCCATGTGCCGATGGGGCGGTCGAAGCGGCCCAGCTTCAGCCACGGCTTCAACCCCTCGGGGGCGTAGCGGTCCACCCAGTTCTGGCGGGCGGCGTCTGGAAGCGGGGCTGTGCTCATGAGAGGGGTCTTAGACCCTCAGGGCGTCGCGGGTGAAGAGGGCGCGTCCGATCCGCGTCATGCGAGGGTGCTTGCAGCGCCGGGCGATCTCGCGTCCAGTGACGCGCAAACGGGAGGAAGCCACGATGACTGAAGAGCCGATCAAGGGCCCCGCGTCCTATTTTCCCTCCATCGAGAAGAAGTACGGCCGTCCGATCGCCGAGTGGAAGGCGGAAGTCCGCGCCCGCTATCCGGCCAAGCACATGGAGCTGGTGACCATGCTCAAGGACGAGCACGACATGGGCCACGGCCACGCCAACGCCATCGTGGCCCACACCCTGGCGGAAGACGGGCGGAAATAGCCGCCGCCCCGCCACGCCCCCGCGACGGAACATGACGTTTCAGAGACGGGCTGGACACCGCGACGCTTGTTCGTCACCTGTTGCGAATGTCTCGCAATTCGATTCCCCGCAGCGTCTGGATTCTGGGCGTGGTCAGCCTGTTGATGGATGTCTCGTCGGAGATGATCCAGACGCTTCTGCCCCTCTATCTGGTGGTCGGGCTGGGCGCCTCGGCGGTCGTGGTCGGTCTGGTGGAGGGCTTTTCCGTCGTGGTGGCGACGGCGGTGAAGTTCCTGTCGGGCTTCTGGTCCGACCGGATCGCGAGGCCCAAGTGGCTGGCGGTGGCGGGCTATGGACTGGCGGCCCTGTCCAGGCCGATCTTCCCCCTGGCGGCCTCGGTCGAGGGGGTGTTGCTGGCCAGGGGGGTGGACCGGATCGGCAAGGGCGTCCGCACCGCGCCGCGCGACGCCCTGGTCGCCGCCGTGACGCCGCCGGACATTCGCGGCCGCGCCTTCGGCCTGAGGAAGTCGCTGGATACGGTCGGCGGTTTCGTCGGTCCCCTGCTGGCCATCGGGCTGATGGTGGTGCTGGCGAACGACACCAAGGCGGTGTTCTGGCTGGCCTCCATTCCCGCCTTCCTGGCCGTGGCCCTGCTGATCGGTGGCGTGTCCGACCCGCCGCGCCCGGACGAGGCCAGTAAAAAACCGCCTAGCCTGAAGGGGGCGCTGCGTCTGGACGCCGCGACCTGGACCATGATCGCCCTGACGGCGGTGATCGGTCTGGCGCGGTTCAGCGAGTCCTTCCTGCTGATGAAGGGGCTGGACGTCGGCGTCCCCGCCGCCTTCGCCCCGGCGGCGATCGTCCTGCTGCACCTGGTGTTTGGTCTGGCCGCCTTTCCGGTGGGGGCGCTGTCGGACCGCATCGGCCGCACCGCCCTGCTGCTGCTCAGCCTGGTCTTCCTGGCCGCCGCCGATGTGGCGCTGGCGCTGGCGAGCGATCAGGCCGTCTTCTATCTGGGCGTGGCGCTGTGGGGGCTGCACATGGGCTTTTCGCAAGGCCTGTTGATGACCCTGATCGCCGATACGGCGCCCGCCCATCTGCGCGGCTCGGCCTTCGGCCTGTTCGCCCTGATCTCGGGCCTGATCGCGTTGCTGGGCAATGTGGCGGCGGGCCTGCTGTGGGACGGCTTCGGGCCACAGGCGACCTTTGCGGTCGGGGCGGTGTTGAGTCTGGTCTGCGCCCTGGCCATCGCCGGGTGGATGCGGCTTCAGGCGGCGCGCAGCCGCTCCAGCGCTTCGGAATAGCGACGCGACAGCGGGGCCTCCAGCGCGCCCAGTTCCACCGTCCAGTCGCCGGAACCTTCGGGACGCAGGCCGCTCATCCGCGCGGCGTTGACCAGCCAGGAGCGGTGGGTGCGCACGAAGCCGCAGCGTTCCAGCTCGACCTCGACGGCGGCCAGGGTGGCGCGCATCAGGGGGCGGCGGCCGTCGGCCAGGATGAACTCGACATAGTTGCCCGCCGAGGCGACGGCCAGGATGTCGCCCAGCGGCGCGCGGATCAGACGGGCACCGTCGCGAATGTCGAAGCTGACGGGGCGGACCGGAGTCTCGCGCGCCTCGCGCAGGCTGCGCACCGACCAGAAGACGCCGACGAAGAGGGCGTAGCTGAGCAGGTCCTTGCGGAACTCATAGATGAAGCGCTCGACCGGCGGGCCGTAGTCGTAGGTTTCGCCCAGCGCCGCATAGACCCCGTGACGCATGGCCACCATCAGGCCGACGTGCAGCAGGCTGTAGAGGAAGGCGGCGCCCAGATGCAGGGCGAGGAAGCGGCCCCTTGCGCGCCAGCCGTCGTTCAGCAGGGCGGTCGGCGCGAAGACGCCGGCCAGCCAGGGCAGCCAGATCAGCAGACCCAGCGACAGGGCGCTGGTGCCTTCCCACACCCAGGGCGCCCACGGGCGCAGCGACGGGGAATCGGTCAGGACGGTCAAGGCGTTCACCACCATGAAGGCGGCGGTGATGCCGAGGATGATGGTCCAGCCGAGGATCAGGTCGCGCCGATCCGCCCCGGCCAGAGAGACGCGCCGGTTGTTCGTCCCCGAGGCGACGCCGTTCGTCCCGGACACCGGCGGATTGGCCCCTCGGCGGCGCCGCACGTCCCGCGCCGATTGCGAGCTCGCAGGCCGTGGTGAGACCTGAGGGTCTGTGTTGTCACTCATCAAGGCCGCCCCATGTCCGTTCCGCCTGTCGCCGCCGCGACCCGCCGTCATGACCTCGACTGGATCCGCGTCGGGGCCTTTCTGCTGCTGATCCTGTATCACGTCGGCATGTTCTATGTGCCGTGGGACTGGCATGTGAACAGCCCGCGTCCGGTCGACTGGCTGGAGCCGGTGATGCAGTTGACCAACCCGTGGCGGCTGACCTTGCTGTTTCTGGTGTCAGGCGCGGCGACGCGCTTCCTGTTCGAGCGGTTCGAGACGCAGGGGAAGGGCGGGGCGCGCCGCTTCGCCGGTTCGCGGACGGTGCGGCTGCTGCCGCCGCTGCTGTTCGCCATGTTCGTGATCGTGCCGCCGCAGAGCTATTACGAGGTGGTCGAGGCCGCGCGGGGGCTGGGCGTGGCCGATCCGGCGCATTCGCCGTGGCTGGCTGACTTCTGGCTGAAGTATGCAGCGGGGACGGGCGGCTGGTGCGACGCGGACGGCTGCCTGACGACGCCGACGTGGAACCACATGTGGTTCGTGGCCTATCTGCTGGTTTACAGCCTGTTGCTGGCGGCGCTCTTGCCGGTGCTGCGGCGTCTTCTGCCCGCCATGCAGGCGGGGCTGGAGCGGGGGCTGCGAGGCTGGGGCCTGTTGCTCTGGCCGGTGGTCTGGCTGGCGCTGATCCGCTGGACCCTGGCGCCGGTCTTTCCCATCACCCACGACCTGACCGGCGACTGGTACAACCACGCCCTGTCGTTCAGCGCCTTTCTGTCCGGTTTCGTCAGCGGGCGGTCGGAGGTTCTGAAGGCGGGCTATGAGCGTCTGCGTCGTCCGGCCCTGGTTCTGGCCCTGCTGGCCTGGGCCGGGTGGGCGGCCTACGCCTGGGCCTATCGCGCCGACGACGCCGTGCCGCCCGAGGCGCTGAGGGCGGGGATGCGGCTGGTCTACGCCCTCGATCAGTGGGCCTTCATCGTCGCCATCCTGGGTTATGGCGCGCGCTATATGAACCGGAGCGGGCCGGTGCTGCGCTATCTGACAGTCGGGGTCTTTCCCTTCTATATCGTGCATCAGACCGTCATCGTGGTCGCGGCGCACAACCTGGCGGCGTGGAATCTGCCGCAGCCGCTGGAGGCGGGACTGGTGATCGCCGCGACCTTCGCCGGGTGTTTCGCGGCCTATGAACTGGCGCGGCGCGCGGGATGGCTGGGGCTGTTGCTGGGCGTGAAGCCCACGCCGCGTCGATCCGCCGAGAAGCGTCGCCTTGAAGAGGCGCGACCGGAGAGCCTAGGCTGCGCCGAACCCTGACGGCAGGAGCCCGCAGCATGACCGCCCCCCGGCCCCCGGCCCCGCCTGCGAACCGACCCCCAATCATTCTCTATCTGACCTGGTTGATCCTGATCGGAGCGGCGGTGGTGGGTTTCGTCACCGATGAGTTTAGCGTCACCTTCGTCGGCGTCGGAACCTTGCTGCTGTCGCTGGTTCCGATCTGGCTGGGCGAGCGGGTGGGGGTGAGGCTGCCCACGGTCTTCGTCAGCGCTATCGCCGCCTTCCTGTGCGCCACCCTGCTGCTGGGCGAGGTCGGGGACTTCTATGAGCGTTACTGGTGGTGGGACGTGGTGCTGCACGGCGGCTCGGCGATCGGATTCGGCCTGGTCGGGTCGCTGTTGATGCTGATGCTGGTCAAGGGCGAACGGCTGAAGGCGGCGCCCCTGACAGTGGCCTTCTTCGCCTTCTGTTTCGCCGTCATGATCGGCGCCCTGTGGGAGATCTGGGAGTTCACCCTGGATCAGCTGTTCGGCCTGAACACCCAGAAGTCCGGCCTGGTCGACACCATGTGGGACCTGATCGTCGATGCGGGCGGGGCCCTAATCGGCGCGGGCGCGGGCTGGGCCTATCTGAAGGGAAGGCATGGCCCGCTGGTGGGGGCGCTGCGAGCTTTCGTCGACAAGAACCGACGCCTGTTCGGCGACGACTGAGCCCTATTTCGCCAGCCGTCCCTTGGCCTTGTCGGCGCTGAAGACGATGTCGGGGTCGGGCTTCCTGGCCTCCAGCGTCGGGCAGTTCAACTGGCGCAGGACATGGCGGATGATGTTCAGCCGGGCCTTCTTCTTGTTGTCGGTGGCGACGATGGTCCAGGGGGCGTAGTCGACGTGGGTGCGTTCCAGCATTTCGTCGCGGGCGGCGGAATAGGCGCTCCATCGCTTCTGGGCCTCGGCGTCCAGGGGCGAGACCTTGAAGCGTTTCAGCGGATGGGTGGTGCGTTCCTCGAGGCGGCGCGACTGTTCGTCCTGGCTGATGTCGAGCCACAGCTTGATCAGGATCGTGCCCGACTGGGTCAGCATCCGCTCGAAATGCGGGGCGTCATGCAGGAAGCGCTCGTGCTGTTCGGGCGTGCAGAAGCCCATGACCGGCTCGACGCCGGCCCGATTGTACCAGGAGCGGTTGAAGAAGACGATTTCACCGGCGGCGGGCAGATGGGGGGCGTAGCGCTGGAAATACCACTGGGTCAGTTCGCGGTCGTTGGGCTTGGGCAGGGCGACGACGCGGGTCTGGCGAGGGGCCATGAACTCGGTCATGCGCTTGATGGCCCCGTCCTTGCCGGCGGCGTCGCGGCCCTCGAGGACGATCACGACCTTAAGCCCCTGTTCGATGGCCCAGGCCTGGGTCTCGACCAGCTGGATCTGCAGGGCTTCCAGGGTGTCCTCGTAGTCGTTCTTGGCCATGGGCGCAGCGTCCTGTTGTCGCGATGGGCGAAGCTTGCGGCGAATTCACTGGCGCCGCCAGCCTGGCTGTTGTGGGTGGAACGCAAAGGAGACCAAAATGATCAATCGTCGTCATGTCATGGCCGCGGGCGCGGTCGCCACGGTCCTGCCTTCCGTCGCAGGGGCTGAGCCGACGACAGGGTTCGATGCGGCCCTGAGCACGGCTTTCGATACGGTGAAACCGGTCGCACTGGCCGGCGGACTCGTGACGCCGCAGGGCCTGGAATGGTCGGGCGTGCGCGGCGTTCGCCGCAGCGGGCAGGAGGCCTCGGCTCTGGCGGGCGACCGCTGGCACCTGGGCTCGAACACCAAGGCGATGACGGCGGCGGTGTTCGCGCGTCTGGTCGAGCAGGGACGGGCGCGATGGGCCATGCCCTTGAGCGAGGCCTTCCCCGGCATGACGGTGGATGCCGGTTGGGACGGGGCGACGCTGGACGACTTCATGACCCATACGGCGGGTCTGAAGGACGAGGCGGTCATGGGCATGGCCTGGCTGATGACGGCGCGAGCCGACGCCAGGTCCCTGCCGGAACAGCGCCGCCTTATCGTCGAGAAGGCCCTGGCTGCGCCGCCGACGGGAACGCGCGGGACTTTTGAATACGGCAACGCCAACTATGTGCTGGTCGGGGCCGCCATCGAGGCCCTCACCGGCGGGTCGTGGGAAGAGGCGATGCAGGCCGAGCTGTTCACGCCCCTGGGCCTGAGCTCGGCGAGCTTCGGGGCGCCGAAAGGCGAGAACGCCTGGGGCCATCGCCGCATGGGCGAGACGGCGATCGCCATGGACCCGAACGACGACGGGTCCGACAATCCTCTGGCCCTGGGGCCGGCGGGAACGGCGCATATGACGGCCGCCGACTATGGCCGATTCCTGCAGGTCTTCCTGACCGAGGGCGGGGGCTGGCTGAAGCCCGAGACGATACAGCGGCTGATCACGCCCGCTGAGGGGCAGGGGTACGCCTATGGCTGGATCGTCCTGCCGCCCCAACCCTGGGCCAAGGGGCCGGTCATCGCGCACGAGGGCTCGAACACCTTGTGGCACGCCATCGCCATCGTCGACCCGGCGGGCGGCCGCGCCCTGTTCGGCCTGTCGAACGACGGCGGACGCGGCGGTCCGGCCTGCCAGGCCCTGGCCATGGGGCTTCTGCGCGCCTTGTAAGGCGAGGGCGGACGAGGACGGCGTTAACCGAAACGCCGTGCGGCGGGATTCGCTTTACAGTTGACGGACTGTGGATAGTCGGGTGACAACATCGCCGCAGTCCGGATTTCACGTGGGGTCCAAACCCGCGTCTCGCTCCTTCGCCTGAACGAGCTTGTCCAGATGGGCTGACGGGTGCTCCTGCATGGACGCCCGCCTGGCAAAGCGCGTTTACGGAGACGCAGATATGGCGACCGGCACGGTCAAGTGGTTCAACCCCACCAAGGGCTACGGCTTCATCCAGCCCGACAACGGCGGTTCGGACGTTTTCGTCCACATCACCGCGGTTCAGAAGGCTGGCCTGCAAGGCCTCGATGAAAACGCCAAGGTCGAATACGAGCTGGAAAACCAGCGCGGCAAGACCTCGGCCGTGGACCTCAAGGTTCTCTAAGGCCGACGAACCCTTGAGGTTCTGAGATTGAAGGGCGCGGGACCAGCCGGTTCCGCGCCTTTCTTTTTGTCTGGAAGAGTAGAGCGCTAACGCGCGGCTCGCGGAGCCGCGCTGCTTGAGCGCAGACGTAGAGTATCGACGTAGAGCTTCCCTCGTGAGCGGGGGGAGTTCAGAATCCCAGTTCCGCCCGCAGGGCCTCGGGCGTCAGGCCGGCGGCGCGCAGTTCGGCCAGGGTCACCGATTGGTCGCGCTTGGCGTAGCGGCGACCGTCGGGGCCAGTGAGCAGGCGGTGGTGGCGATAAACGGGTGCCGGCCAGTCCATCAGGGCCTGGATCAGGCGCTGGATGTGGGTGGCCTCGAACAGGTCCAGGCCCCGCACGACGTGGGTGACGCCTTGCAGGGCGTCGTCGTGGGTCACGGCCAGATGATAGGCGGTCCCGGCGTCCTTGCGCGCCAGCACCACGTCGCCCGCCGTTTCCGGCCGGGCGCGGACGAGACCCGTTTCGCCGTCCGGGCCTTCGCCCTCCTCGATGAAGGACAGGGCGTTCCAGGCGTCTTCGCCCAGGGCTTTGCGCGCGCGGTCCAGCGACAGCCGCCAGGCGTAGGGACGGCCCTCGGCCAGCAGACGGGCTTCCTCCTCGGGCGCGTGAGGGCCGGGGCGCACGGCTTCGGCCGGGCCGTGCGGGGCGTCGCCGATGGCGTCGAGGATCTCCTTGCGGGTGCGGAAGCAGCGATAGAGCAGGCCGCGCGCGTTCAGGGCGTCGATGACGGCGGCGTAGTCGGCCAGATGATCGGACTGGCGCCGCACCGGGGCCTTCCAGTCGAGGCCGAGCCAGGCCAGGTCCTCGTAGATGCCGGTTTCGAATTCCGGCTTGCAGCGGGTCGGGTCGATGTCCTCGATGCGCAGGACGAAGCGCCCGTTCGCCTCGCGCGCCGCGGTCCAGGCCGTCAGCGCCGAGAAGGCGTGCCCCTTGTGCAGGCGGCCGGTGGGCGAGGGAGCGAAGCGGGTGGCGAACATGGGGACAGCCTAGCGGTTTCCGGCCGTGGTCAGAATGGGGGGCGGGCGCCCTCTTTCAGAATGGCGACAGGCGGGCCTAGCATGAGGCATGGCCACAGCTCCCTCCGCATCCTCCATCGCCGCCGCCCGCGAGGCCCTGGCCGCCGCCGATCCGGCGCTGGCGCGGGCGCATGTCCAGACGCCGGTGTTCGAATGGCGGCTGCGGCCCGGCGGATACGAGGGCCTGTTCCGCATGATCGTGGAGCAGCAGGTCTCGGTCGCCGCTGCCGCCTCGATCTGGAAGCGGACGGTCGAGGGGCTGGGCGGGACGGTGACGCCGGACGCGGTGCTGGCGCTGGACGTCGAGACCCTGCGCACCTTCGGCCTGTCGGGACAGAAGGCGAAATACGGCCATGAGATCGCGCGGGCCCAGACCGAGGGGCGCGTCGACTTCGATCATCTGGAGCGGCTGGACGACGCCGAGGCCATTGCGGCCCTGGTGGCGATCAAGGGCGTCGGCAAGTGGACGGCCGAGACCTTCCTGATGTTCTGCGAGGGGCGGCTGGATGTCTTTCCGGGCGGCGACGTGGCCTTGCAGGAGGCGATGCGCTGGGCCGACGCGGGCGAGGCGCGACCGAATGAGAAGCAGGCCTATGCCCGGGCCGAAATCTGGCGTCCGCATCGCGGGGTGGCGGCGCATCTGCTCTGGGGATGGTATGGAGGGGTCAAGCGCGGCGATATCGCGCTGGAGGACCCGCCGACTTGACCCCGCTGATTGACGCCGACCTGACCCGGCCCGAGACCGTTCTGCCGCTGCTGGACTTCGCCGGCGTGGCCGTTTTCGCCGCCACGGGAGCCCTGGCCGCCGCGCGCGAGAAGCATGATCTGGTGACCTTCGCCTTCTTCGGCGCCATCACCGGGGTCGGGGGCGGGACCCTGCGCGACCTGCTGATCGGGGCGCCGGTCTTCTGGGTGCAGGACTGGCGCTATATCGGAGTCTGCCTGCTGACGGCGGCGGCCTTCTGGATGCTGGGGGCGCGGACCTGGCGTTTCCGGGCCCTGCTGTGGCTGGATGCGGTGGGTCTGGCGGCCTATGGCGTCATGGGGGCGGCGAAGGCGGCCTCCTATGGCGTGGCGCCCCTGATCTGCGTCGTCATGGGGGTGTTGACGGCCTGCTTCGGCGGGGTGGTGCGCGACGTCCTGGCGGGTCAGCCGTCGATCCTGCTGCGGCGCGAACTGAACATCACCGCAGCGCTTCTGTCGGCGGGCCTGTTCGTCAGCCTGAAGGCCCTGACCGTGCCGACCTGGCCGGCGGTGGGGGTGGCCGTCGCGGCGGGCTTCGTCTTGCGCGCCGGCGCCCTGACCTGGGGCTGGAGCCTGCCGGCCTTCCCCAGCGCCCCGACTCGAAATTGAGGGCTGACCCATGACCGAGGTTCCCGCCGCCTATCGCGACGCGCCGCGCTGGCCCTTCGGCGACAGTCCCGAACTGGCCGACGAGCTTCTGGCCCTGGTGCTGGCGGGCGACAAGCGGGCCACCTGTTCGTCGCTGGCGGCGTGCGAGGCGGACATCATGCCGACGGTGGGCGAGATCAGCGTCATCCTGGACGGGGCGGGCGCTCCGCGCTGCGCCATCCGCACCACCGAGGTCGAGATCATGCCCTTCGAGCAGGTGAGCGAGGACTTCGCCCGCGCCGAGGGGGAGGGCGACCTGACCTATGAATGGTGGCGCGACGCGCACGAGGCCTATTACCGCCGCGAAGGGACCTGGGCGCCGGGCATGAAGGTGGTCTGCGAGCGGTTTGAGCTGGTCGAGGTCTTCTGAGGCGGCGTCACGAAAACGCTGCATCTCGGTCATGGCGACGAAGGAGAATCGGGCGTAGGCTCCTCCCATCAGACTAGGGAAGGAGACGTGTCCTCACTCCTGTCGCCTCGGTATCCCCCCGTATGAGCGGGAGGGCCTGATGCAGGTCCTGACCCGCCCCCCGTCCGGCTTTCCGGCCTTGGTGCTGAACGCCGACTTCCGTCCTCTATCCTATTACCCCCTGTCGATCTGGCCCTGGGAAGAAGTGGTCAAGGCCGTCTGGCAGGAGCGCGTCGACGTGGTCGCCACCTATGACAAGGTGGTGCGCAGCCCGTCGATGGAGATGCAGCTGCCCAGCGTCATCTCGCTGAAGTCCTATGTCGATCAGGACCGCAAGCCCGCCTTCACCCGCTTCAACGTCTTCCTGCGCGATGGTTTCGCCTGCCAGTATTGCGGCGAACAGGGCCTGGCCCAGGACCTGACCTTCGACCATGTCATCCCCCGCTCGCGCGGCGGCCGCACCACCTGGCAGAACATCGTCGCCGCCTGCGGTCCCTGCAATCTGAGGAAGGGCGGGCGCACGCCGCAGCAGGCGGGCATGCCCCTGCTGCGCCGCACCGCGCACCAGCCGAATTCATGGGAGCTGCAGGAGGCCGGCCGCCGCTTCCCGCCCCATTATCTGCACCAGAGCTGGCTGGACTATCTCTACTGGGACATCGAGCTGGAGCCCTAGCGCGGTCTGGGTCCGGTCCTGAGGGGGCGGCCTTCCAGCCGCCGTCTAGAGGTCGCGCGCGGCCTGTTCGCGCATCCGCTCGGCCTGGCGAACCATGTCGGCGGCCTGACCCGGCAGTCGATGCGACAGGGCGACCAGTTCAGCGTCCGTCACGTCGTTGCCGCGTGCGCGATTGTCGGCGATGACCTGGGCGCGATAGGCGGGGTCGCGCAGCTTGACCGCTTCATTGCGCATCTGTTCGGCGCCCCGGTCCATCTGATCGGCGCCGTCGCGCATGCTGGCGCGGGCCTGGATGCGAGCATGACGCGCCTGTTCCTGAGCGACTGCAGCTGGGGCGCGCGCATGGGCTACGCTGGCCTCGAGATCGGCGCGGGGCGGCGCCAGGGCGGCGTGTTCACGGCGAATCCGTTCGGCGTCTCGACGGGCGACCTCGGCCTGGGCCCGGACACGGGTCGCCTGTGCGCGGACTTCGGCGGCCTGACGACGGGCCTCGACGGCCTGAGCGCGGGCCTGGGCCGCCTGGGCGCGGGCGTCCGCCGCCTGAGCCCGAGCCGCCTCGGCCGCACTGCGGCTTTCGGGGTCGGCGTCGGAATGGCTTTGATAGAAGTAGTAGCCGTTCTGCGCGCCATGAGGGGCGGCAGGCGGGGCTGGCGGCGCCGGCGGCGCCGGGGGAGCCGGAGGTGCGGGCGGGGCGGCGAGGGCGGACAGAGCCGGGGCCGCGGGAGGCGGAGCAGGGGGCGCCGGCGGAGCGGGCGGCGCGGGGACCCAGGCGACCGTGGTCGGGGTCAGGATGATCCGAGAGGTCTGAGGCGCGTCGGGCGTTTGCGTCTGTGCGGCGCGAGCGGTCAGCTCGACGGCGGCCAGGGGCGTGGCGACGGCGGCCAGGGCGCCGATGGACAGTGCCAGGGTCAGGGGACGGGAAGGCAGTCTGCGAGGCGTCTTCATGATGCGGGCGATCCTTCGGGTGAGAGACTTGTGGGAACCGCCCATGCCGAGGGCGGGCAGGGCGGAACGCGCGGGGGCGTCGGACGCGAGATCGATCAGGGCCCGGGCATAGGTGCGGGCGTCCACCTGGGTCACGGCGTCGGCGTCGGCGGCGTCTTCAGTGCGGGACGCGAGGGTGGCGTGCAGCAGCCACACCAGCGGGTTGAACCAGAAGAGAGCGACCGCCAACCGCGAGAGCAGGAGGAACAGCCAGTCGGCGCGCCGGATGTGGGCCAGTTCATGGGCCAGGACGGCGGGGGCGGTTTCGGGGCGCTTGAGGCAGTTCTCGCTGACCAGGACCACGCCGGGCGGGGGACCCCAGCTGAGCGGCCCCTCGACACGGGAGGAGGCGACCAGCCGGGTCCGGCCCGAGGCGTCGAGACGACGCAGGGCCTCGGTCCAGCGCTGATGGGTGACCGGACGGCCTTCGGCGGTCCAGCGGCTCAGGGTCCAGACGCCGAGCATGAAGCGGCCGGCCACCAGGAGCAGTCCACCCGAATAGACGAAGGCGGCGATCAGGCCCCAGGGCGGCGCGTCCGGCAGGGCGCCGTTGAGGGTCGCGCGGGCCACTGGCTGCAGGTCCACGGACCAGGCCAGATCCGGCGCGACGGCCGTGGTCTGGACCGGCGCCAGCCAGGCCAGCGGCAGGCTGGGGCCGAGCAACATAAACAGCGGCAGGGCCAGCAGCAGGCAGACCGCGGCGCGCAGCAGGGCGGCGTGATCGGAGGCGGAGCGCCGCTGCATGAGGAGGGACAGGGTCAGTCCGGCGCCGGCGATGACGCTGGACTTGGCCAGAAGTTCGCAGAACAGGAGCCAGGTCACGCCGCGTCTCCCTTGCGGTCGTCGTCGTCGCCGGCCGCGTCGATGGCGCGACGCAGGGCGTCGGCCTCCTCGGGTTTGAGCTTGCGGGCCAGGCCAAGCAGGGCGGTGGCCGCCGAGGCCGCCGATCCGGCGAAGAAGGTGTCGACCATCTTGCGCAGGGCGCTGTCGGCCAGGGCCTCGGACCGGGGGACGGGTCGATAGGCGACGCCGCCGCTGGCGGCCGCGCGCTGGACCAGGCCCTTGGCTTCCAGCCGGTTCAGCAGGGTGCGGACGGCGGAATCGCTGAGCGGATCGGTCAGGGCGTCACGCACCGCCGCAGTCGACCCTTCGCCCAGGCGGCAGAGAATTTCGAACACCTCGCGTTCGCGTCGCGGCAGGGTCTCGATCATCGGCGCATTCCGTTCGCTACATTTGTAGCGCTACATGCGTAGCGAAATGCGGCGCAATTGTGTTCTTGTAGGTGAACTTTTGGACAGGCCAGAGGGGGCTAGAGGCCCAGGGGACCGTAGAGCCAGGCCATCCACAGGCCGATGGCCAGGAAGACGCCGAAGGGCAGCTTGTCCGTGGCCTTGATCGACGTGCGTCGGATGACCTGGGCCAGCACCAGGCTGAGGCCGGCCACGGAGGCCCAGATCAGGGTCGTGGGCAGAGCCAGGGCGCCGACCCAGGCGCCGCCCGCCCCCAGCATGAAGGGGTCGCCGCCGCCCAGGCCCTCGCGTCCTCGGGTCATGCGATAGAGGCGGCCGATCAGCCATAGCCCGCCGAAACCGATCACGACGCCCAGACCGGACTGGATCAGGGCGGGCAGCGGATCATCGAGGTGCAGCCAGACGGCGGCGGCGAGACCGCTGAGCAGAAGGGGCAGGGTCAGCTGGTCCGGCAGCCAGAGGTTCTCGGCGTCCACCACGGCCAGAAGCAGCAGCTGCCAGCCGAGCACGGCGGTGAGCAGGGCCGGAACGAGCGCCGCGTGATGCAGGCCGGCCCAGACGCCGATCAGGCCGGCGCCGGCCTCCATCAAGGGGTAGCGGCGGGGGATGGCCGAGCCGCAGTCGGCGCAACGGCCGCGCGACAACAGCCAGCTGATGATCGGGATCATGCGCCACGGCGCCAGGGCGCGGCCGCATCCGCCGCAGCGTGACCGGCCCAGCACCACGCCTTCCGCGCGCGGCAGCCGCCAGCTGACCAGGCCCAGGAAACTGCCGACGAACAGGCCGACGCCGCCCAGCAGGACTGCATGAATCAGCATGAACGGTTTGCTCCCCCTGACGGACCTCGCCAGCCATAGCCCTCATGACGATGAAACGGGAGGTGATTTACGGTCGCCGGATCGGCCGGGCGCGACAAAACCTTCGTTCAAGGATGATATTTCGCGAAAGCGCGAAAACAGCTTCACCAAACATCGTTTCAACTGTCGTGGTTCGGCGTCCGCCCTGTCACATCGGGCTTCTAGGGAGGGGCCGGGTAGGCGGGCGCCGAACTTCATCCAAACCCTGACAATCGTCACGGGCGTCCTCCTGCATGTCTCATCTGGTCAGACACGGTGGAGAACGATGACCGCTCTCAAGACGAAAACCCTGCTTGCGGTCGCCGCCAGCGCCCTGGCCCTCGCCGCATGCGGCGGTGACGGCACCTCTGAACTGCAGAACCCGGGCAATACCGGCAGCAACCCGGGCACGGGCGGCGGCGGCGACAACGGCGGCGGTCCCGGCGGCGGCTCGAACGGCGCCTGCCCGACGCACCCGAACGTGACCAAGGTCACCGTCGGCACCGAGGAGCACTGCCGAATCTCGGGCGAGATCACCACCAACCTGACCCTGACGGCGGGCCCGGCCTATCAGCTGAACGGCACGGTCAAGGTCGGCAAGGACGTCGGCTTCGACGGCCAGAAGGCCGGCGGCGTCACCGCCGTCCTGTCGATCGATCCGGGCGTGAAGATCTACGCCGGCACCCGCACCTCGCAGCTGGCCATCCAGCGCGGCTCGCGCATCAACGCCCAGGGCACCGCCGCCCAGCCCATCATCTTCACCAGCGCCGACGCGCTCGGCTACGCCACCACCCTGGGTCTGGCCAACGCCCGTTCGCCCCTGGGCGCCGGCGTCCGCAACGACCCCCACTCGGGCGAGTGGGGCGGCCTGTCGCTGCTGGGCCGTGGCGTGATCAACAACTGCCCGGCCGCGCCGGCCGTCTGTGAAGCCGAAGCCGAAGGCGGCTCGGGCCTGTACGGCGGCAATGTGCCGAACGACACCTCGGGCACCCTGCGCTACGTCCGCGTCGAATACGCCGGCGTGCGCTTCACCGAGACCAACGAGCTGAACGCCATCGCCTTCTGGGGCGTCGGTTCGGGCACGACCGTCGACTACATCCAGGCCCACAACGGCGGCGACGACACGGTCGAGTTCTTCGGCGGTTCGGTCAACGCCAAGCACCTGGTGCTGACGGGCGCCGACGACGACAGCCTGGACTGGACCTTCGGCTGGAACGGCAAGGTGCAGCACGTGGTCATCGCCCAGAACCCGCTGCAACTGGCCGGCGACGCCGGCTATGAGGCCGACAACAACGAACTGGGCCATGACATCACGCCGCGTTCGGCGCCGACCATCTCGAACGTGACCCTGGTGGGCGACACCACGGCGGGCGCCGGTCTGCGTCTGCGTCGTGGCACCGCCGGCAAGCTCTACAACCATGTCGTGGCGGGCAACTTCGTGCGCGGCCTGCGTATCGACGACGCCGCCACCTTCGCCCAGGCGGACGCGGGCCATCTGTCGCTGATGTCCTTCTACATCTCGACGGCCACGCCCTTCCACAACACCCAGGCCCAGGCGGTCTTCACCAGGGACGCCAACAACCGCACCGGCGCCTCGACCCTGTCGGCCTACGTCTCGGGCGGCAAGGCCTACATCAACGGCGTCAACGAGAACGGCGTGACCGCGGTCGATCCGCGCACGGTCGACGCCTTCTTCGACAACGCCCCCTACGTCGGCGCGGTCCGTGACTCGGCTTCCAACTGGACGCTGAACTGGACCCGCTGGCTGAACGACTAAGGGTCGATCTGATCCTTGAGCGGCGGGCGGCCTCGCGCCGTCCGCCGTCTCGCCTTTCTTCCTTCTCTCCGGCGCTCGCACCGAAGGACTTCTTGAGATGACGCCTACCCGCACGATCGGCCTCGCCGGCCTGCTCGCCAGCACTGTCCTGACCGCTCCCGCCCTGGCATGGGCCCAGGACGCGGCGCCCTCGGCTCCGGCTCCGCAAGATCCCGATGCCGTTTCGACGGTCGAGGACATCGTCGTGCGCGGCCGCTTCGTGCCTGACGTCAAGCGCGAGACCTCGGCGGTCGCCAACATCCTGACCGAGGAAGACATCAAGCGCTCGGGCGACTCGGAGATCGGCGAGGCCCTGGCCCGCGTCACCGGCCTGTCCATCGTCGGCGACGGCTATGTCTATGTGCGCGGCCTCGGCGATCGCTATTCCAGCATCGTGCTGGACGGTTCGACCCTGCCCAGCCCCGAGCCGCTGAAGCGGGTGGTGCCGCTGGACCTGTTCCCGACCTCTCTGGTGTCGAACGCCCAGATCCAGAAGACCTATTCGGCCCAGTATCCGGGCGAGTTCGGCGGCGGTCTGATCGCCCTGTCGACGCGAGCCATTCCGAACGAGCGCTTCTTCTCCTTCGGCGCCTCGATCGCCGCGGAAACGGAGTCGACGGGCAAGGACGGCCTGTACTGGGATGCGGGCGGCGGTTTGTCCAATATCGGCATCGCTGACAACAGCCTGAACCTGCCCAACTTCATCAAGATCGATCCCTCGCTGCAGTCCTTCGCCAACAACCCGGTCATGCTGCAGGCGGCGGGGCGTTCGCTGCGCAACATCTGGTCGATCGACGGCGACAGCAATCTGCCCGACTTCGGTTTCAACCTGTCGGGCGCGGAGATCGTCGACCTGTCGAACGGCGTCCGTCTGGGCGGCTTCGTCGCCGTGGACTACGACTATCAGGTTCGCAACCGCGAGGGCGTGCGCAACTCCTTCGAGGTCAACGGCGGCGTCAATGACCAGATCAGCCCGGAGGCCTGCGACAGCGCCGGCGGTCTGTCTAACGCGACGGGTTGCGGCTTCCGCCGCACCGAACAGGAATACGCCCTGAACGCCCTGGGCGCCTTCGGTATCGAGTTCAACGAGAACCATGAGCTGAAGCTGACCACCCTGCTGCTGCGCAAGACGCGTCAGCAGGCCCTGATCGAGCGCGGCCTGTTCTCGGCCGATCCCGGTCTGCTCCGCAGCTTCCAGCGTCTGAACTGGATCGAGCAGCAGATGAACTCGAACCAGCTGTCGGGGCGTCACGTCTTCATGCTGCCGATGGCCCTGGACCGGCTGCAGATCGACTGGCGCGCGGCCTATTCGACCGCCTCGCGCGATACGCCCTATCGTCGCGAATACTCCTATCGTCTGGAGCCGGACAACGTCTTCCGCCTGACGCCGGGATCGGATTCCAACCGCACCTTCTTCAGCGCCCTGGAAGACGAGAACACCGAGTTCGGCGTGGACTTCACGCTGAACGGCCTGATCGCCGACCGCGAGATCACCCTGAAGGCCGGCGGCCTGCATCAGGAGCGTGAGCGCGACTTCGCCAGCCGTCGCTACTCCTTCCAGCCGGCGGCGGGCGTGATCATCACGCCGGAACTGCGCAGCTTCGTGCCGGAGATCATCTTCAGCCCGGACAATATCGGCGGCAACGCCGGCTACACCCTGCGCGACATCACCGATCCGTCGGACTTCTTCGACGCGACCATGGAGATCAACGCGGCCTACGCCTCGGCCGAGGTCGAGGTGATCCGCGACCTGCGCGTCACGGCCGGCGTCCGCTACGAGGACTCCGAGCAGCAGGTGAACAGCTTCATCCCTCTGGGCGAGACCGGCGCGGGCGACCCCATCGCCGCCAACCTGGCCCAGGACTTCTGGCTGCCGACGGCGACGGCGACCTGGGAGTTCGCCGACAACATGCAACTGCGCTTCGGCTATTCGAAGACGATCAACCGCCCCGACCTGCGCGAACTGTCGAACGCCCTGTTCCTGGACGACGACTCCAACACCCTGGAGCGCGGCAATCCGAACCTGAAGATCGCCGAGATCCAGAACTACGACCTGCGCTGGGAATGGTATTTCGGCCAGCGTCAGTCGGCCACCATCGGCCTGTTCTACAAGTCCTTCGACAACCCGATCGAGCGCACCTATCAGCCGATCGGCGAGGGCTTCGGCCGGTCGTTCCAGAACGCGCAGGAAGCGACGCTGAAGGGCGTTGAGGCCGAGATCGACTACACCCTGCCGATGGATGTCTGGGCCCCGAACCTGACCTGGTTCCAGGACAACGAGGTCTTCGTCGTCGCCAACGTCACCTGGTCGGACTCCGAGGTGAAGGACGCGGCCTATACCCGCGCCCTGCAGGGCCAGTCGGAATGGCTGGGCAACCTGCAGCTCGGCTTCGAGAACTCCACGGCCCGTCGCCGCGCCACCCTGCTGGTCAACTATCAGGGCGAGCGGATTTCCGATGCAGGCATCATCACCGGCACGACCCGTCTGCCGGATGTGATCGAGACGCCGCCGATCATGCTGGACCTGGTCGCCAGCCAGACCTTCACCGTCGGCGGTCGCGACTATGATCTCGGCGCCAAGGTCGAGAACATCCTGGGCGAGGAATACGAGCGCAGCCAGTCCTTCGCCAACGGCGGCAAGGGCGTGGTCGAAGGCTACAAGCTGGGCACCACCTTCTCACTGAGCCTGTCCACGACCTTCTGATCCGCATACGGCGGCGTTGTCACGACAACGTCTCAAGGCCGTCATCACCGCGTGAGGCTTCGACCCCGGCTGCTGGAGTAAGCAGCCGGGGTCTCCGTTTTCGGGGGTGTTCGGAGCGTCGGGCGTGATCGCACGGGTCGGGGAATGGGGGCGTCAGGCGCGCACGGCGATAGCCGCGCGACCGGGGCGTGTTCGCGCGGGCGTCGAGATCGCCCTGGTCGCCTTTCTGGCGGTGCAGGCCGGGCGTCTGGCCTGGATCTTCGTCGCGCCAGAGGCTGAGACGGCGGTCGCCGCCCGTGCCGAGGCCGCGCCCGTGGACCCCTCCGTCTTCCAGCGTTTCGACGCCTTCTTCCGCACCGGCGACAAGAGCAGCCTGGCCGAGGCGGCGGGCGCCGACAGCGACGCCTTACGCCTGTTCGGGGTGCGGGCGGGCGGGCCCGACGGCGGTTCGGCCATCATCGGCCTGCCTGACGGACGCCAGGTCTCGGTCGGGGTGGGCGAGACCATTTCCGAGGGCCTGACCCTGGCCTCGGTCGGCGAGGACTTCGTCACCGTCTCGCGCGGCGGATCGGTCAGCCGACTGGTCTTCACCGAGACGCCTGCAGGCGCCGCCACGCCGCCCCCGCCGCCCGCGACGGCCCAGGTCATGACCCCCACCGGCGCGCCAGCCCCGGTCTCGGCAGCGGCCCCCGCCGCCGCGCCGGCCGGGCCGGTCGTGGATCCGCAACGGCTGATGGCGCAGGCCTCCTTGCGCCCGCGCATGGACGGGCTTCGCATCAAGGGCTTCACCCTGGCCGCGCGCGGCGACGGGGCCGCGCTGCGGGCGGCGGGCCTGCAGTCGGGCGACGTTATCCTGGCCGTCAACGGGGCCGAACTGAACAGTCTGGAACGTTTGTCCGAACTGGGCGGCGAGCTTTCCGGCAGCAGCGCCGCCGAGATCCGCTTCGAGCGGAACGGCCGGGTGCAGACCACTACCATAAGGACCGGCCAGTGATGCGCCTTCACCGCTCTTTCGCCGCCGTCGCCCTGTCGGCCCTGATCGCCGCGCAAGGGCCCTTGCTGGCCTCGCCGGTTCTGGCTCAGGAGGGGGCGCGCCAGACCCTGAACGTCCAGGGCGCCGACATCCGCGCCTTCATTCAGGACGTGGCCCGGACCACGGGCCGCACCTTCATCGTCGATCCTGCCGTGACGGGAAACGTCACCGTGACCAGCCAGCGTGCGCTGAGCCGCACCGAGCTGTTCGAGGTCTTCCTGTCCACCCTGCGCGCCAACGGTCTGGTGGTGACGCCGACCAGTTCCGGCGCCTATCGCATCAGCCCGGCCCAGGGCGCGGCGCAGGGGCCGTCCACGGTCGGGTCCGAGCGGTTCTCGACCCAGGTCTTCCAGCTGCGCAACATCGACGCCGCCTCGGCCGCGGAGACCATTCGGCCTCTGGTCGGGGCGCAGGGGCAGGTCCTGGCCAACCCCAGCGGCAACAGCGTGGTCGTGGCCGACTTCGCCGACAACCTGAGCCGCATCCGCAGCCTGATCCAGCGCATCGACGTGGACCGCGCCTCGTTCGACGTGGTGACGCTGGAGAACTCCTCCGCCGCCGAGATCGCGGGGGTTCTGGCGCAGGTTCTGGCCCCGCCCGGCGGCCAGCCGGGGCAGGGGATGGTGTCGGTGACGCCGGTGGCCAGCTCCAACTCCGTCATCCTGCGCGGTGACCCCGCCGCCGTGGCGCGGGTGCGGCCTCTGGTCGAGGACCTCGATCGCCGCGCTCGCTCGGCGGATGATGTGAAGGTCGTCTTCCTGCAACACGCCAACGCCGAGCAGTTGCTGCCGGTGCTGCAACAGATCGTCGGCCAGCCGGTGACGGCTCCGGCCGCCGCGACCCCGGCCATCGCCCGTTCTGGAAGCGGCGGCGGCGAAGCCCCGACGTCCCAGCCTGTCTCCACAGGCGCCACCCAGACGGCGCCGGGCCAGAAGGCCAGCATCGCCCGCTTCCCCGGCGCCAACGCCCTGGTCATTTCGGCCTCGGCGGATACGCAAAGGATGCTGGCCGAGGTCATCCGCCAGCTGGACAGCCGCCGTCAGCAGGTGCTGATCGAAGCCATCGTGGTCGAACTGGGCGACACCGCCGTGCGCGAGCTGGGGGTCCAGTGGCTGCTGGCCGGATCGGACGGCACGCCCATCGGCCTGACCAACTATTCCGACCGCGCCGCCCCTCTGGTCCCCATCGCGGGCGGGGCCGCCGCGGGTCAGCTGGACAAGGACGATCCGCTGCGCGAGCAGCTGCAGAACCTGGCCCTGAACAGCCTGGTCGGCGCCAACGGCTTCATCGGCGGGGGCGGCGGGCGCATCGGCTCGGACGGCCTGTTCGGCTTCATCATCAACGCGGCCAAGTCGGACGAAGGCTCCAACCTTCTGCAGACCCCGTCGCTGATGACGCTGGACAACGAGGAGGCGACCATCCTGGTCGGGCAGGAGGTGCCGATCACGACTGGCGAGACCCTGCTGGACGGCAACTCCAACCCCTTCCGTACGACCCAGCGTCAGGACATTGGGGTGAAATTGATCGTCAAGCCGCAGATCAACGCCGGCGGCTCCATCACCCTGTTCCTGCGTCAGGAGGTGTCCAGCATCAACGGCGTCCTGACCAACAGCGCCTCGGACCTGGTGCTGAACAAGCGCGAGCTGGAGACGACCCTGGTGGTGGATGACGGCGAGATCGCCGTCGCCGGCGGCCTGCTGGATCAGAACGACCGTCTGTCGATCGACAAGGTGCCGGGGCTGGGCGACATCCCCGTGGTCGGCAACCTGTTCAAGTCCACCAGCCGCCAGCGCGGGCGGACCAATCTGATGGTCTTCATCCGCCCGACCATCATCCGTACGCCGGGCGACGCGCAACAGGTGAGCGCCGATCGCTGGGGCTATATGCGCGGCGAGCAAATCCGCTCGCAGCCGGGCGTCGAGCCCAGTCTGGACGAGATGCTGCGCGACTATATGCGGACCCAGGCCCCGGTCGCCCCGCACGCCATCGACAACCCGGCGCCGGGCGTGACGGCGCCGGTCGGCGAGGTGACGATCAGCCCGCTGGCCCCCGCCGCCAACGCCGTTCCGCCGCAGGGCTGAGGGCCATGATCACCCTGGTCAATCCGACGCTGCCCTACGGGTTCGCCAAGCGGAACGGCGTCATCCTGCTGGACGCGGGCGACATCGCCGTGGTGGGCTTGCGCGACGGCGCGGACCCCCTGGCCCTGATCGAGACGCGCCGGGCCTTGGGGCGGCCCCTGCAGGTCCAGTCGATGGATCAGGCCGAGTTCGACCGCCGCCTGTCCGACGTCTATGCGGGCGACCTGAGCGCGGACGAGCCGATGGACATGCCGTCCGGCCTCGACGGCCTGATCGAGGACCTGCCCGCCGCCGCCGACCTGCTGGACTCTGCCGACGACGCCCCGGTCATCCGCATGATCAACGGCATCATCGCCGAGGCCGTGCGCGCGGGGGCCTCGGACATCCATCTGGAGCCCTATGAGAGCGCCCTGATCGTGCGGATGCGCGTCGACGGCGTTTTGCGCGAAGCCTTGAGCCTGAACCCGCGCATCACGCCCCTGCTGGCATCCCGCATCAAGGTCATGGCCCGGCTGGACATCGCCGAGAAGCGCGTGCCCCAGGACGGCCGCATCCCCCTGGCCCTGGGCGGCAAGACCCTGGACGTGCGCGTCTCGACCCTGCCGTCGCGGGCGGGCGAGCGGGTGGTGCTGCGCATCCTCGACAAGGACCAGGCGGGCCTGTCGCTGGACCAGCTGGGCATGGAGGCCGAGGCGCTGGGTGCCTTCCGCACGGCCCTGCGCGAGCCGAACGGCATCATCCTGGTCACCGGCCCGACCGGCTCGGGCAAGACGACCAGCCTCTATGCCGGTCTGTCCCTGCTGAACGACGCCACGCGCAACATCCTGACGGTCGAGGACCCGGTCGAATACGCCATCGACGGCGTCGGCCAGACCCAGGTCAATCCCAAGGTGGGCATGACCTTCGCGGCGGGCCTGCGCGCCATCCTGCGTCAGGACCCGGACGTGGTCATGGTCGGCGAAATCCGCGACGTGGAGACGGCCAGCGTCGCGGTTCAGGCCTCGCTGACCGGGCATCTGGTCCTGTCCACCGTCCACACCAACGACGCCGCAGGGGCCGTGACGCGCCTGCGCGACATGGGTGTGGAGCCCTTCCTGCTGGCCTCGACCCTGCGGCTGATCGTGGCCCAGCGTCTGGTGCGGCGCCTGTGCGGCGACTGCCGTCAGTCCGAGGCCGCCGATGCGGCCACCGCCCGTCTGTGCGGCGTGAAAAAGGGCGCGACCGTCTGGCGGGCCCAGGGCTGCGGATCGTGCAACCACACCGGCTATGTCGGCCGCGTCGGGGTCTATGAGACGCTGAAGGTCGACGACAAGGTTCGCCGCCTGATCGCCGCCGAGGCCGACGAGGAGGCCCTGATCGCCGCCGCCTTCCCGCAGGGCGGAACCCTGTCGGATCGGGCGCGGGGCCTGGTGCTGGCGGGCGTGACCTCGGTCGAGGAAGCGGTGCGCGTGACCCGTCAGGAAACGCCCGAGGCCCATCCTTTGCCTGAGGCTGCGGCCTGATGCCCGCCTTTGACTACAGCGCCGTGGACGTCTCGGGCCGCACCGTCGCGGGCGTGCTGACCGCACCGGATGAGGTCGCTGCGAAGAAGACGCTGGAGCGCCGTCGTCTGATGCCCCTGTCGCTCAGCCGCACCTCGGGCGCCGCCGCGACGATGGAAAAGGCCCCGCGTCGCAGCCGCAAGCTGTCGTCGCGCACCCTGGCCCTGACCACCCGCCAGCTGGCCACCCTGATCACTGTCGCCCCGGTGGACGAGGCCCTGCGCACCCTGATGCTTCAGGCGGAACGTCCTGACGTGCGCGCCGTCCTGTCCGGCGTCCATGCGGGCGTGGTCGAGGGCCAGCGCCTGTCGGAAGCCATGGCTCGGCAGGGCGCGGCCTTTCCGCCCCTCTATCGCGCCACCGTCGCGGCGGGCGAGGCCTCGGGCGCGCTCGGCCCCATTCTGGAGCGTCTGGCCGAGGGGCTGGACCGTGACCAGCAGGTGCGCGGCAAGGTGATCACCGCCCTGGTCTATCCCGCCGTCCTGGCCCTGGTGGCGCTGGGGGTGGTGACGGCCCTGATGGTCTTCGTCGTGCCCAAGGTGGTCGATCAGTTCGACAGCATGAACCAGACTCTGCCCCTGCTGACTCGGGCGGTGATCGGGGTCTCGGACCTGATGCGGAACTGGGGCTGGCTGATCGCGCTCGTAGTCGCGGGCGGGATCGGCGGCTTTGTCGCGGGGATGCGGAGTCCCGGCTTCCGCCTGGCGGTGGACTGTCGTGTGCTGCGCCTGCCTGTCGTCGGGCGTCTGACGCGCGACCTGCACGGGGCGCGGATGGCCCGCACCCTGTCGACCATGATCGCGGCGGGCCTGCCGGTGCTGGAAGGCCTGACCATCACATCCCGCACCGTATCCAACCGGGCCCTGCGCGCCTCGACCGAGATGATGGCCGAGGCCGTGCGCGAGGGCGGGGGCCTGTCCGCCGCCATGCGCCGCGCCGACGTCTTCCCGCCCATTCTTGTCCACATGACGGCGTCGGGCGAGGCCAGCGGTCGGCTGGAGCCGATGATGGAGCGCGCCGCCGACTATCTGGAGCGCGAGTTCAGCACCTTCACCGCCGTCATGCTCAGCTTCCTTGAGCCGGCGATCATTGTCGTCATGGGCGGCGTGGTCGCCCTGATCGTCCTGTCGATCCTTCTGCCCATCCTTCAGATCAACACCCTAGCGATGGGGTGAAAGAGGCGCATCATGTTTGGTCCTAACGCTCACCGCGCGGCGGCTCGCTCCTTGAGGACGGTCGCGCGCCTTCGCGCTCAAGCAGCGAGCGACCGCGTCGCTCGCGATAGCGCCTCTTCGCGTCAAGCCCGGAAGGGCTTTACGCTCGTGGAATTAATGGTGGTCATCGTCATCATCGGTCTGCTGGCCACGGTGGTGGCGATCAACGTCCTGCCGACCCAGGACAAGGCCATGATCGGCAAGGCGCGGGCCGACATCGCGACGCTGGAACAGGCGATCGAGACCTATCGTCTCGACAATCTGACCTTCCCTGACGCCCAGAGCGGCCTCAACGCCCTGACCTCGCCGCCCGCCGGTCTGGCCCGCCCGGAGCGCTATCGCGAGGGCGGCTATGTCCGCCGCCTGCCGGAAGACCCCTGGGGCAACGCCTACCAATACCGCCGCCCGTCCGCCCACGGCGGCCAGTTCGACGTCTTCTCCTTCGGCGCCGATGGCAAGGAAGGGGGCGAGGGCAATGACGCCGACATCGGCAACTGGCAGAGCTGAAGCGTTCGCCAAAGCCCTCCCCCTCGAGGGGGGAGGGTTGGGTGGGGGTGAGGGCCGGCCGGGTCGGAAACGAGGCGCGGGAGGCGTCGCCGCGTCTCATGCGCCAGGGTCCCATCGGGCGGCGCACACACCCCCATCCCCAACCCTTCCCCCCTTGAGGGGGAAGGGGGCAGGCATGGTTCAGCGCCCACGCTCCGGCTTCACGCTCGTGGAACTTCTGATGGTGGTCGCCATCATGGGGCTGGCCGCCGGCGCCGTGGTTCTGGCCGTGCCTGATCCGCGCCCGCCTGTTGGCGACGAGGCCGAGCGTTTCGCCGCGCGGCTGGTCCGGGCGCGCGAGGAGGCCCTGCTGACCAATCGCGCCGTGGCGGTGGAGGCGACGGCAAGGGGCTACGCCTTTTCCAGCTTCGACGGCGTCCAGTGGTCGCCCCTGACCGACGGCCCTTTCGGCGAGGAGCGTTGGGCCGAGGACACCGCCGCGCGGCCCGAGGGCCAGCCCGCCGATGCCCCCCTGCGCGTCGTCTTCGACCCGACCGGCGTGGCCGACGCAGCCCGCCTGACACTGTCGCGCGACTCGCGCGCGGTGACCGTCGCCGTCGATGCGGCGGGCGAGGTGAAGGTCGATGGCTGAAGGAGCGAGAAAGAGTCGGGCCGGCTTCACCCTGATCGAGCTTCTGGTGGCGCTGGCGGTGTTCGCTCTGGCGGCGCTCGCCTTGCTGAACCTCGGCGGCGAGAACACCCGCTCGGCCGCCCGCGCCGAGACGCGGACGCTTGGCGGCATCGTGGCCGAGAACCTGGCGGTCGAAGCCATGACGGCGCAACCCGCCCCGACGCCCGGCGACAGCGACGGCGTGCAGCCGCTGGCCGGTCGCGACTGGCGCTGGACCCGGTCGGTCACGGCCACCGACGACCCCGACATCCTGCGCATCGACATCCGCGTATCCGAAGACGAGGGGCAGGCGGCCGAGCGCGTCCTGTTCCGGGCGGCGACGTCATGAAGGCCCGCGCCACAGATCGGGCCGGCTTCACCCTGATCGAGGTGATGATCGCGCTTCTGATCTTCGCCCTGCTGGCGGCGGCGGGGGTGCTGGTGCTGAGCCAGAGCATCGACAACCGCTTCGTGGTCAAGGCCGCGACCGACCGCACGGCCGAACTGCAGCGTCTGCGCGCGATCTTGCGCGCCGACCTGGGGCAGGCCGCGCCGCGCCGGGTCCGCGCCGCCAACGGCCAGTCCGCCATCGCGCCCATCCTGACCGCCGAGGCGCCGGGCGATCCCTTGCTGGTGCTGGTCCGCGCCGGGTGGAGCAACGCGGACGGTCGCCCGCGCGCCTCGCTGCAAAGGGTCGAATACCGCCTCGTCGAGGACCGACTGGAACGGCGGGTCTATCCCCACCTGGACGGCGCCCGGCCCGGCCCGCCGCAGGTCCTCTATCAGGGGGTCAGCGCCCCGACACTGGCCTTCATCAGCGCGGGCGCCGAGACCCCGCGCTTCGTTCCCTCGCCGGATCGGCCCCTGCCGGACGCGGTGCGTCTGGACCTGACGCTGGAGGGCTATGGTCCGGTGCGCCAGCTGTTCGTGGTCGGGGGCGGGCGATGAGGGCACGCCTGAAGGACCGTGAGGGCATGGCTCTGCTGACCGTCCTGCTGCTGGTGGCGGTGATGGCGGCGGTGGCGGTGCTGGTGCTGGACGACATCCGCTTCTCGGTTCGCCGGACCATGAATGCGGAGACGCAGAGCCAGGCCCAGTGGTACGCGGCCGGAGCGGAAAGCCTGGCGCGGCGCCAGATCGACCGCCTGCGCGACCTCGATCCGGTGAAGACGCCGATCCAGCCCGACTGGAACGGGCGGGTGCTGAACTTCCCCATCGAGGACGGCGCGATCACCGCGCGCCTCAGCGACGGTCAGGCCTGTTTCAATCTGAACAGCGTGGTCGAGGGGCAGCTGGAGGTCTATGTCGCCCGGCCTCTGGGAGCGCAGCAGTTCGTCGCCCTCGGCCGCGCCCTGAACCTGCCCGAGGGGCGGATGCGGGCGATCGCCGACGCCCTGACCGACTGGATCGACACGGATGCGACGCCGCGCGCCCAGGGCGGCGAGGACGCCGCCTATGCAGGGCGCGCGCAACCCTATCGCACGGCCGGGACCTTGCTGGCCGAGGTCAGCGAGCTGCGCGCGGTGAAGGGGATGGACGCCGAGACCTACGCCCGGCTGCGGCCCTATCTGTGCGCCTTGCCGACAACCGACCTGTCGCCGATCAATCCCAACACCCTGAGGCCGGATCAGGCGCCGCTGCTGGTCATGCTGGCGGACGGCAAGCTCAGCCTGGCCTCGGCCCGCGCCGCCATCGCCGCACGGCCCGCCAGCGGCTGGAGCGACGCCAACGCCTTCCTGATGCAGGGGCCGATGGCGGGGGCGCCGCTGCCGACCACGGTGCAGGATCAACTGACGGTCCTGACCCGCTTCTTCAACCTGCGCGTGGACGTGGAGTACGGCGGAAGCCGCGCCGTCCGCACCGCCTTGATCGAGCTGCCCCAGGCCGGTCCCGCGCGCACTGTCATCCAACGCTGGACCCTGGACGAATGAGCCGCATCCGACTGATCCTGATCCCGCCCTCGGCGGCCCTGCCGGCGTCCTGCCTGACGCTGGACGCGCAAGGCAATGTGCTGACGCGCGGTGTCGTCGAACTGGGTGGACCCGCGCCCGAGCCGATGCGCACGGTGGCGGTGGTTCCCGGCGCCGACGTGCTGATCCGCTGGCTGGACCTGCCGTCGGGCAGCCCGGCGCAGTTGTCGGCGGCGGCCCTGCATCTGCTGCGCGATGAACTGGCGACGCCCGCCGAGCGGTTGCGCGCGGCGCTGGGGCCGGTTCCGGCGGCGCGCGAGCGGCGGCTGGTCGCGGTGGTCAGCCATTCGCTGCTGCAGGCCTGGGGCGACTATCTGTCGAGTCTGGGTCTGAAGGCCGACGTCCTGATCCCCGACAGCCTGATCCTGCCGGAACCGGCGGAGGAGGGGGCTCTGAGCGCCGCCGTCTTCGGCGCCGATCTGGCCCTGCGGGGGCGCGAAGTGGCGCTGAGCGTTCAGCCCGATCTGGCCGAGGCCGTGGCCGCCGGGCGGGCACTGGAGCGCATCGGCCGGGCGGACGAGATGGAGCGCCTGCTGGCCTCGGCGGCGCTGAACCCGCCGATCAATCTGCTGGCCGGGGCGGGGCGCCGGGTCGAGGCCGACCGGCGCGGCTGGAAGCGGGCGGGGGCGCTGGCGGCGGCCCTGATCGTCTCGCCGCTGATCCTGACCCTGGCCGCCGCGGGCCATGACGAATGGCGCGCCCGGGACGCCGATCATCGCGCCGAGGCCGCCGCGCGGCGGGCTTTCCCCGACCTCGCGCCGACCGCTGACGCCGTGGCCGAGGCGACGCGGCGTCTGACCTCTGCGCCGCCGCCGGGCGGAACGACGGCCGCTACCGCCGCCCTGTTCGCCGCCGTCCAGAGCGTCGAAGGCGCCGAGCTGGACAGCCTGACCGCCGACGAGAACGGAATGCGCGCCACTGTCACATATCCCGCCTATCAGGACCTGGACGCGCTGCAGCAGGCCATGGTCGGCCATGGAATGTCCCTGACTGACGAAAGCACCGTGGACGACCAGGGCAAGGTCGTCAGCGAAGTCCGCGTGGGAGGCGCCTGATGAACCGGATGATCCAGTCGGCGGGCCTGTGGTGGGACGGGCGCTCGGCGCGCGAGCAGAGGATGCTGGCGGTCATGGGGCTGCTGATCGCCGCCGTCCTGATCTGGCTGCTGGTCGTGCGCCCCGCCTTCGCCTGGCGCGAGGCGGCTGCGGAACGGCGGGTCGAGGCGACGGCCAGTCTGAATCGCCTTGAAGCCGGACTGGCCGCGCGGACGCCGACCAGGGCCGGGGCGCCCATGCCCCTGGCCGAGGTCGAGCAGGCGGCCCGCAACGCAGCCGAGGCGGCGGGCCTGACCGTCACCCTGTCGGTGGACGAGGCGGGCGGCATCGGCTTCGACGCGCCCGGGGTGACCTCGGCGGCCCTGTTCGGCTGGCTGGCGGCGCTGAAGGCCGACTATGGCGTCGAGAGCCGCGAGCTGACGGTCATCGAGAACGCGGACGCCACCCTGGATGCGACCGGCGGGCTGGGCGGCTAGTGCGTGGCGGCGGGCGCCTGTGACGCCTTCCAGACCTCGAGATATTCCAGACGACGCAGCACTTTT
Organism: Brevundimonas sp. T2-11; assembly: GCF_055397675.1. Taxonomy (NCBI): domain Bacteria; kingdom Pseudomonadati; phylum Pseudomonadota; class Alphaproteobacteria; order Caulobacterales; family Caulobacteraceae; genus Brevundimonas; species Brevundimonas sp. T2-11. The sequence continues at coordinate 756,885 of NZ_AP027920.1, forward strand.
GAGCCGGGGTCCAGCAGGATGTGGGCGCCGGCGGGGGCGGTGAAGGCGGCGCGGCCGTCGGTCATGGGCAGGGTCCGGGCCTGGCCGTCCACCTCGACCTCGACGGGCAGGGGGAGGGGGCGGCCGTTTCCGGTCTTCCATTCCAGCGTCACGCGGTCGCCGTCGCGGGTCATGACCAGATCGGGCAATGCGGCCTGATAGAGGTAGGCGTCGAAGAACCAGCCCAGGTCGCGGCCGGTGACCTGATTGACGATGGCGATGAACTCCGGCGTCGTGGCGTAGCGGGGGGCGAAGTTGCCGGGCCTGGGATCAGGGCGGCCGTAGACCAGCCGGCGCAAGGATTCGTAGAAGGCGTCGTCGCCGATGTAGAGGCGCAGGGTGTGGGCGATCAGGGCGCCCTTGTAATAGAGGTCCAGCCCCGGACCGGTTTCGCCGTTATAGACCGTGCCCGCGTCCTGGGGCTTGCCCGAGACCACAGGGAAGCGATTGGACAGGGTCAGGCGCATGGTCTGCAGTTCGGACTGCATGGCGCGCTCGCCGTTCAGCCAGCGGGCGTAGAGGGGCTGCATGTATGTGCCGAAACCCTCGTGCAGCCACATGTCGTCCCAGTCGGCGTTGGTCAGCTGGTTGCCGAACCACTCGTGCGCCAGTTCGTGCTGCAGCAGCCAGTCGTAACCCTTGCCGTCCAGCTTGTAGCCGTTGCCGTAGGCGTTGATCGTCTGGTGCTCCATGCCCAGGTGCGGGGTCTCGACCACGCCCATCTTCTCGTCGCCGAAGGGGAAGGGACCGACCGTGGCCTCATAGAAGTCGAGCTGTTTGGGGAACTCGGCGAACAGGGCGGCGGCCTTGGCCGGATCGGTCGAGGCCAGGCGCCAGAAGCGCAGGGGAACGGTGTTGCCGAATCGGCTGGGGTAGTCGGCGGCCATCTCCACGAAGGGGCCGACGTTCAGGCTGATGGCGTAGGTGTCGGGCTGGCGCGCGGTCCAGTTCCAGGTGGTCGTGCCGTCGCCGTTGTCGGTCTTGCCCAGGAAGCGGCCGTTGGCGGGGGCGGACAGGGCCGAAGGGATGGTGATGTGCAGGTCCACCCGGTCGGGCTCGCCCTGCGGATGGTCGATGCAGGGCCAGAACAGGTCGCAGCCCTCGCCTTGAACCGCGCTGGCGATCCAGGGCTGGCCGTCGGGCGTGTTGGTCCAAACGAAGCCGCCGTCCCAGGGGGCGTGTTTGGCCTGATGCGGACGGCCGGCGTAGGCGATGCGGACCGAGGCCGTCTGGCCGGGCGTCAGGGTGTGCGGCAGGGGGATGGTCAGGCGGCCATCGGGGTTGGACCAGTCGGCGACCGTCTGGTCGTCCACGGCGATCGAGGCGATGGCGAACAGCGTGTCCAGTTCGACCACGACGGCGGACGCAGGCGCCGTGGCGGTGAAGTCGAGGACGGCGACGCCCTCGATCGACCGGGTCTCGGGCAGCAGTTTGAACGACAGGTCGGCCTTGTCGAAACGCAGGGCCAACTGCTCTGGCGTGCGCGGCGTGCCGCTGGACAGGGTGAAGGGCGTGGAATCGCGCGCGGGGGGCGCTTCCTGGGCGAGCGCCGGGGCCGACAGCAGGGCGGTGGTCAGGCAGAGGGCGGTGATCAGGCGCAAGGCGGCGGCTCCGGCAAGAACGAGCCGTGAGCCTAGCCGGGCTCGGCAAGCGGGCAAAGAAAAAGGCCGGTGTTTCCACCGGCCTCTTCAAATCTTGTCAGACGACGCTGATCAGGCGGCGGTCTGTTCAGCCAGCTTGGCCTTGACCTGACGCTTGATGCGCAGGGCGGCGGTCGACAGCTTTTCGTCGCGAGCCTTGACGATGAAGGCGTCCAGGCCGCCCTTGTAGTCCAGGGTGCGCAGCGCGGCGTTCGAGATGCGCAGCGAGAAGGTTTGGCCCAGCGACTCGGAAGCCACCTTGACCGTCTTCAGCGACGGCAGGAAGCGGCGCTTGGTCTTGATGTTCGAGTGGCTCACATTGTGGCCGACCATCGGGCCGATACCCGTGAGTTCGCAACGACGCGACATCTTAAGATCCTCAAGGTCACATCCGCGAACGTGTGCGGACGCATGAAACAGGTGCACGCAGCGGGCGGACCCCTGCGAGAGAGGGGGCCGTATAGAGGAATGACTCGGAGGCCGTCAAGGCTGGAGTCGAGTCTGGCAGGGGATTGCGGCTGTCTGAGCGTCAGGGATCGCCTTCGTTCAGCCGGCGTTCAACGACCTGCTATATAGAGGATCGCATGAAGACCTATCGGAAGTTCCCCATGAAGACCCTGTCCGTCTCGCTGGCGCGCGCCGCAGCCGTGGCGGCCCCCGTCGTCGCCGGCGCCGTGATGCTGGCCGCGCCGGCTTCCGCCCCGCAGGCCCAGGCCAGCCGCAGCGAGGTCCTGCCCGGCTATTGGGAATACACCACCAGCGTCATGGGCGCGCGCGACACGGAACAGAAGTGCGTCCGCCCCAGCGAGATCAACCGCTTCTTCGGCGGCCTGTCGACGCGCAAGTGGCAGTGCACCTATCCGACGCGTCAGGTCGGGGACGGCAACGCGCGCTTTGAAGGCAGCTGCCAGGATCGCAAGGGGCGCCGCATCAATGTGCGCCTGAACGGCACCTATCAAACCGAGAGCTTCCGCTTCAACGGTGGCGCCCAGCTGGCGCGCGGCACGCCCTATATCCCGGCCAGCATCACCGCCCGCCGCATCAGCGCCCAGTGCCCGGCCAACGCCGAGTATTTCTAAGGCGGGACGAGCGTCGGACCCGATAGGCGTTTTTGAACTGCCCTGATCGTCAGCTTGGCTGTTAGTAGAGGCTGAAGGTCAAAGGGCGGAGAGAACATGCGTATCGAGGGCTTGCGTATGCTGATTGCGACATCGGCGGCGCTGACCGTGGCGGCATGCGGGACGGTTGCGGTTTCGTCGAGAGAAGCGGCGGTCGACGCAGACCCCCTGATCCGGCTTTTCTCTACGCGGCTGGATGACCTGGATCGGCAGGTGTCGAACGGTGACGCGACCGCGCTTTTGGCCATGTCTGTGATCAAGTCGGAAGGCCTACGCGGGATCCCCGTAGATGTCGCCGCGGCGGATGAGTTGAAGCGCAAGGCTATCGCGCGGGCGGCGCCGATCACCATCACCCAGTATATCCCGGGCATCAACGGCGCCCCGGGGCGCACGGCGCTGATCAATCTGCCTGGCGACGGGCGGATCCGACAGATGGTGGGCGAGACCGAGGCCTGTGTTTCGATCCTGAAGACGCGGCGCGGGGGCGATCTGGCCCTGCTCGATTCCCTGATGGACGAGCCGGATGGCTTTGAGAAATACGAAAAGGCCGAGGCGCAGGCGCAGGCCGCCTGTGGAGGGCCAGAGCGCTACGCCGCTCTGACCGACCTCTGGGACGCGTCGAGGCCGTGGGGCGACCGACCGACGCCGTCATGCGAGGACGAGGATCAGCGGTGCCGCATGCTGGCGGAAAAGGTGGCGCGGCTGAACGCGCGAGATCCGGCGGCGGAGGCGCGAGCCGCTGCTCTGCGCGGAGACTTCCGGCTTGGCGGTTTCAACCACATAGGCCCCATGCCGAGAGGGTGGTCGTTGCCCGGGGTCCACTGTTCGCACTGGAAACGCGAGCAGATCGGCAAGTGGCACGTCAATCAGGACGTGATCAGGCCCGGCGATGGCGAGCACACCGCCGCCTCGGTGGCCTTCATCGCCGCCTATAATCGCGCCCTTGTGGGGGAAACCGCCTTCCCATTCGCCGACGTCTGCGCCGAGGGGCTGATCAAGCCCGAGCCGCATTACGTCGGGCCGGTCACGACCTGGGGACAGGCCGCACGCAGCGGCGACGCAGCGCGTCTGGGCGAGGTTCCCGCCGGGCAAGATATCAATGCCAGGGATGTTCTGGGCCTGACGCCGCTCGAATGGGCGATGAGCAGGAAGGACGAGGCGATGGCCGTGGCTTTGCTGGATGCGGGCGCCGATCCCGATGCTGAGGCGTCCGATGATGTGGAGGCGTCGTCGCCTTTGGCGCTGGCGCTCCAGAGCAACAAGACGGATCTGGCGAGGCGTCTTGTTGCTGCGGGGGCCGCCATGAAGGGCACGCCGGGAAGCTGTCGCTACGGCCTTTATGACGGGCCGCCGGATCCGCGTCTGAACAACGGTTGTTCGTGGGCCGGGTTGCTGATCAAGGCCGGGGCCTTTGATCTTCTGGAGCGACAGGCGAACGCTGAAGGCGGCCTAGGGGCGATCGATGGCGGCGGCGAGGTGTCGGCGGCCTTCCTGCAGGCGGCTGCAGCTCGTGATGAGGCGACGGTCGAACAACTGTTGCCGTATGCGGGGCATCAGGCCGGCGGGCGGGAGATGATTCTGGACGCCCTGTTCGAGACCCGTCCCGATCTGGTCGCGCGCTATGTGCTGGCGCAGGGCGGCGGCGCGGCGCGGTCGGCGGCGGAGGAGGGCGTCTGGCGTGCGGCGGCGGAGGGCGGGCGGACGGATGCCCTGGCCTTCCTGTGGGATTACGGCGCGGACCTGAACCTGTTGTCGCGCGACGCCCTGGGCGGCTGTGCGGAATCGGCGCGAGGGGGCGATGTGGAGGCCCTGCTGGGTTGCGTGTCCGTCGCTGGCGAACGTCGGGTTCAATTGCAGGCGGCGATACGCGGCGGCGATGCGTCGACGTTTGAGCGCCTGACGGCGGATGCCGCCGAACTGCGCGAGCGGGGCAAGGCCAGCCAATTGGCGGTGGCCGTCGACAAGGGTACGTCAGCCATGGTGCTGGAACTGCTTCAGCGCGGCGCAGACCCGGTTCCATCCTATATCCCGCACAGAGAAAAGGGGGCCTATGACGGGGCGTTGAAGGCGGCGACCGATGCGGTGATGGCGGCCAATGACCATATCTCGACGCGGCGGTCTGATCCCCCGCTGCTGGTTCGCGCGGCCCAACGCGGCGACGCTGTGATGTTGCGGGCCTTGTCGGACGCGGGGGCGCGCCACGCGGCGGCTCTGGCGTCCAGCCTCGCCAATTTCGGCAATCCGCCGCCAGGACTGCGCGACAACTCTTTCGAGCGAGACGTCTCGACCGACAATGAGGGGTTGCCCAATCGTGCGATGGATCGCGACTTTGAGGCCTTCCGCCTGCTGGTCGCCGAGGCGGCGCGCGTGGACGGCCCGCAAAGCCTGGAGCAGGCCTTCGCCAGCGGGGTCTACAGCGGCTACAATGACGGCCTCCAGGTTCTGCTCGACAATGGACTGGACCTGTCAAAGGCCAAGCAGCCTGAACGTATATGGAGCAACCTCACGTCGCTGGGCACGCCCTGCAAGCCGTCCACGGCGCGTCTGTTGCTAGCCAGCGGTCTGACGCGTTCCTACGCCGCCAGCGAGTATACTCACTGGACGCCGATCCAGGCCTTCGCCGTATCCTGCGCCGATGCGCGGGTAGCTGAAATACTGGTGCGGGAGGGCGGTATGGACGTCAATGAGATCAACTCACTGGGTCAAACCGCCGTTGATGTCGCCGAGGTCTATGGCCGTCAGGCGAATCTGGAGGCCTTGAAGCGACTGGGCGGGCGTCGCGCCAGCGAAGTCGCTCCCGCCGCCGATCAGGCTCGGAAACAGAAGCGCCGGGAGGAAGAGGATTTGGACCTGGTGCAGGGCGAGGCTCTCTAGCCTCGTTCATGAAAAAGGCCCGGCGTTTCCGCCGGGCCCTTGTCGTATCGGATTGTCGCCGTGGATCAGGCGGCTTCGGCCTCGGCCTCTTCGGCGGCGGGGGCGACCGGCTTCTTGGCGCTCAGCGACTTGGCGAGAAGGGCGACAGCGGCGTCCTTGTCGATGCGGTTGGCTGCGGCGACTTCGCGGGCCATGCGGTCCAGGGCCGATTCGTAGAGCTGACGCTCCGAATAGGACTGTTCCGGCTGGGTGTCGGCGCGGTGCAGGTCGCGGACCACTTCGGCGATCGAGATCAGGTCGCCCGAGTTGATCTTGGCTTCATATTCCTGGGCGCGACGCGACCACATGGTGCGCTTGATGCGGGCGCGGCCCTTCAGGGTCGTCAGGGCCTTGGTGACGGTGTCGTCGGCGGCCAGGGTGCGCAGGCCGGCGGTCTTGGCCTTCTTAGTCGGGACGCGCAGGGTCATCTTTTCGTGGTCGAAGGTCACGACATAGACCTCCAGCGACATGCCGGCGACTTCCTGAGTCTCGATAGCGGCCACCTTGCCGACGCCATGAGCGGGATAGACCACCGCATCGCCAACCTTGAATTCCAGACCGGTCTTGCTCGTCATGTCATTCCTTTCCCGGAACAGGGGCGAAGCGAGGCGCTGAGCGCAACTGATGGGCGAAAACAACCCCGCCGCCGGAAACTGGTCCCGTCGGTTGGGCGGTCAGGTCACACATCAGAAGCGAAAGCGGATCACCGAACCTCTGGCCGACCCCGTCTCAACGGCGGGGTTCTGTCGCAAACGCGGGCGGCGCGCATGACTGCGGAACCGCCCGTTTCGAATAGGGAGGAACCTATCATAAAATTAGGAAATCTCAAAACATCCACAGGACGACTGAGCGGTTCCGGCACTTTGTGACCGGATTGTGTTCAGGCCTTAGGAGCCCTTGCCGGGTTTGGTGCTGAAGTATTTCTCGAACTTGCTGGTCTCGCGCTCATACTGTTCACGGTCGGCGGGGGGCGTGCCCTTGACGGTGATGTTGGGCCAGACCTTGGCGTATTCGGCGTTGACCTGCAGCCACTTGCCGTCGGGCTCGTCCTCGGTGTCAGGGACGATGGCGTCGACGGGGCATTCCGGCTCGCAGACGCCGCAGTCGATGCACTCGTCGGGGGCGATGACCAGGAAGTTCTCGCCCTCGTAGAAGCAGTCCACCGGGCAGACCTCGACACAGTCCATGAACTTACATTTCACGCAGGCGTCGGTGACGATGTAGGTCATGGCGGTCGGGTGGGCTCTCTGGCGCAATCAGGGTCGAGGGCGGGCAAATGGCCCCGTCGGAACCAACTGTCAACCGAGGGCGCTGTCGCGGGGCGGCGCTTCGGCTTGACGGCGAGGCGCATAATCGCATCTGCTCGGATTACAGATCAGCTCTGAAAGGACGTCTTCATGCGTTTCGCTCCTCGCACCGCCCTGGTCGGCGCCCTCGCTTTCAGCCTGCTGGCCGGCGGCGCCGTGGTGGCTCAATCGGCCATGACCCGCGTCCCCGCCGAGGTTCAGGCGGGCGCCTACAAGCTGGATTCCAGCCACGGCAAGATCACCTGGTCGGTCGATCACCTGGGCTTCTCGAAATACTATGGCCAGTTCGTCAATGTGTCGGCCGAGCTGACCCTGGATCCGGCCAATCCCGCGGCCAGCACCCTGACGGCGACCATCCCGCTGACCGATGTGGCGCCCAACGACGACGGCCTGAAGCGCCACCTGCAGACGGCGGACTTCTTCGACACCGCCAACCACCCGGTCGCGACCTTCCGCTCTACCCGTATCGTCGTCGATCCGTCCGATCCTGACGAGGCGACGGTCCATGGCGAACTGACCCTGCGCGGCGTGACCAGGCCGGTGACCATGGAGGTGGACTTCAATCAGGCCGGGCCGACGCGGGGCGGTTACAAGGCCGGTTTCGACGGCGAGGCGACCATCAGGCGCTCGGACTTCGGCATCACCTACGCCCTGCCGGGCGTGTCGGACGAGGTGGAGCTGCACATCGAAGGCGAGTTCGTGAAGCAGGGCTGAGTTTTCCTCCCCATGCAATGGGGAGGGGGACCACGCAGTGGTGGAGGGGCCGCTTCCACCAAGCCCGACCGAGCCCCTCCGTCACGTCGCCTTTGGCGCCGCGCCACCTCCCCATGCAATGGGGAGGAGAATTCTATCCCGGCGCGTCGAGCGCCGCATAAAGGGCGCGGGCTTCCTCGGGAGGGCCGCGCCTTTCGCCTAGTTGCAGCACGCGCACGGCGATCAGACGCCCGCCCTGGGCGAACAGGATGTCGTCGCCGGGGTGGACGCTGCGGCTGGGCTTGTCGAGCCGGGTCTGGACCCCGTGGTGGGTCAGGCGGACGGCGCCGCGCTCGACCATGTCGGCGGCCAGGCTGCGGGTTTTGGCGAAGCGGGCGCGCCACAGCCACAGGTCGATGCGGCAGCTCTGCACGCTCATGCAGAGGCGGCCTTGCGCCTCGGGCGGCGCTTGCGGCGCGGCGGCGGCGCGGGCGGCTGGGTGAGCTGGGCCAGGGCGGCGAAGGGCGAATCCTTGGGCGGCGGCGCGGGCTTGGCGGGGCGCGGGGCCTTGTCGGCGCGGGGCAGGCGCAGGGCGGCCAGCACCTGTTTGGCCTGTTCGGCGGTCCAGCCCAAGTCGGCCAGAGCCTCCTGCGACAGGGGAGTCTTGCCCGCCGCACGCGACAGCTCGGCGAAGCGCTCCAGCGCCTCGACCGGGGCGGTCCACGATCCGACGGCGCGGCGGCCGAAGGCGGCCAGCGCGCGCGGCGATGGGGCGGGCGAGGGCAGAGGCAGAAGGGCTTCGCCGGCGGGGCGGAAGGGCTCGACGACAAAGGCCTGGGCCAGCAGGCGGGCGCGGGGCTTGAGCGCGCCGGGCAGCCAGACGGAGTGGGCGCCGATGCGGATGGCGAAGGTCTTGACCGTGCGCCGCTCATGCTGGCTCAGCGCCGCAAGATCGCGTTCCACGTCGGCGCGCGGGATGACGCCGCCCGCCTCGATCAGACGGAAGGCCAGGCCACGCGGCAGGCCGGTCAGGGCGCCGCTGTCGACCGCCTGACGCAGGCGGCGCAGTTCGCGAAGGGCGCGGCCTGCCTCCGACGCCAGCCAGGCCTCGATGCGGCGCTGGGCCCGCTCGCGCGCCGGGACCGGGCCGAGGTCGCCCAGCAGGCGCACGCGCGGCGCGAAGGGGTCGTCGTTGACGATCCGGGCCGTCAAGGCGCCCTGCCACAGGACGTCGCCGCCGCCTGAACGCGGATTAGGGATGACGCTGAAGGCCTCGTCGGCCTCTGCGGCCAGCCTGCCGAGGCGGCGGGCGATCTCCGGCCCCACGGCGCGGGTCGCGGCCTGACGCAGGGCGCGATCGGCCAGGGCTGAACCGCCGGCGTCGGGGGTGAAACGGACCCCTTCCAGATGGCCGACCACCTCGCCCTCGACCGTGACCTCGCCGTCGTCGCCCACGCCCGCGACGGTGTCGGAACGCACGTTCAGCGCCCGCATCAGAGCCGTGGTGCGTCGATCGACGAAGCGGGCGGTCAACCGTTCGTGCAGGACGTCGGACAGGCGCTCCTCCAGCGCCTTGGTCTTGTCGCGCCAGCCTTGCGCCTGGTCCATCCAGTCGGGGCGGTTGGCGATATAGGCCAGGGTCCGCACCCCGGCGAGGCGGGCCGACAACTGGTCGATCTGGCCGTCGTCGCGATCCAGATCATTGAAGCGCGGGGCCACCCAGTCCTCGGTCAGGCGGCCGCGCCGGCTGGTCAGGGCGGTGAAGATCTCCTTCGACAGGCGGGCGTGCTCGTCCAGGGTGGTCTTCTGGAAGTCCGGCAACTGGCAGGTCTCCCACAGACGCATCAGGGCGCCGCGTGAACGGGCGATCTTCTTGACGTCCTCGTCGGCCGCGAAGCGCCGCAGCAGGGTCTCGTCCAGGGCCTGCGCCGTCAGCCGCAGGCCGAAGCGCTCGGGCGAGACGGTCAGCGAGCGCAGCAGGTCGGGCAGGGTGTCGAAGTCCAGCCGACCGTGGCGCCACTCGGCGGCCTCGACCGGATCAAAGCGGTGAGTGACGACCTGTTCGAGGATGTCCTCGTCCAGCTCCTCGGCCTCGCCCGTCACGCCAAATGTGCCGTCGCGCAGGTGGCGTCCGGCGCGCCCGGCGATCTGGCCGATCTCGGCGGCGTGCAGCCAGCGGGTGCGCCGACCGTCGAACTTCCTCAGGCCTGCGAAGGCGACATGGTCCACGTCCATGTTCAGGCCCATGCCGATGGCGTCGGTGGCGACCAGGAAGTCCACCTCGCCCGACTGGAACAGCTCGACCTGCGCGTTGCGGGTGCGGGGGCTCAAGGACCCCATGACCACGGCGGCCCCGCCTCTCTGGCGGCGCAGCAGCTCGGCGATGGCGTAGACCTGTTCGGTCGAGAAGGCGACGACGGCGCTGCGGCGGGGCAGGCGGGTCAGCTTCTTCGACCCGGCGTAGGACAGGGAGGACAGGCGCTCGCGGGTGACGATCTCGGCGTCAGGGACCAGGGCGCGGATCAGCGGCGCCATGGTCCCGGCCCCCAGGAACATGGTCTCGAACCGGCCGCGCGCGTGCAGCAGGCGCTGGGTGAAGACGTGGCCGCGTTCCGGGTCGGCGACCAGCTGGATTTCATCGACGGCCAGGAACTCGACCTGACGCTCCAGCGGCATGGCTTCGACGGTGCAGACGAAATAGGCCGGGCGCGGCGGGACGATCTTCTCCTCGCCGGTGATCAGGGCGACGGCGGCGGCTCCGCGCTGCTTGACGATCCGCTCATAGATCTCGCGGGCCAGCAGGCGCAGCGGCAGGCCGATCATGCCCGAGGCGTGACCCAGCATCCGCTCGACCGCCAGATGGGTCTTGCCGGTGTTGGTGGGGCCCAGGATCGCCGTGACGCGCGATGGGGCCAGACCTGTCGAACGGTCGCTCATACCGATTGTAGGTGGCGCGTTCGCGGGGGCGGTCAAGCCCTTGTCGGCCTTGATCTGTTCGGTCGCGATTTCACAGGGGAACGCCCAGCCGCGCCGCAATCCCTGTGGAGGCGAGGAAAGCTGAAGGGCGCGGCAGTATTTCTACATTGGGTTGCAATGCGCGACATGCGAGGTTGAGGCGTCTCTCCAAGAGGCGTTTCCTCCCTTGAAACTGCGGGCCGCGTCAGGCGGCCCGCGTCTTTCCACGGCGCGACCGCCTCCGGGCTCGGGGCCTGACGTCGTGCGGCGTGGTGGAGTGGAGATGGCGACCCCGGCAGGACTCCAACCTGCGACCTCGGCTTTAGGAAAGCCTTGCTCTATGCGGCTGAGCTACGGGGCCGTCGCGCCCATTCCCCTAGCGGCTCAGGCGCGCGAGGGGAAGGCGCCGCTCGCCGGATTGGAGGGCGGCAAAAAAGTCCTAGCGGTTAATGGTGGTTAAGATACAATATCTTGTAGGGAACAAAGACTGAATCGGGCGATGTCGCTGATTCGGTCACGATTCGTTTCGCGCCTGTTCCTGGCGAGATGCGCTCGCGTTTACGAAACGCCGAACGGCCGGACGCCGATCTCCAGACGCAGCAAAACGGACAGATCCGCCAGCTTCCTTAATGGCTGCGCTTAATCGATCTTCACCATCCTGCTTAAATCGCCCTTGAAATTCGCCGTTTAGGTTCAGCCTTCATCCAGATGAGGGTCTTCTGATGATTGCGAACCGAACCAAAGGCGTCCTGTTCTCCCTGGCGGCGGTGATGCTGCTGGCGGAGCCGGCCGCCGCCGGACCGGTGATCAACATCATGGGTCGCGTCGCCACGGTGTGCCGGGTCTCGCTGGCGGGCGGCGACGCGCCGACGATCGCGCCGGGCGAGCAGATGCTCGGCCGCCTGACCGAGCTTTGCAACAATGTCGACGGCTATCGCCTGGTGCTGCTGCATCCGGCGGGGCTGCAGGACGCCTTCGTGGTTCTGGACGGCGAGCGCATCCCGATCGCGGCGGATGCGACCCGCACCGTGATCGTCGACAGCAACCGCCCGGCCTATCGTGAACGCGATCTGGCCCTGGTCCTGGCGGAGGGCGCGGACCCGGTCGCGGTCAATATTGAAGCCCAGCCCAAGGGCATGATCTTCTGATCAGGCGACTAGAGGCGGCTTGAGCAGCCGTCGGGCGACGACAGGCCCGCGCGCGGCGTGAAGGTCAGAGTCACCACGTCCGAATAGCCTCCGGCCGGGACCTTCGCCGCCTGATCCTGGGCCAGGTCGACCTGGAAGGGATGGGCGCGGCCAGAGGGCGCCGGCGTGCGGGTGCAGCTGAGCGTCGAGCCTGCCTGAACCGGAAAGCCTGACAGGCGCATCGCATAGTCGAGGCCATAGGAATCGCCCTCGCGGCGCTGCAGGCGTCCCCACAGAGACGTCACGCCGATGTCGTAGGGCACGGTGGACTGGGTCGTCACGACCAGGCTGCGCGTGGCCACGCCCCCGGCCGCATCCAGTGGTCCGAAGGCGATTTCGCCACGGCGGACGCCTGCGGCCCCGACATAGGTGGAGATGCGCTCGGGCACGTTCAGATCGACGGCCAGACCGGCGCCCTGCTGGAAGTCGGGCGATCCCAGCATCTGATCGCCGGAATAGCAGACGAAGCGCGCTTCCAGAGCCTCGTAGTAGTCGCCGGCCGCCGCATCCTGACCGGCAGGCAGGCTGAAACGCAGGGTCTCGGTCACGACGTCGCCGGACGGCCCCTGACCGAAGTGGACCAGAGCGCCGTTGGTGGCGTTGGGCTGTTCCGCGCCGCCGACGAAGACCTGACGCGAGGCATCGCGGTTCCAGCGGATGTCGTAGCCGCCCGGGCCCGTGCCGATGCGCGGGGCGGCGGCCGGAGAGTCCGTATCGGCCAGAAGGAAGCGGACGGCGGTGGCCGAGCTGTCGATCCGGCGCACCCGCAGGGTGAAGCTGCGCTCGATCGGCGCCGCCGAGAAGGGGTCGTAGGACAGCGACAGATCTGTGCCGGTGATCTGGAAGTCAGCGCAGCCGGCGGCGGCGACCTGGGGGGCGGCCAGAGCCAGAACGGCCGTTGCGGCGAGCAGAAGCGTTTTCATCAGCGGTTCTCCGGGCGAAGGACGCCGACCCGCACCAGGCCCTCGGCCTCGGCGGGAACGTCGAGAATATAGACGGTGGACGAGGCGGACGCGCCTTCGATCCGCCAGCGGCCGGGCCGCAGGCCCTGAATCGAGAATCGACCCGAGGCGTTGGTGAACATCCGCACCGGCGCACGCTCGGGGTGGGCCAGCTCGACCGCCTGGCCGACCCAGAGTTTCAACGGCTGTCCGCTGGCGTCCTGCAGCTGGCCGACGGCCGAAACGAAGTAGTCCGAGCCCACGGTGATCAGGTAACCCGAACGATAGGGCGGCAGAACTTGTACCGAACCGGCGCCCAGATCGTATCCTGGCGGGGCTTCCGGCACGTCGAAGGTCAGGACGCGCGGCGAATAGGCGCTGAGCTCGGGCGAGACCGCCCCGCCCAGCGGACCCGAGCGCGCCGAGAAGAACTCCTCGCGCGGTTCGACATAGACCTCGGCGCCGTTCAGCGAGCGGTGAGAACGCACCAGGGCGAAGCTGTCGTAGATGGGGCGCGAGACGCCGAAGGCGCCGTCGGCGAAGGCCAGCGAGGCCCCGGCGCGCAAGGAGGTGCGCTGGTCGGTGATGTCGCCGCTGTCCGAGTCGAAGAAGGTCTGGTGGCTGCCGCCGATCTCGACGCGGTTGAGCACGTTTGTGATCGAGGCGTTGACCCCGGTCGCCGTTTCCGACCGGTCGATATTGGCCGCCGCGCTCCACGAATGGACGCCGCGTCCGCGGGAGGTCTGATAGCCGACCCGGGCCCGGTCGCGCCGGGTGTCGATTTCGGCGGTGCCGCTGGAGAACTGGCTGAAACGATAGGTCAGGGCCAGGCGGACGCCGTATTCTTCCTGGTTGCGGCGATCCTCATAGACCCCTTCCAGGCTCCACATCAGGCGCGGGCTGGCGCGCCAGCCGTAGGTGGCGCGCAGGGTGCGTTGATCGGGCTCGGCGCCCCGACCGGCCGAATAGAAGGCGTCGGTGGTGATGTACTGGCTGGCGCCGATGGTGTGGGCGTAGGTCAGGCCCGCTTCCCAGGCGTAGCGGTTGTCGGCGCTGAGGGCGCCCGGGGTGGCGAAATCCTCGCTGACGGTCTGGAAGGTGGCCGTCAGGGTGCGCGCGGCGCTGAAACCGTCGCCGAAGGTGCGTTCGAAGCTGGCGTTGATCGCATAGCCTTCGCCTATGCCGTTGATCGACGAGGCGGCCACGTCGCCGCCCAGGGTGCCGACCGGCGAGGCCCAGACCATTTCGGCGCCCAGGACGCCGCCGTCCTCGTTGACGCGGAAGTTGCCGCCCGCCGTCAGTTCATCCGTCAGACCCCGGCGATAGAAGCCCGAGGCGCCCATCGTGTCGGAATAGTCGATCCCGTCGCCGCCCGGATTGCTTTCCAGGCCGCCGAAGAGGCCGAACTCGGTCAGGCCCCGCGCGAGCAGGCTGCGATCGAAGTTCAGCGAGAAGTTGATGACATTCTCGCGGCCGGTGTCGTCGCGGATCACCAGACGCACGTCGTTGGCGCCCTGGGCGAAGGGGAAGTCGCGAATGTCGTAGGTGCCGGGGTTCAGTCGCGTCTGCTGGACCGATCGCCCGTTGATGAAGGTTTCGACCGTGGAGGGGCGTTCCAGGGTGAAGGTGCGCTGGCCGCGCGGCTGGACGTTCCGCTGGGGTTCCAGTTCGGCATAGGAGCGTACGATCGAGAGGCCCGCCATGGAGCTGGCGCCCGAGAAGCCGCGCGAGGAGGGCTCCAGGTCGCCGGCCGTATAGCGAGCCGTGCGCGCCAGGTCGTCATAGACGAGCCGGGTGCCGTCGCGGCTGAAGTCTTCGCTGATCGTGGCCTCGTTCTCGAGGACGAAACCGCGATAGCGCACGGCGCTGTCCAGCAGGATGGTGGGGGTGTCGAAGCCGGTGTCGTCGCTCAGCCCCTGATGGACATAGTCGGCGGTGACGAAGGCGGTGACATAGCCGGACAGACGCGCCGGTTCGGCCAGGCGCCCGATGAGGCCGTAGTCGGACCCGGCGATGCTGATCGCCTGACGCGGCCTCATGGCCGGGTCCAGGGTCAGCACCAGGCCGAAGCTGGCCGGATCATAGGCCAGGGGCAGGCCCAGGGCGGCCAGAGCGTCGGTCGAGAGACGTTCCTGGTCGGCGATCGCCTGTCGAATGCGCGCGAGATCCTCGACGGACAGGCGCGACTCGATCAGGGGCATCAGGGTGTCGAGCTGAACCAGGATGCGGTCGTCGGCCGTCAGAATGTAGTCGACCTCGCCCAGGACGAAGGGGCCGTCGCGCAGGGGGCCGCCCAGGGGGATGTCGCGTCCCGACGGGTTGAGGCGGTCCGGCAGCGCCGCCGGCGCCGTCTGGATGACTTCGTCGTAGGTCGTCGCCCATGCCGGGGACATGGAGCCGGCCGCTGCGGTGACGACGGCCAGAGGCCAGAGCTTCATCCGATCAACGCCCTTCGACGGGGGCGATGTCGACGGTGAGGACGCCCTCTGCGCTCGGCAGATCCAGGTTGATGGGCAGGCGACGGGTCGCGCCCGACGGGATCAGGCCCAGTCCCATGCGGCGCTGGATCTCATCCGGCTCGAACGACTCGCGGAAGATGACGGCGCCGGCGGCGTCGCGCTGGGTGACGGTCAGGCGGCCGCGGCCCACATAGCCATAGGTGTCGCCGAGGTTGCTGACATGGATCACGGGGAAGGCGCGCCCGTCCTTGTCGGTCTCGATCGCGGCGGAGGCGACGCTGAGCGCCGAGCGGGCCCCGCTGGCGCCGACGCTGACCAGAACCTTGAAATTATAGAGGACCTGCACCGCATTTTCGTTCTCGGGCAGTTGCACGGGGAGCTGGGCCACCGAGACGTAGTAGTGGCGGCTGGCGGTTGGCGCGGGATCGCCGACCCACTGCACGCGGAAGGCCTGGGACTGGCCAGGTTCCACCGTGGCGGAGGCGGGGAAGACCATCAGATCTTCGCTCTCTTCATCCGTTTCACGGAACTCGCCATCGACCAGTTCGACAGGACGGGCCACCAGTTCGACGGGCACCGTCGTGGTGAAGGTGTTCTGCAGGGTGACGACGGCGGAGCTGCGTCGTCCCGATGACAGCAGGTCCAGAACCACCGGCTGCACGTTCAGCGCGGCGGCGGGAATGCCCGAGGCGAGAAGCGCGACACCGGCCAGACACAGGGCTTTTGCAGACCGCAACGCACGACCGAACATGGCATTCCTAATCATACTGAAGGCTAAAGAAGACGCCGGACCGACCAAGCCTGGCCGGTCCGGCGATATCCCGGTCATGTGAAACCGGGATTAACGGGCCTGGATCAGGCGCCCGGCGTCACGATCACTTCGACCGAGCCGGTGTAGGCGCCGGCGGCCAGACGACGGTCGGTCAGCGAGGACCAGTTCGTGGCGGTCGGGGTCGAGCCGTTCGACGAGGCGACCGGGGCGCCGTTGCTGGCGGCCTGGGCGAAGCGGACGTGCGTGTTGCTGTCCGACAGGCTGATGTGGCCGCCGAAGCGCGAAGCGACGGTCGAGGCGCCTTCGGTGCTGGTCGAGTCCAAGGCCACGCCGTTCAGCGAGGCGTCCAGGTTGTAGCGGATGAACTGGGCGAAGCCGCCGTCGGCCAGGCCGCTGCCGGTGGCGCCCGTGCGGGCCAGGACGGCGCGCTTCACTTCGACGCTGTTGTTCACGCCGTTGCAGAAGGCGACGATGCGGGCGCCGTTCAGGGCGTTGGCGATTTCGGTGGTGACGCCGCTGCGGACCTTGGCGTCAGCGTCGGTCAGGTCGGCGGCCAGGGTGACCGTGGTCTGCTGGGCCGAGACGCCGCACTTCGGAGCGACCGAAGCGTTGATGGCGACCGATTGCGAGTCCTGGGCCGAAGCGGCGCCGGCGACGAGGAGAGCGGCAGTCGAAGCTGCGACAAGAGCGATACGGTTCATAAGATCAGGTCCTGAACATGAAGGCCGGCCTTGACCGGCGGGATACTCGAACCAGGCGAAATGCCTGCCTCGAAGGGTTCGACTGGCGCCGCGGCGTCAGCACGAATGGGGAGGTCGCGTCGCCGTCATGAGCGCGCCGCGATGGTGATGGTGATGGTGTCGCTGTAGTCGCCGGCGGCCAGGCGTCGTCCCAGCGTGGTCTGGGACGGCCAGTCGACCGTCAGCGTGGCGTCGCGGCCGATGGCGACGCCGCCGCCCGAGGTCAGTCCGCCCGGGCGCGCCAGAACGCAGTCCCCGCCCTCGACCAGGGTGGTGGACAGGCAGCGGCCGCTGAGAATTCGTCCGACATCGGTGTCAAGGTTGAGGCTGAAGCCATAGACCTTGTCGAAGGCGTAGCCGGATTGGTCATCGGAAGCCGAGCGGTTCGTCAGACGCCCCGCTTCGGAGCGGGCGGACAGGGCGAAGGGCGTGTTGCAGTCCACGCTCAGCGCCAGGCTCTGGCTGTGCGCGTCTTCCAGATCGCCGGCCGCGTTGAGCACCGGCGCCGGTCCTGGCGCGAAGCCGCAACGCTCGGCGACCTGGGCGGTCACCTTGATCTCGACGCCGTCCGACGACTGGGCGTGGGCGGTCCCGGCGCAGGCAGGCATCGCGACGGCGATGCAGATCGTCGCCATTTTGTACAAGCGTGCGCGCAAGCTCGTGTCCCCCGGGATCTCTCGAACGCCCCCACGGCGATCATCTCGGAAGGCGACGCTTCAAAAGCTGGGCCATTCCAATTTGGGACATCTTTGTTCAGTTTAATCGTTAACAATCAAGTGAAATTAATATTTTATTAACCAATTCCACCAGCCGGGACGGTTGAGTCCGTGGGAGGGGGCAGGAGGCGTGTGTGCTGAAGCCGGAGCCTGGCTTTCGTTGTCAGACGGAATGTCCCGTTTTGGGGCAGGTCGCCCTGCTTCGCTGCAAAGACGTGCCTGCAAGCGGCCGTTGAGGAGTGTCTCAGAACGGCGGCGTCCGAACCGACCAGGCGACAGGCGGTTCCAGGGGGGCGGGCATGTGGGACGGGTGGCGGACAGAGAGTCCGCCATATGCCGTTTCAGGAGGTTTCAGCCTGTTTCAGGCGGTTTCACATTGCCAATATAATTAGTGAGTTAGTCATTTTTGGCTGTTCAGGGCGTTTCAGGCGGTTTCATTCAAGCGCAAACTTTTTGGTGGGTGCGATGGCGGGTGTGAATTCTCCAATCCCGATGAATGCGAACCGTCCGCCTAACTGAGCGCCGATCTGAAGAACCGCTCCTCGAGATGGTGGGTGTGTTGGCGGGTCCGATTTTTTGGCATTGAAAAGATTGATCAAAAATCATTCGGAAAGTGGAATTCGAACTCATCCCCGGTGAGGCGTCTTGGGCTTGGCCGGTCGGGGATTCGCGTTCGGCGGCTTTTGTGCGACCCTTCAGGGCATGATTTGCTGAAGCGGCGGAGGGCGTCGTGCCCAGGCTACCTGAGCCCTTGGGGCCTTTGGCGGTGTCGAGACTGAGCAAGCCGGGCCTGCATGCGGTCGGCGGCGTGCCGGGTCTTGCGCTTCAGGTGCTGCCCAGCGGCGGTCGGACCTGGATCCTTCGCATCGTCATCGGCCATCGTCGGCGTGAGATGGGTCTGGGCGGTTATCCCGGCGTGACCCTGGCCAACGCGAGGGAAGCGGCTCGCGTGGCGCGGGAACTCGTACGCCAGGGGATTGATCCCATCAAGGCGGCGAAGGAGGCGAGGGAAGCGCTCAAGGTCGAGCCTGAGGTGGCCTTCACCTTTCAGGCGGCGGCTGAGGCCTACATCGCCGCCCACGAGGCGAGCTGGAAAAACCCGAAGCATCGGGACCAGTGGACGACGACTCTCAAGAACTACGCCTATCCCGTCATGGGGAAGCTGGACGTCGCTGCCATCGACCTGCCGCATGTCATGCGCATCCTGGAGCCGATCTGGACCCGAAAGACCGAGACCGCCAAACGCCTGCGCGGGCGGATCGAGATGGTCCTGGACTGGGCCGCTGCGCGGAGCTTTCGATCCGGACCCAACCCTGCACGGTGGCGGGGGCATCTCGACAAGCTGCTAGCCAAGCCGTCCAAGGTGCATCGGGTGGTGCATCACCGGGCGCTGCCGCTCGACGACATCGCCGCCTTCATGGTGAGGTTACGCGCCGCCGAAGGCGTCGGCGCGAGGGCGCTCGAGTTCGCCATCCTGACGGCAGCCCGTTCAGGCGAGGTGCGGGGCGCGACCTGGCGAGAGATCGACCTTGAGGCCCGCGTGTGGATCATCAGCGCCGAGCGAATGAAGGCTGCGCGCGAGCATCGGGCTCCGCTTTCGGAGGCGGCGGTCGCCGTGCTGAAGTCGATGCCTTCAGGACGACCGGACGCCTATGTCTTTCCGGCTGGTCATGGCGGGCGACTGTCGGACATGACGATATCGGCCGTGCTTCGGCGACTGGAGGTGGATGCGGTGCCGCACGGCTTCCGGTCAACCTTCAGGGACTGGGCGGCCGAACGTACGTCCTATCCCAATGAGGTCGCGGAAATGGCGCTGGCGCATGCCGTAGGAAACAAGGTCGAGGCCGCCTATCGGCGAGGCGACCTGTTCGAGAAGCGTCTGGCCATGATGAACGACTGGGGTCGGTTCTGCTCGAAGAGCGACTAGACACAAGTCTTCAGGACCCGTGGCCAGCTTGCTGGACGTCCGGGGATGAGACATGGCGGTTCTGGCGGCCGCGACGACCGATTGCGACTGGCCAGGCCGACGCGCTGGCACCGGGGAAATCGTTACAGTATTCGAGCATGAGCCCGCCTTCCCCGCGCTCTGCTGCTGGCTCACGGCTGTTCAGCTTTTCTGGAACCCTTCCGCTTCAAGAGTGCCCAGGACGTTCATGAGCCTGATGCTCTGCTTTTCCGTCGGGAAGGAGCCTGGTCGAGATGCAACCCGGAAGAGCGAATGATCCGCCGGCGTCAGCAGTTTCCTGCCTGCTGCAAATTGTGCCGCCGCCGCCCAATGATCCGGACCAAGCTGCACCACGCGTGATTGTGCTTCGATGCCGTTGTCCATCTTCTGGGTCTTTCGGGCGTCGCTGACGGCGGCCTTTCGGCTCTGCGGGTCAAGCAGCATGGTTTCCATGGTCTCTGGGAGATCGAAGGCGACATCCTGCACTCGAGCCCAGCAGGCCTGCTTCTTCGCCCACTCGGTGACGTTTGCGACGCTGGACCCGGGTTGGGTGACAGCCGGACGAATGGTCTGGGCGATATCCAGGAGAACGGAAGCCAGGGAGGAGGGAATGGTCTGTGCTTTCCAGACATGGTCGAAATCGAGGGCCAGGCCGCGGGCTCTGATGAGCTGGTCCAGCTTGGCGATCGTGTAGGCGACGAGCTGGGCGCGATAGCCCCCTTCGTCCTTGTACCACTGCTGCTCGCTTATCCGTTTCTCCAGACCCCGGAAGATGATGGCCTTGGCCACGGCGCTTCGGAAGTAGAGCTCGCTGACGGTGTCGCTGTCCTTCTCCCAACGACGTCCGACCAGTCGCGCATATTCAGCGAAGGTGTGCTGAGCGCCCTTGCTGACGAGGAAGGGGCACGCCTCCCATGCCATCTCGAACTTCGCGAGGTCGGTCTTGGCGAAGCTCTGGGACTTGGGAAATTCCTCGTCGAACCGCTTCTTCTGTGTGGGAGTAAGGTAGGCGCGAGCATCGGCGTAGGAGCCTCGAGCCCGCTCATAGAACCATTTGGTCTGCCGAAAGGATCCGTCAGAGGCAGGCGCCCAGATCCGACGGGAGAATTCCTCGATCCGGATGTGGAAGGGATGGTTGGCGAAGAAGTCCGCAGCGTTCACGCGGTTCTGGCTGTTCGCATATTCGGAAATCTTCGGCACGACTTCTGTCGCGCGATCGGGGTCGACGACTGACAGCTTCATCTGGACGAAGATGCGCGAGAGGTCCGCCTTGTCCTTCTTGCGTGACGAGAAGATGGAGGCTGTCGTCTGCCCTCCGTTGACGATCTGCAGGTTTCTCAGGCGGCTTATGTAGGTCGTGCCGCTCTCGACGACCGTCTCCACTTCCTCGGCCGTGGCGGTGACCCCGTTGTTGTATGCAAAGAACATCGCGGGATCATTGAGGATGGTGTGGCGAATGCCCTTGTTGACGCCGCCTCTCGCCTGAAGGAAGGCGCGGACATTCTGCTCGAGGAGTCTGGCGCCCCACTGCTCGTAGATGCGTGACAGCAGATCGCCTGGCACGACCGAGAGGTAGGCTTCATAGCCATCGCCGCCGACATGCGCCGGCAGGCATGGCAGCAGTTCGCCGAACTGCTCGTCGAAGTCGATCTCGATGTCTTCCTTGCCGCGACCAGATGAAACAAGCCTATGCAGCCGGCTGATGTCCCAGACATTGTAGGAAATGGGAAGTTCGCCCAGCGTGCCGGCCTCCTGGCCGTCGTATCGGTCATTCAGCCGACGGTTGGTCAGCAGGAACAGGCGAGCTCTTCCGATCTGCGAACGCCGGGCATGGATGAGTTCGGCGAGCCCGTACCCGGGCGAGCTTTCCTCCAGTCGGTCCCTGAAATCTCCGGACAAGGCCATTTCGAGGAAGTTCTCGAGTCGCCTGAAGTGGGCAGGCACTGCAGATGCGCCCAGGGAGGCTATCGTGAGGTCCGGAGAGAAATCGACGACCACCAGCGAGAGCACGCCATCGGTTTCTGATGGATCTCCGCCGTACCCGTCGACGCGCATGCCTCGGGCGGCGCGATAGGGCGTCACGTCCAGGGTCTCCAGCTCGCCCGAATTCACCAGCCAGTCCCCGAACTGTTCGAGGAAGCTTGTTTCCATGAACCGGCCGGCGGCATCAGCCTGGGCGCGGACCTCGTTGAAGAAGTCCTCGTGAAACTGCTCGAGGGTCTCGGCCATCAGTCCTGGTCCATTTCCAGAAGCGCCGCTTCCGGCGTCTCGAACGCCGCACAGGCATCCAGTGCGATCCAGTAGCTCACGCTGGCAACACCGCTTGCAAGGCCGGCCGCTTCGATGCGGGGAAAGTCATCGCGAACTTCGAAGGCGGACGAAGATGTCCATGCCCACCAGCGGTCCCCATAGTCATGCTCGGTCGAATAGCCCGCAGCGAGGAGTCGCGCCTCGAAGCCCTCCTCGCTGGAGGGATCGCTCGCCACGAGGGTGTCCCTGACCCGCGTGACAAGCGTGTCTAGGGTGAAGGCCTGTCCGGCGTCCGCAGAAGTCGGGGTCAGTGCGTGAACAAGGAGGAACAGCTGCTGATCGACGACCGGCTGCAGCTGGTGTTCCGACGAGATCTTGATGGCGGCCTTGCCAGCGTGGCGGGCCTTTACCTCCACAGCACGAGTCCCGAACACGAAGTCCTTCGGTTCATCCAGCGGGCCCCGCCAGGCCTCCAGCGCAGGCTTTGGCAAGATCGTGCCCGCCAGCCTTTCCAGGAAGAGCAGCTCGCCGATCAGACCCTGCTGCTCCTCCGGTCCCAGCCTGCTGCGCCCGGCGCCCCGCAGCAGGCTGTGCCATTTCCAGGCTCGCCTGATGGCGGCTGCAAGAAACGCCCGATCGCCGTCGAGATGTCGACTGGCTTCGACAATGTCTTCGCAGAGGCGATGGAAGAGCTCGACATCCTCCTCCCGCCGGAGCGTCAGGATGAAGGCGTGCTGATCGTCCGTCTGCACCATCTCGACGATATCTATGCCGTTCAGGCGGGGACGGGACTCGTCGACCGTCGCATTGCCCGCAACCTGCAGCACCAGCGCGCATCGTCCATGGGCGTCACGCGCCCAGAAGAAATTCGCCGGATGCAGGGGATCGATCCGCCGAAGGGTCAGACCTTCCGACGGACGCCCGATCTGTTCCCAGGGATGTTCGGTCATTCTCCGTCAAGCTCCTCGTCGGACGTATCCTCGCCCATGTACTGCTGCCACCAGAGGCGGGCGACTGCGTACTCGACAGTGGGAGGGTTCCCCTCTGCAGGGGGGAAGCTGACGCCCCAGGTCACCAGAGGTTTCTCGGTCAGCGAGGCGTTGTCGTCGCCCTCTTTGGTCAGGTGGATCGGCTGAATGACGAGCAGCGGCCGTTTCCTCACCCTGCGATAGGCTCGATCAGGAATGTTCTGGGTTGAAGAGTCCGACGCCTTGCGTCCGGCGGTGAACTCGTCTTTGGCGATCTTGAGCTCTTCCTCGGAGAGTCCTATGGCCTCCACCCCGCGCGAGGAGACGCGGCTCTTCGTGCCGACAAGGATGAGGTCCTTGTGCTCCTTTTCGACGACGCCTGTGCGGCGCTGGCAATGCACATCCAGATCAGGATCACGGGGACTGCCGCTATCGGAGACGCCGACGATGGCCACATCCCATCGATCCTGTCCCTGCTTCGCCACTTCCCGGATGAAGGCGGCCACGGGTTCGGACTGGGTGGCGAGGCTGCGATCATTGTTGCGGAAAGACCTGATGAACTGCTCGACCAGGACGTGATCGACGTCCTGCCACACACGGTGGCGCCCGGACCATTGCCCTGATGAACCGTCGTGGCCCTTCGCCGTCCGGACCGCATCCACGAAATCGACGGCCGCCTTGCGGTTCGCTTCGGTTCTGACGGTGTCGGACCACAGGGCGTAGGTCTCGACGAAGCGATTGGACAGACCAATCACCATGGGGACCGATTGTGCTGTCCGCATCTTGTTGCGGGCGGTGACAATCAGGGTGTCCGGGTGAGCGCGGACGCGCAGGCCGAACTGCTCGGGCGTAAGCTTGAGTCGTTCCATCCTCCGAAGCTCGTCGCGCAGTTCCTCGATGGACTCGCTGATGTGCTCGTACCAGCCTCGGGTTTCTGGCGGCATCCAGATCCGGCAGAGATCCTCGTAACCCGGACGATAGCCGAACCACCGGCCCATCTGCAGGAGGGTGTCGTACATCATCGAGTTGCGAAGGAAGTAGCTGACGGTCAGGCCTTCGAGCGTAAGGCCGCGAGAAAGGCTGAAGCCGCCGACGGCTATCACCTGAAGGCCCGTCTCCTCATGAGCGTCATAGGCGAGGGTTCCCGCCGACCCGCTGTTCACCTCCACGACGCCAATCGGAGCGGCGCCTTCGAGCAGGGCCTCCTGCACGTCGGCCCAGGCATGTCCGAGGTGCTGATACTCCTTCACCCAGGTGTCATGCAGCGCTCTCAGGTGCTCGTTCGAAAGTGCATCGACTGCGGGGCGGGACGCCTCGTGTCGCACGGCGCGCACCAGTCGATTGAGATAGTCGTGGATGAGGTTCCGAAGCTGCTTCTGGACAGCGGTGAAACGCGATGCGTTCACAAGCATGCTCGTGTGGCGAGCGCCCTGTCCGCGCAGGACGCGCAGCGTGCGTGCGATCACGAAGGCCCGGACCGCCTCCTCGAGCGAGTCGGGCAAGCCGGTGACCACATGAGGCTGCTTGTGGCTCATCGGCAGGTGGGTTGCGTTGTCGGTGATGGGCCGGATGAACTCGCCGCCCGTCTCCTCCTGGAATATCCGCGACGCGCCGAAGTAATTCGACGGGGCATCAAGGGTGACGATGAAGTTGCGCGGGAAGAGGTCCGCCTTGAGCATCTCGTCGTTGGTGTCGGGGTCGATGAATATGTTGGCGAACGGCGTGGCCGTGTAGCCCACGTAGCACTTGCGATTGAAGAGGTTGAGAAGCTCCCGGATCTTCTGGTTGATCTTCGTGGCCTCGTCTGGGTTTGCCGAGGTGTTGATGGAGGCATTGTCGGCCTCGTCGTCGATCAGGAGCATGGGGTAGTCGACGAGCGATTTCGTCCAGCCGGTATTGTGAGCACGGAGCCACTCGGTCAGATTCCGCAGGGTATGCATGTTCTTCTTGATGACGAGCACCAGAGGAACGTTCAGCGATCCTATGTCCATGCCGGCGGCGTCGGCGATGCGCGAGTTGAAGTCGCTCGTGGCGTTGGTCAGGGTGATGGGGGTCCGGGTCGACGAGAATTTCGACACCCCGATGTAGGGCTTCTTCGCCTTGCCGCTGTCTCGACCCACGAACCCTTCGTCGATCCGCTGCTGCGTCTGGTTGCGGAGGTTGTTGTGGATGCCGGCGATGACCACGATGAGCTTGTAGCCGGCGTCTGCGGCCTTGCAGATGAGACCGGTGTAGTTCGCCGTCTTGCCTGACTGGACATGCCCGACCACCATTCCGCGCCTGTCCCATTCGCCCGGCTTGGCGGGATCCTCGAGCAGGCCGGCGATCCGGTCCGTCACGCCGTCCATGGTAGCGAGGACCTGCGGCGCGAAGTTCCTTTCCTCCATGAGCATGCGGTAGCGATCCCAGTAGTAGGGTTCGATCCGGGCCTTCGCGGCGGGGTACCATTCCGTGAAGCCTTCATCCTGGACCACGCCGCCGATGGTCATGTGGATGTCGAACTGGCTCTCGATCTCGCGGGCAAGCTGTTCGGCCTGGTCGTCGGAGACGCTGAAGCTGTCCAGCACACGGAACTGGCCGATCGCCGCGCGTATGGCCTCCGGCGTGGGGGCCCCCGCCCTGGCGATGAGCGGGCGGACCACGGTCCGGAGAAGATCGTAGGCGGTGTCAGACATTCTTCTTGTCCATGTCCTGGAAGGATTTGCGGATGAGGGGTTCGGCCGCCGCCCAGCTCGAACGGTAGGGCTCCAGACGGGCGAGATCGGCGAGTACGGCGTCGAGCGTGATGCCCATCTCCTTCAGGGCCGCGGTCGTTAGCCGGATCACGGCCTCGAGGTCCTCGGAGGGCAGGCTGGGAGATGAGACCGATTTCGGATCGGAGGCGGCGTCAGAGAAGATGGCGTCGATGGGGAAGGCCCGTTCGACGCTCTTCAGGAAGGCTTCCAGCTCACTGGCGTGACCGTCGGACAAGGCCTCGGTGATGTGGGCCAGCATCGGGTGGTCCCGATTGATCTCGTAGGACACCTGACCCTTGTTTGCTCTGCGGTGCCAGAGCGTGGCAGGGCTGCTCGTCGCCGATACATGGCCCTTTGACGTGTACACTCGCCGTGACGGGCCCGCGATTTCGTTGATCAGAGCCCGCAGCCTTTCCCTCACCACATAGGGCGGCTGGGCCGACGCCTTTCGCACGTCGATCTTCCAGAAGGCGTCGAGGCCGTTCGGCATGTCGATCCTGACGCGGGCCAGCTTGGTGAGCTCGCTCTGTCTCGCAAGGCGGAACCAGGTGCCGTGGATGATCAGGCGGCCGCCGCGATAGACGTAGAAACCCTGATTCTTGAGATATCCGCCTTCGCCTGCGTAGTGTTCCCAGTCCCTGGCGCTGACCTTGTTGTGATGGGGAAGGATGAAGCCCTCGATGTCCACCTTCTGTCCCGCAACCTGGATGGATTCCGCAGGGAGGCGCTGGGTGGCTGGCGATTTCAGGTGGAACGGATCGAAGGGCCGCAGGTCACGTCCGTTCATGCGGATGCGGATCTTTCGAAGGCCAGGCTCGCCCTGGAGGAAGCGGTGGAAGACCAGCTCGAGGTGACGGCGCGCGCTGTCCAGACGGTCCAGCAGGTGATCGGTCAGTGACGCGCCGCTGGTGGCGTCGGCCAGACGGTCGAGCTTTTGCCATATGACGGCCGTGCCGCTTGCGCCCAGGTCGGCCGCGCCGGGTGTCGTTTCAGGTTCGAAGGAAGGAGGAAGCTGAAGGACCCAGTCATCGCGCTCGACCACGAAGTCCAGATCCCAGCGCGCGGCCGAGGTTGCGCCTGCAGACCGGGTGATGACCGTCAGGCTTCGCGCCTGCGAGAAGGAAGCTGTCTTCAGGCCGAGACCGAAGCGACCGAGATCATTTCCATCACGCGAATCCGTGGGGCTTCGGCTGCCCGGGCGAAGGGCAGCGAGAAGGTCGCTGCGACTCATCCCGGCGCCGTCGTCGATCACGGCGAGCCAGGGCTCGCTGGCGCTCGTGTCGTAGCTGATCGAGACCGTGGAGGCTCCGGCGCTGATCGCGTTGTCGATGATGTCCGCCAATGCGGTCTCGAGCGTGTAGCCGATGTCGCGCATCGCCTCGATCAGCGATGCCGCGCTCGGGGGCGCGCGGTGTTCGCTCGCGCCCTCGTTGATGTCTTGCAAGTTGCAGCTCCTCCCCACACCCAACGCTTAGGTTGCGAAACCTACCTTCGTCTTAACCGGCGTTATCCCGAATGCCCTGGAGGTCGCCTGCGACGAAATCGGTCGCAGGCGCGTCAGGGCGATGTGAACGGTGTGCCGAACTCTGCGCCGGGTGCGCCGGACCGTATCCAGGCCGCGAGAGCGTCAAGGGTTTGCGCAGGCTCCCGACGCAGGGCGCATTCCCACACCGTGGCGACCCGCCATCCTTCTTCCTCGAGGGCGACCCGAACGGCAGCGTCTCGCTCCAGGTTGCGCTCGAACTTCTCTCTCCAGAAATCCGGACGAGTCGCTGGCGTGGTGGCGTATCGGCATCCCGGATGACGATGCCAGAAGCAGCCATGGACGAAGACGGCGGCCTTCCAGCGAGGCAGGACGAGATCGGGGCGGCCCCTCAGCGCTCGGGCGTGGAGCCTGAACCTGAATCCTGCCGCATGCAGATGTCGCCGGACCAGCAGCTCCGGACGCGTGTCGGCGCCGCGGATGCCTGACATCATCCTGGAACGGGTTGCAGGATCGACAATGTCTGCCATGCGTGACTTTGACGGTGGTGGTGAGGGCCGGTCCTGGTAGATAGGGGCTCGAATCGGTCGAGGACAGGGTGAGGCGCATGCCGCAGGCATTTCAGGTTGTGGACCTCTTTGCGGGCCCCGGTGGCCTGGCCGAAGGGTTTTCTGGCTTTGCGGATGAGAGTGGCCATCGTCCGTTCGACGTGACGGTGTCTGTCGAGAAGGAGAAGTCGGCTCACCGGACACTGCAGCTCCGGGCCTTCCTGCGGCAGTTCGATGAATTCCCGGACGAATATTATGCGGCTCTGAATGCCGGTGCGGGCATGCCCGACTGGTCGCAATCTCACGCCGGCGAGTGGGAGACGGCGCTCGGGGAAGCTCTCCGTCTGGAGCTGGGCACGGATCAGGCCAGAAGGGTTCTCGACCAGCGCATCGACGAACTTCTGCGGCTTGATGTGCCCACAGTCGTGATCGGAGGGCCTCCTTGTCAGGCCTACTCCCTGGTCGGTCGTTCCCGAAACATGGGCAAGGCTGACTATGTGCCCGCCGAGGATCACCGGCACTTTCTCTATCGCGAGTACATAAGGATCCTGAACCGCCTCCGGCCGGCCGCCTTCGTGATGGAAAACGTCAAGGGCATGCTGTCGTCGTCGATCGACGGTCAGAGGATCTTCGATCAGGTTCTCCTGGACCTGCGTGGTGCAGCCGGTGAAGGCTCCTATGTCCTGTTCGCCATCGGTCACGGACTATCGGGGGGGATGATTCTTCGCACGCCCGGGGAAGCAGCCGACTTCATCGTTCGCGCGGAGAGCTTCGGCGTGCCGCAGGCACGACACAGGGTTATCGTGATCGGTGTCAGGAGCGACCTGGCCGCTGGACTGCGCCCTTCGGGCGCAGTCGTCGGCGCGCCCGCTGCCGCCACGGTTCGCAGCGTTCTTGAAGGCATGCCCGCTCTCAGGAGCGGTCTCAGCCGCGCAGATGATCCCGCAGCATGGCGAGCAACGGCGCTCACGCAGATTTCCAGGGTGGCAGACGCCTTGTCCGATTGCACGGCGACTTCTCCTGACCTGCTGGAGAGCGCTCGTCGGCATCTTGCTGTATTCGAGGGACGCAACAGCACCCTGCCGCGCAGCAGCAGGGAGCGGCCGGCGGCGATGTCCGACGACCATCGGGCGCTTGCGGACTGGATCGAGGATGACCGCCTCGAGGTGCTGCTCAACCACGCCACGCGCGGTCACATGGACGAGGACCTGGCGCGGTACTTCTTCAGTGCTGTCTTCACGGGTGTCATGGGGCGTGCGCCCAAGGCGGCGGAGTTTCCTGTCGCGCTCGCGCCGGATCACGCCAACTGGTCGACGGGGAAGTTCGCGGACCGGTTCAGGACGCAGGCCTGGGATCGGGTGTCGACGACGGTCACAAGTCACATCTCCAAGGACGGCCACTACTTCATCCATCCTGATCCGGCGCAGTGCCGCTCGCTGACCGTAAGGGAGGCGGCAAGACTCCAGACCTTCCCGGACAACTATCTGTTCCTGGGAAACCGTACCGAGCAGTATGTTCAGGTCGGCAACGCCGTACCTCCCTTCCTTGCCCGTCAGATCGCGCAGGTTCTCTGGGGCGCTCTTGAAAGCTAGCCGCAATGCCATGTGGATGCCTCGCGAAGGGGGCGTTCCGGCTGTTGCCAGAGGAGTTCTCTGCCACCATACCGCTTCCCGTTCGCCTGCTGGGGATTCCATTCCGCTTCGCAATCGGACAAGGTGGAACATCCGGCGAACGACCTGTGCACGCCAAGGGGCCACGAAGGATCGAGATGACGTTCGAAGCCGACAGCGATGATCGCCTTTACATGCGGCGGGGCGTCAACGCGCCCTGGTACCGCGCGCGCGAGCTCAGCGCCGAGGAACGCGAGCGCTTCCGCCAGATCAGCGAGGCGTCGCGAACGGCGAAGGCGCTCGCCGTCTCAGGCGCCACGACGTCGGTCCATCCCATCCCGAAGGCCCGCCTCGATCCGTCCGAACTAATGCCCGTCATGCCGTCCAACGGTCTGAACGCGCTGAGTCTCTTTGCTGGCGGGGGAGGGCTCGACATCGGGTTCGAACGCGCCGGGTACGCTCACGTCGCTTCCTACGACATCCTCGAGATGGCGGGCGAGGTATTGCGGGCCGCGAGGCCGCATTGGGTGGTCCACTCCGGACTGGCGGGGGATGTCACCAAGGTCGACTGGAGCACCTATCGTGGAAAGGTCGACGTGCTTCACGGAGGCCCGCCCTGCCAGCCCTTCAGTCATGCCGGCCGACAGAAAGGTGCGGACGACGTTCGTGACATGGTGCCGGAGATGGTTCGTGCGGTGCTCGGCGTCAGACCGCGTGCGTTCGTTCTGGAGAACGTCGCCGGTCTGAGGTCAGCGAAGTTCTCCGACTACGTCGAAAACACGATCCTCCTGCCGCTTCGCAAGTTCTACACCGTGACCAGCTTCGTCCTCGAGGCGGCCGATTTCGGGGTGCCGCAGCGACGCAAGCGGGTCTTCTTTGTCGGTTTCGCCAGGGGAGACGAAGCGGCTCGTTTCCAGCAACCCGCCGCTACCCATGCCCTTCTCGGGGGAGAGAATCTGGGCAAGACACATGGCGCTCGTGCAGCATTGGGGCTTCCTGACACTGGCGTGGACGGTCTTGCTCCGACCCTGCGCAGCGGGCTGACGGGTCCCAGGCACACGACGAGCGTGGTGAACAGTGCGACTGCAGCGCGGCACTGGGCAGAGCTCGGGATCTGGCCCAATGGCGTTGCGAAGGACCGGGTCGCCGCCGCTCAGTTTCCGGCGCGTGACAATGCGTTCCGGCTTTCGGTGGCCGACTGCATGATCCTTCAGGGCTTCCCGGCTGACTGGCCGCTTGTGGGCGGGGCCGTTTACAAGTCTCTGGGCCTGATCGGAAATTCGGTCGCACCGCCCATGGGCTATGCCGTGGCGAACGCCGTGGCCGATGCGCTTACGTCGGATTGACCGCAATCCATGACCTGACGAGCTTTCGCAGTTCTTCCGCGTAGTTGGACGTGATGGTTGGCCATTGCGCCAGGTATGCCGGAGGAACGTGCGGATTGTTCAGTGTGGAGCCTCGCTCAACGACGTAGCGCAGGCGAGCCTTGAAGATCACCAGCATCCTCTCCGGAGAGAAGTGCGGCTCGCCGCCCAGCGCCTCGTCATATTGCGCCCTGGTGTACTGTTTCTTGTGAAGCTTCTGGGCGTCTGCCAGCGAGTAGGCGTCCTTCCTGCCTATCACCGCGTACATGTCTTCAAGCGTGAGGCGCTCCGACGCCAGCTTGGAGAGCTCGAAATCGGGCCGTATGTACTCCCACTTTTCGTCGATCCAGGGCTTCATGGCTTCCGGCGAGCCGTAGCGGCACAAGGTAAGCTCGCTTCCGGAGTGGAAACTGACGATCCAGTGCTTGCTCCGCCACTTCTCGATATGGTCGCGGCCGAAATCCCGAACAGTTGTAAGGCCGCCCTTGCCGGTTGTGACCGACTTGAGCTCGAATTCCAGTTCATGGCCGTCAATCTTCAGGATCGCATCGACACCATGACGGGTGCGATTTTCCGGCCTCTCCAGATTGAAGAGATCGATGAGCCGGTTTTCTCTAACGTCGTCCTGAGCCGCCAATTCTCGTCCCTCCAGTTACGCCTCTCCTAGCGTGGCGGTTGCCGGGGAGTCATTTGGAAAGTGCGGTCTGGCAGTGCGCGTCGTGAAAGCAGCCGGCCCTTGGTGCGGAGCTGGTCCGGACAGGGTCTCGCGCTGCGCGAGATCCGGGGGAACAGGATCCATCACGAGTAAACAGCAGGCCCGGTGACTGATTAAGAGGGCAAGATAAAAGAGGGTGTGTTCGCTTCGCTTTGTCCTTTGGTTTCCACTCTCTAGCGAGCGCGCCGACCGGTTCTGCGACTTGTGACGACTTGCGGCGGTCGACGACGTTCGTGCACTCCCTGGGAGGGGTCGTCATGACCGTCCGCAGCGCCATCGAAGACCGCATGTCCGCCCTGTCCGGCGCGGAGGGGGAGGGCCTTCATGTTCGACTGGCGATGAACCCGAAGCGGGACGGCTCGGTGCGCGCCTCCCTGCTGAAGCGGCTCTCGTCGTCGATGCGCTTCAGCTACGGCGGCAAGACAGGGGCGCTGAAGACGGCCGCCAGGCGATCTGGCAGCGCCTTCCGTGTGGACGTACGCCAGCGGGTCATCGTCAAGGCCCTGGTGTCGCGCCACATGGGCAAGGGGGCGGCGCGAGGCGCGGCGCTCGCCGCCCATGTCCGTTATCTCTGTCGTGAGGGCGCCGGCCACGAGGGGGAGGCGGGGACCTTCTTCGACCGGCAGGTCGATGTCGTGGACGGGGCGGAACGTACGAGAGGCTGGGCGGAGCATCGCCACCACTTCCGCTTCATCGTCTCGCCGGAACATGGCGACCGTATCGCTGACCTGCAGGATTATGTGCGCGACGTCATGGGGCGGGTATGCGCCGACCTCGGCGAGCCGGAGCTGCCGTGGATGGCGGTCTGTCACTTCGACACGGACCAGCCCCACGCCCATGTCCTGATGCCGGGCAGGCGCGCGGATGGGCGCGACCTGGTCATTCCCCGCGACTACGTTGCCTACGGCTTTCGGGCGCGGGCCCAGGAGACGGCGCAGGAGCGGCTGGGCGACCTGTCACGTATCGACGCCGAGCGCCGCGTCTGGCGCGAAACCCAGAGGGACGGCTTCACCGGCTTCGACCGGCGACTGCTGGTCTCAATGGACGGGGAGGGGATGGTCGGCGACGCCGTGGGCGGCCGGAACGCCTGGGCGGCGCTGACACGCGGCCGGCTGGCGCATCTGGAGGCCTTAAGCCTGGTCGAGCGTCAGGGGCGACGTTTCAAACTCGATGAAGACCTGGAGGGAAAGCTGCGGCGGCTGCAGATCTCGAAGGACATCATCCGCACCCTCAATGAGCGTCGGCTGGAGACCGGCCAGACCGCTGGGGTCCTCAGGGAGGGCAGGGTCAGCGGGCAGGTGATGAAGGCGGGCTTCCACGATGAGCTCGGCGTCTCGCCCTTCGTCGTGGTGATGGATGCACAGGGCCTGGAGCGCTACGCGCGCATGGCGGTCGGAGCGGCCCTGCCGTCGGTCGGCGCCCGGGCGACGCTGGGCATGGACGCGCGCGGCTTGGCGCAGGTCATCCCGGGCATGGGAAGAAGCGGAAGCGGCCTAGGGCTGTAGCTCGAACTCACGCCGCTCAGAGGCGGGCGTCATCTCTATGGCGCGGCGCTCCAGTCGCCGGCGCGCCGGGGCTGGCTTGAGGATGATCGCAGGGCGGACAACTGGCTGCGGGCCCAGTCATGGAGCTTCTGGCGCGGATAGTAGGGTGTGCGGCCCAGATGCATGCAGGGCGGGCCGTCGGATCGGGTGCTGAAAATCTTGGCCAGGGTGGCCGGAGAGCGACGGATGCCCATGCGCAGCAGTTCGGTGGACGCCTCCTTGCGGGTCAGCAGAAGGTCTTCAGTCTCTTCAAGGTAAAGGCCGGTCATTGCGGGCGCTCCTTTGTGAGGCGCTATCCGGCGATCATGATTCACGGGACGTCAATGACGCCTTTCGGCGCTGATCACGGAGCGGGCCCGTTTCAGGAATGTGCATGGAGCTTCAGCGCGTTTCACCTGCTCCGACGTCATCACGGCGACTCTCGCGAACGTGACCCCTGATCGGGGGCGAGAGGGAGGGAAGGCGAGGGCGATGAAGGCGAGCAGGGTGACGATCGGAGGTCAACTTCACCCGGCAATCAGGCTGCGCCCTTGTATGGCGTGGCCGTATCGGGGAGACTCTCGCCATGGCCAAGGCGCTCAAATCACTACCGGAAGCGAAACGCAGGGAGCTCGACCGCGCGGTCGAGATTCTGACGACCTCGTTTGCCGAGGCCGTCTCGACGCGCAAGGCCGACCGTCTGAAGAACGGCCGTATCCTCAAGATCATCCTGTTCGGCAGCTATGCGCGCGGCGACTGGGTTGAAGATCCGGTTGGACGTTACTTCTCCGACTTCGACCTTCTGGTCGTGGTCGATCATGAGGATCTGACGGACAGCGACTTCTGGCGTCAGGCCGAGCAGCGGCTGCTGTCGGCGACCGTGTCGGGCCAGAACCTGCGCACGCCGGTCAGCGTCATCGTTCACAGCCTGGACGACGTGAACCATCAGTTGGAGCGCGGGCGGTACTTCTTCATCGACATCGTGCGCGACGGTGTGGTGCTGCTGGACACGCCGGGCGTCGAGTTCGTGGAGCCGACGCCGCTGGCGCCGGAGACGGCGTTGGAGGAGGCGAGGACGCAATACGACGATTGGTTTCCGAGTGCTGAGCGGGCTTTGAAAGGCGCGCGCTTCTATATCGATGAAGGGGAGGGCGACTATAATGATGCAGCCTTCTTGCTCCATCAGGCGGCAGAACGACTCTACCACTGCGTCCTGATCGTTCTGACGCTCTACTCGCCTAAATCGCATAAGATCATCGCCTTGCGGCGACTGGCTGAGCCGCTTGTGCCGCAGTTGGCGGACGTGTGGCCAGGCGCGACCAAGTTCGAGCGGCGGGCCTTCGAGCTCCTGCGCGCCGCCTATGTGAAGGCGCGCTATTCGCGGCACTACAAGATTACGCGTGAAGAGCTGGATTGGCTGGCAGTGCGGATCGAGTTCCTGAAGGGCGTCGTGCGCGAGACGTGCGAGGCGCATCTCGCCAGTACGGCTGAGGCGGCCAAAACCTAGCTTAGTCTTGGTAAGGTCTGGGTGGCGCCAACAGCGGACGTTGACCCGCGGCCGAGAAGCGGACGTTCAGGGTCGGTTGAATTGAGGGTCGGCTCCCGACCCGTTGCGGACATTGCCAGCCTCAGTGAGACTGCCCCGATGAAACGTCTCATCATCACGGCAGCGGCCGTGCTATCGGGCTGTTCACCAGCGACGCATACCTACATTGTTCAAACCCAAAACGCTGACAGTCCGATTGTGTTTGCTGCGGTTTCAGTGTGCCGACAACCGACCTGGCTTCTGGAGCAATCAGGAACCCGCTTCACCGGGGCTAACCGCCACCCTTGTGAGGGAGTGGGGTTCATCCGGCTGACTCATCAGGACGGAACGATGACTGACTGCCAAGTGGGACACGTGACCATAACTGATCAAACCTTCGCTTATAAAATCAGCGGTCGGTCGTGCGAACCGCAACTCTGAAGGTCCGCTTCCCACCTTTAGCGGTCCTTCCGAGAGTCGGTCTCGGGACGAACTGCCCATTGGAATGGCCAGATGTCGTCTTTTCGCCGACCACATCCTACGCATGTTCTTGGTGTCGGAAGCCAAGCTGGTCGAGAAGGGCAAGGATCTCGCCCGCGAACACGCGGTCACCCTCCCGGTCAGCGCGGTCGCCGGCGGCGCCAAACACATCCCGAACTGCTCGGCGCCCTGATCGATGTCCTGCTCAAATGGCTGCAGCTGGCTGTGGGCCGCTTCTAACCGCTTGAAGGTTTTCGCATGATCCGCATCGGCGCCGCGCCGCCCCCAAAAATCCTGTCATCCCCCTTCGTGCGGCGACGCCGCAGGGAGATGCTGGAGTTTCTCCGCAGGCCCAGCACCGAGCGGCGCCAGCGACGACCTCCGGTCGCCGAGGAGCTCTTCTTCAAGGGCGAGCTTCACGACGCCGTCGCGGATCGGTGTCGCCACAAATGCGTCTTCTGTGAAACCGACGAAATCCAGCCCCATGTAGAGCACTTCAGGCCCGTTCGGGTCCGCGACCCCTTCGATAGGTCGGACGCCGCCCATGACCACTATGCCTGGCTGGCCTATGAGTGGGACAACCTCATCTATGTCTGCGACTACTGCCAGCGGGCGCGAGCTGATCGTCTGCCCCTGACGACTGAACGTGCGCCCTATATGGCGAGGCTCGCTGAGGTCCGTCGGGTCGAGAAAACCATCCTGATCGATCCTTATCGCGAGACGCCCGAGCGCCACTTTGAGTTTCTGTTCGACGGCCGATGCCAGCCTCTGACGGCAAGGGCGAACGAGACGATAACCCTGCTCGAGCTCGACAGCGCGCGCCTGGTCCATCTCAGAAGCGAAAGCCTGGCCGCCATGGCCGTCGATGTAAAACATTGGGCTGACACGGGCATGGCCAGTCACCTCTTCGACGCCTTCAGGCCCGAGACGCCCTTCCTCGGGGCCCGACTGAACGTCTTGAAGCGTGCGCTCCATGAACTGCCGATCGTCGCCCCCCTGCTTGAGAAGCCGCTGAGGACCCTCCCTGGCCGGATGATCGGCTATTTCGCCGGGCGTGGCGTCAGCCCGAGCGATCTGGTCCGCGAGTTCGGCAACCTCCGGAGCGAGGACGAATCCCGGACCATCGAGCGCGACCGCTGGCCCTCGCGAACACCTACCCAAGTGGCTCAGGCGGCACGTCGCCGCCAAGACAGGCCCTCGCCGCGATACATCGAGCAGATCACGCTCGACAATCTCAAGGGGGTCAGACACCTGAATATCAAACTGGGTCCGGCGAAACGAACTCGCCGCAGCGCACCCTGCCTGATGCTGCTGGGAGAGAACGCGACCGGAAAGTCGACGCTCCTCCAAGGCGTGGCCCTCGCCCTACTCGGTTCAGAACAGAGCCGCCGACTTCGGCTGGACTTCAGCGAATTCCTTCCGGACGACGCCTTGAGCCTCGATGGGTCAGGCGGGTCGCCCAGCGCGTTCGCGCGTGTTCGCTTCAGGTACGGCGACGGGGAGGCCGCCTTCGCCGTGGATGGCGGCACGGCCACCCTGTTCGGCGACATCTCCCCATCCGCTCTCGTGCTCGGCTACGGGCCCCGTCGGTTCTTCGATCGCAACAAGTCCGAGACCAGCCTTCACCCCTTCGCCGCCGTCAGGACGCTGTTCGATCCGCTCGCGACCCTTCCCTATCCCGGCGGCTGGCTGAACGGTTTGGAAGCCGAACGCTTCAATGCGATGGCGCGAGGCCTTCGCCCCATCCTTGCCCTCGCCGAGACCGATCAGCTGGTCAGAGACAGCGGCCTCGTCTCCGTGACCGTCGAAGATCGCGCAGTTCCCGTCGAGCAGCTCAGTGACGGCTACCGGTCGATGTTCGCCTTGGCGGCCGACATCTTCCGCCACCTGCTGGATCATTTCGACGATCTCGAAAGCGCGCACGCGATCGTGTTGATCGACGAGATCGAGACCCATCTTCACCCTCGCTGGAAGATGCAGGTGATGCGGGCCTTCCGACGCGCCCTACCCAATGTCCAGTTTATCGTCACCACCCACGATCCGTTGTGCCTGAGAGGCATGGAGGATGGGGAAGTTTTCGTGTTCCAACGCGACGAGCGAGGAGAAATCTCGGTGCTCGACGACCTGCCCAGCCTGAAGGGCATGCGCGCCGAACAGCTGCTGACGTCCGACTATTTCGGCCTCTCGAGCACCATCGACCCCGAGACGGAACTGGATATGGCGCGTCTTGCCGGTGCAGTGGCGGATCGGCCGGAAGACCCCGAAGTCGATGACATGGTCGCCAGGCTGACGCTTGGTGACAGCGCAGCGGAACAGGTCATTCACGAGGCCCTCAGGCGCTTTCTCGACACCCGCGAAAAGGCGTCTGGTCCCCTGAGAACAGACATCCGCAGGTCGACCGTTGAACAGATCTACCAAGCCCTTTCCCAACCGCTTCCGTTGGAACAGGACGACGACAGCGAGCCCGGGACGGCGCCGGCATGATCTACGCCAAACGTCCCAAAACAGCGCCGGCCTCCCTCAGCGCCGCTGCCGCCACCGACGAGATGAAGAAGGCGACGACCTACTATAAGGGGTGGAAAAAGGGCGCGACGGCCTACACATTCAAACAGTATCGCGCCTGGGACGTCTCGGATGCGCTGCGAAAGCTTTTCCACGGTAAGTGCGCCTATTGCGAACGGCGCATCGAGAAAGGCACCCGCGAGGTCGAGCACTACCGTCCCAAAGGCGGCAACGAGGATCCGAACCATCCCGGCTACTGGTGGCTGGCGCACAGCTGGACCAATCTGCTGCCGACCTGCGCCCCGTGCAACAAAGGCCTTCACCAGCATGTCGTGACGCTGAACATGACCGTGGCGGACGTCGAGGCCTTGCAGGCGATCAAGCCGTCGAAGCTCTGGGGCAAGGCCAACAGCTTCCCGGTCGGCGCCGCGCGACTTCAGGCGAGCTCGGAAGACCACGAACGCGAACAACCGCACCTCATTGACCCGACGCGGACGAAGCCTGACGCCCACCTCACATGGAATCACCATACCGACTACAGCATCGTGACCCCCAGATCGGAGGGCGGCCAGCCGTCGATCGAGGGTGCCGAAACCATTCGATGCCTGGCTCTGAACCGGGTCGGCTTGGTCGAAGGACGCACCGCCGCCCTTGATATCCTGAAAGGGCAACGCAAGCGTATAAGGGACAGTTTGAACGAAACCGTCGGCATGAGCGCTCGTGAACAAGCGCTCGCCGTCAAGTTCATCCTGGCCGGCCTGGAAGATATGCGTCTGCATTGCAGTGCGGACAAAGAATACGCCGCCATG
Organism: Brevundimonas sp. T2-11; assembly: GCF_055397675.1. NCBI lineage: Bacteria > Pseudomonadati > Pseudomonadota > Alphaproteobacteria > Caulobacterales > Caulobacteraceae > Brevundimonas > Brevundimonas sp. T2-11. Next base: position 794,822 of record NZ_AP027920.1, read on the forward strand.
GCGACGGCGTTCTTGATCGAGTTCCGGGAAGAGGTGAGCCAGTGGCTGGCCGTTCACCGAACGCCCGATCCTCGCTGAAACTTCGCCGCTCCAACAACTGCTGCCTGCCGTGAACCGTGGCGTTTCTGCTGTTCCGCCCTTGCCTGCCTTTGGGCCGGACCGGCAAGCCGGACGAGATCGGCGGCCTGGTCTCCTGGCTCGCCGGTCCCGACGCCGGCTACATGACAGGCGCCAGCCTGACGATCGACGGTGGCTGGACGGCCTAGGGATGAGCGCGCGATCGTCGATTCAAACTGGTCGACGATCGCGCCGCCCCTGGCCGTAGCGGATAGGCGAGGACTGTTCCGCGCCAGCAGCGGACATAGACTCGCATCCTGAAAGCGGACGCTAGCTCGGCGCTGCGAGCTGCTGTCCGAAGTCGTCTAGGAATGGCCATCGCGACAGCCTAGATTGCGCAACCTTGGGGGCCGGGGGCGACCGAAGCGACGGGCCGGTTTGAGAGAAGAATAGACCGCATGACGGACACGACTGAGCCTGGCTATGACGACGTTGAGGGCGTAGACGCATTCGATGGCGGGTGGGGTGACTATCCGCTCGATGCAGTGTTCGTTCGCACGGAACCCCGCAACGTCGGGGATGTGGTGGAGCGAATCGATCGTAAGCGGTTCATCCTCGATCCGGATTTTCAGCGTGATTTCGTTTGGCCAGTGCCGAAGCAGTCCAAGCTGATCGAGAGCGCAATCATGAGGATTCCGCTCCCGGTCTTCTACGTGGCCGAAGCACCTGATGGGCGTATCATTGTGGTCGACGGCCTGCAGCGTCTGACGACATTTTACCGCTTCATGCGCAATCAGTTTCGGCTCAGTGGCCTCGGCCAGCCTGGGAAGGAGCACCCCCTCGACGGAAAGCTGTTTAAGGATCTGTCCGTCGCCCTCCAGGAGCGGGTCGCTGACACCCCCCTGACAATGTATATCTTGGACGCTAAGGCTCCGGAGCGCGCCAAGCTCGACATCTTTGAACGCGTCAACAGCGGCGAACCGCTGACCCGACAGCAAATGAGGAACGCGCTCTACAACGGCGCGGCCACCACGTGGCTCAAGGATGCGGTGAACGGCCCCGAGTTTCGCAGGGCGACCGGCATGTCGCTGAATCCCAAGACGATGCGTGATCGCGAAGCGGTTAATCGATACGTCGCATTTCGGCTTCTGGGCGTCTCGCAATACCGGGGGGATATGGATGCCTTCTTAGCCATGGGGCTCTCAGCTCTCTCTGATGCGACGGAAGCGGAGCGACACTTACTCCGTACAGAATTCGATCGCGCGATGTCGCTGTGCTCGGACCTTTTCGGAGAGCACGCATTCCGCAAGTCTCTCACCAACGGACCTCACGCCACGCGAAGCGTCATTAACATCTCGCTGTTCGAGGTCTGCGCGGCGACGATGGCCGAGCTCGGCATCCTCGCCCAGAATCAGGAACAATACCTGCTCGAGACCATCACTGGGCTGATCGGAGATCTGAAGTTCTCCAATGCGATCACCTACTCCACCAACAGCACGAGCCAAGTCCGAACCCGGTTTGGCATCATGAACGAGGTCATCGAGGATATGCCGGAGGCTGAATGGTGAGCTCGCGTACACTCCAGTCCATTGGGGTCCAAGGCTTCAAATGCTTCGACGACCTACGCCTTGACCTAGGCGACCTGACTTTGATGACCGGCTTCAATGGAAGCGGCAAGTCTACCGCGCTGCAGAGCTTGCTGCTTATCGCACAAGCGTTGCGGGACGGGCGGGGAACCGCGCTGCCGCTTAACGGTCCCCTAGTCCGGCTGGGCACGGCCGGCGATGTCGTCCCGGCGATCTCCAGACGCCCAATGGCGTTCGAGGCGATCGGCCCCAACGGCGCAATCAGTCTGAGTCCATCAATCGTGGCTGGTGAACGCAATTTGCCGCTGGCGATCGAAGGCGCTCTGGCGGTGGATGGCGTGCTCGGAACTCTGCTAGCCCAGCTCACCTATCTAGCAGCGGTGCGGGTCGGCGCCGCGGACGCCTATCCGATACCGGAACAGACCGATTGGCCAGACATTGGCCACGACGGCCGGTTTGCGCCTTACTGGTTCGAGCGACGGGCCGACGAGGATGTCGATCCTCGCCGATGCTTCCCCGGTCTTGAAGGAAATTTCCGTAAGCAGGTGGACGCTTGGCTCAGCTATCTGTTCCCGGGAGCGGAGGCCAATGTCCAGAATGTCGCCGCCTTGTCCCAGATGAGCCTACAGTTCCGTCTCGAGTCTCTCGGATCGTGGAGGCGCCCCTCCAACATTGGATACGGCCTGTCCTACGCCTTTCCGTTGATCGTAGCCTTGCTGACGGTGCCGCACGGGGGGGTGGTGGTGATCGACAGTCCCGAAGCGCACCTCCATCCCTTTGGTCAGTCCCAGATGGGGCGGCTGCTGGCGAGGTTTGCGGCCGCCGGAGTACAGGTTATCGTCGAGACGCACAGCGATCACCTGCTGAACGGTGCCCGTCTCGCCGTGCGGGAATCTGTTCTTTCGTCAGAGGCGCTTCGGATTCACTTCTTCAACGGCGCGACCGAAGAGGGGCATGGCGTAAGCCAGCCGGCCGTTGGCGCAGGCGGGGAAATCTACGAATGGCCCAATGGGTTCTTCGACCAAGGTGAAAAGGACTTGTCGCGCCTAGCGGGTTGGGCGTGAGGGATGCGCTTTTACCTGAATGAGGCGTCCGTGAACGGTCAGTTCCGGAACGAGGACCACTTCAAGGAAGAGCTCGAGAACGTCATGAAGGCCCGCGCCCGGTCGCCCTCACTGGGGGCGATGCGGACTACGCCACGCCTCGCCGACCGGCTCGTGCTTGAAGGGCGCACCTTTCGCGAGGTGCTCCAGAGCTGGAAAGGGCAAGATCTGGCGCGCTCCGTGCTGGCTTGGGTCGGACGCAATGGCCCCTTTCTCGAAAGCGACCGTTTGGCCGAGGATCAAGACCTATTCCAGTGCCTCGGAGTCGAAGTGACGGATGGTGGTCTTGGAGAGGCGGCGCGTCGGCAGAAAGCTGCGGAAGCGGTGGCCTCGCTGAGCTTCGCCCGGGGCGAGCCTGAGTTCGCTGTTTCGCCCCTCTTCGTCGTGCACGGATTTGAAGATGAACCGCTCGCGGTTTATCCGATCGCGAACTTTTGGGACCCCGACAAAGCGGTGGCCGCCACCGTCGCCAGGGCTGCGCCGGCGACAAACTGGCGGGAGATGGTTGAGACGGCCCGCATAGCTTTTCCGGCGCTGCAGTTCCCGGACGCACTGCTCACGGACCGCCGCCTCGCGAGGGAGCCTTTCGACCCGATTGTTCGCGATCGTTTTTACGCCCTGATGCAGATCCTCGAAGCCTACATGCGCAGCCGCGATACGAAGGGCATTGAGACACCGGCGTCCCAAGCTCTGCTGGCGGAACATTTCCAGGGTGGACGGGCGCCGTTCTCGCCGGAATCTGGATCGAACCAGATTGCCTATCGTACCGACATGACGTTCGCCGATCCGGACGGGGAAGGCACGATCTTCGCGCACTGGCATGGAAAGATCAGCCACCGGTTCTACAGGGTTCACTTCCAATGGCCCGTGACGGCGGACACGAAGCACCTGAAGGTCCTCTACGTTGGGCCGAAGATCACTAAGTGACAGATTGAAAGTCGGCCCCTACCTGGATGATCTTACTCTCTTTTGGTCCGGCCTGCGCCATGAGAGGACTTTGGCTGCCTCCAGGATTTGGACTTTCAAACTCGGCCGCGTACTTCATCCAGCAGGGTTCAATATCCGGTAGGCTCAGCCTGCCCCAAAGGGAGTAAGACTACTAAGTGTCGGCCTTGGCAGAGCCCTTGGGCCGAGGCTGCAACTCGGCGTCCAGGCGGTTCCACGCAGGGACTTTCCGCAGGATTGCGAGCCAATAGCGCTTCTCCGTGCGGGTGTTTCCCCATCGGAGATATCCGCACTTTATATCAACAGTCTTCCGCGGCGTGTTGAGTAAGACAGCTTCGGCCAACATCCGCGCTGTCACAGCGTTGGGATCGTCAAACATCCATTTCATTATCGTCATGAGTTGGCGGCTGATTGTCGGCGGCTCCTTGCCCTTCATTGCATCGAGAATGTCGCCTTCGCGCCAAACGACAAGGACACCGTGATCAAGACGGCAACCTGACGTGAACTTAGGAAGCTTGGACTTAGCTGGCCGCGCGGCGTTGAGAAAGTCTCCGTCTATGTCTCGGATACGCAACGCGTCTTTGCCAATGCCGCCGGCCATAGTCTTGGCCATCTTCTTGAACTTCACCTCAAGAACCGCCCAATCTCCGGTTTTTGGATTGGCGAAAACAAAATCGATCCGCTTGGAATCCCCGCGCTGGCTTGGCCTTCGCGGAAACGGAAACTCTCGCTCTACGTGGTAACCGTTGGCTTCAGCAATCTCGCGGATCGGCTCGTAAAGGGTGCTTTCCTCATGATGCCGGACCTTGCGGCGCATGTCTTCATATGTGAGCCATCCAGCGAGGCCGGATGCTATAGTTGGAAGGATTTTCATGACGCCCGCTAACTGTGGCCATTAGTAGCGAAACTTAGCGTTGCGGAGCTTCGCTCACTACCCATTCCCCGACGGTCAATAGCGGCCGGCACCCACGCGCCACGAGTGGACATTCCATCAGGCTTGAAACACGACATTAAGCATGCCGCTCGAATCGCCCCGACCGCAACCGAGGTCAGGTTCGCAAGATCGTACCGGTCAGCATAGCGACGTTGCTCTGACGGACACCGTTGCTCGAAAGCTCAGAGACGAAATTAGTGTGCTGAATGCTGGCGCTCCGTAACATTTGGCACCTCATTCAAAGCACTCTGCGGAGCGCCGCTCCCGGGAGGTGAGCGAGGCATCGTTTGATCTCGCGTCACTCGGCGGCGATTTGGATCGACGCATGGTCCGATTTCGGTGCCAAGAACTCATGCGACTTGAGCCGATCGATAAACTTTTGCTCCCAACGAGGCGGAGGCGCCGCGGTGTCAAGAAACGCGTTTCCCACCGCCAGCAGGTAGTCTTCTTCGGGGATATTGAGCTGGGGGGAGGTTCGATACTGCTCGAACGGCGTGACAGGGCTCGAGGAGAGCTCCAGCAGCATGTCCAGGCTGCAGGCCCGTCCCTTCTTGCGCCATGGATCGAGCTCGTTTTCCGATTGGATGATTGTGAAGGCGACCGGGTGGAACCCCGCTGATTTGAGCGCCGCAAACAGATTGATCCAGGCGGCGGGCTCTCGATTGGCATAGCTGAACACCAGACGGCCATCGGCGGACAGCACACGTCGCAACTCGGAGAAGATGGACGTGAGGACCCGACGATAGCGCCGATGCTTAGCGATCGTCGACGCATGGGGAATGGCCACGGCAGAGCCGCCGAACCGGGCGGCGATCAGACGAGACCAGGCGCGGAAGGGAAGCGATAAATCCGAATACTGGACGTCGTCGTGATATGGCGGGTCCGTCAGGATGAGGTCCACCTCGCCATCGCCGAGGGCGAGTTTGTCCGAACTCCCGCAGACGACGGCGGCCCGTTGAGACGTGTCCGACATTCCCGCTGCGGCCAGCCAGCGCGCCGCCCGTTCGAAAGACGCCAGCCGTTGCAGGGTCGTGCCGCGGCCCACCCGCCCAACTCCGAGGACATGAGGCTCCACGGTGAGCGTCGTGAAGTTGAAACGATGTGACGCCATCGCCTCGAAGGCCTTGAGATAGAATCGGTCCCAACGCGACAGATGACCCGCCATCTCAACGGACCCGATAACGGCCATGACCACGGATTCACGGATGGATTTGTCGTTGAAGAGAGAGGAGCAGAGGGCCAGCAGCTTCTCAATGACCACTTGTTGGCGACGCGGGTAGAGATCGTTCCAGGTCTGGAAGCCGTGCCGGGTCAACACGCGGGTTTCAGGGCCGTTCGGGATGGCGCTCAACCGGCGGCGGGGCCGCCAGCGGTCATGGTCGGCTTGGGCCACCTCGGCGGCCGTCGGCTCATCCAACTCCCGGCGCAGGCCATCGCTCCGCTCGACCAAGACGACCTCCCAGCGATGGGGCTTGCCTTCGCAGCGGTCGGCCAGGGCCTCCACCGTGCCGCATTCTGGGCAGACAACCTCGCGCCCGACGAGATAGGCGTCGGTCGGATTGACCGTCTCTGCGCAAACGGGGCAGGCTTGGACACCCTCCGACGTCCCGGAGAAAAGGTGTCCGTTGCGGCAAGCTAGTCGCGCGGTTGCCCCGCCCCGATCCCGGCGCCGGTCAAGAGTCACCAGTGCAAAAGGAAAGAGGCGGTGATCGTGACCGCAATGGCCGCAACGGCTTCGCATGACCCGGATCGTTTGGCTGATCTGGGCCGGCTCTCCAGAGCTGAAGCAGGTCTGGTAAGCTTGGCGGCAAATATCCTTGGCCGCAGTAGCGAGCGCCGTCTTCGCCTCGGCCAAGGTGTTCGCCGGAGGCAGGTTCAGCATCGCCCCCAGGCCGCGGGCCGCCCACGGATCAAGATCCTGCGCGTAGATCCGGTGCCCGCGCTTGAGGACGCTTAGCGGGATCACGCCGCCGCCCGCGAAAGGGTCAAGCACGAGGAGCGGTCGCTCGCGGCGGAGCACCTTGGCCGCACTTTCGACGATCGCGCCATTTATCGCGTCGGTACGCCTCGCCCACCATCGGTAAATGCTCACCGGGGGTAGGACAGCTTCACGCTTGCGGGTCTCAGCGCGTGAGAGGCAGCCGATCTTCTCACGATCCAGCGATGCTAGAATACTAGGCTGGGCCATTTTCAAGGTCGGGAAAATCAGAGACCAGATCGTGGTCGTCGAGAAATACACGAGCGGTCGTCCACTCGCTTCTGCCCCCGAGATCGTCCGGGAGATGCGCCCTCAGCAGAGATCCATCGCACCAGCCGACGATTTGATTCTGGTTATTGACGTCCAGTTGGCAAACGATGGCCCCCCATCCCGATTTTCCGATCCCGATCCCGATATCGGTGCGTGTGATGTTCATTGCCAATCGCGACAGGCCTCGATGTCCAGCCAGCACCCGCAGGCGCCAGCATTCTCCCCGGATTGTCGGGCAGACGATATCGTAACCGAGTTGTTCCTCGCTGGCGACGCGAAGAATGCGGTCTCCGAGATCTGGACGTCCGAAGGTGATTAGACGCCGCCGACATTCTTCCAGAACAGAGGCCACTGCCGCTTCCACGACATCGATCCCGAAGTTTCCCATGAGCCGGCGGCCTACGCAGAGTATCATGGCCTCGCGTCTGTGGGGGTCGGCGATCGCGTCGCAGAGCGACTTCCAGTCGGCGTCCGGGATGACATCGACGTTTAAGGCGGCGCCGACGGTGGCGCCGGCGACCCATATAGGCGGCGCGCGGGAGAGAAGGAGAAAGGCCAGCGAGGCGATCCCCTCGTTGTTCGAGAGGGCGCCGACGCCTTTTAAGACTTCGACGGCTTGCCAGCGATCATCCTTGCGAGTCAGCAGGCCCCCGATCGTCAGAAGCTTGGTCGCTGCAGTGAGATGATCCACGCGCACAAGGCCTCCGCTGGCCATGTGCTCAAACGACACGATCAGGTCCTGATCATCGACGCCGTCAGCGCTCACGAGCCTCGCCACTTCCAGTGCTACGCTGAGTTCGAAGCGGCTCGGCATGCGTTCTAACGAACGGGCCGTCACCGCGCCTCGTCCCCGGCGTTCCTTAGATGCTCCAAGAGCGCGGCGATGTCGCCCTGATTGTCGAACGGCGAACCGTAGTCCTCTTCGTCTGGCAGCGCCATTTCCTCGACAGCCGGATCGTCGAGGATTTGTCCTAGTCGGGACGCCTTCTCCTTGATCCTGCGGTTCACCACCTCATCAACTGTGCCGACGGTCTCAAGGAAAGTCACAGTGGGCGATTGGTGGGGCTCTAGGCCGAGGCGGTGAATTCGATCAAGGCTCTGAAGGTACTGGCCAGCGTTGAACGTCCGATCCACATAAACCGCGTCCTGGCATTCGCGGTGTAGGCTGATGCCCTCGCTCATGGCGGCAGGGTTGGCGAGCAAGACCATGCAGCCGGACGCCCGGTCCCGGAACCGGGCGATCTCATCCTCACGGAGACGCCCGGCGTTCGGCGACGTCACCCGCGACGGCACGCCGCCGTGAACCGTCGCGGGCTTATAGCGCGAGAGCATCTTCTCGAGCGTCGAGATGTTCTTGACGAAGTTCGTCCAGACAAGGGTCTTGCGGCCTTGGTCGGCGTTGGCTCGAACGATGTTAGCGAGCGCGAGGAATTTCGGCGGCGTTTCATAGAGCGCGTAGCGGCTCACAAGTTCCCGGAGCCGGCTGTCAGCCTGAACCTCGATCGGCGGGTGTCGGAACTCCGGCGGATCGAATTCGGAGGAGCCGGCCGCAAGCAATTGGGGGTTGGACGCGGCCTCGAGAAGGTACATCACTACCTGGCCCATGCGGGCGAAGTCCATCTCTTCTCGTCTGGTGAGGTTCAACTCGCCTGCGTAGTCGTGGCAAAGCGCAGAGTAGATCTCCTTCTGGACCCCTGTCAGCGGTATCGGCTGAACTGAGAAGGTTACCTTAGGAAGGTTCAGATCGTGCTTGGTGGTGCGCACAAAAAGGGGCGCAATGGCGGCCGCGACCTTGTCGCCCGCCAGATCGGATTGGCCGCGAAGAAAGAGGTCATCCGGCAGGATCGTGCGCGCCTGACTGGGCCATGCGAAATCGAACAAGGCTTCGAGATCCTTGAACCCCTGAGGTGCCGGCGTGCCGGTGAGCACGTCCCGGCGCGCCGCTAGATAGGATAGGCTCAGGCAAGCGCGCCCCCACTCGCCGGACCAGCCGCGCTTGGCCCGGTGCGCCTCATCCAGGACAATGTGAGTCGGCTTGGACGTCACCCACTTGGCCAGCGCACTGTAACTCTCCGGACTGGCGAGCCGATGGTAGTTGGTCAGGACAATCTCGATCGCCGGCGAGATCGCGCCTCCGCTGTAGGCCTGGATGACGGGAGGCTCATCCTCGAAACACAGGGCGGCCTCGGTCGTCCACGCTTCGAATGCGGAGAGCGGCGCCACCACTAGCAGGCGTTGGACGCGTCCCGCATGCCTCTCAGCCTCATAGAGCGCGAGCGTGACCGTAGTCTTGCCGGCTCCAGGGACCGAAAAGTTGGCGGCGTTCGGCAGAGCCAGCAGCCGTGACAGATCGCGGCGCTGGAAATCACGGAGTTCGCGCGTGAAGCGCGTTCCCGACAGCCGGGCGGACACGTCTTCTCGCCGTTCCGGTTCGGCGGAGGCTTGGCCCAATGCGGCGCGTTCGCTGCCGCTCCGGGTTACTAGATCCCGGGTCACCTCATCGAGATCCAGGCCCACATGGTGCTGTATGCAGGCGCCGTGCACCCAGCTCAATCGCGACAGAAACCGGTCGACCGAGACCGTTACCTGCTCGCCTGAGCGCTGACCGGATGACCCCCATTCCACGAGCAGCCTGTCCCAGAAAACCTGCGGGACATTGCGTCTGCGCCGCACATTGACGGCCGAAAGATCGCGCCCCGTCCTGAGCTGAATTTCTCCAGGCTCCGTCATTCTCCGCTGGGGTCCATCGTCTGTTCCAGGGCCGCCATGGCACCCGCCAGTTCGATGCGGGCCAGATCGAACTGGTCCTGTTTGAACTCGCTGTGGTGCCGGACGTCCTGATAGGCTTCCGTCGCCCGTCGAATGTATTTGGCCGCCTGCTCGAGCAGCCGCCTAGGTCGGTCCTGGGCGGTTCCGTTCTGACGATCGACCCGAGCGTCTCCCGCCGCGACGCTGACCGCGTCCAGAAGTTCGGCGACGATAGGCCCCCGTTCCGCGACGACGTCGGCTCCGTCCGTCGCCTTCCATTGGATCGTATCCTGCGTGTGCGACTCGGCGAGCTTCACCATGAGCGGCTCCAGATCCAGCGCATGCGCCGGCGGAGTCGCCGCCACAGCCGCGAAGGCGTCGAGCCCCTTCAATTCGGGCGCGGGAGCGACGTCGGCCTGAAGCAATTGTTCCAGTCGGCCGGCGAAGTTGGGCTTCTCCTCGAGATAGGGCAGCAGGTATTTACGCGCGAAGGTCTGATCGACCTCTCGGAGATCCCGGTAGAATGCACCGACCAGCATGCCCAGAATGCGACTGTGTTTAAGGAGGTCGGCTGACGCGTCGTCCTTCTTGTTCAGTTTTTCTAGCTCCACGTCGAGATCGATCATGGACTGACGCTTGTCGTCGACCCATGTCAGCGGAAGCCGACTTGCGCTGACATCCTGCAACTGGCGAATGATCGCCAGGATTCGCACGTGGCGCTGGACGGTCTTCACCCCTTCCTTGAGCGAGCTGGCGTCACTGCTTGACGCCCAGTTCATGTCGAGCGCGACCCGCTCGTCGCTATGCCCGTATGTGCCCAAAAGTTCGGATATGAAGAGGAGTTGGTTGGAGAACGAATACGGCTGGCGGAAGTCTTCCTGCAGCTGAAGGCGAAGCTCAAGGGCATCGATTTCCTTCTGCTGGGCGTCTGAGGGCAGGATCGCAACGCGAATGTAGTCCATGCCGTTGTCGCGCAGGGCCACGCATCGCGTGTTGGCGTTCACCAGCAGACCGCGATGAGTCGCGATTCCGTATTCTCGTTGTTGAACCTCTTTCAGGTTTTCGCGAAGCACATCGAAGCCTTCAGTCGCTCGGAGAAGGTTCGCGATGATCGCCTGCGCCTCCTCTCCGTAGGGTTCGGCGAAGACAAGCTCGCGCTTGGCGTGAGACTCCAACTGAGAGCGGATGCGGTGGCTTCGCGGATTGAGCAGAACAGATTCCACAGGCAACTCCACCACTGGGGACGTGTGAAATCCAGTTTTCCAGGCAAAACGGGCTTGCTCGTTGCCCGGCTTGTCCGCAGCGGCAAGGTGCTGCGCGATCAGTTCCGCGCGCTCGTTATTGTCGGGCTGCGCCATGTCCGTCCCCAATGCGACGCCACGATTCGCTGGCGTCTCAACCCACCTTTACAAGACAGCAGGCTTAAGTTGAAATTACGGTGCGGCTTCCGCGACTCCGCGGCGCAGGCGATGAGGTAATGCAGTGGCGTCAGCCGGTTCAGACAGGTGGCTCGTCTTCATCGACACCAATATCTTTCTCGATTTTTATCGCCAGGGAGGCGAATCCGCAGCTCGGCAGCTAGCCGCGCTCGATCGACACAGTACGGCCCTCATCACCAACGCTCAGGTGAAGATGGAATTTCTGAAGAACCGGCAGAAGGTCATTGTCGATAGTCTGGGCAAGATGCAGAAGCCCAGCAAAATGTCGGTACCCCCTATTCTCGCCGACTTCGCGCCTTCTCGGAACCTTCAAGACAATCTGGACGCCGCCGGGAAAGCCTATGCCGAGGTTCGCGACAAGATCGAGGCCATCCTGAATGATCCTGAGCATCACGACCCTGTTTTCAAGGACCTCAGTCGCCTGTTCGACTCCGCAAGCCCGCTAAACCTCACCGCCGACCATGAGCGCAGCGGCGAAATACACAAACTGGCGCGCGACCGCTTCGCCCTCGGTCAACCGCCTCGAAAGTCATCGGACACTTCGTATGGCGACGGCGTTAACTGGGAATGGATCGTCGCTTGCGCCAAGCAGAACGCCGAGCGACCCGTGCTTATCGTCTCCCGCGACGGAGATTACGGCACCGCCACGAGCGATACATGGACACTCAACGACTATCTAAAGTTCGAGTTTGCGAGACGCGTCGGTCCGAAGCGCCAGATTGAGCTGTCTGCGCGGCTTACGACGGCGCTTAAGCGGCTGGACGAGCATGTCACCGCCGAAGATGAATATGAGGAAAACAGGCTCTTGGCTGAATCTCCGCGCTTTGGGCTGGATCGTGCCGGCCTGGAAACTCTACGCGCCGCCGCGCGAGATGGGAGCAACATTCCCAACTGGTTCAGCGATCTCGTTACAGAGGTGAACCACCTCCAGAGCGCCGGGGCAGTGAAAGATTGAAATGGAAACTCGCCGACCGTGAGACCCGACGGTCTAGTACGGACACTCGACCCCGGGGCGAGGCACCCCTTCCATCTCCACAAGCCCCTCGGCAGCTTCGCTGCCCCGGTTCGTCAATTTGACGACGATGAGAGTGTCGTGTCGGGTGAGAACGACGCCGCCTGCTCTTTCCAGGTGCTCAAGGTCGTCTCTCAGACTATCGCGCCCACTGTATAAGGCCACGTTGCGGAGCATGAGCGTGAATACCTGATCGTTGGCGGCATAACCGGGGCTCGCTGAAAGCCAGCGCAAAATCGCGAGCCGGCGCTGGCCCGTAACGATATCTTTTACGAAGGCGACTTCGTTGCCCATGCCGTTTAGTTCCGCAGAGATGTATTTACCGGTTGACCCAATAGCCTCACCGGAGATGGGTCATGCATCGGATCACCGAGCATCTTCTGTGCGTGCCCGTACATATTGCAAGCAATGTCCCACGGACCGGGGAAGCTACAGGTCCGGACTTGGCAGCACCCACTAAGAGCCGACAAGTAGGCCTTACCAACCGCCGCTTTGAGTCATTTTCAGTCATTCGCGTCATGGTGAGGCACCATGACCGTTTCTGACTCAAAGCTGACCTTCCGCAGGTCCGCTCGGCGCACGTTGAAGTGCTTACGGCATTTAGTCATTGACGTTCTCGGTGCAGTCGATGCGACCTTGACTCAAGGAGGCCCTGAGACCGGAGGCGAGCTTCGGCTTTAGTCCCGCATCATGTCCTGTCGGGCGCGCAGGTCGGAATCCTCGGCGTTGCTATCCCATCGCCTAGCGATGTTCTCGAGCAATGTGCTCGTCCGGGGCCAGGCCGCCGCCAGATCCTTCCACTCACGGTAGGTAGCGGCGAGATCACGCTCCTGGCCTCCGCCCTCGAACAGCGATTTCATGAAGACGCCGCGCATGTTGAAGCGCTCGGTCGCGATCCCGCGCTCGATGTCGGGGGGCACCAACTGTTCCAGGATGTCCCGAAGCGCGGTGTGGGGCCAGCCACCGTCTGGGTCCATGGGCGCGTGAGCGAGCGCTTGACCGATGAAGACGTCGTAGAGCGAGTTGCGGTCCGGATCGGTATTGGCTGCTCGCACCGCGGTAATCCAAGCCAAGGCCCTGTCCTTGTCCATGCCCCCGTTGTCGTCGGTTACCCCCGGCGCCGTCTTGAAGTCGTGAAGCAGGCGGAACCCGACTTCGGCACGTTTCTGTCGCGCCGGTTTCGCGGCTTCGTCGGCGATGTCGTCGGTCTTCGGCGGATAGACCTGCGCCAGGATCATGGCGAAGAAGGCACCCTCTTCAGCCATGAGCGCGTGCAGGGCCAGTGGGCGCTGGCCGTGGTAGAGAAGCGGGAAGATCTTCATTTCCCTGAGGGCGATGTCGGCCCGTGAGAAGGTGCCGCTCGCGTCGAGGAATTTGAAGAGCTGCTCCAGCCGGTAGCGACCCATGGTGTCGTCGACGCCTTTCCCGCCCGTCGCCAGGATTTCCTCGATATGGGCGTCGAGCAGTTCCATGACGCGAGGTGCGCCCAGTTCCTCCAGTCGGTCCGAGGCGGCGTCAAGCGCTGCCCCCGGTCGGCCGGCCTGGACGTAACTGTCGATGGTGCGACCGAGATCGGCATCCCCGGCCTTTAGCCTGTAGGCCCGTTTGGTCGACCAGAACCGGGTCTCGATCTCGGCACCCAAGGACGCCACGAAGTCCCACGTCGCATCGGTTTCAGGCCAAGGATAGATCAGATGGGCGGCCTGGTCCGGCGTGAGCTCGGCTTCCGCGATCAGCTTCGCCACGCGGGCCGTCCAGGCGTCGCCAAAGCGTTTATGGGCGCTGGCCGAGACCGACCCTGCGAACTCAACGCGCGCTGGCGCCGGGTCGACGAATGCGAGAGCGATCAGGCTTGCCAGTTCGTCGAAATCATCGATTTCGAAGGTTGCCGCCTGCCCGACAGACCAGGGCAGCTTGGACTGCAAGGCGAGGGTGATCAGCGCTTCTGGCGCATCGGACCGGCTGAGCATTTCCCTCAAGGCGGCGCGACGCGCGTTGAGGATTGTTTCCTCATCCGGGTTGGGGGTGTCCTTGATCGTGGGGAACCAGTCATCAAACAGGTCGCCGAACCGGGCCAGGGCATCAACCGGGGCGTAGCTGTCGACCAAGGTCTCGACCTGCCGCAGATAACCTTCTGAAATAGCCCATTCAGCTGCTGCGAAGCGACGATGTCGGTCCCGCAGCCGGACCAGGGCGTCCCAGACAGGACGCCGATCGGGACTGGTCGACGATTGCATGAACTGATCGACCAGGCCGATCGCCTGCTCCCAAGATGTCCCCCCGAAACGTTCGAGCAGGGGGATCAGGTCGGTAATCCTGTTTCCGTTTCCTCTCGCCAGATCGAACACTCGTCCGGCCAGCGCGATGTAGAATTCCGCAAGGCTTTCGTTGGTCGGCGCAACCGCCTCGTCCTGGCCAGCTTCCCGGAAGCGGGGCTTCACGGTCACCGTGCTGAAATCGTGGTCCCTGGGAAGGAGCGACAGGCACAGCCGCCAGCCGATATCAGGGTCGCGGCGCTCGACCGCCTCCAGCGCGATCAGGCGTAGGCTGTCCGGTGCATGGGTGTTCGGACTCCAGGGCAGCAGGATTTCGCGCAGGCTGTTGATGGGGCGGTTGGTCAGGCGTCCGCCTGGATCGATCATGGCCAGGCGGGCGAGGATGTCGCAGACCCGGACGAGATACGCCGGGTCCCAGGCGAGCATCTCGAGCGCCCACAGCACGCCTGTATGGCGGCTGTACGGACTCAAAGGTCCCTCAATCTCATCGAAGAGCGGCGCGATCAGGTTCCCCTCGAGCAACCGCTCGAGGGCCGCCAACAAAGGGCGGGGGGCCGCCTCCATGAGATAGGTCAACTGGCCGCGAAGGCTGGCGAACAGGCGATGGTCCTTGTCGAGCGGCAGATCATCGACGAGGGCGTCGACCCAGTCCTGCGAGGACGCGCCGTTCAGGTTCAGGCCCGCGGGGCGGGCAAGCATTGCGATCTGCAGGATCGTTGTGCAGACGCCGTTGCGCAGCCATTCGCTGAACTGCTCCTGCTTTTGCGCCGACGTTAGGATGAAGTCGTCGGGCTTCGGGTCGGGCTCGATCTCCGAAAGCACCTGAAGGGCGGCTGCCCGGAAGCGCTCAAGATCGTCCGGGCCGAGGCGGTGTGCGAGATGAACGAAGGCATCGACCGGCGCCTTCAGGCGCCAGACCGATCCCGTCTGCTCCAGCGGCGGATCTTCTGAACGCAGGAAAGGACGGAGGTCACGCTCAATGTCGCCGTAGTGCCCGGCACCGAGGGCTGCGACAACCGCGCAGTCCTTCTGGTGATGCGCATCCCAGCCGGTGGCAAGGAGCGGGGCGAGAAGTTTGTCCCCCTGGTCCCGCCAGCGCGGCGGATCGACCAAACCTGCCCCCGGGAAGGTGCGCTCCAGAACCGTAATCGACCGACCACAATCCCTGGCCGTTTTGGCGGCCTTGTCACCCTCCAGGCCCATGGCCTCGAAGGCTTTCGTCAGATCCTGGTAGGAGGGTTTGTCGAGGACCTCGGCCCCCTGGTCCGGACGATCATAACTCCCCGCCCTGAGTGTCGGGCCTCTTGAAGCCAGCATGGGAATGGTCGAGACGGCCTGTGCGCGGGGCAGGAAGACCGTCTGGCTTTCGCTTAGGAGGGCTTTGCCTGCCGTGTCTGTGTCCACGATCAGGGTCCGGGCCTCCAGAAACTCGCGCACCGACGGTTCGGCCTTGCGGATGGCGGCGACTGCAAACGCAACGACTTCCTCAGGAGAATCGGCGACGAAGGGAACGGCGCCGTTCGAGCCCAGCAGACCCTCGATCAGCCGGGCCGCACTCTTTTCGCGACCGCAAAGAACCACGTCCTCGCTCAGGGGCGTCTCGAACCTGTAGCCATACTCTTCCCAGTATTGGTCGGTTGATCGGACGTCTGCGGGCTTGGCACCGATCAAACGGGCCCAGCGCGCTGCAACACCAGTGCGCTGGCTGAGCCAGTCGATGATCTGGACGCCATCCAGAAGCCTGACATCCTTCCAGTCTTTGGCCGCCTTCTTTCCGTCGACCCAGTCGACAATCTTGAGTTGCGGGTCGTCCCAGGTGAAAGGCGTGACCAGGACGAGTGTCCGGTCCGCGCGGTCGGCTGCCGGCACCTCACTTGTGCGCTTGTCATAGTCCGCCGTCAGCTTAGTGTTCGTCGCCCCCGAGACCCCGAACTCCCAGATGGATTTGCCATCGGGGACATAGGGGGGGACACCCACGGCCTCAAGCCAGCCGTCGAAGCCGCGAACCTGTCCCTTGCTGCCGCTGGGGAAGCGAATATCCTTGATTGTCGAGGCCGAGGCGCGGATCAGATCCGCAACCAGCTCCGGCAATTCCGTGCGCGCCTGCAGGGTTCTGGCCCAGATATCCAGCTGGTCAATCGTGATCCATTTCATGCCGCTCGGTGTAGCGGACCTTGCCAAGCCTGACCATTGGAGATCAGCCGAGATTCCCTTCTGGGTTTAGTTGCGGAGTAGAAGCTCGATTACCGCGAATGTCAGAACCTCGTCAGCATGACAATGTCCGCTTCCGGCGCAAACCGGCTTCATCGCTTCCAAGATGAAATCAGGTGAAACCGATTGAAGCGCGCTGAACTGCCAAAACTAAGCGCAAACGCTCTGGCGGGTTAGATGGTGGGTGAGGGTGACGATTTTCTAAAAAATCGTTTTAAAACAAAGCGGGTGGCGGACAGAGAGGGATTCGAACCCTCGGTAGGCTTTCACCTACACACGCTTTCCAAGCGTGCGCGATCGACCACTCCGCCACCTGTCCGTTTCCACGACGTCGCCGTGCAGCCACTGGACGGTCGTTCCAGCGGAGGCGAGGCTGATAGAACAGCATGACCCCCTCGGCAAGCGCCCTGTGAGGCCCCATATGGGGGAAAGTCGATTTTGCCGCTGATTTCTGCGAGATTTTTCCGATGCTGTTCCAAAAGACCGCCGAACTGCCGACCGTTGAGACGGCCCTGCCGGGGCGCGAGGCGCCGCTGGCGACCGACGAGACCCATTTCGTCCTGGGTCATGCGCTGAAGGGACCGCATCCGGAGGGATTCGAGACGGCCGTTTTCGGCATGGGCTGTTTCTGGGGCGTGGAGCGGGTCTTCTGGCAACTGCCGGGCGTCTGGGTAACCTCGGCCGGCTATGCGGGCGGGATCACGCCCAACCCGACCTATGAGGAGGTCTGCTCGGGTCGGACCGGCCACACCGAGGTGGTGCAGGTGGTGTTCGATCCCAAGGTCATTTCCTACGGCGATTTGTTGAAGGCCTTCTGGGAGAACCATGACCCGACCCAGGGCATGCGCCAGGGCAATGACCAGGGCACGCAGTATCGCTCGGCCGTCTATACGCTGAACGATGCGCAGCAGGCGGAGGCGCAAGGCTCGCGCGACGCCTATCAGGCGGCGCTGACGGCGGCGGGTCGGGGGACGATCACGACCGAGATCGAGCCGGCCGGGCCCTATTACTTCGCCGAGGACTATCACCAGGGTTATCTGGCCAAGAACCCCGCCGGGTACTGCGGCATTGGGGGCACCGGCGTGGTCTGCCCGATCGGCCTGGGGGTCGACGCCTGATGGACCGGGAGGGGGTAGGCAAGGTCTGTCTGGCGCTGCCGGGCGCGACCTTGGACCATCCGTTCGGCGACGACCACGACGCCTACAAGGTCGGCGGCAAGATGTTCGTCATGGTGGGCGCGACCGGCGGGGTGTCGTTCAAGGTCTCGGACATCGCCTATGAGGTGCTGACCGAGAGCGGCCATGCTCGACCAGCGCCCTATATGGCGCGCGCCAAGTGGGTGAACCTGCCGCAGATCGACGACTGGGCGGACGAGGAGCTGGCGGACCATATCCGGTCCGCCCACGCGATCATCGTCGGCAAGCTGACGAAGAAGGCGCGGGCGGAGCTGGGGCTTTAAAGGCGGAGATGCTGTCCTCCCTGTCGCGGAGCGATGGGGAGGTGGCGCGGCGCACAGCGCCGTGACGGAGGGGCTGCTTTGACGTGCGAAGCCCCTCCACCGCGCAGCCTGTCCTTGGGCTTGCCGAAGGCAAGACCCGAGGGCGGTCCCCCTCCCCACGAGTGGGGAGGAAAAACGCTTCACTTCGCCTTCTGCTCGGCGATCCAGCGATCCATGCGGGCGTCGAGCAGGTCCAGCGGCAGGGGGCCGTCGACCAGAAGGGCGTCGTGGAAGGTGCGGACGTCGAAGCGGTAGCCCAGCTCGCGCTCGGCCTTCTGACGGATTTGGCGCAGGCGGATCTCGCCGATCTTGTAGGCCGTGGCCTGACCCGGCCAGCCGATATAGCGCTGCAGCTCGGTCTCGATGTTGTGGGGGGCCAGGGCTGAGTTGTCGCGGAAGCAGGCGCGGGCCTGTTCCTCGGTCCAGCCCAGCCAGTGCAGGCCGGTGTCGGCCACCAGACGGCAGGCGCGCCACATCTCGTAGCTGAGACGGCCGAAGCGTTCATAGGGGGTGCGATAGATGCCCATCTCCTCGCCCAGGAACTCGGAATAGAGGCCCCAGCCCTCGGTGAAGGCGGTCACGTCGGCGCCGCGGCGGTAGTAGGGCTGGTCCGCCGCCTCCTGCTGCAGGGCGATCTGCAGGTGGTGGCCGGGGACGGCTTCGTGGACCGTCAGGGCGGGCAGCTCATAAAGGGGCCGCTGATCCAGCCTGGACGTATTGACGATGTAGCCGCCGGCCACGCCGTTCTGCAAAGAACCGGGATTGTAGCGGCCGGTGGTGTAGCTGTCCTCGATCTCGCGCGGGACGGGCCGCACGCCGTAAGGCAGACGGGGCAGGGTCCCGAACAGGGCGGGCAGTCCGTCGTCGGCGCGCTTGGCGATCTCGGACGCCTTTTCCAGAAGCTGTTCGCGGCTAGTGGCGTAGAATTGCGGATCGGTGCGCAGGAAGTTGAGGAAGCCGGCGAAGTCGCCCGTCCAGCCGGCGGCGCGCATTTCGTCCTGCATCCGGGCGCGGATGCGGGCGACCTCCTCCAGGCCGATCTGATGCACCTGATCCGGGGTCAGGTCGGTGGTGGTGTAGCTGCGCACTGCGTTGGCGTAGAGTTCGCGACCGCCGGGACGGTGGGTCATGCCGGGCTCGACGGGCGCGCGCGGCCGATAGTCGTTCTTGAGCATGTCGCGCCAGGCGATTCGACGCTGGGCGACGGGGCCGTCGATCAGGGCCTGGGCCCGGGCGCGCAGAGCGGCCTGTTCGGCGGCGGGGATGGTCGCGGGCAGGACCTTGAACGGCTGCATCAGGATGTCGCCGCCCTCGCGCGGCTTGACGTCGGTTTCGGCCAGGGCCAGGGCGCTGTCGACGACCGAGCGGGCCTGGACCAGACCGGTGTCGAGGCCGCGCCGGGCGTCGGCGATGGCGGCGTCGTAGTATGAGGGAATGGCGCTCATCCGCGACAGCCAGGCCTCGGCGTCGGCGGTCGAGGTGATGCGGGTCGAGCTGGCCAGATAGGCCACGCCCTGGCCGGGGCCGCCTTCGGAACTGAAGGCCAGGCGCCCGCCGTCCAGCGGGATGGCGTCGAGGTTGCGGCGGATCAGATAGGCGACGAAGGACTGGTTCAGTTGCTCGTCCGCGTTGAGCGCAGACGGGCTGATCGCTTCGACACGGTTCAGCAGGGCGGTCAGCGGGGCGATGCGCGCCAGTTCGCCCGCGCGGGTGGGGTCGGGCAGGCGCGACAAGGCCTCGCGGTCGCCCTCCATGCCGGCGCTGATCGGGTCGATGTGGCGGAGGTAGGCCTCGTAGTCGGCCAGGACGCCGGCGAGCGCTTCGCTGGCGGCGTTGGCCGGGGCATGGGTTTCAGCCGGCGCAGGGACGCCCGACGCGGCATGCGCCAGGGCTGGCGGCGTGATGAAGGCGGCCAGAGCCGCTCCGAGCAGAAGTCGTTTCGCGAAGATTGGCTTGCCCATGTCGTCCTCCCTCAAGCGGGGAGAGCAGACAGGCGGCGAAGCCGACGGTCAAGCTGTGACGGAGGTCTTAGCCACAGAGAGCGAAGAAGCGGTCGATCTGTCGGACAGAGCCCGGTTGGGCCACGAAGGGGGTGCGGTAGTCGGGGCCGTAGGCCGCCAGCCAGCCCAGCTTGCGAAAGCGCAGGAAGACCGGATCGGCGGCCCGCGCATCGGCTGTCAGGTCGATCCCGTCGTGCAGGGCGGACGGCTCGGCCCTGGCGGGATAGGTTTCCGTGTCGCCGCCGGATTCGAGGGCGATGACGCGGGGGTGGCCTTCGGCGACGGTCTGCAAAATCTGCAGGGCGCCCGAGCCCGGACGGCATGACAGGTCCAGCGGCACGTCATCGGTTTCAGCCAGACCGAAGGTCAGGCTGGCCTCTTCGGCGTCTTCGTTCAGGTGCCAGTCGTAGCCGGCGGTCGGGACAGGCGCGCCGCCGTCGGCGCCGACAAGCCCGGATTTCACCGTGGGCGCACAGGCCGTGAGCGCAAGCGCCGCGAGGGCGGGGGCGATCCAGACGACGGGGCGCATGAGAAATCCTAGCCAGTGCAGAGTTCAGCGAACCGGCGCAGCTTGGGCAGATTCGTCCGATCAATCTCTACCGGCGACGTCTGTTCGCCGACGACGACATCAAGCTGTCCGTTGGCGAGGAAGGCGGCGAAGACAGGGTGATCGGCGCGCAGCATGGTCTGGAGGCGGCCATGGCGGGGGCGGGCCTCGGCGTTGGCGGCGGCCCCCCCGGAAGTGATGACGGCGATGCCTTCGACAGGACGCGCATCATAGAGCGTCAGCCGAACGATGCTGGAGCCGGGCGCGCATTCCAGCGTGGAGCGCAGGCGCGGCGTGTCAGGAATCTCATTGGCCAGGACCAGGGGACGGCTGTCTCCATAGAGAGTCCAGGTCCAGGCTTCGGTCGTCGACGGCGCGCTCTGAAGCGTCATGGCCAAGGCTGTCGCCTGGGCAAGCCCGATCAAGGCGGTCATGGGTCAGCCCCCGCTGATGGAATATGGGCGGACTGTGATCAGGCGTGGCTGGAAGCGCAATAGCTGAGGAAGCCTTGCACCATGCGGCGTTCGGCCCGACTGGCGCGAATCTGCTGGTCGCCGGCCTCGGTCTGGACGGCGATGCGGCCGCCGCGCGCCAGGCCGGTCAGGGCCGCGTCGCTCAGGGGCAGGCGGGTCTCGAAGGCCTCGCCGTCAGACAGGGGGTCGATCGGCTGCGGCCCCATCGAGGCGAGGGTCAGGGCCGGGCTTTGCGGCTGGGCGTCGCCGTAGACGACGGCGGTCTGGTCGCCGGGCGAGCAGGTCAGCATCAGGGCCACCTGGTCGGAATCGGGC
Organism: Brevundimonas sp. T2-11; assembly: GCF_055397675.1. Taxonomy (NCBI): domain Bacteria; kingdom Pseudomonadati; phylum Pseudomonadota; class Alphaproteobacteria; order Caulobacterales; family Caulobacteraceae; genus Brevundimonas; species Brevundimonas sp. T2-11. The sequence continues at coordinate 816,214 of NZ_AP027920.1, forward strand.
AGGCCGTAAGCCAGCTTGGCCATCGGGCCTTCGTGCAGCAGATGCCACCCCGCCGCCCCCTGACCCGGGGCGGTCGGAGCAGTGGTCAGGGCCTGCCCGGCCAAGGCGATGAAACCCAGGGCGGCGACGGCGGGAACAATGGACTTCAGCATCACAAATCACTCGCGTTCGACAGAGCAAACGCGGGTCGCTTGTTAAGAGTTCACCGCTCCGCTTGATCGCGCGCGATTCCGTGACCGCGAGTCACCGGAACAACACGTTTGCCGAACGTTGGTCAGAAGGGGCTGAAGCGCTCCACCAGGGCCTGGGCCGCGGGGGTGGCCTGAATCCGGCTGATGTCGCCGCGACCGCCGTAGCTGATGCGCGCCTCGGCGATCTGGGTATGGGCGATGGTGTTGGCCGAGGAGATGTCCTCGGGGCGCACGATGCCCGCGACGGTCAGTTCGCGCACCTCGCGGTTGGTGCGCACTTCCTGCCGACCCTGGATGACCATGTTGCCGTTGGGCATGACGGCGGTGACCACGGCGGCGACCGTGAGATTGACTCGCTCCGAGCGGTTGACGCTGCCCGAGCCCGAGGCGTTGGACTCGCCTTCGGTGCCGACCATCTTGGCGGGGTCGAAGCCGCCGGGGAAGGCGCGGCCCAGGCTGTTCTCCAGGCCGAAGAAGTTGGTCACGCCGCCGGAAACGCTGTTGTTGCGGGCGCGCTGGGTCGAGTTCTGGGTCTGGGCGCGGTCGTTGATGTCGATGTTGACCGTCAGGATGTCGCCGACGCGGCGGGCGCGCTGATCGCCGAAGAAGCTGCGAGCGCCGGTGCGCCACAGGCTGTTGGCCGAGGCGGGCGTCGGGGTCGGCATGTAGGCCTGTTCGACGGGAACCAGGGCGGCGGGATAGCCGATGGGGGCCAGTTCCGGTCCCTTCACCGTCTCGGTGATGGTGGAGCAGGCGCCCAGGCTGAGGGCGGAAGAAGCGGCGGCGAGGATCAGGATTTTACGCATGACGGGATCTCTCAGCGAGCGGCGAACTGTTGGGGATTGGCGCGGGCCGTCTGGGCGGCGGGACCGGCGACGGCCCGACCCGGGCCGATGGCGACGGCGTCTATGGTGCGGCCGGACTGGGTGTTCAGGACGGGCAGGGCCTCGCCCGCCGAGGCGTTGCGGGTCGCCTTGCCGGTGATGGTCAGCTCGACGCCGCCGGCGATGTAGGCGACCTCGACCATGTCGTTGCGGGCGATGACCTGGGGCGAGGCCAGGTCGCGGCTGGTCACAGGGGCGCCGGCGCGCAGGGCGCGTTTGGCCGACAGGCCGACGACCTGGTCGGCGTCCTGGGGACCGCCGGCCGGGGCCTGATGGGCCTGAACCGTGGACCAGATCACGTCGGAGGGCTGGACGATGTCGCCAGCGGCCAGGCTGCGGGCGTAGGTCAGGACCTCGACCGTGGCGCCGGGGCGTGAGGCCACGGTCGCGGCGGCGGGGCGGGCCGAGGCTTCGGCCGGGAGGGCGCCGCCTTCACGCACGACGATGCGACGCAGGCCCTGGGGATTGGCCCAGTCCAGACCGGCGCGGCGGGCGGCGGCCTGGATCTGGCTGGCCTCGAAGACGGCGGTGGCGCCCAGGCGCTGGCCGACCACGACGCCGGCGGCGGCGCCCGCGTCGTCGAACAGCTCGCCCAGGGTGACGCGGCCGTCGTCGTCGACGGGGTCGGCCAGCAGGCTGACCGGGCCGGCGAGGGCCGGGGCGGCGAAGGCGGTGAGGGCGGCGGCGAGGATCAGGGTGCGCTTCATGGCTCAGCTCTTTCCCTAGCTCTTCACCTGGGCCGAGACGGACAGCATCTCGTCGGCGGTGGTGATGACCTTGGAGTTCATTTCATAGGCGCGCTGGGCCACGATCAGGGCGGTGATTTCGCTGACCGCATCGACGTTGGAGGCTTCGGTGTAGCCCTGGATCAGATGGCCGAAGCCGACCTCGTTCGGGGCGCCGATGGTGGCCGCGCCCGAGGCGGCGGTCTCCAGCAGCAGGTTGTCGCCGATGGCTTCCAGACCCGCCTCGTTGAAGAAGGTCGCCAGTTCCAGCTGACCGACGACTTGCGGCGCCGCCTGCCCCTGGGTCGTGACCTGGACCTGGCCCGACTTGGAGATGGAGACGTCGATGGCGTCCTGGGGGATGGTGATGGCGGGCTCGACCGCATAGCCGTCTTCGGTGACCAGCTGGCCCTCGCCGTTCACCGCGAAGTTGCCGGCGCGGGTGTAGGCGATCTCGCCCGAGGGCATGGTGATCTGGAAGTAGCCCTTGCCGTCGATCGCGATGTCGTAGGGGTTGCCGGTGCGGGTGGGGCTGCCCTGTTCGGTGATGCGATAGACGCTGCCGGCCTTCACACCGGCGCCGATCTGGATGCCGGTGGGGACGACGGTGCCCTGGGTCGAGGACTGCGCGCCCATGCGCTCGACGTTCTGGTACAGCAGGTCCTGGAACTCGGCCCGCTGACGCTTGAAGCCGACCGTGTTCATGTTGGCGATGTTGTTGGAGATGACCTCGACGTTCAGCTGCTGGGCCAGCATGCCGGAGGTGGCGGTTCTGAGAGCGCGCATCGTTCAGGCGTCCTGTTAGCTGACCCGGCCCAGCCGCTCGACCGAGCGGCGTGACAGGTCGTTGGCGTTTTCGATCATCTTGGTGACGCGCTCGTAGGCGCGGTTGATCTCGATCAGGTTGGTGATTTCCTGAAGCGTGTTGACGTTCGAGCCTTCCAGCATGCCCTGGCGGATCTGCACGTCCGGGGCGTCGAGGGGCTGGGCGTTCGAGGTGTTGCGGTACAGGCCGTCGCCGCTCTTTTGCAGCACAGACAGGGCGTCGAAGCGGACGGCGTTCAGGCGACCGACGGGCTGGCCTTCCTGGCTGATGGTGCCGTCGGGGCCGACAGTGACGGGGCCCAGTTCGGGGTCCAGGGTGATGGGGCCGCCGTCGCCCAGGACCGGCAGGCCCTGCTGGGTCATCAGCACGCCCTCGGCGTTGGTCGTGAAGGCGCCGTCGCGGGTATAGGCCTCGCCTGTCGCGGTCTGGACGCGGAAGAAGGCGCCTTCGCCCTCGATGCCGAAGTCCAGCGACCGGCCGGTCTGCTTCATCGAGCCCTGGCCGAAGTCGCGGCCCACGCCCTTGTCCAGCACGAAGCTGGCCGAGGGGCGGATGTTGTCGTTGCGGGCGCGCTGACCGACCTCGGTCCCGACCATCAGCTGTTCGACCTTGAACCCGGTGGTGTCGGCGTTGGCGACATTGTTCGCCACGATGTCGAGCTCGCGGCGAAGCGTCATCTGACGGGACAATCCGATGTAGGCGGCGTTTTCCACGAGTGCGGCTCCTTCGCCGATCTCGTCGCAACGACCGTGCCAACAGGGTTAATTCAGGCGCAGCGGGCGTTTGAGCCGAATTGACCTCCAGGGAGCCCGGCAGGATTTGCCGATCGTAAACGCCTCGTTAACCAAAATCGCCCCATCAGGAAGTCTGTAAGGATCGGGGCGACGTGCGGATGCTGAAGCTGAAGCTGGGCAAGAAGAAAGACGCGGCGCCGCAAGGCGACGACGCCAACCTGCCTGTGGTGGCGGACGGCGAAGGCGGCGAGGGCGCGCCCGCCAAGAAGAAGTTGCCCCTGCTGTTCATCATCATCCCTGCGGCCCTGGTCGTGCTGGGCGGCGGCGGGGCCGCAGCCTTCTTCCTGATGAAGCCCAAGCCGGCCGAGGCGGCGGGAGAGCACGGCGCCGAAAAGGCCGAAGATCACGGCAAGAAGGCGGAGAAGAAGGGCGGGGATCACGGCGGCGGCAAGGACGGCGAGGCCGACCCCGCGGCGGGCACGATCGCGGCCGGTCCCGACGGCGTGACCTTCTACACCCTGCCCGACATGATCGTGAACATTCAGTCGCCGGACGGTCGTCCGACCTATCTGAAGCTGAAGCTGACGCTGGAGATGAAGGACGCCGACCTGGCGTCGCACCTGCAGGGCGAGGCCCCGCGGATGCAGGACATGTTCCAGGGCTTCCTGCGCGAACTGCGTCCCGAGGACCTGGCCGGTTCGGCCGGTTCCTATCAGCTGCGCGCCGAGATCCTGCGTCGTGTCAACCTGATCGCCGCTCCGGGCAAGGTTGACGCCGTGCTGATCGAAGAAATGCTGGTGCAGTAGGCATGACCGACACCCTGGCGGCCGAAAACGAACTGGATCCCTTCGGCGGCGCCGCCGACATGGGCGCGGACATGGGCGCGGCCCTGTCCGAACGCGTGCTGAACCAGGACGAGATCGACAGCCTGCTGGGCTTCGACATGGGCGACGGCGACGACTCCGAACGGAGCGGCATCCGCGCCATCATCAACTCGGCCCTGGTCTCCTACGAGCGCCTGCCGATGCTCGAGATCGTCTTCGACCGTCTGGTGCGGTTGATGACGACCAGCCTTCGCAACTTCACCTCGGACAATGTCGAGGTCAGCCTCGACACCATCAGCTCGATCCGTTTCGGGGATTATCTGAACTCGATCCCCCTGCCGGCCATCCTGGCGGTGTTCCGGGCCGAGGAGCTGGACAACTACGGCCTGCTGACGGTCGACAGCAATCTGATCTATTCGATCGTCGACGTCCTGCTGGGCGGACGTCGCGGCACGGCGGCCCTGCGTATCGAGGGGCGGCCCTACACCACCATCGAGCGGGTGCTGGTGCAGCGGATGGTCGAGGTTATCCTGAACGACGCGCGTCAGGCCTTCGAACCGCTGACCCCCGTGCATTTCACCCTGGACCGGCTGGAGACGAACCCGCGCTTCGCCGCCATCGCGCGTCCGGCCAACGCCGCCATCCTGGTCAAGCTGCGCATCGACATGGAAGATCGGGGCGGCCGGGTCGAGCTGCTGCTGCCCTATTCGACGCTGGAGCCCATCCGCAAGATGCTGCTGCAGCAGTTCATGGGCGAGAAGTTCGGTCGCGACAACATCTGGGAAGGCCACCTGGCCACCGAGCTCTGGACTACGGAAACCGAGGTCCGCTGCGTGCTGGACGAGCAGCAGATCCCGCTGTCCCAGGCGCTGAATTTCAAGGTCGGGGACACCCTGATGCTGAATGTCTCGCCGGATTCCGAAGTGTCGGTGCGGGCGGGCTCCATTCCGCTGACGACCGGCAAGATGGGCCGCAAGGGCCAGCATATCGCCGTGCGGGTCGAAGGCCCGATCAACCCTGACATCGCCGCCAATCTGGGCCGAGGGAAACGCTGACATGACCGGCATCATTCTCGATTCCATTCTCATGCTGCTGCTGGTCGCGGCCATCGGCTACGGCATCAAGCTGGAGAAGAAGCTGAAGGCCCTGCGCGACGGCCAACTGGCCTTCGCCGGCGCCGTGACCGAGCTGAACGCGGCCGCAGGGCGCGCCGAGCAGGCCTTGGCCACGCTGCGCGCCTCGGGCCACGAGACCGACCTGCTGCACGACCGCATCATCAAGGCCCGCGCCGTGAAGCAGGAGCTGGAGGTGCTGATCGCCCGCGCCCCGGCTGGTCTCCCCTCCCGGTCGGCGCCTTCGCCCCAGCCTCAGGTCGAGGAGCCGGTGCTGGAGTTGAATACGCCCACGTCGCAGGTGTCGCCCCTTCTGGACGACGAGTCGCGCGCGCGACGCATGGCCTCGCTGATGGAGCGGATCGAGGGCGCGCGCGCCGTGATGAAGGCGCCCGCCGCGCGTCCCGCCGCCGCGCCGGCCGCGACCCCGACCGAGGCCTTCGCCCCTGTGCGTCAGGCCCTGGCCGCTAACCATGCTGCGCAACAGAGCCTAAACCGCGCCCGTCGTAGCCTGGACGAAGATCTTTTCGCCGCATGATGCTTGCCCCTATGCCTGACGCGCGGCGTCAGGCGGCTTGAGGGGCAAAAAGTCTGAACCGCCTTACCGAGTGCCACCGATGAGCAAGCTGCCCCGCCTTCTGCCCCTGATCGCCATCGCCATCGGCGGGGTCGTGGCCGTGCGCGCGGCGGGCGTGGCGCCGGAGCTGTTTCAAGGCGCGACCGCCTGGGCGCAGGAAGCCGTGACCGGCGAGACGCCGGGCGAGGGCGGCGGCGCCGCCAAGCCTGCGCCCGCGCCCGCCGTCTGCGCCCTGACGCCGGAACAACTGGCCCAGCAGGCAGGGATTTCGCCGGCAGAGCTGCGGATCATCCAGTCCCTGTCCAAGCGCCGCGACGCCCTGGACGCGCGTGACGCTGACTTCGCCACCACCCTGCCGCTGATGGTCGCCGCCGAGCAGAAGCTGGACGCCAAGCTGCAGGCGCTGGAAGCTCTCAAGGGCGAGATTTCCGCCCTGGTCGGTCAGGTCGACGAGAAGGAAAAGGCCGAAACCGACCGTCTGGTCGCTGTTTATTCCGCCATGCGGCCCAAGGAGGCGGCGGCCGTGTTCAACACCCTGGACGACAGCGTGCGCCTGCCCGTTGCCGCCGCCATGCGGCCCCGGACCCTGGCCGCCATCATGGCCCAGATGCCGCCCGCCGGCGCCCGCGAGCTGACCGAGAAGCTGGCCAAGCGCTTCCAGGCCCAGCAGTTCGCCGCCCGCGCCGCCGCCGCCACGGCCGGGACCGCGCCCGCCGCGACCCCCGCTGCGACGCCGGCCCCGGTGGCTGCGCCCGCGCCGACGCGGACGGCGGCCCCTGCGGCGACGACCCCGGCGACCACGCCTGCTGCTCAACCGGCGGCGCAGCCCGCCCGCCGGCCGACGCCGCGTCCCGCCGCCCAACGCCCGGCCCAGCGCCCGGCGACCCGCCCCGCTGCCGCGACGACGGCCCCGGCCGAAGCCGGTCCGCGTCCCTACGCCCCGGCGGGCGAGGCGGCCGCGGCCCCGGCGCGTCAATCGGTCCAGTAAGGGCGGCGGTCAACGCGCGGTTGGCATAGCGGCCTTGCGCCGCTATTCAGCGCGCTTCGATTTTCGCGAGACCATTCCATGTCCGACGCCCTGCCTGACCGCCTTTCGGTCGATCCCGACAGCCCTTTCCACGACGCCGACCTGCTGATGCGCGGCGTGGGCATCCGCTTCAAGGGCGAGGAAAAGACCAACGTCGAGGAATACTGCGTCTCGGAAGGTTGGGTCCGCCTGGCCGTCGGCAACCGCGTCGACCGTCGCGGCAAGGCCCTGACCGTCAAGCTGCAAGGCCCGGTCGAGCCCTTCCTCAAGGGCGAGTGATATTGGCGGGGACCTGAGGCTTTCGGTCGCAGGTCCCAACCGCTAGGGTCCCGCCTCATTCAGTGAGTCCGGGAGGCGCTTCATGTCATTCAACACCCGTATGATGGCCGTCAGCGCGATGGCGCTGGGCCTGATCGCCACGCCGGTTCTGGCCCAGGACGCCGCGACCATTCGCGCCGCCGAACAGGTGCGCGACACGGCGCTGCAGGGCAATATCGCCCTCGACTACGTCACCCAGATCACGACCCGCTTCGGCGCCCGCCCGGCGGGCTCGCGCTCGGAACAGGCCGCCGCCGACTGGGCCGCCGACTACATGCGCGCCCACGGCTTCCAGAACGTCCGCATCGAACAATTCCCTCTGGTGGGCTGGGAGCGGGGCGAGGAGAGCGCCGAACTGCTGGGCGCGCGTCCGCAGAAACTGGTCGCGGCCGCCCTGGGTCACTCGATCGCCACGCCCGCGAACGGCATCGAGGCCGACATCGTCTTCTTCGACGGTCTGGACGCCCTGCTGGCCGCGCCGGTCGGTTCGCTGAACGGCAAGATTGCGGTTGTGGACGGCGGTCAGATGGTGCGGATGCAGGACGGCTCGGGCTACGGCCCCCTGTCGCGCATTCGCGGGCAGGGCCCGACCGAGGCGGCCAAGCGCGGCGCCGTGGCCTTCGTCATGCGCTCGGCCGGTTCGGACGAACACCGCATGCCGCACACCGGCACCACCCGCTATGTCGAGGGCAAGGTGCCGCTGCCGGCCTTTGCGCTCAGTGCGCCTGACGCCGATCAGATCGCGCGGCTGGTCAAGATGGGCGAGCCGGTGCGGCTGCGTCTGAAATCCACCGCCCACACCTATCAGACCCGCAGCCAGAACGTGATCGGCGACATCGTCGGCGCGACGCGTCCGGACGAGATCATCGTCCTGGGCTCGCACATGGACAGCTGGGATCTGGGCACGGGCGCCATCGACGACGCGGCGGGCGGCGCCATCACCCTGGCCGCGGCCAAGCTGATCGCCGAGCAGGGCCGACCGGGCCGCACCGTGCGCGTGGTCCTGTACGGCTCGGAAGAGGTGGCCCAGCCGACTGACACCGGCAACGGCGGCGGCGCCTATCTGCGCAACATCGGCGCGGCGGGCGTGGAGAAGCACATCATCGCGGGCGAAAGCGACTTCGGCGCCGACCGCATCTACGCCCTGGGCCTGCCGCCGGGCGCGCAAGGCTCGGACTTCGCCAGGATCGCCGCGCGCGTGCTGCGCCCGATCGGCGTCCTGCCGTCGAACGAGCCGGAACTGCACGGCGGTGTGGACATCGGCCCGCTGGCCGGGGCGGGCGTGCCGGTCTTCGGCCTGGCGCAGGACGGGACGCGCTACTTCGACCTGCACCACACGGCTGACGACACCCTGGACAAGATCGACCCGGTGCAGATGACCCAGAACGTCGCCGCCTGGGCCGCCCTGGTGCGTCTGATCGCCGATTCAGACGTGGACTTCCGCGCCCTGCGATCGGCCGCTACACAAGCCAAGCCTTAAGGCCAGGCCTTAAGGCTTGGCGCCGCGAGCGTGGCGAAACTGGTAGACGCAGCAGACTTAAAATCTGCCGACTTCGGTCTTGCGGGTTCGACCCCCGCCGCTCGCACCAACTATCTGTCTGGCTATCTGGGCCGTTGTCTTGGCGCCGTTACGCTGGGGGGGTAGTCACCCTGCATCCTCAGCGTTTTCGGTGTTCAAGATGATCCTCAGCCGCGTTCTGGCCCCGACCCTGGCGCTCGCCCTGATGGCGGGCACGGCCCTTCCGGCCATGGCGCAGCAGGCGGCCCAACCCGCCGTGGCGACCGCAAGCGCCGAACGTGCGGCCCCGGCCCTGATCGTGACCCTGGTGATCGACCAGTTCAGCGCCAACCTGTTCAACCAGTATCGCAGCCAGTTCACCGGCGGGTTGAAGACCCTAGCCGATCAGGGCATGGTCTCGATCAACGGCTATCAGACCCACGGCGTCACCGTGACCTGCGCGGGGCATTCGACCGTCCTGACCGGGGTCCATCCGACGCACAGCGGCATCCCCGCCAATGACTGGATCGACACCACGACGGGCGAGGAGACCTATTGCCTGGCCGCGCCGCAGAACACCCTGGCGCACGGCAAGAACACGGACAACGGTCCGGTCGGCCCCGATCAACTGAAGGCCTCGACCCTGGGCGACTGGCTGAAAGCTGTCAGCCCGCAGAGCCGCGTCTTCGGCATTTCCGGCAAGGATCGCGGCGCCATCAATCTGGCGGGCCACAAGGCGGACGGCGCCTTCTGGCTGACCGAGGGTTTCGGCTTCACCACCTATGTCGAGCCGGGCCAGTCGGCTGAGGCCAGGCTGGCGCCGGTCGCGGCCGTCAACGCCCGGATGATCGACCGCTTCACGCGTCAGATGCCGACCTGGACCTATACCCACGACGCCTGCCGCCGTCTGGAAGGCCAATGGGAGATCGGCGGACAGACCTTCAACTCGACCCTGCCGCCGGCGAACGACACCATCGACGGCTCGCCGGTGCTGGACGAGTTGACGCTGGAGGGCGCCGCCGAGCTGCTGGACAATCAGCAACTGGGCCGTCGCGGCGTCACCGACATGCTGGGCGTCAGCCTGTCAGCCACGGACCGCATTGGTCACGGCTATGGGACCCAGGGGCCGGAGATGTGCGAGCAGATGCTGCGCCTCGACGCGGCCCTGGGCGTCTTCCTCGACAAGCTGTCGACCATCCCCGGCGGTGTGATCGTCACCCTGACCGCCGACCACGGCGGGTCGGACTTCCCCGAGCGTTCCTCGGTCGAGGGCTATCCGGCGGCGGGCCGCGTGGATCGCGCCCTGACGTCGCGCGTCAATGATGCGCTGAAGGCGCGGTTCAATCTGGACGCCAATCCTCTGGTTTCTTCGGCGGGCGGGCTGATCGTGGTCGATGCCGACAAGAAGTCTCTGGCCGAACCGCTGCGCAGCCAGGTTCTGGCCGCCGCTGTGGAACTGCTGAACCAGGAGCCGCAGGTGGCCCTGGCCGTGTCGCGCGATGAACTGCTGGCCGAGCCGGCGCCGGCCTCGGACAATCCCGAGGAACTGAGCGTGCGTGAACGTCTGCGTCTGTCGGCGGTGGCCGGTCGTTCGCCCGATATCATGCGGGCCTATCAGCCCGGCCTGACGGGATCGGGCCGGGTCGGCGGCGCCATTTCCAGCCACGGCTCGCCCTGGGACTATGACCGTCGCGTGCCGATCATCTTCTGGTGGCCGGGCGCGAGCGGTCAGGAGCGCTTCCTGCCGATGCGCACCATCGACATTGCGCCGACCCTAGCCCACCTGATCGGGGTCAAGCCGACGGACGAGGTGGACGGCCGCTGCATGGACCTGCCGCAGTTCGCCACGGGGCGTTGCGAGGCGCAAAAGCCGTAAAGTCGTGTTTCAGGGCTCATAAACTCATGTTTCCGCGCCGGGTGGCGGCCTTACGTCCCCGGCGTTTCATTGGCAAAAGGATTTGAAGGCCTCTGAGGGGAGGCCATGGCCGTCAGAGCCGCCTTGAGGAAACATTATGAACAGAGCCCGCCGCGCGCGCATCGTCGCGACCCTTGGACCCGCGAGCCGAGCGCCCGCGACCGTCAAGGCGCTGGCCCAGGCGGGAGTGGACGTCTTCCGTCTGAACTTCAGCCACGGCTCGCATGAGGATCACGCCGCCGCCCTGAAGGCCGTGCGCGGCGCCGAGATGGCGCTGAAGCGCCCGCTGGGCGTGCTGGCCGACCTGCAAGGACCCAAGCTGCGGCTGGGCCGCTTCGCCGACGTCGAGATCGCCATCAAGCCCGGCCACAGGATGCGCTTCGATCTGAACCCGGAACTGGGCGACGAGACGCGGGTGCAGATGCCGCACCCCGAAATCTTCAAGGCCCTGCGCACCGGCATGCTGCTGCTGATCGACGACGGGCGCATCCGCCTGCGGGTCGGCGAGCGCACCGACGAATGGGCCGAGGTGACGGTCGAGAGCGGCTCCAAGCTGTCGGACCGCAAGGGCGTGGCTGTGCCGGAAGCCGTCATCCCTGTGTCCGCCCTGACGCCCAAGGACCGCGAGGACCTGGCCTTCGCGCTTCGCCTCGGCGTCGACTGGGTGGCCCTCAGCTTCGTGCAGAAGGCCGAGGACATGGCCGAGTTGAAGCGCATCGTGAACGGCCAGGCGGCCTGTCTGGCCAAGATCGAGAAGCCCCAGGCCCTGAACGACCTGGAGAGCATCCTCGACTACTGCGACGGCGTCATGGTCGCGCGCGGCGACCTCGGCGTCGAGATGGACCCCGAAGAAGTGCCGGTGGCGCAGAAGAAGATCCTGCGCGCCGCCCGCCAGCGCGGCGTGCCGGCCATCGTGGCGACGCAGATGCTGGAGTCGATGACCAGCGCGCCCGCCCCGACGCGGGCCGAGGCGTCTGACGTGGCCAACGCCGTCTATGAAGGCGCCGACGCCCTGATGCTGTCGGCCGAGACGGCCTCGGGCGACTATCCGCTGGAAGCCGTGCAGATCATGAACCGCATCATGGAGCGGGTGGAGCGCGACCCCCTGTGGCCGGGCCTGATGGACGCCGAGCACGCGGGCATGGACATCCACGACGTCGACGCCCTGGTGGCGGCGGCGAGGAAAGCCGCCGAGGCCGCCTCGACCGCCTGCATGGTGGTGTTCACGACGCTCGGCGGCACGGCGCGGCGCATGTCGCGCGAGCGCCCCTTGCAGCCCGTGCTGGCCCTGACGCCCAAGCCCGAGACGGCGCGCCGTCTGGCCCTGGTCTGGGGGCTGGAGCCGCGTCTGGGCGACCAGCCGACCTCGCTGGAAGGCTTGACCGACGACGCGGTTGCAAGCGCCATGACCTATGGCCTGGCCGAGGCTGGCCAGCGCATCCTGATCCTGGCGGGAACGCCTTTCGGCGCGCCGGGCGCCGCGAATCTGTTGCGTCTGGCCCATGCTCCGGCCCATGTTCCGCAAGGGGCGAAGCGCGCCCGGAAGACCTGACGGGACGGAATGATCAAGTACATCGGCTCAAAGCGCGCGCTTCTGGGCCATGTCACGGGTGCGGTGCGCGCCGCCCTGCCGGACGGCGGGACGGTCTGCGACCTGTTTTCCGGCTCGGCCCGCGTCGGCCACGCCCTGAAGGGGCAGGGGTTTCGCGTCTGGTCCAATGATCACAACGCCTACGCCCACACCCTCGCCACGGCCTATGTCCAGGCGGACCGCGAACGCTGGGCGGACAGGGCCGAGGTCGTTCTGGCCGAGCTGCGAACGCTGACGCCCGAGGCCGGCTGGTTCACCAAGGCCTTCTGCGAGGACGCCCGCTTCTTCCATCCCGACAACGGCGCCCGCATCGACGCCATGCGCACCCGCATCGAGGCCATGGGGCTGGAGCCGGAACTGAAGGCCGTGGTTCTGGTCGCCCTGATGGAGGCGGCGGACAGGGTGGACTCCACCGCCGGCCTGCAGATGGCCTATATGAAGCGCTGGGCGCCGCGGGCGCTGAAGCCGCTGGAGCTGCGGCTGCCGGACCTGTTGCCGGGCGTGGCCGCCGGGCCGTGCAGGGCCACCCAGGGCGACGCGGTCGAGATCGCCGATCAGGTCGAGGCCGATCTGGTCTATCTGGACCCGCCCTATAACCAGCACTCCTATCTGGCCAACTACCACTGCTGGGAGAGCCTGGTGCTGTGGGACAAGCCCGAGACCTATGGCGTGGCCAACAAGCGGGTGGACGTGAAGACCCGCAAGAGCCCGTTCAACAGCCGCCCCGGCATCGGTCCGGCCCTGCAGTCCGTGGTCGAGCGGCTGAAGGCGCCCAACCTGATCGTCAGCTTCAACGACGAGGGCTATCTGAGCCGTGACGACCTGACGGCCATGCTGTCAGCGCGCGGCCATGTCCAGGTGGTCGAGATCCCGCGCCCCCGCTACGTCGGCGCCCGCATCGGCATCCACAACCTGAAGGGCGAGAAGGTCGGGGCCGTCGGGCGGCTGCGCAATGTCGAGCATCTGTTCGTCGTGACCGAAAAGCCACTGAGCCTGCCGGTCGCCGCCTGAGGCGGAACCAAGACGCGGGGATGCGGTTACAGGCGGCATGAGTGCCTCGACCGATCGTACGCCTGACAAGTCTTCCGAGCCGCGCCGTCGGTCGCCTGGCGGATTGCCGAACTGGTTGTTTATCGTGCTGGTCGCGGCGGTGGTCGTGATCCTGGGGCTGCTGGTCGCGGGCGCGACCGGCGGCTAGGCCGCGTCCAGAAGGGCCTTGATCGGCGCCCAGCTGCGGCGGTGGGCCGGGCAGGGGCCGAGGGTGTTGAGGGCCTGCTGGTGGATCGGGGCGTTGTAGCCCTTGTGACTGGCGAAGCCGTAGCCGGGATAGACCGTATCCATCTCGATCATCAGCCGATCGCGCGCGGTCTTGGCCAGGATGGAGGCGGCTGCGATGGACAGGGAGCGGCTGTCGCCCTTGACCACGGGCGTCACGGCGCAGGGCAGTTTGAAGCGATAGTTGCCGTCCACCAGGGCGTGAACCGGGGGATGGGCCAGGGCCTCGACCGCGCGGCGCATGGCCAGGCCCGTGGCGTGCAGGATGTTCAGTTCGTCGATCTCCTCGACCGAGGCGAAGCCGACGCCCCAGGCCAGGGCGCGGGCCTTGATCTCTGGCTCCAGGGCGGCGCGGCGCTTTTCCGTCAGGGCCTTGGAGTCGTCGATGCCGGGCGGCAGGTCGTCGGGATTGAGGATCACCGCCGCCGCCGACACAGGCCCGGCCCAGGGCCCACGCCCGGCCTCGTCCACGCCGCAGACATGACCGTTCCACGCCGCGCGCGCCTCAAGCTCCAGCATCAGGGTGGGGAAGGGGCGGTCGATCCTGGCGGCGGCTTTGGGCGGCTTCATCGCGCGTCAGTGCCACGAACGGGCGCGGGGCGGAAGGTGGTCGTCCGGTCGCAGCTCGGCGAACCTATTCCCTCCAAGGAGGTGGGCGAGGGTTGCCTCTGCATCTTACAGGCAGGCCGATTTGGCGGCACAGGCATAGGTCAATCCGACAAAGAACACCGCCACAGGATTTACGACGAGAAGTCCGAGGAAGGCCCAGGCTGCGCGCGCTCCAAACTTGGAATATGCCCAGCAGACCAATGCCAACCAAGCGACCAAGGCCGCGCCGCCTGCCCATGGGAACCCTTCGATCCACGTAATTGAAATCAGGATCGTGGCCGCAACTGCCAATGCGTAACTGGATAGGAGGACGGCAGCGAATGACGGGCGACGAGGTTTGGACAGACCGATTGTCATAGCTTCCCCCACAAGCTGTACCGTTAGCACTGCACATTGCAGATGAACCCGTCTAGGGGCGGCGGAGTCCAAATCAGGCCTTGGCGACGACGCCCGCCTCGCCCACTTCCCCATGCCGGAAACACGTCGTCTGGTGGTCGTTGACCATGCCGACCGCCTGCATGAAGGCGTAGGTGATCACCGGGCCGCAGAATTTGAAACCGCGGGCCTTCAGGGCTTTGGCCATGGCGACGCTTTCGGCGGTCTGGGTCGGGGCCTCGCGGAAGTGGCTCCACTGGTTCACCAGAGGCTGTCCGCCGACGAAGGACCAGAGCCAGGCCGAGAAGTCCTCTCCGTTGTCCCTCATCTCCAGCCAGATCCGGGCGCCGGTGATGGCGGCCTCGATCTTGGCGCGTGAGCGGATGATGCGCGGGTCGGCCAGCAACCGGGCGCGGTCGGCGTCGTCATAGCGGGCGATGATCTCGGGATCGAAGCCGTGGAAGGCCTCGCGCATGCCCTCGCGCTTTCTCAGGATGGTGATCCAGGCCAGCCCGGCCTGAAACCCGTCCAGCACCAGCTTTTCCCACAGGGCGCGGGGATCATACTCGGGCACGCCCCACTCGGTGTCGTGATAGGCGATGTAGAGCGGGTCGGTGGTCCCGCACCAGCCGCAGCGGCCTTCAGCCTTTTCGGATTCGGTCATGGAGCGATGTTGCTGGAATGTTCTGGGGGCGCAAGGGGTAAAGATTGCGGTGAAAACGCCCCCGCCGTCACCCCCACCCAACCCTCCCCCATCAAGGGGGAGGGCTTTATGATGAAGCCGAAGCCTACAGCCGCTCGACCGTGAAGCCCTTCGCCTTCAGCATGTCGATGACGCTGTCCTGATCGGCCAGGTGGGCGGCGCCGATGGCGACGAAGGCGGTTCCCGAACCCTTCATCATCGTCTCGATCTGGTCGGTCCAGTCGGCGTTGCGCACGATCAGGGCGGCGCGGTGGACGTCCGGATGGATGTCGCGGGTGTCGAGGCGGTTCAGGCGGCCGACCTCGGCGGCGTCACCCTTGAGCCAGGCGGCGACGGTCTGATCCAGCTTGGGCACGATCTGGTCGCCGTGACGGACATAGTTGTTCAGATAGGCGATCTGGGCCTCCTCGCTCATCCCCGCGATCAGGCGCAGCTGGATGTCGGCGGTCTCGAAGCCGCGGATGGTCTTACCCTCGGCGCGGGCCCGGTCCATCAGGGTCTTGTCGACACCGGCGTCGGGGCGATAACCGGCCTGGAGCGGCGTGGTTCCGGCGACCATGAAGGCGGCCAGCCAGGGGCGGTAGGCGTCCATGGCCGCGCCGCTGGCGCCGACGCCCTGGGCGGCCTTGTCGAAGGCGGCGAAGTCCTCGGCCGACAGGATCGACGACAGGGGGCGGTCGGGGGTGACGCCGTGCTGCTGGGCCACCCGGGCGGCGACGCTCGGGTCGTCCTGATCGGCCACCTCGACCCAGAACTGGTCGGCGCTGGCGAAGGCGGCGTCCACCTTGTCGGAACCCCAGGCCGTGCCGGGGCGCAAATAGTGGATGGTGCCGAACAGATAGACGGTCGAGTCCGCGTCCCTGACCACCCACAGCGGCGGACCGGCGCCCTCGGCGCGGGGGATGGCGGGGGCGGCGATGGCGGCTGCCGGGGCGGTCTGCTGGGCGTGTGCGGCGCCGGGGAAGGCGGCGAGCACAGCGCTGGCGGCCAGTGCGGCGCAGGCGCCGAGGGCCAGGGGCGAGACATGGTTGGCCGTACGGCCCATGCGGTTGGCGAGGGTCATTGGATCGTCCTTGGATTGTCGGGGTGTGGGAAAGGGCGCCGATCAGGTCGGCGAAGGCGTCGGCCCGGCGGGCCGGAAGATCAGTGCGTGGTCGAGGCGGAGGCGATGACAGCGGCGGGCTGGCTATGGCCGAAGGTGGGGACGGCCTCGATGGCCGTGGCGATCAGGAAGGCGCCGCAGACGCCCAGGGCGAAGCCCGAGAAGCGGTCGACGATGACGGAGTAGAGGTTGAACATGGGTCTGATCCTGAAAATGAGCTGAGGGGCCTAGCGGGCGGCGATGGAGGCGGCGGGGGCGGCGGGGGCGTCGAACCAGGCGGCGGCCTGGCCGGGGCTGGGGATCAGCATGACGGCGATGCAGATCAGCAGGGCGCCGCAGACGCCCAGGGCGAGGTTGGAGACGTGTTCGGCCGCTTGGCCCATGCGGTTGGCGCAGGTCATTATTTAGTCCTTTGAATGTCGGTGTGTTTTTGAGGGTTGGCGGGCGCGAGGCTCGCCGAAATCACTGAACGAAGATGGCTTCGATCGGTCGGCCGAAGAGGCGCGAGATGCGGAAGGCCAGAGGCAGGGAGGGGTCGTAGCGGCCCTTTTCCAGCGCCTGGACGGTTTGACGGGAGACGCCGAGTTGTTCGGCGAGATCGGCCTGGGTCCAGTTGCGCTCGGCGCGGAAGACCTTGAGGCGGTTGACGAACTCGCTGGTCATCGGCGCGCCATCCACCAGCCGCACCAGGCGACGCCGTAGCCGACGGCCTGGGCGGCGAAGACGCCGAGGACGCCTGCGGCGACCAGGGCCGCGTCCGAGCGCTGCACGAAGGCCGGCAGCAGGTTCACGTCCATCAGCGTGGCGGCCACGACGCCGGCGCCGCCGACGACTCCAGACCCAGGTTGCCGCCCCACCACCAGGCCCACTTGTGGGCTTCCTGGGCGGCTTCATCGAGAGCGCGCCACCAGTAGAGGCTGTGGATGGCGGAGAAGACGGCGACGGCGGCGGCCAGCAGGACCACGCCCAGTTGCGGGGCGCTGCCCAGTTGGGCGGGCCAGAAGGGCGTGGCGACGGTCAGGCCGGAGGAGACCACCACCAGAGCGCACAGGCCCACGGTCAGGTCGTCCATCTTCTTCTTGTTGGCGGCGGCGGTCTTGGTTGCGGTGTTCATGACAAGCTCCCCTGTCGTTGTGACAAGTGAACTTTACCAACGCCGCGTTCTGCGTCAAGCGACTTTTACATCATGATAAGCAGATTTTCCGTCTTTCTGAAATTAGCCTTGAAAATCAGGGATCCAGCGGGGCTTTTCGGCGCGCACGGGGCGGCCGTCGACGCTCAGATCGCCCTCCAGTCGGTCCAGACGCATCAGGGCGATGGCGCGGCCGTCGGCCCCGGTCATGACCTCGCCGGCGCGAAGTTCGCCATTCAGCACCTCGGCGCCGCGTTCGGGGGCGGGGCCGTCGAAGGCGATGGCCATCATGCGGTTCTTGATCGTGCCGCGCCGCTTCATGCGCGAGGTGGTCTCCTGACCGATGAAGCAGCCCTTGTGGAAGTCGATGCCGTTCAACAGGTCGAAGTCCGCCTCGATGGGATAGGTCTTGTCGGTGAGGGTGTCCGCCGTCGGGTCCGGCACGCCGAGGGCCAGACGGTGCGCCTGCCAGTCGGCCTCGGTCGCATCGGTCTCGCACTGGTCGCCCCAACGGCGACCGCCGAGTTCGGGCAGGCGGGGATCGGGGACGAAGCCTTGGGGCGTCTCGTTCCAGGCGACGAAGACGGCGTCGGGGATGGGCATGACCTCGACGCTGGAGCGCAGCTTGTACATCGACAAACGCTGGACCAGGGCGTCGCGGCGATCGGCGGCGACATCCAGCACCACGCCGTTCTCCTCGCCCCACAAGAAGAGGTCGAACAGCAGCCGGCCGGGCGGGGACAGAAGGGCGCTGAAGCGCAGGCCCCCGGGTTCCAGGGTCTCCACGTCCTGCGTCAGCAGGTTGTGCAGGAAGGGGCGGGCGTCAGGGCCGGTGACGCGGATCAGGGCGCGGCTGTCGAGGCGGGCGATGGACATGCGGCCAAGATAGGGAGGGGCGGGGCCCTATACCACCGCATACCTTGCCGTGACCCCGTCGGGCTGGAAGTCATGCTCGGCCAGTCGGTCCAGCGAGGCGAGGACGCGGGCGAGGAAGTCCTCGAGATCGCCGTCCTCGATGGCGGGGCGCAGCCAGTCGGTGACGACGGCGCGGGCCGGATAGGTCCCGACCGGGCCGGGGACGCTGAGCGCCACCTCGACCCCCTCGGCGATCCAGCCGGCGACTGTGGCGAAGAAGTCCAGGCCCGCCAGGAAGTCCGAGCGGCGCACGACATAGAGGGTGATCTCGCCCCGTTCGACGCCGTCGGGACGGATGATGACGCCGCTGTGGTCGGGCCGCCAGTCGTCGGACAGCTCGACCGCCCGCCACAGGCAGAACCAGACGCGGCAGGTCTGGGGCCTGATCTCATGCACAGAACAGCCCGCCCCGTCGACGCAATAGCCGCACAGCTCGCCCGTCGGCTTGGCCAGCTCGGGCAGGTTCAGCGGGATCACGCGGCAGCACTCGACGCAGCCGCCGCAGGTCCGATCGGGGAGGAGGGGCAGGGACATGGGCGGCGTTTAGCGCAAGGTGAGCGGGAAAGCGCGGGGCTCGGTCATCACCGCTGAATTCCGTGGAGAATCCCTCTAGGCTCGCCGCCATGCATGGGCGGTTTCCGATCCTCTATATCGCCGAGGCGGACGCAGAAGACGCGGTCCTCTCGTCGGGGACGCTCGCCCATCTGGTCGAGGCCATCCCGCAGGCCACCTTCACCGTCGTCGGATCGCCGGCCAGCGCCCCACTGTTCGCGGACACTCCAAGGCTGGAGCGGCTGATCGTTCTGGACCGCGACGGTCGCTGGGACTGGATCGCCCTGTGGAACCAGGTGCGTGAGACCAACTGGGGGCTGGTGGTCGACATGCGCGGCTCGACCCTGTCGGGCAAGCTGCGGCGTCAGAAGCGGGCGGTGAAGGGCAAGATCCTGCCCGACGTCCATCTGGTCGAACAGGCGGCGCGGGTGCTGCAACTGGACGAGATTCCGGCGCCGAAGCTGTTCGTCGGGCGCGATACGCAGGAAGCCGCCGACGCCCTGATCCCTCCGGGCGAAGGTCCGATCCTGGCGATTGGTCCCGGTGTGGACTGGATCGGCAAGCGCTGGCCCGCCGACCGTTACGCCAAGGTGGCCCTGTCGCTGTTGGGCGAAGACGGGCCTCTGGCCGGCGGGCGGCTGATGATCGTCGGCGAGGAGGCCGATCGCGACGCGGCTCACTCGATCCGTTTCGCCGTCAAGCGCGAGCGGGTGATCGAACTGCAGGGGCGGCTGACGCGGCTGCAGACGGTCGCGGCCCTGTCGCGAGCCGACTTCTATATCGGCGGGGACTCGCTGTGGACCCAGCTGGCGGTGGCGGCGGGCGTGCCGGCGGTGGGCGTGTTCGGCCCCTCGGACGAGACCCTGCGTCGCCCCTGGACCGGGGTGGCGGTGCGCGGTCCGCGCAGCCTGCAGGAGTTCGTCGACCTGGATCCACGCCTGAACCAGCACATCCAGCACATGATGGACCTGCCCTATGAGCGGGTGCTGAAGGCGTCGAAGAAGCTGCTGGCGCAACTGGCCGACTGAGCCGTCGGGGGTTCCCCCTGAGGCCTCAGGCGCGCATAAGCGCTCGACCTCAGGAGATGCGCCCATGACCCAGACCTATGACCTGATCGTGCGGGGCGGCGAAGTCGCCAACCACGCCGGACGCGGCAAGGCGGACGTCGGCGTCATCGATGGCCGGATCGCCTTCATCGGCGACCTGTCGCAAGCCTCGGCGGGTGAGGTGTTCGACGCCACGGGCCTGACGGTCCTGCCCGGCGTCATCGACACCCAGGTCCACTTCCGTGAGCCGGGTCTGGAGTGGAAGGAAGACCTCGAGACCGGCAGCCGCGCGGCGGCTCTGGGCGGCGTCGTCGCCGTGTTCGAGATGCCGAACACCAATCCCAACACCACCGATCCCGACACCATGGCCGACAAGCTGGTGCGGGCCAACAACCGGATGTGGACCGACCACGCCTTCTATGTGGGCGGCACGCACGAGAACGCCGAGCATCTGGCTGATCTGGAGCGCTTGCCGGGCTGCTGTGGGGTCAAGGTCTTCATGGGCGCCTCGACCGGCGACCTGCTGATCGCCGACGACGAGGGGGTGCGCAAGGTCCTGTCCAACGTGCGCCGCCGCGCCACCTTCCACTCCGAGGACGAATACCGACTGGTCGAGCGCCGCAGTCTGGCCCGCACCGGCGACTGGACGAGCCATCCCGAGGTCCGCGACGCCGAGAGCGCCATCATGTCCACCCGCCGTCTGGTCGGGCTGGCGAAGGAGACCGGCGCCCGTATCCACGTCCTGCACGTCACGACCAGGGACGAGATGGAGTTCCTGCGCTTCCACAAGGACGTCGCCACGGTCGAGATCACGCCCCAGCACCTGACGCTGGTCGCGCCGGAAGCCTATCAGCGCCTCGGCGCCTACGCCCAGATGAATCCGCCGATCCGCTCGCAGGAGCACGTCGACGCTCTGTGGCTGTGGGGGATGCAGCAGGGGGTGGCCGACGTCCTGGGCTCGGACCACGCGCCGCACACCAAGGAAGAAAAGTCCAAGCCCTATCCGGCCTCGCCGTCGGGCATGCCGGGGGTGCAGACCCTGGTGCCGCTGATGCTGACCCATGTGGCGAACGGGCGGCTGTCGCTGGAACGCTTCATCGACCTGACCTCGGGCGGGGCGCAGCGGGTGTTCGGCACGGCGAACAAGGGGCGGATGGCGGTCAGCTATGACGCCGACCTGACCATCGTCGATCTGAAGGCCAAGAAGACCATCACCCACGATCAGCAGGCGACGCGCTGCGGCTGGACCCCCTTCGACGGCTTCGAGACGACGGGCTGGCCGGTGGCCACCATCGTGCGCGGCCGGGTAGTGATGAAGGACGGCGAACTGATCGGTACGGCGCACGGCCAGCCGGTCCGGTTCCAGGAGACGCTGGCCGGGTGAGCAGCCCCAAACCCCAACTCGGCCTGATCGGCTTCGGCGCCTTCGGGCGGCTGACGGCCAGGCATCTGTCGCGCTGGTTCGACATTCTCGCCCATGACCCGGCGGCGACGGATGGCGAGGGGGTGGCGCGGCTGACGACGCTGGAAGAAGCCGCAGCCTGTCCCGTGGTGGTGCTGGCCGTGCCGGTCGGGGTTCTGGCCGAGACGGTGGCGGCCATCGCGCCGCACGTGACGCCCGGCGCCCTGATCCTCGACGTCGGATCAGTGAAGGTGAAGCCGGCGCAGGTCATGCTGGAGGGTCTGCCGGAGGGCGTTGAGATCGTCGGCGCCCACCCCCTGTTCGGTCCTCAGAGCGGCAAGGACGGCATCGCCGGTCTGCGCATCGCCGTCTGCCCGGTGCGGGGCGGCAAGGCGGCGTGGCGCGTCGCCGCCTTCTGCCGCAAGGCGCTGGCGCTCAAGGTCTTCGTCGTCACGCCCGAGGATCACGACCGCGAGGCGGCGACGGTCCAGGGCCTGACCCATCTGATCGCCAAGGTTCTGCTGGCTATGGAGCCCCTGCCGACGCGCATGACCACGACCAGCTTCGAGCGCGTCATGCAGGGCGTCGATATGGTCCGCCACGACAGCGCGGCGGTGTTCCGCGCCATCGAACACGACAACCCCTACGCCGCCGAGGTCCGCCGCCGCTTCTTCGATCTGGCCGAGCAGGCGCGCGCAGAACTGGACGGGTAGGGCGCCTCAGCGCTGCGCCAGGATGAAGTCGGCCACGGCAGGAGCGACCTCTGCGCCCAGAGGTATGGAGGCGTCGCCATAGGTGGCGGCGTTGCCCGCTGGGTCAGCAGGGGCCGGGCGCAGGACGTGGTTCAGACCCTCGAAGACAATTCGTTTGGCCTTGGGTTGCGCCGCCAGAAGGGTCTCGCTGTTGGCCGGAACCACCTGGATGTCGGTCGAACCATGGCCCAGCAGGACCGGACGATCATAGGCGGCGATCAGGGCCTGGGGGTCCACCACGAAGTAGGAGATCAGATAGGGCTGGATCGACGGGCGAAACAGCACGGCCAGGTAGGGCGGAATCTCTGCGATGGTGCGACCGGCTTCCAGCTCGGTCATGATTTGATCGACTTCGGGTTTGACGGCGGGCGGCAGTTTGGGGTCGAGCTGGCGACGCAGTTCGACATTGGCGCGCACGCCGACCGGCGACAGAAGGACCAGTCCGCAGACGTGCGGATTGTCCACCGCCGCCGCCTGGGCGATCAGGGCGCCTTCCGAATGACCGATCAGCCAGACGCAGGGCGCGTCTGTCTTCTGTGCGGTGAGAGACGCCCAGGCCTTGGCGTCGTCGATATAGGTGTCGAAGGTGAGGTCAGCCTCGCTGGTCGCGGCGGGGGCGCTGGCGGCGATGGCGCGCTTGTCGAACCGGACGGTGGCGATGCCGCGCTCGGCCAGGCCCTCGGCCAGTTGGCGATAGACGCCGCCGGTGACGCCGATGGGGCTGTTGCCGTCGCGGTCGGTGGGGCCGGAACCGGCGATGATGACGGCGGCGGCGCGCGTCGGGCCGTCCGGCGTCAGCAGGGTTCCGTGCAGGGCGGCGGGCGTGGAGGCCAGCTCGACGGGCGTCGAAACCGGCGAGAACAGCAGGGCGGCGGCGAGGGTCAGCATGCTTGTCTCCGTCTTGAAGGGGGTGAGATCAGAAGGGTTGCCGGTCAGGGTCGGCGCGCCAGACGCGCCAGCTCTCGAAGACCGACCAGGCGGCGGCGATCAGAACCCCGGCGATCAGCAGGCTGAAGCCCAGCGGCTGGGGCAGGACAGGGGCGGTGATCAGGCCGAGCAGACCCAGCCAGAACAAGAGGCGGCCCGCCAGCCGGTTGGAACGGTCCCAGGCCAGGCGGCTCTTGTAGTTCCAGGGGGTGCGGACGCCGATGACGGGGTTGGGCGCGATCCGTCCCATGAAGGCGCCCAGGACGGCGAACAGCAGGCTCATCAGGGCGGCCGTCATGGCCATGGACAGGCCCGGTTGCGAAGCGCCGCGTCCCAGGATCATCCACACCATGAAGCCGCTGGTCCCGACGATGGCCAAGAGGGAGACCAGTTGCCCGATCTCGAGACCGCGACGTCGCGCGGCGTCCGGGGTACGCTTGGCGTACCAGCTCATCGGTCCGGCGGTGATCGCCGCCATGAAGGCCATGAAGCCGATCAGGCCCGACAGTTCGCTGCGGTCGCCCCAACGGTCGGGTTGGCCGTGAATGTCGAAATGCATGGGGATGGCGCCTGTCGGGCCGGCGATCTGGACGCCGATGGCGACTGCGATCAGGCCGACGACGGTCAGACCGGTCAGGGCGTCCAGCAAGGTAAAGCGGGGAATGGTCATGTCGGCGTCTCCTCCTCATTCGTCCTGCCTGTTCCGCTCAGGTCCATGAGGAAGGCCAGAGCTTCTTCAACCGCCGATATCTCCAGCCGGTAGCGGATCGACTGGCCGTCGCGTTCGGGGCTGACCAGACCAGCCTCCTTCAGCGCATTGAGGTGGCCGGTGATCGTCGGCCAGCTCATGTCGAAGACGGCGGCGATGTCGCCGGACGCCAGCGGTCCCGCCCTCAGCATGGCGATGATGCGTCGTCGCACCGGATGGGACAGGGCCTTGAACAGGCTGTTCATGAGGGAGAATCCTAATTAGGAATTTAGCTAAATGCAACCCGTGTTCGGTCAGGCGCGGCTGGCCTTCGGCGGTCGCCCGGCCTATGGCTGAGGTCGTTTCCCCTGCTGCGAGTCGTTCTCATGGAAATCCGCGATCAGATTGTTCTCATCACCGGCGGCGCGCGCGGCGTGGGCGCGGCGGCGGCGCGGGCCTTCGCCGGTCAGGGCGCGCGGGTGGTCATCAACTGGCGCGCCAGCGGCGAACAAGCCGAGGCTCTGGCCGCTGAGTTGGGCGAGCGCGCCGTCGCCATCAAGGCCGACGTGACGGACCGCGCAGCGGTGGAGGCCATGGTGACGAAGGCGCAGGCCCATTTCGGCGCGCCGATCAGCACCGTGGTCAACAACGCGCTCGACTACAGCTTCAACGGCGACGCGCGCGCCCAGATGGCCGACATTCCGTGGGAGGACATGGACCGCCAATTCTCGATTGTGATCCGCGGCGCCCTGAACGTCATCCAGGCGACGACGCCGGGCATGAGCGCGCAGGGCTTCGGCCGGGTGGTGAACATCGGCACCAACCTGTTCCAGAATCCGGTGGTGCCCTATCACGACTACACCGCCGCCAAGGCGGCCCTGCTCAGCCTGACGCGGACGGCGGCGGGTGATCTGGGCCCGTCGGGCATTACGGTCAACATGGTCTCGGGCGGGCTGCTGCGGACCACGGACGCCAGCGCGGCGACGCCGGACGCGGTGTTCGACCTGATCGCCGGAATGACGCCGCTGCGCTCGGTGACGACGCCGCAGGAGTTCGCCGACGCGGTGCTGTTCTTCGCCTCGCCGTGGAGCCGGGCGGTGACAGGCCAGAACCTGGTCGTTGACGGCGGGCTGGTCAGGGACTGAAGACGAAAAGGCCCCGCTGGCGAACCGGCGGGGCCTTTGTCTTTAGCGGCGAACCGGGGTCGCGCCCTCGAAGGTCATGAAGCGGGCGGGGGCGCCGCCGCCGAAGCGCATGACGTCATAGCGTTCGGGGGCGTAGCCCGGGGCCTCCATGCCGGGCGAGCCGGTCGGCATGCCGCCCACGCCGATCCCGCGCGCGGCGCCCGGGGATTTCAGGAAGGCGTCGACGGCGGCGGCGGGGACGTGGCCCTCGATCACCTTGCCATCGACGACGGCGGTGTGGCAGCTCCAGAGGGATTCCGGCACGCCGAGGCGGACCTTGACCGGGGCCAGGTCGTCGGTCGAGACGACGCGGATGGCGTAGCCGGCCTTGCGCATATGCTCGACCCAGCCGCCGCAGCAGCCGCAGGAATCGCTCTTGTAGACGGTCATGTCTGAGGCCTGGGCCACGGTGGGCAGGCCGTTCAGCAGGAAGCCCGCGCCGCCCAGGAGGACGGCGCCGAAGGCGAGGGTGGCGATCTTCATCCGGTTCATGATCAGGCCGCCTCGGCCGGATAGCCGGCGTCGTTCAGAGCGGTCATCAGGGACTGACGGTCGGCGCTGGTGGCGACCTCGACGCGACGGGCCTCGATGTCGGCCTTGATTGCAGCCGAGGCGTCGACGCCGTGGATGGCTTTCTCGACGCTGGCCACGCAGCCGCCGCAGCGGATCCTGGGGATGGTCAGGGCGATCATTGGGGAACTCCTTGGGAAACAGCGGCGGGCGATCCCGCCAGGTCGGACAGGATGGGGCAGTCGGGGCGGTCGTCCCCGGCGCAGCAATGCGACAGGGTGCGCAGGGCGTCGGCCATGGCCTGCATCTCCTTGATGCGGGCGTCGAGGTCGGCGACGTGCTTTTCGGCCATGGCCTTGACCTCGCGGCTGGGCCGGTTGTGGTCGCGCCACAGGGACAGCAGGCGGCTGATCTCCTCGACCGAGAAGCCCAGACTGCGAGCGCGGCGGATGAAGCGCAGATCGTTCAGGTCGCGTTCGCCGAAGTCGCGATAATTGCTCTCGGTCCGCTCCGAGGGCCGGATCAGGCCGACGGACTCGTAGTAGCGGATCATCTTGGCCGAGACGCCGGTGGCCTGGGACGCCTTGCCGATGTTCATTGAGCGGCTCCGTGGATCTGGGGTTTGAAGGCGCGCAGGCGCAGGGCGTTCAGCACCACGCTGACGCTGGACAGGGCCATGGCGCCCGCCGCCAGCATGGGCGACAGCAGATAGCCGAAGGCCGGATAGAGGACGCCCGCCGCGACCGGGATCAGCAGGACGTTGTAACCAAAGGCCCAGGCCAGGTTCTGGCGGATGTTGCTCATGGTCGCCCGCGACAGGCCGACCGCGCTGACGGCGCCGCGCAGGTCGCCGCCGGTCAGGACCACGTCGGCGCTTTCGATGGCCACGTCGGCGCCGCCGCCGACCGCCAGGCCGACATCGGCCGAGGCCAGGGCCGGGGCGTCGTTAACCCCGTCGCCGACGAAGGCGATGCGGCGTCCGCCGGCCTTCAGGGCGGTGATGGCGGCGACCTTGCCGTCGGGCATGACCTCGGCGTGGACCTCGTCGATGCCTAGACGACGCGCGACGGCTTCGGCGGTGCGGCGGTTGTCGCCGCTGATCATGGCTGTCTTCAGCCCCATCTCGTGCAGGGCGGCGATGGCGGCGGGGGTGGTCGGCTTGATCGGGTCGGCCACGGCGATGACGGCCGCCAGCTGACCGTCGATGGCGGCGTAGAGGGGCGTCTTGCCCTCGTCGCCCAGACGGGCGGCGGCCTCGGCGAAGGCGCCGACGTCGTGGCCCAGATCAGCCATGTAGCGGTCGGCGCCGACCTCGATGCGGCGACCCGCGACCAGACCCGCCACGCCCTTGCCGGGCACGGAGGCGAAGTCTTCCGGGCGGACGACGCTCAGGCCGCGCGCGCCGGCGGCCTCGACCAGGGCGCGGGCGACGGGGTGTTCGGACTGGCCCTCGACGGCGGCGACCAGGGCCAGAACCTCGTCCTCGGCGAAGCCCTCGGCCAGGCTCAGGTCGGTCAGCTCGGGACGGCCGGCCGTCAGGGTGCCGGTCTTGTCGAAGGCGATCAGGTCGACGCCTTGCAGGGCTTGCAGCGCCTCGCCCTTGCGGAACAGGACGCCCAGTTCGGCGGCCCGGCCCACGCCGACCATGATCGAGGTCGGGGTGGCCAGGCCCATGGCGCAGGGGCAGGCGATGATCAGCACCGCCACGGCGGCGACCAGGGCCATGCCCAGCGCCGGATCGGGGCCCAGCAGATACCAGATGGCGAAGGTCAGGACGGCCACGGCCATGACGACCGGCACGAACCAGCCGGTGACGCGGTCGACCAGGGCCTGAATGGGCAGCTTGGCGCCCTGGGCGGTTTCGACCATGCGGACGATCTGGGCCAGCACGGTCTCGGCGCCGACCTGCTGCGCCTCGAAGCGGAAGGCGCCCGTGGTGTTCAGGGTGCCGCCGACGACCTTGGCGCCCGCGCTCTTCTCGACCGGGATGGGCTCGCCGGTCAGCATGGATTCGTCGAGCCAGGACGACCCCTCGATCACCACGCCGTCGACGGGGACGCGCTCGCCGGGGCGGACCACGACGATGTCGCCGGGCTGGACGCTGTCGATGGCCACGTCCTGCTCAAGCCCGTCGCGCACCACGCGGGCGGTCTTGGCCTGCATCGACATCAGGCGGCGGATGGCCTGACTGGTCTGGCCCTTGGCGCGGGCCTCGATCCAGCGCCCGACCAGGATCAGGGTGACGATGACGGCCGCCGCCTCGAAATAGACGTTGGCCGTGCCCTCGGGCAGCAGGGCGGGGGCGAAGGTCGCCACGCTTGAGAAGGCCCAGGCCGCGCTGGCACCCAGCACCACCAGGGAGTTCATGTCCGGGGCGCGGCGCAACAGGGCGGGCGCCCCCTTGCGGAAGAAGATCAGGCCCGGTCCGAACAGGACGAAGGTGGCCAGGACGAAGCTGATTAACCGCCAGTTCTGCACGCCGATGGTCTCGGCCAGCCAGTGGTGCATGCCGGGAATGAAGTGCGAGCCCATCTCCAGCACGAAGAGGGGCAGGGTGGCGACCCCGGCGATCAGGACGGCGCGGCCCAGGTTGCGGATCTCGGCGGCGCGGGCGGCCTGTTCGCGATCACCGGCCTCTGCGTCGCCCTGTTCAGGTTGCTCCAGCACATAGCCGGCCTGCTGCACGGCGGCGGCCAGATCGCGGAAGGCGACGGTTCCTGACAGGAAGCGCACCGTGGCCCGTTCGGTGGCCAGATTGACGCTGGCGCTGAGGACGCCGGGCACGGCGGCCAGGGCTTTCTCGACGCGACCGACGCAGCTGGCGCAGGTCATTTCCCGCACACGATAGACGACTTCTTCTTCCAGCGGTTCATAGCCGGCGGCGCGGATGGCGTCGGCGACGGCGGCGGGTGAACCGCCTGCGTCCAGCACCACGTGGGCGCGTTCGGCGGCCAGGTTGACGCTGGCCTCGGTCACGCCGGGCACGGCGCGCACCGCCTTCTCGACCCGGCCGACGCAGCTGGCGCAGGTCATGCCGAGGACAGGCAGATCAAGGGCTTTCAGGGAGGCGTCGGACATGGGCGGGTGCCTTTCGTCATTTACAGCCTCGACCTTCTAAACCTTCCCGTCATGGTAAGGTCAACACCCCTCGGCGAGGGCGTGAAGGGGCCGACGCGTAAGGGTCAGGAGAGCTGATTTTCCAAAGGAGCGCCCAATGTCCCTGTTTCGTCTTCTGCCCGTCGCCGCGGTCGCTGCGGCCCTGATGTCGCCGTCCGCCGCCGCTGCCCATGCCCGTCTGGTCAGTTCGACCCCGGCGGCGGGATCGACGGTCGCCTCGCCGCGCGCCATCAGCCTGACCTTCAGCGAGAAGATGGCTCCGGCCTTCTCGACCTTTGAGGTGGTCAGTGCGGCGGGCGTGAAGACGCCGGTACGCACGACCGTCAGCGAGGACGGTAAGACCTTGAGCGCCTCCGTGGCCCGGCCTCTGGCGGCGGGAGGTTATGTCATCAACTGGCGGCTGGCCTCCAGCGACGGCCACCGCATGACCGGCTCCGTGCCCTTCACCGTGCGCTGAGCATGGAGGCCTGGCTGATGGGGCTGCGCGCGGCTCAGTATGCGGCGGCGTCCGTGGTGTTGGGCCTGCCGGCCTTCATGCTTTACGCCGGTGGGGTCTTCGGCGGGCAGCCGCCGCGCTGGACGCGTCCGGTCCTGGGGGCTGGCGCGGCGGCTCTGACGCTGCTGGCGCTGGCGGCGCTGACCTTGCAGACCGGGCTGATGGCTGGGACGCCGGATCAGGCGTTGAACCCCGAGGCCCTCGGCTTCGTCGTCGGCGCCACCGCGCTGGGCGCGGCCTATGCCGTGCGGGCGGGGGCGGCCCTGCTGCTGGTCTTGACGGTTCTGGTCCTGCCTCCGGGGCGGGGGCTGTGGTGTGTGGCTCTGGGGCTGGGCCTGATCGTCGCCGCCAACTTCGCCTGGACCGGACATGGGGCGGCGACCGAGGGAGCGGGGCGCTGGCTTCATCTGACCGCCGACATCCTGCACGCCGTGGCGGCCCTGATCTGGCTCGGCGCGGTCTTCGCTTTCCTGGTCCTAGCGACGCGGCGGATCGAGGGGGACGCGGCGTCGCAGACAGCCCTGGCGTCGGCGCTGAGCGGTTTCGCCAGGGTGGGGACGCTCTGCGTCGCTGTCCTTCTGGTGACCGGCCTGATCAACAGCGCCTTTCTGGTCAGTTTCGCGCGCGCCCTGACCCTGGGCGAGACGCCCTATGGCCGTCTTCTGGCGCTCAAGCTGGTGGCCTTTGCGGCCATGCTGGGGCTGGCGGCGCTGCACCGGTTCCGTTCGACCCCGGCTCTGGAGCGAGGCGAGGGCGGACTTTCGGGGCTGAGGCTCAGTCTGGGCGCGGAGCTGGCCCTGGGTCTGCTGATCCTGGCTCTGGTCGGGGCTATGGGGATGCTGGCGCCGCCGGTATCCCTGTGATCTCCTAGACCTTCTGCGCCAGCTTGCGGCGGGCGGCCTGATGCACTGTCCAGTCGCGCGCCAGCTTGATCCACAGCAGGATGAAGCCGCTGATCACCATGCTGAGCGTCAGGATGGTGATGACGATCAGGGTCGGATGGTTGAAGTTCTCGCCGTTCTTGAAGTCGAGAATGTGCAGCCGCCAGAAGAAGTCATAGAAGCGCCAGACGCCCGAGCGGCGCGTGACGACCTCGCCCGTCTCGGGCGACAGATAGAAGCTGGTGTGTTCAAAATCATTGAAGTCGACGCGCCACAGCGGGCCCTCGCGGCCCGTCTCGCGCGGGGCCTTGTCGAACAGGGTGGCCTTTTCGGCCTGGGCCTCGCCGCGATAGGCGGCCTGGGCCAGGCGCAGGGCTTCGGCGCGCGGCAAGGCGGCGAAGGGCTCGCCGTCCAGAGCTGACAGAATGACCGGCTCGCCGCTCTTGGGCGTGAAGACCCAGGCCGGGCCGCGCGGGGTGTGGCGCAGTTCGGCCTTGTCGACGGGCGCCGACAGACGGGCCGCCGCCGTCTGCATCGGGATCAGGGCGTCGATGGCGAAGGCGGGATAGTCCGGCTTCTGGAAGCGATGCTCGCTGCGGACGGTCTCGATGGGGATGGCGGTCATCACCAGGCCGCCGCCGACCCAGAAAAGCACCTGGATGCCGATCACGAGCGCGACCCACTTGTGGATCTGGGTGGATAGTCGAAGCAGTTTCATGGCGATGAGCCCCTCTCGCGCGCCATTTCGTGTTCTGGAGCGCGTCCCTGCATGATCCTACGCACCGACGGCGGTCATCCCTCGCGGCGGGCGTGATCGTTCTGGACGCTCTGTGGCGTCCTGTCGCAAGGGGCGGCGGGTCGGGCCGCGTAATAGCCAGTGAAACCCGCGTCGCGTTCGTCTGGTGCGGGATGGTGCAAGAAGGATGACGCCCTCCATGTCGAGCATGGCTCTTGATCGCAGGTCTCTGTTGCGCGGCGCGGCTGCGGGCGGTGGACTGCTTGGTCTTTCGGGGCTGCTGCCCGCCTGGGCGCAGACGGGGTCTGCGGGCCTGCGCGCCGACCTGCCGACCCTGACGGGGCCGAACATCGACCTGACGGTGGGCCATTCCGACTTCACAGTCGGCGGTCGCACCGGTCACGCCTTCACCGTCAACGGCCTGTTGCCCGCGCCCCTGCTGCGGATGCGGGAGGGCCAGAACGTACGCCTGTCGGTGACCAACACCCTGGACGAGGACACCTCTATCCACTGGCACGGCCTGCTGTTGCCCTTCCAGATGGACGGGGTGCCGGGCATCAGCTTCCCCGGCATCAAGCCGCGCGAGACCTTCGTCTATGAGTTCCCGATCAGGCAGTCGGGCACCTACTGGTATCACAGCCATTCGGGGATGCAGGAGGCCATGGGCCACTACGGCCCCATCGTCATCGACCCGGCGGGCGCCGATCCGGTCGGCTATGACCGCGAGCACGTCCTGGTCCTGTCGGACTGGAGCTTCCTGCATCCGCACGAGATCCTGGCCAGGTTGAAGAAGAGCCCCGGCTATTTCAATCAGCAGAAGACCACCCTGGCGGGCCTGCTGGACGGGTCGGACGGCATGAGCCTGGCCGAGCGGCGGATGTGGGGCGGGATGCGTATGGACCCGCGCGACATCCTGGACGTCAACGGCACGACCTATACCTATCTGATCAACGGCCACGGCCCGCAGGAGAACTGGACCGGCCTGTTCCGGCCCGGCGAGCGGGTGCGTCTGCGCGTCATCAACGCCTCGGCCATGTCGATCTTCAACGTCCGTATTCCGGGTCTGGCCATGACCGTGGTTCAGGCCGACGGCGAGCACGTCCGCCCGGTCGAGGTGGACGAGTTCCAGATCTCGGTCGCCGAGACCTATGACGTCATCGTCCGCCCGCTTGAGGACCGCGCCTACACCATCGTGTCGGAAGCCATCGACCGTTCCGGCATGGGCCGCGCCACCCTGGCGCCGCGCCTGGGCATGACGGCCGAGGTCCCGCCGCTGCGCAAGGTTCCCAATCTGACCATGGCCGACATGGGCATGGGCGGGATGGATCACGGCTCCATGGCGGGCATGGACCATTCAGCCCACGGCGCCGCCGGAGCCGCTTCCGCCGCGCCGATGGACCACAGCGGGATGAGCATGCGCGACCCGAACAACGCCCCCGCCGACATGGCGGTCGGCGTCGGCGTGGACGCCATCGCGCCCGCGCCCGCCAACCGTCTGGGCGAGCGCCCGCAGGGCCTTCAGGACGTGGATCACCGGGTGCTGGTCTACACCGACCTGCGCTCGCTCACGCCGAACAGGGACACGCGTCCGCCGTCGCGTTCGATGGAGATCCATCTGACCGGCAATATGGAACGCTTCATGTGGGGCTTCGACGGGCGCAAGTTCTCGGAGCTGGTCGAGCCGATCCGGTTCGAGCTGAACGAGCGGGTGCGCGTGACCCTGGTCAACGACACCATGATGGCCCACCCGATCCACCTGCATGGCCACTTCTTCGAGCTGGTCAACGGTCACGACGGGCATCAGCCGCTGAAGCACACGGTCAATGTGGCGCCGGGGTCCAAGGTGACCTTCGACCTGACCGCCGACGCGCCGGGCGACTGGGCCTTCCACTGTCACCTGCTGATGCACATGCACGCGGGGATGTTCAACGTCGTCACGGTTCGTCCGCTGGAAGGAGCCGCCCGATGAGCCGCGCCCTGTTCGCCGCCGTCGCGGTTCTGCCCCTGATGCTGGCCGCCGGTTCCGCCGTCGCCCAGAGCCACGGGAGCCATTCAGGTCACGGCGCCCACGCCGCGCCCACCCGTCCGCCGCAAGCCCGGCCGACGCCCAAGCCCAGGCCGCGCGCTGCTGCGCCTCAGCCGCGCCGAGTCGCGCCTCCGGCCGCAGCCCCGGCGCCTGCCGCCGACCCGCATGCCGGCCATGACATGAGCGGGATGCAGACGGCTCCGGTCCAGGCGCCTGCTACTGACCCTCATGCCGGGCACAACATGGGCGCGGCTCCGGCGGCTGCGGCAGACCCGCACGCTGGTCATGACATGAGCGGGATGCAGATGGCTCCGGCTCAAACGCCTGCCGCTGACCCTCATGCGGGTCACGACATGGGCGCGGCTCCTGCCGCTGCGGCTGATCCTCATGCCGGTCACGACATGAACGGGATGCAGACGGCGCCGGCCGATCCTCATGCGGGTCACAACATGGGCCAAACGCCCGCCGCCGATCCCCATGCGGGGCATGACATGTCGGCCATGACCGGCGGCGCGCCCGATATCCCGACCAGCGTGGACGCCGTCGGCGGACGGATGGTCGAGACGCCGCCGCCCGCCGCCGCCCGCGCCGCGCCCGCCCATGCGGCGGACCTGCTGTTTGATCCCGCCGCCATGGCGGCCGCACGCAAGCAACTGCTGGCCGAGAACGGCGATGTGCGCATCACCGCCGTCCTGATCGACTCCATCGAGGCGAGCTTCGGCGACGGGGAGAAGGGCTACAGCTGGAACGCCCAGGGCTATACGGGCGGCGACATCAACCGCTTCTGGTGGAAGACCGAGGGCGAGGGCGATTTTGACGGCAGGCTGCACGACGCCGAGGTCCAGGCCCTCTACAGCCGCGCTGTCGCTCCCTTCTGGGACGTGCAGGCGGGCGTCCGGCAAGACTTCCGTCCCGACGGCGACGACACGACCCATCTGACCGTCGGGGTTCAGGGCGTGGCGCCCTACTGGTTCGAGATGAGCGCCGCCGCCTTCGTGTCGACCGAGGGCGACCTCACCGCCCGCGCCGAGGCGGAATACGATCAGCGCATCACCCAGAAATGGATCCTGCAACCCGCCGTCGAAGTGGCCTTTTCGGCCAGCGACATTCCCGAGCTGGAGATCGGTTCGGGCCTGACCTCGGTCACGGCGGGGCTGCGTCTGCGCTATGAGATCCGCAAGGAGTTCGCCCCCTATGTCGGCGTCGAATGGAGCCGGTCGTTCGGCGACACGGCCGACTACGCCAGGGCGCGCGGCGACGACGTGGACGCCACGCGTTTCGTGGTCGGGGTCAAGGCCTGGTTCTGACCTTGAAGGGGCCGCATTCGCGCTGCGGGAAGGTTTGGCCTATATAGCCGGCCTTCCCGCCGCCAATCCGCGCCGCCTGACTTCCCGAGTGATGACGCCACACCCGCCGCACAGACTGTCCGTCGCCCCCATGATGGACTGGACCGACCGCAACTGCCGGGCGTTTCACCGCGCCCTGAGCAGCCGGGCGCTGCTCTATACCGAGATGGTCACGGCGCCGGCGGTGATCCACGGCGACCGTGAGCGGCTGCTGGGCTTTGACGCGGTCGAGCATCCGGTGGCGCTGCAGCTGGGCGGTTCGGACCCGGCGCAGCTGGCCGAGGCGGCGCGGATCGGCGAGGCCTATGGCTACGACGAGATCAACCTGAACGTCGGTTGCCCGTCGGACCGGGTGCAGTCGGGCAAGTTCGGCGCCTGTCTGATGCGCGAGCCGGAACTGGTGGCCGACTGCATGGCGGCGATCAGGGAGGCGGTCAGCGTCCCGGCCACCGTCAAATGCCGCATCGGCGTCGATGATCAGGACCCCTTGGTCAGCCTGTTCGCCACGGTCGACGCCTCGGCGACGGCGGGCGTCACCAGCTTCATCGTCCATGCGCGCAAGGCCTGGCTGAAGGGCCTGTCGCCCAAGGAAAACCGCGACGTGCCGCCGCTGGACTATGAGCTGGTGCGTCGTCTCAAGCGCGAGCGGCCGGACCTGACCATCTGCATCAACGGCGGCATCGGCGATCTGGATCAGGCCGAGGCGCATCTGGACGACGCCGACGGCGTGCAGCTGGACGGCGTCATGCTCGGTCGCGCCGCCTATCACGAGCCGGCCCTGCTGGGGCAGGTGGATCGCCGCATCTTCGGCATGGATGTCGAGGACGTCGATCCGTTCGCCGCCATCGAACGCTATCGTCCCTATATGGCCGGGCGGCTGGCCGAGGGGGCGCATCTGGCGAGCATGGCGCGGCACATGCTGGGTCTGATGCATGGCCGGGCCGGGGCGCGGGCCTTCCGTCGCATCCTGACCGTCGAGGGCGTGAAGGCCGGGGCCGGCCTCGATGTGGTGGACCGCGCGGTCGAGGCCGTGCGCGAAGCCGAGGCGCGCCAGGCCCGTCTGGGCGAGGCAGCCTGAGTATCTTTCTCCTCCCCATGCAATGGGGAGGTGGATCGGCGGCGAAGCCGACGAGACGGAGGGGCTGCTTGGTTCCGCCGCCCTAGCCCCTCCACCGCTACGCGGTCCCCCTCCCCATTGCATGGGGAGGAAAGGGATCGGGGCTGACGGAGCGACAGCAGACGGCTAAGCCAGTGATCATGACCCTGCCCCTGTCCGAACTTCTGATGATGTTCGCCGCCCTTATCGCGGCGGGCGCCGTGGCGGGGGTGATCGGCGGCCTGTTCGGGGTCGGCGGCGGGACGGTGCTGGTGCCGGCGCTGTTTTACGCCTTTTCGGTGCTGGGCGTCGGCGGCGAGAGCAACCTGCACGTCGCGATCGGCACCTCTCTGCTGACCATTGTCGCCACCTCGCTGCGGTCGCTGGCGACGCACCGGGCGCATGGGGCGGTGGACGAGGTGGTGCTGAAGACCTGGACGCCCTGGGTGGCGTTCGGGGGACTGGTCGGGGCGGCGATCGCGGGCTTCACCTCCATGGAGGGGCTGGCGGTGGTCTATGGCGTCTGCCTGCTGCTGATCGCCATGCAGATGGGGCTGCTGCCCGAGCATGTGACCTTGCGCAAGGACCTGCCGACGGGCTGGGGGCGGCGCGGCGTGGGGACAGGCATCGGCCTGTTGTCGGCCATGATGGGCGTCGGCGGCGGCAGTTTCGGCGGCATGATGATGACCCTGTGCGGGCGGCCCATCCACCAGGCGGTGGCCACGGCCAGCGGTTTCGGTTTGGCCATCGGGGCGACGGCGGCCCTGGGCTTTGCGGTCTTTGGCTGGGACGCGCCCGGGCGTCCGCCGCTGTCGCTGGGTTACGTCAACGTCCCGGCAGCGGTGATCATGGGGGTGTTGACGGCCCTGACCGCCCCCTATGGCGCGCGGCTGGCGCACCGGCTGGATCGCAGGATGCTGCGTCGGGCCTTTGCGGTCTATCTGCTGCTGACCGCCCTGTCCGTGGTGCTGAAGGCGCTTTAGCGGCGACTACGTAGATTTCCGCTGTCGGACGATAAGGCTTTGTCGAACAGCATGAGTCTAGGGAGCAGGCTCAGTCCTCCCCCCCGAGCGTAGAAATGCTGCAGAACCTGTCCGTTCCCAAGAAGCTGATGCTGTCCTTCGTCGCCGTGATCGCGGCCTGCGGGGTGGCGACCATGGTGGTCCTGTGGGCCGTGACGGTGCTGCAGAAGGCTGACGCCGCCAACGCCGCCTCGGCCGAGATGTTCAAGGCCTCGGACCTGGTCCTGGCCGCCGCGGTCGAACAGCAGAACGCTATGCGCGCCTTTGTGGCGACGCGGGATGCGGATTTCATCCCCAAATATGAGGAGCCGGGCAGGGTTCTGGTTGCGCGCCTGGCTGATCTGGCCGCCGCCGATGTCAACGCGGCCTATGGGCAGGAACAGACGGCGCTGAAGGCTGCTGTCGACGCCTTTCATCAGAGCGCGGACGGTCTGATCGCCCTGGCGCGCGATCCCGCGACCCAGCCGCAGGCCGTCGCCGGTCTGGAGGCCGGCGCGCGTCTGTCGGATATCCGCGCCGCCATCACCTCCATTCAGGAAAAGGAGGCGGTGGTCGCCGCCGCCAACGCCGAGGCCAAGGCCTTCGCCTACAAGGGGGCCTACTGGAGCTTCGCCATCGGCGGGGTCGTGGCCCTGCTTATCGCCCTGGGCGCCATCGCCTGGCTGATCGGGGCGCTGAGCCGTCCGGTCGAGGCCATGACGCGCGCCATGGGGCGGCTGGCGGCCGGCGATCTGAACGTCGCCATCCCCGCCGTGGGCCGCCGCGACGAGATCGGCCACATGGCCGCCGCCGTCCTGACCTTCAAGCAGAACGCCGAGGAGAAGGTGCGGCTGGAAGCCGAGGCCGAGGTGCAGCGCGCGGCCGCCGAACAGGCCCGCATCGCCCAGGCCGAACGCGACGCCGAGGCGGCCCGTCAGCAGGCCCAGGTCGTGGAAGGCATCGCTTCAGGCCTCGACCGTCTGTCGAACGGTCAGCTGGCCTATCGCCTGAACACCGCCTTCGCGCCCGAGTATGAAAAGCTGCGCGCCGATTTCAACGGGGCCATGGCCAGGCTGCAAAGCACCATGAGCGTCATCGTCGACCGCTCCAGCGCCATCGGCGCCAGCGCTCACGAGATTTCACAGGCCTCCAACGACCTGTCGCGCCGCACCGAACAGCAGGCCGCCGCCCTGGAAGAAACCGCCGCCGCTCTGGAACAGATCACCGCCACCGTGACGCGCTCGGCCGAGAACGCCGTCGAGGCGGGCGGCGTGGTCCAGGCTGCTCGCAGCGAGGCCGTCGAGGGCCAGGCCGTCGTCGGTCGCGCCGTCACCGCCATGGGCGAGATCGAACGCTCGTCCAACGAGATCGGCAATATCATCGGCGTCATCGACGAGATCGCCTTCCAGACCAATCTTCTGGCCCTGAACGCCGGGGTCGAGGCCGCCCGCGCGGGCGACGCCGGTCGCGGTTTCGCGGTCGTGGCCTCGGAAGTGCGAGCCCTGGCCCAGCGTTCGGCCGAGGCCGCCAAGGAGATCAAGACCCTGATCTCGGCCTCCAGTCGTCAGGTCGGGGAGGGCGTGCAATTGGTCGGCGACACCGGCGAGGCCCTGAAGCGGATCGGCGGTCAGATCGAGCGCGTCACCGCCATCACCGGCGAGATCGTCGCCTCGTCGCAGGAACAGTCCAGCGGCCTGCAACAGGTCAACACCGCCGTGGCCCAGATGGATCAGGTCACGCAGCAGAACGCGGCTATGGTCGAGGAAGCCACCGCCGCCAGCCACTCCCTGGCCCAGGACGCGCGCGAACTGGATCGGATGATGGGGCAGTTCTCGCTGGAAGACGCGGCGATGGACGCGCGCGGTCAGCAGCGGATGCTGGAACGCGCGGTGGCCTGACGGCCCGGCGCAAATGAAACATGAGGGCCTCTCCGGCGAACCGGAGAGGCCCTTTTCGCATCAGGCCGCCTGTTGCAGCACCAGGGCGTCCAGCGCCTGAATCAGGTCGGCCAGGATGTCGTCCTGGTGCTCCAGACCGACCGACAGGCGGATCAGGCCGTCGGTGATGCCGGCGGTGACGCGCGCGTCGGGCGTCATGGCGGCGTGGGTCATGGTGGCGGGGTGGGCGATCAGGCTTTCAACCCCGCCCAGCGACTCGGCCAGGGTGAAGATGTCGAGGGCCTCGATCAGGTCGCGCACGGCGTCGGTCCCGCCGTTCAGTTCGAAGCTGAGCATGGCGCCCGGTCCCGACTGCTGGCGCGTCGCCAGGGCGTGGCCGGGGTGGGACTTCAGGCCCGGGTAGTGGACGGCCTTGACCGCCGGGTGCTGTTCCAGAGCGGCGGCGACCAGACCCGTGGTCGTCTGCTGGCGCTCGATGCGGGTGAACAGGGTCCGCAGCCCGCGCAGGGTCTGATAGGCGTCGAAGGGCGAGCCGGTGACGCCCAGACAGTTGGCCCACCAGGCCAGTTCCGCATGATCGGCCGGATCGGCCGCGATCACGGCGCCGCCGACCACGTCGGAGTGGCCGTTGATGTATTTGGTGGTCGAGTGGACGACGATGTCGGCGCCCAGTTCCAGCGGGCGTTGCAGGGCGGGCGACAGGAAGGTGTTGTCGGCCACCACCTTGGCGCCCACGGCATGGGCGCGGCGACAGGCGTCGGCCACATCCACCACGCGCAGCAGGGGGTTGGACGGGGTCTCGATCAGCACCAGCTTGCAGCCGTCGGCCAGGGCGGCGTCGAGCGCCTCTGCATCATTCTGATCGACGAAGGCGACGCGGAAGTGGCCCTTTTTCGCGCGGGCGGTCAGCAGGCGATGGGTCCCGCCGTAGCAGTCGTGCGGCGCGATCAGCAACTCGCCGGGGTTGAGCAAGGACAGGGGCAGATCGACCGCGGCCATGCCGGTGGCGGTGATGACGGCGCCGGCGCCGCCTTCCAGCTCGGCCAGGGTCTCGGCCAGGACGTCGCGGGTCGGATTGCCCGAGCGCGAGTAGTCGTATTTCCGCTTCTGGTCGAAGCCGGCGAAGGAATAGTTGGACGACAGATAGAGCGGCGGCATGACCGCGCCGTGGGCCGTGTCCGTATCGACGCCCAAGCGGGCGGCGATGGTGCGGGGATCGGCGGGGCGGGCGGCGCGGCTCATTGGTCGATGTCCTTCAGTACGGAAGTCAGGATGTCCGCGACCAGGGCGTCTTCCTTCAGGAAGGCGTCGTGGCCGTAGAGGGAGGGGTGTTGTTCGAAGCGCCAGAGGTTGGGCAGGCGCGCGGCCAGTTCCCTCATGTCGTCGATGGGGCAGAGGCGATCGGTGGTGAAACCGACCAGGGTGACCGGGGCGGTGATGGCCTCGGGTTCGACCCGGTGGCGGTCGATGGAGTCCGACAGGCTCAGCCAGCGCGAGGGGGTGGTGCGGTCGCGATAGGCCCGGCCGCGCGCCGTCAGATAGTCGCAGACCGGGTAGGCCTGGCCGGCATGGCTGGGGGCCTCGGAATCGAAGCGGTCGCCGAACTCTTCGTGCGTGCGATAGGTGGTCATGGCCAGTTCGCGCGCCAGACCGACGGCCTGATCCACGCGGCCGGTCTCGAGACCCAATTGCAGGATACGGCGCTGGATCCCGCGCCAGGCGGTGGCCAGCGGATGGGGGCGGTGGGCGGCGGACACCACCACCAGCTGCTCGGCCCAGTCGGGGAAGAGCTCGCCGAAGGCCAGGGCGATCATGCCGCCGTAGGAGCAGCCGATGAAGGCGGCGACCTTCTCGACGCCCAGGTGGTCCAGCAGCAGGGCCAGCAGCCGCGCCTGATCCTGGGTGGTGATGGTCAGCGGGGTCTTGGCGTCCTTGACGCCCTCGCCGAATTCCGGCGCGAAATCAAAGGCCAGGACGCGGAAGCGGGTCAAGTCGATGGGGGCGCGCACGCCGACGGCCCCTGACCACCAGCCCAGGCCCTTGGTTTCGGTGCGGTGGACGTAGCGGTCGGCCGAGATGCCGCCGGCCACGACGATCACGGGGGCGCCGGCCTTGCCGTGCAGGCGGCCGACGATCTGCTTCTGGTTCAGGGTTCCGCCGAAATCGAGCTCGAAACCGTCAGGGATGGGGACGACGACGTCGTGGGCCCCGTCGCGCGACAGCAACTCGGACGGACGGCGCGCGGACGCAGGCCGACAGGCGGGCTCTTCGGCGGGGGCGACGGGATCGATCAGGGCCAGGGTCATGGGTCTCGGTCACTCAGCAAAACGGCTCACCAGGGAACCCATGCAGTGACAGACCGTGGAGCGTCGCCTCGTCGATGCTCCACCCATCTCTCGCGGTTTTCAGGTCGCCCTGAAAACCCCGCAGGAGTTGGCACCGTTTCGGGCGGAACCCGATGGTTGCCCCGGCGTCAAAGGGCCTAATCCCTCAGCCGGTCTTGATGAGTGAGCTTACGTTGCGGATGCGAAGGGCGCCGGTCAAGCGAAATAATTCACCTCATTTCGGGCTGATTGCGTAATTCGTCGGTGAAATCACGCCTATTCGCTCAGCTTGAGAAAAATTTGTTCTTTTCGGGGTTGACGCGGTGCGGGGTCGTGGAACACCTTGAGGCACGATCTTCAACCGGACGCCGCCTGTGCTCGACCACTTCGCCAGCATGATGATGACCCTGATCGCCGTCGCGGCGACGGGTCTCTTCGCGTCCATGATTACGACCACCGGTACCACCACCATGCCCTCGCGGGCGGGGACCGGATGATGCGCGCCGACTAGGCGAGAAACGCAAAAACCGAACACCCCGCCCGGACCCCCGGGCGGGTTTTTTTATGGCCCGAACCGACCTCCGCCTCCCCACCAGACCCCGCCTTCAGGATCACCCCGATGCCCGCTTCCGCCCTCGCTCTCGTCGCCGATAAACAGAAACCCCAGGTCGCCCCGGACGCCGAGGTGGTGGTGCTGAAATTCGGCTCGTCCGTTCTGCGCAACGCCGCCGAAGCGCCGGCCGTGGCCTCGGAAATCTACGGCCACGTTCGCGCCGGGCGTAAGGTGGTGGCGGTGGTGTCGGCCCTTTCGGGTCACACGGACAGGCTGCTGGCCGACGCCCGCGCCCTGGGTCTGGATCACGAGAACGAACTGCTGCCCGCCTATGTGGTGCTGGGCGAGGAGAAGGCGGCGGCCCTGGTCGCCATCGCCTGTGACCGGGTGGGGCTGGACGCGGTGGGTCTGTCGGTGCGGGAACTGGGCATCGTGGTCGAGGGGCCGGCCCAGCACGCCCGCCCGGTCAGCCTGAAGGGCGAACGCCTGGCGCACGCCCTGTCCGAGCATGAGGTGGTGGTGGTGCCCGGTTTCGGCGGGGTGCGCGCGAATGGGCGGGTGGCCCTGCTGGGGCGCGGCGGATCGGACCTGACGGCGGTGGTGCTGGCGGCTGAGCTGGGTCTGGATCGGGTGCGTCTGGTCAAGGATGTGGACGGTCTCTACGACCGCGATCCGGCCTCGGAAACGGGCACGCCGCTGCGTTATCGCCGGGCCAGCTGGGAGACGGCGCGCCAGCTGGGCGGCGCCCTTGTCCAGCACGACGCCATCGATCTGGGCATGAAGCACGGGGTCGAGATCGAGGTGGCGGCGCTCGGCCGCGCCGAGGGCACGGTGGTCGGCGAGCGCGGGGCGCCTCCCGGTCCGGTCCAGCCGGAGGCGCCGCTGCGGGTGGCCGTGGCCGGCTGCGGCGTGGTCGGCGGCGGTCTGCTGAACCGGCTGTTGTCGGACAAGCACTATGAAGTGGTGGGGGTTCTGGTCCGCAATCCCGGCAAGAAGCGCGACGTGGCGGCCTCCGCCGACCTGTTCACCAATGACGCCGAGGCCCTGTTGGCCAAGAAGCCGGACCTGGTGCTGGAGGCCCTGTCCGAGGGCGAGGCCGGGCACGCCCTGATCCGCCGCGCGCTGGAAGCGGGCTGCGACGTGGT
Organism: Brevundimonas sp. T2-11; assembly: GCF_055397675.1. Taxonomy (NCBI): domain Bacteria; kingdom Pseudomonadati; phylum Pseudomonadota; class Alphaproteobacteria; order Caulobacterales; family Caulobacteraceae; genus Brevundimonas; species Brevundimonas sp. T2-11. The sequence continues at coordinate 858,227 of NZ_AP027920.1, forward strand.
CAGCGCCAACAAGCAGGCGGTGGCCCGCGATCCGGCGGGCTTGCAGGCCCTGGCCGCCGCCAACGGCTGTCGCGTCGCCTGGTCGGCCTCGGTCGGCGGCGGGGCGCCGATGATCGAGACGCTGCGGGCCGCCCGCGCCGCCGGTCCCGTCGCCGGGTTCGAGGCGGTGCTGAACGGCACGGTCAACTTCATGCTGCAACGTCTGGGCGAGGGCGCGGCCTTCGCCGACGCCCTGGCTGACGCCCGCGTGGCCGGTTTCGCCGAGGAAGATCCGTCCTCGGATCTGGAGGGTCACGACGCCGCCGCCAAGGTCAAGCTGCTGTCCTTCGAGGCTTTCGGCCGCGCCCCCGCCGACCTGCCGCGCGACGAGCTGTCGGCCGAGACGCCGCTGGGCGACAGGCCGGTGCGTCAGATCGGCGCCTGCCATGATCGGAACGGCGAACTGGACGCCTCGGTCCGGCTTGACGGCGATCTGAAAGACGCGCTGTTTCAGTCGCTGAACGGAGAGCGCAACGCCTTGAAGGTCTATGGTCGGGACGGTCGCGTCTGGACGTGCAAGGGGCGCGGCGCCGGGCGCTGGGCCACGACCGAGAGCGTTCTGGCCGATGTGGCCGATGTGGTGCGCGCCCGTCGCGCCGCGGCGGAGCTGGTTTAGAGATGGCTGTCTTCACGCCCGTCACGCCGGATCAGGCCGCTGACTACCTCATGCGTTACCCCCTGGGCGATCTGGTCGCGCTGACGCCGATCGCCGAGGGGGTCGAGAACACCAACTACAAGCTGGAGACCACGTCCGGCGCCTATGTCCTGACCCTGTTCGAGGGGCGGACGGACGCGGCTTCGCTGCCCTTCTGCCTGGGTCTGACCCGGCATCTGTCGGCGCGCGGTTTCCCCACGCCGTCGCCGGTGGCGGACCGTCAGGGCGAGATCATCGGTCATCTGAACGGCCGCGCCGCCGCCGTCCTGCACTGGGCGCCCGGCGGCTGGAAACGCCAGCCGTCCGACAAGGAACAGTATCGCGCCGGTCAGGTGCTGGCCCTGTTGCATCTCGACGCCGCTGACTTCGAGCTGGAGCGTCAGAACCCGGTCGGACCCGAGGCCTGGGCCGCCCTGGCCGCGCGCTGCGACGGCCCCGCCAAGGGCGTCGACCGCAAGATGCTGGACCAGATCAAGGCCCTGTTGCCGCGTCTGGCCGAGCCGTGGAGCGATCCCGCCCTGCCGCGCGGACCGATCCACGCCGACTACTTCCCCGACAATGTCCTGTTCGCGACCAACGAACATGGCCAGTGCGACGTCGGCGGGGTGATCGACTTCTATTTCGGCTGCACCGACGTCCTGGCCTATGACCTGGCCATCGCGCTCAGCGCCTGGGGCTTCGACGTCGAAGGACGACCGATGCACTCGGCCCTGCGCGCCTTCCAGAAGGGCTATGAATCCGTGAGGCCCCTGACGCCTGCCGAGGCCGCGGCCCTGCCGGGGCTGGGCGCGGCGGCGGCGGTGCGCTTCACCCTGACCCGCCTGCACGACCGCCTGTTCCACGACCCCGCCAACCTGGTCACCCCCAAGGACCCGGCGCCCTTCTTCCGGCGGCTGGACTACTGGAAGGCGGCGGAGGTGGTTTAGGGGAGGGCTCTCGGCCTGCTGTCCGGACACGATTTTCACGTGTCCGGACAGGCGTCTGATTGCTGGCGGGCGCGCTTTCATTCTGACTTGCGCCATGAGCCATTCAACTAGACCCCTTCCTGCCGCTCTCTCTGCAGCGCCATCCGAAACCGTCGCGTCGCGCGGGTCTGGTGGAATAGCCAGCACCGTCCTTGTCACGTTGTTGATCGCCTTGATCGTGCGAACTCTGGCGTTCCAGCCCTTCACCATTCCCTCGTCGTCGATGGAGCCAGGCCTGGTGATCGGGGACTACATTGTCGTGTCGAAATTTCCCTATGGATGGAGCAGGGCGTCTGCGCCGCTGAACTTGCCGCTCTTCAAGGGAAGGTTGTTCTCGCGCTCGCCTGCGCGTGGAGACGTGGTGGTGTTTCGTCATCCAGCCCGTCCGAAAGAGACATTGGTGAAGCGAGTGATCGGTCTGCCGGGGGATCAGGTTGAGATTCGCCGCGGCGCGGTCTTCATCAATGGCCTACCGATCCGCCAAACGCCCTTGGATCGGGTCCGTGACCACGACGAGCCGGAGCGGATTGTTCAACAGGTCAGCGAGACCCAACCCGAGGGCGCCGCCTATTTGACCTATGATCGGGGCGAGGGAGGGCCGGGCGATGACACAGGCGTTCATGTCTTGCCACCTGGCCATTACTTCGTGATGGGAGACAATCGCGACAACTCGCTGGATAGCCGTTGGTCGCGACCGGAAGGCGTCGGGCTTCTGCCCGAGGAGAATGTCGTTGGTCGGGTGGAGATTGTGCTGGCGTCTTGGCGTCCGGGCGCGTCCCTGTTCAAGCCGTGGACTTGGCTAGCCCTTCAGCCCGAGCGGTTCCTGAAGCGGGTAGGCTAATTTCGGCGGAACTCGGCGAAGCTCAATACGCCATCGTGGTTTCTGTCCAACTGGATGAAGGCGGCCTCGGAAGGGAGGCGGGGCTCGGCCAGAGATGGCGCCGCCGCTGCGCCCAGCGCCAGTCCGGCGGTCGCGGCCGCCAGTATTGACCACCCCCGCAGTCGGCTCGCCTTCGCAGGAAGGGATTGGGCCAGATCACGGTCGATGAAGCCCCGGACGGCGTCGCTGACCGTCCGGCCCTCGATGCGGCATCGGGCAGTGAAGGCGGTCTTGGTTGCATAGGGCAGACGAATCTCAATCGTCTCGCTTTTCTTGGGCGATCTTTGGCGGGTCATGGTCAGCCTCGTTTCCGGTTCGCGGGGGCAGGCTAGCGCAACACTGCGCGCGTGCAAGTCAGCTGAGCTATGCGGTCGATCCCGTGTCGAGCCCGGCGCCTTTCTGGAAAGCACCTATCCGGCCGCCGCTGATCTGGCGGCCTGGGACCGAGCTGCGCTGGAGTGTCCGCGCGGGACGCCTCGCCACCCGCGTCGGGTGCTGAGTCCTTAGTTGGCGAAGCCCTTCACCGCCGCCAGGGCGGCTTCGGCGGTGTTGTCGATGATGGTCAGGCGCTCGGGCTGGTCGCCCAGGGCGCGGATGACGGGGGCCGGTTCCGGCTCGAAGTCCAGGACGTCGGAGACAAAGGCGCCGAACTTGGATGGGTGGGCGGTCGACAGGGCGACGACGGGGCCGTTGGCGCGGTCCAGCCGACGCGCGGCGGCGAGGGCCACGGCGGTGTGCGGGCAGACGACGCGACCCCAGGCGGCGTGGGCGTGAGCGATCTCGGCCTGGGTCGTGGCCTCGTCGATGGAGACGGCGGAGACCTCGGCCTTCAGCGCGGCCAGTAAGGCGGGCGACAGGGTGACGGAACCGTCGCGGGCGAAGGTCTCGAACACGGCGCGCGTCGCCTCGGCGTCGCGGCCGGAGGCTTCATAGACCAGACGTTCGAAGTTGGACGGCGCCTGCACGTCCATCGACACGCTGCCGCTCTCGACAGCGGGGCGGCGGGCGTAGACGCCCTCGTTGATGGCGCGGGCCAGGGCGTCGTTCTGGTTGACGGCGGCGACGAAGCCCTGGACCGGCAGGCCCATCTTCTTCGCCGCGATGCCGGCGAAGGCGTCGCCGAAATTGCCGGTCGGGACCACAAAGGTCGCGGCCTGACCCAGCTGGGCCGTGGCCGAGACATAGTAGGGAATCTGGCCCGCCAGCCGGCCCCAGTTGATCGAGTTGACCGACGACAGGCGGCGGCCTTCGCGCAGGCTTTCTTCGGCGAGCAGGCCCTTCACCAGACGCTGGCAGTCGTCGAAATCGCCGCGCACGGCCAGGTTCAGGACGTTGTCGGCCTGCACTGTCGTCATCTGCTTGCGCTGCACCGGCGAGACACGGTCCAGCGGGTGCAGCACCACCAGATTGATACGCTCGGCGCCCGCGAAGGCGCGCACGGCGGCGGCGCCCGTGTCGCCGCTGGTGGCGGTCAGCAGGGTCAGCTTCTGGCCGGTCGCGGCCAGGGCCTCGTCCGACAGGGCGGCGACCAGCTGCATCGCCAGATCCTTGAAGGCGGCGGTCGGACCGTGGAACAGCTCCAGCACGAACAGGCCGGGCTCCAGCTCGACCAGAGGCGTCACCGCCGGATGATCGAAGCCGCGCGTCAGGCGGTCCAGCGCCCGGTCGAGCGCGCCGGCGGGCAGGGCGTCGCCGATGAACGGCGAAATCGCCTCCTTCGCCATCTCCGCATAGGTCCGGCCCGGACGCGCCGCGTCGGCGGGCAGGACCGGCCAGGCCTGCGGCATGTAGAGGCCGCCGTCGGGCGCGATGCCGCGCAGCAGGGCGTCGGCGAAACTGGTCGGGGCGGCGTCGCCGCGCGTCGAAAGATAGCGGTCAGGGGAGGCGGTCATGTCGGGTCGTTTCTAGCTGTCAGTCTGTGCTTCGTCATGATTATTTTGCGTTTGCGAAGGGATTTTCGCGATTTTGCGCAACAAGATGGCGATCGCGGCCGTGCGTCGTCGTCGGGACTGGCGCATCGCCGCCGTCCGGTCCATGTCAGAGACGATGAGACGCCGTTCCTTTCTGATCCGCGCGGGTGCGGCCGCAGCCGCTGTCGGCGGCGGCCTGTGGCTCAAGGACCATGTGATCTGGCGTCGGCCAAGGCTGGCCTTCGCCGACGGCGGGACCAGCGGCTGGCTGCCCTTCGTCGTCCATGACGCCGCCACGCCGACCGTGCGCGTGCGCATCGCCGGACGCGAGGTCACGGCCCTGATCGACAGCGGGGCCCAGTATTCGGTGATCGACAGGGCCCTGGTCGAAACCCTGGGGCTGACGACCTTTTTCGACATGCCCATGGTGGCCTACGGCGTGGGCGGCCAGCCGCAGGTGGGGCGCGGAGTGACGCTGGACATGAAGCTGGGGACGCTGGACGTCGGCGGTCTGCGCGCCGCCATCCTCGACCTGGGCCCCTTGGCCGAGGCGGCGGGACTGGGCGCGCCCCTGGTGCTGGGGCAGGACGTCCTGGGCGAGGCCGTGCTGGAACTGGACCTGAAGCGCCGCCGCGCCCGTCTGGTCGATCCCGAGAGCCATGTCGTTTCACCCGCCCTGCGGCCTGTTCCGGTCAAACGCAGCGGCACGGCTCTGACCGCCGAGGTCACGGTCGAGGGCGCGGTGGTTCGGGCCGTGGTGGACACGGGCTTTTCGTCCTTGATCGCGCTGAGTCAGGGCGCGGCGACGACGGCGGGTCTGCTGGATGGACGCGCCGAAAGCGCCGGGTCCAGCATAGTCCTGGGCGGGGTGGCCCGGGCGCGGGTGATCGAGGTGAAGACCGTCACATTCGGCGACGATCTCTGGCGCCGGGTTCAGACGCCGGTTTTCGCCGACTCGCCCCTGCCCAACTATCCCGACGCCCTGTTGGGCGTGGCGGCCTTCGAGGACCGCGAGGCGGTGCTGGACCTGGGGCGAGGGCGGCTGCACGTCTCGTCCCAGATGGATCTGACGATCGGCTGACTGGTAGGATATGTTACAATCTCGGGCTTTGCCGCCCGGATGATCGGCGCTAGGCGTGGAGCATGATTGATGCGCCCGCGCGCGCGCCCCTCGCGGCGCCCCAAAGGCTCGAGAGCCTGGACCTGCTGCGAGGGTTCGCCCTGTGCGGCATCCTGCTGGTCAACATCATTTCCATGGGCGGCATCTGGGAGGCCTATGTCCCGCAGACGGCGCCGAGTCTGGATAATCCGGACTGGGTCGCCTGGCTGGTCCAGCATGTCTTTCTGCAGGGCTCGATGCGCGGCCTGTTCACCCTGCTGTTCGGCGCGGGGATGCTGTTGATCACCCTGAGGGGCGATAGCGGCAAGGGCACGATCGAGGCGGCGGACGTCTACTTCCGGCGCTGCATGACCCTGCTGGTGCTGGGGATCGGCAATGTGACGATCCTGCTGTTTCCGGGGGATATTCTTTATGTCTACGGTCTGTCGGGCTTCTTCCTCTTCGCCTTCCGGGCGGCGCGGCCGCGCAGCCTGATCCTGGTCTCGGTGCTGCTGATCGCCGTGCTGACGGGGACGCAGGGCGCGAGCGCCTACAAACGGGCCGTCGAGACGCGCGAAGGCCGCGCCGTGGCCGAAAGTCATGTTCCTGTTGAACGCCTGAACCCCAAACAGCGTGAGACGCTGGACGCCTATCAGGCGGCGGTCGCGGCGCGCCAGCCGTCGCGCGAAGCCCGCGCCGAGCAGGCTGAGCTCCGCACCGGCGGGCCGGTCGGCCTGCTGAAGTGGAGCGTCCACACCTGGATCGACTACGCCGCCTCCAGCTACACCATCATCCTGGTCATGGAATGCGTGGCCTTCATGCTGCTGGGCATGGCCTTGTTCAAGCTGGGCGTGCTGACGGGCGCGCGTTCGCTGCGCTTTTATCTGCTGCTGGCGGCGGCGGGGTATGCGGTGGGGCTGGCCATCAACGGCGCCCAGGCGGCCGCCCTGTGGCGTAATGATTTCTCGCCCGAGCTGTGGCTGACGCGCGGCAGCTATGAACTGGGTCGGCTGGGCATGACCCTGGGCCACGTGGGTCTGATATTGACCCTGTGGAAGCTGAACGCCTTTGGCCTCGTCGGCACGGGGCTGAAGGCTATGGGGCGGATGGCGCTGAGCAGCTATCTGGCGCAATCGGCCATCACGTCCCTGCTCTTCTATGGCCTGCACCTGTGGGGGCGGTTCGACTGGTGGACCCTGTGGGGGATCGCCGCCGCAATCTGGGTGGTTCTGGCCATCGGCAGCCTGTTGTGGCTGCGCGTCTTCGCTTTCGGGCCGATGGAATGGGCGCTGCGGCTGGTGGCCTATGGCAAGGCGCCGCCGATCCGCCGCGCCCGAACCGTCACAGCCCCCTGAAGGTGTCGCAGGCCGCCGGGTCGCCGGTCTGATAGCCCCGCTGCAGCCACTCGACCCGCTGGGCCGAGGAGCCGTGGGTGAAGCTTTCGGGCGAGACGCGACCGCCGCCGCGGCGTTGCAGCGCATCGTCGCCGATGGCCTGGGCGGTCTTCATGCCTTCTTCCAGATCGCCAGGCTCCAGCGCCACCTGGCCGTTCGACACGGCGGCGGCGTTGCGGGCCCAGACGCCGGCGTAACAGTCGGCCTGGAGCTCCAGAGCGACGGAATATTTATTGCCCTCGGCCTGCGAGCGCGCCGCCTGCTGGGCGCGCTGCACCTGTTCGCTGGCGCCGGTCAGGGTCTGGACGTGGTGGCCGAACTCGTGGGCGATGACATAGGCCTTGGCGAAGTCGGCGCCCGAGGCCCCCAGCTTGGTCTCCATCTCGCGCCAGAAGCCGAGGTCGAGATAGACCTTCTGATCGGCGGGGCAGTAGAAGGGCCCCATAGCAGACTGGCCGAAGCCGCAGCCGGTCTGCGTGCCCTGTTCATAGAGGACGGTGGTCGGCGGCGTGTAGCCGCGCAGCTTGGTCTTCCAGACGTCGTTGATGTTGGTGCCGACAACCTCGACGAACTGGCCCGCCTGATCCTCGGGCGTGCCGGACTTGCCGGCCTGCTGGCCCTGACTGGCGCCGCCGAACTGGCTGGCGACCTGCTGGGTGGTGTTGGGGTCGATGCCGAAGACGAAATAGCCGATCGCGGCCAGCACCAAAATGCCGATGCCGCCGCCGGTCGCGACGCCGCCGCCCATGCCGCGCCGGTCTTCGATGCCGCCGCCGCGCCGTCCGCCCTGCCAACGCATGATGTCGTCTCCACCCTGAATTCTCGCCCGAAGCTAGGCGAAAACGCGGGGGGCAGGGAAGGGATGCAATTGTAACGGGCGGTCAGTCCGGGCGGCGGTCCAGCCAGGCGTCGATCTCGGTAGCGCCGCGCACCATCTCTTCGCGCCGGGCGGTCTGGGCCTCGCGGGCCCGCCGTTCTTCTTCGGGCGAGCGGACATAGGCGGTCGGCGGCGGTAGAGGCGGGGTCGGCTGGCGCGCGGCCTCAAGCTGCTGGATCGTCAACCGGGTCTGGAGCCGCTGCTGCCGGGCAAAGGCCTCGCGCTCTGCGGCCTGACCACGCAGCCGGTCCATCTCGATCCGGTGCTGGTCCGCGATGGCCGAGCCGGGGTCGTAGCCGGGCGGCGGCGGACCCGGCCAGCCGGGCCAGGTCTGGGCGTTCGCGGCCAAAGGCGCGGCGGCCATCAACAGGAACATGAAGATCAGGCGGCGCATGAAACCAAGATGGGCGCTCGTCCGCCCTGCGCCAAGCGTGGCCCTAGATGGCGAAACTGACGCCGCAGCCGCAACTGGACGACGCGTTGGGGTTGCGCACCACGAACTGCGCGCCGGCCAGTTCGTCGACGAAGGCGATCTCGGAGCCCTTGAGGAAGGGGATGGAGACCGGGTCGATCACCGCCGCCTGACCGTCGCGGCGGACGACCAGATCATCGGCCTCGGGCGCATCGACCAGTTCCAGCCGGTACTGGAAGCCCGAGCAGCCGCCGCCGTCGACGGCGACGCGCAGCATGACCGGCTTGCCCTCGACCTCGGCCAGTCTGGCCAGACGTTTCGCCGCGCTTTCGGCCAAGACGATGCCTTCCGGGGCGCGGGGGGAAACCGAAAGCGACAGGTCGCGGACTGATTCTGTGGATTGGACGGTGCTCACGGCTCTCTATATGAGGAGCTGACAGGCGTTCGCAAAGGCCTGTGTCGCAATAGAAGTGCTGTCCGCCTTGAGCCAGACCCGCGCGTCCTTCGCCGAAGACCCCGCCGCCAGCCGCGGCCGCCATGTTTTCGAGCCCGCCAGCCGCACTCGAACCCCCTTCGCCCGCGACCGCGACCGCATCATTCACGCTACGGCGTTTCGTCGTCTGAAAGAGAAGACCCAGGTCTTCGTGGCGCATGAGGGCGACCACTATCGCACCCGCCTGACCCACAGTCTGGAAGTGGCCCAGATCGCCCGATCGCTGGCTCACGCCCTGCGGCTGGACGACGATCTGGCCGAGACCATCGCCCTGGCCCACGACCTGGGCCACCCGCCCTTCGCCCATGCGGGCGAGGACGAACTGCAGGCCCAGATGGCCGACTACGGCGGCTTTGATCACAACGTCCAGAGCTTCCGCGTCATCACCGAGCTGGAAGTCCGTTACCCGAAATTCCCAGGCCTGAACCTCAGCTGGGAAACGGTCGAGGGCGTCATCAAGCACAACGGCCCGGTCCTGCATCACCTGGACGACCCGGCGTGGAAGACGGTGGCGGCCTATGCGCCCGGCGGTGCGGCGAACTGGGACCTGCGCCTCGACACCTTCGCCTCGCTGGAGGCCCAGTGCGCGGCCATCGCCGACGACATCGCCTACAACAACCACGACGTGGACGACGGGGTGCAGGCGGGCCTGTTCACCCTGGCCGATCTGGCCGAGGTGCCGCTGATCGGCCCGTGTCTGGCTGAGGTGCGCCGCGACTGGCCCGCGCTGGACGACCGTATGGTGCGGCTGGAAGCCGTGCGCCGCATGATCGGCATCATGGTCGACGATGTTCTGGCCGAAACCGAGCGGCGCCTCGCCGAGCACCGCATCGTCACCGTCGAGGACGTGCGTCTGGCCCCGCAGATGATGGTGCAGTTCTCGCCCGGCATGATGGCCGACCTGGGCGTGCTGCGCCGCTTCCTGTTCGAACGGATGTATCGCCACTACCGGGTCAACCGCACCCGCAGCCAGGCGCGCCGCGTCCTGTCGCAGTTGTTCCACCTCTTCATGGAAGAGCCCGAGGTCATGCCCCCCGAATGGTCGGCCCCGGCGATGTCGGATGATCCGGTCAAGCGGGCGCGGGCGGTATGCGACTATATCGCCGGCATGACCGACCGCTACGCCATCGAGGTGCACGGCAAGCTGTTCAGCCTCGACCTGGCGCTTGATCTGTGATTCGAAAGCGGCCACGGGCGGGTTAGACTGATGCTTCCCGGCGCCGATTCGCGCTGGGCCGATCCAGAAAGCGCGACCCATGTCCTACGACGACGATCACCGAGGCAACCCCAACGCCGGCCGCGAGCGGGGAGCCTATACGCCGCCCACCGACGACGACCTGCCGTTCGAGCGTCGCAGCTATGATCCCCGTCGTGCGCCTGCCGCCAAGTCGCCGCCGATCACCCTGATCATCAGCGCCATCGTCCTGCTGCTGCTGATCGTGGCCGTGGTGGTCTTCTATCGCTCGGGCGTGCGCTCCTCGACCGACGCCCCGCCCGCCGTCGGCACGCCGGTTGAAAGCATGAAGGTCGAGGCGCCGCTGGACGCCCAGCCGATCGACCCGGAAGCTGGCGTGCGCGTCTATCGCGACGGCGGCGAGGCGGCGGACGCCGTTCCCACCTTCACGCCCGGACCGGAAGCCGTCGAGCCGCGCCCTGCGCCCCAGCCGCTGCCCGCCGCTCCGGTCGCCACCGGCGCCCTGCCGCCGGCCGCCCCGGCTGCGGTCGCGCCGACGCCTGTCGCTCCGGCCAAACCCGCCCCCGTGACCCCGGCCCCCGCGCCCAAGGCGACGCCTGCTCCGGCGTCCACCCCCGCCGCCGGCGGTTCGTCGGGCGTGCAGATCGGCGCCTTCTCCTCGACGGCCATCGCCGACCGCGAATACGCCGCCGTCGCCGCCCGCTTCGGCCAGTACGCCTCGGGCGCCGAAAAGCGCGTGCAGGAAGTCACCGCCGCCAACGGCTCGACCGTCTATCGCACCACCTTCACCGGCATGAGCCGCGAGCGCGCCGTCGCCTTCTGCAATGCGTTGAAGGCCGCAGGCCGCGACTGCATCGTCCGCTAGGACCGGCGGGAAAGACGACGCATGACCTCCGCCGCCATCTACGGCTGTTCCGGCCACAGGCTGACGGCGGAGGAGCGCGCCTTCTTCGCCGAGACCAGGCCCTGGGGCTTCATCCTGTTCCGCCGCAACGTGGACAGCCCCGCTCAGGTCAAGGCCCTGGTTGACGAACTGCGTGACAGCGTGGGCCGCGCCGACGCCCCGGTCCTGATCGATCAGGAAGGCGGCCGGGTGCAGCGCCTCGGCCCGCCGCACTGGCCCAAGTATCCGCCCGGCTCGGCCTATCTGAAGGCGGTCAATGATCCGATGGCGGCGCGCGAGCTGGTGCGCCTGGGCGCGCGTCTGATCGCGCATGACCTGCGCGAGTTGGGCATCACCGTGGACTGCGTGCCGGTGCTGGACGTGCCCGTGCCGGGCGCCCACGACATCATCGGCGACCGCGCCTATGCCCAGGACCCCGCCACCGTGACCCAACTGGGCCGAGCGGCGGCCGAGGGCCTGCTGGCGGGCGGCGTCCTGCCCATCATCAAGCATATCCCCGGCCACGGTCGCGCCTTTGCCGACAGCCACCACGACCTGCCGGTGGTCGAGACCGATCTGGCGACGCTGGACGCCTGGGACTTCGCCCCGTTCAAGGCCCTGTCGGACATGCCCATGGCCATGACGGCCCATGTCGTCTTCACCGCCGTCGACGCCAAGCGTCCGGCCACGACGTCGAAGAAGGGCATCCGCCTGATGCGCGAGCATCTGGGCTTCTCGGGCCTCATCATGTCCGACGACCTGTCGATGCAGGCCCTGACGGGAAGCCTGACCGAGCGCGCCGAGCAGTCGTTGAAGGCGGGCTGCGACGTCATCCTGCACTGCAACGGCGATCTCGGCGAAATGCGTCAGGTGGCCGAGGGGACCGGCAAGCTGAAGGGCGAGGCCAAACGCCGCGCCGAAGCCGCGTTGAACCGCATCGTCCACGCCGTCGAACCACTGGACGTGGCCGAGGCCCGCGCCCGGCTGGAGGCGGCCTTGTCAGGCCGTTTCGATGCGGCCAGGGGGCCGGACGTCGGCGAGGCGCAAGCTTAAATGATGGATCAGGCGTTCCAGCCCAATCTGGACTTCGCCGCCGTCGATGATGCTGACGCCGCAGAGGCCTTCGTCGTCGATCTGGAAGGCTATGAAGGTCCCCTGCACGTCCTGCTGGCCCTGGCGCGCACGCAGAAGGTGGACCTGCTGAAGCTGTCGATCACGAAGCTGGCGGAACAGTATCTGGCCTTCGTTCACGAGGCGCGACGGCGCAACTTCGCCATGGCGGCGGACTATCTCGTCATGGCGTCCTGGCTGGCCTATCTGAAGTCGCGTCTGCTGCTGCCCCGCAACGAAAAGGGCAAGGCCGAGGAGCCGCCGGCGGAAGAAATGGCCGCCGCTCTGGCGTTCCGCCTTCAAAAGCTGGAGGCCATGCGCCGCTCGGTCGAGGCCATCACCAGCCGTCCGCAGCTGAAGCGCGACGTCTTCACGCGCGGCGACCCGGAAGCCACCGTCATCATCCCGTCGGACCGCGTGGACGCCAGCCTCTATGAGCTGATGGCGGCCTATGTCGCCCAGCGTCGGCGCGAGCAGCGTCGCAACTATGCCCCCGGCCAACGCGTCGAGGCTTTCCAGCTGGAGGCCGCGCGCGACTGGCTGCGCTCCATGATGCCGCGTCTGGCCGACTGGACCCCGCTGGACCAGGTGGCGCCCGCGCGTGAGGACGAGGACGGAGAGGGGCCCAGCCAGGCCAGCTATACCGCCTCGACCCTCTCGGCCAGTCTGGAGCTGGTGAAGGAGGGGGCCATGGACGTGCGTCAGGCCGAGGCCTTCGCCGACCTCTTCCTGAAACGTCGCGGCTTCGGCCAACCGCTGGAGCTGACGCCGTGAGCCTGACCTTCACCCCTGACGACACCGAGATCGAACGCCGGGTCGAGGCCCTGCTGTTCGCCGCCGCCGCGCCTCTGTCGGCGGCCGAGATCGCGCGTCGTTTGCCGGAAGGCGTCGACACGGGCCGGGCCATCGCCGCTCTGCGCCAGCGCTATCAGGGCCGGGGCGTTGAACTGGAGTGCGTGGCCGACCGCTGGCGGTTCCGCACCGCCGCCGACCTCGGCTTCCTGATGACCGAGGAGCGCGAGGAACCGCGCCGCCTGTCCAAGGCCGCGCTCGAGACCCTGGCCATCATCGCCTATCACCAGCCCTGCACCCGCGCCGAAATCGAGAGCGTACGCGGCGTCTCCCTGTCCAAGGGGACGCTGGACCTGTTGCTGGAGATGGACTTCGTTCGGCTGCGCGGGCGTCGCCGCACGCCGGGGCGGCCCGTCACCTACGCCACGACCGACCGCTTCCTGGAGCATTTCAGCCTGGCCAGCCTCTATGACCTGCCCGGCGTGCAGGAGATGAAGGCGGCCGGCCTGCTGGACCTGTCGATCCCGGTAGGCTTCGAAGTGCCCGATCCGACTCGGAGCGGCGATGCGGAAGGCGAGGACCTGCTGACCGGTCTGGACGAGGGATCGCCCGAGTTCGCCCAGGATTTCGTCAGCGAGGACTAGATTTTCTTCGCCTGCGACGCCGTGGCGCGGACGCAAGCGGGCCCGCGGCAGCGACGCATCGCCACGCTCACGCTGGAGCGGGAAAGAAGGTGATACATTCCAAGGCCTTGCGACGCTTCTTCCGCGCCTTGACCTTCGGCCCCCTCGGCTATAGGTTCCGCGCCGAATTCAGACCTGCCTCGGCCTCCCGCCGGGGCGCTGAGCGCACAGGCCATGTCCCCAACGATGGAATCGCGCGAAGAGGCGATCAAACGCCTCAACGAGCAGGCCGATGCGCTTAAAGCCCGGGCCGTGCCGACGCCTCCCGACTATGGGGCGAACGCAGCGGGCTACGGCTATCGCCTGATGGGCGAGATGATCGCCGGCCTGGCTGTCGGTCTGGGGCTTGGGTGGGGTTTCGATCTTCTGGTCGGGACCATGCCCTGGGGAATTATCGCCGGAACCCTGATCGGTTTCGGCATGTCGATCTGGCTGGCGCTTCGTTCGGCCCGAAAGATGAGTGCGATCGCGTTGAAGGAAATGGGGCCTCCCCAGGATCTTCCCGACGACGAGGTCGAGGACGAGCGGAATTTCTGACCAAACCGTCGTACGGCGGTTTGGCCTTTTGACTTAGGAGACCGGGCGGCATGGCCGATCCGATGCACCAGTTCCAGATCGCTCCGGTGATCGAGCTTCCGACGGTCGAGCTGCCGCTGGTCGGCGCTGTGAACCTGTCGATCACCAACTCGGTGCTGGCCATGATGGTCGCCGCCGTGCTGATCACCCTGTTCTTCACCGCTGTGACGGCCAAGCCCAAGCTGGTGCCGGGGCGGTTGCAGGTGGTGGGCGAGGGGGCTTTCGCCTTCATCGACGACCTGGCCACCTCGATCATGGGTGAGCAGGGCCGCGCCTTCTTCCCCTTCATCCTGACGCTGTTCGTCTTCATCTTGGCGCTGAACCTGCTGGGCATGTTCACCGTCTTCACCGCCACCTCGCAGGTCGCCGTCACCGGCACCTTCGCCGCCCTGACCATCCTGCTGGTCATCGGCGTGGGCTTCGCCAAGAACGGCATCGGCTTCTTCAAGCTGTTCGCCCCCTCGGGCGTGCCGTGGTACCTGCTGCTCCTGGTGACGCCGATCGAGTTCATCTCCTTCCTGCTGCGTCCCGTGTCGCTGGCCCTGCGTCTGTTCGGCAACATGCTGGGCGGTCACGTGGCGATGAAGGTCTTCGCCGGCTTCGTGGTTTCGCTGGGCGCCTTCGGCCTGGTCGGCATTCCCGGCGCGGTTCTGGCCATGGGCGGCGTGGTCGCCATCACGGCCCTGGAGTTCCTCGTCGCCTTCCTTCAAGCCTTCGTTTTCGCCGTTCTGACCACGGTCTATCTGAACGACGTCGTGCATCTGGATCAGCACTAAAGCTGGCCCAGCCCGCCAACCCCTTCTTTCAAACCATCCCAACCAGGAACTACTCTCATGGAAGCTGAAGCAGCAAAATACATCGGCGCTGGTCTCGCCACCCTCGGCATGATCGGTTCGGCCCTCGGCGTCGGCCTGATCTTCTCGGGCTTCCTGCAAGGCGCCACGCGCAACCCTTCGGCTGCTCCCGGCCAGTTCACCAACCTGATCCTGGGCGCCGCCCTGGCTGAAGCACTGGGCATCTTCGCCTTCGTGATCGGCCTGCTCTGCCTGTTCGCCTAAGTCGAACTGAATATCTGGGCGGCGGCGCGGTCTCGACGACCGTTCCGCCGCTCGCGTCTTTCTGAGATCACCGGATAGAGCCCATGGCCGCCCCTATCGCGAGCGCCGTCTCGCAAGACCCGACCCAGCCTGCGCCGACCGTCGCCGTCCAGAACGGTGAGATCGCGCCCGTGGCCGCCGCCGAGGCGACCCATCAGGCCGAAGTCGCCCATGGCGACGCCCATGCTTCCGGCGGTCTGCCGCAGCTGGAGATGCAGCACTGGGCTGGTCAGATCGTCTGGCTGCTGCTGATCTTCGTCGTTCTCTACATTCTGCTGTCGAAGGTCTTCCTGCCTCGCCTGCGCGCTGTTCGTGACGAACGCGCCGGGACGATCGCGGGCGCCGTCGACGCCGCCCGTCAGGTTCAGGCCGAGGCCGCCACGCAGGCTGACGCCGCCAAGGCCGAGGTCGCCAAGGCCCGCGCCGACGCTCGCGCCACCGCCGCCGCCGCCAAGGCTCGCGTGACCGAAGAGGCCAACGCGCGTCAGGCCGCCGAGGAAGCCGTGGTCAACGCCCGAATCGCCGAGGCCGAAGCCGCCATCGGTCAGACCCGTGACGCCGCCATGGCCAATGTCTCGACCATCGCCTCCGACACCGCCCGCGCCATGGTCGAGCGTCTGACCGGCAAGGCCGCCACGGCCGCCGAAGCCGACGCCGCCGTCAAGGGAGCCGCCTGATATGCCCGCCTTCTTCCATCCCGAGTTCTGGAGCCTGTCGAACGCAGAGTTCTGGGTCGCCGTCGGTCTGGTGATCTTCCTGGGCATCCTGGTTCTGGCCAAGGTGCCGGGCGCCATGGCCCAGGCTCTGGACGCCCAGGGCGCCAAGATCCAGTCGGAACTGGACGAGGCCGCCCGTCTGCGCGCCGAAGCCGAAGCCATGCTGGCCCAGATCCGTCAGGAGAAGGCCGAGGCCGAAGCCCAGGCCGCAGAAATGCTGGCCGCCGCCGAAGCCGATGCTCGCCGTCTGGAAGCTGAAGCCAAGGCCAAGCTGGAAGAGAGCCTGGCTCGTCGTCAGGCCCTGGCCGAGCGTCGCATCGCCCAGGCTGAGGCCCAGGCCACGACCGAGGTCAAGGCTGTGGCCGCCGACCTGGCCGCCAAGGCGGCTCAGGACATCCTGACCGCCCGTCTGGCCGCCGCCAAGTCGGACCCGCTGATCGACGCCGCCATCAAGCAGATCGGCGACAAGCTGAACTGATCACGGTTTCAGCGACAAGCACATCAGGCCCCGCCGGCGACGGCGGGGCCTTTTGCGTTTCAGGGGCGCCGGGCCGCTAGTGGGCGGGCGCACCGTGGATGAAGCCGCCGGCGCGTTTCTCGCGGGCCAGAAGCCGGGCGAAGACATTGCCCATCACCCCGCCGAAGATCATGTGGGTGATCAGCATCCAGGCGAAGGTGCCGAAGCCGGCGCTGCCCGAGAAGGTGCGCGGGTCGCCCATCATGCTGATGATCAGCATCATCGCCACCCAGGCCGCCACAGCGAACAGGATGCCCTTGGTTTCGGGCGTATTGGTCGGCAGGCGGGGGTAGATGAAGGCGAACAGCGGCCCCATGATCAGGGAGCCGATGACGAAGTGGATCGCCCATCCCGCCACCAGATTGTCCCCGAGTTGGAACATGCGGGCGACGATTTCGGGGAACGGGTCGAAGACCTTGGCGAACAAGAGGTTCGCCGCCTCAAGAATGGAAACCGCGACGGTCGCAATGAAGCCGGCGGCGATTCCCTGTTTTACGCGTGACATCATGAGAAAAGCGCCTCCCAACGCCATCTGCTTTTGACTACGCGAGGGAAGCATACGCCGTTCGGCGCGAACGCGAGCGTCGCGCCTTTCACATTACCGTGTGCGACGAAGCGTGGCGGTTAGCGGAAGGCGCGGCGCAGGATGCGGCGGGCGCGCTTGCGGACCCGGATCAGCTGGCGCGAGGGGCGCTTGCGCAGCACGACTTTTTCGGCGCGCAGGGCCTGCTGCCAGAAGACGGGGGCGATCTCGGGCTTCTTTCGCATCAGGCGACGGAAGGGATAGACCCACTTGGGCCGGGCGTGCTGGGCGCGAATGAACTGGCGCTTGGCCCACCAGGAGCTGCGCAGGACCAGGACCAGTCCCAGGGCGATGACCGGGATGCCGCCCGGGCCGGGCAGGGGGGCGATCAGGACGCCCAGGCCGATGATCAGGAAGCCCAGGGCCATCATGCCTAGGCGCTTCGCACGACGCAGCAGTCCGGGCCTCGAACGAGGCCGGCTGTCGGCGCGGAAGGGGATCAGGGCGAGGGTCACGGGCGTCACGGTCGGGGGGAGGGAAAGCGACGGCCTTGGGAGAAAGCTGTCAGCCTATCCTAGACACGGACGACAAGGCCGAACCGTGGCGCGCCCATGAAGCTTTCGTAAGAGGCTTCTGAAATGCAAAACGCCGTGTCCCGAAAGACACGGCGCTTCACTTCAGGTCGGGTTCGCAGCCTTACTCGGCGGCGATGTTGGAGCCTTCCGGGGCCGACCAGCGCAGGCGCGGCGAACGCGCGGCGCGGGTCTCGTCCAGACGCCGCAGGGGCGCATGGAAGGGCGCGCCCTTGAAGCGTTCGACCTCACCGGCCTTGGCGGCTTCGGCCAGCAGACGCATGGCGTGGATGAAGCGATCCAGCTCGGCCTTGGACTCGGTCTCCGTCGGCTCGATCAGCATGGCCCCGTGGACGACCAGCGGGAAGTACATGGTCATCGGGTGGAAGCCCTCGTCGATCATCGCCTTGGCGAAGTCGAGCGTGGTGATGTCCGTGCCCTTCAGCCATTCGTCGTCGAACAGGGCTTCGTGCATGCAGGAGCCTTCCGGGAAGGCCGGGCTCATCAGGTCCTCGAGGCGGGCCTTGATGTAGTTGGCGTTCAGGACGGCGTCCTCGGCCACCTGACGCAGACCGTCGGAGCCGTGGCTCATCATGTAGGACAGGGCGCGCACATACATGCCCATCTGGCCCTGGAAGGCGCACAGACGGCCAAAGGCCTGCGCGGCCTCGTCTTCCTCACGCTCGACCAGTTTGTAGCCGTCGCCCGTGTTCACGACCCAAGGGGCGGGAGCGAACGGGGCCAGGGCCTCCGACAGCACGACCGGACCCGCGCCCGGCCCGCCGCCGCCGTGCGGCGTCGAGAAGGTCTTGTGCAGGTTGATGTGCATGGCGTCGACGCCCAGGTCGCCCGGGCGCACCCGGCCGACGATGGCGTTGAAGTTGGCGCCGTCGCAGTAGAAGTAGGCGCCCGCTTCGTGGGTCAGGCGGCTGATCTCCAGGATGTCGCGCTCGAACAGGCCGCAGGTGTTCGGGTTGGTGACCATGATGGCCGCCACGTCCGGGCCCAGCTTGGCGGCCAGATCGGCCACGTCCACGCGACCGTCGTCGGTCTGGGCGACCTCGACGACCGAATAGCCGACGAAGGCGGCCGTGGCCGGGTTGGTGCCGTGGGCTGAGGTCGGGACCAGCACCTTGCGGCGCTGCTCATGCTCGCCCTTGGCTTCGTGGGCGGCGCGGATGGCCATCAGGCCGCACAGTTCACCGTGGGCGCCGGCCTTGGGCGACAGGGCCACAGCGGGCATGCCCGTCAGCGTCGTCAGCCAGTGGGCCAGTTGGTCCATCAGCTCCAGCGCGCCCTGAACCGTCGACTGCGGTTGCAGCGGGTGGATGTCCGAGAAGCCGGGCAGACGCGCCATCTTCTCGTTCAGGCGCGGGTTGTGCTTCATCGTGCACGAACCCAGCGGATAGATGGCCAGATCGATGGCGTGGTTCTTCTGGCTCAGACGCACATAGTGGCGCATGGCCTCGGGCTCCGACAGGCCGGGCAGGCCGATCGGGTCCTTGCGGACCAGGTCGCCCAGGTCCGAGCCGTCGGTGGCGGGCTTGGGCAGGTCGACGCCGGTCTTGTTCCAGCCGTGGCCTTCGAAGATCAGGGCTTCGTCCTGCAGCAGGCCGCGCGCGCCCGTCAGGGTCGGGTGCTTGTAGTCGTTGTCCGGCAGGGCGTTCGGGGTGGTCGGACGGCCGACAGTGTTCATCGTGCTCATGGTTCCAAACTCCCTTTAGGCGGCCAGGACCTTGGCGAGCGCACCCGCCAGGATCTTGATGTCGGCGTCCAGCGTGGTCTCGGTCGCGGCGACCAGCAGGACGTCGTCGAGACCGGCTTCCGGGGCCAGACGGCTGTAGGGCACGCCGGCCAGGATGCCGTTGTCGGCCAGGGTCTGCACCACGTCAGCGGCGTTCTTCGGCAGCTTGACCGCGAACTCGTTGAAGAAGCGCGGGGTCAGGACCTCGACGCCCGGAATGGCGGCCAGGGCGTCGCGCGTGGCCAGCGCCTTCTCGTGGTTGAGCAGGGCCATCTGGCGCAGGCCGGTCTCGCCCAGCAGGCTCATGTGGATGGTGAAGGCCAGGCAGCAGAGGCCCGAGTTGGTGCAGATGTTCGACGTGGCCTTGTCGCGGCGGATGTGCTGCTCGCGCGTGGACAGGGTCAGGACGAAGCCGCGGCGGCCGTCGGCGTCGACGGTTTCACCGCAGTAGCGGCCGGGCGTCTGGCGCAGCAGCTT
Organism: Brevundimonas sp. T2-11; assembly: GCF_055397675.1. Taxonomy (NCBI): domain Bacteria; kingdom Pseudomonadati; phylum Pseudomonadota; class Alphaproteobacteria; order Caulobacterales; family Caulobacteraceae; genus Brevundimonas; species Brevundimonas sp. T2-11. The sequence goes on from NZ_AP027920.1 coordinate 877,836, forward strand.
CTCGCGGGTGGCGAACAGGCCGATGTAGGGACCGCCGAAGTTCAGGGCGTTGCCGATTGACTGGCCCTCGGCCGCGACGATGTCGGCGCCCATTTCGCCGGGCGACTTCAGCAGGCCCATCGACACGGCTTCGGTCACGACGACGATCAGCAGGGCGCCGGCGGCGTGAGCGGCCTCGGCGATCTTGGTCACGTCGGTGGCGGTGCCGAAGACGTTCGGGGTCTGGACGACGACGCAGGCCGTGTCTTTGTCGATGGCGGCGATGACGGCGTCTTCGGCGTCAACGGCGGCGGTCAGGGCCTGGGTTTCGACGCCGACAGCGTGAACCACGGTCTCGGTCGCCTTGACGTAGTGGGGATGCACGCCGCCCGAGATGACGGCCTTGTTGCGGCGGGTCACGCGGGTGGCCATCAGCACGCCCTCGGCCATGGCGGTCGAGCCGTCATAGAGCGAGGCGTTGGCGACTTCCATGCCGGTCAGGTTCGCGACCTGGGTCTGGAACTCGTACAGGTACTGCAGCGTGCCCTGGGCGATTTCCGGCTGATAGGGGGTGTAGCTGGTCAGGAACTCCGACCGCTGGATCACGTGGTCGACCGTGGCCGGGACGTGGTGCTTGTAGGCGCCGGCACCGCAGAAGAAGGGCACGGTTCCCGCCGTGGCGTTCTTGCCCGCCATAGCCGAGAGGGCGCGTTCGACCTCCAGCTCGCCCGCCACGCGGGGCAGGTCGACAAAGCCGTCGCGGCGCGCGGCCTGCGGCACGTCGATGAACAGGTCGTCGATGGATTTCGCGCCGATGGCGGCCAGCATGGCCTCACGGTCGTCGGGCGTCAGGGGGAGGTAGCGCATTACAGGTCCTCGGCGGCATCCCGGAGGTCGCGGGACGCGACGCTCCGGGAGCGCTTCAAGCGGCGGGGAATCCGGCGATCCCGGATCGGCGCGCCGCGCCGTCCGGGGACGACGGCGGGTCTTAGAGGGTGGTCAGGTAGGCGTCGTAGGCGGCCTGATCCATCAGGGCTTCGACGGCCGAGGCGTCGGAGACCTTGATCTTGGCGAACCAGCCTTCGCCTTCCGGGTCGGCGTTGACGGTTTCCGGGGCCGAGGCCAGGGCGGCGTTGCCCTCGACCACTTCGCCGGCGACGGGGGCGTAGACGTCCGAGGCGGCCTTGACCGATTCAACGACGGCGAAGCTGTCGCCGACCGAGACGGTCTTGCCGGCTTCCGGCGTCTCGACGAACACCACGTCGCCCAGGGCGTCAGCAGCGTGCTTGGAAATGCCGACGGTGGCGACGTCGCCCTCGAGGCGAACCCACTCGTGATCTTTGGTGAAGCGCATGTGTCTGATCTCTCAGGCTTTGGGTTTGCGATAATAGCGGGTGGCCACGAAGGGTGTGGCGACGACTTCGGCGGCGGCGGGTTTGCCGCGCACGATGACTTTCAGGTCCGAGCCCAGTGCGGCGAAGGCCGGCGGGACGTAGCCCATGGCGATGTTGTGCCCCAGGGTCGGCGAGGGGCCGCCCGAGGTGATCTTGCCGATGAGATTGCCGTCCATGTCCGCGATCTCGGCGCCTTCACGGGCCGGGGCGCCTTCCTTGACGTGCAGGCCGATGCGGACGCGCGCCGGGCCCTCGGCCAGTTCCTTCAGGATGCGTTCGGCGCCGTTGAAGTCGGCGGCTTCCTTGCGCGACTTGGACAGGGCGAAGGTCAGGGCGCCCTCGACCGGGCTGGTCGTGGCGTCGATGTCGTGGCCGTGCAGCGGCAGGCCGGCTTCGAGGCGCAGGGAGTCGCGGGCGCCCAGACCGATCGGCTTCACGCGGGCGTCTTCCAGAATCGTATTCCAGATGCGCTCGGCGTCGGCGTTCGGCACCGAAATCTCATAGCCGTCCTCGCCCGTGTAGCCCGAGCGCGAGACGTAGCAGTCGACGCCGAACAGCATCAGACGCGCCGAATCCATGAAGCCCATCTCGGCCAGGGCGGGTTCGTGCTTGACCATGACCTCGACGGCTTCCGGCCCCTGGATGGCCAGCAGGGCGCGGTCGTCCAGGATGGTCAGCTTGGCGTCGCCGGCCAGGTTGGCGTTCAGGAAGGCGAAGTCGGCGTCCTTGTTGCCGGCGTTGACCACGACATAGAGGCCGTCATGGTCGGGCTTGCCCGCCATCAGATCGTCCATGATGCCGCCCTCGGCGTTCAGCAGCAGGGAATACTTCTGTTTGCCGTCCTTCAGGATCTGATAGTCGCCCGGCACGAAGCGCTGGAACTGTGCAATGGCGTCGTCGCCGGTGATGCGGGCCTGACCCATGTGCGAGACGTCGAACAGGCCGGCGTGCTCGCGGGTCCAGCGGTGCTCGGCCAGAACGCCTTCGTACTGGACCGGCATGTCATAGCCGCCGAAGCCGACCATGCGGGCGCCGAGCGCGCGGTGCGCAGCGTTGAGGGGGGTGGTCTTCAGGGCCTGGTCGCTCATCGAGCATCCTCCGGTCGCGGGTTGCGGCGATAGCTTCGCCGTCGTCGCGCCCCCGCTGTCCTGAAGCCTGAGAGATTCCGACCGTCGCCCGGGGGACGAACAGCCTTGCTCCGTCGGCGCGCCTTACGGCGACTTTCCAGCGTCCGTGCGCCTTCGCGGTCCTTTTGCCTGAGCGTTTCCGGGGCGGTTGCGCCTTCGGCCCCGACGGCCGCTGCGCGACCGCCGATCTCTCCCGCGAGAGCGTGTGACCTAAGGCCCCGACTCCGGGCCGAAGTCAAGCGGCGCCGGGCTTGCCGCGAGCGATACGACAGGCCATGAGGGGCGCGAACTCCTCTCGTGACAGGATTGAAGGCCGCCATGACCGCCCGCACCGACCTCGCCGCCCATCTGGCCTCCCTCGATCTGCCTCAAGGCCTGGCCCAGACCCTGACGGTCGCCGCCGCCGCCTGCGTCGAGATCCGCAAGATCGTGTCCGGCGGGGCCCTGGTCGGCGCATTGGGCGCATCCGGCGCCGTCAACGTGCAGGACGAGGAGCAGAAGAAGCTCGACGTCATCTCCAACGACGTCCTGACCGACCGGCTGCTGGCCTGCCCGGCCGTGGCGGGCGTGGCGTCGGAAGAAATGGACACGGTTCAGCCCGCGACCAACCCGGCGGGCGAATACCTGGTCCTGTTCGACCCGCTGGACGGCTCGTCCAACATCGACATCAACGCCCCCGTCGGCACCATCGTCTCGGTGCTGAAGTCGCCGTCGGCCACGCCGGTCGAGGCCGACTTCCTGCAACAGGGCCGCCAGCAGGTCGCGGCCCTCTATGCCGTCTATGGCGGCCAGACCATGCTGGTGCTGACCACGGGCAAGGGCGTGGCGGGCTTCACCCTGTCGCACGACGGCCAGTGGCTGATGACGCATGAGCGGATCACGGTCCCCGCCGACACGAAGGAGTTCGCCATCAACATGTCGAACCGGCGCCACTGGGCCGAGAGCGTCCAGCGCTACATCGACGGTTGCCTGGCGGGCGCTGACGGCCCGCGCGGCAAGAATTTCAACATGCGCTGGGTCGCCGCCATGGTGGCCGACGTCCACCGCATCCTGATGCGCGGCGGGGTCTTCCTCTATCCGTGGGACAAGCGCGAGCCGAACAAGCCGGGCAAGCTACGTCTCATGTACGAGGGCAACCCCATGGCCTTCCTGATCGAACAGGCGGGCGGCAAGGCGACCACGGACGGCGTTCAGGCCATTCTGGACGTGGCTCCGAGCGAACTGCACCAGCGTATCCCGGTGGCGCTCGGCTCGGCCAGCGAGGTCGATCAGATCGCGGCGGCCTGAGCCATGAAGATCACCGCTTCAGACGCCCTTCTGGTCATCGACGCCCAGAACGACTTCTGCGAGGGCGGCGCCCTGGCGGTTCAGGGCGGGGCGGGCATCATGCCCCTGATCAACCGCCTGGCCGAACGCTTCGACACGGTGATCGCCACCCAGGACTGGCATACGCCGGATCAGATCAGCTTCGCCTCCAACCACGAGGGCGCGGCGCCCTTCACGCAGATCGAGGTCGCCTACGGCCGCCAGATGCTGTGGCCGGATCATTGCCTGCAAGGCACGCACGGCGCGGCCTTCCACCCCGAGGTCGCCCCCGCCGTGACCAAGGCGCTGGCCGTGGTTCGCAAGGGCTACAATCCGGCGCTCGACAGCTATTCCGGCTTCTATGAGAACGACCACAGGACGGCGACGGGCCTGGCAGGTCTGTTGCGCGACCGGGGCGTGAAGCGGGTTTTCCTGTGCGGCCTGGCCTATGACTATTGCGTCCGCTTCACCGCCGAGGACGCGGTGAACGAGGGCTTTGAGACCGTGGTCATCGAGGACGCCTGCCGCGCCATCGCCCCGGACACGGCGGCGGCGGCCAAGGCCAGCTTCGCCGCGCTGAAGGTGGCGGAGATCGCAGCCGCCTCGCTGATCGGCTGACGCTCTTTTTCTTTCGTCATCCTCCGGCAAGCCGCGCAGCGGCGCAGACCGGGGGACCCAGCGGCGCCGAAGGCGATCCTTGCAATGTAAGCGGCGTGTGGCTGCTTCGCGCTCACGCGCGCCGCTGGGTCCCCCGGTCTCGCTCCGCTCGCCGGAGGATGACGAAAGGGAGCTCACTCATAGAAATCCGCCTCGTCGGGGATGCGGGTGAAGGCGATCTTGGCGCCGATGTAGTCGGGCAGGCCCGCCTTGGGGCCGATGCTGACCGTGTCCTTGCCATAGCGTTTGTTCAGCGCATCCAGCGCCTGCGACAGGCGCAAGGAGGGCGCATCGCCGCCCTGATCCGGGCCGATGTCGAACAGGTCGGCTTCAAAGGCGTCGCGCGCCTTCAGGCCGTGAACGCCCACGCCGACATAGCTCAACCGCCCGGCCTCCAGCTCCGGCTCGACCCGGCGCCACAGGTGGTCCAGCGCGGCCAGCAGGGCGAAGGTGTCCTGCGTCGGGGCGACGGCGCGGTTCAGGCCCGTCGTGTCCCAGCCGCGTCTGGCGCCCTTCGGCCCCATGTCGAGATGCAGGCTGATGCCTGAACCCGTCAGCCCCATCCGCCGCAGCCGCGCGCCGCACTTGACCATCAGCCGTCGCGCCACCGCCCGCGCCTTGTCCGGGGTGCGCATGGCCTGGGCCAACACATGGCTGTGGCTGATGGAGGCGGGCGGCTTGACCGGGGTCGGTTCGCTGTCGAGACCGTGCAGGCCGCGCCAGATGCGCTCGCCCTCGATGCTGTTCCAGATCGCGCGCGCCTCCTTTGCGGTCATGTTCCACAGGCCCGCCGTGTCCGTGACGCCCGCCGCCGCCAGTCGCTCGCGCATCCGCGAGCCGACGCCCGGATACTGCGACAGCGGCAGATGCAGGATGGCGCCGGGCAGTTCATGGGCGCGCAGGATGGTCAGTCCGGCGGGTTTCTTCATGCCGCAGGCCGTCTTGGCCAGAAACCGCGACGGCGCCAGGCCGACGGAGGACCGCAGGCATTCGCCCACATTCTCCATGATCCCCGCCTGAATGCGTCGGGCCAGGGCGACGGCGTTCGCCTCGCGCCGCTCCGGCCCGATCAACTGGCACGAGCATTCGTCGATGGAGCCGACCTTCCACACAGGCACATGGCGATCGATCTCCGCCATGATCTGCTTGTGGACCTCGACATAGAGGTCGGGGCGCGCCTCGGCGACGATCAGGCCGGGACACAGACGGCGCGCCTCGGCCACCTGCATCCCGGTGCGGACGCCGAAGGCCTTGCTCTCATAGCTGGCGGCGATAGCGCCGGTGTATTCGCTGATCGCGGGACGAACGATGACCGGCTTGCCGCGCCAGTCGGGGTTCTGTTGCTGCTCCACACTGGCGAAGAAGGCGTTCAGGTCGACGAACAGCCAGCGCAGGCCTGCGGCGTCATCATCGGGCTGTCGGCCGGGGCGCTCCATAATGCGAACATATCAGGAACATTAGAGTCGGGGGAGTCCGGTGATGGGGGAAAGGCCCGCCCCCACCGCGGTCATCCTCGGGGGAGGGATGGCTCAGTTCGCCGCCGCGTAGGCGTCCACTTCGGCGATGCGCGCCGCCTTGTCGGCCTCGCTCAGGAAGCTGCCTTCGAAACTGTTCCTGGCCAGCTGCGTCACCTGCTTCCGCGTCAGGCCCACGGCGTTCGCCAGCTGGATATAGTTGGCGTTCACATAGCCGCCGAAATAGGACGGGTCGTCCGAGTTCAGGGTGACGTGCAGGCCGCGGCGCAGCATCTCGGGGACGGGGTGGTCCTTCAGGTCCTTGACCACGCAGAGCTTCAGGTTGGACAGGGGGCAGACCGTCAGGGTCATCTGCTCGGCGGCCAGACGCGCGATCAGGGCCTCATCCTCCATCGAGCGGTTGCCGTGGTCCATGCGGTCGATGTGCAGCAGGTCCAGGGCCTCATGCACATAGGCGGGCGGGCCTTCCTCGCCGGCGTGGGCGCACAGCTTCAGACCCAGTTCGCGGGCGGCGGCGAAGACGCGCTGGAACTTGGACGGCGGGTGGCCGACCTCGGACGAATCCAGTCCGACGCCGATGAAGTGGTGCAGATAGGGCTTGGCCATCTCCAGCGTGGCGAAGGCTTCGTCCTCGGACAGGTGGCGAAGGAAGCTGAGGATCAGGCCCGACGTCACGCCCAGCTCGGTCCTGGCCCGGTCCATGCCCGTGATCAGGCCCTCGACCACGACAGCGAAGGGCACGCCCCGGTCGGTGTGGGTCTGGGGGTCGAAGAAGATCTCGGCGTGGCGCACATTGTCGGCGGCGGCGCGCTGGAAATAGGCGAAGGCCAGATCCTCGAAGTCCTGACGGGTCAGCAGCACGGCCGCGCCCGCGTAATAGATGTCGAGGAAGTCCTGCAGGTTCGAGAAGTCATAGGCCGCACGCACGGCCTCGACGCTGTCGTAGGGGATGGCGACGCCGTTGCGCTGCGCCAGCTCGAACATCAGTTCGGGCTCAAGCGAGCCCTCGATGTGCAGGTGCAGTTCGGCCTTGGGCAGGCCGGCGATGAAGGCGTCGAGGGACATGAGGGGAGGCTCCGTAGCGAAGCCTCCCCCTTATCACATTACATCCGCTCGGGCGTCTCGATGCCCAGCAGGCGAAGCGCCGTCTCCAGCTGGTGCAGGGTCGCGGCGGCCAGGGCCAGGCGCGAGCCCTTGGTGGCGGCGTCCGGCGCGACCAGGATCGGGCAGGCGGCGTAGAATTTCGAGAAGCTCTGCGCCAGGCGATAGGCGTGCTCGGCGATCAGGTTGGGCGAACGCTTGTCATAGGCGTCCGCCGTGGCCGCGTCGAAGGCGTCCAGCGTCAGGGCCAGGTCGCGTTCGGCGGCTTCCTCGATGACGATGGGGGCGAAGGCCACGCCCTGTTCCGCCGCCTTGCGCAGCAGGGATTTCACCCGCACGGCCTGATACAGCAGATAGGGGCCGGTCTTGCCCTCGAAGCTCATGAAGCGGTCGAGGTCGAAGACGTAGCTGGTGGTGCGGTTGTTCGACAGGTCCGAGAACTTCAGCGCGGCGACCGCCACCTTGTGGGCGATGTCCTCGAACTCGGCCTCGGGCAGATCGTCGCCCAGTTTGGCCTCGTGCAGACGCTCGCGCGCCTTGTCCGTCGCCATGTCGATCAGGTCGCGCAGTTTCAGGACGCCGCCCGCGCGGGTCTTGAAGGGCTTGCCGTCGGCGCCGTTCATGGTGCCGAAGCCCAGGTGCTCCAGCGACTTTTCGGGCGCATATCCGGCCAGATAAGCGGCGCGGAAGACCTGTTCGAAATGTTCGGCCTGACGCTCGTCGACGACGTAGAGGATCAGGTCCGGGCCGATCGCCTTCTTGCGGTCCAGGATCGTGGCCAGGTCGGTCGTGCCGTACATGGCCGAGCCTTCCGAGCTGATGACCAGCAGGGGCGGGGGCGACGGCGCTTCGATCACCGAGCCGTCGGCCAGCTTCTTCTTGCGCGTCTCGCCGTCGCGGGCGACGTGGACCACCTTGGCGCCGTCGTCCTCGACCAGCAGGCCCTTGGCCTTCAGGTCGGCGATCATCTCGTCCATCAGGGGATCGGCGTCGCTCTCGCCGTTCCACAGGTCGAAGTCGACCGACAGGTCGTCATACTCGCGCTTCAGCGCCTCGCGGCTGACGGCGACGAAGTGCGACCACAGGGCGCGATAGCCGGGGCGGCCGCCCTGCAGTTCAGCCGTCGCCTTGCGGGCGCGATCGCGGAAAGCGGGGTCTTCCTTGGCCTTGCCGGCGGCCTGCGGATAGAGGCGGTCCAGGTCGGCCAGCGTCACCGGCGTCTCGGTCGGGAAGGGGCCGTCGCCCTCGGCCATGAAGGCGTCGGCCAGACCCTCGTCGCCGCAGGCGGTGATGAGCAGGCCCATCTGGAAGCCCCAGTCGCCGAAGTGGGCGTCGCCGACGACTTCGTCGCCGCGCAGGCGGAACAGCCGCTTCAGGCTCTCGCCGATGATGGCGCTGCGCAGGTGGCCGACGTGCATGGGCTTGGCCACGTTCGGGCCGCCGTAGTCGATCACCACCTTGCGCGGCTCGACGCGCGAGGCGCCGGCCAGTTCCTTGTCCGTTGCGACCTCGGCGGCGCGCTGGGCCAGGGCCGCGTTCGACAGCTTCATGTTGATGAAGCCGGGACCGGCGACCTCGACCGACGACAGGCGCGGATCGTTGCCGAGACGCTCGGCCACCCTGGCGGCCAGTTCGCGCGGATTGGCCTTCAGCGCCTTGGCGGCGGCCAGGGCGCCGTTGGACTGGAAGTCGGCCAGGTCGGGACGGTCCGAGGCGGTGACGCGGGCCAGGGCCTTGTCCACGCCTTCGGCGGCGAAGGCGGCTCCGACCGCTTCGCTGAGAGAGGTCTTGAGATCAGTCATGATTCTTAGGGGTTCGGTTGGGTCTGGCCGGCGGTGACGCGGAAGCGGCTGCCCGAGCGGTTGAATTCGGCCATGTCCGGCGTGATTTCGAAGCCGATCAGGACCTCGAAATTATTGCCGCTGGTGGTGGCGTCGGCGCGCGGAATGACGATGGACTGGGCCTGCTGGACCGAGGCCGTGGTCTGGCCTTCGAAATTGACCGGCAGGTCGAAATATTCCTTGGCCAGAACGGCCGAGTTTCGTTCGGTCACCGCCACCCAGTAGCGATAGGTGTGGGCGTCGCCGCTGGCCTGCGCGCCCTTGCCGAGGTTGAACAGCACGTTGAAGTCCAGGCGGATGGGATCGGCTTCGCGATAGACGCAGTCGGCCGAAATGCCTTCGATCTCGCCGGTGAAGCCGACACCGGCGATCGAGGGGCGGGTGTAATCGGCCAGCTCGACATAGCGTGCGGCGTCGTAAAGCACCTTCACGTAGGGGCAGGGTCCGGCGTTGGCGCGACGGCTCAACGGCGCGATACGCATCGGGCGGGCCCGAGGTTCTTCCTGCTGCTGTTGCTGCTGGCCTTGTCCACGCTGACCGCTGCTCATCTGAGCCTGGGCGGAGGGAACAAGCACGGCTGTCATCGACAGGGCGGCCAGGGCAGTGAAGACGCGACGCATCAATTTCATTTCCGGCAAGCGAAAGGGAGCGCGCGACAGTCGGCGCCGACCGGTGCACGCTTGATGCTGATAGCGGCTAAAGCGAGGCGCGGCAAACGCGAGCACGCAACCGGTGGCGGGAAGGGGCGCGAGCGACTAGGTTCCGCCCATGAACGCGCCCGTATCGCCCTCGAGTTTTGATCGCCGTCCCCTGAATGTACGGCTCGCCACGCCGCGCGGCTTCTGCGCCGGGGTGGATCGGGCCATCCAGATCGTCGAGCGCGCCATCGAGAAGTTCGGCGCTCCTGTCTATGTGCGCCATGAAATCGTTCACAATCGTCATGTCGTCGAGCGGCTGAAGGGCATGGGGGCGGTCTTCGTCAAGGAACTGGACGAATGTCCCGATGACCGGCCCGTGGTCTTTTCGGCCCACGGCGTGCCCAAGTCGGTGCCGGCCACGGCGCGGTCGCGTGAAATGCTGTTTCTCGACGCCACCTGCCCCCTGGTGTCGAAGGTCCACGTCGAGGCCGAGCGTCATCATGCGGCGGGGCGGCACATCATCCTGATCGGCCACGCCGGCCACCCCGAGGTCGTCGGCACCATGGGCCAGTTGCCCCTCGGCGCCATCAGCCTGGTCGAGACGGTGGCGGACGCCGAGACCTTCCAGCGGCCCGGTGATCAGCCTCTGGCCTACGCCACCCAGACGACGCTGTCGGTGGATGACACGGCGGACATCCTGGCGGCGTTGAAGCGGCGCTTCCCGGAGCTGCCGGACCCGCACAAGGAAGACATCTGCTACGCCACCACCAACCGCCAGGAGGCGGTCAAGCAACTGGGCGAGGGGTGCCAACTGGTGCTGGTCGTCGGGTCGAAGAATTCGTCCAACTCGGCCCGTCTGGTCGATGTGGCGCTGAAGGCCGGGGCGAGCGACGCTCGTCTGGTCGATGACGCGGGCGATGTGGACTGGTCGTGGTTCGACGGCGTGACCACAGTGGGCGTCACAGCGGGCGCCTCGGCGCCTGAACCGCTGATCGAGGCTCTGATCGACGCCATTCGCGCCCGGTTTGACGCCGTCGTGACCGAGGATGACGGCGCGCGTGAAACCGTCTCGTTCAAGTTGCCGCGTGTCCTGACGGCCTGAGGCACGGACTTCTGTTTTCCTCCCATGGAATGGGGAGGAATGAGGCCACCCTGCTCCAAAACGAAAAGGGCGCGTCCGCCGAAACGAACGCGCCCTGATGCTCTGGCCTTGAGGCCCTGTCTTACAGGCCGGGCAACTTGAAGCGGCTGTCGCGGCGCGTCGTGATCGTGATGCCCTGCTGCCCGCCGGTCAGGGCTTGCAGGCGGGCGTGCTCGGTGCTGGCGTCGATGGTGCGCGTGCCTTGCGAATCCTGGCTGGTGGTCGGCCCCTGGGTCGCGGCGTCGTTCTTGCGCCAGAACATGACGCGGTTGGCCCAGCTTTCTTCCTTGTGGGCCAGGTCGCCGAACTCGTCGTCGACGACATAGCGGGCCAGGGGGTCGGCGCGGTCGGCGCCGGCCTGGCTGACCAGGGCCTGCTCGCCGCCGGTGCGGGTCACGGCCTGGCGTTGGCCCAGCAAAATCTGACGAGCGGCGCTTTCCGGCGCCAGTTCCTGAGGGCGGGGCTGGCCGGGCGAAGGCGGCGTCAGGCCGTATTCCGGCGGCACTGCCAGGGGCGCGCTGGCCACGGTGAGGAATTCGTCGGGCACGACCTTGGCCAGGCCGATGCTCTGCTTCATGCCGGCGCAGGCGGTCAGGCCGAGGGCGGTGGTGGCGAGAAGGGCCACGGTGGCGGCGTTACGGATACGCATAAGGTCAGCTCGGCTCCGGGAGGCGCGCCGTGTGGCGCTGGCTCGGGACGATAACGAAGAGGGGTGATTACGACTTTTCAGGGGCCACGCCAACCTTGGCGCGGCGTTCCGACAGGAAGCTGTCGAGGATCAGCAGGACGACCCCGACCGTGATGCCCGCGTCGGCGATGTTGAAAATCCACGGAAACAGGCCGGTCCCCGAAAAGTCGAGGAAGTCCACGACCCCGCCGAAGCGGATGCGGTCGAAGACATTGCCCAGTGCGCCGCCCATGACCAGACCGATGGCCGCGACCATCAGCTTGCGATCCGAGCGGGTGGCCCAGAAGGCCAGGGCGCCGGCGACCAGAATCGAGAAGGCGCTGAGAATCCAGCGCCCGGCGCCGCCGCCGAACAGGCCGAAGCTGACGCCTGTGTTCAGCACATAGGTCAGGTTGAACACCGGCGGCATGACCTCGGCGATGCGATAGCCGTCCGGAATCTGCGAAATGTGCGCCGCGTCGATGGCGTTCAGGACCATGGCCTTGGTCAACTGGTCCAGAACGATGACCACGAGGGCGAGGCCGTAGGCGGCGTAGGCGAAGCGAGAGATTTTCATGCTGAAAGCCGGTTAGCAGGAAGCAGGGCGAGGGCGAAGAGGGAAAGCGACGACGCCGCCAATGACGGGAAGGGGTCTCTGCGGCCTTTCCCCCGGCGGCGCGGCGGCTATAACCGGCATATGACCCTGCCTCACGCCCTGCCTCGCCTGTCCGCCGTCGCCGATGACTATGACATCCTGCTGTGCGACGTCTGGGGCGTCATCCACAACGGGCGCGAAAGCTGGCCCGTGGCCTGCGAGGCCCTGACGAAGTTCAACGAGAAGGGCGGCCACGTCGTCCTGATCTCCAACTCGCCGCGCCCCTCGTCGGACGTGGTGGCGCAACTGGATTCGCTGGGCGTGCCGCGCAGCGCCTGGAAGGCCTTCGTCACCTCGGGCGACGCCACTCGCGCCGAGCTGGCCCGCCGCGCGCCGGGTCCGGCCTGGATCATCGGCCCCGACCGCGACTTCGTCCTGTATGAAGGGCTGAACCTGACCAGCGCCCATGATGCGTCTGACGCCGCCTTCCTGTCGGTCACAGGCCTGTTCGACGACGCGACCGAGACGCCCGAGGACTATCGCCAGCGTCTGATTCCCGCCGTCGAGCGCGGTCTGGAACTGATCTGCGCCAACCCCGACCGCATCGTGCAGAAGGGCGACAGCATCATCTATTGCGGCGGCGCCATCGCCGACCTCTACGAGGAAATGGGCGGGCGCGTGGTCATGGCCGGCAAGCCCTTCGGCCCCATCTACGAACTGGCCCTGCGCGAGGCTCAGACCTTGATGGGCCGCCCGGTCGATCGGTCGCGCGTTCTGTGCATCGGCGACGGCGTCATCACCGACGTCCTGGGCGCCGCCGAGCAGGCGCTGGACTGCCTCTTCATCGCCCAGGGCATCCACGGCGACGCCGCCAAGGGGCCGGATGGCGCTCTCGATCCGGCGCTTGCGGGCGAATTGCTCCGGGCCGAGACGACCTTCGCCCGCTACGCCGCGCTCGAACTGGCGTGGTGAGGCTCGCCATTTCGTCGCACCTGCCGTAAAGCCCGCACATGGTCGAATACGTCACACAGCATCCGTCGGGCGGCTACATCCTCGACGAACTCCACGTCGGCATGGCTGCCGAGAAGACGGTCCACGTCACCGAGGACCGGATTCGCCTGTTTGCCGAGGCCTCGGACGATTTCAATCCGGTGCACCTGGACGAGGAGTTCGCCTCCAAGACCGCCTATCGCGGCCGCATCGCCCACGGCCTGCTCAGCGCCGCCTTCGGGTCGGCGGTGGTCGGCACCATCCTGCCGGGCGCCGGGTCCATCTATATTTCCCAGACCCTGGCCTTCCACTTCCCGGTCCGTATCGGCGACTCGGTCCGCATCGTCATCACGGTGATCGCGATGGAAGCCGACAGCGCCCGCGTCGAGCTGAAATGCGAAGGCTTTGTCGGCGACAAGCTGATCATGGACGGGGTGGCCGTCGTGCGCGTGCCGCGTCGGCGCAAGCCCTCGGCGCGCTGAGCCTCCGAGGTGGTCGAGATCATCCGCGGCTGGCGCGACCTGCCGGCCTCGCAGCGCGGGGCGGCGGTGGCCGTCGGCGCCTTTGACGGGGTGCATCGTGGCCATCAGGCGGTCATCGCCTCGGCCCGCGCCTCCGCTGACCGACTGGGCGCGCCGCTCGGCGTCGTCAGCTTCGATCCGCATCCGCGTCGCCTGTTCCAGCCCGAGGCCGCGCCCTTTCGCCTGATGACGGCGGACCAGATGGCCCGGGCGCTTGCGCCGCTCGGCGTCGACCGCCTGTATCTGATCCCCTTCGACCGCGAGATGGCGGGGATGACGGATGAAGAGTTCGCCCGTCGCGTCCTGTCCGAAGGTCTGGGAATCGCCCACGCCGCCGTCGGCTTCGACTTCACCTTCGGCAAGGGCCGCTCCGGCTCGCCCGAGGCGCTGCGGACTTATGGCGAGAGCCTGGGCTTCACCGTTTCGGTCACCGACCGCATCGACGACGCCTCGGGCCTGAAACTGTCGTCGTCCGCCGTGCGCGAGGCGCTGAAGGCCGGGGACATGGACCGCGCCGCCGCCATCCTGGGTCGCCCCTTCGCCATCCAGGGCGAGGTGATCCACGGCGACAAGCGCGGCCGCACCATCGGCGTGCCGACCGCCAATATCGCCATGGGCGACTACATGCGCCCCGCCTACGGGGTTTACGCTGTCCGCACCCGCCTGCCGGACGGGCGGGCCATCAAGGGGGTCGCCAACCTGGGCGTCCGCCCCATGTTCGAGATCGAACAGCCCTTGCTGGAAGTCTGGCTGCTGGACTTCGACGAAAGCCTCTACGGCCAGACCCTGGAGACCGAACTGGTCGCCTTCCTGCGCGGCGAGATGAAATTCGACGGCCTCGAGGCGCTGAAGGTCCAGATCGACGCGGATGCGGCGGCGGCAAGGGCCGTGCTGGGCTGAGAGGGCTCCTGTCGACCCACTTGCCGTCATTCCGGGGCGCGTAGCGAACCCGGAACCCAGACGGAAGATATATGTCTCTGCCGGGGGCCATTGGGTCTGGCGTCTGGGCCCCGGATCGTCCCTCCGGGCCGTCCAGGGTGACGGAGGAGGGGGCGGCTGACGACCCATAGCCGACATCATCTTCTCCAAGTAGGTTTGAAGGATGCGCGAAGAATCTAGTGATGCTGCTTTTGCAGCCGCCAAATCGGGACGTGGGCACCGTTGTGTTGGGACATTGGCTCTCGTGGCATTCAGCGATGATTTAGCCACACGAGGAGCGTGGATCGACATCGTCGAGACGTTCGAAATGACGGAAGAATCGGAAATTCCCCGCATCGATCTCGGCATTTATGGCGACCACGGCTGCTATGATCGCCCCGCTGCTGAGAGGCGGGAGCTGGCCGCCGAACGATTGAAGGTGATGCTCGCAGCAGCTTCCAATAGCTCGGCTGTGTTCAGCTTTACGGTTTGGCTTGATTGCGAAGATTGAAGGTCAGTTTAGGCTTGAGCGGCGCCCCTTGACGTCGCCGCCCCTCACGACAACCGGTCGCGGAACTCCGTCCAGTCGAACTCACGCACCATCCGCAGCTCGTCCGTGGCGCTGTTCCACAGGGCGATGGACGGCAGGGGGACGCCGTTGAAGGTGTTGGTCTTCACCATCGAATAGTGGGCCTGATCCAGGAAGGCGAGGCGCGTTCCGGGCACGGGGCGTTCGGCGAAGACGTAGTCGCCGATGATGTCGCCGGCCAGGCAGGACGGGCCGCCCAGACGCACGGTGACGCCGTCCTCGGGTTCTTTCAGCATGGCCGGGCGATAAGGGGCCTCGATCACGTCCGGCATGTGGCAGGTGGCCGACAGGTCGGTGATGGCGATGGGCATGCCGTTGTCGAAGACGTCGAGGATCTCGCCGATCAGGATGCCGGCGTCCAGGGCCACGGCCTCGCCCGGCTCCAGATAGGCGGTGACGTCGTAACGCTGTTGAATGTCGTTCAGGAAGTCGACCAGCTGGTCGATCTGATAGTCGGCGCGGGTCACGTGGTGGCCGCCGCCCAGATTGATCCATTTCACCCCGCCCAGCAGCGGGGCCAGCTTGGGCTCCACCGCCGCCCAGATGCGCGACAGGGGCGCGAAGTCCTGTTCGCACAGGGCGTGGATGTGAATGCCGTCGATGCCGACCATTTTTTCCGGCGTCAGCTGCGACACGGGATAGCCCAGGCGCGAGCAGGGCTGGGCCGGATCGTATTTGGCGACCTCGCCCTCGGAGTGTTCGGGGTTCAGCCGCAGGCCGATCTCGAAGGTCTCGCCAGCCGCGCGGGCCTCGGCGATCAGGTCGGAAAAGCGCGCCACCTGATCGGGCGAGTTGAAGATGACGTGGTCTGACAGGCGCAGGATCTCGGGCAGATCCTCGGCCTTGTAGGCGGGCGAATAGGTGGTCAGCTCGCCCTTGTAGAACTCACGCGCCAGCCGCGCCTCCCACAGACCGGAGGCGCAGACGCCGTCGAGGTATTCCCCGACGACGTCCGCCAGCGACCACATGGAAAAGGCCTTGAGCGCCAGCAGGACCCGGGCGTTGCCCCGGTCGCGCACGTCTTTCAGCGTGGCCAGATTGCGCCGCACCGCAGCCTCGTCCACCACGAAGGCGGGCGAGGCGACGCGGTTCAGATCAAAATGAGCAAAGGCTCCGGGATCGCCGGCCTGGGTTTCCATGTCGTCTTTTTACTCAGGTCCTAGAAAGCGAGCGGAGCGTCCAGCTCTTCCACGGTCCACGGCAGGCCATGCTTGTTCAGCATGTCCATGAAGGGATCGGGGTCCAGCTGCTCCATGTTGAAGACGCCGGCGCCCGACCACTTGCCGGTCAGCATCATGGCCGCGCCGATCATGGCCGGAACGCCCGTGGTGTAGCTGACGGCCTGGTTGCCGGTTTCGGCATAGGCGGCTTCGTGGTCGCAGATGTTCTTGACGTAGAAGGTCTTGGCGACGCCGTCCTTTTCGCCGGTGGCGATGGTGCCGATGTTCGTCTTGCCCTTGGTGATCGGACCCAGCGAGGCCGGTTCCGGCAGCAGAGCCTTCAGGAACTCGATCGGGATGATCTCGCGACCCTGGAACATCATCGGCTCGATCGAGGTCATGCCGATGTTTTCCAGCACTTCCAGGTGCTTCAGGTAGCTGTCGCCGAAGGTCATCCAGAAGCGGATGCGTTTGATTTCCGGGTAGAACTTGGCCAGCGACTCCAGTTCCTCATGGTACATGAGGTACATGTTCTTCTGACCCACGCCCTCGAAATCGAAGGCCTGTTTGTGCGACAGGGCCGGGCCCTCGACCCACTGGCCGTTTTCCCAGTGACGCGAGTTGGCGGTCACTTCGCGCAGGTTGATTTCCGGGTTGAAGTTGGTGGCGAAGGGCAGGCCCGTGTCGCCGCCGTTGCAGTCCAGGATGTCGAGCGTGTCGATCCGGTCCAGCAGGTGCTTCTTGGTGTAGGTGGCGAAGACCGAGGTCACACCGGGGTCGAAGCCCGAGCCGAGCAGCGCCATCAGGCCGGCTTCCTTGAAGCGCTCCTGATAGGCCCACTGCCACTTGTATTCGAACTTGGCTTCGTCGCGCGGCTCATAGTTGGCCGTGTCGAGGTAGTTGACGCCGGCGGCCAGGCAGGCGTCCATGATCGACAGGTCCTGATAGGGCAGGGCCAGATTGACCACCAGGGCCGGCTTCACTGACTGGATCAGGGCCGTGGTCGCGGCGACGTCGTCGGCGTCGATGGCCGCCGTGTCGATGGTCACGCCAAAGCGCGACTTCACGGATTCAGCGATGGCGTCGCACTTGGACTTCGTCCGGCTCGCCAGGGTGATATGCGAGAAGATGTCCGAGTTCATCGCCATCTTGTGGACGGCGACCGAGCTGACGCCGCCTGCGCCGATAACCAGCACCTTGCTCATGTGTGGCTTCTCCTGAGAAGTCTGAAAGGCCTTGGCGACACCGCCGCCGCTATAAAGGGCGGGGCTCTTAACACGATGATGACAGGATCGCTAACGGTCGCGTGTCGCAGGGGTTGCGGGGGTCAGCCCTCGGCCTTCTCGGCGATGGCCATCAGGGCGTTGTGCAGGGACTTGCTCTGGCCGTCGATGACGTCGGCGATGCGCCACATGGGACCTTCCTTGGCCAGCTTCAAGGTCTGGCGCTGTGTCTGGCCGTGGTTGGTGAAAGTCACCTCGGCGGAAGCGATCTTGTCGCCGTCGGGCGTCATCTTCAACGCGGTCAGGGCGAATCCGTCGGCGTCCTGACAGCCGCAGACGGGGTCGTAGTTCAGATAGGGGACCTCGTTCCGGGACTGGGCCTCGCGGAAGTCGACGCCGATCAGGGCGTTCAGGGTGCGGGTATAGAGCGGGTCGCGACCGGGGCTGATCGTCGCCTTGGCGGGATCATTGGCCAGTGGCGCGGCGGCGTCGGCGTAGAGGGCGCGGGCGAAGGCCTCGGCGTTCTGTTCGCCGGCGGCGTAGATGGCGGCGCGTCCCGTCAGGGGCGCTTCGGCGGGGGCGGGCGCCTTGTCCTCTGCCGGGGAGCAGGCCGCCGCCGTCAAGGCCAGCACCGCCGCCGTCATGATGATCCGAGCCCGCATCGCCTGTCTCCCGTCGCTAGAGTGCGCTTCGACTATGGCGCAGGCGCCGCCCGGTCTGCTAGACCGTTTCAACCATGACCGTTCGCGTGATCCGTCCGATTTCGATTAGCCGCCCGGCGTAGCGCCAGGGCCGCAGAGCCCCGCGCACGTCGGGATCGAATATCGCCGATGCCGTTCAACGGCCTTCACGCTAGACTGCGTCCGCGCCGCCTCCTCGGCGCCCGCGCACAAAGACAAAGATTACCCCATGGCCGACGCCACCAACGACACCGCTTCCGACGCTTCCTCGGGCCGCGACTATCGCGACACCGTCTTCCTGCCCGAGACGCCCTTCCCTATGCGGGGCGGCCTGCCCAAGAAGGAGCCGGAAATCCTGGAGCAGTGGGGCGACCTCTATGGCCACCTGCGCGCCACGCGTCAGGCCCAGAAGGCGCCGCTCTATGTGCTGCACGACGGCCCGCCCTACGCCAACGGCGACATCCACATCGGCCACGCCCTGAACAAGACGCTGAAGGACTTCGTGGTCCGCTCGCGCTTCCTGCTGGGCTATGATGTCGACTACGTCCCCGGCTGGGACTGCCACGGCCTGCCGATCGAGTGGAAGATCGAGGAGCAGTTCCGCGCCAAGGGCCGCCGCAAGGACGAGGTCTCGAAGGAAGAGTTCCGCACCGCCTGTCGCGAATACGCCGGCAAATACATCGACCTGCAGCGCGACCAGTTCCTGCGCCTGGGCATCACCGGCGACTTCGCCAACCGCTACGCCACCATGGACTTCACGTCCGAGGCGGCCATCGTCGCCGAGTTCCACAAGTTCAAGAACTCGGGCCAGCTGTATCGCGGCTCCAAGCCGGTCATGTGGTCGCCGGTCGAGCGCACGGCCCTGGCGGACGCCGAGGTCGAGTATCACGACCACGTCTCGCCCACGATCTGGGTCAAGTTCCCGGTGGTCGGCGCGACCGACAGCCACCCGGACGACCTGCTGTCCTTCCGCGCGGCGACGCCCTCGATCGTGATCTGGACGACCACGCCCTGGACCATTCCGGCCAACCGCGCCATCAGCTACGGCCCCGAGATCGCCTATGGCCTGTATGAGGTCACGGCGCTGGAGGAAGGCCTGGACTACGAGCCCTGGGCCAAGCCGGGCGACCGCTTCATCATCGCCGACAAGCTGGCCGAGGACGTGTTCAAGGCGGCGAAGATCAGCGGCTTCACGCGCGTCGACGCCATCAATCCGTCCGGTCTGGAATGCGCCCATCCGCTGGCGGCGCTGGACTCGGGCTACGGCTTCTCCGTGCCCCTGCTGGCGGGCGACCACGTCACCGACGACGCCGGCACCGGCTTCGTCCACACCGCGCCCGGACACGGCGCGGACGACTATGCGGTCTGGCTGGCCCATGGCCACCGCGAGGTGCCGGACACGGTCGATCCCGACGGCGCCTATTATGAGCACGTCCCCCTGTTCGCGGGCCTCAAGGTGCTGGAGACCGAGGGCAAGAAGACCGGCAAGTTCGGTCCCGCCAACGGCGCGGTGATGGAAAAGCTGATCGAGGCCGGCAATCTACTGGCGCGCGGCCGGATGGAGCACTCCTATCCGCACTCGTGGCGCTCCAAGGCCCCGATCATCTTCCGCAACACGCCGCAGTGGTTCATCCGCATGGACGAGACCCTGGACGACGACAACACCCTGCGCGATCGCGCGCTGAACGCCATCGACGCCACCGCCTTCCACCCGGCGGCGGGCAAGAACCGCATCCGCTCGATGGTCGAGGGTCGCCCCGACTGGCTGATCAGCCGCCAGCGCGCCTGGGGCACGCCCCTGGCCATGTTCGTGGACAAGCAGACCGGCCAGCCCCTGCACGACCCCGAAGTCGACGCCCGCATTGTCAAGGCCGTGGCCGAGGGCGGCGCCGACGTCTGGTTCTCGGCCCCCGACGCCGACTTCCTGGGCGCGCACGATCCCGAGCGCTTCGAGAAGGTCACGGACATCCTCGACGTCTGGTTCGACAGCGGTTCGACCCACGCCTTTACGCTGGACCCGCGCACCGCTGAGCACGGCTACACCGGCGACCGCCCGTCGCACTGGCCCGCCGACCTCTATCTGGAAGGCTCGGACCAGCACCGCGGCTGGTTCCAGTCGTCGCTGCTGGAAGGCTGCGGCACGCGCGGCCGCGCTCCGTTCAAGGCCGTCCTGACCCACGGCTTCACCCTGGACGAGAACGGCGAGAAGCAGTCCAAGTCGCGCGGCAACACCACCGATCCCCTGACGGTCATCAAGGAGTCGGGCGCCGACATCCTGCGTCTGTGGGTGGCCTTGGTCGACTATTCGGACGACCAGCGCATCGGCAAGCAGATCCTGCAGACCACGGTCGACGCCTATCGCAAGCTGCGCAACACGGTCCGCTATCTGCTGGGCGCGCTGAACGGCTTCGACGAGGCCGAGCGCCTGCCTTGCGACCAGATGCCGCCGCTGGAGCAGTTCATCCTGCACCGTCTGCACGAACTGGATGGCCAGGTGCGTCAGGCGTATGAGGAATATCGCTTCCAGGACGTGATCCGTCCGGTGCTGGAGTTCTGCTCGGGCGATCTGTCGGCGCTCTATTTCGACGTGCGCAAGGACAGCCTCTACTGCGACCGTCCCGACAGCGTCCGCCGCCGCGCCGTGCGCACGGTGATGGACGAGGTCTTCAGCCGCCTGACCGCCTGGTTGGCGCCGCTGACGCCCTTCACCATGGACGAGGCCTGGACCACCTGCTTCCCGGAAGCCGGCACCAACTGCGCCCGCGTCATCCCGGAAACGCCCGGCCAGTGGCGCAACCCGGCCGAAGCCGAGCGCTGGGCCGGGGTCAACACGGTGCTGGAAGTGGTCAACGAGGCGCTGGAAGCGGCGCGCCGCGACAAGCTGATCGGCGGGGCTCTGGACGCCTGGCCGGTGGTCACGGCTCCGGCTGAACTACTGGCCCCGTTCGACGGTCTGGACGCCGCCGAGGTGTTCCGCACCTCGGGCGCCGAGCTGGTGGCTGGCGGCGACGCCGTCACTGTCGAGGTCAAGTTGGCCGACCATCCCAAGTGCGCCCGTTCCTGGCGCCGGGTGCCGGACGTCGGCTCCGACGCCGACTTCCCCGACCTGTCGGCGCGCGACGCTGACGCCGTCCGCTGGCTGGACGCGCAGAAGGCTTAAGGATCAGGCCCCTCCGTTCCGACGGAGGGGCCTTTTTCTTGGGTATGGCCCCCCAAATACCCGCTCATCCCCGCGGAGGCGGGGATGAGCGGAAATGTCATGCCGCGTCATGAAAGATCAGCCCCAGGGTCATCCGCTTGCCCGCGCGCACGGTGCTGACGCCGTGGCGCATCTGGACGCGATAGTCGCCGCGCGTTCCAGCGACGGGCCGGTCGCGCGCGGCGAAGATGACGGCTTGGCCCTGTTTCAGCGGCACGACATGAGCCTGTGACTGGGAGCGGGGCTTCTGCTCGACCAGGACGAACTCGCCGCCCTCGAACTCGGCCGGATCGCTGAGCAGGATGGCGGCCTGAAGCGGGAAGACCAGATCGCCGTAGAGGTCCTGATGCAGCCGGTTGTAGTCGCCGGGGCCGTAGCGCAGCATCAGCGACGTAGGCCGCATCTGCCCTGCCGCGCGGCAGCGGGCGGTCAGTTCGTCTAGATTGCCTGGAAAGCTGGGCCGCTCCAGCCGCCGCGCCCAGTCGTTGGCGATGGGCGCCAGACCTTCGTAGAGCCGCGCTCGCAGCCGGGGCAGGGTATCGGGCAGGGGATTGGCGAAATACTGGTACTCGCCCTGCCCAAAGCCATGACGCTGCATGACGATGCGGCTGCGGAACCGTTCGGGCTGGTCATAGAGGGCCTGCAGGGCCTCGCAGGTCGCGGGCGTCAGCACCGGCCCGACAGTAGTCCAACCTTGGGCGTTCAGGTCAGTGGCGATACGGAGCCAGTCGAGAGTGTCGGTCATGGGCGCCATAGACAGCGACACGCGCGGCCTGTCTGGCGGCTTTCGGCTGCGGGATCAGAACCGGCGGCGCTGCTCGGCCGACTTCAGCGTCGAACGGACGAACTCGGTGGGCGGGTCGGTCTCGGCCAGGACGGCTTCCTTGATGGCGCGCGGCTCGCCGAACAGGTGGCCCTGGCCCATGCCGACATCCAGTTCGAGGACGTCGACGACCTGTTTCTCGCTCTCGACCTTCTCGGCGATCAGCTCCAGACCGTAACGGCGGGTCAGGGGGGCGAAGTCGGCGGCCTGGATGTCGGGCTGGGTCGACAGGGGCGCGGCGCCGTCCAGATCCAGCAGTTGCTCGATCAGCAGGTCGGCGGCGATCTTGATGAAGCGCACGTCCGAGCGTTGCAGGTCGGCGAAGTCCAGGTCCAGGGTCTGCACCTTGTCGATGGAGAAGCGGAAGCCCAGGTCGGCCAGCTTCGCCATGTTGCGAGCCTCTGCGGCGCCGCGCGCATCGAAGGTGGCCTGACCCAGCTCGAAGATCAGGGCGTCCTTCAGGTCGCGGTTCTGGCTGAGGAAGTCGAGGAACTGGGGGAAGAAGGTCTCGTCGCCCAGCGAGGCCAGCGAGACGTTGCAGAAGACCCCGACCTTGCGGTCCTGACGCGCCAGACGACGCACGATCTGGGCGCAGCGGAACAGCAGCAGGTTGTCGATGGCGGGCAGCAGGCCCTCGCCCTCGGCCACCGACAGGTATTCGGCGGGCATCATGACCCGGTTGGACGGGTCGCGCAGGCGGGTGAAGCTCTCGTAGAAGACGGTCCGGCGCTGGGGCAGGGTGACGACCGGCTGCAGATAGAGGTCGATGCGGTTTTCCGTCAGGGCGTCGTGGACGGTCTTGAGCAGGGTGTTCGACTGGACCTGACGACGGCCCTCATAGGTGTCGGCGGTGATCGGGGACGAGGCCAGGCGTTCGTCGATCGAGTCGCTCATCTGCTGGACCAGGCCCTCCAGCATCCGCACCTCGCCGGTCAGGGCCTCGGTTTTGGACAGGGCGCCGCTCTCTATGGCCTCGGCCAGTTCGGTCAGGGCGCCTTGCGTCGACTCCATGGCGTCGGCCAGCAGGCGGTGCGCCTCGCGGACCTTGGCGACTTCCTTGCGCAGGGCGCGGCGATCCAGAACGCCGGCGATCACGGCGTGCAGACCGACCAGAACCCCCAGGGCGCCCAGCACCCCGGCCGCGCCCGCGCCCGCGCCCAGACCGGCGCGCCAGATCGCCGCCCCGATGGTCAGGGCGATGAACAGGTAGCCGAAGAACAGAAAACCGCCGGTGATCTTGCGCATGGGGCCGGTGTCGAGCCGCCTTTCCCTTATGGAATCGGCCGAGTATCGGTCTAACTAGGGATAACGGCTAGGGTTGGGACACAGAAATCCGACCCCAAGGGAGGTTAACGCATGGAATTGTTCGATCTGAGCGGCAAGGTCGCCATCATCACCGGCTCCTCGAAGGGCATCGGCAAGGCCATCGCCGAACGGCTGGCCGAGCACGGCGCCCGCGTCGTCATCTCCTCGCGCAAGGCCGGACCGTGCGAAGAGGTCGCGGCCGCCATCAACGACAGGCACGGCGTCGGGCGCGCCATCGCCATCCCCGCCAACATCGCCTCGAAAGAAGACCTGCAGCGGCTGGTGGACGAAACCAAAGCCGCCTTCGGCCAGATCGACATCCTGGTGTGCAACGCCGCGACCAATCCCTACGCCGGGCCGATGGCGGGCATCGCCGACGATCAGTTCGAAAAGATCCTTCAGAACAACGTCATCTCCAACCACTGGCTGATCCAGATGGTCGCGCCGCAGATGCTGGAGCGCAAGGACGGGGCGATCCTGATCATCTCCTCGATCGGCGGCTTGCGGGGCAACGCCCTGATCGGCGCCTACAACATCTCCAAGGCCGCCGACATGCAGCTGGCGCGCAATCTGGCGGTCGAATACGGCCCGTCGAACGTGCGCGTTAACTGCATCGCGCCTGGGCTGGTCCAGACCGATTTCGCCAAATACCTGTGGGAGAACCCGGAACTGCTGAAGACGGTGACCGAGCCCGCCCCGCTGAAAAGGATCGGCCAGCCTGATGAAATCGCGGGCACGGCGGTCTATCTGTGCAGCCCTGCCTCGGCCTATGTGACCGGACAGACCCTGGTTGTGGACGGCGGACTGACGATTGCCTGGTGAAGACGAAGACAAGGTCGGGTTTTTCCAGGACCTGAACTGGCGACTGGAAGCCGTGGCTTTCAAGGTCCTGTTCGCCTTCCTGCGGGCGCTGGGCGTCGAAGGGGCGTCCGGTTTCGGCGGCAAGCTGCTGCGCGGACTGGGGCCGCTGACGGGCACGCACAAGACGGTGACGCGCAACCTGCGTATCGCCTTCCCCGATATGGACCCGGCTGAGCGCGACCGTCTGGCCGTGGACCAGTGGGAGCAGACCGGTCGGACCTTCGCCGAACTGGCGGTCATGGATCGCCTGACGCCGGAAAGCGGCCGGATCGACATTGTGGGGCTGGAACGGCTGCACGCCGTGCGCGACAGCGGCAAGCCGGTGGTCCTGATCTCGGGCCACCTGGCCAATTTCGAGGTCATGGCGGCGGTCATCATGGCTGCGGGCGTGCCCTGTCAGGTCACCTATCGCGCGGCCAACAACCCCTATGTCGACGCCCTGATCCGCCAGAGCCGCGAGCGTTACGGCATCAAGCTGTTCGCGCCCAAGGGCGACGGCACCCGCGAGCTGATGGCGGGGATGAAGCGCGGCGAGTCCATCGCCCTGCTGGTCGATCAGAAATACAGTCAGGGACCCGAGGTCGAGTTCTTCGGCCAGCCGGTCAACGCCTCGCCGGGCGCCGCAAGGCTGGCGCTGAAATTCGGCACGGTGATCCAGCCTCTGTCGGTGGTGCGACTGCCAGGCGTGCGCTTTCGCGTCACCGCCCATGAACCCATCGAAGTGCCGGATACGGGCGACAAGGCGGCCGATGTCGTGGCGGGCGTTCAGGCGGTCAACCGCTTCGTCGAGGACCGGGTGCGCGAGCATCCGGTGGACTGGTTCTGGGTCCACAAGCGCTGGCCGCCCAAGGTCTATGAGGCGTTGAAGGCCGCCGGGACCTAGTCGATCACGGCGTCGCTGGCCCGGCGGAATGGTCCGACATAGTTTTCCGGCTGGGTGCGGCGTCGGTCCGGGCCGAAATAGTCGCCCCCGCGAATGAAGGGCCGGGGGCGCATGATCACCGCCTCGATGCGCGCCAGAAGCGCCGGAGCGGTGACGGGCTTGGTCACGAATTCCGTCACGCCGGCGTCGCGGGCCTCGGTCACGCGACGCCGCTCGGAATGGCCGGTCATCATGATGATCGGCAGATAGGGATTGGGGCTGTCGGATGCGGTTCGCACCAACTGAGTAAAGGCCACGCCGTCAATCGGCAGCATCTTGAAGTCGACGATGGCGAGATCGGCGGGGCGCGCTTTCAGCGCCTCCAGAGCCGCGGCCCCGTCGTCAACCTCCCGCACACGGCCGACGCCCACGGATTTCAGCATGGCGGAGACGATGGCCCGCATGTTCGGGTTGTCGTCAGCGAGCAGGATGTCGAGTGATTGCAGGGCGGACATGGGATCACGACGCGATCAGCCCGGCGATCAAGAGGGTGCGCCGGGAAGCAATAGATGGAAGGGGATCAGGAATCGCGCGCGGCGGTCATGTATTCCAGCGGGCTGGCGTAGGCCTCCTGCCGTTCTACCGACCAGTAGCGCAAGGCCGCCAAGGCGATGGGCACGCCACTGACGGCGCAGGCTACGTAGGCGCCTGGGCGCAGCACGGCGAACTCGCCATCGCCGTAGTGCAGCGTGGCGGGCGAGGGTGAAACAGGAGGCGAGGCAGTCGTCATGCGCCGATGATTGGCACGGCTTTCCGCAAGTGACGAGAGGCGAATCGCCGTCCGGTGAAAGAAGGCGCTCCAAGAGGCTGAAACGCCTTCAGAACAGGTCGCCCTGTCCGGCTGACGGCGGCTTCGCGCGCGGCGTCGGCGTCGGCCTCGGCGACGGCGCCGGTGCTGCGCCGGCGCCGTCGATGGTCGCCCCCTTGGCGCCGTCGCCGAAGACGATGCGGACCGTCTGACCCGGCGACAGACCGGCGGCCGAGGCGACCATGGCGCCGGCAGTGTCCTCGATCCGGGCGAAGCCGGGCTTGGGCCGCTTGGGATCCAGCGTCGCCAGTGCGCGCGACAGGGCGGCCAGTCGGGTCTCGTCGCGGTCCAGCCGCCGCTTCATCGCCGGGCCGAAGCGGTCGGCGTAGGCCGCCAGCCGGTCGCCGCGCCGTTCGATGGCGCGATCCAGCAGCCCCTTGGACAGACGTCCGCCGACCACGGCCAACTGGCGCTCGTGGACGGCGATGTTGCGGTGCAGGCCGGAACCCAGGCGGCTGGCGGCGTGGTCGAGCCTTTGCTGCGGCAGGGCCAGCAGGTCTTCGGGCCGGGCGGGCAGGCCGCGGGCGGCGGCCCGCAGGCGGGTGCGGCGGTCCTCCAGCAGGCGCGAACCGGCCCGCGCCAGACGCGCCTCCAGATCGCTCAGGGCCCAGCGCAGGTCCGACAGCACCGGCGTCGCGATCTCGGCGGCGCCGGTCGGCGTCGGCGCGCGGCGATCGGAGACGAAGTCGATCAGGGTGGTGTCCGTCTCGTGCCCCACGGCCGAGATGATCGGGATGCGGGCCTCGGCCACGGTGCGGGCCAGGCCCTCGTCGTTGAAGCACCACAGGTCCTCGACCGAGCCGCCGCCGCGCGCGACGATCAGCAGATCGGGGCGGGGAATCGGCCCGTCCGGCGTCATCTGGTCGAAGCCGCGAATGGCGTTGACCACCTGACCGCTGGCGGCGTCGCCCTGAACCACCACGGGCCAGACGATGACGCGGCACGGCCAGCGCTCGGCGATACGATGCAGGATGTCGCGGATCACGGCGCCGGTCGGGCTGGTGATGACGCCGATGGTCGCCGGGAAGGTCGGCAGGGGCTTCTTGCGGCCCGGCTCGAACAGGCCCTCGTCGCGCAGACGCGCCTTCAGGCGCTCCAGCTGGGCCAGCAGGGCGCCGGCGCCCGCCGGCTCCATACTCTCGATCACGATCTGATAGGACGACCGGGCGGGGTAGGAGGTGATCTTGCCGGTGACGATGACTTCCAGGCCGCTTTCGGGCTGGGCGCCCAGGCCCCGGACCACGCCCTTCCAGATCACGCCGTCGATGGCCGCCTTGTCGTCCTTGAGCGTCAGATAGACGTGGCCCGAGGCGTGGCGGTTGACCTTGGAGATCTCGCCGCGCAGCCGCACATGGCCGAAGCGGTCTTCCAGCGTGCGCTTCAGCGCGAAGCTCAGCTCCGAGATCGACAGGGGCGGGTTGTTGTCGCGCGCGGCGGCCGGCGCCTCGGCGGGGCCTTCGAAAGCATAGTCGTCGTCGGAGATCATGGCGCGACCTTAGCCCGTCTTGTCGCAGGCGGGAACGGGGCGAGGGCGCGTCCGTTAGCTTGACCATGGAGCCCGCCGACCCGCCCGGAACCGATCCCGCCGAACGCACCCCGCGCGAGCGGCAGCTGTCGCGCCGTAGCAATGCGCCGTCGGTCAGTCCCTGGCTGATCGTCTTCGCGATCGTCCTGCTGGGGGCCGTGATCTATGTCCTGTCGGCTGTTCTGTAGCCCGCTAACCCTTTCCCCCGCTTGACCCGGACGGCGGGGGCGGTCATTGCGCGCATATGAACATTCTGCTCGTCGGATCCGGAGGGCGTGAACACGCCTTGGCCTGGAAGATCGCCCAGTCGCCGCTGGTCACGCGGCTCGTCGCCGCGCCCGGCAATCCCGGCATGGCGAAGCACGCCGAGCTCAAGCCCGAGATCAAGGCGACCGACGCCGAGGCCCTGACGGCCCTGGCGCGTGAGATGAAGGCGGACCTGGTCGTGGTCGGCCCCGAATCGGCTCTGGCCGAGGGGCTGGCCGATCGCCTCAACGCCGTGGGCATCCCCTGCTTCGGGCCGACGGCCAAGGCGGCGCAGCTGGAAACCTCGAAGGCGTTTTCCAAGGCCTTCCTGCAACGTCACGGCATCCCGACAGCGGGCTATGGCGTCTATGAGAACGTGGCCGAGGCCAAGACGGCGCTGGACAACTACGCCGCGCCCTATGTCATCAAGGCCGACGGCTTGGCGGCGGGCAAGGGCGTGGCCATCAGCCCCGACAAGGCCGATGCCGAGGCTGAGATCGAGCGGATGCTGGGCGGACGTTTCGGCTCGGCTGGTTCGCGCGTCGTCATCGAGGAATTCATGGACGGCGAGGAAGGCTCGCTGTTCGCCCTGTCCGACGGAAAGCAGGCTGTCCTGTTCGGCGGCGCCCAGGACCACAAGCGCGCCTTTGACGGCGACCTGGGTCCGAACACGGGCGGCATGGGCGCCTATTCCCCGGCGCCGGTCTTCACCCCGGAACTGGTGCAGCAGGCCGACGAGCGCGTGGTCCAGCCGACCATCCGCATGATGGCTGCCGAGGGCGCCCCCTATCGCGGCGTCCTCTACGCCGGGCTGATGGCGACCAGCGAAGGCCCCAAGGTGGTTGAGTTCAACGCCCGCTTCGGCGACCCGGAATGCCAGGTGCTGATGATGCGCTTCGACGGCGACATCGTGCCCCTGCTGCTGGCCTGCGCGCGTGGCGACCTGAGCAAGGCGCCCACGCCCCGGTTCAAGGACGGCGTGGTCATCACCGTGGTTCTGGCGGCCAAGGGTTATCCTGACAGTCCGCTGGAGGGCTCGGTCATCCGTGGCGCCGATCAGGACTTCGGCCCCCATGTTCAGGTCTTCCATGCGGGAACCCGCAAACGCGACGACGGCGCTCTGGTGGCGGCGGGCGGTCGCGTGCTGAATGTCTGCGCCCATGGCGCCGACATCGCCGAGGCTCGCGCCCGCGCCTATGAGGCGGTGGCCAGGATCGACTGGCCCGGCGGTTTCCACCGCACCGACATCGGCTGGCGGGCGCTGGAGCCGCGTTAAGCGGCTTGAACAGGCATGAAGCCGCGCCAGGCGGCTCGGCCTCGGCTCAGGTCATGGCGAACAGAAGCCGGCCCTCGCCCATGCGTTCGCGCAAGGGAACCAGGTCGGCGTGGGACACCGAGAAGCAGCCGTAGGATCGGCCCAGCTTGCCTTCACGCGCCAGGAAGGCCGGATCGGCGTAGTCGGCGCCGTGAATGATGATGGCGCGTTCGCGGGCGCGGCTGTTGGAATACTCCAGCCCGTCCAGAAGGACGTTCGGCCCCTGCTGCGAGCCCCAGTTGGCGCCCGCCGTGGCGTAGGCGCCGATGGACGACATGTGGCTGTCCATCTCGTTCGAGAAGCGCTGGGCGAAGCCCGAGTGCGCCGGGTCCGAGCCGCGGCCGTGGCTGGTGCGATAGGCCGTGACCCAGCCGCCTTCCAGATCCACTTCGTACAGGCGATCCTCGCCCGAGAACTTCTGGAAATCGACCAGATACATCCGGTCGCGCCTGGAAATCTTGTGGCCGTGGGTGTCCAGAGCGGCGTGGGCGCGCTCCATCAGATCCTTGCGGACCACGCCATGCGGATCGATGACGGGGCCGCTGACCCTGGTCGCGGCGACCGGTTGCGGCGTCGCGGTCGGAATCGGAACGACGGGGAGGCTGGCAGGCGCGGCGCCGGCGAGCTGGAGCTTGGTGGTCGAAGCGGCGGAGGAACATCCCGCCAACAGGGCCGAACCGCCCAGGATCAAGCCACGTCTGGAAAGCCGCATGCGACGCCCCTCGCACGATTAAACAACTGTATCGGCTTGTTTCACAAAGCCCCGTAACGACGCAACCTGAGCCTTGGCGAATGACGTCAAAGGGCTAAGGTGAAATCTGGAGTTCTGGGAGGGACCGATGAAGAAACTGGCTCTGATTGTGACCGCTGCCGTTCTGGCCGCCACCTCGGCGCAGGCGCGGCAAGCCCCTGCGGTCGCAGCCGTTTCGGCGGAACAGCCGACCACGTTCGTCCAAGTGGGGCGACTTCTGGCCGATCCGGCCAGCGGCCGGGTGCTGCGTGATAAAACTCTCGTGATCAGAGGGAACCAAGTTGTCGAAATCCGCGACGGTTTCGTCGGCGACGGCCAGGTGGTCGATCTGCGCGCCGCCTTCGTCCTGCCCGGTCTGATCGACAGCCATGTCCACCTGACCGGTCAGCAGAACCCCAACGGGCGACTGGAAAACGTCACCGAGTCGAATGCGACCCAGGCCATGATCGGCGCTCGCTACGCCCGCCGGACCCTGAACGCGGGCTTCACCACGGTGGCCGATCTGGGCGCCAGCAATGAAGCCATCTTCGCCCTGCGCGAGGCTGTGAAGCGCGGTGACGTGCCGGGACCGCGCATCATCGCGGCGGGCTCGTCGGTGTCTGTCCACGGCGGCCACGGCGACATCAACGGCTATCGCGAGGACGTCATGCACGTCCTGTCGCCGGAAAGCGTCTGCTCGGGCGTCGAGGACTGCATGCGAGCGGTGCGCCTTCAGGTCCGCAGCGGCGCCGACATCATCAAGATCACCGCCACCGGCGGCGTGCTGTCCAACACGGCGGCGGGCCTGGCCCAGCAGTTCAGCGAGGACGAACTGGCCGCCATCGTCGCCTCGGCCCACCGCATGGGGCGCCAGGTCACGGCCCACGCCCACGGCGTCGACGGCATCAACGCCTTTCTGAAGGCGGGCGGCGATTCCATCGAGCACGGCACCTATCTGGACGATGAATCCATGCGGCTGTTCAAGGCGCATAACGCCTGGCTGGTGCCGACCCTGATGGCCGGGGACTATGTGGCGCGCGTGGCGGCCGGACCGGACAACTTCTTCACCCCGGCCCAGACCGCCAAGGCGCTGGAGGCCGGGCCCAAGATGCTGGACATGGCGCGTCGCGCCCACGCGGGCGGCGTCCGCATCGCCTTCGGCACCGACTCCGGCGTCTCGGCGCACGGCGACAACGCCCAGGAGTTCGCCCTGCTGGTTCGCGCGGGACTGACCCCGCTGGAGGCCATCCAGTCCGCCACCGTCGGGGCCGCCGAGCATCTGAAGATCGCCAACGAGGCGGGGCGTCTGGCGCCCGGCATGCCCGCCGACCTGATCGCCGTCTCGGGCGATCCGCTCAGCGACGTGACCGAACTGGAGCGTGTTCGCTTCGTGATGAAGGGCGGCCAGGTCTTCCGTCAGGACTGATCGCCTTTCGTCGGGCATGGTCCGCAAGGGGTGGACGGGCTAAGAACGGCTCATGGCCCGTTCTTCCATGCTCGCCCTGACCGTCGTCCTGCTCCTGGCGGGCTGCGCCTCTGCGCCCCGTGTCGAGGTTGTCGCGCCTTCAGCCTTCGCAGCGGAGGCGGCGACCTATCGTCTGGCTGACCCGGCTTCCGACGATGCGACCCAGGCGGTGAAGCGACGCCTGGCTGAACGCGGCTGGCGTGAGACGGCGACCGCGCCCGACTGGATTATCGACGTGGCCTATGGCGTCCGCTCGCAAAAGACAGGCGCCTTCACTGACGAGGCGGCGCGCGAGGGCCAGTGGACGACCTCTCCGGTCCTGCCGCAGTGGTGGGCCAACGGCCGCAAGCTGCATGTTCTCAGCCTGACCCTGAACAAGCCCGGCGCCGCGCCTGTGGTGCGTGAAGCCAGCGCCCGGACGGTGGTCGGGGACCGCAAGGCGTCGATGGCGCTGGAGGCCCTGGCTGAAGCGGTCGTCGCTGAGCTGCCCGCCGGGCGCTGAGGCCTAGGCCTCGATCACGCGCGGCAGGACCAGCACGAAGACGGCCCCCTGAGCGTCGCCCTCATAGGCGATCCGTCCGCCGTGGCGACGGGCCACCGTGCGAACAAAGGCCAGACCCAGGCCTGAACCGCGGTCATCGGCGTCGCCGTGGCCGAAGGGCTGGAACAGACGGCGTTTCGCCTCGTCCGAGAGGCCCGGTCCCTGATCGCGGATGCGGACGATGCAGACCGTTCGCCCCTCTTCCTCGCCGGTTTCCAGAGTGCAGGCGATGACGCCGCCGGCGGGCCCGTATTTCAGGGCGTTGTCCAGCAGATTGGTCAGCAGGCGCCGCAGCAGGGCCGGATCACCCTGGACCAGGTATTCGTCATCGCCCTCAGGTGTTTGGATCACCACGCCACGGGCCGAGGCCTGGGGCCACAGGGTGTCGGCAGCGTCCATCAGCACCTGCCCCAGATCAAGGACAAGGCTGCGATAGGGCTGGGTTTCCGCGCGGGCCAGCTGGACATAGCCTTCGGCCAGATCCAGCGTCTGGCGGGCGTAGTCGCCGATACGACGCTCAAAGGCGGGATCGGCGCGGTCCTGACGGCCTTCCAGAAGGGTCAGGATCGAGACCTGGGGCGCGCGCATGTCGTGGCTGAGCAGTTGCAGGGCCTGCTCTCTCTGACGCTCGGCGACGCGAACCCCGGTCATGTCGGCGAAACGGACGATGTGTCCCTGTATTCGTCCTTCGGCGTCGGTCAGGCCGGCCGCCGCGACCTTCAGCACCTGACCGGCCGGCGTCAGAATGTCGTCCAGTTCGTGGGCGTCGTCGGCGACGAAGCGCCGCCAGGACGGCTCGCCAAGACTCAGGAAGAGGTCCGCCAGATGCGCCGTCGTTTCTTGCCGGTCGTTTTTCAGTGCAGGGCCGAACAGGGCCAGGGCCCGGTCGTTGGAGACCAGAACCCGCCCGTCGGGGGCGGCGACGACGGTGGCGTCGGGCAGGCTGCGCAGGGCGTCGGCGATGAAGCGGTCCAGATCCCGCAACTGGCGCAGCGCGGCGCGCAGGGTGTCGACCTGTCGGGCCACCACGTCGCCTTGACGCGCGGTCGCGGCGACGGGGGCCAGCCCGGCGATCGGGATGGGGGCCGTCTCGCGACGGAAGGTCTCGACCTCGCTCTGCATATAGGCCGATGCGGCGGCCAGGCGTCGCCAGCTCCACAGCGGATAGGCCAGGGCCAGGCCCGCGACGGCGGCGGCTGGCGGAAACCACAGACCCGCCGTCAGGAAGACGACCGCCGTCAGCCCCAGCGTCAGGACGATCAGGCTCGCGCCCAGCACCATGTTGACCGCGGGGCGCAAGATCAGGAAGCCGCCCACCAGCAGGCCCAGAGGCGTCAGGGACAGGAGCAGCACCCAGACCGGGGAAACCGTGCGAGGACCGCCGCCCTCCAGAAGGGTCTGCAACAGGGCGGCCTGGATCTCGACGCCGGGGCTCAGCTCGCCGTGCGGGGCGGCCGGGGTGGCGTAACGGTCGCCCAGTCCGGGGGCCGTGGCGCCGACCAGAACCAGCCGGTCTTTCAGGAAATCGGCCGGAACCTCGCCGTTCAGCACATCGACGAAGGACAGGGTGCGAAACCGGCCCGGCGGCCCACGATAGGCGATGGCCTCGGGCGCGGCGGCGATCAGGGCGTCGCCGGCCTCGGATTCGACAGGCGCAGAGGGCGGCGCGGCGCCGCCGGCCTCCGCCAGGGGCAGGATCAGTTGCGCCCATGCGTGCGCTCCTGCTTGCATGTAGAGCGGCGCCCGGCGCACGACGCCGTCGCCGTCGATGATCATGTTGACGTGGCCGAGCCCGGCCGCCGCGCTGGCCAGTTCGGGCGAGGGGTCGCTGACCTGCCAGGGCGCGCCGTTCTGGCCGGGGGCGTCGACCAGCAGCGGCAGACGAACCCTGCCGGCGCGGGCCACGGCGGCGGCCAGTGCGGGGTCGCCGGCCTCGGGCTCGGTGAACAGGACGTCGTAGGCCACGGCGCGGGAACCGGCTTCGGTCAGCCGATCGATCAGGGCGGCGTGAAACTCGCGTGGCCAGGGCCAGCGGCCCAGGGCGTTCAGGCTGCGGTCGTCGATGGCGACGATGACGACGGATTCGTCGGCCGGCCCGTCCTGAAGACGGATCAGGGCGTCGTACATCAGGTTGTCCGCGCGATCGGCTGTGGGGCTCAGGGCCAGCCAGCCGACCAGGACGGCGGTCAGAGCTGCAACCAGTCCCCATTCGATCAGGGCGCGCCGACCGGTCAGGCGCGCTCCCAGCCAGCGCCGCGCCTTCATCTTCTAGCGCCCGATGCGCAGTTGCTGCGGTTCCGACCAGACTTGCAGGAGGCGGCCGAAGCGATGGCGCGACCCCTGGACCCGCCATGTGTAGACCCCTGGCGGCAGGTCGCTGAGGGTGAAGGCTTGCTCGGATACGCCGGGCTGATCAATCAGGGGCGCGCCATCCGGTTGGCCGTCGGCGCCTTCGCGCGACAGTTGGAAGCGGAAGCGGGCCTCGCCTTCGCCTTCAGCCTCCCAACGGAAGCGGTAGAAGCGGCGTTTGTCGCGCGCCTCGTTGCTGACCGCCAGCCCGCCGACGCCGTTGCGCGCGCGAATGAAGCTGTAGGTCGTGCTGCGCCCCTCCATCCCTTCGACGGACAGGGCGCTGAGACGCAGGAAATAGGCGCCGTCGGACAGTTCGGGATAGGTCAGACGCCTTGCGTCAGGGGCGCTGTCCGTTTCGGCGAAGGCGTCGATCATGCCGGCGTCCGTCGCCAGCCGTCCGCGATAGATCGAGGCGCCGTCCAGAGGCGTCAGGGCGAAGTCGATGACCGGGCCTGACTGCACGGCGTCCGGGTCGATCAGCGCCGGCGCGGGCAACAGCGGGAGCAACCGGGTGTCGGTCGCCCCGCTGGAGACGCCTTGATCGGCCAGGGCGACGGCTTCGCTGAGACCGTCGCTGGAATCGACCTCGACCACGCCCTCGATGACCTCGGTGGCGGAGCGGTCGGCGTCGTCATTGAACGAGACGCGGAAATCGGTGCCGCGCACGGCTGAAACCGAGACCGGGGTGCGCACTACGAAACCACCGGGGCGACGGCGCGGCGTGACGCGGGATTCGGCGCGTCCGGCCTCGACGGTCAGGGCGTGGTCGACGGCGCCGTTCAGGGCGTAACGGCGCAGGCGGCTAAGGCGCACCCGGCTGTTGGAAGGAACGACGACATGGCTGCCGTCCGACAGGGCCAGGCGGACGAAGGCGTTGGCGCCCGTGGTGAGGACGGCGTCTTCAAGGACGGTCTGGCCCTGAAGCGGCGGTGCAGCCCGCCCGCCCTGGGTCAGGACTACCGCGCCTCGGAAGCCGGCGATGCGCGCCTGATCGGGATCGGCGCGCAGCAGCGAGACAGGAATGGCCAGGGTGCGTCCAATCGCCATGCGGCGCGGATTCGCCACATGATTGTCGCGCTGAACCCGGCGATAGTCGGCGGGCCGGTTCAGGTAGGCGACCGCCAGATCAATCAGGGTGTCGCCGGGTCGCACGACGTAGTCCAGGGTCTCGACCGGCGATGCCGGCCTCGGTTGGGCCATGGCGGGCGCGGCCGCGAGCAGGGTCGCCGTAAGGCCGACGATGGCCGCCCGGTGTCCATTCATGGCTTCGCCTCTTATGCGTCCTCGCCCAGGGATTGGACGACTTCGCCGCCGATCGGATCAGCGTCAACCCGCTCCAGCCGGTATCCGTAGCTGTAGATGGGGGTCAGGCGGAAGCCCTGTTCTGGTCTCAGATCCAGCTTGGTGCGGATGCGCGAGATGTGCATGTCCAAGGATCGGCTGTTCAGATTGGGCTCGTTGCCCCAGACCGTCTCGAGGATATAGGTCCGCGACAGGGCGCGATGCAGGTTGCGGAACAACAGTTGCGCCAGGGAGAATTCCTTGGCGGTCAGGGCCACCGTCTTGCCGTTGCGGGTGACCGATCCTGCCGCATCATGGAAGGCGATGTCGCCGTAGCTTTCAGGGCCTGCGGCGGTATGGGCGTAGGCGCGGCGCATTAAGGCCTTGATGCGCGCCTCCAGAACCACGGGCGACAAGGGTTTGGGCAAATAGTCGTCGGCGCCGGCGTTCAACCCGGCGACAATGTCTTCGTCCTCGGCGCGGCTGGTGACCAGCAGCATGGGGGGCGGCGGTTTCAGATTGGTTCGCGCCCAGGCCAGCACCTCCAGGCCTGAACGGTCAGGCAGGTTCCAGTCCACAATCAGAAGATCAAAAGTGTCCTTGCGCAGGGCCGAGATCAGGGCCTGGGCCCGCGAGAAGAGGGTCGGACGATAGCCAGCCGCCGTGGCCACGCCGGAAATGGCTTCCAACTGGACGGGGTCGTCGTCGAGAACTGCGATCTTCATACTACTGAGCGCTCCGAGAGAACGCCCATCCATAACGCTTAAGGTCTGGCTTGGGGCCGAAGACCAAGGTCAGGATTGTAAAATCTCGTCACTTCAGAAAGAATTTGCCCTGAGAATGTGAGTTGAGAGGCAGGAATGGCTGAACCTTCCCATGAAGGAAGGTTTGGAATCCTGCTTCATCCGTCAGCCGCGCCACGACGGGCCAGGCCAGGATTCGGTCGCGCCAGGCGGGCGGCAGGCGCACCCAGTCCTTTTCCGTCGTCACCAGACCGGCCTCGAACAGGTTCGCCCGATCGGTCAGCAGGGCGAAGTCGCGTTCCGACAGTTCGGCGTGGTCGGGGAAGGGGATGAAGTCCTTCAGATCGCAACCGGCGGCGATCAGCGAGCGCTCGACCTTCCACGGCTTGGCGATGCCGGCGAAACCGACCTGGGGGCCGGGCGGCGGGGCGGCGGCGGGCTCTAGCCGGGCGATGAAGACGGGCAGGTCGCCGAAGGTTTCGACCAGCTCCGGGTCCGCTTCCGGCAGATCGGCGGGCAACAGGATGATGACCGCGTCGGCGCGGGCCAGGCCCGCCTTCAGCGGCTCGCGCATCGGGCCGGACGGAAAGACGGAGCCGTCGCCGAAGGGCCACTCGTCGCCGCGCGTCTCGCCGTCGACGACGATCAGGCTGAGGGTCTTCTTCAGCGCCGGGTTCTGATGGGCGTCGTCCAGCACCAGGGCCTGAGCGCCCGCCGCCACGGCGGCCTTGGCCCCAGCGACGCGGTCGCGGGCGATCCAGGCGGGGGCGTCGGCGGCCAGCATCAGGGGCTCGTCGCCCACGTCGGCGGCGGTGTGGACGGCCAGATCGACCTGAACCGGGCCCTCCAGCATCCCGCCGTAACCGCGCGACAGGGCGGCGGCCTTGATCCCTTGCGCGTGCAGCAGGCGCAGGACCTCGCGGGCGATCGGCGTCTTGCCCGACCCGCCGACCGTCAGATTGCCGATGGAGATGACCGGGGCGCCGGGATCGACCGGCGCAGCGCGGGCGATGCGTCGGGCGGTGACGCCGCTCCAGATCCACGAGGCGGGCTTCAGCAGCATCCGCGCGACGGGGGCGTGGCGACGGTCGCGGCTGTACCACCAGCGGGGCGTGTTCAGCTTCATCGACGGCCTCGCGACGGGGCGGCGGGCAGGTGGGCCTGAAGCGCCAGCCACAGGCGGTCCAGCCCGGCGGCGGCCTCGGCGGCGGCGCGGCGGCCGCGCTCGCCCATGTCGCGCGCGGCGTCGGGGTCTGCCAGCAGCGGGCCGACGATCCCCGGCAGTTCGGCGGGAGACAGCACCGAGACCAGGCCGCCGGAGTTCTTCAACATCCGCGTCACCGCATTCCAGTTGCTGGCGTCGGGGCCGGTGACGACCGGCTTGGCCAGACGCGCAGGCTCCAGCGGGTTATGCCCGCCGACGGCGCCGCCGCCCAGCGCGGGGGCGAACGAGCCGCCCATGACCACCACGTCGGCCAGCCGCATGAACAGGCCCAGTTCGCCGAGGGTGTCGGCCAGATAGATGTCGGTCTCATCCGTCACCGGCTGGCGCAAGCTGCGCCGCGCGAAGCTGTAGCCGTCCTGGGTCAGGGAGCGGGCGATCTCGTCGGCGCGGTCCGGATGGCGCGGCACGACGATCAGGAACAGGCGGTCGGCCAGATGGTCCAGCGCCCCGACAATGGCCATTTCCTCGTGCTCGTGGGTGCTGGCGGCGACCACGACGGGGCGGTCGTCGATCAGGGCCGACAGGCGACCGAACTCGCCCTTGTCATAGGGCAGGGGTTCGCCGGACAGCTTCAAATTGACCTGACCATCGACGCGGGCGCCGAGCGCCGTCAGCCGGTCGGCGCTGGCCTGATCCTGGGGCCAGACATGGGTGAAACAGGCCGTCAGGGCGCGCGCCATGCCGGGGGCCTTCTTCCAGCCCTCGGCGGTCTTGGTGGTGATGCGAGCGCTGACCAGGGCCAGGGCGACGCCGCGCTTCTTGGCGGCCGTCAGCAGGTTGGGCCACAGCTCGCTCTCGACGAAGACGCCGATGGTGGGCCGCCAGTGGTCGAGGAAGGCGGCGACGGCGCCGGGGCTGTCCACCGGGGCGAACTGGTGGATGACGCCGGCGGGCAGGCGCTGGGCCAGAATCTGCGCCGAGGTCAGCGTCCCGGTGGTGACCAGAACCGTCACGTCGGGGCGGTCCTTGCGGATGCGTTCGGCCAGCGGCAGGATGGACAGGGCTTCGCCGACGCTGACGCCGTGAATCCAGATCAGGGGCCCGGCGGGGCGCGCTGTGCCGGCCAGGCCCAGGCGTTCGTCGACCCTTTGCGGGTCTTCCTTGCCTTGCTTGACGCGGGCGTCGAGCAGACGAGGGGCCAGGGGCTCGATCAGGCGGGTCAGCAGGCCATAGGCGATCAGGGCGGGGCTGAAGATCACGGTCTAGACGCGCTCCAGCCCGGTGACGGCGTCGGCGCGGGCCTCGACGGCGGTCAGGCGCGCGGTCCAGTCAGCGACGACCTGGTCCATCTCGGCGCCCTCGGGATACCAGGCCTTGTCCCAGACGATGGCGCCACGGCCGAAGGGCAGGGGGACGATCGCCTTATCCCAGCTGTTCAGCCGGATGGCGGGCTTGCACGACAGGCCGATGAACAGAACCGGCGCGCCTGAAATCCGGGCCATCAGCGGCAGGCCCTCGGCCATCTGACGCGCCGGACCGCGCGGTCCGTCGGGGGTCAGGGCCAGACCGCCGACCTTGAGTTGCTTCAGGCCGTCGCGCAGGGCCTGGGTGCCGCCCTTGGCCTGCTTGGCCTTGTCCTTGTTGCTGGACGAGCCGCGCACGGCGGGGATGCCGAGGCGGCCCACGGCGCGGGCGAAGAACTCGCCGTCGGCGCTCAGCGACACCAGCCCCTTGACCGGCTGGGCTCGCTTCATCGGCCAGCAGGCGGCGGCGAGCGCCAGTCGCGAGTGCCAGAAGGCGCAAAGGACGCCGCCGCCCTCGGTCCAGACCTCCTCGGCGACCTGTTCGTTCTCGTGTTCCCAGCGGATGGTGGCGTAGCAGAACCGCATCCATTCCGAGAGGATCCAGGCCATGGAGGTCTGGATGATCGGATTGCGCAGCGGCCTCATGCGCCGGTCTCATCCGGCAGGGTCATGGGCAGGGCGGACGCGACGAGCGGCGCGGCGCCGTCCAGCGACTGTTGCCGGGCCAGACGGGCGTAGAGGCCGCCCTGCTTGACCAGGGCCGCGTGCGCGCCCTGTTCGACGACGCGGCCGGCCTCGATCACATAGATGCGGTCGGCGTTCTGCACCGTCGACAGGCGGTGGGCGATCATCAGGGTGGCGCGGCCGTGCATCAGCCGCTCCAGCGCCGCCTGGACCAGGGCCTCGCTTTCGGTGTCGAGCGCACTGGTCGCCTCGTCCAGCAACAGGATCGGCGCGTCCTTGAGGAAGGCGCGGGCGATGGCGATGCGCTGGCGCTGGCCGCCGGACAACCGCATCCCGGCCTCGCCGACGCGGGTGGCGTAGCCCTCGGGCAGGGCGGTGAGGAAGTCATGGGCGGCGGCGGAACGGGCGGCCTCGATGATCTGCTCGGCGGTCGCGCCTTTGCGGCCATAGGCGATGTTGGCGGCGATGGTGTCGTCGAACAGGAAGGGTTCCTGCGTCACCAGGGCGATATGGTCGCGCAGGGACTGCAGCTTCAGTTCGCGGATGTCGCGGCCGTTGACGGTCACGGCCCCCGCGGTGACGTCATAGAAGCGCGGCAGCAGCGACAGGATGGTGGACTTGCCGCCGCCCGACGGGCCGACCAGGGCGATGGTCTCGCCCGGCGCGACGTGCAGGCTGACGTCCGACAGGGTCGGGGCGGCGCCGTCCTCGCTGGCGTGATAGGCGAAGGAGACGTGGTCCAGGGCGACGGTGACCGGGCCGGTCTCCAGTTCGATGGCGTCGCTCGCCTCGCGGATTTCAGGCTCGATATCCAGGGCGGTGAACAGGCGCCGGGCGGCGGTTAGGCCTTCGCTGAGGACGGTGGTCAGGTTGGTGACCTGCCGCAGGGCCTGTCCGGCCAGCAGCAGCATGCCGATGAAGGAGGCGAAGGCACCGACCGTCATTTCGCCCTGGCTGGCGCTCCACCCGGCATAGGCCATGACGGCGGCGACGATGCTGTAGGCGACGATGTCGCTGGCGGGACCGGAGAAGGCGCGGCTGTCGGCGCCCTTGATGATGTGACGTTGACGCCGGGCGATGACCTCGCCGACCCGCGCCTCCTCGGCGGCCTCGCGGTTCTCGATCTTGATGACGCGGACGCCGTCGAGGTTCTCCATCAGGGCGCTGGACAGAGCCTCGGTCTCGACCATGGCGCCCCGGGCGGCCTTGCGTGACTTCTTGCCGAAGCGGCGGATGATCCAGCTGACCACCGGCACGCCCAGCAGGACGATTAGCGTCAGCGGCAGGTCGATGAAGCCCATGGCGACGATGACGCCCAGAAGCATCAGGGCGTTCTGGGTGTAGTTAACCACACCCGAGGTGAAGGCCTCGCGCACCAGGTTGGCGTCAAACAGCACGGACGAGACGAAGGTCCCTGAGTGCTGGCCGCGCAGGCGCGACAGGTCGGCCCGGATCATGCCCGAGAAGAGCTGCTTCTGGATGTCGCCGACAATGCCGTGGCCGAGGCGGTTCACCAGCGCCGCCTGGGCCGCCATGGCCAGAGACCGGACGATGGCCACCACGATGATGAACAGGGGGATGAGGATCAGCACCTTGTCCGACGGGATGCTGACCAGGCCCCACACCTTCACCGGGCCTTCATGCCGGGTGAACAGCAGGTCGATGGCCGGCTCGAGGAATTTGAGCAACAGGGCGGTCAGGCCGCCGGAAACCGCCGCGCAGAGCATGGAGGCGAAGAAGGCCGGCTTGTGCCGGGACAGGTAGTCACGCCAGATCCGGCCCAGAAGCGGCCGCAAGGGTTCGCGAGTGTCGGAGGCGGGCGCGGGAACGGTCATTGGCTCTCGGTCGAACGGCTTGGGCGCCAAGTCAAGCCATGCGGCGCAGCCTGTGGGTGACGTGGGACGGTTTCACCGCTATCTGCGGCCTATGCAGGGATATGATCTGACCACGGGGATGGGCCGATTCAAGACGCATTGGTCCTATTTCTGGAAGGATCACGCCTTCCTGCGCACGGCCTTCACCAACGCCCACTGGCTGGGGCCGGATCTGGTGCGCACCAATCAGCCGTCGCCGGGCCAGCTGGCCTATTGGCGAAGGCGCGGGATCAGGACGGTCATCAACCTGCGCGGCCGGCGCGACGAGGCCTATTACTGGCTGGAAAAGGACGCCTGCGAGCGGCTGGGCCTGATCCTGATCGACGCGCCGCTGGATTCGCGCGATCCGCCGGGCCGCGACCGCATCGACCGGGCGCGCGACCTGTTCAAGACCATCGAATATCCGGCTCTGATCCACTGCAAGTCGGGCGCGGACCGGGCGGGGATGATGGCCGTGCTGTATCGCCACTTCCATCTGGGCGAGCCGATCTCGGCGGCCCTGTCGGAACTGGGCAAGCGCACCCTGCACAGCCGCGAGGGCCTGACGGGCGTGCTGGACTATACGCTCGAGAAATATGTCGCCGAGGTCGAGCCGACCGGCGTCAGCTTCCAGGACTGGATCGCCAGCGACGCCTATGATCCCAAGGCGATCCGCGCCGAGTTCAAGGCCGGCTGGTGGGGCAAG
Source organism: Brevundimonas sp. T2-11 (assembly GCF_055397675.1). Classification (NCBI taxonomy): domain Bacteria; kingdom Pseudomonadati; phylum Pseudomonadota; class Alphaproteobacteria; order Caulobacterales; family Caulobacteraceae; genus Brevundimonas; species Brevundimonas sp. T2-11. The sequence continues at coordinate 919,665 of NZ_AP027920.1, forward strand.
CTGGTCGTCGACCGCCTGCTGAAGCGCGAATAGGGCCTAGCCCCAGGGACCACGCTTGGGGCCGTTCTGGGCCGTTTCGGCGTCGCGTCGCGCCTTGCGGTCGGCTTCCCACTGGCGGAACCAGCGGGCGCAGTTGCGTTCGCGGCCCAGCACGATCAGCCAGAGGGCCAGGACGCTGATCAGGGAGATGATCCCGAACAGCTGTTGTCCGTCGAGAGTCTGGCCGAACAGGGTCACGGTCGCGGCTCCGGATTGCGGGACGGATGATGATGCCCGGATTCGGCCGGAGTGATGGGGTCGTTCCAGGCGGTGTCCTGATCTTCGCCAGGGCGGGGCGTGTGCGCCGGCCCCTTCTTCACGACCCAGACGACAGCGACCACGGCCAGGATCACCAGCAGCAGGACGATCAGGGTGGGCGTCATGATGAGCACCTCTTCAGAAACGCCAAAGGCGGCTGACGGGAAAGCGCGTCAGCCGCCTGTGCGGTTCCGTAAACCTCGCCGTGAGGCGAAGGCGGCGGATCAGACGTCCGAGCGCGGGTCGATCAGCTTGTGCGCGTGCAGGATGAAGTAGCGCATGTGGGCGTTGTCGACGGTGGCCTGGGCGCGGGCCTTCCAGGCCTGCTTGGCTTCGTCATAGCTGCCATAGGCGCCGACGAACTCGACCTGGGCCAGGTCGCGGAAGACGGGCTCGGCCGGGTGGCGCATTTCGCCGCCGATGACGAGGTGAAGCAGCTGGGGATCGTGGGCGTCAGCCATGGAGAGGGGGTTCCATTGCGAGAGAGGGGAGATCAGATCGCCAGCGGGATAGGCGCTGTGCGCCTCACGATCAACGGGTGAAGGGCCGGCGCGGCGCAGATCAGGCTGGTTTGGCGCGGATCCGGGCGATTAAATCGCCACGGACGGCCCATATGGTCGCTGACGCGGGCTCCGGCCTCCTCGGCGATCAGGGCGCCGGCGCAGACGTCCCAGTCCCACTTGGGGCTGATGGCGATGGCCGCATCGAAGGCTCCGGCGGCGACCAGGGCCATGCGATAGGCCAGGGCGTTGCGCTTGGTGAAGCGCATTTCGGGCCAGGGCTCGGCCCATTCGCGCGCCTCCATCAGGCGGGCGTCGGCCAGAAGCTCGGCGTCTTCCAGGGTGTCGGTGTCCGAGGCGCTGATCGGTCGGCCCTGCAGTCGGGCGCCGCCGCCGAGTGTGGCCTCGAACATCTCGCCCAGCATGGGGGCGTGGATGACGGCGGCGACGGGGCGGCCGTCCTCGACCACGGCGATGGGGACGCACCACCACGGCTTGTTCTTCATATAGGCGACGGTGCCGTCGATGGGGTCGACGACGAAGATGCGCTTCTTCGTCAGGCGCTCGGCGCTGTCGGCCGTCTCCTCGGACAGCCAGCCATAGTCAGGGCGGGCGGTCAGCAGGGCGTCCTTGAGCAGCTGATCCACCGCCAGATCGGCGCTGGTGACGGGCGAGCCGCCGTCCTTGGACCAGACCTTCAGGCCCGCCTCGCGATGCTCCAGCGCCAGCTTGCCCGCAGCCAGGGCGGCGTCGCGGATCAGTTCGAGGTCGGACAGAAGGTCGGTCATTTGCCGGCGATGGCCACCGCGTCGAACATCAGGGAGGGGCTGTTGAAGGAACCCCGGAACTCCAGATCCGATCCGCGCACCAGCCGGGCGTAGAGGTCAATCAGATTGCCCGCCACGGTCACTTCGCTGACCGGATAGGCGATCTGCCCATTCTCGAACCAGAAACCGGACACCCCCGCCGACCAGTCGCCGTTGTTGGCGTTCAGCGACGGGCCGAACATGGAGGTGATCAGCAGGCCCGACCCGGCCTCGGCCATCAGGCCCGCCTTGTCGTGCTCGCCCGGCGCCAGATGCAGGTTGTGGGTCGAGACGCCGGACGGTCCCGCCAGCCCGCGCGAGGCGTGACCGGTCGAGGCCATCCCAAGTTGGGCGGCGGCGGCGGTGTTCAGCAGCCAGGTGGTGATGACGCCGTCCTCGACGATGTTGCGCCGTTCGACCGCCACGCCCTCGTCGTCGAACGGGGTCGAGCCGAGGCCGCGCAGGCGGAAGGGGTCGTCGATCATGTCGACGCCTTCGGGCAGGACGCGCTGGCCTAGCTTGTCCTTCAGGAAGGAACTGCCGCGCGCGATGGCCGGGCCGGAGATGGCGCCCAGCAGCGGCGACAGGACCTGGGTGGCGATACGGTTCTCGAAGATGACCGGGGCGGTGGTCGAGGCGATCTTGCGCGGGCCGACTCGAGCCACGGCGCGTTCGCCCGCCTTCAGGCCGATCTCGGCGGCGCCGGGCAGGTCGGACAGGTGGCGCACAGCGCGGCTTTCGCCGCCGCGCTCCATGGCCCCGTCCTTCTCGGCGATGACGCCGACACCCAGCGAGAAGGCGCTGCCCCGATGGCGGCCGTCGAAACCGTGTGAGGTGACCAGCCGCCATTCGCTGGCCGACCAGGAGGCGTGGCCGCCTTCAGACTTGGATACGCCCGTGACGGCGAGGGCGGCGGCCTCGGCCTCGGCGGCGGCGGCCTCCAGGGCCTCGGCGGTGCGTTCGGACGGGTCGAACAGGTCGAGGTCGGCGTGCGGCCCCTGCGCCAGCCGGTCCTGCGGCGCCAGCGAGGCATAGGGGTCTTCGGGCGCCAGCTTCGCCATGGCCACGGCGCGCTCAACCAGACGGGCGCGGGTGGCGTCGGACAGGTCGGAGGCGGAGACCGTGGCCTGACGCCGGCCGATGAAGACGCGCAACCCTAAGTCGCGGGCCTCCTCGCGCTCGACCTCTTCCAGCCCGGCGTTGCGCACGCCGACGGACAGGGAGGCGCGATGGGCGGAAACCGCCTCGGCGGCGTCGGCGCCGGCCTTCAGCGCGGCGGCGACCAGATCGGACAGGATGTCGGGGGAGGGCGTCTTATCGGACATGCCCCGATATGGCGGAGGGACGTCTAGGCTGCAACCGTTGTAACCCTCTCCGTCGGGAGAGGGCTTGAGCGCACGAGAGCCGGAGGCGATCGTTCTTGCGCGAAAGGGTGAGGGGCTTGTCCTGTCAGTCGGCGAAGCCGTGGTGCGGCGGCTTACGCCTACTTCAACCGCGAACCCTCACCCTTGGCCAAACGCTGCGCTCTTGGAGGCTCAATCCCTCTCCCATCGGGAGAGGGAGACTTTTAGATTACCGACCAGGCGATCAGGCTGACGGCGGCGACCAGAAGCGCCAGCCAGGTCAGGACCATGCCCGTCACCCGGCCCAGCGAGGGGCCTTTCTGGAACAGCAGGCCCAGGGCGTGGATGACCCGACCCGCGAACAGCACTCCGCCGACGCCGTGGATCAGCAGGGGCGGCGCTCCGACGAAGGCCAGCAGAATCAGGCCGCACATGCCGGCCGGGATGTATTCCGCCGCATTGCCGAAGGCGCGGACGGCGGGCGTCATCTCGGGATTTCCGCCGTCGCCGAACTCGATCAGGTGCCGACGACGGCGGCTGACCACGACGCTGGACAGAACCAGCAGCAACAGGATCAGCAGCCCGCCCCACAGGGTCGCGGCCTGAATCGAAGGAACCATGCTCAGTTCTCCCGTCCGACCGGATAGAGGCGGAAGCGCTGATCATAGAAGGGCGTGCGCTCGTAGAACCAGGCCAGGCGCGCGTCGCCGTCGGCGGCGAAGGCGGGATCGGCGGCCAGCCTGGCCTCGAACTCGGCCATCAACGCGGGATCGGCGGCCAGCATCTTCTCGGCCAGGGGCGCGATGGCGTAGGCCTCGATGTATTCGACACGGTTCAGCACCTCGGGGAACATGCCCCAGGCGAAGAAGCTTTCCGACGACTGCGGCTCCAGCAGCAGGATGGCGACGTCGCCCATCGGCTGATCGGTCGGCACACGCACCGAACCGACGGGGAAGGTCCAGTCCCTGGCCTCGGCGCGGACTTCGTCGACCGTGATCGGCACATGGCCTTCATTGGTGCGGCCGGAGACCCTGGGATCGATCAGGCGCAGCATGTCGACGGCGACCGTGCGCGGGGCGTCCAGGGTCTCCATCTGCACGCCGTGGATCTTCAGTCGCTCGATGATGTCGGCGCGATAGGACGGCACCCAGTAGGCGGTCGGGCGCTTCAGCGTCAGGGTCGGGTGCGAACCGAAGTAGGGCACCTGCCACAGCTCGGGGTCCGGCTGACCCAGCCAGCGCAGTTCCGGGCGGCCCGAGGCGGCGCTTTGATAGGTGTCGTAGAGGATGCCCTTGAAGGGGCGGATGCGCGTCGGCTGGTCGTCGCCGTCGAAGTTGGCGGGCAGTTCGGCGGGACGCAGGGCGCGGTCGGCGGTGATGGCGGCGCGCAGGGTCTGCGACTTCTCGGCCAGCAGCTTCAGCGCTTCTTCGAGGAAGACATAGGTGCCCAGAACGCGCTGCTCGTGCGGTTTCAGGCTATGGTTTTCGATCAGGATGGTCGGGACGTGGGCGGCCGAGCCCCAGCCGTTGGAATAGCGCTCGCCCAGACCGCCGTCGTTCATGCCCTTCTTCGGGTCGCGGTCGTCGATGGCGAAGACCAGCTCGCCGGGGATGTGGCCCCGGGCTTCCAGCGCGGCGTTCATCTCGGGCTTGAAGGCGTCGTCCAGCCACTTTGCGATGGCCGGGCTGCGGCTCCAGACGCCGTCCTCGCCGTTGTAGCCGTAGGTGACGTCGTACTGATAATCGATGCCGTCGGTGACGTGGATGTCGACGTAGAGGTCGGGCTTGTACTTGTGGATCAGGCCCATGACGGCCTGCATCTCGGTCTGATCCAGCTTCATGAAGTCGCGGTTCAGGTTCTGGTTGGTCGCCGTGTGACGCCAGCCCTGATTGCGCGGTCCGCGCTGGTTGGGGCGAGAGTAAGGGCTGGTCCGCTCGTGTCCGTCCACGCTCAGGATCGGGATCAGGATCAGGTTGGCCCGGTCCAGCAGGCCGTCCTTGCCGTAGAAGGCCATGTCGCGCAGCAGCATCATGCCCGCGTCCTTGCCGTCGATCTCGCCCGGGTGAATGCCGGCCTGTGCCAGCAGCACGGGCTTGTTCGGGTCCAGCGTGGCGCCGTCCTTCGACGCGATGACGGCGTAGATGGGGCGGCCTTCCGGCGAGACGCCGAACTGCTCGATGCGGATCAGGTCGCTGGCCGCGTCCAGCCGGTCGAACCAGGCGCGGGTGTCGGCGTAGGAGGGCGAAAAGTCATGCGCCGCATCGGCCTCGAACGCCGTGACCCAGGGATCCGAGGAGTCGCGCAGAAGAGCCCTGGACGCTCCGTTCCACGCGGGCGCGGGCGGCAGGAAGGCCTGATCCCAGGGGGCGACGTTGGAGACGGAGGTCGGGGTCTGGGACATGGCGGGGCTCACGCAGGCGACAAGGGCGGCTACGGCCGCCGCAACGAAGTAATCAGGGCGCATGGCTCTTCGTGGGCTGATCGTCATCGTCTGGCAAGTCTCCGGCAATGTTCTCAGCTCGCGCCGAAGACGGGGCCCCAGGCCGCCAGCGCCGCCGCCGACCGGGCCATCTGCCACAGGCTGTAAAGCAGGACGACGGCCAGAGCCCCGACCGCGACGCGCCGCCAGGGCGCGAAGGCCGCCGTCGCCGTCCCCACCACGAAAACGGCCACTCCGGCCCACAGGCTCACCGAACCGGCCACCTTGGCGAAGCCGGGATCGACCTGCCCCAGGATGATCACCATCACGGCCACGATCAGGTTGGCCCCCATGATGCAGCCGAACACCAGCTTGCGGTGAGCCCAGAAGTGGGCGTCCAGATCGACCCGTTCATGCGTCCCCTCGGCCGAGACGCGCGGGAAGGTGACGCTGGCCGCCACATAGAAGGTCGCGGCGATGCTCAGGCTGACCAGCAGGAGGAAGGTGTTGAACGGCGCCCCGCGGAAGATGACCCAGGCCTGGTTCCAGAAGGTGGCGATGTCGATGGCGACGAACAGGGCCAGGGCGGGGGTCAGCCAGCCGAACCGGATGCGCTCGCGTTCGTGCAACACTCGCGCGAAACCGCCGACCAGTTCCGCCACCGACAGACCCAGCAGCAGGCCGTAAAAGCTGAAAAAGAACTCGAACGCGCTCAAAATCGCCCCCCGGCGCCGACTGACGGCTCAGCCTATTTCCAGATCGGCGTCTTGTCGCCCGGCAATCCCAGACTGTCCCAGATGGCGTTGACGCGCTCGACCACGGCCTCGTCCATGCGGATTTCCTCGCCCCATTCGCGCTTGGTCTCGGGCTCCCACTTGTCGGTGGCGTCCAGACCGATCTTGGAGCCCAGACCGCTCTCGGGGCTGGCGAAGTCCAGATAGTCGATGGGGGTGTTCTCGATGACCGTGATGTCGCGCGCCGGGTCCATCTTGGTCGAGACGGCCCACATGACGTCCTTCCAGTCGCGGGCGTTGATGTCGTCGTCCACGACAATGATCCACTTGGTGTACATGAACTGCCGCAGATAGCTCCAGCAGCCCATCATCACCCGCTTGGCGTGGCCCGGATAGGCCTTCTTCATCGACACCACGGCGATGCGATAGCTGCACCCCTCGGGCGGCAGCCAGAAGTCGGTGATCTCGGGGAACTGCTGGCGGATTAGCGGGATGAAGACCTCGTTCAGCGCCTCGCCCAGCACACTCGGCTCGTCCGGCGGACGGCCGGTGAAGGTGGTCAGATAGATGGGGTCCTTGCGCATGGTGATGGCGCTGACCTGGAAGACCGGGAATTTCTCGACCGAGTTGTAGTAGCCGGTGTGGTCGCCATAGGGGCCCTCGTCCTCGAACTCGTCCAGCAGGACGTGGCCTTCCAGCACGATCTCGGCGTTGGCGGGGACCATCAGGGGCACGGTCTTGCACGGCACCAGTTCGGCCTTGGAGCCGCGCATCAGACCCGCGAACTGATACTCCGACAGGGTTTCCGGCACCGGGGTCACGGCGGCCAGAATGGTGCCGGGATCGGCGCCGAGCACGACGGCGCAGGGCAGGGGCTCGCGCTTGCCCGCCTTCTTGTGCCGGGCATAGTGCTGGGCGCCGCCGCGATGGGCCAGCCAGCGCATGATGGCCTTGTCCTTGCCCAGGACCTGCATCCGGTAGATGCCCAGGTTGAAGTCGTCCTCGCGGTCGTCCGACGGCCCCTTGGTCACGACCAGACCCCAGGTGATCAGCGGCGCAGGCTCGCCCGGCCAGCAGCCCTGGATAGGGAGCGCGGTCAGGTCGATCTGGTCGCCCTTCAGCACCACCTCCTGCACCGGGGCCTTCTTCACCGTCTTGGGCCGCATGGACATGACGGTCTGGGCCAGAGGCAGCATCTCCATGGCGTCGCCGAGACCACGCGGCGGCGTCGGATTGCGCAGGAAGGCCAGCAGCTCGCCGACTTCTCTCAACTCACCGGCGGTAGTGCGCGCCTTGCCCTCCAGCGTCACGCCCATGGCCACCCGCTTCACCGTGCCGAACAGGTTGGCCAGGCAGGGAATGGGGCTGATCGAGCCGTCGGGCATGACCGGCTTCTCGAACAGGACCGCCGGGCCGCCGTTGCGTAGCAGCCGGGTCTGGATCTCGGTCATCTCCAGATGGGTGGAGACGGGCTCCGACACGCGGACCAGTTCGCCGTCGGCTTCGAGGGTGGCGATGAAATCGCGCAGGGACTTGTAGGCCATGCGCTGACGCTTAGGCGGCAATCGTGCGTCTGTCACGCCGTCCGAAGGTGCGATCGATCGCCACGACGACCAAGCCCACGATCAGGAAGAAGACCAGCAGGCCCGCGAAATAGATCATGGCCTTACCCAACCCCAACTGATCCGCGTCCACGAACCAGTAGGGCCACCAGCCGCTCAGCTCGCCGTGCAGCAGGGTCCAGCCGCCATAGACCAGGACCACCGCCAGCCACCGGGCCGGATCGACCCAGCGCAGCCGGCCCTTGGGCGTGAAGACCAGCCAGTCGACGGCGAAGGCGATGGGCATGACGTAGTGCAGCAGATTGTTGGCGACCAGCGACCAGCCCTGCGGGTTCCAGGTCGGGGCCAGCAGGAAGTGATAAACCACTCCGACCACCACGATATACATGGTCACCGCCGCCCGGACGCTTTCGCTGAGCGACCAGCGCCCCAGCCGGCTGTTCGGCGCCACGGCCGACGCCGTCAGGGCCAGCGCCACCAGAATGTTCGACAGGATGGTGAAATAGCTGAAGAAGTTCAGCGTCAGCTCGCCCGCGCCGGTGTGCGGATCGCCTTTCAGAATCAGCCCGTATTGCAGACCGAGCGCATACCAGCCGATGAGGGCGGCGATGGCGCGATAGGGCCGCGCCATCAGTAGCCCGGCGTATCCGACACCAGCGCCCACACCGGCAGATGCAGGGCGCGGGTGGCGGCGTCGAGGCCGGCGGAATCCAGGTGCTCGCGCCCTGCCTCGATGCGGCGCAGGGCCTCGGGTGTCAGGTCGAGGGCGGCGGCCAGATCGTCCGGCGTCACCCCCCTCTGGTCGCGCCAGCGCCGGATGCGGGCGCCGATGACGGCGTCCATCGGATCAATCCCCGGAAAGCCCAGAACCGAACCCATGGCGTCCTCCCTGACGCGAGCGTTCTATGACGCCGTTAGGTCAGGCATCCTGATCCCATTGGAAGGCCTCGTCCAGCCAGTCGCCCAGACGGCCGTCAGGGCGGGCCAGGGCGTGGATCCGGGCCATTTCGTCCGCCGACAGCTCGAAGTCGAAGATGTCGAAGCTCTCGCCGGCGCGCTCGACCTTTGTGGTGCGGGGAATGGCGATGACGCCCTGCTGGATGAACCAGCGCAGGGTGACCTGGCCATTGGTCTTGCCGTGCGCCTTGGCGATCTCGCCGATCACGGCGTCGTCCGCGATCTTGCCCTGGGCCAGCGGCGACCAGGCGGTGATGGACGACCCCAGCTCGCGGGCCGTCTCGATCAGGGTCTTTTGCGACAGATAGGGGTGATACTCGACCTGATTGGTCACCAGGGGCGCGCTCGACAGGGCCGCCGCCTCGCGGAACTGGGCCGAGGGGAAGTTCGACAGGCCGATATGCCGAGCGAAACCCTTGTCCAGCGCCTCGTTCAGGGCGTCGATCGTCTCCTTGAGCGACGGCGTCGGCTTGGGCCAGTGCAGCAGCAGCAGATCCGGCGTCAGACCCAGGCTGATGGCGGACTCTTCAGCCTGACGCAGCAGGGCGTCGCGATGGAAATGCTCGACCCAGATCTTGGTGGTCACGAAGATCTCGTCGCGCGCCACGATCCCCTCGGCCACGGCGTCGGCGATGCCGTCGCCCACGGCCTTTTCGTTCTTGTAGATCCAGGCCGTGTCGATGTGGCGATAGCCGATGCGCAGGGCCTCAAGCACCATGCGCCGCGCCTCGTCTGGCTCCAGCATCCAGGTGCCGAAGCCCAGAAGCGGAATCTCCACGCCCGAGGCGATGACGGTCGGCTGGTCGGAATAGGGCATGGGGAGGCTCCGATATTAAGGAGCGCTCGATATAGGCGCCCGATCAGGCGTCGCCATTGTCCAGCCAGTGGAGAATCCGGTCCCACAGCGGCTCCATCCCCTTTCGGAAGGCGCCCTCGTGGCCGATGCGCCGTGCGCCGAAGTCGCCGGGCGCGTGGACGCCGATATCGGAGGGGGCGTTGGGATAGACCGTCAGCAGGTCGCGCGCCGTATTGGGCGTGGCGATGGGATCGTCGGTGAAGATCCACGAGCGGATCGGCGCGGTCACGGCCTCATAGTGGTGGGGCCGCAGCGTCGTCTCCAGTTCGCGCGAGAAATATTCCCGCTTCAGGCACCAGCGCCGCCAAGTGGTGAAGACCCCGCGCGGCAGGTCCGTCCCGCCCCACAGGCCGCCGCCCTTGATATAGCCGTGTCGCAGCAGGCTGAACGGCCCGAAGCCCAGCCAGAAGAAGAGCTCCAGCGGATTGTAGGACCGGTGATGCCCGCCCCACCATCCGGTCCCGACAGAGACGAAGGCGTGGCGCTCGATGCGGTCCTGATTGTGCATGAAGCCCAGGAAGTGCCCGCCGACGCTGTGGCCGACATGGACCACGCGCAGGCCCGGCGCCGCCGCGATCAGGGCGTCCAGGGCGGCGGGCATGTCCAGCCGGCCCCAGTCGGGGTAGTCCATCGCCATGGCCTTCAGGTCGTCGGGCCGCGACCCGGCGATGCCCCGGAAATCATAGGTCAGCACCGCCGCGCCTCGCCCGGCCAGATGCCGGGCGAACCGCTCGTAGAAGCCCTTGGGAAAGCCCGTACCGGACGAGACGAGCACGGCCATGCGCGGCTCGGCGGCCGACACCAGCCGCATCGACAGCGGATAGCCGTCGGCGGCCGGAGCGGTGAAGTCGCGGGTCACGAGTTCGGTCATAGGGTCCGTCCTGTTTGGAAACGAACTCTAGGCGATTGACGCGGCGTCAGGTCAAGCCGTCGCGGCGACATCAAGCGCGGCGTTGACCGGCGCCGGCTTGCGCTGCATCCGGAAGGTCCCCGACCAGTCGCCATGGATCACCCAGCGTCCGGCGACGCTGTTCCCGTCCGTCGATATTGAGCCGATATAGTCGATGGAATGGGTCTGGCCGCCGCCGTCAGGGAACTTGGTGAAGACCAGCTGACGGTCGAGATGATGACCCTCCAGCCGCGCCGGGATCGGCGGCGCACCGGGAAGGCCGAGGGCGTCGGGCTCCAGTGTGGAGCCTGTGACCTCTCCGCCAGCATCACGAATCTGCGCCTCGAACGGCGTCGGCGGCAGGTCGTCGTAAGGATTGAACTCCGCGTCCACCGGATAGAAGTAGACACCGGTCCAGCGCCCGGAGAGATCGGTCATGTCCGGTTCTCAATAGGCCAGGGCGGCGCCGTCCTTGCGCATTTCGGTCGCCGCGCCGTAGGTCCAGCGGCCCTGTTCGTTGATCTGCTTCATCACGTTCTGATAGCCGCCGAAGCCGCCGTCGGGCGGGCCGAGGTCCCAGCCCATGGCGGTCAGTTGCTGCCTGGTCGCTTCAGGCACGCCCGATTCCAGGTGCAGCTTGCCGACGCCCTCGGCCGGCTGGCCGGTCGGCTCGGACGAGCCGTAATGCTGCCAGCGCGGGCTGTCGCCGGCCTGCTGCGGGTCCAGGCCGTAGTCGACCATGTTGATGATGATCTGGGCCTGACCCTGGGGCTGCATGCCGCCGCCCATGACGCCGTAGGCCATCCATGGCTCGCCGTCCTTGCAGGCGAAGCCGGGGATGATGGTGTGGAAGGGCCGTTTGCCCGGCGCATAGACATTGGGATGGCCGTCGCTCAGGGCGAACAGCTCGCCCCGGTCCTGGAACATGAAGCCCAGGGTGCCGCCGTCCGGGCCGTCGGGCGTCAGGCCTGAACCCATGCCGCGATAGTTGGACTGGATCCAGCTGACCATCATCCCGTCCTTGTCGGCCACGCTGAAGTAGGTGGTGTCGCCCTGGGTCGGGGCGTCGCCGGGGAAGACGCGGTCCATGACGCGGTTCGGGTTGATCAGTTTCGCCCGTTCGGCGGCGTAGGCCTTGGAGTTCAGCCAGGCGGTCGGGGCCTTGGCGAAGCGTTCGTCGGCGAAGTAGCGGGCGCGGTCTTCGAACGCCAGGCGCTTGGCTTCGGCCTGGATGTGAATGGAAGCGGCGGACTGGAAGCCCATGGCCTTGAGGTCGAACTGCTCGCAGATGTTCAGGATCTGGTTGGTCGACAGCCCCTGGGTGTTGGGCCCCAGAGAATAGACCTCGACCCCGCGATAGGTGGTCATCAGCGGCTCGACCCATTCGGTGCGGTGAGCGGCCAGATCGGCGCGGGTCATCCAGCCGCCGATCCGCCTGAAGTAGCGCTCGATGTGGTCGGCGATGGCGCCGTCATAGAAGGCGTCGCGCCCGCCCTCCGCAATCATGCGGTAGGTGCGCCCCAGATCGGGGTTGGCGAAGACTTCGCCCGTCTTCGGGGGGCGACCGCCGGTCAGCCAGACCTTCTTGCGGTTGTCGTTCTCCTCGATCTGGGATGCGGCGCGGTCGAAGCCGGCCATGTTGCGCTCCAGATACCAGGCGATGACCTCCGGCACCGGCACGCCCTGTTCGCACAGCTCGGCGACGGGGATCAGGACGTCCTTCCACGGCAGCTTGCCGTAGCGCTGATGCGCGCTCCACCAGGCGTCGACCGTGCCGGGCACGTTGACGGTGACGGCGCCGTATCTGGGCAGGTAGCCGTCCACGGCCTTTAACCGGGCCGTTTCCAGCGACAGCCCGCGCGGGCTGGCGCCCGAGCCGTTGAAACCGACCACCTTCTTCTGGGCCGGATCCCACATCAGGCCAAAGGCGTCGCCGCCGATGCCGTTGGCGGTGGGTTCAAGGAAACCGAGGGCCGCATTGATGGCGATGGCGGCGTCGATGGCCGAACCGCCGCGACGCAGGGTGTCCAGTCCGATCAGGGTGGCGGCGGGGTGGGCCGTGGCGGCGGCGCCGTTGGCGCCCCAGACGGTCGAACGGCCGACGAACTTGGGCCCCGTCACGCGGTCGCCGATGCCCACCCCGGCATAGGGATCAGCCGGTTGGGGCGGGGGGGCGGTTGTCGTCGCGGCGGGGGCTGTTGTCTGGGCGACGACCGAGCCGGCTCCGGCCAGAAGGGCGCCGGCGGGCAGGGTGGACAGGAAGGTGCGGCGACGCATGACGAAATCCCCCGATAACTGACGATCGCATCAAGGACCGGCCTTGCCCCGGGGGCAAGCGCGCGATGCGGTTCGGGGTGCGAATTCGGGCAAAGAAAAAGGGCCGCCCCGAAGGAGCGGCCCTGATTCATGAGAGCGGAGGCTAAGCCCTACTCGATGTCTTCGTTCAGCAGGCCGACCTTGTAGAAGCCGTTTTCCTGAAGCTTGTTCATGACTTCCATGAACTGGTTGTACTTCACTTCCGGCTGGGCGCGGACGAAGACGCGCTCTTCGCGGCAGTCGGTCGTCACGTCTTGCGCGGCGCAAACGTCGGCCGGCAGCTTGGCGATCGAAGTTTCCTGCTCGGCGATGTAGATGCTGCCCGACTCCTGGATCGTGATGTACACGGGGTCCTTGGGCTTTTCGTTCGTGCTCGACGGCGTCGCCGGCGGCAGGTCGAGCTTGATTGACACGGTGGCCAGAGGCGCGGCGACCATGAAGATGATCAGCAGCACCAGCATGATGTCGACGAACGGGGTGACGTTGATCTCCGCGTTCTGTTCGATCGTTTTGCCGCCCTGGCCCGAGGGACCGGAAAGTTTAGAGCCCATACGCCGTCGTCTCCATCATGGCCCGCGTTCTTCGGCGAGCAGCACTCAAAGGTATGGATCGTCTCTTGGCGTCCCGAGCCGGGCTTGTAAAGCCGTCTTGCATGACGAATTCGCGTCAGCCGGCAATAAGATTGCATAACCGGCCGTTTCGCAGCTGCGAAACGACCGGTTCAAACCCTTTGGACTCAGTGCGCTTTCTTAGCCTCGCGCCAGCTTCAGGAAACGGTCGGTCAGGGCCTGATCGTCCTTGAAGGCGCCGGTGAAACGGGTGGTGATGGTGGTGACGTGGCGGTGATGAACGCCGCGCGTGGTCATGCACTGGTGCGCCGCATCGACCAGGACGGCCACGCCGCGCGGCTGCAGGTGCGATTCGATGGCCTCGATGATGTCGTTGGTCAGGGTCTCCTGGTTTTGCAGGCGACGGGCGAAGATCTCGACCACGCGCGCCAGCTTGGAGATGCCCACGACCTTCTCGCCCGGCAGGTAGGCGACATAGGCCTTGCCGAGGAAGGGGGCCATGTGGTGCTCGCAGTGGCTCTCGATCTCGATGTCGCGCAGGATGACCATGTCGTCATAGCCGGTCACGTCTTCGAAGGTGCGCGACAGCTCCTTGCCCGCGTCGGCGTCGTAGCCGTCGAACCATTCGCCATAGGCGTCGACCACGCGCTTGGGCGTGTCGATCAGGCCGGGGCGCGAGGGATCGTCGCCGGCCCAGGCGATCAGGGTGCGGACAGCGTCCAGCGCCTGTTCGCGGCTGGGGCGCTTGGGGGCTTCCTCGTTGGCGACGAGAACGGGCTTGGCGGGCGTGGTGCTCATGAATCTGTCCAACGGCGGCGGGGGAGGGTCCGCTGCGGCTTACCTTTTACCAATGGGCGCAGGATGTGTAATCAGGCCGCTATATGGGACACGTCGTCCGTCCCGCAAGAAAACTCGCAAAAGACTGTCGCCCATGCCGTTGCACATCCACGACACCCTCCGCCGTGAAAAGCGCGCCTTTGCGCCGCGCGATCCGAACCGGGTGACGCTCTATGTCTGCGGCCCGACGGTCTATGACTACGCCCATATCGGCAATGCGCGCCCGCCGGTGGTGTTCGACGTCCTGGTGCGGCTGCTGCGCCGGACCTACGGGGCGGACAAGGTCGTCTACGCCCGCAACGTCACCGACGTGGACGACAAGATCAACGCCAAGGCCGCGAAGGAAGGCGTGCCGATCGGCGAGATCACGGCCCGCTACGAGGCGGCCTATCTGGCCGATATGGGTCTGCTGAACGTCAGCCCGCCCGACATCGCCCCGCATGTCACCGACTACATCGACGCCATCACGGCCCAGATCCAGGCCATCATCGACGCCGGCAACGCCTACGCGGCTGAGGGTCACGTCCTGTTCGACGTCTCCAGCTATCCTTCCTATGGCGCACTGTCGGGCCGCAATCTGGACGACATGATCGCCGGCGCCCGCGTCGAGGTGGCGCCCTACAAGAAGAACCCGCACGACTTCGTCCTGTGGAAGCCGTCCAAGGCGGATGAGCCGTCCTGGCCGTCGCCGTGGGGTGCAGGGCGTCCCGGCTGGCACATCGAATGCTCGGCCATGATCGAGCAGACGCTGGGCCTGCCCATCGACATCCACGGCGGCGGCATCGACCTGGTCTTCCCGCACCATGAGAACGAGATCGCCCAGGGCGTCTGCGCCCACGGCCACGCCCACGGCGATCAGGCCCACGACGAATACGCTCGTTACTGGATGCACAACGGCTTCCTGACCGTGGACGCCGAGAAGATGTCCAAGTCGATCGGCAACGTCCTGTTGCTGCACGATCTGGTGAAGGCCATGCCGGGCGAGGTGGTGCGCTGGGCCCTGCTGAGCGCCCACTATCGCCAGCCGCTCGACTGGAACCAGACCCTGCTGGAGCAGAGCCGCAAGAACCTCGACCGTCTCTACGGCGTCCTGCGCGACGCCGACGCCCGGTTGGGCGATTTCGATCTCTCCACGCTGGAAGAGGCGGAGATGGAGCTGGCCGAGAACGCACTGGACCCGGTGCTGGACGCGCTGGAGGACGACCTCAACACGCCGGGCGCCATCGCCCAACTGTTTGGTCTGGGCAACGCCTTGCGCGACCTGCTGAACGACGCCGAGGCCGACATCAACGACGTGGCCATGGCCCGCTGGTCGCTGCAGGAGGCCGCCGGCCTGCTGGGCGTTCTGGCCCTGACGCCCGACGACTGGTTCGAGGGCGGCGATCCTGCGCTGAAGGCCGAGGTCGAGAGCCTGCTGGAACAACGCGCCGCCGCCCGCGCCGAAAAGAACTGGGGCGAGGCGGACCGTATTCGCGACCGCCTGAACGAACTGAACGTCGTCGTCATGGACGGCCCGCAAGGCGCCACCTGGCGCGTGAAGGGGTAATCCTTGAGGGAACCCTCTCCCGGCGGGAGAGGGAGAAGCCTACCGCGCCCGCCGGATCAACTCGTCGGCCAGGACGTCCGTCAGATAGCCGTCCGCCACCCGCCCGTTGGCCTGCTGCCAGCGGCGGAGCGCCGCGCGGGTGTTGGAGCCGATGACGCCGTCGACGCCCTGGGTGTCGAATCCCATGCGCGTCAGGGCTGTCTGGGCGCCGACGCGCTGTTCGCGGGTCAGGGGGCCGTCGTTGGGCCAGGCCACGGTCAGCGGCGGCTTGCCCTGCACTCCGTCGGCGATCAGGCCGATGGCGAGGGCGTAGCTGACCGAGTTGTTGTAGCGACGGATCACATAGTGGTTGGGCAGGGCCAGGAAGGCCGGTCCCTTGGCGCCCTGGGGCAACAGGATGGTCGCGCCCTCGGAGGCTTCCTCGCTGTTCGGCGCCGAGCCGTTGGCCAGGCGGACCCCACGGCCTGCCCAATAGGCCCAGTTGTGCTTGGGACCCTCGGCTTCGCTGTAGTCGAAGTTGGCCGGCAGGACGACTTCATAGGCCCAGCCCTGACCGCGCTTCCATCCGGCCTGGGCCAGCAGATTGGCGGCCGAGGCCAGGGCGTCGGCGTCCGAGCCCCATATGTCCACCTTGCCGTCGCCGTTCTGATCGACGCCCAGCTTCAGGTAGTTGTCGGGCATGAACTGGGTCTGGCCCATGGCGCCCGCCCAACTGCCCTTCAGGCCCGCGCGGTCGCGGCGGCCGTCCACGATGATATCCAGGGCGTTCTTCAACTGGTCCTCGGCCCAGGCTCGACGGCGGCCGTCATAGGCCAGGGTCGCCAGCGAGCGCACCACGTCGAAATCGCCCTGGACCTGACCGAAGGCGCTCTCCTGGGCCCAGACGCCGAGCAGGATTTCGGTCGGCACGCCGAATCTCTGGGTCACCTCCCACGGCACGCGGTCGACGCGCTGACGGGCCATGCCGATTCGGGCGGGGGCGGTGGCGCTCTGGATATAGGCGCCGGCCGGACGTGAGAATTCGGGCTGGTTGCGATCCAGGCGGATGACGCTGGCGTTGGGCGTGACGCCGTTCAGTTCGCGCGAGTATTCCCACTTCCGTGTCCCGCCCAGGCGATCGATGAAGCTCTTCTTCCACGCTTCGAAGCTGGCCTGGTCATAGGCGTCGGACAGGTCCGTGGCGGCGGGCGGCGGCGCCGGCGCGGGCGTCGCGGGCGCGGGCTCCACGACGGCGGGCGGCGCGGGCTGCGGCTGAGGCGGCGTCGGAACCATGGGCGCACAGGCCGCAACAGAACCAATCAGGGCAAGACGATAGGCGATACGCATGACCACAGGCTAACGCCCCCGAATTCCACGACCAATCACAAGCGCGCGAAGCCGAAAGGGGTTTCCGTGAAAAGGGTTAAGTCCACGCTAACCATTTGCGACAGGTTGCTTTTAAGGAACGGCGTTTTACGTTCCGGCTCCCTTGGACACGGCCTGGTGGCGGAGGGGCGACGCGCCGGACGTGCATGTCCGGAGACCCTCCGTTCGACTCGGAGGCCAGGCCTCCAGCGGAATCCCTGCGCGGAATGTTGACGAAAGGCCGGGGCCTCTCTATACGCACCGCTCCGCCGCAAGGTCCTGTCCGCAGGCTCTTCGCGCATTTGTTTTTGACCGCCCTCACGGGCCTCCAATCTTCGGGACGTCCGACCATGAAGGTCCGCAGCTCGCTCAAGTCGCTCAAGGGTCGCCACCGCGACTGCAAGATCGTTCGCCGCAAGGGCGTGGTCTATGTGATCAACAAGACCGACCCGCGCTTCAAGGCCAAGCAAGGCTAAGAACCGCGTCGGCGCCGGTGTCGGCGCCGCGGTTACGATATTCAAAGGCTGCGGACGATGTCCGCGGCCTTTTTCGTGTCCGGCGTCAGGTCCCGGAATCGAACCCGATTCGTCCCCGAGGCGCATTGGGGCGATTCCCTTCTTGCCCTCTCGCCCCCCGGTCTGCTTGAGAGTGGGGTCACGGTCGCCCGCCGGCCAATTCAAGTTTCGGAGCTTTCCTCATGGCCGACGACGCCCCCGCCTTCGACGCCGCCTCGGACGTCCTGACCGCCACGGCCCAGGGCCGTCTGCGCTCGATCATCGAGCGCCTGGAGCGCCTCGAGGAGGACAAGCAGGCCGTCATGGTCGACATGAAGGAGGTCTTCGCCGAGGCCAAGGGCGAGGGCTATGACGTTAAGGTCCTGCGCAAGGTCCTGCGCCTGCGCAAGCAGGACAAGGCCAAGCGTCAGGAAGAAGAAGCGATCCTGGACCTCTACCTGTCGGCCCTCGGCGAGATCTGAGGGAGGCGGGCCTGAAGCGCACGCCCTTCAAGCCCCCCAGCGACCGCCCTTCACGCTCCGGCAGCCTGAAGGGCGGCGATGCATCCAAACTGCGCTCCAGCGGCTTCTCGCGCTCCAGCAGCCCGAAGGGTGATAGCGCCAGCAAGACTCGCTCAAGTAGCCCGAAGGGCGATAGCGCCCCCAAAAAGAAGCCTTCGCCGAGCCCTTGGGAGCAGCAGAAGGAAGCCGCCAAGCGGTCTGCGCTCAACGCCCTGAAACGCGCCCGCCGCTCGGCAGAGAAGGCGGGCGTTTCGCTGTCCGAGTGGGAGGGCGACTTCCTCGATTCGGTCGGCGAACGCATCCAGACCCACGGCCGCGCCTTCGCCGACCCCGACAAGGGCGCCCCCGGTCAGGCCCTGTCGGCCATGCAAGGCCGCAAGCTCAAGGAAATCACCGCCAAGGCCAAGGGCGAGGAAACCCGCCCCTGGATGCGCAAGGCGAAGCGCGAAGAGTGACCTTTCGGGCGCCGCTCCTGTATCGAGAAGGTCTGAACACCTGATTGCCGGTCTGACGCAATCAACGCCCGCGAGGGCGGACCTTCTTCTTTGAAGGTTCCGTGGCTGACGGCGGTCTCTCAGCTCGGCCGCCGCCTCATTCGAAACCGCTGCGCGGCGGCTCAGCCAGGCGGGGCATCCCTTCCATCGGCGTCAGATATTCCCGCCAGATGTAGTGGGTGCGTTCCCGGATCAGCTCCATCTCGCAACTGGCGGCCATGACTGTACGGATCGTGCCGGGCGACCAATAGCTGTCCACCGCTCCGCATGCCGCCTCCACATAGGCTCGCCACAGCCGTTCGCCCTCACGGATGTTCGCTATCAAGGGCTCGGAATCTCTTTCGCCGTTCTCCCGCAGGACCGCATAGGCGGTGTCCGTGTACAGGCGCAGGGTCTCCTCCAGAGCCCTGACATCGCGCCCGGCGCAAACGTTCTGCTCAAGCGTCGAGCCTGCATTGGCGCAGTCGACCTCTGGCCAATCGTCCTGAACCGTCGCCGAGCTGATCGAAAGCGCACCGAACAAAGCCAACAGCGCCGCCATCGCGATCTCCCTTGAATGAACTAGCCGCCAGATACTGGCATCCGCTGTGGAGGCAGACCATTCGAGAAAATGGGCGCTCCGCCAAGGGGCGACGCTCAGGGCCGCAAGCGACCCATTGCGGAGGTTCGCACCAAGCCTTTCCCAGAAGAAGCACCTCCAGTAGCCTTTGTTAATGAGCGATCCGCGTGCGAGCCAAAATCACTGGGCCCATTATCTTTGCCCTAATGGGCAAGGTCATCCGGTTGTCATGGCCCATTGGAGTCCTGCTCCTGGCGCTGAACCCCATCTTTGTGGCCGTTGAGAACGTTCTGACGTCGAAAGACTTATGGCTTGGGGTATTCCCCTCACTGGTGACTGCCGCAAAGCTCTGGGGGCTTTTCGTGAGCGTGATGATAGCCGCTTCTGGCATCATGTTCTGGCGGGGAGCCAACAAAGCTGGCCACTGATCGAACGTCCATCAGCCACCCCTAACGGACAGTCAGTCTGTCCGCTTTCGCTGCCAGGTCTACTTGCTGCTCCACGGCCGCGCGGAGCCGTTCCTGACCCGCGCCGCCTGTTCGCGCTGGAATCGGCCGCCGCGCGGGGGCTTGGGGCGGGCGGCGATGGCTTTCTGCTTTTCACGCAGGGCGCGCTGGATCGGGGTTTCCGGCGGCGCGGCTTCCGCCGGCGCGGGGGAGGGGGCGTCGTTCTGGTCGCTCATGACCGCAGACTAGCACATCTTCGCGGATGACCCGGGACGAAGGCCGACGTAACCCTGTGCCGCGAATGTGATTCTGCGGGGGCGGCGAATGTCGGCGGTATGGGACGGTTTCAGGCGTTTGGCGGATTTCCGCGGACGGGATCAGCGAGGGCGCTTCTGGCC
This sequence comes from Brevundimonas sp. T2-11, assembly GCF_055397675.1. Classification (NCBI taxonomy): domain Bacteria; kingdom Pseudomonadati; phylum Pseudomonadota; class Alphaproteobacteria; order Caulobacterales; family Caulobacteraceae; genus Brevundimonas; species Brevundimonas sp. T2-11. The sequence continues at coordinate 939,552 of NZ_AP027920.1, forward strand.
CTATGCCCTGGTCGTGGCGGTCTTGCTCTATGTCGGCATGGCGGCGGCCATGATCCCGACGATGTCCGGCGTCTTTGAGGAGGCGGCGCGCTACGCCGCCGAGAACCCGGAGCAGGTGACGGTGACGGCGGGGCCCGGCCAGTACTCGGTCCAGATCCACGATCCCGACGCCGCACCGATGCCGGACATGAGCGGGCTGTTCTGGGTCGTGAGACTGGTGTTCGTCGCGGCGGGCATCCTGCTGGCGGCGGCGGTGACGCGGCGGCTGCATGACACAGGGCGCCCCGGCTGGTGGGGCCTGCCGCCTCTGGTGTTTGGCGGGGTCGCCTCCATCCTCTTTCCCTGGGTGATGGAGCGGTTCATGCAATCGGACGAGGCCGCGCTCGGCCCCTTCTTCCTGCTGTTCGCCAACAACCTGCTCTACATGATCAGCCTGATCGGGTTGATCGTCCTGCTGTGTCTGAGAGGAACGCCCGGACCCAACCGTTACGGTCCTGAGCCGGGCTGAGGACTCAGCCCGCTTCCTTCAACTGCTCTTCCAGCCCCTGTTCGCGGACCTTGCGGTACAGGGTCGAGCGGCCGATGCCGAGGCGTCGGGCGATCTCGCTCATGTGGCCGGAATAGACCTCGATGGCGTGCTGGATCAGGTCGCGTTCAATCTCTTCCAGGGTGCGGACGTGGCCGCGCGCGTCGATGATGCGGACCGGGCTGTCGGGCTGGGCCTCGGCACCCGCGTCGTTGACGGGCGTCTCGGCGCGTTCGTGAGAGACGACGGCGCCTGATGTCAGCGGCATGGCGACGCCCGAGATGGCCGGGAAGTCGTGCGGCTGAAGCAGAGGCGAGTCCGCCAGGACCAGGGCGCGATAGACGGCGTTCTCCAGTTGACGAACATTGCCGGGCCAGTCGTAGCCCTGCAGCAGGGCCAGGGTTTCCGACGAACAGCCGGCGACGCGTTTGCCTTCCTCGACGTTGAAGCGGGCGATGAAGTGCTCGACCAGGGCCGGAATGTCCTCGCGCCGCTCGCGCAGGGCCGGGGCTTCGATCGGGAAGACGTTCAGGCGATAGAAGAGGTCCTCGCGGAAAGCGCCTTCCTTGACCTGCTGGGCCGGGTCACGGTTGGTGGCCGAGACGATGCGGACGTCGACCTTGACCGGGCGCTTGCCGCCGACGGGATCGACCTCGCCTTCCTGAAGGGCGCGCAGCAGCTTGACCTGCATGTCCAGCGGCAGTTCGCCGATCTCGTCCAGGAACAGGGTGCCGCCGTTCGCCTCGACGAACTTGCCGGCGTGTTTCTCATGGGCGCCGGTGAAGGCGCCCTTCTCGTGGCCGAACAGGATGGACTCGACCAGATTGGCGGGCAGGGCGCCGCAGTTGACCGCCACGAAGGGCTTGCCCGCCCGATCCGAGGCGCCGTGCAGGGCGCGGGCGATCACCTCTTTACCCACGCCGCTCTCGCCGGTGATCAGCACCGGGATGCCGGACTTGGCGGCGCGCACGCCGAGCGCCTTGACCATGCGCATGGGCTCGCTGTCGCCGACCATGTCGTCGAAGGAGGTTCGACCCGAGACGTGTTTCTTCAGACGGCCGATCTCGGCCGACAGCTGGGTCAGTTGCAGGGCGTTGCGCACTCCGATCAGCAGGCGCTCCGGTCCGACCGGCTTGACGAAGAAATCCTGGGCCCCGGCCTGCATGGCCTTGACCACCGTCTCGATGCCGCCGTTGGCGGTCAGGACGATGACCGGCGTGGGCACGCCCGCCGTGCGGATCTCCGCCAGGGTTTCAAGACCCGACAGGCCCGGCATGACCAGATCCAGCAGCACCACGTCGGCGCCGCCGCCCTTGGTCAGGCGGTCGATCGCCTCGCCCCCGCTTTCGGCGTGGACGACGGCGTAGCCCTCGCGGTCGAGCACCGCCTGAATCAGGCGGCGCTGCGTGGGATCATCGTCGACGACCAGAACGGTTTTGGCCATATGAATACACCCTAAATCATCACCGTAGCGGCCGTCCTCATTGTGCGGGATCGGCTCGTCTCGAAACAAGCCTTAGCAGGCAGGGGGTGAAGATGGGGTTTCGGAGAACTGAGTCAGGGGTTAACGGCGACGGGGGGCGGACATTTCTCTTCCGGCTGGAATCGGGCGGCTCCGCGCGCGGTTGAAAGGTCCGGCCAGAAGGGGGCGCGCGGCATGGTCTGCGGGTCTTTCAGCAGGTCGCGGACGTTCTTGGGGCCCGTGCCGCAGTAGACGAAGCGATAGTCCCCCTGATGCGCCCACACGCCTTCGGCCCCCTGCGCGAACAGGGCGATGCGATAGTTGTCGGCCAGCAGGACTTCGGTCTTCCCGTCGCCGTTCAGGTCGCGGGCGGTCGCCAGGCACTCGGCGGTTTCCAGGCAGCCATAGCGGGGATCGCCGGGCCGTACCGGGGCCACGAAGCCGGCGGGCAGGGCGACGTCTGCAGGCCAGGCGGCGATGCGCGGCGTGCGGGGCGGGACCGTCGCCTGTTCCACGTCATAGCGGGAAGTGGTGGTCCGGGCCTGCCTGGCCAGCCGCGCGATCTCGGCGTCGGATGACCGGACCAGATCGGCCAGAGCCGCTTGTCCGGCCTTGCCCGCTTCGAAGCGCAGGAAGGCGTAGTCGAACGCGGCGGCGCTGACCTCGCCGCGCTTCAGCCGGGCGACCTGATCCGCCACCGACAGGCGTGCCGGATCGAGCAGGGGGCTGAACAGGGCCAGGATGACGCCGACCGTCAGGACGGCGGCGGCGACATTGGTGCGCTCCAGCGGCTTCATCCAGGCGGTCTGTTTCCAGAAGGGCGACAGCGCGGCCCAGCCGTAGCCTGCGGCGTAGACCACCCCGACTGCGGCGCAGGCCGAGGCGATGATCCGGTCCGGCGTCAGGCCGTGCTGGCCGACGCGCAAGGACAGGCCCCAGACAGCGATCAGGATCAGCGGCGTCAGCAGGACGGCGGCGACTCGCACGGCCACGCGCAGCACCACCGGCGGCAGATTGTCTTCGCGACCGTCCTGATAGGCGGTGTTGATCAGGATGATCAGGGCGGCGGCGGCCGACAGCACCAGGGCCGTGGCGCTGCCCGTCTTCCACAGGCCGTCCAGCCCGGTGAAGGGCAGGGCCGCAAGGAAGCCCGCCACCAGCACCGTGATGACCAGCAACAGCCAGGACAGCAGCATCAGGGCCACGGTCCGCACGCCCCGGATCAGTCCGCTGCGCACATCGGTCAGTTGCACCGCGACAGCGAAGACCAGGCAGGTGACGGGGATGGAGAACCACTCTTCGCCGACCAGATCGGACAGGAAGCTGAGGCCGATGACCCGGAAAAGGGCCGCGCCGAGAAACAGCAGCAGCCAGAAAGCCCCGGTGAAGCCCAGCGACAGGCCCAATTGCACCCCGGCCTTCCACGCCGTGTCGAAATAGTCGTCGAAGTCGGCGATCCATCGGCGGCTCGCGACGGCCGGAACGATCAGGTGGTGGGCGATGAACAGGGCGGCGGCGGCGAAGGCGATGACCGGGAATCGGAGATAGGGCGGGTAGAAATGCTCCCGCGTCTGTTGCGCCGCATCATGCCAGCCGAGGAGCATGAGGATCGCCGAGGCGATTACGCCCCACACGACCAGGGCCCTGATCGGCAACCGTCCCACGCCCGCCAGCAGCATGACGGGCGTGAAGGCGCAGGCGAGAATCAGGGCGCCGAACAGCGGCGGGTGGGTGGCCGGCCACATCAGGGCGTCGTGCGAGGACCCGCTGCGGTAGAGTGCATAGAGCAACAGGCCCTGGACCAGGCCGACGCCAAGACGAACGGCGGCCAGTCCCCGAGCCCCGTTCAGAGAGGCGCGGCCGCTGGCGCCGTCATGGCTGTGGTCCGGGGGCGATGCGGTCATGCCTGCTCCTTGGCTCAAGGTCGCATCAGACGACGGATCGCCCTCGATGGGAAGCGCGGCCTTTACAGCGCCTGGAAGCGGAAGTTGCGGAACCGGGCCTCGCCCGTCCCTGCCGCGTAGAGGCCGGGGCGCAGCATCATGAAGCCGCCGCGCACATTGTGGTGGTAGCCCGAGACCTCCATCTGGCGATCGAACTTGGTCCAGGTCTCGCCGTCCATGCTGTGATGGAAGGTGATGATGTGGCGGTCGTTGGTCAGGCGCAGCTTCATGCGGCGTCCGTGCGGATTGTCAGGGCGACCGCGTTCCAGCCCGAACTGGTGGGTGACGAAGCGCTCCTGGTCAAAACCCAACCCCGCGTAGAGGGCGTGGTCATAGAAGACCACCAGACCGGCCGTGCAGCCGGGGTCGATCTCGATGTCGCATTCGATCCTGTACGCCTGATCGCCCTGGATGAAGGTGAGGGGCGAGCAGTCTCGCGGCGATTGCCCCTTGGCCTTGAGGTGCAGGACGCCGTCGCGACGCTGGAACCGTTCGGCTTCTCCCGGCGCGGGATCGTAGAAGCTCCACTGGACCCCGAACTTGTCGCGGCTGAAGTCGTCGGATAGCGCCATGCCGTGCGCGGGCAGGGGCGTTGCCGGCGTCCTGGGAACGGGCAGGGGAAGAGGCTTCGACAGGTCGCCGCCCCGGGCGTGGAACCAGCCGTCGTCGTCCCACTCGACCGGATCAAGCAGGAGCTGGCGCCCCAGGGTCCAGAAGGCGTTTTCATAGCCGTGATAGACCATCCACCAGCGGCCGTCAGGCGCTTCGATCAGGGTGGCGTGGCCGCGCGACCACCACTTTTCGGCGGCCGAGAGGGTGCGGACCAGAGGGTTGCGAGGATGGTCTTCCCAGGGGCCGTGGATCGAGCGCGAGCGGGCAGCGATGACCATGTGGCCGGTCGGCGGCCCCGCAGTCCCCCCGACGGCGGTGATCATGTAGAACCAGTCGCCCCGGCGGATCAGCTTGGGCCCCTCTGGCGAGAAGCTCTCCACGGTCCAGTCGTCGGGATAGCGCCAGGGATCATAGACGTGACGGACCGGACCGGTGGTCGACAGGCCGTCATCGGCCAGTGGAACCATGTCGCCGCCGCTGAGGAAGAGATAGCGCTTGCCGTCCTCGCCGACGATGTGGCCGGGGTCGATATGGTCCGGCAGGTGCAGGTCGATCGGATCGCTCCACGGCCCTTCGATCCGGTCGGCCCATGAGACGTAGCTGGTGCGATAGGTCTCGGTGCGGGCGGGGATGTAGAGGAAGTAGCGGCCGTCATGCTTGCACAGCTCCGGCGCCCAGACCGAGCCGATGTTGCGCGTCAGGGCGGCTGTGATCGGTGTCCAGTTGATCAGGTCGGTTGATCGCCAGATCACCAGCCCCGGCACGGACTCGAACGACGAAAAGGTCATGTAGTAGACGTCGCCGTCCTTCAGGATCGTCGGGTCGGGGCGGTCCCCGGCGATAACCGGGTTCAGGAAGCTTCCGTCGCCGCGATCCGCGCGCCTCTGGCCCTCGACGCCCGGCGCCCAGGTCTGCTCGCTCCAGTCACGACCGAAGGGGGCGATCTGGTCGCGAGACTGGGACAGGGCTGGAGCCGGAAGGCTGGCCGCCGCCGCGCCCGCCGCCAGTCCGCCGAAGAGGCCGCGTCGATGGATGGACCTGGTCATGGCGCTGTTCCCCCGGTGCTTGAAATTCGTATTATGATACCGGTGACAATCCTCGTCCGAGCGGCAGGCGTCCAGAGAAATCTCTGTCGATTTCGGGCGTCCTGTCGCCGCACCCGTTGCGCTGGGGCGGCGGGGTCCCCAAAACCAAGGACATGAACGCGCCCGTCAAGACGACCGACTTTGCCGACGCCCCCTTGTGGGACCTGTCCGACCTCTACGCCTCTCGCGAGGATACGCGCATCAGCGCCGACCTGGATCGGGCCAAGGCCCTGGTGGATCAGATGAACGCCTTCCAGGGCCAGCTGGTCGGCCGACGCGGCGAGGCGGCGGCTCTGGGTCAGGCGCTGGATCAGACGATCGCCCTGTACGAACAGGCGGCGGACGTCATGGGCGGTCTCGGCGCCTACGCCTTCCTCGCGGCCTCGACGGCGCGCGACGATGCGGGCGCGCAAGGGTTCGAGGCCAATATCCGCGAGAAGATGACGGTCATCGCCACCCCGACCGTCTGGCTGACGCTGGAGATCAATCAACTGGACGAGGCCGAGATCGAGGCCGCGCTTTCCGCCCATCCGGCCGCCGCGCGCTGGTCGCCCTGGCTGCGCCGGGTGCGGGCGATGAAGCCGCACGAGCTTTCGACCGAGCTTGAGACCTTCGTCGCCGAGCGAGGCCCCATCCAGGCCCAGTGGCCGCGCCTGTTCGACGAGACCCTGGCCGCGCTGCGGGCCGAGGCTGACGGCGAGACCCTGACCCTGTCCGAAGCCCTGAACCGCCTCAGCGACGCCGACGGCGCCAGGCGCGCCTCCGCCGCCGAGGGTCTGTCGAAAGCCTTCGCCGACAAGGCGGGGACCATGGCCATGGTCATGAACACCGTCGCCGCCGACAAGGCGCTGGAAGACAGATGGCGCGGCTTCAAGCGCCCCGCCGACAGCCGTCACCTGGGCAATGAGGTCGACGGCGAGAGCGTCGACGCCATGGCCGAGGCCGTGGCCGAAGCCTATCCCCGCATCTCGCACCGCTATTACGCGCTCAAGGCCAAGGCCATGGGCAAGACGACGCTGGACCACTGGGACCGCAACGCCCCCATCGAGGCCACGCCGCCGCGCACCTATGACTGGGGGCAGGCCCGCGAGGTGGTGCTGGCTAGCTTCGCCGACCTGGGCGGCGACTTCGCCGAGCGCGCCGGCTGGTTCTTCGACCGACCGTGGATCGACGCGCGGGCGCGGCCGGGCAAGCAGTCGGGCGCCTACGCCCACCCGGTGACGGCGGACCGCCACCCCTATGTCTTCCTGAACTGGATGGGCGAGCGGCGCGACCTGCTGACCCTGGCCCACGAACTGGGTCACGGGGTGCACCAGACCCTGGCGGCGGCGCAGGGCTCGCTGCTGGCCGACACGCCTCTGACCCTGGCCGAGACCGCCTCCATCTTCGCCGAAGGCCTGACCTTCGACCGCCTGCTGGCTGACGCCACGCCCGAGGATCAGCGCGCGCTCCTGGCCGGCCGTATCGAGGACGGGCTGAACACGGTGGTGCGCCAGATCGCCTTCCACCGCTTCGAGACCCGCTTCCACGACGAGCGCGCCGCAGGCGAGGTGTCGGTCGATCGCATCGGCGAGATCTGGATGGAGGAGCTGGGCGCCAGCCTCGGCCCGGCGGTGACGCTGAACCCGGGCTACGAGAACTGGTGGGCCTATGTCAGTCACTTCGTCCACTCGCCCTTCTATGTCTACGCCTACGCCTTCGGCGACCTGCTGGTCGCGGCCCTGATGGAGACGCGCGCCAAGGATCCGGCGGCCTTCACGCCCCTGTATCGCGAGTTGCTGTCGGGCGGCGGAGCGCGGACCTATGTCGAGGCGCTGAAACCCTTTGGCCTGAATCCGCGCGATCCGGCCTTCTGGACCATCGGGACCAAGCGGCTGGAACGCCTGGTCGATCAGTTCGAGGCGCTGGCGGGCTAGGCGCAGAATGTCGTCATGAGCTGCGCGGGCTTGAGCGTCGCGCGCCGACCGCTATAAGAACCGTCGAAATCTCGACTCTTTTCCGGAAGACGCCATGGCCGACCCGCACGCAGACAACGCCGAACACGCCTATGTGCACGGCTCGATGGAAATCTCGGAGCAGGTTTCGACCTGGCATCTGTTCGTCTTCATGGCCAAGTGGGGCTCGCTGCTGACGGCCGCCATCCTGCTGCTGCTGACGGTCTGGTTCGCAGTCGGCGCTGGCTTCCTTGCGGGTCTTGTCAGCGGCGTGGCCCTGTTCGTGATCGGCTTCTTCGCTCTGCGCTCCAAGCCCGCCCACTGAGTTTCGCGCCGCGTTTGCGGCGCTACGACATCGGATCAGCCCGCCGAGCCTTGCAGCCGGCGGGCTTTTCTTTTGTTGCCGTGCGGCGTGACGGCAATATTTTGCCTCCCCTTGTCGGCCTGACGCGATCCTGAGCAAGGAAATTACGATACCGAGGCAATTCTGGCTTTGACGCGCCCTTCCGCTTCGTCCTAACGTCTCAAGGCTGAGGGATAAGGGAGGGATTCGCTTGGCTGTCGCCATCGCCGTGACCCGCGAACGCCGTGAAGGCGAGACGCGCTGCGCCATAACGCCGGAGACGGTGAAGAAGCTGATCGCCCTGGGGGCGACCGTGACGGTCGAGGCCGGGACGGGGCTCGGCTCGTCCATTCCCGACACCGATTACGTCGAGGCCGGGGCGACGGTGAAACCCGACACCCGTGCGGTGCTGGACGGCGCCGACATCCTGCTGAAGGTGCGCGGTCCGACCGCGCAGGAGACCAGCGCCCTGAAACCCGGCGCCATCGTCATCGCCATGCTGGACGCCTATCGCGAGAAGGCTGCGGTCGAGGCGCTGAAGGGTGCGAACGTCACCGCCTTCGCCATGGAATTCGTGCCGCGTATCACCCGCGCCCAGGTCATGGACGTGCTGTCGTCCCAGGCCAATCTGGCCGGCTATCGCGCGGTGATCGAGGCGGCCTACGCCTTCGGCAAGGGCTTCCCGATGATGATGACGGCGGCGGGCACGGTCGCCGCCGCCAAGGTCTTCGTCATGGGCGTGGGCGTGGCGGGGCTTCAGGCCATCGCCACGGCGCGGCGTCTTGGGGCGGTGGTGACCGCCACCGACGTGCGCCCGGCCACCAAGGAACAGGTCGAGTCGCTCGGCGCCAAGTTCTTGGCGGTCGAGGACGAAGAGTTCAAGAACGCCCAGACGGCGGGCGGCTACGCCAAGCCCATGTCGCCGGAATATCAGGCCAAGCAGGCCGTCCTGACCGGCGAACACATCAGGAAGCAGGACATCGTCATCACCACGGCCCTGATCCCCGGCCGCGCGGCGCCCGTGCTGGTCAGCGCCGAACAGGTGGCCTCGATGAAGCCGGGCTCGGTCCTGATCGATCTGGCGGTCGAGGCGGGCGGCAATGTCGAGGGCTCCAAGCCCGGCGAGGTCGTAACCACGGCCAACGGCGTGCAGATCGTCGGCTGGACCAACCTGCCGGGCCGGATCGCCGCCGACGCCAGCGCCCTCTATGCGCGCAACCTGGTCGCCTTCCTCGGGTTGATGATCAAGGACGGCGCCGTGGCGCTGGATCTGGACGACGAAATCCTCAAGGCCGCCGTCGTGACCCACGGCGGGGCCGTGGTGCATGAAGGAGTGAAGGGCTGATGGAACACGTCGATCCCACGGTCTTCCGACTGGCCATCTTCGTGCTGGCGATCTTCGTCGGCTATTACGTGGTGTGGAGCGTGACGCCCGCCCTTCACACGCCGCTGATGGCCGTGACCAACGCCATTTCCAGCGTCATCATCGTCGGCGGCCTGATCGCGGCGGCGGCCATGAGCGCCCAGGCGGGCGGGCCGAACGCCTGGATCGCCAAGGGCGCGGGCGTAGCGGCGGTGACCCTGGCCAGTGTCAACATCTTCGGCGGCTTCATGGTCACGCGACGGATGCTGGCCATGTACAAGAAGAAGGAAAGGCCCAAGGCCTCGTGATCTTCTCGCCTGTCCTGTTCGCCTTCTATGTCTCCTGGGCCGTCACCGGTCTGGGCGTGGCTCTGTGGATCTGGAGTTGGGTGCGGGTGAAGGACCCCATCGGCCGGCTGCGGTTTCAGGACTGCGGCGTGGTGCTGGTCTTCGCCGCCGTGCTGACCCGCATCGTCATCCAGAACCGCGAGATGACCGTCTTTGACTGGGCCATGATATTCCTGGGGCCGCTGTTCATCGCCGCCGCGCTGTGGCGGCTGACCCGCACCCAAGGCCTGACCAAACGTTGAGAGTAACCGTAATGAAGACCACCCTGATTTTCGCCGCCGTCCTGACCGCCGCCGTCGCCGTGTCGGGCGCCGCCTCGGCTCAGAAGACCGAAGAAGTCGGCCAGAATCCCTATAACGGCCTGCACTGGTCGGTGGCCGCGCCGCAGGGCGCCAGCTGGGCGCTGGAATGCCAGTTCGCGCCCGTCACCGTGCGCGGCATCCACTTCAACCGCATCAACCACACGGGCACGGGCCGTATGGCCGGCCGTCTGCCCAGCGATAACGGCAGCTGCCGCGTGACCAAGACGGGCGGCGAGGGCGGTGTCGGCGTCGCCCTGGTCAAGAACGGCGTAGCCACCGCCGCCGGCACCAATGATCCGGCCAAGCCGGCCGTCATCAACGTTTTCTGACACGCTGAAACAACCCTGGGGGAGGGGATCCGATGAACGCATCCATAGCCGCGCTGGCCTATCTGGCCGCGGGGGTCCTGTTCATCCTCTCCCTTCGGGGGCTTTCCAGCCCTGAGACCAGCCGTCGAGGCAATACCCTGGGCATGATCGGCATGGCCCTGGCCGTCGGCGTGACCCTGCTGACGCTGGGCACCACCGGCGCGCTGGACCTGCTGACCCTGGCCCTGATCGGGGGCGGGGTGGTGGTCGGCGGCGGGGCGGGGGCGCTGATCGCCCGGCGCGTGCCGATGACGGCCATGCCGCAACTGGTCGCGGCCTTCCACTCGCTCGTTGGTCTGGCCGCCTGTCTGGTGGCGGTCGGCGCCGTTTATGCGCCCGACGCCTTCGGCATCATGACGGCGGCGGGCGGCATCAAGACCCTGTCCATCGTCGAGCTGAGCCTCGGCGTGGCCATCGGGGCCATCACCTTCACCGGCTCGGTCATCGCCTTCCTGAAGCTTGATGGAAGGATGAGCGGTTCGCCGATCCTGTTGCCGGCGCGGCACCTGATCAACATCGGTTTGGCCCTGGCCCTGGTCTTCCTGATCGGGGTGTTGATCGGCACCGGCGGCACGGCGATCTGGGCTTTCTGGGGGATTTTCGCTCTCAGCCTGATCCTGGGCGCGACCCTGATCATCCCCATCGGCGGGGCGGACATGCCCGTGGTGGTGTCCATGCTGAACTCCTATTCCGGCTGGGCGGCGGCGGCGCTGGGCTTCACGCTGGAGAACATCGCCCTGATCATCACCGGCGCCCTGGTCGGCTCGTCCGGCGCCATCCTCAGCTACATCATGTGCAAGGGCATGAACCGCAGCTTCATCAGCGTCATCCTGGGCGGCTTCGGCGGCGGGGACGCGGCGGCGGCGGGCGGCGGCGTGGTCGAGACGCGTCCCGTCAAGCAGGGCTCTGCCGAGGACGCCGCCTTCATCATGAAGAACGCCTCCAAGGTCATCATCGTCCCCGGCTACGGCATGGCCGTGGCCCAGGCCCAGCACGCCCTGCGTGAAATGGCCGATGTCCTGAAGGAAGAGGGCGTCGAGGTGAAATACGCCATCCATCCCGTCGCGGGCCGGATGCCGGGTCACATGAACGTTCTGCTGGCCGAGGCCAACGTCCCCTATGACGAGGTGTTCGAACTGGAGGACATCAACAGCGAGTTCTCCTCCGCCGACGTGGCCTTCGTCATCGGCGCCAACGACGTCACCAACCCCGCCGCCAAGACCGACCCGCAATCGCCCATCTACGGCATGCCGGTGCTGGACGTGGAGAAGGCGGGCACCGTGCTCTTCATCAAGCGCGGCATGGCGGCGGGCTATGCCGGCGTCGAGAACGAGCTCTTCTTCCGTGACAACACCATGATGCTGTTCGCCGACGCCAAGAAGATGGTCGAGGGGATTGTGAAGGCGCTCTAGGCTGAGCGTGAGAACCCTTCGCGCGCCGGTGCGTTGGCTTGCGACGCTCAACCTGAGCCGTGGAGAGATGATGACCGTGTTCCAAGGACTGAAAACCGTCGCCGTGCTGGGCGCCATGGCCGGACTGGCCGCCTGTGGTCAGGCGGAGAAGGCGGAGGAGAAGGTCACGGCTCCGGCCGAGGCGACGGCGGCCGCGCCTGAGGCTGCTCCTGCGGCGGGCGGCGCAGCGACGATTGATCAGATGTTGGGTGTTCAGGTCGCCTATCTGGAATCCAAGCTGGGTCCCGCCCGCACGGTTCAGGACAAGGAACGGACCTATGAGGTCGGCGACTGCACGGTCCGGGTCAGCGCCGAGGGCGGCGAGGTCGTCGGCTACGCCGTGCCGATGACGCCCGCCTGTTCGACCCAGGCCCTGGCGGCGCTGAAGGATTATGACCTGCCGCAGAAGATCGACCTGACCATGGGCGAGTTCGCCGCCGCACGCGGCAACGCCGACTTCAAGGCCGACTGCCTGACGCTGTGCGGCAATGCGGCCAATCCCTGGATCTATCTGGAAAGCGCCGGTCCGCGCGTTTCGCCGGGCATCCGCGCCTCGGCCGTGATGGTCAGCGACGCCACCATCGACGCCGCCTTCCGCATTCGCGACGCCATCAAGGCGGCCAAGGGCGAGGACTATGTGATCGACACGACCTTCAACTGCAGCGCCGACTTCGACCAGATGGCGGTGCGCGAGCTGAAGAATGTCCGCATCGACGAGATCGAGGTCGGCTACGTCCCCTACGCCGGGTGCTGAGGCGCCGTGCGGCCTGGCGCGCCGGGCCGGCCCTGGCGGCGGCGGCCTCTCTGGCCGCCTGTTCGGCCATGATCCCGGTCAATATCAGCGGCGGTCTGCAGCGGCCGACGGCGAGCTTCGGCCCCGATCCGACGCATCCCCAGAAGGCCTGCCTCGGCGGTCTGGCCGTGCATGAGCTGTCCCACGCCATGATGCGGCCTGTGTGGTCGATCGAGGCGCGTGGTCGCGAGTGCCGGGGCTTGCGCCAGATCGTCTATGGCGAGGCGCCGGACGGGTTCGAGACGACAGTGGAGGCTCTGCCGCTGAAGCCCGGCGTGCGCTACGCCGTCGTCGGCTATGGCGTCTCTGGCGGACCGCTGAGCCGAGTCCCCTGGCGTGGCGGCGGCGACTTCGTCTTCGAGGATGGTCAGTGGCGCTCCGCAGAGGGCCCCGGGCTTGGCGTTGGGCAGGGCGCCTAAGCCTTCCTTTTATGGTTGGGACGCGGCGACGCGGCGTTGAGTCTCGCCGCGAACAGCGCCATCAAGTCCGCCAGATCAGCAGCGGGACGGCCATGACTGAGGAGGGGGAGATCGTGTTCAGTGCGGACGAGATCATCGCCAACCTGTCATTGAGCCCCCATCCCGAGGGCGGGCATTTCCGGCCCATGGCGCGCGATCCCGGGCTGGCGGCCTGCGGGTCGGAGGCGGCGACCGAGTATCGGTTGTTGACGGCGGAGGGCGCGGACGACTGGCGTCCGGTCGAGGCGACCGAAATCTGGGCCTTCTACATGGGGGCGCCGCTGGATTTCGAGATCGCAACGGATCGCGGGGTGAGGTCGTTGGTGCTGGGACCGGATCGGCGACAGGTGGCGGCCCCTGCCGGCGCATGGCGGCGGATGAGCAGTCAGGGCGACTGGACCCTGGCCGCCTGTTCGACGGTGCCGGGACTGGCGATCGATGCGGTGGAGGCGCCCCATGTCTGAACCCAAGACCCAGCCCACGGACGCCTCGGTCGAGGATTTCCTCTCCGCGGCCGAACCGGCCCGACGGCGCGAGGAAGGCCGCATCATTTGCGCCCTGATGCAGGAGGTGACCGGCGAGGCGCCGGTCCTGTGGGGTCCGTCCATCGTCGGTTTCGGGCGCTACGCCAACGTCACCGCCAACGGCAAGAGCGCCGACTGGCCGCGTATGGGCTTTTCCCCGCGCAAGGGCGCGCTGACCCTCTATCTGGCTTCGTCGCCGCAGACCGAGGCCCTGCTGGCGCGGCTGGGGCCGCACACCACCAGCGTCGCCTGTCTCTACATCAAGCGTCTGGACCAGGTGGACCTGGGCGTGTTGCGCGAACTGTGCGTCGCCAGCCGGGACGAGATGAACCGCCGCTATCCCTGAATCGCTTGTTCCGGGTGCGGAGCGGCGTATAGCGGATGCCCATGCGCACCTTCCTGATCGTCGCCGCCGCCGCCCTGTTGTCCGCCTGCGCCACGGCGCCGCTGACGGCCGTTGAAACCCCCGTCGAGACGGTCGACCTGCTGCTGACCTCGGCCACGGTGGTGGATGTCGAGAAGGGGACGACGACCCCCGATCAATTGGTGGCCGTACGCGGCGGCGACATCGTCGCCGTCCTGCCCGAGGGTCAGGCCGGCCGCTATCGCGCGACGCGGACGGCGGACCTGGGCGACCGCTATGTCATGCCGGGCCTGTGGGACATGCACGTCCACTTCGGCGGGGGCGAGGCCCTGATCGAGGAGAACGCCGAGCTGATGCCCCTCTATGTCGTCAACGGCGTGGTCGCGGTGCGCGATGCGGCGGGCGACCTGGCCCAGCAGGTGCTGGACTGGCGCGACGCCCCGCCGACGCCCGACAGCCCGCGCATCTTCACCTCCGGCCCCAAGATCGAGGGAATCGCCCCGGTCTGGAAGGGTGTGATCGAGACCGGCAGCGAGGCCGACGTGGACGCGGCCCTGGACCGGTTGCAGGCTCTGCGGGTCGACTTTGTCAAGATCACCGACAACACCCTGAAGCCCGAGCTCTTCCTCTACGCCGTGCGCGAGGCGAAGAAGCGGGGCATGAAGACCTCGGCCCATATCCCGGCCAGCATCACCGTGCTGGAGGCGGCCGAGGCGGGCCTGTCGTCGATCGAACATCTCGACTATGCCATGAAGGCGGGCTCGAAGGACGAGGCGGCCATCGCCGCCGACTATCTGGCGGGCAAGTACACCTACGCCCAGACCATGCGGCGCTACGCCGACACCTTCGACGTGGAGACGGCGCGGCGGGTCTATGCGCGGCTGCGGGAACTGGGCACGGCGGTGTCGCCGACCCTCTACGGCTCAACCACGCTCGCCAACCTGGATCTGGACGACCATTCGCACGATGATGGCCTGGCCTATGTCGGGCCGGGAATTCGGGCGACCTATGACTGGCGCGTGCAGCGCGCCGCCCAGGCCACGCCGCAGCAGGTGGCCGACCGGCACTTCGTCAAGGAGGTGACGTCCCGCACCCTGCCCATGCTTCGCGATGCGGGCGTGACCATCCTGACGGGCACGGACGCGGGCTTCCTCAACTCGTTCAACTATCCGGGCTTCTCGCTGCACGACGAGCTGGAGTTGTACGTCAAGCTCGGCCTGACGCCGCGCGAGGCGCTGATGGGCTCGGTCGTGGACGGGCCGCGCTTCCTGAACCAGGGCCAGCGTTACGGCGCGGTGGCGGCAGGCAAGTCGGCTGACTTGCTGGTGCTGGAGGCTAACCCACTTGCGGCCGTCAGCGCCACGCGCGACGCCGAGGCGGTGGTGCTGCGCGGCCGTCTGATCGAGGCGGATGAGCTGGAACGGATGCGGGCCGAGATCCGTGCCCGGGTCACGGCGCGCAACGCCCGTTTTACGCCTTCGCCAGCGTCCTGACCCGGAAGGCGACCCAGATCAGCAGCAGGCCGAACAGCACGGCCCAGGCCGCGATCAGCCACAGCAGGCCCAGGGCACCCGCGCCCGGTGCGAAGACCAGAATCAGGCCGAAGACGACCGACAGGGCGCCGGCGACGCCCAGGCTCCATTCGTTGGCTATTTCCTTTCGCAGGCGGATGGCCCCGACGATTTCCAGCACGCCGCGCATGATCGACCAGAAGCCGATCAGATAGACCAGGACCAGGGCCGTCAGGCCCGGCCAGACGAAGGCCAGTCCTCCGGCGACCAGGCTGGCGATCCCGCCGAGCGTCAGCCACCAGCGCGGGGCGATCCCGCCGCCGCGAACCGCCGCGATCAGGGCAAGAATCCCGTCGGCCACGGCGTAAATTCCATAGACCAGGATCAGGCTGACCAGGCTGATGCCCGGCCAGACGAAGGTGGCGACCCCGAAAGCCACCGCGATGATCCCGCGCAACAGCAGCAGCCACCACGAGCGATGCAGGGCGGACTTGACGAGGCCTTCCAGCGAAGGCGCGGCGGTGTGGGACGATGTCATCGGCAGCTCCCCTCGAGCATGACCGGAATGGTCATGCTTCGGCGAACGTTGGATGGGGAATCGGGTTCCCGGCGCGGCGCTTTGATCTGGCCAGGTTTCAGGCCGCCATGCGCCGGTCGTGCGCGGCGGTGGTCGGCGCGGCATGAAATTCGTCCCACAGGGCGTCCTCATCGGAGTAG
The DNA here is from genome assembly GCF_055397675.1 of Brevundimonas sp. T2-11. Classification (NCBI taxonomy): domain Bacteria; kingdom Pseudomonadati; phylum Pseudomonadota; class Alphaproteobacteria; order Caulobacterales; family Caulobacteraceae; genus Brevundimonas; species Brevundimonas sp. T2-11. The sequence goes on from NZ_AP027920.1 coordinate 955,655, forward strand.
CGGCTGCTGGCCGAGGCGGAGATGACGTCCACCACCTGTTCTTCCTGACGGTCCCAGATGACGGCCAGGTCGCCCTCGGCCTCGCACGGCACGATCATGTAGCGGTCGGCGAAGGTCTTGCGGGCGGGCTTCTGGACGGTGGGGGTGCGGGCGAAGGCCATGTCGTGATCTCCTGAAGCGATTGCCTCTTGCTGATGTTGGAAGGATGCGACAGCATTGCGTCAGTTTCGGACGTAGTTCTGTGGAGAAGTTTCTTGCGGCACGACAAGGCGGCGATGGTCATTGATCTGGCGCGCGGCATGGCGGCCAGCGCCGAGGGGCTGACGCTGAACGAGATGGCGGGCCAACTGCGGGTCGGGCGGCGCACCGCCGAGCGGATGCGCGACGCCGTCCTGATGCTGTTCCCTCAGGTCGAGGAGATCAGCGATCCGCCGACCAAGCGCTGGCGTATTCGCGGCGGCCTGTCGGCCTTCGAACAGGCCCCGACCGCGACCGAGATGCTGGAGCTGACCAAGGCGGCGGCGGCTTTGCGCGCGGCGGGCGAACCGGCGCGGGCGGCGGCGCTGGAAGGGCTGGAGCGCAAGGTCAAGGCGGCCATGCGCTCGACCACCCTGAACCGGATGGCGCCCGATCTGGAAGCTCTGGTGAGGGCCGAGACCATCGCCGTTCAGGCCGGGCCGCGTCCCACCGCCGACGAGACGGTGCTGGCTGAAATCCGAGGCGCGGTTCTGGCCGAGAGGCCTCTGAGCTTCATCTACGCCCGTCCCGGGGCCGAGGCGCGTAGCCGCGGCGTCGCGCCCTGCGGCCTGATGTTCGGGCGCGCCAACTATCTGGTGGCGGCGGACCGCGAAAGCGGACGCATCCAGACCTTCCGCCTGGACCGCATGAGTTCGGTTGAGGCGGGCGAGGGGACGGCGCGGCCGCCTGCCGACTTCGACCTGGCCGCCTTCGCCAGCCAGTCCTTCGGCATCTATCAGGACGAGATCGAGGAGGTGGTGCTGCGCATCGCCTCTGAGGGCGCGGCCGAGGCGAGGGGCTGGCGTTGGCACCCGACCCAGACCATCGAGGATCAGCCGGACGGTTCGGTCCTGGTGCGCTTCCGTGCCTCGGGGATGCGCGAACTGGCCTGGCACCTGTTCACCTGGGGCGAGCAGGCCACCATCGAGGGGCCGCAGCGGCTGAAGGCGGTCATGGCGGGCGAGCTGGCGGCGGCCGGGCGCGCCCTGTCGCGGGCGCAATCCTGAGCAATCCGTAAGCTGACGCCGCGCCGCTCGCGGCTATGTTCGAGCTGAACCGTATGGAGTCCGTCGTCTTGCGTTTGAAAGCCCTCGCCGCCTCGACCCTTCTGGCCGCCGCTCTTCTAGGGGCCTGCGCCGCCGCGTCCCTGCCGCCGGGGACCTGGGACGCGCGCGCCGCGCCGGTGGTCGAGGTCACGCGCGACGGCGACCGCTGGACCGCTGACTATGTCTTCAACCGTGACGCGTCCGTCTGGGCTTTTATGGATTCGGCCCTGATGACCGACGTGCGTCAGCCCTGGCGCCCGACCCAATGGACGGTCGAGACGCCAGGCGTCGTCATGGAGCGGCGCGGCCACTACGACGTGATCCGCAGCCTGGACGGCGGCCCTGTGCCGCGCCACGTCCGCTTTTCGCTCAAGCCCAAGGCCGTCTATCTGGAGGCGGAATACGGGACCCTGACCTTCTCGGACGGCGCCGTCGCCCTGCCGACGCGCCAGTTCGACGTCTTCGCCCTGCCGTCGGTCGAGGCGGCCGAGGCCATGCCGGCCGACCTGAACGGCGTCGATCTGGAAGGCGGGGCCTCGACCGTGAGCTGGCGGGATACGGCGGGGTCGGTGCTGTTCAACGGCAAGCGGCACGCCAGTCTGACCACGACCGGCGAGCGTTCCTACGTCCTGCTGGGCCAGGCGCGGGTGACGCCGGGCGAGGGGCTGACCACGGTCATCGATCCCAACCTGCCGCCGTGGATCGGCGAGGAGATCCGCAGCTTCGCGCCGCACGTCGGCGACTACTATCTGCGTCGTCTCGGCGCGCCGGGCGTGGGCAGCGAGACCTCGACCGTCATGGTCAGCTGGAACGGTCCGACCGAGCGTCTGTCCAGCATGGGCGGCAGCGTCCTGCCCGGTCTGATCGTCATGAAGTTCGAGGGCGTCGGCGTGCTGAACCCCAGCCGGGAAGTGCTGGAGCGTTCGCGCTGGTTCATCGGCCACGAGAGCGCGCACTTCTGGCTGGGGCAGGCGGTGCGCTATCAGTTCGCCCGCGACGCCTGGATCACCGAGGGCGGGGCCGACTTGATGGCGGTACGGGCGCTGAAGGCGCTGGACCCGGCCTATGACGCCCGCGCTGAACTGCAGACCGAGGTGGACGACTGCGTCGACCTGGCTCGCGGCAAGTCGGTGGCGGAGGCCGGGGACCGGGGCGAGCACCGGGCCTACTACGCCTGCGGCGCCGTCTTCGCCATGGCGGCCGAGGGCGCCCAGAAGCGGCGCGACGGCGGCGACTGGTTCGACTTCCTGCGTCCGGTTCTGGCGGCCAATCGCGAGGACGGCGTCCTCACCCGCGCCGAGTGGCTGGAAGCCCTGAGCCGGGCCTCGGGCGACCCGTCCCTGGCCGCGACCATCGGGCGGATGCTGGATCAGGGCGCGGCCGATCCGGCGGCCGAGATCGCCGACCTGTTCCGCAAGACGGGCGTTCCCCATCGGGTCGAGAACGGCAAGGTCGTGCTGCTCTGATCGCCGTTATTTGATCGGGATCAAGGACCGAAGCCCGCCCCGGGCGTTCTATCGTTCAGGAATGAGAGGAGGTCGCCATGACCTGGTCCAGCCTGATCGTCTATGTCGATGACGAGCCCGACAACACGCAGCGGATCGAGCAGGCCGTCGATCTGGCCAAGGCGCACGGTGCTCACCTGATCGGGGTTTCGGCCTGCGCGCCCGAGACGCCGGTCGCCGACGCCTATGGCGCGGGCATCCTGATGGGCGAGGTGCTGACCGCCCAGCACGAGCGGGCCGAAAGCGCGCTGAAGGGGGCCGAAACGCGCTTTCGCGACATCGCCACCCGCAGCGGCGTCTCTTGTGAATGGCGCGCCGACGTGGGCGACCCGACCGGTTTGCTGGTCAAGCACGCCCGCGCCGCCGACGTCCTGATCGTCGGGCGCGACGCGGCCAACGCCAGCGGCTGGCGGGCGCCGATTCCGTCCGATCTGGCCATGCGAGCGGGGCGCTCTATCCTGATCGCGCCGCCGAACCCGGCGCGCCCGGTCGCCGGTGCGCCGGTGCTGCTGGCCTGGACCGACAGCCGCGAGAGCCGCCTGGCTGCGATCGCCGCTATCCCCCTGCTGCGCGAGGCCGAGAGCGTGCGCGTGCTGGAGCTGTGTGATCCCGAGGACATGGACGGCGCCCGGCTGCGCACCGCCGACGTGGCGGCCTGGCTGCGGCGGCACGGCGTCAAGGCCGAGGCCGACGCCCGCGCCCACGATGACCGCTCGGCGGGGCGGCGTCTGCTGGACTGCGCCGCCGAGATGGAGGCCGGCGTCATCGTCAGCGGCGCCTGGGGTCATGCGCGGATGCGTCAGTGGATCTTCGGCGGCGTGACCCAGACCCTGATCACCGAAAGTCCGGTGGCCTTGCTGCTGGCGCACTGAGACGTCAGGCGAAGGGGTAGGGGCTGACGGACTTGGACCAGTCGTCGACCGTCAGGGCGCGGCCCACCGGCGGGGCGGCGCGTTCGGCGCAGGGGTGGCGCTCGCATAGGCGGCAGGCCGGGCCGATGGGGGTGACCTCGGGCTCTTGCAGGTCCAGACCGCGCGCATAGATCAGCCGGTGGGCGTGCTTCAGCTCGCAGCCCAGGCCGATGGCCAGGTCCTGACCCTCGGTGAAGGCGTCCTGGCCCTGGCGGTCGACGGTGCGGGCCAGGGTGAACCAGCGCGATCCGTCGGGCGTCTCGATGATCTGGGTGACGATGCGGCCCGGCGTGCGGAAGGCCGAGTGCAGTCGCCAGCGCGGGCAGGCGCCGCCGAAGCGCGAGAAGGGGAAGGCGCCGGACGCGTAGCGCTTGGACACGTTCCCTGCCTGATCCACCCGCATCAGGAAGAAGGGCACGCCCCGGGCCGTCGGGCGGGACAGGGTGGTCAGGCGATGCGCCGCCTGTTCGAAGCCGACGCCGAACCGGGCCTGAAGGCGGGCCAGGTCGTAGCCGGTCTCCTCGGCCGTGCGCTGGAAGGCAGCGTAGGGCATCAGCACGGCGGCGGCCAGGGTGTTGGCCAGCGAGGCCTTCAGCAGATTGCGCGTGGGGGCGTCCGGCGCGCCCGCCGCCTCGGTCAGGGCCTGAAGCTCCGGCCCATGCTCCATCAGAACCAACTGGTTGGCGACGGCGAAGGCGCGCGACGACGGCCCCAGGGCGTCGGACAGCAGCAGGCGACCCCGGTGCGGGTCGAAACGGCGGGTCCACTCGACCATGACCTCGGCGGGCAGGGTGCGGGCGGTAAGGCCGTGGCGGGCGAACAGCCGCCCTCGCGCTAGGGCCTCAAAGCCTTCGTCGGGGCCGGGAGCTTCGGCGCGCAGGGCGTCATGCAGGGCCTCGCCCAGCGTATCGAGGTCGGGGAAGTGGTTGTGGCGGGACTGGACGTATTCGCGCACCCATTCCGACGGGCTGTCGGTCGGGGCTGCGCCGCCGCCCGCCTCGACCTCGGCCCGGTCGCGCACGCGACGGTCGGTGAAGGCGCGATAGAGGCGCAGCACGGCGTCGGCGGCGGCGGGCTGATCCTCGGCCAGTTGCATGATCTCGTGACGCGGCACGGCCAGACCCTGAAACAGGGGATCGGCGAAGACCTCGGACAGTTCGGCCTCGGACGCCGGACCGCCGGACTGGCCGAGGTTGCGCAGGTCGACGTCGTAGGTCTCGGCCAGACGCAGCAGCAGCTGGGCCGAGACGGGGCGCTGGTTGCGCTCGATATGGTTCAGATAGGAGGGCGAGACGCCCAGATCTGCCGCCATCGCCGTCTGCGACAGGTCAAGCTCGCGCCGCAGCCGCTTGAGGCGGCCGCCCAGAAACAGCTTGCGGTCAGCGGCGGCGTTCATGGCGCGATCATGTCACATCATGACTTCATGGCAAGTGTCATGATGTGACTGTTTGACTTAAATGATGCGGCTGTCGCTGTGTCAATCATGACGGCGGCGTGTTCAGGTCTTCGGGACGGCGGCTGCGGCCGCGCCTTATCGAGACCGAGACGAACATGACGACCTTCGCCGATCTGGTTCCTTCGCCCGCCGGCCGTTTCGACGGCATTGAGCGCCCCTATTCGCCGGAAGACGTCCTGCGTCTGCGCGGCTCGGTGCCGGTCACCCATACGCTGGCCGAGCGGGGCGCCAACCGCCTGTGGGAGCTGCTGCACAGCGAGCCCTATATCAACGCCCTGGGCGCCGTGACCGGCAATCAGGCGATGCAGATGGTCCGCGCGGGTCTGAAGGCCATCTATCTGTCGGGCTGGCAGGTCGCCGCCGACGCCAATACGGCCAGCGCCATGTACCCGGACCAGTCGCTGTATCCGGCCAACGCCGCGCCGGAACTGTGCCGCCGCATCAACCGCACCCTGCAGCGCGCCGACCAGATCGAGCACGCCGAGGGCGGCGCCAAGCGCGACTGGTTCGCCCCCATCGTCGCCGACGCCGAGGCCGGTTTCGGCGGGCCGCTGAACAGCTTCGAGATCATGAAGGCCTTCATCGAGGCGGGCGCCGCGGGCGTCCACTTCGAAGACCAGCTGGCGTCCGAGAAGAAGTGCGGCCACCTGGGCGGCAAGGTGCTGATCCCGACCCAGGCGCATGAGCGCAACCTGATCGCGGCGCGTCTGGCCGCCGACGTCTGCGGCACGCCGACCCTGACGGTGGCGCGCACCGATGCGGAATCGGCCCAGCTGATCACCTCGGACATCGACGAGCGGGACCACCCCTTCATCGACCGCGAGAACCGCACGCCGGAGGGCTTCTATCGCCTGAAGCCGGGCACGGGTCTGGACCACTGCATCGCGCGCGGCCTGTCCTATGCGAAATACGCCGACCTGCTGTGGTGGGAGACGTCGCACCCCGATCTGGACGATGCGAAGAAGTTCGCCGAGGCCGTTCAGAAAGAGCACCCGGGCAAGCTGATGGCCTACAACTGCTCGCCCTCGTTCAACTGGGAAGCCAAGCTGGACAAGGAAACCATCGCCAAGTTCCAGCGCGAGCTGGGGGCCATGGGCTACAAGTTCCAGTTCGTCACCCTGGCGGGCTTCCACAGCCTGAACAACGGCATGTTCGAACTGGCCAGCGGCTATCGCGATCGCGGCATGGCGGCCTATTCCGAGCTGCAGCAGCGCGAGTTCGCCAATGAGGCCATCGGCTACACCGCCACGCGTCACCAGCGCGAGGTCGGCACCGGCTACTTCGACGACGTGGCCACGGTCATTTCCTCGGGCCAGTCCTCGACCACGGCGCTGAAGGACTCGACCGAAACCGCCCAGTTCCACGCCGCCTGAGTTCCACGCCTGTCAGGAAAGGAAATGACATGGAACCGATGACCCGTCCCCAGGCCATCATCGACTTCTGCCTGGCGCCTCTGGCGCTGGACGGATCGAGCGAGGCCGAACGCGAGGTGCGCCGCCGTCTGGAGCATGTGCTCAAGACCTTCGAGGCCAAGGCGGCCCGGCCGCTCAGCGTGGATTTCTCGTCCATGCCCAGCCAAGTCATCAACGAAGCCGCCCACGGCTACGAGTAGGAGAAGAAGACCCTCAGGCCGCCTGAACAGCGGCCTGAGGCGCGTCCGCCGTCAACTCGGCTACCATGGCCAGCAGGGCTTCGATGCTGAAGGGCTTGGCCAGGTGCCGGTCGGCGCCCGCCTCCATGCCCGCGGCGATATGTTCGGGCAGGGCGTTGGCGGTCAGCATGACGACCGGCGTGCGCGGCATGCCCATGGCCACCTCGTGCAGACGAATCTCGCGGGTGGCGGTCAGGCCGTCCATCACCGGCATCTGCATGTCCATCAGCACCAGATCGAAGGCCGAGGCGCGACAGGCTTCGACCGCCTGGGCGCCGTCCTCGACCGATACGAGCTCGACCGAGGCCTGATCCAGGATCAGCTCGACCACGCGCCGGTTGGTGGGGTGGTCGTCGGCGACGAGGATGCGCAGGCGACGCGCCGCCGAGTCGGACGGGACGTCGCTGGTCGCGACGACGGTCGGCGTCGGCACGACAGGGGCTTCAGCCAGGCGCAGGGGCAGGGTCAGGATAAAGGCGGCCCCGCCGCCCGGCTCGCTCTCGCAACCCAGGCCGCCGCCCATCATGGCGGCCAGCTCGCGGCTGATGGCCAGGCCCAGGCCCGAACCGCCGAAGCGTCGGGTGATGTCGCCGTCGGCCTGTTCGAAGCGGCTGAACAACCGGTCGCGCGTCTGGGCGTCGAAGCCGATGCCGGTGTCCTGAACCACGAAGCGCAGGCCGTGCTGTCCGGCGTCCACCGTCAGGCTGACGAAGCCGGCGGCGGTGAACTTGACGGCGTTGGACACCAGGTTGGTCAGGATCTGCTTCAGGCGTACGGCGTCGCCATGCACCCAGACGCGAGCCTCGGGCGGCACCTCGACGATGAACTGAAGCCCCTTGTCGCGGGCGGCGGCGGCGTAGAGCTGGGCGGCTTCCTCGGTGGCGCGGGCCAGGTCGAAGGGTTCGTCGCTCAGTTCCAGTCGACCGGATTCCACGCGCGCCAGGTCCAGGATGTCGCTGAGCAGGGTCTGCAGGGTGCGGCTGGACGAGTGGATCAGGTCCAGCATCTCGCGCTGCTGTTCGTCCAGATCGGTGCGGGCCAGGGCCTGGGCCACGCCGATGACGCCGTTCAGGGGCGTGCGGATCTCGTGGCTCATATTGGCCAGGAACTGGCTCTTGGCGCGGTTGGCGGAGTCGGCGGCGTCGCGGGCCTCGGCCAGGGCCTGGGCGTCGCGTTTCAGGTCGGTGATGTCGGAGCAGACCGTGACCGTGCCCTTTTCCGCCGTGCGGCGGTCCTGAACCCTCAGCCAGCGGTCTCCGATCTGCTGCTCCATGGCGCCCTGGGGGCGGCGACGGTTGGCCATGCGTTCGGCCATCCAGGCCTGTTCTCGGCCCTTGGCGCAGGGATAGAGGTCGGCCTTCAGCCCGGCCTCGAGGATTTCGCGGAAGGTGACGCCGACCTTGAGCGCGGCGGCCACCTCGGGGTTCACCTCGGCGTAGCGCTGGTTCCAGATCGCCAGGCGGTCGTCGGCGTCATAGAAGCCCAGGCCGTCGGGCATGGCTTCGATCGCCTCGCGGAGTTGACCCAGGGCGCTGTGGCGCGACCACCAGACCATGCCGGTCAGGAAGGCGGCGATGACGACCAGCAGACCGACGCTGGCGCCGATCCAGACGGTCAGGGCCGTCTCGGCGAAGGCGGCCACAGGCAGCAGCACGCCGGGGGTCGGAGTGATGACCACGGCGCTCATGGCCACGAAATGCAGCCAGCAGACGCTGAGCGCGCCCAGGGCCGTGGCGCCGAGCACCCGTTTGAGTCCGCCTCGCCAGGGCAGGAAGGCCATGGCGCCGACCAGGGTCAGGCCTCCAACCACGGCGACGACGACGAGGGGGACGTTCCACGACAGGACGGCGCCGGACAGGCTCAGCGCGGCCATGCCGAGGAAGTGCATGGCGGCGACGCCCAGGCCGCAGGTCAGGGCGGCGGTGATGCGGCCGATGCGGCTCGTTTCGGCCAGGGCCAGGTGCATGGCGATGTAGAAGGCGAAAACGACCACGAGCAGGGAGCCGCCCGTTTCCCAGGCTTCGTAACGCACGGGCACGCCGACGTCATAGGCCTTCATGGCGATGAAGTGGGTGCTCCATACGCCCAGGCCGGCCACCAGGGGGGCGGCGATCAGATAGACACGGCGCGAGCGGCGCGCCACGCCGCGGGCGCGATCGAACAGGGACAGTGCGATCAGAAGGCTGAAGACAGAGACCATGAGGGCGAATGGCAGGATGCGCCAATCGTGTTGCTGAACCAGACAGTTCAGGATCGTATTCACGTCAGAAACCCCTCGGTCTGTCGTCGTGACTGCCGCAAATCGGTGAACAAACTAAGCTAAGCGAAAGAATCCCGACCCCCGGCCGATGACCCCGTGTTTCTGACAGGTTAGGGGCTGTCGCTGAACAATGAGATAACGTCGATCCATATGCCGTACGAGCATTCGCCTTCTCCGGTCGCGCCCACCGCCTCGTCCCGGCTCTGGACCGCCGGCGCCAGCGGCGGGGTGGCCATCCTGGTCATGGCGGTGCTGGCGGTGATGAAGCCGGAACTGGCGGGCTGGCTGGCGGCGGGGGCGGCGGCGGTGGCGGCCGCGACCTGGCTGGTCAACCGCCGGCCGCAGCCCACGGTCAGCATCAGCGACCTGGACGGCGGTGCGACGGCTGACCTGGCGCCCGACGGCGCCCTGCTGGGGGATGTCTTCGAGGCCCTGGGGGATCCCATCCTGATCGTCAGCGGGGGAGAGGCGGACGACATCGCCGGACGACGAATCGCCCTGGCCAACGCCGCCGCGCGGGAGTTGTTTCGCCTGGACGGCGCGGGCGGCGGGCTGCTGGTTTCGGTGATCCGCGACCCCAAGGTTCTGGAGGCGGTGGACGAGGCTCTGTTCGGGGGATTCAGCAGCACGGTGGATTACGTCGGCGGCGGCGCCCAGGAGCGGCACTGGCGAGCCTTCGTACGACCTCTGCCCGAGCGGGACGCCCAACTTTGGGGGGCGGGCGCCCTGGCCCTACTGGCGCTGCGCGATGAAACGGACGCCCGTCGCATGGAGATGATGCGCGTCGACTTCCTGGCTAACGCCAGTCACGAACTGCGCACGCCCCTGGCCTCGCTGTCGGGCTTTATCGAGACGCTGAAGGGCCACGCCAAGGACGACCCCAAGGCGCGCGACAAGTTTCTAGACATCATGGCCATCCAGGCTGATCGCATGGGGCGCCTGGTCGCCGACCTGCTGTCGCTGAGCCGGATCGAGCTGAACGAGCATATCGCGCCCCTGGGGCGGGTTGATCTGGCGCGGGCGGCCTCGGACGTGGTGGACGCCGTCAGCGTCATCTCGCGCGAGCGCGGGGTCACCATCAAGGCCGACCTGGGGCAGGGGGGCGCGACCGTGACCGGCGACCGCGACGAGATCGTTCAGGTCATCCAGAACCTGGTGGACAACGCCCTGAAATACTCCAGCAACGGCGGGATGGTCGAGCTGTCGATTGATCGCGGCCGCACCCTGGACGAGGCCATGGCTGCGCGCATGCCCGAGGGAACCCGCCTGTCGCTGGAAACGCCTGACCGCGAGGCGGGGGTGAAGTACGCCGTCGTCACCGTGCGCGACCATGGCCCCGGCATGGCGCGCGAGCACCTGCCGCGTCTGACCGAACGCTTCTATCGCGTCGAGGGCCAGAAAAGCGGCGAGCGTCAGGGCACCGGCCTGGGTCTGGCCATCGTGCGCCACATCATCATCCGTCACCGCGGCGGGCTGAGCGTGGACAGCGCCCTGGGCCAGGGGGCGATCTTCACCGCCTGCTTCCCCCTGGCCCCCGCTCGAGAGATCGAACCTGTGGGAGGATCGGCTGCGTAACAGAACTGTCACGCAGCCGTCTTATTCCGCTCGCCAATCGCAGGCAGTTTCCCGGCCGAAACGCGCCGGACCCGGCACGTTAATGATTCACGCGTGCACGGACCCGGATGATCTGGATTTTCCTGTTACTGCTGATCGCCTTCTCCGGGCTGGCCTATCTGGGCGGGCGCCGGCTGGCGACGCGCCGCAGCGCGGGCGTTAGAGCCCATTCGCGTCCGGGCCAGCATGGCCTTTACGCCCTGATCTGGGTCGGCATGCCGGCCTTGGTGGTGCTGATCGCCGCCTCGATCTTCTCGGCCCCGCTGGAACGTCAGATGCTGGCCGCCGGCGCGCCTGACAGCGTCACCCAGCTGGAGCCCTTCCGGCGCGAGGCCTTCTTCTCGGACGCGCGCCGTATCGGCGACGGGCTTGAAGCCCAGCAGATCTGGCCCGCCCCCTATGCCGAAGAGCTGCCGGCCGAAGGCCGCCGCGCCCACCGTATTTCGTCGGCCCTGAGCTGGGGCGGCGGTGTCGCGGCCCTGATCGCGGCCGTTCTGGGTGGGGTCTTCGTCTTCATCCGCATCCGTCCCGATTTGCGGGCGCGCAATCGGGTGGAGAGCTGGATCAGCCTGGTCCTGTTCGCCTGTTCGGCGGTGGCGGTGCTGACGACGGTCGGCATCATCTTCTCCCTGGTGTGGGACAGCCTTCGCTTCTTCGCCTCCGTGCCGGTCACCGAGTTCCTGTTCGGGACCAAGTGGAGCCCGCAGATGGCCATCCGCGCCGACCAGATCGGCTCGTCGGGCGCCTTCGGGGCCGTGCCCCTGTTTGCGGGCACCTTCCTGATCATGCTGATCGCCATGCTGGTGGCGGGTCCTATCGGCCTGTTCTCGGCCATCTATCTGTCGGAATACGCCGGGCGTCGCACCCGCGCCGTGGTCAAGCCCATGCTCGAGGTCCTGGCCGGGGTGCCGACCGTGGTCTACGGCTTCTTCGCCGCGCTGACGGTGGGGCCGGCCTTCCGCGTCTTCTTCAACACCATAGGCGGCTGGCTGGCCGGCGGACCGCTGGACGGGGTGGGGCAATACCTGCTGCTGGTGCAGAACCAGATGGCTCTGGTGGCCGGCGCGGTCATGGGCATCATGCTGATCCCCTTCGTCAGCTCGCTGTCCGACGACATCATGAACGCCGTGCCGCAGTCCCTGCGCGACGGTTCCTACGCCATGGGCGCGACCAAGTCCGAGACGGTCAAGAAGGTGCTGCTGCCCGCCGCCCTGCCAGGCATCGCCGGGGCCTTCCTGCTGGCGGTTTCGCGCGCCATCGGCGAGACCATGATCGTGACCATGGCCGCCGGTCTGGCCGCCAAGCTGACGCTGAACCCGCTGGACACGGTCACGACCGTCACGGTGCAGATCGTCACCCTGCTGACCGGGGACCAGGAGTTCAACAGTCCCAAGACCCTGGCCGCCTTCGGTCTGGGCCTGACCCTGTTCGTGGTCACCCTGCTGCTCAACATCGTCGCCATGCGCATCGTGCAAGCCTATCGGGAACAGTATGACTGACGCCGCCCAAAACCCGAGCGCCGTCAGCCCGCGCACCCAGCGCCTGCAAGCGCGCCTGCGCGGCCGCTATGCGCGCGAGACCCGCTTCAAGTGGTATGGCCGCGCGGCCATCGGCTTCGCCCTGGTCTTCCTGGTGATCCTGCTGGGCAGCATCATCATGCAGGGCCGCACGGCCTTCTACAGCCACAGCGTGACCCTGCCGGTTCACATGGACGCGTCGCGCATCGACCGGTCCTATCCGCAGGGCGCCAATTTCGAGCAGATCGTCGCCGAACAGCAACTGCGTCGTCTGGGCGTTCAGGACGACGCCCAGGGCACGAAGGCGGTGGCCATGAAGGCCCTGTTCTCGTCCGAGTTGAAGTTCCAAGCGGCGGGCATGATCGCGCGTCAGCCCAGCCTGCTGGGTCAGACCGTGCCGGTGACCGCCCCTCTGTCCGACAACGCCGACCTCTACCTGAAGGGTGAGATCTCCAGAGCCGTGCCCGAGGATCAGCGCCGCGTCAGCAATGAGCAGATGGCCTGGCTGGACCGGATGAAGGAGTCGGGCGCTGTGCGGGCCCACTTCAACACGACCCTGTTCACCAAGGGCGACTCGACCCAGCCGGAGCTGGCGGGCTTGCTGGGCGCGGTGGTCGGCTCGGCCCTGATGCTGCTGGTCACGGCCCTGATCGCCATCCCGGTCGGCGTCTGCGCCGCCGTCTGGCTGGAGGAATACTCGCCGCGCAACCGCATCACGGCGATCATCGAGGTCAATATCAACAACCTGGCCGCCGTGCCGTCGATTGTTTACGGCCTGCTGGGTCTGGCCCTGTTCATCAACTTCATGCACCTGCCGCGCGCCAGCCCGCTGGTCGGCGGTCTGGTGCTGGCCCTGATGGCCCTGCCGACGGTGATCATCGCCACGCGCTCGTCGCTGAAGGCGGTGCCGCCCTCGATCCGCGAGGCCGCCCTGGCCATGGGCGCCAGCCGCACCCAGACGGTGTTCGGCCACGTCCTGCCCCTGGCCATGCCGGGCGTCATGACGGGTTCGATCATCGCCATGGCCCACGCCTTGGGCGAGACGGCGCCTTTGCTGCTGATCGGCATGATCAGCTTCGTCCCCGGCGTGCCCCACGCCATCGACGAACCGGTCGGCGCCCTGCCTTCGCTGATCTACATCTGGGAGAACGCCTCGGAGCGCGCGTTCCACGAGCGGACCGCCGCCGCCATTCTTGTGCTCCTCGCCTTCATGATCGTCATGAACGCCGCCGCGATCCTGCTGCGTCGGCGCTTCGAACGCCGGTGGTAGTCTTATGATGTCCAAAATCTTCCGCGCCCCCGAGGGTCTGGCCGACGGCGGTTCCGCCGGGGCCGCGACCCTGTCGACCGCCCCGGCCGTGGGCGCCCACGCCTCGGCGCCGTTGGGCCCGATCAAGATCGCCGCGCGCGATGTCAGCGTCTTCTACGGCGAGAAGCAGGCCCTGTTCGGCGTCTCGCTGGACATCCCGGACAAGACCGTCACGGCCTTGATCGGTCCGTCGGGCTGCGGCAAGTCGACCTTCCTGCGGACCATGAACCGCATGAACGACACCATCCCCGGCTGCCGCGTCACCGGCGAGATCGAGATGGACGGCGGCGACATCAACGACCGCAAGATCGACCCCGTGCTGCTGCGCGCCCAGGTCGGCATGGTGTTCCAGAAGCCCAACCCCTTCCCCAAGACGATCTATGAGAACGTCGCCTATGGGCCGAAGATTCACGGCCTGGCCTCGTCCAAGGGCGAGCTGGACGACATCGTCCAGAAGGCGCTGAAGCGGGCCGGCCTGTGGGACGAGGTGGCCGACCGCCTGCACTCGCCGGGCACGGGCCTGTCGGGCGGCCAGCAGCAGCGTCTGGTCATCGCCCGCGCCATCGCAGTCGAACCCGAAGTCATTTTGATGGACGAGCCCTGCTCGGCGCTGGACCCGATCGCCACGGCCAAGATCGAGGAGCTGATCGACGAACTGCGCGAGCGCTACTGCATCGTCATCGTCACCCACTCCATGGCCCAGGCGGCCCGTGTGTCGCAGCGCACGGCCTTCTTCCACATGGGCAAGCTGGTCGAGACCGGCGACACCGAAGAGATCTTCACCAACCCGCGCGAGCGCCGCACGCTCGACTACATCACCGGCCGCTTCGGCTAAGGGCGCGAGCATGAACCAGCATACGGTCAAGGCTTACGGCGACGAACTGAACCAGCTGACGGCGGAAGTCGTCCGCATGGGCGGTCTGGCCGAGGCCCAGGTGGCGGACGCCATCGAATCCGTCGCCCGCCGCGACGTGGCCTTGGCGAAGGCGGTGGTCGAGCGCGACAACCGCCTGGACGCCCTGCACCGCGACATCGAGAAGAAGTCGATCCGCCTGATCGCCCTGCGCCAGCCGGTGGCCTCGGACCTGCGCCGGACGCTGGGCGCCATGAAGCTGGCCTCGGATCTGGAGCGGACCGGCGATCTGGCCAAGAACATCGCCAAGCGGGCGCTGATCCTGGCCGAGGGCGAGCCGATGCAGCCCCTGACCCGTTCGATCGAGCGGATGGGCCGTCTGGTGTCGACCCGTCTGCGCGACGTTCTGGACGCCTATACGGCCTCGGAGGTCGAGCGCGCCCTGTCGGTGTGGAGCACCGACGACGAGGTGGACGAGCACTACAACGCCCTGTTCCGCGAGCTGCTGACCTACATGATGGGCGACCCGCGCACGATCACGGCCTGCACCCATCTGCTGTTCATGGCCAAGAATCTGGAGCGGATCGGCGACCACGCGACCAATATCGCCGAGACCGTCCACTATGAGATCACCGGCGAGGAAATGCTGGGCGAGCGGCCCAAGGCCGTGCCCGGTCCGGGCGAGGAACAGACGCCCACGCCCCATGTCTCGACCCCGCCGTCCGATCCGACGGACGCCTGACTTTACTTCCTGCTGACGACTTCGACCGACCGGAGAGCCTGACGTGCAACCCTATATCCTGGTGATGGAAGACGAGGACGCCCTGGCCACCCTGCTT
Organism: Brevundimonas sp. T2-11; assembly: GCF_055397675.1. Lineage (NCBI taxonomy): Bacteria > Pseudomonadati > Pseudomonadota > Alphaproteobacteria > Caulobacterales > Caulobacteraceae > Brevundimonas > Brevundimonas sp. T2-11. The sequence goes on from NZ_AP027920.1 coordinate 970,853, forward strand.
CAGTACAATCTGGAGAAGGAAGGCTATGACGTGACCGTGGCCGCGGACGGGGAGGAGGGCCTGCTGCAGGTCGACGAGCGTCTGCCGGACCTGGTGCTGCTGGACTGGATGTTGCCCAAGCTGTCGGGCATCGAGGTCTGCCGTCGCCTGCGCGGCCGGGCCGAGACCCGCAACCTGCCGATCATCATGCTGACCGCGCGCGGCGAGGAGACGGACCGCGTGCGCGGCCTGGACACCGGCGCCGACGACTACATGACCAAGCCCTTTTCGATGACCGAGCTGACCGCGCGCATTCGCGCGGTTCTGCGCCGCATCCGTCCGGGTCTGGCCGACGACCGGGTCAACCACGCCGACATCGTCATCGACCGCGTCGCCCACCGCGTTCGTCGCGCGGGCAAGGAAATCCACCTGGGCCCGACCGAATTCCGCCTGCTGGATCACCTGATGAAGCATCCCGGCCGGGTCTTCAGCCGTGAACAGCTTCTGGACGCCGTCTGGGGGTCGGACGTCTATGTCGAGGCCCGCACCGTCGACGTCCACGTCGGCCGTCTGCGCAAGGCCCTGAACGTCGAGGGCACGGTCAACCCGATCCGCACCGTGCGTTCGGCGGGCTATTCGCTGGACCTGAACAACTAGGCTGGATCGTCGGTCGCGGTCGGCGCGTTAAATTTCAGTCATCTGCATCTGCTGCGGCGAGCGCTCGCCTCATGACGACAGGTCATGGGGAGGGGCGCGATGCCGGACGCGATCATTGCAATGCTGGCTTGGGTCGGCGCCGTCGCTGCGGGCGGAGGTCTGGCGGCGATTCTGATGAAGGGGCGCGTGCGGTGGGGATGGCTGATCGCCGCCCTGCTGCTGATGGCGGCCTATGACGCGCTGCTGACGCGCGGCTACGGCCATATTCCCCTGTCGTTCGGCGAATCGAACTGGAACTGGGAAGGCAAGGCGATGGCGGTGGTGCTGTCGCTCGCCGTGGCCAGCCTGCCGGTCATCGGCTGGCGGCGGGCGGGCCTGACGCTGAAACAGGATCGCCGGGGTCTGACGGGGGCTCTGGTCCTGTCGGGCCTGCTGGTCGCCCTGTTCCTGGGACTGGCCCTGTATTTCCCCGGGCAGGGGTTCGATCTCGACAGCCTGGCCTTCCAGTTGACCATGCCGGGTCTGGATGAGGAGCTGTTTTATCGCGGGGTTCTGCTGCTGATGCTGAACGAGGCCTTCGGCAGGCCGGTTCGCATTCTGGGCGCATGGATGGGGTGGGGCGCGGTGTTGTCGTCGCTGGCTTTCGGCCTGACCCATGCCCTGGGCTATTCAGGCGGCGGCTTCACCTTCGAGCCGCTGCTGATGGCCTCGACGGGAGGCGCGGCCCTGCTGCTGGTCTGGCTGCGCGAGAGGACCGGCAGCGTGCTGCTGCCGATCCTCCTGCACAACTACGGCAATGCGATCTTCATGCTGGTCTAGGCGACCGGCTGTTCGATCTCGGCGGGGTCGATCTTGTAGACGGTCGAGCAGTATTCGCAGGTGGCGTGGATCATGCCGTCGTCCTCGACCATGGCGGCGCGGTCCTCGGGCGGGAAGGACTGCATGACCGTGACCAGCCGTTCCTTGGAGCAGCGGCAGACGGCGGCCAGGGGCTGGGCGCCTTCCAGCCGCACGCCGTCCTCGTGGAACAGACGATACAGCAGGGTCTCGGCGCTGACCGTGGGGTCGATCAGTTCGTCGTCGCCCAGGGTGTTGAACAGGGCGCGGGTGCGTTCCCACACCTCCTCGGTCGAGCCGCGCGCCTCGTCGCCGGCGATGACCTGAATCATGGCCCCGCCCGCGCGCCAGCCGGTCCCGGCCTCGGTCGTCGCCTGACCCACGGCCAGACGGACCTTGGTCGGCACCTGTTCGGACTGGGTGAAGTAGTGCTCGGCGCACAGCGACAGGCTCTCGCCCTCGATCGGGGTGATGCCCTGGGTGCGCTCGAAGTCCTCGCCGCGGTCGATGGTCATGATGAAGACCCCCTTGCCCAGCAGGGTCTGGGCGCCGGGGCGAGCGAAGCCCTCGGAGGCCTTGGCCACTTCGTCCGGGTCAAAGCGGCAGAAGCCGCGAAGGGTCCCGGCCGTATCATAGTCGGCGACGACGTAGCGCACCGGACCGTCGCCCTGGGCCTGAACGATCAGGCGGCCTTCGAACTTCAGCGCCGAGCCGACGATGGCGGCCAGGACGCAGGCCTCGCCCAGCAGGGCGGCGACGGGTTCGGGGTAGTCGTGGGCCGACAGGATCTTGTCCACCACCTCGCTGAGCCGCACCAGGCGGCCGCGCACAGGCCAGCCTTCGATCTGGAAGGCGGCGGCGAAGTCGTCGGTCGGGGCGTTGACGGGCTGTGCGGCGGGCGCGTGATCGGTCACGGCGAAAATCCTGAATAGGCGAAACTGTCGGAAGCGGCGCAACATAGGGAGGCGATCCCCGCTTGGTAAGGGGCGGCGGGGCGGGGGCGAGGCTCTTGCAGCTTGGCCATTTACAGCGGAACCTCTTTCGACCCGGTTCGCTCCTGTCCTGACGACGGTTTTCGACAACAAGAGGTTTGAGTGCCCATGGTTCGACAGTTCAACGCCGTGGACGAGGTCCGCAAACACCCCGGCATCACGGCGGGCGTGGTCGCCGTCCTGGCAGGCGTGGGCATCGCCGCCCTGCTGCTGAACCAGCGAACAGGCCCGACGCGCTATGAGCGGCTGCGGGAGCGGGTCGATCCGCGCGGCTGGTTCGACGCCGAGGCCCTGCGTCACCGCTTTGACGACATCGCGCGCGGCGTGCGTCACGGCGCCGAGGACTTGGGCCATCGCGCCGCCGATCTGGGCGGCTATGCGGGCGAGCGGGCGGAGCGGTTCGGCCATGACGCCCGCGCGAAGGCCGAACACTGGCTGCATCGCTCGGGCAAGAAGACCCGCAAGCCGATGAAGCGCTACGCCAAACAGGCGCGCCGTTACGCGGAGGACGCCGGAGACTTTGCCCGTGATCACGCCAGGGAGGGCGGCGCCCTGCTGGCCGTGGCCACCATCGCCGCGGCCATCGGCGCGGCCGCGCTGGAAAGCCGTCGCAAGGGCGGCTTCGGCAAACTGTGACGCTTTTGGAAAATTCGTGCGGAAAAGGGGGCTTTGAGCCCCCTTTTTATTGCTGCAGGTGCGAAGGTGGGTTAGGTGCGGCGCATGACTTCGCCCGTCTTCATCTTCGACTTCGATTCCACCCTGGTGCGCATCGAGACGCTTGAAGCGCTCGCTGACATCGCCCTGTCCGATGCGCCCGACGCGGCGGCGAGGAAGGCCGAGATCGCGACCCTGACCGATCAGGCCATGTCGGGGCAGGTCGACTTCGGCACAGCCCTGCGTCGACGTCTGGATCTGCTGGCCCTCAACCGCGGCCATGTCGAGGCCCTGACGGACCGCATTCTGGATGAGGCCAGCGCCTCGATCCGCCGCAACGTCGACTTCTTCGAGCGCCACGCCGAGCGGGTCTACATCCTGTCAGGCGGCTTCCGCGAGGTGATCGCGCCTCTGGCCGTCCGCCTGGGGATTGCACCCGATCATGTCCTGGCCAACGACCTGATCTATGACGACGAAGGTCGGGTCACGGGCGTAGACGACGCCAACCCCCTGTCACGCGACAACGGCAAGCCCGAGGTCATCAGGGCGCTGAACCTGAGCGGGCCCGTGGTCATGGTCGGCGACGGCTGGACCGACGCCGAGGTCAAGCTGGCGGGCGCCGCCGACCGTTTCTACGCCTTCACCGAGGTGGTCAGCCGCCAGAAGGTGATCGAGGTCGCCGACGCGACCGCCGCCTCTCTGGATGAGGTCCTGTTCGCCGAGGGCGTGGCCGGGCGCTGGTCCTATCCGCGTAACCGCGTCCGCATGCTGTTGCTGGAGAACATCCACCCCGCCGCCGTCGAGCGGCTGGAGGAGGCGGGCTACACTGTCGAGACCATGAAGGGCGCGCTGGACGAAGATGACCTGATCGAGACGATCAAGGGCGTGCACGTCCTGGGCATCCGTTCCAAGACCAATGTCAGCAAGCGGGTGCTGGAGCACGCCGACCGCCTGCTGGCCGTCGCGGCCTTCTGCATCGGCACCAACCAGATCGATCTGGAAGCCGCCGCCGAACATGGCGTGGCCGTGTTCAACGCCCCCTATTCCAATACCCGTTCGGTGGTCGAACTGGCCATCGGCCTGACCATCGTCCTGATGCGCGACGTGGCCGACAAGTCGGCGGCCATGCACCAGGGCCAGTGGAACAAGTCGGCGACCGGTTCGCGCGAGCTGCGCGGCAAGACCCTGGGCATCGTCGGCTATGGCGCCATTGGTTCGCAGCTGTCGGTCCTGGCGGAAAATCTGGGGATGCGGGTCGTCTTCCACGACCTGTCGGAGCGTCTGGCCCTGGGCAACGCCCGGCGGATGCGCTCGCTGGACGCCCTGCTGGCCGAGGCCGACGTGGTCAGCCTCCATGTCGACGGGCGCAAGGACAACACCCTGATCATCGGTGCGGCCCAATTCGCCAAGATGAAGCCGGGCGCCCTGTTCCTGAACCTGTCGCGCGGTCACGTCGTCGACGTCGACGCCCTGGCCGAGGCGGTGAAGTCGGGCCGGATCGCCGGCGCGGCGGTGGACGTCTTCCCCGAGGAGCCGCGCACCAACGCCGACCCCTTCGCCAGCCCCCTGCAGGGGCTGAAGAACGTCATCCTGTCGCCCCATATCGGCGGCTCGACCGAAGAGGCCCAGGAGGCCATCGCCGAGTTCGCCGCCGAGCGCCTGCTGGGCTATCTGAACCGGGGCGACACCACCTTCTGCGTCAACCTGCCGAACGTGCAGCTGGCCGAGGTGTCGCGCGCCCACCGCCTGCTGCACATCCACAGGAACCAGCCGGGCGTTCTGGCCGAGCTGAACCGCGCCCTGTCGTCAGCGGGCCTCAACATCCTGGGGCAGCACCTGAAGACGGACGAGCGCACCGGCTATGTCATCACCGACGTGGATCGCGACTATGATCCCGAGGTGCTGAAGGTCCTGCGTGACCTGCCGGGCACAGTTCGCTTCCGAATGCTTCACTGAACGGCGTTCAGGTTCCCTTGGGGCATCTTGCGCTAACGGCGAAGCAGCGCATCCTCTCGATAACGACCGCATACTGACGGTCGAGGGAGGAACACCGATGTCTCGACTTCTTCGCGGAGCGGCTCTGGCCGCCCTGACTCTGGCCGCCGTCTCGACCGCAAGCGCCGCCGGGGCGCAGAGCTATGATCGACTGGTCGTCTTCGGCGACAGCCTGTCGGACAATGGCAACCTCTATGCCGCGACGGGCGGGATGACCCCGACCTCGCCGCCCTATTATCAGGGCCGGTTCTCCAACGGGCCGGTGTTCACGGAGCTTCTGGGCTTCAACGCGGGGCGCTACGCCGCCGGCGCGCCGGTGACGGGCAGCATCAACTACGCCTTCGGCGGGGCGCGCACCGACAGCGCGGCCTCGCCCCCCGGCATGCGCAACCAACTGCTGGCCTACACCGGCGCGGGCGGCAAGTTCGGTGCGGGGGATCTGGTCAGCATCCTGGGCGGCGCCAACAACATCTTCCAGGCCATTCCGACGGCGGGCGCATCCACAAACCCGCAGGGCGCCATCGCGCCCGTGGCCCAGAGCGCGGCGGCGGACATCAACTTCATCGTCAACAGCGTGGCCACGGCGGGGGCGGAGACGATCCTGGTGACCAACCTGCCGCGTCTCGGCACGACGCCGCAGTTCAATCAGGGGCCGGGCCTGCCGGCCAAGCCCCTGGCGGACTACGCCGGCACGACCTTCAACAGCGCCCTGCAGGCGGGGCTGATGACGGTGGCGGCGGGGCAGGCCAACAGCAACATCATCCTGATGGACCTCTACAAGATCAGCGACACCCTGACGGCCAGCCCGGATCGCTTCGGTCTGACCAACGCCAAGGACGCCTGCTTCAACGGCCTGACCGTCTGCGCCAGCCCTGACAGCTATCTCTATTGGGACGGCGTTCACCCGACAGCGGCGGGCCACCGTCTGATCGCCCGCCTGGCCAGCGACTACCTCTACTACGGCGATCTGAGCAGCCAGACGGCCGTGCTGGGCGAGACGGCCTGGCGTCACCGCGAAGACGCGCTGGACGGTTCGACCGCCAGCCTGTCGGGCCGTGACGCCTGGACGGCGGGCACAGCGATCTCGGTTTCGGCCCTGGCGGACCGGACCAAGACCGACGCGCGCGGCGCCATCGGCGAGGCGACCTCAGACGGCTATGGCGTTCGCATCGCGCTGGAGTCGGGCACCGAGACGATGAGGTTCGGCCTGGCCGGCAGCTATCGCAACGCCGACGTCGATGCGGGCAGCCTCAATGTCGACCTGGATAGCTTTGGTCTGGACATCTATGGCGGCTGGCGCTCTGGCGATCTGTTCGTCAATGCGGCGGCGGGCGTGGCCCAGGACGACTTCAACGACGTCAGCCGCCTGACCTCGCTGGCGCCGATCGTTCATACCGGGTCGACCCGCGGGGTTTCGACCGGGGCGCGTCTGCAAGGCGGAATGTGGTTCGACATGGGGGGGATCGCCCTGTCGCCGCGCGCCGCCGTGGCCTGGATCAACAGCGACGTGGACGGCTTCACCGAACAGGGCGTGGCGGCCCAGTACGCCTATCAGGACCGCTCGGTTCAGGGCGCGACCGCCGAGATCGCCCTGCGCGCCGAGGGCGGCGGCGACCGCTTCCGCTTCTTCGCCGAGGGCGGCTATCGCGACAGTCTCAGCGACGACGGCGACGCGGTCCGCACCGGCATCGCCGGCAATCCGGCGCAAGTCCTGGCGCGTGAGGTCGATGAGCCCTGGGGCGGTCAGTTCCTGGCTTCGGCGGGCATTGAAGGCACGATCATGGAACGTCTGAAGGTCTCCATCGGCTACAAGGGCCGTTTCGGCGATCAGGCCGACAGCCACATGGGCGGGGTGCAGCTGACCCTGCCGCTGTAAAACGTCCGGCAAGAACCGTGGAGGGGGCTGTGCGGCGCAGGTCGTGCGGCCCCTTTCTCGTTCCGGTTCCCGGCGTGCGACGCCTTGTCGCCGCGTGCGCGCCCCATTCGCGTCCCGGTGTGATGGCAAAAGGCGACCAACCCCGGCCGTCGGCGACTGCTTTTCCGCCACCTGCGCTGTCTGTTTCGCGTGACCATGACGGCCCTCCCGCTCGCAGTTCGAGCGCCTGGAGTGCAGTTTCAGTATGCGTTTTCTTCCCCCGGCCGTGAGGCCGTTTGCGATCCGTTTCGGCCAGACCAGCGTCGTCGCCGTCACCGCCGTTCTCGCCATGGCCGGCGCGCCTCTGGGCGCCGCCGGTCCTGCATCGGACAAGGTCGAAGACCTGTCCGCGCCCGCCGCCCCGCCGGTTCGGGCGGTGGCCAAGCCCGCCGGTCCCGTCACCCGCAAGCTTCTGTTCGAGGCCCCGGTGAAGGGCTATCGCATCAACTCGGCCTTCGGCTTGCGCAAGCTGACCATCGAGGCCAAGGCGCGCGCCCACAAGGGTGTGGACATCGCCGCCCCCAAGGGCACCAGCGTCTATACGACCGCCGAGGGGCGCGTGGTGCGCGCCGGCTTCCAGGCCGGGGGCTATGGCAACTTCATCGAGGTCAAGCACCCCAACGGCCTGAGCAGCGTCTATGGCCACCTCAGCCGCATCGACGTGCATACGGGGCAGGAGGTCGCCTCGGGCGAACGGATCGGCCTGGTCGGCTCGACCGGCTATTCCACCGGTCCGCACCTGCATTTCGAGGTGCGTCGCAACGGCGCGCAGGTGAACCCGACCAAGGTTGTCGGCCAGGCCTTCGACGTCAAGGTCAGCGCATGATGCAGGGCTGACCGATCATGACCAATCCGTAATGTAAACCACCCTTTCCATCTCCCCCGTCGCGCCGCTAGGCTCCGCTCAGACGCTTGTGAGAGGAACGGCATGGTCGCGGCGCTGACGCTGGACGGGATCAGCAAGAGATATGGCGGCTTTCAGGCGGTTTCCGACCTGAGCTTCCAGGTCGAGAAGGGCGCCATCTGCGGCTTTCTGGGGCCCAATGGCGCGGGCAAGACCTCGACCCTGCGCATGATCCTGGGGCTGCAGCCCGCCACGTCCGGCCGGATCGAGATCCTGGGCGCCGACGACGGCCGCAAGGTCCGTGATCGGATCGGCTTCCTTCCCGAGGAGCGCGGTCTCTACAAGAAGATGACGCCGGTCGACGCCATCGCCTTCTTCGGCGGCTTGAAGGGCCTGCCCGCGTCCGAAGGTCGCAAGCGCGCCCGCGAGATGCTGACCCAGATGGGGCTGGGCGATGCGCAAAAGAAGAAGATGAAGGACCTGTCCAAGGGCATGGCCCAGAAGGTCCAACTGATCGCCTCGGTGGTGCATCGCCCCGAGTTCGTGATCCTGGACGAGCCGTTTTCCGGCCTCGACCCGATGAACCAGCAGGGGCTGGAGGCCATGATCAGGGCCCTGGCCGCCGATGGCGCGACCGTCCTGTTTTCGACCCATGTCATGCAGCACGCCGAGCGCCTGTGCGACAAGGTGGTGCTTCTGGCGCGCGGCAAGAAGGCCTTTGAGGGCACGGTGGATCAGGCTCGCGCCACCTCGCCGCGCTTCCTTGAGCTTGAGGGCGCGCTGGAGCCCGCCGCTGTATCAGCCTTGCCGGGGGTGTCGAGCGTCGAGGTGCTGCACGATCATGACGGCGCGCGCGTTCTGCGCGCCGGTCTGACCCAGGGCGCGGGCGGGCAGGAGGCGCTGAAGTCCGCCTTCCTGACCGGGCTGGACGTGCGCCGCTTCCAGATCAAGGAGCCGACCCTGCACGACGCCTTCATCGCCCTGACCGGCGATCACCCGGACGAGGATCAGACCGTCGCCCGTGAAACCCTCAAGGCGGAGGTCGCCCGATGAACCGCACGCTTCTGATCGCGCGCCGCGAATTCATGGCCTACGCCAAGACGGTGGGCTTCTGGCTGTCGTTGCTGGCCTTCCCCCTGTTCGCCGCGCTGGGGGGCGTCATTCCCATCATGATGAGCCATGCCGAGCCGACACGTTCGGTGGCCCTGGTGGACGAAGCGCCGGCCGGTTCCGGCCTGGCCGCCGCCGTGAGGCAGTCGCTGGAAAGCGAGCAGGCGCGTGGCGACATCAGCGCCCTGCGCATGGCGGCCATTCCCGAAGCCGGCGTGGCCGGCGGCGACCGGGTGCGGCAGGTCGCCGAGACTGAAGGCTATGAGGCCGGCGTCGCCGCCCTGAAGCGCGAGGCGCCGCGCGCCGGCGCCAAATTCGAGACGCCGAAGCGCAGTCTGACCCTGGTGGCGGCGCCCGCCGAGATCACGGCCGCCGCGCCGGGCGAGGCGCGCGACGCCCTGGCCCGCCGCTACCTGACCGATGATGCGCCGAAAGATCAGAAGCTGAGCGGCGTGGTCTTTCTGACCGAGACAAACGGCCAGCCGGGCGCCCGCGTCTGGACCGCCCGCGCCACCGACGATGCGGTCGAGGACGCCGTTCGCGACGCCCTGAAAGACGTCAACCGGCGTCAGGTCTTCGCCGCCAGCGGCATAGATCCGGCCGTGGTGGCCCAAACCGACCGCTTCCGTCCTGAACTGTCCGTCTTCTCGCCCAAGGCCGCGTCGGGCGGCGAGGTGTCCTTCCGCGACAAGCTGCCGACGGTGGTCGGCCTGGCGGTCGGCTTCATCCTGTGGTCGCTGATCATCACCGGCGCTTCCATCCTGCTGAACAGCGTCATGGAGGAGAAGTCGAACAAGATCCTCGAGGTCCTGCTGTCCTCGGCTTCGGCGACCGAGATCCTGACGGGCAAGGTGCTGGGCGTGGCCCTGCTGACTCTGACCGTCCTGATCGCCTGGGGCGGCCTGGGCGGGGTCGGCATGGTCGCCGCCGCGCCGGACGTAGCCCGCGACATCGGCTCGGTGCTGCTGAGCGACGGTCTGCTGATCTACTTCCTGCTGTTCATGGTCGGCGGCTATCTGATGTATGCGGTCCTGTTCGCCGCCATCGGCGCCTTCTGCGATACGCCGCGTGACGCCCAGACCTTGATGGGGCCGATCATGATGGTGCTGGTCGCACCCCTGCTGGTGATGCAGATGGCCATTCGCACGCCGGACGCGACGGTGGTGAAGGTGATGAGCCTGATCCCGCCCTTCACCCCCTTCGTCATGGCGGCGCGCGCCCCCAGCGGCCCGCCCATGATCGAGATCGTGGGCGCCCTGGTCGGCATGTTCGCCTTCGCCGCCCTGATGATCTGGGTGGCGGGTCGCGCCTTCCGCGCCGGCGCCCTGTCCGACGTCAAGCTGAACTGGAAGAGTTTCCTGGGCGCGGTGCGAGGGCAGGCTTGAGCCTGCCCTCCGGCGTCCTGTCGTCTGAAGGCGTCTAGACGCCGAGGATCCAGCCTTCTTCCCCCTCGACCTGCGCGATCAGGGCGTCATCCGCCGTCTTCGGCGCGGCGAAGGCCATTTGCAGCGTGCCGGCGTCGTCCATCCGGGCAAAGGCCTCGGCGGCGGTGCGGACCTGGGCCTGGGTCTTGTATTCCTTGACGCCTTCGGCGCTGACCTGACGCTTGGCGTCGAACAGGGCGGGCCAGACCTCGACCACGACGGCCGACAGCGGCTCGACGTCGGCTTCGGTCAGTTCACGCCAGCCGGTGTTGAAGGGCCAGACGGCGGCCGAGGCGCCCAGCTGTTCCAGCAGGCGGCGCAGCATGGGCACGCCCAGCAGGGTCAGGCCGCCGACGGCGCCCGCGCCATGCATCTGCCAGACGCTCTTGGGCGGCAGCTTGTCCTTGCGCGCGGCCAGTTCGGTGGCGCGGAACTCGGGGATGTCGGCGCCGGCGCCCTCGGGCGGCTTGGTCGTGGTCAGCCAGCGCTGGGCCTGGCTGGCGGGCGCGCCCCAGAAGGGCCAGGGCTGGTCCGTCATCAGACGGTTCATCTTGGCCGCCACCTGATAGCGGTTGTTGGTGTTGTCGGCCTTGTCGACGATGTTGGCGGCCAGGAACTTGCCCATGGCCTCCCACGGGCGGCCGTCCAGCTTCAGTCGCTCGGCGGTGCCGGCGGGGAAGCCGAAGTCGAAGTCGAAACCGACGAGGACGCGATCGCCGCGCTTGCGGTGTTCGGCCAGCAGGTCGGCGATCAGTTTCTCGCCCTCGGCGCGCGTGGCGACGTTGTGGGTCTCGGTATAGAGGCGGAAGCGCACGTCGCGCTTGGCCACGCCGACCCACAGGGTTTGCTCGCCCAGCTTCTTGCCTTCGGCGGCGGTCCAGTCGGCGATGATGTAGGCGTCGAAGAGACGGGCCACGGCGGGCTCCTGAGAAACACAGTAAACAGTAGAGGCGGGGGTTCTAGCCTTCCGCGAGGGAGGCGGGAAGGGCGATCAGCGCTTCATCAGGGCTTCGACGTGCGACAACCATCGCCGTCCCAGCCGCAAGGCCTCGGACGGCGAGCCTGTCGAAGCCGGCAGGTCGGCGTTCCAAAGGGCCAGTTCGAACTCGGGGCTGCGGGTGTCGCTGAACATCAGACGCAGCACGACCTGCTCGGCCTCGGGCACGACCACGTCCAGATCCTTGCGCAGGGCGCCGCGTCGGGCGCGGGCCACGACATGGCCGTCGACGATGATCTCGCCGCCCTCGACCTCGTCAAAGGCGTAGACCAGTCCCTGAGCGCCGCGTTTCCACAGCACCACCACCTGACCCCCGTCGAAATCCAGACCCGCGGCGCGGCCCTCGGCGGGCGACAGGGCCTCGGTGTCGGCCTTGACCCCCAGCGACTTGAGCAGAGCCCGTTTCAGTCGCCGCTCCGGCTCCATCCACCAGGACAGCATCAGGGCGCCCGTCGTCAGGAAGGCGGCGGTCAGGGCGATCAGCAGGATGACCCTGAACGTCTCGCCCATGGATCAGGCCCCCAGGTCCAGGTCGACCACCACGGGGACGTGGTCGCTGGGTTTTTCCATGTCGCGGGCGTCGCGGTGGGTCTCGACGCCGCGGAACCGGTCCGTCGCCTGTGGCGACAGCAGGGCGTAGTCGATGCGGATGCCGTTGTTCCTCTGCCAGGCGCCGGCCTGATAGTCCCAGAAGGTGTAGGTCCCCTTGGGCTCGTCGCCCAACTCATGGGCGTCAGCCAGGCCGAGCCATTTCATGGCGTTCAGGGCGGCGCGGGTTTCCGGCTGGAACAGGGCGTCGTTGACCCAGTCCTCGGGTTTGGCCGCGTCATCGGGCGTCAGGATGCAGTTGTAGTCGCCGCACAGGGCCAGCGGCTCCTCAAAGGCCAGCAGGTCCCTGGCGTGGTCGTGCAGACGCTGGAACCAGGCCAGCTTGTAGGGAAACTTCTCGGTCCCGACCGGATTGCCGTTGGGCAGGTAGATGGACGCCACGCGCACCGGAACCGGGGCCTCGATCAGGGCCTCAATGTAGCGGGCCTGTTCGTCCGTATCGTCGCCGGGCAGGCCGCGCCGGATATCGGACAGGGGGAACTTCGACAGGATGGCGACGCCGTTATAGGTCTTCTGACCGTGGGTCTCGACGTTGTAGCCCAGGCTCTCGAAGGCCTCGCGCGGGAATTTCTCGTCCACGCATTTGATTTCCTGGAAGCAGACGACGTCGGGGTTGGCCGATTCCAGCCAGGCCAGCACGGTGGGCAGGCGGGCGTTGACCGAGTTCACGTTCCAGGTGGCGATGCGCATGGCCCAAGGCTAAGCCGCGTCGCGTTCGGCGAAAAGAGGTCGCCAGAAACAAAGACGCCGCCGGATCGCTCCGGCGGCGCTTCGTCTGATGATCAGGCGTCGATCAGGCTTCCGGCGTCGCGGCCGGAGGCGTCGTCGTCAGCTTGCAGCCGCCGCCGATCAGCGCGGCCTCGGCGCAGGGGTAGATCTGCTGCACGGCGTGCTCTGCGTTGACACGAGCAATGACGCCTTCGGCGCCGGCGCAGGTGGCTTCGTAGAAGCGGCCGTTGGCATTGTGGCCCATCAGGCGGACCTGCTGGACGTCGCAGCCGGCAGCGTCGGAACCGGCCAGCCAGGACTTCACCGTGGCGGCCTGTTCGGCCGGCGTGGTGAAGGGGCAGGCGGCGTTCTGCATGAGGACCTGCATGCATTCGGTCTTCTGCCAGCCCGCGTCGGCGCGCTCCAGCCAGTAGCCGTCCGCGCCCGCGCAGCCGATTTCATAGACCAGCTTGCCGTCAGACTTGACGCCGGCGACCGTGCCCTGGTCGACCTGGCAGGCGATGCCGGCTTCCTGGGCGTAGGCGGCGAAGAAGGTCAGGGTGTTCTGGTTGGCGGGCAGGGTGCAAACCGTGCCGACATCGGCGGCGGGATCAGCGGCGCGTTTCTTTTCAGCCTGGGAAGCCAGAACCAGGCAGTCCAGGGTTTCCGGCGGCGTCGAGCCCACGACGATGTAGCCGGGGCCGGAAGCGCAGATGGTTTCGTAGAGGCTCACCTGCTCCGCCGTCTTGCCCAGAAGCTTGGCCTCGGTGGCCTGGCACGGGGAGCCTGCAGCGGTGAGGATCGCCTGGGCTTCGGCCAGGACGACGGCCGGATCGGGTTGTGCGGGCTGCTGCTGTTGCTGACGCTGGCGGCCGCGCGAGGGGCGTTCACGGCCAGGGCCGCTGACGCGACCGTGGGTCGCCTCGTCCTGACGCACGCGGTCGTCGCCAAGGTTGTCCTGGGCGCGGGCGGGGCTGAAGGAGAGATCGACGACGATCAGGGCGGCCACTGCGCCAAGCGCGCAGGCGATACGTTTCATGTTCACTGGAATAAGGCTCCTTTGGCTCGGCGAGCGGCGAAATCCATGACCGTCCGGGCCGGGGCGGTCAAGCCAGACAGCAAAGAAGCTGGACCTCGATCGGGCGATCCGCTTAAACCTAGGCCCGTTGCGATTGGAGACGGACTTGGCCGACGGCGCGGTGAACGAAGAGGCGGCGACGACCGCACGCGGCCTGACCTATCCGTCAGGCCCGCCGCCGCAGGCGGGCCAGGCGCGCGAGGTGGCGCCGGGCGTCCTGTGGATGCGTTTGCCTTTGCCGATGACGCTGAACCACATCAATGTCTACGCCCTGGCGGACGGCGACGGCTGGACCGTGGTGGATACCGGGCTGAAGACCAGCGCCTCTCGCGAAGGGTGGGAGGCGGCCTTGGCCGGGCCGCTGGACGGCAAGCCGATCAGGCGAGTGATCTGCACCCATATGCATCCGGACCATATCGGCCTGGCGGGCTGGCTGTGTGCGCGATTCAATGCGCCGTTGCTGATGTCGCGGCTGGAATATGTGACGGCGCGGATGCTGATCGCCGACGAGGGCCGTCCCGCCCCGGACGAGGGCGAGGTCTTCTATCGCGCGGCGGGCTGGAATGATGAACAGATCGCGCGTTGGCGCACGGGCTACGGCGGCTTCGGCAAGGCGGTGGCGGCCATGCCCTCGGCCTATCTGCGGCTTAGTGAAAACGATGTGCTGCGCGTCGGCGACGACGACTGGCGGGTCGTGATCGGGGAAGGCCACAGTCCGGAGCATGTCTGCCTTTGGCGCGAACGCGACGGGGTCTTCCTGGCGGGGGACCAGATCTTGCCGCGAATATCCTCGAACGTCTCGGTCTGGCCGACGGAGCCCGAGGGCGATCCTCTGGGCGAATGGCTGCGCTCCCTGGCGGCGCTGAAGGCGCGCCTGACGGAAGACCTGTTCGTCCTGCCGTCGCACGGTGAGCCCTTTTACGGCGCCACAACACGTCTGGAGGCCCTGATCCGGGGCCACGAAGTGGCGCTGAAACGGCTGGAGCGGACGCTGAGGACGCCCTCGCGCGCCGTGGACGTGTTCTCGGCCCTGTTCGCGCGTCCGGTGGGCGACGAGGTGCTGAGCATGGCGACGGGCGAGGCCATCGCTCATCTGAACTATCTGGCCCGCGAGGGGCGGGCCCGGCGCAGTCGTGACGAGGCGGGCGTCGACTGGTGGACACTGACGGAAGCGAGCCAATGAGCGAACACATCAAGATCGATCTGGACGGCGGCGTCCTGACCGTCGCCTTCAACCGGGCGGACAAGAAGAACGCCATCACCCAGGCCATGTACACGGCCCTGGCCGACGCCACCGAAAAGGCGAAGGTCGATGACGCCGTGCGCGTGATCCTGTTCCGCAGCGAGGGCGACTCCTTCTCGGCGGGCAATGATATCGCCGACTTCATCGCCCTGGGCTCGCAGAGCAGCGGCGATCTGGTCGAGATGGGGGTCTTCCGTTTCCTCAAGGCCCTGGCCGATCTGGACAAGCCCGCCGTGGCGGCGGTGCGCGGTCGCGCCGTGGGCATCGGCCTGACCCTGCTGCTGCATTGCGACATGGTCGTGGTGGCCGAGGACGCCCTGCTGTCGGTTCCTTTCGTCAACCTGGCCCTGGCGCCCGAGGCGGCGTCGTCCCTGTTGCTGCCGGCCACGATCGGCCATCAGCGGGCCTTCGAGCTGTTCGCCCTGGGCGAGGCCATCGACGGCAGGACGGCCCTGGCCTGGGGTCTGGCCAACCGTGCGGTGGCGGCCGATCAGGTCGAAGCGACGGCGCGTCAGCTGGCCGACAAGCTGGCGGGCCGAGCGCCCAATTCGATCCGCAAGACCAAGGCCCTGATGCGCGACGCCGAGACCCTGTGGAGCCTGATGCAACGCGAGGCCCACGCCTTCGGCTCGCAGATGCGCAGCCCCGAGGCGATGGAGGCCTTCATGGCCTTCAGCCAGAAACGCGCCCCGGATTTCACCAAAGCGGGCTGAATTCGCGCAAACGCGATTGATTCGAGGGGGCTGGGGGTCTAGGCGCCGCGCATGAACGCCGTCGCCGCCCCAGTTTCCGTCGAGTCCGCAACCCCGGTCCGCATTCTGCGAGAGCGATCGGGCGATGCGGCGGCCGTGGACGCTCTGGTTCTGGCGGCCTTCGGGCCGGGACGCTTCGCCAAGACGGCGGAGCGGCTGCGCGAGGCGGCGCACCTGGCGGCGGGCTTTTGCGCCTTTGAGGGCGAGCGCCTGATCGGTTCGGTGCGGCTGTGGTCGATCACGGTAGGCGAGGCGCGCTCGGTCTTTCTCGGCCCTATCGCCGTGGACGCCGCCAGCCGTCGCGGCGGTCTGGGCGCGGACCTTGTGCAGGCTTGCATCGAGGAAGCAAAGGCGATGAAGCTGGACGGGGTGCTGCTGGTCGGCGATCCGCCCTATTTCTCGCGCTTCGGCTTCTTGCCCGCGCCGGGGGCTGTCCTGTCGGGGCCGGTGGATCGTCGCCGGGTCATGTGGCTGCCGATCACCGAGGTTGCTCCGGCTGGTCTGGTTTGTCCCGTCGCCTGAGGGCGGACGACGCTTCCTTTGCCGGGCGACGCGCCCCATAGTTCGCATATGACGAACCCTGCGACATCGTCGGGCCTGTCCGGCGTGGCCGAAGCCGCGCGACAGGCGCCGGGGCGCGGCCTGCCGCCCGTGCACCTGTGGCATCCAGAACATTGCGGCGACATTGACATCCTGATCCGCGCCGATGGCGCCTGGCTGCACGAAGGCTCGCCCATCGGCCGGGCCGAGCTGGTGCGGCTGTTCTCCACTGTCCTGCGCAAGGACCCGGACGGCTATCATCTGGTCACGCCCGTCGAGAAGCTGAAGATCCAGGTCGAGGACCTGCCGTTCCGGGCTGTGGCCGTACAGTCGGCGGAAGGGGTTCTGAACTTCACGACCGACATGGGCGATGTGGTCGAGGCGGGGGCGGATCATCCCATCGTGGTCGAGACCGACGCCGTGACTGGCGAACCATCCCCGCGCGTCCATGTGCGAGCTGACCTGTGGGCGCGGATCGTGCGGCCGGTCTTCTATGAACTGGTGGAGCGGGCCGAGGCGGCGGACGGGCGACTGGTGGTGCGATCCGGCGGCGCGGTCTTCGCCTTGGGGAGCGTGGAATGAGCTGCGACAGTCTGAGGAAGCGGCTGGAGGCCCGCCTGGACCCGGTGGCGTCGTGGACGCCTGAACGCACCGCGATCCGCTCCGATTACGACCTGAACCCCGGAACCGCGCGTCCGGCGCGCGAACTGCGGCCCGCCGCCGTTCTGGTGCCGATCATCATGCATGACGACGGCCCGACGGTGCTGATGACGCGCCGTTCGGACAGTCTGGCCAGCCATACCGGCCAGATCGCCTTTCCGGGCGGACGGCTGGACCCCGGAGAGACGGCGGGGCAGGCGGCGCTGCGCGAGGCGTTTGAAGAGGTGGCGCTGGACCCGGGCAAGGTCGAACTGCTGGGGCTGGGCGATCCCTATGAAACCGGGACCGGCTTTCTGGTGACGCCGGTGGTCGGTTGGTTGACCAGGCCTCCGCAAGTGACCCCTTCGCCCGCCGAGGTGGCCGAGGTGTTCGAGGCGCCGTGGGACTTCCTGATGAATCCGGTCAATCACCGCCGGGACTATTATGATCCCGAGGAGGGGCCGCGTCGCTGGTTCTGGGCCATGCCCTATCGCGAGCGCTACATCTGGGGCGCGACGGCGGGCATCCTGAAGGGGCTGTTCGTGCGCCTCTACGGCGACGAGGCGGAGCCCCTGTCGGCGGCGGCCGAGGACGCCGCGTGAGCCATCGGCTGCAAGGACAGGACTGGCCGACGGCCCCGGCGACGCGGGCGGTCATGGCCGCGCTGGCGGCGGCGGGAGGGCTGGATTGTGCGCGCTTCGTCGGCGGCTGCGTGCGCAACGCCCTGATCGGGGCGCCCATCGACGACATCGACATCGCCACGACCCTGACGCCCGAGGCCGTGGTCGCGGCCTTGAAGGCGGCAGGCCTCCGCGCCGTCCCGACTGGCATCGAGCACGGCACGGTGACGGCGATCGCGGAGCATCAGCCCTTCGAGATCACCTCCCTGCGCCGTGACGTCTCGACCGACGGCCGACGCGCCACGGTGGCCTTCACGACCGACTGGGCCGAGGACGCCGGACGGCGCGATTTCCGCTTGAACGCCCTCTACGCCGATGCGGACGGCGTCATCCTGGACCCGACGGAGCGGGGCTATGACGACGCCATGGCGGGACGGATTGTCTTTGTCGGGGAGCCTGAGGGACGCATCCGCGAGGATTACTTACGCATCCTGCGCTTTTATCGCTTCTATGCCTGGTATGGACGCGGCGCGCCCGACGCGGCGGCGGTGGCGGCCTGCGCGGCCCTGGCCGAGGGCGTCGAGCGATTGTCGGCCGAGCGGGTGTCCAAGGAACTGCTCAAGCTGCTGGCCGCGCCTGATCCGCGCCCGGCGGTGCGGCTGATGGCCAAGGCGAGCGTGCTGGAACGCGTGCTGGGACAGCCCGCCGACCTGACGCTGTTCGAGGCGATGGCTGAGCTGAGCGGGGATGCGGTGCAGCGGCTGTCGGCCCTGCTGCCTGATGAGCCGGCGCGGGTGGCCGAGATCGCGCGCGGTCTGCGGCTGTCGAATGCTCAGCGCGATCGGCTGGTCGAGGCGGTCAGCGACGAGGCGAGTACGGCCCTGACCGAGGCGCAGGCGCGGGCGGTCATCTATCGCGACGGGCGACAGGCGTTCGAGGATCGCGTCATGCGGGCCTGGGCGGCGGGAGGCGAGCCGGAAGCGTCGCGGCGTCTGCTGGCGCTGGCGAAGGACTGGGTGCGGCCGACCATGCCGGTCGGCGGGCGCGACCTGGCGCGACTGGGCCTGAAGCCGGGACCGGAGACTGGGCGGGTGCTGCAGGCCTTCGAGGCCGGGTGGATCGCCGACGGCTTCCCCGACCACGGCCACGAAGACCGGCTCAGGGCGCTTCTGCCGCCAGCGTAAAGCGGGTGATGACCGGGCGGTGGTCCGAGCCGGTCTTGCGGCCCAGTTTGCGCTCCAGCAGGGCCAGATCGGGCGAACGCCAGACCTGATCGATGGTCATGCCGACCGCCGAGGGGACGGCCGAGGGCCAGGTGCCGGGCCAGCCAGGGGCGGGGATCAGACCGGCCTCGGCCTGAATCTGACGGCCGATGCGCGCGCTGGAGACGCTGTTGAAGTCGCCCGCCGCGATGACCGGGCCGGTCATGTCGCGTCGAATGGCGGCCAGGGCCGCCGCCTGATTGATCTGCCCCCACTGATACTGGAAGGGCCAGGGCCGGGTCAGGTGCGCGCCGATGATGTTGACGGGACCGAGCGGGGTCTGGGCCACGGCGGCGACCGAGACCAGGCCGTCCGGCCGGTCCGCGATGGCGGTCAGGGGATAGCGCGAAGCGATGGCCGCCCGCGCGGCTCCGCTGGGCCGATCCACGCGGGCGTTCAGCACCCGGTGGGGATAGCCCGCCAGCACGTGATCCATTCGGGCCGAGGGGGCGTCCCCCAGCTCGACCAGCACCACGATGTCGGCGTCGGCGTCCTGAATGGAGCGGGTGATGGCGTCGACGTCGCTGTTCCAGGCCCACAGGTTGGCGGAATAGAGGGTCAGGGCCGGCGCGCCTTCGCGGGGCTGGGCGCCGCCCATCGGCAGCCACTGAGGCCAGACCGCGACAATCAAAAGGGCTGTGACGCCGAGGCTGGCGATCATGGCGGGACGCAGCTTCAGCAAGGCGCAGATCAGGGTCAGAACCAGGGTCGCGGCCAGGGCCGGGGCGACGAACTGGGCCAAGAGGTCGGTCCAGCGGTGACCGATCCCTGACAGGGCCGACAGGGCGACGGCGGCGGGCGCGGCGACGATGCCGAGCGCGGCCAGGTGAACCACGGTCTTCAACGGAGAGATCAAGCGGACTTCCTCGCGGACTGATGCGGCGGACCGCGATCCTGGCCTATCCGACCGGGGCGGCGCGTGTCGAGGCCTGGCGCCCGATGCGGAACCTCGCGCGCAATCGGGCGCGCCAATCCCGGTGATTTCCCGGCCTCGGGATGCGCCGCGTCCTATCAGCACGCCGCAGCGCCGGCTCTGGGCAGACTGATTTTCCAACCCTTGGAGATCATTCGATGAGCGACGACGTCAGCGCGCGGCTGGGCCTGCCCTATCTGGCGGCGGGTCAGCTGCAGAAACACGTCACCCTGAACGAGGCGCTGACGCGTCTGGACGCCCTGATTCAGATGTCGGTGGCGAGCCGCACGACGGAGGCGCAACCGGCCGAACCCGATGACGGCGTCCTGTATATCCTGCCTGCGGGGGCGACAGGCGCGGACTGGGGCCATCACCCGGCGGGCGCTGTGATGCGCGCGGAGGCGGGCGGGTGGTCGGCGGTGCCCATGCCCGAGGGGGCTCTGGCGGTGGTGCTCGACAGCGACGAGGTGCTGGTGCGCCGCGGCTCGGCCTGGTCTGCGGTTTCGACGGGAGAGATCTCGTCTGTTCAGAACCTGACGCGGTTGGGCGTCAACACCGAGGCGGATGCGGTCAACATCGTGGCCGCGCGCCTGAACAAGGCGTTGTGGACGGCGCTGGAGGCCGAAGACGGCGGGGACGGCGATCTGCGCTTCACCTTCAACAAGCAGGGGGCGAACGACGTCTTGTCCCTGCTGTTTCAGAGCGGGTGGAGCGGACGCGCCGAACTGGGTCTGATCGAGGACGACGACCTGAGGCTCAAGGTCAGCGCCGACGGCGATCTGTGGCGTGAAGTCCTGTCCGTGGAGCGCGCCACCGGGCGCGCCTGGTTCGCGCAGGGGGCGACCCGACGCGAGCTTACGGTCCTGACCGGCAACGGCGGTTGGACGCCGCCCGCCTGGGCACGCTGGATCGAGGCCGTCTGCGTGGGCGGCGGCGGCGGCGGCGGGGCTGGAGCCGTGGCGGCGGCCGGCGCAGCGCGTTACGGCGGCGGCGGCGGCGGCGCGGGCGGGATCGCATCGGCCTGCTGGTCTGTCGCGGCCTTGCCGGGCGTCTTGTCCGTGACAATCGGCGGCGGCGGCGCGGGCGGAACGGGCCCTGGCGGCGCCGGAGGCGCGGGCGGCGGCTCCGCCGTGTCGTCGGGCGGCGTTCTTCTGCTGACGGGCGAAGGCGGCAAGGGCGGCGCCGGCGGGGGCGCTTCGGCAGGCGCCGGAGGTGCGGGCGGCGGGGGGCTGCTCCGATCCAACGCCGGCGGCGATTCATCTGTTTCAGCGACGGCCGGGGTCGGACAGGCCCAATCCAGGCCCGATGGGCCGGGTGGCGGTGGAGCCGGAGGCGGCGTCAGTGCGGCCAATGTCGCCTTCAGCGGCGGAAACGGCGGAGACGGCGCTGTTCTGCATCTGCGTGCGTCGGGCGGCCTGGGGCGCGTCACATCCGGCCTGGCAGGGCAGGCCTCGCCCGTTCCGGCCCTGTCCTGGGCTGGCGGCGGCGGCCACGGCGCGGGCGGCGGCGGCGGCGGCGCGGCGACCAGCATCGCCGGAGGCGGCGGGGCCGGTGCGGCGGGCGTGGTCTGGCTAACGGCGATCGGGTGAGCGCCATGACCCGCTATTTCGACCGCCTCTTTGAACCTGAACTGCTGGATGAGGAGGTCTGGGCCGTGCCCGAGCGGCTGAGCCCTGACGACTGCTTCGACCAACTGGGCGGAGACTGGCGCGGACTCGTCGCGCCCCGCGATCCGGAGGATGAGGAATGAAGGACAGGAACCTGGCCGAGGGGCGCTGGCTGTGGCGGCGCCTGTACGTCTTCGTCGCCAGTGCAGCGCTGTGGTGGCTGTTGGCGCGCGCGGTGGGGCGGACGACGCCCGCCGATCTTCCGCGTGTGGCGGACGGCCTGATGGGCCTGATCGCCCTGATGCTGATCCTCTATCTGGTGGCGCCCAGCGCTCAGCAGATGATCGCCCTGCTGGCCAATCTGCGTCTGCGTCTGCGTCTGGCGGCGGAGGGCAGGGCATGAGTTTTCGCCTGTCGCAACGCTCTCATGCGCGTCTGAGGGGCGTTCATCCCGATCTGATCGCCGTGGCGGAGGCGGCGATCCGTCGGACCGAGGTGGACTTCATGGTGACGGAGGGGCTGCGCGATGCGGCGCGTCAGGCGACCCTGGTCAAGGCGGGCGCCAGTCGAACGTTGAACTCGCGCCACCTGACCGGACACGCGATCGACGTGGCCGCCCTGGTCGAGGGGCGGGTGCGCTGGGACTGGCCGCTGTACGGGCGGATCGCCGAGGCCTTCAAGGCGGCGGCGCGCGATCTGGGCGTTCCGCTGACCTGGGGCGGCGACTGGCCCCGGTTGAGGGATGGGCCGCATTTCGAGCTGGATCGGAGGGCCTATCCATGAGGGCGCGCGATCTGATGCGGACGCTGACGCCGTTGGGCTGGCTGGCGGTGGCGGGGGCGGTGGTTCTGCTGCTGGCTGTTGCGGGGCGCGGCCTGGGGCTGAGGTGGGACCCGTTCGATCTGCGGCAAAGGCGGCTGGAGGCGGCCGAAGCGCGGGCGACGCAGGCCGGACGCGACGCTGAAGCCCGGCGTATCGAGGCGGCGGACGGCGCGCAGCAGAGCGCGCGCGTCGAAATTCATCACCGACAGACCCTGGCCGTGGAGCGGGCGACCGTCGCGGCCGTCACCCAGGCGAGGAGCGCCGAGGATGCGAATGAACCCCTGGAGCCTGTGCGGGCTGATCGCCTGCGTGCTCATGACCGTGAACTGTGCCGGCTCGCGCCCGATCTCGACGGTTGCGCCGCCGCGCCTGGTCCTGCCTGAGGCGGCGACACGCCCCTGCGCCCTGGCGACCCTGCCCGAAGCACCCGTCCTGGCGGATCTGGAGGCGGCCTATCTGACGCGCGGGGCTCAGATCGTCGCCTGTGACGGGGCGCGGCGGCTGGCGGTCGAGACCCTGACGGCCGAACGGAGGATGCAGGACCGGTGGGCCGAGGCGGGGGAGGGGCGGAACAAACGGGCCAGACCCGACTGAGAATGCGCTTTTTGCCGGGTGACTCGGCAAAATCTGCCGGTCAAAGCCACCGCTCGGCAAAACCTGCCGCGTGGAAAACGTGGTTTACCAAATCTAACGTATAAAAATCAGTGAGTTGAAAAATGCGAAGGCTGGGCCGCCTCTGGCCCTGTCCTTGCTGAGTGTCTTCCCGAGCAGAAAGCTCCCGGCAGCCAAAATGGCGTCGGACATGTCGAAGACACAAGGATGGCCAAAATGGCTAACAGCATCAACACGAATGCTGGCGCGCTCATCGCGCTGCAAAACCTCAATGCGACCAGCCGTGACCTCAACGTCACGCAAAACCGCGTGAACACAGGCCTGAAGGTTTCCTCGGCCAAGGACAACGGCGCGATCTTCGCGATCGCCACCAATCAGCGCGCTGAAATGGGCGCCCTGGACGCCGTCAAGAATTCCATGCAGCGCGGCCAGTCGATCGTCGACGTGGCCCTGGCCGCCGGCGAGACCGTGGTCAAGGCGCTGGAAGAGCAGAAGAGCCTGGCGGTCGCCATCTCCAACGCCACGGGCGACGCCCTGAAGGCCTACGTCACCGACTACAACGCCCTGGGCGCCGAGATCACCAAGGCCCTGGCCGGCGCCACCTTCGACGGCGTGAACCTGTGGACCGACACCACGGCCGCGGGCGCCACCATCAGCGTCAAGACCGGCACGGGCTCCACCGACAACTTCGTGCTGAAGGGCGGCGCGGCCGCCACGACCGCTACGGCCCCGGCCAGCGCCACCGCCCTGGTCATCTCCGACTACAACGCGCCCAGCGCCGCCGACGTCACGGCCATGCAGGGCCTGACTGGCGTGGTCACGGGCTCCATCACCTCCTTCACGGCTGAGCTGGGCGCCATGGGCACCAAGTCGAAGTCGCTCGAGCGTTCGCTGATCTTCACCAACAAGATCCGGGACGCGGTCGAGGTCGGCATCGGCAACCTGGTCGACGCTGACCTGGCCAAGGAAAGCGCCAAGCTGACCGCCCTGCAAACCAAGCAACAACTCGGCGTTCAGGCGCTGGGCATCGCGAACCAGTCGAGCTCGATCCTGCTCGGCCTGTTCCGCGGCTAAGAATTGGGGGCGGGTTTCCAGAGGCTCGCCTCTCGATAAGCACTCCCCCTGAGCAGAATGCTCGCGGCGCCAGAACGGCGTCGTCCATCTAAAAAGTAAGGACCACCAGTATGGCCAACAGCATCAATACGAACGCCGGCGCGCTCGTCGCCCTGCAAAACCTGAACAACACGAGCCGTGATCTGTCGATCACCCAGAACCGTGTGAACACCGGCATGAAGGTTTCTTCGGCCAAGGACAATGGCGCGATCTTCGCCATCGCCACCAACCAGCGCGCCGAGATGGGCGCCCTGGACGCCGTGAAGCAGTCGATGCAGCGCGGCCAATCGATCGTCGACGTGGCCCTGGCCGCCGGCGAAACCATCACCAAGGCGCTTGAAGAGCAGAAGAGCCTGGCGGTGGCGATTGAATCCTCGGTCGCCGGTTCGGCCGCCGAGACGGCCTACCTGGCTGACTTCAACGCCCTGGGCAATGAAATCACCAAGGCTCTGGGCGGCGCCACCTTCGACGGCGTCAACCTGTATTCGGCCGCAGCCGCCGATGTTCAGGTCAAGACGGGCACGGCCACGGCCGACGTCTTCACCCTGAAGGCCACCGGCGGCGCCACCACCGTCGCCACCGCCGGCGGGGCGATCGTTCGCGCCGGCGCCACGGCCACGGCCGTGGACACGGCGTTGAAGGCCTTCACCGCCGAACTGGGCGCCCTGGGCACCAAGTCCAAGTCGCTGGAACGGTCCCTGACCTTCACCGGCAAGATCCAGGACTCGATCGAGGTCGGCATCGGCAACCTGGTGGACGCCGATCTGGCCAAGGAAAGCGCCAAGCTGACGGCGCTGCAGACCAAACAACAACTCGGCGTTCAGGCGCTGGGCATCGCGAACCAGTCGAGCTCCGTGCTGCTGGGCCTGTTCCGATAAACGAGATTGAAAGCGGGCCTGCGGGCCCGTTTTTGATGAAGGAGACTACCCCGAGCAGAACGCTCACGACGTCAAAATGACGCCGAAAATGTAAAACACAAAGGAACTGCCAAAATGGCTAATAGCATCAATACCAATGCAGGCGCCCTGATTGCTCTGCAAAACCTGAACAACACGAGCCGTGATCTCGCGATCACGCAAAATCGTGTGAATACGGGTCAGAAGGTTTCTTCGGCCAAGGACAATGGCGCCATCTTCGCCATCGCCACCAACCAGCGCGCCGAAATGGGCGCCCTGGACGCTGTGAAGAACTCGATGCAGCGCGGTCAATCCATCGTCGACGTGGCCCTGGCCGCCGGCGAGACCGTGGTCAAGGCCCTGGAAGAGCAGAAGAGCCTGGCGGTCGCGATCTCCAATGCGACCGGCGACGCTCTGAAGGCCTATGTGACCGATTACAACGCCCTGGGCGCTGAAATCACCAAGGCCCTGGCCGGCGCCACCTTCGACGGCGTCAACCTGTTCACGGACACGACGGCTGCGGGCGCGCCCATCAGCGTCAAGACCGGCACCGGCGCGACGGACAGCTTCAACCTGAAGGGCGGCGCTGCGGCGACCACCGCGACCACCGTGGCCAGCGCCACGGCTGTCACCGTGGCCGACTACAACGCGCCGACCGCCGGCGAGAAGACGACGCTGACCGGTCTGACCGGCGTGGTGGACGGGGCCATCAAGGCCTTCACCGCCGAACTGGGCGCCCTGGGCACCAAGTCCAAGTCGCTTGAGCGTTCGCTGACCTTCACCAGCAAGATGCAGGACGCCCTCGAAGTGGGCGTCGGCAACCTGGTGGACGCCGATCTGGCCAAGGAAAGCGCCCGCCTGACCGCCCTGCAGACCAAGCAACAGCTGGGCGTGCAGGCGCTGTCGATCGCGAACCAGTCGAGCTCGGTTCTGCTCGGCCTGTTCCGCTAACCGAATTGAGGGCGGGGCCTCGGCCCCGACCTTGATGAGACCACCCCGAGCAGAATGCTCCCGACCGCCAAAACGGCGTCGGAAATGTCAAAGACAAAGAAGGAAAAGCTAAAATGGCTAACAGCATCAACACCAACGCAGGCGCCCTGGTCGCCCTGCAAAACCTGAACAACACGAGCCGTGATCTCGCGATCACGCAGAACCGTGTGAACACCGGCCAGAAGGTTTCTTCGGCCAAGGACAATGGCGCTATCTTCGCCATCGCCACCAACCAGCGCGCCGAGATGGGCGCCCTGGACGCCGTGAAGCAGTCGATGCAACGCGGTCAATCGATCGTCGACGTGGCCCTGGCCGCCGGCGAAACCATCACCAAGGCGCTTGAAGAGCAGAAGAGCCTGGCGGTGGCGATTGAATCCTCGGTCGCCGGTTCGGCGGCTGAAACGGCCTACCTGGCTGACTTCAACGCCCTCGGCAATGAAATCACCAAGGCTCTGGGCGGCGCCACCTTCGACGGCGTCAACCTGTTCTCGGCGACGACGACTGACGCCGTCTCCGTCAAGACGGGCACGGGCTCTGGCGATGTCTTCACGCTGAAGGCGGCTTCGACCGCCGCTACGGCGGTGGGGACGGCCGGCGGTGCGATCGTTCGCGCCGGCGCCACGGCCGCGGCCGTGGACACCGCGCTGAAGGCCTTCACGGCTGAACTGGGCGCCCTGGGCACCAAGTCCAAGTCGCTGGAGCGCTCGCTCAGCTTCACCAGCAAGATGCAGGACGCCCTTGAAGTGGGTGTCGGCAACCTGGTGGACGCCGACCTGGCCAAGGAAAGCGCCAAGCTGACCGCCCTGCAGACCAAGCAACAGCTGGGCGTGCAGGCGCTGTCGATCGCGAACCAGTCGAGCTCGGTTCTGCTCGGCCTGTTCCGCTAACACGTGGTCGGGGGCGGGTCTTCGGACCCGCCTCCGTTCGCACATCAGGAGACAGGAGGCGCGGCGTCGCCGCGTTAAGGGGAAATGGCAGACAATGTCGCAAGACTGCCGAGCGTGACCCTTGTTCAGCCGGACGCCTATGGTCAGGGCGTCGAGGCGCAGTCGAAGCCGGTGCGGGCCGAACCCGACGCCGGCCGCTATCGGCTGACGATCGAAGAAGGGCCGAACGGCTTTGTTTACAAGACCTTGGATCGCGTCACGGGCGAAGTCATTCGTCAGTTGCCGCGCGAAGAGGTGATGAAGATGAGCGCCAGCCCGGCCTACGGGGCAGGCGGAGTGATCAAGACCAAGGTCTGATCCTCGACAGTAGCTTGGAACCGCAGCGCCGCCGGCTTGCCGGACGGCGCCGCGTTCGTTTCCACGCCGTTAACCATACGCTCAGGAATCAGTCTCATTCTGGGGGCCAGAATTTGAACTGGGGCTAGAAGCCATGTCTAACAGCGTTCTCACCAATGCGTCCGCGCTCATAGCGCTCCAGAACCTCAATTCGACGAATAACAAGCTGGCCGCGACCCAGAGCCGGGTGAACACCGGCCTCAAGGTCCAGGGCGCCAAGGACAACGCCGCCACCTGGGCCATCGCCCAGAACCAGCGGGCGGACACCGGGGCCCTGGAGTCGGTCAAGACCAGTATGAACCGCGCCACGTCGCTGGCTGACGTGTCCCTGGCGGCCGGCGCCCAGATTTCCGACCTGCTGATCGAGTTGCGCGAAAAGGCGACCGCTGCGGCCGACCCTTCGGCGACCGCCGCGTCGCGCAAGGCCTATAACGACGAGTTCCAGTCGCTGTTGAAGTCGCTGGACTCCTTCGCCAAGAACGCGACCTTCGACGGCGAGAACATCCTGAACGGCACGGCCACGACGGCCCTGGACTTCCTGGCCAACGTCGGCGCCACGGAAACCATTTCGATGAACCGTCAGGACCTGTCGCTGAACGGCGTCGGTCTGCAGTTGCCGGCCCGCGCCGCCAACGCCGGCCCGCCCGTGGTGACGGCCCGTCCGGCCGGCCCGCCGCTGCTGGACACGCTGGAGAACGCGCAGGAAGCCTTTACCGCCGTCGTGTCGGCCCTGGATGACGCCAACGCCAAGCTGGCTGAACTCGGCGCCCAGTCCAAGCAGATCGAGAAGCACAACATCTTCGTCGGCAAGCTGATGGACTCGCTGGAAGTCGGCATCGGCAACCTGGTGGACGCCGACATGGCCAAGGAAAGCGCCCGCCTGCAGGCGCTTCAGGTCCAGCAGCAGCTGGGCGCGCAGGCTCTGTCGATCGCCAACCAGGCGCCGCAGATCATCCTGTCCCTGTTCAAGGGCTGATCTATCTGAAGTAACGGGGCGAGCCGTGGCCGAGCAAGATCGGCGGCGGCTTGCGTCGGGTGGGGCGCGGCATCAGGCCATACAGGCTGGCCAGCTTCAGAAACAACCAACGCATATACGACATGGGCTCTTGATCCCCTTGCCTATGGTCGCCCGGTAACGTCGGCCAACCGTCGCCGTTCCGCGTGCAATCTTAAACACTTCGTTACCAGCTTGACGGCAGACTGAACGCAGGAGCGTCGGACTGTGATCAACAACAGCTATCTTCTGGGTTTGTACGGCGGGACCTCGACCTTCACGGGCGGGCTGGGCTCGACGTCCGTGGCTGTGAAGAAGCAGCCGACGGCGCCGTGGGCGACGTCAGTCAAGCCGCAAAGCCAGTCCGACCTGTTGCGCGCCGCGCTCAGCGGGCGACGCCTGGTCAACGAGGACAACGCCGTCCTGGACGTGAAGAACGCCTCGTCCGGCGACTACCGCAAGATCTTCGCCATGTACCAGGGCCTCACCATGCTGGAGGCCGTGGCCGATCGCGCCGGGCAGAAGAACCTGACGGCGCTGGAAAGAAGTCAGCTTTCGAAGCGGATGGACGCCGGACTGGCGGAAATCTCGGCCTACCTGGGCGCCGCCAAGTTCGACGGCGTGCGCATGGTTCAGGGGCAGTCGGAAACCAAGGCCCAGACAGGCGCAGCCGTGCCGCGCGATTCCGCCAAGTATGTCACTGGCGTGGTGCATACGGGCGCGCTGACCGACGAGGTGGCCGCCTTCCAGGGCGACGTGAAGTTCAACATCACCGTCAAGAAGATCGGCGGTGATCAGGTCATCGCCATCGACCTGGCCGAAATGGGCGCCGAGCCGCGCACGCTTCAGTCGGTGACCACCTATATCAACGGCAAGCTGGAGGCGGCTGGCGTCGAGACCCGGATGGGCCGCGAGCAACTGCCGTCGGAGCCCAAGGTCATCAAGTCGGGCGAAACCACCATCACCCTGCCGGCGGGCCCCGACAAATGGGCGCTGAACCTGCAGGGCGTCTCCTACGAGAAGGTCAGCTTCACGCCCGTGACCTCGTCCGACGCCGTCTATGTGGTGCAGGGCGTCGGCAAGAGCGGCGGCCATGAGGTGCTGAAATTCCAGGAAGGCGCGGGCCAGACCAGCGGCGAAGCCTTCTGGGTGGACGGCCAGGTCGGCCTGTCGGGCCTGCCGGAGGGCGTCGAGACTGTGCGCGCCAGCGCCACGGGGCCGGACGGCTCCATGTGGATCGTGGCCGACGTCAGCGCCGGAACCTCGACCCAGCCGATCAAGGGGCAGGGCGACGTGGTTCTGATGAAACTGGATTCGGCGGGCAAGGTGGTGCTCAGTCGCGCCCTGGGCGCCGCGTCCACCGCCAGCGGCTACGCTATCGCCGTGGACGCCGACGGTCGTGTGGCCGTGGCCGGTTCCGTGGTCGGGGCTCTGGTTCCCGGCGCCTCGGGCGCGGACGCCAATGTGGCCGACAGCTTCGTGACCGTCTTTGACGCCAAGGGCGTGGAGCAGTGGACCCAGCGTCGCGGCGCCAAGGCGGCGGATGAGGCCACGGCCGTTTCCTTCGGCGCCGACGGTCGTGTCTATGTGGCCGGGCGCTCCCAGTCCTCCATGCCCGGCGCGCTCGGTTCGGGCGGCTGGGACGGCTATGTCCAGGCCTTCAGCGAAAGCCAGATCCACAGCCTGGCCCCGATCACGGCGACGGCGACCGGGATCAGCCAGTTCGGCACGGCCGGGGACGACAATGTCCAGGCCATGACCACGGACGGCGACAAGCTCTACACCGCCGGGGTCGAGAACGGCCGCATGGTGGTGCGCCAGTTCCAGATCGACGCCACCGGATCGCCGAACCTGTTGTCATCGCGCGACCTGGGTCATGCGAGCGGCGAGGTTTCGGGCATCTCGGTGGTCAATGGCCAGGTGATCCTGGCGGGAACGACGCGCAACGGCGCCCTCGACATCGGCCAGGTCAACACCGCCCATTCCGGCGGCACGGACGCCTTCGTCGCCGTGATCAACAGCGACCTGGGCGCCTCGGTCAACGACCGGCTGACCTATTACGGCGGGGCGGGCGACGACACGGCCGCCGATGTGAAGATCGTCGACGGCAAGGTCTGGCTGACCGGGATCTCCGACCGCACCATCGGGGCCAAGGCCGAGGATCCGACCTCGGGCTATCTGGCGCGTCTCGATCCCGCGACGGGCGCGGTGGAATGGAGCCAGACCTGGACGGGGGCGGATCGCCAGGCGGCGCCGACGACCATCGCCGTGGCCTCGGGCGGGGCCAGCGTGCTGGACAGGCTGGGCCTGCCCCAGGGTGAGATCCCGCAGTCGGATTCCAAGCAGCTGGTGGACGCCACCTCCCTGCGGGCGGGGGATCGTTTCTACGTCACCTCGGGCACGACCGGGCGTTCGGTCGCCGTCACCATCGACGCCAAGGACACCCTGCAGACCCTGGCGCGCAAGATCGAGACCGCCTCGGGCCGCACGCTGAAGGTCACCATCAAGACGGACAAGGACCACGTCACCGGTCTGGACGGCGACACCAAGATCACGGCCGGCGGCGTACAGCGCCTGTCCATCACCTATGCCGACGGGCGGGACGGTGCGGTGCTGCGGGCCGGCGAGGCCGGGCGCGACGCCCTGGCGGGCCTGGGATTGACGCCGGGCTATATCGGACCGAGCACGAGCGAGCTGAAGACCTTCGGCCTGGACCTGCCCAAGACCCTGAGCCTGAAGGACGCCGAGGCGGCCAAGGCGGCGACCAGTACGCTCCAGCTGGCGATCAAGGCGCTGCGCGACGCCTACAAGGCCCTGGACCCCGACAGCAGCAAGCCCAAGGTCACCGGATCGGCGCCGCCCTATCTGAAGGCGCAGCTGGCCAATTATCAGGCGGCGCTGGCTCGACTGACGGGTTGACCCGCCGTCGCGGCGACCTGGGCGTCGATCCGCCTGCGATTCCTCCCCAACCCATTCCGCATGCAGAGCCGCGCGGCCTGCTTTAGGTTGACGCATGCGGCGTCGGCGGGGTTATTGGAGCCATCATTGGCGTCGAGTCCCGCATGGCCCTTCCGAAAGACAATCGCACCGTCCTGATCGTCGGAGGCGGCCTGGCCGTCGTCGCCGCCGTGGCGGCTGCTCTGGTGTTCAGCGGCGGACGCGATGCGCCGACCGAGGCTCCGCCTGCGTCGCAGGGCGGGCTGACGATCGATCTGGCCGAGGCGCCGACGCTGGAACCGGCGCGCGAGCTGCGCTGCTTCGTCGACGGCCAGTTCGTCGGCATGGCCACCCTGGCGGATTGCGCGCGGCGCAACGGCGTCGCCACCAGCGCGCTCGACGTCGGTCTGGATGCCACCGGCGCTCTGGCCGCCGCCCCGACCGCGGCCTTCGCCCCGCCGCCTGAGCTGCCGGCCGAACCGACCGTCGAGATCGCGCCGGTCGATGAAGCGGCGTCGCCGGCCGAACCCGTCCGCCAGCCGTCGAGCTCGACCTCGGCCACGGCCTGCCTGCGTCACACCGGGGCGGAATGGCGTTCGATCGGCGGCGGCATGAGCCTGGGAGCCTGTGTCCAGGCCCTTTACGCTGGAACCTGTGTCCGTCCGGGCGAGGCGCAGTACGGTCGCTGGGGCGATACGACGTTGCGCCTGGTGCCGCGTCGCGTCGAACAGTCAAACGACAACACCCGTTTCCGCACCCTGGCCCAGCAGGACCGCAACTGTCAGTTCCCGGAGCTGGGTCGATGAACCGCAAGATCGTGTCCGTCGCTGCGCTAGGCCTTCTGGGCCTGACCGTCGCCGCCTGCGCCCAGAAGGGCGTCGAAGCGCCGACCGAGGCGGGCGTCTGCTACCACGTGGTTCTGGCCGAGGACGGCAAGTCCGCGCCCCAGATCAACGTCGTGGCCCGCGACCAGCCGCAGATCGAGTTCTGCGCCGCGCGCCTTGAGGAGATGCGTCTGCGCTTCCTCAGCATGGGCGGCAACAACCGCGACATGATCGGCGCCTATCA
This sequence comes from Brevundimonas sp. T2-11, assembly GCF_055397675.1. NCBI lineage: Bacteria > Pseudomonadati > Pseudomonadota > Alphaproteobacteria > Caulobacterales > Caulobacteraceae > Brevundimonas > Brevundimonas sp. T2-11. Next base: position 1,002,943 of record NZ_AP027920.1, read on the forward strand.
GGGGCAGTTCATCTTCATCGACCGGGCGGGCGTGAAATTCGGCCGGACCCTGGAGGGGCAACGCTTCTTCGCCTTGGCGCGGACCGGCGACGGCCGTCTGGCCATTCCGGGCGCCATCCAGCGCGAGATCGACGGTCGTCCCGTCGCCGTCGCTCCCAACTAGAATTCCCGCCCGTCAGGGCGTGAACAAAACTGGAACATTCCGTCGATATCCGCTAGGGATCGACGGCAAGAACATAAAAGGACATCGGTCATGGCGGGCAGCGTCAACAAGGTCATCCTCATCGGCAATCTGGGCCGCGACCCGGAAATCCGCACGCTGAACAGCGGCGACCGCGTCGCCAACCTGCGCATCGCCACCTCGGAACAATGGCGCGACAAGGCCACGGGCGAGCGCAAGGAAAAGACCGAATGGCACCAGGTCGTCATCTTCAACGAGAACATCGTCAAGGTGGCCGAGAACTACCTGAAGAAGGGCTCGACGGTTTACATCGAGGGCTCGCTGCAGACCCGCAAATACACCGACGCCCAGGGCGTCGAGAAGTACTCGACCGAGATCGTGCTGCAGCGTTTCAACGGCCAGCTGACCATGCTGGGCGGTCGTAACGACAGCCAGGGCGGCGGCATGGGCGATCGCGGCGGCTACGGCGGCGGCCGCAACGACGACGACTACTCGTCGGGCTTCTCGACCGGCGGCGCCAACAAGCCCTCGGGTCCCAAGGAAAGCTACGACCTGAACGACGACATTCCGTTCTAAGACTGACGTGGGCCGGAGGGCTTACAGTTACCGCGACGACCCGGCCGTGCCGTCCTTTCCGGACGACCGGCCGCTGGTCCTGTTCGACGGCGATTGCGCCCTTTGTTCCCATTCCGCGCGGACCCTGCTGAAGCATGGTCCGCGTTTTCGTCTGGCGCCGACGCAATCGGCGCTGGGCCGGGCCTTGCTGGCTCACTATGAGCTGTCGCCCGATGACCCTTCGACCATGCTGGTGATCGAGGACGGCCGGGCGATCGAACGATCGGACGGGGTGCTGCATCTGGCGGCCTCCCTGCCGTTTCCCTATCGCGCCGCCGTGGCGGCCCGGTTGATCCCGCGCCCGATCCGCGACGCCGCCTATGGCCTGGTCGCGCGCTATCGGCGGCGGTTTCCAGGCCGAGCCTGGTGCGCCATGCCGCCCTCGGGGGCGGACCTCAACGACCGAATTCTGGGATAGACGGATGAGCGACGGGCGACGGGTTCTCGTTCTGGGGGCCAATGGATTCATCGGCTCGCATCTGGCCGCGTCGCTGTCGCGCGAGGGCTGGCGGGTTCGCGCGGGCGCACGACGTCCCGCCGAGGCCGCGCGTCGGGCGCCGACCTTCGACTGGGTCTGCGCCGACTTCGCCAGGCTGACCTCGGTCGAGGCCTGGGCGCCGCTGCTGGACGGGGTGGACGCCGTGATCAACTGCGTCGGCGTCTTGCAGGACGGGGCGGGGGACAGCACCCGACTGGCCCATGTCGAGGGGCCGCGCGCCCTGATCGTCGCCTGCGAGCGGGTCGGGGTCCGGCGCCTGATCCACATTTCGGCGGTGGGCGCGGACGATGCGGCGGGCACGGCCTATGCCCGCACCAAGGCCGAGACCGAGCGCCTGGTCGAGGCCAGCGGGCTGGACTGGCTGACCCTGAGGCCCTCGCTGGTGGTGGACCGCGCGGCCTTCGGCGGGACGGGTCTGATCCGGGCGCTGGCGGCGTTTCCGCTGTTCAGTCCCGTCGTCGGCGGCGATCAGCAGTTCCGGCCCATCGCCCTGGGCGACCTCGGCGCCGCCGTCGTCGCGGCGCTGGAGCCCGGCGCGCCGAGCCGCGAGACCCTCGACATGCCGGGGCCGGAGGCGGTGACCATGACCGAGACTGTCCGCCTGTATCGCGGCTGGCTGGGTCTGCCGCCCGCGCCGGTGCTCCGGATTCCGCGGGTCCTGGCGGCGCCTGCGCTCGTGATCGGCGATCTGCTGGGCCGGCTGGGCTGGTCCTCGCCGATCCGCACCACGGCCATTCGCCAGATGGATCACGATGTGTCCGGTCGGGACAGCGGCTGGGCCGAACGTCTGGGTGTGCAGCCGCGCGGCTTCTCGCGCTTTCTGGCCGAGACGCCGGCCTCGGTTCAGGACGTCTGGCACGCGCGGCTGTGGTTCGTGCGGTCCATCTCCATCCTGACCCTGGGCCTGTTCTGGCTCATCACCGGCCTGATCAGTTTCGGGCCGGGCTGGAGCGGGGCGCTGGCCATCCTGCACGAAGGCGGCTTCGGGCGATGGGCCGGGCCGATCGCCTGGTGGGGCGCGCTGCTGGACGTGGTGCTGGGTCTGGCCCTCTTCGTGCGGCCGTGGACGGCGCGGGTGGCCATCCTGATGTGCCTGTCGACCGTCGGCTATCTGATCGCGGGGACGCTGAGTTTGCCGCACTACTGGGTCGATCCGCTCGGGGCCTGGCTCAAGGTGCTGCCGATGATGGCGCTGTGCCTGTTCGTGGCGGCGACGGACGCGAGGCGTTGATGACCTATCTGATCCTCAAGGTGATCCACATCCTGTCGGGCGCGGTCCTGTTCGGCACCGGGGCGGGCATCGCCTTCTTCATGCTGAGAGCCCACGCCACGAAAGACCCGCGCACTGTCGCCTCGGTTGGGCGGATCGTGGTTCTGGCCGATTTCGTCTTCACCGCCAGCGCCGTGGTGGTTCAGCCGCTCAGCGGTCTGGCCCTGATCCACCTGCAGGGATACGCCCTGACCGAGCCCTGGCTGATGGCGGCCTACGCCCTCTATGTCCTGATCGGCGTCTGCTGGCTGCCGGTGGTCTGGTTCCAGTGGCGGATGGTCCAACTGGCGGAAGGCGCGGTCGCGGAGCGAACGCCCCTGCCGCCCGCCTATCACCGCCTGTTCCGGGCCTGGTTCATCCTGGGCTGGCCGGCCTTTGCAGGCGTGATCGGCATCTATTTCCTGATGGTGGCCAAGCCCGTCTTCTAGGCCGGTCTTCTAGCGCGCGAAGCGGCCCTTGGCGGCGGCGTCGCTGATAGCTTGGCGGACGGCGGCGGTCAGTTCAGGCAGGGACTGCACCTGTTTGACGCCATAGGCCTGCGCTGTGATGTCGACGTTGCCTTTGCGCCAGAAGCCGTCCGGGGCCAGAACGATCAGCTTTCCGCCGCGCGCGTGCAGGCCCATTTCCAGCAGGCTGATGGGGCTTTGCGTGCCCGGCGCGAAATACATGACGATGACGTCGGCGGATTCCAGCGCGGCTAGTTCCCACTCGACCTGACGGCGGAACTCGGGCTCGTCGGCCTCGGGACGCCAGTTCGGGTTCCAGTCGGGACGGCGCGGGTTCAGGATCACGACGTCCATGTCGGTCAAGGCCGCCGTCATCGCCGCCTGCCAGTCCGGCGCGCCGCCCATGTCGATGCTGCCGCCCAGGAAGACGCGCGGGCGGCTGTCGTCGATGGGCAGGGGCTGGGGCGAGACGACGGCCGTCGGCCCCCTGGCGGCCTGCGCCAGCGCGGGCGCGGCGCTGAAAGCAGCGACGGTCATCATCAGGGCGGCCAGGGTGCGGTTCATGTCTGCCTCGGGTTCGCGAAGGGGCGGGGCATAGCATCCCCCCGGGGGAATAGTAGGGCAGGGGCGACGGAAAAGAGCGGTCATCGAACGTGACGGGCCTTTCGCGCCGGCCTGTGGCATCAGGTCACGGTGTCCAGCCAACGTCATTCCCCGCTGAGCCTGCTCGAGATCGCCGCCATCGTTGCGGTGATGCTGATCTGGGGCGTCAACAACGCCGCCGCCAAGATCGCCACCGAGGTCATGCCGCCGCTGATGGTCGGCGCCCTGCGCTTCGCTGTCGCCGCCGCCTGTCTGGTCTGGTTCGTGCGGCCGCCCTTCCCGAACTGGAAGAGCCTGCTGATCATCGCCGTGGTGGGCGGCCCGATCCACTATGGCCTGATCTACCTGGCCTTCTGGCTGGCCCACGACGTCAGTCCGGTGACGGTGGCGACCCAACTGTGGATTCCGCTGACCTCGCTGTTCGCCTTCCTGCTGCTGGGCGAGAGGATCAGCCGGATGGCCACGATCGGTCTGGTCATCGCCTTTGTCGGCGTGGCCTGGATGACGCTGGACCCCCACGCCCTGCAGGACTGGAAGGCGATCGCGGTGGGGGCTCTGGGGGCTTCGGCCTGGGCGCTGACGACGGTGATCGCGCGGCGCACCACTTCCATTCCACCGCTGAAGATGCAGGGGCTGCTGGCCCTGATGGCCTTCCCCGCGTTGAGCGTCGGGTCGCTGGTGTTCGAGACGGGGCAGTGGGAAGCCGCGCAGATCGCGCCGCCCATCGTCTGGGGCACGGTGGTCTGGGCCGGGGTGATCTCGTCGGTGTTCGCGACCAGCCTGGTCTTCTGGCTGGTGCAGCGGCGCGAGGCGGGACGGGTGACGCCCTATCTGTTGGGCTCGCCGCTGGTGTCCATCCTGATCGGCTGGCTGTGGATGGGCGACGTGCTGACGCCGCAGATCCTGACCGGGGTGGCCATCGCCCTGATCGGCGTGGTCACGGTCGCCCTGGGGGAGCGCGGCCTGCGCGCCGGCGCCCCCGCCAAGGTCTGACGCTCGTTACTGTGCGCTGAGGACCGCACAGGCCACGCGGTCGCCCGCGCCGCCGATGGGCTGGCTGTTATGGTCGTCGGGGTTGGCGTGGATCACCAGGGCCGAGCCGTCGGCGTCCCACAGCCACTGGCCGGGGCCGTCCTGGCTGATGCGGGCCTTGGTGGTGAAGAACTCGCCGTGGGCCGAACCGTCGGCGGCGGCGTAGAGGTTGGGCAGGTCGCCGTCGTCCGGGCCTTGCGCGTTCAGCAGGCCGTGCGGGGTCTTGGGATCGGTGTGATTGATGTGGGCGCCCGCCGAGGTGAAGGGGGCGGCGCACTGGCCCGTCGCGTGGATGTGGATGCCGTGCCAGCCGGGCGTCAGGCCCGTGGCTTCGACCTTGATCAGCAGGCCGGTGGCGCCCTGCGTCAGTGTCGCCTTGCCGATTTCGGCGCCCTGACCATTGATGATCGCAGCCTGCCCCGTCTGGCCCGGCGTGGCGCGCGGGATCATGGCGGAATGGTCCATGGCGGCGGCCTGGCCGTGCGCGCCGTGGCCCATGGCGGCATGGTCATGGCTCTGGGCCGAAGCCGCTCCGGCGATCAACGAAGCCGCCGCGACGGCGGTGAGGGTGGCAGCAGTCAGACGCATGGTTTTCCTGTCCTTTTCGGCATGGGGATATCAGCGGCGTTTCTTTGCCACAACGCCCCCCGGATGCTAGAAACCGGAACAGCGGATCACGTTCCGATTCCGGCCATTTAAAGCCCGATTTCCTTGACCGACGACAGCTACGACAACGCCGCACCTTCGGCGCCCGGCGACATCTCCGTCATCACGATCGAAGACGAGCTGAAACGCTCCTACCTCGACTACGCCATGAGCGTGATCGTCAGCCGCGCCCTGCCGGACGCGCGCGACGGTCTGAAGCCGGTTCATCGTCGCATCCTCTATTCGATGCACGACCTGAACATGACGCCCGAGCGCGCCTATTCGAAGTGCGCGCGTGTTGTCGGTGACGTGCTGGGTCGCTTCCACCCGCACGGCGACGCCTCGGTCTACATGGCCCTGGTGCGGATGGCGCAGCCCTTCTCGATGGGGCTGATGCTGGTCGACGGCCAGGGCAACTTCGGCTCGGTCGACGGCGATATGCCGGCCTCCATGCGTTACACCGAGGCCAAGATGGCCCCGGCGGCGGTGGCCCTGCTGACCGATATCGACAAGGACACGGTCGATTTCCAGCCGAACTATGACGAGAAGGAGCTGGAGCCCGTCGTCCTGCCGGCGCGGATTCCGAACCTGCTGGTCAACGGCGCGGGCGGCATCGCCGTCGGTATGGCGACCAACATCCCGCCGCATAACCTGGGCGAAGTCGTCGACGCGGCCGTGGCGCTGCTGGACAACCCCGACATGGGCGACGAGGCCCTGCTGGACATTGTGCCCGGCCCCGACTTCCCCACGGGCGGCGAGATCATGGGCCGCACCGCGCCGCGCAACGCCCTGCGCGACGGACGCGGCTCGGTCATCGTGCGCGGTCGCGCCTCGGTCGAGGAGATCCGCAAGGATCGCGACGCCATCGTCATCACCGAACTGCCCTATCAGGTGAACAAGCAGACCCTGATCGAGCGCATCGCCGAAATGGTGCGCGAGAAGCGTCTGGAAGGCATCGCCGACGTTCGCGACGAGTCCGACCGTCAGGGCATGCGCATCGTCATCGAGCTGAAGCGCGACGCCTCGGGCGACGTCATCCTGAACCAGCTGTTCCGCTATACGGCGCTGCAAAGCTCGTTCGGCGTCAACATGCTGGCGCTGAACCACGGCCGTCCCGAGCAGATGGGCCTGCGAAAGCTGCTGGAGCTCTTCCTCGAGTTCCGCGAGGAAGTGGTCGTCCGGCGCGTCAAGTTCGAGCTGGCCAAGGCCCGCGATCGCGGCCACGTCCTGGTCGGTCTGGCCGTCGCCGTCGCCAATATCGACGAGGTCATCCACATCATCCGTTCGTCGGCCGATCCGGCCGAGGCGCGCGAGCGGCTGCAGGCCAAGGCCTGGCCGGTCGGGGACATGATGGCCCTGGTCGAACTGATCGCCGACCCGCGCACGGTTCTGGTCGACGGCGACAAGATCAGGCTGACCGACGAGCAGGCTCGCGCCATCCTGGCCCTGACCCTGTCGCGTCTGACCGGTCTGGGTCGCGACGACATCTTCGGCGAGGCGCGCGGCCTGGCCGACACCATCCAGGGCCACCTGACCATCCTGTCGGACCGCGCCAACGTCCTGGCCATCATCCGCGAGGACCTGCTGGTGGTGAAGGAGCAGTTCGCCGTGCCGCGTCGCACCCTGATCGGGGAAGGCGACGCCGAGATGGAGGACGAGGACCTGATCCCGCGCGAGGACATGGTCGTCACCGTCACCCACGGCGGCTACGTCAAGCGCGTCGCCCTGAACGCCTATCGGACCCAGCATCGCGGCGGCAAGGGCAAGTCGGGCATGACCATGAAGGACGAGGACGCCATCACCGGCGTCTTCTCGGCCTCGACCCACACCCCGGTCCTGTTCTTCGCCACCAACGGCAAGGCCTACAAGCTGAAGACCTGGCGCCTGCCGCTGGGCAACCCGCAGTCGCGCGGCAAGGCCTTCGTCAACCTGCTGCCCATCGAGCCGGGCGACAGCATCATGAACGTGCTGCCGCTGCCGGAGAACGAGTCCGAGTGGGACAACTACGACATCATGTTCGCCACCAGGTCGGGCGACGTGCGGCGTAACAAGCTCAGCGACTTCGCCACGGTGAACCGCGCGGGCAAGATCGCCATGAAGCTGGAAGACGGCGACCGCATGGTCGGCGTGGCCATCTGCAACGCCGAGGACGACGTTCTGCTGACCACGGCCCTGGGCCGTGCGATCCGCTTCAAGGCCGACGACGTGCGTGTCTTCAAGGGCCGGGATTCGACCGGCGTGCGCGGCATCCGTCTGCAGGACGGCGACGAGGTCATCTCCATGGCCATCCTGGGCCGGGTGGACGCCTTGCCGGAAGAACGCGCCGCCTACGTCAAGCACGCCAACGCCATGCGCAAGGCACTGGCCGGCGCGGACGCTGAAGAAGAGGTCGTCGCGGTCGAGGCGGACGACGAGGATGCGGGCGACGCCGCCCTGTCGGTCGAGCGCATCGCCGAACTGGGCGCGGCCGAGCAGTTCATCCTGACGGTCACGGAAACCGGCTTCGGCAAGCGGTCCTCGGCCTATGAGTATCGCCGCACGGGTCGCGGCGGGCAGGGGCTGACGGCCCACGGCCTGGGCGGTCGCGCTGGCACGCGTCTGGCCGCCGCCTTCCCGGTCGAGGAAAGCGACGACCTGATGCTGGTCACCGACGGCGGCCAGATGATCCGCACCCCGGTCGGCCAGGTCCGCATCGTCGGCCGTTCCAGCCAGGGCGTGACCATCTTCCGCACCGGCAAGGACGAGAAGGTCGTCTCGGTCGAACGCCTGCCCGACTCGGGCGGCGACGATGACGGCGCGGACGAGGCCGCTTCGGAAGAGGGCGGCGAGGGCTGATCGGCTCTCAGGCGGATATGGCCGCGGGCATGGCTGACGTTCTGATGCAGATCGACGGCCGGCCCGTCGGGGCCGCCGACCTGGGCCATTTCGTCCTGTCCAACTACGGCGCCTTCACCTCGATGCAGGTCGAGGACGGCGCTGTGCGGGGGCTGGACCTGCATCTGGCGCGGCTGCAGACGGAAGCGCTCGAACTGTTCGGCGTCGCCGCGCCCGAGACCACGCTGCGGGAACGGATGCGACAGGCTCTGGGCGGACGGGCGGGTCGGTTCAGCCTGCGGGTCAATCTGTTCTCCGACGCCATCAGCCTGCGGGCGCCGGACGCGGTGGTTGAGCCGTGCGTCCTGACGACCCTGTCGCCGCCCGCCGCGCCGTTGACGACGCCGCTGCGGCTCCAGACTCAGGTCTACGCCCGTGAGGTTCCGCATTTGAAGCACGCCGCCACCTTCGGCCTGACCCGGGCGCGGCGTCAGGCGGTGCGGGCCGGGTTCGACGACGCCCTGTTTGTTGATGCAGCCGGACGGATTTCCGAAGGCTCCATCTGGAACATCGGCTTCGTGCAGGGCGAGACAGTGGTCTGGTCCGATGCGCCCATGCTGGCGGGGACGGGGCAGGGCCTGCTGCAACGCGGGATCGAGGGCCTTGGCTTGAGCAGCGTGACGCGTTCCGTCCAGCAGTCCGACCTGGCGGGGTTCGAGGCCGCCTTCATCTGCAACAGCGCCACGCCCGCATGCGCGGTGGCGACCATTGACGATCACGCCTTTCCTGCGGCCGAGGCCGTGACCGCGCGGCTGATCGACGCCTGGCGATCAAACCCGCGTCAGAAAATCTAGGCCGTTGATTTCGCACCTGCTAAACGGATCGAAACGCGGGGAGGCGAAGGCCATGCGCATCGGACTGTATCCGGGGACTTTCGACCCGGTCACGAACGGCCACATGGACATCATCGGGCGGGCCATCAAGCTGGTTGACCGCCTGGTCGTCGGGGTGGCGCAGAATGACGACAAGGGGCCGCTGTTCTCGACCGCCGAGCGCGTCGAGATGCTGAAGACCGAGGTCGCGCGCTTCAACGCCGACATCGAGGTGCGCCCCTTCAGCAGCCTGTTGATGCACTTCGCCGAGGAGGTGGACGCCAATGTCATCGTGCGCGGCCTGCGCGCGGTCGCGGACTTTGAATACGAGTTCCAGATGACGGCGATGAACCAGCGTCTCAACAGCGACATAGAAACCGTGTTCCTGATGGCCGATCCGCGCCATCAGGCCATCGCGTCGCGGCTGGTGAAGGAGATCGCCCGTCTGGACGGCGCGATCGAGAGCTTCGTCAGCCCGGCGGTCGCCGCCCAGGTGCGCGCCAAGGTGCAGCGCTAGATTTCAGGATAGACATGAACCTCAAGATGCTTCTGGCCGCCGCGGCGGTCTCGATGTTTGCGGGCGGCGCGGTCGCTCAGACGGCGGAATGGCGTACGGTCTCGCCGGACAATCTGATGGTGATCGACACCTCCAAGGGCCGCATCCTTGTGGAACTGGAGCCGCGCGCCGCGCCCAACCATGTCGAGCGCGTCCGCACCCTGACCAATCGCGGCTTCTATGACGGGCTCAAGTTCCACCGCGTCATCCGTGACTTCATGGCCCAGACCGGCGATCCCCAGGGCACCGGAGCAGGGGGCAGCGATCTGCCTGATCTGAAGGCCGAGTTCACCTTCCGTCGCGGGCGCGATAGCGGCTTCGTGCCGATCGAGAACAGCGGTCCGGGCGTGCGCGGGATCATGGGCAGTCTGCCGGTCGTGACCCAGCCGGACGCGCAGATGTTCGTCACCGCGGACTTCAAGACGTCGGCCCATGGTCTGTTCTGCCCCGGCGTCGTGGGGATGGCGCGTGGCGGATCACCTGACAGCGCCAATAGTCAGTTCTTCCTGATGAGCGGCCCGAACGACAATCTGAACGGGGGCTACACGGCCTTCGGTCATGTTTTGCAGGGGCAGGACGTGGTGGCGGCGATCAAGATCGGCGCTGACGCCAACGACGGCGCGGTGGGCGACGGCGCGGACGTCATGACCAAGGTTCAGCTGGCTGCGGCGATGCCGGAGGGGCAGCGTCCGACGGTGCGGGTGGCCGTGGCCGGTTCGGCTCCGTTCAACGCGGCGCTCGAGGCTGTACGGGCCGCGCGCGGTTCGCGGTTCAGCATCTGCGACGTCCAGCCGGTGATCCAGGTCACCGGCGGCTAGTCGAGCCTCGGGGAGGGGAGCGAAAGATGCGGATTTCAACAGCCCTGGCGGCGGTAGCGGTCCTGACCTCGGCTGGAGCGGCCTGGGCCCAGGATGTGACGCCGGACGCCGCGCCGGTCTCTGTTGTCTCTGGAACGGAATGGCGGGCGGTGGCGCCTGACAATCTGCTGGTGATCGACACCAGCAAGGGACGCATCATGGTCGAGCTGGCCCCCGAGGTCGCGCCGGGCCATGTCGAGCGCATCCGTTTACTGGCCGGTGGCGGCTTCTATGACGGCCTTCTGTGGCACCGGGTCATCGATCAGTTCATGGCCCAGACCGGCGATCCTCTGGGGACGGGCGAGGGCCAGAGCCCCTGGCCGGATCTGAAGGCCGAGTTCACCTTCCGTCGCGACGGGCAGACGCCGTTTACGGCTGTCGCCGCCCCCGCCGGGGCCGTGCTCGGCTTCCTGCATTCCCTGCCGGTCCAGACCCAGCCCGACGCCTATATGGCCACGACGGCGGATCACAAGGTCCATGCCTGGGGCCTGTATTGCCCCGGCGTCGCCGGCATGGCGCGTGACGAGGCGCCCGACAGCGCCAACAGCCAGTTCTTCCTGATGCGTCAGCCCTATCCCTCGCTGGACAAGCGCTACACCATCTGGGGACGGGTGGTGGCGGGCCTGGACGTGGTGCGCGCCCTGAAGTTCAGCCCCAACCCGGACGGCGTCGTCGCCGAACCGGACCGGATGACGCGTGTGCGCGTGGCCTCGACCCTGGCTGAGGCGGAGCGGCCGACGGTTCAGGTGCTGGATACGGCCTCGCCGCGGTTCCGCGCCCTGGTCGAGGCGGCGCGTCAGGCCAAGGGGGCCGACTTCTCGGTCTGCGACATCGACCTGCCGGTTCAGGTGGCGGGCGCGCCCCTGGCCTGATCGCCGCCCTGGCCTGAGCGGCCCCGACGACGGCGTCGGCGGGGCTTCTGGCGGTCCTCGCGCATCCTTTGCAGCAGCAGGCCCTCGCGCAGGCCCCGGTCGGCGACGCGGACGCGTTCGCACGGCCAGGCGCGCTGCACGGCCTCAAGGATCGCGGCGCCCGCCAGAACCAGATCGGCGCGGTCGGGGCCGATGCAGCTTTCGGCGGCGCGGCCTGCCGGCCCCAGTCGCTTGAGCTTCAGAGCCGCCGCCTCGCAGTCGGCGCGCGTCATCCACAGGCCGTCCACCAGGTCGCGCTGGTAGCGGCGCAGGCCCAGGTGGATGCCCGCCAGACTGGTGATGGCCCCCGAGGTGCCGACCATGTGGACGCGGCCGCTCTGGAACAACTGCCGCACCCGCTCGTCGCTGGGACCGCCACGGGCCAGGGCGGCGCCGACGTCGGCGACCATGGCTTCGTACCAGGCCTCGGCGCCGTCGGCCGGTTCCGGATGACGTTCGGCCAGGGTGACGACGCCCAGGGGCGCCGACATCCAGCCCCTGCTTTCAAAGCCCCGCGCGCCGCGCATCATCCAGGACAACTCGGTCGAGCCGCCGCCGACGTCGATGACCAGAACCGCCTCGGCCCGGGGATCGAACAGGTTGAGGCAGCCGGCGACCGAGAGGCTGGCTTCTTCGGCCGGATCGATGATCTTGAGCTTCAGTCCGGTGCCGCGACGCACCCGTTCGATGAAGGCCGGGCCGTTGTCGGCGGCGCGGCAGGCCTGGGTGGCGACGGCGGTCAGGCGGCCGGCCTCCAGACCCTTGCGGGCCACGCGTTCGGCGCACAGGGCGAGGGCGTCATAGGCCCGGTCCATGGCGCGATCATCCAGCCGCCCGGTGAGCGACAGGCCTTCGCCCAGCCGCACGATGCGGCTGAAGCTGTCCACCACCCGGAACCCGTCGCGCGACGGGCGCGCGATCAGCAGGCGGCAATTATTGGTCCCCAGGTCGAGCGCGCCGTAGAGGGGCGCATCGCGACCGGAAGTCCCTGAATCGCGGGACTTCGTGGGCTGGGACCGCGCGTCGCGCCGTGCAGGCGCGCCAGGGGTCTCCGGCATGGGCCGAGCTTTCATGTGGGCGGTCCGAAGCGGCGCCCGTCCCAGTCAGGTTAGACCGGGCTTTATGTCCAAGCCAAGACATTCTGTCGCGGAGATGAACGGCGCGGATGCATCCCCTTCAACCGTCGGCGCGTAATGATGAGGCATGACCCAGGTTCACACAGCCCGGTTCGGCCTCGGACAGATCGTCCGGCATCGCGACCACGCCTTCCACGGCCTGGTCATGGATGTGGACGCCACCTATGCAGGCCCGGCCGCAGAGACGGGCGCGGTCGCCAGCGACCAGCCCTTCTATCGTATCCTGATCGCCGACACGGAGGGCGGCGTCATCGCCTACGCCGCCGAAGACTCTCTGGTGGCCACCCCCGAGATCGAGCCCCTGTCGCCCGAGGCCGAGCGGGAGTGGTTCACCATCGACGCCCAGGGCCGCCACGCGCCGCGCTCGCAAAGGCTGCAATAGACGTGCGTGACGGCGGGCGGACGCCGCGCTAATCTGCCCGCAACGGCCGTCAGAGCCGAGAGGAGCGTTCCCATGTCCGATTTCGAACACGTCTTTGAAGCCCCGCCCGAGGGCGCCGCCGCTGACTGGACCATCCCCCAGAACTGGGCGGCCTATACCGACGTCGAACACGAGACCTGGAACACCCTCTACGCCCGGCAGATGAAGATCCTGCCCGGCCGCGCCTGCGAGGCCTATATGCGCGGGCTGGACGCCTTGGACCTGAACATGGGCGGCATCCCCGACTTCGAGGTGATGAACCCCAAGCTGCAGGCCCTGACCGGCTGGACCGTGGTCTGCGTGCCGGGACTGGTGCCGGACGACGTCTTCTTCGACCACCTGGCCAATCGCCGCTTCGTCTCGGGCCAGTTCATTCGCAAGCCGGACCAACTGGACTACCTGCAGGAGCCGGACATCTTCCATGACGTCTTCGGCCATGTGCCGATGCTGACCGACCCCGACTTCGCCGCCTATATGGAGGCCTACGGCAAGGGCGGGCAGCGGGCGCAGTCGCTGGGGATGCTCAAGAACCTGGCCCGCCTCTACTGGTACACGGTCGAGTTCGGCCTGATGAAGGAGGCCGACGGCCTGCGGATTTACGGCGCGGGCATCGTCTCCTCGGCGACCGAGAGCGTCTTCAGCCTGGAGGACGCCTCGCCGAACCGTCTGGGCTTCGATCTGGAGCGGGTGATGAAGACCCTCTACCGGATCGACGACTTCCAGCAGGTCTATTTCGTCATCGACAGCATCGAGGCGCTGAAGGCGGTGACGCTGCAGGATTTCGGGCCGATCTATGAGCGACTGCAGGGCGCCGAGGACCTGCCGATCGAGGCCGTCCTGCCGAGCGACACCGTCTATACGCGCGGGACGCAGGCCTATGCATCCAAGGGCGGGCGGTTCGCGGCCTGATGAAGGCTGGCTGAAAAACAGAGTCCAATTCGTCTGAATCGTCTGAAATCTCCTCCCTGGCGCGGCTCGGGAGGGGATGATGGCGCACGGCGAAGGGCAGGCGCGCTGATTGGCGATTGCGGAAGGGCGCGGGTTGAAAAGTCAGACCTTTCTGGCGCGAGTTATGATGCCGGTTCCACTTTCCTCCCCATGAAATGGGGAGGGGGACCGCGGAGCGGTGGAGGGGCCTCCATGTCCAAGCGGCCCCTCCGTCTCGTCGGCTGCGCCGTCGATCCACCTCCCCATTTCATGGGGAGGAGAGGTGAAATCAGACCCGCTGGAACGGATAGAAGTCGGTCCCCAGCCCAAGGATCCCAGTCAGTTCGTCCAGGGCGCCCCGTGTCTCGTCCAGCAGGGCGGGGTCGGCCAGGTCCTGGGCGGTCAGGCTGTCGCGATACCAGCGCGCGCCCCAGACGCTGAGGGCGCCATGCAGTTCGTCGGTCAGGCGCATAGCCGGGTTGGTCGCGGCCAGTTCGTCCTCGGTCAGGACGACGCGCAGACGCAGGCAGGCGGGGCCGCCGCCGTTGCGCATCGACTGGCGCACATCGACATACTCCACGCGACCGATGGGGCCGTTCGAGGCGGCGATCTTTTCGGCGACCGCATGGCTGCGGGCGTTGTCGCGCGTTTCGGTCGGGCAGATCAGGGTCAGGCGGTCCTCGCCCGGAACCTGGATCAGCATGGAGTTGAACAGATAGCTGCTGATGGCGTCGGCCAGCGGCAGATCGGCGGCTGCGACCTCGACGAACTGCGGCTCGAACAGGCCGTCGGCGGCGCGGCGGATCGCGGCCTTGGTCGCGTCCGTGTCCTCGAACGCCAGCTCGTGGAAGAAGAGGGTGTCCAGGGCGCCGACGCAGACCACGTCGTTGTGGAAGGTCCCGCCGTCGATGGCCGCGCGCGACTGCTGGGCCAGAACCGGGCGGCCGGCTTCGTGGCGGCGGACGATGGCCTGGCTGGCCTCGCGCGTCTGGCGGGCGGGGAAGCGACCCTCCCACGGCTCGAAGGCTTCGCGGCCCCAGACCAGCAGATTGACCCCGCGACCGCCGTGAGCAGCGCACAGGCGGACATGGTTGGCGGCGCCCTCGTCGGCCAGATGGGCGACGGCGGGCAGGGCGTCATGGACGGCGAACTTGCTCGCGTCGGGGAAGAGCGCGTCCAGCGCCCGCTTCGTCTGCTGGTGTTCCAGCGAGCGGTGCAGGTTGGTGTGCAGGTTGGCGGGGGTGAAGTGGACGCGGCCGTCGGCGGCGTCAGCGCTGGGCGTCACGGTCGCGGCGTTGGCGGCCCACATGGGCGAGGCCGAGCAGGCGGCGGCGGCGAAGGCCGGCGCGTCGCGCCAGGCCTTGGCCAGCACCGTCTTGTCGTTGCCCGAGAAGCCGAGCGATCGCAGGAAGGGGATGTTGGGCCGTTCGTGCGGCGGCAGGACGAACTGCGGCAGGCCCAGGTCAGCCAGGGTCTTCATCTTGTCGAGGCCCTGCAAGACCGCCGCGCGCGGGTTCGACGCCTCGCCCTTGTTCAGGCTGGAGGCGAGGTTGCCCGGCGACAGGCCCGCATAGGAGTGGGTCGGCCCAATCAGGCCGTCGGCGTTGGCTTCGATGGCAGGCATCATCATGCTCATGAGCCCTCCCCCTCGAGGGGGGAGGGGTGGGTGGGGGTGTTGGCAGGTTGGTTGTCGGTGGAGCGCGGGAGACGCGACTGCGCCTCTTGCGTCATTTCCAGATGCGGTGCGGCTTCACCCCATCCCCCGACCCCTTCCCCCTCGAGGGGAAGGGGGGCTTTGAGGCGGATGGCCTGGGTGATTTCCGAGACGACAGCGTCGAAATCGTCGGGGATGCGGCGGCTGTCGATGCGCAGGACGCGGTAGCCTTCGTCCGCCAGCCAAGCATCACGTTTCATATCGCGCAGGGCGACGTCGGTGAGGTTGTGGACGCCGCCGTCGACCTCGATCACCAGACGGGCGCGCAGACAGGCGAAGTCCGCGACATAGGGGCCGATCGGGGCCTGACGCCGGATGCGGATCGGCAGGCGGCGCAGGCGGTCCCACAGCTTTGCCTCGGTCCAGGTGGGGGCCGAGCGAAGCGAGCGGGCGCGAGCGCGGTCGCGTGGCTTGATACGAGGCGTGATGTCGAAAGATTCGGGACCGGTCATGGCGTCGCCCGGCCAAAGGACGCGCGGAGCCTCTTGCGCATGGGGCGGAATGGGCGTGGACGCACCCCCTCCCAACCCTCCCCCCTCGAGGGGGAGGGCTTTTGTGTGTGGAGAGGGGCGGGGTGTGAGAAAATCAGCGGAGCCCCTTGATCTCGCTTTCGATATTCTTCACCGCGCCGGCCTCGAAGCTGGCGACCGGGTAGGCGCAGTAGTCGGCGGCGTAGTAGGCGCTGGGGCGGTGGTTGCCGGAGGCGCCGAGGCCGCCGAAGGGCATGTCGCCCGCGGCGCCCGTGGTCGGGCGGTTGAAGTTCACCACGCCGGCGCGGATGCGGTTGATGAAGCGGTCCCAGTGCTTGGCGTCATCGCTGACCAGACCGGCGGACAGGCCGTACTTGGTGGCGTTGGCGGCGGCGATGGCGGCGTCGAAGGTCGGGACGCGGATGACCTGCAGGAAGGGGGCGAACATTTCCTCGTCCTCGACCGCGACGCCAGTGACATCGATGATGGCGGGCTTGACGAAGGCTCCCGGCAGGTTGTCGACGGGGCCCGAGGCGCGGATGACCTTTGCGCCCATGTCGATGCGCTGTTGCAGGGCGGCCAGCGCATTGCTGGCGGCCTTTTCGGAGATCAGCGGCCCGGCGTAGGGCTCGGGATCGCTGTCCCAGGGGGCGAAGTTCAGGCGGTCGGACAGGGCCGCCACGGCCTCGACGATGGCGTCGCCCGCCGCGCCTTCCGGCACGATCAGGCGGCGCGCGCAGGAGCAGCGCTGACCCGTGGTGACGAAGGCGGACTGGACCACGATGCCCGCGACGGCTTCGGCGTCGGCGGCGTCCCAGACGACCAGCGGATTGTTGCCGCCCAACTCCAGCGCCAGGATGACGTGCGGGTCATCGGCGAACTTGCGCCGGAAATGCGCGCCCGCTGCGCCCGAGCCGGTGAACATCAGGGCGTCGATGGGCTGGTCCAGCAGGGCCGCGCCGGTCTCGCGTCCGCCCTGCACCATGTTGAACACGCCCTTGGGCAGGTCGGCGGCGTCCAGGCATTCGGCCATCAGCTGGCCGGTCAGGGGCGTCTCCTCGGACGGCTTGAAGACCACGGTGTCGCCCGCCAGCAGGGCCGGGACGATGTGGCCGTTGGGCAGGTGGCCGGGGAAGTTGAACGGGCCGAGCACCGCCGAGACGCCGTGCGGGCGGTGGCGCAGGACGGCGCGACCAAAGGCGGTTTCGCTGCTGCGCTCGCCAGTGCGCTCGTCATAGGCGCGGATCGAGATGTCGACCTTGCCCGCCATCGAGGCGAGTTCGGTCCTGGTTTCCCACAGGGCCTTGCCGGTTTCGCGGCTGATGGCCTCGGCCATTTCGGGCGCGCGCTCTTTCAGGATGGCCTGATAGCGTTTCACCGCGTCGATGCGATCACCTCGCGGGCGGTCGGCCCAGTCGGGGAAGGCGGCGCGGGCGGCCTCGACGGCGGCGCCGACCTGTTCGACGGAGGCGGCTTCACCTTCCCAGACGGTCTCGCCGGTGGCGGGGTTGGTGGAGTTGAAACGGGTCATGGCGGGTACTCGGTTCAGGATTTCACGCGGACGACAGCGCCGTCCTTGATCTTCAGGGCGGCGGCGACGTCGGGGGTCATACGGACCACGTCGCCGTCGATCAGGACGCGGGCGCGGACGGCGCGGAAGGCGGCGACGCTGTCGGTCGAGACGAGGCTGGGCAGTTCGACCTCGACCTCCTTCTCGATACGGGCGGTCAGGACGCGGGCGTCGCGCACGGTGCGGATGTTGTCGCGGCCGCAGGCCACGGTCGGACCGGCGTCGAAGATGTCGACCAGGCCGTTGGGGCGGAAACCTTCGGATTCCAGCAGGGCCATGGCGGGCACGCCCTGGGGGTGGACCTTGCCGATCACGGCGCGGGCCGGTTCAGGCAGAAGGTCGATGTAGATGGGGTGGCGCGGGGCCAGGTCGAGGATGAACTGCTTGTCGGTTGAGCCGCTCATACGGTCGGCGTCGTCGAAGTCCATGGGGAAGAACTTGTGCGCCACATGGTCCCAGAAGGGGCAGTAGCCGTCGGGGGTGAAGACGCCGCGCAACTCAGCCAGGACGTTGTCGGCGAACAGGTCCGGCTGGGCGCCGATCAGCATGTAACGCGACTGGCTGAGCAGGCGCCCGGCGCCGCCCTTGCGGCGGTCGGCCTTGAGGAACAGCGAGCCGACCTCGGTCCAGCCGGTGCATTCGTTCACCAGGACCAGGGTCTGGTGGTTCAGCTTCATGCCCAGCGAAGGCGACTGGACGGTGTTGTTGACCACACGGAACGAGAAGAAGGGTCGCTTCAGCCCCACGGTCGCCTTGACCGAACCGATGCCGTCGATGTCGCCGGTGTCGCCGTCTTCCAGCATCAGGGTGTACCAGGCCTCCTGAGGCGGGACGCGGCCTTCGAAGCTGGCCTGGCTGAGTTCCAGACGCTCGCTCAGGACGTCGGCGTCCTCGGGCAGGCTGGTGAAGCCGGGGCCGGACAGGATGGCCAGTTCGAGCAGGTGATGAAGGTCGGCGGGGCCGGCGGGGCGAACAACGAGCATGCGGTTACATGGTCTCCAGTCGGAGCTGTTTCAGTTTGAGGGCGTCGATCTCGCCCGAGGCGATCTTGCACAGGATGAGCGCGGACAGCTGCGCCCGTTCGACGAAGCTGGCGGGCCAGGCGAACTCTTGATCCGAGTGGATCTCGCCGCCCACGACGCCCAGGGTGTCGACATTGGGCAGGCCCGCGGCGTGCAGGTTGTTGCCCTCGCAGACGCCGCCCGAGGGTTTCCAGGCGATAGTCTGGCCTAGCAGGTCGCCCGCGTCACGCACGGCGTGGAAGAGGGCGGTCTGGCTGGCGTCCATCGGCTTGGGCGCGCGGGTCATGCCGCCGTGCAGGTCCAGGGTCAGGCCGGGGAAGGGGGGCTCGGCGGCGAGGGCGCGCACGGTCTGGTCGATCCAGGCGGCGCTCTGGGCGTCAGGCACGCGGACGTTGAAGCGGATCACGGCGTTGTCGGCGACGACGTTCAGCGGCCCGCCGCCGGCGATTTTGGCCACGTTGACGGTGACGCCCTCGCGCTGGCCGTTCAGGCCGTGCAGGCGGGCGGCGATGATGGCGGCGCCGGCGACGGCGTTGGCGCCCTCGTGGAAGGCGCGGCCCGCGTGGGCGGCCTTGCCGGTGACGATCAGGTGGAAGTTGCCGCTGCCCTTGCGTTCGCCGGCCAGGGTCCCGTCGGACAGGGCCGGTTCATAGGTCAGGCCGACATGGCCGCGCGCGCCCAGTTCCGCCAGCAGGGGGGCCGAGGCGGGCGAGCCGATCTCTTCGTCGGGGCTGAGCAGCACGGTCCAGCCGACGCGGCCCTTGTCCGGGTGGGTTTCGAAGGCTTCGAGCGCGGCCAGCATGACGCTGATCCCGCCCTTCATGTCGGCGATTCCGGGGCCGTTCAGGGCCCCGTCGTCGCGGGTGACGACGGTCTGGAAGGCGCTGTCGGCGGGGAAGACGGTGTCGTAGTGGCCGGTCAGGACGACCTGAAGCGGGGCTTCGGGGCGGGCAGTGATTTTCAGGCAGTCGGCGTAGCTCTCGGCGATCACCGCGCCGCTGTCGGCGACGGTGGTGGAGCCTTGGGTCGGTACGCGCTCGACCGTCGCCGTTTCGAAAGCGGCGCGCGCCGTGGCGTCCAGAACGTCGAGTACCCGCGCCAGGCCTTCGGCGTGGCGGCTGCCTGAGTTGATGTTGGACCAGTCGACGGCGCGCTGGACAATGGCGTCGCCTTGGGCCGCGACGTGATCGAGCACGGCCTGATCTTGAGGTTCGATCCGCATAACGACGACACTAGACGGGGGCAGGACAAAGGTGAAGGCGGGGCGGTTTCTCGCTTACCGGCTTGGGAAAACGGGGGCGCGCGGGATAGGTTTGCCGCCGCAGTCGAGGAGTCGCGCATGAACCGTCGTTTCAGCTTCCCCAACCCGTTCGGACCTGTCGATTCGGGGGCGAGGGCGGAGGCGATGGCTCGCCTCAGCGCGACGGCGTTCTGGCTGTGGGCGGCGGCGGGTCTGCTGCAGGCGGGGCTGGTCTGGTACGCCTCGGACGCCAGCTACGCCGAGTTCCGGGGCGCGACGACGGGTTTCGCGATCGTCTTCGCCCTGATCGCCGCGGGACTGGGTTGGGCGCAATGGCGTCGGCCCAATCGCATCCTGCCGGTCTTCGGCCTGGCCTGGGCCCTGTATGAGCTGAGCTCCACCGGCGTCAGCCTGCTGGTCGGGGCGCCGATGGGCGTGGCGGGCGTGCCGGCCTGGGGCGGGATGATCGCGGCGGCGGCCATGCTGGCCTGCGCGGTTCTGCACGTCGGCGGCCTGCGCGGTGCGGCGGGGCGGGGGCGACTTGCCACGGCGCCGCTTGCCTCTAAGAGGTAGGGTCTGACAGCCGGGGGGCGATGATGAACCAGAATGTGAAATTGTGGCTGCGTGCGGCCAATCCCTTCACGCCGCCGCGCGGCATGGCCGAGGCGCGGAGGGCGGCGCGGGTGGGAGCGGTGGCCTTGGGGATCGAGACGCTGGCGTCTGCGATCTCGAGTATTCGAACCATGGCTGATCCCGGCTACATGCGGGACTTGATGTCGCAGCAGTTCGCGCAGATGCAAATACCGGCCAAGGAACTCGAGTTCCAAATGGCGATATTCGATGCGATGCGACCCATGATGGCGATGCTCAGCCTCGCGGTGGTCGTGCTGATGGCCACGGTCGCTGTGGTGCAATGGCGGCAGATGACACGCAGTATTCCCATCGCCATGCTGCTGTTTGGCGCCTACTCCATCGTGACGACGATCGGTGTGCTGGCGTTCGGGTTCTTTCCGAAAGGCGCAATGGACGGCTGGGCGATGTTTAGTTGGGCGCTCTTCGCTATTCTTTCGCTGCCCGTGATCGCGTCCTATCGAGGCGCGACCGCCCTGGAAAAACTGAAACGGACCTACTGATGACCGTCACCATCTTCCACAATCCGAAATGCTCGACCTCGCGCAAGGCGCTGGAGTTGCTGCAGGAAAAGGGCGTTCAGCCGGTGGTGGTCGAATATCTGAAGACCGGCTGGGATGCGGCGACGCTGGACCGGCTGGCCAGGGAGACGGGCGTCGGTCTGGCGGGGATGCTGCGCAAGCGTGAGGCCAGGACGGGCGAACTGCTGGCGAGCGGGGCCTCGGACGACGTCATCCGCGCGGCCATGATCGCCGAGCCGGTCCTGGTCGAGCGACCCATCGTCCAGAGCGACAAGGGCGCCCGCATCGGACGGCCGGTCGAGAGCATTCTGGACCTTCTATAGGTTGAATACCGAGCTTTAGGCTCAATCCTCCCCCGCTTTGCAGGGGAGGATCGGCATTGGCTTAGCGGCTGCGATTCCGCCGCTGGCCGGGGCGGTCGCCGCCGGGACGGTCGCTTTCGCGGCGCCAGCGAACGGACAGGCTGGCGTCGCCTTCGCCGCCGAACTTGGAGCTGACCGCCAGATTGCGGCGGACCTGCCATTCGACGTTGACCGCCGCCCCGCCTTCGCCGCCGCCGATGATCTCCAGATAGACGTCGTCGGTGATGTAGCGGCCGCCGGCGACCGTCAGGCTGGAGGCCTCGCCGCCGAAGGACAGGCGGTCCAGACCCGCCAGTTCGCGCAGGTTGCCGATCACGTCGAAGCCGCCGCCGCCGGCGAGAGAGGCCACGGCCGAGGCCAGCTGGGCCGCTTCAAAGCCTGACAGTTGCGAGGCGGAACGGCCGAACAGGACCTGAGACAGGATTTCGTCCTGGGGCAGGGAGGGGGTCGAGGTCAGTTCGATCTTGGGCTGGGCCGCGGTGCCGGTGACCTTGATGGCGGCCGTCAGGGCCGGGTCTTCGCGAACAGCCGCCAGGTTCAGACGGATCCGCGCCGGATCGGTCGACAGGGTCACCGAGCCGCTGTCGTCGAAGACGAAGCGCTTGCCCGCGAACTCGTAATCGCCGCGCACGACGTTGGCGGTTCCGGTCAGCAGAGGCTGGGCGATGGTGCCGCGCACGCGGGCGTTGGCCGTCAGCTCGACATTCAGACCGCGTCCGCGCACGTGGATCTCGCGCCCGGTCAGGTTGAGGTTCAGACCGATCTGGGGGCCGCGCGCGCGGGTCTCGGTCTCGACCGGATCGCCGCCGGGGCGGTTGACCTCGACCACATCCATTTTCACCACGCCGTTGGAGCCCGGCAGGTTGGGAGAGATGTTCGCATCGTCGATGTCCAGGTCGCCGCTCAGCTGGATATTGCCGTCAGCGCCCCGCACAGCCGTGATCACGCCGTTGGCGCGGGCTTCCGCGATGTCATTGTCGATGACGCGGAACCGGGTCAGCTCCAGCCGCAGGGTGGAGCCCGAGCCCTGGCGCAGGCCCAGATTGCCGTTGCCGGTCACCGTGCCCTTGGCGCCGTCGGCCGCCTCGAAGCGTTCGATGACGGCCTGGCTGTCGTCGAAGCGGCTGGCCAGGGTCACGCTTTCAAGCCGCAGACCCGTGACGCTGTCGCGGAAGGCACCCTGGGTCAGATCCATCCGACCGTTCAGTCGCGGCTCGTTCAGCGTGCCGGCCAGGGTGGCGCGCGCCGCGACCTGACCGGACAAGGATTGGGCGCCGCCCAGGAACAGGTCCCAGATAGGCTGGATCTGGCCATTGATGGCGATCTGGCCCGACATGTCGCGCGTGCGGGCGACAGCCAGTCGCAGCGGCGCGGCCGAGGCCTCGACCGGCAGGCTGACGTCGGCCGAGGCCTGAACCGCCGTGCCGTCATTGGCCTGGGCCCGGATGCGCAGGACATTGTCGGTCAGATCGGCGCTCAGGGCGCCGTCCACGGCCAGGCCGCGCGGCGCGTCGATGCTGCGCAGCTGTTTCAGATCGACGTTGGCCGAGCCGTTCAGGGTGTCGCCCGAGCCTTGCAACGAAACGCGGCCGGTGATCTGGCCGCGCAGGTCGGGCGCCAGGGAGCCCATTTCGACATTGGTCAGGTCGGCCTGGATGGCGCTGCCCTGCTTGTCCTGACGCAGTTCGCCGGAGAGGACGCCGCCGCCGACGCCGAGATCGACACGGACCACGCGACCGTCGCCGTTCAGGGCGATGATGGCGGGCGCGCGGGTGGTGAAGGCGACCTCGCGCACGCGGCCGCCGCCGCGCAGGGTGACGGACTGGGCGGGCCCCTGACGCGAATATTCGCCCGTGCCGTTGAACTGGATCGGGGTGGCGCCGCCGACATCGGCGGACAGGGTGAAGGGCAGGCGCTCCAGCGTGCCCTGGCCCTTGAGCGACAGGTTGCGAACGACCCAGGTCGAACCGGCGAGGCGGACGTTGCGGCCGGTGACGTCCAGAACGGCGCTCTGATCGCCGCCGCCGTCGGTCAGGCGGACCCGGCCATTGGCCTCGCCGGATGCGAGGAAGGCGCCCTGACGCGCGGTGAAGGTCAGGTCGGCGCTGGAAGGATAGTTGTTGGACAGGGCGACGGCGCCCTGGGCCGTGACGCCGCCGGCGTTGAGGTCCACTTCGGTCAGGCGGATCTGCTTGCCGCCGAGGAAGAAGTTCCCCGAGGCGCGCGCCGGGCCATAGTTGGAGCCCGCGTTGACGACGACCCGGCCGTCCGAAGAGTCCGTCCCCTTGCGGAAGCTGAGGATCAGGTCGGCGTTGGTCAGGACCAGGCCGCCGGCCGCCACCTTGTCGAAGGCGGCGCGCAGGTCGGCGCGAGGCTGGGCCAGGGTGCCGGTCAGGGCGCCGTCGCCGGTCATGGCGCCGTCGATGGCCACGGGGCCGACGCCGAACGGTCCGCGTGCGTCCCAGTCCAGGGCCAGACGCATCTTGCCGCCCTCGATCAGTCCCTTGGCGCCCATGCGGCCGGCGGCGCCGGTCAGTTCGCTGCTGTCGATGGACAGGACGCCGTGGTTCCACGATCCGACGGCCTTGAGACGCGGGGTCTGGCCCAGAAGGCGATCCAGTTCCTCCATGCCGATGGCCATGCCCGAGCCGCGCCCGTCGAAGCTGAGCGTCCACGGCGTGTTTCCGCGCGCCTTGCCCGCCTGGATCGGGCCCTTGAACGAGCCGCGCGCGCCGGGACGGATGCGCGAGATGTCGGTGATGTCGGCCTCGCCGCGGAAGCTGAGGCCGCCGGTGATGCTGCGTCCGCCCGAGCCGGTCAGGGTCAGGGCCTGGCCGCGACCGTCGATCTTCTTCAGCACATAGGCGCCGTCGGTGGTGCGCGAGCCCTGCAGTTGAACCCGCGGTGTCGCGCCCAGAAGCGCGCCGATGACGCCGGCGGTCGAGCCGCCGACCGCGCGGGCGTCGGTGGTGATGTCGAACTGACCCTTGTTCACGGCGATGTCGAGCGGGCCCGAGATGCGGGCGGCGCGGTAGCTGGCCAGGTCGGCGTTCTGGAGACTGGCCGAACCCTGCAGGGTCCAGGTCCTGGCGTCGCCCTTGAAGACGCCGGTGTAGGTGGTCGCTTCGGCCAGGGTGAAACCGACCAGGCGGGTCAGCGACGGCGTGGTGATTGTCAGGTTGACGCCGTCAGGCGCGGTGCGGTCCTTGAGGCGGATCAGGCCGCGCGCTTGGGACTGGATGTTGTCGGCGCTGAGGGTCCAGGCGACGCCCTGGAAGCCCTCGCGGGTCCTGTCCGGCGTGGTGGCGAAACCGAAGCGGGCGGTGCGCCCGATGCGCTCGACGAAGGGGGTCAGCAGGTCCGAGCCCGAGAAGTCGGCGGCGCCGCCGATGCGCGCCCCGTCCTCGCCGTAGCGGCCCTTGACCGACAGGGGGATGAAGTCGCCGGTCTTGACCTCGACGTTGACGATCTCGCCGTTGACCACGGCGACGGCCGAGAAGGGCCTGTCCGGGGAGTAGCCCAGGGCTCCGGCGATGGGGCCGCCCTGGGCCTCGCTGGCGCGCAGGTTGACGCGCAGGTCTTCGGGCTTTTTGCCGATGACGGCCTTGAGCAGAAGATGGTCGCCCTTGCGGTTCAGGCTGAAGGCGTCGACGTTGACCACCTTGTCGCCCTTGCGGGGGATCTCGGCGTCGCCGCTCAGGGTCCAGCGACCATATTCCTTGGAGAAGTCCTCCATCAGTTCGACGTTGGCGCGGAACCTGTCGATGTCGACGGTGATGGCCTGGGGGCCGCCTGGCTCGGTGCGAGGCTCCAGCAGGGGACGACGGATGAGGCGGATCTGGTCGGCGCTGATTTCGCTGGCGTGGAAGCGGCGCATCAGCAGGGGCCAGTAGGACCAGTCTACGCGGACATTGGTCGCCTCCAGCCAGACGCCGTTCTGGTCCGTGACCGTGACGCGCTCCAAGGAGAAGTCGTCGAACAGGTCGCCCTTGAGACCCTCGACGTTGATGCGGCCATAGCGGCTGATCTTCTTGCCCGCGACGAAGCTGGTGATCAGCTCGCGTCCGGAATCCGAGACCAGATACATCCGTCCGCCGATCGCGAGGACGATGGTCAGGGCCAGCAGGACGGCGACCACGACGCCGCTGACGAAGGCGATCAGTTGCAGGCGCGTGCGCTTGCGCTTTTCCGCCCTGGCCGGGGTCTCGGCGGCGGCGTCCGCTTCGGATTCGTGAGGCGGGGGAGTGTCGGTCAAAACGCCTGGCCGATGCTGATGTAGAGCTGGAAGTTGGAATCACCCTCGCGCTTGTTCAGCGGGACGGCGATGTCGGCGCGCACCGGCCCGAACGGCAGCTTGTAGCGAACGCCGA
The DNA here is from genome assembly GCF_055397675.1 of Brevundimonas sp. T2-11. Taxonomy (NCBI): domain Bacteria; kingdom Pseudomonadati; phylum Pseudomonadota; class Alphaproteobacteria; order Caulobacterales; family Caulobacteraceae; genus Brevundimonas; species Brevundimonas sp. T2-11. The sequence continues at coordinate 1,028,627 of NZ_AP027920.1, forward strand.
CGCCCGCGCCGTAGCGCATGTTGGTGAGGTTGGGCGTTTCCTGGAAGCCGATGGCGCCGGCGTCGACGAAGGCGACGGCCTGGAACTTGGCGCCGATGTCCCGACGGACTTCCAGCGAGGTCTCGAACAGCGACAGGCCGCCGCGCGGGGTGTTGTCGGGCAGGCGCGGGTTGATGCTCTGATAGGAGTAGCCGCGCACCGAGCCGCCGCCGCCGGAATAGAAGAGGCGGTCCGAAGGCACGGTCAGTTCCTCGCCGCCGATGATGGAGCCGATGCGCGCGCGACCGGCCAGAACGGTTTTGGCGCCGTCCTGCAGGGGCAGATAGGCGGTGGCCTGGCCCTCGGTCTTGAGGAACAGGACCGTGTCCTCGCCGGCCACCGCGGTCGGTTGGGCGGAGACGTAGAGACGGAAGCCGCGCGTGGGATCCAGAGGATCGTTCGAACGGTCCATGAAGGCGATGGCGCGACCGGTGACGATGGCCAGGTCCCGGTCGAAGGTGATCGGCGCCTGGGTCACGGGATCGAAGCGGTTCTCGGTGTACTGACCCGCATCGACGCCCAGGCCGTAGGTGAAGAAGGAGGTCTTCCCGATGCGCTGGGACAGGTCGGCGTTCAGCGTGATGGCGCTGCGATCATAGGCGTCGGTCTGTTCATTGACGACGTAGGACGACAGTTTCAGCGTCCGGCCAGGACGACGGAAGTGCGGCAGGGACCATTCGGCGCCGATGCGGCTGTCGATGCTGGCGATCCGGGCTCCGTATTTCAGGGTGTCAGCGCGACCGAACCGGTTGAAGCGGGTCTGGAAGACATCGACGCCCGCTCCTTCGGCCGTGGAATAGGTGGCGCCAGCTTCCAGCAGGCGGCGCGGCCGATCAGAGAGGCCGACGACGACGGGGCGCAAGCCCTCGGGCGTGGTCTGATCCTGGGGCGCCAGCGAGACGTTGACGCCGTCGTAGACGCCCGTGTCCAGCAGACGGCGTTCCAGTTCGGCGACGTCCTCGGGATCATAGCGGTCCCCGGCCGTCCAAGGCGCCAGGCCCGCGACCCAGGCGGGATTGGTCGGGCCGCGCGTCCGGACCTGCAGGCCGTCAAGACGCACCAGTGCGCCCGAGGCGATATTGAAGGTGGGCTGGACCGTGAAGTCGGCGTGATCCACCACCACGCGACGAGGCTCGGCCTTGGCGTCGGCATAGCCCTCGCGGGTCAGTCCCGCCACGACGCGGCCTTCAGCCGCCAGGATGTCGGCGGCGCGACCGGGCTCGCCGGGCCGCAGGGCCAGATCCTTGCGCACGACCTCTTCCGTTACGGCGTCGGGGGCGGGCGCGCTCCAGTTGATCCGGGTGTCGCCCAGGGCGAAGCGCCGGCCCGGGGTGATCGTCACCACGGCGACCGGCGCGTCCTCGCCCTCGACATCGTCCTGGAGGGTCGGTTGATAATAGCCCTCGGAACGCAACAGGGCCTCGGCCGCCTCCATGGCGCCGCGCGCGCGCCGCCGGGCTTCAAAGCGGTTGGCCGGGGCGGCGTCGGCGCGACCGACGGCCTGCTCCAGCTGACGACGCAGTTCGGCGTCCACCTCGCCGCGAATCTGGGCCTTGGGCACATCCGCGAGGACAGGGCCGCAAGCGATCCACAGCGCCAGTCCGCCAAGCAGGGGGGCGGCGAGAGGAAGATGAGGCCTCGACGTCAAACTGGAGCCTTGTTCAGAGCGTGGCGAGCGGCGCGAGGCCGTGATCTCGGCGGAATCAGTAGAACAGCGTATCGCTTTCAGGCTGGACCGTCTGTTCCGAGGTGCGGTTTTCCGGCGGGAGGGCGTCCACCGGCGGCGGGGCGTCGGTGGGGATGGGCGCTTCGGCCACGGCGGGGGCGGCCGAGTCTTCGGCCGCCGGCGCAACCGGCTCTTCGGTCTGGATTTCGACCGCCTCGTAGTCGCTCTCCTGATGCGGTTGGTCGCAGGAAGCGAGGAGGGCGGCGGCGCCGAGGCCGGCCGCCAGCAGCAAACGTTTTACAATCAACTGGTTCATCTGAGTTTCTTCCCCCTGTTGGGGTGGCAAACGCCGTGTGGGGCGCTGGGTTCCTGTCCCCTTGTTGACCGAAGGAAAATGAACCGCAACTGAACCTTTTACGTCACGCGCGGCGATGTGGGCTCGCTCCAGCCGTCCAGGGCCTGATCCAGGGGGCGGACGGGGCGTTCGGCGCTGACCGAAGCGGTCGCGACGGCAAAGCGGGGGGCAGGCGCGGGTTGGATGATTCCGGCCTCGACAAAGGTCCCTCGCGCCCGGTTGTGCGGGTGATCCGCCGCTTCGCCCAGGGTCAGGACCGGGGTGACGCAGGCCTCGGTTCCGGCGAAACGGGCGGCCCAGTCGTCACGGTCGCGCGCGGCGAACAGGGCGGCGAAGCGGGCCTGCAAGGCGGGCCAGTTCTCGCGATCAAACTGCGGCGCCTCATCCGGCGTCAGGCCCAGACCCTGGATGAGGGCGGCGTAGAAGCGCGGTTCCAGCGCCCCCACGGCGACGAAGCCGCCGTCACGACAGGCGTAGCAGCGATAGAAGGGCGCGCCGCCGTCCAGCAGGTTGGCGCCGCGCCGGTCGCTCCAAAGGCCGCGCGCGCGCAGGGCGTGAAACAGGCTGGTCAGCAGGGCGGAGCCGTCGGTCATGGCGGCGTCCACGACGCGCCCGCGTCCGGTGGTCTTGGCCTCCAGCAGGGCCGCCAGAACGCCGCTGACCAACATCATGGCCCCGCCGCCGTAGTCGCCGACCAGGTTCAGGGGCGGGGAAGGGGGGCGGTCGGCCGCGCCCATCGGATGGAGCGCGCCGGACAGGGCGATGTAGTTGATGTCATGGCCGACCTGATCCGCCATCGGTCCGGTCTGGCCCCAACCGGTGACGCGGCCATAGACCAGGCGCGGATTGCGCGCGGCGCAGACCTCGGGGCCGAGGCCCAGGCGCTCCATGACGCCAGGGCGGAAGCCCTCGATCAGGGCGTCGGCGCTTTCGATCAGGGCCAGGACCTTGTCGCGGTCCTCGGGTGATTTCAGGTCGACCGGAACAGCCGTGCGCCCGCGGTGCAGGACTTCGCCGCCGACATCGTCGAACACGGCGGCGGGGGCGTTTCCGCCGCGCGTCAGACGCACCACCTCCGCCCCCATGTCGGCCAGCACCATGCCGGCGAAGGTGACCGGCCCCAGGCCGTCGATTTCGATAATGCGCAGTCCGGCCAGAGGTCCCATGGCGCGAAGCTAAGGCGGAACGGCCGGGCGACGCCAGCCTGTTTCAGGCGACGGGGATAACCAGGGTCCGTACGATTTCCTCACAAAATGCGCATCTACCCGCGCTGCGGCCCTTGACCTCCATCCGCGAATGAACCAGAAACCGCCTCCGCAAACAGGCGCTGCGCCTGTCGGCGGGAAACCAATCCAAGTGGTTGATTTCAAAGAGTGTGCGCCCCTAGCTCAGTTGGTTAGAGCATCTGACTTTTAATCAGAGGGTCCTCGGTTCGAGCCCGAGGGGGCGTACCATCTCCCTTCTCCCCAGTTTAGATATCGGCGCCGAGAGTCTCGGGTCTTGCGGATGCTTGTCGCGCAGGCTGTCTTCGAGGCCCGTCAGCTTGTGGTCCAGCAAGGTGACGTGGCGGGTTTGACGCCGCGCCGGTGCAGTCGTCCGCTGATCCGCCAGGGCGCGACGTGCAAGCCTACGGCTTGGCTTGGGCGGGGGCCTCATGATCTAAGGGGGCATGCGCTTTCTTGCTCTTTCCGTCGTCGCCGCGTCCCTGATCCTGGCTGGCTGTAACGCCGGCGCCTCGGCGCGTGGGGGCGCGGAGCAGGTGGGGGCCGGGTTGGGCGACGCGGTGACGGCGCCTTTGGACGACCTGAACCTGCGCCGTCAGATGATCCCCACCGTCCTGCTGCAGGCCGAGAGCAATCCCTATGATCTGCGCAATCTGAATCACTGTCAGACCATCGCCGCCGAGATCGCGCGGCTGGACGAGGCCCTGGGACCGGACACGGATGCGCCGCCGTCGCAGGACGGCTCCTATGTGAGCGAGCGGGCGGCGGATGCGGCGGCGGGCGCCACGCTGGACGCGGTGCGGGGCGCGGTCACGGACTTCATCCCGGCGCGCAGCTGGGTGCGCCGTCTGAGCGGGGCGGACGCCCACAGCAAGCACGTGCAGTCGGCCATTCAGGCGGGGCTGCGCCGCCGGTCCTTCCTGAAGGGCGTGGGGATGCAGCGCAACTGCGCCCCGCCGGCGGCCCCGGCGGGGTTCGTCCCCCGCCAGACCCGTAATCAGGCCCGCAACTAGGCCTTCAGGTGCCGGGCGCGGAAGTCGCGCCGGAACTGCTCGAACCGGCCTTCGCTGATGGCCTCGCGCATGGCCGCCGTCAGGGCCTGGAAGAAGGCGATGTTGTGCCAGCTGAGCAGCACCTTGCCGAGAATCTCGTCGGCGCGGATCAGGTGGTGCAGGTAGGCCTTTGAATAGTCGTTGGAGGCGGGGCAGGGCACGCCCATGTCCAGCGGGTCCTGATCCTCGGCGAAGCGGGCGTTCTTGATGTTGATCGGCCCGTCCCAGGTCCAGGCCTGGCCGTGGCGCCCGGCGCGGGTCGGCAGGACGCAATCGAACATGTCGACGCCGCGATAAACCGCCTCGACCAGATCGATCGGCTTGCCGACGCCCATCAGGTAGCGGGGGCGGTCTTTCGGCAGGAACTCGGGGGCGAAGTCCAGAACCTCGCACATGGCCTCGTGGCCCTCGCCGACGGCCAGGCCGCCGATGGCGTAGCCGTCGAAGCCGATCTCCTGCAGGCGTTCCGAGGATTCACGGCGCAGGTTCTCATAGGTCGAGCCCTGCTGGATGCCGAACAGGGCCTGGGTGTCGCGCGTGCCGAAGGCGTTTTTCGAGCGCAGCGCCCAGCGGGCCGACAGCTCCATGCCCTGACGGGCGCGCTTTTCCTCGGCGGGCCAGGCGACGCATTCGTCCAGCTGCATGACGATGTCGGAGCCCAGGCGGTCGGCCTGGATCTGGATCGAGCGTTCCGGCGTCAGGACGTGTTTCGACCCGTCGATGTGGCTGGAGAAGGTCACGGCCTCCTCGGTCAGCTTGGAGATGCCGGACAGGCTCATGACCTGGAAGCCGCCGGAGTCCGTCAGGATCGGCTTGTCCCAGCGCATGAAGTTGTGGAGGCCGCCCAGGCGCTCCATCCGCTCCGGTCCGGGACGCAGCATCAGGTGATAGGTGTTGCCCAGGATGATGTCCGCGCCGGTCTGCCTGACCTGATCCACCGTCATCGCCTTGACCGTGGCGGCGGTGCCGACGGGCATGAAGGCCGGGGTGCGGATGTCGCCGCGCGGGGTCTTCAGAACGCCGGTGCGGGCGCGGCCTTCGACAGCGGAAATTTCAAACGGGAAGGGCAACAAAAACTCCGGGGAGAGGCAGGCTAGAGCAGGCTTTCCAGCATTTCGGCGCGCTGCAGGTCCTTGGGGCGGCCGAACAGGCGGCAGGTTTCGATCTGCTCGTTGATCGAGGGCGTGAAGACGGTGAAGTCCTCCAGCGCGATCGGCACGCGGGTCGAGAAGGTGACCGGGACCCAGTCGCCGCCGGCGCGCACGTCCATGTTGGCCATGACGTCCAGGGGCACGGGCGTCGTCAGGATCTGGCCGAAGACCTGGGAGCGGAACAGGCCCTCGCCCGGATCCTCGACCACCTGGCCATGCAGGGCCTCGATCAGGCGACGAGCGTCCCTGGGGCTGGCCATGATGTCTATGTCGGGCGCGCGCCAGTCGCGAAGGCCCCACAAGGTCATGGCGGCGCCGCCGAAGATCCACCACGGATCCTGCATCTCGCTCGCCGCCGAGGCGAGGATGTCCAGAGCGGCGGATAGATCTTCGGGCAGATCGTCGGTCATGCGTCCTTCCTGAACAGCAGGCTTCCGTCGCCATAAGAATAGAAGCGGTAGCCGCTGTCGATGGCGTGGGCGTAGGCGGCGCGCATGGTGTCCAGCCCGGCGAAGGCGCTGACCAGCATGAAGAGGGTTGATTTCGGCAGGTGGAAGTTGGTCATCAGCACGTCGCAGGCGCGGAAGCGGTAGCCGGGCGTGATGAAGATGGCGGTGTCGCCGTGGAAGGGCTGGACCACGCCATCCTCGGTCGTGGCGCTTTCCAGCAGGCGAAGCGAGGTGGTGCCGACGCAGACGATGCGGCCGCCGGCGGCGCGGACGGCGTTCAGGGCGGCGGCGGTCTGTTCCGAGACTTCGCCCCACTCGCTGTGCATCCTGTGGTCGGCGGTGTCGTCGGCCTTGACCGGCAGGAAGGTGCCGGCGCCGACGTGCAGGGTCACGGCGTGCGTGCTGACCCCGCGCGCGCGGATCGCGTCCAGCAGAGCCGGGGTGAAGTGCAGGCCCGCCGTGGGCGCGGCGACCGAGCCGTCATAGGTGGCGAAGACCGTCTGGTAGTCCTTCAGGTCGCGGTCGTCCTCGGGCCGCTTGGCCGCGATATAGGGGGGCAGGGGCATGACCCCGACGTCGCGGATGGCGTCGTCCAGCGCCGGGCCGGCCAGGTCGAACCGCAGGGTGATCAGGCCGTCGTCGTTCTTGGCCTCGATGACAGCGTCGAGGCGGCCCAGTTCGCAGGCGCCGTCAGCCTGTCGCCCGAAGCGCACCCGGTCGCCGACCTTCAGCCGCTTGCCCGGCTTCATGAAGGCGGACCAGACGTCGGGGGCGTCACGGTGATGCAAGGTGGCTTCGACCTCGACGGTCAGGGTCTCGCCCTCGGGGCCGACCCGCTGGCGCACGCCTGACAGGCGGGCGGGAATGACCCGCGTATCGTTGAACACCAGGGCGTCGCCGGGCTGCAGGAAGTCCGGCAGGTCGCGGATGATGCGGTCGTCCAGGGCGCCGTCCCTGACCACCAGCAGGCGCGCGGAATCGCGCGGCTCGGCGGGGCGCAGCGCGATGCAGTCATCGGGCAGGTCGAAGTCGAAATCGGAGGTCAGCATGAAGACGGGCAAAGGCCATGCCCGCGCCGCCGGGTCAAGGCGCACGGCGGTTGGCCTGTCTGTGCGAAGCGACTATCTGATCCGCAGTTCGCATGAAGGAAGACGACATGACCGATCGCTATCTGGACGACCTGAGCGTCGGCGAGAGCTGGACGGGCGAGCCCTTCACCATGACGGAGGACGAGATCGTCGCCTTCGCGACCCAGTTCGACCCCCAGCCCATGCACGTGGACAAGGCGGCGGCCGAGGCGGGGCGGTTCGGCGGTCTGATCGCCAGCGGCTGGCATGTCTGTTCCCGCGTCATGCGCCAGTTCGTGGACGAGGCCTATTTCGGCCAGACGCCGCTGCTGGGCATGAACGTCGACGCCCTGTGGTGGGTGCGGCCGGTGCGGCCCGGCGACACCCTGACGGTCCGGCGCGAGATCATGGACATCCGCCCGTCGAAGAGCCAGCCCGACCGGGGCGTGGTCCGCACCAAGACCTGGGTCACCAATCAGGACGGCGACCTGGCCATGAGCTTCGAGAACCAGATGCAACTGCCGCGGAACGCCGAAGCGCGGCTCTGATCCGCCCGCCGCGGTTGACCGCGCGCGTTCAAGGCTTCAAAGCCCCTTCATGCTTCAGAACCTTGAAACCCTGTCCCGTGAGGCCCGTTCGTGGCCGTTTGAGCAAGCGCGCAATCTGCTGGCCCACGTGCTCAAGAAACGGCTGTCGGACGCGGAGCGCGATGCGGCCAAGCTGCTGATCGACGCGGGCAAGACGGACGAGGCTCTGGCGACCTTCGAGGCGCTGAACCGGCCGGTGATCCTGGAGACGGGTTACGGCCCGTCCGGCCTGCCGCACATGGGCACGTTCGGCGAGGTGGCGCGCACGACCATGGTGCGCAACGCCTTCCGCGCCCTGACCGGCGACCACTGGCGCACGCGCCTGATCGCCTTCTCGGACGACATGGACGGCCTGCGCAAGGTGCCCGAGGGGGTGCCAAACCCGGAGATGCTGCGCGAGGACCTGCACCTGCCGCTGACCAGGGTGCGCGACCCGTTCGGCACGCACGACAGCTTCGGCGCGCACAACAACGCCCGTCTGCGCGCCTTCCTCGACAGCTTTGGCTTTGACTATGAGTTCATGTCCTCGACCGAGACCTATCGGTCGGGTCGGTTCGACGCGACCCTGCTGACCCTGCTGGAACGCTTCGACAAGGTCATGGGCATCATGCTGCCGACCCTGGGCGAAGAGCGCCGCGCCACCTATTCGCCCTTCTTGCCGGTCAGCCCGATCACGGGCCATGTGCTGCAGGTGCCGACGCTGGAGCGTAACGTCGAGCGCGGCACCATCGTCTTCGACGATCCTGCCGGCGGCCGTACCGAGGTGCCCGTCACCGGCGGCCATGTGAAGCTGCAGTGGAAGCCCGACTGGGCCATGCGCTGGACGGCGCTGGACGTCGACTACGAGATGTCGGGCAAGGACCTGATCGAGAGCGTGCGCGAGAGCGGCAAGATCTGTCGCGCTCTGGGCGGCACGCCGCCGGAAGGCTTCAACTACGAGCTCTTCCTCGACGTCGAAGGCAAGAAGATCTCCAAGTCCAAGGGCAACGGCCTGACGATGGAGGAGTGGCTGCGCTACGGCACGCCCGAGAGCCTGAGCTGGTACATGTTCCAATCGCCGAAGTCGGCCAAAAGCCTGCACTTCAACGTCATTCCGCGCGCGACGGACGACTATCTGTCCTTCATCGAGCAGTTCAAGACGCAGGAACCGGCCAAGCAGATCGACAACGCCGTCTGGCACATTCACTCGGGCCAGCCGCCCGAGAGCGCCTCGCCGGTGTCCTTCGCCCTGCTGCTGAACCTGGTGGGGGTGGCCAACGCCTCCAGCAAGGATCAGCTGTGGGCCTATTTCGCCAAATACCTGCCGGACGCCACGCCTGAGAACGAGCCCGTGCTGGATCGGCTGATGGGCTATGCGCTGAACTACTACGAGGACTTCGTGAAGCCCTCGAAGACCTATCGTCTGCCCGACGACAAGGAGAAGGCGGCTCTGCTGGACCTGGCCGGACGTCTGAAGGCCCTGCCGACCGACACGACCGACGGCGAGATCATCCAGGGCGAGGTCTATGCGGTGGGCAAGGCGCACGAGTTCGAGCCGCTGCGGGCCTGGTTCCAGGCGCTCTACGAGGTGCTGCTGGGCGCATCCCAGGGGCCGCGCTTCGGGTCGTTCGCGGCCATCTATGGTCTGTCGCAGACCATCGCCCTGATCGAGGCCGGGGCGAACGGCGAACTGGCCGCCTGATCGAGAATGGAGCCGCCGCGGGAAACCTCGGCGGCTTTTTCTTTGGGCGTATCGGCCTCAAGCAGCGCGAAGGGCGGTAGGCCAACGCCTAGGGGCCTCAAGTAGCGCGAAGCGCGGTAGGCCCTAACAAACATGAACCGAAAATAACGGCGAGGCCGGGGGAGCCTTCAGCTTCGCTGGCGCATTCTCCTCCCCACGACACTCGATGACAGGAGAGAGACATGTCGAAATTCTTCAAGGCGGGTCTGGCCGCCACCGCAATGTTCGCCGCTCTGGGTTCGGCCGCCGTGCCGATGACCGCCAGCGCCATGCCGCAAGCCAACGGCGTCACCAACTGTGACGCGCCGGGCGGCCGTCAGCGCGCCGGCGCCGCCATCGGCGCCGTGCTGGGCGGCCTGGCCGGCAGCCAGGTGTCCAAGAACGAGCGCGCCCTCGGCGCCGTGGTCGGCGCGGGCGCCGGCGCCGCCGCCGGTTCCTACATCGGCTGCAACCAGCAGCGCGCGCGTTCGGCCAACCAGGCGGCGGCCAACTCCTACCGCGCCACCTCGAACCTGCGCATCCGCACGGGTCCGGGCACGAACTATCGTCAGGCAGGCACTCTGTCGGCCGGCCAGCCCTTCACGGCCGTGGGTTCGCAGGGCGAGTGGGTCCAGATCGCCGGCGGCGGCTGGGTGAACGCCCACTACGTCGCGCCGAACTAAGGGCCTGAAAGCCTGATTCAAGGGGCCGTCTCGAAAGGGGCGGCTCCTTTTCTTTGGGCGCTATCGGCCAGTCGGCCTGCTTGAGCGCGGCTTCGTGCGCCGCCGGCCTTGGGCTACTGACTGACCCAGAGAATACGGGCCATCCACAGGATGTCGCGGCGGGGCAGGGCGCGGGGCGGATAGGCGGGGTTGATCGAGACCAGATTCACCTCGGCGACGTTCATGGCGGCGATCTCCTTGGCCAGGGTTTCGCCGCCGGTGGTGCGCACCGCCACCCGGTCGCCGCGTCGGACGTCGGACGCCTCCAGATCCACGATGACGCGGTCGCCGGGGCGATAGAGGGGGGCCATGGAATCCCCGTCGATGGTCAGGCTGATCAGGCTGTCCTTGCGCGTCGGCAGGTCGGTCTGGTCCCAGCCCTCAGCCAGGGGCAGGCCCGCGTCGTCGAAGAAGCCGTCGTCGCCCGCCCTGGCCAGGCCCAGCAGGGGAATGGCGTGGTCCTGCGGCGGGGCGTCGTCGGCCAGGGCCGCGAAGGCACCGAGTGATATACCCGTGGCCTCCAGCACGCGGGTCAGGCTCTCGGTCGAGGGCCAGCGCGGACGGGGCGGTTCACCCGGACCGAAGCGCTTGGAGGGATTGAAGCTGGTGGCGTCCAGGCCTGCCCGGCGCGCCAGGCCCGACGGCGAGGCGCCTTCACGACGCGCCAGGGCGTCGAGGGCCTTCCAGAGCTTGGCGTGGGACAGGGGCATGGCCCCGAAGCTATCGCCAGGCGATAGGAATATCCACCTATTCCGCGTCCTGGCCGATGGCGCGGCGTTCCTGCCAGGCCCAGAAGGTGCCGATGGCGATGGACAGCATGATGCCGTAACCGGTCATGTTGACGACGGTGTAGAAGGCCGAGATCGGCGGGCTCAGATTGAACATCACCATGATGTGGCTGGTCACCGCCAGAAGCTGCAGGGCGCAAGCCCATACGGGCCAGGAGCGCGGCGCCTTCCAGACCATGGCGCTGAAGATGATCAGAACCACGACGTCGATGGCGAAGACGCCCCATTGCACGCCGAAATAGCTGCCCGAGGTCTGGGCCATCAAGGAGGCGAACCAGGCGAACAGATAGGCGCCGGCGCCGATCTTTTCGGGCTCACCGCCCTTGAGAAAGGCGAAGAGGCCGACAAGGACCATGAAGCCTGCGCCGACATAGCCAGCAATGGTTTCCAGCAATGAAAGCCCCCATCGTCATCGTGACAATGAGGGCCAACATACATCAAGATTATGGGGAACCGGAGAGCCGTTCCCCCATATTACGTGGAATTCACGCGACGCGCAGGTGACGGTCCTGACGGGTCATCGGGCGGTTGTCCCACTCATCGGGCTTGTTCAGCGGGCCGGCGGCGTAGACGCCGTAGCCGAGGCGACGGTGATCTTTTTCCAGTTCGGCGTGGCAGGCCACCACGGCGTCGCGGGCGGTGCTGAGGGCGGCGATGGCTTCGATGGCCTTGGCCTGCGACGCGGCGCCGGAAACAGCCGAGATCGAAAGGGCGGCGCGGGCCCCGATCATCGACTGCACAAGAGCGGTGGCGTGGGCGATCGCATCATCCACGGCCTTTTCGGTGGCGTACAGTTCGCCAGCGACGCCAGCGATCACTTCGGTGCGGTCCATGACTCTAACCCCTCGGTTAAGAAATACCTTCGTTTCTTAACGCGTATTAAGGGTGTTTGGTAGAGATTTATTTACCAAGGGTTACGTTCATGCCCTGGTTGTGGTCGCCAACCTTAGATTGTTTCCATGCCATCCATGGCGCCATCCAGCAGGAAGTGGGCGGTCAGGGTCGCGATCGGTTGGCGCCGTTCTTCCTGCCAGGCTTCGGCCACGACGTGGGCGACGCGCCGTCCGGCCTTGTTGATTCGGGCCTGGGCGAAGACGTCGACCGGCTTGCCCGAGCGAAGATAGGCCACCGTGACATTGATCGGGCGGGGCAGGCGCAGGCGCGGATAGGTCAGGGACACTTGCGCGACGGCGGTCATCTCCAGCAGGGCCGCGGTGGAGCCGCCGTGCAGGGCCGGCAGCATCGGGTTGCCGATCAACCTGTCGGCAAAAGGCATGACGACGGTCAGATCGTCGCCGTTCAACTGGGTCTGGAGACCGAGGAAGCGGGCATAGGGCAGATTGTCCAGCAGGGCGGTCATGCGGAAGCTCCGGCTGAGGTTCTGGCGCGCAGATTGGCGCCGGCGCGGTGATCGCCCTCGGCGCTGATGACATAGGCGGACTGGGCGGCGGCGACCGGATCGGCGGGGTCGTCCTCGAAGGCCCAGGCGCGGACGAAGCCGATGCTGCGCGTCAGGCGATAGCAGCGCGCCTCGGCGATCAGATCCCGGCCGGGAATGGCGGCGCGCATATAGTCGACGCGCAGGTCCAGGGTGGCGATCGGCTGATAGGTCTTCAGTCCGACCCAGACCGCCAGCCCGCCGACATGATCCAGCAGGGTGGTGACCAGTCCGCCCGCCAGGACGCCGGTTTCGGGATCGCCGACCAGATCGTCGCGATAGGGAACCCGCAGGCGAACCCGGTCGCCGTCGAGCCCTTCATACCGGAACCCCAGGGCGTGGGTGTGCGCCGCGCCCGAGGCGAGTTGAGGCAGGAGGGTGGTCAGGAACTGATCCGTCATCAAGACGTCCTTTGCTAAGGGCCGTCTGCGGTCGCTCAGATCGCCGCAGCGCCTGCCTTTGGTGGCGCGCGCCGTGAAGGCTGTCCATAGCGCAAAAGCCGCCTCGACGCGTCGGGCGGCTTGACTGGCGGAAGCTGACGTGGCGTCAGGCGGCGGGGCGCTTGCGCGTCGGGGCGGCCTCGATCGCGGCGACGGAGGGGGCGGCCAGGGCGGCGTTCATCGCCATGCGCAGACGTTCCGGCTTGATCGGCTTTTCGACCACTGCGGCCATGCCGACGGCCAGATAGTGTCTGGCGTCGTCGGGATCGGCGTTGGCGGTCAGGGCGATGATGGGAATGTTGCGGCTGTCGCCGGGCAGGGCGCGAATGGCCTGGGTGGCCTGGACGCCGTCCAGACGCGGCATCTTGATGTCCATCAGGATCAGGTCGAATGCGCGGACCTGAACGGCGTCCAGCGCTTCCTGCCCGTCCTCGACGGTTTCGGAGGTGCAGCCGAACATCTCGCAAAGGGCCTGGGCCACGACGCGGTTGGTGGCGTTGTCGTCGGCGATCAGGACGTGCGGTCTGGCCTGCAGGTCCAGTTCGTCAAGACTGGAGACGTTCGACGGCTCGTCCTGTTCGATGACGGCGCGCGGGGCCGAGAGGTCGAAGGCGAAGGTGGCGCCGCGGCCGGTGTTGTTCTCGGCCCAGATTCGTCCGTTCATCTGTTCGATGACGTGGCGGCAGATCGAAAGACCCAGGCCGCCGCCGTCCGCGCCTTCGGCATGGTCGAAAAGGGCGTCCAGGCGGGCGGGGTCGATTCCGGGGCCGTCGTCGCGAACGCGGGCCTCCAGTCGGACGCGATCGCCCACAACCACGGCCTTCAGGCTGGCTTCCACCATCCCGTTGCGGGCGAATTTGAGGGCGTGGCCGATCAGGGTGTTGAAGGTCTGGGTCAGGCGCGGACCGTCGAGATCGGCGGCCAGTTCGGTGTCGCCTTCGTACCCGACCATGAGGGTGACGCCGTCCTGGGTGGCGCGGGGCGTCCACAGGGCCTGAGCATCGTCCATGACGGCGCGCAAGGGGGTCGGCGCGGACGACAGCTCCAGTTCGCCGGCTTCGGCGCGCGCCAGGTCCAGCGCGTCCTGAAGGGTGTCGAGCAGGGTCTCGGCGGAATCGATGATGGTCTGGACGTGAGCCAGGGCGGCGTCGTTCAGCGGTTGACGCAGCAGCAGTTCCGCGACGGCCAGAACGCCGTTCATCGGCGTGCGCAACTCGCCGCTCATCACGCCCATGAAGCGGCTCTTGGCGCGGGCGGCGGCCGCGGCCTGAGCTTCGGCGTCGCTGGCGGCGCGCACCTGTTCGGTCAGGTCGCGGTTCTGCTGGCGTTGAATGTCGTTGACGGCCCGCAGCAGCGCCACCGCCGTGCCCACGCCGCGATAGACGCCGTTGCGCGTGACGATGAAGCCGCGCATCAGGGCGCCGGGGCCGCTCTTCAGGATGATGTCGGAAAAGGCGTCGATCCTGACCCCGGCCTCGACCACGGCGGGCTCGGGATCCATCACGTGAGTGACTTCGCGGGCGCCGTAGAGGCTCTGGCCCAGAGGACCGGCCAGCTTCATCAGGAAGTCGCTGCGTTCGATCAGGCCCAGGGGACGATCGCCGTCGACGACGGGGATGACCAGGGTGTCCGGCTCGCGCTCGAAACGCGCAAAGACCTCGCTCGCCATGGCGGCGGCGGTCACCGGCTCTACGCGCTCGGTCAGCACTTCGATCGTCGGCATACGGCCGGCACTCCAATATGGATTTTTACATTTGGCGCTAACGCTTTGCGAAAGCGTTAAAAGGCCCCCGGGAAAATACGTAGATGACACCGATGGCGCGGCGGCCTCCTTTGCCGCGGTCGCCGGTCTGGCGTATAGGGAGGGCGGACCCTTCTTCTTTCGACCTTTTCTGGATGCGCGCGGCCGTCGGCCGACCGCAGGTTCGTCATGAGCGTTACGTCGCAAGCTTCTGAAACTACGGCCCTTGTTCTGTTCTCGGGCGGGCAGGACAGCGCCACCTGCCTGGCCTGGGCGCTGGAGCGGTATGAGCGCGTCGAGACCATCGGTTTCGACTACGGCCAGCGTCACGCGGTCGAGATGCAGGCGCGCCAGACCGTGCGCGAGCAGATGGTGAACGTCCTGCCGCAATGGGCCGACCGGCTGGGGCCGGATCACGTCGTCGATCTGACCGGCTTCGGGGCCATCGGCGAGACGGCCATGACCACGAACCGGGCCATCGAGGCCGACGCGCGCGGCCTGCCCAACACCTTCGTGCCGGGGCGCAACCTGATCTTTCTGGTCGCGGCGGCGGCCCTGGCGGATCGCCGGGGGCTGGAGGTCCTGGTCGGCGGCATGTGCGAGGCCGACTTCTCGGGCTATCCCGACTGCCGCAACGACACGATCCAGGCCATGAGCCACGCCCTGACCCTGGGGCTGGCCAAGCCGTCGCCGATCGAGACGCCGCTGATGTTCCTGACCAAGGCCGAGACCTGGGCCCTGGCCGAGCGGATCGGCGGGCGGGCGCTGGTCAGCATGATCGTGGAGGCCAGCCACACCTGCTATCTGGGCGACCGGACGCAGCGCCACGACTGGGGCTATGGCTGCGGCACCTGCCCGGCCTGCGAGCTGCGGGCGGCGGGCCACGGCGAATGGGCGGCGCGCGCATGACCTATTCGGCCAAGGAAGTCTTTCTGACGGTGCAGGGCGAGGGCGGTCAGGCCGGGCGGCCCGCCGTCTTCCTGCGCTTTGCCGGCTGCAACCTGTGGAGCGGGTTGGAGCGGGACCGCGCCACGGCCGTCTGCACCTTCTGCGACACGGATTTCGTCGGAACCAACGGCGACGGCGGCGGCAAGTTCAAGACCGCCGACCTGATGGCCGACCATGTCGCCGGGATGTGGCGGGGCCGCGAGGGCGACCCGAAACTGGTGGTCTGCACCGGTGGCGAGCCCTTGATGCAACTGGACGCCCCCCTGATCGAGGCCCTGCACGCGCGCGGGTTCGAGGTCGCCATCGAGAGCAACGGCACTCTGCTGGCACCCGAAGGCATCGACTGGGTCTGTATCAGCCCCAAGGCCGACGCCCCCGTAGTCCAGACCACGGGTCAGGAACTGAAGCTGGTCTTCCCTCAGCCCCTGGCCATGCCCGAGCGGTTCGAGGGCCTCGACTTCGAACGCTTCTGGCTGCAACCCATGGACGGCCCGGACCAGGCCGCCAACACCGCCGCCGCCATCGAATACTGCCTGACCCACCCGCAATGGCGGCTCAGCGTCCAGACGCACAAGTATATCGGGGTGCGGTAGGGGGGCGGGCCTATAGAATGTCGGTTCAGGGTGGTTAGCGAACGCTACGTCGCGGGCGGTGCCGTTCCAAGCAACTGGAGTTCTTCTCCTGATGCGACGATCTCTTCGCCATCAAAGGTTCGCAAGCCGTAGATCGGTTCTCCGGCAGGATCGGACACATGCTTTTCTGCTTGGACCACGAACACTGGTCTCAGAGAGCCGTCCTCATCATGCCAAAGCGCATATTGAGGGAGAGCGACGGGGCAGGGCTTGGCCTCCAAGCCGTCGCTTGTAGTCTGAGAGAAAACAGCATCACCCAGATCGATATCTGCCGCTGACGCTGCCCGACCTAGCAGAAAGCCGCTCGTGGGTAATGGCGGCCACGCGTTGGCTCCAACTTCATTCTGTGCGCGCTTTTTGAGCCAATACCTGAACATGCGATGATCTTCGTCCAGTCTCCCAACGTCCGCAACGGGGGCATCAATCGCTCACGATGGTCGGGAGGATCACGCCTTGGCGGTAGGCCACCTTATCCCGTTTCCATCTACCGCTTGGGCCTGAGGCGTCCAAACTGATTTGATCGCGAATGATCTCACACATGAGCAGTCCGAGACATTCGTGACGGTTGAGGCCTATGTCTCGGTCGCTTTCGACATGAAGCATTAGGCGGCGAGGGTCCGGCCCCCAGTTTCGAACTACGGCGTCATCGCCATAGTATGCGTGGATGATCTTCAGGATATACCGCTCTTCCTCGACGGTTAGAGGAGCAGGCTGTTGGAGCGGAAGTGGAGGGTGAGCCTTCGGCATAGCTTGAGGTTGCCGATGTTCATTAATGTCCGCAATGGGTCGAAAGCAGACTTAGGCCGCCAGCGTCTTCCCTTTCGTCAGGTACGGCTCCACCGCCGCCATCGCCCGCGCGACGTATTCGGCCTTCTCGCCGACGGGGGCGACGTAGTCGATGGCCTCTTCGGCGTCCTGAACCGTCGCCATACGGGCGATCATCCAGGCGGCGAGGTATTGAGAGGCGAGGCAGCCGCCCGCCGTGGCGACATTGCCGTGGGCGACGAAGGGGGCGTCCACGACATTGACGCCGGCCTCGACGACCCAGGGCTTGGTGGTCAGGTCGGTGCAGGCGGGCAGGTCGCCGATCAGGCCTAGCCTGGCCAGCAGCAGGGTTCCCGAGCACTGGGCGCCGATCAGCTGGCGCGACGGGTCCAGTTTCAGCTGTGACAGGAAGGCGGGATCGGCGGCGTAGTCGCGCGTCCTGATCCCGCTGCCGATCAGGACGGCGTCGGCCTCGGTCAGAAACTCCAGCGGCTTCTGGCGCCGGATCGTCACCCCGGCCATGGAGGTGACCTCGGGCGTGGGGCAGGTGATGTGCGCCGCCCAGTCCTGGCTCTTCATCCGGTTCAGGATGCCCGCCGCGATGAAGCTGTCCAGTTCGTTGAAGCCGTCGAGGGTCAGGATGGCGATCTGCATGGCGGGCTCGTCAGGGGGAGGGAGGCTCACCCTAGGCCGGGAACGGCGCGGGCCGACAGGGCCGGTTGGCGCGTGAGCGGCCTTAGCAGGATTTACCCTGGCGCTGGCGTTGTTCGCAGCGGCGCTGTTCGCGTTCCCATTCGCGCTGCTCGCGCTCGCGTTTGGCCCTGGTTTCCTCGTCCGAGGTGGTGACGGCGTCGAAGCCCGCGCCGACGACCGCGCCCGTCGCCTTGGCCGTGCCGCCGACGACCGCCGCGCCGGTCCCGACGACGGCGCCGACGACGCAGCCCTGCAGCAGCAGCGAGCCGCCGAGGACGGCCAGAAGGGCGGTCGCCCGCGTGAAGGACTTGGTCATGTGAAACTCCCGAGGTGCCTATTCTGCGGGACGGAAGTGAACAGAGGCTGACGGCGGGAACGTGACCCGCATCCTTCTGCCGTCATCCCGGGGCCGCGAAGCGGAACCCGGGACCCAGACGGTGGAGGCTTGAAGGGGGCAAGCGACAAGAGCCGCCGCCTGGGTCCCGGATAACGGCTTGCGCCGTTTCCGGGATGACAGAGGGGGGGTTACAGGCTGTCGACCATGACCAGTTCGGCGTCTTCGCTGGCCGTGATGGTGATCGTCGGCTCATCGACGATGCCGGCGCCGTCGCGGGCGTTCAGGGGCGTCCCGTTGACGTCCACCCGGCCCACGGCGGGGACCAGATAGGCGCGACGACCGGCGGCCAGGTCATAGGTCAGGCTCTCGCCCGCCTTCAGCGTCGCCGCCAGAACCTTGGCGTCGGCGTTGATCGACAGGGCCTCGTCCGCCGGATCGCCCGAGGCGACGACGGTGAAGCGGCCCGAGCGGTCGCTCTGGGGGAATTCGCGCTGGCCCCAGGACGGCTGGGCGCCCGGACGGTCGGTTTCGATCCAGATCTGGAACAGGGTGGTCGTCTCGTTCTCGAGGTTGAACTCAGAGTGACGCACGCCCGTGCCCGCGCTCATCACCTGAACGTCGCCCGCGCCGGTGCGGCCCTTGTTGCCCATCGAGTCCTCGTGGGTGATGGCGCCGGTGCGGACATAGGTGATGATCTCCATGTCGGCGTGCGGGTGGGGCGGGAAGCCCGAGCGGGCGCCGATCTCGTCGTCGTTCCAGACGCGTAGACGGCCCCAGCCCATGCGCTTGGGATCATAGTAGTTGGCGAACGAGAAGTGGTGTTTGGCGTTCAGCCAGCCGTGGTTGGCGCCGCCGAGGGTGTTGAAAGGTCTGACGTCGATCATGGTTCGGTCTCCCAGTGGCGCAGCCTATGCCGCGCCGTTCGAGGGCCATATAGGTAACAAATACTGTTGCGAAAAGGGGGCGTCTTTCCTCCCTGTTCGCGGAGCGAATGGGGAGGTGGATCGGCCGCGTTAGCGGGCGAGACGGAGGGGGTGGCGCAGCGAGCGCTATTTGAAACTGTTGATGGCGGCGTCGCCCCCTCCACCACTTCGTGGTCCCCCTCCCCATGAAATGGGGAGGAAAGGCGCAGGGTTTACCCCACCTGCGCCCGGTGGCGCAGCATGGCGTCGGCCAGGACGATGGCGGCCATGGCTTCGACGACCGGGACGCCGCGCAGGGCGACGCAGGGGTCGTGGCGGCCCTTGGTGCGCAGGTCAACCTCGGCGCCGTCGCGGTTGATGGTCTGGCGCAGGGTCAGGATGGAGGAGGTCGGCTTGAACGCCACGCGGGCCGTCAGCGGCTGGCCGGTGGAGATGCCGCCCAGAACCCCGCCGGCCTTGTTCGACAGGAAGACCGGCAGGCTGTCGTCGCCCAGGCGCATTTCGTCGGCGTTGTCCTCGCCCGTCAGTTCGGCGGCGCCGAAGCCCGCGCCGATCTCGACGCCCTTGACCGCATTGATGGACATGAGGCCCGAGGCCAGTTCGGCGTCCAGCTTGGCGTAGAGCGGCGCGCCCCAGCCGGCGGGGACGCCCGTGACTTCCAGCGCCACGACGGCGCCGATGGAGGAGCCGGCCTTCCTCACGCCGTCCAGGTAGGTCTCCCACGCCGGGACGACCTCGGCGGAGGCGGCGAACAGGGCGTTGTCATAGACGGCGTCGAAGTCGATCGCTTCGTCGGCGATGCGGTGCGGACCGAGCTGGACCACGCCCGCGCGGATGCGGATGCTGTCACCGAGGACCTTACGGGCCACGGCGCCCGCCGCCACGCGGCTGGCGGTTTCGCGGGCCGAGGAGCGCCCGCCGCCGCGATGGTCGCGCACGCCGTACTTGGCCTGATAGGCGTAGTCGGCATGGCCGGGGCGGAAGGCGCGGGCGATCTCGCCATAGTCCTTGGAGCGCTGGTCCGTATTCTCGATCATCAGGCTGATCGGCGTGCCGGTGGTGACCGGGCCGTTTCCGTCGTCGAAGACGCCGGACAGGATACGGACCTGGTCGGCTTCCTGCCGCTGGGTGACGAAGCGGCTGCCGCCGGGCTTGCGCAGGTCCAGCAGGGGCTGGATGTCGGCCTCGGTCAGCGGGATCAGCGGCGGGCAGCCGTCGACGACGCAGCCGATGGCCGGGCCGTGGCTTTCGCCCCAGGTGGTGACGCGGAACAGGTGACCGAAGGTGTTGTGCGACATGGGCTTACGCTTAGGCCGCGATGCGCTCCGGCGTCCAGACCCGCGTGAAGCGAAGCAGCAGGTCTTCGGCGGCAGAAGGCAGATCGGCCGAGGCCTCCAGCTTGACGAACAGGTCGCCGGCGGGGCGCTGGCCGCGCGGGGGCAGGCCGAGGCCCTTGAGCCGCAGGCGCACCGGCTCGACCATGTCGGGGACCAGCCAGGACGAGCGCAGGCCGGCATGGGTCATGATCTCGATGCGACCGCCGTCGTCCATCATCCGCTGCGGCACGGCCCAGGTCATGAACAGGTCGCCGCCCAGAACGGACAGACCGTCGGCGGGGCGGATCAGAACGGGCAGCAGCAGATCGCTCGCGTCTGCGCCGCCGCGCTTCAGCCGGATCCTGTCGCCGGTGCGCACGCCGGGCGGGGCGTGGACCAGAAGGGTGCGGGCGCCGACGACCACGCGGATGCAGCCGCCGCTGATGGCCTGCATGGGCGTCAGGCTCAGAAGCGGGGCGGGGGCGGGCGGCTGGACGAAGGGCCTGGCGTAGGCGGGGGCGGGCAGGGCCAGGGTCTGGCCCTGCAGCAGGCGATAGGCGGCGATGACGCGGCGGAAGGTCTCGGCGTCGCCGCCGGGCGCGTCGGGCCGCGCGGCCTTGACCGCCGCGCGGAAGGCCGTGGCCAGGCCGTCGCCGCCGACGGGGCCGGTCAGACCCAGAAGCGACCGGGCCTTGTCGAGGGTGAGAGCGTCCGCGCACATGAAGGACAGCCTCGGTCCAATATGGTCAAGACCGGGTTAACCCTGTCGACTGAAACGAGAATTTCAGTTTATGGTGAAGCTGGCCTCCGCGCCCTAGTCTACAGCTGATGACGTAGGGGAAATGCGGGTGTAGAGAATCGCGCATGACCCAGCCCCTGATCCCGCCCAGCCCGTCTGTTCAGGACTACGCCGCGCAACTGGCGGCCAACGCCGACGAGGCCATGTTCGAACGGACCGAGCCCTATGGCCTGTTCGCCGAGTGGCTGGAGGCGGCCAAGGCGGGGGAGCCGAACGACGCCAACGCCATGACCCTGGCGACCCTGGACGCCGAGGGCGTGCCGGACGCGCGGATCGTCCTGCTGAAGGATGTGGATGCGCGCGGCTTCACCTTCTTCTCCAATCAGGAAAGCGCCAAGGGCGAACAGCTCTGGGCCCATCCGGCGGCGGCCCTGGTGTTCCACTGGAAGAGCCTGCGTCGCCAGGTGCGGGTGCGCGGCGTCGTGGAGCAGGTCAGCGCCGCCGAAGCCGACGCCTATTTCGCCAGCCGGGCCCGCGAGAGCCGCATCGGGGCCTGGGCCTCGGAACAGTCGCGCCCCCTGGACAGCAGGGCGACGCTGGAGGCCCGCGTCAGCGAAAAGACAGCGGGTTTTGACGGGCAGGAGGTGCCGCGTCCCGATCGCTGGACGGGGTGGCGGGTCGTGCCTCAACAGATCGAATTCTGGCGCGACCGGGCCTTCCGTCTGCATGACCGGCTGCGTTTCGAGCGTGAGGGCGAGACCTGGCGGCGGACGCGTCTCTGGCCGTAGGGCGAGGCTAGACGGCGTAGCGCGCCAGGAAGGTGTCTACGGCTTCCTCGGCGATGGCGCGCGGCGTGCGCTCGGCGATGACGTCGTCGCCCGTCACCAGGGGCACGAAGAAGACGGGGTGCTCGACCATGCCC
The DNA here is from genome assembly GCF_055397675.1 of Brevundimonas sp. T2-11. Lineage (NCBI taxonomy): Bacteria > Pseudomonadati > Pseudomonadota > Alphaproteobacteria > Caulobacterales > Caulobacteraceae > Brevundimonas > Brevundimonas sp. T2-11. Next base: position 1,050,319 of record NZ_AP027920.1, read on the forward strand.
ATCAACTGGCCCGCGGCCCAGGAGGGCTTGTCCACCTTCATCTGGCCGGCCTGGGTCATTTCCACCAGCATGCCGATCAGGACCGCGCCGAAGTCGCTGCGGCCGCGTTCGAAGAAGCGCATGGCGATGGCCTCGAAGCGCGGCCGCTCGGCCAGGACCAGTCGAAACACGGAGCGGACGAAGCTGTTGCTCATGAACTCGGCGTAGCCGCCGATGAATTCGTTCAGGCGCTCGCGCGGCGTGCCGGACGTGGTGTGCACCCCGGCCATATGCTTGGCGAAGTCTTCGGAGGCATTGTCGATGACGGCTTCGAACAACACCGCCTTGCTGTCGAAGAAGGCGTAGAGGGTGGCGGTGGATACGCCGGCTTCACGCGCGATCGGCTCCATGCGCGTGCCGGCATAACCCTCGGTTATGAAATGCAATCGCGCCTGACGCACGATCGCGGCGCGTCGGGGGTCGTCTAGGTCGTGGACCAAAACCGTCATCAGCTACGTCACCCGGAAAGAGTATGGATAACGTGCCTTAAATTTGCCTTGATCGCAACAAGTAACGCAGTTCTGCGAGTCGTAATCAACTAATGATGCCAAGCCGCTAGCAGCGGGTGGGCCAGGACGGGCGCGGCCAGGCGAATGACCGCCTGCGGATCTTCCAACCGCACAGCGGCGGTGGCGTCGGCGACGATGAAGTCGGCCTGGGTGCGCGAAGGTTCGGTGTGGCGCTCGTGGCCGGGGCGCACGGTCAGCAGATATTGATGGATGACGGATTCAGCGGTGCGTCCGCGCTCCGCCTGGTCGCGCAACAGGCGCCGGATGAAGCGGATGTCGGCGGGCGTATCGACAAAGACCTTGATGTCGAACAGGGCCGTCAGGGCCGGCGTGCACAGGACATGGGTGCCTTCCAGAATCACCACCTCGGCGGCGGGAATGGGCTCGCCGCCCGGGTCGCGACCGTGATGGAGGAAGGAATAGAGAGGCGCGACGACCGGTCGTCCGGCCTTCAGCTCGGACAGGTGTTCGGCCAGCAGGTCGTGGTCGCGGGCGGCCACGTCGTCGAAGTCGTGGGTGTCGGCGTCGAATCCCGGAACGCTGGCGGCGTCCAGATAATAGGAATCCTCGCGCATCAGGACGGCGACGCCGGGCGGCAGGGCGGCGACCAGGGCCTCGGCCAGGGTGCTCTTGCCCGAGCCGGAGCCCCCGGTGATGGCGATCAGGATGGTCATGGGCGGTCTCCGTGCGTCTGCGCGGCCTTCTAGGCCCGTCAGCAGGCCTTGACCATGTTGCGCGGCGCGGGGGCTGTGGATGCGACAGAATGGAGCGGATTTGTTTCCCTAACGGCGCCGTTGCTTATCGCCGTTCACCTAGATAGCGTCGCTGCAAAGCGCCACACACAGAGGGCGCTGCACGAGGGAATGCGATGCTGGGTTTGATGCAGGACTGGCCGCTGACGGTCGACAAGATTCTCGACCACGCCAAGAATTGGCACCCGAACCGGGAGGTCGTGACGCGATCCGTCGAGGGGCCGATCGAGCGCACCACCTATGGGGCCATCCACGGCCGGGCCAAACGGGTGTCCAATGCGCTGAAGGCCTGGGGCGTGCAGCCGGGCGACCGGATCGCCACCCTGGCCTGGAACACCGGCGACCATATCGAGACCTGGTACGGCATCATGGGCATAGGCGCGGTGTGCCACACCCTGAACCCGCGCCTGTTCCCGGAACAACTGGTCTATATCATCAACCACGCGGGCGACCGGATCATCTTCGTCGACCTGACCTTCGTGCCGCTGCTGGACGCCATCCTGCCGCACTGTCCTTCGGTCGAGCGCGTCGTCATCATGACCGATCCCGACCACATGCCGCAGACCAAGCTGCCGGTGGTCGAATGCTACGAGACCGTGCTGGAGCAGTCGTCCGAGGACGTGGAGTGGGGCGGTTTCGACGAACAGACCGCCTGCGGCCTGTGCTACACCTCGGGCACGACGGGGAACCCCAAGGGCGTCCTCTATTCGCACCGCTCGAACTTCATCCATACCCTGCTGGGCCTGCAGTCGACGGTCCTGGGCGCGACGCCCAAGGAAGTGATCCTGCCGGTGGTGCCCATGTTCCACGCCAACGCCTGGGGCATCGCCTTTGGCGGGCCGGCGGCGGGGTCGAAGCTGGTCATGCCGGGCGCACGCATGGACGGTCCGGCCATCTATGAGCTGCTGGAGACCGAGGGCGTGACCTTCTCGGCCGCCGTGCCGACGGTCTGGCAGGGGCTGCTGAACCACCTGCGCGAGAACAAGCTGAAGCTCTCGACCGTGACCCGCGTGCTGATCGGCGGCGCCGCCGTGCCGGAAAGCATGATCCGCGCCTTCCACGACGAGTTCGGGGTCGAGGTGCTGCAGGGCTGGGGCATGACCGAGACCTCGCCCATCGGCACCCTGTCGAACATGACGCCGGAACTGGCGGCCCTGCCGTTTGAGGATCAGTTGAAGTGGCGGGTCAAGCAGGGCACGCCGCCGCTGGGCGTCGAGCTGAAGCTGAAGAACTACGCCGGTCAGGAAATGCCGCACGACGGTTCGACCTACGGCCGCCTGATGATCAAGGGGCCGACCATCGCCCGCGCCTATTTCCGGGACGAGGGCGGCGAGATCCTGGACACCGAGGGCTTCTTCGACACCGGCGACGTCTCGACCATTGATGATCACGGCTTCATGCAGATCACCGACCGCGCCAAGGACGTCATCAAGTCCGGCGGCGAGTGGATCAGCTCCATCGAGATCGAGAACCTGGCGGTCGGCCATCCCAAGGTCGCCCTGGCCGCCGTCATCGGCGCGGCTCACCCGAAATGGGACGAGCGCCCGGTCTTGCTGATCAAGCTCAAGGACGGCGAGGCCGAGGACAAGCAGGAGCACCTCGACTTCCTGGTCGGCAAGATCGCCAAGTGGTGGATGCCTGACGACGTGGTCTTCCTGGCCGATATTCCCCTGGGCGCGACCGGCAAGATCGACAAGAAGCTGCTGCGCGAGCAGATGAAGGATTACCGCCTGCCGACCGCAGGCTGATCTTTCAGGAGGGCCGCATGGCTGAACCGACCCGGACCCAGGCGCGCGCGGCCGAAATCCGCCTGCGCTGGCTGATGCTGGCGGCGTTTGCAGCGCCCCTGCTGGTGCTGGTCGCTGTCTTCGGGACCCGGTTCGGGCTGTGGGGCGCCGGTTTCGGGCTGGAAGTTCTGACGCTGAAGATCGGCCGCATTCTGGCCTTTGCAGGCCTGGCGGCGGCTCTGGTCGCGGTGCTGATCGCCTTCAAGGACCTGCGGCGACGCGGGGCTTACGCCGCTGTGTCGCTGGTGGCGGCCGGTGCGGCCGTGGCCCTGTTTGCGGTTCAGGGACAGCGGTTCGCCGTTCCAGCCGCCAACGACGTCACGACCGACCCTGCCGAGGCGCCGGCCTTCTCGCGTGCGGTTCTGGCCATGCGCGGGGGGGAAGGCGAGGGCGGCGCTTCTGTCGCCTGTCCGGACCTGGTTTCGGTTCCCCGTCAGGTCGCGCCCGAAACGGCGGCGGCGGCGCTGGAGGCTGCGGGCTTCACCGTTCGCGGCGCCGCGCCCTTCCGCGCCGACGGGGCCAGGGAAGGCTTCTGGTTCGGTCTGACCTATGACGCCGCCATTCGCATCCGTCCCGGCCGCACCGACGTGCGAATCGCCCAGCGCGAAGGCGTCAGGGTCGGCGACGAGGCCTGCCGTCTGGCTCGCGCCGTTACAGCCGGGCTGCAGCCCTAACCGATCAGACGATAGCGCGCGGTCATCGCTGGTTCGTGATCGGCGGAGACGCGTCCCTCCTTCACCAGCTTGATCAGGTGCGACAGCACCGAAAGGCTGGCGGCGGGCCAAAGCCGCTGATCAACGGCGGCGTAGAGGGCCGGGATCATTTCGGCGATGGTCGTGTCGCCGGCGGCCAGTCGCGCCATGACCTGCGCCTCCCGCTCCAGCCGGTGGTCGCGATAGGCTTTCAGAAAGGGCGCGACCTGGGTGATGGCCGGGCCGTGGGTGGGCCAGATGGTCGAGAAGCCGCGCGCCAGAACCCGGTCCAGGCTGTCCATGTAGGCGGCCATGTCGCCGTCGGGCGGGGCGACGACTGTGGTGGACCAGCCCATGACATGATCGCCGCTGAACAGGGCGTTCTCGTCCCTCAGCACGAAGGCCATGTGGTTCGACGCGTGACCGGGCGTGGCCAGGGCCTCGATGGTCCATCCGTCTCCTTCGATCATCTCGCCGCCCGTCAGGATGACGCCGGGCGTGAAGTCGTCGTCGTCGTCCTCGTCCAGGGGGGCTGAGGCGTGGATGGGCCGTGCGGGCGGTTTAGCCGCGAGAATGGGCGCGCCTCCGACCGCCTCGGCGAACGGGCGGGCCAGGGGGGCGTGGTCGCGATGGGTGTGGGTCACCAGAACATGGCTGACGGTTCGCCCTTTCACCGCCCGCAACAGGGCGTGCAGGTGGGCCTCGTCCTCGGGGCCGGGGTCGATCACGGCCACGCCGGCGCCCGGCATGTCGCGTCCGACGATATAGGTCCCTGTGCCGGTGAAGGTGAAAGGCCCGGGATTGTCGGCGATGACCCGTTGAATCAGGGGAGAGACCTGGTCCCGGCGTCCGTAGGTGAAGTCGAACTGGCGAACATAGGGGATCACGACGGCGTCCTCGGCGGCTATGGGCGAGACGCGGCGGCGCCCAGCTTGCTTGGAACGCATCTAGACGCGTTCGGGAGCCGCCGTCGTGACCCGCTTCGCTGTTTTTCCTGCGCCAGGCTCGGCGAAGGCCTCCGTTCGCTAGAGCGGCAGGCGGCTGAGATCGTAGCCGGCGGTCAGGGCCGCGGCGCGCAATTCATCCGCCTCCACGCCGCGCAGTCGCTCCGCCATGGCCCAGGCGGCGGCCGACCGCATGCCCGAGCGGCAGAAGAAGACCGCACGGTCATGCGGTCCCATCGAAGCCATCACGTCGGCCGTCGCCTGGACCGCCTCGGGCGACGGCAGGCCCGTGACGGGCGCCGCGACGAAGCGCGCGCCGGCCGCCTCCGCCGCGCGGGCCAGGTCCGCGTGGCTGGGCTGGCCGGGCTCCTCGTCGTCGGGGCGGTGTGAAACCAGAATGGTCACGCCGGCTTTCACGGCCTGGTCCACGTCTTCCAGACTCAGTTGCCCGGCGGTGCTGATCTGGGGCGAAAGGGGGGCGATGTTCATGGGCGGGCTCACTGGCGCTTGACGCGGATCGAACGGGCGCCGTCGACGCTGAGCAGATAGCTGCCCAGGGCGGCGCGGCGGATGCGCACCGGCACGCCGGCGCGTTCCCTGAAATAGGGCGCGGTGTCGTCGATCTGAAGCCAGGAACTGCCGTCTTCCAGCGCGAACAGCATCTTGCCCGCGCCGATGCGACGGACGCTGGTCAACCGGGTTTCGACCTCTCTCAGTTCCTCGGGCCCGCCTTCCCGGTTGAACGGATTGACGATGTTGATGTCGAAACCAAAGGCCCGGCGACGCGACTCGTCGACCGCCGCGCGGTCCAGAATCACGATGTCGCCCGAGGCCTGGGCGGTCTGTACGGCGCCTACGGCCTGATCGTAGCAGGCGAGTCGGGCCGCATCGGCCGTGATGGCGCGACATTCGGCGATTCGCCTGATGGGACTGTCATCGGCCGTCTGGGCCGCCGCCGCCGGGGCTGCGCCGCTCGCGCCCGCCAGAAGCGCGACGAGGGAAAGGGCGATGAACGACCGAGCAGCCATGACAGACCTCAATGTGAAGATGGGCTGTTTATCGGCGCTGCGACGCCGCACGACAAGGCGAGACCGGTGTTTGGCGTACTGCGGCGCTTGTGTGGCGAGTGTGGCGCGATTGCGACAATAGAGCGACGAGTGTGTCGCGATCGTGTCTTGATGCTGGACTTCCTAACGACGTTCGTGTGGTTTGCAGCGGGGTCTGCAGTCATGCGGGCAACGTTTTGGGGGCGAGGCGTCATTGTGACAAAGGCCACGCCAGTCACGGGAGAATTTCTTTGAGCACCATTAGGTATCGTCGGCGTCTGCTGGCTTCCACGATGATCGGCGGCGTTGCGCTGGCCATCGCTGCTGGTCCGGCCATGGCGCAAGACGCTCCGGCGTCGCAAACCGACGCGTCGCAGGTTGCCGACGTCGTCGTCACCGGCTCGCGTATCGCACGCAAGGACTTCGAGGCTGTCAGCCCGATCACGACCGTCACGGCCGAAACGATTGAACTGACCAGCACCCTGTCGGTCGAAAACCTGCTGAACGACCTGCCTTCGGTCGTCGCCGGCAACATGGCCACCTCGAACAACTCGGGCGGCGAAAGCTTCGCCACCGTCGACCTGCGCGGCCTTGGCCCGAACCGCACCCTGGTTCTGATCAACGGCGAGCGTCTGCCGGCCTCGTCGACCACCGGCGTCGTCGACCTGAACACCATCCCGACCTCGCTGATCAGCCGCGTTGAAGTCGTCACGGGCGGCGCCTCGGCCGTTTACGGCTCGGACGCCATCGCCGGCGTTGTGAACTTCGTCCTGAAGGACAACTTCGAAGGCGCTGAACTGACCGCCACCTATGGTGCGTCGTTCGACGGCCTGCAGCCGGAAGTCTCGCTGGCCGGCCTGTTCGGCGGCAACTTCGCTGACGGCCGCGGCAACCTGACCGCCTACGCCAGCTACTACAGCCGCGAAAAGGTCAGCCAGGGCGAGCTCGACTTCTCGAAGGTCTCGGCCGGCATCGCCTATGACGCCAGCGGTCGCCCGCACGTCGTCGACTCGGCTCAGGAATGGCTGGACGCCACCGCCGGCGGCGGCGGCAACTACTTCTCGGGCGGTTCGGGCACCTCGGCCTGGGGCACGGTGCACAACAACGCCGGCAACCCCTTCGCCAACCTCGGCGCGCTCGTCGGCGCCACCGGCAACAACAACTTCCTCGCCGGCGGCTATGACTCGAACTGCGACGGCGTCGCCAACACGGGCGCCTACAACACGGGCAACCTGTCGTTCGACACCTCGGGCGCTCTGACGCCCTACGCCGGTTCGGGCGCCTGCACCGTGCCGGATCGTGCGGCCGGTTCCTCGCGCTACAGCTTCGCCGCCGACAACTACCTGATCCTGCCGGCCGAACGCTTCAACATCACCACCATCGGTCACTATGACATCACCGACTCGGTGCGCCTGGACGTTCAGCTGAACTACGCCAACACCTGGCAGGAAGTTTCGCTGGCTCCGACGCCCGCCACCGGTCTGACGGTCAACCTGACCCCGGCGATGCAGAACCTGATCCAGACGAAGCACGCTGACCTGTGGGCCGCCCTGCAGAGCCGCGCCAACCCGCTGGCTCCGTTCACCATGGACCGCCGCACCAACGAAGTCGGCGCCCGCTACGGCGTGACCAAGAACAGCTCGCTGGCCATGCTGGCGACCCTGACCGGTGACTTCGGCGACTCGGGTTGGGACTGGAGCCTGACCACCAGCTACGGCAAGAACCAGCTGCAGGACCTGGGCAAGAACAGCGTCAACCGCACGGCCTTCCTGCAAGGTCTGGCCGGCTGTCAGGACCCGACCACGGGCGCCTCGCTGGGCGTCAACGCCCTGCCGGGCTGCGTGCCGCTCGACATCTTCGGTGAAGGCACCCTGACGGCCGAGATGGTGGACTTCCTCACCGTCCCGACCTTCGCCACCACCGACATCGAAGAGTCGCGCATCGCCGGCTTCGTCCGCGGCAACATCATGGAACTGCCGGCCGGTCCTCTGGCCGCCGTCGTCGGTTTCGAATGGCGTGAAAGCCGCGCGGAGTTCCGCGTCGACAACGAACAGCGCACTGGCAACATCTATGGCTTCAACGCCATTCAGGACCAGGGCGGCACCATCAGCGTTTCGGAACTGTACGGCGAACTCTCGCTGCCGCTGGTCCGCGACCTGCCCTTCGCCAAGTACATTGGTCTGGATCTGGGCTATCGCTACTCGGACTACTCGTCCGTCGGCGGCCTGGACACCTACAAGATCGGCCTGGAGTGGGAAGCCCTTGACTGGCTGAAGTTCTGCACGGTCTACAACTCGGCCGTTCGCGCGCCGAGCGTGTTCGAACTGTACCAGAACGGCGACCAAGGCTTCGCCACCTTCATCGACCCCTGCATGATCCAGGGCGGTCAAGCTCCGTCGGCCCAGATCGCCGCCTTCTGCGCCCTGCAGACGCCCGGCATCGACTACTCGACCGGCCTGACGCAGAACAACACGCAGACCGAGGCCTTCGCCTTCGGTAACCCGAACCTGAAGCCGGAATCGGCCAAGACCTTCACCATCGGTGCGGTCTTCCAGCCCGACTTCTTCCCGATCGGCAACCTGCGTGCGACCGTCGACTACTACGACATCGAGATCACGGACATCATCGCCTCGCTCGGCGTCGGTTACTGGATCGAGCAGTGCTATGACTCGCTCAGCCTGACCTCGGCGGCTTGCCAACGCGTTCAACGCGACACGGTCACGGGTCAGATGGACTTCGTGAACACCTCGCGCACGAACGGCGGCTTCTACCGCACCAAGGGCGTCGACACCCAGATCGACTGGTCGCTGAACCTGGAAGACTACGGCCTGCCGGGTCGTCTGCGGGTCAACGAACTGTTCACCTACGTCGATGAGCTGAACTTCGACGGCGATGACTCGGTCGGTTACGGCTACTCGTCGATCGGCGGCGCCAACTTCGACTGGAAGTCGGTTCTGTCGGTTACCTACGACATCGCCGACTGGACCATCTTCGCCCGTTGGAGCCACACGCCTGAGCTGAAGGACCCGGTGTTCACGAACGCGTTCGACGACACCGAGTACAAGATGCCGTCGGCCAGCTACGTCGATCTGTCGGCGCGCTGGAACGTCACCGACGACTTCCAACTGACGGCCTTCATCGGCAACCTGTTCGACGAGCAAGCCCCGCAAACGCCGATCGGCGTTTACAACGGCCAGGCGAACACCGACACCCAGCTCTACTACCCGGGCCTGCTGGGTCGGACCTTCTCGATCTCGGCACGGGCACGGTTCTAAGTTCGAAAGAACGGAAAACCTGGGGGGCGGACCGAAAGGTCCGCCCCCTTTCTTTTGCGCCCAGGATCGGGGGTGAAGCCTTTCCACCAGGACCAGGCCATGAGCTTCGTGAAGGACGCGCGGGCGTCTCGCCCGGCGAACGGCCTGGCGCCTGGTTGGCCGTGAGGAAGGGCTGGTCGTGGCGCGCTCAGGCGTCCTCCCTCGTCAGCGACGTGGGGCGGTTGCGAAGACCCTGGGGCGATGGGGATCGCGAGGCGTCAAGGAGGCCTGCGATCGACGGCTTTCCTGGCGCGCGTCTTCAGGCGGCGGTGTCGCGCGCCGGGACGTCCGGATCATAGTTGAGGATGGGGGCCAGCCAGCGTTCGGCGGTTTCGACGTTCCAGCCCTTGCGGGCCGCGTAGTCCTCGATCTGATCGCGGTCGATCTTGCCGACGCCGAAATAGTGGCTGCCCGGGTGGCCGAAGTAGAGGCCGCTGACCGAGGCCGGGGGCGACATGGCGAAGGATTCCGTCAGCACCATCCCGGCGTTGTTTCCGGCGTCCAGCAGGCGGAACAGCGTCGCCTTTTCCGTGTGGTCGGGCTGGGCCGGATAGCCGGGCGCGGGGCGGATGCCCCGATACTTCTCTTCAATCAGATCCTGAACCGAGGTCTGTTCGTCGGGGACGTAGCCCCACAACTGGGTGCGCACTTCCTTGTGCAGGCGCTCGGCGAAGGCTTCGGCCAGGCGGTCGGCCAGGGCGGTGGCCATGATGGCGGAATAGTCGTCGCCCGCCGCCTTGAACTCGGCGGCCTTTTCCAGTTCGCCGTGACCGGCGGTGACGGCGAAGGCGCCCAGGTAGTCGGCGCCGTCTTCCGCCACGAAGTCGGACAGGCACAGGTTCGGCTTGCCGTTGGATTTCTTGATCTGCTGGCGCAGGCCGTGGAAGCGGGCGGCTTCGACCGAGCGACTCTCGTCGGTCCAGACCACCACGTCGTCGTCACGGGCGTTGGCGGGCCAGAAGCCGACGACGCCCTTGGCCGTGAACCATTTCTCTTCGACGATGCGCTTCAGCATGGCCTGCGCATCGCGGAACAGGTCTTTTGCCGCCTCGCCGACGATTTCGTCTTCAAGGATCAAGGGATAGCGGCCGATCAGCTCCCAGCTGGCGAAGAAGGGCGTCCAGTCGATGTGGTCGGCCAGATCCTGAAGATCCCAGGCCTCATAGGCGCGCACGCCGAGGAAGGACGGCGCCGGAGCCGGGCTTTGCGCCTCATCGGGCCGCCAGCGGTTGTCGCGCGCCTGTTGCAGGCTGGCGCGGGCCTTGACCTCCTGACCGCGGGCGTACTGTTCGCGGATGCGAATGTACTCGTCGCGGGTGGCCGCCTCGTTCTTCGCCTTGTCGGTGGGGGACAGCAGGCCCGACACCACGCCGACGGCGCGGCTGGCGTCGATGACATAGGTGGTCGAGCCCTTGCGATAGCCCGGCTCGATCTTGACCGCCGTGTGGGTGCGGCTGGTCGTGGCCCCGCCGATCAGCAGGGGAATGTCGAAGCCGCGCCGTTCCATCTCGCGGGCGACGAAGACCATCTCGTCCAGCGACGGCGTGATCAGACCCGACAGGCCGATGATGTCGACCTTGTGCTCGACGGCGGCGTCCAGGATCCGGTCGGCCGGGACCATGACGCCCAGATCGATGACCTCGTAGTTGTTACACTGAAGCACGACGCCGACGATGTTCTTGCCGATGTCGTGGACGTCGCCCTTGACCGTGGCCATCAGGATGCGGCCCGCCTGCTCGCGCGGCTTGCCGGCCTTTTCGGCCTCCATGAAGGGTTCCAGCCAGGCGACGGCCTGCTTCATCACGCGGGCGGACTTCACCACCTGCGGCAGGAACATCTTGCCCGAGCCGAACAGGTCGCCGACCACGTTCATCCCGTCCATCAGCGGACCCTCGATGACATGCAGGGGACGTTCGGAGGCCAGGCGGGCCTCTTCGGTGTCTGCCTCGATGAACTCGGTGATGCCGTGGACCAGGGCGTGGGCGATGCGGGCTGCGACGGGCTGCTCGCGCCAGCTCAGGTCGACGACGCGCGCCGCGCCCTTTTCGCCCTTGTAGCGGGGCGCCATGTCCACCAGCCGCTCGGTGTTGGACACGTTTGTCCGCTGCGGCCGGTTCAGGATCACGTCCTCGACCGCTTCTCGCAGCTCGGCGTCGATGTCGTCATAGACGGGCAGGTCGCCCGCGTTGACGATGCCCATGTCCATGCCGGCGTTGATGGCGTGATACAGGAAGACGCTGTGGATGGCCCGGCGCACCGGCTCGTTGCCGCGGAAGCTGAACGAGACGTTGGACACCCCGCCCGAGACGCGGGCGTAGGGCAGGGTGGCCTTGATGACCTTCGTCGCCTCGATGAAGTCGACGGCGTAGTTGTCGTGCTCCTCGATCCCCGTCGCCACGGCGAAGATATTGGGGTCGAAGATGATGTCTTCGGGCGGGAAGCCGACCTCGTTGACCAGGATGTTGTAGGCGCGGGTGCAGATCTCGATCTTGCGCGCGGCGGTGTCGGCCTGACCCACCTCATCGAAGGCCATGACCACGACGGCGGCGCCGTAGCGCAGGCATTTGATCGCGTGCTCGCGGAAGACGGCCTCGCCCTCCTTCATCGAGATCGAGTTGACGATCGGCTTGCCCTGAACGCACTTCAGGCCCGCCTCTATCACCTCCCACTTGGAGCTGTCGATCATCACCGGCACGCGGGCGATGTCGGGCTCTGCGGCGATCAGGTTGAGGAAGGTGCGCATGGCGACGGCGCCGTCCAGCAGGCCTTCGTCCATGTTGATGTCGATGATGGCGGCGCCGGCTTCGACCTGCTGGCGCGCGACGTCGAGGGCGGCGGTGTAATCGCCGTCCACCACCAGCTTACGGAACCTGGCCGAGCCGGTGACATTGGTCCGCTCGCCGACGTTGATGAAGACAGGACGCATCAGGCCACCAGCTCGAACGGTTCCAGCCCCGACAGGCGCATGGCCACCGGGCGTTCGGGAATCTCGCGCGGCTTCAGCGGGGCGACCTCTTCGGCGACGTGCCTGACGTGGTCGGGGGTGGTGCCGCAGCAGCCGCCGACGATGTTGACCAGGCCCGAGGCGGCCCATTCCTCGATGAAGTGGGCGGTTTCGTGCGGCTGCTCGTCGTACTGGCCCATGGCGTTGGGCAGGCCGGCGTTGGGATAGGCGGCGACCAGGGTGTCGGCCACGCGGCTCAGTTCAGCGATGAAGGGCCGCATCAGGTCGGCGCCCAGGGCGCAGTTGAAGCCGACGGCGAAGGGCTTGGCGTGACGCACGCTGTTCCAGAAGGCCTCGGCGGTCTGGCCGCTAAGGGTCCGGCCCGAACGATCGGTGATGGTGCCGGAAATCCAGATGGGCAGGGGAGGCAGCCCCTCGTCCTCAAGGTCCTTGATGGCCTTGATGCAGGCCTTGCAGTTCAGCGTGTCGGTGATGGTTTCGATCAGATAGAGGTCGACGCCGCCCTCGTTCAGGGCCTTCACCTGATGGCGATAGGCCTCATAGACCTCGTCGAACGTCACCAGCCGCGCGCCGGGATCGTTCACGTCCGACGACATGGACAGCATCTTGTTCAGCGGGCCGATGGAGCCGGCGGCGAAGCGCGGCTTGTGCGGCTCTTTGACCGTCCAGCGGTCGGCGGCGGCGCGGGCCAGTCTGGCGCCTTCCAGATTGATGTCCCAGACCGCCTGGGCGTCCAGCTTGTAGTCGTCCTGGGCGATGACGGTGGCCGAAAAGGTGTTGGTCTCGCTGATGTCGGCGCCCGCGGCGTAATACTGGTCGTGCAGGTCGGCGATGATGTCGGGGCGGGTGATGCAGAGGATGTCGTTGTTCCCCTTCATCTGGTCCTTTTCGTCGTAGCCGTTGGCCGCGACGAAGCGGTCGCCGCGGAAGTCGGCTTCCTCCAGCCCGCGCCGCTGGATCATCACGCCCCACGATCCGTCGAGGACCAGGATGCGCTCCCTGGCCGCCGCGTGCAGGGCGGCGATGCGGTCTTGGCGGGTCATCAGCAGGCTCTTGCGAAGCCCTCCCCCTCGAGGGGGGAGGGTTGGGTGGGGGTGTAGGCGCCGGTCATGGCGTTTGCGCGCCGGAGGCTCGGGTTTTGGGGCGAGGCCTCAAGCGCCATGTTCTGAAGACGACGCGCGCTCACCCCATCCCCCGACCCCTTCCCCCTTGAGGGGAAGGGGAGCTGAATTGGGCTAGGCATCGGCTCGCGCCTCACGCACGCCCAGCACCCGGCAGATGGCGTAGACCAGCTCGGCGCGGTTCAGGGTGTAGAAGTGGAAGTCCGAGAAGCCTTCTTCCTGCAGGCGTGCGCAGGTCTCGGCGGCGATGGAGGCGGCCAGCAGCTTGCGGGTCTCGGGGTCGTCATCCAGCCCGTCGAAGTGGGCCGCCAGCCAGCCGGGAATAGAAGCGCCGCAGGCGGCGCTCATCCGGCTCAGGCCCTTGAAGTTGGACACCGGCATGATCCCGGGGATCAGGGGGATGGTCACACCCGCCGCCCGCACCCGGTCGCGGAAACGCAGGAAGGCTTCGATGTCGAAGAAGAACTGGGTCACGGCGCGCGTGGCGCCCGCGTCCACCTTGGCCTTCAGCACCTCGATGTCGTGGTCGATCGACGGGCTTTCCGGGTGCTTCTCGGGATAGGCGCCGACGGTGATGTCGAAGCCGCCGACGCGACTGATGGCTCGAGACAGTTCTGTGGCGTTGGCGTAGCCGTCGGCGCGGGGCGCATAGGCGCCGCCGATGCCGTCTCCACCGGGCGGGTCGCCGCGCAGGGCGACGATGTGATCTACGCCGATGGCCTTGTAGCCCTCGATGACCTCATCGACCTCATCGCGGCTGGCCTCGACGCAGGTCAGGTGGGCGGCGGGACGCAGGGCGGTCTCGCTGATGATCCGCTGGACGGTGCGGTGGGTCCGTTCGCGCGTCGAGCCGCCCGCGCCATAGGTGACGGAGACGAAGGCCGGGTTCAGCGGCTCCAGCCGACGGATGGCGGACCAGAGATTGGCCTCGGCCTCGTCCGACTTGGGCGGGAAGAACTCGAAAGAGACGTTGACGGCGTTGCGATTGGAACCGGCGCGGGCGACCGGGCCCAGCGGCGACAGCAGCAGGGCTCGGGCTTCGGCCAGATTGAGTGCGGCGGGGGAGGGCATCAGGCGGACTTTCGAGCAGGGGCGGCGGCGCGTTCGCCGGTCCAGATGTGGACGGTCAGACCCTCGGTGTCGGGCGGCAGGGCGACGGGGGCGTCGGCGGTCAGGCCCGCGTCGGCCAGCCAGCCCTGGATTTCCTCGTCGGCGAAGCCCAGGCGACGGTGCTGGTGCGCCTCGCGCAGCTGCTCCAGTTGGTGCGGGGCGAAGTCGACGATCAGCAGCTTGCCGCCCGGCATGACCAGACGCGCCGCCTCGGCCACGGCGGCGGCGGGATCGGCCAGGTAGTGCAGGACCTGATGCACGATCACCAGGTCGGCGCTGCCGTGCGGCAGGCGGGTCGAGAAGATGTCGCCGTGACGCAGTTCAACCTTGTCCAGTCCGGCCTTGGCGACATTGGCGCGGGCGATGTTCAGCATGTTCTGCGACAGGTCGAGCCCGACCGACATCTTCGCCTTCTTGCCGAACAGGGTCAGCATCCGGCCCGAGCCGGTGCCCAGGTCGACGACGCGTTCGAACGGACCGGGACCGGCCGCCTGTTCGACGGCGGTCTCGACCGCGCTCTCGCAGACATAGAGGCTGCGCATCTGGTCCCACTGGGGCGCGACCTGTTCGAAGTAGCGGGCGGCGTCGATGGCGCGCTCCTTGCGCACCTCGTCCAGACGGCGATGGTCGGCCTCGCCCTCGGCGTCGTCCAGCAGGTCCAGAACGGTGTCGATCAGGCGGCGCGACAGGGCGTCGTGCGACAGGCGGTAGAAGACCCGCGCCCCGTCCGGGAATCGTTCAATAAGGCCCGCGTCCGCCATCAGCTTCAGGTGACGCGACACGCGCGGCTGGCTCTGGTCCAGAACCCGCGACAGCTCCATGACCGACAGCTCCTCCGCCGCGAGCAGGGACAGCACCCGCAGGCGGGTCGGTTCGCCCGCAGCGCGCAGGGCCTCGACGGTCTGGTCAGCAGTCAGTGTCATAAGGTCGTATAAAGATATCCTTATACGATTATGCAAGCAAAAACTGGCTGCGAATGGGGACTATCGCCCGGTGCGCTGCACGGATCGTTCGCAACGTGGGCAAAGTCGAACAGTGGTCTGCTTTCCTCCCCATGAAATGGGGAGGGGAACCGCGTAGCGGTGGAGGGGCTGGTTGATTGAAGGTCGCCCCTCCGTCACGACGGCTTCGCCGACGCGCCACCTCCCCATTTCATGGGGAGGAGAAGCGATGACTCAGCTCTCGACGGGCGTCTTCAGCGGCTCGCCCGCGAAATGGGCCGACAGGTTCTGGAGCAGCAGCATCAGCATCCCCTGAACCGCCTCGGTCGTGGCGCCGGCGGTGTGGGGCGTCAGGACGGTGTTGGGCACAGCGGCCCAGCGCGCGGCGTCGGTCGGTTCGGTCTCGAAGACGTCGAGGGCGGCCCCGCCCAGCCGCCCGTCGCGCAGGGCGGCGATGACGGCGTTTTCGTCCACCAACTGGCCGCGCGCGACATTGACCAGCAGGCCCGACGGGCCGAGGGCCTCAATCACCTCGGCCGAGATCAGGCCGCGGTTGGTTTCGTCCGCACGACAGGCGACGACCAGGACGTCCGAGGCGCGGGCCAGGTCCAGCAGGCTGTCGGCGCGGGGCCAGGGGGCTTCTTTCGCGCGCGGCGCCCACCACTGGACCTTCATCCGCATGACCTCGGCGCGGCGGGCCACGGCCTCGCCGATGGCGCCCAGGCCGACGACGCCGATGGTCTGCCCGCCCAGTGACGGGGTGATGGTCTTGGACGCGGGGGTCCAACCGCCGGCGCGGAGCTGACGGTCGCCCTCGGCGATCTGACGACGCGCGGCCAGGATCAGGCCGAGGGCGTGATCGGCGACGTCTTCGTGGTTGATGGCGGGGGCGTGGGTGACGGGCAGGCCGCGCGCCCGGCACCACTCCACATCGATGCCGTCATAGCCCGAGGTGAAGCAGGCGATCAGCGACAGGTTGGGCAGGCGCTCGATCAGGTCCTTGTCCAGTTCGAACTCGCCGGCCACGACCAGGACGCGCACGTCGGCGGCGGCCTCGATCGGCGGCCCCTCCCAGAAGCGATAGACGTCATAGGCGCCTTCGAGAAAGACGCTGAGCGGCGCGAGGTGCCGCTGCATGATCAGGATGGCGGGACGCTGGGTCATGGCGTCAGACTAACCCGGTTCCGCCAGAGCGCCAGCGGCCAAAGAAAAACGGCCCCCCGATCGCTCGGAGGGCCGCCTCATTCAGATTAACGCCGGATCAGCGACCGAACTTCTGGTGCTGGATGCGCTTGGGAATAATGCTGTCGGCGCCCAGGCGGCGCATCTTGTCCTGTTCGTAGGCTTCGAAGTTGCCTTCGAACCATTCCACGTGGCCGTCGCCTTCGAAGGCGAGGATGTGGGTGGCCAGACGGTCCAGGAACCAGCGGTCGTGGGAGATGACCACGGCGCAGCCGGCGAACTCCTCCAGAGCCTCTTCGAGGTTCTGCAGGGTTTCGATATCCAGGTCGTTGGTCGGTTCGTCGAGCAGGATCAGGTTGCCGCCGGCGGCCAGGGTCTTGGCCAGGTGGACGCGGTTGCGTTCACCACCGGACAGTTGACCGACCTTCTTCTGCTGATCACCGCCCTTGAAGTTGAAGCTGCCGACATAGGCGCGGCTGTTAATCTCGCGCTTGCCGACCATCATGATGTCGGTGCCGCCCGAGATGGCCTGCCAGATGGTGTCGTCCGGCTTCAGGTCGTCGCGCGACTGGTCGACATAGGCCAGCTTGACGGTCTCGCCGACCTTGATCGAGCCGCCGTCCGGCTGTTCCTGGCCGGTGATCAGCTTGAACATGGTCGACTTGCCGGCGCCGTTGGGGCCGATGACGCCGACGATGCCGTTGGGCGGCAGCTTGAAGGTCAGGTTGTCGAACAGGGTCTTGTCGCCATAGGACTTCTTCAGGCCCTCGACCTCCAGAACCACATTGCCCAGGCGCGGGCCGGGCGGGATCTGGATGACGGCGAAGGACTGGGCGGCGCGGCTGTTTTCCTGCTCGGCGACCATCTTCTCATAGGCGGCCAGACGGGCCTTGGACTTGGCCTGACGGGCCTTGGCACCCGAGCGGACCCATTCCAGTTCGCGGGTGAGGGCGCGCTGGCGGGCTTCCGATTCCGACTGCTCCTGCACGACGCGCTTCTGCTTGGCCTCCAGCCACGAGGAGTAGTTGCCCTCGTGCGGGTGGCCCTTGCCGCGGTCCAGCTCCAGGGTCCACTTGGTGACCTGATCCAGGAAGTAGCGGTCGTGGGTGACCAGGATGACGCAGCCCGGGAAGTTCTCCAGGTGGTGCTGCAGCCAGGCGACGGATTCGGCGTCCAGGTGGTTGGTCGGTTCGTCCATCAGCAGCATGTCGGGCTTGGACAGCAGCAGGCGGGCCAGGGCCACGCGGCGCTTTTCACCGCCCGACAGGTTGGTGACTTCCCAGTCGTCCGGCGGGCAGCGCAGGGCGCCCATGGCCTGGTCGATGCGGCTGTCGATGTCCCAGACGTCGCCGGCGTCGATCTTCTCCTGGAGGGCGGTCATCTCCTCCATCAGCTCGTCGGTGTAGTTTTCGCCCAGTTCGTTGGCGACTTCGTTGAAGCGGTTGACCCACTGCTTCTCTTCGCACCAGGCCTCGACGTTCTGGCGAACGTTCAGGCTGTCGTCGAGCTTGGGCTCCTGCTCCAGATAGCCGCGCTTGACGCCGTCAGCGGCGCGGGCCTCGCCCTGGAACTCGCTGTCCAGGCCGGCCATGATCTTCAGCAGGGTGGACTTACCCGAGCCGTTGACGCCGACGACGCCGATCTTGGCGTCGTTGTAGAAGCTCAGCCAGATGTTCTCGAAGATCTTCTTGCCGCCAGGGAAGGTCTTGGTCAGACCCTGCATCTGGAAAATATATTGCTGCGCCATGAGGTGCGTTTACGCCCTGTCGTCTGATCTGATGGGGAGGTTGACGCGGGATGTAGCCGTCGCGGACCCTTTGGGCAAATCTCTAGACGCAAGGCGGGGCGGTTTGAAGGCGCGCTGCATCCGTTCCGGCCGGTCGCGGCCTCTACCCGGCAGCCCGTTGGGGGCAGGGAGCGGCTTTCATGAGATCATGGGCGAAGGGCGGACTGCTGGCGGTGGTGCTGGTCTGCGGCGCGGGGAAGGCTAGCGCTCAGGATCGAGAAGCCCTCGGTCCGGCTATGGACGCTTTCGCAGGACGGGCGATGCAGCGGCTGGAGGCGGCGCCCGGTCTGGCGTTCGCTGTGGTCGATGAAGAGGGGCTGGTTCACGCGGCGGGCTTTGGAGTCGCGGACGTGGGAACGGGCGCAGCCGTCACGACGGACACGCGATTCTACATCGCCTCGGCCACCAAGGCCTTCACCGCCCTGTCCGTCGCCGCCATGGCCCAGCGAGGCGAGGTCGATCTGGACGCGCCCCTGGCCGACTGGGCGCCGCCGTCCGGCGTGCCGGCCGACATCGCGGGCCGGATCACCCTGACCGACCTGCTGAGCCATCGTTCGGGCGTGGACAATGGGCCCATCGCCTTTCGCCTCGCCTATTCGGGGGACTGGACGCCGGAGGAGCTGTGGCGGCTGACGGCGGAGACGCAGCCGCGCGACACGCCCTATGGCCAGTTCGTCTACGCCAACTCGGGCTACAACCTCGCCACGGTGCTGATGGAGCGTCGATGGGGCCGCGACTGGCGCGAACTGGTCGAGGACGAAGTCCTGACGCCGCTGGGCATGACCGCCACGACCGCCCGCATCGACGAGGCGCGTGCGGCGGGGCTGGTGGTCGCCGCCGGTCATTTCGGACGGATCCCCGGCCAGCCGGAGCGTTCACCCCTGCAGAAGACCGACGCCACCATGCAGTCGGCGGGCGGGCTGATCTCGACCGCGAAGGACATGGCGATCTGGCTGGAGGTCCAGATCAGCGACGGTCGGGTCGGCGGACGTCAGGTGTTTCCGGCGGGTCTGATCGCCTCGACCCATGCATCTCGGGTGGCGCAGGACGCGACCTTTGGCCCCTATGTCCGCAACGGCTATGGCCTGGGTTGGCAGGTCGGGCGCTATGGCGACGATGTGCTGATCCACCACTTCGGCAACTTCTCGGGCTCGCGCGCCCATGTCTCCTTCATGCCCGAGCGCCGTCTGGGCGTGGCGGTCATGGTCAATGAGGACGCCTTCGCCGGGGATCTGGCCGATCTGGTCGCCAACTACGCCTATGACTGGTTCGCGGGTCTGCCCGATATCGAGGCGGTCTATGACGCCAAACTCGACGCCCTGATGATCGAGCGCGACCGCCGCCGCGCAGGCGTCGCCGGCGCCGTGGAAGCGCGGGCGAAACGACCGCGCACCCTGTCGCTGCCGAATGCGGCCTACGTCGGCGACTACGTCAATCCGGCCTATGGAACCCTGACGATCCGCGAGGCGGGCGAGCGCTTGTCGGTCGCCATCGGCGTGCAGCAGGCCCTGGCGGAATACCTGACCGAACCGGAGGGTCTTCGCGTCGAGCTGACGCCGTTCCGGGGCGAGGGCGTCGTGTTCAAACTGGGCGCCGATGGCCGCCCGGCTTCGCTGACCTATCAGGATGCGGTCTTCGCGCGGCGCTAGGGTCTGGCGGGCAGGACCGCCATCAGGGCGCGGGTGAAGCCGACGGGGGCGACCGTCAGGTGGTCCTCGTTTTCCAGCACCGTCGATTGCACGCTGAGGCCCGGATAGGCGCGCGATTTCAGCAGCCTTTCCATGGTGCGCATGTCGCCGACCATGTCCGTCTCATTGGCGTGCCGGGCGGTGGGGCCGGGGCCTTCGAAGGCCCCGACATACATGAAGACCTCGGCGGGCAGGTCGCGATGGGTGCGGGCGTAATCCGCCTCCATCTTCATCATGTGGCGCTTGTCGTACCAGAAGGAGGGGCTGCCCAGGACATAGCCGCTGAACATCGTCGGATCGGTGAACATGATCTGGGCGCCCAGCAGACCGCCGTAGGAGTGGCCCAGCAGGACGCGTCGCGCCGGATCGGTGCGGAACTTCTGCTCCACGAAGGGCAGGGCTTGGGTTTTCAGATAGGTCTGATAGGCCGCGCCGCCGCCGTGAACGGCGTCGCCCGAACTGCGCGGGCCGTTGGGCGTAGGCGTATAGTCGCGGCGACGGCTGTCGGCGCCGCCGTCGCCCTTGGCGTAGGACAGGCCGATCAGGATGAACTCCTCGATCACCGGCCCGTCCAGATTCACCCGCCGGGCGATCTGGCGGATGATGGGGAAGGCGTAGTCCGCATCGGTGACATAGAGGACCGGGTAGCGGCGGTTCGGCTCGGTCTCATAGCTGGCGGGCAGGCTGACGAAGACCTCGTATTCACGACCCGAGACGGGATCGGGCACGCTCCAGACCTGGGTGCCGGTCAGCACATAGGGCGCGCCCTCGGCAGGGCTCACCGTCTGGGCGTCAGCCCTGGGCGAGCAAGCCGGCAGTATGAGAGCGACAGCAAATGACAGCGCCAGGACGGCCGTGCGTGGTGTTTTCATCATCTGCGTCATTCCCCCTGAAAGCTTCACTGCAGGGGAGACTGATGAAGAATGTGGCGATGGTGCGGCGTTATGGCTGAGGTGTTGCCAGAAATACAACTTGAGATTGTCGTTGGGTTGTAGTCCTCTTTTCGTGCGCAATGAGGCGCAACAGGAGGGAAAGTCGATGAGGATTTCGCGTCTTGCGGCCTTGGCCGTGCTGTCGATCGCAGCCGTCTCTGGCGCGGCCAGCGCCCAGCAATGGCCGGGCCGTGGCCCGGTCGAGCAGGGGCATGTGTCGTATCACTACAATCAGGAGTTCGAGCCCCGCATCCTGGTCGCGACTTCGGGTCAGAACTGCGACGGCAGCACCTATCACTACCCCCTGCAGTTGGGGCAGCACATCGAGACCTTCTACTTCGACTGCTGATCGCAGGGGCGCTCGCGCGATCCGCGCGGGCGCCTCAGGCGTAGTTGAAGCTGATCGAGATACGCTGTTCCTCGGCGCGGTTGGCCGGCACCTCGTGGCGCAGCCAGCTTTCCCACATCAGAATCGTGCCGGAGGCGGGCTTCAGATAGACGAACGGCTTCTCGGCCTCGCTCGCCTCGGCGGTCAGGCCGGGGCGGGCCATCATCATGACCAGGCGCGGATCCTCGATCTTCAGCGAGGAAGCGCCGTCGGGCACGTGGATATAGATGGTGCCGGAAATGATGGCGTGGGGGTGGATGTGGCCGGTGTGGCCGCCGCCGGGCATCAGGACGTTGACCCACAGATTATCCAGCCTGGGCTTCCTCGCCAGGT
Source organism: Brevundimonas sp. T2-11 (assembly GCF_055397675.1). Lineage (NCBI taxonomy): Bacteria > Pseudomonadati > Pseudomonadota > Alphaproteobacteria > Caulobacterales > Caulobacteraceae > Brevundimonas > Brevundimonas sp. T2-11. Next base: position 1,071,848 of record NZ_AP027920.1, read on the forward strand.
CGAAATGCAGGGCCTTGGCGTAGGCGGCGGCGTGCCTGTCCAGCAGCTTCTTCAGCTCGGCGAATTCAGGGAAACGGTGCGGCAGGTCGTTGATCGAGCCGTAGGAGGTGTAGCCCGGATAGTGGTTGGCCTTGCACCACTCGATCCCGGCTTCGTCCTCCTCGGCCATGACCAGGCAGAGGTCTAGGATTTCCTCGTGCAGTTCGGGCCAGGCGGGCAGGGCAGCCAGCGAGGCGTCATAGACCTGGGTCGGGAAGAGAGAGCGCAGGGACATGGGCTCGCCATAGCGGTTCTTGCGCTGCGAGGCGACCCGTACCGGCCTGTGTCCTGGATCGAAGCAGCGCCCCGAAGGGCTGTCTCATGCGCTTCAGAAGGCCGGTGGCGGAGAGGGTGGGATTCGAACCCACGGTACGCTTCCACGTACGCCGCATTTCGAGTGCGGTACATTCGACCACTCTGCCACCTCTCCGCGGGGCCGATATTCGCTTGGTCGAGCGAGGGGCTTCTCTAGTCAAAGGCGGCGCGGGCCGCAAGCGATTCCAGCGAAGAAATTCGACAAAAGTTTCAGCGCTGTCCGGGCAGGGTCAGGCCGGAGGCAGGACCGCCCAGCGGATCGCCGCCGACGAAGCGGAACAGTTCGGCCGGGCGACCGCCGGTGTCGCTGGAGAACACCCCTGTGGCCTGGACCAGACCGGCGCGTTCAACGCCCCGGCGGAAGTTCTGCTTGTGCAGGGACAGGCCTGCCACGGCCTCGGCCGCCGCCTGCAGGGCGGACAGGGTGAAGGTGTCCGGCGTCAGGTCGAACAGGACCGGGCGGTACTTCAGCTTGCTGCGCAGGCGACCCAGGGCTGTGGCGACGATGCGGCGGTGGTCCGAGGCCATCGGCAGGTCGGGCAGGGCTGGCGGCGCGGCGCGGTCGTGGTCGCGGGCGGATTCGGCGACCAGACCGGCCTCGTAGAGCAGCTCGTAGCGCTCCAGGACCCTTTCCTCGTTCCAGCGGCGTTCCGGCGTCAGGGCGAACAGGGTCTCGGCCCGGCCCAGGCGGCGGGCGTCGCCGTCGGCCCAGGCGCGCAGGGCGGGCGCCAGGGTCGCCATCACGGCGGGCGGCCCGTCGCGCCAGTCCTCCCAGGGGAAGATGTCGAAGACGGGGGTCCAGGCGGCGTCCAGGCCGGGGGCCTCGGGCGCGTCGGCGGTCAGGGCCAGATAGCCGACCGAGACCTCGCGGGCGCGCTCAGGCCCCGGCGTGGCGCGCGGCGAGGCGCGGCCCGCGTCGCCGAAGGTGTAGAGCTGTTCGACGAAGCCGAGCGGAAAGCCGGTCTGCTCGGTGACGAAGGCGCGCAGGGCCAGTTCGAAGGTGCGGTCGCGGGCCGGGTCGAAGGGGCCGAAGGGCAGGGCCGGGGCGCCGTCGGCGGCGTGGGTGGTCAGGACCACGGCCTGACCGGCGCGCAGGGCGATGACCACGGCCGACAGGCCGATCCGCACGCCCTGTTCCTTGCCCTGAAGCGCCCCCGCCTGCGTCATGCAGCCCCTATTCCGTGTGCCAGGCGTCGGCGCCGGGCAGGATGCCGACAGCTTCGGCCAGAACGCGGTAGCGGTCCAGATAGCGTTGCTGCGCCACCGAGGCGGGCAGGGGGTCGATGATCAGGTCGTAGCCGGCGGGCGGGGCGCCGAAGATCTGCAGCGACTCGCGCTTGTTGAAGCCCGCCAACTGGGTGGCCTCATAGAAGGCGCAGGCGCGGTCGGCCTTCTTGATCAGGGTCTTGATCGTCTGCGGGGTCTTGGGCGGCAGCTGGAAGCGGACGTGGATGGCGGCTTCCAGTCGGGCTTCGAAGTCCTTGTAGCCGGCGCCGAGGGCCGACTTGAACGGCGAGATCATGTCGCCGATTACGTATTCCGAGGCGTCGTGCAGCAGGGCGGCCAGGCGCCACTTGGGCTCCAGCCCCGGCCGGATGTGGGCGGCGATCTCCTCGACCACCAGGGAGTGCTGGGCGACCGAGAAGGCGTGCTCGCCGATGGTCTGGCCGTTCCAGCGGGCGACGCGGGCCAGGCCGTGGGCGATGTCCTCGATCTCGATGTCGAAGGGCGAGGGGTCCAGCAGGTCGAGGCGACGGCCCGACAGCATCCGCTGCCAGGCGCGCGGGGGCTTGGGCGTCTTGGGCTTGGGCCTGGGGGCCAGTTCTTCGTGTTCTTCAGCCAAGTTCGGGGTCCTGCGCATGGGGCAGGTGAGGTGACGCATCCCGAACGCCCGATCAAGGGCAAGCGTTGCGATTCGTGGGGGTTAATCCCCGACGTTCAGCGTCACCAGGGCCTTGGCGGCCTCGAACACACGGTTTTCGTTACGATCCTTGCCGCGCACGGTGGCGACGACGATGGGGCCGCCCGAGGGGCCGCGCGCCTCATAGCCGACCACGCGCCAGCCGGTGGTCGAGGACTGGTCGGCGGTCATCAGGAAGGTGGCTCGGACCGCTTCACCCGGCGAACTGGTGCGGATGCGGGCGCCGCCGTCGTTGGCGTCGATGGTCACGGCCTCGTTTCCGGATTCGGCGTCCGAGCGGATCTTGACCTGGCTGTTCCTGTCGTCGGCGCGGATAGTGATGCCGCCGATCCGGATGTTGGCGCGGTCGCCGTCGGCGTCGATACGCATGCCTGGCAGGCGGACAGTCGCCTTGTCGCCCTGGGCGTCGATACGCATGCCCGGCGCGCTGACATGGGCCGTATCCGCAGCGGCGTCGGCGGCGGCTTCCGCCTCGAGAGCGGCGCGTTCGGCGTCGGCGCCCGCCCGTTCGGCGTCGGCTTCGGCCCGGGCGGCGTCAGCTTCGGCGCGATCCGCCTCCGCGCGCGCACGGTCTTCGCTGGCGCGGGCTTGCGCCAGGGCTTCGGGCAGGTCGGCGGACAGGCGCGTTTCGAAGTCCTTCAAGGCGTCATGAACCGAGCGGCCGTTCAGCGACACCAGGTGCAGGGTCACTTCCGAACCCCGCGGGCCGCTGTAGACGCAGGTGTTTCCATCAGCCTGGGCCGAGCCCTTGCGCGTCAGAACGCCTTGGGTCTGCGGGCATTGCAGGGCGTCGACGACCTTGAGCACGCCCGCCGCATCCTTGCCGGACGAGGTCGTGGTGATGCGCACCGCGCCGCCGTTGTCGCAGGCGGCGGTCATGAGCGCGAGCGCGCAGACGGGCCAGAGGAGATGATGCATGGTCGGCTCCTGTTCGGGTCCGATTGTGCGCGCAAGGCGCGGCTATTCCAGTGAAATCGCGGTAATCGACGGCGGCGGCGTCGTGGCCGTCTCAGGAACCGGGCCTGGCGCCTTCGCGACGGTTCAGGAAGGCCAGACGCTCGAACAGATGCACGTCCTGCTCGTTTTTCAGCAGGGCGCCGTGCAGGGGCGGAATCAGCTTGCCCGGCGTCTTCTCGCGCAGGGTTTCGGGCGAGACGTCATCGACCAGCAGCAGCTTGAGCCAGTCCAGCAGTTCCGAGGTCGAGGGCTTCTTCTTCAGACCCGGCGTGTCGCGGATCTCGTAGAAGGTCTTCAGCGCCTCGGACACCAGGCGCGGCTTGATGCCGGGGAAGTGGACCTCGACGATGTCCTGCATGGTCTCGGCGTCGGGGAAGCGGATGTAGTGGAAGAAGCAGCGGCGCAGGAAGGCGTCGGGCAGTTCCTTCTCATTGTTCGACGTGATGACGACGACGGGGCGGACCTCGGCGCGGATCGTCTCGTCGATCTCCTGAACGTAGAACTCCATACGGTCGAGTTCCTGCAGCAGGTCGTTGGGGAACTCGATGTCGGCCTTGTCGATCTCGTCGATCAGCAGGACGGGGCGGACAGGGGCGGTGAAGGCCTCCCACAGCTTGCCCTTCTTCAGGTAGTTGCGGACGTCGTGGACGCGCTCGTCGCCCAGCTGGCTGTCACGAAGGCGCGATACGGCGTCGTATTCATAGAGGCCGTTGTGGGCCTTGGTGGTCGACTTGACGTGCCAGGTGATCAGCGGGGCGTTCAGCGCCCGCGCCAGTTCATAGGCCAGGACCGTCTTGCCGGTGCCGGGCTCGCCCTTGATCAGCAGGGGACGCTCCAGCGCCACCGCGGCGTTGACCGCGACCTTCAGATCGTCGGTGGCGATGTAGTCGGACGTGCCTTCGAACCGGCTCATGAACAGGCTGCTCCAATCGGGGGACAGCAGCAGGTAGCTTATCAAGACGCGCCTGAACAGACTGCGGTCAGGTGATGCGCTTGGCCGAGACGGGGTCGCTGGCGGGGAAGGTTTCCTCGACGCCTTCGTCGATCAGGGCTTCCTGGCGGTTCTCCGCTTCCTTTTCCTTGTCCTTCAGCTGGTCCGGCTTGCCTTCCTCGCGGGGCGCCTTCTTGGCGGGCGGGGTGTTGGGGTCGGCGTCTTCGTGGGCCCTGGTCGGGTGATGTTCGCTCATGCTCGCTCCTCGCTTTCGGGGCCGTAGCCCAGATCTTCGATGTCGTCGTCGGAGAGGCGCCGGGCCTCCCAGTGGGCCGCGCTGGCCTGGGCGCCGCGTTGATTGCGCATCAGTCCGGCGTAGACCAGTTCGATCTCTTCGGGGCTGGAACCGACTTCGCCGTTGGCGTCGGTCTCGCTCAGACGGATCGAATCGACTCCCAGCAGGGCGTCGGCTTCCGCCTCCACGCCGTCCAGGGCCAGGTTGCGTTCGAGATCGGGGTCATCCTCGTCGAAGGCCTCGTCGTCGGCGTCGCCGTCCGTCTGGGTGACGTCCAGAACATCATCGACCTCGTCCAGCGACAGGTCGCCGTCGCCTTCGTCGTCGATGTGGGTCTCGTCATAGACCTCGGCCTGGTCCTGAGCATCGAAATCGGTTTCCGGTCTGCCCATCTGCGCCTCCTTGCTGAAGACGTAACGGCGCAGGCTGGCGCGCCGTTCCTTTGCGGCGTGCGGGACGAAAGCGCACACACGGGGTTTTCCTCAGGGGCAGGGGAAGAGATGGTTAACCACGTCGCTTTACAGTTCTTCAGCCGCCCGCCGTCCAGGTTGCCGGTGCGCCATGGAGATTCCCTTTGCCGCTGAAACTATCGCTCAAGCCCGGCGAAAAATTCGTCCTGAACGGCGCCGTCGTCCAGAATGGCGACCGGCGCGGCGTCCTGGTCCTGCAGAACAAGGCCAGCGTCCTGCGCGAGAAAGACATCATGCAGCCCGAGGACGTCACCACGCCCGCGCGCCGCATCTATTTCCCCGTCATGATGATGTATCTGGACGAGGCCGAGGCGCCGAAATTCTATGACGAGTTCGCCCTGCGCCTGACGGAGTTCATGGGAGCGATCCGCAACCCGGATATCCTGGCGGAATGCGTCGCCTGCTCCAAGCACGTGCTGGCGCGGCAGCACTACAAGGCCCTGATGGGCGCCCGTAAAATCGTCGATTACGAAGACCAAAGGCTCGGCAATGTCGCTTCAAGCGTACAAGACAGCGGCGACGCGGGCTGAATCACCGCGCGAAATGGAATACCGGCTGTTCGGTCAGGTGACGCGCGCCCTGATGCATGCGTCCACCGTCGACAAGGCGGACATCACCACCCGGATCGATGCGATCGACTGGAACCGTCGGCTGTGGTCGACCCTGTCCACCTCGTGCAGCGAGCCGTCCAATGCGATGCCCCAGGCGCTGCGGGCGCAGATCATTTCGCTGGACCTGTTCATCGGTCGTCACAGCTCGGCGGTGATGCGCGGCGACGGCGACTTCGAGACCCTGATCGATATCAACCGCATGGTCATGCAGGGTTTGGCGGGGCCGGCCCAGGCGGCCTGATCACGAAGGCGGGAGCGGCCTTTACGCGGGGGCGTGAGCGGACCTAGCCTGACCTTCCTGTTCAGCAGTCGAAAGGAGGTGGCCAGTGTCTCATTGTCATCCATCGCGAGCGAAGGCCGCGATCTGGACCTCTCGGGAGGCCCGGGCCTGATCCTTCGGGAAGGCAGCGGTCAGGCCGTTCGCGGTCCGACAATGAAGCGCCGCCGGGTTGACCCGGCGGCGCTTTTTTGTGGTCGCTAGAAGAGGGTGCTGAACCAGTTGGCGACGCCGTGGATGATGGCGACGACCGTGGTCCAGACCAGGGTCAGGTAGACGCCACAAATCGCCGTGCCGATTAGGCCCGCGATGATGAAGGCGCCGTCCCTCTGGATGATGGCCAGGCCGAAGACGGCCAGGGTCAGGCCGGGTAGGGCGTCGCCGAAGGGCACCGGCAGGGCCATCATCAGGGCCAGCAGGATGCAGATCACGCCCACCACCACGTCGGCGAATTCGCCGGTCAGGACGGGGATGCGGGGGCGCGTCAGGCGTTCCACCTGACGCAGGCGCGGCAGGATCTTCTGGCTGGCGCTCTGATAGGTGGCGCGGCTGACCGAAGCCTTCATCAGCCAGCGCGGCAGCCAGACCTTGTCGCGCTGCAAGGCCAGTTCGGCGGCGATCAGGATGATGGGAACGGAAAAGACGGCCTTGCCGCCGGGCGGCCAGGGGATCAGGGCCATCAGCGCCAGCATCAGGATGACGGCGCCGAAGCCGCGCTCGCCGAAGGCCGCGACCATTTCCTTCAGAGTCAGCTTGGGATCAGCGCCATGGCCCAGCGATTCCAGAACGTCGGAAAACGTCCGGTCCTCATCCGGCGGCAGGGGCGTGGAAACAAGCGTCATCAGGCGAGACTCGGGGAGCGAAGGTTCGCCAAGTTAGGGGCGGCGCGAACCCTGCGCCATCCCTGACACGCGGGGTGCGGCTTAATGTTTCGTCACGTGCTCGGGTTTGCCCTTGCGCGGGGTATGGGCGAACTCTTCGAGTTGTTTATCGGTCATCGATTCCAGCATGGATTTCGATGCGCCCTTCAGCTTGGATTTCGGCGTCTCGCCGCGTTTGGCGGACAGGGCGGCCCCGGCGGCCTTCTGTTGGGCGGCGGACTTGGCGGGCATGGCGGCTCTCCTGCGTGAGCAAGAAAAACCGCCCGCCCGCCGTGTCGTTCCGTCAGCCCAGAAGCTCGCGGCCGATCAGGAAGCGGCGGATCTCATTGGTGCCGGCGCCGATGTCGTAGAGCTTGGCGTCGCGCACCAGGCGCTCGACCGGCCATTCCCTGGTGTAGCCGGCGCCGCCCAGGGCCTGAACGGCCTCCAGCGACACCTTCACCGCGTTCTCCGAGGCCAGCAGGATGGCGCCTGCCGCGTCATAGCGGGTGGTCTTGCCCTGATCGCAGGCGCGGGCCACGGCGTAGACATAGGCGCGGGCGCTGTTCAGGGCGACATACATGTCGGCGACCTTGGCCTGCATCAGCTGGAAGGAGCCGATGGCCTTGCCGAACTGCTTGCGCTCGCGGACGTAGGGCAGGACCACGTCCAGGGCGGCCTGCATGATGCCCAGGGGGCCGGCCGAGAGGACGGCGCGCTCATAGTCCAGGCCGCTCATCAGCACGCCGGCGCCGCCGCCGACCGGACCCATGACGTTCTCTTCGGGGATCTCGCAGTCCTCGAACACCAGCTCGGCGGTGTCGGAGCCGCGCATGCCCATCTTGTCCAGCTTCTTGGACACGCTGAAGCCCTTCATGCCGCGCTCGACCAGGAAGGCGGTGCAGCCCTTGGACCCCGCCTCGGGGTCGGTCTTGGCGTAAACCACCAGGGTGTCGGCCGAGGGGGCGTTGGTGATCCAGAACTTCGTGCCGTTCAGGACGTAGCGGTCGCCCTTCTTGTCGGCGCGGGTGCGCATGGACATGACGTCGGAGCCGGAGCCGGCCTCGGACATGGCCAGGGAGCCGACATGTTCGCCCGAGATCAGCTTGGGCAGGTACTTGTGCTTCTGCTCGGGCGTGCCCCAGCGACGGATCTGGTTGACGCAGAGGTTGGAGTGGGCGCCGTAGCTGAGGCCGATCGAGGCCGAGGCGCGCGACACTTCCTCCATCGCCACGACGTGTTCGAGGTAGCCGAGGCCGAGGCCGCCGAACTCTTCTTCCACCGTGATGCCGTGCAGGCCCAGCTCGCCCATCTCGGGCCACAGCTCGCGCCTGAACTCATTCTTCTCGTCGATTTCGGCGGCCAGGGGGGCCAGCCGGTCGGCGGCCCAGCGGGCGGTGGTTTCACGAATGGCGTCGGCGTTCTCGCCGAGGCCGAATTCCATGGATTGGGGCGCGAAGGGAATGCTCATGCCGCAAGGCGTAGCATCGCGCACGCGCTTCGCATAGCGGCCTCAGACGACGCGTTTATTGTTCCGCTTGCGCGTCAGGTTCCAGCCGGCTGTGCCGATGAAGATCAGGCCAATGACGGCCAGGAGGCCGCCGATCAACACGGTGCCGTCCGTGGCCTGATGGCCCGCCAGAACGCGACGGAAGGCCGCGACGCCTGCGGCGAAGGCCAGCAGACCGATGCCGCCGATGAAAACGACCGCGCCGGTGTCGTTCAGCACGGGCGCGGCGGCGCGTTTCTCGTGACGTAGAACCTGAATCGTGGCGGGGGCCTCGTCCTCGACCGGGGCGGTCTTGGCGCCAGGCCCCTGAACCGGGGCGGTGAGGAGCAGATCGAGCGGGGCGGCCCGTTCGGGAGCCGTGTCGAACAGGGCGCGCTCGGCTGAACGGCGGCGATAGGGGGCGTCGATGGCCGGCTGGACCCGATCCGGCCAGCCGCTGAGCGCCTCGGCGGCGCGGGCGGGAGCGCCGGCGTTCAGCTGTTCCAGCACGTCGGAACCTTCGAAGCGCTGGACGCCGACCGAGAAGATGAAACTGGCCAGGGCGTCGAACTGATGCTGGTTCAGCGGGATCGCGACACGGCTATTGATCGTCTCGACGACGGGCAGGAGGTCATATTGCAGCAGCAGCTCCGCCTCGGCCTCGGTGATCGTGGCTCCGGGGCGGGCGGACCTGGTGTGGCCGTAGCCGATGACCGCCACGCCGTCGCGCCGACGCACGGTCCGGGGGCGGAAGCCCTCGAAGCTCTTGATCAGAAGCAGGCCCTCGCGGGACACCTTCAGACGCTGGGAGGTTGTTGCGGACACGGATTGACCCAATTCGGAACGGGCGCGCTCGCCCGCAAGGCGAAGCAGCAAGCCGCGTTCCTAAGGCCGTCGTCCCGCTTCAGAGCAGGACGATGGTCGCCAGGCCGAGGAAGATCAGGAAGCCGAAGAAGTCCGTCGTCGCCGTCACGAACACCGCCGAAGACACGGCCGGGTCGAACTTCAGTTTCGACAGGGTGAGCGGCGTCAGCACGCCGACGGTGGCCGCCACCAGCAGGTTCAGGATCATGGCCGCGGCGATGACCGCGCCCAGGCGCCATTCCTGGAACCAGAAGCCCGCCGCCAGACCGATCAGGGGCGCCAGGACCAGGCCGTTGGCCAGACCCACCGTCAGCTCCCGCCAGAAGGTGCGCACGGCGTTGGACGAGGTCAGTTCGCGCGTCGCCAGGGCGCGCACGGTGACGGTCAGGGCCTGGGTGCCGGCGTTGCCGCCGATGGCCGAGACGATCGGCATCAGGACGGCCAGGGCGACGATCTGCTGGATCGTGCCCTCGAAGAAGGCGATGACGCCGGCGCCGAGGACGGCGGTGAACAGGTTGATGCCCAGCCAGGGCACGCGGCCGCGCACGATCTCCAGCACGCCCGAGGAGCGGTCTTCGTCCGAGACGCCGGCCAGGCGCAGGATGTCCTCGCGGTTCTCTTCCTGAATGATGTGGACGATGTCATCGACCGTCAGCTGGCCGACCAGTCGACCGCCGCTGTCTACGACCGGGGCCGAGATCAGGTTGTACTTCTCGAAGATGTAGGCGACCTCTTCCTGGTCGACATCGACGTCGATCTCGTTGACCGGCTCCATCAGCTCGGACAGCGGCGTCTCGCGCGGGGCGCGAAGCAGACGGCTGATGGCTACCCCGCCGACCGGATGGTTCAGCGGATCGACGACATAGATGTCGAAGAAGAGCTCGGGCAGGTCCTCGCCCTGGCGGCGGACGTGGTCGATGGTGTCGCCGACGTTCCAGAACTGCGGCGCGGCCATGACCTCGCGCTGCATCAGGCGCCCGGCGGAATCTTCCGGATAGCCGAGCGAGCTTTCGATCGCGGCGCGATCGACCTCGGGCATGGCGGCCAGCACCTTCTCGCGCTGGTCATCCTCCAGGTCCTCGACCACGGCGGCGGCGTCGTCGGAGTCCAGTTCCTGAAGAGCCTCGGCCAAGGTCAGGTGGGGCACCCGCTCCAGCACTTCCTCGCGGATGCCGTCGTCCAGCTCGGGCAGGGTGTCGGCCAGAAGATCCGGCGGCAGCCACTGGACCACCACGGCGCGGTGCTCGGCCGTCAGGAAGCCCATCAGGTCGGCGACGTCGGCGGGGTGCAGGTCTTCCAGCAGGCCGCGCAGGCGCATGCCGTCGCCGTCGTCGGCGGCGTCCACGACCTTTTCGACGAAGGAGGCCGTCAGGGCGTAGTCCTCGCCGAGGGCGACGTGATCTTCGGTTTCGATTTCGGGAGCAGGGGCCGGGGAGGCTGAATCCGTGTGTGTCACGTGTTGCCTCCCCGAAATGTCAGCCTGGTATAGCCGAGTGTCGCCCTGTCAGATCAGATGGTGCGGTCGAGAAGACTCGAACTTCCACGGGTTGCCCCACAGCGACCTCAACGCTGCGCGTCTACCAATTCCGCCACGACCGCTCGCATCGGAGGGCGGGCAATAGCGGAGAGAGGACGGAAAGAAAAGGGGGTTTTGCGGAAATAGGCGAAGGCGGCGATTTTCCTCACCATTTGCCGTTGTGACACAGCGAAGCAAGCCGCGTCGGGTCGAGAAGGCGGAGCCTTCTGACCGCGGCTCAACATCAAGCCGCGCCGGCCATGAAGTCGTAGATGTCGGCGGTGCGGGTCACCGTGATGGCGATGCGGTCGTCGCGAATCTCGATCTCGCCGCGCGCCACCGGATGGTTGTTGGCCAGGATCCAGACCTCGTCGCGTTCGGAGGCGTCGAGCGGGATCACAGCGCCGCGACCCATGCGCAGCAACTGTTGCATCGGCAGGACCGAACGGCCCAGCACGACCGAAATCTCGACTTCGACGGCTTCGATCTGGCTCAAGACGATACTCACAAACAACGGGAGGCCCTTGCGCCGCCGCGTCGGGAGACACATTGAAGCGTCATGCTTGCCGACCCGTTAAGCCTGACTGAAACATCCCTGATCCGCCCTGACGGCCGCCCGGTCGCATGGGCGGTCTCGACCGGCTATGTCGACTACGAACCCGCTGTCGCCGCCATGGAGGCGCGCGTCGCCGCCATCGCGGCGGGCGAGGCGGAGGAGGTGGTCTGGCTGCTGGAACACCCGCCGCTCTATACGGCGGGGGTCTCGGCCAAGGACGACGACCTCTTGGCGCCGGATCGTTTCCCGGTTCACCAGACGGGACGGGGCGGGCAGTTCACCTATCACGGGCCGGGCCAGCGCGTGGCCTATGTCATGCTGGACCTGAACCGGCGCGGCAAGGACGTGCGCGCCTTCGTCCATGGCCTTGAAGACTGGATCATCGGCGCCCTGGACCGGTTCGGGGTCGAGGCCGGAATGCGCGAGGGCCGTGTCGGCGTCTGGGTCGAGCGCAAGGGCGCGGGCTGGTCCCGCGAGGACAAGATCGCCGCCATCGGCGTCAAGGTGCGCAAGTGGGTCAGCTTCCACGGCATCAGCCTGAACGTGGAACCGGACCTGGACCACTTCGGCGGCATCGTGCCGTGCGGCATCACCGAGCACGGCGTGACCAGCCTGGTCGATCTGGGCGTTCTGGCGACGATGGACGAGGCGGACGGGGCGCTGAAGGCCTCGTTCCAGCGGGTGTTCGGCCCGATTCAGGACGGCGAAGCGCCGCTCTGATCACGAGGTGACGCGCCGTAACGATTGAACGCCTTCTGCCCCGGCAGCAGGGCCAGATCGACGGCGACCAGGATCAGGACGGCGGCGGCGATCCAGTCCAGCGGCGCCTGTGGGCGCGGCCAGGCCATGGCCACGGCCAGCAGTATCGGCCCGCTCCACCACCCTGAACGCCCCCGGTCATGCAGCCGCTGCGACAGGACGCAGGCGCCGCTGTAGAACAGGACCGCCGCGACGAGCCAGCCGGCGAGGTCCCGGGCCGCCAGGGGCGCGAAGAGGTCGAAGGCCGTCCAGAGAGTCAGAAGGGCCAGCGCCCCCATGCTGAAGGCCAGGCGGCCGGTGCGCCCGCTGGACGTCAGGAACAGGTCTGAGAAACGGTGCATCCGGCGTCGGTTCTGCGAAAAATGACGACCTCGCTTAGGGCCCTGACCTGCATGAGTAAACCGGGGCATGGGCGCCCAAGCGCGGCGGTCAATTCGTCGCGGGGCTTTAACGCGGGCCTTTCTTGGGTTTAAACACGGCCAAACTGCGTTTCGACGGCCTCCGGGAGTTCCCTTCATGCAACGTCTGCTCACCGCCTCAGCGGCTGTTCTCGCTCTGGCCTTCGCGGCCGGAAGCGCTTCGGCGCAGAATTTCAGCGATCTTGCGCGCCAGGACCTTCAGGCGACGCACGACGCCCTGAAGGCCAATCACCCCGCCGCCGTGGTGCCGGGCGCCGCCGGCGAAACCTTCCGCGGCTGGATCGACGCCGGCCTGCAGGACGCCCTGTCCAAAGCCGGCCAGGTCAACAGCGGCGAGAGCCATGCCTATCTGCTGCGCTACTACGCCAACGGCTTCCGCGACTCGAACATCGCCACCAGCCCGACCTTCGAAGGGGCCAGCCCCTTCTTCGCCACCGGCTGGCCCGGCGTGGCCACCGCCTGGCGCAATGGCCAGTATGTCGTTTCCTACGTCCAGCCGGGCGTGCGCGGCGCGCCGCCGGTCGGCGCTGTGGTCAAGGCTTGCAATCTTCAGCCGATCGCCGACTTCGCCAAGGCCAAGCTGGACGGCTTCGAAGGCGACCTGACGACCGAAGCCGCCCGCGTCCGCACCGCGCCCTACCTGCTGTGGAACCGTAACAACCCCATGGCCGGCGGCGTGCCCTCGACCTGCGAGTTTCAGGTCGGCCGTCGCACCCGCGACTATACGCTGAGCCCGCAACCGGCGACGCCCGCGAACCTTGAGGCCGCCTATCGCGCCTCGGTCTTCACGCCGGGCGCGACCAAGCTGTCGATCGAGCAGGTCGACGGCCGTCCCTGGGTGCATGTGAACTCGCTGGACGACAGCGCCGGTTGGGACGCCTTCTTCGCCCAGGTCGAGGCGCAAGCCGCCACGCTGCGCGGCGCCCAGGGCCTGGTCATCGACCTGCGCGGCGCCGACGGCGACTCGATCAACGCCACGTCGCGCGGTTATGGCCTGGCAAACCGCATCTGGTCGCCGGAATTCACCGTCAGCCGCCAGCCGGAAGCCGGACAGATCACCTATCGCGCCACCCCGGCCAACCGTCAGTGGTTCGCCGAGACCCTGGCGCGGATGCAGGCCGATCCGCGCTTCGTGCAGGAATCGGCGCCGGTCATCGAACAGACCCAGGCCATCGTCGCTGCGTTCGACGCCGCCCTGGCCGCAGGCCAGCCGACCTTTGTCATGCCGGGTCGTCCGGCCGTGGCCGACGCCGGCGCGGCTAACCCCGTACAGGGCAAGGTCGTGGTTCTGGTCGACGGCGGCTGCACCAACGGCTGCCTGGACACCCTGGACCTGCTGACCCGCCTGCCGAACGTGCAGCTGGCCGGTTCGCCGACCGCCGTGGACTCGATCTTCATCGAGCCGACCGTGCTGCGCCTGCCGTCGAACTATTCGGACCTGAGCTACGGCCACAAGGCCTGGACCACGCGTCAGCGCGGCAACAACCAGGGCCATGTCCCGGCCCAGGGCCTGACCTTCACCGGCAATCCGACCGACGAAGCGGCTGTCCGCACCTGGGTCGGTGGTCTCTTTTAAGAGGCCTACCGCCCTTCGGGCTCATCATGAGTGGGCCTACCGCCCTTCGGGCTACTTGAGGCCATGTTCTAGGGCCTACCGCTCTTTGGGCTACTTGAGGCCATGTTCTAGGGCCAACCGCCCTTTGGGCTACTTGAGGCCCGATTGAGCTAGTGATTGGGGCCGGACGGTGGAAACATCGTCCGGCCCTTCCTATTTTGGGCGCATGACCCAGACCGAAAATCCCGCGCCGCTTCGTTCCCCCACGGGCTTTGATCTGACGCCGCCGAGCGAGAGCCAGCGCGTGGTGCTGGAGGCCGACCTGTCGCCGGAGGAGAAGCGCGTCCTGCTGGCCCACGGCACCGAGGCGCCTTTCTGTGGAACCCTGCTGGGTGAGAAGCGGGCGGGGGTCTTTTGCTGCCGGGAATGCGGCCTGCCGCTGTTCCGCTCGGCCACCAAGTTCGAGAGCGGCACGGGCTGGCCCAGCTTCAGCGTGCCGGTGGACGAAACCCACGTCCGCGCCGTACGCGACGACAGCTACGGCATGGTGCGCGTCGAGACCCGCTGCGCCCGTTGCGACAGCCATCAGGGCCACGTCTTCCCCGACGGTCCGCCGCCGTCGGGCCTGCGCTACTGCATCAACTCGGTCGCCCTCAGCTTCGTGCCGGAAGGCGAAGCTCTGCCTGATCCCCTGGGGCGCGGCGATGGGACCGCCTGACCTTAGCCGCATTTGCCGTTAGGGTAGGGACGAACGGGAGTACGGGCGCATGATGATCGAACTGGCCGCCGCCGCGATGTTGCTGGCGAACATGGACCCCGAGGGCGTGGTCACGACCGCGCCGCGCGGCGAGCAGGCCGTGCCGATCGCCACGGCGGCCATGCTGGCCGCCTCCACGACCGACGCCTCGCCCAGCACGACGGTCCAGAGCGCCGCTCCGCACGGTCTCAGCACGGATGAACAGATCGCCCGCTGGATCGGCGAGCGTACGGCGGAAACCGCCGGGCGCGCTTCGGCCGATCCCTGGGCCGAGGTCGAGCCGCGCAAGATGCACGGCGAGGTCAGCGTCGGATTCGGGACCGGGGATTATGAAAGCTATGCGGCGGCCGTATCCATGCCGCTCGGTGAGAACGGAACGCTGAACCTCAGCGTCAGTCAGACCCGGAACAGCCCCTGGGGCTATGGCTATGGTTCGCCGTGGGGCTATGCCTACGGCCGCCCGTTCGGCCTGATGGAACCCTTCAGCTATGGCGCCCGGGGCTATGCGCCGCTGAGGATGCGCTCCAACGGCAGGGTCGAGGACGTGACGACCAAGTCCGCGGGCGTGTCGCTCCAGCTCGGCGGCGACTGAAGCCACCGCCCGGACTGAGGCGTCTGCGCCACGGCGCGGACGGTTTCGTTCGGGGCGTCCCATCGCCGCATTCCCTTTGGGCGGCGATCTCCCATATGCGTTGGGAGATAGAGGACCAGTATGGATAGTTTGCTTAGTTCGGCCGCCGATTTCATCGCCAGACACCATGTCTGGGCCGGGGTCGTTCTGGGGTTGGTCACATTTTTCGAGTCTCTGGTGGTCATCGGCGCCTTCGTGCCGGCTACGGGCCTGCTGGTCGCGGCGGGCGGACTGGTGGCCGCAGGCGTGCTGGATCCGGTCTCGGTCATCGCCGGCTGCGTGATCGGCGCGGTCATGGGGGACGCCATCTCCTACTGGATCGGCCGCCGGCTGGGCACGGGCGTGTTGCGCCAGCCCATGCTGCTGCCGCACCGTCGCAAGATCGCCTGGACGCGGCTCTACTGCCGTCGCTACGGCGTGGCCTCCATCTTCATCGGCCGCTTCTTCGGCCCGCTGCGCGCCTTCGTGCCGGTCATGGTCGGCGTGCTGCGGATGCGTCAGCGGGTCTTCCAGCTGGCGAACGTCACCTCGGCCTTCGTCTGGGTCCTGGCCATGCTGGCGCCCGGCTATCTGGCGGCCAAGGGCCTGGCGCAACTGGAGTTCATGAGCGAGGCCCACGGCCCGACCCTGATGCTGATCGCCTTTGGCGCGGTCGTGGTGGTCGCCGTGGTCGCCATGCGCTGGCTCAAGGGACGGGCGGCCAGGCGCTCGGCCCTGCTGGCCGCGACGGTCGAGTAGGCCTTCCCGGCCGCATTCAACCGCCGTCATCCTCGGGCTTGACCCGAGGATCGAGCGCAGGGCGCGCTCGCGCGGACGGACAATCCGATCCTCGGGTCAAGCCCGAGGATGACGGCAGGGGATGCTGTGACGTTCAGAGCATGAAAAAAGGCCCGACCGGGATGGTCGGGCCTTCTTCGTTTCAGGACGGAGAACCGTCAGTCGTGGCCGTGGCTGTGGCCATGCGCGTCGGCCTCGGCGGAGGTGGCGCCGGCGCTCCAGGCCTGACCGTCGGCGGTCTGGTGCCAGAAGGGCTGACGCGGGGCCTGACCGACCTCGTTCATCTGGTTGTCGAAGATGCGGCCGTTGATCATGGTGTAGCCGATCTTGACCGTGTTCCGCAGGTTCTCCAGCGGGTTGGCGTCCAGCACGACCAGGTCGGCCAGCTTGCCGGTTTCCAGCGAGCCGATGTCCTTGTCCATGCCGAGCGCCGCGGCGCCGTTCAGGGTGCCGACGCGCAGGGCTTCGTGCGGGGTCATGCCGCCCTGCTCGAACATCCACAGCTCCCAGTGGGCGCCGAGGCCTTCGCGCTGGCCGTGGGCGCCGATCTGCACCGACACGCCTTCGTCGGCCAGGCGCTTGGCCTCGCGGGCGATGGCGATGTGGTTCAGCTCGTCCGGCTGCACATGGACCGGGCGACGGGCGCGGCTGTCCAGAATGCGGCGCGGGACGTACTGCGTCAGGATCGGGTCGTTCCAGACGTCCGTGGCCTGATACCAGTAGTTTTCGCCCCAGTTGCCGCCATAGGCCACGATCAGGGTGGGGGTGTAGGCCACCTTGGTCTGACGCCACAGCTGATGCACGTCGGCATAGAGGCGGGCCAGGGGGATCGAGTGCTCGATCGTGGTGTGGCCGTCCACGACCATGCTCATGTTGTGCTGATACAGCGAGCCGCCCTCGGGCACGACCATCATGCCGAGCTCGCGCCCGGCCTCGATGATCTGCTGGCGCTGGTCGCGGCGGGGCTGGTTGTAGCTCTTGACGCTCCAGGCCCCGATGGCCTGCATCCGGCGCAGGTTGGACAGGGCGTCGTTCAGATCATTGACCTGGGCCGTGAAGGGCGTGTTGGCCCCGTACAGGATGGTGCCGGTCGAGAAGATGCGCGGCGCCACGACGCGTCCGGCCTTGGCCAGCTCGCTGTGGGCGAAGATCTCGCTCGAATCATTGGACGGGTCGTGGATCGTGGTCACGCCGAAGGCGAGGGCGGCGTAGTTGACCCAGGACTGCTGCGGGATGATCTCGTCCGAGCCCATTGAGCCGTGCCAGTGGGCGTCCACCAGACCGGGGATGATGGTCTTGCCGGCCATGTCCATGACGCGGGCGTCGGCTGGAACCGTGACAGAGCTGCGCGGGCCGATGGCCTCGATGCGGTTGCCGTTGATGACGACCACGCCGTCCTCGATGACCTCGTCGCCCTTCATGGTGATCAGGCGGGCGCCGCTCAGGACCACGCGGCCGGTCGGCCGGGCGTAGTCGGCGCTGAAGCCGATCTTGATTCCATGCTCGGCGGGTTTGGGCAGTTCGGCGGGCGCGCCCTCGGCGAAGGCGAAGCTTTCGCTCAGCGGACGCGAGAACAGTTCCGGTCCCATCGACCACTGAAGACGGCTGGAATCACCCGACCAGTGCAGCCACTCGCCGGCGTCGCGGGTGACGCGGGTCTGGGGCAGGGCCTTGGTGTCCGCGCCGACCGTGATGGCGCGGCCGGTCGAGACGAAGGGCGTCACATAGGCGTTGAAGCGCTCGGTCCAGGCCACCCAGTGCTCATCGGGCGAGACCGAGAACTCGGCCGCCCATTCGCTGCTCAGGTGGGTGCGTTCGTCGTCGCCGGACAGGTTGACCGATTTCAGCACGCGCTTGTCGCCGTCGCGGGCCGTCAGGAAGATCCGGTCGTTGCGGGCGCCGAACTGCGGGTTGGAGCCCTCGTCGGTGATCAGGGTCGGCTCGCCGCCGCGTACCGAGGTGCGGTAGACGCCCGGCTCGCGGCTCCACAGGGCGGTGCGCAGGAAACCGTCGCTGGAGGTGCGATAGACGATGGTCTGGCCATCCGGCGAGAACTGCGGCTCCAGGTAGTGGCCCGGATGGGCGCTGATGACGCGGCCTTCGCCGCCGGCGGCGGGAATCACCCGCAGCGTGCCCAGGTCCTGATCGTTCCAGGTCGTGTAGACGATGGAGCGACCGTCGCGGGACCACGACGGATAGAGCTCGAAGTGGTCGCTCTGGCGCGTCAGGCGTCGGGGCGTTCCCGCCACGCCGTTCCTCAGGTCGCGGATCCACAGATTGCCGAGAGCCTCGAACACGACCGTCGACCCATCAGGCGAGGTCTGGGCCCAGCGGACCATCTTCACGTCGAACCGGTCAGGAGCCACCTCGACAGGGAAGCGCACGGCCTCTTGCACGCGGCGGGTGTCGGCGACGTGGAAGGGGATTTCGCTGACGGCCTTGGTGGACACGTCGATGCGGTGGATCTTGCCGCCGGCCCAGAAGACGATCGCGCGGTTGTCCGGGGTCCAGCTGATCGTCGGATAGACGCCGTGGATGGCCCAGGTTTCCTGCAGATCGCGGTCCAGGGCGTCGTGGATCGGAGTCTCGCGGCCCGATTCGAGGTCCATGACGTAGAGGACGGACTTGTACCGGTCGCGCCGGATGAAGGCCAGGGACTTGCCGTCGGGCGAGGGGGTGGGGCGAATCGAGCCGCCGGGGCCGGTGACGAAGGGCGTGACCTCGCCCGTCTCGCGATCCAGGCGCCGGATCACATAGATCTGGGTGTTCGGGTCCTTGGAATAGTCGAACACGCCGCCCGGCGTGGAATCATCGCTGAAGTAGAGGTAGCGGCCGTCGGGCGAGAAGGCGGGCTCGCCCGTATCCTTCTGCTGGGTGCGGCGCTCGGTCAGTTGCACGCCGCTGCCGCCCGCGCGGTGGTACATCCACATCTCGCCCGCGCCCAGCGAGCGCGACGAGGTGAAGTGCTTGCGGCCGACGATGAACTGGCCGTCCGGCGACCAGTCGGGCTGGGTGAGAAGGCGGAAGGTCTCGTTGGACACCTGTCTGGCGTTCGCGCCGTCGCGGTCCATGACCCACAGGTTGTCGCCGCCGCCCCGGTCCGAGGTGAAGGCGATGGAGCGGCCATCCGGCGAATACTTGGGCTGCATGTCCCAGGCCACGCCCGAGGCGATGGCGCGGGCCTCGCCGCCGGCGATCGGCATGACATAGATGTCGCCCAGCAGGTCGAAGACGATTTCGCGACCGTCCGGGCTGACGTCCAGCGACATCCAGGTGCCTTCGGTGACGTCGATGCTTGCGTCGTGCGACGCGCCCGGCGGGTTCTGAACGTCCCACTTCGGCTTGTCCGGCGTCGCGGCGGCGGCCGTCGAATCGTTGGTCGGCGTGTTTTGCGCGAGCGCCGGGAAGGCCACGGCCAGGGCCGCGACAGTGGTCAACAGGCTGCGTTTCATGAGAGCCCCCAATACCCCTACTGATGAGGTCGGAAGGTCTAGCGGGCGCGGTGCGGACTTGACCAGACGTCAGGCGACGAATGGCGCATTTCGTCCGCGTCAGGATAGCGCATCAGATTGTCGGGGAGATTGGCCCCGGCCCTTGCAAATCGTTGATCTGCAAGGGCTGGGATGGTGCCGCCGGGGGGAATCGAACCCACGACCTCAGCCTTACCAAGGATGCGCTCTACCACTGAGCTACGGCGGCCCTCAACGAGGAGAGCGGCCGTATAGCCAACGACTTCGGGGCGGCACAAGCGGAAAATGCATGCTTGATCAAAAACTTTGGTCGGGTTCTGCTGCACAACATGGATAGCTCGCCCAAAGACGCCGTTCCCGCCGCCCCGGTCGTGGAGCTGACACGCGAACAGAAGGCCAAGGCCGAGCGCGCCGTGCGTCTGGCCGCCGCCCTGCGCACCAACCTGAAGCGCCGCAAGGCGCCCACCGCCGCGCCTCGGCCCGCCACGGAACGCAACTGAAAGTCATCGTTCTTGCGCGCACACGGCTCTTTCGCGAGGGCGTAAGGGCTTGCTAGACAAGCAGTTCGCCGGGGCGCTGTGTTTCCGGCTGCGAAAGATTTCATGGACAGCATCGTCATCCACGGCGGCAACCGCCTGAACGGCCAGATCGAAGTCAGCGGCGCCAAGAATTCCGCCATCAAGCTGATGGCGGCCTCGATCCTGACGGATCAGCCCCTGCTGCTGACCAATATGCCGCGCCTGGCGGACACCCGATTCCTGGGCCAGCTGTTGCAGCAGTTCGGCGTCGAGGTGACCGAGCGCAACGGCGCCGACGGACAGGAGACCCTGTTCCATGCGCCGCAACTGACTTCGACCTTCGCCCCCTATGATCTGGTTCGTCAGATGCGGGCCTCGTTCAACGTGCTGGGGCCGCTGCTGGCCCGTTCGGGCGAGGCGAGGGTCTCGCTGCCCGGCGGCTGCACCATTGGCGCGCGTCCGGTCGATCTGCACCTGATGGCCCTGGCGGCCATGGGAGCCGAGATCGAGCTGGAAGAGGGCTATGTCTCCGCTCATGCGCCCAAGGGGCTGCAGGGGGCCGAGATCGAGTTTCCCTTCGTCTCGGTCGGCGCGACCGAACACGCCCTGCTGGCGGCGGTTCTGGCCAACGGGACGACGGTGCTGAAGCGCGCCGCGCGCGAGCCCGAGATCGGCGACCTGGCTCGCTGCCTGATCGCCATGGGCGCGAAAATCGAGGGCCTGGATACCGATGTCCTGACCATCACCGGCGTCTCGTCGCTGTCGGGCGCGACCTGGTCGGTGATTCCCGACCGGATCGAGATGGGCAGCTACGCCCTGGCGGCGGCCATGGCGGGGGGCGAGGTGCGCCTGACCAAGGGGCGCGCCGATCTGATCGCCGCCCTGACCGACAAGATGATCGAGGCGGGCGTCGAGGTCGAAGCGACCGCCGACGGCGTCATCGTGCGCCGCGATCCGGCGCAGCGGCTGAAGGCCGTCAACGTCACGACCGAAATCTATCCGGGTTTCGCCACCGACCTGCAGGCCCAGTTCATGGCCCTGATGACGACCGCCGAGGGCGAGAGCATCATCCACGAGAATATCTTCGAGAACCGCTTCATGCACGCGCCCGAGCTGGCGCGTCTGGGCGCCGACATCTCGGTTCACGCCGGCGAGGCGCGGGTGCGGGGCGTCGAGAAGCTGCACGGCGCGCCGGTCATGGCCACCGACCTGCGGGCCTCGATCAGCCTGGTCATGGCCGGTCTGGTCGCGGATGGCGAAACCACGGTCGGTCGTGTGTATCATCTGGATCGCGGCTTCGAGCGGATGGAAGAAAAGCTGGGAGCCTGCGGCGCCGACGTGCGGCGCGTGAAAGGCGAGGCGGATGAGCACTGAGGTCGAGGCGATCTCTGACACCGAGGCGGCGGCGGAAGCCCTGTCGCCCATGGAGCCCTTGCGCCTGCTGGCCGAGGACGCCGTCGATCTGCAGATCATCTCGGCCGCGCTTCAGGACGCCATCATGCGGCCTGTCGATATTCGTTGGGAAAAGGAAGCCCGGCGTCTGACCATCGTCCTGTCGCGCTTCTGCTGGGAATGCGGCGGCACGCGCGTCATGGCGGCGATGCAGTTCGGCGATGTCGAGGCGGTCAAGAGCCGGCGCCTGCCGCGCCTGCCCGAATCGGCGCTGGAGCTGCTGGCGCTTGATTTCGAGCCGACTGAGGCCCCCGGCGGCCGCGTCATCCTGATGTTCGCGGGCGGCGGGGATCTGCGCATCGACGTGGAGTGCCTGGACGCCGTGCTGACGGACCTGTCGGACCGCTGGCCCGCGCGCGTGGCGCCTACTCATCTGGACGAGGTGCAGTCGTGAGCGGTCCGCACAAGCTGTCGTCGATCGAAGTCGACGCGGCGACCCTTCCGGCCCCGACCGCCGAGATCGAGCATCAGCGCCGCGTCGCCATCTTCGATCTGGTCGAGCAGAACAGTTTTGCGCCGGAAGGCGCCGAGGGCGGTCCCTATGCCCTGCGCCTGTCCTCGCAGGATAACCGGCTGGCCTTCGACATCACCGGGCCGGACTTCGCCCGCACCCACGTCCTGTCGCTGTCGCCGATGAAGACGGTGATCCGTGACTACGCCCTGATCTGCGAGAGCTATTACGAGGCCCTGCGCGGCTCCTCGCCCAGCCAGATCGAGTCGGTCGACATGGGCCGTCGCGGCCTGCACAACGAAGGCGCCGAACTGCTCCGGGGGCGTCTCGAAGGCAAGGTCGAGATCGACAAGGAAACCGCTCGTCGGCTGTTCACGCTGGTTTGCGCCGTCTATCGACGCGGCTGAACTCGACTATTTCGGCGTTTTGGTGCATTAGGCGCCTCCTTCACGGCTCGCGTTCACGCCCGACGCGAGCCTTAAGCCGTTTTTCCGGGCGAGAGAGACCGCATGGCCAAGGAAGAGCTTCTCGAGTTCCCCGGCGTCGTCAGCGAACTGCTGCCGAACGCCACTTTCCGCGTGACGCTGGAAAACGACCACGAGATCATCGCCCACACCGCCGGCAAGATGCGCAAGAACCGCATCCGCGTTCTGGCGGGCGACAAGGTGCTGGTCGAAATGACGCCCTACGACCTGACCAAGGGCCGCATCACCTATCGCTTCAAGTAAGGACGCGCGTGTCGCGTCCTGACCTTTCGGTTCCGAGGCTGGTTCTGGCCTCGTCGAGCCCGCGCCGTATTGAACTGCTGGCGCAGATCGGGGTGGTTCCCGATCATGTTGATCCCGCCGACATCGACGAGACGCCGCTGAAGAACGAGACGCCGTCGCGTCTGGCCGAGCGTCTGGCGCGCGGCAAGGCCGAGGTGGTGGCCGCAAGGTCGCCTGACGCCATCGTCCTGGCCGCCGACACCGTCGTCGCCGTGGGCCGCCGCCTGCTGGAAAAGCCGGCCGATGAGGCCGAGGCCCGTCGCTTCCTTGAACTGCTGTCGGGTCGCAATCACCGCGTCTTCACGGGCGTCGTCGTGATCGCCAACGGTCAGACGACCTGTCGGGTTGTGGACACCCGCGTCTCCTTCAAGACCCTGTCGCCCGAAGAGATCGCGACCTATGTCGCCTCGGGCGAGTGGCGCGGCAAGGCGGGCGGTTACGGCATCCAGGGGGCGGCCGCCGCCTTCGTGCGCCGCATCGTCGGCAGCCACCCGGCCGTCATGGGCCTGCCGTTGTATGAGGCGGCGAATCTGCTTCGGGGCGCCGGCTGGCGGCCCAGGATCGCCTGACATGGCGAACATCGAGGTCTTCCTCGACGAGACGCCGGGCGAGACCCGCGGCGTCATCGCCCGCGACGGCCTCTATACCCATCTGATCCTGCACCGCGACAGCGACCGGCCGGGCGATAGGTTGGGCGCGCGTTGCGTCGGCCGTATCGCGCGTGTCGATCCGGGGCTTCGCGGCGCCTTCGTCGACCTGGGGGCGGGCGAGCCGTTCGGCTTCCTGCCGCTGGGCCAGAACGACAAGCCGGGGGAGGGGGCCAAGATCGAAGTCGAGGTCGTCGCCGAACCGCGCGAGCGCAAGGGGCCGGTGCTGCGCCGCCTCGGCGAGGCGGCCGGCGAGCCGCGTCTGCTGGCGCCGGGACCGGATGTCCGGGCGATTCTGGCGGGGCTGGCGCCGGGTGTCGCGCCCCAGACCGGCGCGGCCGCGATCCGGGCTTCGCTGGAGGCCGAGGAGGACGCCCTGTCCGCCAGTGTCGTTGATCCTTCCTGCGGTCTGGACCTGATGATTCAGCGCACCCGCGCCCTCATCGCCGTCGACATCGATCACGCGCCGGCGCCGGGACGCAATTCCCGCAAGAGCCGCGAGACCGCCAATCGCGAGGGCCTTGTCCACGCCGCCCGACTGCTGACGCTGAAAGGGTGGGGCGGGCTGGTCGTGATCGACCTGATCGGCGCCGGTCTGCACGGCGACACCATGATGAAGGGCGTGCGCGCCGCCTTTTCGGGCGAGCCGCAGGCCGTGTTCGGACCTTTGAGCCGGTTCGGTCTGATGCAATTGTCCCTGCCGTGGCGCAGGACCCCGCTGGACGAGCGTCTGCTGGACGCCGGCGGACGACCGACGGCCGAGGCGCGCGCCATCGCCGTCGTGCGTCAGCTGCGTCTGGCCATGCTGTCCGATCCTGCCGCGCCGCGTTTCATCGCACGCTGCGGTCCGGAAGAGGCGGCCCTCGCCGAGCGGCTGGTTCAGGCGCTCGGGCCGAGAGGCGGTCTGCTGGCCGATCCGGCCATGACCGGCGCCGCCGCCAGAATCGAGGAGGCTTTATAAATGTCGCTCTGCCCCATCTGCCGGCGCCAGGAAGCCGTTCCGGCCTACAAGCCCTTCTGCTCCAAGCGCTGCGCCGACGTTGATCTGCAGCGCTGGTTCACCGGCGGCTACGCCATTCCGGCCGAAGAAGTGGTCGAAGATGAAAAAGATCGCTGAATTGAGTGAATTGGCGTCTGGACAGCCCCTCCGGCCTCGCCTATAGACCCGCCTCTCGCGACGACGTCGTGCGCCTGGATAGCTCAGCTGGTAGAGCAGCGGATTGAAAATCCGCGTGTCGGTGGTTCGAACCCGCCTCCAGGCACCACTTCCCCCTAACAAGCCATGTGTTGTGCGCCCTGGTTCGGTCCGGAAGAGCGTTGCCGTGAAATGGCCTAAATTTCGCCTTGGGAATTGCATTTCCGTAACATCGCGTGATGCGACGGTTTCGTGTCGTCATTATTGCATATATCGCAAATATTTTGCCGATCTCTCTGATTGCTGCAGGTGCGAAGGGGAAAAGAAACTTTGCGCACTTGACGCTACGTGGGGCGTTCGCCAAAGGGACTTAACCGCATTCCTGCTTGCAGGTCGGGGTGACCGGGATATTGTGCCCGGACCTTGGCGGCGGCGCCCGTTTTCGAACGGACGTCGCGGGGGGGCGGCTCCACCGATCCGGCTCGATCCGGGGGTGGCGCAATTTCATTATAGGGACGGCCGACTGACGCGGTCCGTGTCTTGGGTTCCACGTGTCAGACCAAAGCAGGAACTGGCGAACAATGCTCGATAGCAAGAAGACGAATATCCTCCTCGCAATGGCCGGCGCCGCCGTCCTGATGGCGAGCTCGCCGGTTCTGGCGCAAGACGCTGCGGCTCCCGCCGCTGCTCCTGCCGCCGCCGCTGCTCCGGCCGCTCCGGCCGCTGACGCCGCCGCTCCGGCTGCTGACGCCGCTGCCCCCGCCGCTGATCCGACCACGGTCAGCGAGTCGGTCTCGGGCGGCCACGGCGGCGGCATCACCCCGGTCTCCATGTTCATGGAAGCCACCGCAGTCGTTAAGGCCGTCATGATCGGCCTGCTGCTGGCCTCGATCTTCTCCTGGACCCTGCTGCTCATCAAGCTGCTGGAGTTCGGCGCCCTGAACAAGGCCACCGACCGCTTCCTGGAAGCCTTCCGCGGCGCCCGCACCATCGCCGACATGCGCCGCGTGGCCACGTCGGAAGACTTCGACGGCAACCCGCTGGCTGACATGGCCGCCGCCGCCACCGAAGAAATCGAACTGTCGCGTCAAGCTGGCCTGGAAGTGACCGGCGCCCATCGCGACTCGGCCCTGCTGCGCTCGCAGAACGCCGTCGCCGCTGTTCAGGCCGGTCTGGCCAAGCGCCTGTCGGGCGGCCAGCAGTTCCTGGCTTCGGTCGGTTCGTCCGGTCCGTTCATCGGTCTGTTCGGCACCGTTTACGGCATCATGAACTCCTTCATCGGCATCGCCGAGTCCAACACGACCAACCTGGCCGTCGTTGCTCCGGGTATTGCTGAAGCCCTGCTGGCCACCGGTATCGGCCTGTTCGCCGCTATCCCGGCCGTTATCTTCTACAACTACTTCAACACGCGCATCTCGGCCTACGGCACCCGTTCGGACGGCTTCAACGCTGAACTGATCAACGCCATCTCGCGTCAGCTCGACAAGGGAGCATAAGACGGATGGCCGCCAAACTTTCCGGTTCCGGCGGCGGCAAGTACACCGTCGAGGCTAACGCCGAGATCAATGTCACGCCCTTCGTTGACATCATGCTCGTGCTCCTCATCATCTTCATGGTGGCGGCTCCGCTCGCCACCGTGTCGGTGCCGGTGAAACTGCCTCGCGCCGTTGCGCCTCCCGGCAAGAATCCGCCGACGCCTGTCTTCATCTCCATCCAGAACGATGGCGATGTCTGGATTGGCGACATGCAGTCCTCGCCCGGTTCGCTGGGTGACGACCTGCGCGTCCAGATCGGGCGCCGGAACCCTGCCGACGAGCGTATTTTCATTCGTGCAGACCAGCAGACTCGGTATGGCGACTTCATGCAGGTCATGAACGCCCTCCAGGACAACGGTTTCTATAGCGTCGCCCTCGTTGGCGAAGAGCAATAAGGGGGGCGGGCGAATAGCATGACAGCTGAACCTCACGTCCACCGCGATCCGATCCTGGATCCGCCGAAGAAGAAGAAGAAGCTTTCCACCGGCGCCATCGTGGGCATCTCCATCTCGGTGATCGTCCACGCCCTGGCGGGCCTGTACTTGTACAACAACAAGTTCAAGCTGAAGGAAATGACCTACGAGGACGAGGCCGTCGACGTCGAGCTGATGGAGGTTCCCCCTCCGCCGCCGCCGCCGCCGCCGCCGCCGCCTCCGCCGGACACTCCTCCGCCGCCGAAGCTTCAGGTGCGTGAACCGCAGATCAACACCCAGGCGCCTCCGCCTCCGGTGACTCTGCCGATCGAACCGACGAAGAAGGAAGACCGCGTCGAATATACGGGCCCGCCCGTGATCGTCCCCGGACCTCCGCCTCCGCCGGCGCCGCCCCCGCCGCCGAAGCCTTCGGTCATCACCAACCCGAGCTGGTCGCGCCAGGTCTCGCCCGAGTTCCCGGAACGCGCCCAATCGCGCGGCATCGAGTCGGGTTCGGCCAAGGTGAACTGCGCGGTCGCTCCGAACGGCAGCCTTTCGGACTGCCGTCTGGTGGACGAAGATCCCGCCGGCGCCGGTTTCGGCCAAGCGGTTCTTCGGGCGGCTCGTTCGGGTCGTCTGTCGCCCCGGACTGTCGACGGCGCCGCCGTCGGCGCCCGCGTCGAGTTCACGACTCGGTTCCGACTGGACTAAGGATCTCTTCCGAGATCAGGTTGAACGCCCTGGGGGAAACCCCGGGGCGTTTTTCTTTGCGCGGCGTCGAACCGTGTTTGCGCATGGAGCTTGAGGGGAGGCTGTGCATTATGGACCCTGAGCATTTCCGGAGGTCCCGTGTCGCCCAAGTCCATTCTCGCTGCCCTGACGCTTGGTGTCGGTCTCGTGAGCCTCGGCGCCTGCGCCTATAATGAAACCCTGGGCCGCAATCAGTTCCTGATCGTGGACGACAGCGCCCTGATCCAGCAATCGCGCGCGGCATGGGCCGAGACCCTTCGCACGCAGAAGGTGTCGAACAATGCGGCCCAGAACGCGCGTGTGCGCCGCGTCGGCGACCGCATCGTCCAGGCGGCGCGGCTGAGCGATCGTCACTGGGACTATGCGGTGTTCGAGGATGCGACGCCCAACGCCTTCGTCCTGCCGTCTGGCCATATCGGCGTCACGACGGGCCTGCTGAACATGGCGCGCAACGACGATCAACTGGCCACAGTCATCGGCCACGAGGTCGGTCACGTCGTGGCGCGTCACGCCGCCGAGCGATCCTCGACCAACGCCGCCACGGGTCTGGTGCTGGGCGCGGTGCAGAGCCAGGCCGGCGACTATGGTCAGGCGGTTCAGGCCTTTGGCGGCCTGGGCGCGCAACTGGGCGTCCTCTTGCCCTTCTCGCGCAGCCATGAGCTGGAGGCTGATCGTCTCGGCGTCGATTATCTGGCCGCCGCCGGCTACAAGCCCTCCGAGGCCGTCGCCCTGTGGCGGACCATGGCCCAGCAGCGTCAGTCCTCGACCCCGCAGTTCGCCTCGACCCACCCGTCGGATCAGACGCGGATCACGGCTCTGGAGCAGTACATCGCCAGCCGAGGGTGGAACTGACGGGGATAAAAGCGATTTCCCTGCGCCGAGGGTGAAAAGGGTGCTTGCTCCGCCGGGCGAGGCCCGCTAGAGAACCGCCCTCGCGCAGAGATGTGCAGCCTTAGCTCAGTTGGTTAGAGCGCCGGTTTGTGGAGCCGGAGGTCCTCAGTTCAAACCTGAGAGGCTGTACCATTCCCCGATAGAATCGCTTCGGCGACGGTTCGGGAGGTATCGATCAATGTCCGCACCTGCGTGGGACCCCAAGCAATACAATCGCTTTGAAGCCCAGCGCGACCGCGCCGCGCTCGACTTGCTGGTGCGCCTGCCCGAGGATTTCGCGCCGACCGAGATCTGGGACCTGGGTTGCGGCACGGGCCAGCACGCAGCCCTGCTGCAGCGGCGACATCCGTCCGCCCATGTCCACGGGATGGACTCCAGCGCGGCCATGCTGGAGCAGGCCCGCGCCCTGTCGGCTGAGGTCGATTGGTCCGTCGGCGATATCGCGACCTGGGCGCCGGGCCGGCCCGCCGATCTCATTCTGGCTAACGCCTCGCTGCAATGGCTGCCGGATCACGCCGAGCTTTTCGCGCATCTGGCGGGGGCGCTGGCGCCCGGCGGCTTGCTAACGGTGCAGATGCCCATGGCCTGGGAGACGCGTCACCACACGATCATGCGTGAGACGGCGGCTGTTGGCCCATGGGCGGCGGCCCTGGCCGGGGTGGACACCATCGCGCCCCTGTTGCCCGCCGAGGCCTATTACGAGGCCCTGGCGCCCCTGTGCGGCGACATCGACATCTGGGCGACGACCTATCTGCACGTTCTGGCTGGCGAGGATGCGGTGCTGGAATGGATGAAGGGCACGGCGCTGCGGCCCTATCTGACCGCCCTGGATGGCGATCCGCCGGCGCGCGACGCCTTCCTGACCGCGCTGGGGGGGCGGCTGTCGGCGGCCTTCCCTAGACGGGCGGACGGGGCGACTCTTCTACCATTTCCTCGTCTGTTTCTGGTGGCGCAAAGGCGCTGACACGGCGTCGATGCAGGTGCTCGACCGGACATTTCAGCGTCGTCAGCGCGGCCTGGGCGGCGGCGTAGCCTGAGGACACGGCGGGGTCGTAGGCCTTCCAGTCGCGGATATCGACGCCCTCGGGCTTGGGCAGGATCAGCAGGTCGGTGTCGGCCCGCGCCTGCATCAACTCGGCCTCGGTCGACAGGGTGGCCGAGCGCATCAGAACCGAGACGATGGGCGGTCCCTTCTTCCAGGCGCCCGACAGGATCCAGCGCCACCAGGACGGCGGGTCCTCCAGGGCCTTGGGATCGACGCCTCGCGTCTGGGACACGTCCACGCCGACCACCGGGCCGCTGTTCAGGCGGCGCATGACCTCGCTGGGGAAGTTCCGCAGCACGGCGCCGTCCACCAGGACCTGACCGTTCATCACCACGGGCGGCATGACGCCGGGCAGGGAGATGGAGGCGCGCAGGGCGTGGCGCAGCATGCCCTCGCGATGCACCTCGACCTTGCCCGAGGTCAGGTTGGTCGAGACGGCGAAGAAGGGCAGGGGCATGTCCTCGATGTTCACGTCGCCATAGGCGTCCTGCATCAGGCGCGCGACCTTGCGGGCGTGGGTCATGGCGATGATGGGGAAGGCGATGTCCGACAGGGGGTCGGACAGGACAAAGGCCTTGCGGATGCGCTCGTCCAGTTCCTCGTCGGACCAGCCCAGACCCGGACCGGCGGCTATGACGGCGCCCATGGACGATCCACCGACGAAGTCGATCGGCATGCCGGCCTCGCGCAGGGCCCTCAGCGCGCCGATGTGGGCGTAGGCGCGCGCGCCGCCGCCGGACAGGACCACCCCGACCGCCGAGCCGGTGACGATGCGGGCGATGCGCGCCGTGTCGTCGAACAGGCCCTCGACCGCATGGAACCAGCGACCGGGCTTGAAGGCCTCCAGCCAGTCGCGGGTTCGTGTCGGCCGCCCCATGTGCGCCGGACGCAGCAGGATCAGGTCGGTCAGCGGGTGGGCCTCGTCCTCGATCTCGGAGGGCAGGACAGGGGCCTGTGGCCTGCGGTCCGCATCGCCCACCATGAAGACCCGGTCCACCTGACGGGCGCACAGGGCGGCCCAGCCGGGCTGGTCGGATTCGGCGACATAGAGGACGTAGTCGTGGGCGTCCTCGACGCCGGAAAACCATTCGGCGGCGGACGACAGAGCGGTGTGGTCGATGATGCGGCAGGTGAAGCCCTGGGCCTCGACGGCGCGGGCGACGCGCTCGACGAAGCTTCTGATCGGTTGGCTGCGCGCCGAGATGAAACCGAAGACGGTCGGGTCGGAGCCGGTCGAGTTGCGGTCGCGGGCGCGGGTCAGCATGACCTGGCCCAGCTCCGCCATCAGGGCGGGCTCGCCGCGGGCGGCTTCGAAAAAGGCGTCGCGGGGCAGGGCGATGACGTCGCTGTCGCGCAGGGCCACGACATTGGCCATGTGGGTCGTGCCGGCCAGCATGGCCATCTCGCCGACCGGATCGCCGGGCTTGATGACGCCGATGAACTGAGGCCCGCGTCCGTTGTCGTCGCGGAAGACGCCCAGCCGTCCCGCGCGCAGCAGGTAGAGGGTGTCGGCGGGATCTCCCGCCGAGAACAGCCGCTCGCCCCGCGTCAGGGCGAACCAGCTGGCGCGGGTGTTCTTCGTGCCCTCGAAGACGCGCGCCAGGGCGGCTTCCAGCGAGTCGGGCGGCGTGTCGGGACGTTCAGCAGCCATGAGGCAGGTTTAGGCCGGAATCTGTTCGACAGGAAAGCGGACGCTTCCCACCGACGCGGAAGCCACCTAAACCTTGGGGCATGCCCAAGCTGATTTCCGCCGTCGATCGCAACAGTCCTGCTTTCAAAACGCTGGATGCGCACAATCGCGCCCTGCGGGATGAGCTTTACGAGAAGGTGGCCAAGGCCGCGCGCGGGGGCTCCGACGCCAGCCGCGACCGCCATGTGGCGCGGGGCAAGCTGTTGCCGCGCGACCGGGTCGAGCGCCTGCTGGACCCCGGCTCGCCCTTCCTTGAAGTCGGCCAACTGGCCGCCAACGGCATGTATCGGGACGAAGCCCCGGGCGCGGGCATGATCTGCGGCGTCGGCCGGGTCTCGGGTCGCGAGGTCATGATCGTGGCCAACGACCCGACGGTGAAGGGCGGCGCCTACTTCCCCATGACGGTGAAGAAGCACCTGCGCGCGCAGGAGATCGCCGAGCAGAACAACCTGCCCTGCGTCTATCTGGTCGATTCGGGCGGGGCCAATCTGCCGCACCAGGCCGAGGTCTTCCCCGACCGCGATCATTTCGGCCGCATCTTCTTCAACCAGGCGCGGATGAGCGCCCGCTCGATCCCGCAGATCGCCTGCGTCATGGGCTCTTGCACGGCAGGCGGCGCCTATGTGCCCGCCATGTCCGACGAGACGGTGATCGTGCGCAATCAGGGCACCATCTTCCTGGCCGGCCCGCCCCTGGTGAAGGCCGCGACCGGCGAGGTCATCTCGGCCGAGGAGCTGGGCGGCGCCGAAACCCACGGCCGCAAGTCCGGCGTGGTCGACCATGTGGCCGAGAACGACGAGCACGCGCTGGAGATCGTCCGCTCCATCGTCGCCAATCTGAACACCATCAAGCCCCAGCCGCTGGACGTACGCGAGCCGCGCGCCCCTGCCTATGACCCGCAAGAGCTCTACGGCCTCATCCCCGAGGACGTCCGCGCCCCCTATGACGTGCGCGAGGTCATCGCCCGCATCGTCGACGGCTCGGAGCTGGATGAGTTCAAGGCCCTGTACGGCACGTCTCTGGTCTGCGGCTTCGCCCGCATCTGGGGCCAGCCGGTGGCCATCCTGGCCAACAACGGCGTCCTGTTCTCGGAGAGCGCCCAGAAGGGCGCGCACTTCATCGAACTGGCCTGCAAGCGCAAGATTCCGCTGCTCTTCCTGCAGAACATCTCGGGCTTCATGGTCGGCGGCAAGTACGAAGCCGAGGGCATCGCCAAGCACGGCGCCAAGCTGGTGACGGCCGTCGCCAGCGCCGAGGTGCCCAAATTCACCGTCCTGATCGGCGGCAGCTTCGGCGCCGGCAACTACGGCATGTGCGGCCGGGCCTATTCCCCGCGCTTCCTCTTCACCTGGCCTAACAGCCGCATCAGCGTGATGGGCGGCGAGCAGGCGGCCAGCGTCCTGGCCACCGTCCACCGCGACGCGGACACATGGACGCCTGACGAAGCCGAGGCCTTCAAGGCGCCGATCCGTCAGAAGTATGAGGACGAGGGCAACCCCTATTACGCCACGGCCCGCCTGTGGGACGATGGCGTGATCGACCCGGCCCAGACCCGCGACGTTCTGGGCCTGGCCATCAGCGCCAGCCTCAACGCCCCGATCCCGGAGACGACGTTCGGCGTGTTCCGGATGTAACCCGCCCCTGTGCAGGAGATTTCGATATGAAGACGACGTTCGTTCTGACCGCTCTGACCGGGGCCCTGTCGTTGGCTCTGAGCGCCTGCGGTTCTCAGGCTGAAACCGCCTCGTCGGAGAAAGAAGCGCCCGCTGCGGCGCCTCAGCAAGCTGCATCGTCCGAACCGGTGTCTGCGGCAGAGGAAGAAGTCGCTCGCGCGGGACAACCGTCGCAAGCGGTCTTCCCCGTCGGTTATCGCGGCGAATGGGACTACAGCGACGACGGTTGCGCCAAGGACGAAAGCGGCACCCGCTTCGTCATCTCCGCCAACGAGATCAAGGGTTACGAGGACACCTCGAAACTGGTGGCGCTGGAAACCCTCGAAGATGAGGGCGACGCCATTCGCGTGGTGCTGGAGAACCAGTCTTCGGAAGGCGATCACACCCTTGTCCAGATCCTGCGTCTGTCGCCCGTGGCCGGCATTTCGCTGCGTGTCGAGCAGGACGGCAAGACCGTTCGCGCCAACCGCTGCGACCCGGTTTGATCTGACTGGACCTTTTGACCCTCGTTCCCTGTGGGACGAGGACGCGTTTTAGACGTTCCATCGGCGAAGGAGCCGACCATGACCGACCAGAAGCCGACCGAAGAAGACCTGAACGCCCTGGACGTCACCGACGCCGAGGCCGCCGAGATGAACGCCATCGCCCACCCCTTCGTCGCCGATCCGGCGCCGGATGCGGACAATGAGCTGGTCAAGATCGACGCCCTGCCGTCGGGCGTGGTCTTCGTGACCATCAACCGCCCGGAGAAGAAGAACGCCTTCGACGCCGCGACCATCGCCGCCCTTTATGAGGCCTTCGAGACCCTGCAGGGCGCCGACCGGGTGCGCGTGGTCTTCATCCGCGGCGCGGGCGGCACCTTCAGCGCCGGGGCCGATCTGAACTGGATGCGCGACGCCGCCGGCTGGTCCGAGGCCGACAACCGCGACGACGCCATGGGTCTGGCGAAAATGCTCAAGGCCCTGCACGACGTGCCGGCCCTGACGGTGGCCCTGGTCGAGGGCGCGGCCATGGGCGGCGGGGCGGGCATCGTCGCCGCCTGCGACATGGCCGTGGCGGTCGAGGGCGCGCGCTTCGCCTTCTCCGAGGTCAAGCTGGGCCTGATCCCCGCGACCATCGCCCCCTATGTCATCGAGGCCGTCGGCGCGCGTCGCGCCCGCCAGCTGTTCCTGACGGCCAACATCTTCGACGCCGACTACGCCGCCCATGCGGGCCTGATCGACCTGGTCCTGCCGGAAGGCTCGGTGGACGAGTTCATCTCCATGCTGACCGACAGCCTGACCACCTGCGCGCCCGGCGCCATGGGCGAGGCCAAGCGTCTGGTGAACGACGTGGCGGGCGAGGCCATCGACCATCGCCTGCTGGAAGAGACCGCCAAGCGCATCGCCCGCGCCCGCGTCTCCGAAGAAGGCCAGGAAGGCGTCCGCGCCTTCCTCGACAAGCGCGCCCCCAGCTGGGCGCAATAAGACTACTTTCCTCCCCACGCGTGGGGAGGGGGACCACGAAGTGGTGGAGGGGGCGACGCAAACGTCAGCCGTGGAGTCGCCCCCTCCGTCACGTCGCCTTCGGCGCCGCGCCACCTCCCCATTCGCTTTGCGAACAGGGAGGAGCAAGATGGGGCAGACCGCCGGTTATCTCGCAGAGGCAGAGTTCAAGACCGCCATGTTCAAGTCCGTCCTGGTCGCCAATCGCGGCGAGATCGCCTGCCGCGTCTTCCGCACCGCCCGCCGCATGGGCCTGCGCACCATCGCCGTCTATTCCGAAGCCGACGCCCAGGCCCTGCACGTTCGCGAGGCGGACGAGGCGGTGCTGATCGGCCCGGCGGCGGCGCGCGAATCCTATCTGGATGCGGCCAGGGTGCTGGCGGCGGCCAAGGCGACGGGGGCGGAGGCCATCCACCCCGGCTACGGTTTCCTGTCCGAGAACGCCGACTTCGCCGAGGCCGTGGCGGCGGCAGGCATTGTCTGGATCGGCCCCAAGCCGTCCTCGATCCGCGCCATGGGCCTGAAGGACGCGGCCAAGAAGCTGATGATCGAGGCGGGCGTGCCCGTCACCCCCGGCTATCAGGGCGAGGACCAGTCGGTCGAAACCCTGACCGCCGAGGCGAACCGCATCGGTTTCCCGGTCTTGATCAAGGCGGTCGCCGGCGGCGGCGGCAAGGGGATGCGCAAGGTCGACCGCGCCGAAGACTTCGCTGAAAATCTGGCGTCGGCCCAGCGCGAGGGCCAGTCGTCTTTCGGCGATCCGCGCGTCCTGATCGAGAGCTACATCACCCGCCCGCGCCACATCGAGGTGCAGGTCTTCGGCGACAGCCACGGCAATGTCGTCCAACTGCATGAGCGCGACTGCTCGCTGCAACGCCGCCACCAGAAGGTGATCGAAGAGGCCCCGGCGCCCGGCATGGACGCCGCCACGCGCGAGGCCGTCACCGCCGCCGCCGTCCGCGCCGCCAAGGCCGTGAACTATCAGGGCGCGGGCACCATCGAGTTCATCGCCGACGCTTCCGACGGGCTGAAGGCCGACCGCATCTGGTTCATGGAAATGAACACCCGGCTGCAGGTCGAGCATCCTGTGACCGAAAGCATCACCGGCGTCGATCTGGTCGAATGGCAGCTGCGTGTCGCGGCGGGCGAGCCCATTCCGCTGGCGCAGGCCGACATCCCGATGAAGGGCTGGGCCATGGAGGCCCGCCTCTACGCCGAGGACCCCGCCCACGGCTTCCTGCCGTCGATTGGTAAGCTCGACCACTTCGTCATGCCCGATGACATTCGCGTTGATACGGGCGTGGAGCAAGGCGGCGAGGTCAGCCAGTTCTACGACCCGATGATCGCCAAGCTGATCGTCCACGCCGACAGCCGCGAAGCCGCCGCCGCCCGTCTGGCCGACGCCTGCCGCGAGGTCGAGGTCTGGCCCGTCCGCACCAACGCCGGCTTTCTTGCCCGCTGCCTGGACCACCCGCGCTTCGTCGAAGGCGACGTGGACACGGGCTTCATCGCGGCGGAGGAGGGGGCGCTGATCGCGGCCTTTGCTTCGGAAGCGGTCTTGGCAGGAGCCGCTGCTCTGCTCGACGGTCTTGCGCGGGATGACGACCGCGCGTTCTGGGGAAGTGGGTCTTTCGATCCGTGGACGCCGACCCCGGATGGCTTATTCGGGTTCCGCGCCAATAGCTCGTCGGGAGCTAAGGTGCGGGCCTATTCGGCGGAAGGTGCATCGGACTTCGTATTTTCGGCTAGGCCGGATTGGACCTGGAACGTGACCGCGGGGGCTGCCTCGTCGGTCATTGACGTGCAATGGAGCCGTCGTGGCAGGGGGACCACCGTGATGTTCGACGGTCGGACTGCCGCCTCGATCATATCGGCTGAAGATGACGCTGTCGTTTTCCGCGCCGGGGACGTTTCGCGGGTGTCGCTGCGCCGACCAGCAACGGTCGCAGCAGGCGCCGCCTCCGACGGCGGCCTTCGCGCGCCCATGCCGGGCAAGATCGTCGCCGCACCGGCCAAGGCTGGCGATACGGTGACCAAGGGCCAGCCCATTGTGGTGCTGGAGGCCATGAAGATGGAGCACGCTCTGACCGCGCCCTTCGACGGCGTCGTGGCCGAGTTCAACGTCGCCGTCGGCGATCAGGTCGTGGACGGCGCGGTTCTGGCCGTGGTCAAGGCGGGCGAGGCTTCCTAAGTCCCGCCCATGCCCCTTCACATGATCAAACTCTGCGTCGGCGTGTCCGAGGTCGAGACGCTGGAAGCGAACGCCGCGCGTTCCGACTGGCGCATCGTCCACACGCGCATGACGCCCAAGCGCGCGGCCGAGATCGAGGACGGCGGCTCGCTCTACTGGGTGATGAAGGGCTCGGTGACCTGCCGCCAGCGCATCCTCGACATCACCACCATCGGCGAGGGCAAGGCCAGTCGCTGCGAGATCAGGCTGGACAGCCAGGTCATCCGCACCGCGCCCCTGGCCCGGCGACCGTTTCAGGGCTGGCGCTACTTCGACAAGGACGTGCCGCCGGACCTGAGCGTGGCCGAGGCGACGGACCTGCCCGATGATCTGGCGCGCGAGCTGCGCGAACTCGGCGCCTGGTGACCCTTTTGTGGCATTGGGGGTGAGGTGTTGACCTTTGGTCGCGCCCGTGGCCTGTCCCGGCTCCCATGCCCAACGCCCTGTTCAGCTTCAAGACCCGCGAAACCCTGTCCGAGCTGCTGAAGCTGGCCTGGCCGGTCGTGCTGGCGCGTCTGGGCATCATGACCATGGGCCTGACCGACGCCATCGTCGTCGGCCACTACGCCAGCCGCGAGCTGGCCTATCACTCGCTGGCCTGGGCGCCGTCGTCGGTCGTGCTGACCACGGCGGTCGGCCTGATGATGGGGGTGCAGGTCATGACCGCCCGTCTGCTGGGCGAGGGCCGCAAGGACGAGGTCGGCGCGGTCCTGCGTCGCGGCATGGTCTATGCGCTGCAGATCGGCGTCGTCTCCATGATCGCCCTGATGGCGCTGGGGCCGTTCGGCCTGCGTCACATGGGTCTGGAAGACGGGCTGGGCGAGGGCGCTTCGCCGGTGCTGATGATCTTCGCCCTGTCGATGCCCTTCTATCTGGTCTCGGTGGCGGCCCAGTTCTTCCTCGAGGGCCTGCATCGGCCCAAGGCCGGCATGGTCGCCATGTGGGTGGCCAATGCGGTCAACCTGGGCCTGAACCTGCTGCTGGTCCCCGACCTTCTGGGTCTCGGCCTGCACGGCGCACAGGCCTCGGCCTGGGCCACCTTCGGCGCCCGCATGGCGCTGGCGATCTTCCTGGTCATCTTCATCCTGCGCCTGCCCGAGGCGCGGGCCTGGGGCCTCTTCAACAAGCCCAAGCGCGACAAGGTCGTCGAACGCGAGCAGATGAAGGTGGGCTTCGGCGCGGGTTCGTCCAACTTCATCGAGGTCGGGGCCTTCGCCGCCATGACCCTGTTCGCGGGTCAGCTGGGTGCGGCCGAGACCGCCAGCTGGGCGGTCGTCATCAACGTCTCGGCCATCGTCTTCATGGTGCCCATGGGCCTGTCGTCGGCGACGGCGGTTCTGGTGGGCCGCAGCTATGGCGCGGGCGACAAGGCCGGGGTCATGCGCGGCGGTCTGGCGGGCATCGGCGTGGTGACGGTCCTGGCCTTCATCATCGCCGTCGGCCTGTGGCTGACCGCGCCCCTGGTGGTCAGCGCCTACACGAGCGACCCGGCCATCCTGGCCATCGCGGCCCCGGCCCTGGTGCTGGCGACCCTCTTCTTCGTCGCCGACGCCCAGCAGGTGGTCGCCGCCCAGGCCAACCGCGCGGCGGGCGATGTGGTCTGGCCGACGCTGATGCACCTGCTGTCCTATGGAGTCATCATGATCCCCCTGGGCTGGTGGCTGGCGCACCGGATCGGCGTGGACGGTCTGGTCTGGTCGGTCATCGTGGCCAGCCTGATCTCGGGCGCCTTGCTGACCGGGCGCTTCGTGCGGATCGCCAGGCGGTTGCCGGCCTGAGGCGTGACGGCGGGGTGACGCGGGCGTAACGGGCCTCTATATCCGTCTGCTTCCTCCCGCAGACTGGACGACCATGGCCCGCATCCTCATCACCTCGGCGCTGCCCTACATCAACGGCATCAAGCACCTTGGGAATCTGGCCGGGTCCATGTTGCCCGCCGACGTCTGGGCGCGGTTCATGCGCGGGCGCGGCCACGACGTCCTCTATGTCTGCGCCACCGACGAGCACGGCACCCCGGCCGAGCTGGCCGCCGCCGCCGCCGGGCAGGACGTCCGCACCTATTGCGACGAGCAGCATCAGGTCCAGAAGAAGGCCGGTGAGGCCTTCAACCTGTCGTTCGACGTCTTCGGCCGCAGCTCCAACGCCCCGAACACCCGCCTGACCCAGCATTTCGCCAAGGTGCTGGAAGAGCGCGGCCTGATCGAGGAGCGCGTGGACCGGATGATCTATTCGATCGACGACGCCCGCTTCCTGCCCGACCGCTATGTCGAGGGCACCTGCCCGCACTGCGCCTACGAAAAGGCGCGCGGCGACCAGTGCGACAACTGCGGCCGCCTGCTGGACCCTACCGATCTGATCAATCCCTATTCGGCCGTCTCGGGCAGCCGCAATCTGGAGGTCCGCGACACGCGCCACCTCTATCTGCTGCAGACCAGGGTGGCCGACGACGTCCGCGCCTGGGTCGACGCCCGTTCGGAAGGCTGGCAGCCGCTGGCCCGCTCCATCGCCTACAAGCATCTGGACGAGGGTCTGATCGACCGCGGCATCACCCGTGACCTGAAGTGGGGCGTGCCGGTCGTCGGTCCCGACGGCGGTCCGCGTCCGGGCATGGAGGGCAAGGTCTTCTACGTCTGGTTCGACGCCCCCATCGAATACATCGGCGCGACCGAGGAGTGGGCCGACGCCAACGGCGGCGACTGGCGCTCGTGGTGGCGTCTGGACGAGGGCGCCGATGACGTCCGCTACGTCCAGTTCATGGGCAAGGACAATGTGGCCTTCCACACCGTCAGCTTCCCCGCCACCATCCTGGGCTCGGGCGAGCCGTGGAAGACAGTGGACCAGCTCAAGGCCTTCAACTGGCTGAACTGGTATGGCGGCAAGTTCTCGACCAGCATGGGCCGGGGCGTCTTCATGGATCAGGCGCTGGAGCTGCTGCCTGCCGACTACTGGCGCTGGCACCTGACGGCCTATGGCCCGGAGCATTCCGACGCCGCCTTCACCTGGGAGCAGTTCCAGGCGACGACGAACAAGGACCTGGCCGACGTCCTGGGCAACTTCGTCAACCGCATCGTCAAGTTCACGGAATCCAAGTTCGACGGCGTCGTGCCCGAGGGCGGCGAGGCCGGTCCGCTGGAGGCCAAGCTGGCCGCCGACCTCAAGGCCGGTCTGGAGGTCCTGACCGCCGAGTTCGAGGCCATGGAGTTCCGCAAGGCGGCCCAGGCCGCGCGCGCCCTCTGGGTTCTGGGCAACGAATACCTGCAGGAAGCCGCCCCCTGGACGGCGCTGAAGACCGACCGTGATCGCGCCGCCGTGGTGGTGCGCACCGGCCTGTCGCTAGTGGCCCTGTTCGCCCGCGTCACGGCGCCCTTCATGCCCGAGGCGGCGGCCCGCATCGCCGCCACGGTCGGCGCGACCGACCTGTCGTGGCCGGACGCTGACGTTGATCTGCTGAATCTCGTTCCCGTCGGTCAGACCGTCGCCGCCGCCGCTGTCCTGTTCACCAAGATCGAGGACGCCCAGGTGGCCGAATGGACCGAACGCTTCGGCGGCGCCGAGGGCTGAGCCTTCCGAGCACTGGATAAAAGAAAGGCCCGGATCGCTCCGGGCCTTTTTGCTGTGGGTCAGGGGGCGGGCGTCGCTTCCGCCGTGGGCGGCGGGTTCCGCTGTTCCCGCGCGCCGGGCAGGGCGGCGGGGGTAGCCTCCTTGCTGCCGGCGCTGGCGTGTTTCATGTGCTTGGCCTGTTCGTCTGCGCCGATGGCGAGGAAGGCGGGAGCCGAGGCGTTGAACTGGTCGGCGTGGCCGGTGCGCACGATGACCGAGCGCCCGCCGTCCCAGATCATGTGCAGGGCGACATAGAGGACGATGGCCAGGCCGATGTAGGCGATCCAGCGATAGCGGTTCAGCAGCTTGGCGATGAAGCTGGCGGCCAGACCCATCAGGGCGATCGACAGGATCAGGCCGAAGACCATGATCCAGGGGTGGTCATGGCTGGCGCCGGCGACGGCCAGGACGTTGTCTAGGCTCATGGTCAGGTCGGCGATCATGATCTGGATCAGGGCGGCGCCGAAGGTCTTGCGCTTCAGGCCCAGCTCCTCGGGGCTGGGACCGCCGCCGTGTTCGATGGCCATGGCCCGTTCGATCTCGGCCTCGGCCTCGGCCTGGTCGTGGGTGGCCTGTTCGCGCAACTCGCGCCACATCTTCCAGCAGACCCACAACAGCAGGAAACCGCCCGCCAGCAGCAGGCCGACGATGGCCAGCAGCTGAACGGTGATCAGGGCCAGGCCGATACGCATGACGACGGCGGCGGCCAAACCGATCAGGATGGCCTTGCGGCGCTGTTCCTGGGGCAGGGCGGCGGCGGCCAGGCCCACGGCCACGGCGTTGTCGCCGGCCAGGACGAGGTCGATCATCAGGACCTTGCCGAGGGCGGAGGCCTGACTGAGCAGATGGGGGTCTGAGAGGAATTCCATCCGGGTTTCTTAAGCCCCGGGCCGGGCTGCGCCAAGACGCCGCAGCGGCAAAGTCACGCTCCCGCCGACCCGTGTCCCATGAGAGGGGCGGCCGGCGGGAGGGATCAATCAGCCGGCGCGTTGCGCGCGCGCGGCTTCATAGAGGGCGATGGCCGCCGCGTTGGACACGTTCAGGCTTTCGAAGCCGCCGGGCATGGGGATCTTGGCAAGGACGTCGCAGTGTTCGGCCACCAGGCGGCGCACGCCGTCGCCTTCGGAGCCCATGACCAGGACGGTCGGGCGCGAATCGAGGGCTTCCTCCAGGGTCTGTTCGGCGGCGCCGTCCAGGGCCACGGCGCGCCAGCCCATATCGGCCAGCTTCTCCAGGGCGCGACTCAGATTCGTCACCCGGGCGCAGGGCAGGCGCTCGGTGGCGCCGACGGCGGCCTTGGCCAGGGCGCCGGCCAGGGCGGGCGAATGGCGATCCTGCACCACGATCCCCCTGGCCCCGAAGGCCAGGGCCGAGCGGAAGATGGCGCCGACGTTCTGGGTGTCGGTCAGCTGGTCCAGCATGACGATGACGCCCTGGGCGTCCTCGGCGATCTCTTCCAGCGAGACGCCTTCCAGCGGCTGGACCTTGAAGACCATGCCCTGGTGAACCGCACCGGCGGGCAGCATCCGGGCCAGGGCGGTCGAATCGATCACCTCGATTCGGTGGCCGTTCGCCAGATTTTCCCGTTCGATTTCAGCGGCGCGGTCCTCCGTGACCATCAAACGGCCCGTTCCGCGACGGGTCGGATTGGCCAGGGCGGCCAGAACCGGATGGCGGCCCCAGATAAAATTATCCGCATCGGCCTTTCCGCGCGGGGGTTTGGAGGCGGAATCTGCTCCGGAACGACCTGTCGGCGCAGCCGATCGACCCTTCTCCGGGCGGTTTTCTCCGCGCTTGTGGAAAGATTGTTTTTTACCGGGTTTCCGGTCGTTGCGTTCTGAAAATGACGACACTATAAGACGGCCTCCGATTTGGGCCCCAGGGCTTCGGGTCAGGCGCTTCCTCTACTGCAGGCGTCGCCGGACACGAAGGCTTTCGTGACGAAAATGATCGAAAGATCACGACGTTGCGTATCCAGACCGGTTTTGAAAACGCGCGCTGGGGGAATGTCCCGAGTGGCAAAGGGGGCGGACTGTAAATCCGCTGCGAAAGCTTCGAAGGTTCGAGTCCTTCTTCCCCCACCACGCGCGTTTCGAGGCCGAGAGGACGGAAACCCAGAAAAGGAATCGGGTGCGGAAACGCCAACCTCTCACGGGGTTGGGGCAACGCATTCTTCGCGCGGGTATAGCACAATGGTAGTGCAGCAGCCTTCCAAGCTGAGGATGTCGGTTCGATCCCGTCTACCCGCTCCAGATTTTTGAACTGAGCAGAAGCGCCCCTCCGCTTTGGACCCGGGCCACAGGAGTTTGGCCATGGCCAAGGAAAAGTTCGAACGCACGAAGCCGCACTGCAACATCGGCACGATCGGCCACGTTGACCACGGCAAGACGACGCTGACGGCTGCGATCACGATCACGCTGGCGAAGGCCGGCGGCGGCAAGGCGATGAACTACGCCGACATCGACGCTGCGCCGGAAGAAAAGGCCCGCGGCATCACGATCAACACGGCGCACGTGGAATACGAGACGGCCAACCGTCACTACGCGCACGTCGACTGCCCCGGCCACGCCGACTACGTGAAGAACATGATCACGGGCGCGGCTCAGATGGACGGCGCGATCCTGGTCTGCTCGGCCGCTGACGGCCCGATGCCGCAAACGCGCGAGCACATCCTGCTGTCGCGTCAGGTCGGCGTTCCGGCCCTGGTGGTCTTCCTGAACAAGGTCGACATGGTCGACGACGAAGAGCTGCTCGAGCTGGTCGAGATGGAAGTTCGTGAACTTCTGTCGTCCTACCAGTTCCCGGGCGACGACATCCCGGTCGTCAAGGGTTCGGCCCTGGCCGCCGTTGAAGGCCGCGACGCCGCCATCGGCGAAGAAGCCATCCTGAAGCTGATGCAGGCCGTGGACGACTACATCCCGCAGCCGGAACGTCCGGTCGACATGCCCTTCCTGATGCCGGTCGAAGACGTCTTCTCGATCTCGGGTCGTGGTACGGTCGTGACCGGTCGCGTCGAGCGTGGCATCGTCAAGGTCGGTGAAGAAGTCGAGATCGTCGGCATCCGTCCGGTCCAGAAGACGACCTGCACGGGCGTTGAAATGTTCCGCAAGCTGCTGGACCAGGGTCAGGCCGGCGACAACGTGGGCGTGCTGCTGCGCGGCACCAAGCGTGAAGACGTCGAGCGCGGCCAGGTGCTGTGCAAGCCGGGTTCGATCACCCCGCACACCAAGTTCGTGGCCGAGGCCTACATCCTGACCAAGGAAGAGGGCGGCCGTCACACGCCGTTCTTCACGAACTACCGTCCGCAGTTCTACTTCCGCACGACCGACGTGACCGGCATCGTGAAGCTGAAGGAAGGCGTCGAGATGATCATGCCCGGCGACAACGCCGAGCTGGACGTCGAACTGATCACCCCGATCGCCATGGAAGAGAAGCTGCGCTTCGCCATCCGTGAAGGCGGCCGCACCGTCGGCGCCGGCGTCGTGGCCAAGATCGTCGCCTAAGCGATGGATCCGGGTCCTGGGACCCGAACAGTAAGCGTACCGGCCTCAAGCAGCCCGAAAGGGCGGCAGGCCAAGCGTAAAGCGTACAGAGCGGCCCCCGGAGCGATCCGGGGGCCGTTTCTGCATGCGCCGCCATCCTGAAACAGGACCGGCGGCTGAGTTGACCTGGATCAAAACAGGTTCGAAATGCGGGATTAGTTCTTTAAAATCAGCGATATTAACGATCTGAGCGCGATGTCGGCCGCATGGCTTCCTTCATGAAAGGGATGCCCATGACCGAGATCGACTGGCCGCGGCGCGCGGGCCTGTCCGCCGCGCTGGATGAGGCGGCGATCGTGGCGATCACTGATCGGGCGGGCCAGATCCTGTACTGCAATC
Source organism: Brevundimonas sp. T2-11 (assembly GCF_055397675.1). Lineage (NCBI taxonomy): Bacteria > Pseudomonadati > Pseudomonadota > Alphaproteobacteria > Caulobacterales > Caulobacteraceae > Brevundimonas > Brevundimonas sp. T2-11. The sequence continues at coordinate 1,115,479 of NZ_AP027920.1, forward strand.
AGAAGTTCGTCGATGTCAGCGGCTACAGCCGCGAGGAGCTGGTCGGGCAGAACCACAGACTGGTCAATTCCGGCCATCACCCGCGCGACTTCTTTCGAACCCTCTATCGCACGGTCGCCGGAGGCGAGGTCTGGCGCGGCACGATCCAGAACCGCAAGAAGAATGGCGAGCTGTACTGGGTCGACACCACCATCGTGCCGAATCCTGGCGCGGACGGCCGCCCGGAGACCTACACCGCGATCCGCTTCGAGGTGTCCGACCATGTCCGGTCTCTGAAGGCCCTGGAGGTCGCTCAGGAAGAGACGCGGCAGGCGGCGCAGGTGCGCGACCGGTTTTTCGCCAATATCAGCCATGAGGTTCGCACGCCGCTGAACGCGGTGCTGGGGCTGGCCTCGGCTCTGGCGCACACGACCCTGACCGAGCGACAGGCGCAGATGCTGTCCCTGATCACCGGCGCGGGCGGCGCTCTGCGACGGGTGCTGGACGACATGCTGGACCTGTCGAAGATGCAGGCGGGACAGTTTCGCCTGGCGCCCGCGCCGTTCGACCTGCGCGCCGACATCGCCTCGGTCGTGGACATGCGGGCCGCGACGGCCGAACAGCGCGACGTGGCCCTGTCCGTCATGTTTTCCGACACGGCGAGAGGCCGGGTCGTGGGTGATGGCGGGCGCATCACCCAGATCGTATCCAACCTGGTCTCCAATGCGGTGAAGTTCACGCCGTCGGGCCGGATCGAGGTGAGGGTCGATCTGACCGCCGATACGGATGGCGATCATCTGCGGATCGAGGTGGAGGACACGGGGATCGGGTTCGATCCGGAAGCGGCCGCGCGGCTTTTTCAGCCCTTTGTCCAGGCTGACGACACGATTTCACGCGAGTTCGGCGGCACAGGCCTGGGCCTGTCGATCTGCCGGTCCCTGGCGGAACTGATGGGCGGTGAGATCTTCGCCCGGTCAAGGCCGGGAGAGGGCAGCCTGTTCACGGTGATCCTGCCGATCGAGCGGCTTGAAGACAGGTCAGAGACTTCGCTGACGGACGAGGCCGGACCGCCTTCCGAGGGGCTGAGGCTGCTTCTGGTCGAGGACAATCCGGCCAACCAGATGGTGGTCCGATGTCTGCTGGAGCCGCTCGGGTTCGACATCGTGATCGCCGACGACGGTCAGGCCGGTGTGGCGCGGTTCGACGAGGGCGGCTTTGATCTGATCCTGATGGATATGCAGATGCCGGTCATGGACGGTCTGACCGCCATTTCAATCATCAGGCGACATGAGCGTGAGCAGCGTGCGGGCCGCACCCCGATCGTCATGCTGACCGCCAATACGACCGAGGTGCATCATGAGCGTGCCATGCGGGCGGGAGCGGATGCTCTGGTCGCCAAGCCTGTCACCCTGGAAATCCTGCTCGACGGTCTGCGGCAGGGGATGACGGCCGCCGAAAGCGCGCCTCCGGACACGCTGGCGGCCTGAACGTCCGGGGAACCCGATGTCGCGCTCGACGTTGCTGCACGACGTTAAGAAACGGGTAACCATGATGCGGCGCGCGATCAGGCTGGGTTTGTTCATCGGGACCATTATCGGCATGACCGCATGCGCCGCGGCTCCGGGCGCGGACAGCCGTTCCTCGTCGGGCGTCTATGGCTCGATCGGCGCGGGTCGCACCTTCTAGCCAATCAAACGCTGGCGTAGCGGGGCGATCGGCCTTATTGTCGCCGCGCGGACGCCGGTTGTCGCGCCGCGCCGCGGGTCTTTCCCCTTTCGATGTTGACCATCGCTATCGCCGTCGTGCTGCTGCTTGTGGTGCTGAACGGCCTGTTCGCCATGACCGAGCTTGCGGTCGTTTCATCGCGTAAATCCAAGCTGCAAAGCCGCGCCGAGCGCGGGGACCGCGGAGCCCGGGCGGCCCTGAAGCTGTCCGAGGAGCCGACGCAGTTCCTGTCTGCGGTTCAGGTCGGCATCACCCTGATCGGCATTCTGGCGGGCGCCTATGGTCAGGCGAGCATCGCGGGAGAGCTGGACCGTATCCTGGAAACCAGCTTCCCGGCATTCGCGCCCTATTCCGAGATCGCCTCGACGGCCCTGGTGGTCGTGCTGATCACCTATGTCTCGCTGATCGTCGGCGAACTGGTGCCCAAGCGTCTGGCCCTGATCTTCCCCGAGACCATCGCCTCGAAGATGGCGGCGCCGATCTCGACCATGGCCCTGGTGATGAAGCCCTTCGTCCTGCTGCTGACGGCCTCGACCTCGGGCATCCTCAAGGTCCTGGGCGTCAAGGATCGCGACGGGTCGGACGTGACCCAGGAAGAGGTCGAGAGCATCCTGGCCGAGGGCACGTCCGCCGGCCTGATCGAACCCGAAGAACAGGTGATGATCGAGGAGATCCTGCGTCTGGGCGACCGCGCCGTGCGCGTGGCCATGACGCCGCGCCATGAGGTCTTCTGGATCGCCCTGGACGACCCCGAGGAGGTTGTGCGCGAGGAGATCCGCACCTGCCCCTATTCGCGGATCGTGGTGGCGCGCGAGAGCGACATCGATAATCCCCTGGGCGTGGTCCACAAGAAGGACCTGCTGGACGCCCTGCTGACCGACGGCGCCTACGACATCGAGAAGCTGGTGGCCGAACCGGCCTTCATCCCGCAGTCGACCTCGGTGCTGAAGGCGCTGGAGATTCTGAAGGGCTCAAAGGTCCACATGGCCTTCGTCGTTGATGAATACGGCGCCTTCGAAGGCGTGGTCACGGCGACCGACCTGCTGGAAATGATCGCGGGCGATTTCAACGAGAGCCACGACGAACAGGATCTGTCGATCCGCAAGCGCGAGGACGGGTCCTGGGCCGTGGACGGCCAGGCCGATCTGGACGAACTGGGCGACGAACTGGGCGAGGACTTCGGCGAGCACGAGAGCTTCCACACCGTCGCGGGTCTGGTGCTGCACCACCTGTCGCGTCTGCCCCACGAGGGCGAGGTCCTGCAGCTGGGCCGGTTCGAGGTCGAGGTGATCGACATGGATGATCGCCGGATCGACAAGCTGCTGTTCCGGGCGATCATTCCGGGGCAGGGGAACGGCCCGACCGACACGGATTGATCCGGCGACGAGGCATGGGCCGCAAAAGAAAAAGCGCACGTCCGCGACCGGACGTGCGCTTTTTTGCTGCCTGGTCCTGGGCCCTCAGCTCTTGGGCCGTCAGGTCTTGGTCCTGTCGCCCATGTTGCTCCACACCGAGGCGAAGCCGAGGGCGGCCATGAAGACGAGGAAGGCCGAGACAATGGCGGCGATGACGGGAACGACGTCTGCGGGCATGGGGTATCTCCTTTGATCCCAGCAAAGCCCTTTCCAGAGGAGCGCGCCTTGATGGAGATCAAAGGCATGTGGACGGCTCAGGCCGTCGCCTGGGCTTCCCTCAACGACATCTGAACGGCGCCGGACGCCGACAGGCCCGTCACGGCCAGGCGCTGGTCGCACAGGGCCAGCGGCGCGGGGCGGTGGCTGACCAGGACCAGGCCCTGGCCGGTTCGTTGCAGACGCGCGGCCAGGCGTTCCAGCACCCGCGCCTCGGTGACGGCGTCCAGACCTTCGGTCGGCTCGTCCAGCACCAGCCAGGGGGCGGGGCGCAGATAGGCGCGGGCCAGACCCAGACGCCGACGCTCGCCGCCCGACAGCCGCGCGCCGTTCTCGCCGAGGGGGGCGTTCAACCCAGCAGGGGCGGCGCGGACGCGGTCCGCCAGATCGGCGTCGTCTAGCGCGGCCCACAGGGCCTCGTCGTCGGCGCCCGGCAGGGCCAGCTTCAGGTTGTCGCGCACGCTGCCCGCCAGCAGTACGGCCTGTTGCGGCGCATAGGCGAACAGGGCGCGCGCGGCCTCGGGCGAGATGTCGGCGGCATCGACGCCGCCCAGGCTCGCCTCGCCCGGCTGGGGCGCGCGCAGGTGCATCCAGCGCTCGATCAGGGTGGTCTTGCCGGCCCCCGAAGGCCCTGTGATCGCCAGACGTTGCGGCGGGCTCAGCGTCAGCGCGGGGCAAGGCAGGGTGATGATCGGCGCGGTGACGGGCAGGCCGGCAGCCGAGCCGGCTTCCAGCAGTTCGCCCAGGCGCTCCACCGCCGCCTCGACCGCGCCGTTGTGACGGAAGGCCGTCAACAGGGCGCTCGCGCTCTCGACCGTGACGACAGCGGCGAGGATGGCCAGGGCGATCAGGGGCGCAGAGGCGGCTCCGGCCGTGGCCATCACCCCCGCGACAGCCAGGGCCATGGCGGCGGACTGGGTCAGCATGATCCAGCCGCCCGATGCGGTCAGACGTTCGGTCGCGCGCTCCAGCACCGCGCCGCGTTCCGCCAGTCGCTCCACGGCCCAGGGCTTGACGCCATAGGCCTGAAGCTCCGGCGCGGCGGCGGCGAAGGCGGCGAAATCCGTCTTGAGATCGCCCGATGCGGCCTGGACCGCGCGTCCGGCGGGTTCGGCCAGCCAGCGGCCGACCAGGGCGGCGCCCAGGACGCCGAGAGCGCTGGCGGCGGCGATGGCCAGGGCCGTCGTCCAGCCCGTCAGCAGGGCCAGCCCCAGGCCCGCGAGCAGGCCGGCGGAGGCGCCCCAGGGCGCGGACAGGCGCACGAAGCGGTTCTGGATGGCGTCCACGTCCTGCACCATCCGCGACGACGCTTCACCGCCCGCAAGACCCAGGGCGCGGGTCGCGGGGCCGCGAGCGACGGCTTCGAACAGTTGCGGGCGCAAGGCGCCCAGGGCCTTGAGCGCCGCGTCATGGCCGGTGACGCGCTCGGCGTAGCGCGAGCCTGTGCGGACGATGGCGAAGAAACGGATCAGGGCGCTGGGCACCATGAAGTTGAAGCTGTGCGCCACGGCGGCTCCCGCCATCCCGGCCAGGGCCGAGGCGGTGATGAACCAGCCGGACACCCCCAGCAGCAACACGGCGGCGGCCGATACCAGGGCGGCGGTCACGGCGGCGGTCAGCAGGCGCGCGCCTTGCTGACGCTCCTGGGCCCGGATCAGGGCCTTGAGGCGGGCGACGCCGGTCATCTCGGGGGCGCTCACAGCCGCACCACGGCGTCGGCCAGTTCGGCGACGGCCTCGGAATGGGTGGCGATCAGGGTGGTGCGGCCTTCGGCGGCGGCGCGGATGACGGGCAGCAGGGCGGCCTCGGACGCGGCGTCCAGATTGGCGGTCGGCTCGTCCAGCAACAGGATGGGCGCGGGCTTGAGGAAGGCGCGCGCCAGGCCCAGCCGCCGTCGCTCGCCGCCGGACAGACCGCCGCCGCGCTCGTCGATGATGCGGTTCAGGTCGCCGGTGAAGCCCGCGCGGGCGGCGGCCTCCATGAGGCGCGACGACGGCGCGGCGCGCCAGGCCAGGGCGATGTTCTCGGCCAGGGATCCGGGCACGACGACCGGCGCCTGACCGGCGAAGGCGACCCAGGCGGTCAGGTCGGGATGATCCGACAGTCGCACGTCGCCGACCTCGATCTCGCCTTCGGTCAGGGGAGACAGGCCGAGGAAGAGGTGCAACAGGCTGCTCTTGCCCGAACCGCTGGCGCCCAGCAGGGCCACTGTGGCGCCGGGCGCGACGTTCAGATTGAAACCGGTCAGGGCCGGCGCGCCCACCTCATAGGCGATGGCGACGTCGCGGAAGGCGACGGCCGGAGCGCTGGCGGGAACCGACGGGCGCGTCGCTACGGGGGCTGCGTCCTCGGTCAAGGCTCTCAGGCTGGGCACGGCGGCCTCGGCGGCCTGACGGTCGTGATAGGCGGCGGCCAGGCGGCGCATCGGCGCATAGACCTCGGGCGCCAGGGCCAGCAGGAAGAAGGCGCGGGTCAGGCTGAGTTGCTCGGGCGCCGGGAAGGGCAGCAGCTTCAGCAGGTTGAAGCCGCAATAGACGGCGACCAGGGCCACGGCCAGCGCCGAGAAGAACTCCAGAATCGCCGAGGACAGGAAGGCGATCTTCAGCACCTTGCCCGTGCGGCGGGCCAGGTCGTTCGAGGCGCGGGCGATCACCGCCGTCTGCTGCGTCTCGGCCTGGAAGGCCAGGATGGCGGGCAGGGCGCGAATGCGGTCGAGGAAGAGGCCGGACAGCCGTTCCAGCGCCTGGAACTGACGCCGGCTCTCGGCCCCCGCCGCCATGCCGGTCAGGGCCATGCCGATGACGAAGGGCGCCAACGTGAACAGGAAGATGCCGGCGGTGAAGGGACTGACCACGGCGGCGACGGCGATCAGCAGCAGGGGCGTGACGGCGGCGGCCATGCGGGCGGGTGTGAAGCGCGAGACATGGCCGTCCAGCGCCTCGACCCCCTCGACGGTTGCGGTCATGGTCTCGGCGTCCGACAGACGGCCCGAAAAGGCGCCGTTCAGGGTCTGGCGGCGCAGGTCGCCCTTGACGGCGCGGGCGGCGCGGGCGGCTGTCATGGTCGCGACCTGGGTCAGGACGCCGCGCGCCAGCAGGGAGACGATCGCCAGGGCGGCGCCGGGCAGGGCGTGGCTGAACCCTTGCGGCAGGGCTCCGACGGCCAGACCCAGACCCGCCGCGAAGCCGACGGCCGGAACCGCGTCGGCGATCACCAGTCCGCTGGCCAGGGCCATGATCCGCTTGCGGGGGGCAAGCGCCGTCTTCAGCCACTGGGCCGGAGCCGGGGCCGGGGCGGCGTCTGCATCGATGGGCTGGGCCGTCATCGTCTCTCCATGCTCCGTCCGCGCGAACAGACACAAGCCAGCGCGAAGGCGCATTGGGCGAATCGTCCTTGTGACGAAACAGCCTTGGGCGAAACGCCGTCTAGAGCGAGTCGTCCCGTCTGGGCTTTGATCAGGATCAAGGCGCGCCCAAGAGCGTTGCCTTAGGTTATAGTAGAACGCCGGTCGATGGGGGCTGGCGGTCAGGAGCCTGAGCCCATGATCGACCTGGCGGTCGTAGACCTTTCACGCCTTCAGTTCGCACTGACGGCGCTATACCACTTTCTGTTCGTGCCCCTCACACTGGGCCTCTCCTTCATGCTGGTCATCATGGAGAGCATCTATGTGATGACGCGGCGGCCCATCTGGCGGACCATCACCCGCTTCTGGGGCACGCTGTTCGGCATCAACTTCGTTCTGGGCGTGGCCACGGGCCTGACCATGGAATTCCAGTTCGGCATGAACTGGTCCTACTACTCCCACTATGTCGGCGACATCTTCGGCGCCCCGCTGGCCATCGAGGGCCTGATGGCCTTCTTCATGGAAGCGACCTTCGTCGGCCTGATGTTCTTCGGCTGGGACAAGCTGAAGCCGCACGCCCACCTGTTCGTCACCTTCATGGTCGCTCTGGGCACCAACCTGTCGGCCCTGTGGATCCTGGCCGCCAACGGCTGGATGCAGAACCCGGTCGGCGCCGCCTTCAATCCCGACACCATGCGGATGGAAGTCACCGACTTCATGGCGGTGATCTTCAACCCGGTGGCCCAGGCCAAGTTCGTTCACACCGTCTCGGCCGGCTATGTCTGCGCCGCCGTGGTCGTCCTGGGCATCTCGGCCTTCTATCTGCTGAAGGGCAAGCATGTCGGCTTCGCCAAGCGGTCGATGACCGTGGCCGCCGCCTTCGGCCTGCTGTCGTCGCTGTCCGTCGTCGTCCTGGGCGATGAGTCCGGCTACGCCCTGACCGACAACCAGAAGATGAAGCTGGCCGCCCTGGAAGCCATGTGGCGCACCGAGCCGGCGCCCGCCGGTCTGACCGCCTTCGGCCTGCCCAGCCTGGAAGACCGCCACACCCATTTCGAGGTCAAGATCCCCTACGTCCTGGGCCTGATCTCGACCCGCAGCATCGACAAGCCGGTGATCGGCATTCTTGAACTGGTCGCCGTGGCCGAGGACCGCATCGAGCGCGGCGTCGTCGCCTATGACGCCCTGGAGAAGGTCAAGGCCGACCACACCGACATGGCCGCCCGCGCCCAGTTCGAGAGCGTGCGCAACGACCTGGGCTACGGCCTGCTGCTGAAACGCTATGTCGCCGATCCGCGTCAGGCCACGCCCGAGCAGATCAAGCAGGCCGCCTGGGACACCGTGCCCAATGTGCCGCTGATGTTCTGGGTCTTCCGCATCATGGCCGGGATCGGCTTCCTGATGATCGGTCTGTTCGCCACCGCCTTCGTCCTGTGCACCCTGCGCAAGCATGAAACGAAGTGGTTCCTGCGTCTGGCCGTCCTGGCCATTCCCCTGCCGTGGATCGCCATCGAGTCCGGCTGGCTTCTGGCCGAGGTGGGTCGTCAGCCCTGGGCCGTGGAGGGCGTCCTGCCGACCTTCCTCGGCGCCTCGAGCCTCAGCGTGCCGCAACTGTGGACCACGATCATCTGCTTCACCCTGCTCTACGGAGCCCTGGCCGTGGTCGAGGTCGGTTTGATCCTGCGCGCGATCAAGAAGGGGCCGTTCGCCGAACAGGAAGCCCGCGAAGCCGAAGCCAGCACGGAAGGCGAGCCGGCGGTCGCCTGACCCCGGTCGTTGAAGGAAAAGAGAGATGGAACTTCCCCTCGACTACACCACCCTCCGCCTGATCTGGTGGGGACTGCTGGGCGTGCTGCTGATCGGCTTCGCCCTGACGGACGGCTTCGACATGGGCGTCGGCGCCCTGCTGCCCTTCGTCGCGAAAACGGATGAAGAACGCCGCATGGTGATCAACACCATCGGCGCGACCTGGGAAGGCAACCAGGTCTGGTTCATCGTCGGCGGGGCCGCGATCTTCGCCGCCTGGCCGCAGGTCTACGCCGTCAGCTTCTCGGGCTTCTACCTGGCCATGTTCCTGGTCCTGTCGGCCCTGATCCTGCGGCCCGTGTCGTTCAAGTATCGCTCCAAGCGGCCCGAGGCGCGCTGGCGCTCCATGTGGGACTGGGGCCTGTTCGTCGGCAGCTTCGTCCCGGCCCTGGTGTTCGGCGTGGCGGTCGGCAACGTCCTGATGGGCGCGCCCTTCCGTCTGGATAGCGATCTGCGCAGCTTCTACGAAGGCAGTCTGCTGGGACTGTTCACCCCCTTCACCCTGGTCTGCGGCCTGCTGTCCGTCTCCATGCTGGTGCTGCACGGCGCGGCCTGGCTGTCGGTCAAGGGCGAGGAAGGCGTGGTGCTGAAACGCGCCCGCGCCATCGGCACCGTCGCTGGTCTGGCCAGCCTGGTCCTGTTCGCGATCGGCGGCGCCATGGTGGCCTTCGGCGACATGGGCTTCCGCATCACCGGCGCGGTCGATACGGGCGGCGTGTCCAACCCGCTGCGCACGGCGGTCGAGGCCGCGCCTGGCGCCTGGCTGGACAACTACGGTCGCTATCCGTGGATGATCATCGCCCCGGTCCTGGGCTTCGCCGGCGCCGTGATCGGCCTGCTGGGCATGTGGCGCAAGTCGGCGGCCATGGCCTTCGGCGGCTCCTCGGCCTCGGCGGTGGGGATCATCTCGACGGTCGGCCTGTCGATGTTCCCCTTCATCCTGCCCAGCTCGATCAACGCCCAGTCCAGCCTGACGGTCTGGAACGCCTCGTCCAGCCACACGACCCTGTTCATCATGCTGATCGTGACGGTCGTCTTCATGCCGATCGTCCTGTTCTACACCGCCTGGGTCTACAAGGTGCTGTGGGGCCGCTCGAGCACGGCGGCGCTGAAGACCAACCCCGACCTCTACTGATCCCGCGAAAGGAGATCATCTCATGTGGTATTTCGCCTGGATCCTGGGCCTCGGCCTGGCGGTGGCCTTCGGCGTTCTGAACGGCCTCTGGCACGAGTTCCGCCTGTTCGACGAAGGGGACGAGGGTCACTCCGAGCCCTGACCTTTTCTGTCAACGAAATCAGCCTCTCCGGCCTCGGTCGGAGAGGCTTTTTTGTGCGCATTTCCAGAGGCTTGCGCTGGATCAAGGCGCGTCGGCGGCGGGCGTGGGACTGTGCTTTCGACATCGAAGCCGGGCCTCCTCTGATCCGGCGATTGTCGGGGATTGACACCGATGAAGACCGCCGCCGCCCTTCTGGCCGCCGCCAGCGTTCTGACCCTGGCGGGCGCCGCCTCGGCCCAGAACGCCGCGCCCGAACCCGTCGGCAAGGGTTCGCTGATCGTCACCGCCCGCATGACCGGCGTCCTGCCGCAGGCCGACGACGCCATCGTCACCGCCGCGGGCGCCGACAGCGGCCTGAAGGTCGATGTGGGCGACGACTGGATGCCGACCCTGGGCTTCACCTACTTCGTCGCCGACCACTGGGCCGTCGAGGCCATCCTGGGCGCCACCCGGCGTGAGGTCCGCGCCAAAGGCGGGGCGACCGATGTGGCGGTGCACGAAACCTGGGTCCTGCCGCCGGTGGTGACCCTGCAATACCGCCCGACGCCGAATGCGACGATCAGCCCTTATGTCGGCGCCGGCGTCAGCTACATGGCCTTCTTCGAGGGTAAGGATAAGAACGGCTTCGAGGTCGATCTGGACAACGGTTTCGGCGTGGCCCTGCAGGCCGGGGCCGACTGGAACCTGTCGGGGCCGTGGACCCTGAACCTCGACGCCAAGAAGATCTGGTTCGACACGGACGCCAGGATCAACGGCGGCGCGCTGAAGAGCAGCGTCAGTCTGGATCCGTGGGTCGTGTCGGTGGGCGTCGGCCGGAAGTTCTAGGACTTCCGCGTCGATGCGGGGCGGGGGTGCGGGACGTCAGCCCGCGCCCCCTTCGCCCGTTTGCTTTCAGGCGACGCCTTCGATCATCCTTTCGGCTCAGGCGGCGCCTTCGCCCAGCGCCTTCAACGCCTCGGGATCGGGCAGGGCCACCTCATTGTTCGGCAGCAGCTGGATCAGGCCCGAGGTCTTGAACTGGGTGAAGACCCGACTGACCGTCTCGATGGTCAGGCCCAGGTAGTCGGCGATGTCGAGGCGGGTCATGGGCAGGTGGACGCGGCCCTCGGCGCCGCCCAGTTGCACCTGCCGCGCCGACAGACGGGTCAGGAAGCTGGCGATGCGCTCACGCGCCGTCTTGCGGCCCAGCAGGACGATCTGTTCCTGCGCCGCCATCAGCTCGTCGCCCGCCATGGCCACCAGACGGTGCTCCAGCGCGGGCAGGGCGTTCAGCAACTGATCGAAGTCGCCGCGCCGGAAGCGGCAGGCGCTGAGCGGCGTCAGGGCCTCGGCCGTGAAGCTGGACGGACCGCGTCCGCCCAACCCCAGAAAGTCGCCCTGGAACAGGAAACCGGTGATCTGGCGACGCCCGTCGGGCAGCAGGCGATACAGTTTCACCGCGCCCTCGACGACGTTGAAGACGAAGGGGTTGGGGTCGCCCTCATGGAACAGGGCCTGTCCCGGCTGTGCGGACACTGTCTCGCTGGCGCAGGCCATGCTCTGCAGCTCGTGGCCCTTCAGGTCGGCGCACACGCCCAGCGGCCGCGCCCCGCAGGTCGCGCAGGGGTGGACGTCCTCCAGACGGACTTCCGAGGTTTCGGCCAGGGCGGCGTTGCAGGCGGTCATGGTCGGCTCCAGCATTGCGCTGCAGCCTAGCTGAACGCGGATCGCTTTCGAAGTGGGCAGGCTGTCCTAGGCGGCGTCTTCGGCGTAGCGCAGCTTGGCGCCTAATCGGTGCGCCAGGGCGGTCAGCTCGACGGCCAGGCTTTGCCGCACCAGAGGCCGCACGCCCATTTCCCGCACCACGAAGGGACCGGCCCACAGGGTCTCGCCGTATTCCAGATCCGGCTGTCGCCACCAGCTGACGAAGCCCAGCACCCCGCCGCGCTGGCTGCGGGCGCTCAGAATGCCGCGGCTGTCCGGCGCCGCGCGCCAGTCGCGCAGGAAAGTCCGCCACTGATCGGCGCCCAGATCGGGTCGCCACATCCGGGCCAGGGCGAACTCGGCCGGGGCCTCCGCCTCGGTCAGGGGAACGACATCCAGGCGCGGCGCGTCTGGCATGAGGCGGGACTGGATCATGCGGCCATTTCACGCGCCGGGGACCAGGCCGCCTTGATCTGTGTCAAGGTGAACCCGGCAAGCTCGCCGCAGGTTCTCAAGCCAAGGAGTTCCGATGATGACCACAGCCGCATCCAGCGTGATCCCCATCCACGGCGCGGCGGTGGCCGCGATCCTGAAGCTGCTGGACGGCCAGAGGCTGATGACCCTGGCGACCAATCGCGCCGACGGGCGGCCTCAGGCCAGCACCCTGGGCTATCTCAACGACGGGCTGAACCTCTATTTCGTCACGGCGCGCAACAGCGAGAAGCTGCGCAACATCACGGCCGACCCGCGCGTGGGCGTCGCCATACGCGGCGTGGTGGGGGAAGGGGAGGCGGTCGGCGTCTCTATCGACGGCCAAGCCGAGGAAGTGACAGACGGCGACGAGGTCCAGCGCCTGAACGATCTGATCATCAAGCGCTCGCCGGAAATCAGTCCCTGGGCGCCCGGCGCCGACTCGGTGGCGGTGGTGAAGGTGATTCCCGATCAGGTCGAGGCCGTGGCTGTGATCGACGGCCGCAGCCGCGCCCAGACCTTCTCGATCGGCGATCCCGACCGTGTCGTGCACGGCGTCAGCTACGAGCCCAGCGCCGTGGCGCGGCTGTTCTGAACAAAGCTGCGCATCTATCGGCGGTTATCGCGAAACGCCCCTTGAAATGCCCTCGGCCCTCAGGCATATGCGCCCCTCTGGCGAGGTTAGCGCCGTCGAGCTTGCTCACGGCGCATTGATCTTTGTCCGGGACACTAGGAGTGTAGCTCAGCTGGTAGAGCATCGGTCTCCAAAACCGAGGGTCGTGGGTTCGAGTCCCTCCGCTCCTGCCATTCCCCCTGTCGCAGTCGCTTGGGAGTTCCCATGTGAGGCGACAGGTTCCAGAGGTTGAAGAGACGTCATATGGCCAAGGCGAAGACCCCCGGCGGTCGCCGCACCGTGGGAAACCAGACCGCAGCCGCCGCATCCGGCGCCGCCACGGTCGCCGTTGACGCGCCTGCACCCAAGAAGAAGACGTCGCCTGCCCAGTTCTTCAGCCAGGTTCGCGCTGAAGCCCGCAAGATCGTCTGGCCCAGCCGCAAGGAGACCTGGATCACCTCGGTGATGGTCTTCATCATGGTGCTGATCGCTGCGGCCTTCTTCTGGATCGTCGATACGGGGCTGGGCTTCGCGTCCCGCCTCATTCTCGGCCTCGGCCAATAAAGGAGACGCGCACATGAGCGATGCAGCGCCCAAGCCGGCGGCCAATCCCCGCCACAAATGGTATATCGTCAACGCCTACTCGAACTTCGAAAAGAAGGTCGCGGAACAACTGCGCGAGCAGGCGAAGCAGCAAGGCCTTGAAGACGCCTTCTCCGAAATCCTGGTTCCGACCGAGGAAGTCGTCGAGATCCGTCGCGGCCGCAAGGTGAACTCGGAACGCAAATTCTTCCCCGGCTACGTGCTGGTGAAGATGGAGATGACCGACAACGCCTACCACCTGGTCAAGAACACGCCGAAGGTCACGGGCTTCCTGGGCGCCGCGGGCGGCACCAAGCCCCTGCCGGTCTCGGAACGTGAAGTCCAGAACATCATCGGCGCCGTGGAAGAGGGCGTCGAGCGTCCGAAGCCCACGATCCGCTTCGACATCGGCGAGACCGTCAAGGTCACCGACGGTCCGTTCGCCAGCTTCGACGGCCAGGTCGAGAGCGTCGACGAAGAGAACGCCCGCCTGCGCGTGGCCGTGTCGATCTTCGGTCGTCCGACCCCGGTGGATCTGGAATACAATCAGGTCGAGAAGACCGCGGGCTGATCGGCCTGCCATTCTAGCCTTTGCAGCGGCGGCCCTCCGGGCCGCCGTTTTGCGTTCGGCGGCGACGTCTGGGCCTGCGCCTCGCGCATAATCCCGGGCGCCAACGCTAAGGAAAGCTTGGGATTGAGAGATTCCACGGCCCGTCTTCCAGCCTGGTTCGCGGACCGGCCTAGACTGCGACCGTTTGGCTTCGCGTTGCGGCTCAGCAGGAAGATTTCAGACGATTCAGACGAATTGGACTCTGTTTTTCCCTTTCCCACCAGGAGAGGGGCGGCAACTGCCCCCATTTGCCTTCTCGGCCGGGTCCTGATACACGCGCGCCTTCGCTGGACGGCCCTCGAGTCGCCCGGCGGCAAATCCGTGGGAGGCAGCCATGCCAGACCACGGCTCACCGGCCCCTTCGTCTCTGTCGGGGTCATCCATAGGAGAGACCAATGGCCAAGAAGATTCTCGGCTATATCAAACTGCAAGTTGCGGCCGGTTCGGCCACGCCTTCGCCCCCGATCGGCCCGGCGCTGGGTCAGCGCGGCGTCAACATCATGGGCTTCTGCAAGGAGTTCAACGCGCGCACCGAGAAGGTCGCCAAGGGCACCCCGCTGCCGACCGTCATCACGGTCTATCAGGACAAGTCCTTCACCTTCATCACCAAGACCCCGCCGGCCACCTACTACCTGAAGCAGGCCGCCGGCATTAAGTCGGGCGCCAAGCTCGTCGGTCGCGAGATCGCCGGCAAGGTCACGCAGGCGCAAGTCCGCGAGATCGCTGAAGCGAAGATGAAAGACCTGAACGCCAACGACATCGACGCTGCCATGCGCATCATCGAAGGCTCGGCTCGCGCGATCGGCATCCAAGTGGTGGAGGGCTAATCCATGGCCAAGCAAACCAAGGCTCATAAAGCCCGTACCGGCGTCACGCAGGACCTCCTGCCGTTCGCCGACGCCATCAAGCTGGTGAAGGAAAACGCCAAGGCCAAGTTCGACGAGTCGATGGAAATCGCCGTCAACCTGGGCGTCGACCCGCGTCACGCCGACCAGCAGGTCCGCGGCGTGGTCAACCTGCCGTCGGGCACCGGCCGCGACGTCCGCGTCGCCGTCTTCGCCAAGGACGCCAAGGCTGACGAAGCCCGCGCCGCCGGCGCTGAATACGTCGGCGCCGAGGATCTGTACGAGCAGATCAACGGTGGTCTGATGGACTTCGACCGCGTCATCGCCTCGCCCGACATGATGGCCCTGGTCGGCCGTCTGGGTAAGGTGCTGGGTCCGCGCGGCCTGATGCCGAACCCCAAGGTCGGCACCGTGACCCCGAACGTCGCCCAGGCCGTCAAGGACGCCAAGGGCGGCGCCGTGGAGTTCCGCGTCGAGAAGGCCGGTATCGCTCACGGCGGCATCGGCAAGGTCTCCTTCACGCAGGAAGCCCTGGAAGCCAACGTCAAGGCTTACCTGGACGCGCTGAACCGCGCCAAGCCGTCGGGCGCCAAGGGCACCTATGTGAAGCGCATCACCCTGTCGTCGACGATGGGCCCGGGCTTCAAGGTCGATCCGGCTTCGCTGGCCTGATCTCAAGCCTCGCGCTGAAATGACGAAGACCCCGGAGAGCGATCTCCGGGGTCTTTTTCTATGGGGCCTACCGCGCTTCGCGCTACTTGAGGCCTTTCTTTGGGACCTACCGCGCTTCGCGCTACTTGAGGCCTTCCTTTGGGGCCTATCGCGCTTCGCGCTAGTTGAGGCCCGCCGGCGTCTCAGTAGCCGACCGTGAAGCGCTGGCGGCTGTGCTTCGGCGTCTCGATCTCGTCGGCCATGGCGATGGCGTAGTCGGGGAAGGAGATGACGCTGCGGCCGTCGGTCGTGACCAGCAGGCTGTCGCCGCCCAGGCGGAACCGGCCCGTCCGCTCGCCGCCGTCGAAGAGGGCCGAGGGGGACAGGAAGGTCCAGTCCAGATCGCCTTCCTGACGCAGGCGATCCAGGAAGCGACCGCCCGCCGAGGCTTCGGCCTTGTAGGCTTCCGGGAAGTCCGGGGTGTCGATGACCTTCAGACCTGGCGCGGCCTCCAGGCTGCCGGCTCCGCCGACAACCAGATAGCGCGGCGCGCCCGCCGCCTTGACCGCTCCGATCAGGGTTTCGGGGTTGGTGTCGACGAACATAATGGCGCTGACCACGGCGTCCGCGCCCTGCAGCAGGGCGGGCAGGGTGGCGGCGTTGTTGGCGTCGCCGCTGACGGCGGTGATGCCTGCGCCGGTCGGGATGCGAGCCGGATTGCGGGCCACGCCCGTCACCTGATGGCCGCGACGGGCCAGTTCCTTGACGATTTCCGATCCGGCGCGGCCGCTGGCGCCGAGGACTGTGATGTTCATGGGGAGGGCTCCATAGGTTACCAATGGAGACCAGGTGTGATATTGGAAGTGGCCATGCAAGAAGGCACTGAAATCTCATCTGGTCACCCGGCGGAAACCGTCCCGGCGCTCTGGCGCGGCGACGTCTATGCGGCCAACTGCCCGACGCGCTTGCTGCTGGACCGGATCGCGGACAAGTGGACGGTGCTGTTGCTGACCACATTGGCGGATGAGCCGATGCGCTTTAACGCCCTGAAACGCCGCATCGAGGGCGTGTCGCAGAAGATGCTTAGTCAGACCCTGCGCCAGATGGAGCGCGACGGACTGGCGACCCGGTCGGTAGAGGCCACGGTTCCCGTATCCGTCACCTATGCGATCACGCCCCTGGGGCTGACCCTGGTCGCGGCGCTTCAGCCGGTGATCGATTGGGCCGAAACACGCATGCCGCAAGTCGCCGCGGCGCAGGCCGCCTACGACGCGCGCGGATCATGAATCGTTTCGCGAAATCGAATTCCGTGTTCGGACGACTTGACGAAGGGGAGCGGAATCCGGTCTTGGGGCGCTGTCGCCTCGCGCGGCCCATTTGCGGAGACGATCGATGCTGAGCTGGTTCCAGGCGTTGCTGCCCAAGGAAGACAATTTCTTCCGCCTGTTCGACGCCCACGCCGCCACCCTGGTGAAGGGCGCGGAGGCCCTGCGCGGCATGCTGGACGGCGGCGAGGCCACGCCCGGCTGGTGCCAGAAGATCGTCGATCACGAACATGAGGCCGACGAGGTCGCGCGCGAAGTCCTGTTCGCCGTGCGCCGCAGCTTCATCACCCCGTTTGACCGCTCGGACATTCGCGGCCTGACCAACTCGCTGGACGACACCATCGACCAGATGCAGAAGACGGCCAAGGTCGTCACCCTGTACGAGGTGCGCGACTTCGCCCCCAAGATGCGCGAACTGGCCGACATCGCCGTCCAGTGCGGCGCCTTGACGGCCGAGGCGGTGGCCCTGCTGCCGGCCATGCGCAAGAACCACGACCGTCTGAACGAACTGACCGAACAGATCGCCCGTCTGGAGAGCCAGAGCGACACCCTCTACGACGAGGGCATGAAGGCCCTCTATGAGCTGCACCGCCACGACATGACCGGCGGCAACACCCTGGGCTTCATCATCGGCGGCGAGATCTATGATCACCTCGAGAAGGTCATCGACCGGTTCGAGGACGTCGCGAACCGCATCAACGGCGTTCTGGTCGAGCACCTGTAGGGCCCGATGGATCACGCCCTCCTGATCCTGGTCTTCCTGATCGGCGTCGCCCTGCTGTTCGATTTCCTGAACGGCCTGCACGACGCAGCCAATTCGATCGCCACCATCGTCGCGACGCGCGTCCTGCCGCCGATCTATGCGGTCGGCTGGGCCGCCTTCTTCAACTTCATCGCCTTCCTCTTCTTCGGTCTGCACGTGGCCGACACGATCGGGCGGGGGATCATCTCGCCCGACGTGATTTCGGATCAGGTGATCTTCGGCGCCCTGATGGGGGCGATCAGCTGGAACGTCATCACCTGGATCGCCGGCATTCCGTCGTCCAGTTCGCACGCCCTCGTCGGCGGCCTGCTGGGCGCGGGCATCGCCAAGGCGGGAACCAGCGCCGTGGTGATCGCGGGCGTGCTGAAGACGGTGGGCGCCATCTTCATGTCGCCGGCCATCGGCTTCCTGCTGGCCCTGTTGCTGGTGCTGATCGTGTCCTGGCTGTTCGCCAAGGCCAATCCCGCCTTCGCGGATCGCATCTTTAGGGGGCTGCAGTTCGTCTCGGCCTCGGCCTATTCTCTGGGCCATGGCGGCAATGACGCGCAGAAGACCATGGGGATCATCGCCATCCTGCTCTACTCGCGCGGGATGCTGGGCGGCGAGTTCCACGTGCCTTTCTGGGTGGTCATCACCTGTCAGGCGGCCATCGCCCTGGGCACCCTGTTCGGCGGCTGGAAGATCGTCCACACCATGGGGTCGCGCATCACGCGCCTTTCGCCCCAGCAGGGCTTCTGCGCCGAGACGGGCGGCGCCATCACCCTGTTTGCGGCCACCAGCATGGGCATTCCGGTCTCGACCACCCACACCATCACCGGCGCCATCGTCGGCGTGGGCGCGGCCAAGCGGGTCTCGGCCGTGCGCTGGAGCGTGGCGCGCAGCATCGTCACCGCCTGGTTCATCACCATGCCCGCCGCCGCCGCCATCGGCGCGATCTTCTACTTCGTCGGCGGCCTGTTCCTGACGTAATGGCTGGTTCGGTTCGTACGGAAACCTCTGAAGCCCGACAGGTCGCCGCCTTGCCCTGGCGGCGCGGCGATGCGGGCGTGGAGGTGATGATGATCACATCACGCGAGACCCGGCGCTGGGTCATCCCCAAGGGCGGCCGCATGGTCGGCAAGACCGATCCCCAGGCGGCGGCTCAGGAAGCCTATGAAGAGGCGGGCGTGCAGGGCGAGACCCTGGACGCTGTCCTCGGCCATTTCCGTTACGACAAGCGGCTGAAAACCGGGGCCGTCCAGGCTTGCGTCGTGGCCGTCTATCCTCTGGAAGTCCTGATCCAGCTGGGGGCCTGGCCCGAGGATCAGCAGCGCCAGCGGCGCTGGATGTCCCAGGCTGAAGCGGCCGAAGCGGTGCATGAAGCCGATCTGGCTGATTTGATCCGCCGATTCCGTCCGCATGGAGAAGCGTAGCTGTTTGCAGTTGCGCCGAACATTGATTTCTGAACCTATGCCTCCTCCTTGGAGGGCTCATGTCCAGACTTAACCTGATCATCGCTGTTTCGGTCGCCCTGTGGGCGGGGGCCGCCCATGCTCAGGATGCAGTCCCGTCTCGCCCGTCGGCGGACGCGACCCGGGCGGCGCAGGACGATCCGCGTCCCGCCCTGGCCGAGCGGCTGGTTCGGTTGACGCTGAGGGGCATGGACAAGTTCACCCAGGAGGCGATCACCGGGGAACTGGAGGCCGCCGGCGATTCCATGCCGGAGGACCAGCGGCGCTGGCTTCGCCGCCATACGCCCTCAATCGTCGAGACCAACCTGCGTCCGATGATCGCCATCATCACCCAGGAATACGCCGCGCGTTTCTCCGAGGCCGAGCTGAATGCCCTGATCGCCCTCTATGAGGGGCCGATGGGTCAGGATATCGCACGCAAGCAGATGGAACTGGGCGGGGCGCTGGGGGAGGCGATGCAGAAGTTCCAGATCGATTTCCTGACTGAACTGATGACCAAGTTCTGCGGTGAATTCGATTGCGAGGGGCAGGCGCCCAAGGGCGCGCCCTCGGCAAAAGCGCCGCCCCGTTGATTTCCTCGCCCAGCCGTGTATAGAGCCCGCTTCTCGTCAGGGCCTCGGCCTTGGCGGATCCTGTCCGAGAACTTCGGGACGCGGGGGCCGCCTGCGTCATAATCGTCAGAGAGCCTTCTGACGCCGTGGGGAGATGGGGATGCAAAGACCTTTCATCCAGCCGTTTTCGGCCGGATAGGCCTGCTTCCTTCGGACAATAAGACCGGCCTGAACGCTGTGCAGCGATGCATGGCGCTTAAGCCAATCCGTCGTCGGGAATTAGCCCGGCGGCGAATACCAAAACTGGAGACCGCAATGGACCGCGCACAAAAAGCCGAGTCGATCGAATCGCTGAAAAGCGTGTTCGCCGACGCGGGCGCCGTGGTCGTGACCCACAACCTGGGTCTGACCGTTGCGGAGATGGAAGACCTGCGTGGTCGCCTTCGTAAAGAAGGCGGCGCGTTCAAGGTGGTGAAGAACCGTCTGGCGCTGAAGGCGCTGGGCGTCGAGGAAGGCTCGGCCTACCACGATCTGTTCAAGGGTCCGGTGGGCATCGCCTACGCCGCTGATCCGGTCACCGCTGCGAAGGTCGCGGCTGAATTCGCCAAGGGCAATGACAAGTTCAAGCTCGTCGGCGGTTTCATGGGCGACAAGGTGCTGGACGCTGCTGGCGTCGACGCCCTGTCCAAGCTGCCGTCGCTGGACCAACTGCGTGGCAAGCTGATCGGCCTGCTGCAAGCCCCGGCGACCAAGGTTGCTGGCGTCCTGCAAGCACCCGCCGGCCAACTGGCTCGCGTCTTCAACGCGTACGCGACCAAAGACGCCGCCTAAGCCTCGTCATCTCTGCATATCTCTCTGAACCTCATCCTACCGAAGGAAGACTAAAATGGCTGATCTCGCCAAGATCGTTGAAGAACTGTCGGCTCTGACCGTCCTGGAAGCCGCTGAACTGTCGAAGCTGCTGGAAGACAAGTGGGGCGTCTCGGCCGCCGCTCCGGTCGCCGTCGCCGCTGTCGCCGGCGCCGCTGCTCCCGCTGAAGCCGGCGAAGAGCAAACCGAGTTCACCGTTGTCCTGGTTGACGGCGGCGACAAGAAGATCAACGTGATCAAGGAAGTCCGCGGCGTCCGCACCGACCTGGGTCTGAAGGAAGCCAAGGACCTGGTCGAAGGCGCTCCGCAGAACGTCGTCGAGAACGTCTCGAAGCAAGTCGCTGAAGAGCTGAAGAAGAAGCTCGAAGAAGCCGGCGCCAAGATCCAGATCAAGTAAGATCGGATTTTGCGCTTCGGCCTTCGGGCCGAGGCTCAGACTTCAAGGAACGGGTCGGAGGGAAACCTCCGGCCCGTTTTCTTTTGGACGCGACTGGCGAGGCGGCCGGGCCGGAACCATCTGTGCAGCCTCACACAAGGATACGCCCCTATGAAGATCCTGATGGTCCTGACCTCGCATGACCAACTCGGCGACACCGGTTACAAGACCGGCTTCTGGTTGGAAGAGTTCGCCGCCCCCTATTACGCCTTGAAGGATGCGGGGGCCGAGATCGTCATCGCCTCGCCAAAAGGCGGGCAACCGCCGCTGGACCCCAAGAGCGACGCCGAGGACGCCCAGAGCGGAGACACCCGCCGCTTCAAGGCGGACGCCGAGGCGCAGGCTGCACTGGCGAGCACGCAACGGCTGGCCGACGTCAGGGGCGAGGATTTCGACGCGGTCTTCTATCCCGGCGGTCACGGACCGCTGTGGGACCTGGCCAATGACCCCGTCTCTATCGGTCTGATCGAAGCCTTCGCCGCTGCGGGCAAGCCGACCGGCTTCGTCTGTCATGCGCCGGGCGTGCTGAAGGACGTGAAGGGGGCGGATGGTCAGCCCTTGGTGAAGGGGCGGGCGGTGACGGGTTTCACCAACAGCGAGGAAGCCGCCGTGGGCCTGACCGAGGTCGTGCCCTTCCTGGTCGAGGACATGCTGACGGCGAACGGCGGGCGCTACAGCAAGGGCGCGGACTGGGCCTCCTATGTCCTGACGGACGGGGCGTTGGTGACGGGGCAGAACCCGGCCTCATCGCGCGAGACGGCGGATGCGCTGCTGAAGTTGCTGAAGGCCTAGATGCAAAAACGGCCCGGGATCGCTCCCGGGCCGCTTCTTTGTTCATCGCGCCTTAGCGACGGCGCGGACTGAGGATGTCGCCGATCCGGTCGGGCGTGCCGGGGATGCGCTCCAGACGCGGGTAGCGCAGGCCGTCGTGGTAGTCGAAGGCCACGGTGCGGTAGCGGTCGCCGTTCTTGAGCAGCAGGCTGATCGGCTTGTCCGTGCCCTTGGCGGCGGTGACGGCGTCGCGCAGGACCTCGGCCGAGGCGGCGCGGTCGTTGACGGCGACCAGTTCCCAGCCCGGACCGATGTCGGCCTCGAAGGCGCGGCCGCCCCAGCGGATGCCGGTCAGCTTGTTCGACGAGGACAGGGTGAAGCCGAGGGAATACTGGAAGTCCCTGTCCCAACCCGACTGGATGCGTTTTTCGCCGGCGGTCAGGCTGTCGGTGTAGGTCAGGCGGTAGCCGCCGCGCGCCAGACCGTCCAGCGGCGCCTTGGCGTCCGGGCCGCTGGCGTCCAGGCGGGTGCGCAGGAAGCCGGCCCAGTCGTGCGGATGGACGGCGTTCAGGGCCGCGACCACGTCGTCAAAGGTATAGCCGCGCGGCGCATACGAACCGTCGTCGCCGCCGAAGAAGCCCTTGGCGAAGTCGTCCAGCGACTTCCTGTCGCCCGTGGCCTCGCGGATCAGTGTGTCGGCGTCCAGCCAGATCAGCAGGCTTTCGCGGTAGTAGTCGCCGGTCCCGCGCATCCACGACGCATAGGGATTGCTGGTGCGGTAGCCGAGCAGGTTGTGGTTGTTGACGTCCTGCAGCGGTCGCCATTCACGGCCCGGCTGGTTGTCATAGAAGGCGGCGTTCTCGGCCATGGTGACCAGGATGTCGTCCTTGGACGCCAGGCCCGAGCGGGCGGTCAGCACGTCGCCCCAGTATTCCGTCTGGCCCTCATAGACCCACAGCAGGGTGTTCTGGGTCGGGATGTTGTGGTTGGCGGTCAGCTCGTCGGCGGGGCGCTGGCGCTTGCCGTTCCAGGCGTGGACGAACTCGTGCGGGAGCAGGCCGACCGCCCCCATGTTCTTGCCCCAGTTGGTGAAGAAGTCGGTGGGGACCGAGTTCTCGGACGAGCGGTGATGCTCCAGCCCGATGCCGCCCATCCTGGACGTGGCGGCGACCAGGAAGTCGTAGCGGTCATAGGGGCGGGCGCCGAACAGGCGGTCGGTTTGGGTCACCAGGTTCTCGAACCAGGCGATCTGTTCCGGAGTCGGGGCGATGTTCTTGGCTTCATCGGCGACGATGTTCAGGTGAACGGCCTCGCCCCTGGGGTCGATCTCGATGCGCTGGAAGTGGGCGCCGCCGAACAGGGGGCTGTCGATCAGGGTGTAGAGGTCGGTGGGCCGGAAGGTCGCCACGCCGTTCTCATAGCGCTCGGTATCCAGGGCCACGCCGTATTTCCAGCCCTCGGGCAGGCGGATCGACGGGGCGAAGGTGATGCCGGTCGAGCGGTAGCCGGCCGGATAGAGCAGGGCCTTCTCCCACTGCAGGTTGACCATTTCCGGGGTCATGACGACGCGCCAGGTCGCGTTGTCGGGCTGGGTCAGCCACTGGAACTCGACCACGATCTCGCTGACGCCCTGCGGCACGTCGATGTGGAAGGCGTTGGGGTCGATGGTGTCGCGCAGCCAGTCGATGCGGGCGCCGCCGCCCGTCACGGTCACGCCCGAGATCAGCTGGATCGGGCCGGTGGCGGCGTGGTTGCCCGGCAGGAACTTGGGATAGAGCAGGACCAGAGGCCCGGCCGTGACCGGGATGGTCTGGCGGACGCGGACGATCTTGCGCTCCACGTCGGTGGCGTCGACCTCATATTTGATGACGCCGGGATAGGTTTCGGCCGTCGGGGCCGGGATGGGCGGCAGGGCGCGCGGCAGACCCAGCGGCGTGTTCTGGGGCGTCGGCGCGGCCGGCGCCTGCGGGCCGGTCCAGGCCTGCGGGGCGTGAGCCAGGGCGGTCGAGGCGACCGAGGTCAGCAACAGGGCGAGGGCGGCGGCGGGCAGGCGTCGGGTCATCGGGTATCCAGAACTCAGAGGTAATCAGGCGTAAGGCTTGGCAGGCGTCGTCAGCGACGGCGAGGCGACAGGATGTCGCCCAGCCGGTCCGGCGTTCCCTCGATCCGCTCCAGGTGCGGGTAGCGCAGGCCGTCGTGGTAGTCGAAGCGGACGGTCTTGAAGACGTCGCCGTTCTTGAGGATTAACTCGATCGGCTCGGACGCGCCCTTGGCGGCGGTGACGGCTTCCTTGAGCGCGTCGGGCGAGGCGGCGCGGCCGCCGACGGCGACCACTTCCCAGCCCGCGGTCAGGCCCTGCTCGAAGGCCGGGCCGCCCCACAGGACCGAGGTGATCTTGTTCGACCCGTTCATCATGAAGCCGAGCGAATAGGTGAAGTCGTTGCGGCCCAGCTCTTTATACAGGGCGCCCATGTAGCCGGACGGCTCCTCCTTGAAGACCAGGCGGTAGCCGCCGCGCTCGATGCCGTCCAGCGGACCGCGCGAGTTGGGGCCGACCGCGTCAAGACGCTCGCGCAGGAAGGCGGGCCAGTTGTTCGCCTGCACCCCGTTCAGCGTCGAGGTGACGGTGTCGAAGGTGTAGGGGGCCGGGTTCCAGTCGCCGTCCTCGACGCCGAAGAAGGCCTTGGCGAAGTCGTCCAGCGACTTCTTGCCGCCCGTCTGCTCGCGGATCAGGGTGTCGGCGTCCAGCCAGATCAGCGAGCCCTCGCGATAGTAGTCCTCGCTGCGCTGATAGGAGCCCCAGGGCTGGGGCCGGCGCTGGCTGATGATGGGATCGTTGGTCGTGTCCTGCATGGCGCGCCACTGGCGGCCGGGGATGTTCTGGAAGCTGGCGGCGGTCATGGCCAGGACGTCCAGCGCCTGTTGCTTGCTCATCAGGCCGGCGCGGGCGGTCAGGACCAGACCCCAGTACTGCGTCTGGCCCTCATAGACCCAGAGCAGGGAGTTCTGCAGCGGCTCGTTGAGATTGGGCGTCATCTGGTCGGCGGGGCGGCGCCACTTGCCGTTCCAACTGTGGGTGTATTCGTGACCCAGCAGGTCGCGGTCGGCCAGGGTGCCTTCGCGGTCGGTGAAATACTTGGGATCGACGCTGTTCTCGGACGAGCGTTGGTGCTCCAGACCGATGCCGCCCAGCTTGTCCGTCACGGCGACCAGGAAGTCGTAGTGGTTGAAGTGACGGGCGCCGAACAGGCGGTCGGCTTGCTGGACCAGGTTGCGGTGCAGCTGGATATGCTCGTCGGTGGCTTCCAGCATCCTGGCGGTGTCGGCCACGACGTTGAGGCGTACGGGCGAGCGGCCGCCGGGATCGAGATCGATCTGGCGATAATGCTGACCGGCGAAGACGGGGCTGTCGGCCAGATGGTCGAGGGTGATGGGGGCGAAGGTCGCCAGGCCGTTCTCGAAGCTGACGGTGTCGAGACCGGCGCCGTAGTTCCAGCCTGCGGGCAGTTTCAGCGTCGGCTTGAAGGTGATCTGGCGCGAATAATAGCCCGCCGGATAGAGCAGGGCCTTCTCCCACTGGATGTTCAGCATCTCGGGGGTGACGACGACGCGGCCCTGATTGCCCTCGATCGGGGTCAGCCACTGGAAGGCGACCTCGATCTGACTGACGCCGGCGGGGACCTCGATCTGATAGGCCCAGGGCTGGACCGTATTGCGCACCCATTCCAGCCGCTGGCCATTGGCGGTGAAGGTCAGGCCGCCGACGTTGGCGACGGGACCGGCGGGGCTGTGGTTGCCCGGCAGCCATTGCGGATAGAGCAGGACCATCGGCCCGGCCTGGGTCACGGGAATAGTCTGGCGCACCTGGATCAGGCGACGGTCGATGTCGGTGGCGTCCACGTCCAGGCTGATGACGCCTGGATAGGCTTCGTCCTTGGCGGCCGGGATCGGCGCCAGGGCCACGGGCAGGGCGGGCGTCCCGACCTGGGCCAGGGCGGCGCCGGCGCTGAACAGCAGGGCGGAGGCGCAGGCGGTGACAAGCAGGCGGGCGGCGGGACGCATCATCTGAGGAACTTTCCGGCAAGGCGGCGTGGACGCCGCAGATCACTGCGCGTCGAGACTATGGTCAAGCCCGACGTGGGCGGATGAATTCGCCGTCATGTTCGGCCCGCCAGAGAGGGAGCGGATTTCATCGGCTACGGTTGCGTACTAGCCTGACGATGGCATCACAAGGCGAGGCGGATCACATGGACGGGAAGTGGATTTTGGCGAGCGCCGTCGCGGCTCTGGTGATGGCGGCGTCGTCGCCGACGCGCGCAGCCCAGATGGAGGCGCCTAATCGCCCTCTCCACGAACCCGTGATCGAGACCGGCGACATTGAGCGCTTCTATGCGCTTTACGACAGCACCGCCGGGCGGCCGACCGCAGAGCAGCTTCAGGCCTATCTGGATGAGGGCTCCTCCGGTCTGACGCACCTGGCGAAGGTGCGTCGGGTGACGGGGGCGAGGATGGCGGACGCCATGGCCGCCCGGCCTGAAATCTATGTCGAGGCGCGGGCCTGCGCCGATCACCTGCCGCGCGCCCGTGCGCGGGTCGCGGAGGGGCTGGCTCGTTTCATTGACCAGTATCCCGAGGCGCGGTTTCCCTCGGCGACCTTCGTGATCGGTCGCGGCCGCCCGGTCGCGGTCGGCAGTCCGGTGGACGGCATCCAGGTGGGGCTGGAAGCGCTCTGCGCCACCGACTTCATCAATCCCGATATCGAGGACCGGTTCGTGGGGGTCCTGATCCACGAGTATGTTCACACCCAGCAGGCGCCGGAGCTCACGGAAAAGGAGCAGTACACGGTGCTGGAAGTGTCGCTGGCCGAAGGCGTCGCGGAGTTCGTGACCGAGCTGATGATCGGCGCGCCGGCCTATGCCTATCTCGCGCCGCAGACCCGGGGACGCGAACTCGAGATCGAGACCGCCTTCGTCGCCGACCAGGACAAGACCGACCTGTCGGCCTGGGTCTATAATTCAACCCCTGAGAAGCCGGGCGATCTCGGCTACTGGGTCGGTTACCGGATCGCCAAGGCCTACTACCGCAACGCCCCGGACAAGGACGAGGCGCTGCGGCGGATATTGCAGCTCACGGACGTCAAGGCCTTCGTGGCCGAAAGCGGATGGCGGCCCGGCATGGACCTGAGTTAGTCCGCCGGGTTCACTTCCAGCAGTTCGACGGTGAAGCGCAGCACGGAGTTGGCGGGGATCTCGGTTCCCATCCAGCGCGAGCCATAGGCCAGGTCGGCGGGGATGACGAACTCATAGGTTTCGCCGGTGCGCATCAGGGCGACGCCCTCGGTCCAGCCCTTGATGACGCGGTTCAGCGGGAAGCTGGCCGGCTCGTTGCGCGAATAGGAGCTGTCGAACTCGCGCCCGTCGATGAAGGTCCCGCGATAGTGGACCTTGACCGTGTCGGTCGCGGTCGGCTGGACGCCATTGGGCCTGGCCTTGCCCACGCGGCGATACTGCAGGCCGGAGGTCGTGGTGGTCCAGCCGCGCTGCTGGCCGTTCCACATCAGGTAGGCGGCCTGGCCCACCTCCCAGTTCTCCTGGGTGGCGGGTCCTTGCGGGACGACCTGGGCGATCGTGGCGGGCGCCGTGGCGCAGGCCGACAGGGTCAGGGCGAGGGCGGTCGCGGCGAGCGCGGGCAGGGTGATGCGGTTCATACCGCTAGGCTTATCACGCCGATCGAAACTGTCACCTGTCTGCGTAGGGGCCTTTATTTCGCCGGAGATCAGCGTATATATGCGCCTCCCGCAGATTCCATGAATCCCGCGCGAAAGCGCCGAGGCCCGGTTTGTCGCCCTCCGACCGGTGCGCAGGCGTCGCTCCTTTCCCAAGGAGCGGGCATATCAGGCGCCCTGATCCCGTAGCGGATCGAGGGTGGGCGCCACGAGAACTTTCGGTCACGGATCGCCGGTCGGCGCGCCGTGGCTGCTGCATTGACGTCGGGTCTTCATTCCTTTGTGGGGTGGGCTCGCGATTGGGAAAACAGAATGGCAAACTCCACTGACGGTCTCGCCCTGGGTAAGATCGCCTCCGCCACCTCGTTCACCGGAAAGAAGCGCATTCGTCACTCGTTCGGGCGTATCCCCGAAGCGGTGAAGATGCCGAACCTCATCGAGGTTCAGCGCGCTTCCTACGAGCAGTTCCTGCAGCGCGAAGTGCGCAGCGGCCTGCGCAAGGACCAGGGCATCGAGGCGGTCTTCAAGTCGGTCTTCCCGATCAAGGATTTCAACGAGCGCGCCGTCCTGGAGTACGTCTCCTACGAGTTCGAGGACCCCAAGTACGACGTCGAGGAGTGCATCCAGCGCGACATGACCTTCGCGGCTCCGCTGAAGGTCAAGCTGCGCCTGATCGTCTTTGAGACCGAGGAAGAAACGGGCGCCCGTTCGGTCAAGGACATCAAGGAGCAGGACGTCTACATGGGCGATATCCCGCTCATGACGGACAAGGGCACCTTCATCGTCAACGGCACCGAGCGCGTGATCGTCTCGCAGATGCACCGTTCGCCGGGCGTCTTCTTCGACCACGACAAGGGCAAGACCCACAGCTCGGGCAAGCTGCTGTTCGCCGCCCGCGTCATTCCCTATCGCGGTTCGTGGCTGGACTTCGAGTTCGACGCCAAGGACATCGTCTATGTCCGTATCGACCGTCGTCGTAAACTGCCGGCCTCCAGCTTCCTGATGGCCCTGGGCATGGACGGCGAGGAAATCCTCAAGACCTTCTACGAGACCGTGCCCTACGAGAAGCGCGGCGAAGGCTGGGTCACGCCTTACAAGCCGGAACGCTGGCGCGGCGTGAAGCCGGAGTTCGACCTGGTCGACGCCGACACCGGCGAAGTGGTCGCCCAGGCCGGTCAGAAGATCAGCGCCCGCGCCGCCAAGAAGCTGGCTGACGGCGGCCTGGTGTCGCTGTCGCTGGCCGCTGACGCCCTGCTGACCAAGTATCTGGCCGCCGACGCCGTCAACTACGAAACCGGCGAGATCTACGCCGAGGCCGGCGACGAGCTGGACGCCGAAGCTATCGCTCTGCTGGAAGAGCACGGCTTCACCACCATCGACGTGCTGGACATCGACCACGTCACGGTCGGCGCCTACATGCGCAACACCCTGCGCATCGACAAGAACACGGGTCGCGAAGACGCCCTGTTCGACATCTATCGCGTCATGCGTCCGGGCGAGCCGCCGACCCCGGAAGCCGCCGAAGCCATGTTCAACTCGCTGTTCTTCGACAGCGAGCGTTACGACCTGTCGGCCGTCGGTCGCGTGAAGATGAACATGCGTCTGGAAACCCCCGAGGTTTCGGACGAAATCCGCGTCCTGCAAAAGGACGACGTGCTGAAGGTGCTGCAGATCCTGGTCGGCCTGAAGGACGGCCGCGGCGAGATCGACGACATCGACAACCTGGGCAACCGTCGCGTGCGTTCGGTCGGCGAACTGCTGGAAAACCAGTACCGCGTCGGTCTGCTGCGTATGGAACGCGCCATCAAGGAGCGCATGTCCTCGGTCGATATCGACACGGTCATGCCGCACGACCTGATCAACGCCAAACCGGCTGCCGCCGCTGTGCGTGAATTCTTCGGCTCGTCGCAGCTGTCGCAGTTCATGGACCAAACCAACCCGCTGTCGGAAATCACCCACAAGCGTCGCCTTTCGGCGCTTGGCCCGGGCGGTCTGACCCGTGAGCGCGCCGGCTTTGAAGTCCGCGACGTTCACCCGACGCACTACGGCCGCATCTGCCCGATCGAAACGCCGGAAGGCCCGAACATCGGTCTGATCAACTCGCTGGCCACCCACGCCCGCGTCAACAAGTACGGCTTCATCGAGAGCCCCTACCGTCGCGTGAAGGACGGCAAGGCCACAGACGAGGTGGTCTACATCTCGGCCATGGAAGAGGCGAAGCACGTTATCGCCCAGTCCAACATCGAGCTGAAGGCGGGCGAGATCGTCGAGGACCTGGTCCCCGGCCGGATCAACGGTGAATCCCAACTGCTGACCAAGGCCGACGTCGACATGATGGACGTGTCGCCGAAGCAGGTCGTCTCGGTCGCCGCGGCTCTGATCCCGTTCCTGGAAAACGACGACGCCAACCGCGCACTGATGGGCGCCAACATGCAACGTCAGGCCGTGCCGCTGGTGCAGTCCGACGCGCCGCTGGTCGGCACAGGCATGGAAGCGGTCGTGGCCGTGGACTCCGGCGCTGTCGTGATCGCCCGTCGTGACGGCGTGGTCGAGCAGATCGACGGCACCCGTATCGTTCTGCGCGCCACGGGCGACGTGGACGCCGGTCGTTCGGGCGTCGATATCTACCGCCTGTCGAAGTTCCAGCGTTCCAACCAGTCGACCTGCATCAACCAGCGCCCGATCGTGCGCGTGGGCGATGAAGTGAAGGCCGGCGACGTGATCGCCGACGGTCCGTCGACGGACCTGGGCGAACTGGCTCTGGGCCGTAACGTCCTGGTCGCCTACATGCCCTGGAACGGCTACAACTTCGAAGACTCCATCCTGATCTCCGAGCGCATCGTGCGCGACGACATCTTCACCTCCATCCACCTCGAGGAATTCGAAGTGATGGCGCGTGATACGAAGCTCGGGCCGGAAGAAATCACCCGCGATATCCCCAACGTCGGCGAGGAGGCCCTGCGCAACCTCGATGAAGCGGGCATCGTGGCCATCGGCGCCGAAGTCCAGCCGGGCGACATCCTGTGCGGCAAGGTCACGCCGAAGGGCGAAAGCCCGATGACGCCGGAAGAGAAGCTGCTGCGCGCCATCTTCGGCGAGAAGGCTTCGGACGTCCGCGACACCTCGCTGCGTCTGCCGCCCGGCGTCGCCGGTACGGTCGTCGACGTGCGCGTCTTCAACCGTCACGGCGTCGACAAGGATGAACGCGCTGTCGCCATCGAACGCGCTGAAATCGAACGCCTCGGCAAGGACCGCGACGATGAGCTCAAGATCCTTGAGCGCAACGTCTATGGCCGCCTGAAGCCGCTGCTGCTCGGCAAGGACGCCGTCTCGGGCCCGAAGGGCATGGGCCGCGGCGAAGTGACCGAAGAGAAGCTGGCCGAAGTGTCCAAGGGCCTGTGGTGGCAGGTCGCCCTCGACGACGAGAAGGCGATGGGCGAGCTCGAGGCCATGAAGAAGCAGTTCGAGGACGCCCGTAAGGCCCTCGACCGTCGCTTCGAAGACAAGGTCGAGAAGCTGCAGCGCGGCGACGAACTGCCGCCGGGCGTCATGAAGATGGTCAAGGTCTTCGTGGCCGTGAAGCGCAAGCTTCAGCCGGGCGACAAGATGGCCGGCCGTCACGGCAACAAGGGCGTCATCTCCAAGATCCTGCCGATCGAGGACATGCCGCACCTGGACGACGGCACCCACGTCGACATCGTTCTGAACCCGCTGGGCGTGCCTTCGCGCATGAACATCGGTCAGATCTTCGAAACCCACCTGGGTTGGGCTGCTGCGGGCCTCGGCAAGCAGATCAAGGGCCTGCTCGACAACTGGATGGACGGCGGTCTGCGCGAGGCCCTGGTCACGCGTCTGACCGAGATCTACGGCGCCGACACGCCTCTGCCGGAATCGGACGAGGACCTGATCGAGCTGGCGCAGAACCTGGCCAAGGGCGTGCCCTTCGCGACCCCGGTCTTCGACGGCGCGCACATCTCGGACATCGAGGACCTGCTGGAAACGGCCGGCCTGGACCGTTCGGGCCAGTCCATCCTGTTCGACGGTCAGACGGGCGAGCAGTTCAAGCGTCCGGTCACGGTCGGCTATGTGTACATGCTGAAGCTGCACCACCTGGTCGACGACAAGATCCACGCCCGCTCCATCGGCCCGTACTCGCTCGTCACCCAGCAGCCGCTGGGCGGTAAGGCGCAGTTCGGCGGTCAGCGCTTCGGGGAAATGGAGGTCTGGGCTCTGGAAGCCTATGGCGCCGCCTACACCCTGCAGGAAATGCTGACGGTGAAGTCCGACGACGTGGCCGGCCGCACCAAGGTCTACGAGGCGATCGTCCGCGGCGACGACAGCTTCGAAGCCGGCATTCCCGAGAGCTTCAACGTGCTCATCAAGGAAATGCGCTCGCTGGGCCTGAACGTGGAGCTGGAGAACAGCTGATCGGAAACAAAGCCCTCTCCCGCCTGGCGGGGGAGGGCGGTCCGACCGCCTCTCCTCTCTGAATGAATTTTCGCGGGGCATTCCCGCAGAAGGAAAAAAGATGAACCAGGAAGTCCTGAACATCTTCAACCCGGTCCCGGTCACGCCGACCTTCGACCAGATCAAGATCGCCCTGGCCTCGCCGGAGAAGATCCGTTCGTGGTCGTTCGGCGAGATCAAGAAGCCGGAAACCATCAACTACCGCACGTTCAAGCCCGAGCGTGACGGCCTGTTCTGCGCCCGTATCTTTGGCCCGACCAAGGACTACGAATGCCTGTGCGGCAAGTACAAGCGCATGAAGTACAAGGGCATCATCTGCGAGAAGTGCGGCGTTGAAGTCACGCTGGCTCGCGTTCGCCGCGAGCGCATGGGTCACATCGACCTGGCCGCTCCGGTCGCCCACATCTGGTTCCTGAAGTCGCTGCCGTCGCGCATCTCGCTGATGCTGGACATGGCGCTGAAGGACGTCGAGCGCGTCCTCTACTTCGAAAACTACATCGTCACCGAGCCGGGCCTGACCCCGCTGAAGCAGAACCAGCTGCTGACGGAAGACGAGTTCTACCGCTACCAGGAAGAATACGGCGACGACGGCTTCACGGCTGAAATCGGCGCCGAGGCCGTCCGCAACCTGCTGATGGGCATCGACCTGAACGCCGAGGCTGAAAAGCACCGCGCCGAACTGGCCGACAACCCGTCGGAAATGAAGGCCAAGAAGGCGTCCAAGCGCCTGAAGCTGATCGAGGCCTTCCTGGAGTCGGGCAACAAGCCCGAGTGGATGATCCTGACGATCGTCCCGGTCATTCCGCCGGAACTGCGCCCGCTGGTGCCGCTGGACGGCGGCCGCTTCGCGACCTCGGACCTGAACGACCTCTATCGCCGGGTCATCAACCGTAACAACCGACTGAAGCGCCTGATCGAACTGCGCGCGCCGGACATCATCATCCGCAACGAAAAGCGGATGCTGCAGGAGTCCGTCGACGCCCTGTTCGACAACGGCCGTCGCGGTCGCGTCATCACGGGCGCCAACAAGCGTCCGCTGAAGTCGCTGGCCGACATGCTGAAGGGCAAGCAGGGTCGCTTCCGTCAGAACCTGCTGGGCAAGCGCGTCGACTACTCGGGCCGTTCGGTCATCACCGTGGGCCCCGAGCTGAAGCTGCACGAGTGCGGCCTGCCCAAGAAGATGGCGCTCGAGCTGTTCAAGCCGTTCATCTATGCGCGTCTGGACGCCAAGGGCCTGTCGGGCACCGTCAAGCAGTCCAAGCGCATGGTCGAGCGCGAGCAGCCGCAGGTCTGGGACATCCTGGAAGAAGTGATCCGGGAACACCCGGTGATGCTGAACCGCGCGCCGACGCTGCACCGTCTGGGCATCCAGGCGTTCGAGCCCAAGCTGATCGAGGGCAAGGCCATCCGCCTGCACCCGCTGGTCTGCACCGCCTTCAACGCCGACTTCGACGGCGACCAGATGGCCGTTCACGTCCCGCTGAGCCTCGAGGCCCAGCTGGAAGCGCGCGTCCTGATGATGTCGACGAACAACATCCTGTCGCCCGCCAACGGCAAGCCGATCATCGTGCCGTCGCAGGACATCGTCCTGGGCCTGTACTACCTGTCGCTGGTCAAGGACGGCCAGCCGGGCGAAGGCAAGCTGTTCGCCAACATGGGTGAAATCGACGCCGCCCTGGACGCCCAGGTCGTCAAGCTGCACACCAAGATCAAGGCCCGCTGGACCGAGATGAACGCCGCGGGCGAAGAGATCACCAAGGTGATCGACACGACCCCGGGCCGGATGAAGCTGGGCGCCCTGCTGCCGCTGAACCCGAACATCGGCTACCGCCTGCTCGAGAAGAATCTGACCAAGAAGGAAATCGGTAACCTGATCGATCAGGTCTATCGTCACTGCGGTCAGAAGGCGACGGTCATCTTCGCCGACCAGATGATGCAGCTGGGCTTCCGCGAAGCCGCCAAGGCCGGCATCTCGGTGGGCAAGGACGACATCGTCATTCCCGCCAAGAAGGAAGCCCTGGTCAACGAGACCCGCACCCAGGTCGAAGAGTACGAGCAGCAGTATGCTGACGGCCTCATCACCAAGGGCGAGAAGTACAACAAGGTCGTCGACGCCTGGGCCAAGGCCACGGACAAGATCGCCGACGAGATGATGGGCGAAATCGCCCAGCCTCGCGTCCTGATCGCGGGCCAGGAGCCGGACATCAACTCCGTCTTCATGATGGCCAACTCCGGCGCCCGTGGTTCGCAGGCCCAGATGAAGCAACTGGGCGGCATGCGCGGCCTGATGGCCAAGCCTTCGGGCGAGATCATCGAGACGCCGATCATCTCGAACTTCAAGGAAGGCCTGACCGTCCTTGAGTACTTCAACTCCACCCACGGCGCCCGCAAGGGTCTGGCCGACACCGCGCTGAAGACCGCCAACTCGGGTTACCTGACCCGCCGTCTGGTGGACGTCGCCCAGGACTCGATCGTCACCGAGGAAGACTGCGGCTCGACCCGCGGCATCACCCTGCGCGCCGTGGTTGAAGGCGGCGACGTTCTGGTCTCGCTGGGTCAACGCGTCCTGGGTCGCTATGCGGCCGAGGACATCAAGGAGCCGGGCACCGACAACGTCATCTTCCCCGCCGACACCTATCTGCAGGAAGAAGAAGTCGAAGCCATCGATGCGGCCGGCGTCCAGTCGATCAAGGTCCGCTCGGCCCTGACCTGTGAAGCCGAAGCCGGCATCTGCGGCATGTGCTACGGTCGTGACCTGGCGCGCGGCACCAACGTCAACATCGGCGAAGCGGTCGGCGTCATCGCCGCCCAGTCGATCGGCGAGCCGGGCACCCAGCTGACCATGCGTACCTTCCACATCGGCGG
The DNA here is from genome assembly GCF_055397675.1 of Brevundimonas sp. T2-11. Lineage (NCBI taxonomy): Bacteria > Pseudomonadati > Pseudomonadota > Alphaproteobacteria > Caulobacterales > Caulobacteraceae > Brevundimonas > Brevundimonas sp. T2-11. Next base: position 1,149,919 of record NZ_AP027920.1, read on the forward strand.
TACGGCCCAGGTGGCGGAAACCTCGTTCTACGAAGCGACCAACGCCGGTAAGGCCAAGATCGTCGGCCCGACGGTCGTCGCGGCGCACGGCGACCTGGTGGCCCTGAGCCGCAACGTCGTCGTCACCGTGGTGGTGGACGGCAAGGACCGCGAGACGCACAAGGTCCCGTACGGCGCCCGTCTGCGCGTCAAGGAAGGCGCGGACATCGCCAAGGGTCAGCGTCTGGCGGAGTGGGACCCCTACACCACCCCGATCCTGACCGAAGTCGGCGGCGTGATCCGCTTCGAGGACCTGGTCGACGGCCTGTCCGTTCGCGAAGAAACCGACGAAGCGACGGGCATCGCCCAGCGCGTGGTTTCCGACTGGCGCGCCAGCCCCCGCGGTTCGGACCTGCGTCCGGCCATGGGCGTCACGGCGGGCGACACCTACGCCAAGCTGGCCTCGGGCTCCGACGCCCGTTACCTGCTGCCCGTGGGCGCCATCCTGTCCGTGTCGAACGGCGATGAGGTCAAGCCGGGCGAGATCATCGCCCGTATCCCGACCGAAGGCGCCAAGACCCGCGACATCACCGGCGGTCTGCCGCGCGTCGCCGAACTGTTCGAAGCCCGTCGTCCGAAGGACTGCGCCGTCATCGCCGAAATGGATGGCCGCGTTGAGTTCGGTCGCGACTACAAGAACAAGCGTCGCATCAAGATCACCCCGGAAGTGGACGCCGACGGCAACCAGGCCGAGGCGGTCGAATTCCTGATCCCGAAGGGCAAGCACATCTCCGTCCACGACGGCGATCTGATCCAGAAGGGCGACTACATCATCGACGGCAACCCGGATCCGCACGACCTGCTGCGCATCCAGGGCGTCGAGGCGCTGGCCGAGTATCTGGTGAACGAAGTGCAGGAGGTCTACCGACTGCAGGGCGTGCCGATCAACGACAAGCACATCGAAGTCATCGTCCGTCAGATGCTGCAGAAGGTTGAGGTCATCGACTCCGGCGAAACCACCCTGATCCGTGGCGACACGGTCGAGGTGGCCGAGGCGGCCTTCGAGAACGCCAAGGTCGAGAAGCGCGGCGGTCGTCTGGCTGTCACGCAGCCGGTCCTGTTGGGCATCACCAAGGCCAGCTTGCAAACCCGCAGCTTCATCTCGGCGGCGTCCTTCCAGGAAACCACGCGCGTCCTCACCGAGGCTTCGGTCCACGGCAAGAAGGACCTGCTGGAAGGCCTGAAGGAAAACGTCATCGTCGGCCGTCTGATCCCGGCGGGCACGGGCGCCTATCTGCGCTCGCTGCAGAAGCTGGCGAACGAGCGCGACGCGGAGCTGACCCAGGCCCGCGAAGACGCCATCGAGCCGCTGCCGGCCGACCTGGCCCTGGAACTGGAGCAGCCGGAAGGCTGATCCGTTTCGGAAACCGAGACTGAAGAGGGCGGCGCCGGCGACGGCGCCGCTCTTTTCTTTATTGGGCCTACCGCCCTTCGGGCTGCTTGATGTCCAGAACTCTTGTGGGGAGGGGGACCGCGTAGCGGTGGAGGGGGCGGCGCAGGCTGCTGACGTTGAGTCGCCCCCTCCGTCACGTCGTCTTCGGCGCCGCGCCACCTCCCCATTCGCTCCGCGAACAGGGAGGAAAGACTAGCTCGCCAGACCTAGCGCGGGTCGGGCAGCTTGTTGCTGTCCTGCTGGACATTGGTGGTGGCGCCCTGGCGCATGGATGGGTCGAGGTGGGCGCCGGCGCAGCCCGCGCCGAAGTTCGAGCCGGGGCATTCCTGTGGCGGCATGACGCCGACGCCGCCGGCCAAGGGGCGCCGCTGAGCCTCATAGCGTTGCATCTCGCGGGCGCCTTCGCGGGCGAAGCGGGCGTCGCGCTGGGCGTTGCCGCTGCCGGTGATGGTGCGCCGCTCGGCGCCTTCGGCGGCGCGGGCGTTGAAGCGCTCCTCGCAGATGGCGCGTTCACCCTGCGTGAGCACGCGGTCGGCGGGGCAGCCGGCCGGTGAGAGGCGAAGGGCACGGGCGTTTCGGCCGCCCTGGCCTTCGGGCGTGAAACGCCAGGCGTCGGTGATCTCGCCGGTCCCCGTCGCCGGCGCGCCGCCGGGCGGCGGCGCCGCCATACGAGGGGCGGGAGGCGAGGGGCGGCCGCTGGCGGCTTCTTCCTCGTCCTTGTCCCCGGTCAGGCGCCGTTGAGGCAGGGCGGGGGCAGGGGCAGGCGGACTGGGCGCGTGCGCCATCGCGACGGGCGGCGTCGGGGCCGGCTCTGGCGCGGCGACCGGCGCCGGGGGCGCGACCGGAGTCGGGGTTGGCGTCGGGGCCGGAACCGGAGCGGGGATGCGGGCGGGGGCCGGGGCGACAGCCGCCGCCGGAGCGGGCGCAGGAACCGGGACGGCCGGCGCAGAGGGCGACGGCCTGGCGGGGGCGGGAGTCGTCTGCGGCGTCGGCGCGAGCGCGGACTCGGATTGCGTCGCCTCGACAGGAACCGGGGCCGGCGTCTGCGGATCGACGGGACGGAGCGGCTCGGGGCGAGGCGGCATGCGCCATTGCGGCGGCGGCGGAGGCTCGATCTCGAGCTGGATGATCGGGGGCAGGGCGCGGGGCGGGGCGCGATCCTCGTCCGCCGCCAGCAGGATCATGGACCCCAGGACGGCGACATGGAGCGCAAGCGAGGCGGCCGCCATCAATCCGCCGCGCAATCCGCGACGGGAGTGTCGGGCCGAGGGTCGGTTCAGCACGGCGACGGTCATGACGGTTTCCGCATCTTCGATGATGATGCAAGGACAAGCGTGGCGATATAGGGGCGTGTTTCGACGGGTCGTGCAACGGTGTTTCGCCGGGCGGTCGCCGTTCCGGCTGGGCTGAATCACTTGACGCCTTCACCCATCCCGCGTAAACGGCGCGCACTTTCGAGAGGTGGGCGGTTCGCCGTCCATTGAGATCGTGACAATTGAACGGACGGGCTGTGCCCGCCGGAACGCCCAAAGCGCGCGTTCCGGCTTTTTCGTTTGGCTGTTCCCGCTCGCTCGAGAACAACACCCGGGCGCCGCTTCGGCGAGGTCCAAAAGAAGGCTCATGAGGCGCCCCGGCCGACAGGCACACGCCTCCATATCGAAAAGAGACTAATCGTATGCCTACGATCAACCAGCTGATCCGCAAGCCGCGCAAGCCCAAGCCCACCCGTAACAAGGTCCCGGCTCTGGAAGGCTCGCCCCAGCGTCGCGGCGTTTGCACCCGCGTCTACACCACGACCCCGAAAAAGCCGAACTCGGCTCTGCGTAAGGTCGCCAAGGTCCGTCTGGCCAAGAACGGCTACGAAGCCGTTTGCTACATCCCCGGCGAAGGCCACAACCTGCAGGAGCACTCGGTCGTGCTGATCCGCGGCGGCCGCGTGAAGGACTTGCCCGGCGTTCGCTACCACATCCTGCGCGGCGTGCTCGATACGCAAGGCGTCAAGGACCGCAAGCAGCGTCGTTCGCACTACGGCGCCAAGCGTCCGAAGTAAGCGAAATCGTCTCAGGCCTGCTGGTCTGGACCCTCAGAGATTTTCCCGGCGTCAGCCGGGCACTGCAAGGAATAATCCATGTCGCGTCGTCACCGCGCCCAGAAGCGTGAAGTTCTGCCGGATCCCAAGTTCGGGGACCTGGTGGTCACCAAGTTCATGAACTACGTCATGTACGAAGGTAAGAAGGCCGTCGCCGAAAACATCGTCTACGGCGCCTTCGACATCCTGGCTGACAAGAAGAAGGAGCAGACCGCGGTCGAGACCTTCCATAACGCTCTCGACAACGTCGCCCCCTCGGTCGAAGTCCGTTCGCGTCGCGTCGGCGGCGCCACCTATCAGGTGCCGGTCGAAGTCCGTCCGGACCGTCGTCGCGCCCTGGCCATCCGTTGGCTGGTCAACGCCGCTCGCAAACGCGGCGAAAACACCATGACGGAAAAGCTGGCGGCTGAGCTGCTGGACGCCGCCAACAACCGCGGCACCGCGGTCAAGAAGCGTGAAGACACCCACAAGATGGCCGAGGCGAACCGCGCCTTCAGCCACTACCGCTGGTAAGCGTCTTAAAACCGTCCCCCTTTGCATCTATGGGGACGGCGGCGTTCTAAGACGATCCGGCGCGGGCGTTCAGACTGAACCGCCCGCGCCGTCATATCCGACACCCATGGGCGCTCGCCGCGTCCGCGAAGCAGCCCGAAGGCAACTCCAATGCCCCGCACACATAAAATCGAAGACTACCGCAACTTCGGCATCATGGCCCACATCGACGCGGGCAAGACGACGACGACCGAGCGGATCCTGTTCTACACCGGCCGTAACCACAAGATGGGCGAGACCCACGACGGCGCGTCCACCATGGACTGGATGGACCAGGAACAGGAACGCGGCATCACCATCACGTCGGCCGCGACGACCGCCTTCTGGAAGGGCAAGCGTCTCAACATCATCGACACCCCCGGCCACGTGGACTTCACCATTGAAGTCGAGCGTTCGCTGCGCGTCCTCGACGGCGCCGTGACGGTGCTGGACGGCAACGCCGGCGTCGAACCGCAGACCGAGACCGTCTGGCGTCAGGCCGACAAGTACAAGGTTCCGCGCATCGTCTTCGTCAACAAGATGGACAAGATCGGCGCTGACTTCGCTGCTTCGGTGCAGTCGATCCGCGACCGTCTGGGCGCCAAGGCCGTGCCGATCCAGCTGCCGATCGGCGCCGAGAACCTGCTGAAGGGCGTCGTCGACCTGGTCGAGATGAAGGCCTACGTCTGGGAAACCGACACCGTCGGCGCCGACGCCGACATCCGCGACATCCCGGCCGACATGGCTGACGAAGCCGCTGCGGCTCGCCAGTACCTGATCGACAACGCCGTCGAACTCGACGACGACGCCATGGAAGCCTACCTGGGCGGCGAAGAGCCCTCGGTCGAAGTGCTGAAGAAGTGCATCCGCAAGGCTGTTCTGACCGGCGCCTTCTACCCGATCCTCGGCGGCTCGGCCTTCAAGAACAAGGGCGTCCAGCCCCTGCTCGACGCCGTCATCGACTACCTGCCGTCGCCGACCGACATTCCGGCCACGCCGGGCATCGACTTCCGCACGGAAGAGCCGATCACCCGCAAGGCTTCGGACGACGAGCCCCTGTCGGTTCTGGCGTTCAAGATCATGGACGACCCCTTCGTCGGCTCGCTGACCTTCTGCCGCCTGTACTCGGGCAAGATGGAAACCGGCATGTCGCTGCTGAACTCGTCGCGTGACAAGAAAGAGCGCGTCGGCCGCATGCTGCAGATGCACTCGAACAACCGCGAGGACATCAAGGAAGCCTACGCCGGCGACATCGTCGCCCTGGCTGGCCTGAAGGAAACCCGCACGGGCGACACCCTGTGCGACCCGATCAAGTCGCCCATCATCCTCGAGAAGATGGAATTCCCGGCGCCGGTGATCGAGATCTCGGTCGAGCCCAAGACCAAGGCCGACCAGGAGAAGCTGGGCGTGGCCCTGGCCAAGCTGGCTTCGGAAGACCCCTCCTTCACCGTCTCGACCGACCACGAGTCGGGCCAGACGATCCTGAAGGGCATGGGCGAGCTTCACCTGGACATCAAGGTCGACATCCTGAAGCGCACCTACAAGGTGGAAGCCAACATCGGCGCGCCGCAGGTGGCCTACCGTGAATCGCTGGGCCGCAAGGTCGACATCGACTACACGCACAAGAAGCAGACCGGCGGTACGGGTCAGTTCGCCCGCGTCATGATCACCTTCGAACCCGGTGAACCCGGTTCGGGCTTCGTCTTCGAGAACGCCATCGTCGGCGGCGCTGTGCCCAAGGAATACATCCCGGGCGTCGAGAAGGGTCTGGAATCGGCCAAGGAAAACGGTCTTCTGGCCGGCTTCCCCATGATCGACTTCAAGGCCACCCTGACGGACGGCAAGTTCCACGACGTCGACTCCAGCGTTCTGGCCTTCGAAATCGCTTCGCGCGCCGCCTTCCGTGAACTGAAGGAAAAGGGTTCGCCCAAGCTGCTCGAGCCGATCATGGCGGTGGAAGTCGTGACCCCCGAGGAATACCTCGGCTCGGTCATCGGCGACCTGAACGGCCGTCGTGGCATGATCCAGGGCCAAGACATGCGCGGCAACGCCATCGTCATCAACGCCTTCGTGCCGCTGGCGAACATGTTCGGCTACGTGAACACCCTGCGGGGCATGTCGCAGGGCCGCGCCCAGTTCACCATGCAGTACGATCACTATGAGCCGGTGCCGCAACACGTCGCCGACGAAGTGATCAAGAAGTACTCCGCCTAAGTCCGTTTCGACGGACCACTTGAAAACGGGGCGGTTTGACCACAAATCGCCCCGTCTATCCCCAAACCTTAATTGGACCCCCGGTTCGGGGACCCTCCAGGAGCTAGAGAATGGCCAAGGAAAAGTTCGAACGCACGAAGCCGCACTGCAACATCGGCACGATCGGCCACGTTGACCACGGCAAGACGACGCTGACGGCTGCGATCACGATCACGCTGGCGAAGGCCGGCGGCGGCAAGGCGATGAACTACGCCGACATCGACGCCGCGCCGGAAGAAAAGGCCCGCGGCATCACGATCAACACGGCGCACGTGGAATACGAGACGGCCAACCGTCACTACGCGCACGTCGACTGCCCCGGCCACGCCGACTACGTGAAGAACATGATCACGGGCGCGGCTCAGATGGACGGCGCGATCCTGGTCTGCTCGGCCGCTGACGGCCCGATGCCGCAAACGCGCGAGCACATCCTGCTGTCGCGTCAGGTCGGCGTTCCGGCCCTGGTGGTCTTCCTGAACAAGGTCGACATGGTCGACGACGAAGAGCTGCTCGAGCTGGTCGAGATGGAAGTGCGTGAACTTCTGTCGTCCTACCAGTTCCCGGGCGACGACATCCCGGTCGTCAAGGGCTCGGCCCTGGCCGCCGTCGAAGGCCGCGACGCCGCCATCGGCGAAGAAGCCATCCTGAAGCTGATGCAGGCCGTCGACGACTACATCCCGCAGCCGGAACGTCCGGTCGACATGCCCTTCCTGATGCCGGTCGAAGACGTCTTCTCGATCTCGGGTCGTGGTACGGTCGTGACCGGTCGCGTCGAGCGCGGCATCGTCAAGGTCGGTGAAGAAGTCGAGATCGTCGGCATCCGTCCGGTCCAGAAGACGACCTGCACGGGCGTTGAAATGTTCCGCAAGCTGCTGGACCAGGGTCAGGCCGGCGACAACGTGGGCGTGCTGCTGCGCGGCACCAAGCGTGAAGACGTCGAGCGCGGCCAGGTGCTGTGCAAGCCGGGTTCGATCACCCCGCACACCAAGTTCGTGGCCGAGGCCTACATCCTGACCAAGGAAGAGGGCGGCCGTCACACGCCGTTCTTCACGAACTACCGTCCGCAGTTCTACTTCCGCACGACCGACGTGACCGGCATCGTGAAGCTGAAGGAAGGCGTCGAGATGATCATGCCCGGCGACAACGCCGAGCTGGACGTCGAACTGATCACCCCGATCGCCATGGAAGAGAAGCTGCGCTTCGCCATCCGTGAAGGCGGCCGCACCGTCGGCGCCGGCGTCGTGGCCAAGATCGTCGCCTAAGCGATGGATCCGGGTCCTGGGACCCGAACAGTAAGCGTACCGGCCTCAAGCAGCCCGAAAGGGCGGCAGGCCAAGCGTAAAGCGTACAGAGCGGCCCCCGGAGCGATCCGGGGGCCGTTTCTGCATGCGCCGCCATCCGGAAACAGGACCGGCGCGTCGCGTGAGCGAGCGGGGGATTCCCTTGTTGAGACGAAAGAAACCGCGAACGGCGGACAACGGACGTCGGGTGCGTTCACCAAAGCTCTCAACCGTGTTGAAACAGGCCGTATGCGAGGACGCCGAGCGGAATGGAATTTGCTGGCCGTTTCGCGCAAAGGGGGAGCCATGTCCGGCGCACTGACAGTCCAAATCCGTGATGTGGCGAGCCTGACCGCTGAAGAGCGCGGCCTTTGGGCCGGGTGGCAGGCGGCCGACCCTGATCTGTCCAGCCCCTATTTCCGTCTGGAGTTCGCTGAAATCGCCTCAAGGATCAGTCCGGGCAGCGCCCTGGCGGTCTTCCGTCGGGACGGGGAGGTGGTCGGCTACTTCCCCTATCAGAAGCGCGGCGGGGCCATCCTGCCGATCGCCGCGCCCATGAATGACTATCACGGGGTCATCGGCCCGGCGGGGCGGCGTCCGACGCTGGTCGAAACGGCGGAACTGCTGGGCGGCGCGCGTTTCAGCGTCAATGGCTGGGTGGGGCGGGAACCGGGCTTCAGCGTCAATGAGAGCTTCCGCACCACCATTCCCGACGACGGCGGCTATGACGCCTGGTACGCCGCGCGTCGCTCGGCCTTCGGCAAGTATTTCAAGGACAAGGAGCGGGCGCGCCGCAGCATGGCGGCCGAGTTCGGCGATGTGGAGATTCTGATCGGCCAGCGTGACGGAGCGCTGCTGGACGAACTGATCGCCCTGAAACGCGAACAGTACCGCCGCACGGGCCGCCACGACGTCTTCGCCTGCGGCTGGACGCGGGATCTGCTGCACGCCCTGATGGCGCATGAGGGACCCGACTTCGGCGCCTCCCTGGCCGTCCTGCGGGTCGGCGGGCGTATGGCGGCGGTCGAGTATTCCCTGCATGCGGGGCGGCGGTATCATTTCTGGTTCCCGGCCTATGTCCCGACCCTGGCGCGTTGCTCGCCGGGCATCATCCTGAGCATGGAGACGATCCGGCTGGGATCGGAGGCGGGCTATTGCGACTTTGACTACGGCTTCGGCGGCGAGGCGTACAAACGCTACTTCTGCGATACGGTGCAGCCGGTGATCGAGGCGACGGTTCTGCGGTCCGGGCTTCCGGCCGTTCTGGGACAGGCCGGGGCCTCTCTGCTGTCATTGGCCGGTGCGGAGCGCGGGCGTCGCCTGCGTCAGAGCGTGCGCCGGCGCTGGAATGTCATCGAGGCGTGCGAGGTCACGTCGTCCGGCCGTCTTCGCGGGGCGGCCATGGCCGCGGGCGCGGCCCTGTCGAAAGCAGCAGGCCGGGGGAGGTCTTCATGATGGAACAGGCCCAGTCTATGTCCGGGCGCCGTACGCGCTATCCAGGTCCGATCGCGCAGGCGGGAACGATCGCCCATGATCTGATCGCCCAGGGCTTCGCGGACGACGCGGCCCTGGCGGCCCTGCTGGACCGCTATCCGGCGGACCTGTTCGACATCAACCTCTACGACTACGACGATGAGGGTCAGGTCAGTCTGAAGACCGGCGCGCGCGGCCGGCTGGACGGCGGCCAGTTGCTGGAGGCGATCCAGCAGGGACGGCTCTGGGTCAACCTGCGCGACGTCGAGACGGGCTGGCCGGAACTCTGGGCGGCGGCGATGGCGGAGTTCGCCAAGGTCGAGGCGGCCTATCCGGGGCTGAAGGCGGTCAAGAACGCCGGACAACTGATCCTGTCGTCGCCCAAGGCGCGGGTGCCCTATCATTTCGACGCCGCGGGCGTGGTGCTGTTCCACCTGCGCGGTCGCAAACGGATCTTCGTCTATCCGGGCGACGAGGCCCATCTGCCCGAGCGCAGCATGGAACAGGTCGTGGCGCGGCAGACGACCGAGGAACTGCCCTACAGGCTGACGTTCGAGGGCGACGCCCAGGTGGTGGACCTGGAGCCCGGCCAGGCCCTGACCTGGCCCCTCTACGCGCCGCACCGGGTTGAGAACCTGGACCGGTTCTGCGTCTCGCTGTCGATGGATTTTCAGACCTGGCCCTCGCGCTTCCGCAACGGCGCGCTCTACACCAATGCTGTCGTTCGCAGTCGAGGCGGCGCGCCGCGCCAGACCGACCGGATGGGGCAGGGCGAGTTGGCCCTGCGCTGGGCGGCGTCGCTGGCCCTGAAGCGCATGGGAGCGCTGAAGAGCAAGATCGCGCACTTCGAGCGCCAGTTCGAGCCGGAGGTCGGGGCGGCTGACGGCGCGGGCGCGCTCAAGGGCTGAGCGCCGGAAGGCCGTATTCTTACAACGACTTCATGACCTCGATTTAAAATGACTTGGGGCGCGGCGGGGGCCAGTTTCTCCTCACATCTGGAGAGGGACACCGCCATGAAGTTCGCAGTCTACGCCGCCGCCTCGGCCGCCGTTCTCACCGCTTTCGCCGTTCTTCCCGCGGCGGCCCAGGAAGCCGAGATCCGCAACGCCGTGGCGCGCGTCATCGTCATTCCCGAGGACCGGACGGATATCGCCGTCGAGATCACGCAGGGCTCCGCGGACCTGCCTCGGCTGACTGTCGAGCGCCGCGGCGACAAGGTCCGCATCGACGGCGGCCTGGGGCGTCGTCGCAGCATGCTGCAGTTCAACAACGACAGCATCCGCAGCTGCAACAACGGTCGTGCCGACGCCCGCCAGCCAGGCGAGGGGGCGACGGTGGAGGTCGCCGGCAAGGGGCGCATCCGTCTCGAGGACGCGCCCCTGGTGGTTGTCCGGACGCCGCGTGATGTCGATGTGAACTCGGGCAGCGGCGTCTATGGCGCGATCGGACGCGGCGCGCGGTCTGTCGAACTGGGCGCCGGGGGATGCGGCAACTGGACCGTGGCCAATGTCGACGGGCGCCTGGAGATCGGCGTCGGCGGCTCCGGCACGGTGCGCGCCGGCACGTCGCGTTCGCTGGAGGCTTCGGTGGGCGGTTCCGGCTCCATTCTGACCGGCGCGACCGGGGGGCTGGAGGCTTCGGTCGGCGGTTCCGGCAATATTGTCGTGGCCGGAGTGGATGGTCCGGCGGAGGTGTCGATCGGCGGTTCTGGCGACGTGAACATTCGCGGCGGGCGGGCGTCGACGCTGGAGGTGGCGATCGCCGGTTCGGGCAATGTCCGCTTCGACGGCGTGGCCAACAGCCTGGAAGCCTCGATCGCCGGTTCCGGCGACGTGCGCGTCGCCGAGGTGACCGGACCGGTTTCGCGTTCGATCGTGGGTTCGGGCGAGGTGCGCGTCGGACGCTGAGCCGAACCGCATCGCCATGAGAGAAGGCCCGGGAGCGTGGAACCCCCCGGGCCTTTTTCACGTCTGGTCTTCGGGCAATGAAAAACCCCGGCGGATTGCTCCGCCGGGGTTTCCCACGTCTTGCGGTCGAGGACCGCCAGGACGGCTTAGTTACCGAACAGGCCGGTGAAGGCGTTGCTGGTGCGGCCCAGGTTGGCGCCGGCTTGGTCGCGGGCTTGCAGACCGCCGCCGAAGCTGTAGCGCATGCCGATCTTGATGACGTTGGCGTCGACGTCCAGGTCCGAGGACTTGACGTAGTCGTAGCCGCCGAAGACCGAGTAGGGCGAGTTGGCGAACTGGTACTCGGCGCCCACGCCGGCCGACCAAGCGTCAACGTCGCCGGCGCCCAGGAAGATGTTGTCGGCGTCGATGTTCGAGTACGAAGCGCCGACGTTCAGGCGCAGTTGCGACGTGGCGTAGAAGGCGGCGTCGCCAGCGACGGTCCACATGTCGGCGTCAGCGGCCGTGCCGTATTCGACGACGCCGGTCAGGGTGGCGCGGTCGAGATACTTCTGACCTTCCAGACCGAAGTTGGTCATGGTGGTGTTGGCGAACTCCGAAGCGCCGACAAAGCCGCCGAAGCGCATGTCTTCGATCTTCTTCGTCAGGTGCACGGCGCCGGCCAGGGTGGTTTCGTCGCCACCGTTCTCGACGTCGGTGTAGGCGCCTTCAGCGTTGAAGGTCACGGTCCAGTCGCCGAAGACCGGCGAAGCGACGACGCCGTCGATGACGCCGCGGTTGATGTCGGTGCCATCAACGTCGGCGTAGTTGTAGGCGACGCCGACCGAGCCGACAGCGTCTTGGGCGAAGGCGGGAGCGGCGATCAGGGTCGCGGCGGCGACGGAGGCGAGGAAGACGGTTTTCATTATGAGTATCCTTTTTATGCGCCGCCGGGTTCGCACCACGACGGCAAGGGGAAGATAGGCCCCGCTTTGTCATTTTGCCGTTGTGAACTTGTCATATTTCAGCGGTTTGGGGCTGATGTTGCCGATGAGTGACGCATTGCGGCACGTTTGCGTCGCGGGTCGGGGCGACAATGCGGCGAACGATTAACCGGACGGTCATGTGGCCCCGCTTTCGCCCCAGGGGTTAATTCGGAAGGCTGTCGTCGGCCTTCGGGCCCCTGTAATAGAGAGGGCGAACCGCAGATCGGCGGCGGGCGGGCGATGAGTCGCAAACCCTTGCTGCATGGCGGTTTCGGCGCTTGACGGAAACGGAATCAAAGGGCATAAGCGCCCCTCTTGTTGGACCGGCTGTGCATCTTCGGGTGCAGACGCGGTTCGCAGGAACGACCTAAGTTACTGTTCTTTGCAGCATTCTTGGGACTTTACGGCCTTCGCGGTGTGCTGCGTGGGCCGATCGTTTTTGCGGATTTGCGTTTCCTGGGGGCATCGCCCCGAGGCTCTGGTCTTTGAAATGGTTCACAGGGACGCGGTTCCGACCGCTTGGGAATAACAACCGATATGGATCAAAGCATCCGCATCAGGCTCAAGGCCTTCGACCATCGCGTCCTCGACTTTTCGACGCGCGAGATCGTCAACACCGCCAAGCGCACCGGGGCGACCGTTCGTGGTCCGATCCCGCTGCCGACCCTGATCGAAAAGTTCACCGTGAACCGCTCGCCGCACGTCGATAAGAAGTCGCGTGAGCAGTTTGAAATCCGCACGCACAAGCGCGTGCTCGACATCATCGACCCCACCCCGCAAACCGTGGACGCGCTCATGAAGCTCGACCTGTCGGCCGGTGTGGACGTCGAGATCAAGATTTAAGAAAGAAAGAGGCGGGATCCGACATGCGTACGGGCGTGATCGCCAAGAAACTGGGTATGACGCGCGTCTTCGCTGAAGACGGCGCGCACATCCCGGTCACGGTTCTGCAGCTTGACGGCTGCCAGGTCGTGGGTCAGCGCACTCAAGAGCGGGACGGCTACGTCGCCCTGCAACTGGGCGCCGGAACCAAGAAGGCAAAAAACACCAACAAGGCTCAGCGCGAAGTGTTCGCCAAGGCCGAGGTTGAACCTAAGCACTATGTGACCGAGTTCCGCGTTGACGCGGATGGTCTGCTGGACGTGGGCGCCGAGCTGTCGGCCGATCACTTCCTGGCGGGGCAAAGGGTCGACATCCAGGGCGAGACCATCGGTAAGGGCTTCGCCGGCGCCATGAAGCGCTGGAACTTCGGCGGTCTGCGCGCCACGCACGGCGTCTCGCTGTCGCACCGCTCGCACGGCTCGACTGGCCAGCGCCAGGACCCGGGCAAGACCTTCAAGGGTAAGAAGATGGCCGGCCACTACGGCCAGGAAGTCGTCACCCAGCAGAACCTGACCGTCGTCCGCGTGGACGCCGAGCGTGGCCTGATCCTGATCAAGGGCGCTGTCCCGGGTCACGACGGCAGCTACGTCAAGGTCCGCGACGCTGTTAAGAAGGCCCGTCCGGCTGACGCCCCGTTCCCGGGCGCCGTCAAGTCGACCAAGGCCGCTCAACCCGCCTCGACGCCGGCTGAAGAAGCTCCGGCCGTTGAAGCGACCGAAGGCGGTGAAGCGTAATGAAACTCTCGGTCATCAAACTCGACGGCAAGGCTGCTGGCGACGTTGAACTGTCGGACGCCGTCTTCGGCATCTCCGACATTCGCGGCGACCTGCTGGCCCGTACCGTCAACTGGCAGCTGGCCAAGCGTCGCGCCGGCACGCACAAGGTTCAAACCCGCAACGAGAACTCTCGTACGGGCAAGAAGATGTACAAGCAGAAGGGCACCGGCGGTGCTCGTCACGGTTCGCGTCGTGCGCCGCAGTTCGTCGGCGGTTCGCGCGCCTTCGGTCCGGTCGTTCGCGACCACGGCTTCTCGCTGCCGAAGAAGATCCGCGCCCTGGCTCTGCGTCACGCTCTCAGCTCGAAGGTCAAGGCCGGCGATCTGGTCGTGGTCGACAGCGTTTCGGTCAAGGAAGCCAAGACGGCCTCGCTGCGCGAGACCTTCGGCAAGCTCGGCTGGACCAAGGCCCTGATCATCGCGGGTCCGGAAGTCGATACGAACTTCGGCCTGGCCGCTCGCAACATCCCGCACATCGACGTCCTGCCGAACGCCGGCCTGAACGTCTATGACATCCTGCGGGCCGACAAACTGGTGCTGACCAAGGCCGCCGTCGAGGCGATCGAGGCGCGCTTCGCTGAGAAGGAAGCCGCATAATGGCCGCCGCTCAACCCACCGCCAAGCACTACGACACCATCCTGGCTCCGGTGATCACCGAGAAGGCCACGATCCTGTCGGAGCAGAACAAGGTCGTCTTCCGCGTCGCCGGCACGGCGACCAAGGACGAGATCGCCGCTGCGGTCGAAAGCCTGTTCAAAGTCAACGTCCTCAAGGTCAACACCCTGGTTCAAAAGGGCAAGACCAAGCGCTTCCGGGGTATCCTCGGTCGTCGCGTGGACATCAAGAAAGCGATCGTGACGCTGGCTGACGGCCAGTCGATCGACGTCACGACGGGGCTCTAAGACGATGGCCTTGAAAACCTACAATCCGACGTCGCCGGGCCGCCGCGCCCTGGTGCTGGTCGACCGGTCCGAGCTCCACAAGGGCCGTCCCGAGAAGTCGCTCGTTGAAGGCCTGACCAAGTCGGGCGGTCGCGGGCAGGGCGGTCGCGTGGCCGTTCGCTTCCGCGGCGGCGGCGCCAAGACCCTGTACCGCAAGATCGACTTCAAGCGTCGCAAGTTCGACGCCATCGGTACGGTCGAGCGTCTGGAATACGACCCGAACCGTACGGCCTTCATCGCCCTGGTGACCTACGCCGACGGCGAGAAGACCTACATCATCGCTCCGCAGCGCCTGAAGGCTGGCGACACTGTCGTCGCCGGTGAGAAGGTCGATGTGAAGCCGGGCAACGCCATGCCGCTGCGCTCGATGCCCGTGGGTACGATCATCCACAACATCGAGATGAAGCCGGGCAAGGGCGCCCAGCTGGCCCGTTCGGCCGGCGCCTACGCCCAGCTGGTCGGTCGCGATCAGGGCTACGCCCAGATCCGCCTCGGCTCGGGCGAGCTGCGCATGGTCCTGGACTCGTGCATGGCCACCGTCGGCGCCGTGTCGAACCCGGACCACATGAACCAGAACCTCGGCAAGGCCGGTCGCGTTCGTCACATGGGCTGGCGTCCGCACGTTCGCGGCGTCGCCATGAACCCGATCGACCACCCGCATGGTGGTGGTGAAGGCCGGACCTCTGGTGGTCGTACCCCGGTTACGCCGTGGGGCAAGGACACCAAGGGCACCCGCACCCGCAAGAACAAGGCTACGGACAAGTTCATCATCCGTACCCGTCACGTTAAGAAGGCTCGCTAAGAATGGCCCGCTCCTCCTGGAAAGGCCCGTTTGTCGACGGGTATCTGCTCAAGAAGGCCGACGCCGTTCAAACGTCGGGCCGCAAGGACGTGATCAAGACGTGGTCGCGCCGCTCCACCATCCTGCCCCAGTTCGTCGGTCTGACCTTCGGCGTCCACAACGGCCAGAAGCATGTGCCGGTGATGGTCAACGAAGACATGGTCGGCATGAAGTTTGGCGAGTTCGCCCCGACCCGGAACTTCCCGGGTCACGCGGCGGACAAGAAGGCCAAAAGGAAGTAACTGATGGCCAAGTCCAACAACCCCCGCCGCGTCGGCGCCACCGAGGCTCGCGCCAAGCTGGTCAACGTTCGCATCAGCCCTCAAAAGCTGAACCTGGTCGCCGCTTCGATCCGCGGTCTGCCGGTTCAGAAGGCGCTGAACGAGCTGGAATTCAGCCACAAGCGTATCGCTGGCGACGTCCGCAAGGTCCTGTACTCGGCGATCTCGAACGCTGAGAACAACCACAACCTCGACATCGACAACCTGTTCGTCGCCGAGGCCTTCGTGGGCAAGAACCTGGTGATGAAGCGCTTCGCGAGCCGTGCTCGCGGTCGCTCGTCGCGCATCCTGAAACCGTTCAGCGAGATCACGATCGTGGTCCGTGAAGCCGGCGAGGCCGCCTGATGGGACAGAAAATCAATCCGGTCGGTCTGCGCCTTGGCGTGAACCGCACGTGGGACAGCCGCTGGTTCGCCGGCGGCGCCGACTACGCCCGCCTGCTGCACCAGGACCTGAAGCTGCGTACGTGGCTGAAGGAACGCCTGGCCGCCGCCGGCGTGTCGCGCATCATCATCGAGCGTCCGCACAAGAAGTGCCGCGTGACGATCTACGCCGCTCGTCCGGGCGTCGTGATCGGCAAGAAGGGCGCTGACATCGAGAAGCTCCGCAAGGACATCTCGGCTCGCACCGAAGGCGAAGTTCACCTGAACATCGTCGAAGTCCGCAAGCCGGAAACCGACGCGCAGCTGATCGCTGAAAACATCGCTCAGCAGCTGGAGCGCCGGATCGCCTTCCGTCGCGCCATGAAGCGTTCGATGCAGTCGGCCATGCGCCTCGGCGCCAAGGGCGTCCGCATCAACGTCTCGGGCCGTCTGGGCGGCGCCGAAATCGCTCGTATGGAATGGTACCGCGAAGGTCGCGTGCCGCTTCACACCCTGCGCGCCGACATCGACTATGGCTTCTACGAAGCCAAGACGACCTACGGCATCATTGGCGTGAAGGTCTGGGTCTTCAAGGGTGAGGTGCTCGAGCACGACCCGATGGCTCAGGACAAGCGCTGGGCCCAGGAAGCCTCGGGTCCGTCGTCCAACGAAGGCCGTGGCGGCCCCCGCGGTGATCGCGGTCCGCGCCGTGGTCGTGAGGGCTGATAGGCCATGTTGCAACCGAAAAAGACCAAGTACCGCAAGGCCTTCAAGGGCCGCATCCACGGCGCCGCCAAGGGCGGCTTCTCGCTGAACTTCGGGTCCTACGGCCTGAAGACGGTGGAACCCGAGCGCATCACTGCGCGTCAGATCGAAGCGGCTCGCCGCGCGATCACGCGTCAGATGAAGCGTCAGGGCCGCGTCTGGATCCGCGTCTTCCCCGACCTGCCCGTCACGGGCAAGCCGGCCGAAGTCCGGATGGGTAAGGGCAAGGGCGCGGTGGATTACTGGGCGGCGCGTTGCCACCCGGGCCGTATCCTGTTCGAAATCGACGGCGTGCCGGACGACGTGGCTCGTGAAGCGCTGCGCCTCGGTGCCGCTAAGCTGCCGGTCCGCACCAAGGTGGTCACCCGCCTCGACGCCGGCATCGCTCACGTTGAGGAAGCCGCCTGATGACCAAGATCGCTGATCTGCGGGCTCAAACCCCCGACCAACTGGCCGACGAGCTGCTGAAGCTCAAGAAGGAACAGTTCAACCTGCGCTTCCAGGCCGCCACCGGCCAGATGGAAAAGACCCACCGGGTCTCGGAAGTGCGCAAGGACATCGCCCGTATTTCCACGCTTCTGCGTGCGAACCGCGCGGCGGGTTAAGGAAACACCTATGCCCAAACGTATTCTCGAAGGCGTGGTCGTGTCCGACAAGGGCGACAAGACCGTCGTCGTGAAGGTCGAGCGCACTCTGCTGCACCCGGTCCTGAAAAAGACGGTTCGCCTGTCCAAGAAGTACCACGCCCACGATGAGGCCAACGGCCTCAAAGTCGGCGACGTCGCGCGCATCGTCGAGTGCGCCCCCAAGTCCAAGCTGAAGCGTTGGGAAGTCGTTTCCCCCGCCTCGGCTTCCTAAAGAAAAGGATCGGATCCCATGATCCAGATGCAAACTAACCTGGAGGTGGCCGATAACTCGGGCGCTCGCCGGGTCATGTGCATCAAGGTGCTCGGCGGCTCGAAGCGCCGCTACGCCTCGGTGGGCGACACCATTGTCGCCTCGGTGAAGGAAGCTATCCCGCGCGGCCGCGTGAAGAAGGGCGACGTCGTTCGCGCCATCGTCGTTCGCACCGCCAAGGACATCCAGCGCAAGGACGGCTCGGTCATTCGTTTTGACAAGTCGGCCGCCGTCATCGTCAACAAGCAGAACGAGCCGGTCGGCACGCGTATCTTCGGCCCGGTTCCGCGCGAACTGCGCGCCAAGAACCACATGAAGATCATCTCGCTGGCTCCGGAGGTTCTGTAACCATGGCCGCCAAGATCAAGAAGGGCGACAACGTTGTCGTCCTGACCGGCAAGGACAAGGGACGCACCGGCCAGGTGCTGAAGGTTCTGCCGACCGAAAACCGCGTCGTCGTGCAAGGCGTCAACATGGTTCAGCGCCACACGCGCCCGACCCAGGCTGACCCGCAAGGCGGCATCAAGAACAAGGAAGCCTCGCTTCACCTGTCGAACGTCGCGATCGCCGACGCCAACGGCAAGGCGACCCGCGTCGGCTTCAAGGTCGAAGGCGACACGAAGGTTCGCTTCGCCAAGACCACGGGAGACGTCATCTAATGGCTGACACCAAGTACACGCCGCGTCTCAAGACCGAATATCAGGACCGCATCCGCGGCGCCCTGAAGGAAAAGTTCGGCTACACGAACGAGATGCAGATCCCCAAGCTGGACAAGATCGTCCTGAACATGGGCGTCGGTGAAGCTGTCGCGGACTCCAAGAAGGTCAACGCGGCCCTCAAGGATCTGACGGCCATCGCCGGTCAGAAGGCTGTGCCGACCAAGGCTCGTAACTCCATCGCCGGCTTCAAGCTGCGCGAAGGCATGGTCATCGGCGGCAAGGTCACGCTGCGCGGCGCCCAGATGTACGAGTTCCTGGACCGCTTCATCACGATCGCGCTGCCGCGCGTGAAGGACTTCCGTGGTCTGAAGGGCACCTCGTTCGACGGTCGCGGCAACTACGCCACGGGTCTGAAGGAGCACATCGTGTTCCCCGAGATCAACTACGACCAGATCGATCAGATGTGGGGCATGGACATCGTCGTCTGCACCACGGCCAAGACCGATGAGGAAGCCAAGGCTCTCCTCACCGAGTTCAATTTCCCGTTCATCAAGAACTGAGCGGGAAGGGAAGAGAACAATGGCTAAGAAAAGCGCCGTAAACCGTAACGAAGCCGTCAAGGCCCTGGTTGCGAAGTATGCCGCGAAGCGGGCCGCCCTGAAGGCGACCGCCAACGACGAGAGCCTGCCGCTGGAAGAGCGTTTCGACGCTCGTCTGAAGCTGGCCTCGCTGCCGCGCAACTCCGCGCCGACCCGCATTCGCAACCGTTGCGAAGTCACGGGCCGTCCGCGGGCTTACTACCGTAAGCTCAAGATGAGCCGGATCGCGCTGCGCGAGCTGGGCAACCTGGGGCAGATCCCCGGCCTGACCAAGTCGAGCTGGTAAGGGGAGCGAACAGACATGATGATCAACGATCCCCTGAGCGACATGATCGCTCGCATCAAGAACGCGGCGACCCGCAAGCGTTCCAAGGTGCTGACCCCCGCCTCGCGTCTGCGCCAGCGCGTCCTCGACGTGCTGCAGGACGAAGGCTACATCCGCGGCTATTCGCTGGTTCAGAACCCCGGCGAGTTCCCGCAGTTCGAGATCGAGCTGAAGTACTTCGACGGCCAGCCGGTGATCGCTGAGATCGCCCGCGTGTCGAAGCCCGGCCGCCGCGTCTACTCGGCCATCAACGATCTGAAGCCGATCAAGAACGGCCTCGGCATCTCGATCCTTTCGACTTCGAAGGGCGTCATGTCTGACGCCGCCGCTCGCGACGCTAACGTCGGCGGCGAAGTCCTCTGCAGGGTCTACTGATATGTCCCGTATTGGCAAGAAAACCATCGCTGTGCCGAAGGGCGTGACTGTCACGCTCGACGGCCAGACCGTCTCGGTCAAGGGTCCCAAGGGCGAACGCACCTGGACCGTGGCCGAAGAAATCGAAGTCAAGCAGGAAGGCGACGAACTGTCGCTGACCCCGCGTTCGGACACGCCTCGCGCTCGCGCGATGTGGGGTCTGTCGCGCACCCTGGTCGACAACATGGTCACCGGCGTGACCACGGGCTTCGAGAAGACCCTGGAACTGGTCGGCGTCGGTTACCGCGCCGCCCTGAAGGGTCAGTCGCTGTCGCTGCAGCTCGGCTTCTCGCATGAAGTCGACGTCGCTCCGCCGGCCGGCATCACCTTCGTCGTGCCCAAGCAGACCGAGATCAAGATCTCGGGCAACGACAAGCAGGCCGTCGGTGAAATCGCCGCCGTCATCCGCAAGCTGCGTCCGCCGGAGCCCTACAAGGGCAAGGGCGTGCGCTATCAGGGCGAAACCGTCCGGCGCAAGGAAGGCAAGAAGAAGTAAGTCATGGCTCTTTCTCTGCAACAACAAGCCAAGCGCCGCGCCGAACGCAACCGTCGTCGCCTCAAGGCTGTCGCCAACGGTCGTCTGCGTCTGTCGGTCTTCCGTTCGGACAAGAACATCTCGGCCCAGATCATCGACGACGCCCAGGGCGTCACGGTGGCCGCCGCTTCGTCGCTGGAAGGCGGCAAGGGGTCCAAGGGTTCGGACGTCGCCGCTGCTGCTCTCATCGGCAAGCTGATTGCCGAGCGTGCGATCGAGAAGGGCGTCAAGGACGTCGTCTTCGACCGTGGCGGCTACATCTATCACGGCCGCGTCAAGGCGCTGGCGGAGGCCGCGCGTGAAGCCGGCCTGAACTTCTAAGGGATCGAGAAGCATGGCTCGTGAACCCCAACGCGGCGGCGGCGATCGTAACCGTCGCGACCGCAACGCTCCGGCGGCCGAGGCTCCGGAAAGCGACATCATCGAGAAGCTGGTGCACATCAACCGCGTCGCCGCCACGGTTAAGGGCGGACGTCGTTTCTCGTTCGCGGCCCTGATGGTCGTCGGCGACGGCAAGGGCCGCGTCGGCTTCGGTCACGGCAAGGCGCGCGAAGTGCCGGAAGCCATCCGCAAGGCGACCGAAGAAGCCAAGAAGACGATGATCCGCGTTCCGCTGCGCGAGAACCGCACCCTGCACCACGACGGCAACGGCCGTTGGGGCGCTGGCAAGATCATGATGCGCGCGGCCCCTCCCGGCACCGGCGTCATCGCCGGCGGTCCGATGCGTGCGGTCCTCGAAACCCTCGGCGTCCAGGACGTCGTGGGCAAGTCGACCGGCTCGTCGAACCCCTACAACATGATCCGCGCGACCTTCGAAGCTCTGAAGGTTCAATCGTCGCCGCGTCAGGTTGCTTCGAAGCGTGGCAAGAAGGTCGCCGACCTGATGGGCCGCCGCAACGACGGCGCCTCGGCGCCTGAAGCTGTCGAGGGCTGATAGACATGGCCAAGAAAGAACAAGCCACCGTCACGATCCGTCAGACGGCCAGCCCGATCCGCCGCAAGTCGGATCAGCGCGCCACCCTGTCGGGTCTGGGTCTGAACCGCATCGGCCGCGAGTCGACGCTGGAGGACACCCCCTCGGTCCGCGGGATGATCGCCAAGGTCGCCCACATGGTCGAAGTGGTCGAAAAATAAGACGATGCGCCCTCTCCCGATCCGGGGGAGGGCGTTTCTCTTTGAAGAAGCATCTTGCGATGCTGCGACGGGCCGCCTAGAAGCGGCCCTTCAATTTTTCCAACGCCGAGTCAGGATCGCCCTTGGCACCTGGCGCTAGAACCCGAAAGGATCAGGCATATGAAACTGAACGAAATCCGCGACAACGAAGGCGCCCACAAGAAGCGCATGCGCGTCGGCCGCGGCCCGGGTTCGGGCAAGGGCAAGACCGCCGGTCGCGGCGTCAAGGGTCAGAAGTCGCGTTCGGGCGTCGCCATCGGCGGCTTCGAAGGCGGCCAGATGCCGCTGTACATGCGTATGCCGAAGCGCGGCTTCAACAACCCGAACGCGCTGAAGCTCGCTGAAGTGAACCTGTGGCGCGTGCAGGAAGCCATCGACGCCGGCAAGCTGGACGCCAAGGCTGAAATCAACGGCGCCGCCCTGGTGGCCGCCGGCGTGATCCGTCGCGTCAAGGACGGCGTCCGCGTTCTGGGCGAAGGCGAACTGAAGGCCAAGCTGAACCTGGTCGTCTGGTCGGCCTCGTCGGGCGCCGTCAAGGCTATCGAAGCCGCCGGCGGCAAGGTCGAGCAACAGCGCATCGCCGCTGAAGCCAAGGCCGCCGCTCGCGTCGAGAAGCGCAACGCCGCCAAGGGCAAGGCTCCGGCCGCCAAGGCGCCGCTGGGCGACGCCAACAAGGTCTCGGCCCGCGCCAAGCGCGCCGCCGCCAAGGCCTAAAATCGATATCGTCATCCCGTGCGAGCGCTGCTGATGCGGTGTTCGCCGGGATCATCCGCACCGGGATGACGATTTTCCGAAAGCGGCTCTCGCAAGGGAGCCGCTTTCCGCCTATCTGACGACGGGCATAGTCGTGGGGACCGCCTGATGGCTTCGGCCGCTGAACAACTCGCCGCCAATATGAACATGGGCTCGTTCGCGAAAGCGACCGAGCTGCACAAACGCCTGCTGTTCACGCTGGGCGCGCTGCTGGTCTACCGGATCGGCACCTATGTTCCGATTCCGGGCATCAATTCCGAGGCCTTCCTGGCCTTCTTCCAGAACCCGGACGGCCAGCGCGGCATCCTGGACATGTTCAACATGTTCTCGGGCGGCGCCGTCGAACGGATGGCCGTCTTCGCGCTGAACGTGATGCCGTACATCTCGGCCTCGATCATCGTCCAGTTGATGGGCGCGGTTTATCCGCCCTGGGAAAAGCTGAAGAAGGAAGGCGGCGAAAGCGGCCGCAAGCAGCTGAACCAGTACACCCGTTACCTCACGGTCTTCCTGGCTCTGGCCCAGTCGTTCGGCATCGCCGTCGGCCTGAACGCCCAGCCTGGTCTGATCGACCAGCCGGGTCTGTTCTTCATCATCTCGACGGTCACCACCCTGACCGGCGGCACCATGTTCCTGATGTGGCTGGGCGAGCAGGTGACGGCGCGCGGCGTCGGCAACGGCATCTCCCTGATCATCTTCGCGGGCATCGTGGCGGTTCTGCCGTCCACCGTGGCCCGTCTGCTGGGCCTGGCCCAGCAAGGTCAGATGTCCGCCTTCACCCTGCTGTTCATCGCCATCATGGCCGTGGCCGTGATCGTCTTCATCGTCTTCATGGAACGCGCCCAGCGCCGGCTTCTGATCCAGTATCCGAAGCGCCAGGAAGGCAACCGCATGACGGGCGGCGAACGCTCGTTCCTGCCGCTGAAGGTCAACACCGCCGGCGTCATCCCGGCCATCTTCGCCTCGTCGCTGCTGATGCTGCCGACGACGGTGGCCCAGTTCACCGCCAACGCCAATCTGCCTGAGTGGATGAGCTGGCTGCCGCTGGTGACGGCGCAGCTGACGCACGGCCAGCCGGTCTTCATGATCCTGTATGCGGTCCTGATCGTCTTCTTCTGCTTCTTCTACACCTCGATCACCTTCAACCCCGAGGACACGGCCGAGAACCTGCGCAAGTACGGCGGCTTCCTGCCGGGCATCCGTCCGGGCAAGCGCACGGCCGAGTATCTGGACTACGTCCTGACGCGTCTGACGGTGATCGGCGCCGCCTATATCACCGCGGTCTGCCTGCTGCCCGAGTTCCTGGTCAGCAGCCTGGGCAACAGCCTCTACTTCGGAGGAACGTCTATCTTGATCGTCGTTTCGGTCACGATGGACACTGTGGCCCAGATTCAGTCCCAACTGCTGGCGCACCAGTACGAGGGCCTGATCAAGAAGGCCAAGCTGCGTGGTCGTGGCGGTCGGGGCGGCGCCGCCCCCGCCCGACGCTAATCGGGTAGGGGAGCCCGCAAGATGAACCTGATCCTGTTCGGGCCGCCCGCGGCCGGCAAGGGCACGCAAGCCAAGCGTCTGGTCGAGGAGCGGGGCATGATCCAGCTCTCGACCGGCGACATGCTGCGCGCCGCGATCGCCTCCGGCTCGGACCTGGGCCTCAAGGTCAAGGACGTGCTGGCGCGCGGCGATCTCGTCACCGACGAGATCGTCATCGCCCTGATCGAGGACCGTCTGCCGGAGGCTGAGGCCGCCGGCGGCGCCATCTTCGATGGTTTCCCCCGCAACGTGGCCCAGGCCGAAGCCCTGGACGCCATGCTGGCCAAGCGCGGCGCCCGGATCGATCGGGTCGTCCGCCTCAAGGTCGACGACGAGGCCCTGACCGCCCGTATCGGCAAGCGCTTCGCCGAGCAGGGCCGTCCGGACGACAATCCCGAGACCTTCAAGGATCGTCTGGCTGTCTACAACGCCCAGACTGCGCCCCTGCTTCCCTATTATGAAGCCCAGGGCAAGCTGACCGAGATCGACGGCATGGGCGACATCGCCACGGTCGCCGCCGCCATCGACGGCGCCCTGGCCTGACACGCCTTTGATCTGAAGCGGGCGTTCAGGCGTTATTGTCTGGATATCGGCTTCCAGGGGCGCAGATGAACAGTAGACCGTCGCCACGAAAAGCCGGACTCGGCATGGCGGCCATGGCGGTGGGCGTTAGCGCGGCGCATCTGGTCCTGTTCGGATTGCTGGGGCATCTGCGGCCCGCCGTTGCGCCCACGCCCTTTTCGCGGCCGGTCGAGGTGGAACTCGTCCGGCCGTCGCCAATTCCGCCTCCACAGGATCCGCCGCCGCCGAAGCCCGCGCCGTCGACAGGGGGCGGCGCGCCTGCCGCGCCTTCGCGTGTTCATGCATCGCCCCGGAAGAACGAACGTCCGCCGGAGTTGTCGGCGCCGGCCGTGCCCGCGCCCGAGCCGTCGCTGGTCGTCGGCGTCGCGCCGATCTCCAGCCCGGCGCCGGGGCTGGGAGCGGGCGGGGAAGGGACGGGATCCGGCGAGGGCGCAGGCGCCGGCGCCGGGCCCGGAGCGGGCGACGGCCCGCCGCGGCTGCTGCAAGGCCCTTCCAGGGGGCAGCTGCGGCAACTGCATCCGCGAGAGGCCTTCCGTCAGCGCCTGAACGGCCGCGCGAGCCTCGCATGCCGTATCCGCCTCGACACGCGGCTCGAGGCCTGCCGCCTTGTGGACGAGACGCCGCCGGGCAGAGGATTCGGTGCGGCGGCCCTTGCGGCCTCGGTTCATTTCCGCTTTCGTCCCCCGACACGTGACGGACGTCCTGTCGAGGGACGCGAGATCACCGTTGGCGTGGAGTTTGGTCCGTGAGGTCCGCGGAGAACCGGGCGCCCGTTGACGCCGATAGAATCCCCTGTATAAGGGCCGCTTCCGCGAAGGGCGCACACGTTCCAGGTCTGTTGACCGGAGCGGTTTCCGCGTCTGTTTAAGCGTATCTGGAGATTCTCGTGGCCCGTATCGCTGGCGTCAACATTCCGACCAACAAGCGCGTCGAAATCGCGCTTCAGTACATCCATGGCATCGGCGCGCACGCCGCCAAGGAAATCACCGCGAAGGTCGGCATTGAGCCCGCTCGCCGCGTCAACTCGCTGACCGATGCCGAAATCCTGCAGATCCGTGAAACGATCGACAAGGACCACACCGTCGAAGGCGACCTGCGTCGCGAAACCTCGATGAACATCAAGCGCCTCATGGACCTGGCCTGCTACCGCGGCCTGCGTCACCGCAAGGGCCTGCCGGTCCGCGGTCAGCGCACGCACACCAACGCCCGCACCCGCAAGGGCCCGGCCAAGCCGATCGCCGGCAAGAAGAAGTAAGAGAAAGAGCTGACCGATGGCTAAGGAACCGGGTCGCGTTAAGCGCCGCGAACGCAAGAACATCACGTCGGGCGTGGCTCACGTGAACGCCTCTTTCAACAACACCATGATCACGATCACGGACGCCCAGGGGAACGCGATTTCCTGGTCGTCGGCCGGTCACATGGGCTTCAAGGGCTCGCGCAAGTCGACGCCGTACGCCGCCCAGATGGCGGCTGAAGACGCCGGCAAGAAGGCTGCTGAGCACGGCGTGAAGACGCTGGAAGTCAACGTTTCGGGCCCGGGTTCCGGCCGTGAATCGGCTCTGCGCGCCCTTCAGGCCGTGGGCATGACGATCACCACCATCCGCGACGTCACGCCGATGCCGCACAACGGTTGCCGTCCGCCCAAGCGCCGCCGCGTCTAATCGCGACTGCGTTCCAGGCACCCCCAATCTCCGTCGGCTCCACCATGGCCTCGTCGACAAGGCCGGAGCCGACGAAACCCGTTCGAGGGACTCTATGATCGAAAGAAACTGGCAAGAGCTGATCCGTCCCGAGAAGCCGCAAGTCGAGGGTGGTTCCGATCCGCTGCGCAAGGCGCGTCTGGTCGCTGAGCCTCTCGAGCGCGGTTTCGGTGTGACGCTCGGCAACGCGCTTCGTCGCGTTCTGCTGTCCTCGCTGCAAGGCGCGGCCGTCACCGCCATCCAGATCGACGGCGTTGTTCACGAGTTCTCGTCGCTGGAAGGCGTGCGGGAAGACGTGGTCGACATCGTTCTGAACATCAAGCAACTGGCGCTGCGCATGCACGCCGAAGGCCCCAAGCGCATGACCCTGCGCGCCACGGGCCCCGGCGTCGTCACGGCGGGCCAGATCGAAGCTCCGGCGGACATCGAGGTTCTGAACCCCGATCACGTCATCTGCACCCTGGATGACGGCGCTTCGATCCGCATGGAACTGACGGTCCAGAACGGCAAGGGCTACGTCGCCGCCGAACTGAACCGTCCGGAAGATGCGCCGATCGGCCTGATCGCCGTCGACGCCCTGTACTCGCCGGTCAAGCGCGTCGCCTATCGCGTCGAGCCGACCCGCCAGGGCCAGTCGATGGATTACGACAAGCTGATCCTGGAAGTTGAAACCAACGGCGCCGTCTCGCCGGTTGACGCGGTGGCCTACGCCGCCCGCATCCTGCAAGACCAGCTGCAGATCTTCATCACCTTCGACGAGCCGACCAAGGCGGTCGAGGCCTCGGACGGCAAGCCTGACCTGCCGTTCAACCCGGCCCTGCTCAAGAAGGTGGACGAACTGGAGCTGTCGGTCCGTTCGGCCAACTGCCTGAAGAACGACAACATTGTCTACATCGGCGACCTGATCCAGAAGACCGAGGGCGAAATGCTTCGCACCCCGAACTTCGGCCGCAAGTCGCTGAACGAGATCAAGGAAGTTCTCGCGACGATGGGCCTGTCGCTCGGCATGGACGTGCCGAACTGGCCGCCCGAAAACATCGAAGACCTGGCCAAGAAGTTCGACGACCAGATCTGATCATCAACCCTCCGCCCAGCGCCCATCGGGCGCGGATGGGGCGGTTAGAATGAAAAGGCCCCAGGTCCCGCCCCCTTTAGTTCAGGGCCGGAAACCAGGGTTGAGTAGGAGAGACCCCGATGCGCCACGGCGCCGCCTATCGTAAGCTCGGCCGCACGGTCAGCCACCGCCAGGCCATGTTCGCCAACATGGCTGCCTCGCTGATCAAGCACGAGCAGATCACCACCACCCTGCCCAAGGCGAAGGAGCTGCGTCCCTTCGTCGAGAAGCTGGTCACCCTCGCCAAGCGCGGCGACCTGCATGCCCGCCGTCAGGCCATCAGCGCCGTCCGCGACGTGCCGCAAGTCGGCAAGCTGTTCGAAACGATCGGCCCGCGTTACGCCGACCGTAACGGCGGCTACATCCGCATCATGAAGGCCGGCTTCCGTCACGGCGACAACGCCGCGATGGCCGTGATCGAGTTCGTCGATCGCGACACCGCCGCCAAGGGCCTGGACTCCGGTCCGGTCTTCGCCATCGAGGGCGACGAAGCCTGATCGGCTTCTTCGAACCTGAAGACATGAAAGGGCGGCTGGAGCGATCCAGCCGCCTTTTTCATTGTCCGTCGGCATGTGGGGGGCGATAGAGCGGGCATGAGCCAGTTCGAAGATCACATTGTCGCCTACACCCCCGACCGCCGCGACGCCTGGAAGCGGCTGAACACCGACTGGCTGGTCGAAGGCGGCTTCGCGCTGGAGGCCAAGGATCACCTCACTCTGGATGATCCCGAGGGGCAGATCCTGTCCCGCGGCGGCCATATCTTCCTCGCTGAGCGTGACGGCCTGCCGGTCGGGTGCTGCGGACTGATCGCCATGTCTGACGGCGGCTATGAGGTCACCAAGATGACGGTGCGCCCCGAGGCGCGGGGCGGCGGCCTGGCCCTGCGTCTTCTGGAGGCCTGCGAGGCGGCGGCCCGGAACGCGGGCGCGCACCGCCTCTATCTGGAAACCAGCTCGACCCTGGGACCGGCTCTGGGACTTTACGCCCGCTTCGGCTTCGTGAACCTGCCGCCCCAGCCGACGCCCTATGCGCGCGCCGACGTCTGGATGGAGAAGCGGCTATAGCCGCTACTCTTTCGACAGGTCCTGGCGGCTGAACCACCATAGCGACAGGCCAAAGGGGATGAAGCTCCACAGGGCCAGGCTGGCGACAGCGCGCCACACGACGCCTTCCGCCAGGACCGCCGCGGGGACGCCGCCCAGTATGACGGCCTTCAGGGTCTCATAGGCGGCGCCGGGGAAAAGCAGCTGGGTCTGCCAGTCGACGGGGCTCCAGCCCAGGATCGGGGTGGCGGTCACCAGAAGGCCCTGGGCCACGCCGACGACCAGGGGCACGAACAGGGCGGCCAGTTGCGAACGCGTCAAGGTTGCGGCCAGCAGGCTGAGCAGCAGGAACTGGATCACCCGCACATAGCCCAGCAGGAAGAGCAGGGCGAAATCGCGTGTCTCCTGGCCGCCGAAGTCGAAGATCAGGTTCCTGTCGAGGATCAGTCCCTTGGCGACGGCGCCGATCAGGGCGGCCAGCAGGAACAGCAGGAGGCCGGTCAGGGTCATCAGTTTGACCGCCCCGGCCTTGCCCATAATCAGGTTGGCGCGACTGTTGCGCGCGGTGATCAGGCGCCAGGTTTCCCAGCGATAGTCGCCGGCGAAGATCGTCGCCGCGCCGATCAGCAAAAAGGCCAGCAGGGCGGGATTGGCCAGCTGGCCGGCGCTCGAGATCAAGATCGTGCCGATGTCGAGGGCGCTGTTGGCGGCCGTCACCTGGGGCGGGAGTTGATCCGCCATGCGCTCGACCCTGGCGTCGAAGAAGGCGCCGCCGATCGCTGCGGCCAGGACGATCACCGGAACGAAGATCAGGCTCCATGACAGGACCGTGCGGTTTCGTGTCAGCCGATAGGCTTCGGAACGGATGGCGTCAGCCAGCATGGAGGGCCTCGCGGATTTGCGCCTCGGTGCGCGCGGGGCCGGTTTCGGCCATGAAGACGCTTTCCAGATCGGCGCCGACCCAGCGGGCCTCGTCGATGTCCACACCCTGTTCGATCAGGGCGCGCAGCAGGGCGGGGCCCTCGGCGCGGGGAATCGCGGCCAGAACGGCGTCGCCGTCCAGCGTCGCCTTGTCACCCAGCACAGTCATGACCCTGGCCAGCGGCGTGGCCGACAGGCGCAGACGCTCGCCCGCGGCGGTCAGTTCGCTGACCTTTCCCTCGGCAGCCAGGGTCCCGCGATTGAAGATGGCCACGCGGTCGCAGACGCGCTGAACCTCCAGCAGCTGGTGGCTGGCCAGGATGATGGTCACGCCGTCGTCGTCGGCCAGGCTGCGGATCAGGGCGCGCATTTCCTGGATGCCGGGCGGGTCCATGCCGCTGGTCGGCTCATCCAGGATGACCAGATCGGGTTTGGTCATCAGGGCGGCGGCGACGCCGAGCCGTTGCAACATGCCGACCGAGAAGCCGCGCACGCGGCGGTTGGCGGCCTCGGTCAGACCGACGCGGTCCAGCCAGGCGTCGATGGCGGCGTCCTTGTTCATGCCGTGAGCGAGGGCCAGCCATTCCAGCACCTGACGCGCGGTCATGTAGGGCGGAAAGCGGGGCGTCTCGATCATGGAACCGACGCGGCGCATGACGGCGGGATCGCCCGCGTGCTGGCCCAGGACCCGGACCTCGCCCGCCGTCGGGCGGATCAGTCCCAGCAGTATACGGAACAGGGTGGACTTGCCGGCGCCGTTCGGCCCCAGCACGCCGTAAACCCCGCCGCGCGGAATGGAGAGGCTGAGGCCGTCCAGAGCGCGCACGGCGCCATAGGTCTTGGTCAGGCCGGTCGTTTCGATAACAGCGGTCATGCGGTCGAGCTTGGCCCGGTGGGGATAAACCGGCAAGGCGTCTTCTGCCTGTCGCAGATTAAGCTTAGGCAATCTCCCCGAAGTCGCTTCGGAGTTTACATGTTTTCTCGTGTCGCGGGCCTGTGTCTGGCCCTGTTGCTGACGGCCTGCGCCACCACGCCCGTTCCGACCCCCGAACCGCAGCCGGTCGAGCCGCCGCTGGTCATGTTGATCTCCATCGACGGGTTCCGCGCCGATTATCTGGACCGGGGCGTCACGCCCAATCTGTCGCGACTGGCGGGCGAGGGGGCGACGGGCCCGATGCGGCCGTCCTTCCCCAGTGTGACCTTCCCCAATCACTATACGCTGGTGACAGGGCTGCACCCTGACCACCACGGCATCGTCGGCAACAACATGATCGACGACGAGCTGGGCCGCTTCTCCCTGGGCAACAAGCAGGCGGTGACCGACCGTCGCTGGTGGGATCAGGGCGAGCCGATCTGGGTCTCGGCCGAGAAGGCGGGGCTGAAGACAGCCACCATGTTCTGGCCGGGCTCGGAAGCTGACATTCGCGGCGTGCGCCCGACCTACTGGACCACCTTCGATCAAGGCATGCCCGGCGACGCGCGGGTAGATCGTGTGCTGGAATGGATGGACCTGCCGACGGATCAGCGGCCGCAGCTGACCACCCTCTATTTCGACATCGTCGACACCCAGGGCCACCACAACGGCCCCGACGCTCCCGAAACCACTGAGGCCATCCGTTCGGTCGACGCTTCCATCGGCCGTCTGGTCGAGGGGCTGAAGGCGCGCGGTCTGTATGAGCGCACCGTACTGGTGGTGGTGTCCGATCATGGCATGGCGGCGACCTCGCCCGAGCGGGTGACCTGGATCGACGACCTGATCGACCCGGCGGCGATCCGGATCGTCTATTCCGGCGCGGTGACCTTCCTGAATCCGGTGGCGGGGCGCGAGGCCGAGGTCGAGGCGGCGCTGCTGGGTTCGCGTCCCCATCTGGACTGCTGGAAGAAAAGCGAGATCCCGGCGCGGTTCGTGCTGGGCTCCAACCCGCGCGTCTCGGTCATCGTCTGCGCCTCCGAGCCGGGCTGGACCTTCACGACCAGGGCGCGACCGGTGACCAGGCCGGGCGGGGCGCACGGCTATGACAACTTCGCCCCGGACATGGCGGCCATATTCATCGCCCACGGTCCGGGCGTGGTGCAGGGGCGGCGACTGACCGATCTGGACAGCGTGGACGTCCAGCCCTTCCTGGCGCGCCTGCTGCATGTGGACGCGCCGCGTGGCGACGGTCGGCCGGAGGACACGCTGGCGGTGACGACGCGCTGATCCGCGTCTACAAGACCGATCCAACAGATCGGCGTTTCATGTCCCTGCATCACCCCAAGGTTCGCCGCGCGGCGATGGCCTTCATCTTTGTCACGGCGGTGCTCGACATCGTGGCCATGGGGATCGTCATCCCCGTGCTGCCGCATCTGATCGAGACCTTTGTCGGCTCGAACGCGCGGGCGGGGCTGCTGAACGGGGTCTTCGTGGCCCTGTGGGCGGGAATGCAGTTCCTGGCCTCGCCGGTCATCGGCTCGCTGTCGGACCAGTACGGGCGCCGGCCGGTCATCCTGATCAGCTGCGCCGGTCTGGCGGCGGACTATGTGCTGATGGCCCTGGCGCCCAACCTGTGGTGGTTGGCGGTCGGGCGGCTGATCGCGGGCGTCACCTCGTCCAGCTTCACGACCATCTACGCCTATATGGCCGACATCACCGAGCCGGATAAACGGGCGCGGGCCTATGGTCTGATCGGCGCGGCCTTCTCGGGCGGCTTCGTCCTGGGGCCGGTGCTGGGCGGTTTCCTGGGCGAGTTCGGACCGCGCGTGCCCTTCTGGGTGGCGGGCGGTCTGTCGGGCGTGGCCTTCCTCTATGGCCTGTTCATCCTGCCCGAGAGCCTGGCGCCCGAGAAGCGGATGAAGTTCAGCTGGCGACGGGCCAATCCCGTCGGGGCCATGATCCTGCTGAAACGCCATGCCGAACTGACCGGCCTCGCGGTCGTGAACTTCCTGCTCTACTTCGCCCACCACGTCTTTTCGGCGGTCTTCGTCCTCTACGCCGGGCTGAGGTACGACTGGGGGCCGTGGCAGGTCGGGATGCTGCTGGCCCTGGTGGGCGTGCTGGACATGATCGTCCAGGGCGTTCTGGTCGGGCCGGTTTCCAAGAAGCTGGGCGACCGGATGACCATGATCCTTGGTCTGTGCGGCGGCACGGTCGGCATCGCCATGATGGGCTGGGCTCCGACGGGCGTGGCCTTCATCATCGCCATGCTGCCCAACGCCCTGTGGGGTCTGGCCATGCCGACCCTGCAGTCCCTGATGACGCGCCGGGTCAGCGAGAGCGAGCAGGGCCAGTTGCAGGGCGCGAACATGAGCGTCGCCTCCATTGCCGGGGTGGCCTCGCCGCTGTTCTTCGGCTGGGTCTATTCGGAGTCGGTGGAGCAGGGGATGTGGGCGCCCAATCCGGGCCTCGCCTTCTATCTGGCCGCGGTCGTCCTGGCCCTGGCGGCCCTGATCGGCTGGATCACGGTGCGCCGGGCGGAACGGGACGAGGTCACGGTCGTTTGATCGCGAGTGGCGTCAGGCTTGGCCGTTGGCCTTGATCCTGTCCCAAAACCGTTGCGCAATGCCTTGTAAACTCAGCCTTCCGAACGAGACCGGGACGAGATGAAGACTTCCAGACTGGCCATCGCCGCCGCCCTGATGCTGTCCGCCTGCGGCCAGCCGCAACCGTCCAAGGCGCAGGAGGGGGTCTTCGCCGAGCAGCCGCGTCAGGCCCCGCGCGACGCCGGAACCATGAAGTCCAGCTTCGCCCCCGTGGTGCGCGAGGCCGCGCCCGCGGTGGTCAATATTTCGGCGCGTGGCGTGCAGCAGGTCCGCGATCCCTTCTTCGAGCTGTTCGGCGGCGGACCGCAGTCCCGCGTGACCGGCTCGATCGGTTCGGGCGTCATCGTGCGCGCCGACGGGGTGGTGGTGACCAACAACCATGTCATCCAGAACATGCAGCAGATCCGCGTCACCCTGAACGACCGGCGCGAGTATCCGGCCCGCGTCCTGCTGGCCGACGAACGCTCCGACATCGCCGTGCTGCAACTGGAACAGGTGGACGGCGATCTGCCGGTGCTGCGTATCGACGATCAGGAAGAGCAGCAGGTCGGCGATCTGGTCCTGGCCATCGGCAATCCGTTCGGTGTGGGCCAGACGGTGACCAACGGCATCATCTCGGCGGTGAACCGCACCGAGACGGGGATCAGCGATTCCGGCTCCTTCATCCAGACCGACGCGGCCATCAATCCCGGCAACTCGGGCGGCGCCCTGGTCGATATGGACGGCGACCTGATCGGCATCAACACGGCCATCTTCTCGCGCACCGGCTCCTCGACGGGGGTGGGTTTCGCCGTGCCGGCGACCATGGTGAAGCGGGTGGTGGATTCCGCCGTCGGCGGGGCCAAGTCCGTCGTACGCCCCTGGCTGGGCGTGAAGGGCGACACCGTCAGCGCCGACATCGCCCGCAGCCTGGGCCTGTCGCGGCCGCAGGGCCTGATCATCACCGAGGTCTATCCTCAGGGACCAGGCGCGCGCGCCGGTCTGGAGCAGGGCGACGTCATCACCGCCGTGGATGGGGCCGAGATCAATGATCAGGGCGGCCTGAACTTCCGCGTCGGCACCCGCTCACCCAATGACACGGTGGCCGTGACCATTCTGCGCGACGGACGGACCCAGACGGTCAACGCCCGCGTCTCGACCCTGCCGGGCGACGCCGATCCGGGCCAGGGCACGACCGTGGGGCAGGGGGCTCTGGCCGGCCTGCAGGGCGTGGCGCTGAATCCCGCCCTGGCCGACCGTCTGGGCGGCGACCCCTTCACCAGCGGCGTGGTTGTGACCGGCCTGCAGCGCAACAGCATCCCCGCGCGCATCGGCCTGCGCCCCAACGACCTGATCGTTCAGGTGGACGGCCGTCCGGCGACCTCGGTCGCGGCGCTCGGCCGGGCTCAGCGCGGGACGGAGCTGACCATTGTGCGCGGTGGGCGCAGGTTGACGGGGCGCTTGCCGTAGGGACGGCCGCTGCCTTTCCCTCCCCACCCGGTCCTCGCTTCGCTCCGACCACCCTCCCCGAACGGGGAAGGGAGAAGGGTTTTGGTCGTTCAGCCCTTGGGCCGGCCGCCGATGGACCAGGTGTGGCCGAAGGGGTCGCGGACCTGACCGTAGCGGTCGCCCCAGAACTGGTCCTCCAGCGGCATGACGGGGATGGCGCCCGCCACCAGGGCGCGGTTCCACCATTCGTCCGGATCGTCGACCTGAAGGTGCAGGGTTACGCCTCTGGGCGTGATGTCGGCCTCGCCGGTCCATTCGGGGAATTCGTCGGCCAGCATCAGGCTGGCGCCGTTGATTTTGAGGTGGGCGTGCATCAGCCGCTCGCCGTCCTCGGCGGGCATGCGCATGATCTCCTCGGCGCCGAAGGCCCGACCGTAGAATTCGATCGCCGCCTGGCCGCCCCGCGACGGAATGGTCAGGTGGGGCGTGACGCCGCCGGTGGGCCCCTGGTTCGGCTGGGACGCGGTCATGGTATCTCCGGGCCGTTAGAAGTGCGTGTATTCGCCTGAACGAACGCCTATCTAGGCTGTTCCATGATTGATCTGTTCGAAGCCTCCGGCATCCACGCTCCTGACGCCCCCTTGGCCGACCGTTTGCGCCCGCAGACGCTGGAACAGGTCGTGGGCCAGGACCACCTGCTGGGCGAGGGCGGGCCGATCCGCCGCATGATCGAGGCCGGGCGTCTGGGCTCCATGATCCTGTGGGGACCTCCGGGGACCGGCAAGACCACCATCGCCCGGCTGCTCGCCAAGGCGGCGGGCTATGAATACCAGTCGATCAGCGCTGTATTCTCAGGCGTCGCGGACCTCAAGAAGGCGTTCGAGGCCGCGCGGATGCGCCGCGCCGCGGGTCAGCAGACCCTGTTGTTCGTCGACGAAATCCACCGCTTCAACCGCGCCCAGCAGGACGGCTTCCTGCCCTTCGTCGAGGAGGGGATCGTCACCCTGGTCGGGGCCACGACGGAAAACCCCAGCTTCGAGCTGAACGGCGCCTTGCTGTCGCGCTCGCAGGTCTATGTGCTGAAGCGTCTGGACGACGCGGCGCTGGATCAGCTTCTGGATCGGGCGGCGGCTTTGATGGAGCGGCCCCTGCCGCTGACGCCGGAAGCGCGTCAGGCCATGCTGGCCCTGGCTGACGGCGACGGCCGCTATCTGCTGACCATGTCCGAGGTTCTGTTCGACCTGCCTGAAGGCGACTTGCTGGACGTTCAGGCCCTGGCGGGCGTGTTGCAGAAGCGGGCCCCTGCCTACGACAAGTCGCGTGAGGAGCACTACAACCTCATTTCAGCCCTGCATAAGTCGGTGCGCGGTTCGGACCCGGACGCGGCGCTCTACTGGCTGGCGCGGATGCTGAACGGGGGCGAGGACCCGCTCTATCTGGCGCGGCGCATCGTGCGGATGGCGGTCGAGGACATCGGTCAGGCCGATCCCCTGTCCATCCTGGTCGCCAATGCGGCCAAGGACACCTACGACTTCCTCGGCAGCCCCGAGGGCGAACTGGCGCTGGCTCAGGCGGTGGTCCATCTGGCCACCGCGCCCAAGTCGGTCGGGGTCTATGAGGCCTTCAAGGCGGCGAAAAAGGCGGCGCACGAAACCGGCTCCCTGATGCCGCCCGCCCATATCCGGAACGCCCCGACCAAGCTGATGAAGCAGCTTGGTTACGGCAAGGGCTACCAGTACGACCCTGACACGCCCGAGGGCTTCTCCGGCGCGAACTTCTTCCCCGACGAGATGGAACGCCGCACCTTCTACAAGCCCAAGGGCGAGGGCCACGAAGAGAAGGTCAAGGCGCGGCTGGAACGCTGGGCGGCCATGCGGGCACGGGCGCAGAAGCACGAGACCTAAGGCTTTCCTCCCCAGGGAGGGGGACCGCGTAGTGGTGGAGGGGGCGGCGCAACGCCAGCCGTCGAGACGCCCCCTCCGTCACGTGCGCTTCGCGCCCGCGCCACCTCCCCATGAAATGGGGAGGAAAGGGAGAGTGATCGCTGTTCATTGTTAAGCATGGCGGTTCGGGATTAGCCTCCTCCCATCGGCAACCTGGGGAGGGAACATGACCGATATTGCAAGACGGGCGGCGACGCCTTGGCATCTCTGGCTGGTGGGGGTGTTGTCGCTGTTGTGGAACGGCTTTGGCGGATACGACTTCATCCAGACCACCACGCGTGGCGAAGCCTATATGCGTGAATCCGGTTTCGGCGACGACATGATCGCCTATTACAACGCCATGCCGACATGGATGTACGTGCCATGGACGCTGGGCGTCTGGGGCGCGGTGATCGGGTCTCTGCTGTTGCTGGCGCGCAGTCGCTGGGCGGTTCACGCCTTCGCCTTGTCGTTGCTGGGGGCAGTGGTCAGCCTGATCTACTCCAAGTTCATCAACCCGCCGCCGGCCCTGCCGCCGGAGTTGGCGATGATGGAATGGATGCCCTACGTCATCACGGTCATCGCGGCCCTGTTGCTCTGGTATGCCTCGGCCATGGCGAAGAAGGGCGTCCTCCGCTAAAGGCTCGGCGGGTGAAAACCCGCCAGCCCGCTTCCCTGACCGAAGAAGACATCGCCGCCGTCCGTTCGTGGGTCATCCACGAGGACGCGCACATCATCGCCTTCAACAAGCCCTCGGGCCTGTCGAGCCAGGGCGGACGCATTCAAGCCCATACCCTGGACGACCTGCTGTGGGCCTTCGCCCGCTCGAACGGCAAGCGGCCGGAGCTGGTTCATCGGCTGGACCGCGACACCTCGGGCGTCATACTGGCGGCCAAGACCAAGCCCGCCGCAGGCTTCCTGGGCAAGGCCATGCAGATGCGCCGGTTCCAGAAGACCTATCTGGCCCTGATCTCCGCCGCACCCGAGCCCAAGTCGGGCCGCATCACCGCCGCCCTGCGCCGCGAAGAGATCGGCCGCGAGAGCTATATGCGGGTGGTCGAGTTCGATGCGCCGGGCGCGCAAGGCGCCGTCAGCGGCTATCGCACCCTGGCCGCTAGCGAGGACGGGGCTCTGGTCGAGCTGTCGCCCGAGACGGGACGGATGCACCAGCTGCGTGTCCATATGGCCTCGATCGGTCGACCCCTGGTCGGGGACGTGCGTTACGGCGGGGCCCTGACCTTCGCCGGGCGCGGCGCGTCGCGCCTGATGCTGCACGCCGCCAAACTGTCCTTCCCTCATCCCGAGAGCGGCGAGCGCGTGACGCTGGAGGCGCCCCCGCCCGAGGACTTCATGGCCCTGAAGGCGGCGGCGGCTCTGTGAGCCATCCTCCCCCCGCGTAGCGGGGCAGTTCAGCCTCTGT
The DNA here is from genome assembly GCF_055397675.1 of Brevundimonas sp. T2-11. Taxonomy (NCBI): domain Bacteria; kingdom Pseudomonadati; phylum Pseudomonadota; class Alphaproteobacteria; order Caulobacterales; family Caulobacteraceae; genus Brevundimonas; species Brevundimonas sp. T2-11. Next base: position 1,187,227 of record NZ_AP027920.1, read on the forward strand.
TCAGGTTCGCAGCGGAACATCCGGGCAGGCCCGGCGCTAATCGGGCAAGGAGATCGCCGATGAAACGCCTGACCCTTAGCCTGATCGCCGCCTCAGCCCTGGCGCTGGGCGCCTGCGCCAGCCTGGCCCCCTATGGCCCGCAGCAGTCGGGGCGCGGGCAGGGGTTCAGCGAGCAGCAGATCGAATCCAACCGTTTCCGCGTCACCTACAACGGCGTCGGCGCGCCCGGCCCGGTGGTCGATCGCGCCCTTTTCCGCGCGGCGCAACTGACCGTGGATCAGGGCTATGACTGGTTCGAGGTGACGCAGCGCTGGATCGACGGTCGTCCCGACAGCGCCGGCGGCGTGCGTCCCAGCGTCTCGATCGGCGCGGGCTCCAGTCGATATGGCGGCTATCGCTCGTCGGGCGTCGGCGTCGGCCTGGGCTTCGATCTCAGCGGCCCCCAGCCGACCTCGACCACGCTCGAGGTCGTCATGGGACGCGGCGCCAAGCCGGATCGTTCCGAGGCCTATGACGCGCGGCGGGTCCAGGACGCGATCCGCAACCGGCTGTAGCCCGCCGCCGACCGCTGTCATTCCCGCCGTGTCGGTGTAGAAGCCCGACATGATGCAATTTCTTCTCGTCGCCGTCGGCGGCGCCCTGGGGGCCATGGCCCGCTACGGCCTGGGTCTGACGGCGGGGCGGCTGGCGCCCGGCGCGGCCTGGCCGTGGGGCACCTTCGTCGCCAATACCACGGGTGGTCTGCTGATGGGGCTTCTGGCCGGCTGGCTGGCGCTGAAGGCGGGCGCGGGGCAGGAGGGCGTCCGCCTGTTCGCCGCCGTCGGCGTGCTGGGCGGCTTTACGACCTTTTCCGCCTTTTCACTGGAAGCGGCCTTGATGATCGAACGCCGTGAACTGGCCACGGCTTTCGTCTATGCGGTGGGTTCGGTGGTTCTTTCCATCGCCGCCCTGTTCGTCGGCCTGATGATCGCGCGCAAACTGTTTACCGGAGTGGGCGCATGAGCCGCGAAGTCCAGACCCTCTACGTCGCTGAAGACGAGCACGACATCCGGCTGGACCGCTGGTTCAAGCGCCGCTGGCCGCACCTTACGCATATTCAGGTGGAGAAGATGGCCCGCAGCGGCCAGATTCGCGTCGACGGCTCGCGGGTCAAGCCGCAGGACCGCCTGACCGCCGGCGCCGCCGTGCGCGTGCCGCCCCTGCCCGAGGCCAATCCGCGCAAGCCCGGCGATGTGCACGAACTGTCGGAACGCGACGTGGCCTACGCCAAGTCGCTGGTTCTCTATGAAGACGACATGGTCATCGCCCTGAACAAGCCGCACGGACTGGCCGTGCAGGGCGGCACCAAGACGACCAAGCACGTCGACCGCCTGCTGTCGGCGTGGGGCGAGGGGATGGACCGGCCGCGTCTGGTCCACCGCCTGGACCGCGACACCTCGGGAGTGCTGCTGCTGGGCAAGGGGCCGGAGGCGGCCAAGCGTCTGGCCGGGGCCTTCGCCCGCCGTCAGGCCAAGAAGACCTATTGGGCCATCGTCATCGGCAACCCCAAGCCTTCGGCCGGTCAGATTGACATGGCGCTGAAGAAGACCGGCATCAACGACTTCGAGATGATGCGCCCTGCCGATCCCAAGGACCCCAGGGGCGAACCGGCCGAGACCGCCTTCGCCACCATCAGCCGCGCCGCCCATCGCGCCGCCTGGATGGCCCTGCGCCCCTTCACCGGCCGGACGCACCAGTTGCGCGCCCACATGGCGGCCATCGGCCATCCCATCCTGGGCGATCCCAAGTACGGCGACGAGAAGTCCCGTGAACTGTCCGGCGTGCTGAAGCTGCAACTGCACGCCCGCCGCATCGAACTGGACCACCCGCGCGGGGGCAAGCTGATCGTCGAGGCGCCGCTCAGTCCCGAGATGAAGGCCGGCTTCGCCCACTTCGGCTTCGCCGAGGACGAGAGCGAGGGCGATCCCTTCGAGGGGGTCAAGCGCCAGCGATGATGTCCACCGACCGCCTTGTCCAGCAGGCGGAGTTCCTGCTGGACCAAAACCGTCCGGCAGAGGCTCTGGCGGTCATCCAGCGGGTGACGGCGGTCAGCGGCGCGCCGTCAGCGGCCTTCACCTATCACGCCAACGCCCTTCAGGCTCTGGGGCGTGGTGATGAAGCCCTGCCTCTGGCGCGACGGGCCGTGACGATCGCCCCTGCCAGCGTGTCCGCTCGCCATAACCTGGCCGCCCTGCAAGGGGATCTGGGATTGTGCGCCGAGGCGGAGGCTGCGGCGCGCCAGGCGCTTGATCTGGGCGGCGACGCTCCGGAAACCTGGCTGGTCCTGGGGCGGGCCTTGCAGGGTCAGAACCGCTTTGACGAGGCGGAGGCCGCATTCCGCGCTGCGGCCGCCCGACGCCCCGGCGATGTGGACGCCTTGAGGGATCTGGCCCACCTGATCTGGATGCGGACCGCCGATCTGGACGCGGCGACCGTCGAGCTGGACGCGGCTATCGCGCGAACGCCGGCGCATGAGGCCCTTCGCGCCGCCAAGGCCCGTTTGCAGGAATACGCCGGAGCGGCGCAGGCCGGTTACGCGACGCTCGCCACGGGTCTGCTGAGCCCGGCGGGGCACCTGGCGGCGGCCCGACTGGCGCTGCAGTTTGATCCGGCGAAGGCGATGCATCATGTCCGTCAGGCGGGCGCCCAGGGTCGGCACGCGGCGCATCCGGTGCGCCTGGCCATGGCGGAATGCCATATCGCCCTGGGCGAGCCCGGCGAGGCGCTGGAGCAGATTTCGCATCTGCGCGAGGCGACGCCGCTGGATCAGTATGTCTTGGCCCTGCAGGCGACGGCGATGCGGATGCTGGACGAGCCAGGCTATCGGGCGCTCTATGACTATCAGGCCTTGGTCCGCCCGGCGGTGATCGACACCCCTGAGGGGTGGCCGGACCTGGCCGCCTATCTGGCGGATCTGCAAACGGCCCTGGTCGAGCTTCACGGATTGAAGACCCATCCTGTCGGGCAGTCCCTGCGCGGCGGTTCCCAGACGTCCAGTTCTCTGCGGACCAGCGATCATCCCGCCATTCAGGCCTTCTTCCAGGCCATTGACGGCCCGATCCGCCGCTACCTGGCGGCGCTTGGGCCGGGCGACGATCCCTTGAGGTCGCGCAATACAGGGGATTACAGGATCGCGGGCTGCTGGTCTGTTCGGTTGCAGCCCAACGGCTTCCACGCCGATCACGTCCATCCCCAGGGGTGGCTCTCGTCAGCCTTCTATATCCAGCTGCCGGCGACGCTGGACGATGGCGACCGGCAAGGTTGGATCAAGTTCGGCGAGCCGCCGTTGCGGACGCCGGCGGGGCTGCCCGCGGAGCATGCCGTGCGACCGGAGCCGGGGACCCTGGTGCTGTTCCCCTCCTACATGTGGCACGGGACCGTACCGTTCAGCGGCGAGGACACCCGTCTGACGATCGCCTTCGATGTTGTTCCCGCATGACGCGCCCGCTCGCCGTCTTCGATATTGACGGGACCCTGGTGGACAGCCGGGCCTCGATCCATCGCGCCTGCTGCGAAGCCGCGCGCGAGCTGGGCCTGCCCGAGCCGTCCTATGACCGGGTGCGCCAGATCGTCGGCCTGACGCTGGACAAGGCGCTGCACGTTCTGGAGCCGGACCTGACGCTGGCGGAGCTGGCGGACTTCGTCGCCGCCTTCCAGGCCAGCTTCCGCGCCATGTACGACGCCGGGCACGAGGAGCCCCTCTATCCCGGCGTCATGGACACCCTGCGTCGTCTGAAACGCGAAGGCTGGCGGCTGTCGCTGGCGACGGGCCAGAACCGACGCGGGGTGGCGCGCAATCTGGCCCGGCCGGAATGGAGCGACCTCTTCCTGTCCAGTCACTGCGCCGCCGACGGGCCGGGCAAGCCTGATCCGGCCATGCTGTTCGCCGCCATGACCGCCTGCGGGGCCGATGCGGCCTCGACCGTCATGATCGGCGACACCAGCCATGACATCCTGATGGCGCTGAACGCGGGGGTCCATCCGCTGGGCGTCGGCTGGGGTTTCCACACCCATGAGGAACAGGTCGCGGCGGGCGCCCGTCACGTCGCCGTCGACTGTCCAGATCTGGAGGCGGCGCTGGATCGCTTCGCCTCGACCGCAATCGCCGCCTAGAAGAGCGCCATGTCCCACATCCCCCCGCTTGATCCCAACGTCGCCGCCCGCAAGGGCTTTCGCGAGTCCGAGGAGCGCGTCAAACGCTTCTGGAAAGCCGTTGATGTGACCAGGGATGACGGCGGCTGGACCGTGCGTCTGGACGGGCGCACCCCCAAGACCCCGGCGGGCGCCACCCTGACCTTGCCGACCGAGGCCGCCGCGCAACTGGTCGCGGACGAATGGGCGGCGCAGGGCGAGTTCGTGGAGCCGGGGACCATGCCCGCCACCCGCCTGGCCTCGACCGCCATCGACCGGGTCAGCCAGACGCGCGAGCCGGTGGCCGCCGAGATCGCCGCCTATGCCGGGTCGGACGTCATCTGCTACCTGGCCGAACATCCGGCGAACCTGATCGAGCGCCAGCAGGCCGAATGGGGACCGTGGCGCGACTGGGCGGCGCGTGAACTGGATGTGGTCCTGCACGCCGCCGAGGGCATTGTTCACCGGCCCCAGGCGCCGGAGGCGCTGGAGCGGGTCAAGGCTCTGGCCCTGGCGATGGACGACCACAGCCTGACCGGACTGGCGACGGCCGTGCCGCTGTTCGGCTCGGCGGTGCTGGGCCTGGCGGTCCAGCGCGGCGCCCTGTCGGGCGAGGCGGCGCTGGATCTGTCGCGTCTGGACGAGGCCTTCACCGAGGAACGCTGGGGCGTGGACGAGGAAGCCGCCGCGCGCATCGCCGCCCATCGCGCCGAGGCGACCCTGCTGCAGCGATGGTTCGAGGCGCTGCGGGCCTGATCAGCCCGCCGAGCCGTTGATCAGGGCTTCGCGCTCTTCGGGCGTGATCATCCGCCACCTGCCTTCGGGCAGGTTGTCCAGACGGATCGGGCCGACGCGGATGCGCAGCAGGTCCGTGACCTCAAGGTCCACCATCTCGCACATCCGGCGGATCTGACGGTTGCGGCCCTCGGTCAGGATGAAGCGCAGGCGGTTCTGCTCCATGCGCGAGACCTTGGCGTACTTCAGCACCCGTCCGTCCAGCATCAGGCCGCGCCGCAGCAGGGCCAGCTTCTTTTCGGTGACGTCGCCCGCCACGCGGACCAGGTATTCCTTGTCCAGATGCGACTGCGGCCCGATCACGGCCTTGGCCACCACCCCGTCGGACGACAGCATCAGCAGGCCGCGCGAATCCTCGTCCAGACGGCCGATGGGCGGCAGGGAGGCGTCCTCGGCCGGGACGGCGCCCTCGCCGACACGATTGGCCTCGCTCAGCAGGCGCACGGCGGGAATCTTGTCCGGCTCGGGCTGGCCCGAGACATAGCCGATCGGCTTGTGCATCAGGATGGTCACGCCCGAGGCCAGGGCGGCCTCGCCCCGGTCGTTCAGGGTCAGGGTCTGGCCCGGCTCGATCTTGCGGCCGGCGTCGGTGACGGTCTCGCCGTCGATGGCGACCATGCCGGCGGCGATCAGGGCCTCGGCCTCGCGGCGCGAGCAGACGCCGGTTTGGCCCAGCCACTTGTTGATGCGGACAGGCTCGGGGCCGTCGTAGGTGCGGGTGAAAGCCATGGGAACCGTCCTCAAAGATGCCGCTCTGTAGAAGGCCGGGGGCAGGGCAGGCAAGGCGTCAGACGAGCAGCGTGCGGAAAGATTTCAAACACAGCGTCTGAATATCGCTGAGATCAAATGGTCTGGATCTGACATTGACCCTCAGCGCAGCGGGCCTATATGTTCAATCACCCTTAAAAACTGATCCAGATCGCGTTCGGCCACGCCGTGACGCGGCGATTTGCGTTTTCAGTTCCTCTTCAGGGGCATTTCACCCGATCCATTCTGAACGGGTGATCGAATATTGAACGACAACCTTCGAAGGAGACGTCTTGTCCGCTCAACGCAACACCTCGACCGCTGCTCGCCCTCGTCAGGGCTTCAACCGACCCGCCCCCGTGCGCCTGCGCATGGGTCTGATCATGCGCAAGGGCATGGATTTCGGCTCCCTGGGCGACATGGAGACCGCGCTGCGCTTTGACGGCGTGTCCTTGGCGCCGATCTCGACCGGCGACGCCAGTCTGGTCAGCGGCGGCGTGACCGTGCTGGCGACCGCGACGGCGGACGACATCACCAGCGGACGGGTGAAGGGCGTGGTCGTGCCGGGCGGTGCGGCGGACGAGGCGGGCCTGGCTCAGGTCAAGGCGTTGCTGGGTCTGGCCAAGGCGCAGGGCCTGCCGGTTCTGGCCTTCGCCGACGGCGTGGCTCTGGCGGCTGAAACCTTCGGCCTGACGGCGGATGCGCCGGGCGCCGTCTTCCAGGGCGACAAGGTGGCGTTGATCAACGCGCGCGCCCAGCTGTCGGCGGTGGTCGCGACGATCTCGTGATCGCGCGCCCGGCTAGGTTCGTCTGAACAGAAGGCTGATGTTGTTGGCGGGCATCTCCGTCCGCAACGTCAGCGTCAGGCCGTGTGATCGGGCCAGGGCGACGACCGCGTCCCGGTCGCGCAGACCCCAGGCCGGATCGCGGGTCTTCAGGCTGGCGTCGAAGGCCTGGTTCGACGGCGCCAGCGCAACCTCGGCCTCGCGATAGGGGCCGTAGAGATACAGCAGGCCGCCGGGGCGGGGCAGGGCGCGCTCCGCCAGCTTCATCAGCCCCTCTGTCGCCGCCCAGGGACTGATGTGGATCATGTTGATGCAGATCAGGGCGTCGAAGCCGCCTTCGGGCCAGGTCGCCTCGTCCAGACAATCCAGCGCCAGCGGCGGGTGAAGCCGGTCCGTCCCGGCCTCGGAGGCCCATGCGGCGATGCTGGCGCGCGCGTCCGGGCTGGGGTCGCTGGGCGTCCAGTCCAGACCGGGCAGGGCGCTGGAAAAGAAGACGGCGTGCTGGCCCGAGCCGGCGGCGATTTCCAGAATCCGTCCGCTTTTCGGCAGGTGGGCGCGCAGGATGCGCAGGATCGGATCCGCATTGCGAAGCGAGGCCGGGGAGGCCAGAGCCCCGTCGGGACGGGCGGTCAGGGTGTCCATGGTGCGCATCTGACTGTGGTATCCCTGTACGGCGCGACGAGCGACCTGAAAACATGCTGCGCCGCACCATTTTTATTCGGCTGGAAGTGAATTCCGGCAACGGTTGACCTTGCGTCGTCTCCGGTGGCATTGCGCCTGTAACAGGGCGTGATCGGCGCCCGACTCGTCACGACGGCGTCAGATCGTCGGGCGGTACGGTTCAGGAGACCATTTACTGTGACTGCAGACGTATCGATTCCCGGACTCTATCCGGCGCCCACCGAACACAAGGGCCTGGTCGCCTGGGTCGCCCAGATCGCCGCCCTGACCAAGCCGGACCGGGTTCACTGGTGCGACGGCTCGGAAGCCGAGAAATCGGCCATCATCGCCGACCTGATCGACAAGGGCACGCTGAAGGAACTGGATCAGTCCAAACGCCCCGGCTGCTACTACGCCGCCTCGGACCCCAAGGACGTGGCTCGCGTCGAAAGCCGCACCTTCATCTGCTCGGAAGACGAGGCCGACGCCGGCCCAACCAACAACTGGGCTGATCCGATCGAGATGCGCGACCGTCTCGACGGCCTGTTCGACGGCTGCATGAAAGGCCGGACGATGTATGTCGTTCCGTTCTGCATGGGTCCGCTGGGCTCGAAGATCTCCGCCCTGGGCGTCGAGATCACCGACAGCGGCTATGTCGCCGTGTCGATGGGCGTCATGACCCGCATGGGCAAGGGCGCGCTGGACATGCTGGGCGCCGACGGCGTCTTCGTTCCCGCCGTTCACACCCTGGGCGCGCCCCTGGCCGAAGGTCAGGCCGACGTGCCGTGGCCCTGCAACGACGACAAGTGGATCGTCCACTTCCCTGAAACCCGCGAAATCTGGTCCTACGGCTCGGGCTACGGCGGCAACGCTCTGCTGGGCAAGAAGTGCTACGCCCTGCGCATCGCCTCGATCATGGCCCGCGACGAGGGGTGGCTGGCCGAGCATATGCTGATCCTCAAGCTGACCAGCCCCGAGGGTGTGTCCAAGTACGTGGCCGCCGCCTTCCCGAGCGCCTGCGGCAAGACCAACCTGGCCATGCTGCAACCGGCTCTGGCGGGCTGGAAGGCCGAGACGGTCGGCGACGACATCGCCTGGATGCGCTTCGGCGACGACGGCCGCCTGTACGCGGTGAACCCGGAAGCGGGCTTCTTCGGCGTCGCGCCGGGCACCAGCCGCAACACCAACCACAATGCGCTCGAGACCCTGGCGAAGAACACCATCTTCACCAACGTCGCCCTGACCGCGGACGGCGACGTCTGGTGGGAAGGTCTGACCAAGGAAGCGCCTGCCGGCCTGACGAACTGGAAGGGCCAGCCGCACGATCCGGCCTCGGGCGAGCCCGCCGCTCACCCGAACGCCCGCTTTGCAGCGCCTGCCGGCCAGTGCCCGGCCATCGCGCCCGAGTGGGAAGACCCGGCGGGCGTGCCCATCGACGCCATCCTGTTCGGCGGTCGTCGCGCCTCGGCCGTGCCGCTGGTGACGGAAGCCTTCGACTGGGAGCACGGCGTCTTCATGGGCTCGACCGTGGCTTCGGAAGGCACCGCCGCCGCCGAGAACAAGGTCGGCGAGCTGCGCCGCGACCCCTTCGCCATGCTGCCCTTCTGCGGCTACAACATGGGCGACTACTTCGGTCACTGGCTGAAGATGGGCGAGAAGGCGGATGCGTCGAAGCTGCCGCGCCTCTTCTTCGTCAACTGGTTCCGCAAGAACGAGGACGGCAAGTTCGTCTGGCCGGGCTTCGGCGACAACGCCCGCGTGCTGAAGTGGATCGTCGAGCGTCTGGACAGCAAGGCCGAGGCCGTGGACACCCCCGTCGGCCGCGTGCCGTCCAAGGCCGCGCTGGACCTGTCGGGTCTCAGCCTGTCGGACGCCGACCTGAAGATCCTGCTGGACGTCGACGCTGACGTCTGGACCGAGGAAGCGGCGCTAATCCCCGCCTTCTACGAGAAGTTCGGCGACCGCCTGCCCAAGGCCTTGTGGGGCCAGCACGCGGCCCTGACCAAGCGTCTGGAAGAGGCGCGCGCGGCCAGGCTCGCCGCCGAATAGGACAAAAGCCGGGTTGAAATCGGGGCGCGGGAGGTCGAAGGACAGCCCGTGCCCCTTTTCAATTCTCAAGACATCCTGGTGGTCGGCGCGGGCGTTCTCGGCCTGTGTGCGGCGGCCGAGCTGGCCCGGCGTGGTCATGCGGTGACCGTGGTCGATCCCGGCGGGCTGAACGCCTCTGCGGTCGCGGCGGGGATGATCGCCCCGGCGATGGAAAGCGCGGTCGACGACCTGAGCCCCGACCACGCCGCCCTGCTGCGCCGCGCCCGGGACGCCTGGACCGATTTCGCGGCGGCGACCGGGGTCCGGCTGGACCGCGACCCGGCCGAATGGCGGGGCGAGAACGTCGAGGTTTTGGCTGCGCGGTTGTCCGCCTTGGGCTTTGACCACGCCTGCGACCCCGACGCCGGGCGGCTGACGACAGACGAAGACTGGAAGGTCGAACCGGCCCAGGCGCTGGCGGCGCTCGGTCGCCGCGTTCGCATGGTTGAGGCCAGGGCGACCGGATTGAGTCGTGACGGCGAGCGCTGGCGGATCGACACGACGGCGGGGCCGCTTTCGGCTGATCAGGCCGTGCTGGCCACTGGAGCCTCCGACCTGATGGAAGGCCTGCCGGAAGACGCCGCTCGGTTGCTGGGCATGATCGCGCCGATCCGGGGGCAGATCGGTCTGGTGGGGGAACGACTGGTCGAGCACGTCGTGCGCGGTCCCGGCGCCTATATCGCGCCCATGGGGCAGGGCGGCGTCATCGGCGCGACCATGGAGGCCGGCGAGCGGTCGCTGACGCCTGATCTCGAACGTTGCTCTCGGATGCTCGACGCGGCCTGGGCCGTGCTGGGCCAGGCGCCGCGTCCGCTGACCATCGAATGGCGCGCCGGGGTGCGCGGCGCCACGCCTGACGGCCTGCCGATGGCGGGCGCGGTCGAGCGGGGGCTGCACCTGGCCCTGGGGCCGCGTCGCAACGGCTGGCTGTTGGGGCCGCTGGTCGCCGGTGTGGTCGCCGACGAAGTCGAGGGCCGGCCCTCGAAAGAACCGACCCTCGTCCCCCGTCGCTTCATCTAGCCTTCGAGGACGGTCCTACTCGGGCAGGGTGAAGCGAATGGCCATGCTGACGCGGGCGCCGTCGACGGCCTGACCATCGACAGTGCGCGGGCTCAGGCGGAAGTAGCGCGTCAGGCCCAGGGCCGCCCGTCCGAAGCCCTGATTGCCCGGGGTTTCCGACGACACCGAGCATCCGGTCAGGGTTCCATCGACCCGCACCAGGCAGGACAGGTTGGCCACGCCGCTGACGCCGCGCGCCTCGGCGGCGGACGGATAGGCCCGCATCATCTGGTCCGCTGACGGTCTCCTGACCCAGTCAGGGTTGGTGATGACCGGCGGCGTCCGCACCGGCTCCGCGCTGACCGCCGTTCCGGTCGAAGGCTCGCTGGCGGGAGCGGTGAGATTGATCACCGGCCCCGTATCGGTCGAGGTGACCGGAGCGACCGGAATCACCAGCGGCTTCACATCGGATGCGATGACGTTTTCGGCTCGATGAATGGGCGGCGTCGGTGCGGGCGGATCCTTGGGCGCGACGGTCGGTTGGGGCGGCTTGGGCATGGGGATGATGTCAATGACGGTGGTCGGCGTGTCCTCGATCGCCGGGATGTCCGCCAGTTCGAAACGCTGATTGTACAACCACACCCCGACGCCGACGTGCACCAGGGCCGACACTCCGATCGCCGCCCACATCCAGCGCGGAATCGGCTTCTTCCGTTCGGAAAAGTCTATCGGGCTCACCAGTCCGGGGCCGCCCGCGGTTCTGATCATCATGGCCTTCAACGTCTCCTGTCGTTGGCCCTCCCCAGAGCCCACGGAACAAAGGTCGCGCTCAGCTTGCGGCTTTATTGCGGCGCTTGTTTATTAGGCATTCATTAACCTTGGTTAGCGACCGTCAACCATATGAGCGTAGGAGCGATTCCATCATCCGGCGGGGTTGAGGCGGCCATCCGGCGTGCGTCCAGCACGACCGGGGTGGACTTCGATTTCCTGATGAAGACGGCGCGCCGCGAGAGTGCGATGAACCCGTCCGCGCGGGCCTCGACCTCGTCCGCTTCTGGCCTGTTCCAGTTCATCGAGCAGACCTGGCTGGCCACGGTGAAGCAGCACGGCGCCAAGCACGGATACGGTCAGTACGCCGACCTGATCCATCGTGGCGACGACGGCCGCTGGCGCGTCCAGGGCTCGGCTCGCAATGTGGTGCTGGACCTGCGTTTCGACGCCCAGGCCGCCTCGACCATGGCGGCGGAGCTGACGGCCTCCAACGCCGCCTATCTGCGCGGGCGCACGGGGCGGGAGCCCGGCGCCGGCGATCTCTACGCCGCCCACTTCCTCGGGCCGGCGGGCGCCGCCAAGCTGATGGAGGCCATGCAGTCGCGGCCGGGCGCCAGCGCGGCGTCGCTGTTCCCCGACGCCGCCTCGGCCAATCGCTCGATCTTTTATCGCAACGGCCGTCACGCCACGGTGGCCGAGGTCCACGCCAACCTGCAGCGCACGGCGGGCGAAGGCGCGCCGGCGGCGGGGGCCGGCTCGGTCCAGGGCGTCACGACGCCGGACCTGAGTGAAAAGGACCGTTTGCTGGCCGCGCGTCTGGATCGGTTGAAGCAGGACCAGAGCCTGTTGGCGCTGCTGCTGGGCCAGGACGGCCAGGGCGGCAAGAGCAGCGGCTTCGGCGGGGCCTTCGCGCCCCCCTCGGAAACGGCTGCCTGAACCGACAGGGTTTCGTCTCACTCCTAACGAGACGTTAACTATGTAAAGCTAAGCGTGACGATTGATTCTTCGTCCGCCCAGCTCACGAGCTCCCGTATGACCGCCTACCGCGCACGACTGACGGAAAGCGACATTCGGCGCCTGATCAAGTCCGACGCCGAGGACGAACGGGCCGCAGCGGCGCACAAGCTGTGCCGCAGCATCGACCGGATGTCGCTGGACGACATCGAACGCGAAGCGGCGCAGAAAATCCTGACGGTCATGGCGAATGACACGGCCGAACTGGTGCGCCGGGCGATGGCTGTGACGCTCAAGGCCTCGGCCCTGATGCCGCGCGAGGTCGCCCGTCGCCTGATCGCCGACGTGGACAGCGTGGCTCTGCCCATCATCGCCAGTTCACCGGTCTTCACCGATGATGACCTGATCGAGATTGTCCGGGCAGGGTCGCCGGTGCGCCAGAACGCCGTGGCCGCGCGCGATCGCGTGCCGCGCGACGTCGCTGATGTCCTGGCCGCCGAAGGCTGTCAGTCCGCGGTTCGCGCCCTGGCGGCCAACGACAACGCCGACCTGTCCGAGAAGACTCTGGGCCTCGTCATCGATCGGTTCGGCGCAGAGCAGGATATCGTGTCCGTCGTGGCCTATCGCCAGGTTTTGCCGCTGTCGGTGACAGAACGCCTGGTCTCCCTGGCCAGCGACGCGGTGCGCGAACACCTGGTGACCCGCCACGCCGTGGCCCCGGAGACGGCGATCCAGTTCGCCCGCTTCACGCGCGAGCGGGCGACGGTCGATCTGGTGGATCAGGCGCGGGTCAGCAACGACCTGCCGGCCTTCGTCGTCGGTTTGAACGCCCGCAGGGCCTTGACGGCTTCCTTGTTGCTGAGAGCCCTGGCTCGCGGACAGATGGCCCTGTTCGAGCACGCCCTGGCCGAGCTGGCCGGCACGCCTCACCATCGCGCCTGGCTGATGGTGCATGACGCCGGCCCGCTTGGGTTGAAGGCCATCTATGATCGGGCCGGTCTGCCGCCGCGCCTGTTCCAGGCCTTCCGCGCTGGCGTCGACACCTGGCGCGCCCTTCAGGCCGAGGGCGGGGACACCGCCGGCGAGGACTTCCGTCGTCGGATGCTGGAGCGTTTCCTGAGCCAGCGCCCCAACACTTCGCGCGAAGATTTGGCCTATCTGATGGAGCGGCTGGATCAGCATCCGGCCCAGGGCGTGGAGGCGGTCGTTAGCGCCGCCTGACACGGGTATGGCTTCATGAAAAAGGCGCCCCCGGATCGAGGGCGCCTTTCGCCTGTCCGAGGCTTGGGGTCAGGCCAGATGTTCGGCGACGCGGGCTTCCAGGGTTTCCGCCAGGGCGCGGCCCGTCGGGTGTTCGTCTGTCTGGATCTCGTCTCGCACCACGGCGCGAATGGCGTCGATGTGGGCGTCCAGCAGGGCGGCGGGCGCCTGCATCCGCTTGTCGGCGTCGTCCATCATCCGGCACAGGGAACCGGCGATACGCGTCACCAGCGGATACTGATAGGTGGCGCCCAGACCCTTCAGATCGTGGGCGCGGAAATAGAGCCCCTCGGCGGTTTCCGGGGTGTAGCCCTTGGCGCGGATGTCGGCCTGGGCCTGGTCCAGCTTGGCGATTTCGTCGTTCAGCCACTGTCCGAACTGGGCCGACATGGCTTTGAGGGCCGCTTCGGCCTTGGCGATGGCGTCGGCGTCGATGCCCCCGAAGCCGCCGACCTTGGCGCGCAGTGGGTTGGGCGGGCGAATGACCTGGGGAGGGTTGCTCACGGTACGGCTCCTGACTCTTGAAACCGAGACTAGACGCGGAGCCTTAAAAACCCGTGACGTTTCAGCTGGCGAATTGCTCGGCCATGACGCGTTCCTCGAAGGAGCGCCCGGCGTCGAACAGCATGGTCAGGCTGATGTCGCGGCGTTCGCGCACCTCGACCCGGGTGACGCGGCGGACCTCGAAGTTGTCGGCGGTTGCGCTGACGGGCCGTTTGTCAGGCTCCAGCACCTCGAAGCGGACGCGCGCCGTGTGCGACAGCAGGGCGCCGCGCCAGCGCCGGGGCCGGAAGGCGCTGATCGGCGTCAGGGCCAGGCTGGGCGCGTCCAGGGGGATGATGGGGCCGTGGGCCGACAGGTTGTAGGCGGTCGAGCCGGCGGGTGTGGCGACCATGCAGCCGTCGCAGCTCAGCTCCTCCAGCCGCACCTTGTCGTTGATGCTGACCCGCAGCTTGGCGGTCTGGCGTGTCTGACGCAGCAGGGAGACCTCGTTGATGGCCAGGCCGCTATGGACCTCGCCGCTCTCGACCCAGGCGTCCATCTGCAAGGGGTGGATGACGGTGCGGTCGGCCTCCGCCAGACGGGTCAGCAGATCGTCCTCGTCATAGTCGTTCATCAGGAAGCCGACCGAGCCGCGGTTCATCCCATAGACGGGGGTACGCAGCTGCAGGTTGTTGTGCAGGGTCTCCAGCATGAAGCCGTCGCCGCCCAGGGCCACGATGACGTCCGCCTGGCTCACGAGAACCGAGCCATAGCGTTCGCTCAGGCGCAGGCGGGCCTGTTCCGCCTCGGGGCGGTCGCTGGCGACGAAGGTGAGGGCGAGGGAGGCGGTCACGACGCTAGGCAAGCGGAGCAGGCGGCCCGTGTCAAACGGAAGCGTCGCCGATTTCAGCCATCAACAGCCGAAACTCATAGGCGGCCTGATCCGCCGAGCGCTCGGCCAGGCGCCAGGCCGAGCTGTCTGGATCGTGAGGGAAGCCCTTGTTCAGCTTTCGGATTTCGGTCAGCAGGGCGGGAAAGGCGGCGCGGTCCAGGCCGACGGCGACGCAGGCCAGGAACAGGGGGCGTGCTGTGTCGCCCTGAAGGGCCCGGTGGATCTGACCGATCTCGAACCGTCCCAGGACGGCCAGGCCATGGGCGAAGACGCCCAGTTTTCCCTCGCGCAGGGCGCGGATCAGATAGGCGGGACGAAGCTGGCCGGCCGCATGCAGCTTGGCCACGAGGCGGGCGTCCAGGTCGTCATCGGCGGCGGGCAGGGCGACTACGGCTCCCCATTCCACGGCGGCCGCGCTGCGGCTTGCGCCTTCGGCGGCCTGGGCGAGTCTGGCGGGGTCGATGACGAAGCGATCGCTGATGGCCTGACGCAGGGCCTCGCCGACCCATTGGTACAGACGCAAGGCCAGGGTTTCGTCCAGTGACGGATGGCGCGTCAGCGGCGCACGCAAGGCAGCCACGCGGCGCGACTGGGCGACCAGTTCGGCGAAGGTCGCGGTCTCGATCCGGGCGCTGCGGTTGGTGGCCAGGGCTGTCATGACCGCCGGATCGCGCCCATCGACGATGGCGCGCGCCACGACGGCGCCGATGTCGGGGCGCAACGCCACCTGAATTTGATGTTCGATCGAGCAATCGGCCAGAAGCCGCAGCAGGTCCTCGTCCTGCAACAGGGGGCTGGCGGCGATGACGGGGCGGGCGATTTCAATCTCGTCGGCGGCCAGCATCCGCACCAGGGCCGGCGGCGCCCAGTCGACCTTCGCCAGGCGGTGCGCCAGGGTCTGGCGGATCTCGCGTTCAGCGCTACGGGCCAGGCCGATGAAGATGTCCGTCAGGGCGGCGGGCGCGGACCCTTCGGCGGTCGAGCTCTCATAAAGGCCGGCGACGCCCAGCAAGAGGCGGCGCTGGTCGTCCGGCGTGCGGCTGGCGGCCAGATGCAGCAACTGGTCCAGTCCCGACAGCGGGATGGCGTGCGTCGGGACGGGCGGAACGACTGTGGACACCGGGGCTCCGCGCAATAGGGGACGGTCGTGTCGGACCGCGGTTCATAATCCTCGTGCCGCGTGAAAACAGGGTTAACGAAAACCTTCCGTCGTCAGTGGAGCGTCGCTTGACGGCGGCCCGGACCGGCGCGACCTTCAACAGAACAATGATAAGGGAGGTCGTCATGGCGGACGGAACGGCGGCGACGCTGAAGTCGCGGGTGTCGGAATCAGAGTGGCAGGCGCGTGTCGAACTGGCCGCGCTTTATAGGCTGGTGGCATTGCACGGGTGGGACGACATGATCTTCACCCATATCTCGGCCCGCGTGCCAGGCCCCGAGCACCACTTCCTGATCAACCCCTACGGTTGGTATTTCGACGAAATTACAGCCTCTTCCCTGGTGAAGGTCGATCTGGACGGCAATATTGTTCAGGACACGACCAGCTTCATCAATCCGGCCGGTTTCACCATCCACTCGGCGGTCCATGCGGCGCGTGAAGACGCCAAGTTCGTCATCCATCTGCACACGGTGAACGGCGTCGGCGTGGCGGCCCAGAAGGACGGCTTGCTGCCGATCAGCCAGAACGCCTGCCTGCTGCAACACCAGGTCGCCTATCACGGCTATGAAGGCCTGGCGCTGAACCACGACGAGCGCGAGCGGCTGGTGGCGGATCTGGGCGACAAGCCGCTGATGCTGTTGCGCAACCACGGCACGATGGCTGTGGGCGAGACGGCGGCCCAGGCCTGGGTCGGGATCTTCTTCCTGGAACGCGCCTGCGCCCAGCAGGTGGCGGCCCTCTCGGGCGGGCGCGATCATGTCCTGACCGCTCCGGATGCAGCTCAGGCCGAGACGAAGGATCAGGGGCGCGGCATCGGCTTCGTCTCCGCCCTGGCCTGGCCCGGCGCCTTGCGGCAGCTTGAACGAAAATCGCCGGGTTACGACGTGTGAAGGCGGTCGGGGGGCTGCTGATCATGGCGGGGCTGGCGGGGGCCGGGACGCCCGCCGCCGCCGGGGCCTGGAACCTGCCGAAAGGGCAGGGTCAGGTCATTGTCAAATATGAAGACATGCGCGCCGACCAGGCCTTTGTCGCCGACGGCGAGGTCGATCTGCCGACCGAGCGCGTGGATCGCGCGACGTCGCTTCTGGTCGAATACGGCCTGGCCGATCGTCTGACTCTGCAATTGAAGAGCGAGTGGCAAACCGGGCGGGACGAATACGCCGCCTACGACGGGCAGGGGCCTCTGGAGCTCGGCGCCCGGTGGCAGGTCTATCGGGACCCGGCCAACGTCGTCTCCGTTTATGGCGGCTATGCCCGGTCAGGTTCGGGGCGAAACGCCGGCTATGCGCCGCCGGGCGTGGGCGACAGCGACTGGGAGGCGCGCCTGCTGGTCGGTCGATCATTCGACGGTTCCGGCCGGAAATGGGGGCCGCGGCGCGGCTTTGTCGAGGCGCAGGCGGCGCGGCGATGGCGTCAGGGATTGCCGGACGAGGTTCGGCTGGACGTGACGGCGGGCGCCCATGTCGGCGAGGACTGGATGCTGATGGCGCAGGGCTTCGGCGGCGCGGTCGATGGCGGCGGCGCTCGCTGGCTGTCGCTGGAAATCTCGGCCGTGAAGGACTGGGGCCAGTGGAGCGTGCAGGGGGGCTGGCGTCAGGCGATCGCTGGTCGCGACACGCCCGCGGCCGGCGGCCCGGTCGTGGCGATCTGGCGTCGATTTTAACGCATCTTCCGCGACGGAAGCCGACGGTTCCCACGTTACAGATACTTTATTTGCGTAACGGCCATGACCCGCTAAGCGGGACCGCTTGTAGTCGGGGAGATTGCGTCGCGTGTTTAAACGCCACTTTTTCATTATCGCGGCGGCGTGTCTGGTGGGGCTCATGGCCCTCGCAGCGGTCCTTAAGGTCACTCTCGCCGACGACAAGTCGGGAGGCGCCGGTCCTGGCGGTCGTGGCGGCGGGCGGGGTCAGGCTGTGGCCGAAGCGATCGCGGCGCCCCGCGAGTTCGCGGACCAGATCCGGGTGCTGGGCGTGGCCCGCAGCAAGCGATCGGTCAACATCACCTCGAACACGACCGAGCTGATCACGCGCGTCATGTTCACTGACGGTCAGCGGGTGGCCGCCGGCGCCCCCCTGGTCGAACTGCAGGCGCGCGAGGAGGATGCGGACCTGATCCAGGCGCGTGCGCAACTGGCCCAGGCTCAGCGCGAATACGACCGTTACAGGATCCTGGCCGAACGCGGCGTCGCGCCGCGCGTCACCGCCGAAACCGCTGAAACTGCGCTGCAGACGGCTCGCGCCGCCGTTGCGGCGTCCGAGGCTCGACGCGGCGATCGCGTGCTGCGCGCACCCTTCGCCGGCGTTCTGGGGCTGACGACGGTGACGCCGGGCACCTTGATCTCGCCCGGTTCCGTCATCACCACCCTGGACGACACCAGCGCCATTCGCGTCGATTTCCCCCTGCCGGAACGCTACCTGGGCGTTCTGGAGGTCGGCACGCCTCTGGTCGCCACGGCCGACGCCTATGCGGGCGAAACCTTCAACGGCCGCATCGCCCTTCTGGACACGCGGGTGAATGAACAGACGCGGGCCGTCATCGCCCGGGCCGAGTTCGCCAATCCCGGCGCCCGCATCCGTCCCGGCATGATGATGCGCGTCGCCGTGCAACAGGGCCGCCGTCAGAGCCTGTCGGTGCCCGAGGCCGCGGTCCAGTATGAAGGCCAGGGCGCCTTCGTCTATCGCATTGCGCGCGGAGAAAGCGGCCTGACCGCTCAGCGTGTCGAGGTGCAGGCCGGAGCTGTCGAGGGCGGCTTCGTCGAAATCCTGTCGGGCCTGGACAACAATGATCGTGTCGTCGCGTCCGGCCTGAACCGCATCCAGCCGGGCGCGCCCGTCACGGTCGGCGGCGCGGCTCGGAAGGGCGGCGCGAGCGCGGCTCCGGCGGCTCGCCCATGATGTTGTCAGATGTTTCGGTCCGTCGCCCCGTCTTTGCGGCGGTGGGGGCCATCGTCCTTTGCGTCATTGGTCTGGCGGCCTTCTTCTTCCTGCCGGTGCGTGAACTGCCGGACGTCGATCCGCCCATCGTCTCGGTCAACACCAGCTACGCCGGCGCCTCGGCCGAGGTGATCGAGAGCCGGATCACCGAGCCGATCGAGCAGCAGATCGCCGGCATCCAGGGCGTCGAACGCATCAACTCGACCAGCCGCGACGGCCGTTCCAGCGTCAACATCGAGTTCTCGCTGGACCGCAACATCGACGACGCCGCCAATGACGTGCGCGACCGGGTCTCGCGCGTGCAGGGACGTCTGCCGGATCAGGCTGACCCGCCGGAAGTGGCCAAGGCCGACTCCGACAGTCAGCCGATCATGATCATGTTCCTGCGGTCCACGACCATGAACCGCATGGAGCTGACGGATTACGCTGATCGCTATCTGGTGGACCGCTTCGCCACCGTGCCCGGCGTGGCCCAGGTCAATATCTTCGGCGAGCAACGCTACGCCATGCGGATCTGGCTGGACGCCGCCGCCATGGCCGCGCGCGGTCTGACGGTCGCCGATGTCGAAACCGCGCTGACCAACCAGAACGTCGAGCTGCCCGCCGGCTCGCTGGAGTCGGCGCAGAAGGACTATACGGTTCGCGTGGCCCGCACCTATTCGCGGCCCGCCGACTTCGCCCAACTGCCGATCGGCACGCGCGGATCGGCTTCGACGGCCACGGGCGCGCAAAGTTCGGGCACTCTGGCGGCCGCCACAACGGCCATGACCAACGGCGTGACGGGCGCTCTTCTCGGCAACGCCGCCTATGTCACGCGTCTGGGCGATATCGCCCGTATCGAAGAGGCCCCGGCCGAAGATCGCCGCCTGTTCCGTGGCAACGGCGTCGATCAGATCGGTCTGGCCATTACGCGTCAGGCCCAGTCCAACGACCTGGCCATTTCCGAGGGCGCGCGCGCGCTGATGGAGCAGGTCACGCCGACCTTGCCGCCCGGCACGACGCTGGAGGTCGGGTCCGACAACTCGGTCTTCACCTCACACGCCATCGACGAGGTCTGGATCACCATCGGCATTTCGATGGCGCTGGTGGCCCTGGTCAACTTCATCTTCCTGGGCAGCCTGCGGGCGGCGATCATCCCTTCGGTGGTGGCGCCCATCTGCCTGCTGGCGACCTTCATCGTCCTGGCGCCCCTGGGCTTCTCGCTGAACCTGCTGACCCTGCTGGCCCTCGTGCTGGCCATCGGTCTGGTGGTCGATGACGCCATCGTCGTCGTCGAGAACATCCAGCGGCGTCTGGACCACGGCGAGCCGCCGCTGATCGCCGCCGAGCGCGGCGCGCGTCAGGTCTTCTTCGCCGTCGTGGCGACGACTGTGGTCCTGCTGTCGGTGTTCGCACCCCTGCTGTTCCTGCCGGGATACGTCGGCCGTCTGTTCGTCGAGCTGGCGGCGGCCATCGCTGCGGCCGTGGCCTTCTCGGCCTTCCTGGCGCTCAGCCTGTCGCCCATGCTGGCGTCGAAGATCCTGAAGCCGGCTCACACCGGCGGCTGGGTGGCGCGTCACGTCGACCGGGCCATGGATGCGCTGAAGAACTCCTACGCCAACTCTCTGGACGCCCTGCTGGGCCGTCGCATCGCCGTGGGCGGAGTGGTGGGCCTGATCGTTCTGGTCGCGGCCGGGGCGACGGGCATCTTCCTCCACCTGCCCAATGAACTGGTGCCGAACGAGGACCGGGGCCGCGTGACCCTGCGCATCGCCGGCCCGGAAGGCGCGGGCTTCGACTATACGCGCAAGATCATGCTGGGCCTGGAGCCCATCCTGGCCGAGTACCGGGACAGCGGCGAGGCGGCCAACTTCCTGATCTCCGCGCCCGGTTTCGGCGGTTCGGGCTTCAGCTCGGGCAGCGCGGTTCTGAATTTGGCCGACTGGTCCGAGCGCGAGCGTTCGGCGGACGAGATCGCTCAGGAGCTGAACGGCAAGCTGCGCGGCCAGACCGACGCCCAGGTCAACGCCTCCACTCCCGGCGCCTTCCAGCGCGGCGGCGGCAACTCCAACTCGGTCGAGATGATCGTGACGGGATCGGAATACGGCCCGCTCT
Organism: Brevundimonas sp. T2-11; assembly: GCF_055397675.1. Classification (NCBI taxonomy): domain Bacteria; kingdom Pseudomonadati; phylum Pseudomonadota; class Alphaproteobacteria; order Caulobacterales; family Caulobacteraceae; genus Brevundimonas; species Brevundimonas sp. T2-11. The sequence continues at coordinate 1,208,020 of NZ_AP027920.1, forward strand.
ACAACTGGCTGCAGCCCATTCTGGCGGCGGCGCTCGAGAACCCGGGTCTGTCGCGACCGCGTCTCAATTATGAGCCGAACGCCCCGCGTCTGCTGGTGGATGTCGATCCGCAGAAGGCCGCCGCTCTCGGCGTGTCGTCGCAGCAGATCGGCCGCGCGCTCGAGACCATGTTCGGGTCGCGCCGCGCGACGACCTACATCAAGGGCGGTCAGGAATACGACGTCATCCTGCAGACCGACCGCGAGAACCGGCGCGGCGTGGCGGACCTGGAGGCCCTCTATGTCTCGACCGGCGCGGGCCAACTGGTGCCGCTGTCGGCGGTGGTCACGACCCAGACGTCCGGCGACACGCCTGATCGTCGCCGTCTGGACCGTCAGCGGGCCATCACCCTGCAGGCCGACCTGAACCCCGGCACCACCATCGACGACGCCGTGGCCTTCCTCAACGCCGAGGTCGCCAAGCAGCCGCAAGGTCTGGCCACCATCCGCTGGGGCGGCGCCGCACGCGATCAGCAGGAGGCGGGCAGCGCCGTGGGTTGGGCCTTCGCCCTGGCCCTGTTGCTGGTCTTCCTGGTGCTGGCGGCCCAGTTCGAGAGCTGGATCACCCCGGCGGTCATCATGCTGACCGTGCCCCTGGCGGCGGCGGGCGGGCTGTTCGGCCTGTTGATGGCGGGCTCCAGCCTGAACATCTACAGTCAGATCGGCCTGATCATCCTGATCGGGGTGGCGGCCAAGAACGGCATCCTGATCGTCGAGTTCGCCAACCAGCTTCGGGATCAGGGGCGGACGATCCGCGAGGCGATCATCGAGTCCTCTTCGCTTCGCCTGCGCCCGATCATCATGACCTCGATCGCCACGGCCTTCGGCGCCCTGCCGCTGGTGCTGTGGCAAGGCGCGGGCGCCGGCAGCCGCCAGACCATCGGCGTGGTCATTTTCACCGGGGCGATGTTCGCCACCATGCTGACCCTGTTCGTGGTGCCGGTCATCTATGGCGTGCTGGCGCGCTTCACCCGGTCGCCGGAATACACGGCTCGCAAGATCGAGGAGTGGGAGGCCCAGGAGATCGCCGACGGCAAGACCCCAGACATGAGCCCGGGTTAGGTCTGCTCTGGTCTAACGATCAGGAAGCGGGGGTCGTCGCGGCAGCGGCGGCCTCTGTCGTTTCCGGCTTGTAGCCCGTCTCCACCTTCAGGAAGGCGATGACGTCGCGGCGGTCCGTGGCGTCGCGCAGGCCAGCGAAGGTCATCTTGTTGCCGGGCAGGAAGGTCCGGGGGTTTTCCAGCCAGTGATCCAGTTTTTCGGCGTCCCAGGTGAAGCCGGCCGACCGCAGGGCGTGGGAGTAGCTGTACTTGTCCAGGGCCCCGGCCTGGCGCCCGAAGACCCCGTAGAGGTTCGGTCCAGCCATGTTGGGGCCGCCCGGCGTAATGGTGTGGCACGAGCGGCAACGGGCGAAGGCGCGACGGCCGTTCTCCAGATCGCCGTCGTTGTAGGGGGCGGGCAGGGCGGCCAGCATGGCCGTTTTCTCCGCATCCGTCAGAGCCGGGGGCGGCGGCGCCTTGGGCGCTTCATCGGCGGCGGGCGTGGAGGCGTCTCCGCAGGCGCCGAGGGCCAGGGGAGCGATAAGGGCGGCGGACAGGGCGAGAAGGCTGCGCATGACGGCCTTCATAGGCCATGCCGCCAGGATCGCCGATGGGCATTTGGTCTCAGCGTCGACGGTTATCATTACTGGACGCAGGGTCTTCGCGCCTGATAATCGCTGTCAACAAATGTGAGCGGCGCCGGGCGCCGTCGTAATGAGCGCCATGACCGACACCATCAAACTCAGCCAGGCCCGACGCGGCGACCGCGGCGTCATCGTTCAGGTCGGCGCCCACTGCCACCATCTGGACCATGAGATCGAGCTGGAGCGCCGCCTGCTGGAGCTGGGCTTTGTCGAGGGCGCGCGCGTCGAGCTGCTGCACGAAGGTCTGTTCGGGCGTGATCCCATCGCCATGAAGGTGGACGACATGCGCGTGGCCCTGCGTCGGCACGAGGCCGCCAGCCTGACCATCCGTCTGGATGGAGGAAAAGCCTGATGGATGTGGCCGTTCGAACCGCCCGCGTCGCCCTGGTCGGCAATCCCAACAGCGGCAAGACCGCCCTGTTCAACGCCCTGACCGGCGCGCATCAGAAGGTCGCCAACTACGCCGGCGTCACGGTGGAACGCAAAGAGGGGCGCATCCACGCCGCCGACGGCCGCACCCTGTCGGTGCTGGACCTGCCGGGCACCTATTCGCTGCGCGCCCGCAGCCTGGACGAGGAGGTCACCCGCGACGCCGTGCTCGGCGCCTTGCCGGGCGAGACCCCGCCGGACGTTGTGGTCTGCGTCGCCGACGCCACCAACCTGCGTCTGGTGCTGCGGCTGGCGCTGGAGCTGAAGCAGGTCGGGCGGCCCATGGTGCTGGCGCTCAACATGTTCGACATCGCCCAGCGTCAGGGCCTGCGCATCGACCTGGAGAAGCTGTCGGCCGAGATCGGCGCCCCCGTGGTCACCACGGTCGCCACGCGCAAGCGCGGGATCACTGAACTGGTCGCCGCGGTCCAGGCCCAGGCCGATCAGGCCGTGGGCGAGACCCGCAGCGAATGGCACGCCCCGTCCGCCGCCGAAATCCGCGACGCCCACCGCGAGGCCGAGCGCATCATGAAGGCTTGCGTCCGCCCGCCCGAGCGGCCCGACACCCTGACCGGCAAGATCGACAGCGTCCTGCTGCATCCCGTCGCCGGTCTGGTCATCCTGCTGGGCATCCTGTTCGTCATGTTCCAGGCCGTCTTCACCTGGGCCACGCCCGCGATGGACGGCATCGAGGCCTTCTTCGCCCTGGTCGGCGGCTGGGTGGCCACGGTCCTGCCGGATCAAGGCTTCACCGGCCTGCTGCAGAGCCTGATCGTCGATGGTCTGATCGGCGGGGTCGGCAGCGTCCTGGTCTTCCTGCCGCAGATCCTGATCATCTTCCTGTTCATCATCGTGCTGGAAGACTTCGGCTACATGGCCCGGGCGGCCTTCCTGATGGACAAGATCATGGGCGGGGCGGGGCTGCACGGCCGGGCCTTCATCCCCCTGCTGTCCAGCTTCGCCTGCGCCATTCCCGGCATTATGGCGACGCGGGTGATCGAGGCGAAGCGCGACCGGCTGACCACCATCCTGATCGCGCCGCTGATGACCTGCTCGGCGCGCATCCCCGTCTACACCCTGATCATCGCGGCCTTCATCCCCAACGAAACCGTCTGGGGCTGGGCCAGCCTGCAGGGCCTGGTGATGTTCGGCCTCTATGCGGCGGGCATCGTCAGCGCGCTTCTGGTCTCGCTGGTGATCCGTCGGGTCTTCTGGCGCGGCGCCGTCGAGCCCTTCATGATGGAACTGCCCGCCTACAAGATCCCCGACATCAAGAGCGTCCTGTTCAATCTGTGGCTGCGGGCCAAGATCTTCATCCGCCGCGCGGGCAAGATCATCCTGCCGCTGATGGTCATCGTCTGGGCCTTGTCGACCTTCCCCTATCCGCCGGAAGGGGCGACGGGACCGGCCATCGACTATTCCTTCGCCGGCATGATCGGCAAGGCGCTGGAGCCCGTCTTCGCCCCCATCGGCTTCAGCTGGCAGATGGTGGTGGCCCTGGTGCCCGGCATGGCCGCGCGCGAGGTCGCCGTGGCGGTCCTGGGCACGGTCTATTCCATCGCCGGCGCGGAAGAAAACGTCGGCGCCCTGGCCTCGGTCCTGTCGGCCGACTGGTCGCTGGCCACGGGTCTGGCCTTCCTGGCCTGGTACGTCTTCGCGCCGCAATGCCTGCCCACCCTGGGCGTGGTCCGTCGCGAGACCGGCTCGATGAAGTGGACCATGATCATGGTCGGCTATCTGTTCGGCCTCGCCTATCTGGCGGCCTTCATCGTCTATCACGTCGCCGTGGCGCTGGGCGGGGGCTGAGCCAGATATCTCCTCCCCACCTCGTGGGGAGGGGGACCGCGAAGCGGTGTAGGGGCTTGGTTGAGCTTTGGCTCGCAGCGCCCCTCCGTCACATCGGCTTCGCCGCCGCGCCACCTCCCCACGAAGTGGGGAGGAAAAGTCAGCGCCCCGTCGTCAGTTTCACGACGATATGCGCCGTCGTATCGACAATGGCCTCGGGCGTGTCGGCGCGGCGCATCAGGGCGAAGCCGGCGGCGACGGACTCCACCAGATTGGCGGTCTCATAGGAGGTCAGGCGGGGGCTCAGGCCCTCAGGATGCATGCCGTTGGCCTTGGCCTGGGCGATGCGGCGCTCCAGCGCCAGGTGCAGACGCCGCATGCGCTTGATGCGGCTTTCGGCGAAGCCCGGCTCGCCCTTGTCGGCCAGCATGTGCTCGACCCGCAGCACCGGCCCGTGGTCGTTCCACAGGGCCAGGACCTCCAGCACATAGGCGCGCACGGATTCGAAGGCGCGGTCGGCGGTCCAGTCGGCGTGAATGTGCCGGGCCAGCCGCTGGAAGTCCTCGCCGGCCTCCTCGCACAGGATCAGCAGGCCTTCCTCGACCGACTTGAAATAGGTGTAGAAGGTCGGCGCCGAGACGCCTGCCGCCATCGCCACGTCGGCGGCGCGGATCTCGCCCAGGTGCTTGTGGTTCAGCAGCTCGCGCAGGGCGTCGAGAATGGCCCGGCGGGTCCGCGCCCCGCGCGTCCCGATCTTGTGGCCCAGCTTGTTGGTCGTCTCGGACATGGGAGGAGGCGGCCAGAAGAAGTGGTGCCGGATGCAGGATTTGAACCCGCGACCTTCGGTTTACAAAACCGCTGCACTACCACTGTGCTAATCCGGCGTTGCGGGCCTTATGCTGGTGGAATCGTCAGGACGCAAGCACAGTCCGACCATGCCGATGACGCCCTATCTCACGCCGATCCTTCTGCTGGCCCTGTCGAACGTCTTCATGACCTTCGCCTGGTACGGCCATCTGAAATTCGGCTCGAAGCCCTTGTGGATCGTGGTGATCCTGAGCTGGGGGATCGCCTTCTTCGAATACTGCCTGGCCGTGCCCGCCAATCGCATCGGTCATCAGGTCTATTCGGCGGCCGAGCTGAAGACCATGCAGGAGGTGATCACCCTGGTGGTCTTTGCCGTCTTCTCGGTGCTCTACCTTGGCGAGAAGCTGACCCTGAACCATCTGGTCGGCTTTGCGCTGATCGCGGGCGGGGCCTTCTTCATCTTCAAGGGGCCGTTGTAGTCAGTCCAGTTCGGCGGCGATCCGCGCGGCCAGGGCCTTGAGCTGTTCGGCGTCGGCCATGGGGGCATGGCCGTGGCCCTTCAGGGCGCGATCGGCCCAGCGCGGCACGATGTGGAAATGCAGGTGGAAGACGGTCTGGCCCCCGGCCTCGCCGTTGAACTGCATCAGGCTGAAACCCTCGGGCTTCAGCGCCTTCTCCACCGCGCGGGCTGTGCGCTGGACGGCGGCGGTCAGCTTGGCGAGGACTTCCGGCTCGATCTCCAGCAGGTTGCGGGCCGTCGAGGTCTTGGACACCACCAGGACATGACCCTCGGATTGGGGGAAGACGTCCATGAAGGCCAGGACGTCGTCGTCTTCCCACACCTTCACGCTGGGGATTTCGCCGCGCAGGATCCTGGCGAAGATGTTGTCGGGGTCGTAGGCGCCGTGAAGGCTCATGGGGAGGCTCCGTCAGAGGTGTCCACGGAAGGCTAGCAGGGCGGGGCGGATTTCGCACGGGAGCGAAAAGCGATCTGACGCACTATATGGTCAAGGTTCACGGAGATTGCTTTCCATGCTGCGTTTCATCGTTCAGGCGGTCGTCACCGCCCTTGGACTGTGGTTGTCGGCCAAGGTCGTGCCAGGGGTGGACTTCACCTCTACGGGATCATTGGTCGCGGCGGCGGTGATCCTCGGTCTGGTCAACGCCATCGTGCGGCCGATCATGGTGATCCTGACCCTGCCGCTGACCATCGTGACCCTGGGTCTGTTCCTGCTGGTGGTGAACGCGGCGATGATTGGACTGACGGCCTGGTTCCTGGGCGGTTTCTCGGTCAACGGTTTATGGGCCGGGATCGGGGCGGCTATCGTGACGGGGGGGGTCAGCTGGATCGCGGCCTCCCTGTTTGGCGAGGGCGAGCGGGCGCGCTGAATAAATCCGGGTAATATTGACGCGGATATTTTGCCCGGGTAAATCGTCGCGACCTCAAGGAGCTGATGATGCCCACTGAAACCTGCACCGCCTTTGCCGGAAATCGTCTGATCGCTTCGGGCGCGCCGTCTGAGGTCGTGGCGGCGGTCAAGGCGGCGCATGATGCGGGCGAGTCGGTCCTGATTTTTGACGACGCCGACGCCCGACCGATGGAGTTCGATCTGCGCGGCGATCTGGCGGCTGTGCTGGCGCGTCTGCCGGTCGAGGCTGTGGAGAAGCGCGGCCCGGGACGGCCCAGGCTGGGAGTCACGGCGCGCGAAGTCACCCTGTTGCCGCGTCACTGGGACTGGCTGGCGTCCCAGCCGGGCGGGGCTTCGGTCGCGCTGCGGAAGCTGGTCGAGAACGCTTTGCGCGCAGCCGAGGGGCCGGATCGCGTGCGCCGCAGTCGCGAGGCCGCCTATCGCTTCATGACCGCCATGGCCGGCGATCAGCCTGGCTATGAGGAGGCGACCCGGATGTTGTTCGCCGGCGACTGGGTCGCCTTTGACGCCGCGATCGAGGCCTGGCCGTCGGACGTGCGCGACTATGCCCGTCGGCTGGCCGAGGGAAGTTGGCGCAATGGTCGCGGCGCGATCTAGCTGGGGCGGATGACCATGCAGGTGACGCGACGTTCGCCCAGAGCCTCGCAGGCGGCCTCGGCCGAAGCCTGGGTCATGCCGGTGAAGCGCGAGCGATACCAGCCATCGGCGCTCTGAACATCGCGCTGCGCCTCGGTGAACTGGGTGCGGAATCGCCGGCTGACCTCGTTGAGCCAGTTGCGGGCCACGGTCTCGTCACGGAAGGCGCCGACCTGAACCGTCCAGCGTCCGGCGGGCGCGCGTGAGGCTTCACGTGTCGGTGAGCGGGCAGGGGCGGATGCGCGTCGCGACGTCGTGCTGCCGTTTAGCGAAGCGGTCAGGCTTTCGGGCGAGCGCGGAGTCTCCGCGCGCTGCGCTGGGGGCGTTGTGCGTGAGGTTGCGGCGCGGGCCGACGGCGGCGGCGTCACTTCGGTCGGCAGGTTTGCCGGCGGCGAGCCAGAGACATAGGCCACGGCGGTCGAGCCGACGCCTTCGCCGTCTTCATCAGAGACCGAGGCGTACTCGACCGGCGGATTGGGATCGGCGCTGATGCCGTAGCCGCGCTGTTCAAAGAAGGTCTGGGCGACCTGAATGCGCTCGCCCTGGCTGCGTCGGCGCTGGACCTCGAAGCCGGTGTCCATCAATTCTGCGACGTGGTCGTTGCGGGTCCGCGTCGAACGGCCGCCCATGACGATGGTGATGATCCGCTTGCCGTCGCGCACCGAGGAGGCAGCGAGATTGTAACCCGAGGCGTTGGTGAAGCCGGTCTTGATGCCGTCGTAGCCGCGACCGGTGGCCAGCAGGCCGTTGGTGTTCCGGTAGTCGCGGCCGTTGTAGTACCAGTCGTGCAGTCCGAGGTAGCGATAGTACTGCGGATAGTCGCGCATCACCGCACGGCTCAGGATGGACAGGTCGCGAGCAGTCGTCGCCTGGCGTGTGTCGGGCAGGCCGTTGGCGGTCGTGAACCGGGTGTGGTCCATGCCCAGTTCCCTGGCCTTGGCCGTCATGCGGGCGGTGAACTGGGCTTCGGAGCCGCCAATGTGTTCGGCCAGAACCACGGCCATGTCGTTGGCGCTACGGACGGCCGTGGCCTTCATGGCGTCGTCCAGGCTGATCGACTGACCGGCGGCCAGGCCCAGCTTGGAAGGCGGTTGTGAAGCGGCGCGCGGTGATACGGTCAGGTTGTCCGTCAGCTTGACCTTGCCGGATTCCAGGGCCTCGAAAACCAGATACAGGGTCATGACCTTGGTGATCGAGGCGGGGTAGCGCCGGGCGTCTGCGAAGCGTGAGAACAGCACCTCGCCCGAGGCGGCGTCGACCACGATGGAGGCGTAGCGCGAGTTGTCCGAGGACTGAGCGACCGGCGGGGGCGCGCCCAGGGCGGGCGTGAGGACCACGCCGCCCAGAACCAGGGCGGCCAGGAAGCGACGGCGGAATGCTGCGTTCATGGTCAATCTACTAGCCTCGTCACTGTGGCGCGAAGACGACCCTGATCACCGCGCTTTACAAAAGCTAACATCCGTCGCGGGGGTTTCGAGAGGGTTAACAAGGCGTCAACGGAGTTGTGATCGCGCCTGCGCGGGCAGGTGATCGGTGTTTATATGTTGCATCGCACAAAATTCACTTGAAGTCATTTCGCACTTGCACCATATGGCCATCGTCGCGATGGACCCGTTTGTCGCGAAACCCCTCATCGCTTCAGGAGAGTCCCCATGGCTGACGCCGCAGAGACTGTTAAGAAGACCGTCGAACAAACCACCGCCAAGGCGAAAGCCCAGGCTGAATCCATCCAGGCCGCTGGCGCCAAGGCTTTCCGCGAAGGCGTGGACAAGTCGGTCGCTTCGCTGACCGAGCTGAACGCTCACGGCAAGAAGAACCTCGAGGCCGTCGTCGAGTCGGCCGCCGCCGCCCAGAAGGGCGCCGAGGCTCTGTCGCAGGAAGCCATCGCCTTCTCGAAGAAGTCCTGGGAAGACGGCGTCGCCGCCGCACAGTCGATCAGCCAGGCCCGCTCGGTTCAGGAACTGGTCGAACTGCAGACCTCGTGGGCCAAGTCGGCCGCTGAGGCCTATCTGGCCCAGTTCGGCAAGACGACCGAGATCTTCACCGCCTCGGTGAAGGACAGCTTCAAGCCGATCAACGAGCGCGTCACCGCGACCGTCGAGAGCTTCCAGGCCGCCCGCTAAGCCGGACGATCTTCTGTAGCGTACAATCAGGCCCCGGCGGAAACGCCGGGGCCTTTTTTGCGTCCGGCGCCGCTCCGGGTGCGGCAAGTCGGCCGTTCACGCAACGCGTGACTGGACGCCTCTACAAATCAGGCCATCATCACCTATCTGATCCATCGACTCCCCCCGAAGACGGACAACGAATGCCTACCAGACGGCCAGGTGAACAAGGCGGAGGCGCAGGCGCCGCCGTCGTCACCGAGACAAAGCCGAAGCTTCAGCGGCCCTCGCTTTATCGAGTGCTGATCCTGAATGACGACTACACGCCGATGGAGTTCGTCATCTATGTGCTGGAACGGTTCTTCCAGAAGAGCCGGGAAGACGCGACCCGCATCATGCTGCATGTGCACCAGCATGGCGTCGGGGTCTGCGGCGTCTTCACCTACGAAGTGGCCGAAACCAAGGTCGCCCAGGTGGTTGAGACGGCGCGCCGTCACCAGCACCCTCTGCAATGCACGATGGAAAAAGACTGAGAGGATCTCCCATGCCCTCCTTTTCTCGTCCTCTCGAAGAGACCCTGCACCGCGCGGTCCACTATGCGAACGAGCGCCGGCACGAGTACGCCACGCTTGAGCACCTGCTGCTGGCCCTGATCGACGACACCGATGCGTCGGCGGTCATGACGGCCTGCAACGTTGATCTGGGCGCGCTGAAGACGGCGCTGACCCTCTATGTCGATAACGACCTGGCCGCCCTGGCCACGGCGGACGGCGACGACGCCAAGCCCACGGCCGGCTTCCAGCGCGTGATCCAGCGCGCCGTCATTCATGTCCAGTCGTCGGGCCGCGAAGAGGTGACGGGCGCCAATGTCCTGGTCGCTATCTTCTCGGAACGCGAAAGCCACGCCGCCTACTTCCTGCAAGAGCAGGACATGACGCGCTATGACGCGGTCAACTTCATCGCCCACGGCATCGCCAAGAAGCCGGGCGCGGCCGAGACCCGTCCCGCCAAGGGCTCGCCCGAGGAGGCCGAGGACGCCGCCGCCGTCAAATCGGGCGGAGAGGCGCTGGAGGCCTATTGCGTCGACCTGAACGAGAAGGCGCGACACGGCAAGATCGACCCCCTGATCGGCCGTCAGGCCGAGGTCGAGCGTTCAATCCAGATCCTGTGCCGCCGGACCAAGAACAATCCGTTGCTGGTCGGCGATCCTGGCGTCGGCAAGACCGCCATCGCCGAGGGCCTGGCCCGCAAGATCGTCAACGGCGAGGTGCCCGAGGTCCTGAAGGACGCCACCATCTACTCGCTCGACATGGGGGCGCTGCTGGCCGGCACCCGCTATCGCGGTGATTTCGAGGAGCGGCTGAAGCAGGTCGTCAAGGAACTGGAGACGCACGAGAACGCGGTCCTGTTCATCGACGAAATCCATACTGTGATCGGCGCCGGCGCGACGTCGGGCGGGGCGATGGACGCTTCCAACCTGCTGAAGCCGGCTCTGGCGTCCGGCAGCCTGCGGTGCATGGGCTCGACTACCTACAAGGAGTATCGCCAGCACTTCGAGAAGGACCGCGCCCTGGTGCGGCGCTTCCAGAAGATCGACGTCAACGAGCCGACGATCGAGGATACGGTGAAGATCCTCAAGGGACTGAAGACGACCTATGAGACGCACCACAAGCTGCGTTTCACCGACGCCGCCATCCGCACGGCGGTGGATCTGTCGGCGCGCTACATCACTGACCGCAAGCTGCCGGACAAGGCCATCGACGTGATCGACGAGGCGGGGGCGTCGCAGATGCTGCTGCCGGAATCGAGGCGCAAGAAGGTCATCGGCCAGAAGGAGGTCGAGGCCGTCATCGCCAAGATGGCCCGCATCCCGCCCAAGTCGGTCAGCAAGTCGGATACGGAATCCCTGCGCGAGCTGGAATCCGACCTGAAGCGCGTCGTCTACGGCCAGGAGCAGGCCATTGATCAGGTCTCGGCGGCGATGAAGCTGGCGCGGGCGGGTCTGCGCGACCCGAACAAGCCGATCGGCGCCTTCCTGTTCAGCGGTCCGACCGGTGTCGGCAAGACCGAGGTGGCCAAGCAACTCGCCGCCACCCTGGGCATCGAGATGCAGCGCTTCGACATGTCGGAATACATGGAGCGCCACACGGTCAGCCGTCTGATCGGCGCCCCTCCGGGCTATGTCGGCCACGACCAGGGCGGCCTGCTGACCGACGCTGTCGATCAGCACCCGCACTCGGTGGTCCTGCTGGACGAGATCGAGAAGGCCCACCCCGACGTCTACAACATCCTGCTGCAGGTGATGGACAACGGGACCCTGACCGACGCCGTGGGCAAGAAGGTCGACTTCAGGAACGTCATCCTGATCATGACCACCAACGCCGGGGCCGCCGACAACGCCCGGGCCTCCATCGGCTTCGGCCGGGGCAAGGTCGAAGGCGAGGACGACAAGGCCATCCAGCGCCTGTTCGCGCCGGAGTTCCGCAACCGCCTGGACGCCATCGTGGCCTTCAAGCCGCTGGGCGCCGAGACGATCCGTTCGGTGGTCGGCAAGTTCATGATGCAACTGGACGCCCAACTGGCGGACCGCAACATCACCATCGAACTGACCGACGAGGCGACCGACTGGCTGGCCAAGAACGGCTTCGACGAACTGTATGGCGCACGACCCCTGGCCCGCGTCATTCAGGAGCACATCAAGAAGCCCCTGGCCGACGACATCCTGTTCGGCCGTCTGACGCGCGGCGGACACGTCAAGGTCGAGCTGAAGGACGGCAAGATCGCCTTCGACATCACCCCGGCCAAGGGCGCGGCGGTGAAGGAAGAGGAAGAAGAAACGGCCTGATTTCGCTCAGGTTTGCATGCTGAGGCCCGGGCGGAAACGCCCGGGCCTTTTCTTTGGCGCGGGCAGAGGCGCATGGTCGCGCAAGGACGGAGGGGTAGATGACCGCAGTGCTGACGGAGCGACAGAAGAAGTGGTTCGCCACAGTCCAGGCCAATCTGGAAAAGAACACCGGCAAGCCGCTGGCCGACTGGGTGGCGATCATGAAGTCCTGCCCCGAGACCGCGCCGCGCGCCCAGGCGGCCTGGCTGAAGGCGACATATGGCGTGGGTCAGAACCACGCGGCGCAAATTCTCGACGCCTGTTGCCCCGCCGACGGCCCAGGCTGGGACGAGCCTGAGGCCCTGCGCGCGGCGCTGTGGAAGGATGCGGCCTCCCTGGCGATCCTGGAGGCGGTCGAGCGCGTCGCTGACGGCGTCGAAGACGTCATTTCGGGGCAACGCAAGGGCTACACGGCATTTTCGCGCAGCGTGCAGTTCGCAGCCATGCGCCCGTTGAAGGGCGGGCGGGCTTTGCTGGGATTGAAGCTGGCGCCGGAATTATCCTCGCGCCTGTCACCGTCGGCGCGACGTGAAAGCTGGTCCGAGCGGCTGACGGCGACGATCGAACTGGACGCCGCCGATCAGGTGGACGCGGTTGTCGGCCGCCTGTTCGCCCAGGCGGCCGACAACGGTTGAGACCTAGCGCCTGCGGCCCAGCGCGCCGAGAAGCACAGCCGCACCGGCCAGAATGCCGGTGGTCAGCAAGGGTTTGCGACGGGCGAAATCCAGACCCTTGCGGGCGGGCTCGCGCAGATCGGCGGGCGCCTTGTCCACCATGCCGTCCAGACCGTCGATGACGCGGCCATAGGCGTCCAGCGCCTTGCCCTTGACCTCGTTCAGCCTGCCCTCGACCTGCAGCTTGCTGTCGCCGGTCAGGCGGCCGAGGCCGCTCTGGGCCTTGCCCTTAAGTTCCGTCGCGACGCCTTCGATACGTTGATCGGTCATGGTGATCCCTGGATGTGAGTGAGGAGCCTCGTAGTCCTAGCGCCTGGCGTCCTGCCAGGTTCCAGCATCCAGTTGCAGCGAGAGCGAAGAGACTGAATTAGCCGCCCGGCGGAGTGTACTGGACGGAGCCGCTGGTCTGGGTGATGCCACGGGCCTCGATGGCGTGGGCTGCTTCAATGGCGTCCCATTGGGCGCGTGTGCGGCAAACGCGTTCTCGTCTGGATTGCAGGCGCGATTCCACGCCGTCGCGGCTACGGCAGACAAGACGCTCACGCGGTGCGGCCGGTTGCGCGGCGGCGGTTTCGGCGACGCGAGTCACGGCGACGGTTTCAGCCGCAGGAGCCTGATCTGAGGTTTGTCCCATCAACAGGGCCATAAGAACCAAGGGCAGCATCTTCTTTCCTTTGATAGCCAGGCGGCGACGATGGTTTGAAATTACGGGAAAGTCAAAGACCGTCGTTCGTTTACGGGGCGTGGCTGTGAAAGGCTTCGAAGGCGGCAAAAATCGACGTTGTCCCTTCGTGCCGCCGCCTCACGTCAACCTGGCGCCGCGATAGGGCGACAGATCCGCCCGCATGGTTTCCATTTCCGCCTCAACCGCCGGGCGCTCGTTGTCGAGGTAGCGGGCGACCGGATCACGCAGGGCCGGATCGGCGATCCAGTGGGCGGAATAGACGGGGGAGGGCAGATAGCCGCGGGCGATCTTGTGCTCGCCCTGGGCCCCGGCCTCGACGCGTGACAGGCCCCGGGCAATCGCGAAGTCGACAGCCTGATAATAGCAGAGCTCGAAATGGAGGAATGGCACATCCTCGAGCGCGCCCCACTGACGGCCGTAGAGGGCGTCGCGGCCGATGAAGTTCAGGGCGCCGGCGATGGGCGTCCCGTCGCGGAAGGCCATGACCAGGGCGATGCGGTCAGCCATGGTGGCGCCGACGCGGGCGAAGAAGTCCCGCGTCAGATAGGGCCGGCCCCACTTGCGGTCGCCGGTGTCCATGTAGAAGGCGAAGAAGGCGTCCCAATGGGCCTCGGTGATCTCGGCGCCGGTCAGGACGCGGATGTCGAGCCCAGCCTGGGCCTCGCGCCGTTCGCGCCGGATGGTCTTGCGCCGATTGGACGACAAGGCGGCCAGGAAGTCATCGAAGGTCTGATAGCCCTCGTTGCGCCAGATGAACTGGATGTCGCGGCGCGGCAGCAGGCCCGCCTCGGTCACGGCGCGCCATTCCGGCTCGGTCGGGAAGTTGATGTGCAGGGAGGAGACACCGAGCCGCTCGACCAGGGTCAGCGCGCCTTGCAGCAGGGCCTCGCGCACGGTGGCGGCGTCCGTGCCGGGCGCGTTCAGGAAACGCGGCCCCGTGGCGGGCGTGAAGGGCACGGCGCCCAGAAGCTTGGGGTAGTAGCGGCCGCCGGCGCGCTGATAGGCGTCGGCCCAGCTGTGATCGAAGACGTATTCGCCCTGGCTATGGCCCTTCAGATAGAGGGGCATGACGCCGATCACGGCGTCTTCGTCATGCAGGGACAGGTGACGCGCCGCCCAGCCCTGGGACGGGACGGCGCTGCCGGACGCCTCGCAGGCGTGCAGGAAGTCGTAGGAGACGAAGGGATCGCCGGTCGGGGCCGCGCAGGCGTCCCACGTGTCCCGGCCTATCGCGGCGATCCCGTCGTGGACCTGAAGCGTGAAGCTCACTTCACCTCGATGATGGCGTCGATTTCCACGGCGAAGCCGAGCGGCAGCTTGTAGACGCCGACGGCCGAGCGGGCGTGCTTGCCGGCGTCGCCGAAGACCTGGACCATCAGGTCCGAGCAGCCGTTGACGACGGCCGGGATGGCTTCGAAATCGGGGCCGGCCTGGACGAAGGCGCCCAGCTTGACGATGCGGACCACGCGATCCAGGTCGCCGTCGACGGCGGCGTTGATCTGGGCCAGCAGGTTGACGCCGCACAGACGGGCGGCCTCGGCGGCCTGTTCCGGCGTCACATCGACGCCGACGGTGCCCTTGACGCCGCCATTGGCGTCGTTCGACAGCTGGCCCGAGATCAGGACCTGGTTGCCGGTGCGGACATAGGAAACGTAGCTGGCGACCGGCTTGGCCGGCTCGGGCAGGGTGATGCCGAGTTCGGCGATGCGGGCGTGGATGCTCATGTCGGAGGCTCCGTTGAGGGGTTCGGGCGGGGTGTAGCGCGCCGGGCGGGCCACGTCATCCGGGCTTCTTGAGCGCGCGGCCCGCAACCACGGCGGCGGCTCCGAATTTCTCGCGCAGGGCGTCGATGGCGGTCTCGGTCTTCAGGGCGCGCGTCTCGGCGGTGGCGAACAGACCGGCGGGGGCGGCGCCCGCTTCAGCGATCTCGGCCAGGCCGATGCCGATCAGGCGATAGGGCTCGCCCAGTTCGGGCTTCAGCAGGTCGCGCCCGGCGGAAAACAGCACCCGCGCCGTCTGCACCGGCTCGGCCAGGGTGATGCGGCGGGTGACGATTTTGAAGTCGGCCTTGCGCAGTTTCAGCACCACGACGCGGCTGGCCACGCCGTCGCGGCGCGCCTTGGACGCCAGCTTCTCGCACAGGGGCCACAACTCGGCCTCCAGATCTTCGGCGTCGGTCAGGTCGTCGTTGAAGGTGGTCTCGGCGCTCATCCCACGCCGGTCGTGGTCGGGGCGTACCGGGCGGGCGTCGCGAGCGTGGCTCAGGTCGTAGAGGCGCAGGCCCGTCTCGCCGTAGCGCCGGACCAGATCCTTGACGTCGGCGGCGGCCAGATCGCCGACCGTGGCGAAGCCGTCGGACCTCAGGGTGCGCCCGAACACCGGCCCGACGCCGGGCAGGATGTTGACCGGGCGCGATGCCAGCAGGCTCTTGGCCTCGGCCGCGCCGATGACCGAAAAACCGCGCGGCTTGTCCAGTTCCGACGCGATCTTGGCCAGGAAGCGATTGGGAGCCAGGCCGATGGAGACGGTCAGGCCGGTCTCGTCTTCGATCCATTTCTGCAGGCGGATCAACTGAAAGGCGGGCGAGCCGCCGTTCAGGCGCTCGGTCCCGGCCAGGTCGATCCAGGCCTCGTCCAGCGACAGGGTCTGGACCAGGGGCGTCAGCCTGCCGACCGCGCCGAAGATGCGCTCGCTTTCGGCGACGTACTTGCGGAAGTCCGGCTTGATGACGACGGCGTCGGGGCAGGCCTTCAGAGCCTTGTACATGGGCATGGCTGAGCCGACGCCGTGCAGTCTCGCCACGTAGCAGGCGGTCGAGACCACGCCGCGCTTGCCGCCGCCGATGATGACCGGCTTGTCGCGCAGTTCAGGCCGGTCGCGCTTTTCCACCGAGGCGTAGAAGGCGTCGCAATCCAGATGGGCGATGGTCAGCTCGCCCAGTTCGTCATGGCTGATGACGCGGCGCGAGGCGCACGAAAGGCACCGCTCGACCTTGCGGTCGCCGGTCCACAGGCAGTCGCGGCAAACGGCCTTCAGGGCCAAATTGAACTCCGTCGGCGCTCAAGCAGTGCGAAGCCCGATAGCGCAATGAGAAATGGCAGCTTCACTTCAACTTAAGACTGCGCGGCCCAAGGTGCATCCGAAGAAGGCGAAAAGCCCTGCGCAACGGCGCAAATTTTTGGCGAAACAGCCGGGTGGCGGATGTCCAAGAAAGTCCTCATCGTCGAGGATAACGAGCTGAACATGAAGCTTTTTCATGATCTGCTCGATTCCCAGGGCTACGAGACCCTGCAGACCCGTGAAGGGCTGCAGGCGCTTGCCATTGCCCGCCAGCATCGCCCCGACCTGATCCTGATGGATATTCAGCTGCCGGAGATTTCCGGGCTGGAAGTGACCAAATGGCTCAAGGACGACGAGGAGCTGAACCATATCCCTGTCATCGCTGTTACAGCCTTCGCCATGAAGGGCGATGAGGAGCGGATCAGGCAGGGTGGTTGCGAGGCCTATATCTCCAAGCCCATTTCGGTGGTGTCGTTTCTCGAGACGATCCGCAAGCATCTGGGGTAGGGCGGCATGAGCGCGCGTATCCTGGTGGTGGACGACGTCGAGACCAATGTCCGACTGCTCGAAGCCAAGCTGACGATTGAATACTATGACGTTCTGACCTGCGGGGACGGGCTGACGGCCATCGCCCTGGCGACGTCTGAACAGCCGGACCTGATCCTTCTTGATGTCATGATGCCCGGCATGGACGGGTTCGAGACCTGTCGTCGGCTGAAGGACGACGCCAGGACACGCCATATCCCGGTGGTGCTGGTGACGGCGCTGGACGGGCGGCATGACCGGATCAAGGGGCTGGAATCCGGCGCCGATGACTTCCTGACCAAGCCTCTGGACGACGTGATCCTGATGGCGCGGGTCAAGAGCCTGACGCGTCTGAAGATGGTCATGGACGAGTTGCGCGAGCGCGAGGAGAGCGGGCGGCGCGTCGGCGTCGACACCGCCGGCGTGGCGCGGCTGAAGGGTTCGGGCGGGCGCGTTCTGGTGGTGGACGACAACGTCCTGCAGGCTGCGAAGGTGGCGCAGGAACTGGCGCTGGAGCACCGCCCCTTGATCGAAGCCGATCCCGTCGCGGCGCTGGAGGCGGCGCGCGGACCGGTTGACCTGATGATCGTCAATGTGACCTCGGACGGCTTTGACGGACTGCGCCTGATCGCCCAGGCGCGTTCCAAGGAGCCGACGCGGCGGCTGCCGATCCTGGCCCTGGTCGATTCGCAGGACCGGCCCCGGCTGCTGAAGGCGCTGGAGTTGGGGGCCAATGATCTTCTGACCCGGCCGGTGGACCCGGAGGAGCTGTCGGCGCGTGTGCGGACCCAGGTGCGGCGCAAGCGTTATGGCGACTTCCTGCGCGAGAAACTGGATCACAGCCTGGAGATGGCTGTCACGGACGCCCTGACCGGGCTGCATAACCGTCGCTATATGTCGAACCAGCTGCAGGCGCTGGTGGCGCGCACCAATCGCGGCGGCGAGCCGGTGGCGGTGCTGGTTCTCGACATCGACCACTTCAAGGCCGTGAACGACGGCTTCGGTCACGACGCCGGCGACGAGGTGCTGCGCGAATTCTCGGTGCGGCTGGCCACGAATGTGCGCGCCGTTGACCTGCCGTGCCGATTCGGCGGCGAGGAGTTCGTGGTCGTCATGCCCGGTACGACGCTGGAGGACGCCCATCGAATCGCCGAGCGGATCCGGCGCGACGTGGGCGCGGCGCCCTTCCGTGTCATGGACGGCAAGGCGCATCTGAACATCACCGTCTCGGTGGGCGTGGCCGCTACCATGGGAGCCGACGACACGCCCGAGGCCCTGCTGAAACGCGCGGACGAGGGGGTCTATGAGGCCAAGGCGTCGGGGCGGAACAAGGTCGTCGCCCGCGCGGCCTGACAGGGCGATCCTGTTGATCACGCAACGAAAAACGCCCGGCTGAAAAGCCGGGCGTTTCGAATTCTGCAGTCAAGCGAACCCGGGGGTTCGAGCCGTCAAGGGCCTTACTTGATCTTGCCTTCCTTGAACTCGACGTGCTTGCGGACGACCGGGTCGTACTTCTTGACGACCATCTTTTCGGTCATCGTACGAGCGTTCTTCTTGGTCACGTAGAAGAAGCCGGTGTCAGCGGTGGAGTTCAGGCGGATCTTGATGGAAGCCGGTTTGGCCATCGGAATTACCTTTGCGACGGCGAAAGCCGCATGAAACGAGAGGCGCGGAACATACTCAGGCGCTGACCAAAGTCAACGCCCGCGATGTCGCGTTGAGGAAAGGCTCCTAAAGGTTAGGGTGACGAAATGAAAGCCCTGACCTCGATCGCCCTTGCGGCCGCCGCCCTGACCCTGTCGTCCTTGCCCGTCGTCGCGCGCGCCGACACGCCCCAGGACGCCTTCTTCAAGAATCTGAGCGCCCTGTGCGGCCAGAGATTCGAGGGCAAGGTGGTCACCACGGATTCCGCCGATTCGGATTTCGCCAGCCAGAGGCTGTTGATGCATGTGCGTGACTGTTCTGCCGAAGAGATTCGCATTCCCTTCTGGGTCGGCGCCGATCGGTCACGGACCTGGGTGGTGAAGCGCACGGCCACGGGCTTGCGGCTGAAGCATGATCATCGCCACGATGACGGCACGACCGACACCCTGCACTGGTACGGCGGGGACACGGCGGGCGCCGGCACGGCCGAACGGCAGGAATTCCCGGTGGATCAGGAATCCATCGACCTGTTCAACGCCAACAACGCCTCGGTCTCGACCACCAATGTCTGGGCGATGGAGATCCATCCCCGGCACATGTTCGCCTATGAGCTGCGCCGTCCGAACCGTCATTTCCGCGTCGAGTTCGATCTGACCAGGCCCGTCGCGCAGTAGGGCCTAGAGAGCTTTCCACGGCGCCAGCGGGCGGACGGTGGCGCAGGCCGGACCGCCGTCCTTGGCTCGACCCGGCAGGCGAGCTTCCAGAATGCGGCCCTGGCGGGCGGCCTCCAGCAGGTCTGCGGGGATGTCGTGGACGTCGATCTTGGCGCGACGGCTCCATGCCGCGTCGGAAAAGCCCGCATGGGTTCCGATGCCGATATAGACGAAGCGACGCGTCGGCCCCTCGCGCCGCACGAAGGGGCCGGTCAGGCGGTTGTCGTCGTTCAGGACGACGGGCGCGTCCAGCGATAGCGGGGCTTCGGTTGCGGTCATGGCGTCGACCGGCTCGCCCTCCTTGCCCTGCAGGCTGTAGCAGACGCCCGGCACAGGGTTCTCGATGGTCAGGCGCAGAAGGATGGTCTGCCTGGCCATGGCCTCAGTCCTGATGTTCGACGACGTGACGGCCACGCACCATGCGCACGAAGGGCAGGGGGCGGTCGGGATGGCTCAGCCGCTCGGCCACCTCGCCCAGGACGAAGCGGGTGATGGCGGGCAGGTCCAGGCTCTGCGCCTCGTCCAGTGGCAGCCAGGCGATCTCGTCCAGTTCGCCTGATCCCTCGATCCGGTCGGGATCGCGCAGGGCCTCGACCGGGGCCATGAAGAAACGGGCGTCGAAGCGGCGGGTGCGCCCCGGCGGCGTGATGGCGCGGGCCACATAGGACAGGACCGACAGGTCGGGCAGGGCGCCTGCCTGACGATAGTCCCGCCACGGCCCGGCGACGGAGGCGGACGGCGCGGTTCGGCCCAGGATCAGTCCGGTTTCCTCAAAGGTTTCGCGCACGGCGGTCAGGGCCAGGGCGCGGGCGCGGCGGGCAGGCATTTCCGCCTCCAGCCGCCGGGCTACGTCCGACGACAGTTCGCCGGTCGAGGCGGCGGTGAAGTCGGACCGGTCGATGCGCCCGCCGGGAAAGACCCACTTCGAGGCCATGAAGACGTGACCCGGCGCGCGGCGGCCCATCAGGACTTCCGGCCGCTCTGCGCCCCGCGTCAGGATCAGGGTGGCGGCGTCCTTGGGCCGCTGAGCGCCGCCGGTGCGCGGGGCGTCGGCCAGGTCCTGAGCGGCGTCGAAGGGGGCGGCGGGCTTCACCGGCGCTTGCCCTTGCGCACCCCCTTCAAGCCGCCCGACGGCTTGCCGCCGTTGCGCGGCTTGGGACCGCCGGGGCGGCCTTTTCCGCGCATCGGCGGGCGGTCGCCGCCGCGTCCACGGACGCCGTAGCGCGGGGCCGGAGCATTGGGATCGCGCGGTTCAGGGTCGGACAGCATCTCCAGCACCAGACCGCCGGTGACCGGCGTGGCCTCGGCCAGACGAACCTCGACGCGGCGGCCCAGGGTGTAGCGCTGGCCCGTGCGCTCGCCGATCAGGGCATGGGCGCGATCGTCGTGGGTGAAATACTCATGGCCCAGCGAGGATACGGGGACCAGACCGTCGGCGCCCGTCTCGTCCAGCCGGATGAAGAGGCCGAAGCGCGTCACGCCGGTGATGCGCCCGGTGAAGGTCGCGCCGACGTGGTCTTCCAGGAAGGCGGCGATGTAGCGGTCCATGGCGTCGCGTTCGGCGGCCATCGAGCGACGCTCGGTCTCGGTGACGTGCTCGGCGATGCCTTCCAGTTCGGCGATCTCGCGGTCCGTCAGCCCGTCCGAGCCCAGGTTCAGGCCGCGGATCAGGCCCCGGTGCACGATCAGGTCGGAATAGCGGCGGATCGGCGAGGTGAAGTGGGCGTAGCGGTCCAGATGCAGGCCGAAGTGGCCGACGTTGTCCGGCGAATAGACCGCCTGCATCTGGGTGCGCAGGACCACCTCGTTGACGACCTCGGCGTGGGGGCCGTCGCGCATCTCGTCCAGCAGCTTGTTGAAGCGCTTGGTGGTCGGCGCCTCGCCCTTGTTCCAGGGCTTGCCGATGGTGTGCAGGAAGTCGGCCAGGTTGAAGATCTTCTCCTGGCTGGGCGTTTCGTGGACGCGATAGATCAGGGGCGTGCGCGTCCTCTCCAGCGTCTCGGCGGCGCAGACGTTGGCCTGGATCATCATTTCCTCGATCAGGCGGTGGGCCTCCAGCGATTTGCGCGGCTCGATGGCGGCGATGCCGCCGCCGGGGGCCATGATGACGCGCCGCTCGGGGCTCTCGATGGCCAGGGGGCTGCGGCGCTCGCGGCCCTTCAGCATGGTCGAATAGGCGTTCCACAAGGGATAGAGGATGGCGTCCATGATCGGACCCGTCACGTCGTCCTGCTGACCGTCGATGGCGGCCTGGGCCTGTTCATAGCTGAGCTTGGCGTGCGACCGCATCAGGCCGCGCATGAACTTGTGCCCGGTCTTCTTGCCGTCCTTGTCGAAGATCATGCGCACGGCCATGCAGGCGCGGTTTTCGCCCTGCTTCAGACTGCACAGGCCGTTGGACAGGACTTCCGGCAGCATCGGCTCGACGCGGTCGGGGAAGTAGGTCGAGTTGCCCTTGTCGCGCGCCTCGCGGTCCAGGGCAGAGCCTGGGCGGACGTAGGCGGCGACATCGGCGATGGCGACCCAGACGATCCAGCCGTCGGCGTTCTTCGGATCGGTGTCGCGCTCGGCGTAGACGGCGTCGTCGTGGTCGCGGGCGTCGGCCGGGTCAATGGTGATGAAGGGCACCTCACGCAGGTCCTCGCGGCCCTTCAGCGTCGGCAGGGCCTGATCTTCGGCCTCGCGCTCGACCAGGTCCGAGAAGCCGGTCGGCAGGCCGTGGGCGTGGATGGCGATGATCGAGGCGGCGCGGGGATCGTCCTCGCGGCCGATGGACTCGAGGATCTTTCCGCGCTTGGGACCGTAACGGTGGTCGCCCTTTTCGATCGAGGCCAGCACCAGATCGCCGTCGCGCAGGTCGCCCGCCACCGCCGAGGGGATCAGCAGGACGTCCTTGGAGCGTTTGTCGACCGGCTCGACGCGGGTTTCCCGCGCCGACTTGCGGATCACGCCCAGGACGCGGTTGGTTCCGGCGTCCAGCCGTTTGACCAGGCGCGCCTCCCAGCCCTCGGCCCCGCGCGCGAACTTGACCAGCAGGCGGTCGCCCAGACCGGGCGCAGGCGTCTTGCCCTCGCGGTCGGGCAGCAGCAGGGCGCGCGGCGCGTCGTCCCCGCCCTTGACCAGTTCGACATAAAGCTCGCCGTCCGCGTCGCGATCCACCACGTCGACCACGCCGACGGGGGGCAGGGCGCCGGCCTCGGAAAAACCCTTGCGGCCGCGCTTGCCCAGGGCGCCTTCGGCCTCCAGCGTCTTCAGCATTTCGCGCAGCTGGCGGCGTTCGACGCCCTTCAATCCGAAGGCGCGGGCGATGTCGGCCTTCTCGGCCTCGCCCGCCTCGCGCAGGAAGGCCAGCAGGGTGTCTTTATCGGGCAGGCCCGCGGCGGGGCGTTTCGGCGTCTTGGTCATTGCGTCCTATGTAATGCGCTTCGGGCCAAATGGGTGAAAACTTGCGTGAGTTGACCAAGTGCGTGCCGACGCCCAGCTTCCGCCCCTGAACACGCCTTTTTCGGAGCCTTCCGTATGTCGATGTCCGACGCCCCTGTCCTGTCCCGCCCCGTGGGCTCGCTGCTGGACCTGATCGGCAAGACGCCCATGGTCGAGGTGACGCGGATCGACACCGGCCCCTGCCGCCTGTTCCTGAAGCTGGAGAGCCAGAACCCCGGTGGGTCGATCAAGGACCGCATCGCCCTGTCGATGATCGAGGCGGCAGAGAAGGCCGGCTGGCTGAAGCCCGGCGGCACCATCGTCGAGGCGACGGCGGGCAACACCGGCTTGGCCCTGACCCTGGTCGGCAAGCAGAAGGGCTATAACGTCCTGCTGGTCATTCCCGACAAGATGTCCAAGGAGAAGATCCAGCACCTGCGCGCCATGGGCGCCGACGTGCGTCTGACCCGCTCGGACGTGCCGCACGGCCACCCGGAATACTACACCGACATGGCCGAGCGCCTGGCCCAGCAGATCCCCGGCGGCTACTTCGTCAACCAGTTCGCCAACGACGCCAACACCGCCGCCCACTTCAAGACGACTGGTCCTGAAATCTGGGCGCAGATGGACGGCGACATCGACGCCTTCGTCGCCGGCATCGGCTCGGGCGGGACGATCACGGGCAACGCCCAGTACTTCAAGTCGCAGGGCTCGGACGTCAGGATCATCCTGGCCGATCCGGTCGGTTCGGCCCTGGCGGGTCTGGTCAACGAGGGCGTAGCGGGTCCCGACGGCAGCTATGCGGTCGAAGGCATCGGTCAGAACTTCATGCCCGACACGGCCGACGCCGACCTGATCGACGTGGCCTATTCCATCCCCGACAGCGAGGCGATCGCCACTGTGCGCGAGTTGCTGCTGAAGGAAGGCATCCTGGCGGGGTCGTCGTCGGGCACCTTGATCGCCACCGCCCTGCGCTGGTGCCGCGAACAGACCGAGCCGAAGCGGGTCGTCACCTTCGTCTGCGACACGGGCGCCAAGTATCTGTCCAAGGTCTATAACGACGCCTGGCTGGCCGATCAGGGCCTGACCCAGCGCGAGCTGCACGGCGACCTGTCGGACCTGATCACGCGCAAATACGCCAACGGCGACGTGGTGGTGATCGGTCCCGACGACACCCTGGACACCGCCTTCAAGCGGATGAAAGGGGACGGCGTGTCGCAACTGCCGGTCATTCAGGACGGCCGCCTGGTCGGCATTCTGGACGAGAGCGACATCGTCCACATCATGAACACCGACGAGATCACCCGCAAAGAGCGCTTCGCCAAGCCGGTGTCCTCGGCCATGACGCGCGATCTGGACACCCTGCAGGTCAGCGAGACGCTGGACGCCCTGATCCCGATCTTTGATCGCGACCGCGTGGCTATTGTTCTGGACGGCGAGACCTTCGTCGGTCTGATCGCCCGCACCGACCTGATCAACCACCTCAGCCTGAACCGGTAAGACCATGGCCGACCTGAAGAACAGCCAGGGTTTCTCGACCCGCGCCATCCACGCCGGCCAGAAGCCCGACCCGACGACGGGCGCGGTGATGACGCCGATCTACGCCACCTCGACCTACGCCCAGGAAAGCCCGGGCGTGAACAAGGGCTATGAATACGCCCGCGGCAAGAACCCGACGCGCGAGGCCTTCGAGGCCTGCATCGCCGATCTGGAGGGCGGGGTTCAGGCCTTCGGCTTCGGCTCGGGCATGGCGGCGACCTCGACGGCGCTGGAGCTGCTGGACGCCGGGTCGCACATCGTCACCGGCGACGACCTGTACGGCGGCTCGTGGCGGCTGTTCGAGCGGGTGCGTCGTCGGTCGATGGGGCTGGACTTCAGCTATATCGACCTGACGGACCTCAAGGCCGTCGAGGCGGCGATCACCGACAAGACGCAGATGCTGTGGGTCGAGACCCCCACCAACCCGCTGATGAAGCTGGCCGACATCGAGGCCTTGTCCAGGATCGCCAAGGCCCACAAGCTGATCCTAGTGGTCGACAACACCTTCGCCACGCCGTGGAGCCAGCAGCCGCTGGCGCTCGGCGCCGACGTGGTCATGCACTCGGCGACCAAGTATCTGAACGGCCACTCCGACATTGTCGGCGGGGTTCTGGTCGCCAAGGACGCCGAGATGGCGGCCCAGCTGAAGTTTCTGCAGAACTCCATCGGCGGCGTCATGGGGCCGTTCGACGCCTTCCTGGCTAATCGGGGTCTGAAGACCCTGGGCCTGCGCATGAAGGCGCACAATGAGAACGCCATGGCCGTGGCCCGCTGGCTGGAAGACCGGGCGGGGGTGGCCAAGGTCATCTATCCGGGCCTGATCAGCCACCCCCAGCACGAACTGGCCGCGCGTCAGATGAACGGCCGCTTCGGCGGCATGGTCACGGTGCTGATCGACGGCGACCTGGAGCGCACCCGGCGGGTGTTGGAGCGGGTGCAGGTCTTCACCCTGGCGGAGTCCCTGGGCGGCGTCGAAAGCTTGGTGAACCACCCGGCCATCATGACCCACGCCAGCGTGCCGAAAGAGGTGCGCGAGGCGGGCGGCGTCACCGACAACCTGATCCGCCTGTCGGTCGGGGTCGAGGACATCGACGACCTGATCGCCGATCTGGATCAGGCGTTGTCCTGATCGAAAACGAAAAAGGGGCGCTCCGGCTGACCGGAGCGCCCCTTCGATTTCTTCGCCTGGGCCAGAGCCCTGACGAGGCCGAAATCAGCCTTCGGTCTTCAGTTGACCGGCCGATTCCTTGCCCGAGCGACGGTCGCGCTCGATTTCGTACGAGACCTTCTGGTTCTCGTCGAGGCCACGCAGGCCGGCTTGCTCGACGGCCGAGATGTGGACGAAGACGTCCTTGCCGCCGTCATCCGGTTGGATGAAGCCGTAGCCCTTGGTGGAGTTGAACCATTTCACAGTGCCGGTAGCCATTTTCAGGACCTCCGCTAGTCGTTGACCTCAGGGAAGAGCCCCCTTGGCCTGTCGGGTCTGAATGGATCGGCCTAGTCCTCGGTGCGCAGAGCAAAGAGTCAGCAGCGTTACGCAGAGAGATCGACGGCGATAAGATGGACGGCAATCGTGTCCAGCGCAAGACCCCTTGGCCTCAGGCGTCTTCCTGGGCGGCCGGGGCGTCGGGGCCGCCGGCGAAGTTTTCCTGGCAGAGCTTGCGCAGGGCGGCGGTCACCGTGCCGCCGTAGAGGCTGTCCTGAATGCGGTCGTAGCCTTCGCTCTGAAGGGCCTGCTTGACCTCGCCTACTGTGCGACAGGCGCCGCTTTCAGCCAGTTGATACGCACGTTCCAGGGTAGTGGGGCGGAAAGTCATGACCCTAACCTAAGGACTTTCCGCCGATTGGCTACCGCTGATCGGTCACAAGATCAGAACGAGAAGTTGATCCCGGCCACCAGGGCGCCCTTGTACTGTTCGCCCGGAACGTCGGCGTCGGTGTCATGCCAGCGCAGGTCCAGCTCGACCTTGGGCGTCAGGGCGTAGGCGCCGCCGACGTTCCAGCCGGTGTAGTCGATGCTGTTGTCCTGCTCGCGACGGCCGACCTCGGCCGAGACGTTCAGCTTGTTAGTGAAGTCCCAGCCGCCACGCAGGGCGACCCAGGTCCAGGCCTCGGTCGAGCCGGTGCCGTCGGGCGAGTGCTGCAGCCGCAGACGGGCGCTGGCCGGGCCGATCGAGCGCTTCATGTCGGCGGTGAACTCCCAGGCATCGTCGTCATAGCCGGGGTTGGCGTCGAAGCGATACTTGTGAGCGACGTTCAGGTCGAAGTCGAAGCCGGCGAACTCGGGGCGGACGCCCGCCACCAGCTCGGACTCCAGCTTGGAGCCGCCGCCGTCGATGGTCTCCAGCCCGCCCGAACCGTAGAAGAGGCCGCTGGCGCTCTCCCATTCGGCGACGCCGTAGACGAAGGGATCGCCGTCGGACTTGGACGCCGCCTTGGAACGGTTGTCGGTCGCGGCGCCGGCCGAGAAGGACCATTTGCCCCCACTCAGATCAGCATCCTGGGCATGGGCGCCGGAGGCCAGCAGGACCAGGGGAGCGGCGGCGAGAAGGGCGGCGTTCGTCAGGGTGCGGAGCATGAAAAGCCTCGTGAAGCGACAGGGCCGCTCCTAGAGGCGCTTCTTGTCGAATTTATCACAGGCCTGTGAAAACTCGTCCGCCAACCGCGCCACAAGCTGAGCCGTAGTGGGGCTGTCGTGGATCGAGCCGGAACCTTGCCCCGCCGACCAGATGGTCTTCCACGCCTTGGCCTCCTCGCCCATGTCCAGCTTGTGTTCGGGCAGGGACTTCGGGTCGATCTTGTTCTCAACCAGCGAGGGGGTCAGGAAGTTGGCCGGGATGCCCGAGACGGCGGGCGTATAGGTGATGTCGGCCGAGCCTGAGGCGACGATCAGGTCCTTGTAGTGGGGCTGGGCCGCGCTTTCGGCCGTGGCGATGAAGCGGGTGCCCATATAGGCGAAGTCGGCGCCCATCATCAGGGCGGCGGCCACGTCCTGACCCGTCGACAGGCAGCCCGCCAGGATGATGGTCCCGTCATAGAAGCTGCGGACCTCGTTGATCAGGGCGAAGGGGTTCACGACGCCCGCGTGGCCGCCCGCGCCGTTGGCGACCAGGATCAGGCCGTCGACCCCGGCCTCGGCGGCTTTACGCGCATGACGGACGTTGGCGATGTCGTGGAAGACCACGCCGCCATAGCCGTGGACCGCGTCCACCACGTCGCGCACGGCGCCGAGCGAGGTGATGATCAGCGGCACCTTTTCCTCGACCGAGACCATCATGTCGGCCATCAGGCGCGGATTGGTCGGGTGGACGATGTGGTTGACGCCGAAGGGCGCGGCGTCGGGCTTCAAGCGCGACTTGATCTCTTGCAGCCACTCCCGATAGCCCTCGGTCGTGCGCTGGTTCAGCGAGGGAAAGGTGCCGATCACGCCCGCATTGCAGGCCTCGACCACCAGATCCGGCCCGGACACCAGGAACATGGGCGAGGCGATGACCGGCAGCTTCAGGCCGGACTGCAGGGAAGCGGGAATGGCCACGGGTTGTTTCCTGGAATGGTTTCTGCGGGTTGTTTTAAGGGACGCTAACCGGGCGCCGCCGGGGAAGGCAATCACGCTTTCCTCCCCATGAAATGGGGAGGGGGACCGCGTAGCGGTGGAGGGGTTGCTTGGCTTCAACCCGCCCCTCCGTCACGACGCCTTCGGCGCCGCGCCACCTCCCCATGACATGGGGAGGAGAAAACAGAGTCCAATTCGTCTGAATCGTCTGAAATCCCCCTCAGGCTCATCCGTCCGCGACCCGCATCCTACCACGGCGGGGAGGGGCGCCAGGTCGATTGTGGAAATCCCCGCGCGGCGGCAGGATTTTCTTTGGCGGGCCAAGCGCCTAAATGGCGGGCATGACGCACTATACCGACAGCCTGTCCCAGCTCGGCGCCCAGACCGCCGCCCCGACCAACCCGGAAGAGGCGGTGCTGGAACGCGTGCCCAATCCGCACGCCGACACGCTCTATGTGGCGCGCTTCACCGCGCCCGAGTTCACCAGCCTGTGCCCGGTCACGGGCCAGCCCGACTTCGCCCACATCGTCATCGACTATGTGCCGGGCGACTGGCTGGTCGAGAGCAAGAGCCTGAAGCTGTACCTGACCAGCTTCCGCAACCACGGCGCCTTCCACGAGGACTGCACCGTCGCCATCGGCAAGCGCCTGGCCGACCTGCTGCAACCGAAATGGCTGCGCATCGGCGGCTACTGGTACCCGCGCGGCGGCATCCCCATCGACGTCTTCTGGCAGACCGGCGCGCCCATCGAAGGCGTCTGGCTGCCGGATCAAGGCGTCGCGACCTATCGTGGACGGGGGTGAGGGGGGGCGACCAACCTTTATTATGCTAGCAAGTCGTCGATATCGACATTCGCTTTCTTGCTGTCTTTGATCTCCCTTAGGAGCTCTACGAATGCCAAAGAGTATTTGTGAGTCGTGCTGGTCTGGCCCGTCTTAATTGCAACATGGTATTCGCCATCGGTCGCTTTGATGTCGTACCCTACTTTTTTGTTCGCCTCAGGAATGAGTTTATTCGCCCCATTCCAGCCTTTGAACCCTAAAAGATTTCCAACTTGGGTTAGAACATAAGGGTGGTTGAGGTTGGGATTTTCAGATTTTCCTATCCCTAAGACCATCGCTAGCTCTTCAGGATTGTCGTTCAAATTTTCTATGTGCTTATAGTTTATTTTTAAGTTGTTCTGTGGTGCATCGACGCGAACGATATTTACAACGCGGGCAGCGAGTTGCCTTAGAACTTTGCTATTTACAGGGTATGGGGAGGCGTAATCATTTAGAGCTTTGAATACCCACGAGAGATCGGACGTAACGATTGTTTTGATTCTTAGTGGCGGTAGACTTCCGTCGCCGACTGGAATGGCATGCTCTTCTTTAAGTGATTTTAGCTTCGATACGTCCTCTACCCATTCAATGTAGCATACATTGTCGAGTGATCCGCCTCTGTCTTTTAAGGCCTCGCCTAGGTCGGATATTATGCTGTTTACGTTGGTGTCGCCTAATCCGTATCCAAATATGAACACTGGATATTCGGCAAAATACGTCATCATTTTTGCGGAGATGTAGCGACGCTTCTTGGAAAATCTAGCGTAATCTTGTTCGGTTAGGACTAGTGATGATGGATCGCTAGTGGTTCCGTGTATTTTGTAAAGCTCTCCCATGATATTCATGGACATTGGAATTATTTTTTCTCCAACCACGAGTTCGTAGTCAGGGAAGAGCTTGTCTATCAGCGGATCGAAATTGGTGGTGATGATAGCGTGAGGGGATACGCTCTTTAGAAGGGCTGCCTCGTCGTTTTGATCTAAATCATCGACAGAATTTTGATAAGAATCGGAAAGAATATCTGACGCTAATTTCTTGATAAATATTTCTTTTTCAAAATCTTTTGTGAAATATTCGGATGGGAAGCTATTCTTTCCTGAGGCCCATGCCCACGCATGAACTTCGTCTGCGAGCAGCGTTCCAAGTTGTATCGGTTCGTTGTCCGCTTTCTGAGAAAGAAATGTGAATTTATCTTCTGGTATGCCTGCTTTATCTGCAATTGCGGCGAGCAGTTCCATCCAGCTTGGAGCGCCGATCAAGCGGCGGCTTACTCCTGATCCGAGGAACAATACGGGGCGGCAAGCAGTCCCCTGCAGCATCGCCTCGATGAACTCGAGGTTTTTCGTTTGGTATTGTTCGTAGTCGTCCGCGCTAACCATTTAACGAATCTCATGTTTTGATTCCGCACATTACCCTATTTCGGCTTCCACATGCTGCTTCCCTCTGATGTGCCATCTCTGATGAGTTGCGAGCGATGGGGAGCTATCGGTTCCAACGAAGGGATTCCTTTCCCGGTACGGTATGCTTCTCGCCCATGACCCCATCCCCCCGTCTCCCGCTCGAAGCCTGGGGCCGTCGTTTGATGACCCGCGCCGAGGCGTGGGCGGATCGGGGGCGGTGGCGGGGGTATGCCTATGAGTTCCTGTGGTTCGGGCTGAAGCAGGGGTGGGCCTGTCTGTTCGGCGGGGCCATGCTGGTGCTGCTGGTCGGGACGCATCTGCTGTGGCCGGATGCGGCGCCGGTGTCGCGCTATGACTTTCTGGTGGTCGGGGCCCTGGCCATTCAGGGGCTGATGCTGGCCTTCAGGCTGGAGAGCTGGGAGGAGGCGCGGGTCATCTTCCTGTTCCACATCGCCGGGACGATCATGGAGCTGTTCAAGACCTATCACGGGTCATGGATCTATCCCGAGGAGTCGCTGCTGCGGATCGGGGCGGTGCCGCTGTTCTCGGGCTTCATGTATGCGGCGGTCGGCAGCTACATCGCGCGGGTGCAGCGCATCTTCCATATCCGGGTGCGGGGGTATCCGCCGCTGTGGGCGACCTGGGTGCTGGCGGCGGCCATCTATGTCAACTTCTTCGCCCATCACTGGCTGCCGGACGTGCGGATCGCGCTGTTCATCGCGACGGCGCTGCTGTTCGGGCGGGGCTGGTTCTACTTCACGGCGGACCGGCGGCGGCGGTCGATGCCGCTGCTGCTGGGCTATTTCCTGGTGGCCCTGTTCATCTGGTTCGCGGAGAACCTGGGGACCTTCGCGCGGGCCTGGGTCTATCCGGGGCAGGCGGACGGCTGGGAGATGGTCAGCCTGAACAAGCTGGGGGCGTGGTTCCTGCTGATGATCATTTCGGTGGTGCTGGTGTCGCTGGTGCACCGGCCGGAGGAGGAGGGGCGCTGATCTCCTCTTCCGTCATCCTCCGGCGAGCGTAGCGAGACCGGGGGACCCAGTGGCGCCGAAGGCGATCTTTGAGGCAGGCGTTGCGCGTGGAGTTTTCGCCCTGACGGGCGCCGCTGGGTCCCCCGGTCAGCGCCGCTGCGCGGCTTGCCGGAGGATGACGGAAGAGAGGGCGTTACGCCCTACGCTCGACCTTGTGCGCCATGTTGGGGCGGGGGCGCTCCAGCGGGGCTTCGGTCAGGGTTCCGATGTGGATGAAGCCGGCGATGGTCTCGCCGTCCTGAACGCCGAACAGGGCGACGGCGGCGGGGTCGTAGGCATACCAGTCGGTGATCCAGCTGGCCGAATAGCCCAGGGCGTCGGCGGCGTGTTCCAGGTTCATGCAGACGGCGCCGGCGGACAGCTGCTGCTCCCAGACCGGGACCTTGTGGCCCTGAACGGGGGTCGAGACGACCATGACGGTCAGGGGCGGATTGGCCAGCTTGGCCAGGACGGCCAGGTCCTTGTCGACGCGGTTCTGGCTTTCGGCCAGGGCGGCGAGGGCTCCGGACAGGTCGGCGCGGCTCTGCGGGCCCAGGACGACGAAACGCCAGGGGAAGAGCTTGCCGTGGTCGGGGGTGCGGGCGCCGAGGTGCAGGATCTGCTCGATCTCGGCCTCGGACGGGCCGGGGGCGGCCAGAAGCTGGGCCGAGGCCGAGCGGCGGACGGCCAGACGGGCCAGGGCTTCGTCCGAACGGACGGGCAGGGGCAGGGCGGCGTTGAGATCGGTCATGCCGTCTAGCTAGGATTTCGCGACGCCTGGCGCCATAGCGGAGGCATGCACGATATTCCCGACATCAAGCCGCGCTGGGCGGAGCAACTGCCCGAACCGCCCAAATGGGTCAGTCACGGCGACAGCGTCCTGATCGACACGCCGTGGATGCAGGTGACGCGGCACCCAGCGACGGCGCCGACGGGCGCGCCGGCCGACTATCAGGTGGTGCGGCCGAAGAATGTGGGGACGGGGGTTCTGCCTCTGCATGAGGACGGGACGGTGACCTTGGTGGGGCAGCACCGTTTCGCCCTGATGCGTTATTCCTGGGAAATGCCCGAGGGCGGGGCGCCGATGGACGAGGACCCCTTTGACGCCGTGCGCCGCGAACTGGCGGAGGAGGCGGGGCTGGCGGCGGAATGCTGGCGCGCGGCCCTGGATCTGGACCTGTCGAACTCGATCACCGACGAGCGCGCCATGACCTGGGTGGCCTGGGGGCTGAGCGCGGTTCCGGTCGATCCGGACCCGACCGAGGTGATCGTGGCGGCGCGCGTCCCCTTCCGCGACCTGCTGGCCGAGATCGAGCGCGGGGCCGTGCGCGACGGGCTGACGGTGGCGACGGCCTACAAGGCCTACCATATGGCGCGCGAAGGCGAACTGCCCGCCGCGCTGGCGCAGGCCATGCTGGGAGCGTAGGATCGCGTGACGGAAACGGGAGGCCCGATGGCCAAGCTGGAAATCGTGCCGCAAGAACCGGACCTGTGGGCGCAGCTGCGCGCCGCAGCCGAGGAGGCCGCGCGCGAGGAGCCGAGGCTGGCCTCGCAGCTGAACGCCGTGGTGCTGGCGCATGACGATCTGGCCGGGGCGCTGAGCTTCCAGATCGCGCGCAAGCTGGGCGACGCCGAGCTGGGGGCCATGTCGCTGCGCGAGGTGGCCCTGTCGGCCTTCGCGGCCGATCCCGGCATCCTGACGGCGGCCGAAGCCGACCTGAAGGCGGTGCAGGACCGCGACCCGGCGATCCGGTCGCTGTTGCAGCCCTTCATGTATTTCAAGGGCTTCCAGGCCTTGCAGGCGTGGCGCGTGGCGCATTGGCTGTGGGGGCAGGGGCGCGACACGCTGGCGTTTCATTTCCAGAGCCGGATTTCGGAGCTGTTCCAGCTGGACATCCATCCGGCGGCGCGGATCGGATCGGGCGTTTTCGTCGACCACGGCACCGGCATCGTTATCGGCGAAACGGCGGTGGTGGGCGACGAGGTATCCATGCTGCACGCCGTGACCCTGGGCGGGACCGGGGCCGAGCGGGGCGACCGTCACCCCAAGATCGGGCGTGGCGTCCTGCTGGGCGCTGGGGCCAAGGTGCTGGGCAATATCGTGGTCGGGGACTACGCCAAGGTGGCGTCCGGTTCCGTGGTGCTGAAGCCGGTGCCGGCGGGCTGCACCGTGGCCGGGGTGCCGGCGCGGGTCGTGGCCTGTCCGACCGACGCGGCGCCCGCGCGGACCATGGACCATACCCTGGCCGACATCGCCTATGATTACGTGATCTGATCCTGCCGCCTGTGGACGCCCGATACGCGGGCTTCCCATGAGGGGGCGTGTTCTCTAGGTTCCGCCGTCAACGACACCAACGAGGCTACCCCCGTGAAAGAATCCGATCTGAAGCGCGTCGAGACGCACCTGAAGCGCACCTTCAACCACGGCGGCATCAAGGTGAAGGCCCGCAAGGTCGCCGACTCCGCCGAAGTCTATGTCGATGACGAGTTCATCGGCGTGGTGTTCGAGGACGAGGACGAGGCCGGCTCGTTCATGTTCGAGATGGCGATCCTGGCCGAAGACCTGCCGCAGGACTAAGCCGCGCCTTCAGGGCTTTCTCCGGAAAGCGCGCACGAAAAAGGCCGGAGGGGCGAACCCTCCGGCCTTTTGTCGTTTCAGGCGATCACCAGCCGAACAGACGGGCGAAGAAGCCCTTCTTCTTTTCGGGCTGAGGCGCGGCGGCGGCGGGCGCCGGTTGCGGAGCCGCAGCCGCCGGAGCGGAGGCGGGCTTGGGCGCTTCGACCGGCTTGGGCGCCGGGGCGGCGGCGACCGGCGCGGGCGCAGGGGCCGGAGCCGCAACCGGAGCGGCGGCGACGGCGGGCTTGGGCGCCTCGACCGGCTTGGCGGCGGGTTTCGGAGCAGCGGCGGCCTTGGGGGCTGCAGCCTTCTTCGGGACGGCGGGCTTGGCGGCGGCCTTCGGAGCGGCGGCTTTCGCAGCGGGCTTGGCGGCGGCCTTGGGCGCAGCGGCCTTTGCAGCCGGAGCCTTTGCAGCGGGCGCCTTGGCGGCGGCGGGTTTCGCGGCGGCCTTGGGCGCAGCCTTTGCGGCCGGCTTGGCGGCGGCCTTCGGAGCAGCCTTGGGCGCGGCGGCCTTCACGGCCGGCTTGGCGGCGGCGGCGGCCTTGGGCGCGGCGGTTTTCGGCGCGGCCTTCGGTTTTGCAGCGGCCTTGGGCGCCGCAGCGCTCGACTTTGCCGCCGGTTTCGGCTTGGAAGCGGCAGGCGCCGCTTTCGGTGCAGCAGATTTCGACTCAGACGGTGCTTTAGCCATGGATACCCCGACCCCTAGATGGACACGGGCATTCCGTACGCCCGCACGCGTTGCGATTCGTCATAATAACGGTGTTTGAGAAATGTCCGAGTCCGCAGTTCAAGTGATCGCACGCGGCGACCGCGCCCCGGCCGAAGCCGCCGCCGAAGCGATCGACGCCAATCCCCTGCTGGAAAACGCGACCTATTCCATTCTGGAAGAGGATGAGGACAAGGGTGTCTGGCGTATCGACGCCTTCCCCACGACCGACGAGGAAGCCGAGGGCATCGCAGAGATCCTGCGCGCGACGCCGGGTCTGGAGGTGATCGTCGAGAAGCTGGCCGACGCGGACTGGCTGGCGATGAGCCTGTCGGGCCTGCCGCCGGTCGAGGCCGGGCGCTTCTTCGTCTATGGCGCGCATGATCAGGGCAAGATTCCCGAGGGGCGGGTCAATCTGAAGATCGACGCGGGCGCCGCCTTCGGCACCGGCCACCACGGCACCACGGTCGGCTGCCTGGAGGCCTTCGACAATCTGCTGGCGACCGAGACCTTCGAGAAGGTGCTGGACGTGGGCTGCGGCACGGGCGTGCTGGCCATCGCGGCGGCCAAGACAGGTTCGCCTATCGCCGTCGGCACCGACATCGACGAGCCGTCGGCCCGCATCGCCAACGAGAACGCGCAGATCAATGACGCGAAGTGCGAGTTCTATTTCGCCGACGGCCTGAGCGATGCGCGCATCGCCCAGCATGCGCCCTATGATCTGGTCTTCGCCAACATCCTGGCGGCGCCCCTGGTGTTTCTGGCGCCCGAGATCGCCGCGGCGCTGAAGTCGGGCGGGGTCGCCATCCTGTCGGGCCTGCTGCGGACGCAGGAGGAGCGGATTCTGGAAGCCTATCTGCCGCTGGGCTTCGTGGTGGAGCAGACGATCCATCATGACGCCTGGAGCGCGCTGCAACTGCGGAAGAAGTAGGGGCGAATTCCCTTCTCCCCTTGCGGGAGAAGGTGGCTCGCGAAGCGAGACGGATGAGGGGGTGCTGGACATCGAAGTCTGGCAACCCCTTTTGCGTTGAGAAACCCCTCATCCGCCCCTCCGGGGCGCCTTCTCCCGCAAGGGGAGAAGGGTATAAGAGCCCTCATGCGCCAGACATTCGACGAAACCACTGATCCGTCCTTCGGGGCCAGACACCTGCCTCTGCTTCGCGCCGAAATGGCCAAGCAGGGCCTGGACGGTCTGCTGGTCCCGCATGAGGACGAGCATCAGAACGAATACCTGCCCGACGCCAGCGAGCGTCTGGCCTGGGTCAGCGGCTTCACCGGCTCGGCCGGGGCGGGCGTGGTGCTGAAGGACAGGGCGGCGGTCTTCATCGACGGCCGCTATACGGTTCAGGCCAAGGCCCAGACGGACGAGGCCCTGTTCGAGCGCCAGCCGCTGAACAAGCTGGCCGCCTGGCTGGAAGACGTGAGCGCCGGTTCGATCATGGGCTATGATCCGCGCCTGCACAGCCCTGACGCGCTGGCGACCTTGCGCGCGGCCGTCGAAAAGGCCGGGGCGACGCTGAAGGCGGTCGAGGCCAATCCGATCGATCTGGCCTGGGGCGACGCCCGCCCGGCCCAGCCGCAGGCGCCGGTGGTCCCGCACGAAGACCGCTATTCCGGCGAGGACGCCGCGTCCAAGCGCGCCCGCATCGGCAAGGCCATCGCGGACGCCGGGGCCGAGGCCGCCGTGCTGACGGCGCCGTCGTCGCTGGCCTGGCTGTTCAACATTCGCGGCGGCGACGTGATCCGCACGCCGCTGCCGCTGGGACAGGCGGTGGTGAAAGCGGACGGCACGGCCAGCGTCTTCCTGGATCCCGTCAAGGTGACGAACGAACTGCCCGGCTGGCTGGGCGACGCCGTGACGCTGGAGGCGCCCGAGGCGCTGCCCGGCGCGCTGGACGCCCTGTCAGGACGCAAGGTGATGATCGACCCGTCCGTGTCCTCGGCCTGGTATTTCGACCGGCTGGAAGCAGCGGGCGCAAGCATCGTTCGCGGCATGGACCCCTGCGCTCTGCCGCGCGCCCGGAAGAACGAGGTCGAGATCGAGGGCAGCCGTCGGGCGCACATTCGCGACGGCGCGGCCCTGACGCGGTTCCTGCACTGGGTTGATACCGTGGCGCAGAAGACCTTGCCGGACGAGCGGGCGGTGGTCGAGGCGCTGGAGGGCTTCCGCGAGGCGACCGGCATGTTGAAGGACCTGTCCTTCGACACCATCGCCGGGGTCGGGCCGAACGGCGCCCTGCCGCACTACAAGCCGGTCGGGGCCAAGATCCGGCCGATGGAGGCGGGTTCGCTGCTGCTGGTGGACGGCGGCGGCCAGTATCTGGACGGGACCACGGACGTGACCCGCACCATGGCCATCGGCGAGGGCACGGCCGACCAGCGCCGGATGTTCACCCTGGTCCTGAAGGGCCATATCGCCATGGCGGTGATCCGCTTCCCCGCCGGCACCAGCGGGCGCCAGCTGGACGCCATTGCGCGCCAGCCGCTGTGGAACGCAGGCTTCGACTTCGACCATGGCACGGGCCACGGCGTGGGCTCCTATCTGGGCGTCCATGAGGGGCCGCAGCGCATCGCCGGCTGGGGCACGGACCAGCCGCTGCTGACCGGCATGATCCTGTCGAACGAGCCGGGTTATTACCGCGAGGGCGAGTGGGGCATCCGCATCGAGACGCTGCAGGTCGTCACGGCCCCGGCGCAGGTTCCGGGCGGCGAGCGGCCGATGCACGGGTTCGAGCAACTGACCCTGGCGCCGCTGGATCGCCGTCTGATCGATGTGGCGCTGCTGACGGCGGACGAGCGGGCCTATGTCGACGCCTATCACGCCGAGGTTCTGGCCAAGGTCGGGCCTCTGCTGGCCGAGGGCGTGCAGAAGGACGAGGCGGCGCTGGAATGGCTGAAGGCGCAGACGGCGCCGCTGTAAGGCGATGATCGGCGCCATCGCCCTGCTGCTCGTCTGCCAACTGGCGGGCGAGGTGATCCACCGGCTGACGGGCCTGCCCCTGCCGGGGTCGGTGATCGGCATGGTGCTGTTGCTGGCATGGCTGGCCTTTGTGCCGAGGGAGCGGCTGACGCTGACCCAGGTGACAGGCTGGCTGACGGCGCACCTGTCGATCATGTTCGTGCCCGCCGCCGTCGGCCTGATGGAAGAGGGGGCGATCCTGTCGCGCTACGGCCTCGGCATCGTCGTGGCGGTGGCGGTCTCAACCCTGTTGACCCTGGCGGTGACGGCGCTGGTGTTCCGCGCCGTGGCGGGGCGCGACGAGCCAGAGCCTGAAGCCGAGCCAGAGATGGGGGAGGGCGCGTCGTGAGCGATCTGATCGCGACGCCTCTGCTGTGGCTGGCGGTGACGCTGGTGGTGTTCGAGGCGGCGGATATCCTGTCGCGGCGCAGCGGGCGCCATCCGCTGTGCCATCCGGTGCTGCTGGCCACGCCGGTGCTGATCGGCGTCTTGCTGGCGACGAAGACGCCCTATGCGACATACGCCGAGGCGACGCAGGTGCTGGGCTTCCTGCTGGGACCGGCGGTGGTGGGGCTGGCCGTGCCCATCTGGGCGCAGCGGGCGACGATCCGGCGGCTGGCGAAGCCGCTGGCTTGCGCCCTGCTGGCGGGGGCTGCGACGGCCATCGTCAGCGCCGTGGGCATTGTCTGGCTGTTCGGGGCGCCGCTTGAGATCATGGCCTCCATCGCCCCGCGCGCCACGACCACGCCGGTGGGGATGGCGGTGGCCTCTCAGCTGGGCGGGATACCGGCGCTGGCGGCGGTGATCGTGCTGATGTCGGGGGTGTTCGGGGCGATGACGGCGACGCCGCTGCTGAACCTGCTGAAGATCAGGGATTGGCGAGCCAGAGGCTTTGCGGTCGGTGTGTCGGCGCACGGATTCGGCGCGGCGCGGGCGTTTCAGGTGGATCAGACGGCGGGCGCCTTCGCCAGCCTGGGCATGGCGCTGAACGCGGTGGCGACGGCGACCATCCTGTCCATCGTGGCCAGTCTGATCTGAGGCGGGCCCCTTGAAATAAGGCCATACGGCGCCCATCTGAAGCGCGTCGGCGGATGCGCCGCCGACCCCCTCACATCAGAAGGAATGCGCGGATGAAGATGCGCAAGCTGGGCCGTAACGGCCCTGAGGTCTCGGCCGTGGGTCTGGGCTGCATGGGCATGAGCGCCTTTTACGGCGGCGCCGACGAGGCCCAATCCATAGCGGTGATCCACCGCGCCCTCGACCTGGGCGTCACCCTGTTCGATACGGCCGAGATGTACGGCCCTCACACCAATGAAGTCCTGCTGGGCAAGGCACTGAAGGGGCGCAGGGACGAGGCCTTCATCGCCACCAAGTTCGGCATCAACCGTCAGGCGGACGGCTCGGCGATCACGGACGGCTCGCCCGCCAATGTGCGCCGCGCGGTCGAGGGCAGCCTGATCCGGCT
Organism: Brevundimonas sp. T2-11; assembly: GCF_055397675.1. Lineage (NCBI taxonomy): Bacteria > Pseudomonadati > Pseudomonadota > Alphaproteobacteria > Caulobacterales > Caulobacteraceae > Brevundimonas > Brevundimonas sp. T2-11. Next base: position 1,246,609 of record NZ_AP027920.1, read on the forward strand.
GGGCGTCGACCACATCGACCTCTATTACCAGCACCGCATCGACCCCAATACGCCGATCGAGGAGACGGTCGGGGCGATGGCTGAACTGGTGAAGGAGGGCAAGGTGCGCTTCCTGGGCCTGTCGGAGGCGGCGCCCGCCACCCTGCGCCGCGCCCACGCCGAGCATCCGATCACGGCGCTGCAGACCGAATATTCGCTGTGGAGCCGCGATCCGGAGGAAGAGCTGCTGGGCGTGGTGCGCGAACTGGGCATCGGTTTCGTGCCCTACAGCCCGCTGGGCCGGGGCTTCCTGTCGGGCGAGATCAAGTCGATCGACGACCTGGCGCCGGACGACTTCCGCAGGACCAATCCGCGTTTTGCAGGCGACAACTTCCAGAAGAACCTCGATCTGGTCGACGCGGTCGGCGCCATCGCGGCGGACAAGGGCGTGACGGCGGCGCAACTGGCCCTGGCCTGGGTGCTGGCGCAGGGGGAGGATCTGGTCCCCATCCCCGGCACGCGCCGCATCGCGACGCTGGAGCAGAACGCGGCGGCGGCGGATATCGTGCTGACGCCGGATGATCTGGCGCGGATCGAGGCCGTCTTCCCGCGCGGGGCGGCGGCGGGCGAGCGCTATGCGCCCGGCGGCATGAGCTCGCTGAACCGCTGATGTGAAAACGCCTCCCTCGCGATCGCGGGGGAGGCGTTTTTCGTTCAGGCTGTGCGCCTCGGCTACTGGATGCGGGTCCAGGTCTGGGTCTTGCACAGGGGGGCGACGATGCAGCCGCGCAGGCGCAAGGAATTGTCGTTGGTCATGGTGATGGTGCCGCGATAGGTGCCGCCGTCCGCCGGATTATAGACCGAGCCGCCGCGCCACTCGGTGGGGCCGCCGGTAAAGCCGCTGAGCATGGTCAGGCCGCGCAGGGGGCGGTTGCGCTGGCTGGCGTCCTTGTTGTGCTCGTCGCGGGCGTTGGGCTGGGCGCGGATGTGGTCCGAGGTCACCAGGGCGCCGCACAGGGCCTGACCGCAGCGGGTGATGCGGACCTGACCGCCGTTGGTGGGCGTCTGCCACAGGCCGGTGGGGTCGCCGGCGAGGGCGGGCGAGGCCAGGGCCGCAGCGACGACGGCGGCGGCCGCCAGGACGGAGAACTTCATCGGCGTATTCCTTCAGACGGATCGTTGAGCCGATCCTTGTCGATGAAGGGTGATACCGGTTTGGGTCTGAAACAAGGCCCAAATTCATGACATTCGCTCAATGATTACATGACCTTAGGTCAATGTTTGAGCGCGTTGGACGACTAAGGCGATGGATTTTGGGCGCTTTCCGCCATTCGTCAGGCGACGCGTGGTCGGCGCGGGCGCGAGCCGGCCGAGGAGCAGGGGCTGTAGCCGGCGGCGTGCAGGCGACCGAGGCTGACGCCGGTCGCGCCGGCGAGCGTGGCGGCGCAGGCGGCCCGATGCATTTGCAGCGCCTCCAGCGCGACCGAGGCGCAGGCGAAGGCGTCTTCGGCGGCGTCGTGGTGTTTGAACCGGATGCCCAGCTCGGCGCAAACGTTGTTCAGCTTGTGCGAGGCGAACTCCGGCCAGGTGATCTGGGCCAGCTTGACGGTGCAGAGGTAGTCGAACTCGGGATAGGTCAGGCCGTAGTGGTCGCAGGTCCCGCGGATGACGCTGACGTCGAAGGCGGCGTTGTGGGCCAGCACGGTGCGGCCCTGCAGGCGCGGGGCGATGGCGGCCAGGACCGCCGGGAATTCCTCGGCGTCCTCGACCTGCTCCGGGCCGATGCCGTGGAAGGCGATGTTGAAGCTGGCGAAGCGCATTCCCGGCGGGCGGATGTAGTGGTGCTCGACGGATTCGATGACGCCGTCGTTGATCCAGGCGAGGCCGATGGAGCAGGGGCTGGACCTCTGCTCGTTGGCGGTTTCGAAGTCTATGGCGACGGCGTGCATCAGGCGATCATAGTTCAGGCGATGAGGGCCAGCCACTCGTCCTCGGTCAGGACGGCGACGCCGTGTTTCTCGGCGTCCTTCAGCTTGGACCCGGCGCCGGGGCCGGCGACGACATAGTCGGTCTTCTTCGAGACCGAGCCCGAGACCTTGGCGCCCAGACTTTCGGCGCGGGCCTTGGCTTCGTCGCGGGTGAAGCGTTCCAGCGAGCCGGTGAAGACGACGGTCTTGCCCGCCACGGGGCTGTCGGTCGTCGGGGCGGCCACGTCCTCGACGGCATCCAGTTCGGCCAGCAGGGCGTCCATGACGGCCTGATTATGCGGCTCGTGGAAGAAGTGGGCCAGGGCTTCGGCGGCGACCGGCCCGACGCCAGAGACGCCCGCGATCTGGTTCAGGATCTCGGACGGGCCCTCGTTGCGCGCCACGGCGGCCCAGCGGGTCAGGTCGTTCCAACCTTCGGAGATTTCCGCCAGCGAGCGGCGGGCGGGGGCGGCCATGCCGGGGAAGGCGAGGGCGATCTTCTGATCCATCGGCGCCTCGGGCCAGGGATCGTCTGCGGGCGGCGTCGCCTCGGCCATCAGGGTCAGGACGCGGGTGGAGATGGCGTGGGTGGCGGCCAGCGTCTTCCAGTCGTCGCTGGCCAGACCATTGGAGGCGGCCATGCAGGCGTCCTTGAAGGCGGTCCAGCTGCCGAAGGCGCGCGACAGGACCAGCGAGGTCTGCTCGCCGATGTCGGGCACGCCCAGACCGAAGATCAGGCGGTCGAGGCTGATGGTGCGGCGGGCGTTGATTCCGGCGATCAGGTTGCGGACGCTGGTCTCGCCATAGCCGTCCTCGGCTCGCAGCAGGGCCAGCTTTTCCTCGTCGCGGGCGAGGCGGAAGATGTCCGCCGGTTCCTTGATCCAGCCGCGCGCGTGGAAGGCGATCAGCTGCTTTTCTCCAAGCCCTTCAATGTCAAAGGCGCGGCGGCTGACGAAGTGCTTTAACCGCTCGACGATCTGGGCGTCGCAGATCAGGCCGCCGGTGCAGCGGCGTTTGACCTCGTCGCCCTCGCGCACGGCCTCCGATCCGCAGACGGGGCAGACGTGGGGGAAGGCGAAGGGCACGGCGCCTTCGGGGCGCAGGTTTTCCACCACGCCGACGATCTGGGGAATGACGTCGCCGGCGCGTTGCAGGATGACGGTGTCGCCGATGCGCACGTCCTTGCGGGCGATCTCGTCCTCGTTGTGCAAGGTGGCGTTGCGCACCACGACGCCGCCGACGGTGACGGGGTGCAGGCGGGCGACGGGGGTCAGGGAGCCGGTGCGGCCGACCTGGATGTCGATGCCTTCCAGCACGGTCGTCGCCTGTTGCGCCGGGAACTTGTGAGCGATGGCCCAGCGGGGACTGCGGGCGATGAAGCCGAGGCGCTGCTGCCAGTCCAGCCGGTCGACCTTGTAGACCACGCCGTCGATGTCGTAGCCGAGACGGGCGCGGTCGGCTTCCAGTCCGCGATAGACGTCGATCAGGCCTTCGGCGCCCTCGACGCGGGTCGAGCGCTCGTTGACCTGGAAGCCCCATGCGCGGAAGGCCTCCAGTGCGCCGTGCTGCGTCTCGGCGAACGGGGCCGAGGTTTCGCCCCAGGCGTAGGCGAAGAAGGTCAGGGGGCGCAGGGCTGTGATCTTCGGATCCTTCTGGCGCAGCGAACCGGCGGCGAAGTTGCGCGGGTTGGCGTAGGTGCGGCGGCCTTCCGCTTCGGCGGCGGCGTTGAAGGCGTCGAAGGCGTCGTTGGGAGCATAGACCTCGCCGCGGATCTCGATGACGTCGGGCCAGCCCGAGCCGGTCAGGGTCTGGGGGATGGATGCGAGCGTGCGCAGGTTGGCGGTCACGTCTTCGCCGGTCTTGCCGTCGCCGCGCGTGGCGCCCTGGACCAGAACGCCCTTTTCATAGCGCAGGCTGGCGGACAGGCCGTCGATCTTGGGCTCGGCGACAAAGGCGATGGGTTCGTCGCCCGGTAGTTTCAGGAAGCGGGCGATGCGGGCCACGAAGTCGCGCACCTCGCCGTCGTCGAAGGCGTTGTCCAGCGACAGCATGGGCACGCCGTGGCGGACCTCGGCGAACTGGCTGGAAACCGGGGCGCCGACCCGTTGCGACGGCGAGACGGGGCTGGTCAGGGCGGGGAAGGCGGCTTCGATGGCCAGGGCGCGGCGCTTCAGCTCGTCGTAGTCGGCGTCGGAAATCTCGGGCGCGGCGTCGGCGTAGTAGAGGGCGTCGTGGCGGGCCAGTTCGGCCGACAGTTGCGCCAACTCCTCGCGGGCCTGGTCTTCGGTCAGGGTTTCGACGGGAGTTTCGGACATGGGAATCGCGCGGTCAGCCTTGTTCAGTCGCGCTGTTTAGCACCGGCGGCCACGAGATCGCAGCGTCCATGACAGAAACGTAATCTGACGCGACAAGCTTGGCCCGCTAGCGTCCCGCCGACTGATATTCCGGAGCCCTTCATGCGTCCTGTTCTCGCCAGCCTGACCGCCATCGCCGCCGCCCTGACGCTGGCCGCCTGTGAGACCACGACGCCCGAAGCGGATGCGACGGGTCCCGTCGCGGCGACCGCCGCCGACTATACTCAGCTGATGGACGACCTGCGCATCCTGTCGGCGGACGACATGCAGGGCCGCGACACGGGCTCGGAAGGCGGGGCCAAGGCCCGCGACTACATCGTCGGACGGCTGGAGGCCTTGGGCGTTCAGCCGTCGTCGATGGGGCGGTTGCAGCCGTGGGAGATGCAGGGCCGCACGCGCGAAGGCGTGAAGACCTTCAGCGGGACCAACATCATCGGCGTCATTCCGGGGACGCGCGTGGCGGACAAGTACATCGTGATCACGGCCCACTACGACCACGTGGGCGTCAATGACGGTCAGGTCTACAACGGCGCCGACGACAACGCCTCGGGCGTGGCGACCATGCTGGAACTGGCCAAACGGCTGAAGGCCAATCCGCCGGAGCATACCGTTCTGATCGTCGCCCTGGACGGCGAGGAGCGGGGGCTTCTGGGGGCCAAGCATTTCGTCGAGGCGCCGCCGGTGCCGCTGTCGTCGATCTCCATGAACCTCAACTTCGACATGACGGCGCGGGCCGACAGCGACGGCAAGCTGTGGGTCACCGGCACCTATCAGCATCCCTATTTCCGCCCGGTGCTGGAGCGGATCGCGCCGCGCGGGACGGTGTCGCTGGCCTTCGGCAAGGACACGCCCGAGGACAAGGGCGCCGACAACTGGGTCGAGGCCTCGGACCACGCCGCCTTCCACCGCGCGGGCCTGCCCTTCCTCTATTTCGGCGTGAACTATCATGCCGATTATCACCGCCCGAGCGACGACTTCGAGAAGATCGTGCCGGCCACCTTCCAGTCCTCGACCGAGCTGGCGATCGAGGGCTTCCGGGCCCTGGATCAGTGGCTGGATCAGTGATGAAGCGGGCGTTTGCCGTTGCGGCCCTGACCGGACTGCTGGCGCTGGCGGCCTGTGACCGACCGGCAAAGACGCCGGAGGCGCCGACGGCGGCGAAGGCGGCAGCCTTCAAGCACGACCTGCCTGAAGACGTATCCGGCTACTACCTGCCGACCGAGGAGGTGAGGGTCGACAACTGGCGGCTGCACCACGTCTTCATGGGGCAGGTCCCGGACTTCATCGCCTGGGAGGGCGGCCAGCATCCGGCGGGCTTTGCGCCGGTGATGATCGAGTTCGAGGACATGGTCGGCCCGCCGCTGGAAAGCGGGAACCGGCGTCGGCTGCGGCTGATTCCGGCGGGTTATGACGTGACCGAGGATCGGGTGCGGGTTCAGGCCCTGTCGGGAGGCCTGGGCGCGGTGTCGTTCGATGGGAAGCTCGACCAGGGGGCGCTGGCGACGGCGCGGCGCAATCTGGGAGACAGGGGCGTCGTCCTGACGGGGACGCTCAAGGTCGGAAACCGGACCTTCAACAAGGTATCGATGCGGTGGTGGGCGGGGGACTGATCCCTTCTCCTCCCCATGCAATGGGGAGGTGGCGCGGCGCGTTAGCGCCGTGACGGAGGGGCCGTTTCAAGCGTCGCAGCCCCTCCACCACTTTGTGGTCCCCCTCCCCACAGAGTGGGGAGGGGAAGATCCTCAGGCGACGGTCGCCTTGACGATCTTGCCCGGAGCGCGGGGCGGCTCGCCCTTGGGCAGGGCGTCGACATGGTCCATGCCTTCGATCACTTCGCCCCAGACGGTGTACTGTTTGTCCAGGAAACGGGCGTCGTCGAAGCAGATGAAGAACTGCGAGTTGGCGCTGTCGGGGTTGGCGGTGCGGGCCATCGAGCAGACGCCGCGGACGTGCGGCTCGGCCGAGAACTCCTGCTTCAGGTTCGGCTTGGACGAGCCCGAGGTGCCGGTGCCGGTCGGGTCGCCGCCCTGGGCCATGAAGCCCGGGATCACGCGGTGGAAGACGACGCCGTCATAGAAGCCTTCCGAAGCCAGGTCGGTGATCTGCTTGACGTGGTTCGGCGCCAGGTCGGGGCGCAGCTTGATCACGACGTTGCGCTCTTCGCCGTCGCCGGTGTCGAGGGTGAAGGTCAGGGTTTGGTCGGCCATGAGGCTCTCCTTGGGGTGGAAGGCTAGAATTATGCGCGGGTCATAGCGGCTGAACGCTGTCACGGCTATGTGGTAAGCATGACTGACGACGAAAAGCCCTCCGAGAAGCCGCCGGAACGCCGCCGGATGGTGCGCCCGCCCACGGGCGGCACCGCCGCCGGGCGCGGCCTGGGCCAGAAGATGAAGACGGCCGACACCAAGTCCATGTCGAGCCAGCAGTGGATCAAGCGCCAACTGTCGGACAAATGGTCCGAGCGGGCGCGGGCCGAGGGCTGGCGCAGTCGTGCGGCCTTCAAGCTGATCGAGATCGACGACCGGTTCCGCCTGATCAGGAAGGGTTCGCGCGTCATTGACCTGGGCGCGGCGCCGGGGGGTTGGGTGCAGGTGGCGCTGGATCGCGGCGCGGCGGCGGTGGCGGGCGTGGACCTGTTGATGATCGAGCCGGTCCCCGGCGCGACCCTGATTCAGGCCGACTTCACCCATCCGGGCGTGGACCAGCAACTGATCGACGCTATCGGCGGACGGCCGGATCTGGTGCTGTCGGACATGGCGCATAACACCGTGGGCCATCGCAAGACCGACCACCTGAAGATCATCGCCCTGATCGAGATCGCCGCTGACTTCGCCATCCGCACGCTGAAGCCGGGCGGGAACTTCGTGTCCAAGAACTTCCAGGGCGGCGACGCCGGGGGCGTGCTGGCCCGTCTGCGCGAGGAGTTCGAGACGGTGAAGTATGTGAAGCCGGAATCGAGCCGTAAGGGCAGCGCCGAGGTGTTTCTGGTGGCGCTGAACAAGAAGTAGGGCTCAGGCGACCGCCGCCTGTATCTCGGCCGACATCCTCGGGCTTGATCCGAGGATCGAGGCGGGCGGGATGGGCGTCTAGGTCGGTTCAGGCCGTCGCGGCTTGCGCCGCGCGTTGCGCCTTCCTGACCTCGATCCGTGTCCAGATGCGGTCGTGAAGTGTAAAGAAGACCGTTTGCACCAGGGGCTCGACCGTGCCGATGGCCAGGGCGATGCGCCAGTCGCGGGTCAGGGCGAAGGCCACCAGAACCGCCACGGTGAAGTGCATGACGCCATAGGTCACGGTCTTCAGCGCTACCTGCTTCAGGCTGCGCGGCAGGGCGTGGCTGTGGCCGTGATGGCCGTGGTGATTGTGCGCCCGGTTTTGCTCGTGGGCGTCCATCAGTTCCAGACGAGCGGTGAAGGCCTCGGCCGTCTCTTCGACGCCCGACAGCATCTTGCGGCGTTCGATCCGGTGCCAGACGCGATCGTGGATCGAATAGGCCACCGTCTGGAAGACGGGTTCGACCACGCCGACCGCCAGAGCGATGCGCCAGTCACGCGTCAGGGCGAAAGCCGTCAGGATCGCCACGATCAGGTGCATGGCGCCATAGCTCGCGATCTTGAGCGCGAGGCGACGGGCGGTGCTGATCAAGATGCGAACCATTATCGAAACATGTGGCGAGCGCGGCTCAGGTTCAAGGCAATTCCTCTTATTCTCAGCATAGCTCCCGCCTGGGGTTGCGGTTCCCCGGCATGGGGCGTTATACGCGGCCCGCAAAACGGAGACTCCCCCATGGAGATACGCGAAGGCCTCACCTTCGACGATGTTTTGCTCGAACCCGGCGCATCCGAGATCATGCCAGCGATGGCGGACGTCTCGACCCAGCTGACGCGCAGCATCAAACTGAACATCCCGCTGCTGTCGTCCGCCATGGACACGGTGACCGAAAGCCGGCTGGCCATCGCCATGGCGCAGGCCGGCGGTCTGGGCGTGCTTCATCGCAACATGACCATCGAGGAGCAGGCCGAGCAGGTCCGCGCCGTCAAGCGCTATGAAAGCGGCATGGTCATCAACCCGGTGACCGTCTCGCCCGACACGACCTTGGGCGAGGTTCGTCAGATCGTCGCCGCCAAGAAGATCACCGGCTTCCCGGTGGTCGATCCGGCGACGGGCAAGCTGGTCGGCATGCTGACCAACCGCGACATGCGTTTCGAAGGCGACCCGTCGATCAAGGCCTCGGCCCTGATGACGACCGGCGACCTGATCACCGTGCGCGAGGGCGCCGGTCGTGAAGAGGCCCGGAACCTGCTGCGCACCCGCAAGATCGAACGCGTCATCGTCGTCGACGAGGACTATCGCGCGGTCGGCCTGATCACGATGAAGGACATCGAGAAGGCCCAGGCCTTCCCGAACGCCGCCAAGGACGAGCAGGGTCGCCTGCTGGTCGGGGCCGCCTCGACGGTCGGCGACGCCGGCTACGAGCGGGCCATGGCCCTGGCGGAAGCCGGCGCCGACGTGGTGGTGATCGACACCGCCCACGGTCACTCGGCCTCGGTGGCCCAGGTGGTCGAGCGCATCAAGCGCGAGAACAACCGTCTGCAGATCATCGCCGGCAACGTCGCCACCTATGACGCCACCCGCGCCCTGATCGACGCGGGCGCCGACGCCGTGAAGGTCGGCATCGGCCCGGGCTCGATCTGCACCACCCGCATCGTCGCCGGCGTGGGCGTGCCGCAGCTGACGGCCATCATGGATTCGGCCCGCGCCGCCAAGGGCACGGGCGCCACGGTCATCGCCGACGGCGGCATCAAGTATTCGGGCGACATGGCCAAGGCCATCGCGGCCGGCGCCAGCGTCGCCATGATGGGCTCGATGTTCGCCGGCACCGACGAAAGCCCCGGCGAGGTCTTCCTGTATCAGGGCCGCAGCTACAAGTCTTACCGCGGCATGGGCTCGGTCGGCGCCATGGGCGCGGGTTCGGCGGATCGCTACTTCCAGAAGGAAGTCTCGTCCGAGAAGCTGGTGCCGGAAGGCATCGAGGGCCAGACCGCCTACAAGGGGCCGATAGCACCGGTCATCCACCAGATGGTCGGGGGGCTACGCGCCTCCATGGGTTACGTCGGCGGCGCGACGATCAAGGACTTCCAGGAACGCGCCCGTTTCGTGCGCATCACCAATGCGGGCCTGCGCGAAAGCCATGTCCACGACGTGATGATCACGCGCGAGGCGCCGAACTATCGTCAGGGCTGATCCCCTGATCCGCTCCCGGTCTTCGGATCGGGAGCGGTTTCGTTTTGACGGGTTGCGGAGGGCCGGGGCGTGACGACTGAACTGATCTATCTGGTCGCGACCCTGGTCCTGGCCCTGGTGCAGATACTTCTGCCCGCAGGCGCACGGACGCTGGAGTTCGGCGTCGGCTGGAACGCCGGGGCGCGGGATCGGACGCCGGAGTCGCATAACCCCGTCGTCGGTCGCCTCGAAAGAGCCCAGAGCAACCTCTATGAGACCCTGCCGCTGTTCATCGGCGCTGTCCTGATCGCCCACGTCACGGGTGCGGAGAGCGCCCTGACCCTGTGGGGCGTCGCCCTCTATTTCTGGGCGCGCGTCGCCTATGTTCCGCTTTACGCCCTTGGCGTGCCCTATATCCGGTCGCTGGTCTGGCTGGTCTCGCTCGCGGGACTGATCATGATCTTCACGGCCCTTTTCATCTGATCCGAGACCCGATTGACCCCTGCAGCCCGCCTCGCCGCCGCCGCCTCCGTCCTCGACAGTATCGCTCACAGCCGCCAGCCGGCCGAGGTGGTGCTGAAGGCCTGGAGCGCGGCCAACCGCTATGCGGGGTCCAAGGATCGTCGCGCCATCGCCGACCGCGTCTACAAGGTCATCCGGGCGCGTGGACGCCTGGTCTGGGCCATGGGCGGGCGTGAAGACGGCCGGGCCCTGGTCATCGGCTCGCTGTCGCTGATCGACGGCCTGCCGCTGGACGAGATCGAGGCCCTGCACTCGGGCGAGGGCTATGGCCCGCGTCCGCTGTCGAAGCAGGAGCGCGGCCGCATCGTGGTGACGCCCGGCGAACTGCCGGGCTGGGTCGCCGCGGGCCTGCCCGAGTTCGTGGTCGAGGACTTCAAGACGACCTTCGGCGACCGCTGGACCGAGGAAGCCCACGAACTGATGGCGCCGCGCGCGCCGATCGACCTGCGCGTCAACCTGGCCAAGACCACGGTTGCGGGCGTCGAGGCGGAACTGATCGAGGCCGGTCTGTCGCCCCAACGCACGCCGTGGTCGGCGGCGGGCCTGCGCCTGTCCGCCGAGCCGCCGCCGAACGTTCAGGCGCTGGAGGCCTTCAAACAGGGCCATATCGAAATTCAGGACGAAGGCAGTCAGGTCGCCTGCTGGCTGACGGGTGTTCAGCCCGGCATGACGGTCGTCGACTATTGCGCCGGCGGCGGCGGCAAGACCCTGGGTCTGGCCATGCTGGGTCAGCCGGTCGCGGCCAGGGCCGCCGCAGCCGAGGCGCCTGCCGCCCCGGTGGCCGTCTGGTCGCCGGTCGGCGGGGACGGGCAGGGGGCTGTGGTCCAGCCCAAGCCCAAGGCCAAGCCGGCCGAGATGGGCATCCGCCTGTTCGCCTATGACGTGGTGCAGAAGCGTCTGGACAACATCCGTCCGCGTCTGGCCCGCGCCGGCGTCACCGCCGACCTGCGCCTGCTGGGCCAGAACGGCGGCGGGGTCGAGGATCTGGTGCGTCAGGCCGACGTGGTGCTGGTGGACGCCCCATGCAGCGGCTCGGGCACCTGGCGTCGTCGTCCCGAGGACGCCTGGCGTCTGAAGTCCGCCGAGGTCGAGCGCCTGCACGCCCTGCAGGTCCAGATCCTGGGCCGCGCCGCCGAGCTGGTGAAGCCGGGCGGGCGTCTGATCTTCGTCACCTGCTCCATGCTGCGCGGCGAGAACGAGGCCACGGCGGACGCCTTTGAGGAAAACAACCCCGCCTTCGCCCCGGTCCCGGTGGCCGAGGCCCTGAAGGCGGCGAACCTGACCGATGCGGCGCGCGAGCGTCTGGGCGCGCTGGCCGAGGGGCATCGCCTGCGCCTGTCGCCGGCCTCGACCGGCACCGACGGCTTCTTCGCCGCCGTCTATGAGCGCACGGCATGAGCGACGGGCGCTCAGAGGACATCTACGGCCTGACGGTTCTGCCGGTCATGGCGGCGCCGGCGGAATACGGCGCGGCCTTGCAGGCGCGGATCACGCCCCTGATGACCGGCATCGGCCCGGTCGAGGGGGCCATCGCCCTGACCGCCGCCCTGACGCGGCTGGAGGCGGACGACGCCCTGCCGGACCTGATCGTGTCGCTGGGCTCGTGCGGATCGCGTGATCTGGAGCACGCGGCGGTCTATCAGGCCTCGTCGGTCAGCTACCGCGACATGGACGCCAGCCCCTTGGGCTTCGAGAAGGGCAGGACGCCGCTGCTGGACCTGCCCGCCGTCCTGCCTCTGCCTTGCCCCATCCCCGGCGTCCCGACCGCGACCCTGTCGACCGGCGCCAATGTCGTCTCGGGCGCCGCCTATGACGCCATCGACGCCGAGATGGTGGACATGGAGACCTTCGCCCTGCTGCGCGTGGCCCAGACCTTCGGCGTGCCTCTGGTGGCGCTGCGCGGGGTCAGCGACGGCAAGAGCGAACTGACCAAGCTGGAGGACTGGACCTCCACCCTGCATCTGGTCGACGCCAACCTGGCCGAGGCCTGGGATCGCCTGTCCGAGGTGCTGACGACGCAAGGTCTGGCCGCGCTGGCCGATGTGCCCGCCTCAAGACTTGATCCCGACGTCTTCACCCGTCAAGAACCTGCCCCATCAACGCCTGCTTCGGATTCTGAGCCCTCATGACCGCGCCCCACACGCATGAAGCCGTCCTGATCGTCGATTTCGGCAGTCAGGTGACCCAGTTGATCGCGCGTCGCTTGCGCGAAGCCGGCGTCTATTGCGAGATCCACCCGTTCAACAAGGCCGGCGAGGCGCTGAAGGCGGTGTCGCCCAAGGCCATTATCCTGTCGGGCGGCCCCAACTCCACGACCGACGCCGACAGCCCCAAGGCTGACCACGCCCTGTTCGAGGCGGGCGTGCCGGTCCTGGGCATCTGCTACGGCGAGCAGACCATCTGCGCCGAGCTGGGCGGCAAGGTCGAGAGCGGCCACCATCGCGAGTTCGGCCGCGCCGAGATCGTCATCACCCGCGAAAGCCCGCTGTTCGCTGGCATCGGCGCCGTCGATCACCGCGAGACGGTGTGGATGAGCCACGGCGACCGTGTCACCGCCATCCCCGAAGGCTTCCACGTCATCGCCACCTCGGAAGGCGCGCCCTTCGCCGCCATCGCCAATGAGGACAAGAAGATCTACGGCGTGCAGTTCCACCCGGAGGTGATGCACACCCCGCGCGGCGCCGTGATCCTGAAGAACTTCACCCATGGCATCGCCGGTCTGACCGGCGACTGGACCATGGCCGCCTATCGCGACGAGCAGATCGCCAAGATCCGCGAACAGGTCGGCTCGGCCAAGGTGGTCTGCGGCCTGTCGGGCGGGGTGGACAGCTCCGTCGCCGCCGTCCTGATCCACGAGGCCATCGGCGATCAGCTGACCTGCGTCTTCGTGGACACCGGCCTGCTGCGCAAGGACGAGGCCAAGCAGGTCACGGAACTGTTCCGCGAGCACTACAACATCCCGCTGGTGCATGTTGATGCGTCGAAGGAATTCCTCGGCGAACTGGCCGGGATTTCGGACCCGGAGACCAAGCGCAAGACCATCGGCCGCGTCTTCATCGAGATCTTCGACCGCGAGGCCGCCAGGATCGAAGGCGCCGAGTTCCTGGCCCAGGGCACCCTCTATCCCGACGTGATCGAGAGCGTCTCGGCCTCGGGCGGTCCCTCGGCGGTGATCAAGAGCCACCACAATGTCGGCGGCCTGCCGGACTTCATGAAGCTGAAGCTGGTCGAGCCGCTGCGCGAACTGTTCAAGGACGAGGTCCGCGCCCTGGGGCGCGAACTGGGCCTGACCGACGCCTTCGTCGGACGCCACCCCTTCCCGGGGCCGGGCCTGGCCATCCGCATCCCCGGCGATATCACGCCGGAAGCGGTCGCCACCCTGCAGGACGCGGACGCCATCTATCTGGAGGAAATCCGCAAGGCCGGTCTCTACGACGACATCTGGCAGGCCTTCGCCGTCCTGCTGCCGGTCAAGACGGTCGGCGTCATGGGCGACGCCCGGACCTATGAAAAGGTCCTAGCCCTGCGCGCCATCACCTCGACCGACGGCATGACCGCCGACTTCTACCAGTTCCCCTGGGACATCCTGGCCAAGACCGCCACGCGCATCATCAACGAAGTCCGCGGCGTCAACCGCGTCGTCTATGATGTCACGTCCAAGCCCCCCGGCACCATCGAGTGGGAATAATTCAGGCTTGCGATCTTTTTGAGCGCTGCCTCAAAATTGTTCAGCTAGGTTGCTGATTTCTAAGTCAAATGAGAGGCTCTTCGAATTCGAGGGGCCTCTTTTTTGTGCCCGAGCCGGACGCTGCTGCGTTAGTGGATCAGGGTTCGCCGTCGCCTTCGTGGATCAGCGTGGGGAATGGTCCTTATGCGCGCCTTATGCGTGCGGACGGCTTTCCGCATGGCTCCCTTACGCGCTTAGGGCGTCTCTTCCGGCTCTCAGTCGAGCTGGAGGTGTCGGCATGGCCGATGTGATTTTTCTGGCGATCGGCGGCGGGGCCTTTCTGTCCTTCGCCGCCCTCGCTGTTGCGTTGAAGAGGTTGTGACGATGGTGCTGAACGTCCTGTGGGGCGCCGGCGCTCTCGTCATCGCCGGCTACATGGTCGCGGCCCTGCTGCGCCCCGAGCGGTTCTGAGCGGAGCCGCTAACTCATGAATATTCAAGGATGGGCGGAAATCGCCCTGACCCTGGGTCTGGCCGTCGTGCTCGGCTGGCCGATCGGGGTCTATATGTCGCGCGTCTGGAACGGCGAGCGGATCTGGCTGGACCCGGTGCTGAAGCCGGTCGAGGGCCTCTTCTATCGCGCCGCCGGGGTGGACCCGAGCCGCAGCCAGGGCTGGCTGGGTTACGCCGGCGCCCTGCTGGCCTTCAACCTCGCGGGCTTCCTGCTGCTGTATGGCCTGTTGCGCCTGCAGGGCGTGCTGCCGATGAATCCGCAGGGGTTCGGCGGTCTCAGCCCGCATCTGGCCTTCAACACCGCCGTCAGCTTCGTCACCAACACCAACTGGCAGAGCTATGGCGGCGAGACCACCGTCTCGACCTTCAGCCAGATGGTCGGGCTGACGGTGCAGAACTTCGTCTCGGCGGCCACCGGCGCGACCATTGCGGCGGCGCTGGCGCGCGCTTTCCTGGCCGATCGCGGCGAGGGCGTCGGCAACTTCTGGGCCGACCTGACGCGCACCAGCCTCTATGTCCTGCTGCCCATCGCCTTCATCGTGTCGGTGGTTCTGGCTGGTTTGGGCGTGGTGCAGTCGCTGGCGGCCTCGGCTCAAGCGACGACGCTGGAGGGCGGATCGCAGACGATCAGCCTGTTCCCTACCGCCAGCCAGCTGGCCATCAAGCAGTTGGGCATCAACGGCGGCGGCGTGTTCAACGTCAACTCGGCCCATCCGCTGGAGAACCCGACGCCGCTGACCAATCTGATCACGGCGATCAGCATCAACGTGCTTGGCTGGGCGGCCTTCTTCGCCTTTGGCCGCAGCGTCCTGGCCAAGAAGGACGTGCGCGCCCTGGTGGTGGCGGCGGTCATCCTGCTCGGCGCGGCGGGTTCGGCTCTCTACGTCATCGAAAGCCAGCCGGCGCCCGCCCTGGTCGCCGCTGGGGTCGAGACGTCTGTCGGCAATATGGAAGGCAAGGAGGTCCGCTTCGGCGTGCCGTCTTCCGTCGCCTGGGCGGCCCAGACGACCGGCGCCTCCAACGGCTCGGTCAACTCCATGCACGCCAGCTACATGCCGCTGGGCGGGGCTGTGACCATGTTCCTGATGCAACTGGGCGAGATCCTGCCCGGCGGGATCGGTTCGGGCATCGCCGTCATGGTGTTGATGGCCATGCTGGCGGTCTTCGTGGCGGGCCTGATGGTCGGCCGCACGCCCGAATACCTGGGCAAGAAGATCGAGGCGCGCGAGATCCAGTTCGCCATGCTGGCGGTCCTGGTCGTGCCTCTGTCGGTGCTGGGCTTTTCGGCCGTCGCGGCGGTCCTGCCCGCAGCCCTGGCCGGACTGCTGAACAAGGGGCCGCACGGCCTGTCCGAGGTCCTCTACGCCTACACCTCGGCGACCGGCAACAACGGTTCGGCCTTCGCCGGTCTGACCGCCAACGCCCCCTGGTGGAACACCACCCTGGGTCTGGCCATGCTGCTGGGCCGGTTCGTGCCCGCCATCGCGGTTCTGGCCGTCGCCGGGGCGCTGGTGGCCAAGCCTCGTCTGGCGCCTTCGGTCGGCGCAATGCCCACCCATGGCCCGCTGTTCATCGGCCTGCTGATCGGGGTGATCCTGATCCTCGGCGGCCTGCAGTTCTTCCCCGCACTCTCCCTGGGTCCGATCGTGGAGCATTTCGACATGCTTCAGGTCGTGGCCCGGTTCTGATCGGATAATCCCATGACTCAAGTCACGCTCGATCCGTCGAGCTCCCGGTCTTCTGCGCCCATCGCGGGCGGGCTGACCGGGGCCATGCTCGGCCGGGCGCTCGGCGACGCCGTCGTCAAGCTGAACCCGACCAGGCTGCTCAGAAACCCGGTGATCTTCGCCACCTGGATCGTCGCGGCTCTGGCCACCGTCTCTGCGGTCGCCGCCGTGGCGACGGGGCAGGCGGCAGGTTTCGCCATCCAGTTGGCCCTGTGGCTGTGGGCCACGGTCCTGTTCGCCAACGTCGCGGAAAGCATCGCCGAAGGGCGCGGCAAGGCGGCGGCCGACAGCCTGCGCGCCGCCCGCGTCACCACCAAGGCCAAGCTGATCGTCGACCCCAAGACCGGCACGCTTGTTCCGACCCCGGCGCATGAGCTGGAGATCGGCGCCATCGTCCTGGTCGAGGCCGGGGACGTCATTCCCTCGGACGGCGAGATCGTCGAGGGCGTCGCCTCGGTCAATGAGGCCGCCATCACCGGCGAGAGCGCCCCCGTCATCCGCGAAAGCGGCGGCGACCGCTCGGCCGTCACCGGCGGCACCACCGTGGTGTCGGACTGGATCAAGGTGCGCATCACCTCGGCCCCTGGCTCGACCTTCCTTGACCGTATGATCGCCATGGTCGAGGGCGCGGACCGTCGCAAGACGCCGAACGAACTGGCCTTGTCGGTGCTGCTGGCCGGTCTGACCCTGGTCTTCCTGATCGCGGTGGCGTCTCTGCTGGGCCTCGGCGCCTATTCGGGGATCAAGCTGGATCCCATCGTGCTGGGCGCCCTGTTCATCACCCTGATCCCCACGACGATCGGGGGCCTGCTGTCCGCCGTCGGCATCGCCGGCATGGACCGGTTGCTGAAGGTGAATGTTCTGGCCACCTCGGGCCGCGCGGTGGAGGCGGCAGGCGACGTCGACACCCTGCTGCTCGACAAGACCGGCACCATCACCTTCGGCAACCGCATGGCGACCGAGGTCATCCCCGCGCCGGGCGTGCGTCCCGAGGCGGCGATGCGGGCGGCGGTCATGGCCTCCCTGGCCGATGAGACGCCGGAGGGCCGCTCCATCGTCGAACTGGGCCACAACGCCGGGGTGACGGGCGATCTGCCGGAAGGGGCCAAGACCATCCCCTTCACCGCTGTGACCCGCCAGTCAGGCCTCGAAGCCGATGGCCGATCGTGGCGCAAGGGGGCGGTGGACGCGGTGCTCAAGGCGCTGGGCGTGGCCGAAAGCGCCGCCCCGGCCGAGTTCCGCGCCGCAGTGGATCGCATCGCCCGTTCGGGCGGCACGCCCCTGGCTGTGGTCGAAAACGACGCACTGGTTGGCGTCATCCACCTGAAGGACGTGGTCAAGCCGGGGGTGAAGGCGCGCTTCGCCGACCTGCGCCGCATGGGCCTGCGCACCGTCATGATCACCGGCGACAACCCGGTGACGGCGGCGGCCATCGCGTCGGAGGCCGGGGTCGACGATTTCCTGGCCGAAGCGACGCCCGAGGACAAGATGCGCCTGATCAAGGCCGAACAGGCCAAGGGGCGTCTGGTCGCCATGTGCGGCGACGGGGCCAACGACGCGCCCGCCCTGGCTCAGGCCGATGTCGGCGTGGCCATGCAGACCGGGGCCCAGGCCGCCCGCGAGGCCGGCAACATGGTCGATCTGGACTCGGACCCCACCAAGGTCATCGAGATCGTCGAGGTCGGCAAGCAACTGCTGATCACCCGCGGCGCCCTGACCACCTTCTCGATCGCCAACGACGTGGCCAAATACTTCGCCATCATCCCGGCCATGTTCGTGGTCGGCCTGCCGTCGCTGGCGGCGCTGAACGTGATGCAGCTGTCCAGCCCGGAAAGCGCCATCCTCTCGGCGGTCATCTTCAACGCCCTGGTCATCATCGCCCTGATCCCGCTGGCGCTGCGCGGGGTGAAGTATCGCGCTGTGGGGGCCGGAAAGCTGCTGGGCCGCAACCTGCTGATCTACGGCCTGGGCGGTCTGACCGCGCCCTTCGTCGGCATCAAGCTCATCGACATCGTCATCTCCGCCCTCGGCCTGGCCTGAGGGGAAGGAAAGCATCATGCGTAAACGCAACTCCACCAAGGTTTCGGGCGCCAACGACGCCCTGTTCGGCGGCGCCTGCCTGGTCGCCATCATCGCCCTGGGCCTGTGCAGCAGCCCGGCCGAGGCCCAGGAAAAAGCCGGACCTGACGTCGCCTTCAACGCCGCCGTCGCCAGCGACTATGTCTTCCGCGGCGTCAGCCAGACCGAGAGCGATCCGGCCGTCTCGGCCGGGGTCGATGTCACGCAAGGTCTGTTCTACGCCGGGGCCTGGGCCGGCAACGTCTCCTTCGCCGGTGACGGCGACACCGACGCCGAGATCGACCTCTACGCCGGCGTCCGGCCCGAGTTCGGCGGCTTCAACTGGGACTTCGGCGTGGTCAGCTATTTCTACGCGGGCCAGCCGGACGGCGCCGACTACGACTATGTCGAGCTGAAGGCCGCAGCCTCGCGCGCCGTCGGCCCGGCGACCCTGGGGGCGGCGATCTACTACTCGCCTGACTTCTTCGGCGCTTCCGAGGACGAGGCGACCTACGCCGAGATTAACGGCGCGATCAGCCCGGCCGACAAGTGGACGATTTCGGCGGCGGTGGGGCGTCAGTGGGTGTCGTCCGATTTCGACTACACCACCTGGAACCTGGGCGCGGCCTGGCAGATGACCGACCATCTGGCGCTGGACGTCCGCTATTTCGACACCGACGAACACGGCTTCGGCGACGCCTATGACAGCCGCGCCGTGGCCAGCTTGAAGGCGGTCTTCTGATGCTGAACCACATCCGTCCGGCGATCGTGATGATCGTCCTGTTCACCGGCGTTCTGGGCGTCGCTTATCCGTTCGCGGTGACGGGCGTGGCCCAGGCCGCCTTCTCGGAGCAGGCCGACGGCAGCCTGGTCCGGGACAAGGTCGGCAAGGTCGTCGGCTCGGCCCTGGTCGGTCAGAACTTCGCCGAGCCGGGCTATCTGCATCCGCGTCCCTCGGCGGCGGGCGACGGCTATGATGCTGCCGCCTCGTCGGGCTCCAACCTCGGTCCGCTGAACTCGGACCTGATCGCGCGGGTGAAGACGGACGCCGATGCGCTCAGGGCTGATATCGGAACGGCGGCGGTTATCCCCGCCGACGCCGTGACGACCTCGGCTTCGGGCCTCGACCCGCATATCTCTCCGGCCTACGCTGAGCTGCAAATCGCCCGCATCGCCAGCGCGCGCGGGGTAGGGGAGGCGCAGGTGCGCGAGGTGGTTGAACAGCACGTCGAGGGCCGAACGTTCGGGGTGCTGGGCCAGCCGCGCGTCAATGTGCTGCTGACCAATATGGCGCTGGACGCCCGCTTCTCGCGTCCCGCTTCGGAGGGCTGATGGCGCCGTCTGTCGTCCCGACGATCAAAACCCCGGCCGCCCCGCGCAAGCGTGGGCGGCTGAAGGTTTTTCTGGGCATGTCGCCCGGGGTCGGCAAGACCTATGAGATGCTGCGCGCCGCCCGCCGCCGAAAGGCCGAGGGCGAGGATGTGATCGTCGGCGTGGTCGAGACGCACGGCCGCAAGGAGACCATGAGCCTGCTGCGCGGGCTGGAGGTCATGGCCCGCAACCCCATCGCCTATCGCGAACGGACCCTGCTGGAGTTCGACATCGATGCGGCCATCGCGCGCCGCCCGAACCTGCTGCTGGTCGACGAATACGCCCATTCCAACGCCCCCGGCTCGCGCCATCCGAAGCGCTGGCAGGACGTGGAGGAGATTCTTGAAACCGGGATCGACGTCTGGACCACGCTGAACGTCCAGCATCTGGAGAGCCTGTCGGACGTGGTGCTGCGCATCACCGGCGTGCGCCAGCGCGAGAGCGTGCCCGACAGCGCTCTGTCGCGCGCCGATGACATCGAATTGGTGGACATCACCCCCGAGGAGCTGCGCAAGCGGCTGGCCGAGGGCAAGGTCTATGTGCCCGAGACGGCGCGGCTGGCGTCGGACAACTTCTTCAAGGTCGAGAACCTGACGGCCCTGCGCGAGCTGGCCCTGCGCCGCGCGGCCCAGACGGTGGACGACCAGTTGACCGCCCGCCTGCGCGAACAGGGGGCGGCCGGGCCGTGGGCGGCGGGCGAGCGGATTCTCGTGCTGGTGGCGGGCGACGCCATGGCCGCCCCCCTGGTCCGCACGGGGCGGCGGCTGTCCGACATGATGATGGACGCGCCCTGGACCGTGGCCCACGTCGACCGGCCCTCCAGCGCGCGCCACGGCGTCGGCTCGGCGGGCAAGCTGTCTGATGCGCTGAAACTGGCCGAGCAACTGGGCGGGCGCACCGTAGTTCTGTCCGGCGACGACCTGGTGCGCGCGGTCATGGATCACGCCCACAACAACCATGTCACCCAGATCGTGCTGGCCAAGGGACGCGACAGTCGCCTGTCGGAATGGCTGGGCCGGTCGCTGGCCGCCGAGCTGTTGCGTCAGGCGCGCGGCGTCGCCGTCCACGTCATCACCGACGGCGCCGATCTGGAAGAGAAGACGCTGCGCGAGCCGCGCCTGCGCCTGACCGGAGGCTGGCGCGGCTATGCCGTCGGGGCGGCCTTCGTGGTGGCCGCCACCGGCCTGGCGCTGGCGCTGGACCGGACGTTCGAGCGGGCCGATCTGGGCGTCATCTATCTGTCGGCGGTGCTGGCGGCGGGGGTGCTATATGGCTTGCGTCCGGCGCTGGCCGCGGCGACGGTCGCCTTCCTGACCTACAACTTCCTGTTCCTGCAGCCGAAATACAGTTTCGCCATCGGCTCGCCCACCGACGTCCTGACCCTGATCGTCTTCTGGGCCGTGGCCCTGACGACGGGCTTTCTGGCGGGGCGGGTGCGCGAGCAGGCGAAGGCGGCGCAAGGGCGCGCCTCGGCCGTCTCGGCCCTGCTGGCCGCCAGCCAGAGGCTGACTGGCGTGGGCGACCGTGCGGCCGCCGCGCGAATTCTGGCCGAGCAGACGGCGGCGGCGGCCGGAGCCGGGGCCGTGGTCCTGCTGCCGGTCGAAGGGGAACTGAGCCTGACCGCCGGAGCGCCGGGCAAGCCGGAACTGGGCGCCGAGGCCATGGCCGCCGCGCGCTGGGCCTGGGAGAAGGGCGAACCCGCCGGCCACGGCACCGGCACCCTGCCGCAGGCGCGCTGGACCTTCCGTCCCTTGCAGGGCGTCCGCGACCGGGCGGGCGTGGCGGGGATCGAGGCGGCGGCCCTGCCGCCTGGGTCAGACGAAGAGAAGCTGGCCCTGGCCCTGCTGGATCAGGGCGCCGTGGCGGTCGAACGCGCCGACCTGGCCGGCCAAGCGGTCGAGACGGAGACCCTGCGCCGCACCGACCGTTTTCGCGGCGCGCTGATGAACTCGGTCAGCCATGACCTGCGGACGCCCCTGTCCACCGTGCTGGGCGCTTCGACCACTCTGATCGACCTGGGCGACAAGCTGAAACCGGCGGTTCGCGCCGACCTGTTGCTGTCGATCCGCGAGGAGGCAGAGCGCCTCAGCCGCTATGTCGGCGACCTGCTGGACATGACCCGGCTGGAGGGCGGCGGGTTGAACATTCGCGCCGACTGGGTCGACGTGCGCGACGTGCTGAACGCGGCGGGCAGGCGGGTGGCGCGGCGTCTGGGGCAGCGGACGATGACCCGCGACTTCCCGGCCCAACTCAGCCTGGTCATGGTCGATCAGGGGCTGCTGGAGCAGGCGCTGGTCAACATCCTTGAGAACGCCATCGCCTACAGCCCCGACGGCTCGACCGTCGAACTGGCCGCCTATGAGGACCGAGGCTCCGTGGTCATCTCCATCGAGGACGAGGGCAAGGGCATCCCGACCGCCGAGTTGGAGCGTGTCTTCGACAAGTTCCGCCGCATGGAAGAGCCGTCGGATCGCACCAAGGGGGCTGGTCTGGGGCTGGCCATCGCCAAGGGCTTCGTCGAGGCCATGAACGGCCGCATCGCCGCCGCCAGCCCCATTCAGGACGGAAAAGGCACCCGCATCCTGATCAGCCTGCCCAAGGCCGTCGCCACGCATCCGAGCCTGCTTTAGGATTCGTCGCATGGCCGCCGTCCGCCCCCAGATTCTCGTCATCGACGACGAGCCGCAGATCCACCGCTTCCTGTCCCCGGCGCTGGACGCCGCCGGCTATGAGCCGCGCCGCGCCGACAGCGGGCAGGAGGGCCTGCGCGGCATCGCCCTGTGGAGCCCCGACGCCGTGGTGCTGGACCTGGGCCTGCCCGATATGGACGGCAAGGACGTGCTGGCGCGGGCGCGTGAGTTCTACTCGGGCCCCATCATCATCCTGTCGGCGCGCGACAAGGAGGCCGAGAAGATCGCGGCGCTGGACCTGGGCGCCGACGACTATGTCGAAAAGCCCTTCGGCGTCGGCGAACTGCTGGCCCGCCTGCGCGCCAATCTGCGTCAGGCGCCGCGCGCCGAGGCGGCGGGACCGCTGACGGCGGGCGAGGTGGTCATCGACCTGGAACGCCGCCTGATCACCCGTGCGGGCGCCGCCGTGCGCGTCACGCCCAAGGAATACGACGTCCTGGCCCATCTGGCGCGCAACGCCGGCAAGGTCGTCGGCCACCGCGACCTGCTGACCGCCGTCTGGGGCAAGGCCCACGCCGAGGACACCCAGTATCTGCGCGTTGTTGTGGGTCAGTTGCGCCAGAAGCTGGAGGGCGATCCCGCCCAACCGCGCCTGATCCTGACGGAACCGGGCGTGGGGTATCGCCTGGCGGATTGATCGACCAAGGATCAACGGCGTGCCTTGAAACGGCCGATGAAGCCTGGCCCTGTCTGCCGAGCCACCTCGTCGTCGCCCTGGACGGGCGGACGATACGGTCATGCTTCGTCGGCGGACGAGTCTTCGCAAAAGGGAAGCGGCAGCTTCACCTTGGATTTGTCCGGGCGTCGCCGGGCCGACACCGACGCCCACTACGCCTCCCCGAACCTTCAAGGGGATGCAATGATGAAGTTCACGGGAAACAAGGCGCTCTGGCTGACAGGCGCGGCAATGCTGGGTCTGACGGCCGCCGGGGCGGCGCACGCCCAGAGCGCCTCTGAGCAGGTTTCGACCGTGGATGACGTCATCGTCACCGCTCAACTTCGCGCCCAGGACCCTGTCGAGGTGCCCTTCGCCCTGACGGCCTACAGCGGCCAGTTCCTGGAGAACCTGGGGGTTCAGGAGTTCGAGCAACTGTCGGCCTTCGTGCCGGGCTTCCTGGTGCAGAACCAGTCGCCGAACAATCCGGGCTTTGTCATGCGCGGCATCACCTCGGACTCGGGCGCGGCCACGGCCGAGCCGCGCGCCTCGGTGTTCCAGGACGGCGTGTCGATCTCCAAGTCGCGCGGCTCCTATGTCGAACTGTTCGATCTGGAGCGGGTCGAGGTGGCCAAGGGGCCGCAGTCGACCCTCTATGGTCGCGGCGCCCTGATCGGAGCGGTCAACCTGGTGCAGAACCGCGCCCGACCGGGCCAGTTCGACGCCGAAATGCGGGCCGAGGTCGGAGACTACGGCTATCGCTCGGTCGAGGGCTTCGTGAACGCTCCGGTGGGCGAAAACGCCGCCCTGCGTCTGGCCACGCGGATGAAGACGCGTGACGGCTCGGTCGAGAACCTGCTGGGCGGCGAGGACTACAACGGCATCGAGACCCAGGCCTTCCGTCTGGCCGGCGCCTGGACGCCGAGCGATAGGCTGCGCGCCGATCTGATCGCCAACTACCAGACCGATGACGCCACCGGCACCTCGTTCAAGTCCATCGCCTATGATCCGGCCGATCCGAATACGGGCGCCGTACTGGGCGGTCGCGCGCCCTGGGAAGGCGCGGCGTTGACGCCGGGCGCCGCCTTCGACGGGGGCAAGAGCCTGGGTCTGGACCGCAAGGTCTGGGGCGTGACGGGGCTGGTGAAGTGGGCGCTGACGCCGTCGCTGTCGCTGAACTCGACCACCGCCTATCGCCAGTTCGATTCCTACGAGACCTTTGACGCCGACGGTCTGTCGCTGCCGCTTCTGACGGCGGCGGAAGAGGCCTATGGCGAGCAGTGGAGCCAGGAGTTCCGCCTGAACTGGGACAACGGCGGGCGCCTGTCTGGCTTCGCCGGCGCCGGCTGGTTCCGCGAGGAAGGCTATCAGCGCACCCCGACCCAGTTCGACGAGCGCATCGCTCTGGCCCAACTGGCCGGACTGCTGGACGGCTCGCCCACGGCGGTCGGCCACAACACCCTGCCGATCTCGGCCTATCCGACCGTGGCGACGCAGTTCCTGCAGGCGACGCTGACGCCGATGGGGGCAGGGGCTCTGGCCGCGCCTATCGCGGGCAACCTGAAGTCGGCCCATATCGAGATCCCGATCAACAGCGCCGAACTGACCTCCTGGGATCTGTTCGCCGATCTGACCTTCAAGGCCACGGACCGCCTCGAGTTCGCCGGCGGGGTCCGCTACACGCGCGACGACAAGGCCACGGGCTACGCCAGTTCGGTCGCCAACGGCCGTTCCATCGCGGGCGGGCTGCTGGCGGTGCTGCAAGGCGCCGTGCCGCCGGCCCAGGTTCCGGCCCTGCTGGGTGGACTGGCCAACCCCAACGCCGTCAACCTGCCCGCGACGGTCCTGCCGCTGTTCGGCCTGACGGCGCAACCGACCGCCAACAACGGCGACTTCGTCTATGGCGACCATGAAGATGACGGCTTCACCTGGCGTCTGACGGCCCGTTACGCCCTGTCGGACGATGCCAGCCTCTACGCCAACTATGCGCGGGGCCGCAGACCCGAGGTTCTGAGCGTCAGCGGTCCGGCCGCGCCGCTCGGCGCCCCGAGCTTCAATGTGATCGAGGCCGAGACGATCGACAGCTTCGAGGTGGGCGCCAAGGCGGCGCTGATGGACGGTCGCCTGCGTCTGGACGGCGCGGTCTTCCACTACGCCTATGACAACTTCCAGACCACGGTTCAGGAAGGCACCCTCTTCATCACCACTAATGCGGGCGAGGCCAGCGCCTATGGCTTCGAGGGGCAGGTTTTCTGGGCCGCCGCCGAGAACTTCGACCTGTTCGGCACCTACGGCTACAACCACTCGCGCTTCGAAGCGGGCCTGTATGACGGCAACCGTTTCCGGCTGTCGCCGGATCACATGGCCTCGATCGGGGCTGTCTGGCGTCTGCCGGTCGCGGGCGGCATGATCGAAGTCCAGCCCAGCTACACCTGGCAGTCCAAGGTCTTCTTCGACGACAACAACGATATCCCGGCTCTGCAGACCCAGAACTTCGTCGCGGACACGATCCAGGACGAATATCAGGACAGCTATGGTCTGCTGAACCTGCGGGTTCGCTATGCGCCGACTTCAGGGAACTGGGGTGTCGAGGCCTTCGGCGAGAACCTGCTGGACGAGGAATACATCAAGGACGCGGGCAATACGGGCGATGCGCTCGGCCTGCCGACCTTCATCGCCGGACGCCCCGCCAGCTACGGCGTGGCCTTCACCGTTCGCTACTGAGGGCCGGGCGCATGACCATGAATCGTCGCGGCCTGCTGGGGCTGTTCGGGGCAGGGGCGGCCGTCGGCGCGACGCCGGTTGCGGCGCAGGCGGCTGAGATCGCCTTTGCTCATGGCGTCGCCTCGGGCGATCCCGGAACAGATCGGGTGATCCTGTGGACGCGCGTCACGCCGGGCGCGGGTTTCAACGGCCCGGTCTCCGTGGCCTGGCGCGTGCTGGATGGCGAAGCCATAGCGGCTTCGGGCCGGTTCGAGACGGGGCCGGAGCGCGACTACACGGTCAAGATCGATGCTGGGGGTCTGCGTCCCGGCCGCGACTATCGCTATGATTTCGCGGTCGGCGAGACCCGGTCGCCGGTCGGACGCACCCGCACCCTGGCGGTCGAGGGCGTGACCCCGGTCAATCTGGCGGTCGTGTCGTGCCAACTCTATCCCGGCGGCCTGTTCAACGCCTATGAGGCCATAGCGGCCCTGCCGTCGCTGGACGCCGTGGTCCACCTGGGCGACTACATCTACGAGTACGGGGCCGAGGCCGACGCCTATGGCATGGTCACAGGCGCCGCGTTGAACCGTCTGCCCGAGCCGCGCCATGAAATCGTGACCCTGGCCGACTATCGGACCCGTCACGCCCAGTACAAGACGGACGTGGATCTGCAGGCGGCCCATGCGCGCGCGCCCTTTATCTGCGTCTGGGACGACCATGAGACGGCCAACGACGCCTGGCTGCACGGGGCCGAGAACCACCAGCCGGAGAGCGAAGGCGACTTCGCTGTACGCAAGGCGGCGGCGCTGAAGGCCTATTATGAGTGGATGCCGATCCGCGAGGCCGCGCCCGGCGCGCTTAAGGAAGCGATCCATCGCAGCTTCCATTTCGGAGACCTGGCCAGCCTGATGATGGTCGAGACGCGGCTGACGGGCCGCACCGAGCCGTTGGACTATGGCAAGGACCTGACCGCCAAGGATGGTCCTGACGGCGAGCCCGTACTGGACCTCGACGCTTTCCGCGCCCGGTTGAACGATCCGTCGCGCGATCTGATGGGGCCGGAACAGCGCGACTGGTTGACGCGCGAACTGGCCTCGTCCAAGGCGGCGGGGCGTCCGTGGCAGGTGCTGGGCAATCAGGTCGTGACGGCGCGTGTGGCGGGGCCTGACGTGTCGCGCACCATGACGTCGGAACAGATCGAGGGCCTTATGGCCCAGGTGCCCGAGGCCTTCCGCGAGCAGTTCGAGCAGGCGCTGTTCCTGTTCAAGATGGGGCTGCCGTTCAACCTCGACGCCTGGGACGGCTATCCGGCGGGACGCGAACGTCTCTACGGCGCCTTCGCCGAGGCGGGGGTGCAGCCCATCGTCCTGGCCGGCGACAGTCATGCCTTCTGGGTCAACGAACTGAGGGACGCCAGCGGCGTGCGCCGCGCCGTCGAGTTCGGAACCAGCGCCGTCGCCAGCCCCTCGATCGGGGACGCCATTGGCGGCTTTCCTCTGGGCGCGGCCCTGATGCAGGCCAATGAGGAGGTCGTCTTCTGTGACCAGTCAGCCAAGGGCTTCATCGTCCTGACCCTGACCGCCGACAAGGCCGAGGCGGCGCTGATGCAGGTTTCGACCATCCTGGCCAAGCCCTTCAGCCTGTCGATCCTGAAACGCTATGGGGTCGCGATCAACGGCGAGCTGACTGAAACGACCGCCTGAGATCTGGGGCCGTCTATAGCCGGATAGCCTCGAAGCCGCCGGTGAAGACGGCCTCCATGGCGTCGCAGATGGCGCCCATTTCCGACGACTTGCACAGGCCGCCGGACAGGACGTCGATACGGCCGGTCTGGGCCAGAGACAGGGTCAGAGACCCCGACAGCAGGTGATAGAACCAGTAGATCTGACGTGGCGGCGTCTCTGGCGCGATACGTCTCAGCACGCTGATGAAGCGGTCGATCACGGGATCGAAATGCTGATGCATGGTGTCGCCGCCCCAGACGGGGGTGTTGTTCACCTGGGCCACCAGGGCGGCGTAGTTCAGCCAGGCCTTGTCGCCGTTGTCGAACAGGACGAACAGCGGGCGCAGGAAGGCGTCGATGGCGCCGCGCACCGTCATGGTGTCGCCGTGCTCGGCTTCGTACTGATCCAGGCTGTCGAGGCGCAGACGGTTCACCACCTCGGCGCGGCGGCCGAAGACGGTCGAGAACAGCCGGTTCTTGTCGTCGAAATAATAGTGCAGCAGGGCCGTATCGACGCCGGCCTCCTTGGCCACCGCCTTCAGGGTGACGCCGTGCAGGCCGTCACGGGCGAACAGGGCCTCGGCCACGTCGAGGATGCGGGTCGTCGTCTCCTCACGGCGCTGGGCCTTGGGCTTGGGGTGGGGCCTGGACGCCGCCTTGGCTTTCGGCGTCGCCTTCGGGCGCGGCTTGGTGTCAGTGGCGGTCATCGAGTCACTTTAGCCGAGAACAGGGTTCTCAGGCGATCCCGGGCGCGCAGCAGCAGGATCAGCAGCCCGCCCTTGCGGCCGTGGTGGTCCAGGGCGGCCTTCCACCAGCCGCGCTTCACCTCTCCGCCGGGCGTGTCGTTGAACACCATCCAGGCGTCGTCGGCGGGGGCGTAGGCGGGCCAGCCGGCGCCCGGCGCGCCGGTTCTGGCGAAGTCGATCCAGCGCGCGTGCATGGCGGCGCTGACGGCGCGGTCGGCCTCGGTCGCGGGCGGAGCGCCGTCGGGGCGGTGATCCAGGGTCTCGAAGACGTGGAAGATTTCGGCGGCGTGGTTGGCGCGCGGCATGGCCTCGCGTCGGGCCTCTTCCACATAGTCAAAGGCGTAGAGCCAGGCTTTCGACCGACGCGGGCGCGAGGCCACCCAGCGCGCGGGCGCGGCGAAGGCGAAGTCGCGGAAGCCGTGGCGGATCAGCTGTTCCTCGTCGCCGTTCGCCTGCGGATAGAGGCGGGCCAGGGCTGGGTTGGGCTTGATCAGCTTGCCGAACCGTTCCAGCCCGCCGCCGTAGTTGAGCAGGGAATCCTCGCCGCTGTTGACCCCGATCATCAGCGGCACGTCGGCGAAGTCGCCGCGCGCGAAGGCGCTGATCGGGTCGCGATCCAGCAGGTGGCCGTCGATGACCGGGCCGAAGGCGCCTTCGACAGCCGTCAGCTGTGCGGGCGTGACGGCGCGCAGGGCGGCGGCGTCAGGGTTGGTGAGGCCGAGCGCGGTCGCCGCCGCGACGCCGCGTTCCTGGGCGGTCTTCAGCGGCGTGGCGGGCAGCCAGCCGCCGCCGGACTGGACCACGGCCTTGTGGAACAGGCCGCGCGCTCGCTTCGCCGTCATCAGGGCCAGGATGTCGAGCCCTCCGGCGGATTCTCCGAACAGGGTGACGTTGGCGGGATCGCCGCCAAAGGCGCCGATGTGATCGCGCACCCACGCCAGCGCCGCGATCTGATCCAGCAGGGCCTGATTGCCCAGCGGTTCACCGGGCCCGGCCTCGGTTGTCAGCGCCGGGTGGGCGAAGAAGCCGAGCTGGCCCAGACGATAGTTGACGCTGACCAGAACCACGCCGTCCCGGGCGAAGGCGGCGCCGTCATAGAAGGGCAGGGAACCGGCGCCCATCCGGTTCGAACCGCCGTGCAGCCAGACCATGACCGGCGCGGGCGTGGCGGTCTCGGCGGGCGCCCAGAGGTTGAGGGTCAGACAGTCTTCGTCCGTCGGCTCAGGCGCGCCGCCGATGGACACGATGTCGGCCACGTCGGCCGGGCCGGCCTGAGGGGCGGAAGGGCCGAACGCCGTCGCCTCGCGCACGCCGTCCCAGGCGGGGAAGGGATGCGGCGCCTTCCAGCGCAGGTCGCCCGTGGGGGCGGCGGCATAGGGCACGCCGCGATACACATTGGCCGGGCCTTCGCGACGACCGCGCAAATCGCCGGACGGGGTGTGCGCGACAGGCGAGGTCGCGGCCAGATTGACCTGATCCATCTTTGTTCCTCCAGGCGCGATCTTCGCCGCGCTCGTTCATTCGAGAATGAACAACGCTCGCCCGGCTGTCGAGCCGTTGAGTGAAACTTCATTCATGCGAGAATGAATGATGTTGACAGCGAGGCCGTTCGCGGACCACCGTCTGTCCAACACAGATCAGCGGCGACCAAACGACCGCGCGTGGAGAGGAAACGAGAATGCGAACGACAGGACAGTTGCGTCTGGCGCTGATGACCAGCGTCTTCATCACGGCCTCGCTCTGCGCGGCGCCGACCCTGGCCCAGCAGGCGACGGACACCGAACAGGCCTCAAGCGTTGACGACATCGTGGTCACCGCCCGCCGACGCGAGGAAAGCCTGAAGGACGTGCCGGTCGCCGTCACCGCCGTCAGCAGCGAGCGCCTGGAGCAGACCGGCGCCGCCGACATCACCACCCTGCAGCAGCAGACGCCGAACGCGACGGTCCAGATCGCTCGCGGCACCAACTCCACCTTGACCAGCTTTATCCGCGGCGTCGGCCAGCAGGACCCGCTGTGGGGCTTCGAACCGGGCGTCGGCCTCTATGTCGATGATGTCTATATCGCCCGTCCCCAGGGGGCGGTTCTGGACATTTTCGATATCGAGCGACTGGAAGTCCTGCGCGGACCGCAGGGCACGCTCTATGGCCGCAACACCATCGGCGGCGCGATCAAGTATGTCACCAAGCGCCTGGGGCAGGACCCGGAGCTGACGTTGAAGGGCGCCTATGGCAGCTATAATCAGGTTGACCTGATCGCCTCGGGTTCAACCCCGCTGACCGACAGCTTGCGCATCGGCGGGGCCATCGCCCGCTACACCCGCGACGGCTATGGCACGAACCTGAACACGGGCGCAGAGCACTACAACAAGGACGTGACAGCGGGACGGCTGAGTGTCGAATGGACCCCGACCGACAACCTCTTCTTCCGTCTGGCCGGCGACATGACCGAGGATGAATCCAACGCCCGCCACGGCTATCGTCTGATCGGCCCGACGACCGAAAGCGTTTATGACACCCGCGCGGGCATCGGCGACGAAGGTTATGTCCGCACGCGCGGCCTGTCCTTTACCGGCGAGTGGAACGTCAACGACACCGTGACGCTCAAATCGGTCACGGCCTGGCGCGACGGCGACACCAAGGGGGACGGGATCGACTTCGACGGTCTGCCCCAGCCCATCCTCGATATCCCCGGCTACTACGCCGACAGCCAGTTCACCCAGGAATTCCAGCTGTTGTTCGAGGGCGAACGCTGGCAGGGCGTGGCCGGCATCTTTTACATGGACGCTTCGGCCGAAGGCGCGTTCGACACGGTCATCGGCCTCTATCCGCTGGTGCCGCCCGGTTTCGACCCTGGCCTGACGACCTTCACCGGCGGCAAGGTGGACACCGAGAGCTTCGCCGTCTTCGCCGACTTCAGCTACGACCTGACGGACCAGCTGTCGCTGTCGGTCGGCGGCCGCTGGACGCGGGACAAGAAGAGCGTTGACCAGTTGCGCCAGAACTATCTGGGCATAAAGAGCCCCTTCTTCGGCAATAGCAGCGCCGTCGCCGCAGGCCCGCCTTCGACCGACTACAGCAACTCGGACACCTATTCGGAGTTCACGCCGCGGATCAGCGCCAGCTACAAGTTCACGCCGGAACTGACGGGTTACGCCTCCTACGGTCGAGGTTTCAAGTCGGGCGGATTCGACATGCGCGGCGACGCGGCCCTCTATCCGGAAACCGTCAACGGCTATCAGCCGGAACTGGTCGATACCTATGAGATCGGGCTGAAGGGCTCGCTCCTGGACCGACGGATCAATTTTGCGACGGCCCTGTTCAAATCGGAATATACCGACCAGCAGATCACTTCGCAGATCTTCATTCCGCCCGCGTCGGTCGTCAGTTTTGTCGATAATGCGGGATCCAGCGAAATCTGGGGCTGGGAACTGGAAGCCAGCGCCCGCGTGACGGACAGCTTCATTCCGCGTCTGACGCTCGGCTACCTTGACGCCAAGTTCAACGACTTTGTCACCTTCAACCGCGCCACCGGCTTGAGGGAGAATATGGCCGACAAGCGGGCCTTCCAGAACACGCCCGACTGGACCGCCAGCATCGCGCTGCCCTACAGCCTCGATCTCGGGGACCGCGGTTCGGTGATGTTTACGCCGATGGCTTCCTATCGTGGGGCCACGCAGATGTTCGAGGAGGCTCTGCCCCTGCTCGATCAGGGCGCCTACTGGCTCTATGACGCGACCCTGATGTGGACCGCCCCCGACGCCCGCTATCGTGTCAGTCTGGCGGGCCGCAATCTGGCGGACGAACGTTATCGGGCTGGCGGCTACAACTTCCCCGATGCGCTTACGGGGCAGTCCGTCATCGGCTTCTACGGAGCGCCGAGGACGGTGACGTTGAGCGTTACGGCGCAGTTCTAGGCGCCGGTCCGGTCGTCATGAAAGCCCCGCAGGTCGCTGCGGGGCTTTTTGCGTGGCCGAGGAGGAAGCGGGCGCTTTTTTCACAGGATCGCCATGTCTCTGTTGCACATCATGGCGATCGCCGTCGGATCTGGCGGGATGAACGCGCGTCACGGGGCGTGCGGTCAGGACGTGAATGCGGAGCGGCCATGTCTAGGGGCGCATGTTCGAGAGGCGGCCTGACAATCCTGCTGTCGGCGGCGATGCTGTCCGCCGCATTTGCGCCCGCGTCCGCCGCGAGCCGGAACGGGCAACGCTTTGCAATCGCGGCCCAACCTCTGGATCAGGCTCTGGCTGACTTCTCCGTCTCGACGGGCCTCCAGATGCTTTACGACAGCTCATTGGCCGCCGGCCGCCTGTCGTCGCCGGTCGCCGGCGAAATGCAGCCCCGAGAAGCGCTTGCGCTGATGCTGGCGGGCACCGGTCTGACGGCGCGGTTCACCTCGGCGGGAGCGGTGGTGATCTACGCGGGATCAACCTCGGCCGTGACGCTGAATCCCATCACGGCCACGGCGGCGCCGGTGGTGGGAAGAGTGGGCGCGAACGCTGAGGCGCGTGCCTACGCCGAGGCGGTGCAGCGTCAGACGATCGAGGCCTTGCGTCAGGACGCGGTGCTGTCAGGCGGCGACTATGTCCTGAGCGTGCGGCTGTGGGTGGCGGAGGACGGGGCGACGCGCCGGGTCGAAATCTTGAAGGGTTCAGGCGAGGCGGCGCGCGACGCGGACTTCCTGGCCCTGGCCTCGACATTGCTGTTTCCGGTTCCGCCTCAGGACTTGCCGCAGCCCATGCGGATCGAGTTTCGCGTCCGTCAGCGTCACTGACATATCAGCGTCACCGTTCTGTCGCCGGTGACGGTCTAGGGAGGCGGGGTTCCAGCGGCTCTGACGGCTCGGCCTCCATCCATGACGCGAAACTGGCTTCTTGGCGCGATGACGTCGGCGGCCCTGCACGGCGGGGCGGCGGCGGTTCTGCTGGCGTCATCCGCCATTCCGCAGGGCGTGGCGGCGCCCGAGGCCCAGCCGCACGCGGTCACTGTCGAACTGATCGACACGGCTCGCCGACAGGTCGGCGACAGCGACCGCACAGAAGCCTCATCGAATGCGGCCGAGACCGCCAGCCCCAGCGCCGAAGCGCCGGCCTTGCCCATGGCCGGAGAGGCCAAGGCGGCGCCGGTCCAGACGGCGAGCGGAGGCGCGGCGGCCATGCCGGCGGCGGCGCCCGACCCGGGCGCGGTGTCCGACTATTACCGACGGGTCGAAAGCCATCTGGCGCGGTTTCATGCCTATCCCGCCTCGCTGACCAGCCCGCGTCCGACCGGAGTGGTGCGGGTCGGTCTGATCGTCCAGCGCGACGGGCGCGTCATGGACGCCTGGATCGAGACCAGTTCGGGGGTCGTGTCTCTGGATGATGCGGCTCTGCAGACCCTGAAGCGCGCCGAGCCTCTGCCGGGCCTGCCCGCGACCCTGCCGGGAGCGATCGATCTGATCGTGCCCTTGCGCTACGCCGCCTCGACGCGGGGCGCCGGCGTGCGGGTCGGCGAGTGAGGGTGTCGGCATGGTGACGGACGCCGCCGCCCGCCTGCGTGGCCATCTGGTCGAGAAGTACGAGACCCTGCTGAGCGGCCTCAGCGCGCGTCTGGGCTCGCGCGAGATGGCGCGCGACGCGTTGCAGGACGCCTATGTGAAACTGTCGAGCAGCGGACCTCAGGACGAGGTGCGCCATCCGACGGCCTATCTGTTCCGCATGGCGTTGAACATCGCCGCCAATGCACGACGGCGCGACCGGCGGTTGCTGGGCTTTGACGAGGTCGCGGCCTTGCTGGACGTGCCGGACGAGAACCCCGATCCGGCGACGGTGGCCGAGGCGCGGTCCGACCTGGCGACGGTCAAGGCGGCGATGGCCCGGATGCCGGCGCGGCGTCTGGCCATCTGCACCGCCGCCTGGCTGGACGGCCTGTCGACGGTCGAGATCGCCGAACGTCACGGCGTGGCCCAGCGGACGGTGCAGCACGAACTGAAACTGGCGACAGAGGCGTTGCAGAAGAATCTGGCTCAACCCAGGGTCATATCCTTGCGCCGTTCCGACGGTGGCGTGTCATGAATTACAGGGGCGCCCCGGAGGCCGGACATGAGCGGCGAGATCAGGACGTGAGCGACGCGGTCGTCGAACAGGCCCAGGACTGGGTGCGTCGCCTGATGTCAGGCGAGGCGACGCAGGACGACGCCCTGGACCTGGCGATCTGGCGTCAGGCGGATGCGCGTCACGAGCGCGCCTTTGTTCAGGCGGCGCGGTTGCACAAGGCGGCGCGACAGGCGGCTGCGGACCTGCGTCGCGAGCAAGCGGCGCAACCGGCCGCCCGGCGAGGCATGAGCCGCCGCATGGTGGTGGGCGGCGCCATCGCCGCTTCAGCCGCCGGTATCGCCGTCCTCGCCGAGAGGTCGGGGACGACGCGGTTTACGCCAGCTCCCGCCGATTTCGCCACGGCCAAGGGCGAGACGCGGCGCATCGAACTGACGGCGGGCGTCTCGGTCGAACTGAACACTCTGACGCGGATCGCCCTGCGGCCGCAGGCGGGCGCGGGGGCCTTTGAACTGTTGACGGGGGAGGCGGTCGTGACCGTCAACCGCCCCGACGCGCCTCTGTCGATCTTCGCCCGGGACGGAGAGACTACGGCGTCGCAAGCGCGGCTCGCGATGCGCTGTCTGGATGGGGAGGTGCGTGTCTCCTGTCTGGAAGGCGCGGCTCTGGTGCGTTCAGCCGGGCAGGCGGCCACGCTGGCGGCGCAGCACAGCGTCACCTATGACCAGAAGCAGATGCAGGCGCCGACGGCCATCGATCCCGAGGCTGAGGCGGCGTGGCGGCGTGGTCTGCTGGTCTTTCGCGATCAGCGTCTCGGCGACGTGATCGAGGAGATCAACCGCTATCGTGCGGGGCGCATCGTCATCGCCGATCCGCGCCTGAGAAACCGCCGCGTCAACGGGGCCTTCCATACCGATCGCATTGATCAGGTCATCGACCAGATGCGGCTGGCCTATGGGGTTCGGGCCACGCGTCTGCCTGGCGATGTTGTCCTCGTGGCCTGACGAAACAGCACATAAGCGACTGGAAAGCGTCGCGAAATCTTCACGCTAAATCTTTGCGCCTGTCTCCGGCGCGCGTGTCTCTCCCCTGACGACCAAGTGCGGGGCGTCGGTCGCTCAAGCGGCTGTCGCGTCACGGGGGATTGATGCTGGATTACAAGAGACATTGCGCGCTGAGAGGCGCGGCGAGCGCACTGGCGCTGGCCGCTGCTCTGGCTGTTCATACGGCGCCCGCAGCGGCGCAGGACGAGGCGAGTTTCGAGGTTCGCGCCTTTCAGGTGAAGGGCAACACTGTCCTGCCGCCCGAGGCGGTGGAGCGGGCGGTCTATCCCTTCATGGGGCCGGGCCGGACCTCGGACGACGTGGAGGCGGCGCGGGCGGCGCTTCAGGCCGCCTATGAGGCGCGCGGCTTCGTGGCGGTGTCGGTCTTCATTCCCGAGCAGTCGGTCGAAGGCGGCGTCCTGATGCTGGAGGTGGCCGAGCAGCCGATCGGTCAGGTGCTGGTCGAGGGCGCGAAGCGACCCGACGCCGTGCGCGCCCAGGCGCCGTCTCTGACGCCGGGTCAGACGCCGAATCTGCTGGACTTCCAGCGCGACGTGGTGGCGCTGAACCAGAACCCCACGCGGAGGGTGACGCCGGAACTGCGCGCGGGCGTGGCGCCGGGCACGCTGGACGTGGTGCTGGCGGTCGAGGAAAGCTCGCCCTGGCACGGCTCGCTGGAGCTGAACAACTATTACAGCGCCTCGACCACCCAGTTGCGGACGGCGGCCACGCTGCGTCATGACAACATGTGGGGCAGGGGCGACAGCCTCAGCCTGTCGGCGCAGACCGCGCCCGAACGCACCACGGACGGCACCGTCTATTCCGGCAACTATCTGATGCGCCTCGGGGTCGGCACGCAACTGCTGGCCTATGCCGTTCATTCCGACAGCGACATCGCCGTGGTCGGCGGCACCAATGTCATCGGCAAGGGCGATCTGGCGGGGCTGCGCCTGATCCGGTCTCTGGGCGGCGGCGACGGCTTCTATCATTCGCTGACGCTCGGCTTCGACTGGAAGAGCTTCAAGGAAGACGTGATCCTGGGGTCGGATCGCGCCGCCGCACCGATCGAGTACTTCCCGCTGATGGCCTCGTGGCGCGGCGACTGGAGTGGCGAGGCGCGGCGCAGCGACCTGACCTTCAGCGGCGTTCTGGGCGTGCGCGGGCTGGGCGACGACAAGTGGGCCTTCGACGCCAAGCGCTACAACGCCCGTCCCAGCTTCTTCACGGTCAAGGTCGACGCCTCGCATACCGAGGAGCTGGTTCATGACCTGCAACTGATGGGCAAGATTTCGGCCCAGTGGACCGACCGCCCGCTGATCTCCAACGAGCAGTTCGGCATCGGCGGTTCGAACACGGTCCGCGCTTATCGCGAGAGCGAGGCCATGGGCGACTACGGCCTGGCCACACAACTGGAGATGCGTTCGCCCTTGCTGCTGACCGACTGGCCGGGCGTGGATGAGCTGCGGCTGTACGGTTTCTGGGACGCAGGCTTCGTCGGCATCCACGATCCGCTGCCGGGTCAGAAGGGGGAGAACCTTCTGATGAGCGCCGGCGTCGGCGGGCGGCTGCGCCTCTTCCAATACCTTAACGGGGTCGTCGATGTCGGCACGCCCCTGATTTCCATGCCGGGCCGCGATGCGGGCCTGGTTTCCGTTCGCTTCCGCATCTGGGGGGAATTCTGATGGCTTTGACGATGACCAAGAAGGGGCTGCTCGGCGGCCTCGCCGCCGTGGCGCTGATCGGGGCCGCGGCCCCGGCCGCCGCCGCGGGCTGGTGGCAGGCGGACTACGCCTATCGCACGAAAATCAACCTGAACGCCCAGGCGGCGGGCGTGACCGGAGAGGTGGCCCGCGCCCCGGTCCTGATCCGTCTGCACACCGGCAATTTCGACTTCGCCGACGTCAAGGCTGATGGTTCGGACTTGCGCTTCGTGGCGGGCGACGACCGCACCCCGCTGGCCTTCCACATCGAGAAGTGGGCGCCGGCCGAACAGCAGGCTCTGGTCTGGGTCGACGTGTCGAACCTGAAGCCGGGCGCCGCCTCGACCATCTACGCCTACTACGGCAACGAGAAGGCCGAAGCCGGCCAGAACGCCGCCGGGACCTTCGGCGCCGACTACAGGCTGGTCTGGCACTTCGACGGCGCAGGCGCGCCGCAGGACGCCACGTCCAACGGCCTGAACGGCGTCGGCGGCGAGGCGCGAAACACGGGCGGCCTGATCGGCCAGAGCCTGACGCTGGACGGCGCTTCCGCTGTCTCGGTCCCGGCTGAAGCCTTCGCCCAGGGGCCTGTCTCCATCAGCTTCTGGGTCAAGCCCGGCTCGGACGGCCAACTGCTCGGCCTGCCCGGGCTCAGCCTGATCTCGGAAGGCGCGACCCTGTTCCTCGACGCCGCCGGTCAACGCAGCGCGGGCGCCGCCCTGCCGGCCGGAACCTGGGCCCATGTCGCCCTCGTCAACGACGGCCAGAAGTCGAGCCTGTTCGTCAACGGCCAGCCTGCGGGCGAGGTCGCGGGCGCGCTGTCGGCCGGTCCTGCGGTTCTGGGTCAGGGCTTCGCCGGCGAGATCGACGAGTTCCGCGTGGCGGGCGTCGCCCTGCCGCAGGCCGCCTTCCAGCTGGCGGCCGCCAGCGAAGGGCAGGGCGCCAGGCTGCTGACCTTCGACACGGCCGAACAGACCGAGAGCGGCGGCCACAACTAT
This sequence comes from Brevundimonas sp. T2-11, assembly GCF_055397675.1. NCBI lineage: Bacteria > Pseudomonadati > Pseudomonadota > Alphaproteobacteria > Caulobacterales > Caulobacteraceae > Brevundimonas > Brevundimonas sp. T2-11. Next base: position 1,284,278 of record NZ_AP027920.1, read on the forward strand.
TTCGGCATCCTGTTCAAGGCCCTGACGGTCGACGCCTGGGTGGTCATCATCATTCTGGGCTTCATGCTGGCCCTGGCCATCTGGGTCATGATCTCCAAGGGGCTGATGCTGGGGCGCACCACGCGCGCCAACGAAGAGTTTCTGGACGTCTATCGCCAGTCGGCCCGCGCCTCGAACGGTCATGACGGCCTCGGCGCCTTGCCGCCGGCCCTGACCGAGCACTCGCCGCTGGCGCGTCTCTATCAGATCGGTCGCCACGAGCTGGGCATGCGTCTGGCGGAGGGCAAGGCGTCGGGCAGCCGGTTCGCCATCCGTCCGCAGTCGATCGCCGCCATCCGTTCGGCCCTCGACGCCGGTCAGGTGCGCGAGAGTCAGAAGCTGAACAAGTGGATGGTGCTGCTGACCATCGCCATCTCGGGCGGTCCCTTCATCGGTCTGCTGGGCACGGTTCTGGGCGTCATGATCACCTTCGCCTCGGTGGCGGCGGCGGGCGAGGTCAACATCAACGCCATCGCCCCCGGCATCGCCGCGGCCCTGCTGGCCACCGTCGCCGGTCTGGCCGTCGCGATCCCGGCGCTGTTTGGCTACAACTACCTGCTGAGCCGGGTCGAGGACGTCACCGCCGACAACCAGATCTTCGTCGACGAGCTGGAAAAGCGCATCGCCGAAACTTGGCAGGACAGCGCGGGGCCCGCAGGCGGTCCCCGTGGGCAGGACGCCCCTGCCGCCGCCCTCGCGGCGGAATAGGGGAGCGCTGATCCATGCAGGTTCAGGGCAAGAAACCCTATAACGAGATCAACATCACGCCTTTGGTCGACCTGACCTTCGTGCTGCTGATCATCTTCATCCTGTTGACCACGGCGGCGGTGCAGGGCATCCAGGTCGACCTGCCGTCGGCCTCGGCCTCCCAGGTGCTGGACCAGCCCAAGTCGCGGGTCATCGCGGTCGCCAACGACGGCACGGTGTCGATCGACGCCGTCCCCGTCTCGATGGCCGAGCTGGAGCAGGAACTGCGGGCCTCCATCGCCTCGACGCCGGACCTTCCGGTGATCCTGCGCGGCGACCGGGCGGTGCAGTACGACCAGATCATGCAGGTGCTGGATCTGTGCTCCAAGGTCGGCGTCGGCAGCCTGGGCATGGCCTCGACCCGCCCGCCCGGCGGGGGAGCCTGAACGCCATGACCTACGCCTTCATGGCGGATGATCCGCCGCCGCCGCGTCGTCGGCGCAGGATCAACTGGCCGGTGGTCGGGGCGGTCGCGGTGCTGGCCGCCGTCCTGGCCGCCACCTTCCTGCGGCCCGCCTCGGTCAGCGAACGTCAGCGCGAGGACAAGACGGTGCGGGTGGTCCTGCCGCCCCCGCCGCCACCGCCCCCGCCGCCTGAAGTCGCGCAAGAGAAGCCGCCCGAGCCCACGCCGACCCCGATGGATCAACCCGTCGAGGACACGCCGCCGCCGCCGGACGCGCCGTCCGAGCCGACGGTCGGGGACAGCGCCCTGACCGCCCGCGAAGGCGCCGGACCGTCCAACTACGGTCTGGCGCGCGGCGACGGCTCGGGGACCCGCATCGGCGGGCGTCCCGGCGGCGGCGACGGCGGTTTCGGCGCCTATGGCGAACTGACCCGACGCGAGGTGACCCAGGCCGTCCAGGGCGAGCGCGACCTCAGCCGGGGCCGCTACTCGGCCCAGCTGGCCGTCACGGTCGACGCCGAGGGCCGGATCACATCGGTCCGTCTGTTGCGCGGCACCGGCGACGCGCGTCGCGACGCCGCCCTGCAACGCACCCTGACCGGCCTGCGCCTGTCCCGCCGCCCGCCCGACGGCCTGCCCGTCATGCGTATCGAACTGAACGCCCGAAGCGGCGCCTGACCTCCCTGGGGATTAACCTGATGAACCGTCCTAACCGCCTGAAACCGGCCCTGATGGCCTGCGCTGCGGGCCTCAGCCTGCTGGCCGCCCAACCGGCCTTCGCCCAGACCGTCGACTCCGCGAAGCTCCTGGAGCTGATGGTCGCCAAGGGTCTGGTCACCCGCGAGGAGGCCGACGGCCTGCTGGCGCAAGCCACCGTGGCGCCGACGCCCGCGCCCATCCCGGCCGGCGGCGTGGCCAACGGGGTGCAGACCATCCCCTATATCCCGCAGGTCGTCCGCGACCAGATCAAGGAAGAACTGCGCGCCGAGCTGGGCACCCAGGCCCAGGCGCAAGGCTGGTCGGCGCCCGGCCAGACGCCGGAATGGACACGCGGCATCACCCTGTCGGGCGACATTCGCGTGCGTGGCGAAGGCGTCTTCATGGACGACAATAACGCCGACATCTTCGTCGACTACGGCGCGATCAACGCCGGCGGCGGCCAGAACATCAACGACAAGACGCTCGGCTATGTCGGCCCGCCCTACCTCAACACCCTGGAAGATCGTCAGCGCGCCCGCATCCGCGCCCGCTTCGGTCTGAAGGCCCAGATCGACAGCTGGATCTCGGCGGAAGTGCGCGTCGCCACCGGCAACGACACCTCGCCGGTCTCGACCAATCAGACCCTGGGCGGTGGCGACGAGTTCGGTAAATACGCCCTGTGGCTGGACCGCGCCGCCATCCGCCTGACGCCGGCGAAGGACGTGGCCCTGGACTTCGGCCGCTTCGCCAATCCGTTCTGGACCGGCGATCTGATCTTCGACGACGACATCAACTTCGACGGCGTCGCCGTTTCGGCGCGTCATGCCCTGAACCCCGAGTTCGCGGTCTTCGGGACCGCCGGCGCCTTCCCCATCTTCAACACCGACTTCAACTTCGGCTCGCGCAATGCGCCGGAGGGCAAGGGCGGCCCGTTTGAAAGCAAGGACAAATACCTGCTGGCCGCCCAGCTGGGTCTGGACTGGACGCCGCGCGACGACATGCGGGTGCGCGCCGCCGTCGGCTATTTCAACTTCGACGGCGTCGAGGGCGAGGTCTCCAGCCCCTGCCAGTTCTACGAAGTCGCCTGCGACACCGACCCGACGCGCCCGCAGTTCCAGCAGTTCGGCAACACCATGTTCCCGATCCGCAATGTGGTCGCCGACCCGCTGAACCCGATCACCAGCGCCGAGAACCAGTATTTCGGCCTGGCTTCGGCCTATGAGGTGCTGAACGTCCGCGCCAGCCTGGATTTCAACGCCTTTGACGGCGTCGGCTTCCGCGTCGAGGGCGACTATGTCGAGAACCTCGGCGTCGACGACGCCCTGATGCGTCTGCGCGCGGTCAACAACCTCGGCCCGTCGACGACCATCCCGGACCCGACCAACACCAACGGCACCGTGACCCTGCCGGGGGCATGGGACGGCGGTTCGTCGGGCTGGTCGCTGAAGCTGACGGCGGGCAGGCTGGACCTGGCCTCGCGTGGCGACTGGAACGTGCATGCCGGTTACCGCCGCCTGGAATCCGACGCGGTTCTGGACGCCTTCACCGACAGCGATTTCCACCTGGGCGGGACCAACTCGCAGGGCTGGATGATCGGCGGCGCCTACGCCATCGGCAAGAACACGGCCGCCAGCGCCCGCTGGCTGTCGGGCGAGGAGATCGCCGGCGCCCCCCTGTCGGCGGATCGCCTGCTGATCGACCTGCTGACCCGGTTCTGATCCGCGCCATGACGACGGTTTCCGCTCTAGTCCGGTCGTGCCTTCCCCCCGTCGTTTGCGACGGTGCGGGAACGCGCGGCCATGCGGAGGCTGTCGTCAGTCGCAACCGGTTCGTCGTCTCGCCTGGTTCTCGCCCGTCCCGGGGCGAGGCGACGCGGGCGGACCGTTTCGGCCCATCCCCGGTCGGAGCGGTCCGCTTTCTCCTTCTTCCCGTTCTGCTGGCGTCCTGGCCTGTCGCGGTCAGGGCTCAGCAGGCGCCGCCTGCGGATCCTTCGCCCGCCGAACTGTGCGTTCAGGTCGATGTCGGCGGCGACCGCGTTGGTCATCTGGACTGCGCGGCCGAGGCCCTGCAACGCGCCGCCCGCATCGCGCAGAACCAGGCCCGCGCCGCCTTTGAGGCGCCGACGCCCGACGCGCGGTCGTCCGACCTGACCGTGGGCGTGGTCAACCAGTCGGCGGTGCGTCAGCGCCTCGGCGCCAATTTCGGCCTGTCCGTCCATCCCCAGCGTCCCGTCCGGCCCGCGCCGACGCCGCGACCGGGAGGACGGCCGTGAGCCGCTTCACCCTTTTTCTTTCTCAGGCCGAGGGCGTGTCGCGCCCGGTCTGCTTCCTCATTCGCCAGACCGCCGCGCTTGCGGCCTCTGCGCCTCTGGAGATCGCCCGATGATCCGTCTCGACTCGCGTTCGCTGCGCCGCCGCCTGCTGGTCGGCGCCTCGCTCGGCTCCCTGATCGTCGCCGGCGCCGCCGAGGCCCAGAACCGGGGCGGCTTCGGCAGCCGAGGCGGAGCGGGCGCCAACCCGACCGCCGCCGTGACCCAGGCCATTCAGGCCGAGGTCGGCCGGGCGACCCAGACCAGCAGCGCCAGCCAGCGCGCCATCGCCTCCTTCGCCCGGGCCGCCGCCACGCGTCAGGCCATGACCGACGCCCAGGCCGCCGCCCGCGCCGCCGCCCTGGCGGCTCAGAGCAACATCCCCAACGGTCTGGGGCAGGGCGGCCTGCAGGTGGCCGAGGGCGTCACGCTTGACCCCAGCCTGTGGGTCGGCGCTAACGGACCGACCCAGACGACAGGAACGGACGGCCGCACCACGGTCACCGTCGGCCAGACCGAGCAGAAGGCCATCCTGACCTGGGACAGCTTCAACGTCGGCCGCGAGACGGATCTGGTCTTCAACCAGAAGGGGCATTCCGACTGGGTCGCCCTGAACCGAGTCACCGACGCCGGCGCCGACCCGACGAAGATCCTCGGCAGCATCAAGGCCGACGGCTCGGTCTACATTATCAACCGGAACGGGATCATTTTCGGCGGCGCCTCGCAGGTCAACGTCCGCAATCTGATCGCCGCCACGGCCGATATCTCGAACATCCAGTTCCTTGAGCGCGGGATCACCTCGAACTCCATTCCGCCGGCCAACTTCTGGGAGGCCCCGATCCTCGTGCCGGTCTTTACCGATGCGGGCGGCGCCGTGACGGTCGAGGCCGGGGCGCAGATCACCACGGCCAAGCCGGCGACGGTGGTCGAGGGCGGCGGCTTCGTGGCCCTGCTGGGCAAGGAAGTCACGAACGCCGGTACGATCGTCACCGGGCGCGGCCAGACCCTGATGGCGGCGGGCGACGACTTCATCATGCGTCCCGGCTACGGCACCAACGCCAACCAGGTCTCGACCACGCGCGGCTATGAGATCGCCGTGACCCTGGACGCCGGCAGCGCGGCGGGCCGCGTCGTCAACCAGGGCCTGATCCAGGCGGCCGAGGGCGACATCACCCTGGCCGGTCGCCATGTGGTTCAGGACGGCGTCGCCATCGCCACCACCTCGGTCAATACGCGCGGCACCATCCATTTGCTGACGGACCTGAGCGACGGCGAATCCAGCGTCACCCTGACCGGCGACAGCCTGACCCTGATCCTGCCTGAACTCGACAGCGACGCCACGGCCACCAACGCCCAGCGCGACGCCCTGCTGGCGCAGTCGGCGCAGACCTCGGGCGCGCCCGCGACCTGGCTGAACAACCAGGCGATCAACCGCGTCACCTACGGCACGCCCGACCGCAAGGACATGTCGCGGGTCGAGATCGCCACCGGCGGCTCCGTGACCTTCCTGTCGGATTCCCAAACCATCGCCCAGGGCGGCCAGATCGCTGTCACGGCGATGAAGCGCACCACGGTCGAGGACCGCGCCGAGCTGAACGTCTCGGGCGTGCGCGACGTGGCCATGGACATGGCCTCGAACAATCTGAAGGTGAACATCCAGCCGTTCGAGCTGCGCGACTCGCCGCTGAACCGCGAGGGCGAGGGGCTCAAGAACAACGACGTCTGGATCGACATTCGCGACCTGATCCTGCTGCCCGACGGCACGGGCGGGCATGAGGGCGACCGCTATTACACGCCGGGGGGGCTGATCGAGGTCGGCGGTCATCTGGGTAACACCGCTCACGGCATCGGCGAATGGGCCGCCCAGGGCGGGACCATCAACATCAACAGCAACGAGATCGTCGCCCACAAGGGCGCCGTCTTCGACATCTCGGGCGGCTCGCTGGACTATGCGGCGGGCTATATCCAGTCGACGCGGATGATGGGCTCGGACGGCAAGCTCTACGACCTGGGCCAGGCGCCCGCGGGCGTGAAGATGCTGTCGGTCGGCAACGCCTTCGTCGTCAATCACGACCGCTGGGGCGAGGCCTTCCAGGAGGTCTACGCCCAGCCCCTGTTCAGCTCGGCGCGCAGCGTGCGCTGGGAGGCGGGCTACACCGTCGGCCGTGATGCGGGCGTCCTGTCCCTGTCGGCTCCGACTGTCCTGTTCGACGGCCAGATCGTCGCTGACGTGGTGACGGGCGAACGCCAGACCGGCGCCCGTCCGACGACGCCGCCCAGCATCAAGGACGGCATCATCTCGGGCGATTTCGCCAATCGACTGGACGGCTATGCCTTGCCGCAGAACGTCACGCCGCTGGCGGGCGGGTTCTATGTCGGCAATCGCCTGCATCAGAGCTATCAGCCCCTGGCGGGCAATGAGATTCCGTTCAACAACACGGTGGTGGTCGGCGCTGGCGGCGGCTCGACCGGCGTCACGACGGGCGCGGCCCTGACGCCGGATCTGACCAATACGGTGGTCCTGTCGGCCGAGGCGCTGAGCGCGGCGGGTCTGGGCGGACTGCGGATCAACGGCGGCGAGGTCAGGATCGAGGGTGATCTGACCCTGAGCCACGGCGGCGAAGTCGCCGTGCGCGGCCAGACCATCGTGGTCGATGCAGACATCACGGCGCGCAGCGGCTCCATTTCGCTGGCGGCGGTTCCGCCCTGCAGCTCGGGCTGCGCCGCGGTCACCGATCTGAAGGTCGGCGAGGGCGTGACGCTGGACGCCAGCGGCCTGTGGGTGAACGTCAAGGCGGGCGGCGACGTCCGCGACCTGGCCCACCTGGAAGGCGGAACGATCATGCTGGAAAGCCGTCAGGGCGACCTGACGCTGGGCAAGGACAGCCTGATCGACGTCTCGGCGGGGGCCGCCATCCTGCTGGACGGCGAAACGGTCGGAGCCAAGGGGGGCTCGGTCGGTCTGGCGGTGGGGTATGAACCGCGCACCGCCATGGGCGAAATGACGCTGGACGGCGCCATCCGCGCCTATGGCACGGGCGAGAACGCTGGCGGCACGCTGACGGTCTCGGCCGCGGGTCGTCCGATCACCATCGGCGGGGCCGTGATGAACGGCGGCGACGAACTGGCGGCTGGCGAGCCGGCGCCGATGGATCTGCAGCTTCTGGAAGATCTGGTGCTGAAGGCGGGCGAGGCCCTGCCGTTCGACTACGCCTACACCATCGACCGGGTCGAGGCCGGACAGCCCTTGCCGGCCAGCGTCAGCCTGGACTTCGCGGCGGTCACCCTGACCAGCGACTGGACGGTGCCGGACGGCTTCGAGGTCTATGACGGGGACTGGAACATCTATTACGGCGGTCAGGTCATTCCGGGTGGGACCTATCTGGAGCTCGGCTATGGCCAGGCTCCCGCAGGCTTTATTGTCAATCCGGACATATGGCCGACCGGCGTCAGCATTCCGCCGGTGGCCTTCACCTACGCCAAGGGCGACATTCTTCAGACCGATCTGACGCTTCAGGCCGGGCGAACCATCACGGCGGGGACCGTGTTCAGTTCCGCGGTCAAGCTGGCCAAGCCGCTGAATCTGGACGCTGATCTCTTCCAGACCGGTTTCTCGCGTTACGACATCCGCGCGGGCGGCGACCTGCATGTCCGCGACGACATCGACGTGAGCGCCCCGGTGCGCCGCTTCACCGCCGACAGCGCCAGCTTCGCCAGCGGTGCGGCCCTGTCCGACGCCCTGGAGCTGTGGACGCCGGAGATGCTGCGCGAGGACGCGGCCAACGGACGCTTCGTCCAGCGTCAGGGCGCCAGTCTCAGCCTGACCGCCCATGCTCTCAGCGAGCGCAACTGGCTGACGGGGTACGGCAACACCGTGCCCGATGCGCGTCTGCTCGGCGAACTGGTCCTGGTCGAGGGCGCGAGCATTCGGGTCGATGACGGCCAGGCGGTCAACCTGACCGCCATGGAGGGCATGCGGATCGACGGCCGTATCGAAGCGCGCGGCGGCAAGGTGACGCTGATCGCCGGCAACGAGGAGAACGAACGCCTCGACTACCAGCCGTCGTATGTGTCCTACGATCCCGCCACCGCCCTGTGGCTGGGCGAAAAGAGCGTCATCGACGTGTCGGGCCGGGGCGTCAGCGCCGTCGGCGCCGACGGTCTGCGATACGGCCATGTCTCAAGGGGCGGCGAGATCACTGTCGGCGGCCAGCGCGCGGCCTATGTGGTGGTGCGCCCCGGCGCGGTGCTGGACGCCTCGGGCGCGGCGACCGAAATCGACTATCTGACTTCGGGTCTGACCAATGATCGGCACAGCCTGACGGTCGCCACGGACGGAGGCGCGATCCGCTTCCAGTCGCAATACGGCGTCTTCCTGGATGGCGACATGCGCGCCCATGCGGGCGGCGCGAACGCATCGGGCGGCCTGCTGTCGATCAAGCTGACGACGCCTTATCTGGCGCAGATGGGCAAGGGCGTGCGCGACATGCCCGACTACATGCGCCGCCTTCGCAGCATCATCCTCGGCGCCGAACAGGACAGCGGTCTGGCAGCCGATCTACAGTACGGCGACTGCATCACCGGCTGCTGGACGCCGGGCCAACTGAACGCAGACGCCGCCGCCTCCAATGAGGGCAGGGCGGACCTGGTCGGTCAGGCCCGCATCGGCGTGGATCAGATCACCTCAGGCGGCTTCGGCAGCCTGACCCTGGATACGACCGACGTCATCCTGCTGGACGGTCCGGTCAACCTGAACCTGTCGCGCAATCTGACCCTGTCGGGAACCATCGGCTCGGTGGGCGACGGCGCGGATCAGGATTCGACCCTCAGCGCCGCCTATGTGCGCTTCGCCTCGGCCGGCACGATGCGGGGTAACAACCAGGTCCGCTGGGAGGACGGGACCCAGGCCCTGTTCAAGATTCCCGACATGGGCGACGGCGTCCTGACCATCAGGGGCGGGCTGGTCGACATGGGCGGGGCCCAATTCGGCGTAAACGGCTCGGTCGGTCTGTCGGACGGGCGTCAGCACGAATACGAGTACGCCGCTCACGGCCAGATCAACATCATCAGCGGCAGCGACATCCGCCTGACCGGGGGCGAGGTCAATGCGATGAGCAACATCGCCCTGACGGCCGCCCAGATCTATCCGATCACCGGCGCCGTCTCGGCGATCTACGCCGGCAAGTACACCTATCGCATTCCGGGCAACACCATCGGCTATCAGTCGCTGGTTCCCGGCGGCACGGTCAGCTTCCACAAGCTGGACGGCGTGACGCCCTCGGCGCCGCTGTCGCTGTATGGATCGCTGACGGTGGGAGCCGACATCATCAACCAGGGCGGCGTGCTGCGCGCGCCGATGGGTTCGATCACTCTCGGCGTCGGCGGCGACAAGTTCGTGCCCGGCCCCGACCAGTTGCAGCCCGGCCAGTCCTGGTGGTCGAACACCTCGGTCACGACCCGGGAAGTCAACCTGCTGCCCGGCAGCCTGACCTCAGTCAGCGCCAGGGATCTGGTCGTTCCCTACGGCGGGACGACCGACGGCCTGAAGTGGCTGCTGAACGGCGTCGAGCTGAAGAGCACCAACGCCTCGCAGGGGGTCATGGTGCTGGGCTCGCTGCGCGCCGACGAGGGCTCGGTGCTGGACCTGTCGGGCGGCGGCACGCCTGCGGGCGCCGGCTTCATCACGGGACGCGGCGGCTCGGTGGACGTGCTGAAGACAGCCCTGGCCAATGTCAGTCCGGCCTTCGAGGGCCTGAGTCATGCGGACAACAAGGTTTACGCCATCGTGCCGTCCTACGGGGCTTCGGTCGCGCCGAACGCCACCGACGGCCACGCCCAGCCGGGGCTCGGTCAGCAGATCGTCATTCCGGCCGGGATCGAGGGTCTGGCCGCGGGCGTCTACACCCTGCTGCCCGCCGAGTACGCCCTGATGGAGGGGGCTTTCCGCGTCGAGCTGGGCCGCAACGTCCCGGCGGGCGCCAACGGCGTGACCCGTCTGGCTGACGGCTCGACCCATCTGGGCCTGACCACGGGCGTGGCGCACACGGATGCCCGCAGCAGCCTGAAGGTCGAGGCTATCCTGACCCCGGCCAAGGTGGTCCGCACCTATTCGCAGTACAACGAGACCAGCTTCGGCGAATTCCTGGTCAAGGCGCCGGCGTCGGCCCTGTTCGACAGCCCGCTGCCCTTCCTGCCGGAAGACGGCAAGACCTTCATCCTGGCCCTGGCGCCGGATGCGGACAAGGAACGTCCGGCCTTCTCCTTCAAGGGCAAGGGCCTGTTCGACGCGGCCGAGGGCGGCATCGGCGGCGCGCTGGCTGTGGTCGGGGGGGACTATTACGACAGCGAGAATTACACGCTGGAAATTCTGGCTGACGGCGCGACGAAGTCGGGCGACGGCTACCTGTCGCTTTACGCCTCCGATCTGAATGCGGTCGGGGCCAAGATCATGACCCTGGGCGGCGCGGCGCACCGCGTCTTCACGGCCAACCAGTCAACCGAAATCCAGGTTGTTGCAGGTGGCGGCTGGCCGAACCAGATCAGCCTCAGCGCACGCGGTTTCGGCGGCGTCGCCTTGCGCGAGGGCGCGGTTCTGCAAGGGCCGCAGGTCCTGCTGATCGCCGACCGTAACGCTGACATTCTGGTGGAGGACGGCGCCCGCATCACGACCCTGGGCAAGGGCGATCCGGCTTTCGACTCGACCATGGGCTACAGCCTGCGGGCCAATAATGTGAACCTGCTGGCGGTGTCCAACGGCCTGCTGGAGTTCAACAGCAACGCCTCGGCGGGCGCCACCGCCGTCATCACGGTCGAGGACGGCGCCGCCCTCTATTCCGACGGCACGCTCAGCTTCGTCACGCCGGGCGCGGTCAGCCTGGGCGAGAACGTCAACTATGGCGCGCGCTATCTGGTCTTCTCGTCGGCCTCGGTGAACATCGGGACCAGCGAGGCCCTGGCCTCTGCGGGCGAGGGCGGCGTCCTGCCGTCTGGCATCGCCCTGAACCAGTCCGTACTGGACCGCCTGATGGCGGGCGATCAGAGCACGGGCGCGCCCAGGCTGGAGCGCCTGATCCTGTCGGCCAGCCAGTCGGTCAACTTCTACGGCTCCATCAGTCTGGACACCCGTGACGCCGCCACGGGCGTTTCGGCCCTGCAACTGGTGCTGAACACGCCGGCCCTCTATGGCGCGGGCGGGGCCGGGGACGTGGCCCAGATCACGACCGGGACCCTGGTCTGGAACGGCGTTCTGGGCGCACAGGGACCGAGCTACAGCCCGACCATCGTTCCCGGTCAGCCTGGGGCGCCGGTCGCCGGCGGCGCGGGAACGGGCATGGGCACGCTGAACCTGATCGCCGACCGCATCGTGCTGGGTCACCAGGACGGGGTGGCGATCACCGACGCCACGCCGATGAACCGGCTGGCTCTGGGCTTCAGCACCGTCAACCTGACGGCCTCGCAGCGGATCGAGAGCAACCACAAGGGCGAGCTGGCCGTCTATCAGTCCCAGACCGTTCACGGTCAGCCGGGGCAGGGCGGCGTGCTGAACCTGACCACGCCGCTGCTGACGGGCCAGGCCGGCTCCAGCCTGCACTACAAGGCGGGCGGGGCCATCAACCTGACCGCCCCCGAAGGGGCCTCCGTCGCCGAGGCGCCCAAGCCGCAACTGGGAGCCGAGATCAGGATGACCGCCGCCAGCATCACGGCGGACACCACCATCGCCCTGCCCAGCGGCCGACTGGTCCTGACGGCGACCGAGGGCGACATCGTCCTGGGCGACAAGGCGCGCCTCGATCTGGCGGGCAAGGCCACCGATTTCTTCGAGGAGACGCGCTACAGCTGGGGCGGCGACGTCGAGCTGGAAAGCGCGCAGGGGAACGTCATCGCGTCCGCGGGGTCCAGGATCGACCTGAGCGCCGACCACAACCACGCGGGCACGCTGAAGATCACGGCTCTGAACGGCGCGGCGACCCTGAACGGCGTCATCGAGGCCCATGCCCGCAATGGCGACAAGGGCCCCGACGCCTCGTTGCGCAACGGCTCGATCGACATCCGCGCCAACGTCGTCAGCGACTTCCGCGACCTGAACGAGCGGCTGACGCAGACGGGCGTCACCGAGAGCCGCAGCTTCGTCGTCAAGAGCGGCGATCTGGTGGTCGGCGACGAGGTCAAGGCGCGTGAGGTGACCATCGCGGCCGACGGCGGCGACCTGATCGTCAACGGCCGCATCGACGCCAGCGGCGCCCGTCCGGGCTCGATCCGCCTGTCGGCGCGCGACGACCTGACCCTGGCCTCGACGGCCGTGCTGGACGCCAGCGCCGACAGCATCGTGGTCGACGGCTACGGCGCGCCCATCGAAGCCTCGAACCGCGCCCACATCGAGCTGGGCAGCAAGGCCGGGACCCTGACCCTGGCTTCGGGCGCGGCGCTGGACCTGTCGTCGCCCGACGGCGTCAATCGCGGCCGCGTCGAGCTGAACGCCCCGCGTCTGGGCGGCGACGACATCGCCATCGAGGCGGGCGGCGTGCTGACGATCAAGGGGGCCGACAGCCTGTCGGTCAACGGCTTCCGCACCTATCAACCGGCGGGCGGGGTCATCAATCAGGCCCTGATGGACGGCGTCCATGCCGACAGCACGGCCTTCATCAACGCCGCCATCGCCAATCAGGCCCTGCTGGGCCGTCTGGCCGGGCTGCGGGCCTATCAGGACGCCTTCCACCTGCGTCCGGGCGTCGAGCTGACCAGCGCGCCGGGGCAGAGCCTGAGCGTGTCGGGCGACCTGAACCTGGCGGGCTATCGCTACGCCAGCCTGAACCCCGACACCCCGATGACCGGCGTCTATGGTTCGGGCGAGGCGGGCGTCCTGCTGGTTCGCGCCGCTGACGACCTGAACATCTACGGCAGCATCACCGACGGCTTCGGCGAGCCGGCGCGTACGCCCGACGACAACGGTTGGGTGCTCTACAACACGGCGGACGCGGGCGGCTTCTTCGCTCTACCGGCCGATCATCAGCTGATGGCGCCGGTGCGTCTGTCGCCGGGCGCGGCCTTCCCGGCCGGGGTCAGCCTGACCTTCGACGCGCCCGTCAGGGACTTCAGCGTCATCGGCAACCAGGTGATCGAAGCGGACGTCAGCCTGTCTCAGCCAGCGGTCCTGCCGCAGGACTGGGTGGCGACCTCGGCCATTCGCCTGCCGGACGGCTCGGTGCTCGAGCGCGGAACCATTCTGAAGGCGGGCACGACCTTGCCGGCTGACACGGAACTGGGCCGCGGCGCGCTGCTGCCGATGGGCGTCTCGCTGAAGGCGATGACCTGGCCCAAGGGCGTGGCTTTGCCTGCCGTCCTGACCCTGTCCACGACGACCCAGCTGAAGGCGGGTGACGTCATCCCGCGAGCCAGCACGGTCCTGGTCGCCGGTCTGACGGGCCTGCAGACCGAGCCGGTGGTTCTGGACGCCAGCTACACCCTGGTCGGCGGGGCCTCGGGCAATGCGACCACCATTCCCGGCGGCGCGGCCTCGACCGTGGTGCTCGATTTCGACATCGAGGTGCGCAACTTCACCACCATCCGCACCGGTGTCCGCATCCCGTTCGGTTTCGTCTCCACCACCATCGCCATGTCGCGCAGCGCGGCGTGGACCGTTCCGGTGGACATCTGGGCCAGTGAGGCGGCCTTCAAGGCTGGCGCTGCGCCGACGCACCGCCAGGGCGACGTCATCAACGTCGGCAAGTTCGTTCGCTCCGGGACCTACTGGGGGGCGGGCGCGGTCATTCCGACGGTTCTGGGCCAGACCCGCGGCATTGCTCCGACGGTCGTTCCGGCAGGCACGCCGATGAACGTCTTCGCGGCTGACGTTGCGCTGAACAGCAATGTGACGGTGAACGCCGGAACCCTGATCCCGGCGGGCGTCGACCTGCAGTTGCTGGGCGCGGGCGGGCCGCACAACACCCGACCGATACAGGCGGACGGCACGCAGGGCCGCATCTGGGCCGTGGCGCCCATGCTGGCGGCGGGGTCGCAGTCCTGGTCGATGCGTCTGGTCGCGGGCGCCGACATCGGCTCAGCCGACGGCCGGACCCTGCGGGCGGCGACCGATCTGGTCCGCACGGGCCACTCGGGCGACCTGACCCTGTCGGATCGTCACTATGTGAACCCGCAGGCGGCCCTGACGGACGGCTTCAATCCCAACTGGCTGGAGGGGATGAAGCTGATGCAGAACTTCAGCGTCATCCGCACAGGCGTGGGGTCTCTGGACCTGCTCGCAGGCGGCGACTACCGCCAGATGTCGCTGTACGGCGTCTATACGGCGGGCACGCCCTCGGCCGAGATCGGCGGGCTGACGCTGGACGGGCACAATGTCTTCAACCAGCCGCGCGCCACGCTGACGGCCTCGGCCGGTCTGGCCAACCCCTGGATCGGGCCGAACTTCGACGGCTACGCCGACGCCATCCGCGACTATCAGGCCTGGTATCCCGAGCACGGCGGCGACATGCTGCTGGCGGTCCAGGGCGACATGTCCGGCTATTCGACCGATCGGGACTTCGCCTATCAGCGCGTGGGCAGCGGACGGATCGGCAACTGGCTGTGGCGCCAGGGCGGCTATGGCGTCAGCGAGAACGGCGTCTCGGTCGCTCTGGGGCAGGACGTTCCGACGGCCTGGTGGATCAACTTCGGCGGATATGTTCCGAACAATTCCAGCGCTCTCAATGACTTCGTCGGCTTTAATGCTCCGATGCTGGAAGGCTTCATGGGCATCGGCGCCCTCGGCGGCGGCAATCTGACGGTGCGTGCCGGCGGCGACGCCGGCGTGACGCAGGACTGGGGCCGGGGGCTGGATGGGGTTTCGGACACGAGCCGGATCCGCATCTCCAGCTCGGGCCTGCACTTCGCCGTCGGCGGCACCGGCCGCGTGACCTCGGTGACGCGCACGGCGGGGATCGTTACGGACGGGACGGTGGTCCAGACCGGCGGCGGCGATATCGACATCCGTCTGGGCGGCGTTCTGAACCCGGGCGCGGCGTCCCACATGCCTTCGGATCTGGCGGGCAGCGTGACCAATCTGCGTGGTCAGGTCTCCATCCTGTCCGGCGGGGTCGGCGCGGGCGCCTACAGCGCCGCGGTCGACATGCTGGACCCGCGTCTGCCTGATCCGCTGCGGACCGCCTTCCACCTGCCGAGCGGCGGCCTCACCCTGGTGATCGGCGACGCCGACGTACGCATCGACACGCGCGGCGATCTGATCCTGGCCGGCGTCGGCGATCCGGGCTCGACCCAGACCTCGATGGGCGGGGTTTCGATCGGATACGTCAACGCCGCCGGCGAGTTCCTGCGACCGGACGGTCTGGTGATGCAGACCAGCTTCTCGCTGTGGCGCGACGACACCAGCATCAGCCTGTTCAGCGCGGGCGGCGACGTGACTCCGATCACGGCGGCTTCCGGCAACGGCGCGGTGCGCGACGGTCGCTACTGGTACCCGCCCATCCTGCGGGTGACGGCGGCCGAGGGCAGCATCCGCTGGAGCGCGGACCGTTGCGACGACAACTGCGGCGGCGGCATCCCGCCGCTGGAGCTGGCACCGTCTTCAATGGGCCTGGTCGAATACCTGGCGGGAACCTCGATCCTGGGCGGCGGTTCGCGCGACCCGGACGGGGGCGGGTCCTACGCCGCCGGTCGCCCGGTCGCCCTGTCGGGCATGGCCCGGACGCTGGATCTGTTGCCCAACCCGTTCCGTCCGGTGTGGATGACCGAATGGCGCGACACGCAAGGCGCGCCGGTGAACGTGGTCCAGCCGATCAAGGGCAATGCGACGATCCTCGGCGGCTTGCTGGCCTTCCAGCCGGACACGGCGACGGGCACGCTGCGGACCGGGCGTCAAAATCCGGCGCTCTTCTATGCGGCTGACGGCGACATCAGCAATCTGAACTTCGGCTTCATCACCTATGACGGTCAGTCGCAGCTCTACGTCAACTCCGGCTCGGTCGACCTGCGGGCCTCTCGCGATATCGTCAACCTGGGCACCGGCACGTCGATCGGTTGCATGAACAGCGGTCCGGTCGAATGCCGCGGCGCGCCGGTCTATCTGTTCGGCGTGTTCAACCAGGGCGGCCTGGTGGTGCACAACGACCCGTCCGACATCTCGCTGATCTCGGCGGGCCGGGACATCATCTACGGCAACATGACCGTGGCGGGCCCTGGCAATCTGGTGGTCGAGGCGGGACGCAACATTTATCAGGCCGGCAACGGGCGCTTCACCAGCGTAGGCCCGCTGTTCGACCTGTCGCCCTCGACCCGCAACGGCGGGGCGGGCATCTCGATCCTGACCGGGGTCGGGGCGGGCGGTCCCAACTATGACGCCTTCGCCAAGCTGTATCTTGATCCGGCCAATCTGGCCGAGGTCGGGCGTCCTCTGGCCGATCAGCCTGGCAAGGTGGTCAAGACCTACGACGTCGAGCTGATCCAGTGGTTGAAAGAGCGCTTCGGCTATGAAGCGGCGGATGCCAAGGACGCCCTGACCTACTTCGACGGTCTGGATCGTCAGCAGCGCGCCGTCTTCGTTCGGCTGGCCTATTTCGACGAGCTGAAGGCGGGCGGTCGCGAGTATAACGACCCCAATGGTGCGCGCTTCGGCAGCTATCTGCGCGGCCGAAACGCCATCTCCGTCCTGCTTCCCGAGAAGGACGCCAGCGGAAAGGAGATCTCCTACGCCGGCGACCTGACCATGTTCGGCGGTTCGGCGGTGCGGACCCTGTTCGGCGGCAATATCGAGATGCTGGTGGCGGGCGGCCAGACGGTGGTCGGCGTCGGCGGCGTGGCGCCGCCCTCGACGGCGGGCGTCCTGTCCATGGGCTCTGGCGACATCGACGTCTATTCGCTGGGGTCGGTGCTGCTGGGCCAGAGCCGGGTCTTCACCACCTTCGGCGGCGACCTGTTCATGTGGTCGGCCCAGGGCGACATCAACGCCGGGCGGGGGTCCAAGTCGACCGCCGTCTATCAGCCGCCGCGCCGGGTCTATGACCTGTACGGCAACGTCACCCTGTCGCCGCCGACCCAGAACACCGGCGCCGGCATCGCCACACTGAACCCGATCCCGGAGATCCCGGCGGGCGACGTGGACCTGATCGCGCCCCTGGGCACGATCGATGCGGGCGAGGCGGGCATCCGCGTCTCGGGCAATGTCAACCTGGCTGCGCTGCAGGTGGTCAACGCCGCCAACATCCAGGTCAAGGGCGACGCCGTGGGCATCCCGGCGGTGGCGGCGGTCAACACCGGCGCCCTGACGGCGGCCTCTTCGGCCAGCAGTTCGGTCGTGGCCGAGGCCGCCCGTCTGGCCGAGCGCGCCCGTCCCAAGCCGACCGGCGACATCCCCGCCATCATCACCAGCCGCTTCCTCGGCTTCGGCGAGTAACCACAGCGGGAGGGAGGCCGAAGCGCCTCCCTTCACGTTCCCTTCTTTCGACTGGAGTATCCCATGTCCGACGCTTCTCCTGCGGGCGCCTTGCCGCTCTTCTACCGCGACCCCCAGCCGCTTTCGGCGGTCCAGCACGAAGGCTGGCGCCTGAAGGACGGCGACGCGGCCTTCGCCGCCGACACGCCCTTCGTCCCCGTGGTGGTCAGCGAGATCGCCGCCGCCGCGCGCAACTATCCCGTCGTCTTTTCGGCCGGGGAGGGGGCGCAACCCGTCGTCGTCCTGGGTCTGGAACAGCGCAACCTGTTCGTCGCCGACGGCCGCTGGACCGAGGACGCCTATGTGCCCGCCTATGTGCGCCGTTACCCGTTCGGCTTCATCGCCACCGTCAATCCTGATGGTTTCGCCCTGGCCGTCGATGCGGCCTCGGAGCGTCTGGCCGTTTCGGGCGAAGAGGGCGCGCCCCTGTTCGACGGCGACCAGCCGACGCAACTGACGCAGGAGGCCATGGCCTTCTGCAATGCCTTCCAGGGCGAGGCCGCCGCAACCCAGGCCTTCGGCGAGGCCTTGCGCGCCCAGGGCCTGCTGATCGACCGCCGCGCCGACGTCACCCTGCCGGACGGCCGCAAGCTGGGTCTCGACGGTTTCCAGATCATCGACACGGAACGGTTCGCCAAGCTTGATGAAGCTGTCGTGCTGGACTGGCATCGTAAGGGCTGGCTGGCGCTGGTTCACTTCCATCTGGCCTCGCTGGAGCGTTTCGGCGCGCTGCTGACCCTGCACGGGCAGGCGGCGGCGACCGCCGCGCCCGAGACCAAGCCGACCAAGTCCAAGAAAGCCTGACCCATGAGCACCCGTAACTTCCTCGCCGCCCTGACCCTCGTCGCCGTCGCGGGCGTCGCCCTGCCGGCCGCCGCGCAACAGGCCCAACCGCTGGACGGTCCGGTCATACCGGGCGTCTGCCTGCTGTCGCGCGAGGCGGTCTTCGCCAACGCCGCCGCCGGCAAGGCCGCCAGCGCCCGTCTGCAGGCGTTGGCGGCTGCCGCCCAGGCCGAGATCGAGACCGAGCGTCAGCCGCTGGAGGCGCAACTGCGGGCGCTCGAAGGCCAGGCCGACAACGCCGCCCGGCGTCAACGCGCCGAGGAGCTTGCGGCTCAGTGGCAAGCTCTGCAGCAAAAGGCCGCCCACGCCAGCCAGGAGGTCGAAGCCACCAGGATCAAGGCTATGGAGCGCATCGCCAACGAAGCCCAGCCCATGATCGCCCAGGTCTATGCGGCGAAGGCCTGCGGCCTGCTGCTGGATCGCAACACCGCGCTGGGAGGGAATTTCGCCAATGATCTGACAGCCGATGTGGTCCAGGCTCTGGATGCTCGCCTGTCATCAATCACCTTCGAACGCGAGCGCCTGCTCCAGGCGCCGGGGCGCTGAGATCATGAACGGCGCCGGTCGCTCCAAGTTTTCGGGTTGGAAGTCCCTGGTCACGGGGGTGGCCGCCGCCTTCGGACTTGTCGCGCCGGCGGCGGCGCAGGAACCGTCGCCACGTCTGGCCCCCGAAGCCGCGCCGGCGGCCTGGGTCGCCTATGCCGAGACGGCGAACCGGGCTGTCGCCACATGGCTTCAGGATGAAGCAGCGGCGGGCGTACGTCTTTATCTGGACCGGACTCGCCTGGCGGCCGATCAACCTGCGCCTCCTCTGGAGCTGCGGCTCTGGATCGACGATGAAGGCGTGGTTCATCGGGTCGAGGCGGCGTCCTCGAATCCGCCGGAGGTCAATGCTGAGCTCAAGGTTGCGGTCGAGGGACGTCGCCTCGCATCGCCGCCGCCAGATATGCTGCAACCGTTGCGTCTGGCGATACAGTTGGAGCCCGCCTCGACCGAGGCGGTTGAAGGCGATCAGGGGGCGGGTGTTTGATCCGCTCCCGTTGGTCAGAAGACTTCGCGAACCTTATAACAGATTGCCAACCGCCGAGGACCTGCCTAGGTCGGCCGTATGGCGCGGCTATGCATGAAACTGCATGGACTTTTGGCGGTGATGACCCTGGTCTTCACCGTGTTCGTGGCTACGCCTATGGTTGATGCGGCGACATGTGCGCCGGAACCTCCATCGGCGCACGGTTACGTGGCGCATGAGGCGGGTCAGGGCGATCACTCCGACAAGGGGGGGCAGCACGGCGTCTGCGCCCACGGTCATTGCCACCATGGCGGCGGCGCGATGAAGCTGAACGACGTTGAAATTCAGGCGCCGTCCCTGTCGGCGCGTCTGCGACCGCAGTCGGATCATCTGGTCCTGACGCCTGTTCCCGGCGGCCTGGAACGTCCTCCCCGAGCCTGACGTGATGCGCCTCGCGGCGCGCCGATCCACGTCAGTCATCAGGGATATCAAATATGCCTCCCGTCTATTCCCGGCCGCTGCGTCATGCGGTCGGTTGCGTGCTGATCCTCGCGACGGCCGCAACAGTCAGCCCTGCATGGGCTGATCCCGCGCCTTCCTACTCAAGCTTGCTGGCCCAGATCAGCCGGTCGCCCGTCACGCAAGAGGCGGCGGCGTTGCTGGACGCTGCTGAAGCGCGTGTGCGCCAGGCCGGCGTGAGGCCTAATCCAACCCTGGATCTGAGCGTGGACAGCGCCTTCGGGACGGGGCCTTTCTCGGGGTGGGGCAATGCTGAAACCACCTTGTCAGTGACCCAGGACCTCGAGCTGTGGGGGCGTCGTGGCGCGCGCGTGGACACGGCCCGCGCCGAGGCCGGGACGGCCGCCTTGCGACGCGACCTCGCCACGCTGGACGCCGCCGGCCGATTGGCGCTGGCCTACGCCGAGGCCGAGGCGGCGCAACGTCGTTTCATGTTGGCGGAAGAGGCGCTGACCCTGGTGCTGGCCGACGCTCACGCCATGATGCGACTGGTGGAGGAGGGGCGAGAGCCTCTGATGCGGGGGTTGCAGGCCGAGAGCGAGGCGGCGTCCGCCAGGGCCTCTCGAGATGAAGCGCTGGCCGAACGCGACGCAGGTTTCGCCCGACTGACGGCGGTGGCCATGCTTGAGGTTCCAGCGACCTCTGTTCCGGACAGTCTTCTGGATCGTCGTCTGCCGCTCGACGAAACGGCGGCGGTTCTGACGGTTCGCATCGCCGAAGCGGAGAAGGCGACCGCGGAGCGTCGCGTCGCCGCTGAACGCATTCGATCGCGCCCAGATATCAGCGCAACGGTCGGCATACGCCGTTATGAAGCCGAGGACGCCTCCGCCCTGATGTTCGGGCTCAGCCTGCCTCTGCCTTTGTTTGATCCGAACCGGGGGAACATCGAGGCGGCGGAGGCGGAGTTTCGCGCCGCCGATGCACGATTGGGGCAGGTGCGTCTGGAAACCCGGGCGGATCAGGAATCCGCGGCCGCCCGCCGGCTGGCTTCGAGCAGTCGAGTGACGGCCGCAGACGCCGGGGTGGTCGCGGCGGAAGAAGCTTACCGCCTGACGCGGATCGGCTTTGAGGCTGGACGTTTGTCGCAACTGGAATTGAGCGCGACGCGCGCGGCCCTGGTCAATGCCCGGAACGCCGCCGTGGACGCCCGTCTGGCGCGAGTGCGCGCCGAAATCGACCTGGCGCGCCTGCAAGGCCGCGCCCCATTCGAAGGGATCCTGTGATGCTGAAAGCTCGATCGAAAAAGGCTCTGTTGCTCGGCGGCGTCGCCGTCCTGATCGTCATGGGCGGCTTGGCGTGGCGGACGCTTGATATGCGATCGTCGTCAGAGGAACCGGCTGCTGAAGAGGTCGCAGAAAGGGGGGAGGGCGACACGGTCGAGGGCTTCATCCCGTTGTCCGAGGAGCAGGCGCGTGCGGCGGGCATACAGGTTGTCAGCATTATGCGCGGCGGGGGTGCGGAGGCCCGGCTTTCCGGGCGGGTCGTGCCGATGGTCGATGCGCGCGCGATGGTTTCGAGCGCCGTGAACGGACGTGTGGAGCGTATTCTGGTCGCGCCCGGTCAGGTCGTCCGTATCGGTCAGCCGCTGGCGGTTCTGGTGAGTGGCGAAGCCGCCGGTCTGCGCGCCGAGGCAGACGCGGCTCGGGCCGCCGCGATCGCCGCCGAGCAGTCTCATGAGCGGGATGAAGATCTGGCCGACATCGGCGTCGTGGCGCGACGTGAAGCTGAAATCTCGCATGCGCAGGCGGCTAGCGCCCAGGCCATGGCCCGAGCCGCCCAGGCGCGCGTGGCCGCGGCTGGCGCGCCCAGCGCTTCCGGCCGTTTCAATGTAAGCAGTCCTATCGCGGGCGTGGTGACGTCGGTTCAGGTCGGACCCGGCGGTTTTGTCGCCCAGGGCGGAGTGGTGGCCGAAGTGGCTGATCCGGCCAGGGTTGAGATGGTCTTCAATGCGCCGCCGGCTGTGGCCGCCAGGGTGCGGGTGAGCTCGAGGCTGCGGGTTGATACGCCGGAGGGCCAGATTGACGCCGTGGTGACCGGCGTCGCGGTCGGGGCGGGCCAGGAGACGGGCGCCGCCGTAATTCGCGCGCGCGCCGTCGGCGTCGCCCAGCCGCCGGTTGGATCGGCGGTCACCGGCTCCGTTCTTGCCGACGGCGCCTCGAACGGCGCCCTGACCGTGCCGTCCGAGGCGGTGCAGATGGTCGACGGCGCCACGGTGGTCTTCGTCCAGACCGGCGAAGGCTTCCGCGCCCAGCCCGTGCTGGCCGGTCGTCAGGCCGGGGGCGCCACCGAGATCCTGCGCGGCCTGACCGGGACCGAAAAGGTCGCGGCGGCCAACGCCTTCCTGCTCAAGGCCGAAATGGCCAAGGGCGAAGCCGAGCACGGCCACTAAGGGAGGGCGATCATGTTCAAAGCGATCATCGAAGCGTCCGTCCGCTTCCGCTGGTTCATCGTCCTGGCCACGACGCTGGTCGCGGCGTGGGGCCTGTTTCAGCTGACCAAGCTGCCGATCGACGCCGTGCCGGACATCACCAACCGACAGGTGCAGATCAACACCGTGGCTCCGGCGCTGGCCCCTGAACAGATGGAGCGTCAGGTCACCTACCCGCTGGAAACGGCGATGGCGGGCATTCCGGGGATTCAGAGTACGCGCTCTTTGACCCGCAACGGCTTCAGCCAGGTGACAGTCATCTTCACCGACGCCACCGACATCTACTTCGCCCGCCAGCAGGTGGCCGAGCGGATGGCGCAAGCGCGCGAGAACCTGCCCGAGGGCGTCGAACCGGCCCTGTCGCCGATCACCACCGGCCTCGGCGAAGTGCTGATGTGGACGGTCGACCTCAAGCCCTTCGACGCCAGGACCGCGCGGCCCGGCCGCCCCGGCTGGCAACCCGACGGCGCCTATCTGACGCCCGACGGCGAGCGGCTGGACACGCCGCAGGCGCGGGCCACCTATCTGCGCACCGTTCAGGACTGGATCATCGCGCCCCGGATGCGGACCGCGCCCGGTCTGGCCGGCGTCGATGTCAACGGCGGCTATGTGAAGGAATACGCCGTCCGCCCCGACCCGGCGCGGCTGGCCGGCTATGGCCTCAGCCTGAACGATCTTGTTCAGGCGCTGGACCGCGCCAACACGCAAGCCGGCGCGGGCTATATCCAGCGCGCGGGCGAGGCCCTGACCGTGCGCACCGACGCCCTGGCCCAGACCGTCGAGGATCTGGCTCAGGCGCCCGTGGTCAACCGCAACGGTCTGGTCGTGCGGGTCGCCGATGTGGCGACGGTCGAGATCGGCCAGGCCCCGCGTCTGGGCGGCGCTAGCCGCGACGGCCATGAGGCGGTGATCGGCACGGCCCTGATGCTGGCGGGCGAGAACAGCCGCACCGTGGCCCAGGCCTCCGCCGAACGGCTGGAGCAGATCAGCGCCAGCCTGCCGCCCGACATCGTGGCCGAGCCGGTGCTGAACCGCAGCGCCCTGGTCAACTCGACCATCAAGACGGTGGCCAAGAACCTGACCGAAGGCGCCCTGCTGGTCATCGTCGTGCTGTTCCTGCTGTTGGGGAACATCCGCGCGGCGACGATTACGGCCCTGATGATCCCGATCAGCTTCCTGTTCGCAGTCATCGGCATGAACCGCTTCGGCATCAGCGGAAACCTGATGAGTCTGGGGGCGCTGGACTTCGGCCTGCTGGTCGACGGCGCCGTGGTGGTGGTCGAGAACACTCTGCTGCGCCTGGGCCAGAAGCGCGCCGACCTGGGCCGCGCCCTGACCCGCAACGAGCGGCTGGGCGTCGCCGCCGGCGCCGCGCGTCAGATGGTCAAGCCCGCCGCCTTCGGCCAGTTGATCATCCTGCTGGTCTTCACCCCCCTGCTGATGCTGGAAGGGGTCGAGGGCAAGACCTTCGTCCCCATGGGCGCCACGGTCATGCTGGCCCTGGTCGGCGCCTTCATCTTCTCCTTCACCTTCGTCCCGGCCATGGCCGCCCTGCTGGTCAAGGAACCCAAGACCGTCCACGTCGATGAAAACGGCGAGGCCGAGGAGCATGAGACCTTCCTTCTGCGCCACGCGCGCCGCTGGATCGAACCGGCCATCCGCGCCGCCGTCTCGCATCCGAAGACGGTGCTGGCGTCGGCCTTCGGCGCCCTGCTGATCGGCGCCCTGGCCTTCACCCTGCTGGGACGCGAGTTCATCCCGACCCTGGACGAAGGCGACATCGCCATGCAGGCGCTGCGCGTGCCCTCGGCCTCGCTGGAGCAGTCCCTCGCCATGCAGATGGCGCTGGAGCGGGCCATCAAGGCCCAGCCCGAGGTGAAGACCGTCTTCTCGCGCACCGGCACGGCCGAGGCGGCGGTGGACCCCATGCCGCCCAACATCTCCGACGCCGTCATTGTGCTGAAGAAACGCAAGGAATGGCCCGATCCGCGCCTGTCCAAGGAAGAGTTGATCGCCCGCATCGAGAAGGCCGCCTCGACCCAGCTGGGCAACGTCTTCGAGTTCAGCCAGCCGATCGAGCTGCGGTTCAACGAGCTGATCTCGGGGGTCCGCACCGATCTGGCGGTCATGGTCTATGGCGACGACTTCGCCCAGCTTCAGAAGACGGCGGATCAGGTCGCCAACGCCCTGCGCGACACGCCCGGTTCGGCTGACGTGCGGGTGGAGCAGGCGTCGGGTCTGCCGACCCTGACGGTCAGCGTCGACCGCTTCGCCGCCGCCAACTACGGCCTGTTGGCGGCGGACGTGTCCGAAGCCGTCTCGGCGGCCATCGGCGGGGCCGAGGCCGGTCAGATCTTCGAGGGCGACCGCCGCTTCGACGTGGTGGTCCGCCTGTCGGACGCCGAGCGTAACGACCCGGCCGCCCTGAACGCCCTGCCCGTCACCACGACGAGCGGCGCAGCCATCCCCCTGTCCTCGGTCGCCCGCATTCAGGTGAAGGAGGGCCAGAACCAGATCAGCCGCAACGACGGTAGCCGCCGCATGGTGGTTCAGGCCAATGTGCGCGGCCGCGATCTGGGCGGCTTCGTCGCCGACGCCCAGAAGCAGGTCGATCAGCAGGTCAGCCTGCCCGCAGGCTATTCGCTCAAATGGGGCGGCCAGTTCGAAAACCTGAAACGGGCCGAGCAGCGCCTGGGTCTGGTCATCCCCGTGGTCTTCGTCCTGATCGGCATCCTGCTGTTCATGGCGCTGGGATCCTTCGCGGAGGCGGGGCTGGTGTTCGCCTGCGTGCCGCTGGCCCTGGTCGGCGGAGCGCTGTCGCTGTTGCTGAGGGGGATGCCCTTCTCGGTCTCGGCGGCGGTCGGCTTCATCGCCGTGTCCGGGGTCGCGACCCTGAACGGACTGGTGCTGATGCAGGCCATCCGCGAGCGGTTGCAGGCGGGTCAGACGCCGCGCGACGCCGCCCTGTTCGGCGCCTTCAGTCGTCTGAGGGCGGTGTTGACCACGGCCCTGGTCGCCATCGTCGGCTTCATCCCCATGGCCATCGCCACCGGGGCGGGCGCCGAGGTGCAGAAGCCCTTGGCCACCGTGGTCATCGGCGGCCTGCTGACCGCCACCGCCCTGACGCTGCTGGTGCTGCCGACCTTTGCGGCCAAGGCGGTTCGGCATCGCAAGGCGGAAGGAGTCGAGGGGTAGCCGGCGGAAACCAAGGGGACCATGAGTCGCCGTGATGGTGTTCATGGTCCTGCCGCCCTTGACGTGAGCGGGCAGGGGGCTAGGAACCCCGGCCCCTCTCCGCGCAGGTTCCTTCCCATGACGTCCGCGACGCCCGCCACCATCGGCATCGACTTCGGCACGACCAATACGGTGGTGTCGCTGACCCACGGCGACGGCCCGGCGACCCTGGTGCGGTTCCAGGCGGAGGAGAAGGACCTGTTCGCCTTCCGCTCGGCGCTGAGCTTCCAGTTGCACGAGGCGCGGGACGGCGGCTCTCCCGAGCGGGTCATCGAGGCCGGGCCCTGGGCCATTGAGTCCTATGTCGAGGACCCGCTGGAGACGCGCTTCATCCAGTCGTTCAAGACCTTCGCCGCCAGCGCCGCCTTTACCGAGACGCGGATCGACAACCGCCGCTACCGGTTCGAGGACCTGCTGTCGGCCTTCCTGCTGCGGCTGAAGCACCATGCCGATGGAGCGATGGACGACCTGCCGCCGCGCATCATCGTGGGGCGGCCCGTGACCTTCGCCGGGGGCAATCCTGACGAGGCCCTGGCGCTGGAGCGCTACGAGGCCGCCTTCGCCCGTCTGGGCTTTACGGACATCCGCTACGCCTATGAACCCGTCGGCGCGGCCTTCTTCTTCGCCCGCGAGCTGAAACAGGACGCCAATGTCCTGGTCGCGGACTTCGGCGGCGGCACCAGCGACTTCTCCATCGTGCGGTTCGAGCGGAAAGACGGCGCGCTGAAGTCCACGCCGCTGGCCCGGTCGGGCGTGGGCGTGGCGGGCGACGCCTTCGACTACCGGATCATCGACCAACTGGTCTCGCCGGAACTGGGCAAGGGCAGCCTGTATCGCGCCTTCGACAACCGCCTGCCGATCCCACAGCGCTATTACAGCGCCTTCGCCCGCTGGGACCAGCTGGCCCTGCTGCGCGCGTCGAAGGACATGCGCGACATTCGCGGCCTGGCCTCGACGGCGCTGGAGCCGGAGAAGATCGAACGCCTGATCGAGGTGCTGGACGACAACCACGGCTACGCCCTCTATCGCGCGGTGTCCGGTCTGAAGGAGGCCCTGTCGAGGGACGAGGAGGCGGTCTTTTCCTTCCTTGCCGGATCGGTGCGGATCGAGAAGCCGGTCAAGCGCGCGGACTTCGAGGGCTGGATCGCCCCGGAACTGCAGGCCATGGAGGCCGCTGTCGATGAGGCCATGGTCCAGTCGGGTCTGGACGGCACGCAGATCGACCGCGTCTTCCTGACCGGCGGCACCTCCTTCGTGCCGGCGGTGCGGGACATCTTCATCCGCCGCTTCGGCGCTGACCGTATCGAGACCGGCGGCGAGTTCGAATCCATCGCCTCGGGCCTGGCCCTGATCGGGCGTGAGGCTGATCTGGACCTGTGGAGCCAGAAGGCCGCCTAGTCCCGGTCGGGCGCGCCCAGCGGGAAATAGGCGCGGTAGGGCCGGGCCTCATCCACCGCCCGCGCCATCGACGGCCGGGCCAGCAGCCGGGCGCGGTAGGCTTTCAGCGTCTTGAAGCTATCATCAATCGGGTGCGACCAGTCGGCGTAAAACAGCGCAGGTGCGGCGGCGCAGTCGGCCAGGGTGAAGCCGTGCTCGGTCGCCCATTCCCGCCCCGCCAGCCGTTCGTCCAGCCAGGCGTAGGATGTATCCAGCATCCGCCTGGCCTCGGCCACGCCGTAGGGATCTCGGTCGCCCTCGGGTCTCAGGGAGTCGGCCACCAGCTTCTGCTGCGGCGTCGAGACATAGTGGTCGAACACCCGGTCCATCATCCGAACCTCGACGGCGGCAGCGGGATCGGCGGGGATCAGGCGCACCGGGCCGGGATGATGCACGGCCAGATGCTCGATGATGGCCGTCGCCTCGACCACGGTCCGGTCGCCGTCCTGCAAGACCGGGAACTTCCTCACCGGCCACAGCGTCGCCAGTTCGGCGAAGGCGGCCTCGCCCTCCAGCAGTCGGAACGCGAACGGCGCGTCGTTCTCATACAGCGCGATCAGCGCCTTCTGGCAGTAGGACGAGAAGGGATGAGCGTAGAGCTTCATGGGCGGCTCCTTCGCAACGTTGCTGGATGTTTGCGGCCAGATCTTCACCAGAGAACATTAAGCTGCCACTCCTGAAGGTATGAAGATGCGGTCGTACAACATGGAACTACGGGAGACGGTCAGGAAGCCATCGCCGGGCCGCTGCATCTATTGTGGCGATGATCAAGGGGAACTGACCGACGAGCACGTCATCCCTTATGCGTTAGGCGCTAACACAACAATCTTTGAAAAGGCGAGCTGCGTCGCCTGCGCTAGGACTATCCAGAAATACGAACAACGCATCCTTCGCGGCCAGCTCGGTGTGTTTAGAGCTCGCATTGAAGCGCCAACCCGCAACCGGAAGGATCGCCCTACGCATCAACAACTCCATTTCGTTGAGGTCGATAGTCTTGGCCAGAAAATCCGAGATTTGGGTAGTAGGGCCTTTGCGATTGACGATGCGCCGCTCAGCTTCAGTGTTTGGCAACTGGCACCCCCGCGCATCCTTGGAGAGCAGGTAGCGGAACAGGAGCATACGGGGCGACCATGGGTTTCTGTTTCTCAGAGCGAAAGTCAGAAGGCGCTCGCAATGGGTCTTGCGCGCGGAGTCGCAGAGGAAACCGGCGCAGAGCACGTCGCGGTTAAGGTCGATTCGATCAACCGCGAGGATTTCCTGCGTTTCTTGGTCAAAACCGCTCATGCCTATGCCGTGTTCGAGAAAGGGCTAGAAGCTTTTCGGCCAATCACTACAGATCTGATACTCGGTCGTGGCGATGATCTTGCTCATTATATCGGTGGTAGTCCGATTAATCCTGAGTACGAGAGTAATCTCGCAAATATGACCGAACTTGCTCTCGGCGTCGTGAAGGACGGACCAGCGGCAGGCTACACCGCTGTATATATACGCCTTTACCCCATGCTAGGCACGCCGCCGCACATTGTAATCGTTGGTGAGCCGCTGTAGCCGCATTGGTGGTGCCAATTTGACCCCTTCGCCTCCCGATGCCAGATCGCGGCCCTGAGCAAAGCGAGGGAGCGCGCCATGACCATCACCCTGTACGGCATCAAGGCCTGCGACACGATGAAGAAGGCGCGAGTCTGGCTGGACGGGCAGGGCGTCGACTACGCCTTCCATGACTACAAGGTGGCGGGCGCCAACAAGGCCGATCTGGAGCGCTGGATCGCCGAGCATGGTTGGGAGACGGTGCTGAACCGCGCCGGGACCACCTTCCGCAAGCTGTCGGACGCCGACAAGGCCGACCTGAACGCCGACAAGGCCATCGCCCTGATGCTGGCCCAGCCGTCGATGATCAAGCGGCCGGTGCTGGACCTGGGCGACGGGCGGACCCTGGTGGGCTTCAAGCCCGAGCGTTACGCCGAGGTCTTTGGCGTCTAATCCTCGACGGTGGTTTCCGGGCGGTCGTGGCCGTCCGCGCGCTCGGTGATCCACTGGCCCGAGGCGTCCTCGAACTCGATCCAGGACGTGCGGTCCGGCACCTGCTGTTCGCGCGAGACCGCGACGGCGGCGTCGCGCGCGGCGTCGTGGGTGGCGAAGGTCTCGGAGAAGCTGTCGCCCAGCTTGTAGGCCCAGCCGCCGTCATGCGGGACGATGCGATAGACGATACGGGTCACGCGGTTTCCTTCAGGCAAGGGCCGCCGCCGACAGGCGACGACGGCGGGACAGAAGCTGCAGCGTCACGCCCAGGATCAGCAGGACCAGCAGGGTCAGCTGGAAGCCGACCACCAGCGGATCCTCGACGCCGGAGGCGATCGGATCGCTCGCCGGGAGCCGGGTCAGGGTCTCGGTGACGCTGGGCAGCAGCAGGGTGAAGTAGGAAATGCTCAGCGCGACGGTCTCGATCGACCAGCGATAGCGGGCCAAGGGCTTGATGAAGCCCACGGTCGCGCCGACCGTCAGGGAGATCAGGCTGAGCGCCGCCACCGCCGCGCCCGGCGGGGTCTTGATGACGAAAATGGCCGAGATCGCGCCGATGAACATGAAGGCCAGATAGGCCTTGCCCCATCGTGTGGCGGGGTCGATCCGGCCGTGCATCAGCAGCAGGATCAGGCCGATGGGCACGGCGGGCAGGCTGCCGAGCGTATGAAACCAGCCCAGCGCAGACAGTTGGGGCAGCATGGCGACACCTCAGGTTCAGGAGGAAGGATCAAGGCCACTGCACGCGCGAACGACGCCGCACCGCCACCGTTGATCGGCCTTGAGCCGCTGTCGAGTCACGCTGTGGTGACAAAAAAGAGTCGGGCGTGCATCCAGAGCGCGGTTCGGCGACGACTATCCTGTGAAGACGCAGGGCGATAGGCGCCCGGCTTATGGGGAATGGTCGAATGGAAAACCTGTTTCGTGACTTCTGGTGGCTGATGTTCCCGCTGGCGTGGATCATCGGCAGCGCCTTTTCGAGTTTCTTCCGCTATCGCAGCCAGAAGAATGCGCTGGACCTGGTTCGAACCTATGTCGAGCGAGGCCAGGAGCCGCCGGAAGCCTTGCTGCGCATGGTTGAAAAGCCTCACGATTCCGACGCGGCCATGTGGGAGATGGCGTCCGAGCCGTCCAAGCCGCGCGCGCCGCGCGTGGCGGCGGATTACTGGTCCTTGTTCGGTCTGTTTGCGGCCCTGGCGGCCGGCTTTGGTTTCGCCGGCGCCTTTACCGGGATTGATCGCGGCAGCGGCGCCTTTCTGATTGTGGCGGTCACCATGGGCGCGGTGGCGGTCTGGGCCCTGATCAACGCTGTGGTGCGCCGTGGCGAGAAGCCCTGATTCCTGACGGCCGGGGGGCTGGCGAGCATGACGGACGCCGAACTGGTCGCCGAGGCGCGGAAGGGGTCGGACGCGGCCTTCACGCGACTGGTCGAGCGACATCAGGCTGCTGTGCGCGGATTCCTGCGGCGCCTGCTGGGCGGCGGCTGGGCCGAGGCGGACGACGTGGCCCAGGAGGTGGTCCTGACCGCCTGGAGCAGCCTGCACCGCTTGAAGCAGGGGGCCGGATTTCGCAGCTGGCTGCTGGGCATCGCCTGGCGCAAGGCTCAGGATCGAATACGTTCAGCCCGACGGGGGGCGGCGCGCGACGCGGAATGGCTGGAGACGGTCGGCGTTGCGTCGAATCTTTCTCTCGCCGACCGGCTGGCCCTGGCGCAGGCGATGGCGGAGTTGACGCCGGATGTGCGGGCATGCGTGGCGCTGTGCCTGGCCGACGGCTGGTCGCATGCCGAGGCCGCCGAGGCTCTGTCCTTGCCCTTGGGCACGGTGAAGTCGCATATTGCGCGGGGGCGAACGCGTCTGTTTCAGGCGCTGGGAGGCACCAATGACGCCTGATCAGAAGCTCGAAGCCTTCTTCTCCGCCGCGACGCCGCCGCATCGCGACCTGGTGTTCATGGCGGCGGCCGCACAGAAGATCGCGCGCCGGCGCGCCGTTCTGGCGGTGATGGCCTGTCTGCCCTGGGCCCTGGTGGCGACGATCGTTCTGTGGGGCTTGCGGCCAATGGTGGAGATCGTCGGAGCGACGCTGGGCGAGTTGGAGCCCTCGCTTGAGCTGGTGGGCTTCGGCGCCGTCGCTCTGGGGCTGGCGTTCTGGCTGGTGCGTCGTTTTTCGCCAGCCTGAGCCGCCTTACAAAGAGTTCATGCAGTTTTCTGCATCCGTTCGAGCTGATCGCCGCCTCTTGTGATCAGAAGGCCGCAGCGTCACGCTCGGCTCAACCATTTCAAGAAGGGGCGAAACCCATGGACGGACTCGAAGTTCTCATTCCTCTGGCGCCATTCATCATGATCATCGCGATCGTGGTCGTGCCAGCCTGGCTGAAGAGCAAGGAACGCAAGGAGATGCAGGCGACCCTGCGCTCGGCCATCGAAAAGGGCCAGCCTCTGCCGCCGGAAGTCATCGACTCGCTGAGCAAGGACAACATCAAGCCGCCGGCGACGGCGGCGCGCGATCTGCGGGTCGGTGTCATTCTGTTGGCCGTGAGCCTGGGCATCGCCATCTTCGGCTATGCGGTCAGCTTCGCGGAGATGGACGCCTTCTATCCGATCAGCGGAATCGCGGCGATCCCCGGCATGATCGGTCTGGCCTTCATCGTTCTCAGCTTCTTCAACAAGAACAAGGGCTGAGGGCGACGGGAAGGGGAGACCGTCATGGCCAAGCCTTTACGCGATCTGCACGATGTCGAGCTCGCCGCCCTGTCGGCGGCGGGCGGGCGGCGCGAGTTCGGGGAGCTGGTGCGTCGTCACAGCGCGGCTGTGCGCGGATTGCTGCGTCGGATGGGGGCGCAGCCCGCCCTGGCCGATGACGTGGCTCAGGACGCCTTTCTGCTGGCGTTCGAGAAATGCGCCGAGTTTCGGGGCGAGGGGACGTTCGGCGCCTGGATCAAGCGCATCGCCGCCCGCCTGTATCTGAAGCGCCGTTCCAAGGACGCCCGTTATGTGGCCGAGGTCGAGAACGAGGACGTCGCGCCCCATGTCGACAGCGCCGGGCGCATGGATCTGGATGAGGCGATGAAGGGGCTGACTGAACCGGAGCGCCTGTGCGTCTCCTTGTGCCACGGGGCGGGTCTGTCTCACCCCGAAATCGCGGCCGCCATTAATTTGCCGCTTGGAACGGTGAAATCTCATGTCAAGCGTGGTCTGGATAAACTTCGGGCCCGGCTCCAGTCGGAACCGGTTGCTCACGGGAGCGCGTCCCATGTCGGTTGATGAGTTCGACCCAGCTATCGAACGCCTGTTCGCGCGGGCCCCGAGCTTCGCCGATTCGGCCCAGTTCGAGGCCGCCGTCTCGGCGAAACTGAACAAGTCTTCGAGGTTCAGGACGGCGGCCCTGTCGGTGGCGGGGCTGGTCGGCGGCGTCATCGCCGTGCGCGAGGTTCTGAGCATCGATTTCAACTTCGCGTCTTCTTCCGTGTCTGCTTCTGCGGGCGCGCCTCCGGTCGCACAGGGGCTGGCCATGGCGGGCGTGGACGGAGGCATGGCCGTGCAGTCTCTGCTGGATCGCGTCGGCGTGTCCGGGCTGGATATCGGCTCCATGGGCGGGATGCAGTTGTTCTGGGCCACCGCCGGCGTCCTGGTGGCCCTGCTGGCGGCCGGCGTCGTGAAACTCTCCCAGCAGATCTGAGCGCCGTTTTCCTGACGAAGTCGCGACCTACTGCTGAAATTTCGGGTCGTGACCCAATGCCTGCGTTGCGGGCGGGGCGCCGACCCTCTAGGGTCGCGCCGGTTTAGCGACCAGTCTTGGCAGCGGTTTTTGGGGCGACGTTTCGTGGTTGATGTCTTCGAACAGGTCGAGGAGGAGCTTCGCTCCGATCGATACAAGCGTTTGGCCCGCACCTGGCTGCCGATCGGCGCGGGTCTGCTGGTCGTCGCCCTGGTCGCCGCCCTGGCCTGGTGGGGGTGGCAAAGCTATCAGACCAATCAGGCCGACAAGGCGTCGGCGGCCTATGATCGCGGCATGACCGCGCTTGAGGCCAACAATCCCGCAGGCGCCGACACGGCCTTCGCGGAAGCCGCAAAGTCGGGCAATGGCGCCTACAAGGCCCTGGCCCTGATGCAGCAGGCCGGCATCGCCGTTTCGGCGGCCAAGACCGAGGATGCGGTCAGGCTGTTCGATGAGGCGGCCAAGGCCGCCGGGGATCCGATCATCGCCGACGCGGCGGCTCTGAAAGCCGTTTTCCTGATCATGGACACCGCCCCGCTGGCCGATATCCAGAAGCGCCTGGAGCCGCTGGCTGACGACAAGCGTCCGCTGCACGCCTTCGCCCAGGAAGCCCAGGCCATGGCCCTGCTGCAGCATGGCAAGGCTGCTGACGCCCGCCAGATCTTCGTTCAACTGCAACTGGGCCAGGATGTGCCTGATTCGATTCGCCAGCGCGCCCAGATCGGCGTTCAGGCTGTCGATTCCGGCACCGCCGCCGGGTTGGCCGCCATCGTGAAGGCCGCCGCTGCGACGCCGGCGCCGGTCGCCCAGAATCAAACCGCGGCCCCCGCGCAAGCGGCTCCCGCCGCTGCTCGCCCGTAATCGACGCTTTCAGGACGCCCCGTATGAATCGAACGCTGAAAGTCGCCCTTCTGTGCGGTCTGGCCATGACCGTCGCGTCATGCGGCACCGTGCGCAACGCCCTGCCGTTCGGCCTGGGAACGCCCAAGGAAGACGTCGCAAAGGCGAGCGAAGGTCAGCGCATCTCGATCCTGGAGTTCGAGCAGCAACTGGCGCCTTCGGCGGCCCTGTCGGGCCGGGATTTCTTCCTGCCGGGACCGCAAGCGGCGACAGCCTGGACCCAGCCGGGCGGCAATGCGGAGAACGCGGTCGAGCACGTCATCGCCGCCGCTGATTTCGCGGTCGCCTGGAAGCGCGACATCGGCGTGGGGTCCAGCCGCACCCGTCAGGTGATGGCCCCGGTCGTGGCTGACAACGGCAAGATCTTCGTTCTGGACGGCGAGGCCGGCGTGACCGCCGTCGACGCCGGCACCGGCGGCGTTCTGTGGAAGGCTGACGTCAAGGTCGACGAGCAGGACAAGGGTTCGCGCTTCCTCGGCATCGGTTTCGGCGGCGGCGGCGACAGCGGCGGCGGTTTCGGCGGCGGCGTCGCCGTTGGGGGCGGCAAGGTTTTCGTGTCGTCCGGCTATCGCACGATGACCGCGCTGGACGCGGCGACCGGAACCGTGCTCTGGCGTTCGACGGTCGATCTTCCGATCCACGGCGCACCGACAGTCTCTGGGCAGCGCGTCTTCGTCATTGACGTCGACAACCAGTTGATCGCGTTCAACGTCAACACCGGTCAGCAAGACTGGTCCTATCGCGGCATCACTGAGCCGGCCCGTATCATGCGGGCCTCCAGCCCGGCGGTCAGCGGGGATACGATCCTGGCGCCCTTCTCTTCGGGTGAGCTGGTCGCTCTGCGGGCCTCGAACGGCCAACCGGTCTGGCAGGAGGTCCTGTCGCGAACCAGCCGCACCAGCGCCCTGTCCGAACTGCGTGATATCGCCGGCCGTCCTGTCATCAGCCGCGGCTTCGTCTATGCCGTTAGCCACTCGGGCGTGCTTCAGGCCATGGACCTGCGTTCGGGGCAACCCAAGTGGTCGCTGCCGGTCGCGGGCGTGAACGCGCCCCTGCCGGTTGGAGACGTCGTTTATGTGGTGTCCAAGTCGGGCGAACTGACCGTGGTCAACCGTGAAAACGGTCAGGTCTACTGGACCCGCAATCTGAATGAGGGGCGTGTTCGTCAGGAAGGCGGCATCCTGGGCTTCGGCAAGCGGACGGTTCGTCCCACCTGGTCCGGTCCGATTCTGGCGTCCAACCGGCTGATCCTCGTCAATTCGGACGGCGAAGCGGTGGCGTTCGACCCGAAAACGGGCCTGCAACAGTCCAGCCTGAAGCTGGGGGCTGCGGCCTTCATCGCTCCCGCCGCCTACAACGGCGCCCTCTATGTCCTGACGGACAAGGGCGAGCTGGTCAGCATTCGCTGATCTTTTTCCTGATTCTGAGTTAGAAAGCCGACATGGCTCTTAAGGTCGCCATCGTCGGCCGCCCCAATGTGGGCAAGTCGACACTGTTCAATCGCCTCGTCGGCAAGCGCTTGGCGCTGGTCGATGATCGCCCGGGCGTGACCCGTGACCGTCGCTATGCCGACGGCAATATCGGCGACATGGATCTGACGCTGATCGATACGGCCGGCTACGAAGACGTCACCGACGACAGCCTTGAGGCACGGATGCGCGAGCAGACCGAGGCCGCGCTGGACGACGCCGAGGTCGTCATGTTCATGATGGACGCCCGCGAGGGCGTGACGTCGCTGGACCGCATCTTCGCCGATCGTCTGCGCAAGGTGCAGAAGCCGATCATCCTGCTGGCCAACAAGTCCGAAAGCCGTGAGAGCGGCGGCGGCGTGGGCGAGGCTCACGCCCTGGGCTTTGGCGAGCCGGTCGCCATCTCGGCCGAGCACGGCGAGGGCATGGCCGATCTGTATCAGGCCCTGCTGGCGGCCTCGGCCGACATCTTCATCGAAGAGGTCGACGAGCCGGACAAGCCGATCCGCATCGCCATCATCGGCCGCCCCAATGCGGGCAAGTCGACGCTGATCAACCGGATGCTGGGCGAAGACCGGCTGCTGACCGGCCCCGAGGCCGGCATTACCCGCGACTCCATCTCGGTCGACTGGGAATACGAAGGTCGGGCGATCCGTTTCGTCGACACCGCCGGGATGCGCCGCAAGGCTCGCGTTCAGGAAAAGCTGGAAAAGCTGTCGGTCGCCGACACCATCCGCGCGATCACCTTCGCTGAGGTGGTCGTGCTGGTGATGGACAAGGACGACGCCTTCGACACCCAGGACCTGCAACTGGCCGACCTGGTCGAGCGCGAAGGCCGCGCTCTGGTCTATGTCGCGTCCAAGTGGGATCTGGAAGAAGAACCCCAGTCCAAGATGGCCGAGCTGAAGCGCCTGGCCGAGGACAAGCTGCCGCAGCTGAAGGGCTCGCCCTTCGTCGCCCTGTCGTCTCACAGCGGTCGTGGCGTTGAGCGGCTGATGCCGGCCATCATCAAGGCCTATGAAACCTGGTCGGTGAAGGTCAAGACCAAGGACCTGAACACCTGGCTGTCCATGGCCACCCAGAGGCACCCGCCGCCCGCCGTCAACGGCAAGCGCGTGAAGCCGAAGTACATGGCCCAGACAAAGGCCCGTCCGCCGACCTTCGTGTTGATGGCCAGCCGCGCCTCGGACATGCCTGAGCACTATCAGCGCTACCTGGTGAACAGCCTGCGCGAAAGTTTCGACCTGCCTGGCACGCCGATCCGGCTGACGGTCAAGTCAGGCTCGGCCAACCCCTATGCCGATGGCGGGGCCAAGTCCGGTCCCGAACGCTACAAGGGCGACGCCAAGACCGCGCCGCGCAAGGTGCTGAAGGCCGAGAAGGCCGCCGAGGCCCTGTCCAATCTGCCCGGCAAGGCGCTGGAGCAGAAGAAGTCGGGCATCAAGCCCAAGGTCAAGGCTCTGGGCGGGCTGAAAGCCGGCGCCAGCAAGAAGGCTGGACAAAGCGTGGCGATCCAGAAGGGCGCTCGCGGAGGGGCGAGACAGGTCTCGCGCTCGGGCCGGATCCGCACCGGCCAAAAACACGCGCCGAAGAAATAGGTCGCAGAGAGTCGGCGGTTCGGTGTTTTCGAGCCGCCGACCTGTCTGATGAGGCCGAGGCTCAGAGGCGGCGTGGGCGTCGCGTTTTCGACAATGCCGGGACCACGCGTGAAGGCGTCTCCTGATCGCCCATGACGGCCTTCAAGGCGAGGGTCACGAACAGCACCCAGCGAAGGCTGTGCCAGTTCATGGTGATGCTCTCTGTCAGCATGGTCAGGGTGTAGGCGGTCATCATCGGCGTCAGAAGCCAGCCGGAAGGACGCGTGTAGGCGGCCCAAAGCGACCTGGCCCACATTTCGATCATCCAGGCCCCAAGCAGGATCACGCCCGGGATGCCCAGCGCCAGATAGACCTCAAGCCAGCCGCTGTGGGCGTGAGCGGCGGTGAACTTGGCCTGGTAGGCGATCCAGGCCTGGGGGCCGCTCGGCGAGGTGTCGTTCCAGGCGGCGCCGTAGCCGAATCCCGTCCATGGACGTTCTGCGACCTGACGAATGATGCCGGACCAGATTTCGGTCCGCCCGGTCAGGGTCGCGTCCTTCCCCAGAAGTTCGAACAGCAGCTCGCTGCGGGTCACGACGATCAGAAGCGCCGTGCAGACGATGACCACGGTGATCCAGGTCCCGATGATGGCCCGGATGCGCCCTGCCTTCACAAGACCGACGAAGATCATGCTGGCCAGAGCCAGG
Source organism: Brevundimonas sp. T2-11 (assembly GCF_055397675.1). Lineage (NCBI taxonomy): Bacteria > Pseudomonadati > Pseudomonadota > Alphaproteobacteria > Caulobacterales > Caulobacteraceae > Brevundimonas > Brevundimonas sp. T2-11. Next base: position 1,321,774 of record NZ_AP027920.1, read on the forward strand.
ATCAGCACGACCAGTCCGGTCTTGGATGTGGACAGCAGCACCAGCCCCGCCGCCATGGCGGCGAGCGCAAGCCATATCCGCCGTCGTTTCGGCGTCAGGATGGCGGCGGCGATCATGAAGATCGTCGCCAAGCCCATGTACTCGCCGAGCGAGTTCTTCTCGAGCCAAAGACCGCGCCAGGCGCCGGGGAATATCTCCTGCATCCGGCCCATCTCCGGTGCGAAGGCCCCAAGCAGGAAGGATCCCACCATCATGATCGCCATGGCGACGGCGAAGATTTCGGTCAGGCTGCTCCAGCGCCAGCGAGCCGCCAGGGCGACGCCGCCGAGTGTCGTGAAGATCAGCGCCATGACGCGCCGAGCAGTCACGTCCGGCGAAATGGACCACATTATGGACGCCGCAGCCAGCGCCACCATGAGGATGAGGATGGGGGATCGCGCCAGAGCTTTCGCCGCCGTGCCGGGGCGAGTCATCACCAGGGCGACGGCGATGAGATAGGCGGGGTAATAGCCGTTACGCAGGAAATCAGCCGACCGGGCGCCATAGCCCGTCAGGGGCGCCGCCCAGGACTGGGAATAGATCAGGATCAAGGCCAGAGAGCCGACGAAGGCCAGAATGTCCGCGTAGGGCAGGGCGCGGGGCAAGGGGCTCTGGCCCTGGGGCTTGGCGCCGCTGGATGGAGCGGCTGACGCGGTCGCAGCTGAACTTCGGTTGCCCTGCGCCTGCAGCGTCATATGCGATCTAGACGAGCGGGCGCATCGAAAGACCGGATTTCCAGTCCTTGAAGCTGACGGTCAGGGGCGGGGTGAGGTCGGGGCGGGCCAGTTCGACCATCAGAGGGCCGATCTCTGACGGATGCGGCAGGACTTCCGGGTCTTCGCCCGGGAAGGCCTGAGCGCGCAACTGGGTGCGCATGCGGCTGGGATCGACCACGGCGACGCGGATGGGCGTGCTTTCGACTTCGTCGGCCCAGCACTTGACCAGGTTCTCGGCCCCGGCCTTGGTGGCGGCGTACATGCCCCAGAAGGCGCGCGGGTCTGCGGCGACGCTGGTGGTCAGATAGATGGCGCGACCGGCGTCCGAGGCGCGCAGCAGCGGCTCCAGCGAACGGATCAGGCGATAGACGCCGGTGAAGTTGATCTTCTCGACCTTGGCGAACTCGCGCGGCTCGGCGTGGGCGACCGGCGTCAGACCCGACGGACCCATGGTGGCGGCGGCCTGCACCCAGATGTCCAGCTTGCCGAAACGCTCGAACAGGGCGCCGCCCAGACGGTCGATCGCGCCGCCGTCCACCAGGTCGAACGGGACGAGGGTGGCGTGCTGGCCAGTGGCGGCGAAGATGGCGTCGTCCAGCTCTTCCAGACCCCCCTGCGTACGGGCGGTCGCCACGATGTGGGCGCCGGCCTTGGCCAGGGCCAGGGCGGTCTCATAGCCGATGCCGCGCGAGGCGCCGACGACCAGGGCGATACGGTTGGCGAGAGGAAGGGAAGCGTGTTCGGACATGGCTCGCTGATAGCGCGCCCCGTCGTCGGGCGAAAGGCTCAGTTCAGTAGCCTGGAGCAGGCTGCCACAGACTGAAGCTGACGCCCTGGTCGTCGGCGACGACCGCGGACAGACCTGAAGGGCTCTCGGCCGGCATGGCGGCGTGCCCGCCTAGGGTCCTCACGCGGTCGCAGGCGGCGTGAATGTCGTCCACGCGGAAGTAGAGGTGCGTAAAGGCCCGGTGCTCGCCCTTGGTGATACCAAAGGCCGGGTCCGAGCCCTTCACGTGGGCGTAGGTCGGGTGCGAGGCGTCTTCGTCGAAGGTCCAGCCGAACAGGCCCGCATAAAAGGCGCGGGCTTTTTCGACGTCAGGGGTATCGAGGGTGAAGTAGCCGAGCTGGATCATACCGCCTTAAGCGGTCACCAGCAGGGAAAGTTGCCCGCCCTTCGCATCACGGCCGCCTTCTTCGATTTCACGGTCCAGCAGGCGGGTCGGATAGTCGCCGGTGAAATAGTGGTCCGTGAACTGCGGATTGGCGGCGTCGCGGGGCCCGGCGCCCAAGGCGTCATAGAGGCCGTCGATGGACAGGAAGCCGAGGGAATCGACCTCAAGGATGGCGCGCATCTCGTCCATGGTATGGGTCGCGGCCATCAGCTGCGTCCGCTCGGGCATGTCGATGCCGTAGAAGTCGGGGAAGAGGATCTGCGGGCTGGCCGAGCGCAGGTGGACCTCCTTGGCGCCCGCCGCGCGGACGGCGCGAACCAGCTTCAGCGAGGTGGTGCCGCGAACGATCGAGTCGTCGATCAGAACCACCCGCTTGCCTTCCAGCGCCGACCGGTTGGGGCTGTGCTTCATGCGCACGCCCTTTTGCCGGGCGCCCTGGCTGGGCTGGATGAAGGTGCGGCCCAGATAGTGGCTGCGGATGATGCCCACTTCGTAGGGAATGCCGCTTTCTTGCGCATAGCCGAGAGCCGCAGGCACGCCGGAGTCGGGCACAGGCACCACGATGTCGGCCTCGACCTCGAACTCGCGCGCCAGGCGGCGGCCCATTTCCTTGCGGACGTTATAGACCGAGCGGCCGTTCACCACGCTGTCGGGGCGGGCGAAGTAGACATACTCGAACAAGCAGGGGCGGGCGGCGCGGGCCGGGAAGGGCTTGATCGAGGTCAGGCCTTCCTCGTCGATGACGACGACTTCGCCGTGTTCGATATCGCGGATGAAGGTCGCGCCGATGGTGTCCAGGGCGCAGGTCTCGGAGGCGAGAACCCAGGCCTCGCCCACCTTGCCCAGCACCAGCGGGCGGATGCCCAGCGGGTCGCGCGCGCCGATCATCTTGTAGCGGGTCTGGGCGACCAGGGCGTAGCCGCCTTCGATCCGGCCCAGGGCGTCGATGAAGCGGTCGACGATCTTGGCCTTACGGCTGCGGGCGATCAGGTGAAGGATGGCCTCGGAATCCGAGGTGGACTGGAAGATGGCGCCTTCAGAGACCAGCTGCGCGTGCAGGTATTTGAAGTTCGTCAGATTGCCGTTGTGGGCGATGGCGATGCCGCCCTGGTCCAGATCGGCGAACATGGGCTGGATGTTGCGCAGGAAGCTGCCGCCGGCGGTGGAGTAGCGGGTGTGGCCGACCGCGGCGCCGCCGGGCAGGCGGGTGGTCAGCTCGGCGTTGCCAAAGGCTTCGCCGACGAGGCCCTGATGGCGCTCGGTGTAGAAGCGTTCGTCGCTGACGCTGGCGATGCCGCAGGCTTCCTGGCCGCGATGCTGCAGGGCGTGCAGGCCTAGCGCGACGATGGAGGAGGCTTCGTTCTCGGGCGCGCCCCAGACGCCGCAGACGCCGCATTCCAGACGGAGCTGGTCATCCTCCGGCTCGCGCCAGTGTTCGCGGTGAACGATGGGATCGGCGATATGGTGGCGCATCGTCAGGCTCCGATGACCGGGACAGGATAACTCAGGCGGCGGCGCCGCGCACGTAGTCCGCCATTGCGTCGAGGGCAAGGCTCATTGATCGGAAAACCCTTCGCGGACGGAAGAACCGACCACGGGAGTCAGGGCGTCCGCGCCCTTTCCAAGCGTCGGCAGGACGATCTGAATGGCCTTGGCCGAGCCTTCGCTGACGGGCGACAGGGCCGCGCCGGTCAGCCAGCGCGGGGGATTGTCGGACATGACCCCCATGATGATCAGATGCACCGCTCCGATCAGAGCGAGAGCCCGCACGGCGCCCAGCGCCAGGCCAAAGGTCTGATCAAAGGCGCCCAGGGCATGGCCGCGCGCGCTCTTGGAAACGGCCGCGCCGAGGAAGCGCAGGCCGAAGTAGAGAATCAGGAAGGTCAGCCCCACGGCCAGCACCGATCCGGCCCAGTCGGGATCGACCAGCGACCGTCCGAACGGCGCGGTCCAGGGCAGGGTGATCAGGGCCAGCAGTCCAGCCAGGAAGAAGCTGAAGAAGGCTGTCAGTTCGCGCACGCCGCCCCGGAACCAGCCGGCGGCGCCGGAGGCCAGAAGCACAAGGATGACGAAGACGTCGTAGCCGGTCACGCGCGCTGCAATCGCAAAGGGAAGAGAGGCCGCCTCAATAGCGGTTTTGGGAGATTCGCTCGACCACCTCGGTCAGCAGGGCGGCGGCGGTGACGGCGACATCGCCCTTCTTGACCTTGTCCCTGGCCTGGGACGGGGCGAGGGCGCGGTCGAAACCGAGCTTCTTGGCCTCTCTCAGCCGGGCCTCGGCGCGATTGACGGCGCGGACTTCGCCGGACAGGCCGATCTCACCGAAGACGACGCAGCCTTGGGGCAGGGGCATGTCGAGCGCGGAACTGATCAGGGCTGCGGCGGCGGCCAGATCGGCGGCGGGCTCGCTGATCCGCAGACCTCCGGCGATATTCAGATAGACGTCCTTGTCCCCGAACCCGAGGCCGCAGCGCGCCTCCAGCACGGCCAGCAGCATGGCCAGGCGGCCATTGTCCCAACCCACGACCGCGCGCCTTGGCGTGCCATATGCAGAGGGAGCGACAAGCGCTTGTATTTCAACGAGAACGGGGCGTGACCCTTCTATGCCCGCGAAGACGGCGGCGCCCGGCGCGCGGTCCTTGCCTTCGCCCAGGAAGAGGGCCGACGGGTTGGTGACTTCGCGCAGGCCGACGTCGCTCATCTCGAAGACGCCGATCTCGTCGGTGGCCCCGAAACGGTTTTTGCCCGCGCGCAGGATGCGGAAGGGATAGCCGCGCTCGCCCTCGAAGCTGAGGACGGCGTCGACCATGTGCTCGACCACGCGCGGTCCGGCGATCTGGCCGTCCTTGGTGACGTGGCCGACCAGGATGATGGCCGGGCCGCCGTCCTTGGCCAGTCGCACCAGTTCGGCGGCGCAGGCGCGGACCTGGGTGACCGAACCGGGGCCGGCCTCGTGGGCGTCGGACCAAAGGGTCTGGATGGAGTCGATGATGACGATGTCGAACCTGTCGCGCTTCAGGGTCGTCAGGATTTCGCGCAGGGCCGTGGCGGAAGCCAGGGAGACGGCGGCGTCGGCGACGCCCATGCGCTTGGCGCGGGCGCGGATCTGCTCGATGGCTTCTTCGCCCGAAATATAGGCCACGCGGGCGCCGTTGCGAGCCGCCTTGGCCGTGACCTCCAGCAGCAGGGTCGACTTGCCGACGCCAGGGTCGCCGCCCAGCAGGATGGCCGAGCCGGGCACCACGCCGCCGCCGCAGACGCGGTCGAACTCGGTGACGCCGGTGACGATGCGCGGCGGCTCGGGCGTGTCGGATTGCAGGGTCTCGAACGTCAGACCGCGTCCGCGCGCCGTCGAGGCGGGCTTCATCGCGCCGGGCGGGGCGGACTTGGACTCTTCGGCCAGGCAGTTCCACTCGCCGCAGGCCGAGCATTGCCCCGCCCATTTGGAATGAACCGCCCCGCAGGACTGACAGACATAGAGAAGGGTGTCGCGCGCCATGCTCCTGACCTAGCAGGAATCGCGGCGTGGGCGAGGGATGAAGCGCAAGGGTGCGACCGGCTTTGACGCAGTACGACGCGCGCGGGTTGCATTGGGCCTCATATGCCCGTCATCCTGCCAAGCTATAGCGTCGTTACGACTCAACCCCCGCCGAGGCTCTCCATGACCACTCCCAACCCGCCCGCCATCGATCCGGGCCTCGTCGCCCGTGTGCAGAACATCCTGATGCGGCCCAAGCTGGAATGGCCGGTCATCGATGCCGAATACGCCACGACGCGCAGCCTGTTCGCCCGCTACGCCATGATCCTGGCCGCCATCGGTCCGGTGGCGAGCCTGATCGGCGGCCAGTTGTTCCCGATCCACATCTTCGGCTCGGTGATGCGCACCCCGATGATTGGCGGCCTGCTGGGCGCCATCGTCACCTGGGGGCTGTCGCTGGTGTCGGTCTTTGTGCTGGGCCTGATCATCGACGCCCTGGCCCCGACCTTCAACGGGACCAAGGACAAGGTGCAGTCGATGAAGGTGGCCGTCTATTCGATGACGGCGGCCTGGGTCGCGTCAATCTTCAACCTGTTCCCGGCCCTGGCCTGGCTGGGCGGCCTGCTGGGTCTTTACGGCTTTTACCTGCTGTACCTCGGCCTGCCGACCGTGATGAAGGCGCCGCAGGACAAGGCCCTGGGCTATACGGCCGTCGTCGTCATCTCGGCCATCGTGCTGTGGATGGTGGTCAGCGCCATCGCCGCCGCCGTGGTCGCCAGCTTCGTGGTCGGCACGATCGGCCTGGGCGCGCTGGCGCTCAGCTAGGCCCTAGCCGACATAGAGGCGCGGCACGCGCGGCGTGATCGAGGTCAGCATCTCGTAGCTGATGGTTCCCGCCGCCGTCGCCGCGTCGTCCACCAGACGATTGGCGCCGAAGATTTCGACCGTGTCGCCGGCCGCCACGTCCAGGCCGGTGACGTCCACCGCCAGCACGTCCATCGACACCCGGCCGATGATGGGGCGAAGCTCGCCCGCCACCCAGACCTGACCGCGCGGGCTGTTGCTGCGCATGACGCCGTCGGCGTACCCGGTCCCGCAGGTCGCCACCCGGATCGTCGTCTCGGCGCGATAGCCTTGCGAATAGCCGACCGTCTCGCCCGCCGGCACGTCGCGCACCTGCATGATCTGGGCGTTCAGGGTGGCCACCGGGGCGATGCGGCTGTCCGGCTTGCCTTCGGGGCCGCCGCCGTAGAGGCAGATGCCGGGGCGCACGACGTCAAAGGCGAAGTCGGGGCCTAGGAAACAGCCGCCCGAATTGGCGAAGGAGCGCGTCACGCCCGGGTAGCGGGCGACCGCCGCCGCATAGGCGTCGCGCTGGGCGCGGTTCAGCGGGTTGGACGGCTCGTCGGCGCAGGCCAGGTGGGTCATCACCAGCTCCAGCCCCGCAAACGGTTCAGGCGCGTCCTCGGCGCGGAAGCCGAGGCGGTTCATGCCGGTGTCCAGTTGCAGGCCGCAGGCGCCGCCGCCCGCCGCCATCCAGACCTCGATCTGGCCGGGCTGGTTCAGCACGGGGCGCAGGTTGGCCGCCTTGATGATCCCCGCCGACGAACCGTGGCAGCCGTCCAGCACATAGATGACCGGCTCAGGCCCGATGGCGTCGCGAAGGGCCACGCCTTCGGCCGCCCGCGCCACGAAGAAGGTCCGCGCCCCCTCGGCCATCAGCCGCCTGGCCACGGCGGCGGCGCCCAGGCCGTAGCCGTCGGCCTTGACGACCGGATTGACCGGCACGCCGGTCAGGTCCTGCAGGGTGTGGAAATTGCGCGCAAGGGCGCCGAGATCGACAGTGAGGGAGGCGGGGAGGGACATGAAAGCCCTTATGCCGCAAGATTTGTGCGGCGCCACGACCCTTGGGGCGAATTACTCGGGAATATCCGCATAGGCGCCGTAGCGGTCGTCGTGGGCCAGGTTGCCGAAGCGGACGGTGTCTGCGTCAAAGGCCAGCTTGACGATGCCGATGGGGCCGTGGCGCTGCTTGCCGATGACGACCTCGGCCTGACCTTGCAGGCGGTCCATGTCCTGCTGCCATTGCAGGTGCTCTTCGGTGCCCTCGCGCGGTTCGGCGCGGCCCAGGTAGTAGCTTTCGCGATAGACGAACATGACGCAGTCGGCGTCCTGCTCGATCGAGCCGGATTCACGCAGGTCCGACAGCTGGGGCCGCTTGTCGTCGCGCTGCTCGACCTGACGCGACAGCTGCGACAGAGCGATGATCGGGACGTTCAGCTCCTTGGCCAGGGCCTTGAGCCCGCCGGTGATCTCGGACACTTCCTGCACGCGGTTCTTCTGGCCGCCGCCTTCGCCCACGGTGACCAGCTGCAGGTAGTCGACGATGATCAGGTCCAGGCCGTGCTCCATCCGCTTCAGGCGTCGCGCGCGCGCCGCCAGCTTGGAGATGGAGATGCCGCCGGTGGCGTCGATATAGAGGGGGCTTTCGCCGATCTCGACCGCCGCGTCGCGCAGCTTGCCGAAGTCGGAGGCGTCGATCTCGCCCTTGCGCAGCTTGTCCGATGACACGCCGGACGCGTCGGCCAAGATACGCATGGCCAGCTGCTCGGCGCTCATTTCCAGCGAGTAGAAGGCCACGACGCCGCCGTTGACCGTCTTGCGGCCCTCGGGCGTCGGCTCCCACTGATAGGCGCGGGCCACGTTGAAAGCCATGTTGGTGGCGAGCGCCGTCTTACCCATGGACGGACGGCCGGCGAGGATCAGAAGGTCGGACGGGTGCAGGCCGCCCAACTTGCGGTCCAGGTCGACCAGGCCGGTGGCCAGACCGGCCAGCTTGCCCTCGCGCTGATAGGCCTCGCCCGCCATTTCGACGGCGCCGGCCAGGGCGTGGGAGAAGCTGACAAAGCCCGACGACGGCTTGCCCGTCTCGGCCAGGGAATAGAGGGTCTGTTCGGCCTGTTCGATCTGTTCGTCGGCGGGGGTGTCCGGATTGGGCGCCTCCTTGATCATCTCGCCGCCGATGCGGATCAGATCGCGGCGCAGGGCCAGGTCGTAGATGACGCGGGCGTAGTCGGGGGCGTTGGCCGCCGGGGGGGCGCGGTCCACCAGATCGGCCAGGTAGCGCAGGCCGCCGAACTCGTGGAAGGCCGGGTCCTGCTTGAAGCGCTCCATCAGGATGGTCGGCTCGGCCAGCAGGCCCTGACGGATGTGGTCCTCGATCGCCTCGAACAGCCGCTGATGGAAGGGTTCGTACATGTGCGTGCCGCGCAGGCGGTCGCTCAGCCGCTCGAACACGGCGTTGTCGAACATCAGCGAGCCCAGCAGCGCCTGCTCCGCCTCCAGGTTGTGGGGCATGGACGAGACGGAGACCTGATCGGCGTTTCCGTAGGGCATGGGAGCAAAGGCGTTCATCAGAGCTGCATAGACCTAAGCGAGGCCTGCGTCAGACGCGGGCGCCGCCTTGGTCGTGGACCATCAATGAGCGTCTGTGGACGGTCCCGAAAACCCCTGTGAGATCAGTGATGCCTGGCGCGATCAGCCGGGGCAGGGGTAGCGCTCGGCCATCCACTCGCGCACCGCCTGTGTGACGCTGATGTTGCGTCGCGCTGTCGGGATGGCGTTGAAGCGAGCCAGGATCATGTCGGGCGACAGACCGATCCGTTCCCCCTGCGGAACGCATGTGGCGGAGCGCCGGCCCGCCGCCTGAGCCGCCTTCTGCTCGTCGCCCACCGTCTTGAAGGCGCTCTTTACCTCGTCCATCAGGCGGCGTGTGTCCGATCGCAGCAGGGCGGTCGGGTTGCGCGGGATGCGGTTGGCCGAGGTCAGAAACTCCTGAACCGTCATGGCGCTGGCGCCGGTCGCCCACAGGCTGGCGACGGCGGCGATGATGAGCACGGCGTTCTTCAATGCGACCCCTCCGATTTGAACGGCCCAGCTTGACCGGGTCTTCGTGGCGGAACGATGGCTGATGAACGCGGTCAGGTCTCCAACGCGACCGTAGGCAAGGTGTTGGGGTAGATGCGTTCGATATCGCCGCCCGCCGCCGTGGCTGAGCGCGGCATGCGGTAGGCGTTCACAGGTTGGGTCTCGCCGATCCACAAGGCGTTGATCAGGTGGTCGGCGTAGGGGTCGTCGGTGTTCGGGTGGATCAGGATCTTCAGTCCCAGGTGGTTGAGCATCAGCCAGGGAATGACGGTCGGGACCTGATCATTCGCGAAGCCGAAATAGAAGGACGGCGTGGTGTGAGGGCCGCGCGGTCCTTCGTTCCATTCGCCCAGTTCGACCTTGAAGCGATGGACGACCCAGTCGCGCAGCTGCGCCGCGCGATAGGCCGTGTCCTCGTTGAAATAGATGTGGGCGTGGTAGCTGGTGATCTCGGTATAGGTCCGCGGCGAGGCGGGCAGTTGGACACCGTGCGGCAGCGGCTCGGGCGGTCCCTTGGGGCTTGGCCCCCATGGGCTCAGCGTGCTTTCGTCGCCCACCTGAACCGCCGCCTTGGCCGGGCGGGACGAGGCGGCTGCGGTCGTCGCCGCCGCAGCCGCCGCGCCGCCCCCGAGCAGCAGACTCCGGCGCGAGGAAGAAGGAAGAACCTCCTCTCCGGCGTCTGCTCTCGATGCTGTTTCCCTGATCACCACTTCAGCGCCAGGCGGCCATAGACGAAGCGGCCGTTGAAACCGTAGGGCGAGAAGTTGGAGAAGGGGAAGGCGCCGGTCGTGTTGTTGGCGCGCAGGCTCTGACGCGGATACTGATCCAGAATGTTGTCAGCGCCGACAGCCAGGGTGACGTTGTCAGTGAAGCGGTAGCGGGCTTCAAAATCGGCCACCAGGGCGTCGCCCAGTTGCAGGTCGGTGGCTTCAGACGCGCCGGCCGCCAGAACATCGCCATAGCCCGTCAGACGAACCGTGCCACCCAGACGTTCGGCTTCCCAGTCGGTCTGGAACACGACCTTCCACGGGGGCGTGCCTTCCTCGAAGCGCGCCACGGCCTGACGCCCGAACAGGCTGGTAGGGGTCGGCAGGACGCCGCTCTCGGTCACCGGGGTCTTGGTGACCTTGAAGTCGTTCACATTGCCCGCCAGGGTGAAGTCGAGGCGATGGCCGGCGGCGGTTTCTGCGCGATAACGGGCGACGACGTCCAGGCCGGTGGTTTCGGTGTCCACGCCGTTGATGAAGAAGCGCGCGGCCGATGCGCCATAGGGCGCCAGCAGGTCGAAGATGGTGCGGGCGTTGGTGCCCACGGCGGCGGTGGCGCTGCCCGTCAGGGTTTCCGACAGGATGATGCGGTCCTTGATGTCGATGCGATAGGCGTCGGCCGTGAACTCGAACGGGCCGTTCCGAGCGACGAAGCCCAGCGAGTAGTTGACCGATTCCTCGGCGTCCAGCGGCGTGCCGCCCAGCGCCAGACCCACTTCGCTGATCGAGGGGTAGGTGCCGGTCTCATAGGGAACATTGTCGATGTAGAGGATCGAGGTCTGGGTGTAGTATTGCTGTTGCAGGCTCGGCGCCCGGAAACCGGTGGAGACCGCGCCGCGCACGGCGAAGTGCGGGTTGAAGTCATAGCGGGCCGCGAACTTGCCCGAGACGTTGTCGCCGAAGTCCGAGTAGTTTTCGTAGCGAACGGCGCCTGACAGGGTCAGGCCATCAACCACTTCACCTTCCAGGTCCAGATAGACGCCGACATTGTTGCGGTCTTCGTCCACCTCATTGCTGGGGGTGAAACCGGTGAAGCCGCGCGAACCGAAGGCGAGGGTGGCGCCGCCTGCCGTCAGGACCGGGCCGCGCGCATAGGACGCTGCTTCGCCTGCGCCGATCTTGTAGTTCTCCTGGCGAGCCTCGAGGCCGACGGCGACGTTCAGCGGGCCGGCCCAGCCCAGGTCGTATTCTCGGCTGGCGTCGACGCCGAAGACGAGTTGGTCGTACTGCAGCGAACCGGCGTCGAACTTGGTCGGTCCATCAATCCCATAGGTCGGGTTCATGGTGTTCTCGGCCCCGAACTCGATCTTGTTCGAGCCATAGCCAAGGTTGATGTCGATGCCCCATTCGCCCAGCGAGCCACGAACGCCGCCGGCGGCCGTCCAGTCGGTCGTATCGGTCAGGATGAAGGGCAGGTAGCCGTCCGGGTACTTGCGGCCCGAGCCGTAGTCAGGGTTCTGGGTGGCGTCGGTCGGGGTGCGATAGAAGGCGGCGGCCGAGGCGTCACGCTTCTGATAGCCGGCCCAGCCATAGGCCTCCCAGTCGCCCGCCAGAGGCACGCCTGCGTTCAGATAGACCGACAGGTCCTCGGCCTGGGCGTCGCCCTGTCCGCCGGTGATGCGGCCCAGGGTGGGGTTGATGTCCGAACGGTTGGTACGGTCGCGATCCCGGTATTCGACCGAGGCGGTCAGGAAGCCTTCGTCGCCCAGGGCGAAGCCCTGCCAGCCCGAAACCGTCAGGGTGTCGCCGTCGCGGATGTCGTCCTTGCGGCCATAGAACCCCGTATAGTCAGTGACGTATTGGCCGTAGGTGAAGGTCGCGCCGCCGCCTTCGCGCGCTTCGCGCAGGCGCAGGTTCAGCACGCCGGCGATGGCGTCGGAGCCGTACTGGGCCGCGGCGCCGTCGCGCAGGACTTCGATGCGCTCGACCGCCGAGGAGGGGATGGCGTTCAGGTCCACGGCGGACGAGCCGCGACCGACCGAGCCGTTCAGATTGACCAGGGCTGTCTGGTGGCGACGCACGCCGTTCACCAGGACCAGGGTCTGATCAGGGCCCTGACCACGCAGGGTGGCGGGGCGGATGGAGTCGGTGCCGTCCGTCGCCGAGGGGCGCGGGAAGTTCAGGGCGGGCACAGAGGCCGCGAGCTGGGCCGCCAGTTCGGTCGTGCCGCGTTGTTCAAGGGTTTCGGCGGTGACGACGTCTACAGGCGCGACCGTGTCGAGGCGCGATCGGTTGGCCACGCGCGTGCCGGTCACGACGATGTCGTCGACGGCTGTGGGTTCGGAGGAAACGTCCTGGGCGGTGGCGGCGCCGGCGATCAGCAGGGCGGCGCCGGAAGAGGCCAGGAAGAGGGCGGAGCGAGTGGAGGTACGGGTCATCTCGAGAGGTCTGCTTTTCTGATTGGACGCAAGGAATCGCGCCGCGCCGTTGAGCAGCGACGATGGAACAGTGCGTCAGTAACGGTGGTCGTCAAGGCCGGCGGCGGACCGACCTTGGTAGGGTCAGCGGCGGGCTGGACATCGCGCCGGCCGAGCGACCGGGCGATGAATGTCGGCGTAGAAGCGCATTCGCATCGTCATCTCCCGCCCATCGGGAGAGGATGAGCTGTGGCGATATTGCGGTGCGAAAACGGCGCGGAATATCGAGAATATGTGACGCGATAATTAGAAAAGCTAAATTGACCGATCAAGAAAAAGGGGCGCGTCCCGAAGGACGCGCCCCTTGATCGATACCGTCAGTCGACAGATCAGGCTTCGTCGCCGAAGCCTTCCTGTTGACCGGCGCCGCCTTCGATCAGTTCCTGGGCGGCTTGTTCGGCGGCGTTACGCTCGTCGTCGAACTGGGCGCGGATGACATCCTCGCCCTTGGCTTGACGCTCGGCTTCTTCGGCCGAACGCGCGATGTTGATCTTGACCGTGGCGCGGACCTCGGGGTGCAGGCGAACCGGCACTTCGTGGACGCCCAGGGCCTTGATCGCGACGTTCAGCACGACCTGCGAACGCTCGACCTTGCCGCCTTCGGACTGAATGACTTCAGCCACGTCGCGACCGGCGACCGAACCGTACAGGTGACCGGTTTCACCGGCCTGACGGATCATGACGTAGGTCTGGCCGTCGATCTTGTCGGCGACCTTCTGAGCTTCGGCCTTGTTCTTCTCGTTGCGGGCTTCGATAGCCGCGCGATCAAGTTCGAACGCTTTCAGGTTGGCCGAGGTCGCGCGGCGAGCCTTGTCGCGCGGCAGCAGGTAGTTACGAGCGAAGCCGTCCTTGACGGTGACGACGTCGCCGATGGCGCCGAGGTTCTCGACGCGTTCCAGCAGAACGACCTTCATCTTACTTCACCACGTACGGCAGGAGGGCCAGGTAGCGAGCGCGCTTGATGGCCTTGGCCAGTTCGCGTTGCTTCTTGGCGGAAACGGCGGTGATGCGCGAGGGCACGATCTTGCCGCGTTCGGAGACGTAACGCTGCAGCAGCTTCACGTCCTTGTAGTCGATCTTCGGCGCATTGGCGCCCGAGAACGGGCAGACCTTGCGGCGACGGTAGAAGGGACGACGGCCGGCCGAGCCGGAGCCGGCCGGGGCGCCCGGGATGGGAGCGGTGGTGTCGGTCATGATCCGGTTCCTTATTCCGAGGCCGCAGCTTCGTCGGCGCGCGGGCCGCGATCGCGGTCACGCTCGCGTTCACGACGAGCCAGCAGGGGCGACAGTTCCAGGTCGAGTTCCTCGACGCGGACGGTCAGCCAACGCAGGACGTCTTCGTTCAGCGACAGCTGACGCTCGACTTCGGCCACGGCGGCGGCCGGGGCGTCGATGGCGAGCAGGGAATAGTGAGCCTTGCGGTTCTTCTTGACCCGGTAGGTCAGGTTGCGCAGACCCCAGTACTCGATCTTGGCGACGCTGCCGCCGCCTTCTTCGATCAGAGCCTTGATGGTGTCGTTCAGCGCTTCGGCCTGTTGCGCCGAGATATCCTGGCGCGTCATGACCGTGTGCTCGTAAAGAGCCATGCGGTAGTCTCCCTTGTGGGCGTCGGCGTGAAAGGGACCGGGTAGTCCTGTCCACGATGGCTCCTGAAGCGGCGGCCGGGATGACTTCCCGAACCCTTTGGCGTTCCGCAACAGGACCGAAGCCCTGGAAAGGCGGCGCGTATAGGCGAAAAAGCCTGCCAGAGCAAGGATGGAGCCGGAGCAGGCCGAGGTTGGGCGACCGACGTTGCCAAACGCGGCCGAAACAGCGGATGGTTTTCGCCTGACCGGAGACGCCGCATGACCTCGTCCGAGCCGAACGCCCTCCTGAAAAGGCGCTGGTCCCTGATCGGACCGGGCATCGTGGTCGCGGCGACGGGCGTGGGGGCGGGGGATCTGGTGGCGACCCTGATCGCCGGGTCGCGCTTCGGCTACGCCCTGTTGTGGGCGGCTATCATCGGCACGGTGCTGAAGATAGCCCTGGCCGAGGCCGTCGGGCGCTGGACCCTGGCCAGCGAGCGCACGATCTTCGACGGCTGGTCCAGCCTGGGGCGGGGGTTGCTGCCCGGCGCCATCGGCGGTCGGCTGAACTGGGCCGGGCTTTATTTCGGCCTCTATGTGGTCATCTGGGGCTTTGTGTACGGGGCGGCCGCGATGACGGCGACGGCCCTGCCTCTGGCGGCGTTGTTCCCGGTGCTGGACCTCAAGGCCTGGGGCATGCTGAGCGGGATCGCGGGACTGACCTTCGTCTGGTTTGGCGGCTACGGCCTGTTCGAGAAGGTAATGACGGCCTGCGTCGGGGTGATGTTTGTCACCGTGGTCGGCCTGGCCGTGATCGTCACGCCCAATCTGCCGCAGCTGCTGACCGGCCTGTGGCCCAGCCTGCCGCAGGGGGCGACCTTCTACACCCTGGGCCTGATCGGCGGGGTGGGCGGCACCATCACCATGGCGGCCTATGGCTACTGGCTGAACGCCAAGGGCTGGAAGGGGGCGGGTTGGATGGCGGTGATGCGGCTGGACAACCGGGTCGCCTATCTGGTCACCGGCGTCTTCGTCGTGGCCATGCTGATCGTCGGGGCCGAGCTGCTGCACGCGGCGGGCATAGCCCTGCAAGGCGGCGACCGGGGGCTGCTGGATCTGGATCAGGTGCTGAAGGAGCGGTTCGGGCGTCCGATCTCTATTCTGTTTCTCGTCGGTTTCTGGGCCACCAGCTTTTCCAGCCTTCTGGGCGTCTGGCAGGGCGTCAGCCTGATGTTCGCCGACTTCACCGCCCATGTGCGCGGCCGCTCGGACGATCCGAAGGCGCGGGGCGACAAGAGTCAGGCGTTCCGCGCCTACGCCCTGTGGCTGACCTTTCCGCCGATGGTGCTGCTGTTCATGGACCGGCCGTTCGGGCTGATTGTCGCATATGGGGTGTTGGGCAGCCTGTTCATGCCCTTCCTAGCGGGGACGTTGCTGTGGTTGCTGAACAGCGCCCGGACGCCGCAGGCATGGCGCAGCGGCTGGATTTCCAACCTGTTGCTGGGGGCGGCGGCCCTGCTGTTCGCCGTGCTGGCGGGCAAGGAACTGCTGGGCCTGATCCCGTCGTAGTCGGCCTATTCCTCGCAGGAGTTTCACAAAAGCCCCGGCGAACCGTCGCATTGGGCCGTTAGGCCTCGCCCTCGATCACGTGAGGTTCGGGGAAACATCGTCATGAAGCTGTCTGTCGCTTGTCTGGCCGCGTCTGTTCTGCTGGCCGCCGCGCCGTCGATGGCCCAGATCGTCGCCCCGCCGGACCCCGATCCGATGCCGGCGCCGCTGCACGCGCCGAACGGGCGCTGGGCGGCCAAGGGCTGGGCCGACCGCATCGTGCTGAGCCCGGCCGCCGACGCCGCGCGCGGCGCAGGCGTAGCCTGGCGCACCGATACTCGTCAGACCGCCGCCGAGGCCCAGATCGCCGAGGAGATCGATGGGCCTCTGCTGGGCTTTACCGCCCGCACGGTGACCGGGACCACGGGACCGATCCAGAACGAGAACGGTCAGGCCCTCTATCATCAGGTTCGCTTTGACGGGCTGAAGCCGGACACGCGCTATGTATATCGCGTGCGCGCCGCCGACGGCTGGAGCGAGTGGCTGCCGTTCCGCACGGCCAAGGCGGAGTTCGCCCCCTTCCGCTTCATCTATCTGGGCGACACCCAGAACGACATTCTGGAGATCGGTTCACGCGTGATCCGCTCGGCCTTCAAGGAGGCCGGACCGGCGGCGCTGGTCGTCCATGCCGGCGATCTGGTGGCCCAGCGCGAGGTCAAGGTCCACGACGACGAGTGGGGTGAATGGACCGAGGCCGGCGGCCGCGCCTTCGCCATGACGCCGCAGCTTCCGGCCACCGGCAACCATGAATACGTCGACCATATCCTGCCCGGCGGCGAGGAATCGCGCGTGCTGGGCCCGCACTGGGCGTTGCAGTTCGCCTTGCCGGACAACGGCGCCGAGGGCGTCAAGGCGACCAGCTACTTCGTCGATTATCAGGGCGTGCGCTTCATCGTTCTGGACGGCACGGCGGCGCTGGACCTGGGCGGACTGGAGGCTCAGACGCGCTGGCTGGACGCAACGCTGGCCAGCAGCCCGGCGCGCTGGAACGTCGCCTTGTTCCACCAGCCCATCTACACCTGCGCCCGGCCTGAAGACACCGAAGAGCTGAAGGCCGCGTGGAAACCAATCTTCGACGCACGCAATATCGATCTGGTGCTGCAGGGGCATGACCATTGCTACGGCCGCGTCTCCAACCCCGCCGGGGCCGAGGCCTCGCGCGCCGACAGCGCGGCGGGCCGTCCCCAGGGGCCGGTCTATGTCGTCTCCGTCACGGGCTCCAAGATGTATGGCCTGAACGACAGGGCGGACACGCAGCCGGTGCGCGCGGCCGAGAACACCGAACTGTATCAACTGATCGACGTCGAGGCGGATCGTTTGTCGTTCCGCGCCTTCACGGCGACGGGCGGCCTGTATGACGCCTTCACGCTGGAGCGGCAGGCCGATGGGACGAAGCGGCTGGTCGAGACGCAGGACACCCTGCTGGCCCTGCGTCGTTGCGACG
Source organism: Brevundimonas sp. T2-11 (assembly GCF_055397675.1). Lineage (NCBI taxonomy): Bacteria > Pseudomonadati > Pseudomonadota > Alphaproteobacteria > Caulobacterales > Caulobacteraceae > Brevundimonas > Brevundimonas sp. T2-11. The sequence goes on from NZ_AP027920.1 coordinate 1,338,907, forward strand.
GCGCGGTCGGGCCGGACGACCGCCCCTGCACGGCCGAGATCAAGGACTGAGGTGGGGACTCGTCCTGCCAAATTCCGCAGGATGAGCGGGGTGTGAAAGCGCTGGGGTTCTTGCCGTAGGGGAGGGATTCGCCTACCCCTCGCGGCTTGATTCAACGGATGACGGACGATCCCGGATGAGCCTCGCGCTTCTCTTTCCCGGTCAGGGCAGCCAGTCGGTGGGCATGGGCGTCGCCTTGTCGGACGCCTTCGCCAGCGCGCGCGAGGTCTTCGCCGAGGTGGACGACGCCCTGAACCAGAAGCTGTTCGACCTGATGCGCGAAGGGCCGGAAGATCAGCTGACCCTGACCGAGAACGCCCAGCCGGCCCTGATGGCCGTGTCGGTCGCCACGGCGCGGGTGCTGAAGGTCGAGTTCGGCGTCGACGTGGCGCGCGCCGCCTTCGTCGCCGGTCACTCCCTGGGCGAATACTCGGCCCTGGCGGCAGTCGGGGCGATCAGCCTGTCGGACACGGCTCGTCTGCTGAAGCTGCGCGGTCAGGCCATGCAGCGCGCCGTGCCGGTGGGCAAGGGCGCGATGGCTTCGCTGATCGGGCCCAAGACCGACCTGGCCCTGGCCGAAGCCGCCGCGAAAGCCGGTTCGGAAGTCGGCGTCTGCGTCGTCGCCAACGACAACAACAAGGGCAATGTCGTCATCTCGGGCGACAAGGCCGCCGTGGACCTGGCCATCGAAAAGGCCAAGGAACTGGGCGCGCGCGCCATTCCGCTGAACGTCTCGGCGCCCTTCCACTGCCCGCTGATGCAGCCCGCCGCCGATGAGATGGCCGCCGCTCTGGCCGACGCCAAGATCATCGCGCCGTCGGTCGCCGTCGTCGCCAATGTCACCGCCCGCCCGGAAACCGACGCCGAGGTCATCCGCCGCCTGCTGGTCGAGCAGGTGACGGGCCGCGTGCGCTGGCGCGAGAGCATGGAGTGGATGGCGGGTGAAGGCGGCGTGACCCGCTTCGTCGAGGTCGGCTCGGGCAAGGTCCTGACCGGCATGGCCAAACGCATCGCCCCCGACGCCGAGGCTCTGGCGCTGAACACGGCCGAAGAGCTTGAAGCGTTCGCGAAAAGCCTATGATCCTTCTCCCCTTGCGGGAGAAGGTGGCTGGCGCAGCCAGACGGATGAGGGGTCGCGACGGCCTCTCGTATTGAAAACACGGCAGGGGTCGACACGACCCCTCATCCGGCCCTGACGGGCCACCTTCTCCCGCAAGGGGAGAAGGAAGAGGAGACAGAGATGTTCAACCTTTCGGGAAAGATCGCCTTGGTGACCGGCGCGACTGGCGGCATCGGCGGGGCCATTGCGCGCTCGCTGCACGCCCAGGGCGCGACGGTAGTGCTGTCGGGCACGCGTGAAGCGGTGCTGGCGGATCTGGCCAAGGAACTGGGCGAGCGCGCCTTCTTCGCCGCCGCCAACCTGTCGGACCCGGAATCGGTCGACGGTCTGGTGGCCCGCGCCGAGGAAGCCGCCGGCGGTCCGCTGGACATCCTGGTCGCCAACGCCGGCATCACCAAGGACGGCCTGTTGATGCGGATGAAGGACGAGGACTTCCAGTCCGTCATCCAGATCAACCTCGAGAGCTATTTCCGCCTGACCCGCGCCGCGGTGAAGGGGATGATGAAGCGCCGTTCGGGCCGCATCATCGGCGTGACCTCGGTGGTCGGCGTGACCGGCAACCCCGGCCAGACCAACTATTCGGCGTCCAAGGCCGGCATGATCGGCTTCTCCAAGTCGCTGGCCCAGGAAGTCGGTTCGCGCGGGATCACGGTGAATTGCATCGCGCCGGGCTTCATCGCCTCGCCGATGACCGACGTGCTGAACGACCAGCAGCGCGAGGCCATTCTGTCGAAGATTCCAGCCGGGCGTCTGGGCGCGGGCGACGAAATCGCCGCCGCCGCCGTCTATCTGTCGTCGGACGAAGCCGCTTATGTGACGGGCCAGACCCTGCACGTGAACGGCGGCATGGCGATGATTTAAGGCGTTGCGCGTCACGATCACGACGCGCAACAATCTATTTCCCGCCCCGATGGCTGTGCTAAAGGGCGGGAACGCTTCGCGGCGGTGAGTCCCTTCGGGCTTGCTTCCTTGGGGCTGCCGTGACACGGCGAACACTGAGACCCCGCCTTCACGGCGACAAACAAACAGGCAGAGAGACACTCATGTCCGACACCCTCGAACGCGTCCGCAAGATCGTTATCGACCACCTGGACGCCGATCCGGACAAGGTCACGGAAAAGGCTTCCTTCATCGACGACCTGGGCGCCGACTCGCTCGACAACGTCGAGCTGGTCATGGCCTTCGAAGAAGAATTCGACGTCGAGATCCCGGATGACGCCGCTGAGCACATCCAGACCGTCGGCGACGCTGTGAAGTTCATCGACGAGAAGCTGGCTGGTTAATCCGGCTGCGATCCGTCGCACTTCCAAATGATGGCCGCCGTGGCGGGACCCTAGCGGGACCGTCCGGCGGCCATTATTGTTTTCGGTCACGATTCTGCAGTCCAAGGAGCGCGAACCATGCGCCGCGTCGTCATCACGGGCCTCGGCCTTGTCACTCCGCTCGGCACGGGCGTGGAACACGTCTGGAAAGGCATCGTCGAGGGGCGCTCGGGCATCGGTCCGATCACCGCCTTTGACACCGAGGGTTACGGTTGCACCATCGCCGGGGAAGTGCCGTCGGTGGATGGTCGCGGGCGCGGGGCGCCGGACCAGCCGGGCGTCTTTGATCCCGATCAGGTGATGTCGGCCAAGGACCGCAAACGCGTCGATGACTTCATCCTCTACGCCATCGCCGCCGCCGACGAGGCCCTGGCCGATGCGAACTGGAAGCCCGAATCCGAGGACGACAAGGAAGCCACCGGCGTCATGGTCGGCTCCGGCATCGGCGGCCTGGGCCCCATCGCCGACACGGCCATCACCCTGAAGGAACAGGGCGTGCGGCGGGTCAGCCCCTTCTTCATTCCCTCGGCCCTGATCAACCTGGCCTCGGGCCAGATCTCGATCCGTCACGGCCTGAAGGGCCCGAACCATTCGGTGGTCACCGCCTGCGCCACCGGCGCCCACGCCATCGGCGATGCGGCCCGGATGATCGCCCTGGGCGACGCCGAGGTCATGGTGGCGGGCGGCGCCGAAAGCTCGGTCGTGCCGATCGGCATCGCCGGCTTCCTGGCCTGCAAGGCTCTGTGCACCGCCTACAACGACACGCCCGAGAAGGCGTCGCGACCCTATGACCGCGGCCACGCGGGCTTCATCATGGGCGAGGGCGCCGGCGTCATGGTGCTGGAAGAGTATGAACACGCCAAGGCGCGCGGCGCGAAGATCTACGCCGAGGTCGTCGGCTATGGCATGAGCGGCGACGCCTATCACATCACCGCCCCGTCCGAGGACGGCGACGGCGGTCTGCGGGCCATGAAGGCGGCGCTGAAGCGTGCGGGCCTGCAGCCCTCGGACCTGGACTACGTCAACGCCCATGGCACCTCGACCATGGCCGACTGGATCGAGCTGAAGGCCATCGAGCGTCTGGTCGGCGATCACGCCAAGGACGTCGCGGTCTCCTCGACCAAGTCGATGACGGGCCACCTGCTGGGCGCCGCCGGCGCCATCGAGAGCATTTTCTCGGTCCTGGCCATCCGCGACCAGATCGCCCCGCCGACCATCAACCTGGACGACCCGGAGATGGAGACGCCGATCGACCTGGTCCCGCACAAGGGCAAGCCGATGAAGATCGATGTCGCCATGTCCAACAGCTTCGGCTTCGGCGGCACCAATGCGGCCGTGATCTTCAAGAAGGTCGACTGATTTGGCCAAGGCTCCGTCGCGTCGTTCCACGTCCAAGGTTCGCATTCCCAAGAACCGCGTGCCGAAGCGAGGCGGCGGAGCCGCCAAGTCCGGCCTCGGCGTCGGCCTGATCACCGCCGCCGGGACGTTGGGCCTGTTCGTGGTCGCGGCCCTGATCGCTCTGTGGGCGGTCTATTGGGGGCCTGGGCCGAAGGCGGTCGAGGGCGACGCGACCGTCGTCACCCTGCCGTCCGGCGCGGGGGTTCCAGCCATAGCCGCAACCTTGAAATCATCAGGCGTGATCCGTTCTACTGACCTGTTCCGAGCGGCCGTCAGCCTGAGCGGCGCCGACCGCAAGATCCGCGCGGGCGAATATGAGGTGCCGTCGGGCGCCTCGCTGGCCACCGTGGTTGGCCTGCTGGTCGACGGCAAGGCGGTGCGCCACTACGTGACCCTGCCCGAAGGCTGGTCCAGCGCCCAGGCGGTCGACATCCTGATGAAGCAGTCGGTCCTGACCGGCGAGGTCGAGGTGCCCGCCGAGGGCAGTCTGTGGCCCGACACCTATGAGGTTTCGCGCGGCGAAACCCGCGCCTCGGTCGTCGCCCGGATGCAACGCGCCGCCAAGACCAAGCTGGACGCCCTGTGGGCCGCGCGCTCGCCCAACACCATCGTCACCACGCCGGAGGAGGCCATGGTGCTGGCCTCCATCGTTGAGAAGGAGACGGGCCTGGCCTCGGAACGGCCCGAGGTGGCGGCGGTCTTCACCAACCGTCTGCGGCTGGGGATGCGGCTGGAGAGCGATCCCACCATCGTCTACGGCGTGACCAAGGGCCGTCCGCTGGGACGCGGCATCCGCGCCTCGGAATTGCGCGCCCAGACGCCGTGGAACACCTATCTGATCGATGGCCTGCCGCCGACGCCCATCGCCAACCCCGGCGAAGAGGCGCTGAAGGCGGTGCTGAACCCGCCGCGTTCGGAATACGTCTTCTTCGTCGCCGACGGCACCGGCGGTCACGTCTTCGCCCGGACCTATCCCGAGCACCTGCTGAACGTGGCGCGCTGGCGCGAGATCGAGCGCCGCAAGGCGGGACTGCCGCCGGGGCAGACAGCTTCGGTTCCCGGGGCCGCGCCGACGCCGATGGGCGAGGCGGCGGCTGCGCCCGTGGTCATTCCGCCGGGCGCCAAGGTCATCTCGGTCCCCACGGCGGCCCCGCAATGAGCGCGATCTCCGGCATGACAGGCTTTGGCCGGGCCGACGGCGCGCTGGACGGCTGGACCTGGACGGTCGAGGCGCGTTCGGTCAACGGGCGCTCGCTGGAAGTTCGCTATCGCGGTCCCGGCGGGTTCGAGAACCTGGAACGTCTGACGAAGGCGGCGGCGCAAGGACGGCTGAACCGAGGCCAGGTGACGCTGGGCGTTCAGGCCAAGCGCGCCGAGGGCAGCGAGCCCGCGCCGCGCGTCAACGAGGCCGTGTTGGCGACCTATCTGAAGCTGGCGAACCAGTTGGCGGAGGAGGGGGCGGTGCCGCCGTCGGCCGACGGTCTGCTGTCGCTGCGCGGCGTCATAGAGGTGGCGGAGGAGGTCGAGGACCTGGAGGCCCACGCCGCCGTCGAGGCCGCCATCGCCGTGACCATCGAACAGGCCCTGGACGCTCTGAAAGTCTCGCGTCAGCGCGAAGGCGAGCAACTGACCCCGGTCATCCACGATTTCGTCGGGACCATCGAGGCCCTTGTGGCGCGCGCTGAGCTGGAGGCCTCCAGCCAGACGGAGGCGATCCGCGAACGCTTCACGCGTCGGATCAGCGAACTGGCGCCGGACGCGCCGGGTCTGGACGAGCGAATCTTTCTCGAAGCCGCCGCCTTGGCGACCAAGGCGGACGTGCGCGAGGAGTTGGATCGCCTGACCGCGCACGTCGCATCCGCCCGCACACTGTTGCAGCAACCCCCCGCCGGGCGAAAACTCGACTTCCTGATGCAGGAATTCATGCGCGAAGCAAACACGCTCTGCTCGAAATCCGCTACCACGCCGCTCACCGGAATCGGCCTCGAACTGAAGGCCGTCATCGAGCAGCTTCGAGAACAAGTTCAGAATGTCGAATAACCGCACCCCCCGCCGTGGCGTCCTGCTGATCGTGGCCAGTCCGTCGGGGGCCGGGAAAACCTCGCTGTGCCGTCGCCTGATGGCCGACCACAAGGGGCTGGAGCTGTCGGTCTCCATGACCACGCGCGGCATCCGTCCGGGCGAGGTCGACGGCCGCGACTACCACTTCGTCACGCACGAGGAATTCCAGCGGCTGATCGACGCCGACGCCTTCCTGGAATGGGCCGACGTGCACGGCAACCGTTACGGCTCGCCGCGCGCGCCGGTGGACCGCGCCCTGGCCGAGGGCCGCGACGTCCTGTTCGACATCGACTGGCAGGGCGCCCGCGACGTGGCCGAGAAATGCCCCGGCGACGCCGCGCGCGTCTTCGTCCTGCCGCCCAGCCTGGAAGAACTGCGTCGCCGTCTGGTGACCCGTTCGCAGGACGCCGAGGACGTGATCGAGCGTCGCGTGGCCAACGCCAAGGGAGAGATCGAGCACTGCGACGAGTTCGACTACGTCCTGGTCAACGAGGACTTTGACCGCTCCTACGCCGAGCTGGCCCACATCTATCACGCCGAGCGCAGCCGCCGTCACCGCAACCTGTGGGTCGACGCCTACAAGAGCGCCCTGCTGAAGGAAGTGGTCTGACGACCGTGAGCGACGCCGATCACCGCCGCTGGCTGGCCCAGGCGGTCGATCCGGCGCTGGAGAACGTCCGCGCGGGCGGGCGGCCCTTCGGCGCGGTCCTGGTCAGGGACGGCGAGATCGTGGCGACCGGCGTCAACCGGATGCTGGCGACCTGCGATCCCAGTTCCCACGCGGAGATGGAGGCCCTGCGCCAAGCAGGGCCCGCATTGGGCACGGTCGATCTGTCGGGCAGCGTCCTCTACGCCAGCGGCCATCCTTGCCCCATGTGTCTGGCGGCGGCGGTGATGACGCGCGTCAGCGCCGTCTATTACGTCTTCAGCAACGCCGACGCCGAGCCCTTCGGCTTCGCCAGCACGGCGGCCTATCAGGCGCTGGGCGTGACGCTGGACCCGTCGCCGCTGCCCCTGACGCAACTGGATGTGCCGGGACGAACGGCGGCGGATCTTTACGGGGCCTAGCGGAACACCACGCGCACGCCCGGCTTGACCCGCGACGCCAGTTGTTCGGCGTCCCAGTTGGTCAGACGCACGCAGCCGCTGGAGAAGGTCTTGCCGACCTTGGACGGGTCCGGCGTGCCGTGAATCCCATAGGTGTCGCGCGACAGGTCGATCCACACCGAACCGACCGGATTGTTCGGCCCCGGCGGCACGATGACCTTGCGGTCGCCCCGGTCATAGCTGACCCGGTCGGGATCGTAGGTGTAGTTGGGCTTGGGCGCGACGCCGACCACGCTCAGGTCGCCAGACGGGGCGGGGCGGGCCGAACTGCCGATGGTGGCCGGGTAGAAGGCCAGAAGCCGGTCATTGGCGTCATAGGCGCGGACCGAGCGTTCGGTCTTGTCCACCACGATCCGGGCCACGTCGGCGATCAGGTCGGTCTGAGCCACGGCGGCGACGATGATGGCCTGGCCCGCCTTGCCGAAATCGACGTCGGGGTTGAGGGCGCGCAGCAGGCCCTCGGTCATGTGAAACTTCTCGGCCAGGGCTTCCAGCGTGGTGGCGTAGCCCACCGTCGCCAGCTTCGACATGGCCTGAAGGTCGGACGGGACCTGACCGATGAAGGGGCCGGTCAGGTCGGCGGCGGTGATGGTGTAGTCGGCCATGACCTTGCCGTTGTCGCCTGCGGTCAGGCGGTGGAAGACCTCGGCGTCCAGCACGCCATCCTCGGGCAGGCCCACGGACTTCTCGAAGGCGGCGATGGCCTGACGGGTGTTGTCTCCGCCGAGGCCATCGATGACGCCGGGCGAGAAGTTGGCGCGGTCCAGCAGGATTTGCGCGCGGGCGACGGCCGGATCGGGCGCGGCAGGCGTCGTCTGGCCGTTCGTCGATGACGGCGGGGCAATCGAGAACACCGCCGCCTCGATGGCCTCGCGCGTCAGGGCGGGCGCTGTCGAGACCGCGGGCGGCGCTTCAGGCTTTGGCGTCTCGGCGGGGGATCCGCAGGCGACCAGGGCGAAGGGCAGGGCGACGGAGGCGACGAGACGCGATTTCAGCATGAAAGCTCCGAAGGTTTCGGGGCTTGTCGAACGCCTCTAGGCGCCGAGGCGTTCCTCGGCGGCCGCTGTTCTGGCCGCGAAGAAGGGCTTCACGCGGTTGAGCGCGTCCTCGACCTGCGCCGTCGAGACGGCGAAGCTGAAGCGGATGAAGCGGTGGCCGTTGACCGGGTCGAAGTCTACGCCGGGAGCGGTGGCCACCCCGGTTTCGCGCAACAGGGCCTCGCAGAAGCCGATGCTGTCATCGGTCAGATGGCCGATGTCGGCGTAGATGTAGAAGGCGCCGTCCGGCGGGGCGATGGAGCGCAGGCCCATGGCCGGCAGGGCGTCGAGCATCAGAGCGCGGTTGGCGCGATAGACGTCGATATTGGCCTCCAGCTCCTCCGCCTCGTCCATGGCGACGAGGCCGGCGTGCTGGCTGAGCGTGGCGGGCGTCAGGAACATGTTGCCGACGCGGGCGCGGGCCTGCGGCACCTCGGCCTCGGGCAAGATCAGCCAGCCCAGACGCCAGCCCGCCATGCTCCAGTATTTGGAGAAGCTGTTGACGATCAGGGCCTTGGGCTCGAACTGCAGCATCGACGGCGTCGGGCCGACATAGGACAGGCCGTGGTAGATCTCGTCCGAGATGACAGAAATGTTCCGCTCCCGGCAGACCTCGGCGATGGCCTTGAGCTCGGCCTCGGGGATGATGGTGCCGGTCGGGTTGGCCGGGCTGGCGATGATGACGCCAGCGGGGGCCGGGTCGAGGGCGCGCAGGGCCTCGGCGGTCAGCTGGAAGCGCACCTCGGGGCCGCAGTCGATCTCGACCGGCTCCATGTGCAGGGCCTTCAGGGTGTTGCGATAGGCGACATAGCCCGGCCGCGCGATGGCCACGCGGTCGCCGGGCTGGAAGCGCATCATCAGGGCCAGCACCAGGGCGGGAGAGGCGCCCGCCGTCATGACCACTCGCTCAGGATCGACGGTCACGCCATAGCGGTCGTCGTACAGCTTGGCGATGCGGGCGCGTAAGGAAGGGCTTTCCCAGTAGCCGCCGGGCTCGCTGTCCAGAATCTGGTGGGCCTGGGCGATGGCGGCGGTGGGCGCGCCGGTCGAGGGCTGGCCGAATTCCATGTGGATGATGGAGCGGCCCTGTGCCTTCAGTTCATGGGCCAGACGGCTGACGCTGATGGCGCGGAAGGGGTCGATTTCAACGGTCATGTCACGCGATCACTTAAGGGCGTCGGCGAGGCGCAGGAAGCCTGCGATGTCGATGACTTCGGCGCGGGCGTCGGGTTCGATGCCGGCGGCTTCGCACAGGGCGGCGCCGCCGAGCTGTTTCAGGCTGGAGCGCAGCATCTTGCGGCGCTGGCCGAAGGCGGCGGCGGTGACGCGTTCCAGCTTCTTCAGGCGCTCGGGCGAGGGGCGTTCGGCGCGCGGGACCACATGCACGACCGCCGAGGCCACCTTGGGCGGCGGGGTGAAGGCGGCGGCGGGCAGGTGCATGACGATGCGGGCGTCAGCCACAGCCTGGGTGATGACGGCCAGACGGCCATAGGCGTCGTCGCCGGGGCCGGCCACGACACGCTCGGCCACCTCCTTCTGGAACATCAGGGTCAGGGCGCAGGGCTGCCAAGGGCCGGTCAGCCACTTGATCAGCAGGGGGGTGCCGACGTTGTAGGGCAGGTTCGACACCAGATGGGCCGGGCCTTCGACCAGCTCCGCCTCGCGAACCTTGAGCGCATCGCCTTCGACGATGGTCAGGCGGCCCGTGCCGTCGTCCAGTTCGCTGAGCAGGGGGATAAAGCGGGGGTCCTTCTCGACCAGCACCACCTTGCCGGCGTCGCTTTCCAGGATGGCGCGGGTCAGGCCGCCGGGGCCGGGGCCGACCTCGATCACCGCGCGACCCTCGAAGGGACCGGCGTAGCGGACGATCTTGCGCGTGACGTTCAGGTCCAGCAGGAAGTGCTGGCCGAAGCTCTTCTTGGCCAGCAGGCCGTGGGCGTCGAGCGTTTCGCGTAAACTCGGCAGGGCGTCAGCCACTGAAACTCCATCCGCTCATCCCCGCGGAGGCGGGGACCCAGTGCTTGGGCTTCATACTCAAACGGCGCGGGTTTGTCCGCTGGAATGGCGGAACTAAGCGAATGAGGCTCTCACTGGGTCCCCGCCTCCGCGGGGATGAGCGGAATATGTCACCGCGTGGCGCGCGCCGCCGCCATCTCTGAAGCCAGTCGCACGGCGGCGATGAAGCTGTCGGCGCGGGCGATCCCCTTGCCGGCGATGTCGAAGCCGGTGCCGTGGTCGGGCGAGGTGCGGACGATGGGCAGGCCCAGGGTGGCGTTGACCCCGCCCCAGAAGTCCAGCGTCTTGACCGGGATCAGGGCCTGATCGTGATAGAGACAGACGGTTGCGTCATAACGGGCGCGAGCCTCGTCGTGGAACAGGGTGTCGGCGGGCAGGGGATCGGTGATGTTGATCCCCTCGGCGCGCAGGGCGGCGGCGGCGGGACGCAGGACCTCGACTTCCTGCAGGCCGATCGACCCGCCTTCGCCTGCATGGGGGTTGAGGGCGGCCATGGCCAGGCGCGGCGCGGTGATGCCGAAATCGCGCTTCATCGATTCGTGGACGACGCGGGCGACGCGCATGACGCGGTCCGCCGTCACCAGTTCGGGCAACTGGTCGATGGCGACGTGGATGGTCACCAGACAGGCGCGCAGGTCCTTGGCCGTCAGCATCATGACCGGACCGCGCGTGCCGTTGAAGGGCATGTCGGCGGTCAGTTCGGCGATGAACTCGGTGTGGCCCGGGAAGCGGAAGCCCGAGGCGTACATGGGCGCCTTGGCGATGGGGGCGGTGACAACGCCAGAGCCTTCGCCAGAGATGACCAGATCGACCGCGCGCTCGATCCAGTCCGCGACGGCGGGGGCGTTACGCGGATCAGGCTGGCCCGGCGTGACCGGCGCCGGCGCGGGGTGATGCAGGACCGGGATGGCGCGGCCGAAGACGCTGCGAGCATCCGCTGGGCTGAAGATTTGTTCAACCGGGGCGCCCTGGGCGCTCAGAACGTCGGCGTCGCCGATGACGGCGAAGGGCGTGACGGGGGGCAGCGGGCCGGGCGACGTGGCCAGGATCGGCCACGCCTTGGCGATGATCTCCGGCCCCACGCCGGCGGGGTCGCCCATCGTGACGATGAGCGGCCGACCCGTCATCACTGCTTGATTTCGATGAGGGCGTCAGCCCGCAGGTCGCGCAGGTAGCGACGGCCCAGCATGGCGTAGTTCTGGTTCTGCAGGCGGGCTTCGACCTGTTGGGCCGAGGGGGCTTCCGGACCGCCGAGGCGGCGACCGCAGACGGCGAGCAGGTGGACGCCCAGGGGGCTGCGAACGACGCTGCTGATCGAGCCCACATCAGCCGAACGGGCCACCTGTTGGAACTGGGGCAGCAGGTTCGCGACGTCGCTTTCGCCTAGATCAGCGCCGAGCAGCCCTTGTTCCGCGCGGGCGCGTTCCAGGATGTTGTCGCAGGTCAGGCCGCCACGAACGGCTTCGAGGCGCTGGGTCGCGGCGGCGACTTCGGCTTCGCTGGCGGTTTCGGCCAGTTCGACCATGACCTGCTTCATCTGAACCAGACTGGTCGCTGCGCCCGAGCGCTTGTCCCGCATGTAGAGGATGTAGACGCCGCCATCGACCGGAATGGGGTTCGACAGCTGCCCGACATTCAGCGTTTCCATGGCTTGCTGCAGGGCTGGCTGAACCGAACCCTGAACCACCCATCCGGCGTCACCGCCGCGCGCTGCGGAAGGGGCAGCCGAAAACTGGCGAGCCACAGCCATGAAGGGCGCGCCCTGAACCATCTGCTGCACCAGCTGGCGAGCGCCGTTCAAGGCTTCCTGCATGCCGCCGACGCGGTTGGCCTCGATGTAGATTTCCCCCACCAGATACTGGGGCTTGGTGGCGGATTCAGCGATCTGGCGCATGGCCTGATCCACCTGGCCGCGCGTGACCTTGGCGCGGTCACGGAAACGGCCGCCGACCAGATCGCGCCAACCGATTTCAGTGCGCAGCTGTTCGCGGAAGGCCTGAGTGCGGATGCCGCCCTGTTCCAGGAAGGCGAGGTAGCCTTCCGGCGTCGTTCCGGCTTCACGCGCCATGCCGGCGATTTCCTGATCCACCTCGGCGTCGGAAATCTGAAGTTGCTCGAACTTGCTCAGTTCAGCGGCCTGAAGGTGCTGCTCGATCAGATCGTTCAGAGCCTGCTGCTGGATGGCACCCAGGTTTTCTTCTGTCGGCTGAACCTGGCTCATGGCGATCAGAACCAGCATCCGCTGACGCAGATCGAACCCGGTGATGATCCGGTCGTTCACCGTCGCGATGATGCCGTCCGACATGCGGAACTGCGGCGCCGAGGCAGCCGCGCGTTGAGGCGCTTCCTCGGCGGCGGGGTTCAGGACGCCGGCGGCGCCCGCCGGCTGGGCCGGTGCGGTTTGGGCGACGGACTGTCCGACAGTCGTGCAGGCCATGAGCGCGGCCATCGCAACGCCGGTCGTGTAACGCATCAAACGCATATTCAGTCCTGATTCCCTAAGCGGTCTCGACCTGATCCCGACAACGCCGTCCGGCGCTCCGGATCCAACGGAGCGCACGCCCCTGCACGCCATGCCTACCGCATATCATTTCGATCATAGCCTGAACCTCCAAAAGTGGCGAGGTTAAGTCGGATATAGACGCCCTCGGAGGGGCCGGTGGGCCGCACGGTCGTGTTGTCACGCCGCCAACCCATTTCGAAACGGAAGCAGTCATCGTCGAACAGCAGGCCGATTTCGGAGCGCGTGATCACGTCACGCTCCAGGTCGGCGATGCCGTTGAACGCGACACCCCAGTTTCCGTGGATGAACTGTTGGCCCGACAACTGGACGAACTCATAGTTGCGGTTCAGGGGGCCGCTGACCGGATTGGATCGGTCGATGATGTAGCTCATGCTGGTCAGGTTCCGGCGTCCCCATCGGCCATCGATCGTGGTCTCGGCGCGGCGGATCTCGCCGTCGCCATCGACCGTGGCGTGGAACCAGCCACGAATGCGGTCCGACGGCGAGAAGGTCGCCTGAACCACCCAATCGGATGTCCGGGACGCCACGCCCGAAGGGTCATAGAGTTGGGCGGGGACGTCCGGGATGGGCGTCAGGAATTCGCGCTGATCGTCGGCGCGCATGGAACGACCGATAAACAGGCTGGCCGAACGCACGTCGTCCCAGCGAAGCGTGGCGCGCGCGCCGGCGGTGAAACGCAGGCCGCCTTCCATGAGATCGTAACCCGGGAAGCGGTCCATGCGGAACAGCGACGTCTCGTCCAGCTCCAGAGTCTGGCTGTCCTCGTTGGGGATGCGCGGGTCCAGATCGGCGTCGGTCGAGGCTGACAGTTGAGCCATCGGCTCCAGCACCAGATCGGAGCTGGCGCTGAGGCGTTTGTACAGGGGATAGCTTACATCGACGCCGACACTGGCCCGTCCCCTGGAAAGAACATCGGATGTCTTGCCGAGCATCGGCGGCAGGTCGTCCACTGAATAGACGTCCAGACGGCCGTCCACGAACGGCTCCCATCGCAGGCCGGAAGGCGAGATGAAGGTGCGGCGCCAGTCCACCTGTCCGGTGATGCGGCGACTGTCCACGCCGGGCAGACCGTCGGTCGGCGGCGGGGGAATCAGTTCAGGCCTCAGGGTAGGGAAGCCGACATAGGCGTCGCGGGTCAGGGCGACCGCCGAGCCGCGCAGACGCAGACGACCGCCGAATACAGGGCTTTCAGGCTCCCAGCGCGCATCCACGATGGGGGCGACCAGCGGCAGGGTGTTTTCGCGCTCGAAGACCTTGAAACCATCAGGATCGCGGAAGTCGGTCGCCGAATAGCGGGGATCGAGACGAAGGCTCTGGATCGAGAAGGCGGCCACCGACAGGTAGGACCGTTCGGTCTGGCGCTCGGCATAGACCTGGCTGATCAGGCGACGGCGATCCCCGTAATAGAGGCCGTTGTCCTGATAGGGCGAACTGACGTCATAGCGGTCGAACAGGGTCTTGTCGGACACACGTTCGGCGGTGAAGCCAAAGCGCCAGGGGCCCTCTGGATCGAACCTGCCGTGGGCCAGCAGGTAGCTGCGGCTGGTGCGGTCGCCGAAGCGGACGTTGCTTTCGGTGTCGCCGTCGCCGTCCAGATCGAAATCGCCGAAACTGCGGCCATAGGTGTAGCCGCCGCGCGCGACGATGGTCCCGTTGTCGAACCGGCGTCGCCATTGCAGGTTCAGCAGGGGGGCGACCTTGGTGTTGATCTGCGGACTGAACAGCCAGTCCTCGGACGGCGACACGACCAGCAGATAGGGAATTTCGACCGAGCCGCCTCGGCCTTCGTCCCAGTCCACGCGAGGGATCAGGAAGCCGGAGGCGCGATCGACGCTGGGATCGGGATGAGCGAAGGCCGGCAGATAGAAGACCGGAACGCCGCCGACGCGGAAGACGACATTGCGATACAGGATGGCGCGCAAATCCTGATCCTGAACGGCCTTGTCCGCCTCGATGGAAACGCTGGGCTGTTTGGGGCCGTCGACGTCGCAGATCGGACAAGGCGTGAAGATGACGCGGTTCAGTTCGCTGACGTTCTCTGAGCGACGGACCGCCGTGGCCGCCATCAGGCTGGCGCCATTCGCCAGGCGCATCGCCAGATCGACCGCCACGCCGGCCCTGAAATCTGAATCCAGTTCAACACGGCTGGCATGGAGCACGGAGCCGTCAGGCGCCACGACTTCCGCGTGGCCTGACGCGGTCGCGACACCGCTCTTCAGATCGTAAGCGACTTCCTCGGCGCGGATGCTGTGGTCGCGCGTTCGGGCGAAAACGCGCGCATCGGCTGTCCCGCTGGCGGTCACGACGTCGCCTTCGCGTCGGGCGGCGTCAGCGCTCACATAGAGTCCGTCGGGCGTCAGGCCGTCTGCAGAGGGCGCGCCGGAGCTTGGAGGGGAGGGCGGCGTTTGCGCCGGCGGCGGCGCTTCCTGAGCCAGTGTCGGCAGGGCGGGCATGCACGCGATCAGGGCCGCGCCGGCCAGGAGCCGGACGCGCAAGGCTCCCTCTCGGGAAGTGCGACGATCACTCATGCGGAATCCACTCATTGCCGGGCGACCGGAAACCGTCCGATTAGCCGTCTTCGGTATAGAACAGCAAGGTAAAGGCGGCGAGGGCCGTCAATACCGGCGGCAACCAGGCCGCGAGGAAGGGCGGCACCACCTCGGCCGATCCCATAGCGGACGAAAACTGGTTCACGAAGAAGAAGGCGAAACCCAAGACCACGGCGGCTACGGTCATCTTGGCCAGGTCGCCCAGGCGCATCAGGCGCAGTGAGAAGGCGGCCGCCAGAATGGACATGGCGGCGAACATCAGCGGGGTGGCCAGCAACTGCTGCAGACGCAGGCGATAGGCGGTCGAGGCGAAACCGGCGTCCTCGATTCGCTGAATCTGGTTGGGCAGGGACCAGAAGGGCGTGGACTGCGGACGCGCAAAACGTTGGAAGGCTTCTTCATCCGCCAGATTGGAGGGCAGGTCGAGCGTGGCGTAGCGCACGGCGCGCTGGCCGGTCTGTGCGCCGGTTGCATTGGTCAGACGCCAGCGGCCGGCCGTAAGGGAGGCGGTGGTGGCGTCGATCCGCTCGCTGAAGACCCGGTGGCCGTCGGGCTTGGTCGTGTAGATGAAGAAACTGGCGTCGAGCAGGCGGCCGCTGGCCGGGTCCTGTTGTCCGCCGCGAATGATCATCTGTCGCGCGGCGTCGCCCTCGCGTAGCCAGACCGCCTGTTGAGCGTCTGCGCCTGGTGTCGAGCCGGAGATCCGACCACGCTCGCGCTGCCACAGTCCGTCGCCTGCGGCGGCCATGGGGCCGAACACGGTCACGCTGACGATGCCCAGCAAGAGGGCGGCGGCTGCGGCGGGCAGGACGAAGCGCCAGGCGGATATTCCCGCCGCGCGCATGGCGATCAGTTCGCTGCGACGGTTCAGGCTCACAAAGGCCGCCAGCGTGCCGAAAAGGAAGACGAAGGGCAGCAACTGGATGATGACGGTCGGCGACTTCAGCAGCACCAGTCCGAAGATGCGCGCGCCGGACAATTCGCCGGACGAGTTGAGGCCGCGCGACACTTCGACAAAGTCGATCAGCATCACCAGCGCCGAGATGACGGCCAGGGCGACCGCCAGGGCGCGAAGCTGCTGGATCAGGACGTAGCGCTCGATGCGCCCCAGGCGAATCCTCATGCGAACCTCGCCTTGAAACGTTCATAGGGCGCCCACACACGCCGACGACGCGGTTTCAGCGCGCGGAACAGCAGTCGCAGGGCCACGAAACAGGTCGCCAGCGGCAGCAGGTATTGCAACAGGTTCAATGCGCCGTTCCAGGCGCTGGCTGCGACCAGACCGTAACCGACCACACGCACCACCAGGAAGACGCCCGCCGCCTTGGCGATGCGTCCGCTATAGCCGGTGCGGCTGAACGAACCGCCCAGGATGGCGGTCAACGCCAGAGCCATCGCGGCCAGGGCGTAGAGAGGCGACGACAGACGCGAATGGGCCTCGGCTAGCAACTCTCCGCGCGAGCCGGCGCTCTCCAACTGGGCGGGGGTGGGGTCGATCAACTCGGTGAGCCATAGGTCGGAGGGCTTGAAACGGATGCGCTCGTTGGTCGTGGCGTAAGGCGACAGGTCAAAGACTTGCTGATCAAAGGACAGCTGGTTCAGCACGTCGCGCGACGAATAGCGCTGCATCGACCCGTTTTGCATGGTCAGGATCGGCACCCCGTCGATGCGGCCGAAGCGAGCCGTTTCGGCGTCCCAGGTCGTCACCGTCTTGCCGTTGTCCAGATAGACGAACAGGTTCTTCAGCAGGCCGTTCTGCTCGATCTGCTGCACGTAGACGGTCAGGCCGTCGGGACCTTGCACAAAGCGGCCTTCCTCGACCAGCAGGGCGGCCAAGTCTGTGCGGATGGCGAAGGCTTGTCGACGGGCTTCGCGTTGAGCCCAGGGCTGGACAAAGACGTTGGTGATCAGGGCGATCACGGCCACGATGGCGGCGATCTGGATGGCGGGACGGATCAAGGACCAGCGGCTGACGCCGGCGGCGTAGGCGGCGGTCAGCTCCTGTTCGCGCTGCAGTCGCGTCAAGGCGATCAGGGCGCCGACGAACAGGCCGATAGGCAGGATGACGGCGATCAACTGGGGCAGGGCCAGCAGCGTCAGCTTGGCCATGACCCAGACGCTCTGGCCGCGCTCGACGATGACCTCAAGCTGGTCGAGGCTCTGGCTCAGCAGGCCGATTCCGGCCAGGGCCGCGCACGCCGCCACGACGGGCAGGCCGATCTGGCGGAAAAGATAGCCCTGAATCAGCGTCATGGTCGGGAAAGGAAGTGTTTCGAGGAGCGACTTGGTTGCAGCCGCGAGCGATGCGGGCCATGTAATACACATCCCAACGCGACGGTGAAACAGCCGCTGCGTTATGTCTGATTCAAGCACGACCGGGGCACAGAACCTCGGCCTGGAGTAGGTTTCATGAAAATCGAGTTCGTCGCTTCCCCCAGCGCCGCTCAAATCCTTGCCGTTCTGGTTCACGATGGACGCGCCCTGGCCGGAACGGGCTCCGCCCTGGACGCCGCAGCCTCGGGCGCCCTGACCAAGGCCATGGCCAACAGCCGTTTCACCGGCGCCGCCAACAGCAATCTGACGGTTGCGGCCCCGGCGGGCGTGGACGCCAATTCGGTGCTGCTGGTCGGTGCGGGCGCCGCCGACAAGTTTGACGATCTGGCGGTCGAAACCGCCGCCGCCGCCGCCTATCACGCCGCCAAGCTGTCGGGCGCCGAAGTCCTGACCATCGACGCCGCTCACCTGACGATCGAGCAGGCTGCTCGCGTCGGCTTCGCCGTGCGTCTGGCCGCCTATCGTTTCGCAAAATACCTGACCAAGCAGAAGGCCGACAAGATCCCGTCGGTCACGACGGTTCGCGTCGTCACCTCGGACGTGAAGGCCGCTGAAGCCGCCTTCCAGCCGTTGTCGGCCGTGGCCGACGCCGTCCTGTTCTCGCGTGACCTGGTCGCGGAGCCCGCCAACGTTCTTTATCCGGCCGAGTTCGCGCGCCGCGTCAAGGAACTGGAAGCCCTGGGCGCCAAGGTCGAGATCCTGGGCGAAGCCGAGATGGAAAAGCTGGGCATGCACACCCTGCTGGGCGTCGGCCTGGGCTCGGAGCGTGAAAGCCAGCTGGCCGTCATCCAGTGGAACGGCGGCAAGGCGGGCGAGGCCCCCATCGCCTTCGTCGGCAAGGGCGTCTGCTTCGACACCGGCGGCATCAGCCTGAAGCCTGCCGACGGCATGGAAGAGATGAAATGGGACATGGGCGGCGCCGCCGCCGTGGCCGGTCTGATGCACGCCCTGGCGGGCCGCAAGGCCAAGGTCAACGCGGTCGGCGTCCTCGGCCTGGTCGAGAACATGCCTGACGGCAAGGCCCAGCGTCCGGGCGACGTGGTCGTGTCCATGTCGGGTCAGACGGTCGAGATCCTGAACACCGACGCCGAGGGACGCCTCGTTCTGGCCGACGCCCTCTGGTATACGCAGGAGCGCTTCAAACCGAAGTTCATGATCGACCTGGCCACCCTGACGGGCGCCATGATCATCTCGCTGGGCCTCGAATACGCCGGCGTCTTCTCGAACAACGACGACCTGGCGAACGGCATCCTGGCCGCGGGTCCCAAGGTCGGCGAGAACGTTTGGCGCATGCCGATCCCGACCCAGTATGAGCGTCACATCGACAGCCCGATCGCGGATGTGAAGAACACCGGCAATGGCCGCGCCGGCGGTTCGATCACCGCCGCCCTGTTCCTGCAGCGCTTCACCAACGGCGTGCCGTGGGCGCACATCGACATCGCCCCGACCGCCTGGGTCAAGGACAGTCGCAACCCGACCGTGCCGGACGGCGCCGTGGGCTATGGCGTGCGTCTGCTGGACCGCATGGTCGCCGACAAGTACGAAGCCTGATCCGACGTCTTCAGAGGGTAGGGCCGGGTGTCTGACGCCAAGCCGGAAATCTGGTTCTACCACCTGGAGCGATCGACGCTGGACCAGGTGCTGCCGACCCTGCTGGAGCGAACGCTTCAGCGGGGCTGGCGCGCCCTGATCCGGGGGGCGACCTCGCATCGGCTCGACGATATCGACGAGCTGTTGTGGACCTATCGCGACGACAGCTTCCTGCCCCATGGGCGGGCCGATGGCGATCACGCCGCCCGCCAGCCTGTGCTCCTGTCCGAATCGGGTGAGAATCTGAATGGCGCTCAGGCCCTGTTCATCGTCGATGATTCAGACCTTGGGGCCACGCAGGAGTTCGCACGTTGCTTCATCATCTTCGACGGTCGGGACGAGCAGGCGCTGAATCATGCGCGCGGGCGCTGGCGGACGCTGAAGGCGGACGGCGCGGATCTGGCCTATTGGAAACAATCGGACGAAGGGCGCTGGGAAAAGGCGGCCTGATCCTGTTGGGCGCGGGCCTGTTCGCCCTTTCGGCCTGTGCGTCTCCGCCGTCGTCGTCTCAGCCTGGACGGACCAGTGGGCCGACGATGACCCCGGCGGCCTCTTCGACCGAACGCCCCTATTTGTCCGAGCCCGGCGTGAGCGCGGTCGATGCGGACATGTGCAAGGCAGGCCAGCTTCAATGGCTTGTCGGGAAACCGCGCAGCGAGATACCCGTTCCGGTCGATGTGGTGAACCGTCGCGTCGCCTGCACCACCTGTCCTGTGACTGAAGATTATTCGCCTTACCGATTGAATATTTTCTACAATCAGCAAACCGGCATCGTCGAGCGCGTGAGCTGCGGCTAGGCCACAACAGAAAGAGACGCCATGAAGACGATTCTGATGCTCACGGCTTTCGCGGGCGCGGTGGCGCTTTCAGCCTGCGCGCCGACGCAAGAGGCCGGCTCAGGCGGCGAAGCCGCTCCTGTCGCCTGCAAGGCCGGAGACTATCAGGAATATGTCGGCCGCAATCGCTCGACCATTCCCGCAGACGCGCCGCGCGGCCGCATCTTCCGCGTCCTTTGCAGCACCTGCGCCGCGACGATGGACTATCGCGATAATCGCGTGACCTTCACCTACGACGACAAGACCGACATCGTGACGCGCGTCAGCTGCGGCTGATCAGGCTCAGCGCTCCAGGCCGTAGAGGGCGTCGGCGACGTCCTCTACCTTCTGGCGCACCACGGTCTCGGCGTCGCGCAGGCCGCGATTGTAGAACAGCCGGCCGATGTCCCGGCCGATGAACTCGACCAGCATTTCGGCGGGAAGCTGTCCGACCTCCACCTCCATCTCGTCGTGCAGGTAGGCGCGCAGACGAGCGGCCGCCTCCTGCATCTCGTCCTTGGACAGCAGGGGCGGCGTCTTGCTCATCATGCGACCTCGGCCAGGGCTTCTTCAGCGGCGATCCAGTCGGCCTCGGCCTGATCCAGATCGGCCTGGGCCTTGGCGCGGGCGCGCGTCAGGCCTTCCAGCTTCTTCGGATCATTGACGGCGGCGTTGGCCAGATCGTCGTCCAGACGCGCCAGATCGGCCGTCAACTGAGCCATCCGATCCTCGGCCTTCTTCACTGCGTGACGCAGCGTGGACGGAGACGGTCCCTTCTTCTTTTCGGCTTTGGGCGCGGCGGCGGGCTCCGGGGCCTCGGCGGCGGCCTCCTCGTGCTTGACCTGGCTGGGCTTCATGCCGGCCTGTTTGGCGCGGTCGAGGACGAACTTCTGATAGTCGTCCATGTCGCCGTCGAACGGCTTCACCGAGCCGTCGGCGGCCAGCCACAGGCGGTCGGCCACCAGCTCCATCAGCGAGCGGTCGTGGGTGATCAGGATGACCGCGCCCGTATATTCGTTCAGCGCGTCCAGCAGGGCGCGGCGGCTGTCGATGTCCAGGTGGTTGGTCGGTTCGTCGAGGATCAGGATGTGCGGCGCATCCATCGCCACCAGATTCAGCAGCAGGCGCGCCCGCTCGCCGCCCGACAGGGAGCCGACGGTGGTCTCCTGTTTCTCGAACGGCAGGCCGAACTGGGCCAAGCGCGAACGACGGCTGCTCTCCGAGGCGTCGGGCATGGCGCGGCGGATGATCTCAAGCGGCGTGTCGGTCGGGTCCATCGCCTCGATCTGGTGCTGGTGGAACCAGCCCACGCGCATCTTGCCGTCACGGTGGAACTCGCCCGTCTCGATGGTCAGGGCCTTGGCGATCAGCTTGGCGAAGGTCGACTTGCCCGCCCCGTTGACGCCCAGCAGACCGATGCGGTCGTCCAGGTCCATCCGCAGGTTCAGGTTCTTCAGGATGGGCTTGCCCGGCTCATAGCCGACGTTGGCCTTCTCCAGCCGGATCAGCGGCGGGGGCAGGGGGCGCTCCGGCGAGGGCAGGGTGAAGGGGGCGACGCGCTCTTCCGGCGGCAGTTCGATGCGCTGCATCTTCTCCAGCCGCTTGACGCGCGACTGGGCCTGCGTCGCCTTCGACGCCTTGGCCTTGAAGCGGTCGATGAACTTCTGCAGGTGGGCGCGCTCGGCGTCCTGCTTGGACTTGTTGGCCTCCATCAGGCGCAGCTTCTCGGCCCGTGTCTTCTCGAAGGTGTCGTAGTTGCCGGTGTAGAGGTCCAGCTTGCGGTTCGACAGCTGCAGGATGTGGGTGCAGACGCCGTTCAGCAGCTCGCGGTCGTGGCTGATGATCAGGGCCGTGTGCGGATAGCGCTTCAGCCGTTGCTCCAGCCACAGGGCGCCTTCCAGGTCGAGGTAGTTGGTCGGTTCGTCCAGCAGCAGCATGTCCGGCTCGGCGAACAGGGCGGCGGCCAGGGCTACGCGCATCCGCCAGCCGCCCGAGAACTCGGCCATCGGGCGCTGCATGTCATCCTGGCTGAAGCCCAGGCCGACCAGGATTTCCGAAGCGCGCGACGGGGCGCTGTCGGCGTCGATCTCGATCAGGCGACCCCAGATTTCGCCCATTTCCTCCGGCTCGGCGGTCTCCAGCCGGGTCAGCAGGTCGTGGCGCTCGACATCAGCTTCCAGAATCGTGTCCAGAACGCTGACCGGCGTGGCGGGGTGTTCCTGATCCACCGAGCCGATGCGCGCGGTCTTGGGCAGGGAGATTTCGTCGCCGTTGGCGGCCAGTTCGCCCAGGATCAGCTTGAACAGGGTCGACTTGCCGATGCCGTTGCGGCCGACCAGACCGACCTTGGAGCCCGGCGGCAGGCTGACGGAGGCGTCGTCCAGGAACTCGCGGCCCCAGGCGTTGTAGGTCAGGTTTTTGATCTGCAGCATCGGAACCGGGAGAAAAAAGGCTTACGCGCGGGGGATATTGGAAAGATGAGTGGCGCTCGCTATAAGCCGCCGACCCTCAAACTCCCAAACAAGAAGTCACTTCCCATGACCGAACGTACCTTCTCGATCATCAAGCCCGACGCCACGCGCCGCAACCTGACGGGCGCCATCAACGCCGTGATCGAAGGCGCCGGCCTGCGCATCGTCGGTCAACGCCGCATCAAGCTGACCGAAGCCCAGGCCAAGAAGTTCTACGAAGTGCACGCCGAGCGTCCCTTCTACGGCGAACTGGTCGGCCAGATGATCGCCGAGCCGGTCGTCGTTCAGGTGCTGGAAGGCGACAACGCCGTCGCCAAGTACCGCGAAGTCATGGGCGCGACCAACCCGAACGACGCCGCTGAAGGCACCATCCGCAAGCTGTTCGCCCTGTCGATCGGCGAGAACTCGGTTCACGGTTCGGACTCGCTGGAAAACGCCGGCATCGAAATCGCCCAGTTCTTCACCGACGCCGACATCGTTGGCTAAGGGCTTTGGGCTGCGGTCAAAGGGCTTCGCCTTTTCGACCCGACGCAGCCTGACAAGCGCATAAAGACGGCCCGCTTCCGGAACCGGAGGCGGGCCGTTTCGTTTTCACGGTCCTGTTACCTGTTCAGCCATCAAGGGAAGACCGCCATGAAGACGATCCTCAAACTGGCTCCTGTTCTGGGCGTCGTAGGCCTGCTGGCCGCCTGCGGCACCACCACGGAACAACGCGCGGCGTCAGGCGCAATCGGCGGCGCGGTCGCCGGTCAGGCTATCGGCGGCAATACGGGCGCGACGGTCGCCGGCGCCGCTATCGGCGCGGTGGCGGGCGCTGTGACCACGCCCAAGAAGCCGAACTGATTTCATCCGGGTCTTCCGGATACAAGAACGGCGTCAGCTGCAAGGCTGACGCCGTTTTCGTGTTCGACCGGGACGCGCCGCTTACCAGATGCGGGCGCGGCCTTCCGGGGCGATGTATTGCGCCTGATCCGGGGTCACGCCGAAGGCCGCGTACCAGGCGTCGATATTGCGCGGCGGGGTCGAAGCGCGCGCGGCGCCCGGCGAGTGCGGGTCCGTCGTCAGTTGCTCCTTCAGGGCCGCCTCACGCGACTTCTCGCGCCAGACCTGGGCCCAGCCGAGGAAGACGCGCTGCTCACCGGTCAGACCGTCGATGACCGGGGCCGGCTGGCCGTTCAGGCTGCGGTGATAGGCGTCCAACGCCATCAGCAGACCGCCCAGGTCGGCGATGTTCTCGCCCATGGTCAGGTCGCCGTTGATGTGGGTGCCGGGAATGGGCTGCTGGGCGTCGTAGATGGCGCCCAGGACCTTGGCGCGTTCCTCGAAGCGGGCGGCGTCTTCGGGCGTCCACCAGTCGCGCAGGACGCCGTTCGCGTCCGACTTGCGGCCCTGATCGTCGAAGCCGTGGGTGATCTCGTGGCCGATGACGGCGCCGATTCCGCCGTAGTTCACGGCTGCATCTGCGTTCGGATCGAAGAAGGGCGGCTGCAGGATGGCGGCCGGGAAGACGATCTCGTTGCGCGGCGGATTGTAATAGGCGTTCACCGTCTGGGGCGTCATACCCCATTCCAGCGGATCGACGGGCTGGCCGATCTTGCCGCGTTTCCAGGCCCAGTCGAAGGCCGAAGCGCGCTCCACGTTGCCGTAGAGGTCATCGGCCGACAGTTCCAGACCGTCATAGCTGCGCCATTTCTCGGGGTAGCCGATCTTCACGCCGAACTTGGACATCTTGAGCAGGGCCTGCTCGCGCGTCGGCTCGCTCATCCAGTCCAGATTTTTCAGGCGCTCGGTCATGGCGGCGCTGAGGTTGGCGACCAGGGCCTCCATCTGGGTCTTGGACGAGGCGGGGAAGTGCAGGCGGACATATTCCTGACCGAGCACCTCGCCCAGCTGGCCGTCGACCAGGGCTACGCCGCGGTTCCAGCGCGGACGGTTTTCAGGCTGGCCGCGCAGGGTCTTGCCACGGAACTCAAAGCGCGAGTTCACGAAGGCGTCGGACAGATAGGGGCCGGCCTGATCGACGATCTGGAAGGCCTCCCAGGCCTTCAGCGTGTCCAGCGAGGTCTCGGCGAAGACCTGGGCGATGCCCGGGATGGCCGTGTTTTCCATCAGGACGATGGTCGGCACGCTGCTGATCTGGGCGCCTTGCAGGAAGGCGGCCCAGTCAAAGCCGGGGGCCAGCCTGGCCAGATCGGCGGTCGGGGCCGGATTGTAGATCTTGTCGATCTGGCGGCGTTCGACCGTGGTCCAGTGCTTTTCAGCGACCTTGGTTTCGAAGGCCAGGATGTCGGCGGCGGCCTGGGCCGGGTTCGACCAGCCGGCGGCCGTCAGAGCGCGGGTGATATAGGCGACATAGGCTTCACGCTGAGGCGCGAAGTCGGCCTTCAGGTAGTAGTCGCGGTCGGGCAGGCCGAGGCCGCCCTGGCCCATATAGGCCGAGTTGAGATTGGGGTTCTGCAGGTCCTCGAACACGTCGACGCCGAACAGGGAGCCGCCGAAGCCGGCGTGGCTTTCGCCCATCAGACGGGCCATGCCGCTGTGGTCCGTCACGGCGCGAACGGCGGCCAGATCGGCGGCCAGAGGCTGGGCGCCCAGCTGGTTGACGCGGGCCTCGTCCATGAAGCTGGCGTAGAGGGCGCCGACCTTCTGCGCATTGGCGTTGGTCGGGTTGGCGGCGCTGGCCTCGATGATTGATTTCAGCTGGCTCTGGGCGTTTTCATACAGAACGTCGAACGGGCCGAAACGGGCTTTGTCCGAGGGAATCTCGGTGTTCTTGAGATAGGTTCCGTTGGCGTACTCGTTGAAGTCGTCGCCCGGCTTCACCGCCAGATCGCGACCGTTCAGGTCGAAGCCCCAGGGATGGATCTGCGGCGCGGCGGCGGTGTGGCCGGCGTGGGCGTTCTGGGCCGAGGCGGCTTGAGCGGAGAGCGCGAAGGCGAGCGCCAGGCCGGCGGCGCCCATCAGGCGAGTCTTGGACATCGGGTCTTCCCATGTGGAAACAGCGAGCGGTCGCCAGCAGAACTGGTCCGATCGTTCGCGGGGAAACTGCTCCCCCCTGCGACGCCCTGTCGCATTAAAAATCGTTAAGGTTCGCTGCGGTTCAGCGGCTGACGAAGGCCGTCAGCGTCTGCGGATACAGGCTGTGCTCCGCCGTCTTGACGCGTTCGGCCAGGATGTCGGGGGTGTCGCCCGGCAGGATCGGCACGCGGGCTTGACCCAGAATGGGGCCTTCGTCGACGCCTTCGGTGACCACGTGGACGGTGCAGCCCGCCTCAAGGTCGCCGGCCTCGATGGCGCGGGCGTGGGTGTTCAGGCCGGGATAGAGCGGCAGCAGCGACGGGTGGATGTTCAGCATCCGCCCCGCCCATTTCTGCACTAGCCAGGGGGTCAGCAGGCGCATGTAGCCGGCCAGGGCGATGACCTCGACCTCATGTTCGATCAGCAGGGCGTCGATGGCGCGCTCATGCGCCTCACGGTCCTTGCCGAACGCCTTGTGCTCGACCGTCAGGGCTTCGACCCCGGCGGCACGCGCCTTGTCCAGCCCTGCCACGTCCGCGACGTTGGACACGACGGCCACGACCTCATAGGGCGCGTCAGCCGTCTGACCGGCGGCGATCAGCGAGGCCATGTTCGACCCGGAGCCGGAGATCAGCACCGCCACGCGCGTCTTGGGCTTGCGGTTTTCAGTCATGGAACGGCTCAGGCGACGGATCGGGGAGGGGCGAGGGATGCGACCGCTGTCGCGTCTTGGCAAGCCCATGTCGCTGATCAGGGCGTTATAAAGTCCGTTGCCGGACGGCCCCGCTTGGCGTTAGCGTCCCGCCGCCGGGATGTCCGGCGCGTGAGGGGGAGTTTCATAATGCGTCATCTGCTTTCGGCTGTCTGTGCGGCGGCGATCCTGGCTGTGCCGATGGTTTCCATGGCTCAGGAGGCCTCCGGCGGCGGTTCCGGCCCGGTTCGCTCGGCTTCGGACCGCCTGCGCAACGCCAACGCCGAGCAGGTCGAACGCAACTGGGCGCGCGCCACGCCGGAAGAGAAGGAGGTGACGACCAGCCATTCGATCACCGCCCACGGCCGGACCATGCGCTACAAGGCCACGGCCGGCACCCTGACGATCCGAGACGATGCGGGCATGCCGACGGCCAGCCTCTTCTACGTCGCTTATACCCTGGACGGTCAGCCAGCGGGGCGCCGTCCGGTGACCTATCTCTACAACGGCGGGCCTGGCTCGCCGACCGTGTGGCTGCATATGGGCGCCTTCGGCCCGGTGCGGGTGCTGACGGATGATCCGGTGGTCGAGCGCCCGGCGCCGTTCAATGTCGGTCCCAACGACATGACCCTGCTGGACAAGACCGACCTGGTCTTCATCGACATGGTCGGCGCGGGCTATTCGCGTCCTCTGGCCGAGACACCGGGTTCGACCTTCTGGGGCGTGGATCAGGACGCGGACGCCTTCACCCGCGCCATCATGCGCTACACGAGCAAGTTCAACCGCTGGTCCAGCCCCAAGTATGTGCTGGGCGAAAGCTACGGCACCCTGCGCACCGGCGCGGTGGCGCATCAGCTGGAAAGCCGGGGGATGTCGCTGAACGGCGTCATCCTGCTGTCGTCGATCATGAACTACGGCGTGCGTCAGCCGGGCTATGCCCAGAACTTCATCACCCTGCTGCCGACCTATGCGGCGACGGCCTGGTATCACAACAAGGTGCCGAACCGCCCGGCCACGGTGGAAGCCCACGTCCAGCGGGCGCGTGAGTTCGCCATGGGCCCCTATGCGGCGGCCCTGGCCAAGGGGCACATGATCTCGGACGCCGAGCGCGCCCAGATCGCCCAGCAGATGAGCGAACTGATTGGCCTGTCGCCGACCTTCATCGACAACGCCAACCTGCGGGTCGAGCTGTCGCCGTTCCGCAAGGAGCTGCTGCGGGATCGTCGCGAGACCATCGGCCGTCTGGACACCCGCTATCTGGGCATGGACGCCGACGCCGTGGGCGGTTCGCCTGAGGAAGACCCGTCCAGCAGCGCCATCACCGGGGCCTATTTCGGCGTCTTCAACGATTACATCGCCAATACGCTGAACTTCCGCACCGACATGGACTATCGCCAGTCGGCGCGCGGCCTGCCGGGCTTCAACTGGAACTGGAGCCACCGTCCGCCGGTGGGCGGGCCGCAGACCACGCCGAACACGGCCGTTGATCTGGCCACGACCATGCGCCGCAACCCGCACCTGAAGGTGCTGGCGCTGAACGGCTACTACGACGCCGCCACGCCCTTCTTCTCGACCGAGTTTGATCTGGCCCAGATGATGCTGGAGCCGCACCTGCGGGACAATCTGGAGTTCACCTACTACGAGGGCGGGCACATGATGTACACGAGCCGCAAGGCGCTGGAGGAACTGCACGTCGATCTGGCCAGGTTCTACGACGAGACCCAGAACGGCGGGGTTCGCTGATCTGAACTCAGGCTCATCGCCAAAGAAAAAGGCCCCGGTCGCGAGACCGGGGCCTTTGTCGTTTCAGGCGCTGGAAGCTCAGGCGGCTTCCAGTTGTCCGCAGATGAAGGCTTCCTCGCCCGCGTTCAGCAGGGCGGCCAGGACCGGCTCGGCGTTTTCCGGCGAGACGATCAGGATGAAGCCGACGCCGCAGTTGAAGGTGCGGCGCAGTTCGTGGTCGGAGATGCCGCCGACCTGACCCAGCCATTCGAAGACGGAGGGCAGGGCCCAGGCGTTCCAGTCGAACGCAGCCTGCAGGCCCTCGGCGATGCAGCGCGGCGGGTTCTCGATCAGGCCGCCGCCCGTGATGTGGGCGGCGCCCTTGACCAGACCGGCCTTCATCAGCGGCAAGACCGGCTTCACATAGATGCGGGTCGGCTCCATCAGGGCCTGGGCCAAGGTGCAGTCCTTGGCGAAGGGGGCGTCGTCGCCCCAGGCCAGGCCGGACTTCTCGACCACCTTGCGGATCAGCGAATAGCCGTTGGAGTGCGGACCCGACGAGGCCAGGCCGATGATGATGTCGCCGGCCTTCTGCTGGTCCAGGTAGGGCAGGACCTGACCGCGCTCGACCGCGCCGACCGAGAAGCCGGCCAGATCATAGTCGCCGCCCGAATACATGCCCGGCATTTCGGCCGTTTCGCCGCCCACCAGGGCGCTGCCCGACTGACGGCAGCCCTCTGCGATGCCGGCGACGACGCGGCGCGCGGCGTCCACGTCCAGCTTGCCGGTGGCGTAGTAGTCCAGGAACATCAGCGGCTCGGCGCCCTGCGCCAGCAGGTCGTTGACGCACATGGCGACCAGATCGACGCCCACGCCGTCATGACGGCCGGTCTCGATGGCGATCTTCAACTTGGTGCCGACGCCATCGGTCGTGGTGACGATCAGCGGGTCTTCAAAACCGGCGGCCTTCAGATCGAACAGGGCGCCGAATCCGCCCAGCGAAGCTTCGGCGCCGGGGCGGCGAGTCGACTTGGCCAGAGGCTTGATCGCATCGACCAACATTTCTCCGGCGTCGATGTCCACGCCTGCATCGGCGTAGGTGAGGCCGTTTTTCAGGGCTTCGGGGGTGTCGCTCATCGGTCACGGCTCGATATCGGGGGCGAAAATCTGTCGCGGCGCTCTTGCCACAACGGCGTCGCGCGGGGCTATAGCATCGGAATGACGCCAATCACCACCAATGACGCGCTAATCGACTTCTGCGAACGCTTGGCCAAGGCCCCGTTCATCACGGTCGACACCGAATTCATGCGCGAGACGACCTACTGGCCCAAGCTGTGCCTGATCCAGGCCGCTTCGCCCACGGACGCCGCCATCATCGATCCGATGGCCGAGGATCTGGACCTTGAGCCCTTCCTCGCCCTGCTGCGCGACGAATCGATCATCAAGGTCTTCCACGCCGCCCGTCAGGACGTTGAGATCTTCAACCGTCTGGGCGCCATGCCCAAGCCGATGTTCGACACCCAGGTCGCCGCCATGGCCGCCGGTTTCGGCGATCAGGTCAGCTATGAGCAGCTCGTCCGCCAGATGCTGCGCCAGGAACTGGACAAGGGCAGCCGCTTCACCGACTGGGCGCGTCGCCCGCTGTCGGATGCGCAACTGACCTATGCCATTGGCGACGTGACCCATCTGGCCGCCCTCTATCCCAAGCTGCGTGATCGGCTGCAGAAGGAAGGCCGTCTCGACTGGGTCATGTCGGAAATGGGCGCCCTGACCGATCCGGCCCTCTATGACACTACGCCCGAGAATGCGTGGAAGCGTCTGAAGCCCAAGAAGTTCAGCGCCAAGTATCTGGCCGCCTTTGTCGCCGTCGCCGTCTGGCGCGAGCGCGCGGCGCAGGAACGCGATCAGCCGCGCGGCCGTATCCTCAAGGACGAGGGCATCGACGAGATCGCCGTGCAGGCGCCGACCGATCCCGAGGCCTTCAACCGTCTGCGTTCGGTGCCCAAGGGCTTTGGCGGCTCGCGTCTGGGTCTGGAGCTGGCCGCTGAACTGAAGCGCGTCCTGGCCGACCCCGAAGCCCATGCGCCCAAGCTGGAACGCCCGGCTCACAGCCAGCCGGCCCCGCCTTCGGTGGTGGAGCTGCTGAAAGTGCTGCTGAAGGCCAAGAGCGACAACGCCGGCGTGGCCACCAAGCTGATCGCCAACGTCGCCGATCTGGAAAAGATCGCCAACGACGACAACGCCGACGTCGAGGCCATGAAGGGCTGGCGTCGTCAGCTGTTCGGCGACGACGCGCTGAAGCTCAAGAAGGGCGAGATCGCCCTGGTGCTGAACGGTTCGCGCGTCGAAGTGGTCGAAATCGAAGGCTAGTCGGGATCAAGCCGGCGGAGACGCCGGCTCCCACAGCTCGATGGGATTGCCCTCGGGATCATGGATGCGCGCAAAGCGTCCGATCTCGGGGTGGGCGTCCCATTCCGGCTTGGTGATGACCTCGATCCCCGCGGCCTTCAGTGAGGCGATCAGGTCGTCTAGCCCTTCGACCCGCAGGTTCAGCATCCAGCGGTGGTCGGCGGCGAAATAGTCGCTGTCTTCCTTGAACGGGGCGAAGACGGTCGGCCCCGCCTGCTGGTTCCAGATCCAGACGTTTTCCAGCGCCCCGACTCCGAGGTGGGTCAGATACCAGTCGGCCAGGGCCTTGGTGTCCTTGGAGCGGAAGAAGAAGCCGCCGATTCCGGTCACGGGCATGGGATGGTTTCTCTAGATTTTCAGCGTCAGATTCATGGCTTCAGCCAGGGCCTTGGCGCGGCGGCGCGTCTGTTCGCCCAGCAGCATGTCGGCGTAGCCCTCGGCCGCCGTGATGCGCAGCGCGCCTTTCTCGACCGTGGCGGCGGCGTTGGCCAGCAGTTGCGGCGAGCGGCCTGACAGGTCGCAGGCCAGCCGCATGGCCAGGCCCAGGGCGCGGGCGCGCTTCTGGCCGGATGCCGGCAGCAGGCGGTTCACGGCGTCGGGCGCGGGCGTCCTGGCCTCGCCGCCATAGCGGGCGTTCATGGCCACGGCCAGGAAGGCGCGTTCGGCGTGAGTCTGGCCCGGAATGGGCGAACGCAGCACCTGATCAAAGACCAGATCGACCCGGTGGTCCGGATGGAGCCGCGCGCCGAGATCGGCCAGCCGACAGACCGAGGCGGTCAGCAGGGCGTCGCGCTCCTCGCCAAAGGCTTCGGGCATGGCCGAGACGACCGATTGCAGCCAGCCGTCCAGAGCACGGGGCAGGGCCGGGTCCACGCCCTGACGACCGCCCCATGCCGAACAGCCGGCCAGCAGGGGATCGACCGCCGCCATCTCGGGCGACAGTCCGGCGTAGAGCAGGCCTTCGCGCACGCCCCAGGCCGAGAAGGTGATGGAGTTCAGCCCCAAGGCCTCGATCAATCCGTCCAGCACGAGGGCGGCATAGGGCAGGGTCTCGGCCCGGCGCTTGGATACGCCCGGCAGCTTTTCCAGCGAGGCCCTGGACTGGCGCGCCACCAGTCGGGCCAGGTCGCGCGCGTCGGCGGCGCTCATGGCGTATTCGTGGACGATCCGGAGCGGATGGTTGGTCTGGGCCATGTGCATCTGGGCCAGACTGCGCCAGGCTCCGCCGACGGCGTGCAGGTCGGTCGTGGCGTAGGCGTCGGCGACGGGCGCCAACCGCTTGGCGATGCGCGAGCGCAGACGATCCACGTCGAAACCCTTGGGATCCACCAGTGAGAAGGGTCCCAGGGGCAGGGTGACGCCCTTGTCCAGCGGGCGATTGCGACCGCCATTGCCGATGCGGGTCAATTCCAGGCTGGCGCCGCCCATGTCGGCGGCCACGCCGTGCGAGCCCGGTGCGCCGGCCAGGACGCCGAGCGCTGAATAGCGGGCTTCCTCTTCACCGCTGAGAACGCGGACCTGCAGACCCGTCTCGGCGGCCACGCGGGCGCAGAAGTCGGCGCCGTCTTCGGCCTCGCGTACGGCGGCGGTGGCGGCGATGATGGTCTGGTCCGGCTGGACGCCCTCAATGACGGCGGCGAAGCGGCGCAGGGCTGTCATGGCGGAGACGACGCCGGGAACCGACAGGCGCTTCGTCGCGGCCAGATCACGGCCCAGACCGGCCAGGACCTTCTCGTTGAACATGGTCCAGACAGCCCGGCCTTCCAGCCGATACAGCACCAGACGCACCGAGTTGGAGCCGATGTCGATGACGGCGATCTGGCGCGACGGATATTCGGCCTCGACGCCCATCAGCGGCGTTTCCGGGCCTTGAGGCCTGCGTAGGACAGGGCGCCGGGCAGGGTCTTCACCTTGCGGCCGCGGCCCGACAGGCTGGGATTGGTCATGAAATACTTGTGGGCCGAGAAGGGACGTTCAGGACCGGAGGGCGTGACGCGGTGATAGGTTCCGTCGGCGGCCAGGGTCCAGCTCTGGGCGTCGTCCTTCAGGTTGGCGACCATGATCTGATCCAGCACCTGATCGTGGACGGTGGCGTTCAGGATCGGCGTCATCAGCTCGACGCGACGATCCAGATTGCGCGGCATCCAGTCGGCGGACGAGATGTAGAGCTTGGCCTTGTTGCTGGGCAGGTCGTGACCGTTTGCGAAGGCGACGATGCGGCTGTGTTCCAGGAAGCGGCCGACGATCGACTTGACCCGGATGTTCTCCGACAGGCCCGGCACGCCGGGACGCAGGCAGCAGATGCCGCGAATGACCAGTTCGATGCGCACGCCCCACTGACTGGCGCGATACAGGGCGTCGATGATCTCGGGATCGACCAGGGCGTTCATCTTGGCCCAGATGGCGGCGGGCTTGCCCTTGGCGGCGGCCGACATCTCCTTGCCGATCATTTCCAGCAGGCTGGTCTTCATGTTCAAGGGCGAGACGACCAGGGCCTCAAGCTCATCGGGCTCGGCGTAACCGGTGATGTAGTTGAAAACCCGCGTCGCATCCTGACCCAGAACCGTGTTGCAGGTGAACAGGCTGAGGTCGGTGTAGATCTTGGCCGTCGTCGGGTGATAGTTGCCGGTGCCGAAGTGGCAATAGGTGCGCAAGGCCTCGCCTTCGCGCCGCACCACGACGCTCAGCTTGGCGTGGGTCTTGTACTCCACGAAGCCGAAGACGACGTGGACCCCGGCCCGCTCCATCTGCCGCGCCCAGCGCAGGTTGGCCTCTTCGTCGAAGCGCGCCTTCAACTCGATCAGGGCGGTGACGTTCTTGCCGTTTTCGGCCGCCTCGATGAGGGCGGCGACAATGGGGCTGTCTTTGGAGGTGCGGTACAGGGTCTGCTTGATGGCGATGACGTTGGGATCGCGCGCCGCCTGTCGCAGGAACTGCACCACCACATCGAAGCTCTCGAACGGGTGGTGGATCAGCATGTCCTTTTCGCGGACCGCCGCGAAGATATCGCCGCCGTTGTCGCGGACGCGCTCAGGGTATCGCGGCTCATAGCCCTTGAACTTAAGGTCCGGGTGGCCGCCCGGGATCAGTTCGGCCAGTTGCGCCAGGCCCAGCATCCCCTCGACCAGAACCACGTCCTGCGGCTGGGCGTGCAGTTCGGCGATGATGAAGTCACGCAGGTCCTCGGGCATGGAGGCCTGGATCTTGATGCGGACGACCGAGCCCATGCGGCGCTGCTTCAACGCCTCCTCGAACTCCATGACCAAGTCTTCGGCCTCTTCCTCGATCTCGATGTCCGAGTCGCGGATCAGGCGGAACAGACCCTTCTCTAGAATTTCGCAACCGGGGAAGAGGTGGTCGATGAAGAGCAGCAGCAGGTTTTCCAGCGAGACGAAGCGCTTGCGGCCCGGCGCCGAGCGGCCGTCGGTGGCCAGGGCCCAGAAGCGCCGCACCTGGGTCGGGACCGGCACCAGGGCGTAGAGGACGCGGTTGTCGCTGTTGCGGCGCAGCTTCAGCGCCAGCGAGAAGCCCAGGTTGGGCAGGAAGGGGAAGGGGTGGGCCGGATCGATCGCCATCGGCGTCAGGACGGCGAACAACTGGCTGAGGAACTCGGGTTCCAGGCGTTCTCGCTCGGTGCGCGTGATCTTGGCGGCTTCGACCACCTCGATGCCGGCGGCGGCCATTTCCTTGCGCAGGACCCGCCAGCGGCGTTGCTGCTCGGCCATCAGGCCCCCGGCGGCGGCGTTGACCTGTTCCAGTTGTTCGGCAGGCGTCAGACCATCAGGTGAGACCACGCGGACCCGCTCGCGCACCTGCCCCTTCAGGCCCGCCACGCGGGTCATGAAGAACTCATCCAGGTTGTTGGCCGAGATGGACAGGAAACGAACCCGCTCCAGCAGCGGATGCCCCTCGTTGGCGGCTTCTTCCAGCACGCGTCCGTTAAAGGCCAGCCACGACAGTTCGCGGTTGATGAAGCGCTCGGGCGAGGTCATCAGCGCCTCGGACAGCTCCAGCTGCGGGGCGCGAGAGGAGGGGACTTCCTCGCCGGTGGTGTCGACAGCGATGGGCGCGATTTCAGTCATTTGACTGTTGTCGCGCGGGCCTGTGACAGCTGCAACCGCGATCTGATGCAATCAGTCAGACAGTTCGTCGCTGTCGCCCAGAACCTGACGGGCCAGGACGCGAGTGACCGGACGGTGATGGGCGTCCAGCTGGTCGACGATGCGTTCGACCGCGTCGGCGGAGCGGTCGATGCGGCGGGCCAGATAGTCGATGACCTCGTCGCCTGGCGTAATGTTGCGGGTGGCGAAGGCGCGCCTCAGCATGGCGCCCAGCACGACGTCGTCGGGCGCTTCGATTCCCACCGTGCGGATGGCGTTCAGTCGCGAGCTCAGGTCGGGCAGGTCGCAGGCCCAGGCTGCGGGCGGGTCGCGCGACACCAGCAACAGGGCGCCGCCGCCGGACTGGGTCAGGTTGATCAGGTGGAACAGGCTCTCGTCGTCGGCGTCCTGGGCGCGATCCAGCAGGACGAACTGGCCTTCCAGCTCCAGGGGATCGACCAGGGCGGCCTCGGCCCCGTGCAGGGCGACAGCGCCGGTGCGTTCGACCCAGGCGGCGGCCAGGTGGCTCTTGCCGCTGCCGGGCGGGCCGAAGATCGACAGGATCGAACCGGCCATTTCGGGCCAGGTCGACAGAACCGAAGTCGCCGTCGAATTGGATTCGGATACGACGAAATCGGCCGCGCGTTGCGACGCCTCCTGCCGCAGGGGCAGGCGCAGTTGCTGGGTGTCGGAACCGAGTGCGGCCATGAACAGACCATAGCAGAGGCCGTCCAGCGTGCTGTGGGCAGGTTTTCGGCGACGGTGGACAACCGCGCGGCGCTGTGGATTTAGCCGCCAGCCTTGACTTTCCGGGGCGATGATGGGCCTTTCGCCCCTCCTAATTCACGCTGTTCTACAGCCGTTTTCAGACGATATCCGATCATGCACGCCTATCGCACCCATACCTGCGGCGCCCTCCGTTCGACGGATGCGGGCGCGAATGTTCGTCTGTCGGGCTGGGTTCACCGCAAGCGCGACCACGGCGGCCTGCTGTTCATCGATCTGCGCGACCACTACGGCCTGACGCAACTGGTGCTGCACCCCGAGACGCCGGGCTTCGAGGCCGTCGAGCGCCTGCGCGCTGAAAGCGTCATCAAGATCGACGGCGAAGTGGTCAGCCGCTCGGCCGAGACCACCAACGCCAACCTGCCCACCGGCGAGATCGAAGTGCGCGTCCTGTCGGTCGAGGTCCTGTCCGAAGCCGCCGAGCTGCCGCTGCCGGTCTTCGGCGAGCCGGAATACCCGGAAGAGATTCGCCTCAAGAACCGCTTCCTCGACCTGCGTCGCGAGACCCTGCACAAGAACATCGTCCTGCGCTCCAAGGTGATCCACTCGATCCGCCAGCGCATGGTCGAGCAGGGCTTCCTCGAGTACCAGACCCCGATCCTGACGGCGTCGTCGCCCGAAGGCGCGCGCGACTTCCTGGTGCCGTCGCGCATGCACCCGGGCAAGTTCTACGCCCTGCCGCAGGCCCCGCAGCAGTTCAAGCAACTGCTGATGGTCTCGGGCTTCGACCGCTACTTCCAGATCGCGCCCTGCTTCCGCGACGAAGACCTGCGCGCCGACCGTTCGCTGGAATTCTACCAGCTCGACGTAGAAATGAGCTTCGTGACGCAGGAAGACGTCTTCCAGGCGATCGAGCCGCTGATGAACGGCGTGTTCAACGAGTTCGGCGAGGGCAAGCCGGTGTCGCCCATCGACGGGACCCACACCTTCACCAACGACTTCGGCCAGACCTTCGAGCACAAGGGCTTTGAGCGTCTGACCTACGCCCAGTCGATGAAGTGGTACGGTTCGGACAAGCCGGACCTGCGCAACCCGATCAAGATGCAGGACGTGTCGGATCATTTCCGTGACGGCGGGTTCGGCCTGTTCGCCAAGATCCTCGGCGCGGACGAAAAGAACGCCGTCTGGGCCATCCCGGCGCCGACCGGCGGCTCGCGCGCCTTCTGCGACCGCATGAACTCGTGGGCTCAGGGCGAGGGCCAGCCGGGTCTGGGCTATATCTTCTGGTCCGATGATCAGCAGGCCTGGGGCGGCCCTATCGCCAAGAACCTGGGTCAGGAGCCGACCGAGGCCCTGATGGCTTCCTTGGGTCTGGGCAAGGGCGACGCCGCCTTCTTCACCGCCGGCGACCCCGCCGTCTTCGCCAAGTTCGCCGGTCTGGCCCGCACTCGTGTCGGCACCGAGCTGAAGCTGGTGGACGAGGAGCAGTTCAAGTTCTGCTGGATCGTCGACTTCCCGATGTTCGAATGGTCGGAGGAAGAGAAGAAGGTCGACTTCTCGCACAACCCGTTCTCGATGCCGCAGGGCGGCATGGAAGCGCTGGAGGCCCAGGACCCGCTGACCATCCGCGCCTATCAGTACGACATCGTCTGCAACGGCTATGAGCTGTGCTCGGGCGCGATCCGGAACCACAAGGCCGAGATCATGCTCAAGGCCTTCGAGATCGCCGGCTACGACGCCTCGGTGGTCGAGGAGCAGTTCGGCGGCATGCTGAACGCCTTCCGCTTCGGCGCCCCGCCGCACGGCGGTCTGGCCCCGGGCATCGACCGCATCGTCATGCTGCTGGCCAACCAGACGGCCATCCGCGAGGTCATCGCCTTCCCGCTGAACCAGCAGGGCCAGGACCTGCTGATGAGCGCGCCGGCCGAGGCCGCCGACAAGCAGCTGAAGGAACTGTCGATCCGTACGGCTCTGCCGCTCAAGTAAGCGGCGTTCCGGCGCTGAATTGGAAAGGGCGGCCTTTACGGGCCGCCCTTTTTCTTGAGGATTCCAGTGGGCTTAATGGCCCGAGGCGACGACCAGGTTGCGCTGGCGCGGCGGAATGGGCGGCGCGGGCGGGGCCGGGGGCGTGCGAATGACGCGGACGCCGCCGCCGCAAGAGCGCACGGTCAGGCCGTTCGGCAGGCGGGTCGCTCCGTCGCCGCAGGCGTCGTGCACCTGATCCTGTGTCAGGCCGCGGGCGTTGGACAGGTCGGCGCCGCGAATATCTGTCCGATTCATGGATGCGCCCGAGAAGTTGGCGCCATCGAAACTGCCGCCGGTCAGGCGGGCGCTGTCTAGCGAGGCTTCGCGGAAAGACGCGCGGTCGAACACCCCGTTGGTCAGGTTGGATGCGTTGATTTCGGCGCTGGTGAAGTCGGCGCCTGTGGCGCGGACGTTGGCCAGGGTGGCTCCGAACATCTCGCTGCTGTTGAAGCGCGTGCGCACCAGGACCGCGCGATTGAAGTTTGCGCCGTTCAACTCCGCCGAGGACAGGTTGGCGTCCTGAAAATTGGTCTGGATCAGGTTGGCGCCGGTCGCTTCGGCGCCGGTCAGATTGGCGCTGGCGAAGGTGCTGCCCTGGAAGGTGGCGCCGACCATTTCGACGCCGCGCATGTCGGCGCGGCTGAAATCGCTGCCCGCGAAGTTCGATCCGATCAGTTCGGCGCCGCGCAGGGTGGCGCCGACCAAGGTGGCGTTGGTGAAGCTGGCTCCGGTGAAGGTGGCGCCGGACAGATCGCGGCCGGACAGTTCACAGCGGTTGCAGCTGCCGCCGAGTGAAACCATGCGGGCGACGTCGCGGTCCTGCATCTGCGTCAGGCCGACCACGCCCGCGAAGGCAGGAGCGGCGACCAGCACGCCGGTGAAGGCTGCGGCTGCGGGGGCCAGGCGACGGAGAAGGGCGAGCGGGCGTTTCATCACGCTACCTAGATGCGCCCATCGTTCGAATAACCCTACTTAAATCGCGGTAACGAAGGGGACCCTCAGCAGGCCGGAATGCGCAGGCCTGACGGCAGGACGGTGGCGTCGTCGCCGCAGGCCTGGTTCAGCTGACCTTGGGTCAGGCCGACTACGCGGGCCAGTCGAGCGCCCGACAGGTTGGTCCCGTTGAGCTTGGCGCCCGACATCGTGGAGCCGTCCAGATAGGCGCCGACGAAGCTGGCGTTGGTCAGGTCGGCCCCGGCGAAGTTCGAACCGGAGAAGACGCCGCCATAGGCTTCCACATCACGCATGTCGGCGCGCGAAAAGCGGGTGCGGTTCATGACGGTCAGGCTGAGGTCCGCCTGACGCAGACGGGCGCCCGCCAGGTTGAGGCCGCGCACCTCCATGCCCGAAAAATCGCCCTGGAACAGGTTGCAGCCGGGGCAGCTGTCGCCGCCGCGTACGCGGCTGATCTGCGAGGCGTTCTGGGCGACGGCGGGCAGGGCCGTGGCGGCGACCAGCGAGGCGACGAGTGCGATTGCGAGACGGTTCATGCGAGGACTCCGGGGTTTGAGGCCTGCCCAGCAAGAAGCGGGCCGAAACCGCACGCGTCTAGCCCTGCATCTGGGGGGCGGCCCCGCACGTGTCGCAAATCCAGCCGCCGCCGCGGTTCTGCAGGCTGAAATCGCCGCAGGCGGGACAGGCGACGGCCTCGGTCGGGGCGGCGTCGCGAGGCGTCTCGGCCTTGCGTCCAAATGGGACGACGACAAGATTGTCCGGCGCGGCCCCGCGGGCGAAGCCCTTGGAGATGAAGCGGGCGGCGGGCACGGGCTCGGCGTCGTTCGTCGCGGCGCCCAGTCCGTCGGGATTGCCCTCGGGTTCGGCGTTGGCCAGTTCCTGACGCTCCAGATAGGAAACGCCCAACTCGCGGAAGATGTAGTCGAGGATGGAGGTCGCCGAGCGGATTGAATCATTACCGGTGACGCGTCCGGACGGCTCAAACCGCGTGAAGACGAAGGCGTCCACGAACTCGTCCAAGGGCACGCCGTACTGCAGGCCGATCGAAATGGCGATGGCGAAATTGTTCATCAGGCTGCGGAAGGCGGCGCCTTCCTTGTGCATGTCGATGAAGATCTCGCCCAGTTCGCCGTCCTCGTATTCGCCGGTGTGGATATAGACCTTGTGGCCGCCCACAGCCGCCTTCTGGATATATCCCTTGCGACGGTCGGGCAGCTTGCGGCGGGTGCGGTCGCGCTCGATGACCTTTTCGACCACACGCTCGATGGTTCGGGCTTCCGGCTCCAGGCGGCGCTGGTCCGGAGCGTCGGGCTCGGCCAGATCCAGGCGGAAGTCCGCCGGCGGCGCGGCGCGGCGCAGGACGACGGCGCGGCGCCCGTCGCGGGCGGCCTGGCCCAGGGCGCGGGCGGCCTGAAGCGAACCGGCGCGCCAATCGATCACGTCGGGCGAAGCATCGGGGGCGTCGCTGAACGGTTCGATCGCGCGACGTAGCTCAGCCTCGAAGGCGACGGGATCGGCGGCCAGCAAGTCTCGCAGCGCCTCGGGTGCGGCCTCCCAACCGGACAGGTCGGCATGGCCGAAGGCGAAGGCGCGCGCGGCCTCTATCGCGTCGGCGTCAAAGCCCAGACGTGGCAGCAGGTCCGCGCCGTCCTCGACCGTCAGGCCGAGAACATCGCCGATGAAGCCAGCGTTCAGGACGGCCGGCGCGAAGACCGCCGACAGCATGTTTGTTTGACCCAGAGCGAGTTCCACGGCCTCCAGCTCCACGTCCGTGAAGCCAAGGTCGCGCAGGGCCGAATGGTTGACCCCTGGCGCGCCGACCAAGGTGCGACGACCGAACAGGCGGCGCTCCGCGCTTTCGATATCGCCGCCGGCGCGGGCGATGGCGCGGGCCAGCGACGGGCGCAGGCGCGGCTCGGTCTCGCCGTCCTCGGTCTGGAAAAGGTCCGTGGCGGTGAATGGCGAGGCGCCGAGGCGCAGTTCCAGCTCCGGGTCGCGCACGAACAGGTTGATGACGGCATGGCGACGACCGCAGCGTTTCAGGGCTTTGGTCTCATGACCGCGATGGCGGGCGGCGTCGATGGCCTCATCGCTCACAGCATCCCATTCGGCGCACGGGCCGAGCAGGGCGGCGAGGTCGGTCGAGGCGGCGCTGGCTGCGGCTGAAACGCGCGCGCCGACTGAAGCTGCGAGGTCGGTCGGCTTCTCCGCGTCGGTTGCGACGGCCCAGTCGGCCAGGCCAGACAGGCCCAGGGCGATGGGGCGCACGGCGTCGCGCCGCGGAGAGTCGGTCCGGATGGAGGTCTCGATCTCCAGCGCGACGACCCAGAGTCGCGTCAGGTCGTCCAGGGCTTCGTCAAAGTGTTCGCCCGCGACGGCGGCCAGAGCCGGCAGGTGCAGGATGGCGCGGGCTTCAAGGACGCTATCAGTCAGGGCTTCGGCGTCACGTGGCGCAAAGGTCAGCGCCAGATCGCCTTCCAGCGCGGCCTCGGCCACGGCCAGGGCTTCGGGGCCGCCCGAGGCGATGGAGTCGCGCGAAGCCAGGACGGGCGTCAGGGCGTGGGCGGCAGGCGCGGCCAGGGCGATGTTCTGGGTCTCGCCTTCGACAGCGCGAATGATGTCGGCGTCGCTGGCGCCGCAGCGACGGGCGATCAGGGCCGCGCGGGCCAGGGCCGGATTGGCGACGGGGTCGGCGCAGGCCTCGCGTGGTCCTTCGCAGCGGTCCACGGCGTCGGCGACGCCCGTCAACGCATCGGCCAGGGCCTCGGCGGCGCGTCCCGCCAGACGCTGTCCGCGCCGGCTGGCGGACAGGTCGGCAAGACGGCGCGTTGCGCCCGGTTCGCTCAGGGGCAGGCAGACCGGAGCGGCGAGCGTAGCCGAGGGAGCCTGGGGCGCGGCCAGGCCGAGCAGCAGGGAGGCCCACAGTTCGTCGGTGAAGGTTTCCGCCGCGTCGGCGCTGTCGAACAGGCCCAGTTCATGACCCCAGGCCCCCAGGCGTTGGGCCCATGCGTCGGCGGCGCCGCCCAGCCAGGCGGCGTGATCCTCGTCGGGGGCGACGTTGTCCTCCGGCAGATCCGTCGGCAGGCCTTCGGCCCAGTCAAGCCAGGTTTCGACGCGTGCGTCGGACCAGTCGACGGGCGCCAGCGTGGGCGTCATGACGCCGGGACGTTCGATCAGGCGAGGGTCCAGCGCCACGGTGGCGGCGAGGGGGGCGAAACGGGGCTTGATGCGCATCAGACGTCTCCGCGCGTGTCCTGATCTCGACATTAACGACGCCTCTGAAGGCGTTTCAATAAATCTTGGGCCCGCAGGTAGGGTTACCCCCAAGATGTTGATGCGCGACGGCGGCGCTCTATGCGGGTCTCGGGCTGGACGCGAGCGGCTGCGGTTTCTATGATCGCGTCGCGTCGCCGGACCTCCCCGGGCGACGGCATTCGAGTAGGTTCGACGACGTGCTGAGCAAGATCTTCACCTGGTGGAACGGCGCCACGATCGGCACCCTGTTCACCGTTGGCAAACGCGGCCAACTGGTCGGCACGGACGAGTTCGGCAACCGTTATTACCAGTCGCGCGACAACGTCAGCTATGAT
Organism: Brevundimonas sp. T2-11; assembly: GCF_055397675.1. Classification (NCBI taxonomy): domain Bacteria; kingdom Pseudomonadati; phylum Pseudomonadota; class Alphaproteobacteria; order Caulobacterales; family Caulobacteraceae; genus Brevundimonas; species Brevundimonas sp. T2-11. The sequence continues at coordinate 1,380,525 of NZ_AP027920.1, forward strand.
GGACGCAAGCGCCGCTGGGTCATCTATGACGGCTATGCCGAGGCGTCGAAGGTTCCGCCGGAATGGCAGGGCTGGTTGCGCTATACCTATGACGAGACCCCGGTCGAGAAGCCGCTGCCGCGTCGCGCCTGGGAAAAGGAACACCTGCCCAACCTGACCGGCACGCCGATGGCGTGGCGTCCGCAGGGGTCGCTGGCCAACGAAGGCAAGCGTCCGGCCGCCACGGGCGACTATCAGGCCTGGAGCCCGGAATGACGCTGCGCCGCCTCCTGCTTGTCGGCGTCGCCGCAGCGGGACTGGCGGTCGCGGGCGCCGGCATGACCAACGCCCTGATGGATTTGCCGCAGGACGCTGTTCCGGTTCAGGACCCTGTGGGCGACCTGTTGCGCGACACCAACCGCACGCCTCTTCAGAACCCGCAGGCGACTCCGCCGGCCCCGGCGACTCAAGCTCCTATTCCTTCTACGGCTCCAACCGCTGCGCCCGGCACGCCTGTCGTGGTTGTGACGCCTGAGGCCGAGATTGCGGCTGTTCAGGAAGACATTCCTCCTGAGGCCGAGGCTGAAGCGCCCAAACCGGCGGCTGAGCCGGCCGCTACGCCCGGCCGTCGCCAGCGTCGTCCGGTCGCTATCGTCCAGGCCATCGACAAGGTCACCGCCGAATCCATGCTGTTCGAAGTCGAGGTCGGCGGGCGTCCCGTTCGTTTCAACAAGACCCTGATCTTCAGCGCCCGCGCCTGCGAGGTCTCGGCGTCGGACGAACTGACCGAAGACGCCATCGCCTATCTGGAAGTCGGGGTTCAGCCGCGTGGCGTCGCCGTGCCGACCGAGGCGCGTCAGATCTTCAAGGGCTGGATGTTCGCCTCATCGCCCGGCGTCAGCGGCCTGCAACACCCGATCTACGACGCCTGGGTGGTCGGCTGTAAGGCGTAGGCCACGGCCTGCGCGCCCGTCATGGGGGCGGACAAGGCCGACTTGTCAGGCGTCAGGCGCAGGGCCGGCTTCAGCAGCCGCAGATAGGCCGCCTGTGGTGTCTCGACCGCGCCGAACTGGCTGAGATGCTCGGTCAGGAACTGGGCGTCCAGCAGACCCCAGCCGCCTTTTCGCAGCCGCGCCACCAGATGCACCAGGGCGACCTTTGACGCATCACGCGCCCGGCTGAACATGCTTTCGCCGAAGAAGGCGCCGCCCAGGGTCACGCCGTAAAGACCGCCGACCAGGACCTCGTCCTGCCAGCACTCCATGCTGTGGGCCTGGCCGCGCGCATGCAGCTCTACATAGAGGCGGCGGATCGGATCATTGATCCAGGTATCCTCCCGCCCAGGCATGGAGGCGGCGCAGGCGTCCAGCACGGCGGCGAAGGCCGTATCGACGCGCACCTGAAACGGCTCGCCCCGGATGGTGCGTCGTAGACGACTCGGGATGTGAAAGCGATTGAGCGGGATGACTCCCCGCTGGTCCGGCTCGACCAGAAAGACGCGCGGGTCGTCACGCGCCTCGGCCATCGGAAAGACGCCTCGAGCGTAGCAGGCCAGCAGTTCCTCGGGTCCGAAGACGCTGGAGGGACTGCTGGCGCTGAACTCGGGTTCATCCAAGAGGGGTTAGGCCTTGGCCTTCTGGGCGGCGGCCCACTTCTCCAGCCAGTGGATGTCGTAGTCGCCCGACAGGATGTCCGGCTCCTGCAGCAGCTTCTGGAACAGGGGGATGGTGGTGTCGACGCCGCCGATGACCATTTCGTTCAGGCTGCGCTTGAGGCGGGCCAGGGCCTCCTCGCGGTCGCGGCCGTGGACGATCAACTTGCCGATCAGGCTGTCGTAATAGGGCGGGATCGAATAGCCGGCGTAGATGGCGCTATCCAGACGCACGCCCAGACCGCCAGGGGCATGGAAGTCGGTGATGGTGCCCGGCGACGGGGTGAAGGTTTCCGAGTTCTCGGCGTTCACGCGCACTTCGATGGCGTGGCCCTCGAAGTGGATGTCTGCCTGGGTGAAGGACAGCGGCAGGCCCGCAGCGATGCGGATCTGTTCGCGGACCAGATCGACGCCCGTGATCATCTCCGTGACCGGGTGTTCGACCTGCAGGCGGGTGTTCATCTCGATGAAGTAGAACTCGCCGTCTTCCCACAGGAATTCGATGGTGCCGGCGCCCAGGTAGCCGATGGCGGCGATGGCCTTGTTGACCGTTTCGCCGATCTTCTTGCGACCCTCGGCCGACAGGGCGGGCGAGGGGGCCTCTTCCAGCACCTTCTGGTGGCGGCGCTGCAGCGAGCAGTCGCGTTCGCCCAGGTGGACGACGTTGCCGTGACTGTCGGCGATGACCTGGATCTCGATGTGGCGCGGCTTCTGGAGATAGCGCTCCATGTAGACGGCGCCGTTGCCGAAGGCGGCCTTGGCCTCGGTCTGGGCGGTCTGGACGGCCTCGACCAGATCGTCGGGCGTCATGGCCACCTTCATGCCGCGACCGCCGCCGCCGGCGGCGGCCTTGACGATCAGCGGGAAGCCGATGGTCTTGGACGCCTCGATGGCGGCCTCGACGGTCTCGACCTCGCCGTCAGAGCCGGGGACGACGGGGATGCCCGCGTCCTTGACGGTCTGCTTGGCGGTGATCTTGTCGCCCATGACGCGGATGTGGTCGGGCTTGGGGCCGATGAAGGTCAGGCCGTGGGCCTCGATGATCTCGGCGAAGCGGGCGTTTTCCGACAGGAAGCCGTAGCCCGGGTGGATCGCCTGAGCGCCGGTGATTTCGGCCGCCGCGATGATCTGCGGGATGTTCAGATAGGACTTGGCCGCCGGGGCCGGGCCGATGCAGACGCTTTCGTCGGCCAGCCGCACCCACATGGCGCCGCGGTCGGCTTCGGAGTGCACGGCGACGGTGGAGATGCCCATCTCCTTGCACGCCCGGTGGATGCGCAGGGCGATTTCGCCGCGGTTGGCGATCAGGACCTTGGTGAACATATCCGGTCTCAGGCTTCCAGCAGGACCAGGGCTTCGCCGAACTCGACCGGCTGGGCGTCGCCGACCAGAATTTCCGACACGACGCCGTCACGCGGCGCCTGGATCGGGTTCATGGTCTTCATGGCCTCGACGATCAGCAGAGTCTGGCCCTTCTTGACCTTGTCGCCCGGCTTCACGAACTGCGGGGCTTCCGGCGAGGGTTGCAGATAGGCGGTGCCGACCATCGGCGACTTCACCTCTTCGCCCTTGCGCGAGACGATGGTGGCCGGGTCCGAAGGCATGGCGGCCGGAGCGGCGGCGACGGGCGCGGCGGCGTGGGCGATCGGGGCCGGGGCGGCGGCGTACTGGATCGGAGCGGCGGCGACGGTGACTTCGCGCTTCACCTTGATCTTCAGATCGCCGCGCTCGACCTCGATCTCGGTCAGATCGGTGTCGTTCAGGATGTCGGCCAGGCTGCGGATCAGGCCGGCGTCGATGGCGTCGTTCTTGTGCTTGTCGTCGGACATGGGGGTCTCTTCTACTTGATCTTCTTGCGGCGCGAGGGGGTCAGCCCTGGGCCCCGGCGCGGCGCGCCAGGTCCAGAGCGGCCCGGACGGCCAGTTCGTAGCTGCGGGGGCCGAAGCCGGCGATGACGCCGGTCGCGGCCAGGGAAACATAGGAGTGATGCCGGAACGCCTCGCGCGCGGAGGGGTTCGACAGGTGGCATTCGACCACGGGGATGCTCAGCGTCTTCAGCGCGTCCAGCAGGGCCACCGAAGTGTGGGTGAAGGCCGCCGGATTGATGACCAGGGCGCTGGCCTCGGCCCTCGCTTCCTGAATCCAGTCGACCAGTTGGCCTTCGTGGTTCGATTGCCTGAACACGACCTTGGCGTCCTGTGCCGCCGCCTCGCACATGGCCTGAACATCGGCCAGGGTCTCGTGGCCATAGATATCCGGCTCCCGAACCCCGAGAAGGTTCAGGTTGGGCCCGTTCAGGACATAGAGGGTGAGGGTTTCGGGCATTCGCTCGCAAAACAGGCGCGCCGTGTCCGCGCGGAATCGAGCGCGCGTTGTAGCTCAGGTGTGGCGCGGCGCAAAGCGGGTGGTTGAAAAGGATGACGTAGGGGCAGGCTGACGCCTGCGAGCGGGCCTCATGGAAGTCAGTTATGGGTGGAAGGAGGACATCCCCAGAGCGGCGTTTTCGTCGCTTTCGTCATCCTCCGGCAAGCCGCCTCTTGGCGGCGCAGACCGGGGGACCCAGCGGCGCCGAAGGCGATCTGTTTACGAGAGATGTTCGACGATTATCTGCGCGACAGGTTCGCGCTCTCGCGCGCCGCTGGGGCCCCGGTCTCGCTGCGCTCGCCGGAGGATGACGAAAGCGAAAGCGCGCTCCAGCGTCCAATGGGTCGATAGCAGGCTTAGAACGTGGATTTGATGTCCCGCGCTGGAACCCCCATTATCTGATGTCTCCGAAAGAGGCGTCGCCTCTCCACCCGCATCCTCTGGAGCGAACAGTTTGCGTATCGAAGTCAACGGCGAGGGGCGGGACACCGCCGCCACGACTATTCTGGGCCTGGTTCAGGAGCTGTCGCTGGACCCCAAGAAGGTGGCGGTCGAGCGCAATCTGGAGATCGTGCCGCGTTCGCTGCACGGGGAGACCGCGCTGGCGGAGGGCGACAGGATCGAGCTGGTGCAGTTCGTCGGCGGCGGCTGACCTATCAAATCCGGCAACGGCGCTTCCCCCCGGCGCAGCGTGGCGCTAGGTCAGGAGCATGACCGATACAGCCCCCCGCACCGACAGTTGGACCGTCGCCGGCCGCACCTTCAACTCGCGCCTGATCGTGGGCACCGGCAAGTACCGGGACTACGCCCAGAACGCGGCGGCGGCCGAGGCCTCGGGCGCCGAGATGGTCACCGTGGCGGTGCGCCGAGTGAACCTGACCGATCCGAACCAGCCGGTGCTGACGGACTTCATCGACCCCAGGAAATACACCTATCTGCCCAATACGGCGGGCTGCTTCACCGGCGAGGACGCGGTGCGGACCCTGCGTCTGGCGCGCGAGGCGGGCGACTGGACCCTGGTCAAGCTGGAGGTCCTGTCGGACCCCAAGACCCTGTTCCCGGACATGGAAGAGACCCTGCGCGCGCTGAAGCTTCTGACCGCCGAGGGCTTCGAGGTCATGGTCTATTGCAGCGATGACCCGGTCTATGCGCGCAAGCTGGAGGACGCGGGCGCCGTGGCCATCATGCCGCTGGGCGCGCCGATCGGCTCGGGTCTGGGCGTGCAGAACCCCATCAACATCCGTCTGATCGTCGAGCAGTCCAAGGTGCCGGTCCTGGTCGACGCGGGCGTCGGTACGGCCTCGGACGCCGCCATCGCCATGGAGCTGGGCTGCGACGGCGTGTTGATGAACACCGCCATCGCCGAGGCGCGCGATCCCATCCTGATGGCCAGCGCGATGAAGCACGCGGTCATCGCCGGGCGTGAATCCTATCTGGCCGGGCGTATGAAGAAGCGCCTCTATGCCGATCCGTCCTCGCCGCTGGCGGGCCTGATCTAGACGCGTTGCGACGCTGAGGCCGCTTGCGGCCTCGCTGTCGGGCGCGCACTCTCACCCGGACTGTGGGAGAGGGTGCATGCGTTTCGGATTGATGGCCTGTACGGCCCTGGCCGTCTGTATGAGCGGGCCGATGGCGGTGGCGGACGCCACGGCGGACAAGGCGGTGCGCGATCTGCTGGAACGGCCCCAGGTCTGCGGCCCCGCCGGCTCGGCCATCGAGGCGATCCCGACCAACGACATCGTCATGGTCGAAGGCTTTGGAACCGGCGGCTTCAAGATCGACACGACCAATCCCGAAGCCCAGGCCTGGTTCGACCACGGCGTGCGGCTGCGCTGGGCGTTCGAGCACACCGAATCGGTGCGGGCCTTCCGCAAGGCGCGGGCGCTGGACCCGTCGTGCGGCATGTGCGCCTGGGGCGAGGCCTGGGCCATCGGCCCCAACCTGAACGGCGGCGGTCAGGACAAGGCTTCCATCGACGCCGCCCGCACGGCCGCCCGCGACGCCCGCCGTCTGGCCCGCGACGCCACCCCGGTGCAGCGCCAGATGATCGACGCCCTGATCCAGCGCTATTCCGGTTCGGAAAAGAGCCGCGCCGATCGTTTCGCCCGGCGGATGGATCGGATCGCGCGTCAGAACCCCGACGACGTCGCCATCGCCAACATCACCGCCGACGCCTGGCTGCTGGCCGCCGACGAGTGGTGGGATGACGAGGGCAAGGCGGCTGATCCGGCTATCCCGCGCGCCATGGGCCTGCTGGAACACGCCCTGGCCGAGGACCCGAACGATCCGGGGGCTATCCACCTCTATATCCACCTGACCGAATGGTCGGACGACCCGCACAAGGCCATTCCCTATGGCGAGAAGCTGGCCCTGTTGGCGCCGGCGGCCAGTCACCTGGTGCATATGCCGTCGCACACCTATTACCGCGTCGGCCGCTATCGCGATGCGATGCAGAGCAATGTCAACGCGGTGGCGCTGGATCGGCGCTATGACGCCCTGGCCAAACCGCCGGGCGGGGTGCCGGCGATGCGGCTGCACGCCCACAATATCCACTTCGGCATGGGCGGCGCCCTGATGGCCGGGGGCGGCGAGGAGGGGTTGAAGCTCGCCGACTGGTTCCTGACCACCTATCCGAACATCGGCGCCCAGGAGTACTGGCGCCAGATCGTCGCCAACAACGCCTACGCTCTGTACGGCCGGTTCGGCACGCCGGAGCAGGTTGCGGCGCTGAAGGAGCCGCCGGCCACCCATCCCTTGCTGCGCATCAGCTGGCGCTATGCGCGGGGCGAGGCAGCGGCGAGGGCGGGCGACGCCGCCGCTGTGCGGGCCGAGGCGGACGTCATCAAGGCCCTGCGCGAGGCGACCCCCTTCACCGGGCCCATGGCCGAACAGCGCGCGGTCTTCACCGAACTGTCCCAGCGTGTGCTTGAAGGCCGGGCGGCCATGATCGAGGGCAATGCGGCGGCCGCCGTCGCCGCCTTCACCCGCGCCGCGCAAATCCAGGCCATGGACGACGAGGGCGGCGACCCGCCGATCATCTGGTATCCGACGCGTCGCAGTCTGGCCGCGGCCCTGCTGGCCGGCGGCGACGCCGCCGGGGCCAAGGCCAAGATCGAGGAACTGCTGAAGGACTGGCCCAGCGATCCCTACAGCTATTTCGTCCTGGCCGAGGCCGAGCGGAAGCTAGGGAACGCCGAAGCCGCCGCCGAGGCGACCCGACGTTCGAACCTCGAGTGGATCGGCGGCGAGCGGACGCTGGCGGCGGCCTAAGCGCAAGGTGGATCAGGCGGAAGCCGCGGCGTCCGAAGCTTGGTCCGCTGGTCCTGAAGGCGCCTGTTCCTTGCGGTTGGCTGAGGGGCGTGATCCGCCCTTCGCCGCTTCGATCAGCTTGGCGACTTCGCCGGGCTCGATGCTGGCGCTGGCCTTGCCGTTGATGAAGAAGGTCGGCGTGCCTTGCAGGCCGAGCGTTGCTGCGACCGTGTGGATGTCAGTGACGTGGCGTGTCATCTCGGGCGAGGCGATGGCGGCTTGCGCCTTGGCCATGTCCACGCCGTGCGCCGCCAGGATGCCGTCGATGGCGGCGCGGTCCAGGGCGCGCTCGGTCATCAGGGCGTCATAGACTTCCAGATACTTGCCCTGCTGATGAGCGGCGAGCGCGGCGCGGGCGGCGTATTGAGAGGTGACGTCGTCGCCCCGGTCCAGGATGGGCCAGTCCTTGAAGACGAAGCGAACCTCGGGGTGGGCGGCCATCAGGGCGCGGTAGTCGTGGGCTACGGCCTTGCAGCCCGGGCAGCGGAAGTCGAAGAACTCGATCACCGTCACCTTGGCGTCGGCCGGGCCGAAGCTGGGGTCGCGCGCGTCGGGCGCCAGCAGGGCGGGATTGGCCTTGGCGGCGGCGTTGATGGTCTGGACGCGCGACTGTTCCTCGTGCGCCTGGCGCGCGGCCAGAACCTCGTCCAGCACCTGCGGGTTCTCGATCAGATAGGCGCGCACGCGACCGCCGAAATCCCCGCCGGTCAGCCAGGGCGCGACCGACGCACCCAGGGCCAGGACCGAGACGGCCAGAGCCGCGCCGGCCAAGGTCTTGCCGGACAGCGACGACAGGATGCCGCCTTTCGGAGCGGGCGTAGGGGTATGGGCGTCAGGGCGGGCGTCGTCGGTCATGCAGATCTCGGTATTGGCAGGCTGGGCGGCGTCAGGTGTTGGGCAGGATGACGCCGCGGTTGGTGCGCTGCTCGTTGCGGCGCTCGGCGTCAGAGATGTCTCGTTCCGACGCGCCGGACGAGAGGACGATATCGGTCGCGCGGCGCCATTCGATGGAGTTGCGGTCCAGCATGTCGCGGGCGCGCATGGCGAACTGGTTGGCCTGCTCCGTGCGGCCCAGAGCGAACCAGTATTCCGCCGAGGCCAGGCGCGCCTCGCCCTCCTTGCCCTGACTGGCGTAGGCCTGACCCAGCAGGCGCCAGGCCAGGGTGTTGTCCTTCTCCAGAGCCACGGCTCGCTTCAGTTGATCGACGGCCGCGTCCAGATTGGCGGGGTCGTTGGTCTCGATCAGGGCGTGGGCCAGGTTGATCTTCAGCAGAGGGGCGTCGGGCTTCAGCTCGACCGCCTTCTGGTGCGCGCCGATGGCCTCGGCCGGACGGCCTTCCTCGAACAGGATCTGACCTTTCAGCTCCCAGAAATAGGGGTTTGCGGGCTGTTCGGTCAGCAGGGCGTCGACCGCGTCCAGCGCCTTGTCCGTCTGGCCGTCGCGATACCAGGCGATGGCGCGCGCATAGCGGGCGGGCAGGGAGGTGTCGGATAGCGGATAGTCGCGCAAGGCCGAGTTCGGCGCTTCCATGAAGGAGCGGATCTTGGCCACCACCAGGGCGTGCTGGGCCATCCGCTCCGGACTGTCCTGATGGTTGTAGTGGGTGGCGGCCTCGACCGGACGACGCAGGGCCTCGATACGTTGCGACGACAGGGGGTGGCTGCGGAAATAGGGGTAGCGGCGCTGGTCCGAGAAGACTTCCTGCGAGCGGAAGTTCTCGAAGAACTCGACCATGCCCTTGCCGGATTCCCCGGCGCGTTCCAGGGCGCGGGCGCCGGTGATGTCGGCCTCGCCTTCCTGGCTCTGCATGTAGCGCAGGGCGCCCAGAGTGCCGAAATACTGGCTGGAGGCCAGCAGGGCCGCGCCCGCGTCCGGCGCGCCCGCGATCGCGGCCAGGGCGCCGAGCGCCATGGTCATGATCATAGGCTGCATGCCAGCGTTCTGGGCGCCGTCGCGCAGGGTATGGCGGTTCTTGATGTGGCCGGCTTCGTGGGCGATCACGCCCAGAAGCTGGTTGGGGGTCTTGGTCTGCAGGATCAGGCCGGTGTTCAGGCCCATGATGCGCCCGCGCGTGGCGAAGGCGTTCAGGTCCTGGTCGTTGACCAGCAGAATCTCGACCTCGGTCGGGTCCAGTCCCATGGCGACGAAGACCGGCTCGGACCATTCATGAATGATGCCTTCGATCTCGGTGTCGCGAATCAGGCTCTGGGCCGAGGCCGAGCTCGCCGCCAGCACCGCCACGGCGGCCGTGGCGGCGGCGAGGATGCGGGATGCGACACGGGGAAGTCTGGTCATGACGTACTCCAGAGCAACAGTCTCCCCCGTGTCTTCAAACGTAATCGTGTCCGATCAACGGCGCCACCAGCCGCGTTTCGGCTTCTCGGGCGGGGCGACGATCTGGTTGGGGTCTTCGGCGATCATGGCGGCCACGTCGACTTCAGGGGGCGGCGCGGGCGTGGATTCGGCGACGATGACCGGCTCGGGCGCGGGTGCAGGGGTCGGTGCGGCGGCCGGTTCAGGAGACAGGGCCTGCTCAATGGCGGCCTCGACCTTGGCCGCGACGACGGGCTCGACGTCCAACTGGGCGGGAACGACGACGGGCTCCGCCTCGGCCACGACTTCAGCTTCGGCCGGCGCCTCGATCACGGCTTCGGCGGCGACATCGGCGCTGGCCTTGCGGCGGACGCGGCGACGCTTGGGTGCCTCGACGACTTCAACCACGGTTTCAGGCGCATCGACGACGGTCTCTTCGGTCGGGATGACCGTAGCGATCGGCGTGTCAGGCGAGCCGACGGGGGGCAGGCCTTCGTTGACGGCGCGGTCCTCGACCTTGGCTTCGTGGGCCAGGCCGCCGCGGTCACGACCGCGACCCCGGCCGCGACGACGGCGCGAACGACCGCCTTCACGTTCGGCGCGTTCGCCTTCCGGACGTTCGCCGGCGACGGCCTCGGCGTCACGGGTTTCCGAGGCTTCGACCGGCGCGCGGTCGGCGCGCGGGGCGGGGTTGATCGGGTCGAACCAGACGTAGGGGTCTTCCAGCGACGGCGTGCGGCCACGGACCCAGGTGAAGGCGTCGCGTTCGCCGTCTTCACGCATGCGGCGACCGCCGCGACGGCCGCGACGACGGCGACGGCCGGCCTCGCTGTCGTCGTCTTCGTCTTCGGCGGCGACCACGTCGGTCGAACCTTCGTCCGAGGCTTCCTCGTCACGGCGACCGCCGCGACGGCGGCGACGGCGGCCACGACCGCGCCCTTCGCCGTCGTGGTGTTCGGCGCGCTCACGGGCTTCGTCGTCGTCGCTGTCTTCGCGGTCCAGGTCGGCGTCGTCCTCGTCGTCGCCTTCGATGACTTCGTCGTCCTCGTCTTCGTCCTCATGGTCGAAGGCGCTGTCGTCGAAGCCGTCGTCCAGTTCGGCGGCCGAGATGTGGGTGACGACCGGCACGAAGTCTTCGTTGGTCGAGGTGCGCTCGATGGCGTGTTCGCCCTGGGCCAGGCTGTCGTCGATCTGGATGACGACGTTCAGGCCGCGCTGGTCCAGCAGGCGCTGCAGATAGCTGCGCTTGTGGTTCAGGATGTAGAGGGCGACGGCGGTCGAGACGCGCAGGTTGATCGAACCGGCGCCGTTGCGACCGGCTTCGATGTCCACGGCGCGCAGGGTGGTCAGGGCGGCGCTTTCCGCCGAGCGGATGCGACCGGCCCCCTGGCAGCAGGCGCAGACCTCGGTCGCGCCTTCGATCACGCCCAGGCGACGACGCTGGCGGCTGATCTCCATCAGGCCGAAGCCCGAGATGCGGCCCATCTGGATGCGGGCGCGATCCTTGGCCAGGGCGTCCTTCAGCGCCTTCTCGACGGCGCGGTTGTTCTTGCCTTCATCCATGTCGATGAAGTCGATGACGATCAGGCCGGCGAGGTCGCGCAGACGCAGCTGGCGAGCGGCCTCGACGGCGGCTTCCAGGTTGGTCTTGGTGGCGGTGGCCTCGACGTTGCGTTCCTTGGTCGAACGGCCCGAGTTGACGTCGATGGCGACCAGGGCTTCGGTCTGGTTGATCACCAGATAGCCGCCCGACTTCAGCGGCACGACCGGCTGGTGGATCTGGGTCAGGACCTCTTCGATGCCGTTGGCGGCGAACAGGGGCTTGGAGCCCTGATAGAGGTGGATCTTCCGGGCCTGCGACGGCATCAGCACGCGCATGAAGTCGCGGGCTTCCTTGAAGCCTTCCAGACCTTCGACCTGAATGCCGTCGAAGTCCTTGTCGTACATGTCCCGTACGGCGCGGCGGACCAGGTTTTCTTCTTCGTAGATGACGGCCGGGGCGTTCGACTTCAGCGTCGTCTCGCGGATCGTCTCCCACAGGCGCAGCAGGTATTCATAATCGCGCTTGATCTCGGCACGGGTGCGCTTGGCGCCGGCCGTGCGGATGATCAGGCCCATGCCCTTGGGCACCTTCAGCGCCGAGGCGGCGGCCTTAAGGCGGCGGCGGTCCGAGGTGTTGGTGATCTTGCGCGAAATGCCGCCGCCCTTGCCTGTGTTCGGCATCAGGACGCAGTAGCGGCCCGCCAGCGACAGCCAGGTGGTCAGGGCCGCGCCCTTGGCGCCGCGTTCGTCCTTGACGACCTGCACCAGCAGGATCTGACGGCGCTTGATGACATCCTGGATCTTGTAGCGGCGCATCAGGCGGCGCTTCAGGCGTTCCTCGTCGGCCAGACCGCCCTCGGACTCGTCGTCGCCTTCACGGCCCAGATCGTCGTGGTCGTCATCGTCCGAGTGCGCCTCGGCCATGATGGCTTCACGGTCGGCGACCGGGATCTGATAGTAGTCAGGGTGGATTTCGTTGAAGGCCAGGAAGCCGTGACGATTGCCGCCGTACTCGATGAAGGCCGCCTGGAGGCTGGGCTCTACGCGGGTGACCTTGGCGAGATAGATGTTGCCGCGAAGCTGGCGGCGGGCAGTGGATTCGAAATCGAATTCCTCAACCTGGCGTCCGTCCACGATGGCGACGCGGGTTTCTTCCGCGTGCGCCGCATCGATCAGCATTGTCTTTGACATTAAGAGTCTCTCTCTGGCGCGCCAGGCCGGGCCCTGCGGAAACATCCGCGGACAAGGGGGCGGCTCGCCGAATGGAAATGGGGGCCAAGGCGCGCGTCATCCCCTCGCGGATTGCGAGAGCGGCAAGGGTCTGCCGTTCGGGAGCGCAGGCGGGTCGGCCCATGAGGTTCTGTCGGTCCTGGATCCGAACGCGCCGTTCAAGGCCGCGCCCCGGACCCGTTCGTCAGATCGTCGGTCTGGCCGGGCGATCCTCGGAATGAGGTGAAAGTCAGCGCCGCGAGGAGGGCGCGCCCGACCCTGCCGGAAATGCAGAGGGCGCGATCATTCGCTTGCGGACTAGATCATAGGCATATGTCGCGGAAAATAAAAGAACCACGACCGTTACAGGTATTAACGAAATCCTTAGTCGTGTCGCTCATGCTGGACGCTGAACCAGAAGGGTGAAGTCCGTCCATGTATGGCCGGTGGCGTGACAATCTGGCCCGTTGGGGCGTGCGTGAATGGACGATGACCGGTTTGGCCTTCGTCGTGATTTGCGCCGTCGTGTTGACGGCTGGTCGCGGCCTGGCCTTCGGACCTGACGGTCAGATTTCGGGCGTCCGCTTCGGCGGAGACGCCCAGCGCACGCGGGTGGTGCTGGACCTGGGCAAGACCACGCGGGGGCAGGTGATCGAGAACGGATCGACCGGTCGCGTCGTCGTCGCGCTCTCGGATGTGGCGCCGGGGCGGGGGCTTGACGGAAGCGGTTCGGGCCTGGTGCGCGGCTATGAGGTCAGTTCGGCAGGCACGTCGTCGCGTGTCCGCCTGGATCTGGCGCGCGGAGCCGAGATCGAGCGTCGCTTCCTGCTGCCGCCGGGCGACGGGGTCGCGCACTATCGTTACGTCATCGACTTGAAGGCCACGGGCGGCGCCGCTGCAGTCGCCGCCAGCACGCCGCCGCGTCGCGAGCAGACCCGCAAGGAAAAGCCGTTGATCGTGATCGACGCCGGTCACGGCGGCCGCGACCCGGGCGCGCAAGGCCAGCACGCACAGGAAAAGGCCGTCACCCTGGCTGCGGCGCGCGACCTGAAGGCCGCCATCGAGCGCACTGGCCGATATCGCGTGCGTCTGACGCGTGACAGCGACATCTATGTCATTCACGGTCGTCGCGTGCAGATCGCGCGCGACGCGGGGGCTGACCTGTTCATTTCCCTGCACGCCGACGCCGGGACCGATCCGGCCCTGCGCGGGGCCAGCGTCTATACCCTGTCGGAACAGGGCGCGGGCCGGGCTGTGCGGGAGTATACGCGTGGTGGCGACTGGCAGCGCGACCTGCGCCTGCCGGGGCGAGACCCCTCGGTCGACCGCATCCTGCTGGACATGACCCAGCGCGCCACCCAGAACCGTTCCGCCCAGTTCGCGCGGGTGCTGCTGACGCACCTGGAGGGCGACAGCCACCCGCTGCTGCGCCGCAGCCACCGCGACGCCGGTCTGGCGGTCCTGCTGGCCCCCGACGTTCCGGCCATCCTCCTGGAGATGGGCTTCATCACCAATCCGGAAGACGAGCGCGTCCTGACCGACGAGCGCGCGCGTCGCCGCCTGATGCGGTCGGTCGCCGAGGGCATAGATCGCTACTTCCGTGAACCTTCCGCGCCGGTGATGGTGGCGGGAGACATCGCCGGCGGCGGCTGATCTAGTCGTCCAGCGCCGCCTTGGCGCGACGGAAGATCTCCTCGAACATTTCCGGCGTCAGGCGACCCGTGTTCGTGTTCAGGCGCGAGCAGTGATAGCTGTTGATGATGGTGTAGCCGCCGACCTTGCCTTCGACTCCATGCCCGGCGGGGATGGCTGTTCCGGGATAGCTCAGCGTCCGCAGGATGCTGCGCCGGGACACGTCGCCCAGGGTCACGATGACCTTGAGCCGGGGCAGGGCGGCCAGCCGATCGATCAGGAAGGGGCGGCAGGTGTGTTCCTCGTCGCCCGTCGGCTTGTTCTGCGGCGGGGCGCAGCGCACGGCGTTGGTGATCATGGCGTCGACCAGGGTCAGGTCGTCGTGGCCGTCGGGGTCGTAGGTCCCCTGTGCGAATCCTGTCTTCCTCAGGGTGTCGAACAGCAGCCAACCCGCATGGTCGCCGGTGAAGGGGCGGCCCGTGCGATTGGCGCCCATGCGGCCCGGCGCCAGCCCCGCGATCAGCAGGCGGGCGTTGGAATCGCCGAAGGAGGGGGCGGGGCCGTTCCACCAGTCGGGGTTCTGGCGGATGTTCTCCTGACGATAGGCGACCAGTCGCGGGCACAGGGGGCAGTCGCGCGCCGGCTCCGGGTTCAGGGCGCGGTTCACGCGCGGTCGCTCCGGTCCAGGGTGCGGGCGACGCCCTGGTTCATGGCGGCCTTGGGTTTGCTGAAGTGGCTCATGACATCGGACAGGTCGATGAAGGCGTCGGCCTGACGGCGCAGTTCATCGGCGATCTGGGGCGGTTGGCTGCGGGTGGTCGACACGACGGTGACGCGTACGCCCTTGGCCTGGACGGCCTCGACCAGTCGGCGGAAATCGCCGTCGCCCGAGAAAAGGAACATGTGGTCCAGTCGCGGCGCCAGTTCCATCATGTCGACGGCGATCTCGATGTCCATATTGCCCTTGATGCGGCTATGGCCCTGGGCGTCGGTGAAGCGCTTGACCGGCTTGGTGGTCACGGTGAAGCCGTTGTAGTCGAGCCAGTCGACCAGCGGGCGGATAGGCGAGAACTCTTCGCCCTCGACCACCGCCGTGTAATAATAGGCGCGCACCAGCTGGCCCTTCTGGCCGAACCAGTCGGACAGCTTTCTGAAGTCGAGATCGACGTTGAGCGCGCGGGCCGCGGAATAGAGGTTGGCGCCGTCGATGAACAAGGCGATGCGGTCGCCCGTATGGCCGGTCATGAATATGAGTCCGTGGAAATGGTCGAGAATATGAACGTCCCGACCGAAATCCCCGAAGGCGACCTGGATCTGGACAGCGCAGTCATCGTCGCACTGGGCTGCAATGACAAGGGTGTCTGGGCTTCATGCGAAGAGTCTCTTGAGGCGGCCCTGGCCCGCTTTCGGGCCGAGGGCGTTGATATTCTGGCCCGTTCGTCCTGGTGGTCGTCGCAGGCCTGGCCTGACCCGACCGATCCGCCCTTCCTGAACGGCGTGGTGATTGTGCGCACCGAGCATGATCCCGCCGCTCTGATGAGCAGGTTGTCGCGCATGGAGGATGTGTTCGATCGTCGACGCAGCGTTCGCAACGCGCCGCGCACCCTGGACCTGGACCTGATCGCCTACGGTCGGCTGAACGGCGATCTGGACGGGCTGATCCTGCCCCATCCCCGGGCGGCCGAGCGCCTGTTCGTCATGGGGCCCCTGGCTGAGATCGCCCCGGCGTGGCGGCATCCCTCTGTCGATGGAGACGCGGCGACCCTGGCGAAGCGGGCGACGGTTGGGCTGGACGCGCGACCATTGAGCCGTTGACCTGATCTGGAAGCGAGATAGCTTTCACCGGAAATGACACCGGGAGACAAAACCGTGTTCATGCCCACTCTCGCCTTGCTTGTCGCCCTGCAGGTCCAGCCTGCTTCTCCACCGGCCGGGACCGGCGTGGTGATCCGCGAAGCGGATGTCATGGTCCGTCAGGTTCCGCCGCATAACGGCGAGGGCATGAGCACGGCCTATCGCCTTTCCGACGGCGTGCCGAACCGGGCGATGGAGTTCCGCAAGCGCGTCATGCATCCCGGCGCCGCCATCGGCCTGCACCCGATCGCCCACGACGAGGTCTATTACGTCGTCAGCGGCGAGGGGGATGTGACGTCGGACGGCGTGACGACGCGAATGCGCGCGGGCGACGCGGCCTATCTGTTCGACGGCAATGTCGTCGGCATCCGTCAGGTCGGGGAGGTGGACCTGGTGCTGATCATCAGCTATCCGCTGGCGCAAAGGAAGAACTGAGGCGTTTTGCGCCGCATTCCGGCCTTCGCGGCGTTGCACAATCACGCCTAACCCTATATTTTGTGCGGTTCTCCCTGCCGCCAGAGGAATTTCATGGCCCGCGTCACTGTCGAAGACTGCATCGAGAAGGTTCCGAACCGCTTTGGTCTGGTTCTGCTGGCCGGTCACCGCGCCCGCAACATCGCCAACGGCGCGCCTCTGACGCTGGACCGCGACAACGACAAGAACCCGGTCGTGGCCCTGCGCGAAATCGCTGACGACACCGTCGCGCCGGAAGAGCTGCGCGAGAACATCATCACCACGCTGCAGCGCGTCGATGAGCGCACGGAAGCCGAGGACGAGGCCGAAGTCGTGGCCCTGCTGGCCGAGCCGCAGCACATGAACATGGCCGAGGCCGAACTGATCCGCGCGCTGCAGAGCGACCGGGACGGCGGCCAGGAGGAACGCTACTGACGGCTGAGCCAGTCAACGGCGTAACCATTCTTCCGGCGCGGTCCCCCGCGGACCCGTCGCCGGACAAAGTCGCGAATCAGATAGACCAGACGGCGTCGCCCCAGACCGGGGCGACGCCGTTGTCGTCTGAAGTCCTCTCTCCGTCCGAGTCTCAAGTGCCTGAAGCCAAGCGCGCGCCGATCATGCGCCAGTTCGAATTGATCGAAGCGGTCAAGGCCTATGACCCCACGGCCGACGAGGCCCTGCTGAACCGCGCCTACGTCTATGCGATGAAGATGCACGGCTCGCAGTTGCGGGCCTCGGGCGATCCCTATTTCGCCCATCCGATCCAGGTCGCGGGCATCCTGACCGATTACAAGCTGGACACGGCGACCATCGTCACGGCCTTGCTGCACGACGTGGTCGAGGACACTTCGGCGACCCGCGACGACATCGCCGCCATGTTCGGCGAGGAGATCGCCGTCCTGGTCGAGGGCGTGACCAAGCTGTCGCGGCTTGAGCTGCAGGCCGAGCACACACGTCAGGCCGAGAACCTGCGCAAGTTCATCCTGGCCATTTCCAAGGATGTGCGGGTGCTGCTGGTCAAGCTGGCCGACCGCCTGCACAACATGCGCACCCTGCACTTCGTCAAGCCGGAGAAGCGCGAGCGCATCAGCCGCGAGACCCTGGAAGTCTATGCGCCCCTGGGCCGATCCATCGGCATCCACTCCATCGCCTCTGAACTGGAGGAGCTGGCGT
The DNA here is from genome assembly GCF_055397675.1 of Brevundimonas sp. T2-11. Classification (NCBI taxonomy): domain Bacteria; kingdom Pseudomonadati; phylum Pseudomonadota; class Alphaproteobacteria; order Caulobacterales; family Caulobacteraceae; genus Brevundimonas; species Brevundimonas sp. T2-11. The sequence goes on from NZ_AP027920.1 coordinate 1,398,005, forward strand.
TCGAGCATCTGAACGCCACCGCGCGCGTCGCCATCCAGCGCCGTCTGGAAGCGCTGAAGCTGGAACACGGCCGAGCCATCGAGGGCGTGTCGCGTGAAATCGAGACGGTTCTCAGCGAGGCGGGCATCCCTGCCCATGTGAAGGGCCGGGAAAAGACGCCCTATTCGATCTGGCGCAAGCTGCAGAGGAAATCCGTCGGCTTCTCCTCCCTGTCGGACATCTATGGCTTCAGGGTCATCGTCGAGGCCGAGGACGACTGTTACCGCGCCCTCGGCGTCATCCACCGCGCCTGGCCCATGGTGCCGGAGCGGTTCAAGGACTTCATCTCGACGCCCAAGTCGAACAACTATCGCTCGCTGCACACCACGGTGGTCGGGCCGGGCGGCCTGCGCATCGAGATGCAGATCCGCACAGAGATCATGGATCGGGTGGCCGAGGACGGGGTTGCGGCGCACTGGGCCTACAAGAACCACTCCTACGGCTTTGACCGCGAGGCGATGGAGGCGGACGGCGGGCGCGACCCGCTGCTGAACCTGCGCCATCTGGTGCAGGTCATCGAGCACGGCGAGGGCGGCGAGGACTGGGTCGAGCACGCCAAGCTCGAGATGTATCTGGATCAGGTCTTCGTCTTCACGCCCAAGGGCGCGCTGATCACCCTGCCGCGCGGCGGCATGGCGCTGGACTTCGCCTACGCCGTCCACACCGAGGTCGGCGACACGGCCGTGGGCGTCAAGATCAATGGCGAACTGAAGCCGATGCGCACGGCGCTGCAGAACGGCGACGTGGTCGAGATCATTCGCGGCACCAAGCGCGAGGTGCCGACCGACTGGCGCAGCCTGACGGTCACGGGCCGGGCGCGCTCGGCCATCCGGCGTCACATTCGCACGTCGGAACGCGACGAGTTCGTGCGTCTGGGCAAGGCGACTCTGGAGCAGACGCTGGAGCGGGCCGGCAAGTCGCTGGCTGACGTCTCGCTGAAGCCGGTGCTGGAAACCCACGCCATAGCCTCCGAAGAGGACATGTTCGACGCCATCGGCCGAGGCCGTCTGGCCGCGACCAGGATCGCCGAGACCATGTTCCCGGCGCTGAAGGGGCAATTGAAGGCCGGACCCGAGCGCAAGCGGATCGGCAATGACCAGGCGCGCCTGTTCGTGCGCGGCAGCGGCCTGACGCCGGGCGTCAGCATCCACTTCGGCGCCTGTTGCTCGCCGGTGCCGGGCGACCGCATCGTCGGTATCCTGGAGCCGGACAAGGGTCTGACGGTCCACACCATCGACTGTCAGACCTTGGCCGACTTCGCCGACGACGACAGCGTCTGGCAGGACCTGCAATGGACGCCGCAGGCCGAGCAGGACGCCGTGGCCTCGGCTCGTTTGCGCGCCACGATCCGCAATGCGCCGGGCGTGCTGGGCCAGGTGGCGACCATCATCGGCGAGGCGGGCGGCAATATCCTGAACCTGTCGATGGCCCATCGTCAGCAAGACTTTTTCGACGTCGACATCGACGTCGAGGTCGAGGACGCCCGTCACGCCACCATGATCATCGCGGCGCTGCGCGCCAATCCGTCCGTCGACACCGTGGACCGCGCGCGCGGCTGATCGCCCGCGCGACTGACTCTGAAGGCCGAAATGTCTCCCGAACAACAAGCTCTCGCCAACGCCGCTCAACTGGCGTCGCCCTCCTATCGTCTGGCGGCTCTGGATCAGGACTTCTTGCTGGGCGAGTCGATGCGCGGCGTGCGTTTCCTGATGGAGTACGAAAAGGCCGAGGAAGCGCTGAAGGCCTGGGGCGTGCGCTCGACCATCGTGGTGTTCGGCAGCGCCCGCGTCGGCGCCAACGGCGGTGGACGGCACGCCTACTGGTACGAGCAGGCGCGCCTGTTCGGCCGCATCGCCTCGGAACGGGGCGGGGCCTTCCGCGGTTCGCCCGGCGAGGTGCGCGACAACGTCATCGCCACCGGCGGCGGACCGGGCATCATGCAGGCCGCCAACCAGGGCGCGCACGAAGCGGGGGCGCCTTCGATCGGGTTCAACGTCACCCTGCCGCACGAACAGGTTCCGAACCCGTGGTCGACGCCGGAGCTGACCTTCCAGTTCCACTACTTCGCCATGCGCAAGATGCATCTGGCCATGCGGGCCAATGGTCTGGTGGTCTTCCCCGGCGGATTCGGCACCCTGGACGAGCTGTTCGAGATCCTGACCCTGCGTCAGACCGACAAGGCGCCGCCGATTCCCATCGTCCTGTTCGACGAGGCCTATTGGCGCTCGGTCATCAACTTCGACACCCTGATCGAGCATGGCATGGTCAAGGCCTCGGACATGGAACTGTTCGCCTTCGCCGACGACGCCGAGACGGTGTGGACAAAGCTGCTGGAAGGCGGGCTGAAGCCGAACTGCGACATCAAGTAGATCGCTCGGCTTGAGGGTCGCGGATGCAGGGTCTAAGGGACGCTCTCATGAACACTGAAGACGTCCTCAACGAATTCCGCGACGCCGGCGCCCTGCGCGAAGGCCATTTCGTCCTGTCGTCCGGCCTGCACAGCCCGGTCTTCCTGCAGAAGAACCTGGTCTTCATGGACGGTCGTCGTTGCGAGCGCCTGTGCAAGGCTCTGGCCGACAAGATCGTCGCCACGGTCGGCCCGGTCGATGTGGCGATCTCGCCCGCCGTCGGCGGCATCATCCCCGGCTATGAGACGGCCAAGCACCTGAACGTGCGCTCGCTTTACGTCGAGCGCGAAGGCGGCGAGTTCAAGCTGCGTCGCGGCTTCACCGTCGAGCCAGGCGAGAAGGTCGTCATGGTCGAGGACATCGTCACCACCGGTCTGTCGTCGCGCGAATGCATCGCCGCCATCCAGAAGGCCGGGGGCGAAGTCGTCGCCGCCGCCTGCATCGTTGACCGCTCGGGCGGTCGCGCCGACGTGGGCGTGCCGCTGATCGCCCTGGCGACGCTGGACGTCCCGGCCTATCCGGCCGACGCCCTGCCGCCAGAACTGGCCGCCCTGCCGGTCGAGGACCCGGGCAGCCGCCGGTTGTCCAAGGGCTAGGAGATCGCATGGGCCCTGCCAGCAACCGAAACAACATGGTTTTCCGCTTCTTTTTCAATGAGCGGGTTGCGCGTGGACTTTCCGCCTTGCGCTACATGTTTTTGGGTGCGGCGGCCCTGGTGCTCGTCGAAAAGTGGCGGCGGGGCGTGTTCACCAGTGACGAGCTGTCGGTATTGGTGATCCTTGCAGTCCTGACGGGTTTCCTGGCGGATTTGGTCCGCCGCAAAGCGGTGAAAGCTGGAGAGGTGGGATGAAGCGCGAGCGGGTTCGTCTGGGCGTCAATATCGACCACGTCGCCACGGTTCGTAACGCGCGCGGCGGCGCTCATCCCGATCCGGCCCGTGCGGCCGAGGCGGCGCTGGCCGCCGGGGCGGATGGCATCACCGCCCACCTGCGCGAGGACCGCCGCCACATCACCGACGCCGACATCGACGTGCTGACGGCCCTGTGTCGTCGCGCAGGCAAGCCGCTGAACTTCGAGATGGCGGTGACCGACGAGATGCTGGCCATCGCCCTGCGTCACCGTCCGCACGCCGCCTGTCTGGTGCCGGAGCGGCGCGAAGAGGTCACGACCGAGGGCGGTCTGGCCGTCGCCGATCATGAGGCGCGCATCGCCCCCGTGGTGAAGGCGCTGTCGGAGGCGGGCATCCGCGTCAGCCTGTTCATCGAGCCGTCCGAGGCCCAGGTCGAGGCCGCCGCCGCCGTGGGCGCACAGGTGGTCGAGTTCCACACCGGCCGTTATTGCCATCTGACCGATCCCGCCGAGCGCGCTTTCGAGCTGGACCGACTGGCCGCCGCCGCCGCCCAGGCCGACATCCTGGGGCTGGAGGTCCATGCCGGCCATGGCCTCGACTACGCCACCGCCAGCGTGGTTCTAGGCATCCCCGAGATCAGGGAGCTGAACATCGGACACTTCCTGATCGGAGAGGCGGTCTTCGTCGGTCTGGACGCCGCCATTCGCCGGATGCGGACGGCGATGGACGAGGCGGTGTCGGGAGCAGGCCGGTGATCATCGGCGTCGGCGCTGACCTGTCGGATATTCGTCGTATCCAGAAGTCGCTGGATCGGTTCGGCGACCGTTTCAAGGAACGCTGCTTCACTGAGCTGGAACGCACCCGTTCGGACCGCAAGCCTGACCCGGCCTGGAGCTACGCCAAGCGGTTCGCGGCCAAGGAGGCCTGCGCCAAGGCCCTGGGCACCGGGATGCGCGCCGATGTCTATTGGCGCGACATGGGGGTGGTGAATCTGAAGTCGGGCCAGCCGACCCTGGCCCTGACCGGCCACGCCGCCGAGCATCTGGCGCGCCTGACTCCGCCAGGGCATGAGCCGCGCATCCACCTGACCCTCAGCGACGAACACCCGTATGCTCTCGCTTTCGTGGTCATCGAAGCCTTGCCCGTGGCGTAATCAGCCATTACGCCTCAGGTTTCCAACCCCGCGTTCTGCGGGGGATTCGAGCAGACCATGAGCGACGACCCCAAGGCGTACGGCGGCGCCGGCAATCCTGCCATCGATCCGACCGAGCAACGACCGATCTGGAGCGACGACGGCGACGCCCCCTTCGACATGGGGGACGATCCCGAAGCCCTCGACAGCGACAAGCCGATCTACGCCACGCCGCGTCCCAAGAAAGCCAAACGTGTGAAAAAAGAGAAGTCCGCGAGCAACGAGACGGTCGAGATCATCAAGACCATCGTCTTCGCCCTGCTGATCGCCTTCGTGCTGCGGGTGCTGCTGTTCCAGCCCTTCACCATCCCGTCGGCCTCGATGGAGCCTAACCTCTATGAGGGCGACTACATCGTCGTGTCGAAGTGGTCGTACGGTTATTCGAAGCACTCGATCCCGTGGAGCCCGCCGCTGTTCGACGGCCGGATCATGGGCAAGGACCCCACGCGGGGCGACATCGTTGTGTTCAAGCTGCCGCGCGACAACAAGACCGACTACATCAAGCGCGTGATCGGCCTGCCGGGCGACAAGGTGCAGATGATCGCCAACAAGCTCTACATCAACGGCGCCCCGGTGAAGGACGTCGTCGTCAGCCGCGCCGAGATGGCCGACATGTTCGGCCCGCGTCCGGTGACCCAAGTTCGCGAAACCCTGCCGAACGGCAAGAGCTTCATGACCCAGGACTTCGGGCCCGGCGGCGATCTGGACGATACCCCGGTCTACGAGGTTCCGGCCGGTCACTTCTTCATGATGGGCGACAACCGCGACAACTCGATCGACAGCCGCGTCGAGATGTCGGCCGGCGTGGGCATGGTCCCGGCCGAGAACCTGGTCGGCAAGGCCGAGATCATCATGTTCTCCTGGTCGCCGGGCGCGTCGCTGTTCAACCCGGTCAGCTGGTTCGCCAACCTGCGTCCCAGCCGGTTCTTCAAGATCCTGGACTGATGGCGAACGTTCGGGCCGAGGCCGTCGCCGCGCTCCGGCGTCGGCTGGGCCATGAGTTCAGCGACCCGTCCCTGCTGGAACGGGCGCTGACCCACGCCAGCGTGGGCGAGGGCGGGGGGCAGGCCGACGGCCGCCGTCCCGCCGACAATGAGCGGCTGGAGTTCCTGGGCGACCGGGTCCTGGGCCTGCTGGTGGCGGACCGCCTGACGCGTGAGTTCCCGTCGGCGGACGAAGGCCAGTTGTCGGCCCGCCTGCACGCCCTGGTGGACAAGAGCGCCTGCGCTCGTGTCGGCGAACGGCTGGGCGTTGGCGCGGCCCTGCGTCTGTCGGCGGGCGAGACCAAGACGGGCGGCCGCAGAAAGGCCGGAGTCATCGCCGATGCTGTCGAGGCTATCCTGGCGGCTGTCTATCGCGACGGCGGCCTGACGGCGGCCAAGGCCATGTTCGATATCGCCTGGGCCGAGGAGTTCGCGTCGCCCCCGGCGCCCGCCGTGACCAATCCCAAGTCCGCTCTGCAGGAGTGGGCGCAGGCTCAAGGGCGTCCGCTGCCGACCTATCGGGTGGTGGAGCGCACCGGATCAGATCATGCTCCGACCTTCGTGGTCGAGGCGACGGTGGTCGGTTTCGATCCCGTGAAACAAACAGGACGTTCGCGTCAGGAGGCGGAGAAAGCCGCCGCCACGGCGCTGTTGAAACGAGAAGGCGTAATTTGACCGAGACCCTCAACCCCAATCAGCGCGCGGGCTTCGCCGCCATCATCGGCGCGCCCAACGCCGGCAAGTCGACGCTGGTGAACCGGCTGACGGGATCCAAGGTCTCGATCGTGACCCAAAAGGTCCAGACCACGCGCTTCCCTGTGCGCGGCATCGCCATCGAGGGCGACGCCCAGATCGTTCTGGTGGACACGCCGGGCATCTTCACCCCGCGCCGTCGTCTGGACCGCGCCATGGTCGCCTCGGCCTGGGGCGGCGCCGAGGACGCCGACGTGGTGGTCCACCTGATCGACGCCCCGTCGCACATCGCCTCTGAAGGCCGTGACGGCTCCGCCGCCGACCGCAAGTCCGCCGAGGACACCGAGACCATCATCGCCAACCTGAAGGCGACGGGGACCAAGGTCATCCTGGTGCTGAACAAGATCGACGGCATGCGCCGCGACACCCTGCTGGCCCTGTCGCACCGCCTGTTCGAAACCGGCGTCTATGAAGAGGTCTATATGATCTCGGCCTTGAGCGGCGACGGCGTTGACGACCTGAAGCAGCGTCTGGCGCGTTCCATGCCCGCCGGTCCGTGGCTCTATCCCGAAGATCAATCGGCCGACGTGCCGGTGCGCGTCCTGGCCGCCGAGATCACGCGTGAGAAGGTCTATCTGCGTGTCCACGAGGAACTGCCCTATTCGGCGGCGGTCGAGACCACGGCCTTTGACGAGAAGCCCGACGGTTCGGTGCGCATCGAGCAGACCATCTATGTCGAGCGCGAGAGCCAGCGCCCCATCGTTCTGGGCAAGGGCGGCCAGACCCTGAAGTGGATCGGCCAGAAATCGCGCGAGGAGCTGATCGAGCTGCTCGACCGTCCCGTTCACCTGTTCCTGACCGTCAAGGTCGACCCGAAGTGGCAGGACAGCCGCGCCCTTTACGCCCAATTCGGGCTGGAGTTCGACGTCTAGGATCGTAGTTCAGTATCGTGTTTGTAGTCCCCAAGTCCGCAGGCGGGCGGCCCTGGTTCCTCGGATCCCTGGTCGCAGTCGCCCTTGCCTCCGCCGGCGCCGGCGCGTGGATCGTCCACGCCATTGCGCCTGAAACCCAGGCGGCGGTCGCCAAGCCCAGGCTGCCGGAACGGCCGCCAGTCGAGGTGGTCGAGGCCCTGCCGCAGCTGAAGGCGCGGCTGGACTATCTGGGCGAGCACAAGCAGTTCATGGGCGCCATTCTGGTGGCCAAGGGCGATCAGGTCCTGTTCCGGCAGGTCTACGGCAAGGCGAACTACGAGAACGATCAGCCGCTGCAGTTGGACACCCGCTTCCGCCTAGCCTCGGTGTCCAAGCAGTTCACCGCCGCCGCCATCCTGAAGCTGCAGGACGAGGGCAAACTCACGGTCAACGACCCGGTCTGCCAATGGATCGAGGCCTGCCCGGACGCGTGGAAGCCGCTGCGCATTCACCACCTGCTGTCGCACACCTCGGGCATCCCCGACCTGATGGCCCAAGCCGAGTGGGGCCGCATCCGCGTCACCCCGCGTACGCCGCAGGAACTGACCGAGACCTCGGCCCGCTATGGCCTGCAGTTCGAGCCGGGCACCAAGATCCGCTACGACAACGCCGCCTATAATCTGGCCGCGGAGATCGTCAGCAAGGCCAGCGGCAAGCCGTTCGAGACCTATCTGAATGACGCCATCCTGAAGCCCCTGGGCCTGAAGGACACCGGGTCGGACGCTCACGCCGACGCGCAGGGGCTGGCCATGGGCTACGCCAACTTCCCCGGCGGACTGGCGGCCCAGCCGATCGCCAACGTCAGCGTCGTCTATGGCGCCGGCGCCCTGTACTCGACGCTGGACGACATGCTGGTCTGGAACCAGGCCCTGCATAAGGGTCATGTCCTCAGCGACACCGCCTACGCGCAGATGATCGCCGATCATGCCCCGGCGGATACGCCGAAGGAGCGGGGCCGCGCGCACCGGGCCTATGGCTACGGCATCTACGTCAACAGCCTGGGCGAACAGGTGACGCCTGCCTTTGACGACAAGCAGATCTATCACACGGGCAGCTGGGCCGGGTTCCGCAACCTGGTTCTCTATCAGCCCGAGGCTGACGTGACGGTGGTGGTCCTGTCGAACAACTACCATCAGCGCGACCTGGTCTTCATGCTGAGCCAGCAGGCCATGGCTGAGGCTCTCGGCCGGCCATTCCCGACCGGGCTGAACCGCTAGGCTGTCTGATTTCCTCCCCATGCAATGGGGAGGTGGCGCGACGGCGAAGCCGTTGTGACGGAGGGGCGGTCATGCGCCAGGCGCGACCGAGCCCCTCCACCGCTACGCGGTCCCCCTCCCCACAAAGTGGGGAGGAAAGATCAGGCTACGCCTTCATCGATCCCGTCTCGATGAAACGCTGGTGCCAGGACAGGGCCTCAGTCAGCAGGTGCGGGGACTGCAGGCCGTAGGAGCCCTTCAGCGCGCGGTCGTAGTAGTCCTTCAGCGCGTCGCGATAATCGGGGTGGGCGCAGTTGGCGATGATGACCTGGGCGCGCTGCTTCGGCGACAGGCCGCGCAGATCGGCCAGGCCCTGTTCCGTGACGATGACCTGCACGTCCTGGGTGATGTGGTCGACGTGGCTGGCCATGGGGACGATGGCCGAGATCTTGCCGCCCTTGGCCGTCGACGGCGTGACGAAGCAGGAAATATAGGCGTTGCGCGCAAAGTCGCCCGAGCCGCCGATGCCGTTCTGGATGCGCGAACCCATGACGTGGGTCGAGTTGACGTTGCCGTAGATGTCGGCCTCGATCAGGCCGTTCATGGCGATGCAGCCCAAGCGACGGATGATCTCCGGGTGGTTTGAAATCTCCTGCGGGCGCAGGATGATCTTGCCGCGGAACTGCTCCATGCGGCTGTTCAGGTCGGCGGCGGCCTCGGGGCTGAGCGAGAAGGCGGTGGCCGAGGCGACCGTCAGCTTGCCGCTGTCCAGCAGGTCCAGCATCCCGTCCTGCAGCACCTCGGTATAGGCGGTCAGGTTCTCGAACGGGCTGTCCTGCAGGCCGGCGAGCACGGCGTTGGCGACATTGCCCACTCCCGATTGCAGCGGCAGAAGATGGGCGGGCAGTCGGCCCAGCTTCACCTCGTGCTGCAGGAACTCGATCAGGTGCCCGGCGATGGCGGTCGCGCTGGCGTCCGGTGCGGCGAAGGGCAGGTTGCGATCGGGGCTGTCGGTCTCGACGATGGCGGCGATCTTCGACGGATCGACGCGGAAGACGGTCTCGCCGATCAGGTCGGTCGGCTTGGTCAGCGGGATCGGCACCCGCGCGGGCGGCAGGGCCGTGCCGTAGTAGATGTCGTGCATCCCCTCTAGCGCCGCATTCTGCCAGCTGTTGACCTCCAGGATGATCTGATCGGCGCGGTCCAGCCAGGTCTTGTTGTTGCCGATGGAGGATGACGGGATCAGCGCGCCGTCCTCACGGATGCCCGAGACCTCGACCACCGCCGTCTCCAGCGGGCCGAGGAAACCCTGCCAGGCGACCGGCGCCACCTGCGACAGGTGCATGTCCAGGTATTCCATCTCGCCCTTGTTGATCTTCTCGCGGGCGATGGGGTCTGAGTTGTAGGGCAGGCGGAACTCGATGCCGTCGGCCTTGGCCAGGGCGCCGTCCAGTTCCGGTCCGGTCGAGGCGCCGGTCCAGACCTTCAGCTTGAAGGCGTTGCCCGCCGCGTGCTGGGCCTCGATCCGCTCGGCCAGGGCCATCGGCACGACCTTGGGGTAGCCCGAGCCGGTGAAGCCGCTCATGCCCACGGTCGAGTTGGCCGGGATCAGAGCGGCGGCGTCCTGGGCGGACATGATCTTCGACTTGAGGGCGGCGTTACGGACGCGGGACATCGGAAACCTGACGACTGGAGCCGGGGAGGGCTCAAGGAACGAGGCGGACATAGGCGCCGCATCACCCTGATTCCAATACGGCTTTGGTCGTAACAGTCTGTGATCACAAAGGCGTCAGCCGCCCGGTTTCCATTCCTCGGTCGGGTTGGTGTTGACCATCCAGGGGATGCCGAACCGATCCGTCAGACTGCCGAAACCGGGCGACCAGAAGGTCTCGGCGAAGGGCATCGATACCTTGCCGCCCTCGGACAGGGCGTCGAAGACCTGTCGCGCCTTGGCCAGGTCGTCGGTGTGATAGGAGACGTCGAAGCCGTTCTTGGGCTTGTCGATGTTCGGGGCGAACTCTGGCGGCAGGTCGGCCCCCATGATCGCCTGATCCCCGACCTCCAGCCAGCCGTGCATCAGCCAGTCCTTGTATTTGGGGTCGACCGGCATGTCGGGCGGCCCTTCGCCGAACGGAAAGGCGGCCGTGACCTTGCCGCCCAGGATGCGGGCGTAGAAGTCCAGCGCCTCGCGGCACTGGCCCTGGAAGCTGAGGCTGGTGACGATCTTCATGACGTTCTCCCATGGATCAGGGCGGAACGCGCGAGGCGCGCGTCGTTTCCCTTCTCCCTCAAGAGGAGAAGGAAGCGGGCGCTTCCCCCGCTGGCGGAACAGGACTAGAACAAAGCCATGATCACCGCCGCCCTGATGATGCTTCAACTGTCCGCCGCGTCCGCGGAGACCGCCCCCGTCGAGCGCACGCTGGACGCCATGCACGCCGCCGCCTCGGTGGCGGACGGCGAAGCCTATTTCGCTACCTTCACGCCGGACGCCCGCTTCATCGGCACGGACGCGACCGAGCGGTGGAGCCTGCCGGAGTTCCGCGCCTACGCCATGCCCTATTTCTCGCAGGGCAAGGGCTGGACCTATCGTCCTTCGGCGCGGGTGGTGACCATCGCTTCGATGGACTGCCGCTGCGTCGCCTGGTTCGACGAGGTGCTGGACAATGACGCCTATGGGACCACGCGCGGCTCGGGCGTGCTGCGGCTGACCGACGACGGCTGGAAGATCGAGCAGTATGTCCTCAGCTTCACCGTGCCGAACGACAAGGCGCGCGCCGTCGTCGGCGTGATCAAGGCCGACTGATGGAGGTTCAGGACGACGCCTTCGTCCTGTCGGCGCGGGCGCATGGGGATACGGGGGCTGTTGTCGAGCTGTTGACCGAGCGGCATGGGCGACGCGCCGCCTATGTCGCCGGCGGGGCGTCGCGCAAGATGCGGCCCTTTCTGCAGGCGGGCGCGCGGGTCGTGGTCGATCTGCGGTCGCGGACCTCGGACCAGTTGGGCTCGGCGCGGCTGGAGCCGGTGGGCGAGGGGCCGGCGGCCCTGTTCGACGATCCTCTGGCCCTGGTCGGGTTGAACGCCGCCGCGGCCGTGGCGCAAGGGGCGCTGCCCGAGCGAGAGGCGCATCCGGGGGCCTTCTACGCCTTCGAGGCCCTGATGGGGGCCTTCGTCATGCCCGAGGTCTGGCCCGCCATCTTTGTGCGGTTCGAGGCCGGACTGCTGGAAGATCTGGGCTTTGGTCTGGACCTGTCGCGCTGCGCCGCCACCGGCTCGATGGATGACCTGATCTATGTCAGCCCGCGGACTGGTCGGGCTGTCAGCCGAGAGGCGGGCGCGCCCTATGCCGACAAGCTGCTGGCCCTGCCGCCCTTCATGCTGGGGGCGCAGGCGGGCCTGGGCGATGGCGACGTGAAGGCGGGGCTGGACCTGACCGGGCACTTCCTCGAGCAGTTCGTTTTTCACGCCCTGAACAAGCCCCTGCCGCCCGCGCGGGTATGGATGATCGAACGGCTGGCCGAGGCGGGCCGGCTCTAGCTCGCCAACCAGCCCGCTCTTTCCGGTGAAGTCAGGGGCGGGGCAGACCCGCGATCGTCTCGCGCATTTCCCTTTTCAGAGCCGAGACCAGTTCGGCGGCGGGGAGGGCCCGGGACAGGGGAGCGGCCTGACCGGCCCATTGCGGGGCGTAGCCGTCGTCGTCCCGGGCGCTGGCGGCGGCGTTCAGCGCCTTGCCGAGGTCGTAGGCGTAGGGGTAGCCGGCGGTTAGGGCCTCGTCGGCGCGCTGCATGAAGGCGTTTTCGATCCCGCGCGCGGGACGGCCCGAAATGACGGGGCTGACGCGGGTGCGTTCGGCGCGGGGACCGGCCAAGGCGGCGCGATAGGCGGGGTTGGCGGCGGACTCGGGGCAGGAGACGAAGGCGGTGCCCAGTTGCGCCCCCGCTGCGCCCAGCGCCAGGGCGGCCGTGATCCCGGACCCGTCCATGATCCCGCCTGCGGCGATGACCGGGATGTCCAGTTCGCGGGCCAACAATCGGGTCAGGGGCAGGGTCGCGAAGCGCGGGTCGTCGGCGGGATCGAAGACGCCGCGATGGCCGCCGGCCTCGACCCCCTGGGCGACCACCATGTCGATGCCCGCCGCCTGGGCCTGTCGGCCTTCGTCCGGCGTGGTGGCGCTGGCGAGCAGGATGCATCCGGCGGCCTTCAGCGCTGCGACCTTGTCCGCCTGAGGCAGGCCGAAGTGGAAGCTGACGATGGCGGGCTTCTCCTCCAGCAGAACGGCCAGTTTGGCGTCGTCGGTCAGGAAGCTCTGGTAGATCTCGTTCAGGGTCTCGGGCGGCGCGGCGCCGAACTGAGCGAAGGTCGGGCGCAGGCTGTCGATCCAGACGCGGTCGCGCGCCGGATCGGGCGGCGTTGGGGCATGGCAGAAGACGTTGATGTTGAACGGCTGCGTCGTCAGGGCCTTCAGCGCCTGAATCTGGCGTTGTCCCTCGACCGCATCGACCGAGGCGATGGAGATGGAGCCCAACGCCCCGGCGTTCGACACGGCGGCCGCCAGTGCGGGCGTCGAGGTCCCGGCCATGGGGGCCTGAACGATGGGCAGGTCCAGCCCGAGGCGGTCGGTGAGGGCGGTCTTCATGCGCGGTTCCTGCCTTTTCGACGACGACCCTCCACAGATAGGCGCGGATCGTCCCCGCGTCAGCCGCGCGCTGCGCTAGACTTTGTCGTTCAGATCACCGATTCGAAGTCGCATGACCATCCACACCCCGACGCCCGAAGGCGGCCGCATCGTTGAAGAGCCGATGGGCGATGCGCTGTCCAAGCGCTACCTGGCCTACGCCCTGTCCACGATCACCAACCGGGCCCTGCCTGACGTGCGCGACGGCTTCAAGCCGGTGCACCGGCGCATCATGTACGCCATGCACCAGATGCGGCTGAACCCGCAGGCGGCGGCGCGCAAATGCGCCAAGGTCGTCGGCGAGGTGATGGGCGGCTATCACCCTCACGGCGACGCCTCCATCTACGAGGCCCTGGTCCGTCTGGCCCAGGACTTCGCCCAGCGTTATCCGCTGGTCGACGGTCAGGGGAACTTCGGCAACATCGACGGCGATAGCGCCGCCGCCATGCGTTACACCGAGTGTAAGCTGACGCCCGCCGCCGTCCTGTTGCTGGACGGCATCGATCAGGACGCGGTCGACTTCCGCCCCACCTATGACGATCAGGACGAAGAGCCGCTGGTCCTGCCGGCGGGCTTCCCCAACCTGCTCGCCAACGGCTCGTCGGGCATCGCCGTGGGCATGGCGACCTCGATCCCGCCGCACAACGTCGGCGAACTGATCGACGCCTGCCAACTGCTGTTGGAGCGGCCCGAGGCGACGACGGCGGAACTGGTCGAGATCGTGCCGGGGCCGGACTTCCCGACCGGCGGGGTCTCGGTCGAAGGCCATGCCTCCATCCTGGACGCCTATGAGACGGGCCGGGGCGGCGTGCGTCTGCGCGCCCGCTGGGAGACCGAGGACCTGGGGCGCGGCGTCTGGCGCATCATCGTCACCGAGATGCCCTATCAGGTGCAGAAGAGCCGCCTGATCGAGGGTCTGGCCGACCTGATCGAGAACAAGAAGGCGCCGCTGCTGGGCGACGTGCGCGACGAGTCGGCGGAAGACATCCGCCTGATCCTCGAGCCCAAGAACCGCACCATCGAGCCCGAGATGCTGATGGAGAGCCTGTTCAAGCTGTCCGATCTGGAGGTCCGCTTCCCGATCAACATGAACGTGCTGGACGCCAGCGGCACGCCGCGCGTCATGGGCCTGAAGGACTGCCTGCGCGCCTTCCTCGATCACCGCCGCGAGGTGCTGAACCGCCGCAGCCAGTGGCGGATCGAACGGGTCGAGAAGCGACTGCACCTGCTGGAAGGCCTGCGCATCGTCTTCCTGAACCTGGACGAGGTGATCCGCATCGTTCGCGAGGAGGAGCAGCCCAAGGCCGTCCTGATCGCGCGCTTCGGCCTGACCGAGGTCCAGGCCGACTTCATCCTCGACACCCGCCTGCGTCAGCTGGCGCGGCTTGAGGAAATGACGATCGAGAAGGAATTCAACGAGCTGTCGGCAGAACTTGCGGCGCTGAAGGCGCTGACCTCGTCGGAAGGCAAGCAGTGGAAGGCCATTTCCAAGGAATTGGAGGCGGTCCGCAAGGCCCTGATCTCGCCGCGTCGCACGACCATCGGCGAGGCGGTGGACTCTTCGGCCTTCGTCGCGCCCGAAGCCTTCATCCCGCGCGAAGCCATCACCGTCATCCTGTCGGAGCGCGGCTGGATCCGCGCCGCCAAGGGCAAGGTCGAGGACCCGTCGGAGCTGAAGTTCAAGGAAGGTGACAGTCTGGGCTTCCTGGTCCCGGCCTTCACCACGGACAAGCTGCTGATCGGGGCGTCCGACGGGCGTATCTTCACCATCGGCGCCGACAAGCTGGCCTCCGGGCGCGGCCACGGCGAGCCGCTGCGTCTGATGATCGATCTCGACGAAAAGGCCGAGATTATCAATGTCGTGGCGCACGAACCGAATGCGAAGCTTCTGGTCGCGTCCAAGGCCGGTTACGGCTTTGTCGCACCGGAGAATGATCTTCTGGCCCAGAAGCGCGGCGGCAAGCAGGTGCTGAACGGCGAGATGCTGGCCATGCTGCGCATCCCGTCGAACCCGCAGGGCGACCACGTCGCCGTCATCGGCGAGAACATCAAGGCGCTGATCTTCCCGCTGGCTGAACTGCCCGAAATGGGCCGCGGCAAGGGCGTGAAGCTGCAGAACTACAAGCAGGGCGGTCTGGTCGATGTTTCGGTGTTCAACGCCGAGGCGGGACCGGAATGGGCCGACGGCGGCGGCCGTCGCCGCAACTGGCCCGACTGGAAGGACTGGCTGGGCAAACGCGCCGGGGCCGGACGTCAGGGTCCGCGCGGGATGCGCAAGTTCCGCTGACGCAAGGTGACGGCGATTTCATTGGAGGTCGCCGTCAGCCCTTGCGATAATCCCGCCCAAGGCCGATCCGGCCGGGGCTGGAGATTTCAATGATCACCTGGATCATCATCGGCGTCATCGTCGTCGTTCTGCTGTTCGTCGTCGTCGGGGCCTACAACCGGCTGGTGAAGCTGGATCAGACGGCGAGCCAGTCGTTCGCCGACATCGACGTGCAGCTGAAGCAGCGCCAGGACCTGATCCCCAACCTGGTCGAGACGGTGAAGGGCTACGCCACGCACGAGCGCGGCACCCTGGACGCCGTGACCCAGGCGCGCGCCGCCGCCGCGGGCGCGCGTACGGTCGATGAGAAGGTGCAGGCCGAGAACATGCTGACCGGCGCTCTGGGCCGCCTGTTCGCCGTGTCGGAGGCCTATCCGGACCTGAAGGCCAACGCCAACTTCCAGCAGCTGCAGATGGACCTGTCGGACATCGAGAACAAGCTGGCCGCCGCGCGCCGCTTCTTCAACAACGCCGTCAGCGAGTTCAACGCCGTGCGTCGCCAGTTTCCGACGGTCCTGTTCGCCGGGATGTTCGGCTTCGGCGCGGACAAGCCCTTCTTCGACGTGGGCGAGGGCGAGCGCGCCGCCCTGAACGCGGCCCCGCCGACGGTGAAGTTCTAAGCCCCAATGGCGGTTTTCGGTCAGGCCGTCGGCCTCAAGACCCACATCTGGCAAAACAACACCCGGTCGGCGATCCTGCTGGCCGGGTTTCCGGTGCTGCTGGTCGGCCTGCTGTTCGGCGTTCAGGTGCTGATGATGGGGTTCGGCCTGCTGCCCAACTCGGGCGGCAGTCTGTCGCAGGATCTGGCGCTGGCGGCGTCCATGCTGGGCTGGACCGTGCCGACGGCGCTGGTCATGGCCGCGATCTGGTTCGTCATCGCCTATTTCGGCAACCAGATGATGATCGATGCCATGACGGGGGCGCGGAAGGTCGAACGTCGGATCGAGCCCGAGCTTTATAACTTGCTGGAAAACCTGGCGATCTCGCGCGGGATGAAGACGCCGACGCTGCGGATCATCGAGAGCCTGTCGCTGAACGCCTATGCGTCCGGTCTGCACGAGGGCAATTACAGCGTCACCGTCACGCGCGGCCTGATGCAGACCCTCAGCCGAGACGAGATGGAATGCGTCCTGGCGCACGAACTGACCCACGTCATCAACAAGGACGTGCGGACCATGGTGATCGCCTCGATCTTTGCGGGCATCATCAGCGTGATCGCCGAACTGGTGTTCCGCAGCCTCTTCTACATGCGTGGCGGGCGCAGCCGGGACAACAAGAACGCCATGCCGCTGATCCTGATCGGTCTGGCCATCGGGGTGATCGGCTTTGGTCTGGCGACCGTCATCCGCATGACCCTGTCGCGGACGCGGGAGTATGTGGCCGATGCGGGGGCGGTGGAACTGACCAAGAACCCCGACGCCATGATCTCGGCGCTGCGCAAGGTGTCGGGCCAGTCGAAGATCGAGGCGCCCGACGAACTGCGCGGCATGTTCCTGGACAATACGGCGGACAAGGCGGACTTCGCCGGCCTGTTCGCCACCCACCCGCCGATCGAGAAGCGGATCGCAGCCCTGGTGAAGTTCGCCGGCGGCCGGGACGAAGGGCCGTGGGGGCCGACGCCGTCGGCGCCGCGCGCCGGCACGGCGGTTCCGACGACCTGAGGCCTAGGGCAGGCGTTCCCACCCCAGCGGGCGCAGGGCTTCCATGGGCCTGAACTTCGCCTTGTAGTCCATCTTGGGCGAACCCTGGACCCAGTAGCCCAGATAGACATAAGGCAGGCCGACCAGTGCCGCCTGGCGCAGGTGATCCATGATGGCGAACTGGCCCAGGCTGCGGCGCTCCAGCTCCGGCTCGAAGAAGCTGTAGACCATCGACAGACCGTCATGCAGCAGGTCGGTCAGGCAGACCCCGACCAGGTCGCCGGGGCCGTCGTCGGTTGCGGGCAGGCGATATTCGATCAGGTGGGTACGGACGGCCGTGTCTTCGACCATGGAGACATAGTCGGACCAGCCCATGTCGCTCATGCCGCCGCCGGGGTGACGGGCGGAGAGGTAGCGGCGCAGCAGGTCGAACTGCTCCATCGTCGCCTCGGCCTCGACCAGATCGCGCGACAGGTCGGCGTTGCGGTTCAGGATCTTGCGCTGAGAGCGGGAGAAGATGAACTCGGCCACCGGGATGCGCACCGAGACGCAGGCCGCGCAGGCCTCGCAGGCGGGGCGATAGGCGATGTTCTGGCTGCGGCGGAAACCGGCCTGGGTCAGGGCGTCGTTAACGTCGGCGCCGTCGCTGAAGGGCAGGTTGGCGAAGACCTTGCGCTCGAACTGGCCTGGCAGATAGGGGCAGGGCGCGTTGGCGGTCATGAAGAACCGCAGTTGCCGGGTCGGGAAATGCTGGGTCACGGCCTTACGTCCGTTTCCAATCGCTTCGGCAGGTTTGCGCGCGGGTCGTCATGTGCTGATTTGGCGCGCAACCGGAGGATTTCGCAAGCGCCGAGAAGTCCGGCGCTTGCGGTCACAGGCTGGTGTCCGTGGGCAGGACCGGCGCCTCGCGCAGCAGGACGATGGCGATGCGGCGGTTGCCGGCCAGGGACGGGTCGTCGGGATAGAGGGGGTCGGATCCGGCCTTGCCCGCCACCGAATAGACCCGGTCGGCGTTCACGCCCGCAGCCTGCAGCGTCAGGCGCGAGGCGTCGGCGCGCGCCGAGGACAGCGCCCAGTCGCCGGCGCCGCTGGCGCGGCTGGAGCCGGCGACGGCGCTGGTGTGGCCGGTGATCGAGATGCGGTTGGGCAGCTGGTTGATGACCTTGGCGATGGCCCGCAACAGCAGCTGGGCGCGCGGGTTGGGACGCGAGGAGCCGTTCTCGAACATCGATCGGCCTTCCTGATCGACCAGCTGGATGCGCAGGCCCTCGGGCGTCTGGTCGATGATCAGCTGTTTCGACAGCTCGGCCAGTTCAGGCATGGCCTGCATGGCCTGGCGCAGGCTTTCGGCGGCGCTGGCGAAGTCGGCGGCCTCGCGGCGGGCGATCTCGGCGCGCAGGGCGGATTCGCTGGCGGCGGCCAGGTTGGCGCTCTGACCGGCTTCTTCAGGCGTTTCCGGCGCCTCGGGCGCCAGTTGTTCCATGACGGACATGGAGCCCGAGCTCTTGGCCCCGTCGTCGCCCAGGGCCGTGCCGCCCAGAATGCCGCCGGAACCGGAGGTCGAGGCCGAGACATTGGCGGGAGCGAAATATTCGGCGATGCCGCGCTTCTGCTCCGGGTCGGTCGTGTTGATCAGCCACATCAGCAGGAAGAAGGCCATCATGGCCGTCACGAAGTCGGCGTAGGCGACCTTCCACGCGCCGCCGTGGTGGCCGCCGGCGGTCACCTTCTTCACCTTCTTGATGAGGATCGGGCGATCGCTCACGGACATGGGCAGGCCAATCTTAACGTCGTCTGTTAGCCGTGAATCCCACGCCGCCCGTTAAGAAGCGGTTGCGGCGCGGGCGTTTCCGGCGGGCGGTCTTGCCGCAGGAGGTCCTACGGCCTAGGTCAGGCCTGTGTCCGAGACCTCTTCCTCTTCCGAATTCGACGCCAAGGCCTATCGCAAGGCGCTGGGCGGTTTCGCCACCGGCGTCTGCGTGGTGACGGCCCATACGGCCGAAGGGCCGCTGGGCATTACGGTGAACAGCTTCACCTCGGTGTCGCTGGACCCGCCGCTGGTGCTGTGGTGTCTGGACGTGAAGTCGGACCGCCATGACGCCTTCGCCGGGGCCGAGCGCTTTGCGGTGCATATGCTGCCGGTCGAGGATCAGGCCATGTCTGACCGCTTCGCCTGGGGCGTCTGCACCCTGTCGGACGACGAGTTCGAGGTCGGCGATCCGGCCCCGCCGCGCCTGCGCAACGCCGTGACGCGGCTGGACTGCACGACCCACGACCGCATCGTCATGGGGGACCACCTGGTCATCGTGGGCCGGGTCGCCGCCTTCGAGACCCATCCCGGCGACGCCCTGACCTATTTCCGCGGCAAGTACGGACAGGCCGTCGATCCGACGGCCTGAATCGGATCAGGCGCCCAGCAGACGGGCCGCCTTGGGCGCGAAGTAGCTGAGGACGCCCGAGGCGCCCGCGCGCTTGAAGGCGTGCAGGGTTTCCAGGATGGCGCGGTCTTCCTCCAGCCAGCCGTTGGCGATGGAGGCCTGCATCATCGCGTACTCGCCGGACACCTGATAGGCGAAGGTCGGCACCTTGAAGGTGTCCGAGACTAGGCGGACGATGTCGAGATAGGGCAGGCCCGGCTTGACGATCAGGGCGTCGGCGCCCTCGGAAATGTCCATCGCCACCTCGCGCAGCGCCTCGTCGGCGTTGGCGTAGTCCATCTGATAGGTCTTCTTGTCGCCGGTCAGCGATTTCGAGGAACCCACCGCGTCGCGGTAGGGTCCGTAAAAGGCCGAGGCGTACTTGGCGGCGTAGCTGATGATCAGCGTGTCCGACAGGCCATTGGCTTCCAGCGCTTCGCGGATCGCCTGGACGCGGCCGTCCATCATGTCGGAGGGGGCCACGGCGTCGGCGCCGGCGTGGGCGTGGATGAAGGCCTGTTCGGCCAGACGTTCCAGCGTCGCGTCATTGACGATGCGGCCGTTTTCCAGAACCCCGTCGTGGCCGTGGTCAGTGTAGCAGTCCAGTGCGACGTCGGTCATGACGCCGATCTCGGGCGCGGCGTCCTTTATGGCCTTGATGCAGTCGGGGATCAGGCCGTCAGGGTCGCTGGCGGCCGTGCCGACATTATTCTTCAGGCTGTCGTTCACGTTCGGGAAGAGGGCGATCATGGGGATGCCCAGGTCGCGGGCCTCGACAGCGGCCTTGGCGGCTTCCTTCGGCGACAGGCGGAAGACGCCCGGCATGGAGGCGACCGGCACGCGGTCCTCGGCCCCGTCGTGGACGATGATCGGCCAGATCAGGTCGGCGGGCGTCAGGGTCGTCTCGGCGACCAGACGGCGCACCCAGGGCTGCGAACGCAGGCGACGCGGGCGGGCGTAGGGGAAGGCGGCGGGCTGGAACGGCATGGTCATGCAGGGCTCATAGTCCGGTCGGCGGGGCAGGGGAACGACCTTGGAGGTCGCATATCGGATCTCGGTCGAGAAAAAACAGAGTCCAATTCGTCTGAATCGTCTGAAATCGCGGCGTCGAAAGGCAGAGACTAGCGCGTGACTGCGTCATTGGCGGACACAGGATGCGGCGCAGGGCGCTGGCGGGGTGACGTATCCCAAGCGCTTGGATAAAAGCGGCACGAACGCCCCGTCAGAGGGCAGAGTCGGGAGTATAGATCATGGACTTCGCCCTCAACGACGACCAGCGCGCCATTCAGGACGCGGCGCGGGCCTTCGCCGACGCCGAGCTGGCGCCGCATTCGGCCCAGTGGGACGAGGACAAGCATTTCCCGGTCGAGGTGATGAAGTCGGCGGCCGAGATGGGTTTCTGCGGCATCTATACCGGCGAAGAGCACGGCGGCATGGCCTTGGGCCGGGTCGAGGCGGCGGTAATCTTTGAGGAGCTGTCGCGCGGCGACGTGGCGACGGCGGCCTTTATCTCGATCCACAACATGGCGACGTGGATGATCGACAAGTTCGGGTCCGACGACCTGCGCTCGCGCTTCGTGCCGTCGCTGGTGGCGATGGACAAGATGGCCAGCTATTGCCTGACCGAGCCGGGCTCGGGGTCGGACGCGGCGGCGCTGCGGACCACGGCGGTGCGCGACGGCGACCACTATGTGCTGAACGGCTCCAAGGCCTTTATCTCCGGCGCGGGCGTGTCGGACGTCTATGTCGTCATGGTCCGCACGGGCGGCGAAGGGGCCAAGGGCGTCTCGACCATCGTGGTCGAGAAGGACACGCCCGGCCTGTCGTTCGGCGCCAATGAGAAGAAGATGGGCTGGAACGCCCAGCCGACCGCCGTGGTCAGCTTCGACGACTGCCGCGTGCCGGTCGCCAATCTGGTGGGCGAAGAAGGCGCGGGCTTCAAATACGCCATGGCCGGTCTGGACGGCGGGCGCCTGAACATCGCCGCCTGTTCGCTGGGCGGGGCGCGGCTGGCGCTGGAGACGGCGCAGGAATACGTCGCCACGCGCAAGCAGTTCGGACAGGCCATCGGCCAGTTCCAGGCCCTGCAGTTCCGTCTGGCCGACATGGCGACGGACCTGGAAGCCGCGCGCCTGATGGTCCAGCGCGGGGCCTGGGCCATCGACAACGACCACCCGGAAAAGACCAAGTGGTGCGCCATGGCCAAGCGTCTGGCCACCGACGCCTGCTTCCAGCTGGCTGACGAGGCGCTGCAGCTGCACGGCGGCTATGGCTACCTGAAGGACTATCCGCTGGAGCGGATCGTGCGTGATCTGCGCGTGCACCGCATCCTGGAAGGCACCAACGAGATCATGCGCGTCATCATCGCGCGGGAGCTGGCGCGATGAGCGAGGCTGAAGTCATCACCCGCGTCGAAGGCGGCGTCGGTCGCATCACCCTGAACCGGCCCAAGGCGATCCACGCCCTGAACCGGGCCATGTGCGAGGCGATGATCGAGGCCCTGCTGGTCTGGCGCGAGGACGACGCCGTGAAGTCGGTGCTGATCGACCACGCGGGCGAGCGCGGCTTCTGCGCCGGGGGCGACATCCGCATGATCGCCGAGAGCGGGGCAGGGGACGCGTCGGAGGCCAAGGCCTTCTTCAGGACCGAATATCAGCTGAACCATCTGATGTTCGAATACCCCAAGCCGATCACGGCCATCGTCGACGGCATCGTCATGGGCGGCGGCGTGGGCATCAGCGAACCGGCGGACGTTCGTATCGCCACCGAGCGCACCACCTACGCCATGCCCGAAACGGGCATCGGCCTGTTCCCCGACGTGGGCGGGGGCTGGTTCCTGCCGCGCCTGCCGGGTCAGACGGGCGTCTGGCTGGCGCTGACGGGCGCGCGGCTGAAGGCGGCGGACACGGTGGCCCTGGGCATCCACACCCATTTCGTGGCCAGCGAAGGCGTCGAGGGGTTGAAGGCCGAACTGCTGGCCGCGCCCGCTGATCCCAAGGCTGTGGCCGACCGTCTGGCGGGCGACGCGGGTCCGGCGCCGCTGGAGGCGCACCGCGAGGCCATCGACCGGCTGTTCGCCTTTGACACGGTCGAGGAGATCTTCGCCGCGCTGGAAGCCGATGGGTCGGACTGGGCGTTGAAGCAGCTCAGCATCCTGAAGACCAAGTCGCCGCAGTCGCTGAAGGTCTCGCTGCGCCAGATCCGCACCGGGGCGGGGCTGTCGTCCTTCGCCGACAACATGGCGATGGAATATGCGCTGGGCGGCCGGGTGGTGCGGACCCACGACTTCCAGGAAGGCGTGCGCGCGGTCATCGTCGACAAGGACAACGCCCCGCAATGGTCGCCGCCCGATCTGTCGGGTGTCAGCGACGCGAGCCTGGACGCCCTGTTCGCGCCTCTGCCCGCCGACGAGGCCTGGTCGCCGCTCTGAAAAGGTCGCTGCGGCGCAACATTTGTTGTTCGAAGACGCCTGTAGGGCTATCTAGGCGGCATGAGTAAGCGCTGGACCCCTGAATCCTGGAGAAACAAGCCCGTCGTGCATATGCCGACGGACTATCCTGACATGGCCGAACTGGCCCGTGTCGAAGACGAGCTGCGGGCCATGCCGCCCCTGGTGTTTGCCGGCGAGGCCCGCAAACTGACCCAGCATCTCGCGCAGGTGGAGGCGGGGAACGCCTTCCTGCTTCAGGGCGGTGACTGCGCCGAGAGCTTCAAGGAGTTCTCGACCGACAACATCCGCGACACCTTCCGACTGATCCTGCAGATGGCGGTGGTCCTGACCTTCGCCGGTCGCAAGCCTGTGGTGAAGGTGGGCCGCATCGCCGGTCAGTTCGCCAAGCCGCGCTCGTCGCCGCTGGAAGAGATCGGCGGCGTCGAGCTGCCGTCGTACCGAGGCGACATCATCAACGGCATGGGCTTCACGCCCGAAGAGCGCGTGCCCGATCCGCAGCGTCTGCTGAAGGCCTACAACCAGTCGGCCTCGACGCTGAACCTGCTGCGCGCCTTTGCGGGCGGCGGTTATGCCGACCTGTACAACATCCATCGCTGGACGCTGGGCTTCGCCGACAACGGTGCGGGCGCGGCCTATCGCGAGCTGGCCGACAAGATCACCGAGGCCCTGGCCTTCATGGAGGCGGTCGGCGTCACGCCCGAGACCCATCCCGACCTGTCGCGCGTCGAGGTCTTCACCAGCCACGAAGCCCTGCTGCTGAACGTCGAGAGCGCCCTGACGCGTCTGGAAGGTTCGTCGGGCGAGTGGTTCGACACCTCGGCCCACATGCTGTGGATCGGCGAGCGCACCCGTCAGCTGGACGGCGCCCACGTCGAGTTCATGCGCGGCATCTCGAACCCGATCGGCGTGAAGTGCGGACCGACCATGACGGCGGAGGACATCCTGCCGCTGATCGACGCCCTGAACCCGAACAATGTTCCGGGCCGTCTGACCCTGATCGGCCGCTTCGGCCACGACAAGGTTGGTGATCGCCTGCCGGCCCTGATGCGGGCGGTGAAGGCCGAGGGCAAACGCGTCATCTGGTCGATCGACCCGATGCACGGCAATACGCTCAAGGCCGCCAACGGCTACAAGACCCGGCCGTTCGACCGCGTCATGGGCGAGGTTCGCACCTTCATCGACGTGGCGGAGGCCGAGGGCGTTCATCCCGGCGGCGTCCACCTGGAGATGACCGGTCAGAACGTCACCGAATGCCTGGGCGGCGCCCAGGCGGTGACGGAGGACGATCTGTCGAGCCGCTATCACACCCACTGCGACCCGCGCCTCAACGCGGATCAGGCGCTGGAGCTGGCCTTCCTGGTCGCCGAGCGTCTCAAGGCCGGGCGTCAGGCCCGCGCCGAGGCCGCGTGACCACGCCGACCGAAGACGAGGGACCGGGTCGCGTCGCCTATCAGGGCGCGCCCGGCGCCTTCAGCCATGAAGCCTGCCTCGACCTGCGTCCGTGGGACGAGGCGGTCGGTTATGAGACCTTTCAGGGGGCCATTCAGGCCCTGCTGTCCGGCGACTGTCAGTCGGCGCTGATCCCGGTCGAGAACTCGACCATCGGCGTGGTCGAGCCCGCCGCCACCCTGGTGCGCGAGGCGGGGCTGACGGTGGTCAGCGAGGCCTGGCGGCCGATCCGGCTGGCCCTTCTGGGACTTCCCGACGCCCGGTTGTCGGACATCCGGACGGCGGAGAGCCATCCGGTGGCCCTGCAGCAGTGCTCCAAGGCCCTGGGCGAGATGAAGATCGCCTCGGTCGAGGTCTTCGACACCGGCGGGGCCGCCGCAGCCGTCGCCGAAGCCGGGGACCTGACCCGCGCCGCCGTGGCGCCGGCCCGTGCGGCCGAGGTCTATGGACTGTCGGTTCTGCGCAACGATCTGCAGGATTTCAGCGACAACCGGACGCGATTTGTCCTGCTAAGCGCCCCTCAGGGTTGACGGCGCATAGTTTTTGCGCGCTTAAGAGGGGATCGGATCGACCCTGATCCTGAAACCGGACCGGATTCATGTCCTCGCTGCGCGCACAACTGACCCTTGAAACCACCACGCGCGCGGTGGCCGGCTTCTATTTTGGCTACGGCTATTACGGCTTTCGATACGCCGGCTGAGGCGTCGGGCTTCTAACCAAACCTGACAGTCTCGCTGGCGACCGCTTCTTCCGAGCGGCCCTGCACGCGTTCCTGCCTGATGTCTCGGCGGACGCGATCTCCCCATCGAAATTCCATGCCGAAAGCCTGAAACCATGCCGCAATCCAATATCCAGCAAGTCTGGCCCGCCGAAACCGTCGAACTGAGCCCCGAGCAGAAGGCGCTGGCCGCCCTGCGCGCCGAGATCGACAGCCTGGACGACCAGATCCTCGAACTGTTCGAGCGCCGTCTGGCCGTCGCCGCCCAGGTGGGCAAGGCCAAGGACGCGCCCGTCGGCCCTCACACCAAGCTGCGTCCCGACCGCGAACAGGCCGTCCAGGCCCGCGTCCTGAAGCAGTGCGACCCCGAGAACCGCGAGGCGGTCGAGCACCTGTGGCGCGAGATCGTCGGCTGGGGGCTGGCGCGTCAGGGCCGTCTTCAGGTCCATGTCTGGGCCCCCATTGATCCGGCCAAGGCTGTGGACGGCGCCCGCCTGCGTTTCGGCGCCGCCGCTGACATCAAGCTGGTCCGCGACCCGCAGGCCGCCCTGGCCCATGCGGCCGAAGGCCACGGCGTGGCCGTGCTGTCGATCAATACGGACGACGCCTGGTGGATGGGTCTGCGCCGCGAATGGTCGATGCTGAGCGTCTTCGACGGCTACGGCGGCGAAACGCCGACCTCGCTGGCCGTGGGCAAGATCGATCCGCCGGCCCTGCCGACGGGCCGCCGTGTGGTGGTGACGGTCGGCGGCGACGCCGGCGACGGCTCGGGCGCGCGTCGCTGGGGTCTGAACACCAACCACGGCTGGACCCTGGCCCTGACCGACGCCGACGTGGCGCCGGGCGACGTGGAAGGCTGCGTCGGCGCCATCGGCTGATGAAGGTGTGAACGGGCGTTAAGCCTGTTCCTCAACCCTGTCTCAAAAGACTGGGTTCAGCATGGCGGCATGAAGGCTTCCGTCATCCTGCGGTTCGGATCGGTCAGCGCCCTTGCGACGCTGCTGGCCGGCTGCGGCATGGCGGAGGCCGATCCTCACCGTTTCGAGGGCGTGGCGGACCGGATCGCGGCCATTCCCTTGTCGGCCAAGCCTGAGCCCGCGCGGCTGGCTGTCGAGCCAGGCAAGGCTGAGGCGGCGGGTTCGCGTCCGCTGAAGGTCGAACTTCTGACCCCGCATCAGCTCTGGGACGCCCGCGACGGGCTGACCACCGGGGCGGCGGCTGTCCTGCCCGCCATGCCGGCGGTCTTCCATGATCCCGAGGCGCCGCCCGAGGTGCAGGCTGCGCAGCAGGCCGTCGTCAGGCCGACGCGGCCGGTTGCGGTCGCCGCGTCTTCCTCCGCCGTTCTGATCCAACTGGGCGCCTACGCCAGTCAGGCTTCGGCCCAGGCGGCGTGGGATCGGTTGGGGCAGGGCGGTCTGAACCCGGTGTTTGAGCCGGTCGAGGTCAACGGGCGACGTCTGGTGCGGCTGAAGGTTCGCGCTGGATCGACCCAGGCCAAGGTGCTTTGCGAACGCGCGGCGGCGTCCGATCCCTGGTGCGTGCGGGCCGCAGAGGCGGCGTCGTCCACAGGCGCGGCTTAAGGTTTCGTTGACGACTGAGGCCCTTGGCCCGATCTAGGGCGTCTGGGACGGGCCGCGACCACTTGAGTCGCGTCCGTCGAAACATCGGGGTCCAACATGGCGCAGCCTCAGGTCATCGTCATCGGCAATGAAAAGGGCGGGGCCGGCAAGTCCACCCTGGCCATTCACATCGTCACCGGCCTGCTGCACGCGGGCCGCAAGGTTGCAATTATTGATCTGGACCTGCGCCAGCGGTCGATGGAGCGCTTCTTCTCGAACCGTGCGGCCTGGACGGCGGCCAATGGTCACGACCTGCCGCTGCCGATCGTGCCGGACATGGGCGACGGCAAGGCTCTGGCGAAAGCTGATGAAGCCGAACAACTGGCGAAGTTCGAGGCCGCCTATGCAGAGGCCCAGGCCGTCGCCGACGTCATCCTGATCGACACGCCCGGGGGTGACACCGCCCTGTCGCGCGCCGCGCACGGCCGCGCCGACCAGATCGTCACCCCGATGAACGACAGCTTTGTCGACTTCGACCTGCTGGGCGAGGTCGATCCGGTGACGCTCGAGCTGAAGAAGCCCTCCATCTATTCCGAGAGCGTCTGGGAGGCGCGCAAGCACCGCGCCATCACCGAGGGGCGTCAGGTGACGATCGACTGGATCGTCGTCACCAACCGTCTGGCGGTGGCCGAGGCGCGCAATCGTCGTCGTCTGGAAGAGCGGATGAAGAAGCTGGCCAAGCGCGTCGGCTTCCGCGTCGGGCCGGGTCTGCGCGACCGGGTCATCTATCGCGAGCTCTTCCCGTTCGGCCTGACGGTCGCCGATCTGTCGAACGACATCCGCCCGGTGTCTGTGTCGCTGGCCCACGTCGCCGCGCGTCAGGAGATGCGTAATCTGATGCAGGCCATGGGTCTGGACGATGTAGCGGGCGGATCGATGGCTCCGCTGGACGCGGCGGCGGCCTGATCCTCGCATGGGCCTGATATGGCTGGGGCTGGCCGCTGTGGCGGTCTGGGCGCTGGCCCGACTGGGCCGCCAGACCGAGCGCGCCCGGCGCGGCCACTGGCGCATTTCCGCGACCATCCTCAGCAGCGCCCTGTTCGCAGGGGCGGTTCTGGCTGCGTCACGCGGGGTCTGGCTGGCGGCGATCGGGCTGGCGGGGGCCGGGCTGTGGCTGGCGGTTCAGTCGCGGGTGCGCGCGGTGGCGCCGCGCGGGCCGGTCGCTGAACGTCTGACCGAAGCTGAGGCGCGGGCTATTCTGGGGGTGTCAGCTGACGCGACGCCCGAAGCCGTACAGGCGGCCTGGCGCCGCCTGATGGCCCGCGCGCATCCCGACCAGGGTGGGACGGAAGGGCTGGCGGCGCGGGTGAATGCGGCGCGGGATCGGTTGATCAAAAGGTAGCACGCTTTTCCTTCTCCCCTTGCGGGAGAAGGTGGCGGCCGAAGGCCGACGGATGAGGGGTTTCTCAACGGCGGATGAAGGGGCGCTTTCAAGCGTGGCGTGACCCCTCATCCGACCCGCTGGCGCGGGCCACCTTCTCCCGCAAGGGGAGAAGGAAGCGACTACCCCACCTTCACCCGCGTCGCGGCTTCGGGCAGGTCCTCGCCGAAGGCGCGTTGGTAGAACTCGGCGATGGTGGAGCGTTCCAGCTCGTCGCACTTGTTCAGGAAGGTCAGGCGGAAGCTCAGGGCCACGTCGCCGCCGAAGATGATGGCGTTCTGGGCCCAGGTGATGACCGTACGCGGCGACATGACGGTCGAGATGTCGCCGTTCATGAAGGCGTTGCGGGTCATGTCGGCGACGCGGACCATGGCGGCGATGCGGCGCTTGCCCTCGGCGTCGTTCCACTCGGGCACCTTGGCGACGACGATCTCGGCTTCGACGTCGTGGTCGAGATAGTTCAGCGTCGTCACGATGTTCCAGCGGTCCATCTGACCCTGGTTGATCTGCTGGGTGCCGTGATAGAGGCCCGAGGTGTCGCCCAGACCGATGGTGTTGGTGGTCGAGAACAGGCGGAACCAGCGGTTCGGACGGATGACGCGGTTCTGGTCCAGCAGGGTCAAGCGGCCTTGCGCCTCCAGCACGCGCTGGATCACGAACATGACGTCGGGACGGCCGGCGTCGTATTCGTCGAAGACCAGGGCGACCGGGCGCTGCAGCGACCAGGGCAGGATGCCCTCGCGGAACTCGGTGATCTGCTTGCCGTCCTTCAGGACGATGGCGTCCTTGCCGACCAGGTCGATGCGGCTGATGTGGCTGTCCAGGTTCACGCGGACCAGGGGCCAGTTCAGGCGCGCGGCGACCTGCTCGATGTGGGTCGACTTGCCGGTGCCGTGATAGCCCTGAACCATGACGCGGCGGTCGAAGGCGAAGCCGGCGCAGATGGCCAGGGTCGTCTGCGGATCGAAGCGATAGCTCTCGTCGATCTCGGGCACATGGCTGTCGCGCGTGTCGAAGGCGGGCACGACCATGTCGGAATCGACGCCGAACGCCTCCCTGACCGTCACCTTGCGGTGCGGCTCCAGCGTGACCAGGGGATCGGGCGAGGCGTCGAGGGGGGAGGTCATGTCAGAGCGATTAGCGCAGCACGACCGGGTGGTCGAGGCCCAGACCGATACGAGCGACACGTTCGATGAGGAAGGGCAGGCGGGCGACCACGGGAATGGCGGCGCGACGGGCCAGATCGGCCCCGGCGCCGGTGTTGCGGACGAACCCGGTCAGGGCGCGGACGCGGCGCACCACGGCCTTGTCCACCGGGCGACGCAGGCGGTCGTAGTCCTCGATTCGCTCAAGCTGGCCGCTGAGGAAGTCGGCGGCGCAGTCTGCGAAGACGAAGGCGTCCTCTATGCCCAGGTTCATGCCGCGCGCGCCGATGGGCGAATGGATGTGGGCGGCGTCTCCACCCAGGGCGATGCGGCCCAGGCTCATGGCCGAGGCCATGCGGTGCGAGATGTGGAAGTCCGAGCGCCAGAGGACGGCGCCGGCGCGCCAGCCGTCCGGCAGGTTGTCCAGCAGGGGCGGGCCGAAGCCGATCAGGCGGAACCGCGCGCCCGAATAGGGCAGGCAGACGAAGACGGCGTCGTCGCGGAAGTCGATCCAGGCTTCGTCGGCGGGCGGGCCATCCAGTTCGACGTCGATCAGTTGCCAGGGCTCGGCCCAGGCGTCGCCGGGAAAGCCGAGGTGAAGCGCCTTGCGCACCGTGGAATGGGCCCCGTCGGCGGCGAACAGCAGGGGCGTGCGCGCCTGCTCGCCCGACGACAGGACGGCGGTGACGGCGTCGGCGTCCTGGGTCACGGCGGTCAGGGCCAGACTGCGCTCGACCGCGACGCCGCGCGCGGCCAGGGCCTGGGTCAGCAGGGCTTCGGTGCGGGCCTGGGGCAGGATGGCGAGGGGGAAGCGCGCGCCGAGGTCGATCTGGTCCAGGTGGATCTCGGCCAGCGTCTGGCCGTGGCGGTGGATGTGCAGGCGCTCGACGGTTCCGGCCTCGGCCAGGATGCGGGCGCTGACGCCGGTCGGTTCCAGCAGATCGAGGGTGCGTGGATTGACGCCGAGCGCCTTGGAGGTGGCGGTCGGCGTCTCGGCGGCGTCGATCAGGCGAACAGGCACGCCGCGCCGCGACAGGAAGAGGGCCGCCGCCAGTCCCGCAGGACCGGCGCCGACGATCAGGACCTGGGGCGCGGCGCTCATGACCGCAGGCTCAGCCGGCGCTCAGGGCCACGTCGACGTTGCCGCGCGTGGCGTTGGAATAGGGGCAGACCTGATGCGCCTTGTGGATCAGGTCGTCGATCACCGCCTGATCCAGGCCGTGGTCGGTGACGTGCAGGGTCACGTCCAGGTTGAAGCCTTCGCCGCGCGTGTTCTTGCCGAAGCCGACGCCGGCGGCGACCTTGGTGTCAGGGCCGACCGGGGTCCCGGCCTTGCCCGCGACCAGACGCAGGGCGCCCAGGTAGCAGGCGGCGTAGCCGGTGGCGAAAAGCTGCTCGGGATTGGTGCCGTCGCCGCCCTTGCCGCCCATTTCGGTGGGGACGGACAGGCGCACGTCGATCTTGCCGTCGTCGGTGGCGGAACGGCCTTCGTCGCGGCCGCCTCCCGATGCCGTGGCGTGGGCGCGATACAGGACTTCCATGAGGCGACTCCTTTTTGGATCGAAGGAGTCGAATATGGGCCTCAGTCGTTCAGAAACAACGGTTCTGTGATTCGTGTAATTCACAAGCCGCATGTTAACAATTTGGCCATCGCTTCCGTCGGGGAAGAGGCCATGCATACGAACACGCAGTACTTCTGCTATGTCTATGACGCGCCCGAAAGCACGCCTAACATGTTCGCTCTGGATGCGGACAGCTTGCTGGAGGCCGTCAGCGAAACGCAGCGCATGATGCTGGAAGAAGCCGGCAGCGCATTCGCCGAGATCTGGGACGGCGCGGGCGAGAACGTCACCCGCATCGACGGACCGCCCAAGCCGGGCGGCTTGCTGAAAACGCTCAGGCGTGTCCGGCCTTCTTCAGGGTCTTCCAGGCCTTGATGACGCGCTGAAGCTTGGCCTCGGCGCCGCGGTCGCCGCCGTTGGTGTCAGGGTGGAAGCGTTTCAGCAGCTCATGATAGCGCGCCTTGATGGCCGCCTTGTCCGCGCCGGGCTTGAGGTCGAGATCGGTCAGGGCCGCCAGTTCGATCTTGCCGATGCGATGCTCTTCGGCCATGGCCGGCCCGGCTTCGCGGGTGCGGCGGCCGAACAGGCCGAAACTGTCGCGCCATGAACCCGCGCCCTGGTTGTTGGCCGTGCCCATCTTGGCGGCGAAGGCGGCGGCCTCGCGGGTGTTCTTGCCGGCCTTCATCTCCCAGGTCGGGCGGCCGCCGGTCATGGCCTCGTTTTCCTGGGCGGCGCGGATCTGACCTTCGCTCATGCCCGCGTAGAAGTTCCAGCCCTTGTTGTACTGGCCCGCATGGGCCTGACAGAAGTCGTAGAACTCGGCCAGCTGTTCGCGCGACTTGGGCGCCCTGGCGGTCGCCGGCCTGCTGCAGTCCGGCCACTGGCAGGGCTTTTCGCCGGGCTTCAGGTGCAGGGCGTCGGCCTCGGCCTGCTCTTCCTCAGGCTTGGGCGGCTTCACGCGGATATCGGTGAAGCGAGGCTTGTATTCAAATGACGCGGACATCGCCCCAAGTGTAAGCTGGAATTGGACAGCTTCAAGGAACGACCGATGTCAGACGGCCCCGTGGCGGCACTTATCCGCGAAAAACTGACCGTGGCCTTCGCCCCGGTGCGGATCGATCTGGAAGACGACAGCTGGAAACACGCCGGTCACCATCATGAAGGCGGCATGGACGCCAGGGACGGGGGCGAGAGCCATTTCCAGCTGACTATCGTTTCGGACGCCTTTGAGGGACAGGGCCGCGTCGCGCGGCAGCGGGCGATCAATACCGTGCTGAAGGCGGAGCTGGCGGGACCGGTTCATGCGCTCGCCGTTCGGGCCCTGACGGCGGCGGAGGCGGGGTGAGGGGCGTCGCCCTGTTCATCCTGATACGTACAAAGCCGTATTCACTTCGTCTTAGAACCTTCAATCTAGCGTTCGCCCCGGACTGATTTGCAAAGGCGGGGGCTAGCGAATGGTAGGTTCTGACGGGATCAAGGGATTGGATGGTCAGGCGCCGGGCGAAGCCGCTCAGGCGCTGACCGCTATCCTGCAGACCCACTACCTTCGCTATATGATCATCGTCAGCTGGGCTGTCGGCGTCATCGCCACGGTGGGCCTGGCGACCGGTTTGCTCTGGTTCGCGGCGACCCTGGCGGCGGGCGCCTTGCGCGGCGAGGTCGAAAAGCGCGTCAGCCAGCGCGTCGGCGCGGGGTGGGGCATGGTCTTCCCGGCCGTGGCCACCGCAACGACGGCGGTCTGGGCCGTGGCCCCGCTGCTGGCCTGGTATTCGCCGTCGCCCTTCGGACATGAGCTGGCCATCGCCTTGCTGGTCTCGGGCTATGTGCTGGTCTTCGCCCAACTGCGCAGTTCGCCGCGTCAGGCGATCATGATTTCCTCGCCCTATGGTCTGGCCGCCGCGATCATCGCCGTCAGCCTGATCGGCGGTCCCTTGTTCTGGCCCTTCGTCGCCCTGGTGCCGTTCACGGCCGCCAGCCTCTTTGTTCTGGTGACGATGACCATGTTGCGCGAAGACCGGATCCGCGCCTTCCAGGAGCATCAGGCCCATCTGATCGAGGAGCTGGAGACGGCGCGGGACAAGGCGGATGCGGCCAACGAGGCCAAGTCCAGCTTCCTCGGCGTCATTTCCCACGAACTTCGCACGCCGATGAACGGGGTGCTGGGCGCGGCCCAGTTGCTGAGCGCGACGCGGCTGGAGGGAACCCAGCGGGAGTATCTGTCGATCATCCGCAACTCGGGCGACAATCTGCTGAGCCTGCTGAACGACATCCTGGACATGACCAAGATCGAAGCCGGGAAAATGAGCTTCGATGTGGTGGATGTTCAGGTTGATGACCTGCATCGGCGCATCACCGGTCCCTTCGAGGCCCAGGCCGAGGCCAAGGGGCTTAGCCTGGTGTCGACGTTCGAGGGCGAACTGCCGGCCGTGGTGCGAGGGGATCCTCTGCGCGTCTGCCAGGTGGTGCAGAACCTGCTGTCGAACGCCGTCAAGTTCACCGATCAGGGCGAGATTCGATACACGGTGCGCGGACGTCGGATTTCTGATCGGCGCGTCGGCTTCGAATTTTCGGTCACGGACAGTGGTACGGGCATTTCCCGTGATGATCTGGATCGCCTGTTCCAACCCTTTACCCAGGTGGACAACTCCTCGACCCGCAAGTTCGGCGGCACGGGCTTGGGGCTGACCATCGCGCGGCGCATGGCGCACATCATGGGCGGCGATATTACTGTGACGTCGAAGCTGGGTCAGGGCTCCACCTTCACCCTGACGATCGAGGGCGAAGTGGTCGAATGGTCCCGCCCTGAAGCGGCGGAAGCCGTCGACGCCGATGTCGAAGGCGGCGACCGTCTCGATGTCCTGGTGGTCGAGGACCATCCGGTCAACCGCATGATCCTGGAGGCCTGGATGGGGTCGGCCGGTCATCGCACGAGCACGGCCGAAAACGGCCAGCTGGCTGTTGATCTGGCGAAAAACCAGCGCTTCGACCTGATCATCATGGACGTGAACATGCCGGTGATGGACGGGTTGACCGCGACGCGTCTGATCCGGGAAGGCGGGGGCGTCAACTCGGACACGCCTGTCGTCGTGTTGTCAGCGTCGGCTCGGAATGAGGATCATGAAGCCGGACTGGCGGCGGGAGCCGACGCCTATCTGAACAAGCCGATCGATTTCCGTAGCCTGGCCGGATTGATGGGCCAGGCGCCCGGCGGGCGTACCGCCCTGCGTCAGGCCGCGGTCGCTGGCGACGAGACGGCGGTCGCCGCCTGATCCTGTCCATCCAGGCTCGCCAATGGCGGCCGGGGCGAGCCATGACGTGAAAAGCCGAAGCCACGGGGCTTCCATTCGTGTCTCCAGGCGTTAGACCCGGGGCATGTCCGCTCTGCATGAAACACTGAACCAGGCCGTCGCTGTCGGCGAAAAGCGCCTGACCGTCGACGCCGCCATCCTGGCCAAGCTGGCCGACATGGCCGGCGATCTGGCTATCAACCTGACCATCGCGGCGCTGATCTTCGCCGTCACCTTGTTCGTCGCGCGCTGGGCGTCGGGCGTGACGCGTCGGGTGCTGGGACGGATGCGGGCTTTCCGTCACGACCAGACGGTGCTCAGCTTCGCCGCGCAGGTGGTCCGCGTGGTGGTCATCATCATCGGCATGATCGCCGTGCTGCAGCGGCTGGGCGTGCAGACCACCTCGATCATCGCGGTTCTGGGCGCGGCCTCGCTGGCGGTGGGTCTGGCCCTGCAAGGGACGTTGTCCAATGTGGCGGCCGGGGTCATGCTGCTGGTGCTGCGGCCCTATCGCGTGGGCGAGGTGATCGACGTGGGCGGCGCCTCGGGCACGGTTCAGAAGCTGGATCTGTTCACCACCCAGCTGTCGAACGCCAACAACCACAAGATCGTCATTCCCAACTCCAAGGTCCTGAGCGACGTCATCATCAACCTGACTGGGCAGAGGACGCGGCGGGTCGAGATCAAGTTCACCGTCGGATACGGCGAGAATCTGAAGGACGCCTGCGACGTGTTGGCGGGCGTCGCCACGGCGCACGGCAAGGTGTTGAAGGACCCGACGCCCTGGACGGGCGTGACGGCCCTGTTGGACAGCGCTGTCGAGATCACCCTGCACGCCTGGGTCAATGTCGCTGACTGGTGGCAGACCCAGGCTGATCTGATGCAGGGGGGGAAGGAAGCGCTGGACGCCGCCGGAATCGAGATACCCTTCCCGCATCAGGTCGAGGTGCCGGCCAAGGACGCCAAATTCGCCCGCATCGTCATGGCGCCGGCAGAACAACAGGAAGACTGACGCGTGCGTTACGATTTCGGATCGGACAATACGGCCGGCATGGCGCCCGCCGCGCTGGAAACGCTGGCGGCGGCCAACGGCGGTTTCGCGCGGGCCTATGGCGCCGACGAGATCACGGCGCGGGCGGCGGATCAGATTCGCCAGCGGCTGGACGCCGACGCCGAGGTGCGCTTCGTCTTCAGCGGTACGGCGGCCAACGCCATCGCCGTCTCCATGCTGGCCCGGCCCTATGAGGCGGTGCTGACCCATCATGCGGCCCATATCTGCACCGACGAGACCGGTGCGCCCGGCTTCTTCGGTCACGGCGTGGGCCTGATCGGCTTGCCGGGCTATTCGGGCAGGATCGACGCTATGGCCCTGCGCGCCGCGCTGGACGAGCCGGTCGTCGGTCACCGCCAACCGGCGGCGGCGCTGAGCGTCACCCAGGCGACGGAATACGGCGCGGTCTATTCCGAGGAAGAACTGCGCCACCTCATCGAACCGGCCAAGCTGGCGGGACTCGGCGTGCACATGGACGGGGCGCGGCTGGCCAACGCGGTCGCGGCGGGGTTCGACCTGAAGGATATCCCGCGCCTTGGCGTGGATGTGCTGGTGTTCGGCGGGGCCAAGGCGGGCGCGAACTGCGCCGAGGCCCTGGTCATCTTCGACAAGAGCCTGACGCGGCGCATCGACAATCGGCTGAAGCAGGCCGGGCAGACGGCGTCCAAGGGGCGGTTCCTGGCCGCGCCGATCCTGGGCCTGCTGGAATCCGGCGCCTGGGAGAGCGGGGCGGCGCACGCCAATCTGATGGCGCAGCGGCTGGCCGATGGGATCGAGGAGCGCTCGCCCTTTGTTCTGGCCCATCCGGTCGAGTCCAACGCCGTCTTCGTGCGGATGTCCGAAGAGGCGCACGCGCAACTGAACGCCAGGGGCTGGGCCTGTTATCAGTTCGACGACGGCTCGGTGCGGTTCGTCTGTTCCTGGGCGACGACCGAGGGCGCGGTCGATGAACTGCTCGAAGCCATCGCGAGTTTGAACTGAATGTCGCTTTCGCTCCGGCGCGGCGCCGTCCTTTGGCTGGAGCATGACCATGCGCGGTGAACGAT
The DNA here is from genome assembly GCF_055397675.1 of Brevundimonas sp. T2-11. NCBI lineage: Bacteria > Pseudomonadati > Pseudomonadota > Alphaproteobacteria > Caulobacterales > Caulobacteraceae > Brevundimonas > Brevundimonas sp. T2-11. The sequence goes on from NZ_AP027920.1 coordinate 1,434,101, forward strand.
CAGGCCGAAGGGGCGACTCCACGATCAAGGCCATGGCCGCCGGACAGGTCGAGGTCAAACAGGAGGCGCCGCCGACGCTGCAGGCGCTGACGGACCTGCTGCGCGTTGTGGGACGCTCGGGCGCGCCGCAACTGCCGTGGCGTGTCGCCGGGGCCATCGGTCTGACGCTGGCGGGCAAGGGGCTGGGCGTGGCCGCGCCGCTGATCCTGGGCGCGGCGGTCAATCATCTGGCGGCGGGGCAGGGCGCGGCGGCGGCCGTGGGCTGGGGCTTCGCGGCCTTCGCGGTCGGCTGGGCCGTGGTGCGGTTCCTGTCGGCCGCGACGCCGCAGCTGTCGGACGTGGTGTTCGCGCCGGTTCGGGCGGCGTCGCAGCGCAGGACTGCGGCGGAGACCTTTGCTCATGCCCTGAGCCTGTCGCTGGACTTTCACCAGACCAAGCGGTCAGGCGCCCTGTCGCGGACCATGGATCGCGGCTCGCGGGCCGTGGACTTCCTGCTGCGGATTCTGGTGTTCAATCTGGGGCCGACCGTGGTCGAGCTGGTGCTGGCGGCGGCGGTGCTGAGCGGCAAGTACGACTGGCGGTTCGGTGCGGTGGCGATCGGGGTGGTGGCCGTCTATGCCGTCGCGACCTTCGCCATGGCCAACTGGCGGCTGGAGCATCGGCGCGCCATGAACGCCGCCGACAGCGAGGCGGCGGGCCTGAGCGTCGACGCCCTGCTGAACTATGAGACGGTCAAGTCGTTCGGGGCCGAGGGGCGGGCGGCCGAGGCCTATGACCGGTCGCTGTCGACCTATGTGGACGCGGCGCTGAAGGCCAATACCTCGCTGGCGACGCTGAACCTGATCCAGGGCCTGATCATGAACGTCGGCCTGGGCGTCATGGCCGTCATGGCCGGGTTCGAGGCGGCGGCTGGCCGGATGGGGCCGGGTGATGTGACGGCGGCGGTGCTGATCATGATCTCCCTGTATGCGCCGCTGAACATCCTGGGCTTCGCCTATCGGGAAATCCGTCAGTCTTTCATCGACATGGAGGAAATGCTGAAGGTGACGCGTCAGGCGCCGCAGGTGGCCGATGCGCCCGACGCCGTGGCCTTGCCACGACCGACCGGCGGCTGCGGGGCCGAGGTCGTCTTCGAGCATGTGGGCTTCCGCCACGATGCGCGGGCGGCGGGTCTGGACGACGTCAGCTTCGTCACCCCGGCCGGCACGACCACGGCCCTGGTGGGGCCGTCGGGGGCGGGCAAGTCCACGATCGTCAAGCTGGCCCTGCGTCTGCTGGACCCGCAGGAAGGACGCGTGCTGATCGACGGGCGGGACGCCCGCTCGGTGACGCAGGCGTCGCTGCGGGCCGCCGTGGCGCTGGTGCCGCAGGACGTGGCCCTGTTCAACGACAGCATTCGCGCCAACATCGCCTTCGCCCGGCCGGACGCTGACGAGGCGGCCATCTGGGCGGCGGCTGAGGCGGCGGAACTGGCCGACTTCATCCGCAATCTGCCGGAGGGCATGGAGACGCGGGTGGGCGAGCGCGGTTTGAAGCTGTCAGGCGGCGAGCGTCAGCGCGTCGGCATCGCCCGCGCCCTGCTGGCCGATCCCTGCATCCTGATCCTGGACGAGGCGACCAGCGCGCTGGACAGCCGCACCGAGGCGGCGATCCAGAAGACCCTGCGCAAGGCGCGGGCGGGCCGCACGACGCTGGTGGTCGCGCACCGCCTGTCGACCGTGGCCGACGCCGAGCAGATCCTGGTGCTGAAGGCCGGCCGCATCGTCGAGCGTGGCGCGCATCATGAACTGGTGGCGCGTCAGGGCGGGGAATACGCCAGCCTGTGGCGCAAGCAGACGCGCGGCGCGAAAAGCCTGCCTCAGTCGGACTGAGCCGCGCCGGGCGCCTTGGCCTTCAGCACGTCCTTGAGGCTGGCCAGCACCTGGGTGCGGGCCTCGGCGGCTTCGACCGGCAGGGTCAGCAGCAGGCGCAGGGCCTGGGCGTGAACGGTGACGATGCGCCAGTCGAACGGCCTGTCCTCGGGCGCGGCGTCGATCAGGTCGCACAGGTTGGCGGCCGCGACGCACACGTCCGTCAGTTCGAACGGGCCGGCGGCGTCGATGACGGCGCTGGAGTGATCATAGGCCTGATCGAGAACGCGAGAGGCTTCTTCGATGGAGGTCGCGGGCTGAAGGGCGGCCAGGGCGGCGACCTTTTCCTCGATCACGGCGCGGCTGCGGGCTTCCATCTCGGCCAGGTTGGCCTTGGCCTGGGCCAGGGCGACGCCGGCGCTGACGCCGCCGGGTTGGTCGATGAGGGTCGACAGACGAGAGCGGCGGCGGTTGTGCGTGATGACGGTCATAGCTCGATCGACGCTCTGCGTTGGGCTTCGAATTCAGCCTTGCGGATTTCCTCGGAACGACGCTCCAGGCCTTCCCAGGGTTCCGAGCGGAAACGTCTATCTGGCCCGAAATAGTCGCCGACTTCAAGGAAGGGGCGGGCGTCGCGGGCGACCCAGACGATGCGTTCCAGCAGGACAGCGGCGCTGAAGGGCTTGGTGATCAGGAAGTTGGCGCCGCAGTCGCGGGCCTCGGCCACCTTGGAACGACGCACGTGGGCGGCGGTCATGATGACGGGGGCGAAGGCGTTGGGCTCAAGTCCCGAACGGCGCAGCCAGCGCACGAACTCATAGCCGCTCATGCCCGGCATTTCGCAGTCGACCAGGATCAGATCGACCGGATGATCGCGCAGGATGGCGATGGCCTCGGAGGCGCTGGCGCAGGCGTGGCGCACCTTGATGCCGAAACCGAGGATGGCCTGGGTCGTCAGTTCCAGGGCGAAGGGCGAATCGTCGATGACCATGGTCACCGCCCCAGCGAAGTTGAACACCGCGCTTTCGCGCAGGGATTCGCCGACCCCGTTCATGCCGCGCATGAGGAGGCCCCGAGGTTCTGGGAGGGAGGGGAGGCGAATCGCATGGCGTCAGCTTCGGCGGCGCGAGGCCGCCGTGCAATGCAGGCGATCAGCCCAGGCGGCCGATGGCGTAGAAACGGTCGGCGCGGGCCTTGCGGATCTGGTCCGCCGACAGCGACGACAGGGACTTCAACTCGTCTTCCAGCACGTCGCCGACGGACTTGATGGCCTGATCGCGGGCGGTGTGGGCGCCGCCCATGGGCTCGGGGATGACGCGATCGACGATCTTCATCGCCATAAGGTCGGGAGCGGTGATCTTCATGGCCATGGCCGCGTCCTTGGCGCGCGTGCCGTCGCGCCACAGGATGCCGGCCGCGCCCTCGGGCGAGATGACCGAATAGATGGAGTGCTCCAGCATCAGGACGCGGCTGGCGGCGGCGATGGCGATGGCGCCGCCCGAACCGCCTTCGCCCGTCACCGTGGCGATGGAGGGGACGCCCAGGGTCAGGCCGCGCTCGGTCGAGCGGGCGATGGCCTCGGCCTGACCGCGCTCTTCGGCGCCCAGGCCCGGATAGGCGCCGGCGGTGTCGACGAAGGTCAGGACCGGCAGGCCGAACTGTTCGGCCATGTCCATCAGGCGGACGGCCTTGCGGTAACCCTCAGGCCGCGCCATGCCGAAGTTGTGGGTGATGCGGGTCTGGGTGTCGTGGCCCTTTTCGTGGCCCATGACCACGACAGATTGACCGCGGAAGCGGGCCAGGCCGCCCAGGATGGCCTGGTCGTCGCCGAACTGACGGTCGCCGTGCAGTTCCACGAAGTCGGTGAACAGGCCCTCGATATAGTCGACGAAGTGCGGACGCTGGGGGTGACGCGCGACCTGGGTGCGCATCCAGGGGTCGAGATTGGCGTAGGTCTTCACCCGCAGGGCGTCGGCCTTCTTGCGCAGGGCGGCGATCTCGGACTCGAACGAGCCGCTGGTCGGGGCCAGATGCGACAGCTCCGCGATCTTGGCTTCCAGCTCGGCGATGGGCTTTTCGAATTCGAGATAATGCGTGGCCATAAGGCGTCCGTGAGGAGAAGCGCGGTTGGCGCTACGGAAAGCGGCGGAAACTAGTGCGGGGAACGCCGTGGGGCAAGCGGGGTTCAGAACGCCTTGGGCAGACCGGCCTGTTTAAGGACGGTATTGGCGGTGTGTCGGCTCTTGGAGCGGGGTACGATGACGGCGTGGGCGACGTCTGGATGACGCCATTTCTCGTGACTGCCCTTGGCGTTCTCCATGCGGCGCCAGCCGGCGGCGTGGAGGAGGGCGGTCAGCTCGGGGTAGAAGTCCTTGGGCATGTCCAGATCACTCTCAGTTCTGGAATACTGATGGTGTCACGACGCGAATGTGAGAATGCACCGCTTGTTGTGCGGGGCGGTTCCTACAACAACGTAAGACGTTAGGCCGCGAGAACTTCAAAGCCGCCCAGCGCTTCAAAGCGGATCGGCACGGGGCCGTGGATTCCGAGATTCTCAGCCAGGAGTTCGGAAGCGAACTGGCGCGCAAGGCTCTCGAACTCGGCCAGGGTCGCGGTTTCGATAACCAGACCGGGAATGTCGGATTCGCTGCACCAGACCTCGGCCTCCGGGTCCCAGATCGCCTTGACGTAGAAGGATCGTGCCATGATCGAACTATGGGCTTTCAGTCGTCCTTCGCCAAGGGGTGTCGGGAATGGACGACCTGGGCCAGGCGGTCGGTGGCGACGTGGGTGTAGATCTGGGTGGTCGAGATGTCGGCGTGGCCCAGCAGGGTCTGGACCACGCGCAGGTCGGCGCCGCCTTCCAGCAGGTGGGTGGCGAAGGCGTGACGCAGGACGTGGGGACTGACGCGGGCCGGGTCGATATTGGCCGCAATGGCCGCCTGATCCAGCAACTGGGCGAAACGGCGGGGCGTCAGGCAGCCGGTCTTGCCGTGCGAGGGGAAGAGCCAGGCGCTGTCGGGCGTGTTCGGCTTGCGCGCGGCGTCGCGGGCGTCGAGCCAGGCCTTGATCGCGGCGCGGGCGGCGGCGTTGAGGGGGGCCAGCCGCTCCTTGCCGCCCTTGCCGCGCACGATCAGATAGGCGGGGTCGCGGCGCACGGCCTCGACCTTCAACCCCAGCAGTTCGGACACACGCAAGCCTGAGGCGTAGGCCATCTCGACCAGGGCGACGAGGCGCAGTCCCGCCGCGCTGTCGGCGGCGCCGGCAGCGGTCAGCAGGGCCTCGATCTCGTCGCGGCTGAGGGTCTTGGGCAGGCTGCGGCTCTGTTTGGGGGCGTCGATGCGGCGGGACGGGTCGTCGGCTCGCCAGCCTTCGCCCAGGGCGAAGCGGTAGAACTGACGCACGGAGGACCGCCGGCGCGCCGCCGTGGCCGCCGACAGGCCGCGTCGGGACAGGTCGGCGAACCAGGCCTCGACCGCTTCCTGAGACGCGCCCATCAGGCCGCCAGCGTCGGACAGCCAGATCTCGGCGTCGGCCAGGTCGCGGCCATAGGCGGACAGGGTGTGGGGCGAGGCGTCGCGCTCGACCGCCATCATTTCCAGAAAGGCCTCGACCTGGGGCGTCATGCGGCGTGCACAACACAGGTGTGGAGCGAACGGCCGGGTCGTGTAGAGAATAGTGCAACCATGCCTGCCGACGCCTCGCCCGATTCCTCGCCCCTGTCGCCGTCCCTGACGCCAGACCGCACCATAGCCCTGGTGGGGCTGATGGGCGTGGGAAAATCGACGGTGGGGCGCAGACTGGCGCAGCGGCTGGGCTTGCCCTTCCACGACGGCGACCACGAAATCGAGGCCGCTGCGGGGATGAGCGTCAGCGAAATCTTCGCCAGCCGGGGCGAGGCCGAGTTTCGGGCGGGCGAGGCGCGAATCATGCGCCGCCTGCTGGAAGGCCCGCCCATCGTCCTGGCGACCGGCGGCGGGGCCATGATGAACCCCGAGACGCGCGCCCTGATGAAAAGGCACTCGGTCAGCGTCTGGATGCGTGCGGATCTGAAGGTGATCGCCGAACGGGTGCAGCGGCGCGACACCCGCCCCCTGCTGCGCGGACGCGATCCGCTGGAGGCCCTGAGCCAACTGGCCGAGGCCCGCTATCCCATCTACGCCGAGGCCGACCTGACAGTGGACGTCGGCGGCGGCTCGCACGGCCAGGCGGTCGAGGCCATTATTCGAGAACTGCGGTGCCACGCCCGCGAGGAGAGCCAGAAATGACGACGACGATCCCGGTCGGGGGCGAGGGCTTCGCCGCCTATGAGGTCGTGGTCGGACGGGGGCTGCTGCAAGAGGCCGGGGCGCGGGTCGCGGCCTTGAAGCCTACGCGGGCCTATATCGTCAGCGACGAGACCGTCGCGGCCATCCATGGCGCGACCGTGCGGGCCTCGCTGGAGGCGGCGGGGCTGGCGACCGGGGTCGTGACGGTTCCGGCGGGCGAGGCGTCCAAGTCGTTTGAACAGCTTGAGGCGGTGCTGGACCGGCTGCTGGCCGAGGGGCTGGATCGCAAGAGCATCGTGGTGGCGCTGGGCGGCGGGGTCGTGGGCGATCTGGCCGGGCTGACGGCGGCCCTGTTCATGCGCGGCATCGACTTCGTGCAGGTGCCGACGACCCTGCTGGCCCAGGTGGATTCCTCGGTCGGAGGCAAGACGGCCATCGACACGCCGCGCGGCAAGAACCTGATCGGCGCCTTCCATCAGCCGCGTCTGGTGCTGGCCGACATCGAGGCCCTGGCCACCCTGCCGGTGCGGCAGGTGCGCTCGGGCTGGGCCGAGGTGCTGAAGCACGGCCTGATCTGTGACGCCGCCTTCTTCGACTGGCTGGGCGGGGAAGGGGCCGCGGGCGCCGAGGGCGATCCCGACGCTCTGGAGCGGGCGGTGATCCGGTCGGTCGAGATCAAGGCGCAGGTCGTCGGCGAGGACGAGAAGGAGGCCGGGCGGCGCGCCCTGCTGAACCTGGGACATACTTTCGGGCACGCGCTGGAGGCCGAGCTGGGCTTTGGAGACGCCCTGACCCATGGCGAGGCGGTCGCTCTGGGCTGCGCCATGGCCTTCCGCTTTTCGGCCCGCCAGGGCCTGTGTTCGGCGGCGGACGCCGAGAAGGCCGAGACGGGGATCAGGGCGGCGGGTCTGCCGACGCGGCTGGCCGATGTGGATCAAACCTTCGGCGCCGAGGCCCTGATCGGGCGGATGGCCGGGGACAAGAAGGCTGAGGGCGGCCGTCTGACGCTGATCCTGGCGCGGGCCATCGGCGACGCCTTCACCGACAAGGACGTGGACGCCGAGGCGGTGCGGGGCTTCCTGATCGAGGAAGGCGCGACGGCGTGACGCTGAGCCCCGTCGTCCTTGAAGATCGCTTTGTCCGGCTGGAGCCGTTCACGGCGGGGCTGGAGGGCGAGGTGAGGGCGGCGCTGGACTGCGACCCCGAGGCCTGGAACGGCATGGTCAGCGCGGCTTACGGCGAGCATTTCGACGCCTGGTGGGCGGCGGCGCTTAAAGCCATGGAGGCTGGCTCGCGTATCGCCTTCGCCGTGCGGCGTTTGAGCGACGGGGCGGTGGTCGGCACGACCAGTCTGTATGAAATCAAGCCTGAGCATCGGCGTTGCGAGGTCGGCTCGACCTTCTATCGACCCGATGCGCGAGGCGGGGCGGTCAATCCGGCGTGCAAGCGGCTGTTGCTCGACTACGCCTTTTCCAACGGCGCGGTGCGGGTCGAGATCATCACCGACGCCCAGAACGCCGCCAGCGCCGCCGCCATTCGCAAGCTGGGCGCGCGCGACGAGGGCGTGCTGAGGAAGCACAAGATCACCTGGACCGGGCGCGTGCGCGACACGGCCCAGTTCGCCGTTCTGGATGAGGGCTGGCCCGAGGTGCGGCGCCGGTTGGACGAACGGCTGGCGACGCTCGCCTAATCCACGGCCCGGCATTCGGTCGGTTCGCGGCCGTCGGCGGTCCATGTGGCCTGAACGCCCTTGCCGCGCAGCTCGTAACCGCTGGCGCGATACCAGATGCCGTCGGCCGCGCGCTCCTGGAACAGATCAACGGCCTCGCCCGACGAGTTGCGCACGGTCGCCATCTGGCGCGGATTATCGAAGTCGACCGACAGGCGTTCGCTGTTGTTACACAGATAGACGGTGCGGATGACCCGGTTCAGGGCGCGGTCCTGAACCTCGGCGCCGGTGCGTTTGCGGGCGGTCTGGGCCTCGACGGCGCGTTCGCGCACGGCGTCGCCGTCGGTGGGGGCTTCGCGAGGTTCCGGCCCGCAGGCGGCGACCAGGGCGGTCAGGATGAAGGCCGGAGCGGCGCGAAGGAACAGGTGCGACAAGCGGAGGCCTCCAAGGTCAAGCTTTTCGCGTCAACGCCCCGCTGCGGCGCGTGTTCCGCGTCGCGCCCGGAAGAAGGCGCGCAGGGCGTCGGCGGCGGGTTCGGCCAGAACCCCGCCCTCGGTCGTTGGTCGCCAGTGGCAGGTCGGCTGGTCGAAGAAACGGCCGCCGTGGATCACCGCGCCGCCCTTGGGATCGTCCGCCCCCCAGACCACGCGGCCGATGCGGGCGTGGCTGATGGCGCCGGCGCACATGGCGCAGGGTTCCAGGGTGACATAGAGGGTGAGGTCCGTAAGGCGATAATTCTGCAACTTCGCCGCCGCATCTCGCAGGGCGACGATTTCGGCATGAGCTGTCGGATCATGGGCGGTTATGGGGCCGTTTTGCCCGCGGCCAAGCACTTCGCCGGTCGTTTCGTCGACAATTATCGCGCCCACGGGCACTTCGCCCGCTTGCGCCGCCGCTTGCGCCAAGTCGAGCGCCATGCTCATGAACCGCTCATCATGGATCGCCATCCCAAAGACAACGACAAGAAGCCCCGCTCCCGTCAAGACGACGGCCCGCGCGGCCCCCGCAAATTCGCCGACGCGCGCCCGGACAAGGGCGGTTTCGGAGACCGGAAAGGCCCGCCGCGCGGCGATCGCAAGGACGATCGCGGCGACAAGCCTTTCGCCAAGGGCGCCGGCAAGGGCGGCCCGAAAACCGCGAAAGAACCGGCTGCTCCGCTGCGCAGCGAGCGAATCGCCAAGGCCATGGCCCGCGCCGGCATCGCCTCGCGCCGCGAGGTCGAACGTCTGATCGGTCTGGGCAAGGTGGCGGTCAACGGCCGCATCCTGGACACGCCCGCCACCCTGGTGACGCGCGACGACGTGATCACCGTCAACGGCAAGCCGATCGGCGCGGCCCAGGCGACGCGCGTCTGGCGCTATCACAAGCCGGCCGGTCTGATCACCAGCCACAACGACCCGGCGGGCCGCCCGACCGTGTTCGACGCCCTGCCCAGCGGCCTGCCGCGCGTGATCTCGGTCGGACGTCTCGACCTGAACACCGAGGGCCTGCTGCTGCTGACCAACGACGGCGAGCTGAGCCGGGCGCTGGAAATGCCGGACACGGCCCTGGTGCGCCACTATCGGGCGCGTGCTCGCGGCCGCATCACCCAGGAACAGCTGGACAAGCTGAAGACCGGCTGCACCATCGACGGCGTCCACTACGGCCCGATGGAAGCGACCATCGACAAGGCCAAGGAAAAGGGCGAGGGCGAGAAATCGTCGGCCAACCTGTGGATCAGCGTCTCGATCACCGAAGGCAAGAACCGCGAGGTCCGCAAGGTCCTGGAGTCGGTCGGCCTGACGGTGAACCGTCTGATCCGTCTGGCCTATGGCCCGTTCCAGCTCGGCACCTTGCCGGTCGGGGCGGTCGAGGAAGTCGGCCCGCGCGTGATCCGCGAGATGCTGGCCGACCACATCCGGCCCGAGAACCTGCCGACGGGCAACACCGTCTCGACGCCTGCGCCCATTCCCGGCCGTCGCACCTCGTCGCCGATCGTGACGGGCAAGTCGGGTTCGGCCATGGCGGACCCTTCGCGCAAGCCCAGCCGCGTCCGCGCCGCCACGGAGGCGCAGGCCGACGCTGTCGACCGCCGCGAGCGTCCCGCCAAGAAGGAGGGCTGGGCCAAGGCGACGCCGAAGTTCGAGCACACCAAGACCTTCAAACCGCGCGCTAGGCCGCAAGCCGCCGAGGGCGGCGAGTGGTCGGATCGTCCGCGCAAGCCCTTCAACCGCGAGCCCCGCAGCGATCAGTTCATCGACGACCGCCGCGCGCCGCGCGACGGCGCCAAGGGCGGTTTCAAGCCGCGTGAAGGCGGGTTCGGCGACCGTCCGAAGCGGGACTTCCAGCCCCGCGACGGTGCGCCGCGCTCGGGCGGCGACCGTCCGCAACGCGATTTCAAACCGCGTTCGGGCGGCAAACCTGGCGGCTTCGGCGGCAAGCCGGGCGGCGGCTCGCGTCCCGGCGGCGGCAAACCCTTCGGCGGCAAGCCTTCGGGCGGTCGCGGCGGACCGCGCGGCTAAGTCATGCGGATCGTCGCCGGCAGCCTGAAGGGTCGCGCCATCATCGCGCCGGAGGGGCAGAACACGCGTCCGACCTCTGACCGGGCGCGTCAGGCCATTTTCAACGTGCTGGAACACGCCGCCTGGGCCGAAGGTCTGCACGGGGCGCGGGTCATGGACATCTACGCCGGGTCGGGCGCTCTGGGCTTTGAGGCGATCTCGCGCGGGGCGGCCTTCGCCCTGTTCGTCGAGATCGACGACGGCGCGCGTGGCGTGATCCGCGAGAACATGGACGCCTATGGCCTGTTCGGCCGGGCGCGCGTGCATCGCCGCAGCGCCATCGACCTGGGCGAACGTCCCGGCTCGGTAGGAGAGGCGTTCGACCTGGCCTTTCTGGACCCGCCCTACGCCAAGGGCCTGGGCGAACAGACTCTGGAGCGACTGCGCGAAGGTCAGTGGCTGAAGCCCGGCGCCATCGTGGTGTTCGAGCGCGGTTCGGACGAGCCGGACATCGACACGCCCGGCTATGAGCGCCTGGACACGCGCGACTATGGCGCGGCGCGCGTCCTGTTCCTGAGAAGCGAACGCTGATACCCATGGCGTCTGTCTCTGGGCGGATGCGGAGGGTGTCATGTTTGGAACTGTCGCGAGGCGCGCGGTCATCGGCGCGGCCTTGGCTATCGGACTGGCCCCCGGCGTCGGGTGGGCGCAGGTCGCGTCTTCGGCCATCCCCGGCTTCCCTCACGCCAAGGTCTATGTCGAGGCGGGCGCAGCCTCTCGGCCGGTCGTGGTCATCCTGCACGGCGCGGACGGCGGGACCGAGGCGGGCGACCGGTTCGGCCCGATCCTGGCGGGCATGGGATATGCGGCGGTGGGATTGCCCTATTATTCGCCGGACTGGGGCCAATACGGCCCGCCCAAGGCCCTCCCCGAAATCGCGGGCAGCTTCATCGACATTCGGGTGGATCAGCTGGCGGAACTGCGCGAGGCCCTGCGCGGGACGCCGGGCGTCGACGTGGAGCGGTTCGGCCTGTTCGGGGCCTCAAAGGGCGCCGAGTTCGCCCTGATCGCGGCCAGCCGCTACGACTGGATTGATGCGGTCGTGGCCTATGCGCCCACGGATGTGGTCTGGGAGGGCTGGGGTCTTGAGACGGTCGAGGCCGAGGGCACTCGCTCGTCCTTCTCGTTCAACGGCCAGCCTCTGCCCTTCATGCCCTATCGGGGCTTTGTCGAAGGCCTGCTGGCCGGGCCGGGCAAGGCTGACCTGCGCGCTATCCACGCCAACGGACGGGCGGATCATCCTGAAAAGGAAGCCGAGGCGCGCATTCCGGTCGAGGCCTATGCCGGGCCGCTGATCCTGATCGCGGGCGAGCGCGACGCCCAGTGGGACGCGGCCAAGGCGGCGCGCGCCATCGTGGCGTCAAGAGAGGCGGCGGGGCGGGAGACGACCGCCCTGATCTATCCCGAAGCGGGCCATGATCTGGTCGGTGATGGCGGACCGCGCGAAAGCCCGCGCAGCGGCGGCTCGCCAGAGGCGGATGCGGCGGCGCGTCAGGACGCCTGGCCCAAGGTGACGGCCTTCATGGCGGCGGCGCTGAAGCCTTGACCGACGCGCGCGACGGCGATGTCGCGCGCGTCCTTGAGGTCAGAAGCCGCGCCCTGAGGTGCGATTGTCCAACTGGCTGCGCAGCCGGCTCAGGCCATCGCGATTGACGACATAGGGGCCGCCGTTGCGCGACCTGATGACGCCCTTGCGTTTCAGGCTGCGCCATTGCTCGAGATTGCAGCCGTCCAGCACCCAGCCTTCGCGGGTGAAGCAGCGGGCGGCGATGATGCGGCCCTGATCGTCGCGTTCCAGCAGGATGCGACCGCCCTGGGCCAGGGCGTGGAGCGTGCGTTGTTCCGCACGGGAGATGTTCATTTCGGATTGTCCGGGACAGGCGTCAGCGTGCGCCCGGCGTCGATCATTCAGACGCGGGGCGTTACGAGCGGCCTCGGACGGGTTTCAGCGTCCGGGCCTCAGGCCGTGAACACATTCTCAGACATAAACAGTCCCAACAGGTGAGGGGCGTCAGATAGCGAGGGCAGGCGACGGTTTCAATCGTCCCGGCGCAGCTTTCGGGCCAGGCCAAGCGCGCCGGCGGTCACGTCGGCCCAGGTGACGTCGAAGCCGTCGTCGTCGCCGAAATAGGGATCGGCGACCGGCTGACCCTCGCGGCCCTCGACGTGATCCAGCAGCAGGCTGAGGTCGGCCGTGGCGTCGGCGGGGGCGAGGCGGCGCAGGTTGGCGAGATTGTCTTCGTCGAGAGCGACGATGTGGGTGAAGCGACGGAAGTCTCCGGGCTTCACCTGACGGCCGCGCAGGGCGGATATGTCGACGCCGTTCTTGCGGGCCACAGCCTGGGCGCGCGGGTCGGGCGGTTCGCCGACGTGCCAGCCGCCGGTGCCGGCGGAATCGACCACCACGTCCAGCTTCAGGCGGCGCGCCTCTTTGCGGAAGGCGGCCTCGGCCAGGGGCGAGCGACAGATGTTGCCGAGGCAGACGAAGAGGATGCTGTAGGGCATTGAATTATCGCCTTCCGAACAGCTTCTCGAGGTCGTTGAGTTTCAGCTCCACATAGGTAGGGCGGCCGTGGTTGCACTGGCCGGAGTGGGGCGTGGCCTCCATCTGGCGCAAGAGGGCGTTCATCTCGGGGGCGGAAAGGACGCGACCGGCGCGGACGCTGCCGTGGCAGGCCATGGTGCCGCAGACCTCGGCCATCCGCTCCTTCAGCGACAGGGCGGCGCCGTGTTCGGACAGGTCGTCGGCGATGTCGCGGATCAGGCCCTGAACATCAGTGTCGCCCAGCAGGGCGGGGGTTTCGCGGACCAGGACGGCGCCAGATCCAAACGCTTCGACGATCAGGCCCATCTCGGCCAGTTCCTCAGCCTTGGCGGCGACGCGGTCGGCCTCGGCGGGATCCAGCTCGACCACTTCGGGCGTCAGCAGGGCCTGACGGGTGACGGCGCCGTGGGCCATCTGGGTCTTCATCCGTTCATAGACGAGGCGTTCGTGGGCGGCGTGCTGATCGACCACGACCAGGCCGTCGCGGGTCTGGGCGACGATATAGGTGCCGTGCAGTTGGGCGCGCGCGGCGCCGAGCGGATAGTCGATCAGTTCGGGCGGGGTCTGGGCGCCCGGCGCGATCTGACCAGCGTGTACAGCCTGGATTTCGCCCAGGGTGCGGAAGCTGGGGGCGGCGGCTTCGCCGCTCCAGGTGTGCTCGACGCGGGCGGAGCGCTCGTTCAGGCCCGGCAGGTTCTGGGCGGCGGCCGCCGGTTGCGACCAGCCCTGCCAGCCGCTCCAGCCGGGCGCGGCGTTGCCGAACGACTGGGCCGTCGGCGAGGAGGGGGTGTGGAGCGCTTCCCCGGTGTGGGCGCGGAAGCCTGACAGGGCGTCAGCGGCGACCGTGGTCGAGGCGCGGTGGCCGGCCGCATGCAGGGCGTGACGCAGGGCGCCGACGATCAGGCCGCGCACCAGGGCGGGGTCGCGGAAGCGCACCTCGGCCTTGGCCGGGTGGACGTTCACATCGACGTAGAGCGGGTCGATGTCGAGGAAGAGGGCCGCCGCCGGGTGCCGGTCGCGGGCCAGGAAGTCGGCGTAGGCGCCGCGCAAGGCGCCCTGCAGCAGGCGGTCGCGCACCGGACGGCCGTTGACGAAGAGGAACTGGTGCGCCGCATTGCCGCGCGAATAGGTGGGCAGGCCCGCGTAGCCGGACAGGCGCACGCCGTCGCGTTCCTGATCGATCAGCAGGGCATTGGCCTCGAAATCGCGGCCCAGCAGGGCGCCGAGGCGCTTCAGGCGGCCTTCGAAGCCGGGATGCTCGGCGGGCAGGCGCAGCGTCACCTTGCCGTCCAGCGACAGGGTGAAGGCGACGGCCTCATGCGCCATGGCCTGACGCTTGATCTCTTCCGAGATGGCCATGGCCTCGGATCGCTCGGATTTCATGAACTTGAGGCGGGCAGGCGTGGCGTAGAAGAGGTCGCGGACCTCGACCCGGGCGCCGTGCGGGCCGGGGAAGCCGGCGGGGGCCACAGGGCGTTGATCGCCGCCGTCCACGGTGACGGCCCAGGCCTCAGTCTCGTCGCGGGCGCGGGTGGTGATGGTCAGGCGGGCGACGGAGCCGATGGAGGGCAGGGCCTCGCCGCGGAAGCCGAGGGTGTGGATGCGCAAAAGGTCTACGTCGCCCGCGTCGTCGGGTTCCAGCTTGGACGTGGCGTGGCGCTCGACCGCCAGCGGCAGTTCGTCCCTGGGGATGCCCTTGCCGTCGTCGGCGATCAGGATGCGGGTCAGCCCGCCGCCGTCCGCCTGGATCTCGACACGCGAGGCCCCGGCGTCCAGCGCGTTCTCGACCAGTTCCTTGATGGCGCTGGCGGGGCGTTCGACCACCTCGCCGGCGGCGATGCGGTTGACGGTTTCGGGGGGGAGGCGACGAATGGGCATGTGAGTCGCAAGATAGGCGGGCGACGCGCAGGGCGCACCTCAATCCGCATTTTTGCACGAGGAGGGCTTGAAGGGGATGAATAGCAACTTATACTGTTGCAGTCCGAGCGGCGCGCCGACGGACAGAGCAACTGTTTCTGGACCTCGTGTCCAGCCCTGAAGATAGAACGAGGTCCTTCCATGAAGATCAAAGCCGCCATCCTGGCCGTTTCGGCCGCCGCCCTGCTGGCCGCCTGCAGCCCCGCTGCCGACAAGGGCGCTGCGCCCGCCGCCGACGCCGCCGCGACCGCGCCGGTCGAGCTGAAGGCCCCGGCCGGCGTCTATGTCATGGACCCGACCCATGCCTCGCTGCAGTGGTCGCTGCCGCACAACACGATCTCGAACTACACCGCGCGCTTCAACAAGTTCGACGCCAAGATCACGCTGGACCCGGCCAACCTGGCCAACAGCGCGGTCGAGGTCAGCATCGACCCGGCCTCGGTCGACGCCAACTACCCGGGCGACTACACCGGCACCCACGCGGGTTCGGGCTTCAAGAGCTGGAGCGAGGACATCGCCAAGAACAAGAACTTCCTGAACGCCGGCGCCTTCCCGCAGATCACCTTCAAGTCGACCAAGGTCGAGCTGACGGGCCCGCGCACAGCCAAGGTGACGGGCGACCTAACCTTCCTGGGCGTGACCAAGCCGGTGACCCTGGACGCGACGTTCAACGGCGAGATCGAGAAGCACCCCTTCATGCAGGTCCCGACCCTCGGCTTCGCGGCTGAAGGCAAGTTCAAGCGCACGGACTTCGGCATGGCGCTGGGCCCGGTGGGCGACGAGGTCACCATTCGCTTCGACGCCGAGTTCCTGCAGCAGGTGGCTCCGGCCGCCGCCCCGGCCGCCTAAGCCGGGCCGAATGAGCGGGCGGGGCCGGACGGTCCCGCCCGTTTTTCTTTGAGTATTCTGCGAGCTTTGTCATGACCGCGCCCGCCAGTCGCTACACCCCCGTCGCCATCGCCCTGCACTGGGCCATCGCGATCGCCATTATCGCCATGATCCCGATGGGCTGGTGGATGAGCGAGGCGATCAATGAGCCGGGCAGTCAGGCGCTGGCCTATCGCGTGTTCCAGATTCACAAGTCGGTCGGGTTTCTGATCCTGGCCCTGACGGCGTTGCGGCTGGTCTGGCGGCTGACGCATCGCACGCCGGGCATGCCGGCGGAGATGAAGACCTGGGAGACGTTCGCGGCGCGGGCGACCCACGCGGCCTTCTATGGGTTGATGCTGGCCCTGCCGCTGACGGGGTGGCTCTATGTCTCGGCGGGCTGGGCGGTGGCGACGGATACGCCGCTGGCGGTGGCGACCAGCTGGTTCGGCCTGTTCACCGTGCCGCACCTGCCCTTCATCGGCGAGGCGGCGGCTGGTGTTCGTCGGGCGGTGGCTTATCAGGCCATGGGGGCGCACAGCCTGATGGCCTGGGGCGCGGTGGTGCTGATCGCCCTGCACGTCGGGGCGGCGCTGAAGCACCAGTTCATCAATCGCGACGGGGTTCTGGCCCACATGATCCCGGTGCTGAAGCACGGCGAGGGACGGACGGCGCCCGAGCCGAAGCCGCTGCTGCGCCGGACCGAGCGTCTGGCCGGTCTCGGCTTCATCGCCGCCCTGGCCGTGGCGGGCGGCATCGCGGCCAAGCCCGCGCCTCTGGCGAAAGGGGCAGGGGCCGAGGTCCAAGCTGCGGCGGCGCCCGCTCAGGTCGAGGCGGCGGTCACGCCGGGGACGGCGTCGGCCTGGACCATCGACAAGGCGGCCTCGACCATCGAATTCACCGGAACCCACGCGGGCAAGGCCTTCAAGGGACGGTTCGAGCAGTGGGAGGGGCAGGTCTGGTTCGACCCGGCCGATCTGGCGGGCTCCAAGGCGGTGGTTCTGGTCTGGACCGGGACGGCGAAGACCGGCGACGCGACCCAGGAAGGCAGCCTGACGGGCGCCGAATGGTTCGACCCGAGCGCCTATCCGACCGCGCGATTCGAGGCGACGGCGTTCAAGGCTTTGGGCGGTAACCGCTATGAGGCGACGGGGACGCTGCGGATCAAGACGACGACGCTTCCGGTGGTCCTGCCCTTCACCTTCGACGAGGCGGACGGCGTGGCGACCGTGGCGGGCAAGCTGGAGCTGGACCGCACGGCGCTGGACCTCGGCATGATGTCCGACGCGGGCGGGGACTGGGTGTCCAAGGCGATCGGGGTGGAGATCAGGGTGAAGGCGAAGAAGGCGTCGTAAGCCTTCTTCTTTCGTCATGCTCCGGGCCGCGCTTGCGCGGAACCGGGGAACCCAGCGGCGCCCGCAGGGCGAAAGACCCACGCGTCGCGTTCGGCATGAAGATCGCCTTCGGCGCCGCTGGGTCCCCCGATCTCCGCTTCGCTTCGTCGGAGGATGACGAAGGAGAAGGGGTTTGCCCGACTCCGCTTCGGGCGTTACAGCCTTCGGCTTCTCCTTAACGAGCGCCCGAAGAGCGACGCCATGCACGATATCCGAGCCATCCGCGACAATCCCGAAGCCTACGTCGCCGGCTGGTCGTCGCGCGGCGTGGAGGACGCCCAGTCCGTCGTTGACCGTATTCTGGCGCTGGACGTCGATTTGCGCGCCGCCCAGACGACGGGTCAGGAAGCCCTGGCCAGGCGCAACGCCGCCTCCAAGGCCATCGGCGCCGCCATGGGCAAGAAGGACATGACCGAGGCCGATCGGCTGAAGGCCGAGGTCGAGACGCTGAAGACCGACATCGTCGGGGCGGGCGAGGCCGAGGCCGCCAAGGGCGCCGAACTGCGCGACCTGCTGGCGGGGCTGAAGAACCTGGCCGCCGACAACGTGCCGGACGGCGAGGACGAGAACGACAACGTCGAGGTCCTGAAGTGGGGCGAGCCGCGCACGACGGGGCCGGCCAAGGATCACGCCGATCTGGGCGAGGCTCTGGGCCTGCTGGACTTCGAGGCCGCGGCCAAGATGTCGGGTTCGCGCTTTGCTGTGCTGAAGGGCCAGCTGGCGCGTCTGGAGCGCGCCATCGGCCAGTTCATGCTGGACCTGCAGACCGGTACGCACGGTTATCTGGAAGTCGCGCCGCCCTATATGGTCAAGGACGACGCCATGTTCGGCACCGGCCAGCTGCCGAAGTTCGAAGAAGACCTGTTCCGCGCGGGCGAGCACCTGCTGATCCCCACCGCCGAAGTCTCTCTGACCAACCTCGTGCGCGAGCAAATCCTGTCTGAGGACGAGGTGGCCGAGCCCATGCGTCTGACGGCGCTGACGCCCTGCTTCCGGGCCGAGGCCGGGTCGGCGGGGCGCGATACGCGCGGCCTGATCCGCCAGCATCAGTTTTCGAAGGTCGAGATGGTCTCCATCTGCCGGCCCGAGGATTCTGAAGCCGAGCATGAGCGCATGACCGGTTGCGCCGAGGCGGTGCTGCAGGCGCTGGAGCTGCCCTATCGCAAGGTGCTGCTGTGCAAGGGCGACATGGGCTTCTCGGCGCAGAAGACCTATGACCTCGAGGTCTGGCTGCCTTCGCAGAACACCTATCGCGAGATCAGCTCCTGCTCGAACTGCGGCGACTTCCAGGCCCGGCGCATGGACGCCCGGTTCAAGCGCGCGGGCGAGAAGAAGACCGAGTTCCTGCACACCCTGAACGGCTCGGGCCTGGCGGTCGGCCGCACCCTGGTCGCGGTGATGGAGAACTATCAGCAGGAGGACGGCTCGATCGCCGTGCCGAGCGCGCTGCTGCCCTATATGGGCGGCCTGAAACAGGTAGGCTGATCCTTCTCCCCTTGCGGGAGAAGGTGGGCCGCGTAGCGGCTCGGATGAGGGGTTGCTCAGACAGAAGATGATAGTGGCGAGTTCAGACGACATGATTTCCGGCCGGGGCGAGACCCCTCATCCGTCTGGCTTCGCCAGCCACCTTCTCCCGCAAGGGGAGAAGGAAGTCTGATGCGTATCCTTCTGACCAACGACGACGGCATCGAGGCGGAAGGCCTTGAATGTCTTGAGAAGATTGCTCGCGCCCTGTCGGACGACGTCTGGGTCGTCGCGCCCCAGACCGAGCAGTCGGCCAAGGGGCGGGGGATCACCCTGACCGAGCCGCTGCGGGTCAACCAGCTGGGCGACAAGCGCTTCGCCGTGACCGGGACCCCGACCGACTGCGTCATCCTGGCGGTCAACGACCTGATGCCCGAGAAGCCTGATCTGGTGCTGTCGGGCGTCAATCGCGGGCATAACGTCGGCGAGGACGTCAGCTATTCCGGCACGGTGGCCGGGGCGCTGCAGGGCATGGCCTTCGGCATTCGCTCCATCGCTCTGTCGCAGTCGCTGGAACGCTTCCACGACGACGTGACGGCGCACTGGGAGACGGCCGAAGCCTTCGCCCCCGGCATCATCGCAAAACTGCTGGAGCAGAAGTGGGAGGACGGCGTGGTCATGAACGTCAACTTCCCCAAGCTGCCGCCGGAACTGGTCAAGTCGGTCGAGGTGACGAAGCAGGGCTTCCGCGACATCGGCGAGATGCACGCCATCCGCCGCACCGACCTGCGCGGCCGCGACTACTACTGGATGGCCTTCCGCGGCGCGCCGCAGGAACACGCCGAGGGCACCGACCTGCGGGCCATGGACGAGGGTCGGATTTCGGTCACGCCGCTGCATATCGACCTGACGCACATGCGCAGCGTCAATGATCTGAAGAAGGTGCTGGGCGGCGCGCCCCCCAAGGGACCGCTGGAAAAATGAGCCTGTCGGACGACCGTGCGGGCCGGTTGATCCTGTCGCTGAGGCGGCAGGGGGTGACCGACGCGCGGGTGCTGCAGGCGATGGAATCCATCGACCGGTCGCTGTTTGTCCACGAGAAGTTCCTGGATCAGGCCTGGGAGGACCAGGCCCTGCCGATCGACTGCGCCCAGACGATCAGCCAGCCCTACATCGTCGGCCTGATGACCCAGGCGCTGGACGTCCAGCCGCGTCACCGCGTGCTCGAGATCGGCACCGGCAGCGGCTATCAGTGCGCGGTGCTGAGCCGGCTGGCGCGGTTCGTCTATTCGGTGGAGCGCTACAAGAGCTTGCTGACCGAGGCAGAAACCAAGCTGAAGCTGCTGGGCGTCGACAACGTCTTCACCCGCCACGGCGACGGCGGGCAGGGCTGGCCGGAACAGGCCCCCTTTGACCGGATCATGGTGACGGCGGCCTCGCCGCATGAACCGACGGAGTTGCTGAAGCAGTTGAAGCCTGGCGGGATTCTGGTGGCGCCTGTGGGCCGCAGCTCGGTTCAGATGCTGAACCGTTATACGGGTCAGGAAGACGGCAGCTTCCGCCGCGAAAGCCTGTGCGAAGTGCGCTTCGTGCCCCTGGTGGAAGGCACGGCCAAGGAGGGGTAGGGGCGTATGTTTCGCCGGGCGGTTAACCTTTCCGCCCCACTTTGGCGCCCTTTGGCGGGTTGGCTTGGCGACGCTTCCGGGGCACACCGGGGGCAGAGGCGATTCAAGGTTAACAAGGAGGGGCGCATGGGCGGCTTCACGGGCTGGATCAGGGCGGCGGTCGTCGTCGGCGGGGCGCTGACGGTCACGGCGTGTTCGACCTATCCGAGCGAGCCGCGCTATTCGACGCGTCCCATGCCGGTCGGCGGGCAGGGCGGCTATCCGGCGCAACCGCAGCAGCCGGGCGCCTATCCGAACAACAACCCCTATTACGCCCAGCCCGCACAGCCGCAGACGCCGCCGCCCGCGTCGCGTCCCTATGAGGAGCAGGGGCCGCGCGCGCCGTCAGGCAACATCGAAGGCGGGGGCCTGCCGCCCGCCGGCGGTCCGGCCTATCCCTCGACGGGCGCGCCGGTGACGGTGACGCCGCCGCCGCCCGCGGGCTCGACCAGCATGCCGGGCGCGACCTATGTCATCCAGCAGGGCGACACCATTTCGGGGGTCGGTCGTCGTTTCCAGACGCCGGTGCAGATTCTGATCGATCTGAATGGACTGGGGCCGCGCGGCGCGATCAGCACCGGACAGCGCATCATCCTGCCGGACAGCGCCGTGGACACCGGCTCGGACCCCTATGCGACCGGCGCGTCGCCGGTCGGCGTGCGGACGCCGAACAACGGCGTGGCGCCGCCCCCGCCGCCGCCGCCCAGCGGCAACGCCGCCCTGCCGCCGTCGCGTGCGCCGGCCGTGACCTCCTCGACGCCGGCCTCGTCGGTTCAGGGCGCGGTGGTGGGCCAGGCCCTGGCGATGCAGTGGCCGGTTCGCGGCGACATCCTGCGGCGCTTCGGCCCCGTGGGCATGGGCGAGCGCAATAACGGCATCAACATCGGCACCTCGGCCGGGACGGAGGTCAAGGCCGCCGCCGCTGGACGCGTGGCCTATGTGGGCGATGATCTGGTGGGGCAGGGACTGACCGTGCTGATCGTCCATCGCGACGGCTGGCGCACGGTTTACGGGCACCTGGGCTCGGCCACAGTCCGCGACGGCGCCGAGGTTCGGGCCGGTCAGGTCATCGGCACGGTGGGTCTGACGGCGGGCGACGGCCGCCCCTCGATTCACTTCGAGACGCGCCAGATGCGCGGCGATGATCCGGTCGCGGTCGATCCGATCAGCGTCCTGCCTCGTTGATGTGCGACCGCCCGGCGTGTCCGGGCGGCATCGCCTGTGATCAAGAGACGTCAGGCCGCGTTGCAAATCGGCACGGCTCACCCTAGGTTCCGCGCCTCAATTTCTTATGGGGCCCCCGTTCAAGGTCGGCCCGGTTCGGGGAGTTTCCATGCCTACTGGTTCCGAAGGCGGCCTGATGGCCATCGTGGTGCAGATCGCGCCGATCGTCGCGATCTTCATCCTGTTCTACTTCCTGATGATCCGCCCGCAGCAGAAGCGGATGAAGGCGCATCAGGCCCTGATCGCCGGCGTCAAGCGCGGCGACGAAGTCGTTCTGTCGAACGGCATGGTCGGCAAGGTGACCCGCGTTGAAGACGCCGAGGCCATGGTCGAGATCTCGCAGGGCGTGAATGTCCGCGTGGTCAAGGCGATGATCGCCGAGGTGCGCAACCGCACCGCCATCGCCGCCAACGACAAGGGCTGAGCGGCTTTCGCCGCTGACGCCCGCCCGAAATAGAGCCCTGACATGATTCAGCTAGCGCGCTGGAAAGTCACCCTGGTCGTGCTGTCGCTCGTTGTCGGGCTGCTGCTGGCCTTCCCGAGCGTGCTCAGCCCGGCGCAGCGCGATGCGCTGCCCGGCTGGCTGCCCAAGAACGGCCTGAACCTGGGTCTGGACCTGCAGGGGGGCTCCTACCTCCTGCTGGAGGTCGATGTGCCGGAGATGCGCAACAAGCGCGTCACCAACCTGATGGAAGACGTGCGCGTCGCCCTGCGTGAGCAGAAGGTCAACATCGGCGCCATGCAGCGCGAGGCGGGCGGCGTGGTCGTCACCATCGCCGACCCCGGCCAGTTCGATGTGGCCCTGACGGAATTGCGCACCCTGGCGCAGACCGGCGTCGCCGCCAACGGTCAGCCGGACCGGACCGCAACCCGTCTGAGCGGCAACCGTATTCGCTTCGCCTATACGGACGCTGCGATCAGCGGCATGGGCGCGACGGCGGTGGACCAGTCCATCGAGGTCGTGCGTCGCCGTCTGGACAGCTCGGGCACCAAGGAAATCTCCATCACCCGTCAGGGCGCGGAACGCATTGTCGTTCAGGCTCCGGGGCAGAGCGATCCGGCGGAGCTGGAACGTCTGGTCGGCCGCACCGCCCAGTTGACCTTCCAGATGGTCGATACGACCAGCACCGGGCTGCAGGACGCCATGGCCGGCCGCGTGCCGCCTGACGCGGAACTGCTGACCGACGACCAGGGGCAGCCCTATCTGGTCAAGAAGCGCATTCTGGTTTCGGGCGAGAACCTGACTCGCGCGGGCGTCGGTCCGGATCAGAACGGTCGCCCGGCCATCGACTTCCGCTTCGACGGCCAGGGCGCGCGCCGATTTGGCGAGGCCACGGCCCAGAACATCGGCAAGCCCTTCGCCATCATCCTGGACGGCAAGGTGATTTCGGCTCCGACGATTCAGGGGGCCATCACCGGCGGCACGGGTCAGATCACCGGCAACTTCTCGATCCAGTCCGCTTCGGAACTGGTGAACCTGCTGAACGGGGGCGCCCTGCCGGCGCCGCTGAAGGTCGAGGAGCGTCGCGTCGTGACCGCCGAGCTGGGGGCCGATGCGGTCCAGGCCGGCATGGTTTCGACCATCATCGGCTTCATCCTGATCTGCGTCTTCATGATCGGCGCCTACGGCTTCCTGTTCGGCGGCGTGTCGGTTCTGGGTCTGATCCTGAACGGCATCCTGATCATCGCCGCCATGTCCCTGTTCGGCGCGACCCTGACCCTGCCCGGCATCGCCGGTCTGGTGCTGACCTTCGCCGTGGCCGTGGACGCCAACGTGCTGATCTTTGAGCGCATGCGCGACGAAGCGCGGGCCGGTCGTTCGGTCATCGCCTCGATGGACGCCGGCTTCAACAAGGCCATGGGCACGATCGTCGACGCCAACCTGACCACCCTGGTGGCGGCGCTGATCATGTTCATGTTCGGCGCGGGGCCCGTGCGCGGCTTCGCCTGGACGCTGACCATCGGCGTCTTCACCTCCATGTTCTCCTCGGTGATGGTCGCCCAGGTGCTGCTCGGCTACTGGCTCAAGATCGCCAAGCCGAAAAAACTGCCGATCGCGGAGTGATGGCGATGCGTGGATGGCCCCTCATCAAACTGCTTCCGCAGAAGACGAACTTCCGGTTCGTCAAATATGCGCCCGCCGCCGGCGTGATCTCGATCATCCTGTGCGTGGCCTCGATCGTCGGCTGCTTCTATCCCGGTCTGAACCTGGGTATCGACTTCCGGGGCGGCGCCTCGATGGAGGTCTCCAAGCCCGCCGGACAGGTGCTGGAACTGGATCAGGTGCGTAGCGCCGTCAGCGAACTGGGTCTGGGCGACGTCCAGGTTCAGGGCATCGACAGCGCCGCCAGCGCCATTGTTCGCTTCCAGATCCCCGAAGACGAGGGCCAGAGCGCCGTCGTCGCCCGCGTCGAAAAGGCGATCGACGAGGCGGTCGGCGAGGTGAAATACTCGGGCGTCAGCGTCGTCGGCTCCAAGGTCTCGGGCGAGTTGTTCACCAGCGGCCTGCTGGCCCTGGGCGCGGCCATCGTGCTGATGTTCGTCTACATCTGGTTCCGGTTCGAACCGCAGTTCGGCTTCGGCGCCGTGGCGGGTCTGGTGCATGACATGGTGCTGACCTTCGGTCTGATCGCCCTGTTCCGCTTCGAGTTCAGCCTGAACACCGTGGCGGCCATCCTGACCGTCATCGGCTATTCGATGAACGACACCGTCGTCGTGTTCGACCGCCTTCGCGAGAACCTGCGCAAGTACAAGACCATGCCTCTGCGCGAGGTCATCGACCTGTCGCTGAACGAAACCCTGTCGCGGACCATCATCACCGGCGTCACCGCCGTGGGCGTTCTGGCCGTCCTGGCCCTGTTCGGCGGCGAGGCCCTGTTCGGCTTCTCCATCGTGCTGATGATCGGCATCGTGATCGGCACCTATTCGTCGATCTATGTCGGCGCGCCGATCATCCTGCTGTGGGGCGTCAAGCGCGGCGGCTCCATCGACGAGGACGCCAAGCCGATCAAGCTCGGCATGGCCAGCCGCCCTTAAGGCCGGCTTCTTCCTGAAAAGGCTCCTCCTTCCCCCGAGTGGGGAGGGAGGAGTATGGTCACGCTTCGTGATTCCGACCCGGGGAGGGGCGCATGGCCAAACTGCTTTCCAGCTTCAGAACGACTTTCCTGCTCAGCATCCTGCTGGCGGGGGTCATGATCTTCGCCTTCGGCCGCATCGCGCCGGGCGGGTTCGATATCGGCTTCGCCCAGGCGGCCTTCCGCTGGGTTCACGTCGTGGCCGGCATCCTGTGGATCGGCCTGCTCTACTACTTCAACTTCGTGCAGATCCGGGTCATGCCCGCGATCCCGGCCGAGCTGAAGCCCGCCGTCAGCAAGCATATCGCGCCCGAGGCCCTGTTCTGGTTCCGCTGGTCGGCGCTGGTGACGGTGCTGGCCGGTCTGGCCGTCATGTTCACGCGCGGTCACGCCTATGCGATGGAAGTGCTCAGCTTCGGCCTGGCTGGCGGTCTGAACGCAGGCGACCAGCAGTTCAGTCTGATGGGGATCGGCGTCTGGCTGGCCGTCATCATGTTCCTGAACGTCTGGGGGGTGATCTGGCCGAACCAGAAGCGCGCCCTGGGCATCATCGCCGTCGATGACGACAGGAAGGCGAAGGCGGCGCGTATCGCCATGCTGGGCAGCCGCACCAACCTGCTGCTGTCGTTGCCGATGCTGAGCGCGATGGCCATGTATCAGACCCTGTTCGGCTGAGACTTGCGCCATGGGGCGCAATGGCCGATGGCCTTGCGCGATGACTGTTGATCTTGATGCCCAGGTCCGCGCCGCCGATCCCGACCGCTGGCTGTCCAGCCGGTTCGTGGCTGATGTTCAGGCGCGCGCGGACCTGATCGCCCTCTACGCCTTCGAGGCGGAGCTGCTGACCATTCCCACCCGCGTCACCCAGCCCATGCTGGCCGAGATGCGCTATACGTGGTGGGCCGAGCAGCTGGAGGGTGTCTTTTCCAATACGCCTCGCGTCGGCCATCCGGTGCTGGAGGCCCTGACCGCCGCCGCCGCCCGCCATGGTCTGGAACGCGCGCCCTTCGACGCCCTGATCGAGGCCCACATCGGTCGGGTGCACGGCGAGCCGCACGACCTGGACGCCTTCTATGTCGGCCCCATGCAGGTCGCGGCGCGGATGCTGGCGGGCGAGGGATATGACGCCGCCGTCGCCGAGGCCGGGCGTTTGTGGGCCCTGTCGCAGACCGGTCGCGCCGACGAGGCCCGGGCTCAGGCCCCCGCCGCCAACGCGGCCCTCAGGACATTGCCTACCGCTGCCTTTCCCGCCGTCGCCCACGCCACCTTGACGCGCACGGACACGCCTGAACCTCTGAAGCGGTTGCGCCTCTTCTGGAGCGTGCTGCGCGGCCGGGTCTAGATCGCGTTCAGGGGCAGCTTGAGGAAGCGTCGGCCCGAGGTCTCGGCCGGGGGCAGGGCGCCGGCGCGGATGTTGACCTGGAGCGAGGGCAGGATCAGTTGCGGCGGCGACAGCGTGGCGTCGCGGGCCTCGCGCATGGCGACGTAGTCGTCCTCGCTGCGTCCTGTCAGGTGGATGTTGGTCTTCTCCTCGCTCACGCTGGTCTCCCAGCGGAATTCGGTGCGTCCGTCCTTGGGCAGGTAGTCGTGACCGACGAAGACCCGCGTGGCGTCGGGCAGGGCCAGGATCTTCTGGATCGAGCGATAGAGGGACCGCGCGTCGCCGCCGGGGAAGTCGCAGCGCGCCGTGCCGTAGTCGGGCATGAACAGGGTGTCGCCGACGAAGACCGCGTCTCCGATCCGGTATGACACGCAGGCGGGCGTATGACCGGGCGTGTGCATCACCTCGACGGTGAGCGCGCCCAGTTTGAAACGGGCCTCATCGGCGTAGGTCTCGTCAAAGACCATGGCGTCGGCGGTGACGTCGGCGGTTTCGAACAGGGGGCCGAAGGTCTTTTGCACACGCGTGATCTTCTCGCCGATGCCGATGGCGGCGCCGGTGCGTGTGCGGATTTCGTCTGCGCCGGTCAGATGGTCGGCGTGTGCGTGGGTCTCCAGAACGCGTTCCAGCGTCAGTTTGCGGTCGCGGACGGCGTCCAGCACACGGTCGATCGAACCGGTCGAGGTGCGCGCCGCCGCCGGATCATAGTCCAGCACCGGGTCGATGATGGCGGCGGCGCCGGTGGCGGGGTCCGACACCAGATAGGTCACGGTGTGGGTCGCCGGATCGAAAAAGCCGACGACGTCAGGCCTGTCAGCGGGGGATGGGGTCACGATGTCGGCCTCCTGGGTTGCGATCCAATATATTAGATATTGCTAATTTAACAAGTGCTCATATATTGACGGTCATGATCGACCTGAACGCCATCGGACTGGAACGCTTTCAAGCCAATGCGGGTAACGCCGCCCGACTGCTGAAGTCCCTGTCCAATGAAAACCGGCTGATGATCCTGTGCCAGATCGGTGACGGCGAGCGGCAGGTGGCTGACCTGCTGCCGCTGGTCGGCCTGTCGCAATCGGCCCTGTCCCAGCATCTGGCGCGCCTGCGTGAGGACGGACTGATCAGCGCGCGAAAGAGCGGCACCGCTGTCTTCTACCGCATCGCCGATCCCGCCGCCCTGCAGGTGATTGGAGTTCTGGCCGAGATCTTCTGCCCTCCGGCTTCGGCCTGAGGCCCTCCCCAAATCCAAGGATGATGACCATGAGTTCGCTTGTCTCCCTGTCGCCCGCCGAGGTCGCCGCTCGCCTGGAGGCGCGGACCGCCGTGCTGGTGGACGTGCGCGAACCCGACGAACATGCGCGCGAACACATCGTGGGCGCCGTCACGGCCCCGTTGTCGGCCTTTGAGACTGCGAACCTGGGGCTGACGCCGGGCAAGGACGTCATCTTCATGTGCCGCAGCGGCAACCGCACGGCAGGCAACTGCGACCGGCTGGCCGCGCGCGTCGACGGCCCGGCCCATGTGCTGGCCGGCGGTCTGGACGCCTGGAAGAAGGCCGGGCTGCCGGTCAGGACGGACGCCAAACAGCCCCTGGAGTTGATGCGTCAGGTGCAGATGGCGGCGGGCGGGCTGATCCTGCTGGGCGGCGCCCTGGGCGTGGGTGTGCATCCGGCCTTCTGGGGCCTCAGCGCCTTTGTCGGCGCGGGTCTCTTCATAGCCGGGGCGACGGGCTTCTGCGGCATGGCGCGCCTGCTGGCGGTCATGCCCTGGAACCGGAGCATGAAGCGGGCCTGAGGTCATGGAGCCGATCCAGCTGCTTCTGGCGGGCCTGAGCGGCGGCGTGGTCGCCCTGTTGCTGACGGTGTTCGGCGGCGGCGGGTCGGTTCTGGCCGTGCCGCTGCTGCTCTATGTCGTCGGGGTGCGCGACCCGCATGTCGCCATCGGCGCCTCGGCGGCCGGGGTGTCGCTGAACGCCCTGACGGCCCTGGCCGGTCAGGCCAGAGCGGGTCGGGTGCGCTGGCCCTGCGCGGTGATGTTCGCCGTGGTCGGCGCGCTGGCCGCCTGGTTCGGCTCATCGGCGGCCAAGGCCATCGACGGCCATCACCTGTTGCTGGCTTTCGCCGTGGCCATGGCGGCGGTTGGTCTGGCCATGATGCTGCCCAAGACGAGCGAGGGCGATCCGGGCGTTCGGCTGAACCGGGGCATGGCGCCGCGCATGGCGGTGTCGGGTGCGGGCGTCGGCGTCGCAGCGGGCTTCTTCGGCATCGGCGGGGGCTTCCTGATCGTGCCCGGCCTGATGTGGGCGTCCGGCATGACCCTGGCGGCGGCGCAGGCCGCGTCCCTACTCAGCGTCGCGGCCTTCGGGGCCAGCACGGCGGTGAACTACAGCCTGTCCGGCCTGGTCGACTGGGGCGTGGTCGCGGCCATGACGGTCGGCGGCGCGGTCGGCACGATGGCGGGTCTGCCGCTCTCGAAACGTCTAGGTGCGAACGCGGCCCTGGGGCGTCAGATGTTCACCGGCCTGATCCTGATCGTCGCCGTCTATGTGGCGTTCAAGGCTGTCACGGGCGGCTGATCTCAGTCGCAGAGGCCGCCGATCAGGCGGGCCAGAAGGGCGTTCAGGGTCCTCTGCTCATCGAGCGACAGCGGCGCGAGGATGTCTCGCGCCGCTTCTTCGTGTTCAGGCATGATGGTTTCGATCAGGTCGAAGCCCTTGTCGGTCAGGCGCACCAGGGTCGCGCGGCGGTCGGTCGGGTGAGGGCGGCGCTCGACCAGTCCGGCCTTCTCCAGCCGGTCGATGCGGGCCGTCATGCCGCCGGACGACATCATGGCGGCTTCGAACAGGGCGGTCGGCGTCAGGCCTTCGGGCGCGCCCGAGCGGCGCAGCGTCGCCAGGGCGTCGAACTCGCCCTGTTGCAGGCCGTAGCGGGCGTAGAGCGGCGCCTGTCGGTCGCGCGCCACCAGAATGGAGGCCTCGTGCAGGCGGCCCAGCGCCTCCATTGGCAACATCTCCATATCGGGACGTTGAACGGCCCACTGGGCGGCGGCGCGGGAAGCTCTGTCGGGCATGAGTTATCTTGACATCGAGATACTTGAGGTCGAGAGACTAGCGCGAAATCCCAGTGGAGTCCCCTGTCATGATCGCACGGTCCGATGCCGAAGCGGCGCGCGGCGCGTCCTTGCTGCTGCTGGCGGCCATCTTCGCCCTGGCGCTGAACCTGCGGCCGGCGATGGCGGCGGTCGGGCCCTTGCTGGACCTGATAGAGGGCGCGACGGGGATGGATTCCACCGCCGCCAGTCTGCTGACCACCTTGCCGGTGGCGATGATCGGCCTCGGCGCCCTGTCGATCCGACCCCTGCGGCGGCGGCTGGGCGAGCGGCGCGGCATCCTGCTGGGCGCGCTTCTGATCGGCGGGGCCTGTCTGGCACGGGCGGTTCTGAACGACACGGCGGGCCTGATCGCCAGCGCGGCGGTCGTCGGCGTCGGCGTGGCCCTGATCCAGGCCCTGGCGCCGGTCGTCATCAAGCGGGCCTTTCCGGCCCGGTTCGGCACGGTGATGGCTGTCTACACGACCGGCATCATGGGCGGGGCGGCCATCGCTGCGGCCACGGCGGCGGGGCTGGCGGAAGCGGTCGGCTGGGCGTGGACCCTGGCCATGTGGAGCCTGCCGGCCTTCGCCGCGGCGGTCGTCTGGTTGATCGCCGCACGCGATCCGGCGGCGGAGGAGCCCGACCGGGCGGCCGTGACCGAGGCGACGCATCCCGAGACGCCGTTCTGGAAGCAGGGGCGGGCGTGGAGCCTGGTCCTGATCATGGGGCTGGGGACCTCGGCCTATACGCTGGTGCTGGCCTGGCTGCCGCCCTTCTATGTCGATCTGGGGCAGGCGAGGGCGACGGCAGGCTATCTGCTCAGCGGCATGACCGGGGCCGAGGTGACGGCGGGCGTCATCGTCTCGCTGGTGATCGCGCGCTTCCCTGACCGGCGCGTGCCGATCCTGACGGCCCTGGTTCTGGCCCTGATCGGTCTGGCGGGTCTGGTGGTCGCGCCCGTGACCATGGCGGTTCCGGTCGTGGTGGTCATGGGGCTGGGGATCGGGGCCATTTTCCCCCTGACCCTGATCCTGGCCATGGACCAGATCGACGACCCGGCCCGATCCGGCGACCTGCTCGCCTTCGTTCAGGGCGGCGGCTACATCATCGCCAGCCTGTCGCCGCTGGCCGCGGGCCTATTGCGCGACCACATGGCTGATCTGACGGGGGCGTGGGTGCTGATGGGTGTCGGCGTCGTGGGTCTGGGCGTGATGGCGCTGCAGTTCCGGCCGGGCCTGCCCAGATTGCGCTGAGCCGACCCGGCCTTGTGTCAGGCGTCGCGCCAGGCCTTCAGCGCGTCCATGGCGCGGATGGATTGCAGGCGCTTCTTGGCGCGGCCGCGTTCCTTGGGATGGATGCGCTTGCCGTCCTCGTCGACCTTGGGCGCCTCCAGCGGCGGCAGCAGCCCGTAGTTGATGTTCATCGGTTGGAACTTCGACCCTTCCAGGTGGCCGCCGGTGATGTGTTCGACCAGGGCGCCCATGGCGGTTTCCGGCGGCGGAGCCGACAGGTCGCGACCCAGGGCCTGGGCGGCGGCCAGACGACCGGTCAGCAGGCCCATGGCGGCGCTTTCGACATAGCCCTCCACCCCCGTCACCTGACCGGCGAAGCGCAGGCGCGGCATGGCCTTCATGCGCAGTTGCTTGTCCAGCAGTTGCGGGCTGTTCAGGTAGGTGTTGCGGTGCAGGCCGCCCAGACGCGCGAACTGGGCGTTCTGCAGGCCGGGGATCATGCGGAAGGTCTCGGCCTGCGCCCCGTGCTTCAGCTTGGTCTGGAAGCCGACCATGTTGAACAGGGTGCCCAGCGCATTGTCCTGACGCAGCTGGACGATGGCGTGGGCCTTGACTGTCGGGTTGCGTGGATTGGTCAGGCCGACGGGCTTCATCGGGCCGTGACGCAAGGTCTCGCGGCCGCGCTCGGCCATGACCTCGATCGGCAGGCAGCCGTCGAAGTAGGGGACATTCTCCCAGTCCTTGAACTCGGCCTTGGGGCCGCCCAGCAGGGCGTCGATGAAGGCGTCGTACTGATCCTTGTCCATCGGGCAGTTGACGTAGGCGGCGGCGTCGCCGCCGGGACCTTCCTTGTCATAGCGCGACTGACGCCAGGCGATGTCGAAGTCGATGCTGTCGGCGTGAATGATGGGGGCGATGGCGTCGAAGAAGCTGAGGCTCTCCTCGCCGGTCATCTTCAGGATGGCGTCGGCCAGGGCGGGCGAGGTCAGCGGGCCGGTGGCGACGATGACATTGTCCCATTCTTCGGGCGGCAGGCCTGCGATTTCCTCGCGCACGATGGTCACAAGGGGATGGGCTTGCAGTTTGGCCGTCACGGCCTGAGAGAAACCGTCGCGATCGACGGCCAGGGCGCCGCCCGCCGGGACCTGATGGGCGTCGCCGCATGCCATGATGATCGAGCCCAGGGCCCGCATCTCGGCGTGCAGCAGGCCGACCGCGTTGAACTCCCAGTCGTCCGAGCGGAAGGAGTTGGAGCAGACCAGCTCGGCCAGACCGTCCGTCTGGTGCGCGTCGGTCTTGATGCCCGGCACGCCGCGCATTTCATGCAGGATGACGGGCACGCCCGCCTGGGCGATCTGCCAGGCGGCTTCGGAACCGGCGAGGCCGCCGCCGATAACGTGGACAGGTTTGGGAGAGGAAGCTGCGTTCGACATGGCGGCCTTCTAGCCGTCCCGGAGGCTTCCGTCAGCCTGTCATTGCGCGGGGTGGCGAAGCGGTCGCTGTCTGGCGTATGACCAAGCTTGAGAGGAGCCCATCATGACCACGGCGTTTTCCATCGGCGAGGCCTTGGCCTCCGGGTTCAGGCTGACGCGACGGCGCCCCTTGCGGGTCTGGATGTGGGGCGTGGCGTCGGTCGCGCCGTCCCTGCTGATGGGCGCGCTGATGCTGCGCCTGTTCGGGGCCATGGCCCTGACGGACATGGGGTCGGAAGAGGCCTCCGCCGTCCTGGTCGGGCAGATGGTCCAGTTTCAGGCCCTGTCGGGGCTGGCGAACATTCTGCAGATGCTGATCTGGGTGGTGGTGACGGCCGCCATCTTCCGGGCGGTGCTGTTCCCCGAGCGCGCGGATCGTTTCGCCGGCCTGAAGATCGGCATGGACGAGGTGCGGGTCGCCGTCGTCGGCCTGGCCATGATCGTCGGCTTCTACGCCGCCGCCATCGTGATCGCCCTGATCGCCTTCGCCGTCGGGGCAGGACTGTGGTTCGTGTCGGAGGCGGCGGCGGTCGCCGTGGGGCTGCTGGTTGCGGTTGCCGCCGGGTTGGCGGTCTGGGGCGTCATCCTGCGGGCCTGTCTGATCATGCCGGCCAGCGTGGCCCTGGGCGATTTCGCCTTTGTTCAGGGCTGGAAGCTGTCGAAGGGGCAGGTTCTGCGGTTGCTCGGGCTGAGCCTGGCCATTGTCGCGGTCGTGCTGGCGATCGAGCTGGTCCTGCTGGCGATCGTCGCCGTGGTGCTGTTCCTGATCGCCGGGCTCAATGTCTTCAGCCTGGCCGCCATGCTGGAACAGGGGGCGCCGCCGACGGTGGATTGGGGCGTGCTGATCCCCTGGGCGCTGGCGGCCTTCGTGCCCCTGTCGTGGCTGCAGGGCTTCCTGAACACGGTGATGATGGCGCCCTATGCCGAGGCCTGCCGATCGCTGCTGGCGCAAGCGCCGCAGGACGCGACCCGTCCGGTTGCGCTAGGCTGATCGGGAATCGAGGACGACCGCATGATCTTTTCCGCCACCGACTGCGCTTTTGAAGGCTTTCGACTGACGCGGCGCGCGCCCGTCGCCGTCCTGCTGTGGGCCGTGGCCTACGCCCTGTTCTTCGGCCTGCTCTTCCTGCTGGTGGGGCCGCATTTCGTCACCATCATGTCGTTGATTTCCCAGCTGGAGGGACAGACCGAGCCGTCGATCGAGGACATGCAGCCGCTGATGCAGGCCTATGGCGTCATCGTCGCCTGGGCCGCGCCTCTGGGCCTGCTGTTCAGCGCCGTGATCAGCACCGCCATCGCCCGGTCGGTCATCCGCCCCGAGGATCGCAGGCTCGGCTACATGCGCCTCGGCAAGGACGAACTGCGGGTGCTGGGCGCCAGCCTGATCGTGGCCCTGATCATGTTCGCCGTCACCTTCGTCGGCTTCATGCTCGTCAGCCTGGTCGCCGCCCTGGCGGTGGCCGCTCCGGCGCTGTGGCTGGCCGTGGTCCTGCTGTCGCTGGCTGTGGTGGCGGTCGTGATCTGGCTGTCGGTGCGGCTCAGCCTGGTCGTGCCGGCGACCTTCGCCGAGGGGCGGGTCGCGGTGAAGTCGGCCTTCGCCATGACCGCCAAGAAGGTTTTCTGGCCCCTGCTAGGCATGGCCGTCATCGCCTGGGTCATGGCCATGCTGGTCGGCTTGCTGGGCTCGGCCGTGGCCGCGCCGCTCAGCCTGATGGTCGGCGGGGCCGAGCGCATGGTCGGCATGGAGGGCGCCAGCGTCCCCAGCCTGCTCAGCGCCCTGGGGCCCATGCTGGCCGTGTCGCTGGTCGTCAACGCTGTCATGACGGCGGCGCAGATCGTCATCATGTACGCGCCCTTCTCGGCCGCCTATCTGCAGCTCAAGGGCGCGTCGCGCGGCTGATACAGAGAGACGCCTGACCGGTCCGGTCAGGCGCTCTTGCGGGCGCGGGTCTTCTTTTCGGCTTTCTGAACCTCGGGCAGGGCGGCCACGCGGGCCTTGCGGCGCTCCTCGTGGCGGTCCAGCACCTCCTTGAGGTACTTGCCGGTCCAGCTGGCGGGGTTGGCCGCGACCTGTTCCGGCGTGCCGAAGGCCACGATTTCGCCGCCGCCGTCGCCGCCCTCGGGACCGAAGTCCAGCAGGTAGTCTGCGACCTTGATGACATCCAGGTTGTGCTCGATGACGACGATGGTGTTGCCGTTGTCGACCAGTTCCTGAAGCACCTCCAGCAGCTTGCGCGTGTCCTCGAAATGCAGGCCGGTCGTCGGCTCATCGAGGATGTAGAGGGTCTTGCCCGTGGCGCGCCGCGCCAGCTCCTTGGACAGCTTGACCCGCTGGGCCTCGCCGCCGGACAGGGTGGTGGCCGGCTGGCCGACCTTGACGTAACCCAGACCCACGCGCTCCAGCGTCAGCATCTTGTCGCGGATCGAGGGCACGGCGTTGAAGAAGCGCGCGGCCTCTTCAACCGTCATGTCCAGAACATCGGATATGCTCTTGCCCTTGAAGACAATTTCCAGGGTTTCGCGGTTGTAGCGCTTGCCCTTGCAGACGTCGCAGGTGACGTAGACGTCGGGCAGGAAGTGCATCTCGATCTTGATGACGCCGTCGCCCTGACAGGCCTCGCAACGGCCGCCCTTGACGTTGAAGCTGAAACGACCGGGACCGTAGCCGCGCGCCTTGGATTCCGGCAGGCCCGCGTACCAGTCGCGGATCGGATTGAAGGCGCCCGTATAGGTCGCCGGGTTCGAGCGCGGGGTGCGGCCGATGGGCGACTGGTCGATGTCGATGACCTTGTCGAACTGTTCCAGCCCCTCGATGCGGTCGAAGTTGGCGGGGGCGTCCGAGGCGTTGTGCAGGCGGCGCGCGGCGGCCTTGTAGAGGGTCTCGATGGTGAAGGTGGACTTGCCACCGCCGGACACGCCGGTGACGCAGGTGAACAGGCCGACGGGGATCTCGCCGGTGACGTTCTTCAGGTTGTTGCCGGTGGCGCCGCTGATCTTCAGCATCCGCTTGCGGTCGACCGGGCGGCGGCCTTCGGGCGGCAGTTCGATCTCGCGCGCGCCGGTCAGATACTGGCCGGTCAGCGACTTCGGGTTGGCCATCACCTCGGCGGGCGTGCCCTGGGCGCAGATTTCGCCGCCGTGGACGCCGGCGGCCGGGCCCATGTCGATGACGTAGTCGGCGGTCAGGATGGCCTCCTCGTCATGCTCGACCACCAGGACCGAGTTGCCGAGGTCGCGCAGCCCCATCAGGCTTTCCAGCAGACGGGTGTTGTCGCGCTGGTGCAGGCCGATGGAGGGTTCGTCCAGCACATAGAGGACGCCGGTCAGGCCAGAGCCGATCTGCGAGGCCAGGCGGATGCGCTGGCTCTCGCCGCCCGACAGGGTGCCGGAACTGCGCGACAGGCTGAGGTAGTCCAGCCCGACGTTGTTCAGGAAGCGCAGCCGGTCGGTGATCTCCTTGAGGATGCGGCGGCCGATCTCGCGCTGCTTGTCCGTCAGGTGGTCGTCCAGGGTGGTGAACCACAGATAGGCCTTGGAGATCGACAGCCAGCTGATCTCAGCGATGTCGGTGCCGCCGACCTTGACCGCCAGGGCTTCGGGCTTCAGGCGCTTGCCGCCGCAGACCTCGCAGGGGGTCTCGGACTGATAGCGGCCCAGCTCCTCGCGGACCCAGGCGCTGTCGGTCTCGCGCCAGCGGCGTTCGAGGTTGGGCAGGACGCCTTCGAAGGCCTTGGCGACCTCGTATTTGCGGGTGTTGTCGTCATAGACGAACTTGATCTTCTCGCCGCCCGAGCCCTGCAGGATGACCTTCTGGGCCTGTTCGGGCAGGTCGCGCCAGGCCTTGTCCATCGAGAAGCCGTAGTGCTGGGCCAGAGACTGCAGGGTCTGAGTGTAGAGCGGCGAGGGGCCGCGCGCCCAGGGGGCGACGGCGCCCTTGTGCAGGGTCTTGTCGCGGTCGGGGATCACCAGATCGGCGTCGAAGGCCAGCTTGACCCCCAGGCCGTCGCAGGCCGGACAGGCGCCGAAGGGGTTGTTGAACGAGAACAGCCGCGGCTCGATCTCGCTGATGGTGAAGCCCGAGACGGGGCAGGCGAACTTCTCGGAGAAGACGATCCGGCGCGGCTCTTCGCCCTCGGCGGCGTTGGCCCATTCCGCCGTGGCGATGCCGTCGGCCAGCCCGAGCGCGGTCTGGATGCTGTCGGCGTAGCGCGGCTCAAGACCTGCTTTGGTTACAATGCGATCCACGACGATATCGATGTCGTGCTTGAACTTCTTGTCGAGCGCCGGGGCGTCCTCGATGGCGTAGAATTCGCCGTCGATCTTCAGCCGCTGGAAGCCCTGACGCTGCCACTCGGCCATTTCCTTCTTGTACTCGCCCTTGCGGCCACGCACGACCGGCGCCAGCAGCAGGAGACGCTCGCCGTCGGGCAGGGCGGTCAGCTTGTCGACCATCTGGCTGATAGTCTGGCTCTCGATGGGCAGGCCGGTGGCGGGCGAATAGGGCACGCCGACGCGCGCCCACAGCAGGCGCATGTAGTCGTGGATTTCGGTGACCGTGCCGACGGTCGAGCGCGGGTTCTTCGACGTCGTCTTCTGTTCGATGGAGATGGCCGGAGACAGGCCCTCGATCAGGTCCACGTCCGGCTTGCCCATCAGTTCCAGGAACTGGCGCGCATAGGCCGACAGGCTCTCGACATAGCGGCGCTGGCCCTCGGCGTAGATGGTGTCGAAGGCCAGAGAGGACTTGCCCGATCCCGACAGCCCGGTCATCACGACCAGCTTCTCGCGCGGGATATCGACGTCCACGCCCTTGAGGTTGTGCTCGCGGGCGCCGCGAACGCGGATGAAGTTGTGCTTTTCGGTCATGGAATCCGGGAACGCGGAAGACCCCGGAACGGTCCGGGGCGACGACGCTATATGGGGATCAATTCGTCCGAAACAGCAAGAACAATATGAGAACTTTCGTTCAGTCGTCGGGCCTCCTGGCGGGGTCGGGACGGCGGTAGCGTTCGCCGGGGCCGACCAGGACGCCGTTGGCGTTGGCGACGCCCAGTTCCAGGCTTTCGGCGATGCGGCGGGCGCGGACGATGAAATGGTCGGCGGCGACGGGCGGGCAGAGATCGCGGGCGGTCTCTTCGAAAATCTGCAGCCAGCGGTCGAAGTGGCGGGCGTCGATGGGCAGGGGCAGGTGCTTCGGCATGGGCCGGCCCTGATAGACGCCGGTGGACAGGGCCACCGAGGACCAGAAGAGCTTCATCTGTTCCAGGTGCGGCCCCCAGTCGTCGATGCGTTCAGCGAAGATCGGGCCGATGAAGTCGTCATCGCGAACGCGGGCGTAAAAGCCCTCGACCAAGGCGTCGATCAGGGCCTCGTCGATGCCGGTCTGGTCCCGGATTCGCTGGACGGCTTCGGCCCGGCGGGCGGCGGCCTCGGCGCGGTCGGGGGCTGGGCGATCGATGCGGAAGGCGACAGTTCGGTCAGGCGAGCTCATGGCATGAAGATAGGGGCTCGGCGCCGCATCGCAAAAGCGCTGCAGGAGAATTGGGGTTGCGCTGCGAAAGATCAGCACCCATCCTTCTAACCAGCCAACGTATTTGACGAGGAGGCACGACGATCATGATCAGCGCTCTGGAAATCGGTTTCGCCCTTTCCGCTCCGCTCTTCGTGCTCGCCTATGTCCTCGCTCAACCCAAGCCCAAGCCCGTCCGCATCCGCACTCGTGACGCTCAGCAGCGTCGCGGCCCGCACGCCTGACGGTCACACCCTATTCGATAATCTGAGCCTCGCCTTCGGGCGCGAGCGCACGGCCATTGTCGGCCGCAACGGCGTGGGCAAGACCACGCTGCTGCGGCTTGTGGCCGGTCTGGCCGAGCCCGTCGAGGGCGCGGTCGTGCGCGCCGGGACGGTCGGCTGGCTGGCCCAGACCTATGAACCCGCGTCCGGCGAGATCGTAGCTGGGACCCTGGGGGCGGCTGAGCCTCTGGCCCTGCTGGCGCGTGTGCTGGCGGGCGACGGCTCGGTCGAGGACATGGCCGAGGCGGACTGGACGCTGGAGACGCGGCTGGACGAGGCGCTGGCCCAGGTCGGACTGATGGGGCTCGCGCTGGATCGCCCTACGGCCAGTCTGAGCGGCGGCGAGCAGACGCGGCTGCGGCTGGCGGGGTTGATGCTGGCGGCGCCCGATCTGATCGTGCTGGACGAGCCGACCAACCATCTGGACGCCGAGGCCCGGGCTCTGGTGGCCGAGGTCGTCGGGCGCTGGCCCGGCGGGGTGTTGACGGTCAGCCACGACCGGGGCCTGCTGCGGCGGATGGACCGGATCGTCGAGCTGTCGAGCCTGGGGGCGCGGACCTATGGCGGCGGCTGGGACCTCTATGTCGAGCGGCGGGACGCGGATCGAGCGGCGGCGGAGCGCGACCTGGAGAGCGCCGAGCGCGAGGTCGGGCGCGCCGCGCGCGAGGCGCAGACGGCGCTGGAGAAGAAGGCGAAGCGCGACAAGGCGGGGCGGGCGCATCGGGCGGGAACGTCCGATCCCAAAATCCTGCTGGACGCCAAGGCGCAGCGGGCTGAGGAAAGCGGCGCGCGCGAGGGACGGCTGGCCGAGCGCCGCCGCGCCGAGGTCGAGGCGCGACTGGTCGAGGCGCGTGAGCGGGTCGAGCGGGCGCGGCTGCTGTCCGTGCCGATGCCGTCGACGGGGCTGGCGGCGGGCAAGGTGGTGCTGGCGCTGGACGAGGTCGAATGGCGAAGTCCCGAGGGGCGGCTGATCGTTGGGCCCATGTCGCTGCGGCTGACGGGGCCGGAGCGGGTGGCGATCACCGGGCCGAACGGGGCGGGCAAGACGACCTTGCTGAGGCTGATCTCGGGCCAGTTGCAGCCGACGGCCGGGCGGATCGATCGGCCTGTGACGGCGGCCCTGCTGGATCAGGCGGCGGCGATCCTGAAACCGGATGAGAGCCTGATCGAGGCCTGGCGACGGCTAAACCCGGAAGGGACGCCGAACGACGCCCATGCGGCGCTGGCGCGCTTCCTGTTCCGCAACACGGCGGCGCACCGGATGGTGGGGACCCTGTCAGGCGGCGAGCGGCTGAGGGCGGCGCTGGCCTGCGTCATGACGGGGGCGCGACCGCCGCAGTTGCTGATTCTGGACGAGCCGACCAACCATCTGGATCTGGACTCGATCACGGCCATAGAGGCGGCTCTGGCGGCCTATGACGGGGCGCTGGTGATCGTCACCCATGATCGGGACTTCATGGACAATGCGGGGGTCGATCGGGAGGTGCGGCTGGCGTGGGCGGATTGATCAGGTGGGGTGAAGATCTGAGCTGCTGGGGCAATCGGCGGGGCGGCATTATATCCTTCTCCCGATGGGAGAAGGTGGCCCGAAGGGACGGATGAGGGTTCTCGTTTGCCGTCGGCGTAAGCCGTTGCGCCACGGCTTGCGCCGACTGAAAGCACAGCCCCTCACCCTTTCGCCTTGCCGATCGCTGGGCTCTCGGAGGCTCAAGCCCTCTCCCGCCGGGAGAGGGACGTAAAGACTGAGGTGTCAAAGACCGTCGCTAGTGTGGCGCGGGCTGCGACCCAGGCTGGTCAAAGGGCTCGCGGCGTTCGCAATCCCTGAAATTTGCTGGAATTCAGCGTGTGGAAATAGGTCAGCCCCAGGCTTCGACCACGCCTTGCCGGCGGGCGCGGGGGGAGACGGGGCCGATCGTGACCGGCTCGGCCTCGGCGCGGCCGAAGAGCCAGCCCTGGCCGTAGTCGACGCCGAGGGCCTGAAGCGCCTGGGCGGCGTCCTCGGTCTCGATCATTTCGGCGATGGTGGTCATGCCCAGGGAGCCGCACAGTTCCACCAGGTGGCCGATCAGGGTGCGGGTGCGGGTATCGCCGTGAATGTCGCGCACAAAGGTCCCGTCGATCTTGACCGCATCGACCGACAGGCCGCGCAGGTAGTCGAAGGCGGCGGATCCCGCGCCGAAGTCGTCGATGCAGACCTTGATGCCGGCATCACGCAGGGCGCCGAGACGTCGATTGGCGGCGGCTATGTCGGCCACGGCGGCGGTCTCGGTCACCTCGACAATCAGGCGTTTGCGGTTGTCTGGCTCGGAAGCCGTCATCTTCAACAGGGCCGAGACATAGGCGTCATTGGCCAGAGAAGCGCCCGAAACATTGATGGCGATCTTGAGCAGTCCTGATCCGGGTTGGCGCAGGCGGTGGACGATCTTTTCGGCCACGGCCAGGTCAAAGCTTTCGATCAGGGCCAGTTCCTCGGCCATGCGAATGGCGGGCGCGGGGCCGCCCGAGTGTCCGAAGCGGGCCAGGGCCTCGAAATGGTGCACGGCGCGCGTCTTCAGATCGACGATGGGCTGATAGAAGAGGGCGAACTCCTTTTCGCGGACGATGCTTCGGAAGCGATCGGCGTCCTTGAGCGTGCGCGAGAGCGAATCGGCGAAACTGAGCTCGGGCTGTACGGCGTCGTCCTTGAGACAGCCCTCGATGGCGAAACGCATGGCGCGCAGGGCGCACAGGGCGTCGGAACCGACGGCCGTTTGACTGGCGCGCGAGGTCAGGGTCAGGCCTTC
This sequence comes from Brevundimonas sp. T2-11, assembly GCF_055397675.1. Taxonomy (NCBI): domain Bacteria; kingdom Pseudomonadati; phylum Pseudomonadota; class Alphaproteobacteria; order Caulobacterales; family Caulobacteraceae; genus Brevundimonas; species Brevundimonas sp. T2-11. Next base: position 1,474,328 of record NZ_AP027920.1, read on the forward strand.
GGCCAGGCCGGCCTCGCGGACCTCGGCCTCCAGGTCGCGATCATCGTCGGCCGCCTTGATCAGGGCGTAGCGATTGGCCGTCAGCTGGCCGGCGCTGACGCCGTCGTGTGAAGCGGCTTGCAGGCGGGCGCCGATGCGGGCGGCGACACGTTCATGGGCGCCGTCGTTGGCGGCGCTGAGCCCCTGGACCTCGATGAAGGCCATGGCCAGGCGTTGCAGGGCGGCGCCGGTCTTGCCGCTCAGGCCTTCGCGAGCCAGGGCCAGGAAGCCCTCGGCGTCGGTGAGGGGGCGAGCTTCAAGCGTGTCGAGGACGAAGGGCTCGCCCTGCCAGGTCAGGGCGCAGGACACGGCGGGGGCCAGGTCAGGCAGGATGAAGGCGCGGAACAGGGCGCGGCGCACGCGTCCGTCGCCGCAGTCGGCAAGAATTTCCAGCGGAAGGCTGCGCACGCCGCCGGTCAGGCCCTGAAGCGCCGCCAGAACCGCTTCGCGACTGGAAAACGACAGCAGATCCACGAAGGGGCGGCCGATCCAGCCGGCTGTCGACTGCGCCGCCGTCGGCCCGGCGCCGAGGGCGAAGCTGACCACGTTCTTGTCGTTCACCTCGACGAGGGCGTCGGCGGCGGCGAAGGCGAGACCAAGAAGGCGGGATTTCAGGTTCATGGACCGATTGTGCGGGCGCGGCTGTTAAGAAAAGGCAGATCGACCCCGGTTTCTTTGGCGGGGTCAGGCCTTGCGGTTAAGAGCCACGGCGCGGCCGTCGCCCTCGGTGGCGCGGCCCGAGGCGCCGTAGCCGACGCCCTGGGCGCGGGCGCCCGCGACCTCGGCGGCGATGGTGCGCACCAGACCTTCCGAGACCTGGCGGGCGGCGTCGACGGTCGAGGCGTGCTCGGCCAGGACGGTCTCAAAGGCTTGCGTCGCGGAAATCAGGGCGTCGCGGAGATCGACTGGAATGACCGTCAGGAAGGCGGGCGCGGCCTTGGCCTGGGCCGACTCGCGGCGATAGAGGTTGGCCAGTTCCTGGGTCTCGGCCATGCCGGAGGCGACATCCTGGGCGCGATGGGCGCGGAAGGCGGCGCTTTCGGCGGCGAGACGCTCGGTCAGGGCCTGGGTCAGGTTGATCAGCTGGCGGGCGCGCAGGGTGGATGTCTCGACGTCGGGGGTCACGCGGCTTGTTCCTGCATCTTGAGCATTTCGGACATGACGGTGTCGGCCAGGCCGATGCCGCCTGCCTTGACCGTCTGCTTGGCCATGGCGTCCAGCAGGAAACTGCGCCAGGTGGCCTCGCTGCTGCCGCCGCCAAAGGCGCCGTCGGTCTCGAGGCCTTCGAACATGGGCTTGAACATCTGCGACAGGAAGCTGGCCTCGAATTCCTCGGCGGTCTTGCGCATCTGCTCGGGCGACTGGCCGCGCTGGAGCGTCGGGTTGAGCGGGTTCAGGCCGTTGGCGGCGATGGGCAGAGCGTCCATTACATGACCTCTATGTCGGCTTGCAGGGCGCCGGCGGCCTTGATGGCCTGCAGGATGCTGATCATGTCGCGGGGGCTGACGCCGAGGGCGTTCAGGCCGTTGACCAGGGTCGAGAGCGAAGTTCCGCCGTTGACGATGCGCATCTGGCGGCCGGTTTCTTCTTCAACCGAGATATTGGATTGCGGCACAACGACGGTCTGGCCGCCTCGGCTGAAGGGCTCGGGCTGGCTGACCAGAGGGTTTTCCTGGACCGAGACGGTCAGATTGCCCTGGGCGATGGCGACGGTGGAGATGCGCACGGCGTCGCCCATGACGATGACGCCGTTGACCTCGTCGATGATGACCTTGGCGGGGGTGTCGACCCGAACCGGCAGGTTCTCGACGCGGCTGACGAAGCCGGCCATGCCCATGGTCTGGGGCGCACGGATGGCGACGACAGTTCCGTTCTCGGCGAAGGCGCTCTCGGGATAGGACTGGTTGATGGCGGCGGCGACGCGCTGGGCCGTGGTGAAGTCGGGGTTGCGCAGCGTGAGCCGCACGATGGGCATGGCCGACAGGTCGAAGCCGGTCTCGCGCTCGACAACGCCGCCCGAGGCGATGCGGCCGGCGGTCGGCACGCCGCGCGTCACCGAGGAGCCGGAGCCGCCCGAGGCCGATACGGCGCCGGTCTGGACCGAGCCTTGCGCCACCGCATAGATTTCGCCGTCAGCGCCTTGCAGGGCCGTGACCAGAAGCGTGCCGCCCAGCAGGCTCTTGGCGTCGCCCATGGCCGAGACGGCCACGTCCAGGCGCGAACCCGGCGTGGCGAAGGGCGGCAGGTCGGCGGTGATCATGACCGCCGCGACGTTCTTGGTGTTCAGGTTGGCGCCGCGGATGTTGACGCCCTGGCGCTCCATCATCCCTTCCAGCGACTGGCGGGTGAAGGGCGAGTTGCGAAGGCTGTCGCCCGTGCCGTTCAGGCCGACCACCAGGCCGTAGCCGACCAGTTGGTTGGAGCGGACGCCTTCGATCGAGACGATGTCCTTGATGCGCGACTGGGCCTCGGCCGCAGTCGGCGCCGTCGCCAGAATCAGGGCGGCGGAGGCGGAGGCGAGGAGGGCGGTGAGCAACTTCTGCATACGACAGACGTCCTGTTGAGGCGTTCGCGATTAACCATGCGAAGTTCGTGCCGTTGGAAATATCTTTTAATTTCAACGACAGGTCAGGGGTGGGTGTGATGGCGGCGGCAGTTTCTGCCGGGGCGTTAACCAAGCGGTGACGGTCGTGGCCGATGGTCCGGACTGATCGGGAGCATGGATCATGAAGGTCACCGGCCCCTCGGGCGCTACATCATCGCAAGGTTCGCGTCCTGCCAGGGCGGCGGGAGGCTTCAGCTTGCCCGCCAGCGGGGGAGCGTCGGGTCCGGCATCGGCCGCCGCCACAAGCGCGGCGTCCAGCGTCGCCGGGGTCTCGGCCTTGATGGCTCTGCAGGGCGTCGAAGACGTGACCGAGCGTCGGCGTCGGGCGATCCGGCGAGGCGGGGGCCTGCTGGATCGGCTGGACGAGCTGAAACTGGCCATGCTGAACGGTCAGGACGGGGCGCCGGCGCTGGAGCGTCTGGCCAGGTCCTTGCGCGAGGAACGGCCGGATGAGGCCGATCCGGGCCTCAAGGCTGTGCTGGATCAGATCGATCTGCGCGCCGCTGTGGAAATGGCCAAGGTTGAGGCTGCGCGGGCGCGAGTTTGAGGCCCGATGCGCCGACTGCGGGCAATTTGCCACACCTCCCGGTCGTTAATGAAGCTTTGCAAGATCACGGACACGCGAATGTCGTTGCCGCGACTCTCCACCTTGCCTATACGGCCCATGCGCCGCAGGGGGGCGCAGACAACTTGAGCGTGAGTGCGATGAACGCATTAGCGTCTGTGATCGAGGGGGAGCCGGTCATGTACCGACCCACCGACGACGAGCCGTTTATGAACGAGCGGCAGCTGGCCTATTTCAAGGCCAAGCTCCTGGCGTGGAAGGATGACATCCTTCGCGAGTCCAAGGGCACTGTCGTAAATCTGAAAGCCGAAACCGAGAACCATCCGGATCTGGTGGACCGTGCCTCGTCGGAATCCGACCGGGCGCTGGAGCTTCGGACCCGCGACCGACAGCGCAAGCTGATCTCCAAGATCGACGACGCGCTGCGCCGGATCGAGGATGGTTCGTACGGCTACTGTGAAGACACCGGCGAACCGATCGGCCTGGGCCGGCTGGAAGCCCGCCCGACGGCGACCCTGTCGGTCGAGGCCCAGGAGCGGCACGAACGTCGCGAGCGGGTTCACCGCGACGATTGATCGCCAGGTTCGGCGATTGAATGGACGGATCGACTTGACTTGACGGGACGGCGGCGCGACCAAGCCGCCTTCCTATCGAGGTCGTTGATCCCCCATGTCCGTCAAGGTTCGTTTCGCTCCGTCTCCCACGGGTAGGCTGCACGTCGGCAATGTCCGCACCGCTCTGGTGAACTGGCTGTTCGCCAAGGGACAGGGCGGCTCGTTCGTTCTGCGTATCGACGACACTGACCTGGCTCGCTCGACGCAGGAGTTCGAGGACGGCATCGAGACCGACCTGACCTGGCTGGGTCTGGTCTGGGACGAGCGCTACAACCAGTCCAAGCGGTTCGACCGCTATGAGGAAGCCGCCGCGCGGCTGAAGGCGTCGGGCCGTCTCTACGCCTGCTATGAAACCGCCGAAGAGCTGGATCGCCGCCGCAAGGTGCAGCTGTCGCGCGGCCTGCCGCCGATCTATGACCGCGCCGCGCTGGACCTGACCGACGCCGAGAAGGCCGCCTATGAGGCCGAGGGGCGCCGTCCGCACTGGCGCTTCAAGCTGGAAGGCAAGCGCGTCGCCTGGGAAGATCTGGCGCGCGGCCACGCCGAGGTGGACACCGCCTCGATGTCGGACCCGGTGCTGATCCGCGAGGACGGCCTGTTCCTCTATACGCTTCCTTCGGTCGTCGACGACATCGACATGGACATCACCCATATCATCCGGGGCGAGGACCACGTCACCAACACCGGGGCGCAGATCGAGATCTTCGAGGCCCTGGACGCCAAGGTTCCCGGCTTTGCCCACATGCCGCTGCTGGTCGGCGCCGACGGGACGGCCCTGTCCAAGCGTCTGGGTTCGCTGTCGATCAGCGACATGCGCGATCAGGGCTATGAGCCGATCGCCATCACCAGCCACCTGGGCAAGATCGGCACCTCGGACAATCTGGAAATCGCGGCCTCGGTCGAGGCCCTGGGCCAGGCCTTTGCCTTCTCCAAGATGGGCCGCTCGCCGGCGCGTTACGACACCGCCGATCTGGACCGTCTCAATGCCCAGGCCCTGCACGGCCTGACCTATGCCGAGGCGCAACCGCGCTTGGCGGCGCTGGGCGTCGATCTGGGCGAGGGCTTCTGGGAGGCCGTGAAGCCCAACCTTAACAAGTTCGCTGACGCGGCCGAGATGGCGAAGATCGTCACGGGCCCGGTCACGCCGGTGATCGAGGACGCCGCCTTCGCCGCCGCGGCGCTGGAGGTTCTGCCCGAGGTCATCGACGCGGGCGCCTGGTCGGCGTGGACGACGGCGGTGAAGGAGAAGACCGGGGCCAAGGGCAAGGGTCTGTTCATGCCGCTGCGTCTGGCCCTGACCGGACAGGCGCACGGCCCGGACATGGCGGCCATGGCGCCCCTGATCGGTCGTGACGCCATCGTGCGCCGCCTGAAGGGCGAGGCGGGCTGAGCCTTCAGTTCCTGCCGGATACAAGAAAGGCCGCCTTCTCGCGAAGGCGGCCTTTTTCGTTTCAGCGAAGCGGCTGGATCAGCCGGCGTTGCAGGTCGCCAGGGCCTGCTCGTCCAGGGTTTCGCCCTTGTAGCTGAAGGCGGTGACCGGGCCGAGTTTGGCGACGACGCGGCGGCAGGCGCGAGCGGCAGGCTGACTGGTTCCGCCCGAGGCGGTGCAGGACGCGCCTTCGCAGCGCCAAGCAGCGCCGTCGACGATGACGCGGCCGGTCGGGGCCTTGGCGGCGTCCGCCAGGGTCAGGCTGGTGGCCGGGGCGTTGGCGAAGGCAGGGGTGGCCGCGAACAGAAGGGCGGCGGCGAGAAGAGCACGCATGGACAGGTCTCCGGTATGGGCAGGGCGCACGCCCTTGTGACGCCATAGTCCGTTTTTTAAAAAAACTGTCAATGCAGTTTTGATGTAACGGATCGACGTTTAGTGACCTACGTTTACTTACCGACGATCATGTTTCAAGTGCGGCGTATTCTCCGCCAATTTCATGGCGGCGACGGCCTCCTCGACCGTGTCGACGCTGATGTAGGCGTCCAGGAAGCTGGCGGGCGTCATGCCTTCGCGCACGCTGTGACGGATCAGGGCGAAGTAGTTTTCCCAGAAACCGTTCAGGTTCAGGAAGATGACCGGCTTGGCGTGCAGATCGAGGCGTTTCCACGACAGCAGCTCGATGGCTTCTTCCAGGGTGCCTATGCCGCCGGGCGCCACGACGAAGACGTCGGATTGATCGTACATCAGCTGCTTGCGCTCGTGCATCGAGGTGACGACTACGGTCTCCACGTCGTCGAACAGGCGCTCGCGGCTGCGCAGGAAGGCCGGCATGATGCCGACCACGCGACCGCCCGCTTCGTGCGCCGCGCGCGCCGAGGCGCCCATCAGGCCCACGCCGCCGCCGCCGTAGACCAGACGCCAGCCGGCCTCGGCCGTCGCCTTGCCGAAGGCGCTGGCGGCCTGGACGTACTGCGGATCAGCCCCGTCGGACGAACCGCAGAACAGGCAGACCGAGCGGCCTTCGAAGGGAGCGATGTTGGCGGGCGGTAAAGACATGGGGCCTCGATACAGGAAGGAAGACAGGGCGGCGTCGGCCGCGCTATCTGAGGGATATAGGCTTATCGCTACGCGGGTCAGGATGAAACGTCGGATTGTCGTCGCATGGATCGGCGCCGCATTGGCGGCGGCGAGCTGTGGAGCGCCGGTAGAGCGCTCACAGGGAGAGGCGACCCGTCAGGACGACGGCTGGACGGCGGCTCCACGGATCAAGGCTGTGGAACGCCATGGTGCGTCATTGATCGTCCGCGGCGACGCGCCTTCAGGCTCACGCGTGGTGCTTCGCGACGATCAGGATGCGGCCTTCGCGGCCGGCGTGGATGGTTCGGGACGATTCGAATTGCGGATTAGCGGCCTGGACGCCGCCATGTTGCTGGCTCCGGAGGTTCAGGTCGGTCAGTTTCCCGCGCCAGGGCCGGAACGTTTGCTGATCACGCCGTCTGGCGACCAGGCCTTGGCGGCCTTGCTGATCGAGGGAGGACCGAGTCGGCGTCTATCGCCGGGTCCTGTCCTCGATTCTGTCGATGATGACGGCAGGGGGCTGCTGGCGTCGGGACGTGCGCCGTCGGGGACGCGGGTGGTCGTGTCATCGGCTGGCGTCACGGCTGATGCCGTGGCGGACGCCAGCGGACGCTGGACGGCCTTGCTGGCGGGAGCGGGTCATCGCGCTGATTTTGTTGAAGTCGCCGGCGTGAGGTTCGATTATCCGGGACCTGCGGGTTTGGACGAGGTGGGGCGAATAGAGAGGGCGGGAGCAGGGTGGCGTTTGACGCGCGCCTTCTCGGCCTCGGCGCGTCAGACCACCTGGTTCCCTGACGTCTGATTTTGGCCTCTGCTGGTGATTTACGCTTCATTAACCAAACCGGCGGATCAACAGCATGTCTTCTTTTTCTTGAGGACACCCACCATCACCGAACGACTTTCAGCCCGGCGCCTTTGCGTCGGGCTTTTTTTGCATCGGGGACAGCGCTGAGGTTTTTCGTATCCGTTGCGACCCGGGTTTTTTCGCGTTACCTGTAAAAATATAATCACAGGTGAGGTTTGTGGTGGCGGGGGCGATCAGGCGGTCAATCACGGGACTTCTGGCGACGGGTCTTCTGGCGCTCTTCGGGCATCAGGCCGTGGCGGCGGAAGCGCAGCTGCGGATCATAGCCGTCGATGTTTCAGCGCCGTCGAAGCCCCGGGATCGAATGGCGGCCATGTCGGTCGGATCGGACTATCCGGGCACCCTGATTCGCGCGGAAAGCCTGTCGCAGTTGCAGACGGTGACCGATGAACTGGGTTTCCGTTACATCCGATTCCACGATGTCTTTCACGATGAAATGGGCGTCTATCGGGAGGTGGAAGGACGGCCGGTCTACGACTGGAGCCGCATTGACCAGCTGTATGACCGGCTTCTCGGCATGGGCGTCAAACCCTTCATAGAGTTGGGTTTCACGCCGGACGCCATGAAGTCCTCGGACCAGACGATTTTCTACTGGAAGGGCAATACATCGCATCCGCAACCGGAGAAGTGGTCGGGGTTGATCGATGCATTCGTGCGGCATCTGATTGAGCGCTATGGCGCCGAGGAGGTTCGCACCTGGTATTTCGAGTTCTGGAACGAGCCCAACCTCGACGGGTTCTGGGAAGGGGCGGACCAGGCGGCCTATTTCGACTACTACGCGCGCACTGTTCGCGCGATCAAAGCGGTGGATCCGAGTTTGAGGGTCGGAGGCCCGGCCACTGCGGGGGCGGCCTGGATTCCGGAGTTCCTGGCCTATGCCGACCAGCATGCTCTGCCGGTGGATTTCGTCACCACCCATACCTACGGCGTCGAGGGCGGATTCCTGGATGAGAGGGGTGAGGGGGACAACAAGCTGTCGCGCAATCCGGACGCTGTGGTCGCCGACGTGCGCAAGGTGCGCGCCGAGATTCAGGCCTCGTCGCGACCCGACCTGCCGCTGTTCTTCACTGAGTGGAGCACCAGCTACAATCCGCGCGATCCGATCCATGACGACTATTTCGGCGCCTCCTACATCCTGACCAAGCTGCGTGAGAGCGAGGGGCTGGCCCAGGGAATGAGCTACTGGGCGTTCAGTGATCTGTTTGAGGAGCCTGGACCGCAGACCCGTCCGTTTGACGGGGGATTTGGGCTGATGACCCCGCAAGGTGTCCGCAAGCCGACCTTCTTCGCATACAAGTACCTAAACAGCCTGGGCGATGCGGAACTGCCGACGGGGGATGCGCAAAGCATCGCGACTCTGAAGGGCGACCTGGTCCAGGTGCTGGCCTGGCGGTACGAACTGCCGGAGCAGCCGATCAGCAACCGACCCTTCTTCCGTCAGGTGCGTCCGCCGGCGCCCGCTGCGTCGCTGGAGGTCAGGATCGCCAACCTGAGACCGGGGCGGCACAGGGCGACCGTCCGCCGGGTCGGCTTCAAGGCCAATGACGCCTATACGGCCTATCTGGAAATGGGCGCGCCCGCCGCCTTGAGCCACGATCAGCTGCAGCACCTTCAGGCGCTGACGCGGGATGAGGCGGAAGCGCATGAGATCGCGGTCGACGCGGACGGTGTCGGGCGATTGCGGTTGCCCATGTCGATCCATGATGTGGTGATGATCGAGGTCGCGCGATGAGCCTGATCCGCCGCAATCTCTTCAAGGGCGCCCTGGCGGGGGGCCTGGCTTCAGCCTTGCCCGCGCGCGGCGCTCTCGCGGACAGCGCCGATCGGTCGCCGGGGCCGGCGCGCCAGTGGGGCGTGGGCGCGGAGGGGCAGCGCAAGGCCGACCTTGGCAACGGTCTTTTCCAGAACCCCGTGGTCGCGGGCGACCACCCTGATCCGACCATCCTCAAGGACGGCGACGACTACTACATGACGTTTTCGTCCTTCCTGTCCTATCCGGGTCTGGTCATCTGGCATTCGACCGACCTGGTGAACTGGGCGCCGCTCGGACCGGCGCTTCATGCCTGGCTGGGCGTGATCTGGGCGGTCGATCTGGTCAAGCACGAGGGGCGCTACTTCATCTATATTCCGGCCGATCCGAATGATGAGGGCTGGTCGATCTTCGTCATATGGGCGGACGACATCCGCGGTCCGTGGAGCGATCCGATCGATCTGAATATCCGCGGTTGCATCGATCCTGGCCACGTCGTGGGTGAGGATGGACGGCGTTATCTCTTCACCAACGGCATCCGCAAGATCCGGCTGACCGACGACGGCCTGGCGACCGACGGCGAGTTGGAGCACGCCTATGCGCCGTGGCGCTATCCGGACGACTGGGTGGTGGAGAACTTCGCGCCGGAGGGGCCGAAGCTGCTGCGGCGCGAGGGATGGTTCTACCTGATCACGGCGGTGGGCGGCACCGCCGGGCCGCCCACCGGCCATATGGTCATTGCGGCCCGTTCCCGCTCGGTCCACGGACCCTGGGAGGATTGTCCTCATAATCCGCTTGTTCGCACGACGAACACCGCAGAGCCCTGGTGGTCGCGCGGGCACGCCACCCTGGTCGAAGGGCCTGCCGGCGACTGGTGGATGGTCTATCACGGCTATGAGAACAGCCGTCGGACGTTGGGGCGCCAAACCCTGCTGGAGCCGATCGTCTGGACGGACGACGGCTGGTTCCGCGCCGCTGGAGGAGACCTGTCGCAACCTCTGGCAAAGCCGCGTGGGGGGCGTATCGGTTCTTCCGCTCCGGCCTTGAGCGATGATTTCACCACAAGCCGCATGGGCGTTCAGTGGGCCTTTCACGGGGATCGAGAGGCGAGCGGTCGGGCCGCCTATGTGGAAGGCGGGTTGCGGCTGACGGGGCAGGGGACGTCGCCTTCGGATTCGGCGCCCCTGGTTTGCGTCGTGGGCGACCCCGTTTATCAGGCCGAGATCGAGATCGAACTGGAAGGGGAGGCCGAGGCGGGGCTGCTGCTGTTCTATAACCCCAAGGCCTATGTCGGCGTCGGCTTCACCCCGACCCAGCTGAAGACGTTTCAGTTTTCGGAAGAGCTGGTCTGGATGCGGTCGCCGAACACCAGCCGGCGAATCCGCTTCCGGCTGCTGAATGTCGATAATGTCGTCACCTGGTTCCATTCGCATGATGACGGAAAGAACTGGATCAGAAACGAGATGCGCATGGAGGTGTCGGGCCTGCACCACAATGTCTTCGGCGGGTTTCTGAGCCTGCGTGTCGGGGTTTATGCGGCGGGCGCCGGGCGGGCGATCCTGCGTGACTTCCGCTATCGCGCTGGTGAGGCTCTGGCGTCTTCTCTCGGTCGCTAGGAGCGATCGGGCTAGAGGCGCGGCGAGGCGGTCCGCGTGACCCGGAAGTCAGTCGCGCGCGCTTCAAGATATTGGATTTTCTGGAGATGAAGCAGGTTCAGAAAGCTGAACCTGAATACTCCCCCCGAGTGGCTCCGCGGGTAGGATTCGAACCTACGACCAGCCGATTAACAGTCGGCTGCTCTACCACTGAGCTACCGCGGAACATCCCCTCGGGGGAGGCCGCCGTATAGCAGCGCCTTTTTGATTCATGCAACGGATAAAGTGCAGAAAACGCCGAAATTTATTCACCGGGCTGGGCTAAGAGGTTCGGCATGAATCTGATCCGTGTTCTCGATGCCGCCGATCCTCGCATTTCCGCCTTTCGCGACGTGAAGGAGCGTGACCTGACCGGTCGTCAGGGTCTGTTCGTGGCCGAGGGCGAGGTGGTGTTGCGGGTCTTGGCGTCAGGGGTGTCACGGTGTGAGCCTGTGGCGGTGCTGATCGCGGAAAAACGGCTGGAGGCTCTGCGCGGCGTATTGAAAGGTCTGCCGGAGGATGTGCCGGTCCATACCGCGCCGCAGGACGTGCTGGACGGAATCGCGGGGTTTCATCTGCACCGGGGTATTCTGGCCCTGGGCCGCAAGCCCGCGCCGCTGGCGCTGGAGGGGTTCCTGGACGGTCTGCCCGAGCGCGCGGTGGTGGTCGGCGCCTGCGGCATCGGCAATCACGACAACATGGGCGGCCTGTTTCGCAATGCGGCGGCGTTCGGGGCGGCGGGGCTGCTGCTCGACGCGACCTGCTGTGACCCCTTCTATCGCAAGGCGATCCGGGTCTCGGTGGGGGCCGCGTTGCGGACTCCTTTTGTCGAGGGCGTGACGGCGGCGGCCATGGTCAAGGCGCTGAAGGCGCGTGACTTCGAGGTTCTGGCCCTGACCCCTTCGGCGGCCGAAACCCTGGGGCGGCTCAAACCGGCGCCGCGCACGGCGATTCTACTGGGGTCGGAAGGTCCGGGACTGCCGGCCGAGGTGATCGCCAGCTGCCGGCCGCTCGCGATTCGCATGTCGGGCGGCTTTGATTCCCTGAATGTCGCCGCGACCAGCGCGGTGGCCCTGCATCACCTGACGACGGCCCCAGAAGCGCTCGAGGCGTCCTAGAAGCGCCCCGGGGCGGGGAAGGAGGAGTATTGTAGGGTTAGCTCGCGATGGAGGCCTGACCGGGAATCGAACCCGGGTGCAAGGATTTGCAGTCCTCTGCGTCACCACTCCGCCATCAGGCCGTATGGGTCTCGAAACCGAGCCCCGAACCATCGCGAGGGGCGTCAGCTATCAGATCGGATTGTCGGCTGCAACGCACGGACCTATAAGCGCCGCAGATTTATTCGCTTACGCCGCCCTGAAGGACTTCGGAACCATGGATTTCGCCGCTGCACGCAAGGTCATGCTGGACTCGCAAGTCCGGGTGAACGACGTCACGGACCGCGACCTGCAGGCGGCTTTCGGCGCTGTCGAGCGCGAGCGCTTCTGCGCCGCCGACCGCGCTTTCTCGGCCTATGCCGACATCGAGCCGGAAGTCGCGGGCGAGCGTCGACTGATGCTGCCGCGTGATCTGGGCAAGCTGATGCAGGCGCTGGACGCCCGTGCGGGTGAAAAGGCCCTGGTCCTGGCCGGGCCTTACGCCGCCGCCGTTCTGGCGCGCATGGGCCTGACCGTGACGGCGCAGGATTCGGATGCCGCCGTGTTCGAGGTCACGGGCGCGGCCCTGGCCGATGAAGGCGTGTCGACCGTGGTCGCGCCGCTGGGCCAGCCGCACGGCGAGGGCTATGACCTGATCGTCAGCGAGGCCGCCGTGCCGGCCCGTCCCGAATCCTGGATCGCCGCCCTGCGTCCCGGCGGCCGTCTGGCCGTGGTCGAGCGCGCCGGTCCGGTCGGCAAGGCCGTGCTTTATGTGCGGGGTCGTGAAGGCGTGTCGCGTCGTGAATTGTTTGACGCCATGCCGCCGGTTCTGACCGAGCTGATTCCCGAGCCCGCCTTCGCGCTGTGAGGCTTGGTTCGGGCGCGACGGAGACGCGCTGCATCTGCGTGAAAAAAACTTAACTGGCGCAGGGCGGGCAGAGTCTCCAACTACGCCATTCAGGCATTACGGGGCGCGCCGTCGGGGGCGTCAGGCAGGAACAGGTTCATGTTGAAACGCTCTCGCGCGCTCGCTTCGGTCGCTCTCATCGCTCTCGCCGTGGGGGCTGTGGCCGCTCCGGCCGGCGCCGAGACCCTGCAGGAAGCGATTGGTCTGGCCTATCGCACCAATCCGACCCTGCTGGCGCAGCGCGCCAACCAGCGAGCGCTGGATGAGACCATTGTTCAGGCCCGCTCGGGTCTGCGCCCGACCATCAGCGCTTCGGCCGGTGTCGACTACAGCCGCGTGGACGCCGACGCCCTGGGCGTGGTGGAGGGTGACAGCGCCACCGCCAGCATCAGCCTGTCGCAGAACATCTGGACGGCTGGCCGCACCGCGCGCGGCATCGACGCCGCCGAGGCCAATGTCCGCGCCGGCCGCGAAAACCTGCGTGAAGTCGAACAGCAGGTGATGACCTCGGTTATCCAGGCCTACGCCGACGTGGTGCGGGACATGGAGATCCTGCGCATCCGTCAGGAAAACATCACCGTCCTGCGTCGCCAGCTGGACGAATCCAACGCCCGCTTCGAAGTGGGCGAGATCACCCGCACGGACGTGGCTCAGTCGGAAGCCCGTCTGGCCCAGTCGGACGCTGATCTGGCCAATGCCCAGGCCCAGCTGTCGGTATCGCGCGCCGCCTATGCCGCCGTCGTCGGCCAGGCGCCGGCCAATATGACCGCCTTGCCGGTGCTGCCTGGGTTGCCGACCGATTTCGACGCTGCGCTGGATGTCGCCCTGGTCGAGAATCCGGGTGTTCGTGCTGCGGCCTACGCCCTGGAGGCCGCCGAGGCCAATGTGGCGGCGGCGCGGTCCGAGTATCGACCGTCGGCGCGGCTGACAGCCTCTTATGGCGGCACGGCCAATGACTTGTCGGCTTTTGACCTGACGGATCGCACCAGCTTCACCGCCGGCGCCACCGTTTCGGTGCCGCTGTTCACCGGCGGCCTGAACCGTTCGCGTGTCGCCCAGGCGCTGGAGCGCGCCAACGCCGCCCAGATCGGCGTCGAGGGCGAGCGTCGCACGGTGCTTCAGAGCGTCAGCTCGGCCTATGCCCAGACCGTCGCCGCCAGCTCGACCCTGCAGGCCGGCCAGGAAGCCGTGCGCGCGGCCTCGGTCGCCGCGGAGGGCGTGCGTCAGGAGGCCCAGGTCGGTCTGCGCACCACCCTGGATGTGCTGAACCAGGAGCTGGAGCTGCGCTCGGCCCAGGTCACCCTGGCCAGCGCCCATCGCAATCAGTACGTGGCCCAGGCCCAGCTTCTGGCCGCCATGGGCCGTCTGGGCGGACCCAACCTGGATCCGGCGATCGAGGTTTATGACGCCGAGGCCAACTACAATGCGGTCCGCAACCGTGGCGGTCTGCCGTGGGACGGCGCGGTGGAGGCTCTGGATCGCGTCGCTTCGCCGAGCATTGTTCCGGCGGCCGACGTCGAGGATGCGCCCATCGACAACCAGCTGAAGAGCGAAATCGTCCGCACCGCTCCCGGAAATTGAGCCGGGATTAGCCTGACAGGCGAAAAACGTCCGTTGATTCCGACGGGCGTTGGTGCGACGACAGAGGCAAGGGGAGGGCGAGTCTGTTTGTCCGGCCCTGATCGTCGCGCGCCGCCCGGCGCCTGTCGGCGGTCCCTACAGGTTCAGCCCTCAAGGTTCTGCCATGACCGACCAGACCGCCCAGGAACCGACGATGGAAGAGATTCTGGCGTCGATCCGCCGGATCATCTCTGAAGACGACGCGCCGGCGGAAACCGCCGCCGCGCCGGAGCCGGTCGCTGAAGTCCCGCCGGAACCGGAGTCCGTGTTCGAAGCCGCTGAAGCCGCGCCGGTCGAGGATGAGGTGCTGGAGCTGACCGAGCCCTATGAGGCGCCGGCCGCCGAGTCGATCGGCGATCTGGATGTCGCCGACGTGGCACCTTTCCCCGCCGCCGAGCCGACGTCGGAGCCGGTCGCTGCGCCCGTCTATGATTCCCTGGTCGGGGAAAGCGCCGCCGCCAGCGCCGCCTCGGCCTTCGCCGGTCTGGCCGCGACCTTCCAGAAGCCGGAACCCGTCGCCGCCGCGCCGCAGGACATGCCCTTTGTCAGCGGCAATACGGTCGAGGCCATGGTTCAGGCCATGCTGCGCCCGATGCTGAAGGACTGGCTGGACGCCAACCTGCCGGGCATCGTCGAGGCCCAGGTACGCAAGGAAGTAGAACGCATCGCCCGCAACGCCGGCTAGCCCTTCGCTTCACCAGACACTAAGTCACTGAGGGCGGCTCCGGCGGGGCCGCCCTTTCGCGTTCAAAAATCACCCTCAGGCAGCGACGCGCCACGCGCAGAGCGCTAGGGAAAGAAACAGACGCCCTCAAGCAGCGACGCACTCTGTGCGGAGCGGTAGGGCAACAAGAATGATGAAGACAATGCTCGAGAAGACTTTCGAACCCCAGGCTGCCGAACCGCGCCTCTACGCCCAGTGGGAAGAGAGCGGCCTGTTCGCGCCGCGCGCGGCCAAGCCCACCGACGGGGCGGCCGACGCCTATTCGATCGTCATTCCGCCGCCGAACGTGACGGGCTCGCTGCACATCGGCCACGCGCTGAACAATACGCTCCAGGACATTCTGGCCCGCTATCACCGGATGAAGGGCAAGGCTGTGCTGTGGCTGCCCGGCACCGACCACGCCGGCATCGCCACCCAGATGGTGGTTGAGCGTCAACTGGCCTCTGCCGGCAACATCAGCCGCCGCGACATGGGCCGCGACGCCTTCATCGAGAAGGTCTGGGAGTGGAAGGCGGAATCGGGCGGCACCATCGTGCGCCAGCTGCGCCGGCTGGGCTCGTCCTGCGACTGGTCGCGCGAGCGCTTTACCCTGGACGAGGGCCTGAACGCCGCCGTCCGCAAGGTCTTCGTCAAGCTGCATCAGGACGGCCTGATCTATCGCGACAAGCGTCTGGTGAACTGGGACCCGCATTTCCAGACCGCCATTTCGGACCTGGAGGTCGAACAGCGCGAACAGGACGGCCATTACTGGCACTTCGCCTATCCGCTGGCTGATGGCGTCACCTATGAGCACCCGGTCGTCTTCGACGAGGATGGCAAGGCGACCGAGTTCGAGACGCGCGGCTTCATCGTCGTGGCCACGACGCGTCCCGAAACCATGCTGGGCGACACCGGCGTGGCCGTTCACCCCGAGGATGAGCGTTACAAGGGTCTGGTCGGCAAGGCCGTCATCCTGCCCATCACCGGCCGTCGCATCCCCATCGTCGCCGACGACTACGCCGACCCGACCAAGGGTTCGGGCGCGGTGAAGATCACCCCGGCGCACGATTTCAACGACTTCGGGGTCGGCAAGCGTGCCGGTCTGGCGGCGCTGAACGTGATGGACGCCTTCGCGCGCATCACCAATGAGGACGTGCCGGAAATCCCCGCTGATCTGGTCGGTCTGGACCGTTTCGCCGCGCGCAAGGCCATCGTCGCCCGCGCCGAGGAAGAGAACTGGCTGCGCGAAATCGAGAAGACCAAGCACGTCGTCCCGCATGGCGACCGTTCCGGCGTGGTCATCGAGCCGTGGCTGACGGACCAGTGGTACGTTGACGCCCACACTTTGGCTCAGCCCGCGCTGAAGGCGGTCGAGGACGGCGCGACAGTCTTCGAGCCCAGGTCGTACGAGAAGATCTACTTCGAGTGGCTGCGCAATATCGAGCCCTGGTGCATCAGCCGCCAGCTGTGGTGGGGCCACCGCATTCCGGCCTGGTATGGCCCGAACGGTGAAATCTACGTCGCCGAGACGGAAGAAGACGCCCGTGAACAGGCGCTGGCCGATTATGATTCCGAGGTCGTGCTGACGCAGGACGAGGACGTTCTGGACACCTGGTTCAGCTCGGCCCTGTGGCCCTTCTCGACCATGGGCTGGCCCGAGAAGACCGAGGATCTGCAGCGCTTCTATCCGACCAGCGATCTGGTGACGGCGGCGGACATCATCTTCTTCTGGGTCGCCCGGATGATGATGATGGGCCTGCACTTCATGGACGGCGAAGTCCCGTTCAAGCGCGTGATCATCAATGGTCTGGTCCGCGACGAGAAGGGCCAGAAGATGTCGAAGTCCAAGGGCAACGTCATCGACCCCCTAGGCATCATCGACGAGCTGGGCGCCGACCCGCTGCGCTTCACCATGGCCATCCTGTCGGGCACGCGCGACATTAAGTTGTCGAAGCAGCGCATTGAAGGTTATCGCAATTTCGGCACCAAGCTGTGGAACGCCGCACGCTTCAGCCAGATGAACGAGGCCAAGCGCGTCGAGGGCTTTGATCCCGCCACCGTCGAGCAGACCATCAACCGCTGGATTCGCGGCGAGCTGGCCAAGGCCGAGCGCGCCGTGTCGGACGCCATCGAGGGCGGCCGTTTCGATGACGCGGCGGGGGCCCTGTACCGCTTCGTCTGGAACGTTTTCTGCGACTGGTACCTGGAACTGGCCAAGCCGGTGTTCAACGGCGCCGATGAAGCCGCCAAGGCCGAGACGCGGGCCATGACGGCCTGGACCATCGACCAGACGCTGAAGCTGCTGCACCCGGTCATGCCCTACATCACCGAGGAGCTGTGGGCCGAGCTGGGCAAGGAAGGTCCGGCGCGCGAGGGCCTGCTGATGGGCGCCGAGTGGCCGGTGCTGCCGGACAGCTTCGTCGACGCCTCGGCCGAGGCCGAGATCGGCTGGCTGGTCGATCTGGTCGGTGAAATCCGCGCCCTGCGGGCCGAGATGAACGTGCCGCCGTCGGCCAAGCCGCCGCTGGCCTTTGTCGCGCCGGACGCTGTGACCGCAGAACGCATCGCGCGTCACCGCGATCTGATCCTGACCCTGGGTCGGGCGGGCGAGATCGCGACAGTCGAGGCCGCGCCCGCCGGAGCCGTGACCTTCGTCTCGGGCGGGACCACGGCGGCGTTGTCGCTGGCCGGGATCATCGACCTGACGGCCGAGCGCGCGCGTCTGGAGAAGGAGATCGCGGTCTTCGAGAGCGACATCGGCCACGTGAACAAGAAGCTGGGCAACCCCAACTTCGTGTCGCGCGCCGCGCCGGAGGTCGTCGACGAGCAGCGCGCCAAGCTGGCCGAGGCCGAAGAGGGCAAGGCCAAGCTTCAGGCCGCACTGGCCCGCCTGGACGCGATGGCCGGGGCGTGAGGACGCTCCGTCTGGATCAGATTCTGGTCACCCGAGGCCTGGCCGAAAGCCGGGCCAAGGCCAGGGCGGCGATCGAGGCGGGCGGCGTCACTGTGAACGGCGCTCCCGCCAAGGCGGCCTCGCAGGCGGTCAGCGACGACGTTGAGATCGGCTATGCCGCCGCCCACCGCTGGGTCGGGCGCGGGGCGCTGAAGCTGGAACGGGCCCTGGATCTGTGGCCGGTCGCGGTCAAGGGCAGGGTGGTGCTCGACGTGGGCGCTTCTACGGGCGGCTTCACCGAGGTGTGTCTCGATCGCGGCGCAGCCAAGGTCTTCGCCGTGGATGTGGGGTTCGGCCAGATGCACGCCAAGGTCGCGGCCGATCTGCGCGTGATCAATCTGGAGCGGACCGATGCACGCGAGCTGACGCCTGAAATCATTCCCGAAGAGCCGTCGCTGGTCGTTTGCGACGCCAGCTTCATCGGTCTGTCGAAGGTGCTGCCGGCCGCGCTGGCCCTGGCGGCGCCGGACGCGGATCTGATCACCCTGGTCAAGCCGCAGTTCGAGGGGGCTGGCCCCAAGGACGCGGGCAAG
Source organism: Brevundimonas sp. T2-11 (assembly GCF_055397675.1). NCBI lineage: Bacteria > Pseudomonadati > Pseudomonadota > Alphaproteobacteria > Caulobacterales > Caulobacteraceae > Brevundimonas > Brevundimonas sp. T2-11. The sequence goes on from NZ_AP027920.1 coordinate 1,492,758, forward strand.
AAGGGCGTGGTCAAGGACCCCGAGGTCCATGCGACGGCGGTCGAGGGCGTGCGCGCCTGGCTGGAAAGCGTCGGCTGGAAGGTGCTGGAGGTCGCCGAAAGCCCGATTACCGGGGGCGATGGCAACGTCGAATTCCTGATGTGGGCGCGTCGGGCGTAGCGCCAAAAATATAGAGGGCCGCCGGTGATCCGGCGGCCCTCTTCACGTCGTCGATCGACAGGGGGGCTGAAACTTAATCGACGACGCGATAGCGGCCGTTCTGGTCAGGGCAGGTGCGCACATAGCGCGTCTCGCTGCGACCATCGGGCAGACGGATGACGCTCTCGGCGAGGCGGCATTCGTCGTTGTTCTGATAGCGGTAGTCCTGAGCCGGCTGGGTGTAGCCGCGGTCGTAGTCGTACTCACGATAGTCGCGGCCATAGCCGTCGTCGTAGCGACGGTCGTAGCCCGAGTTGTCGTAGCCGTAGGCGGGTGGGACATAGGTTCCGCCATAGGATTGGTTGTAGCCGTAGCTCGACGAACGATAACGGCTGTCGCAGTTGGCGGAGCTGTTGCCCACGCCGGCGCCGATGGCGGCGCCGAGCACGCCGCCCAGGACGCTGCCTTCGGTGCGGCGGCCGCGCGCCGCCAACTGCGAGCCGGCCACGGCGCCGATGGTGGCGCCGAGCACGCCGCCCGTCGTCGCACGGCTCCGCTGATCGCCAACGCAGGGGTCGTTGTAGCGACCCTGCGAACCGTAGTTGTTGTAGGCGGGCGGATAGCCGTAGCCATAGGTCTGGGCGCTGACGACGCCCGGGACCATGAGCGAACCGGCCACGGCGAGGGCGGCGACAGCGGCGGCGGATGCCTTCTTGGACAGATGAGCGATCATCGTTCGTGTTCCTGTGACAGATCCCGAAGCTGAACGGCTTCGCTGCGCTGTCTGTTGCATCCAGAAATAGGAGGGCGAAGCTGAACGGCTTTTGATCGACCCGTTCATCTTCGTTCAGGTTTCAGATTCGGCGCGGGACCGGGTAGAAGCCGCGCCATGACGCAAACTCTGACCATCGCCCGCATGGGCCATCAGGGCGACGGGATCGCCGAAACGCCCAAGGGCTTCGTCTTCGTGCCGGGGGGGCTGCCGGGCGAGGTGATCTGCGGCGAGGTGAAGGACGGGCGGGTCGAGGCGTTTGACCTGATCGAAGCCAGTCCGGACCGACGCCCGATCCATTCCGAGACCTATGCCGAGTGCGGCGTGGCGCCTCTGCAGCACTGGGCGGACGCGCCCTATCTGGCGTGGAAGCGCGAGGTGGTGGTCCAGACCCTGGCGCGCGAGGGCATCGAGACCGAGGTCGAAGCGACCGTCGCCGTGCCCCAGGCCAGCCGCCGACGCCTGGCGCTGCACGCGCGCAGCGGGCCGGGCGGGCGGGTCCTGCTGGGCTTCAAGGCGCGGCGGTCGTGGCGGCTGGTTGAACTGACGGACTGTCCGGTGTCGGACCCGGCGCTGACGGCGGCCCTGCCGGCCCTGGCCAGGGTGGCGGCGCCCTTCCTGGGGCATCCGAAATCGGCGCCGACCCTGCATGTGACGCTGACCGACACCGGGCTGGACGTCGACGTGACCGGGGTCGAGAAGAAGTCGGGCGGCCTGACGGCGGACGTGACGGCGCGCGCCATTGCGGCGGCGGCCGAGGCCGGTCTGGCGCGGCTCAGTCTGGATGGCGACACCCTGGTTATGGCGCGTCAGCCGCGCATCACCTTTGGCCGGGCCAGCGTGCCCCTGCCGCCCGCCTCCTTCCTGCAGGCCGCGCCTGCGGCCGAGGCGGCCATGGTCAGTCGAGCGGTGGAGGCGGTGAGAGGGGCCAGGAAGGTCGCGGACCTGTTCTGCGGCGCTGGAACCTTCACCTTCCCTCTGGCCGAGGTGGCCAGCGTCATTGCGGCGGATTCCTCGGCCGCTTCGATCGCTGCGCTCAAGGCGGGGGCGGCCAAGGCTCAGGGGTTGAAGACAATCGAGGCCCAGGCGCGGGATCTGTTCCGTCGGCCCCTGTCGCCCTATGATCTGAAGGGGTGTGAGGCCATCGTGCTGGATCCGCCCCGTGCGGGAGCTCTGGAGCAGACGCAACAGCTCCCGGGAACCAAGGCGTCCGTGGTGGTTGGCGTGTCGTGCAATCCCCAGACCTTCGCGCGCGACGCCCGTGTCCTGATCGACGCCGGTTTCCGGCTGGATAAGGTGACCCCCATCGACCAGTTCCTGTGGTCCACCCATGTTGAGCTGGTTGGCGTCTTCCGCCGTTAGAAATCGGAGCCTCCATGTCCTTCATCGCGCCTGACGCCAGTCCGATCAGCGCCGTCGAGCGTCGTCAGCGAGTTGAAAACCTGGCGGAACGACTGCAAGCCCAGGGCGTGGCGGCGCTTCTGCTCGGCTCTACGACGTCGTTGCGCTACTTCACAGGGTTGGACTGGCATGCGTCCGAGCGTCTGACCGGCGCCCTGATTCACGCGGACGGGCGCGTGGACTATGTCTGTCCGCGGTTTGAGCTGGACAAGGTCGGAGGCCTGACTTCGATGGCCGGCGCCGTGTCCGGCGACATCCTGACCTGGGAGGAGGAAGAGAGCCCTTACGCCATCGTCGCGGATCGCCTGCCGCACGGCGGAAGGCTGGCGGTGGATGAATTGGTCGCGACCTTCACCTGGCTGGGTCTGGCGCGAACGCTGGGGCAGGATCGCCTGGTGGACGGCGGACCGCTGACCGTTGGCCTGCGCAGCATCAAGTCGCCAGCGGAGATCGCCCTGTTGACGCGCGCCAAGGCCATCACCCTGGAGGTTCAGCGCCGGACGCGCGACTGGCTGCAGGAAGGCGTGCTGACCTCCGAGGTCAAGCAGTTCATCGACGCCGAGCATCGCCGACTTGGGGGCGAAGGCGGCTCCTGGTTCTGTCTGGTGTCCTTCGGGGACGACACCTGTCTGCCGCACGGCGGCGAAGGCGATCGAGCGCTGAAGGCCGATGATGTGGTGCTGATCGACACCGGAACCCTGGTCGACGGCTATCACTCGGACATCACGCGGACCTATGTGTTTGGAGAACCGAGCGCCGAGTTCCGCCGGGCCTGGGATCACGAAAAGCAGGCGCAGGCTCTGGCGTTTGACGCTGCGAGGCTGGGCGCGAGCTGCGAGAGCGTGGACGCCGCGGCGCGGGATTATCTGACGGCGCAGGGCTATGGACCCGACTATCGCCTGCCCGGGCTGCCGCATCGCACGGGTCACGGCATTGGTCTGGACATCCATGAAGCGCCCAATCTGGTGCGGGGCGACCGCACGATCCTGCAGGCGGGAATGTGCTTCTCCAACGAACCTATGCTGGTGATCCCGGGCAGGTTCGGCGTCCGGCTGGAGGATCATTTCTACACGACGGAAGAGGGGCCGGTCTGGTTCACCCGGCCGTCGCACAGCCTGGATGATCCGTTCGGCGTCTAACCGAACAACTCAAGCTGCGGCCGCATGTCGGCGGGAACGCGGAATCGGGTGACATCCAGCGGCGCGCGAGGGGCGTCCAGGCCATAGCGCTTGATCGCCGTCTTGAAGCGGGTGGCGATCAGTTCGGCGACAGGACCTGTTCCCTTCATGCGCTGGGCCCAGTCGGGGTCGTAGTCCTTGCCGCCGCGCGTCTGGCGGATCAGGGACATGACGCGGGCGGCGCGTTCGGGGCGGGCGTCGGCCAGCCATTCGCGGAACAGGTCCTTGATCTCCAACGGCAGGCGCAGGGTCACGTACATGGCCGAGGTTGCGCCGGCCTTTTGCGCCGCTTCGAGGATGGCCTCCATCTCGTGATCGTTCAGGCCGGGTATGACGGGGGCGAAGCCGACGCCGACCGGGCAGCCCGCGTCGGCCAGACGGCTGATGGCCTCCAGCCGCTTGGCGGGTGTCGAGGCGCGCGGCTCCATCGCCCGGGCCAGACCACGGTCCAGCGTCGTGATGGAGACGAAGGCCGAGGCCAGCCCCGCTCGGCCCATGGGACCAAGAATGTCGGCGTCGCGGGCGATCAGCACCGACTTGGTGATGATGCTGAACGGCTGGCTGAACCGCTGCATGACCTGCAGGATCGAGCGCGTGGACCGGGTCTCGCGCTCGACCGGCTGATAGGGGTCGGTGTTACCGCCTATGTGGATGCGTTTGCAGACGTATCGGGGCTTGCTGAGTTCCTGTTCCAGCAGACTCGCCGCGTGGGGCTTGAAGAAGATCCGGCTCTCGAAATCCAGACCCGGGGATAGGCCCATCCAGGCATGGGACGGACGGGCGTAGCAGTAGATGCAGCCATGTTCGCAGCCCTTGTAAGGGTTGATGGAGCGATCGAAGCCGACGTCGGGACTCGTATTGCGGGCGATGATGGTGCGCGCGTGTTCCGGCGAGAGGGTGGTGCGCAGCGGCGCGGCCGCTTCGTCCTGATCCGTCCAGCCGTCGTCGAATTCCTCGCGCCGGTCGGCTTCATACCGGCCCGAGGTATTGGAGCGTGCGCCGCGTCCTTTCATCGCCGTCTTCATGCGTGGAGAATGGCATGGAGATGGAACAAATCAAGAACAAAATGGGCGATCTTGCCGATCACGGCTGGAGCGCTCGGGTCAGGCCGGGGCTGTGGCGGCGAGAGCGGCTTCGTTAGGCGTGGGGACCTGGACGGCCGCCGTGACGGGACGTCCAGTGGCCTCGGCGATCAGCTCGGCGGTCTTGCCTTCGATCGCGTCTTCCAGGCGCGCCAGGAACTCGTCCTTGGGCAGACCCGTCGGGATGGGGGCGAGGAATTCGAGCGTCGCGGTTCCCGGCGTCTTGCGTGATTCTTCCTGAGGCCAGAACAGACCGAGGTTGGTGGCCAGGGGCACGACCGGCATGTCGAAGTCGCGGTACATGTGCCAGACGCCCGACCGATAGCGATACTTCTCGCCGATCCGCGCCAGATGCCCCTCTGGGTAGATCAGGATCTTTCGACCTTCGCGATGGGCGTCGGCGGCGCGTTCCTTGAGCGCGGCGCGAGCCGTATGCCCGCCGCAGCTGTTGACGACGATGGCCCCGAGTTTTCTCAGCACAGTCCCCAGCAACGGGAACTTTTCGAGGTGGTCGCCGGTGACGAAGGCCAGGTCGTCGAACTGGTCATAGGTGGCGAAACCGTCGCCCCAGCTCTGATGCTTGGAAGCGACGATGAAGGCGCCGGAGGGCAGGTGATTCTTGCCGCGCACCTGCAGTCGGATGCCGGCGAAGACAGCCATGGCCTGCACCATGCGGTGCACATAGCGGCGAATGACCCATGTCGTCGCGCGGCGGCCGGGGGCCAGGGCCGCGAAGGCGGCCGTCAGCCCGTAGCTGATCGACAGGATCCAGTAGACGATGTTGAACGCCAAGCTTCTCATGCCGTGGTTATGGCACGTAGAGGGGGCGGTTGGGCAATGGTCTAGGCTGCGGCCTGGGCCAGGGCTTCGGCGTTGGTGACCCGATTGCGACCGCTGCGCTTGGAGGCGTAGAGGGCTTCGTCGGCGCGTTCCAGGACGCTGAGAGCCGTTTCGCCGACACGACGCTCCGCGAAGCCGACCGAGATGGTGACGGCGCCCAGGTCGTCGTTGGTGGAGCGACGACGCAGCGAGCGCGAGCCGATTTCTTCGCGGATGGCGTTCAGGGCGGCTTCGACCGTGCCGGGTGTTTCGCCGGGGAAGATGACCGCGAACTCCTCGCCGCCGTAGCGGGCGGCGACCCGCGGCGCGCGCGATATGCGGCCCAGGACGCTGGCGACATAGCGCAGGACCTGATCGCCGGTCTGATGGCCCCAGGTGTCGTTGAAGCGCTTGAAGTGGTCGATATCGACGACGGCCAGGGTCAGGCCCTTGCCCTCGACCTCGGCCTCTTCGCAGAGACGCGCCAACTGTTCGTCGAAGGTCTTGCGGTTGGCCAGGTTGGTCAGGGCGTCGGTCATGGCGTCGCGGCGCACCTGCTCCAGATGCTCACGCAGCCGAACGACTTCGCGGTTCGAGGACTCCAGGCGTTTTTCCAGCGCCGAGGTATGGCGCTGGACCTTGCGTGTGGCCGTGGACAGGGTGCTGACGATTTCCGTCAGGTCTGTCGGCCGTTCGGCGTCCTGCATCCGGGCCGAGGCGGTGCTGAGGGTTTCGCCATAGGCCGACTGGGTCTTGCGGGCGTTGTCGATGGCTTCGGCGACCGCGGCGAGTTCGCGGTTCAGCACGGCGCCGACGTCGCGAATTTCCTCGGACAGGCGGCCGCGCGGCAGAAATTCCGCCGCCAGCATTTCAGCGGTGGCGTCGGTGAAGGGAACGTCGCCGGTCAGCAGGCGATGAAGCTCGCGCCCGAGCGGGCCTTCGGGATCGCTGACGTAGTGCAGCCAGAGTTCGAAATTCAGAGGGGTCGGCCAGACGGAGGCTTCCTGCATGGCGTCCACCACGCGGCGCGCGAGCGCATATGCCTCCGGACCCCGAAGGGCGGTTTCGACCTGCGCCGTCATTCTGATTCTCGCGCCCCTAGTTCTTAGTGAGCGAACACTAGAACAGCGATCCGTAATGACCGGTTAAATTGACGGTCGGGAAGCCTTGTCTCTAGTCCTGGAAGACGACAGGACGGCGCAGGAAGGCCGGAATGTCGTCGCCGAAACCGCCGCTGGCCGCACGCAGGGGCTGATCCTTCTGCGGCTCGGACTTGCGGGCGTCGCGCGGCGCCTGATCGCGATTGCGGTCGCGACGCTGGGCGGCGGGCTTGGCCGGAGCGGTCTCGGCTTCAACGACGGTTTCAGGCGTTTCGGCGATGACGGTCTCGACGGCGGTTTCCGGCTTGGTCGAGCGACGGCTGCGCGAACGGCGCGGAGCCTCCTCGGCGGCGCCGTCTTCGGCCTTGGGCGCGGCGCGGGCGATGGGCTCCATGGAGGCGACGTTGTCGCTCTTGGGAATGGGACGAGGGCGATCGCTGCGGCCGCGACCACGCCCCCTGGAGTCATCGCTGCGCGGGCGGTCCTTGATGGCGGCGAAGTCGATGCCGTCCAGCGTCAGCTCTTCCGGCGCCATCTTGATCAGCTTCAGCACCTTATCCAGCGACTTGTCGTCGGAGGGGGTGACGATCATGAAGGCTTCGCCCTTGCGGCCCGCGCGACCGGTGCGGCCGATGCGGTGGACGTAGTCGTCGGCGTGGTGCGAGACGTCGTAGTTGAAGACGTGGCTGACATCCGGGATATCCAGGCCGCGCGCGGCGACGTCCGAGGCCACCAGAATCTTCAGGTCGCCGGAGCGGAAGTCCGCGAGGGTCTTCATGCGCAGCGACTGATCCAGATCGCCGTGGATCGGCGCGGCGTCGAAGCCGTGCGTCTTGAGCGACTTGGCCACGATATCGACTTCCGACTTGCGGTTGCAGAAGACGATGCCGTTCTTGACCTCGGACCGTTCGATCAGGGCGCGCAGGGCGGTGCGCTTGGCCTTGGGATCGCTGGTCGGGATGCGGACCAGATACTGGGTGATGGTGTCAGCGGTCATGGCCGGACGCGAGGCCTCGATCCGGGTCGGATCCTTGAGGAACTGCGTGGTCAGGCGCGTAATCTCGGGCGGCATGGTGGCCGAGAAGAACAGGGTCTGGCGCTTGGGCGGCGTCAGCTTGAAGATACGTTCGATGTCGGGGATGAAGCCCATGTCGAGCATGCGGTCGGCTTCGTCGATGACCATCATCTCGACGCCGGTCAGCAGGATCTTGCCGCGTTCGAACAGGTCCAGCAGACGGCCGGGCGTGGCGATCAGGACGTCGACGCCCTTGTTCAGCAGGGCCACCTGGTCGCCCATCGACACGCCGCCGATCAGCAGGGCCCAACTCAGCTTGGTGCCCTTGGCGTATTTGGCGAAGTTCTCGGCGACCTGATCGGCCAGTTCGCGAGTCGGGGCCAGGACCAGGGCGCGCGGCATGCGAGCGCGGGCGCGGCCCGAGCCGAGGCGGTCGATCATGGGCAGGGTGAAGGCGGCGGTCTTGCCAGTGCCCGTCTGGGCGATGCCCAGGACGTCGCGGCCGGCCAGGGCCACCGGGATGGCGGAGGCCTGAATGGGAGTGGCTTCGGTGTAGCCCGTATCGGCGACCGCTTGCAGGGTCGTGGCCGAGAGGCCCAGCTTGGTGAATTCTGTCATGGAACCTTGAGGACGGAGGAAACGTCGTGACGTCTTCGGCTTACGGAACCGCCCCTCGTGGGCGAGTGGGCGGCGCGCATCGCCAGTCCTATTCCGAGCCTGCGGCGGTATATGGAAAGCCCTACGCCTCAGTCAAGTATTTCCGTTCGGGAACCGGGCGGTTGGCAAAGCCTTACTGGTCTGTAATGTCATCACGGGATGGGAAGGGTTGCGCATGCGCTTGAAGACGCTGGCTTTCGCCTTGGCCGCCTGCTGTGCGCTTGCACCGCCTGCGAGGGCGGAGATGGAAAACGCTTTCGGCAACACCGTCATCTCCCACTATCCCGATGGAGCGTGGGTGAAACACTGGTTCGATCGGGACGGCAGCTATCGCGCCGCCTTCTCGGACGGACGTCGGCTGACGGCGCGTTGGGTGATCGAGGGCGAGCGGGTCTGTCTGAACGGCATCAGGCCCCGCATGCTGCTGTCGCGGTTCTGTACGGCGCTGGTCGAGGCCAATGTCGGTCAGACCTGGCCAGGACGTGATCCGCTGGGGCGCCGGGTTCGCAACGAGCTGGTGGCCGGGCGCTAGAGACTTCCCGATTCGCTGGGCGAACCGGGAAGCGTCGGGATCTAGTCGGCGTCGGCCGTCTTCTTTGCAGCGGTCTTCTTCGCCGTCGGCTTCTTGACGGCAGGCTTTTTCGCCGCTGCGGGCTTCTTCTCGGCGGCGGCCTTGGCCGGGGCCTTCTTCGCCGCGGGCTTCTTGGCCGCAGCCGCCTTCTTCTTCGGCGCCGCACCAGCCTTGGCGGCCAGCAGGGGCAGGGCGGCCTCCAGCGTGATGTCTTCCGGGGTCATGCCCTTGGGCAGGGTGGCGTTGACCTTGCCCCATTTGACATAGGGACCGAAGCGGCCGGCCATGACCTGAACGGGGGCCTCGTCCTCAGGGTGAGCGCCCAGTTCCTTGAGCGGCGCCGTGGCCGAGCCGCGGCCGGGGCGACCGGCGCGCTTTTCCGCCAGCAGGGCGACGGCGCGGTTGATCCCGACCTCGAACACCTCATCGATGTCCGACACGTTGGCATAGGTGCCGGCGTGCAGGACGAACGGACCATAGCGACCCAAGCCGGCCGTGATCATCTTGCCGTCCTCGGGGTGAGGGCCGACTTCGCGCGGCAGGGCCAGCAGGCGCAGGGCCTGGTCGAGGGTCAGCGACGCGGGGCTCCAGCCCTTGGGCAGGGACGAGCGCTTGGGCTTCTCCTCGCCCGGCGGCGTGGTTTCGACATAGGGGCCGAAACGGCCGATCTTCAGCTGGACGGGCTGGCCGGTCGTCGGGTCGACGCCCAGTTCGCGGTCGCCGCCGTCCGCGCCGCCTTCGGCGCCGTCGGGCGAGGCCACCGGGCGGGTGTACTTGCAGTCGGGATAACGCGAACACCCGATGAAGGCGCCGAAGCGGCTGGTTTTCAGGCTGAGCTGGCCCTGATGGCACAGGGGGCATTCGCGCGGGTCCGAGCCGTCGCCCTTGTCCGGGAAGATGTGGGCGCCCAGGGCGTCGTTCAGGTGGTCCAGTATGGCCGTGGTGCGCAGTTCGCCCGCAGCCTGGGTCGCGGCGTGGAAGTCGGTCCAGAAGCTGCGCAGCAGCGCCTTCCAGTCCAGGTCGCCGGCCGAGACTTCGTCCAGCTGGGTCTCGAGAGCGGCGGTGAAGTCGTACTCGACCCAGCGGGTGAAGAACTGTTCCAGGAAGGCGGTGACCAGCCGTCCCTTGTCTTCCGGATAGAAGCGGTTCTTGTCCATGCGGACGTATTCGCGGTCGCGCAGGGTCGTCAGGATCGAGGCGTAGGTCGAGGGGCGGCCGATGCCCAGCTCTTCCAGCTTCTTGACCAGAGTGGCTTCCGAGAAGCGCGGCGGGGGCTCGGTGAAGTGCTGGTCGGTGCGGACGGCCTCGACCTTGGCCTTGGCGCCTTCCTTCAGCGCCGGCAGGCGGCCGCCTTCATCCTCGTCGTCCTCGGCCCCCTTCTGCTTCTCGTCGCGGCCTTCTTCGTAGGCGGCGATGAAGCCGTCGAAGACCACGACCTGGCCGGTGGCGCGCAGGCCGGTCTGGCCGTCGGGCGTCTCGATCTCGACCGTGGTGCGGTCCAGACGCGCGCTCTCCATCTGGGACGCGACCATGCGCTTCCAGATCAGTTCATAGAGGCGTTGCAGGTCGCCTTCGAGACGCAGGGACTCGGGGTGACGCGCGATATTGGTCGGACGAATGGCTTCGTGCGCTTCCTGGGCGTTCTTGGCCTTGGTCTTGTAGTAGCGCGGCTCGGCCGGAACATAGGCGGGGCCGAAACGGTCGCCGATGACCTCGCGCGCCTGGGCGATGCCTTCCGGCGTCACGAACAGACCGTCCGTACGCATGTAGGTGATCAGGCCGCCGGTGTCGTCGACGCCTTCATACAGTTTCTGCGCCGCCTGCATGGTGCGCTGGGCGGTGAAGCCCAGTTTGCGCGCGGCTTCCTGCTGAAGGGTCGAGGTGGTGAAGGGCGGGGCGGGCGAACGCCTGGCCGGCTTCTTCTCGACGGACTTGATGGTGAAGTCGCCGGCCTTGATGGCGTCGCGCGCGGCGAAGGCCATTTCCTCGGTCGGGATGTCCAGGCGCTGGATGCGCTTGCCGGCGTGCTTGACCAGACGGGTGGTGAAGGGCGGGCTGTCGGCGACCAGATCGGCCTCGACCGACCAGTATTCCTGGGCCTTGAACTTCTCGATCTCCATCTCGCGATCGACGACGATGCGCAGGGCGACTGACTGCACCCGGCCCGCGGAGCGAGCGCCGGGCAGCTTGCGCCACAGGACGGGCGACAGGTTGAAGCCCACCAGATAGTCGAGCGCGCGGCGGGCCAGATAGGCCTCGACCAATTCCATGTCCAGCTGACGCGGATTGGCCATGGCCTCCAGAACGGCGGACTTGGTGATGGCGTTGAAGGTGACGCGCTGGACCTCGGTGTCCTTCAGCGCCTTCTTCTTGTTCAGGACTTCCAGAACGTGCCAGCTGATCGCCTCACCCTCGCGGTCGGGGTCGGTCGCGAGAATGACGCGGTCAGCGCGCTTGGCGGCCTCGGCGATTTCGGAGAGGCGCTTGGTCGCCTTGGCGTCGACCTCCCACTGCATGGCGAAATCTTCGTCGGGCAGGACGGAGCCGTCCTTTGACGGCAGGTCGCGGATATGGCCGTAGGAGGCCAGAACCTCATAGTCCGAACCCAGGTATTTATTGATGGTCTTGGCCTTGGCGGGGCTCTCGACGATGACGAGATTCATGGCGCTCTATTCGGGAAATCGGGGCGCGAACGTGGTTGGCGTCGCCCGGGAAGTCAATCGGGACGTTTGCGCTCTACACCCCAAGGATGTTTACCATCTTGCGATGCGACCAAAAGTTGTGTCTTAGTCTCTTTATCAACGGAGGGTCTGGGCGTGCCGCAAGCAGGAGAACCACCGGCGTCGGGCGTAAGGCGGTCGTCGTCATCCGCTCGGGACTATCCCCTGCGAGAGTATGTCGCGGGCATGGCGGCTGAACTGGCGGGCATGGCGCGCTGGGACGGGGACGAGAAACTGGCGGCTGCCCTGGAAGCCGCTGCGGAAATGGCGCGAAAGCCCACTCATTCCGTCAGACTAGCTCGACACCAGACCGCCGGGCAGCAGGCTGGCGCGACCAACCAGACACAGCTCCAGCAACGCGGCCGCCACGACGCTAACGGGAAGGTCGAGGGCGCGCGCCAATTCGTCCCGCGGCGTAGGGGTTGGTGAGAGGAGGGCGGCTATCTGATCGATCAACGCCTCGTCCACATCGGCGGGCGCGCCGTCGAAGGGGGAGGCGCCGGGAGGCTCACGCAAGGTCCGCAGGGTGCTGAAGGCGCGCTCGACGTCGTCCAGCCCCTCGCACAGGATGGCGCCCTGACGCAGGAGTTCGTTGGGGCCTTTGGAGCGCGGGTCCAGCGGCGAGCCGGGCACGGCGAAGACGTCGCGCCCCTGTTCGTTGGCGAGGCGGGCGGTGATCAGGGAGCCGGAGCGGATTTCCGCCTCGACCACGATGACGCCGCGTGACAGGCCCGAGATGATGCGGTTGCGGCGCGGGAAGTCGCGGGCCTGGGCGCGAGCGCCGACGGGGCTTTCCGAGACGATGCAGCCCTTCTCGACGATCTGGCGATAGAGGTCGGCGTTGTCGGAGGGATAGATGTCGTCCACGCCGCCGCCGAGGACCGCGACGGTGCCGGTCGGCAGGGCTCCCAGGTGGGCGGCGGCGTCGATGCCGCGCGCCAGGCCGGAGACAATGACGTGACCGGCTTCGCCCAGTTGTTGCGACAGGCCGCGCGCGATGCGCTGGCCGCCAGCCGAAGCGATGCGGGCGCCGACGACGCCGACAGAGGGGCGCGACAACAGGCTGGCGTCGCCGCGCGTCCACAGCAGGGGCGGCGGCGGATCAATCGCGGCCAGCATGTCGGGATAGTCGGCGTCGCCCAGCAGGATCAGCCGTGCGCCGACGCGCGCTCCGGCCGCCAGCTCGGCTTCGACGCGCTCGACCGCGGGCAGGGCGTAGCCGTCACGACCGCTGCGGCGCACCAGATCAGGCAGGGCCTCAATCGCGCGGACGGCGGAACCGAAACGTTGCAGCAGTTGTGAAAAGGCCACGGGACCGACGCGGTCGGTGCGGGCCAGCCGAAGCCGGGCGAAACGCTCGGCTTCGGACAGCAGGGTCAAGCCTTCTTGGCCCCGATCTTGGGCTCGGCGCCCTTCAGCAGCCGGGCGATGTTCTCATGGTGGCGGATATAGATCAGCACGGCGGTGAAGATCGCCAGGATCAGGATGGGCGCAGGGGCGGGCAGGCCCAAGGTGGGGAGGGGTAGCAGGGCGTAGAGCGGGGTCAGCGCCGCCGCGACCAGGGCCGCCAGCGAAGAATAGCGCAGGGCGAAGGCCACGATCAGCCAGGTCGCCGCCGCCAGAAGACCCAGCGGCCAGCATGCGGCCAGGATCAGGCCGAAGAAGGTCGCGACCCCCTTGCCGCCCTTGAAGCCCAGCCAGACCGGGAAGAGGTGGCCCATGAAGGCCGCGCCGCCAGCGATGGCGCCCGCGGTTTCACCAAACAGGTAGCGGGCGATCAGCAGGGCGACCGCGCCCTTGCCGGCGTCCAGCACCAGGGTGGCGATGGCCAGGTCCTTGCGGCCGGTGCGCAGGACATTGGTCGCGCCGATATTGCCCGAGCCGATGTTGCGCACGTCCCCAGCGCCTGCCGCGCGCGTCAGAATGACCCCGAACGGGATTGAACCGAGCAGGTATCCGCCAATAGCCACAAGCCCGAGCGTAAGGAGCGCCGGCCCCGCCAGATCCTGCAAAGTGATTCGCTCCCGTTTAGCGTGCGTCGTGGACGATGCGTCCACCGACGACCGTGAGCAAGACCTTCCCTTGCAGACGACGGCCGTCGAAGGGCGAATTCTTCGATTTGGAGCGAAGCGTGGCCGCATCGACCACAACCGGAGCGCCGGCGTCGAACAGGACCAGGTCGGCGGGCGCGCCCTGGGCCAGGGCTCCAGCCTCCAGCCCCAACAGGCCGGCAGGGCCCTGCGTCAGCGGACGCAGGACGTCCAGCAGGTCCAGACCGTGTTCGTGGTGCAGCATCAAGGCGGCGGGCAGAAGGGTCTCCAGACCCACGGCGCCGGGCGCGGCCTCGGCAAAGGGGCGGCGCTTGTTTTCGGCAGGCTCCGGAGCATGGGCCGAGGTGATGGCGTCGATCAGACCGTCGCGAACGGCCTCGACCAGAGCCTGACGGTCGCTTTCGGCGCGCAGCGGCGGGTCCAGCCGATAGAAGGTCCGATAGTCGCCGATGTCGATTTCGTTGAAGCAGAGATGGTTGATCGAGACCGAGGCGGAAACCTCAAGGCCGCGAGCGCGAGCGCGGGCCAGGGTTTGCAGCGCGCCTTCGGTCGAGATCTGATCGACCAGGAAGCGGGCGCCGGTCTGTTCGACGAGGGCCAGATCGCGTTCCAGCTGGATGCGCTCGGCGATGGCGGGGGCGCCGGACAGGCCCAGACGGGTCGCCAGTTCCCCCGAGGTGGCTACCGCGCCTTCGGACAGCCAGGGCTCGGCCGGACGGCAGGCGATCAGGGCGTTGAAGGCGGCGGCGTAGCTCATCACCCTTTGCAGGGTGCGCGTGTTGACGATGACCCGGTCGCCGTCGGTGAAATAGAGGGCGCCCGCTTCGTGCATCAGGCCGATCTCGGCCATGCGCTGACCATCGCGGCCTTGCGTGGCGGCGCCCGCAGCCCGGACATTGACCAGTTCGAGCGCCGCGCCGCGCCGCTGGATGTGGTCGATCAGGGCCGGGTCGTCGATCGCCGGATCGGTGTCGGGCTGGACCACGATGGTGGTGATGCCGCCCGCCGCCGCCGACAGGCTGGCCGACTTCAGGGTTTCCTTGGGTTCGGCGCCGGGCTCGCCGGTCTTGACCCGGATGTCGATCAGACCGGGCGCGAGGCAGCGACCCTGGGCGTCGATGACGGTGACGCCTTCCGGGCGCCGGGTCGCCTGACCGTGAACGACCTCGACGATGCGGCCGTCCTGGATCAGGACCGCGCCCGGGCCGTCGTAGTCCGTCGCCGGGTCCAGCAGGCGCGCGTTGACGATAGCGAGCGTGTTCGGAGCGGCGGTCATGCGGCGGCTCCCGCGCGGCGGTGGGCAAGGGCGGCCAGAACGGCCATGCGGGCGGCGACGCCCATCTCGACCTGATCCTGGATCAGGGAGACGCTCAGGTCGTCAGCCACGTCAGAGTCGATCTCGACGCCCCGGTTCATCGGGCCGGGGTGCATGACCCTGGCGTTCGGCGCAGCCCAGGCCAGTTTCTCGCGGTCCAGACCCCAGAAGCGGAAGTACTCGCGGGTCGATGGGATCAGGGCGCCGGTCATGCGTTCCAGCTGGAGACGAAGCATCATGACCACGTCGCAGCCGGCCAGACCTTCTTTCATGTCGTGGAAGACCTCGCAGCCCCAGCGATCGGCGTCTCCCGGCACCAGGGTCGGCGGGCCGATCAGACGGACGCGGGCGCCCATCATGGACAACAGGGCGACGTTGGAGCGGGCCACGCGGCTGTGGGCGATGTCGCCGCAGATGGCGATAGTCAGGCCGCCCACGTCGCCAAAGGCGCGACGCAGGCTCAGCAGGTCCAGCAGGGCTTGTGTGGGGTGCTCATGGCGGCCGTCGCCGGCGTTGACGACCGCGCAGCCGACCTTCTGCGACAGCAGGTCAACGGCGCCCGACGACGAGTGCCGCACGACCAGAATCTCGGGCTTCATGGCGTTCAGCGTCACCGCCGTGTCGATCAGGGTTTCGCCCTTGGCGACCGAGGAGGCCGAAACCGGCATGGTCACGACGTCTGCGCCCAGACGCTTGGCGGCGATCTCGAAAGAGGAGCTGGTGCGGGTCGAGTTCTCGAAGAAGAGGTTCACGACCGTCTGACCGCGCATCAGATCGACGCCCTTGGCCGACTGTCGATTGAAGTCGACGAAGGCGTCGGCGAGATCCAGCAGCGCCAGGGCGGCGGGCGGGTTCAGATCGCCGGCGGCGAGGAAGTGATCGCGGG
This sequence comes from Brevundimonas sp. T2-11, assembly GCF_055397675.1. Lineage (NCBI taxonomy): Bacteria > Pseudomonadati > Pseudomonadota > Alphaproteobacteria > Caulobacterales > Caulobacteraceae > Brevundimonas > Brevundimonas sp. T2-11. The sequence continues at coordinate 1,508,463 of NZ_AP027920.1, forward strand.
GGAAGGGCGACAGCCGTTCCTCGATGGTTTCGGTGACGGAAGCGGCATGGGTCATCGAGACGCCGCTATAAGCCCGACTCTGCGCGAGGGGAAGGTCAGGCGCGCAGACGATCCAGCGCGCCCTGCAGAATCCAGGCGGCGGCGGTGCGGTCCACGACGTCGGCGCGGCGCTTGCGCGTCAGGTCCAGCTCGTCGATCAGGAAGCGCTCGACCGCCGTGGTCGACAGGCGTTCGTCCTGGAAGGCGACGTTGACGGGGCGCAGCCGCTCCAGATTGCGGGCGAAGGCGCGGCAGGACTGGGCGCGCGGGCCCTCGGTTCCATCCATGTTCAGCGGCAGGCCGATGATCAGGGCCGAGACGTTGCGGCCGTTCATCAGCTTGATCAGCTGCTCGGCGTCCTGGGTGAACTTGGTCTTGCGGATCAGCTGCAGCGGGCTGGCGATCATGCGGCTAGTGTCGGACACCGCCACGCCAATGGTGTTCTCGCCCAGATCCAGCCCGATCCACGGGGTGTCGGGCAGGCAGGCGGCGGGCAGGTCGGTCAGGTCGAATACGGGCACGGCTTCCCCATATTGCAATGCGGAACGCTTGTCGAAGCCGCATCGGGCGGTTAACCCACGACAGGAGTCAGTCTGGGCGACTCCCTTGCGCCCCGGCTGGATGAATTTCGGAGATTTCCATGGCTATCGACGCCGCGACGGTGAGGCGTGTCGCCCACCTCGCCCGCATCAAGACCCCCGAGGACCGCCTGGAGCCGCTGGCCCAGGAGCTGAACGGCATCCTGAACTGGATCGAACAGCTGAACGAGGTGGACGTGCAGGGTGTCGAGCCGATGACCTCCAACGTCGCCCAGCCCCTGCGTCTGCGCGAAGACGTCGTCACCGACGGCGCCAAGGTGGATGCAGTCCTGTCGAACGCCCCGAAGTCGGCCGATGGCTTCTTCGTCGTGCCCAAGGTGGTCGATTAAGCCATGACCGATCTGACCAAGCTTACGCTCAAGGACGCCGTCGACGGCCTGAAGGCCAGGACCTTCTCGTCGGAAGAGCTGACCCGCGCCTTCCTGACGAACATCGAGGCGTCGAACCCGAGCCTGAACGCCTATGTCGAAGTGACGGCGGACAAGGCGCTGGAACAGGCGCGCGCCTCCGACGCCAAACTGGCCAAGGGTGAGGGCGGCGACCTGGAAGGCGCGCCGCTGGGCATCAAGGACCTGTTCTGCACGGAGGGCGTGCAGACAACGGCCGGCTCGAACATGCTGCGCGGCTTTGTGCCGCCCTATGAATCCACCGTCACCGCCAATCTGTGGCGCGACGGCGCGGTCATGCTGGGCAAGCTCAACATGGACGAGTTCGCCATGGGCTCGGCCAACGAGACCTCGGCCTTTGGGCCGGTGAAGAACCCGTGGAAGGTCAAGGGTTCGGACGCCGAACTGACGCCGGGCGGTTCGTCGGGCGGTTCGGCCTCGGCCGTGGCTTCCGACCTGTGCCTGGCCGCGACGGCCTCGGACACCGGCGGTTCGATCCGCCAGCCCGCCGCCTTTACCGGCACGGTCGGCATCAAGCCCACCTATGGCCGCGCCAGCCGTTTCGGCATGGTGGCCTTCGCCTCGTCGCTGGATCAGGCTGGACCGATCACCAAGACGGTGACCGACGCCGCCATCCTGCTGAAGTCCATGTGCTCGTTCGACGCCAAGGACTCGACCAGCCTCGACATCCCGACGCCGGACTGGACCCAGTCGGTCGGCCAGTCGGTCAAGGGCCTGCGCATCGGCGTCCCGGCGGAATACCTGATCGACGGCATGTCCGAAGAGATCAAGGCGCTGTGGCAACAGGGCGTCGAGTGGCTGAAGGTCGCAGGCTGCGAGATCGTCGAGATCAGCCTGCCGCACACCAAATACGCCCTGCCGGCCTATTATATCGTGGCCCCGGCCGAGGCCTCGTCAAACCTGGCCCGCTATGACGGCATGCGTTTCGGCCATCGCGCCGAAGACTTCTCGTCGCTGGACGACCTCTACGCCGCCTCGCGCGCCGAGGGCTTCGGCAAGGAGGTCCAGCGCCGCCTGACCATCGGCACCTATGTGCTGTCGGCCGGCTTCTATGACGCCTACTACGTCAAGGCGCTGAAGGTGCGTCGCCGCATCGCCGAGGACTTCGACAACGTCTGGGGCAAGGTGGACGCCATCCTGACCCCGTCGACCCCGACGGCGGCGTTCAAGCTGGGCGACAAGCAGATCGACCCGCTGACCATGTATCTGAACGACGTCTTCACGGTGACGACCAATCTGGCCGGTCTGCCGGGCATCTCGGTGCCCGCAGGTCTAAGCAGCGACGGTCTGCCGCTCGGCCTTCAGGTCATCGGCAAGGCCCTTGATGAGGCGACCGTCTTCCAGGTCGCGGCCGCACTGGAAGACTCCGCCGGTTTCGTCGCCAAACCGGCCAAGTGGTGGTGAGCATGTCTGAGAACAAAACAGTGATCAAAGGTCGCACTGGCGACTGGGAAATCGTCATGGGGCTGGAGATCCACGCCCAGGTGGCGTCGAACGCCAAGCTGTTCTCGGGCGCGGCCGTCGGCTTCGGCGCGGGTCCGAACGAGCAGGTGTCGCTGGTCGACGCCGGCTTCCCGGGCATGCTGCCGACCCTGAACAGGCATTGCGTCGAGCAGGCGGTGAAGTCGGGTCTGGGCCTGAAGGCGCAGATCAATCTGAAGAGCCAGTTCGACCGCAAGAACTACTTCTATCCCGACCTGCCGACCGGCTATCAGATAAGCCAGCTGTATCACCCGATCGTGGGCGAGGGCGTGGTCGAGGTCGAGGCCGAGGACGGCAGCTTCTTCAACGTCGGCATCGAGCGCCTGCACCTTGAGCAGGACGCGGGCAAGCTGATCCACGACCTGTCGCCGACGGAATCCTACGTCGACCTGAACCGGGCCGGCACGGCGCTGATGGAGATCGTCTCGCGCCCCGACATCCGGTCGCCGGAGCAGGCGGTCGCCTACGTCAAGAAGATCCGGACCATCCTGATCTATCTCGGCACCTGCGACGGCGACATGGAGAAGGGCAACCTGCGCGCCGACGTCAACGTGTCGGTCTGCCGCGTCGGCAACTACGACAAGTTCAAGGAAACGGGCGATTTCGGCTTCCTGGGCACGCGCTGCGAGATCAAGAACGTCAACTCGTTCCGCTTCATTTCTCAGGCGATCAACTACGAGGCGCGCCGCCAGATCGAGATCCTTGAGGACGGCGGTTCGATCATTCAGGAAACCCGCCTCTATGATCCGACGGCGGGCGAGACGCGTTCGATGCGTTCCAAGGAAGAGGCGATGGATTATCGCTACTTCCCCGACCCCGACCTGCTGCCGCTCGAGATCGAGCAGGCGTGGATCGACGAGATCAAGGCCAACCTGCCGGAACTGCCGGACGAGAAGCGCCGCCGCCTGATGGCCGACTACGGCCTGTCGCAATACGACGCCGTGGTGCTGATTTCGGAGCAGGCCAAGGCCGACTACTTCGAGGCCGCCGCCAAGGGGCGCGACGCCAAGCTGGTGTCCAACTGGGTCACCAACGAGGTCTCGGCGCGTCTGACGGCCGACGGCAAGGACTTCAGCGACAACCCGCTGCCCGCCGCGCACGTGGCCCAGCTGGTTGAGCTGATCGAGACCAATGTCATCTCGTCCAAGATCGCCAAGGAGGTCTTCGACTACGTCTGGAACGGCGAGGGCAGCCCCGCCGAGGTGGTCGAGAAGCACGGCCTGAAGCAGGTGACCGACACCGGCGCCATCGAGAAGGCCGTCGACGACATCATCGCCGCCAACCCGGACAAGGCCGCCGCCGTCGCCGAGAAGCCCCAGGCGCTCGGCTGGTTCGTCGGTCAGGTCATGAAGGCCACGGGCGGCAAGGCCAACCCCGCCGCCGTCAACGACATCCTGAAGGCCAAGCTGGGTTTGTAGGACACACTGATTAAAAGTCAGATGCTATAAGAAGAGGCCCCGGAGATCGCTCTCCGGGGCCTCTTTGTTTCGGCCTAGGCTACCAGTTCCAGGCGTCGCGGACGACTTCGATGATGTAGCCGTCGTACTCGTCGATCAGGTAGATCGCGTTGTCGACATAGACCCAGCGGGTCCCTGGAGGCGGATAGCCGAGGCCGTAGGTCCGCCAGTCGTTGACCTGATAGCGCCAGAAGATGTCCGGCAGGTACTGGCCGACGTAGTACTGGCGGTTCCAGTAGGTCCGGGGCACGCTGTAGTAGCCGTAGCCCGGTGCGAAATAGAAGCCGAGCCGCACGCCGTTCCAGCCCCGGAAGCGGTTGTCATGGCGCCACCAGTCGCTGCGGTGACGGCGATCCCAGTCGCGTCGCCACTGATCGCGGTTCCAGCGATTGTGGAAGTCGCGATAATCCCGGTCGTGGTTCCAGTTCGGGCGGTCAGGTCTGTGGGGGCGATCCGGCCGATCCGGTCTGTCCGGCCGGTTGGGTCGATCCGGACGGTTCGGACGATCTGGTCTGTTCCCATCAGGTCGATCAGGTCTGTCCGGGCGGTTCCAGTCTGGCCGGCTGGGACGATCGGGACGGTTTCCCTCCGGGCGGTTCGGGCGGCCGGGTTGCTGCGAGCCAGGCCGATCCGGCCGCACGTCGGGACGTTCGGGACGGCTGGGGCGGTTCGGCTGTTCCGGACGCGGGGTTTGCGGACGACCCTGGTCCGTCGGTCGTGTCGGCCGATCAGGTCGCGCGGCGTCCGGACGTGCAGGGCGCTCGGGGCGAGGTTGCGGCCGCTGGATCTCGGGGCGCGGTTCGCGTTGCTGAACCCGATCATTGCGTTCCACGCGACGTTGCGGCCGTTCGGCGCGCGGTCCGTCTTCCGCCCGGGCTTCTCGCGATTGCGCCAGGGTCGCCACCGGCGCGAGGGCCGGAAGGGCGAAGCTGGCGATGGCCGTGAACACCATCAGAGAACGTTTCATGGTCTTCTTCCTCGCACGCCGAGAGAGGCGGCTTGATCATCAGAATGACGCGGGCGCCATGAACCATGGCTGAACGCTGATTGATGGAAATCTGCAGAAACCCAGAGAAAAGCCCCGCAAAGCTGTGCTTTGCGGGGCCGATCTCAATCCTGCGCGGGCGTCTAGTAGACGTCGTGCAGGACGCTGGCGATCAGGCCGGTGGCGACCGCGATCAGCAGGATGTCGTTGTTGGCGTGGACATAGCGATAGCCGCGCGGAGCCGGACGCAAACCGTAATAATAGGGATCGTTCACATAGTAGCCGCGATAGGCCGAGGGCAGGTAGCCGCCCTGACGCCAGCGATAGCTCTGATAGCGTGGATCGACGCGGTAGTAGCCGCGGCCAGGCGCATACCAGTAGCCGTTGCGGGCGCCGCGATAGTCGCGGAACTCGGGCCGTCCACGCCACCAGTCGCGGTTGTTGCGATCCCAGCGGTCGGCGCGGCGCTGATCCTGTCGCCAGTCGCGTCGATCATCGCGTCGGTCCTGGCGCCATTCCCGGCGATCATCACGACGATCCTGACGCCATTCGCGACGGTCGTCCCTGTGGTCCCGGCGATCATCGCGTCGCTCCTGGCGATATTCGCGGTGATCCCGGTTCTGGGCCTGAGCCGCCAGCGGCGCGGCCGTGGTGGTCAGCGCCAGGGCGACGATGGCGGCCTTGGTGAGGCGGTTCATCTGCATGTCTCCGTGGTCTGGGCGCCGAAGGAAGTTGCGGACCGCCCGTTGAACAGGCGGGCAAGGTCGGTCCCGGCGCATGAACTCCGGCTGAATGGCCATGTCAGGTTTCAGCCTTGCCTGTTCATTCGGACCGCACCATGTCTAGACGCCCGCGGCGTATGGAGACGACAGCGATGATCCAGCCCATCGAGCTCTGGTACTGGCCTACGCCTAACGGCTGGAAGATCTCCATCGCTCTGGAGGAGATGGGCGTCCCCTATGTGATCAAACCGGTGAACATCGGCGCCGGCGAGCAGTTCGCGGCGCCGTTTCAGGCCATCAGTCCCAATGGACGGATGCCGGCCATCGTCGACCCCGAAGGGCCCGACGGTCAGCCGCTGTCGATCTTCGAGTCCGGCGCGATCCTGCAATATCTGGGCACGAAGTCAGGGCGCTTCTATCCAACCGACGTGCGGGCTCGGGTCGAGGTCGATCAGTGGCTGTTCTGGCAGGTCGGCGGCCTGGGACCGATGGCGGGTCAGACGCATCATTTCCGCCAGTACGCGCCAGCCATGGTCAGGGATCAGCGTCAGATCGCCTATGGCGTGAACCGCTACACCAATGAGACGCACCGTCTTTACGGCGTGCTGAACCAGCGCCTGGCGGACCGGGACTATGTCGCAGGCGATTATTCCATCGCCGACATGGCGATCTGGCCGTGGATTTTGCCGGGGCATCAGGGGCAGGACCTGACCGAGTTTCCGTATCTGGCCGCCTGGAGGGAAAGGGTCGGCGCGCGGCCCGCGGTCAAGACAGGTCGGGCGATCGGCGAAGAATGGCGGAGCAATCTGGCGGCGTCGGGCAGGGCGGCCGAGGCGGCGCGCGGCGTGCTTTTCGGTCAGCGGGCGCGTTAACTCTAATTTCAAACCGACGGTATTTGAATGCGGTTCGAACGGCAGGGTCAGAACGACCGACGCCCGGAGGACTGGCTATGACCGCGCATGAAACCGCGCCCGAGGCTATGGAAACCGCAGCCTTGCCGCTGCCGACCGTCGATATGGACGGGGATGCCCTGTTTCGACTGGGACTGGCCTATTCGGCCGGTCTGGACGGTTGCCCGATGGACCGGGTTTCAGCCCACATGATCTTCAACCTGGCGGCCATGAAGGGGTCGGTCGAGGCGCGCGAGTATCGCCGCGATCTGAGCCAGGAGATGGAGCACGACGAGATCGCCGAGGCCCAGCGCGCCGCGCGTCGCTGGATCGACGCCGGTTCCAGCACTCTGGCCGCCTGAAGTCACGGCGACGGCTGGACCGGGCGACGAGGGCGGGTTATGGACCCGGCCAAGACCAGTCGCCGAAGGATTCCGCCCATGCTCGCTCGCATCTATCGCCCGGCCAAGACCGCGATGCAGTCGGGCAAGGCCAAGTCCAACGACTGGCGTCTGGAGTTCGAACCGGCTTCGGCGCGCACGCAGGACCCGTTGACCGGCTGGACCAGCACCACCGACATGAACGGCCAGGTTCGTCTGACTTTTGAGACCAAGGAAGAAGCGGTCGAATACGCCGAGCGTCACGGCATCGCCTTCCGTCTGCACGAACCCAATGAAGCGCCGCTGATCCTCAAGGCCTACGCTGACAATTTCGCCACCAACCGCAAGCAATCCTGGACCCACTAGGGTCTTCTTGCTGCGGCCCTGGCCGAGGCGCCCTTAGCTCAACCGGATAGAGCACCCGCCTTCTAAGCGGGATGTTGCAGGTTCGAGTCCTGCAGGGCGCGCCATGCTTCCAGACCATTTTTCAGGTCCGCGATCAGGTCCTGCGGATCCTCAAGCCCTATGTGCAGGCGCAGCAGCTGACCGGGCAGGTCGGGTTTGTGCAGACGGTGCGCCAGTTGCGGGGTTTCATGGGTGATCAGGCTTTCGAAGCCGCCCCAGGAATAGCCCATGCCGAACAGACTGAGCGCGCTCATCAGTGCGTGGGCCGAGGCTTTGTCGCCGCCCTTCGTAACGACTCCCATCAGGGCCGCGCCGCCTGAATAGTCACGCCGCCACAGGTCATGGCCGACCGAGCCGGGCAGGGGCGGGAAGAGGACGCGCTCGACCTCTGGCTGGACCTGCAGCCATTCGGCGACCAGAAGCGCGGACTTGAGCGCTTCGTTGTAGCGTAGCGGCAGCGTGCGCAGACCCCGCAGGGCCAGCCAGGCGTCGTCGGGCGAGACGTGCCAGCCCATGTCCTCGATCGTGTGGAGGATGGTCCGGGCGACTTCGCGGTCCTGTACCGCGACGGCGCCCATCAGCAGGTCGGAATGTCCCGCGACGTATTTGGTCACGGCCTGGACGCTGACATCGACGCCCTGCTCCAGAGGGCGGAAGGCCAGGCCCGCCGCCCAGGTGTTGTCCATCACCGTCAGCACGCCGCGCGGCCGGCAGGCGGCGGCCAGAGCCGAAACCTCGACGATTTCGAACGTCAGGGAGGAGGGAGATTCGATCAGCAGGACGCGGGTCCGCTCGCTGCACAGGGCCAGGATGTCCGCTGTCGAGGCGTCCGCCGGATGGAATCGCGTGGCGATTCCACGCGGAGCCAGGTGGCGGGTCAGGAAGCGCCGGGTGGGGCCGTAGACGGCGTCGCTGGTCACCACCTCGTCGCCGGGGCGTAGCAGGGCCAGCAGGGGGACGGTGACGGCCGCCAGTCCCGATGGGACCAGGAAGGCGTCGCTGGCGCCCTCCAGATCGCCCAGGGCGGCGCGAAGCGCGTGGGCGGCGCTGGTGCCGTCCAGGCCATAGATCGGGCCGGGCGTCGCATCCTGCATGGAGGCCGGATCGTCGCTGAGCATGGTCGAGGCGCGCTCGATCGGCGGATTGACCGGCCGCCGTCCCTGGCCGCGTCGCGTGGCGGAGGCGATCAGACGGGTGCGATCGGAAAGGCGAGGCATGACGGCTCCGGCGGGTTGCGGTTCTGGCTCTAGAGGGCTCTAAAGAAGGCGGGGGCGCAAGCTGGAGAGGGTGCCGGAATGCGGGCGTCGAAGATCGTGGCGGGAATATCGCTGGCGTTGCTGCTGGCGACGGCGGCCTGTGAACGGCGGGCCAGGACCGATCACGCCGAGACGACGCCGACCTCGCGTCCCACGACGACCATGCCGGCTGATGTGACCAGTCCGACGCTGGCGGCCATCAGGCAGCGCGGTCATCTGAACTGCGGCGTCAATCAGGGCTTGGTGGGGTTCGCCTTCACCGACAATCGTGGAGCCTGGCGCGGCTTTGACGTCGACTTCTGCCGGGCGACGGCGGCGGCCATCTTTGGCGACCCGGACGCGGTGCGGTTCGTGCCCCTGACCGCCGAGTTGAGATTCGAGGCTCTGCGCGACGGGCGTGTGGACGTTCTGTGGCGCAATACCTCCTGGACGATGAGCCGCGACACCGGCGGGGAATTGAGCTTCGCCGGCATCAACTATTATGACGGCCAGGGCTTCCTGGTCCGTCGCGCCCTGAACCTGAACAGCGCGTCCGAGCTGAACGGCGCCCGCATCTGCGTACAGACCGGCTCGACCACCGAACTGAACGTCGAGGACTATTTCCGCACGCGCGGAATCGAGTTCCGCCCTGTCATGGTCAAGACCGAGGAAGAGGCCCGTCAGGCCTATGCGCGCGAAGAATGCGACGCCTTTACCGCCGACATTTCCGCGCTGGCGGCGGCGCGGACGACCCTGGCCAATCCGCAGCAGCACGCCATTCTTCCGGATGTGATCTCCAAGGAGCCGCTGGGACCGGTCGTGCGTCGCGGCGATGACCAGTGGACGGCTGTGATCCGCTGGACGTTGAACGCCTTGATCCTGGGCGAGGAGCTGGGCGTGACCAAGGCTAATGTCGCCGCTCTGACGCGCGACAGTCAGGAGCCGCGCACGCGTCGCCTGCTGGGCGAGGAGGGCGAGTTCGGCCCGTCTCTGGGCCTGCCCCGCACTTGGGCGCGGGACGCCATCGCGGCGGGCGGCAACTATGGCGAGATATTCGAGCGGAACCTTGGCCAGCAATCGGCGCTGAATCTGGCCAGGGGCCTGAATGCGCAATGGAGCGCGCGGCCCAGCGGCCTGATCTACGCCCTGCCGATCCGATAGGGCGTCGGCTGGTCGCCGGATCGGGGGGACGCATGACCGCGACGACCAGAACGAAGCTTCCGCTGCACGTCTTGATGTTGATCGGCTTTATGGTCGGTCTGACAGGCGGGCTCATGGTCAACCTGACGATCGGCGGGGACGCGCCCTGGGTTCAGTGGCTGACGGCGAACATCACCGGGCCGGCGGGGCAGATATTTCTGCGTCTTCTGTTCATGCTGGTTCTGCCCTTGCTGTTCTCGGCCCTGGTGGTCGGCGTGGCGGAGATGGGCGACCTGAAGACGCTGGGGCGGGCCGGGACCAAGAGCCTGCTGTTCACCGTCTTCATTTCCGCCGTGGCCGTGATCATCGGCCTTGTCATGGTCAATGTCTTTCGTCCGGGGGACGGTGTTGATCCGGCGCTGGCGCAGCAGTTGCTGGAGCAGGGGCGCAGCGGCGCGGCCTCCATCGTCGGCAGCGCGCCGGATTCGGTGCGGGCAGGCGACTTCTTCCTCGATCTTGTGCCGTCCAACGTCTTCACGGCGGCGGCGCAGAACGAAATTCTGCCGGTCATGGTCTTCGCCCTGATGTTCGGGATCGGGCTGGTGCTGGCGCGTGGGCCGGCGACTGAGAGCCTGCAGAAGACCATCGAGGGCGTGTTCGAGGTCATGATGAAGCTCATCAACCTGGTCATCCGACTGGCGCCCATCGCCATCGCGTGTCTGATGTTCAATCTAGCGGCCCTGTTCGGCTGGGATCTGTTGCTACGTCTGGCGGCTTTTGTCGCTGTCGCCGTGGGCGCGATGGCGATCCACATGTTCGTGGTCTATCCGATCTGCATCGCCACCCTGGGGGGCATGTCGCCGCTGAAGTTCTTTCGGGACATTCGCGAGGCCATGGTGGTCTCCTTCTCGACCGCATCATCCAACGCCAGCCTGCCGGTGTCGCTGCGTGTGGCCGAACAGAACCTGGGCCTGCCGCGCAAGATCGCCCGCTTTGTCCTGACCGTCGGGGCCACGGCCAACCAGAACGGCACGGCCCTGTTCGAGGGCGTGACAGTGCTGTTCCTCGCTCAATTTTTCGGGGTGGACCTGAGCCTGGGTCAGCAGTTCATCGTCATGCTGGTCTGCATTCTGGGCGGGGTCGGTACGGCGGGCGTGCCGGCGGGCAGCTTGCCGGTCATCGCCATGATCCTGGCCATGGTGGGCGTGCCGCCGGAGGGCATAGGTCTGATCCTGGGCGTCGATCGCTTCCTGGACATGTGCCGCACCACGCTGAACGTGACCGGCGATCTGGTCGTCGCGACCGTGGTGTCGCGCGGTGAGGAGGATACGGACGCTGCGCTTCCCGCTTCGGCCTGAGGCCTAGTTCACTTCGACGGGTGTGTCCGGGCGGGCGCCCCACTCGGCCCAGGAGCCGTCATATAGCCGCGACGGCCGCCCCAGCACCTCCAGGCCCAGGCTGAGAATGGCGGCGGTCACGCCTGACCCGCAGCTGGTGATGACGGGGCGGTTCAGGTCGACGCCCGCCTCGAGGAAGGCCGCTTCCAGCGCGGCGCCGCGTTTCAGGGTTCCATCCGCCTCAAGCACCTTGCCGAAGGGCAGGCTGAGCGCGCCCGGCATGTGACCCGATCGAACGCCCGCGCGCGGTTCGGGCGCGGCGCCGAGAAAGCGCGGTGCGCCGCGTGCGTCCACGACTTGAACCGAGTCGGCCAGGGCCTGTCTGACCTGCTCCAGATCGACGACATGGTCGCGCTCGAAGGTCGGGTGGAAGATCGCGGTCTGTTGCGAGCCGAGGGGCCCCTGTTCAAGGGGGCGACCTTCTGCGCGCCATTTCGGCAAGCCGCCGTCCAGAACCCGAACGCGACGGGCGCCCATGATCCGCAACGTCCATCGGACACGCGCCGCCGAAAAGAGGCCCTGTGCGTCATAGACGATGATGTCATCCGTCTCGCTGACGCCCAGCGCCCCCATGGCTTCGGCGAAGGCCTGGGGCGCCGGCAGCATGTGCGGGTAGGGACTGTTGCGATCGGACAGGGCGTCCAGGTCGAAGAAGACGGCGCCCGGCAGCCGCTCGCGCTCGAAGTCCGCGCGCGCGTCACGCCCGTCCAGCCACCAGCTGGCGTCGATGATGCGCAAGTCGGCTCCGCTCCGCTGTGTCGCCGCCAGGGCTTCGGTCGAGATCAGGGGGCTGGCGACTGGCGCGGTCTGGGTCATGCCGTCAGGTTACCATGATCACGCCGCTGGTGGTCAGGGGCTGAGTCGGCGGGTAGGTTGCGCAAATGCGTCTGCGACGCCACCTGTCCGCCTTGAATTCGCGGCATAGGCTCGCGAACCGCCGTTGAAACCAGTCGAAAGCGCCGCCGTGACCTCTCCGAACGCTGTCATCACCCTGTCCGAAGGCCTCAAGAAGCCCGTCGTCATCGGCGGCGGCGCCCGCATCGTCTTCATCGCCGGCCCTTGCCAGATGGAAAGCCGCCAGCACGCGCTGGAGACGGCCCATGCGCTGAAGGAGATCGGCGAGCGCCTGAACCTCGGCATCATCTACAAGACCAGCTTCGACAAGGCGAACCGCACCAGCGCCAGCGCCGCGCGCGGCATCGGCCTGAAGGACGCCCTGCCGATCTTCGCCGAAATCCGCGAAGTCACCGGCCTGCCGACCCTGACCGACGTCCACTCCGAGGCCCAGTGCGGCCCGGTCGGAGAGGTCGTGGACGTGCTGCAGATTCCGGCCTTCCTGTCGCGTCAGACCGACCTGCTGCTGGCCGCCGCCGCCACGGGCAAGGCGATCAACATCAAGAAGGGTCAGTTCCTGGCCCCCTGGGACATGAAGAACGTCATCGCCAAGGTCACGGGCGCGGGCAACCCCAACGTCATGGCCTGCGAACGCGGCGCCAGCTTCGGCTACAATACCCTGGTCAGCGACATGCGCTCGCTGCCCATCATGCGCGAAATCGGCTGCCCGATCGTCTTCGATGCGACCCACAGCGTCCAGCAGCCGGGCGGGCAGGGCACCTCCTCGGGCGGCCAGCGCGAGTTCGTGCCGGTGCTGGCCCGCGCCGCCGTCTCGGTCGGCGTCGACGCCGTCTTCATGGAGACGCACGAAGACCCGGACAACGCCCCGTCGGACGGCCCGAACATGGTGCCGCTGAGCCAGTTCGAGGCCCTGGCCGCCGAACTGATCGCCTTCGACGACCTGGCCATCAAGCTGGGTCACAAGGGGCCGATGGCGAAGGCGGCGTGAATCCGCTAGTTCGGCGTCATGGCTGAACGTTCTCTTGATCTCGGCGCCCTGCAGTCCCTGCTTGAGCGCGTGCGCGACCTGAAGGTCGCCTGCGTCGGCGATCTGATGCTGGATCGCTATGTCTATGGTGAGGTCAGCCGTATCTCGCCCGAGGCGCCGATCCCCGTCCTGCGCGCGCGCCGCACCGTGGCCATGCCCGGCGGCGTGGGCAATGTCGCCCGCAATGTCGCGGCCCTGGGCGGTCAGGCTCGTCTGGGCGCCGTGGCGGGCGATGACGCGGCGGGCGCCGAACTGGCCGATCTGATCGCCGCCGAGGATCGGATCGAGGACGCCCTGATCCGTCCCGAAGGCGCCGCCACCATCGTCAAGACGCGCTTCGTCGCCGCTGGTCAGCAACTGCTGCGGCTGGACGACGAGGCCGCGCCCCATTCCGGCTATACCGACAAGGCGGTGTTCCAGGGTGCGGGCGCCATCCTACTGTCTGACTACGCCAAGGGCGTGGTGGACGACGGCGCCATTCAGGCGGCGCTGTGGGCCGGGGCCGAATACGGCGCGCCGGTCATCGTCGATCCCAAGGGCCGCGACTTCGCCCGCTATGGCGCGGTCGACGTCATCAAGCCGAACGCCAGCGAACTGGCGGGCGCCACCGGCCTGCCGACCGAGACCGACGAACAGGTCGAGGCGGCGCTGGCCGCCCTGCTGGACGCCACGACGGCTAAGGCCGTCATCGTCACCCGCGCCGGCAAGGGCATGACCCTGGCGCGCAGAGGCGGCGGCGTCACCCACTTCCCCGGTCGGGCGCGTGAAGTGTTCGACGTGTCAGGCGCAGGCGACACCTGCCTCGCCGCGCTGGGCCTCGCGCTGGGCGCAGGCACGACGCTGGAACAGGCGGTGCAGTTCGCCATCCTGGCTTCCGGCGTTGTCGTGGGTAAGAGCGGCACCGCCGTCGTCACGCCTGCCGAACTGATCGAGGCCGAGATGAGCCAGCATGCGGCCCTGGCCCAATCCAAGGTCACGCCGCTGGACGAGCTGGCCGATCAGGTCGAGGCGTGGAAGCGTCAGGGGCTTAAGGTCGGCTTCACCAACGGCTGCTTCGACATCCTGCATCGCGGTCATGTCGCCTATCTGAGCCAGGCGCGCGGCTGGTGCGATCGGCTGGTGGTGGCGCTGAACACCGACGCCTCGGTACGCCGCCTGAAGGGCGAGGGCCGCCCCGTCAATGATCTGGACAGCCGCGCCGCCGTCATCGGCGGCCTGGCCAGCGTCGATCGCGTCACCGCCTTCGACGACCCGACGCCCATCGCCCTGATCGAGCGGCTGAGGCCCGACGTGCTGATCAAGGGCTCGGATTACACCAAGGACAAGGTGGTCGGGGCGGCCGAGGTCGAAAGCTGGGGCGGCGTGGTCCGTCTGGCCGACTTCGCCGATGGCTATTCGACCACGAAGACGATTGAGAAGATGACCGGGGACAAGGCATGACGCCGCGCATGATTGTCGTCACCGGCGGTGCGGGCTTCATCGGCTCCAACATCGTCGCCCGCATGTGCGAGAGCGGCGCCTGGGACGTGGTCGTCTGCGACCGGCTGGAGACGGCCGATCTCGCCAAGTGGAAGAACATCGCCAAACACCCCATCGCCGATCTGTGGGCGCCCGAAGAGCTGTTCGAGCAGCTGGAGCGCCACGCCGACCGCATCGAGGCGGTGATCCACATGGGCGCCATCTCCTCGACGACCGAGCCGGACGCCGACCTGATCCTGCGCACCAATTTCAGCCTGTCGCGCGACATCTGGGATTGGTGCGCGGTGCGGAACGTGCGGATGATCTACGCCTCCTCGGCCGCCACCTATGGCGACGGCGAGACGGGGTTTGAGGATCGAGACGATCCTGACAGCCTGAATGCGCTGCGCCCACTAAACGCCTATGGCTATTCGAAATACCTGTTCGACCAATATGCCGTGCGTCAGGCGGATCGAGGCGAAGCGCCGCCCCAGTGGGCCGGGCTGAAGTTCTTCAACGTTTATGGCCCGAACGAGGGCCACAAGGGCGGCATGAAGTCGGTCGTCGCCCAGATCTGGCCCAAGGTGCAGGCGGGCGAGACGGTCAGCCTGTTCCGTTCGCACAACCCCAACTATCCCGACGGCGGCCAACTGCGCGACTTCGTCTTCGTCGACGACGTGGTGAACATCATCCTGTGGCTGCTGGAGCGCGAGGACATCTCGGGCGTTTTCAACGCCGGATCGGGCCAGGCGCGTTCCTTCGCCGACCTGGCGCGGGCCACTTTCGCGGCGGCGGGCAAGGAGCCGTCCATCGCCTATGTGGACATGCCCGAGGCGATCCGCGACCGCTATCAGTACTTCACCGAGGCCAGCATGGATCGCATCCGCGCCCTCGGCTACAGTGGCCAGTCGACGCCGCTGGAGGAAGGCGTGCGCCGCTACGTCCAGGACTTCCTGGCCCAGACGGACGCCTATCGATGAGGATGCCCAGCCTGACCTTGCGCCAGTGGGTCGGCTACGCGGGATTTGTGCTGGTCTTCATTCTGGTGGCCGCCGTAGCGGTCTGGAGAGGTGATATTCTCAAGGCTGGACTGGACCCCCAGGTGCCGTTCCAGACCTATGATCCGCCGCCGCCGCCGGACTACCGGCTGGATTCCGCCTGGGCGTTGCGTGATGCCCGCGCGGCCGGAGCGGCCTCTGCTCATGTCTTCTTCGTGCACTCGACAACCTACGAGGGCGGCGGCGACTGGAATGGTCCGATCGATCATCGTGACGCCGCAACTGATCTGCGTCGTCGAGTCTTGCCCAACTATGCGGGGCCGTTCGCACGCGCCGGAGATGTAAGCGCACCGCGCTATCGGCAGGCCAGCCTCTATACGCGTTTGACCCTGCGGGAAGATGCGCGGGAGTCGCGAGCTTTCGCCTATGGCGACATAGACGCCGCCTTCACCCGCTGGCTTCAAACCCACCCGGACGGTCCGATCGTTCTTGTCGGCGTGGAGCAGGGGGCGGACCTGGTTGACCGGCTCATCCATGATCGTGTGATCAGAGACCCCGCATTGAAACAACGACTTGTGGCCGCCTACCTCATGGAAGGCGTAATCGCGGCGGAGCGCTTTGGGGAGCTTCCGCTTTGCGCCAGACGGGAGTCTGTTGGTTGCGCTCTGGCGTGGAAATCTGTCGAAGAGGGGGACGATACAGAGGCCAAGCGTGTCTTGCGTCGAGCCCTGGTCTGGGATGAGCGTGGCGCCATGGTCGGGGCGGAAGAGGCGCCGACCGCCTGCGTCAATCCTGTGACCGGGTCTGTGAACGCGCCCATATCCGCCATGCGGGACAGCCGGGGCGCCACGAACGCCACCAATTTGGAATGGGGGGCTCGACCAGCCTTCCAGGGACGGATCGTGGCGGGGCAATGTCGAGGCGGCATCCTGTGGCGTTCGCCGCTGAACTCGGAGTCCTTCCGCGCCCAGGGATCCTGGGCCGATCGCCGCAAGATACCCTCTTTCAATCTCTTCTTTGCGGACATCGAGGCTGATGTCCTCAATCGAATCAACGCCTGGGAAAAAGCACGTGGGACTTGAAGGCGTGAATACGGTCTGGGGCGTTGATGGGGTCATCGTCGTGAACCTGGATCGTCGTCCTGATCGTTGGGCGGTTTTTCAGGAGGTTTGGCGTGATCACCTCCCCTGGGATCGGGTTGTCCGTCTGTCGGCCAGCGACGGTCAGCTGCTGCCTGGCTTCGGTCAGGCCCCGTGGTTCCGTGGTCGCAAGCGGGATCGAACCTGGGCGGGGCGTGCGGGGTGCACCCTGTCGCACGCACGGGCGATGCGTGAGGCGCGCAGGCGTGGATGGAAGCGTATCCTTGTCATGGAAGACGACGCCCTTCCTGCCGGCGATTCAGGCGCGCTGGCGGCTGTTCTTTCCACAACGGACTGGGACCTCCTCTATCTCGGGTGTCGCGAACCGATAGGCGTGGCGGCGGAGGCCGTCGGTGGAACCATGCCCATTCACGGCGGCCTGGACACCCATGCCTATGCTGTCACCGAACCTCTGAGGGACTGGCTCATCGCCCAGTTGCCCAGTGAGGCCAATGTCTGGGGGTGGGTGGCTCGCGAGCGAGCCATCGATCGCTGGATGCGTCGGGAAATCGGGCGACGTTTCAGGGTTCGGTTGTGTCAGCCGCAGTTGGCGGTCCAGGCGGACGATGTCTCGGACATCACCCAGCGTCGCGAGGGGGCCTATTCTTCTCCCGAAGGCGAAAGATCGGTTGTTCGTCGTCCGTCCGAATTGGGACGGATCGGGGAGATCGCGGCGGACCGTGTGCGCGCGACGCTGAAGCAGGCCGTCGGCTTCTAATCCACCCCTGGTCGGTCGGTCCGCCAGTCGAACAGCGCTTCCAGGACGCGGATGGCCTCGCCGCGCGGGCTGGTCAGGTCTGGATCGCGACTTAGGACCAGGCGAGCGTCGTCGGAGGCCGCCAGCATCAACGAACGATGCTTGATGGGATCGGCGAAGCGGTAGGCGGGAAAGCCGCTCTGCTTCAGGCCCAGGGGGTCGCCGCCGCCACGCAGGCGGAAGTCTTCCTCGGCGATTTCGAACCCATCTTCGGTGCGTCGCAGGGTCTCCAGACGTTCGCGCGCGGTCTCGCCCAGCGCGCCGTCCTGGCCGCCGTACAACAGGATGCAGGAACTGGACTTGGCGCCGCGTCCGACGCGGCCGCGCAACTGGTGAAGCTGGGCCAGGCCGAAGCGGTCGGCGTGTTCGATGACCATGATCGAGGCGTTGGGCACGTCCACGCCCACCTCGACGACCGTGGTGGCGACCAGCAGGGGAATGCGCCCCTCGGCGAACTCGGCCATCACCGCCTCGCGCTCGGCGCCGGGCATTTGGCCGTGGGCCAGGCCGACCTCGACCTGAAGGATGCGGCGCAGATCGTTGGCGCGTTCCTCGGCAGCGGCCAGGTCGATGGCTTCGGACTCGGCCACCAATGGGCAGATCCAGTAGGCCTGAGCCCCGCTGTCGATCGCCGCCTTCAGCCGTTTGGCCACCTCGCCGATGCGAACCAGCGGCAGGACGGCGGTGGCGACGGGGGTGCGGCCCGGCGGTTTTTCCATCAGGCGGCTGACTTCCAGCTCGCCGTACTGGGTCAGTTCCAGCGTGCGCGGGATGGGGGTGGCCGACATGGTCAGCAGGTGGACGCCGCCGATGGCGGGATCGCCCTTGGCCTGAAGCCGCTGACGCTCGTTGACGCCGAAACGGTGCTGTTCGTCGATGACGGCCAGGGCCAGTCGGCTGAACTGCACCGCATCCTGGAACAGGGCGTGGGTGCCGATGGCGACCTGGGCTTCGCCCGAGGCCAGGGCTGCGAGGCGCTGACGGCGTTCGGCCTGAGTGTCGCGGCCGGTCAGGAGGACGGTTGAGACGCCAGCTTCCTCCAGCATCGGCGCCAGCCGCTGATAGTGCTGGCGGGCCAGGATTTCGGTCGGGGCCATCAGGGCGGACTGGAAGCCGCTGGACGCCGCGTCGGCCAATGCAAGGGCCGCGACAGCGGTCTTGCCCGATCCCACGTCGCCCTGCAGCAGACGGCCCATCTGCTCGCCGGACGCCAGGTCGGTGCGGATTTCCTCAATGGCGCGAGACTGGGCGCCGGTCAGGGTGAAGGGAAGGGCGGCGAGCATCCGCTCTGAGGCCTCGCCCGGCGCGATGCGGGGGGCGGGCGTGGCATGGCGGGTCCGACGGCGACGGGCCAGGGCCAGTTGGTGTGCGAACAGCTCGTCATAGGCCAGGCGCTGACGCGCCGGGGCCTCGGGCGTCAGGTCCATGTCCGAGGTCGGGGCATGCAGGGCTTCCAGCGCCGCGCGCCAGCCGGACCAGCGCCGCGCCGACAGCCATGCGGCGTCCTGCCACTCGGCCAAGTCTGGAGCAGCGGCCAGCGCGCCCTGCGCCAGCTTCCTGACCACCCGCGACGTCAGGCCCTGCGTCGCCGGATAGACGGGTTCGGACAGGGGTATCTCGTCCGCCTTCTCCAGCGGCAGGATGTAGTCGGGGTGCGCGATCTGCACCTCGTTGTTAAAGCTCTCGACCTTGCCGGTCACCAGCCGCCGTTCGCCGCGCGGGGCCAGGCTTTCGATATGGCGCGGCGATCCGGCGAACCAGATCAGGTGGACGAAGCCGGTCTCGTCGGACGCCCGCATCTTGAACGGAGCGCCGATCTTGTGCGGCGGGATCAGCCGGTCGATCACGACCTCGAAGACGCCGATCTCGCCCTCGACGGCGGCGGCGGCGGTCGTGCGGCGGCGCTGGATGATGCCGGACGGCGACAGGAACAGCACGTCGCGCACCAGCGGACCCGCCAGTTTCTGCACCAGGGGCGCGCTTCGGGGCCCCACGCCCCTCAGGGTGGAGACGTCCGCGAACAGGGGAAAGAGAATCTCGGGCCGCATTAGCCTCAGCATAGCTGGCGAAAACGGAACGGGAACGCTATCTGATCCAACTCTTCACATGAACGGACCGGGCAAGGAACCGCGTGGCCGATATTGATGCACGTCCAGAGGACGCCCGGAAACAACGACTCGGCCGGATCGCCTACCGCGCCTGGCGACGCGGTTTCCGCGAAGCCGACATGGTGCTGGGGCCGTTCGTCGACCAGATCGGCCCGTCGATGGACGATGCCGAGCTGGATCAGCTGGAGCACCTTCTGAACGAGGAGGACCAGTACCTCTATGCCTGGATCATCGAGAAGGAGCCGACCCCGCCCGAGTTCGACGGGCCGATGCTGGCGCGCATTCGGGCATTCATGCGCGAACACGTCGCGGCGGAAGTGGCCAAGGGTATCGGTTGATGAGTGAGGCGATGGCGCGGCGTGACGTCGAACTGGGCGGCGCGCCCGAGGGACTGGATGCGCTGGTCGTCGCCGAACGGCTAAAGGCGCAGGGCGGCGTCGGCCTGTTGGTCGCGCGGGACTATCAGCGCTCCGGCAATTTCGTTCTGGCGCTGAACTTCTTCGCCAAGGATATTGAAGTTCTTGAATATCCGGCCTGGGATTGTCTGCCTTACGACCGGCTGAGCCCGACGGCTTCGGTCGCGGCCCAGCGAATGGCGACCCTGACCCGGCTGGCCCAGCGCGATCCGTCGGAGGCCAAGCCGCTGCTGGTCATCGCCACTGTCGCCGCCGCCACTCAGCGCACGCCGCCGCGCCAGGCTGTGACCGGAGCCGGATTCGAGGCCAAGGTTGGTCGTGATCTGGATACGACGGCGCTGGAGCGCTACGTCGCGGCCAACGGCTATGTGCGCGCCTCGACCGTGTCGGAACGCGGCGAGTACGCCATTCGCGGCGGCGTCATCGACGTCTTTCCGCCGGGCTTTGACGAGCCCGTGCGTCTGGACCTGTTCGGCAGCGAACTGGAATCCATCCGCGCCTTTGATCCCGAAACCCAGCGCTCGACCAAACAGCTGAAACAGGTCGCCCTGCTGCCGGTGTCCGAAGTCCTGCTGGACGCCGAAAGCATTTCGCGCTTCCGCAGCGGCTATCTGAACCTCTTCGGCGCGGCGGGCGACGAGCCCATGTACGCCGCTGTCAGCGAGGGGGCGCGTCGTCAGGGGCTGGAGCACTGGCTGCCGCTCTTCTACGACCGACTGGACACCCTGTTCGACTTCCTGCCAGATACGGCCCCGGTCTTCCTCGACAGTCAGGTGGAGCAGGCCCGCGCCGAGCGCTGGAGCCTGACCGCCGACGCCTATGAGGCGCGCAAGGAGGCCGCCAAGGGCAAGGGCGGCGCGGCCTATCGCGCCCCGGCGCCGCAGAGCCTCTATCTGGACGAGGGCGACTGGAACAGCGCCCTGGCCGGTCGGGCCGTGCGCCGCCTGTCGCCGCTGTCGGGCGGATCGGGCGAGGACGCCGGCGGCCGTCTGGGGCGCAGTTTCGCCGCCGAGCGCTCGCAGGACAGCGTCAACCTGTTCGCCGCCGTGGCCCAGCACGCCGAGACGTTGAAGGGGCAGGGCAAGCGTGTCCTGTTCGCCTCTTGGACCGAAGGCTCGGCCGAGCGTCTGGCGGCCATGCTGGGCGACCACGGCCTGACCCATGTCCTGCCGGTGCGCGACTGGGACGATGTTCTGGCGGCGCCGAAGGACATCTATCTGCGCGCCGTCCTGCCGGTCGAGCATGGTTTCGTCACAGATGAAGTCGCGGTCATTTCCGAGACCGATATCCTGGGCGATCGGCTGGCGCGGCCCAAGCGCAAGCGCCGGGCCTCCAACTTCCTCGCGGAGGCCTCGGCCCTGACGGCGGGCGATCTGGTCGTCCACCTGGATCACGGCATCGGGCGCTATGAGGGCCTGAAGACGCTGGAGATTCAGGAGGCGCCGCACGACTGCCTGGAACTGCTCTACGCCGGTGACAGCAAACTTTACTTGCCAGTTGAAAACATTGACCTTCTGACCCGCTACGGCACCGACGCCGACGGGGTTCAGCTGGACCGTCTGGGCGGCGCCGGCTGGCAGGCGCGCAAGGCGAAAGCAAAAGAACGCCTGCGCGCCATGGCCGAGGGGTTGATCGCCCTGGCCGCCAAACGGGCGCTGCGCGTCTCCGACGCCATCACGCCGCCGTCCGGCCTGTTCGACGAATTCTGCGCCCGCTTCCCCTACGAGGAGACGGACGACCAGTTGAACGCCATCGGCGACGTGCTGGAAGACCTGGGCAAGGGCACGCCGATGGATCGCCTGATCTGCGGCGACGTCGGCTTCGGCAAGACCGAGGTGGCCCTGCGCGCCGCCTTCGTGGTGGCCATGAGCGGCCAGCAGGTAGCTATCGTCTGCCCGACGACCTTGCTCGCGCGCCAGCATTTCAAGACCTTCTCCGAACGCTTCGCCGGCTGGCCGATCACGGTGCGCCATCTGTCGCGGATGGTCACGGCCAAGGACGCCAACGAGACGCGCGCGGGCCTGAAGGACGGGACGTTCGAGATCGTCGTGGGCACCCATGCGGTTCTGGCCGAGCAGGTCGGGTTCAAGGATCTGGGCCTGGTGATCGTCGACGAGGAGCAGCACTTCGGCGTCAAGCACAAGGAGAAGCTGAAGTCCCTGCGGGCCGATGTTCACCTGCTGACGCTGACGGCGACGCCGATCCCGCGCACCTTGCAGATGGCGCTGTCGGGCATCCGCGAGATGTCGATCATCGCCACCCCGCCGGTCGATCGTCTGGCAGTACGGACCTATGTCACGCCCTGGGACCCGGTGCTGGTGCGCGAAGCCCTGCTGCGCGAGAAATATCGCGGCGGTCAGGCCTATTACGTCGCGCCGCGCCTGAAGGAACTGCCGGACATCGAGAAGTTCCTGCGCGAGCAGGTCCCCGAGGTGAAGTTCGTCGTCGGCCACGGCCAGATGAGCCCGACCCAGCTGGAGGAGGTGATGAGCGCCTTCTACGACGGGCAGTACGACGTCCTGGTCTCGACCACCATCGTCGAGAGCGGCATCGACATTCCGACGGCCAATACCTTGATCGTGCACCGCGCTGACATGTTCGGTCTGGCCCAGCTGCACCAGATCCGGGGCCGCATCGGCCGGTCCAAGGCGCGGGCCTTCGCCTATCTGACGACCGATCCCAAGCGACCCTTGAGCCTGTCGGCCGAGCGGCGTCTGCAGGTATTGCAGTCGCTGGACAATCTGGGCGCCGGCTTCCAGCTGGCCAGCCACGACCTGGACCAGCGCGGCGGCGGCAATCTGCTAGGCGACGAGCAGTCGGGCCACATCCGCGAGGTCGGGGTCGAGCTGTATCAGCAGATGCTGGAGGACGCTGTCGCCGAACTGCGCGAACAGGGCGAGGAAGTGGCCGACCGAGGCTGGTCGCCGTCCATCAACGTCGGCGCGGCGGTTCTGATTCCAGAGACTTACGTTCCAGACCTGAACGTTCGCCTGAGCCTCTATCGTCGTCTGTCGGACGCCGAGAAGATGGAGGATCGCGAGGCCATGGCGGCCGAACTGATTGACCGCTTCGGCCCGCTGCCGGACGAGGCGCAGCAGCTTCTGCGGATCGTCGGCATCAAGGCCAACTGCCGCACGGCCTCGATTGAAAAGATCGACATCGGGCCCAAGGGCGCGGTTCTGACCCTGCGCAACAATAGCTTCCCCAACCCGATGGGGCTGGTGGGCCTGATCCAGAAGAACCAGGCCTTCTGGAAGATTCGCCCGGATCAGAAGATCGTGGTGAAGGGCGAATGGCCTACGCCCGACGACCGTCTGAAGGTCGCCGAGCGGATCACCGCCGATCTGGCGCGGGTGGCGGGGGCGGCCTAACCCCGCCCCTTCATCTGGCGGATCAGTGCGCCGAACAGGTTGACGTAGTCGTCGGTCCAGGGGCGCACCTCGGTTGGCGCCAGCTTGCGCCAGCGGCCGTCGCCCTTGAAGTCGGCCAGACCTTCGGCGGTCGGCGAGATGGCCAGGGCCTCGGTCGAGGCCTCGGACATTTCCGGCGCGTTCGGCTGTTCGATGTAGATCTGATGCAGGTCGGCCGCGCCCAACTGACGGGCGGCGGCGACGGCCGGCATGGTGATCTCGAGGTTGCGGTTCGACAGGTGCAACACCACCACGCCGTCGGGCTTCAGCAGTTTGAGATAGCCCTGAATGGCCTCGACCGTCAGCAGATGGGTCGGCACGGCGTCGGACGAGAAGGCGTCGATGACCAGCAGGTCGTAGGTGCCCGGCGCTTCTTTGGCCATGGTCAGGCGCGCGTCGCCCAGAACGGTGCGGATCGGGCCGTCGGCGCAATGCGAGATATAGGTGAACCAGGATGGATCACGCGACACGCGATCCACCATGGGGTCGATCTCGAAGAAGGTCATTTCATCCTCGGCGCGCTTGTAGGCGGCCATGGCGCCTGAGCCCTGACCCACAATGCCGATCTTCGCCGCCGGCGTGCGGGCCTGAATGCGCTGCGCCGCCTGACCCAAGGGCGTGGCGGTGGCGTAGTACATGGTCGGGCTGCACGCGAATCCGGGGGCGCGGGCCTGGGCACCGTGCAGGGTGGTGCCATGCATCAGGACATGGACGTCGCCGCCCATGCCGTCGTCGCGCGTGACCGCCACCCGCATGACCCCGAAGAAGCTGCGCTCGGTCAGGCTCCAGTCATAGCCACGACCGACGTGATGGGCGGACAGGGTGATGACGGCGATGATGATGGTGAACAGGACCGCGCGATCACGGACCAGGAAGGCGCATATCGCCGCTCCACCGAGGACCAATTGCACCATTTGCAGTCGCGCCTGGTCACTGAGCAGGGCGCGGAACTCGAGATTGTAACGCATGATCTCGAGGATCACCGGCGGAGCGGCGGCGATGGCGATCCCCAGCAGCAGGATGGTGATTTCGCGGCGCGTAAGGGCGCCTTCGCCCCAGGGGCGGGCAAGACCGACCAGAACCATGATCAGGGGATATTCCCAGACCACATTGAAGATGGTCGGAGCAATCAGGGCGTTGAAAACGCCGCCGACCACGCCGCCCAGCGACAGAAGCAGGTAGAACTCGGTCAGACGATCAGGGGCCGGGCGTCGCGCGGCCAATCGCTGATGGCACATCAGGGCGGTGAAGAAGAAGGCCGCCAGATGCACCAGAAGCAGCAGCAGCCACTCGCCGGTGTTCATGCCCACCAGGCTGACGACAATGGCGCCAAGCGCGGCCTGGATCACCAGAGTCGTGGTCAGGTTGATCCATGGTCGTATCTGGAAAGCGATGACGAAGGTGAGCAGGTAGAGCGCCAGCGGCGCGACCCAGAGGAAGGGCGCCGAAGCGACATCCGTTGAAAGATGAGCGGTGACGCCCAGCATCAGACTGGACGGAGCGGCTGCCAGCAGGACCAGAACGCCCTTCTCACGCCATGGGATCGGGGCGCTGGGGGCGAGCGGGGCGGGCTCGGGAGCATTCTGAACCCGACGACGCCAGATCAGGGCGGCGAGGGCCATCACCAGAATGACGAACAGGCCATAGCCGCCGGTCCAGCTTGTCCGCTGAACCGAAAGGGACATCAGAGGTTCGAGGAGCGCCGGATAGGCGAGGAGGGCCAGGAAGCTGCCGAGATTGGAAGCTGCGTACAGAACATAGGGATTCTGACCGTCAGCATGATCGGCGCGGACACGTGCGTACCAGGCCTGGAGCAGCGGCGCTGTGGCGGACAGGATGGAAAAGGGCGCTCCGACCGATAGAGCTAGGGTCGCCAGAAGCCAGACATTAGGCGCTGAGGAGGCGGGCTCCCCCAGAACGCCGGTGATCTGCAGCGGCAGAAACAGCGCCGCCGCCGACAGCAGGCCCAGGTGGATGATCGCCTGCAATTTCAATGATCGGATGCGTTGCAGCAGATGGGCGTAGCCGTACCCGATCAACAACGCGGTCTGGAAGAAGACCATCGAGGTGTTCCAGACAGAAGGTGATCCGCCCAGCATCGGCAGGACCAGCTTGCTCACCATCGGCTGGACGACAAAAACGAGCGAGGCGGATGTGAAGATGGCGACGGCGAAGAGCGCCGGTGTTATCGCATCGGCCTTGCGGACGGCCGTGGTCATGGTGGAATCGGTCATTCGCGATCCGCTGGCATCGGCGCGGTCGATCGACCCGCCCCCTGTCAGCAGGCTTAGACCGACTCGCAGACGGAGCGCACAGTCATGTTGCCGCAAGATATCGAAGACTTGGCGGCGGCCGTCGTGGAGGCGGCCGCACGAACTGGCGTCATGGTGGCGACGGCGGAAAGTTGCACAGGAGGCCTTGTGGCCGCGGCCTTGACGTCTGTTGCGGGGTCATCGGCGGTGCTGGATCGAGGGTTCGTCACCTACAGCAATGAAGCCAAGATGGAGATGCTGGACGTATCCGGTGATTTGCTGGTCCGGTTCGGCGCAGTCTCGGCGCCGGTGGCGCGTGCGATGGCGCTGGGCGCGGTCAATCATTCGCGCGCCGCGACAGCCGTCGCCATCACCGGCGTCGCGGGCCCCGGGGGCGGTTCGGCGGACAAGCCGGTGGGCCTGGTGCATTTCGCCGCCGTCGGACCCGATGGCGCGGTCGCCCATGTCGAGCGGCGGTTTGGCGATATCGGACGCGACGCGGTCCGTGAAGAAAGCGTCCGACTGGCTCTGGGTCTTCTTCTGACTGCGGTGGCGGCGTGAGCGACCAGATGATCGACGCCCGCGGACACCTTTGCCCGGTGCCCAGTCTGCGTTTACGTCGAGCAATGGAAGGGCAGGCCGCAGGCGTCAGGTTGACCTTGCTGGCTACGGACCCCATGGCGCGGATCGACGTGCCCTATCTGATGGCGGACCTTGGCGGATCGGTTTGTCAGATCGAAGAGCAGGATGGAGTACTGCGCATCACCGTCGAGACTGGCGGCGCTCCGACAGGCTGACGACCGAGCCGCCGGTTTCGACCTCAGGCTCTTCGGACTTCCATTCGATCTCCAGTTCCGTGGCGAAGGCGCCGCCATAGAAGATGGCGTTGACGTTCCACGACAGCCAGATGAGCAACACCACGACGGCGCCGACCGAGCCGTAGGTGGCGCCCAGTTGGGCGATCTGCTCGACATAGATGGCGCACAGCCATGAGAAGAAGGTCGACATGACGGTGGCGATCAGCCCGCCGACAATGGCCGGCTTCCATGCCACGCGCGTCGCATGGGACATGGCGTAGCGATAGAGCATGGCCAGGCCGAGCCATAGGCCCAGCGCCGGCCATAGCCCGTCCAGGGGCAAGACCAGCAGTCCGACCGGGTCCTGGGCGTGGGCGTGCTCCATCAGTCGTGAGGTTACGACCGCACCGGATACGACGGTGAAAAGGACGAAGGCGGCCAGGGCGACCAGAAAGGCCAGCATGTTGAATTTGAAGAATCCATGCGGTTCCGTTTCGTCATGGATCAGGTTCAACCCGGCCAGCAAGGCCTTGAAACCACGGTGTGCGGCGTAGGCGCCGATGATCAGGGCCAGAGCGCTCTGGGCCGAGACCGTGCGCGCTGAGGCGTTCGCCAGGCGGTTGATCTCGTTCAGGAAGATGGACCGCGCGGCGTGAGGAACGACATCGGCCAGGGCGGCCGCCTGTTCGCTGACCTGGCCGATGGACAGGACCACCTTGTAGAAGCCGATCAGGATGGCGATGGCGGGGAAAACAGCCAGAAGCGCGAAAAAGGAGACGCCGCCAGTATAGAGCATGACGTCGCGCCCCCAACTGCGGGTGAAGGCGCGAACCGCCAGCTTGCCCCAGAACAGGGGGTGGGCCGTCAATCGGGATTGTGAATTCAAGCCTGGGCCTCGGCAGTCGTCAAAGCGACCGATTAACCTCATTCGCCGCGTGGCGAAACCCTCGCAGACAGCCCTACCTTGTAACCAAGGGTCAAGACGGCCCCCATTGCTAGACGGGGGAAGGCGTCAGTATCATCCGCGTCGGCCTGGAACATCGGCGTCGGGGGCGAACCGACCGGGCCTTATGGAGAGACTTTTGGATTTCGATCCGCGCGTACTGGTCGTCGCTGCTGATGACGCCCTGATCAGCCCTCTGTGCGAGGGACTGGACCAACTGGGGTGGCCCACTGTCACGGCGCAGAGCATGGAGGCCGCCGAGTCCGTCTTGCAGGACATGACCGTGGATGCGGCTGTTATTGTTTGCGCGGGCCTGCATGAGCGGGATGCGATCTCGCGGCTGCGCCAGGGGGCGGCGCCGCGCTACCTGCCGATATTGGCGATCGGTTCAGGATTCGTTGAAGACCAGGAAGCGGATCTGACCATGTCGTCCGCGCCGCACCCGGCCCAGGCCGCCTTGCGACTGGAGCAATTGAGTCGCGCCGCAATCGCCGAAGAGGAGTTTCGCCTGAGGCAGGCGACTTTCGCAGCGCATGGCGTGACGCTTGAAGCATCGCCGGCTGGAGAGGGGCCGCTGCAGATCCTGACGGCCGGAGCGGCGGATCGACGCTTTCTCGCCATGGCCAACGCCCTGACCGAGGCCGGCGCCGAGGTCGTTGCCGCCCCGACGCCCTACACCGCCTTTGACTATCTGCATGAGCGGGCCTTTGACGCCGCCGTGCTGTGGGGCGGCCAGGATCACGCGCCGGCCCTGTCGATCGCTTCGGGCATGAAGCGGAACACGCGACTCTATCACATTCCCCTGGTGCTCTATTTGCGCGGCGCCGGCGAGGTCGAGCTGGGTGATCTGTTTCGAAGAGGCTTCGCGGACGTCGCCGCAGCGGAAACTCCGGAAGATGAAACGGCGGCGCGCGTCCTGGCGCTGGCGCGAAATCACCGACGGCGCCAGGCGATCCGGCGGGCGCTCGATTCCGTCCGCGGTTCAGACCTGACCGACGCGGCGACGGGGCTGTTCACGCGTGAACTGTTCGCATCACACCTGGCGCGTCTGGCCGAGGGCGCCCGATCGCGCAACCGTGCGCTTTCGGTCTGTGTGTTGCGAGTGGCGGCGCGTGAGCCGGTCGCACAGGCGCGCCAGGGCGGCTGGCTGGATCGGGCCATGCCTCAGATCGGCGCCATGGTGTCGCGTCTGGTGCGGGTCGAGGACACGGCGGTGAGACTGGGGCCGGAGTTGTTCGCTCTTGCCTTGCCGGCGACCGGTGGAGAGGCGGCGCGTATGGCCGCGCAGCGAATCTCGGCGGTTATCGCCTGCACGGCCTTTGACGCCGGCAAGGACCGCTCGCCCTTCGTGGTCGAATTCGACGTGGGCGTCGCAGAAATGGAGGAGGGGGAAACGCCTGCTTCCGTGCTGGAGCGAGCGTCCGCCGATCTGGCGAAGGCCTAGGCCGGCAATTCCACGGACACCGCCGCCTGTGCGGCGAGGCCTTCGCCGCGTCCGGTAAAGCCCAGGGCCTCTGTCGTGGTCGCCTTGACGCTGACCGCGTTGAGCGGCAACGACAGCAGTTCAGCCAGACGTTCGCGCATGGCCTGACGGTGGGGCTTCACCTTGGGCTGCTCGCAAATCAGGGTGACATCCACGTTGACGATCCGCCCGCCACGGGCGGCTACACGCTGAGCGGCGTAGACCAGAAAGCGGTCGGACGAGGCGCCCTTCCATTGCGGATCGGTCGGGGGAAAGTGATCACCGATGTCCCCGTCCGCGATGGCGCCCAGAATGGCGTCGGTCAGGGCGTGCAGGCCGGCGTCGGCGTCAGAATGGCCAACCAGGGTCTGATCGTGCGGAATTTCGACGCCGCAAAGCCAGACCGAATCACCGGGTCCCCAACGATGCACGTCAAAGCCCTGTCCGATGCGGATCGTTTTGGGGAGCAGGGCTTCAGCCATTGCGAAATCCTCGGGGTAGGTCAGTTTCAACAGGCGCGCGTCGCCTTCGACCAGGCGCACGCGGCCGCCGGCGTGTTCAACCACGGCGGCTTCATCAGTGGGGGCTTCGGCGTCGTTCCAGGCGGAATAGGCGTCGCGAATCGTTTTCAGCCGAAAGGCTTGCGGGGTCTGCGCTCGCCACAGGTTGTCGCGTTCGACGGCCCCGGCCACGAGGCCGGCCACGCCTCGACGCAGGCTGTCGGCGACCGGCAAGGCGGGCAGGGCGCCGTCGGCGTCGGCCAGCGCCGCCAGCAGGCGCTTGATCACGGTCAGGCTGAGAAAGGGGCGTGCGGCGTCATGGATCAGAACCGGGGTCTCATCGCCGATGGCGAGAGCCTTCAATCCTGCCTGGACGGACTGGGCGCGTGTGGCGCCACCGGGAACGGCGCGCCATCCCGACAGACCGTTTAAAGCGTCGGCGGCGCGGGGTCCGGCGTCTGGTGCGATCACGACGACAACAGGATCGGCTCCGGCGCCCAGCAGGCTTTCAACCGACCAGCGGACCACGGGGCGCCCGCCGACGCTTCGCCATTGCTTGTCTCCGCCGGCTCTAGAACCTGAACCGGCCGCCACTACGATTGCTGCAAATCCCATGTCGGCCTTCTAAGCGCCCCAGTTCCGCTTGACGAGAGGCTCAACAGTCGGCGGTAAGGACGGCATGAACGCAGGATTGCAAATCGGAGACGTACGGATCGCCGGACGGGTGCTGATGGCCCCGATGACCGGGATCACCGACCTGCCGTTCCGTGTACTCGCCTCAAGGCTGGGTGCGGCCTATGTGGCGACCGAGATGGTCGCCTCGGCTGAACTGGCGCGGGGGCGGCCGGACGTGGTGCGCCGCGCCGCCGTAGGCGGGGGGCTGCCCTTGACCGTGATCCAGCTGGTCGGCGGCGACCCGGAGGTCATGGCCGAGGGCGCGCGCATGGCCGAACAGGCGGGCGCGGACATCATCGACCTGAATCTCGGCTGCCCGGCGAAAGAAGTGACGGGCGCCGCCTGTGGCTCGGCCCTCATGCGAACGCCGGAACGTGCGACGGCCATCATGGCGGCGGTCGTCGCGGCGGTCGGCCGACCGGTCACGGTCAAGATGCGCCTGGGTTGGGACGAAAACAGTCACAACGCCGCCGAACTGGCCCGCCGGGGGGCGGACCTTGGCGTGGCGGCGGTCACCGTGCATGGCCGCACCCGTAAGCAGTTTTACACCGGCGTCGCCGACTGGGAGGCCGTGGCCGAGGTCAAGCAGGCGGTGTCTGTTCCGGTCATCGTCAACGGCGACATCATCACGGCGGAACAGGCGAGAGCGGCCCTGACCCTGTCCGGCGCCGATGGTCTGATGCTGGGGCGCGGGGTCTATGGCCGCCCCTGGCTTGCGGCCCATCTGGAGCGGGCGCTGGCGGACGGGACGCGATTGCAGGAGCCCGGTCGTGAAGAGCGGCTGGCCATCGTCATCGAGCATCTGCGCGGGTCGGTCGCCTTCTACGGCCTACCGCTGGGGTTGAAGATGTTCCGCAAGCATCTGGGCTGGTACATTGAACAGGCGCCGTGGCCGGATGATCCGCTGGAGCGCCGCGCCGCCAAGGCCCGGCTGTGCCGACTGGAGACGCCGCTGGAGGTGGAGCGGGCGCTTTCAGAGCTCTGGCGACCTGCGGTGGATCAATTCAGCAACTCTGGTGTTGAAAACCTGCCACAGCTGGTTGAAGCTGCGAGGTAATGACGGAAATCCCCGCCGCGCAGCCTGAAGGTCACGACCCCGAGCGTTCGCTCTGGGGGCGGCTGGCCAGCGGTCGCGCCCGGGCTTTGTTCGTGGCGGCCTATGCAGTCGCCTTCCTGATCACGGCGGCGGCTATCTGGCTGGTGGCGATCGCGCCAGGCGCGACTGCGGGCGGCGACGCGCGAACCGCCGCCAGTCGAGCTGTCCTTTTCATCCTCCTAGGAAATCTGGTGCTGATCGGCGGCCTGGCGGCTGTCATCGGCATGCGGGTATGGCGATTGACGCGAAACAGAAACGATCCCGGTGCGCGCCTGCACTTGCGTTTCGTGACCCTGTTTTCGCTGGTGGCTGTGGTTCCGGCGGTGCTGATCGCCCTGGTGTTCGGGGTCCTGGTCAATCGGGGGGTGGATCAGTGGTTCAGCACCAATGTCCGCTCGGCGGTCGAGAACGGCGCTGAGATCGGCCGAGCCTATGTCGCCGACGTCGGCGCCGGATTGGAGGTCGATCTGGAAACCATGTCGACGGAGCTCGGCGGGGTTCGCGGACTGTTTGACAACCGCATCCAGTTTTCGCGCGCGCTCGGCCAGATCGGCGCCTTCTTCGGATATCCGGCGCTTTATATCCTGAATAGCGATGGCGAAGTGCTGGCCAGCGGCGAGCAGCCGGGAGCGCCGCCCTATGTTGCGCCCCCGCGCGAGGCCTTCGAGACTGTGGCCGGAGGCGAGGTCGCGCCGACGACCGTGACTGAAAACCCCGACATGGTGCGGGCGCTCTATCCTTTGCCCGATTACGGCGACGCCTATCTCTACGTCGTGCGGCCATTGGCGCCGGGCCTGATCCAGCGGATGCGAAACGGCGAAGAATCAATCGCCGCCTACCGCGCCGCCGAAGAAAGCCGGGCGCGGATTCAGGCGGCCTTCGCCCTCAGCTATCTCGAGACGGCGCTGCTGGTGCTGGTCGGCGCGGTCTGGCTGGCCATGTCGGCCGCCAGTTCGATCTCGGCGCCCATCGGTCGTCTGGTGAAGGCGGCGGATCAGGTAGCCGGTGGAGATCTGAATGCACGCGTCGACAACACCGGCGCGCCGAGCGAGATCGTGGTCCTGTCAGAAGCCTTCAACCGCATGACCGGCGATATCATGGCCCAGCAGGCGGCGTTGAAGGCCGCCAGCGACGACGCCCAGGGGCGCAGCCGCTTCATCGAGACCGTACTGTCGGGCGTCAGCGCCGGCGTCATTGGTCTTGATCGCGTGGGGCGCATATCGGCTATCAACGACAGCGCCAGCCAGCTTCTGGCGATCAGTGAGGCCGATGTTCAAGGGCGTCTTCTGGGCGAGGTCGCGCCGGAACTGGCTGAACTGTCCGAACGCGCCGAGGCTCATATCGAGGAAGACATCGACGTCAGCCGCGACGGCGAGACACGCCGTCTGCGAGTCCGAATCGAGGGCGGACAGGGCGGCGAGATGGTGCTGACCTTCGACGACATCACCCGTCTGGTGACGGCACAGCGCAACGCCGCCTGGCGCGACGTGGCGCGCCGCATCGCCCATGAGATCAAGAATCCGCTGACGCCCATCCAGTTGTCGGCGGAACGTCTGCGTCGCAAGTACCGCTCTCAGGTCGGCGACGACGTGGAGGTCTTTGATCGCTGCACCGAGACCATCATTCGCCAGGTCGGCGATATCGGCCGGATGGTGGATGAATTCTCGTCCTTCGCCCGGATGCCGGCGCCACGTTTCACTCGTGAAAACCCGGCCGAGATGCTGCGTGAGGCGGTCTTTGCTCAACGCGTCGCGGCGGCGGACATCGGCGTGGAATTGGTCGAGCCCCTGCCGGATGTGGTTCTGCAATGCGATGGCCGCATGGTTGGACAAGCCTTGGCCAATATTCTGAAAAACGCCGGCGAGGCCGTCAGTGCGAAACGGGCGCGAGAACCGCTCCCGGCTGGCGCGACCGGCATCATCGCCAGGCTGACGGTCGAGAACGGCATAGCCACCTTCGCCATTGAGGACGACGGTGTCGGCTTGCCGGCCAAGGATCGCGACCGGCTGACCGAGCCCTATGTGACCACGCGTGAGAAGGGCACAGGCCTGGGCCTGGCCATCGTCAAGCGTATCTGTGAAGACCACGGCGGCGAGCTAAGGCTGGCCGACGCCGAGACATTGGCGGGCGCACGCGTGTGCCTGACCTTCCCCCTGACCCAAGACAGCAAGGCTGCTCACCGTGCCTCCGGCGCGGCGCGAGCGGCGGAGTAGAGAGGCGTCATGCGCAATACCGGTGCCGACATTCTGGTGGTGGACGACGAAGCGGACATCCGCGAACTGGTCTCAGGCCTGCTTGAGGACGAGGGCCATTCGGTCCGCACGGCCGCCAACTCGGATGAAGCCCTGGCCGCGATCCGGGCGCGCAAGCCGTCGCTGGCCGTACTTGATATCTGGATGCAGGGCGGCGGTCTGGACGGGCTGGAACTGCTGGACGTGGTCAAGGGGCTGGATGAGGACCTGCCGGTCGTCATGATCTCGGGCCACGGCAACATCGAAACCGCCGTCAGCGCCCTGAAGCGCGGCGCCTATGACTTCATCGAGAAGCCGTTCAAGTCGGATCGGCTGGTGGTCGTGGTCGAACGTGCTCTGGAAGCAGCCTCGCTGAAGCGCGAAAACCGGCGCCTGCGCGCCCAGACCATGGCGCCGACCGGCCTGATCGGGAAATCGGCGGCGGCGCAGCTGCTGCGCGGCACCATCGCCAAGGTCGCGCCGGCTAATAGTCGCGTGCTGATTTCAGGCCCGCCGGGATCAGGCAAGGAACTGGTCGCCCGCCAGATCCATGACGCCAGCCCGCGCGCCAAGTCCGAGTTCGTGGCCATTTCGGCCGCCGGCATGACGCCCGAACGACTGGACGTCGAACTGTTCGGCGAGGAAGGCGGCGACGGCCGCCCCCGCAAGATCGGCGTGTTCGAGCGCGCTCACAACGGCACTCTTTATCTGGACGACGTGGGGGACATGCCGCGCGAAAGCCAGAGCCGCATCCTGCGTGTCCTGGTCGAGCAGCGTTTCCGCCGGGTCGGCGGAGAGCAGGACGTTCAGGTCGATGTGCGCGTGGTCACCTCGACCGCGCGCGACCTGAAGGTCGAGATCGCCGAAGGACGCTTCCGTGAGGACCTGTTCCATCGCCTGAACGTGGTGCCGATCCGCGTCCCGCCCTTGTCCGAACGTCGCGAGGACATCAGTGAGCTGATCGAGTATTTCGTCGACAGCCTCTCGGCCTCTCAGGGACTGCCGCATCGTCGGGTCGCGGATGACGCCCTCGCGGTGCTTCAGGTCCACCCCTGGCCCGGCAATGTTCGCCAATTGCGCAACAACGTCGAACGTCTTCTGATCCTGGCGACGGGAGCGGCGGACGAGCCGATCACCGCTGACATGCTGCCTCAGGAAGTGGCCTCGTCCGGCGGGCCGTCCTCCCTGGGCGCCGATCGCATTATCGCCTTGCCGCTGAGGGAAGCGCGCGAAGTGTTCGAGCGGGACTATCTGGCGGCGCAAATCATGCGTTTCGGCGGAAATATCTCGCGCACGGCCGCCTTCATCGGCATGGAAAGATCCGCACTGCACCGCAAACTGAAGTCGCTGGGCGTTTCGCCCGCTCGCGGCGGCGAAGACGAAGAAGGAGAGGGCGCCTGATGTCCAGGATCGCCTACGTCAACGGGACCTATCAGCCGCATAACGGCGCCACGGTTCACATCGAGGATCGCGGCTTCCAGTTCGCCGACGGGGTCTATGAGGTCTGGTCCGTGTTCGACGGCAGGCTGGCCGACTTCGACGGACACATGACGCGTCTGGCCCGCAGCCTGACGGAACTCCGCATTCCGATCCCCATGACGGCCCAGGCTCTGGAACGGGTGCTGAAGGAAACCATCCGTCGCAACCGCGTGCGGAACGGCATTGTCTACCTGCAGGTGACGCGCGGCACCTCGCCGCGCGACCACGCCTTCCCGAAAGACACTCCGCCCAGCGTCATCGTCACATCCAAGACCATCGACCTGGCCAAGGGGGAAACCCTCGCCGCAAAGGGCGCGGCGGGCGTGACCATGCCGGACATTCGCTGGGGCCGTTGCGACATCAAGACCGTGGGTCTGCTGCCCAATGTTCTGGCCAAGCAGGCGGCGCGTGAGAAGGGCGCCTACGAGTGCCTGATGGTCGATGACATGGGTCTGGTGACGGAAGGTTCGTCCACGAACGCCTGGATCGTCGATGAGAACGGCAAGCTGCGGACCCGCGACACCCAGGCCAATATTCTGCGCGGCATCACCCGCACGGCGATCCTGAAGCTGATCGAGGCTGAAGGCATCGAATTGGACGAACGTCCGTTCAGCGTGGACGAAGCCAAGCGCGCCAGGGAGGTCTTTGTCACCGCCGCCAGTTCCTTCGTCATGCCCATCGTGTCGCTGGACGGATCGAAGATCGCTGATGGAAAGCCGGGCCCGGTCGCGACTCGTCTGCGTCAGGTTTATCTGGAGCAGGCGAAGCGCGACGCTGTCTGAGGCCCTCATGTTCAGGCGTCTGTTTCAGCGTGACAGCTCTGTCGCTCAACTCCGTGACACCGACGCGGACTGGGATAGGATCGCCCGGTCCGACCCCTATTATGGGGTGCTGACAGATCCCCGGTTCAGAACTGAAAACCTGACCGAGGAAGCTCTGGCGGAGTTCTTCAGAAGCGGCGAGGGCGCCGTGAAGCAGGCCGCGAAGCGCCTGAAGAGCCGTCATGCGGATTTCTCCCCGGCCTCGGCGCTGGATTTCGGGTGCGGCGTCGGGCGTCTGACCCGAGCCCTGGCCGCCATGACTGGCGACGCCTATGGGGTGGACGTGGCTGAAGCCATGCTGATCGAGGCGCGTCGGCATGCACCGGCCAGCGCCGCCTTCGGGCACGAACTGCCGGAACGCGCCTTTGACTGGATCATGTCGCTGATCGTGTTCCAGCACATTCCGCCTGAGCGTGGCTATCGTCTGCTGGAAGCCCTTTTGCAGCGTCTGGCGCCAGGCGGGTTCGTGACATTGCAGTTCGCACTCTACCGCGAGCCCGAGCACTCAGGAGCGCCGGGCGGGCGCATTGTCGTGGATGGCGGGATCGTCCGCACGGTGAACGTTCCCGTTCCCAGCAGCTTGCGGCAGGGAGAGATGGTGATGTTCGATTACGACCTGACAGTGATCGTCGCCATCCTCGCGGCAGCCGATGTGAGCGATCTGGACCTGGTCCACACCAACCATGGCGGTTTCCACGGCGCCTTCCTGTATGGCCGGCGTGCTTCGTCTTGAGCGCGTGCTGCCGCGTAAAGGATGAGGGAAATCCGTTGCGGCCTTGACCCGACGGCGGTTAAGGTCGTTGCGCCTTCCCGGTCCGCGCCTTACGGCGACGAATAACCAAGAACAGGAAAAAACCTGCCATGTCGCAAGACAAACGCCAGAACCTTCAGGACACCTTCCTCAACAGCGTCCGCAAGACCAAGACCCCGCTGACTATCTTCCTGGTCAACGGCGTCAAGCTGCAGGGCATCGTGACCTGGTTCGACAACTTCTGTGTGCTGCTGCGTCGCGATGGCCAGTCGCAGCTCGTCTACAAGCACGCCATTTCGACCATCATGCCGTCCGCGCCCGTGCAGATGTACGAGCCCGATGCCGAAGAAGACTGATTGACCTCCAAGCTTATCGACCACGCCGTTCCGCTGATCCGGGCGGTCGTCATCCACCCCGATCGACGCTCGGACAGCCCCAGACTGGCTTCCGAACGCCTTGAGGAAGCCGCGGGCCTGGCCCGCGCGCTGGACCTCGACGTGCGCGCCGAAGAGGTCGTGCGTCTGCGCTCGACCACGCCTGCGACCCTGTTCGGGTCCGGCAAGGTCGAGGAGCTGGCCGCCCTGATCCGCGCCGCCGACGCCGAAGC
This sequence comes from Brevundimonas sp. T2-11, assembly GCF_055397675.1. Lineage (NCBI taxonomy): Bacteria > Pseudomonadati > Pseudomonadota > Alphaproteobacteria > Caulobacterales > Caulobacteraceae > Brevundimonas > Brevundimonas sp. T2-11. The sequence goes on from NZ_AP027920.1 coordinate 1,545,383, forward strand.
TGTTGTTGTCGATGACGACCTGTCGCCGGTGCAGCAGCGCAATCTGGAGAAGGCGTGGGAGGTGAAGGTCATCGACCGCACCGGGCTGATCCTGGAAATCTTTGGACGCCGTGCGCGCACCAGGGAAGGGCGGCTGCAAGTCGAGCTGGCGCGTCTGGATTATGAACGTTCGCGTCTGGTGCGCACCTGGACCCACCTGGAGCGCCAGCGCGGCGGCACCGGCTCGACCGGCGGTCCCGGTGAAACCCAGATCGAACTGGACCGACGCCTGATCGCCGACCGGATCGTGCGGCTGAAGGCCGAGCTAGAAGAGGTGCGCCGCACGCGCGGCCTGCACCGCAAGGCGCGCAAGAAGGTCCCGTTCCCGTCTGTGGCCCTGGTCGGTTATACCAATGCGGGCAAGTCGACGCTGTTCAACCGCCTGACCGGCTCCGAGGTCTTCGCCAAGGACCTGCTGTTCGCCACGCTGGATACGACCCAGCGCACCATCCGACTGCCGCAGGGGCGGCCGGCCATCATCGCCGACACAGTGGGCTTCATTTCGGACCTGCCGCACGAACTGGTCGAGAGCTTCCGCGCGACACTGGAGGAGGTGGGGGAGGCCGACCTGATCCTGCACGTGCGTGACATCGCCTCGCCCGACAGCGACGCCCAGGCCAAGGACGTCGAGGCGGTGCTGGAACAAATTCCGACGCCCGAGGGCAAGACGCGACGTATCCTCGAGGTCTGGAACAAGACCGATTTGCTGGACGCCGATGTGCGCGAAGCGGTCTTGGGTCAGGCCGAACGCCTGGCGCGCGAGGGCAAGGCGGTCGCCGTCTCCGCCTGGACCGGTGAGGGCATAGAGGCTCTGCGCGAGGCCATCGCCGGCCTGATCGACGATGACCCGGAAACCCGGCTCACGCTGGAACCGCATCAGGGCGAGGCCCTGGCCTGGCTGTATGAAAACGGTCGCGTCACCTTCCGTGACACCGACGAACAGGGGCGAACCCATCTGATCGTGCGTCTGCACCCGGCGGCCCTTGGGCGTCTGGAGCGCCTCTACCCCGACACCATCGACTGAGCCCATGCATCTGATCGAGACCATCCTTTTCCTGCTGCTGGCTGTGGTGTTGTCAGGATGGGTGGCGCGGATTACGCGGATCGCTCTGCCGCTGGTGCAGATCGCACTCGGCGCGGGCGTGGTGCTGATCACGGGTGAGGCGGTCGATCTTCGCCCGGATATCTTCTTCCTGCTGTTTCTCCCGCCGCTGCTGTTCGTGGATGGCTGGCGCATTCCGAAGAAGGCTCTGTTCCGAGACCGCATGGTCATTCTGGAACTGGCTCTGGGTCTTGTGGTCTTTACCGTTTTGGGCCTGGGTTTCCTGATCCACTGGATGATCCCGGCCATGCCGCTGGCGGTGGCGTTCGCTCTGGCGGCGATTCTCTCGCCGACCGACCCGATCGCGGTGTCGGCCATCGCCTCACGAGCGCCCATACCCAAACGCCTCATGCATATTCTGGAAGGCGAGTCGTTGCTGAATGACGCGACGGGCCTGACCTGCATGCGGATCGCCGTCATCGCTGCGACGACCGGCGCCTTTTCCCTGAGCAGCGCGGTGGGGACCTTCGCCTGGCTGGCCCTGGCGGGCGTTGCAGTCGGGGTCGCAGTCACCCTGGCCATTGGTCTGGTGAAGGCCTGGATCAGCCGCCGGTGGGGCGAGGATGTCGGCGGACAGATCCTGATCAGCCTGCTGATGCCCTTCGCCGCCTATCTGGCGGCCGAAGCCATTCACGCGTCCGGTATCCTGGCGGCGGTGGCCGCCGGCGTGACCATGAGCTTCACCGAGCGTCAGGGCTCGGCCATGGCGGCGACGCGCATCCGCCGAGCCGTGGTCTGGGATACGGTTCAGTTCGTCGCCAACGGCCTGATCTTCGTCATTCTCGGCGAACAGATGCCATCTATCATGGCCCGCGCGGCCGAGGTCATCCAGTCGACCCAGCATAAGGAGGTCTGGTGGCTGGCCATCTATGTCTTCGCCATCGTGGCGGCGCTGGCGGCCCTGCGCTTCATCTGGGTGTGGGCCTCGCTGAAGCTGACCCTATTCCGCAAGCGCGGGAAGCATGCTCCCCCCAAGGTGGGCCTGCGTCTGGTGGCCGTCATGTCGCTGGCGGGGGTGCGCGGGGCCATCACCCTGGCGGGCATTCTGACTCTGCCGTTCGTGCTGGGGGACGGTACGCCGATGCCTACGCGCAATCTGGCCATCTTCCTGGCGGCGGGCGTGATCATCGTTTCCCTGGTCCTGGCCAGCGTAGCCTTGCCACGCCTTCTGAAGGGCGTGGAACTGCCGCCTGAACCGTCACACCTGGAGGAGGAAGATCGCTCGCGTGTGGCCGCAGCCTCGGCCGCCATGCGCGCCATTGAGGATACTCAGCACGCCATGGCCGAAGGCAAGAGCAATCCCGACCTTTATGCCGAGACGGCGGCGCGTCTGATGGAGCTCTATCGTCATCGCATCGAGATGCGCACCCCTGTTGACGGTGACGATGTGGTCCTGGCTCGGCAGGCGGATGAGATCGAGCGCCAACTGCGCCTGGCCGGACTGGCTGCCGAACGCGCCGAATTAGTGCGGCTTGGCCGTATGCGGCTGGTTGACGAAGAGACGACGCGCAAGCTGATCCGCGAGGTCGACCTACAGGAATTGCGCTACGTCTGAGGTTTCTCGGCCGCCTTGGCTGCGTCCCAGAGGGCGTCCATCTCGGCCAGGTTCGACTGTTCCGGCGTGCGGCCGTCCTTGGCCAGTTCGGCTTCGATGAAGCCGAAGCGGCGAACGAACTTGGCGTTGGCGACGCGCAGGGCGTCCTCGGGTTCCAGTTCCAGCTTGCGAGCCAGATTGGCGACGACGAACAGCAGGTCGCCCAGTTCCTCGCGCGCCTTCTCCTTGTCGCCGGCGGCGATCTCGACGCGCAGTTCCTCGACCTCTTCGGCCAGCTTGTCGAAGACCTCGTCGGTCGAGGGCCAGTCGAAGCCGACGCGGCCGGCGCGCTTGGTCAGCTTGGCGGCGCGGGTCAGGGCGGGCAGGCCAACGGGCACGTCGTCCAGCACGCCGTGTTGTTCCTTGGCCTTGCGCTCGGCGGCCTTGATGTCCTCCCAGCGCGCCTTCTGGGCGGAGCCGCTGGGTTTGGCCGCTTCCTCGGCGAAGACGTGGGGATGGCGACGAACCAGCTTGTCGGCCATGGCGTCGGCCACGTCATCAAAGGCGAAGTGTCCGGCTTCCTCGGCCATGCGGGCGTGGAAGACGACCTGGAACAGCAGGTCGCCCAGCTCGACCTTCAGTTCCTCCATGTCGGCGCGCTCGATGGCGTCGGCGACCTCGTATGCCTCCTCGATCGTATAGGGGGCGATGGTCGCGAAGGTCTGCTCGACATCCCAGGGGCAACCGCCGTTCGGATCGCGCAGGCGAACCATGATCTCTTTCAGGCGATCGACGGAGTGGGTCATTCAGGCGGTCCCGGCGTCGCGAGCGATGAGCGCCTCGCGAATTTCATCATGCCGTTTTGGCGTCAGGGGATAGCCCTTCAGCACCCAGGCGGCGCCCGCCAGTAGCAGGCCTGGCACGGCGATGAACAGGATCTGGAGCATCAGCAGGGAAAAATCGCTGTTGCCGGCCGGGCCTGGCAGGGCCTTGAACCCCACCCATTGCAGGATCAGGTAGGGGATCAGCGCCACGACGTGGCCGATCTTGGTCGTGGCCGACAGGATGGAGAACATCAGGCCAGTGCGGTCCACGCCGGTCTCCAGCCGCACCTCGTCGCCCGCGTCGGCCATCATGGCCCGCAGCAGGAAGAGGCCCGCCGCATAGGGCAGGCCGGCGATGAACATGACGACGGCGGTCACGGCGAAGTTGCCGCCGGGGACCAGGGTGGCGCCGATATAGAGACCAGCGAAGATCAGGCTGGCGACGGCCAGGGCCTTGTCCTTGCCGATCTTCGTCGCCAGCCAGGCCCAGATCGGCGCACCGACCAGCCCCGCCACAAAGTAGAAGAGCATGAACAGCGAGGCCTGGGTGTGGTCGTAGCCCTTGATCTGGCCGAAGAAGAAGAACAGCAGCGAGCCCGTGATGCCGGGGGCCACGCCCAGCAGCAGGTCGGCGATCAGCAGCTTGCGCACCGTCTTCATCCTGAACAGGGCCAGATAGGCGCCCGGCCCGCCGTGCGGCGCGGCGCCGACGTTGACGGGTTCCGGCACAGCGACCATGGCCAGACCGATGGTGACGGGCAGGGCGATCAGGATGGCCCAGCCCATGATCCGTACGCCGTCGGCGTAATCGCCGATGCCCGACTTCACCACCACGGTCGGCAGGATCAGGATCAGGATGACGCCGATGATGTTGAAGACCTGCCACCAGCCGTAGACGCGGCTGCGCTGGTCGTACTGAGGCGCCAGAACCGCCGCCCAGCCAAGCTGGCCCAGGGTGCCGATTGAGAAGCCGAGGTAGAGGACCAGCAACCAGGCGAAGAGATAGGCAGGCCCCGCGCCCGGCTGGACCAGGACGAACATCATCAGGGCCGACAGCATCAGGATCGGCGTCGAGACCGCCATCCAGGGGCGATAGCGGCCGAACCGCGTCTTGGTCTTGTCCATGCCCCAGCCGATGAAGGGGTCGAAGACGATGTCGATCAGCCGCACCGCCATGAATACGGCGGCCACGACGCCCAGCTCGAGACCGACATGGGTGGCGTAGAACTCAGGCAGGGTGACGGGCAGGGCCACGCCGAAGGCCGCCAGCGGCAGACAGGGGCCGGAAAAGGCGGCCAGAACGGCGTTGGAGCGGCGGGGAGCGTCAGCGGCGACAACAGATGACATCGGGCGTCCGAACATGGTCGGCCTGAGTCGGCCGCAGCTTCACCATGCCGGTTTTCTCCGAACAGGCGAAGTGGGCCTTGCGGTTCAGGGCAACCTAGGGCCTGCTGACGCCATGTCAGTGCGATTTGCGATCCTTGCGGCGACCTTCGTCGCAATCCTCGGTGGAGCCGGAGCGGCTCAGGCCAAGGATGCCCAGATTTGCGACCGGCCGACCAGCGCCTGGGACGGCGCAGCCCAAGCCAACGGCATTTCGCTTTATACGCTGGAGTGGTCGCCGTTCGGTTCCGCTGAATGGGGCTGGGAGACCTATACGCCGCTGATTCAACGCGAGATCGGCACCCCCTGCGATCCGGCCTCACCCGCCTTCGCCGAGGCCTTGGCCGGGTTTCAGGCGCGGTACGGTCTGACAGCGACGGGTCAGTTCGATCAGGCGACCTTTCAGGTGTTCCGCGGTCTGTGGCAGGAGCGCCGGCCTTTTGTCATGGCCCGGGTGAGGGGGGAGTGTCCTGAACCGCCGCCCATCAGCATGCTGGGCTATCTCGACCCGGCCGAGGAGCATGCGCAGCGCATGACGCGGCTGTTGCGCCGCGATGTTCTGGACGCCTATCGGCGCATGGCCGCCGCCGCTCGCGCCGAGGTTCCGGCTATCGCTGCTGATCCGGAATTGATGCAGATATTCTCGGGTTTCCGCGATCCGGAAGCTGACGCCGCGCGCTGCGCCGCGCAGGGCAATTGCGACGGGGTCCGTCGGGCCGCCTGCTCGCCGCATCGCACAGGAACCGCGATCGACATTCACGTGGGTCATGTCGCGGGCATGGGCGTGGATTCGACCGATCCGTTGAGCCGCCGTCACATGGCCCAGGGCCCCGCCTATCGCTGGCTGGTGGCCAATGCTTCCCGTTTCGGCTTCACCCCCTATGTGTTCGAGCCCTGGCATTGGGAATGGACAGGCGATGATACGACCGCTGGCGGACGGTGAGGCGGCGCTGGCGCGCGAGGTCTTCGGCGCGGCGCTGCGACTGGACGACATTCGCTTTCTGGCCTCGCCCTGGCCCTTCGATCGTGCCTTAGTGCCGGGGCGTTGGTTCGGGCGCGACTGGATCGTCTGGCCGAAGAAGACGCTGGAGCCGGACCTTTCGCGAGCGTCGTTGCGAACCCAGGCCGTCTTCATCCATGAACTGGTCCACGTCTGGCAGGCGCAGAACGGTCTGAACCTGCTGATGAGCAAGCTGCGGGCGGGAGACGGGCCCGCCGCCTATGCCTATCCTCTGGACGACCTGTGCGACTGGAGCGGCTTGAATATCGAGCAGCAGGCCATGGTGGTCGAGCACCGATTCATCCTGTCGCGCGGCGGTCGGGCGCCGGCCGGTCAGGCTTTTTACGACCGCGTCTGCCCCTTGGCGCGACGTATGGAAATTTGACCGTCGGGACTTGCGGCGTCGCAACATCTCGCTAAATCAGAAACTGATGCAGTTGCTTTTGCGCCAGTCAGATTTATCGGAGCGTTCGATGCCCAAGATTCTTGTCCTCTATCACTCGACCTACGGTCACATCGAGCAGATGGCCGAAGCCGTCGCCGAGGGCGCGCGCCGCGTGGACGGCGCTGTGGTGGACATCAAGCGCGTCCCCGAAACCGTCCCGGCAGAGCTGGCCCAGAAGTCTGGCTACAAGCTGGATCAGGCTGCGCCGATCGCCGCGGTCGATGAGCTGGCTGACTATGACGCCATCATCATCGGAGCGGGCACGCGCTTTGGCACCGCCGCCTCGCAGATGCGCGCCTTCCTGGATCAGACCGGCGGCCTGTGGTTCACCGGCAAGCTGATCGGCAAGGTCGGCGGCGCATTCACCGCCTCGGCCACCCAGCACGGGGGGCAGGAGACCACCTTCAGCGGCCTGCACAACTTCTTCCTGCACCAGGGCATGGTCGTCGCCGGTCTGCCCTACGGCTTCCAGGGCCAGATGAATATGGACGAGATCACGGGCGGCTCGCCCTATGGCGCGACGACCCTGACCAAGGGCGACGGCTCGCGCATGCCCAGCGACAATGAACTGGACGGCGCTCGTTATCAGGGTCAGCATATCGCTGAGATCGCAAAGAAGCTGCACGGTTAAGATCATGCGCCAGCCCGCTGTCTTCTTTGGTCACGGCTCTCCGATGAACGCCCTGGGCGGTCCCTATGCGGACGCCTGGCGCGCGCTGGGAGAGGAGATCGGCAAGCCGAAAGGCGTGGTCATGGTCTCGGCCCACTGGGAGACGCGCGGGCTGGGCGTGACAGCGCAGGAGCGACCGGAAACCATCCATGATTTCGGAGGCTTCCCGCCGGAACTTCACGCCATGCAGTATCCCGCGCCCGGCTCGCCTTCACTGGCGGCCCGGGTGGCGGAGCTGACCGGCGCGCAACAGACGGGGCAATGGGGGCTGGATCACGGCACATGGTCGGTGCTGGCCCACGTCTGGCCCGAGGCCGACGTGCCGGTCGTGCAGTTGTCGCTGGACCGCACCATCGACGCGCGCGCCCACTATGAACTGGCGAAGGCGCTGCGGCCCTTGCGGGACGAGGGTGTCGTGATCGCCGGCTCCGGCGACTTCGTGCACAATCTGCGGACGTGGAAACGGGCGGGCGGAGAGCCCTATGACTGGGCCGTCGACTTCAACGAGGCGGTCAAGCGCGCCTTCGTCGCCAGCGACCACGACGCCCTGATCGACTGGGTGCATCTGGCCGAGCAGGCCCAACTCAGCGTGCCGACCGACGAGCACTATCTGCCGCTGCTCTATGTCGCCGCCCAGCAGGCGCCGGGCGAGGCTGTGAGCTTCTTCAACGACGTCATCGAAGGCGGCTCGATCTCGATGACCGGCGCCCGGATCGGCTGATCCAGGCGCCGTCTCGGGCCGTCAGCGGCGGCGACCGCCGCGCATCATGCTGTCCACGGCGATCGGGCCGGGACCGGCGAAGAACAGGTAGAGGAAGACGAAGCAGTAGAGCGCGGCCAACTCACCGCCGTTATTGATGGGGTAGGGGCTCTGCGGCGCGTGCACCATCCAGTAGGCGACTGCGGTGAAGCCGGACAGGATGAAGGCCGTTGGGCGGCTGAACAGCCCCAGGATGATCAGGACGCCGCCGACCAGTTCGATCGGACCGGACCAGCCGGCGAGAGTCGATAGGCTGGAGACGTCGAAGCCGCCGCCATGCCCTCCGGGCGGAAAGCCCAGGATTTTCTGCGCGCCATGCTGAAGCAGCAGCAGCCCGGCCACGATCCGCAAAATGCTCTGAAACCGTGGGGCCCAGCTCGAAAGAGACGTTGAACTCGCCATTCTGTTTTCCTCCCGATGACGCACGACCGTCGTGTCCGCAAACCGGATCGACGCAAGGCGCGAAGGTGAAGGTTAGGCGAAGTCGCGGGCTCTGCAAGCGTCCCGATCAGGCCGCCTTCAACGCATCCTCGACCAGCTTCTGGATGGCGACATAGTCCGTCTTTCCGGTTCCCAGGACCGGAATCGCGTCCAGCTTGATGATCTTTTTGGGCACAGCCAGTTCGGGCGCGCCGTTATCACGAGCCCACTCGGAAAGACGCGCGGATTCGGCGCCGGCATGGTCGGTGACCAGGATCAGGCGTTCGCCTTTCTTGCTGTCAGGCACGGAAACCGCGGCGTGACGATGTTCAGGCCAGACGGCGCCGGCCATGTCTTCAACCGCAAGCAATGAGACCATTTCGCCGCCGACCTTGGCGAAGCGTTTCACGCGGCCGAGGATGGTGATGTAGCCCTCGTCGTCGATATCGACGATGTCGCCCGTGTCGTGCCAGCCGCCTTCCAGAGGCTCGATGCCCTCAGGATTGTTTGGCGAGATATAGCCGGCCATGACGTTAGGGCCGCGCAGATACAGACGGCCGCCGCCTTCAATGCCCTCGACCTTGTCCAGGCGATACTCCATGCCGGGCATGATCTGGCCGACGGTGCCGGGGCGGTTGCGGTCGGGGTGGTTCACAGCGACCACGGGCGCGGCCTCGGTCGCGCCATAGCCTTCCAGAAGTTCGACTCCGCCGAACTTGGTGTTGAACATCTGACGCGTCTCGTCGCGGACCTTTTCGGCCCCGGCGACGGCGAACTGCAGGGTGGCGAAGTCGCCGGGCTCCGCCACGCGCGCATACTGGTTCAGGAAGGTGTCCGTCGCGAACAGGATCGAGGCCTTCACCTGGGGCAGAAGATCGGTGATCTGCTTGGCGTGCAGGGGGGAGGGGTATTCGAACGCCTTCATCCCTTGCAGCAGCGGCAGGATCACCCCGCCCGTCAGACCGAAACAGTGGAAGGTCGGCAGCGGATTGAACATGACCCATTCGGGCTTCAGGTCGATATGGGCGGCGACCTGACGAGCGTTGGCCACAAGATTGCGCTGGCTCAGCACCACGCCCTTGGGCGCGCCGAAGCTGCCCGAGGTGAACAGGACCACGCCCGGCGAATCGGGATCGGTCTTTACACGGAAACGACGCGGAGCCATGCCGGCGCTAAGGCCGTACAGCTTGTCGGCCAGGCCGATGGTCTTGCGCACGTCGTCCAGCCAGATGATCTCGGCGACCTCGCCGAGGGCCTCCATCAGGTCGTCCAGCTTGGCCTGGGTGACAAAGCGCTTGGCTGACAGGATCTTGGTGACGCCCGCCGTCTTCAGCGCCGCCTTCAGATTGGCCTCGCCCGAGGTGAAGTTCAGCATGACCGGCACCCGCCCGAAGGCGTGCAGGCCGAAGAAGGTCACGACCACGCCTGCGCTGGACGGCAGCAGGACGCCGACGCGCTCGCCCGACTTGGTCATGGCTGCGATCTTGCGGCCCAGAACGAAGGCGGCGCGGATCAGGCCGGTATAGGTCAGGGGGTGACGGTCCTGGTCTTCCAGGATCTCCTTGTCCCCAAAGCGGGCGCGCGCATCGATCAGCGCGTCAAACAGGGATTCATTATAGACCTTGGGGTCCAGGGCAGCCCGCAAGCACGTCCTCCTTCGGAGAGCTCTCAGCGGCCCTCTCGGTTACAAGAGGCCGGAACCTAGTGACGTAAGGTCGCCTTGAAAAGATGCGTAACGTCGCGTGAACGTCGCATCTCCATCACTGAAACCGTCTGTGGCTTGCCATCGGCGGTCGGAAAGCCGACATACCGCCCTTCTGCACAGGAGCCAGACCGCCGGCTATGGTCACGCTGATCGACACCCTGACGAAGAAGCCTTCCGAGCTGCGTCACCCGGAGAAACAGAACCGCCCGGAATCGGCGGTGCTGAAGAAGCCTGACTGGCTGCGGGTCAAGGCGCCCGGCTCGGGCCAGTACAACGCGACCAGGGACATCGTCCGCTCCAAGGGGCTGGTGACGGTCTGCGAGGAAGCCGCCTGCCCCAACATCGGCGAGTGCTGGAGCCAGAAGCACGCCACGCTGATGATCATGGGCGACACCTGCACGCGGGCCTGCGCCTTCTGCAACGTCAAGACCGGCTTGCCGCAACCTTTGGACCCGGAAGAACCCGCCAAGGTCGGCCTGGCTGTCCAGCAGATGGGTCTGAACCACGTGGTCATCACTTCGGTGGACCGCGACGACGTGGCTGACGGCGGCGCCGCCCACTTCGCTGAAGTAGTGCGTCAGATCCGCCTGCAGGCGCCGAACACCACGATCGAGATCCTGACGCCCGACTTCCTGCGCAAGGAGGGCGCGGCCGAGGTGATGATCGACGCCACGCCCGACGTCTTCAATCACAACCTCGAGACGGTTCCGCGCCTCTATCTGAAGATCCGCCCCGGCGCCCGCTACTTCCACTCACTGCGCCTGCTGCAGATGGTCAAGGAGCGCGACCCGAACCAGTTCACCAAGTCCGGCATCATGGTCGGCCTGGGTGAGACCAAGGAAGAGGTCATGCAGGTGATGGACGACATGCGTTCCGCCGGCGTCGACTTCATCACCATCGGCCAGTACCTGCAGCCGACGCGCAAGCACGCCGCCATCGACCGCTTCGTCACGCCTGAAGAGTTCAAGGCCTATGAGGCGATCGCCCGGGCCAAGGGCTTCCTGATGGTGTCGTCGTCGCCGCTGACGCGGTCGTCGCACCACGCCGGGGACGACTTCGCCCGTCTGAAGGCCGCGCGTCTGGCGCAGGCAGGCCGTTCGGCGCGTTAAGCCCTGAATGGCGGTCCATCGCGTTACGCGCATTCTTCCCTATGCGCCCGAGCAACTGGCCAATCTGGTCGCGGACGTGGAGGCCTATCCGGCCTTCGTGCCGTGGATCACCTCCATGCGGGTCTGGAACAGACGGGACGAAGCGCCCGGCGTCCGTCTGCTGGACGCCGAGGCGGGCGTGGGATTCGCCTTCCTGACCGAGCGGTTCTCGACCTGGGTTCGCCATGACATCCACGCGCCCAAGGTGGAGGTCGGCCTGATCCGCGGGCCGTTCAAGCATCTGAAGAACCGCTGGGAGTTCCATCCCCACCCTGAGGGCACGCGGCTGGAGTTCTTCATCGACTTCGCCTTCAAGTCGCGCATGTTGGACATGATGCTGCAGGCGAACTTCGACCGGGCGGTCGACAAGCTGATCCAGTGTTTCGAGGGCCGCGCCAGGGCCCTTTACGGCAAGAGGTAGGACCCATGACTTCGCCTTTCGACTTCGATGCGACGGTCGTGGGGGCGGGGGCTGTGGGGCTGGCCTGCGGGCGGGCGCTGGTGAAGCGCGGCCTGACGGTGCTGGTGCTCGAGAAAGAGCCGCACATCGGCCAGGGCGTATCCTCGCGCAACTCCGAGGTCATCCATGGCGGACTCTATTATCCGACGGGCTCGCTCAAGGCGAAGTTCTGCGTCGAGGGGCGGCGGGCGCTCTATGAGTTTCTAGGCAGTCACAAAATCGATCATTGGAAGTGCGGCAAGCTGGTCGTGGCGACCGAGGAGGCCGAGGTCGCGCGCATCGAGGCCATCTTCCAGCAGGCGACGACAAACGGCGTCGAGGGGCTGGAGCACCTGACCGGCGCCCAGGCGCGGGCGCTGGAGCCTGAACTGAACGCCCACGCCGCCATCCTGTCGCCCGAAAGCGGGGTCTTCGCCAGCCACGACTACATGCTCGCCCTGCAGGGCGAGATCGAGGACGCGGGCGGCTCGGTCGTCGTCTCCACGCCGTTCGAGCGGGCTGAGCCTCTGCCGGGCGGCGGTTTCCGCGTCACTGCGGGCGGAGAAGGCGGGGCTGTGTTGACCACCCGCCTGCTGGTTACGGTGCCTGGTCTGTCTGCGCAGAGCGTGGCCGCCGCTATCGAGGGCTATCCCGAGGCCGACATTCCAGCGCGTCATCTGGGCAAGGGAATCTATTTCCGCCTTACGGGGCCTGCGCCCTTCAACCGCCTGATCTATCCTCCGCCTATCCCGGGCGCGCTGGGCACGCATTACCGCAAGGATCTGGGCGGGCAGGGCGTGTTTGGCCCGGATCTCGCCTATGTCGACGCCGAGGACTATTCGGTCGACCCGGCCCAGGCTGAGGCCTTCGCTCTCTACATCCGTCGTTTCTGGCCGGGGGTGACAGTCGAGCGCCTGACGCCCGACTACGCCGGCATCCGGCCGAAGATTCATGGCCCAGGCGAACTGCAGCCGGATTTCCAACTTCACGGATGCGAGCATCACGGCATCGACGGCCTGATGGCCCTGTTCGGGATCGAGAGCCCCGGCCTGACCAGTTCACTGGCCATAGGCGAGTCCGTGGCCGAGGCGCTTTGTAACGCATGAGCATGACTGAACGCGAAAAGATGCTGGCCGGGTTGAACTATGACCCCGGCGATCCCGAACTGGTCGCGGGGCGGGCGCGGGCGGTCGGCCTGACCATGCGAATCAATCAGGAGCCGGATCGCGAGAAACGTCGCGCTCTGGTCAATGAACTGGTGCATGCCAGCGACGGCCGCGCCGCGATCATGCCCGGCTTCTTTTGCGACTATGGCGACAATATCCGCTTTGGCGCTCGGGCCTTCGTCAACGCCAACAGCGTCTTTCTGGATTGCGCCGAGATCGTCATCGGCGACGACTTTCAGTGCGGCCCTGGCGTCCAGATTTTGACACCCGAACACCCTCTGGATGCGACTGAGCGGCGTTCAGGCGTGGAAAGCGCGCGCCCGATCCGCATCGGGAATGGCGTCTGGATCGGCGGAGGGGCTGTCGTTCTGGCCGGAGTGACGGTCGGAGATCGCTCTGTGATCGGCGCCGGATCGGTCGTAACGAAGGATGTTCCCGCCGATGTCGTGGTCGCAGGAAATCCCGCCGGGATCATCAAGCGGCTGTCATCCGACTGACACCCTTGAAATCGGTTGCGGCTTCATGCATAAGCCCGCCCTCGCGTGGCGGCTCTTATCGGGGGGCCGCCGCTGTTGTTTTCGCGTCTTCACGGCGCACCGACTTAGAGATTGAGACGGACATGGCCGTTCCGAAGCGCAAAGTATCCCCCTCGCGTCGCAACATGCGTCGTGCACACGACGCCCTGGGCGCCAACACCTATGTGGAAGACAAGGACACTGGCGAGCTGCGCCGTCCGCACCACATCGACCTGAAGACCGGCATGTACAAGGGTCGTCAGGTCATGACGCCGAAGGAAGACTAAGGTCTTCACGACGGTTCCGGTTTCGGCCGGGCGATAGAATTCAGCGGCGCGCGATGACATCGCGCGCCGTTTTCGTGCGTTATGGGCGGTGAAGCTGAACCACCGGAGCGCTCCGCATGATCCGCCACGCCGTCCTCAGTTCCGTCGCTCTGCTGGCCCTGGCCGCCTGCAATGCGCCCGAAGGCGCCAAGACGCCTCCCGAATCAGCAGCTCCGGCGACGGCGCCCGCCGCCGCGGCAGCCGAGGTGCTGACGCCTCAAGGCTATGGTCCCCTGAAGATCGGCATGACCCAGGCAGAGGTGGACGCCGCCGTCGGTCCGCCGCCTGCGAACGCGGCTGAGGCCGAGCCTTCGGAATGCCGTCAGTATCATCCGCCGCGCGCGCCCGAGGGCCTGCTGGTCATGACGGAGAAGGGCGTTCTGACGCGTCTGACGGTGACCCGCGACTCAAGCGTCAAGACGGCGGACGGCGTGGGGGTCGGCTATGACGGCGAACAATTGAAGACGAGCTACGGCGCGGCGGCCCGATTCAGTCCTCACAAGTATGTGGAGGCGCCGGCTGGCTATCTGACCACCTGGCCCGAGGCGAACCATCTGCTGGGCTCCTATGTCGCCGATCCGGCTGCGCGTGGCCTGGTGTTCGAAGTCGGACAGGACGGCAAGGTCGCCTTCATCCACGCCGGCGGGCCCAGCATTCAATATGTCGAGGGCTGCAGCTGACGTCCTGAGGCGGGAAGCTTCGTCGCCGGTTGGCGATTCGGTGACGGCTGGTCTAAACCGGAAGCAGAACTTCTCCTCCTGACAGAGCGTCTACCTCATGACCGACATCGCCGACATCGTCGCCCGCCAGATCATCGACAGCCGGGGTAATCCGACGGTCGAGGTGGACGTCACCCTGGAAGACGGCAGCTTCGGCCGCGCCGCTGTGCCTTCGGGCGCCTCGACGGGCGCACACGAAGCCGTTGAACTGCGCGACGGCGACATGGACATGTGGGGCGGCAAGGGCGTCCAGAAGGCGGTCGACGCCGTCAACGGCGAGATTTTCGACGCCCTGTCCGGCATGGACGCCGAGGACCAGCGCCGTCTGGATGAGGCCCTGATCGAACTGGACGGCACCGAGAACAAGGGCCGTCTGGGCGCCAACGCCATCCTGGGCGTCTCCCTGGCCGCGGCCAAGGCCAGCGCCATCAGCTCGAACCTGCCGCTGTACCGCTACATCGGCGGCGTCTCGGCCCGCATCCTGCCGACCCCGATGATGAACATCATCAACGGCGGCGCTCACGCCGACAATCCGATCGACATCCAGGAGTTCATGATCCTGCCGACCGGCGCTGACAGCTTCTCGGACGCCCTGCGCATGGGCGCCGAGATTTTCCACGCCCTGAAGAAGGCTCTGAAGGACGCCGGCCACAACACCAACGTCGGCGACGAGGGCGGTTTCGCCCCCAACCTGGCCTCGGCCGAGGAGGCTCTGGCCTTCATCACCAAGGCGGGCCAGTCGGCCGGCTATCTGGCGGGCGAGGACTTCCACCTGGGCCTCGACGTCGCCTCGACCGAGTTCTTCAAGAACGGCAAGTACGACCTGACGGGCGAGGGCAAGTCCTTCGACGCTGACGGCATGGTCGGCTACCTGGCCGATCTGGTCGAGCGCTTCCCCATCGTCTCGATCGAGGACGGCTGCGCCGAGGACGACTTCGACGGCTGGAAGCTGCTGACGGACCGTCTGGGCGACCGCGTTCAGCTGGTCGGCGATGACTTGTTCGTGACCAACCCGCGCCGTCTGGCCGCCGGCATCGGCGAAGGTCTGGCCAATTCCATCCTGATCAAGGTCAATCAGATCGGCACCCTGTCCGAGACCCTGGACGCCGTCGATATGGCCCATCGCGCCGGCTACACCTCGGTGATGAGCCATCGTTCGGGTGAAACCGAGGACTCGACCATCGCCGACCTGGCCGTCGCCACCAACTGCGGTCAGATCAAGACCGGCTCTCTGGCTCGCTCGGACCGGACGGCCAAGTACAACCAGCTGCTGCGCATCGAAGAGATGCTGGGCGACCAGGCCGCCTATTTCGGCGACGGCATGCTGCTGAAATAAGCCTTCTCACGCAGAAGTGCGCAACGCCGTCTCCGACCTCGGAGGCGGCGTTCGCAATTACGGCCAAGCTACAGTTCGTTAGGCATTTTCGGTCAGGATCAGGAAACCGTGTTCACGCTCAGAAGGAGCGTCAGTCGTGCCCGAGCAGATGAAGCCCTATCTTCCGTCCGCGTTTCTGCTGTTCCTGATCGTCTATCTGGGCGTTCAGGCCCTGACCGGGCAGCGCGGCCTGCTGAGCGGCGGGGAGCGTGACGCTCTGCTGGCCAGGCGCGAAGCGCAGTTGGCTCACCTGACCGAACAGCGCCGGGATCTGGAGGTTCGCGTCCGTTATCTGCGGACCGAGAGTCTTTCAAAGGACCTGCTGGAAGAGCGAGCGAGGGCGGTGCTCGGCTTTGCTGATCCGCGCGACTACGTAGTTCGCCTGAGTGCTCCTGCCCCGCGCAACCCTGACGCGATCCGCACCTCCTGAACTATTGTTACAGCTTGACCGGCTCGCTTTGCGTTTCGGGAACGAAGGCTGCTAAAGCCCCTTTCCGTAACGATAAGAGTCCCTGACAATCGGGGCGCAGCCGGGAGATGCCGGATGGCGAAAGCCGCCGCTCAGAAATCATCGTCCAGTGCGGGCGACAACAAGATTCCGAACACGCCTCAGGCTTCGAAAGAAGACCTGCTGCGCTTCTACCGCGAGATGGTCCTTATCCGCCGCTTTGAAGAGCGTGCGGGCCAGCTTTACGGCATGGGCCTGATCGGCGGCTTCTGCCACCTCTACATCGGCCAGGAAGCCGTGGCGGTGGGCGTTCAGGAGAGCGTCAAGCAAGGCCACGACAAGATCATCACCGGCTACCGCGACCACGGCCACATGCTGGCTGCGGGCATGGATCCGAACGCCGTCATGGCCGAGCTGACCGGTCGTATCGGCGGCTCGTCGAAGGGCAAGGGCGGTTCGATGCACATGTTCGACGTGCCGACCGGCTTCTATGGCGGTCACGGCATCGTCGGCGCCCAGGTGGCCCTGGGCACGGGCCTGGCCTTCGCCGGCAAGTACCGGGGCGATGACTCGGTGGCCTTCGTCTACTTCGGCGACGGCGCTTCGAACCAGGGTCAGGTCTACGAGAGCTTCAACATGGCCCAGCTGTGGAAGCTGCCGGCCATCTACATCATCGAGAACAACCAGTACGCCATGGGCACGAGCATCGAACGCTCGTCGTCCACGACCGAGCTGTTCATGCGCGGCGCCAGCTTCGGCATCCCGGGCGAACAGGTCGACGGCATGGACGTCCTGGCCGTGCGTGACGCCACCGCCCGCGCCGTGGCTCGCGCCCGCGCAGGCGAAGGGCCCTACATCCTTGAGGTGAAGACCTACCGCTATCGCGGCCACTCCATGTCGGACCCGGCCAAGTACCGCACCAAGGAAGAGGTGGACGAGGTCAAGAAGACCCGCGACCCCATCGACCACCTGAAGATGCTGCTCGCCGCCGCCAAGGCGACCGACGAAGAGCTGAAGGCCATCGACAACGAGGTGAAGGCCATCGTCGCAGAAGCCGTGCAGTTCGCACAGGAAAGCCCTGAGCCGGATCCGTCCGAGCTCTATACTGACGTCTACGTGGAGGCCTGATCCGTGACCGACATTCTGATGCCGGCGCTGTCTCCCACGATGGAAGAGGGCACGCTGACCAAGTGGCACATCAAGGCTGGCGACACCGTGTCGGCCGGCCAGGTGATCGCCGAGATCGAAACCGACAAGGCGACGATGGAAGTCGAAGCCGTCGATGAAGGCGAAGTGCTGGAAATTCTGGTGCCGGAAGGTTCCGAGAACGTGAAGGTCAACACGCCGATCGCGCGTCTGGCCGGTGAGGACGCGGCTTCTGCGCCTGCGCCTGCGCCGAAGGCCGAGGCGGTGCCTGCCGCCGCACCGGTCGCCGCCGCCGTTTCGGCCGCGCCCAAGACGGAACTGCGCGACCCGGAAATCCCCGCCGACGCCAAGCTGGTCAAGACGACCATCCGCGACGCCCTGCGCGACGCCATGGCCGAGGAAATGCGTCGCGACGACCGCGTCTTCCTGATGGGCGAGGAAGTCGCTCAGTATCAGGGCGCCTACAAGGTCAGCCGCGATCTGCTGCAGGAGTTCGGCGACCGCCGCGTGGTCGACACCCCGATCACCGAGCATGGCTTCGCCGGTCTGGGCGTCGGCGCCGCCATGGCGGGTCTGAAGCCCATCGTCGAGTTCATGACGTGGAACTTCGGCATGCAGGCCATCGACCACGTGATCAACTCGGCGGCCAAGACCCTCTACATGTCCGGCGGTCAGATCCGCGCGGACATCGTCTTCCGCGGCCCCAACGGCGCGGCCAGCCGCGTCGGCGCCCAGCACAGTCAGGACTATTCGGCCTGGTACGCCCAGGTTCCGGGCCTGAAGGTCATCGCGCCCTATGATGCGGCTGACGCCAAGGGCCTGCTGAAAGCCGCGATCCGCGATCCGAACCCGATCGTCTTCCTCGAACACGAGATGATGTACGGCACCGAGTTCGACGTGCCGGACGTCGAGGACTACGTCGTGCCGATCGGCAAGGCCAAGGTTCGCCGCGAAGGCACGGACGTCACCATCACGGCCCACAGCCGCATGGTCGGCTTCGCTCTTCAGGCCGCCGAGAAGCTGGCCGAGGAAGGCATTTCGGCCGAGGTCGTGGACCTGCGCACCCTGCGTCCGCTGGATCACGAAACCATCGTCGAGAGCGTCAAGAAGACCAGCCGCCTGGTCTCGGCCGAAGAGGGCTGGGGTCCGATGGGCGTCGGCGCCGAGGTCGTGGCTCGTGTCATCGAACACGCCTTCGACTATCTGGACGCCCCGCCGCTGCGCGTGCACCAGGAAGACGTGCCGCTGCCCTACGCCGCCAACCTGGAAGCCCTGTCGCTGCCCGGCGTGGACAAGATCATCGCGGCCGTGAAGCAGGTGATGGCATGACCGACATCCTGATGCCCGCCCTGTCGCCCACGATGGAAGAGGGCGTCCTGGCCAAGTGGCACGTCAAGGTCGGGGACGTCGTCTCCGCTGGCGACGTCATCGCCGAGATCGAAACCGACAAGGCCACGATGGAAGTCGAGGCCGTCGATGAAGGCGAAGTCACCGACATCCTGGTGGCTGAAGGCACCGAAGGCGTGAAGGTCAACACGCCGATCGCCCGCCTGAAGGACGAAGGCGGCGCGGCTGCGCCTGCGCCCAAGGCTGAAGCTCCGAAGGCTGAAGCTGCTCCGGTCAAGGCTGAAACGCCGAAGGCTGCGGCGCCTGTCGTCCCGGCTCCGGCGGCGCCGAAGTCGGAAAGCGGCGAGCGCATTTTCGCCTCGCCCCTGGCCCGTCGCATCGCCGCCCAGAACGGCGTCGATCTGAAGTCGATCAAAGGCACCGGCCCGCACGGCCGCATCGTCAGGCGCGACGTCGAGGGAGCGCCGAAGGGCGCCGCTCAACCGGCCGCCTCGACGGCGACCGCCGCCGCGACATCGGGCATCGCACCGCGTCAGGCCCAGTCGCTGGCCCAGATGGGCATTCCGGACGGCAGCTACGACCTGATCCCGCTGGACGGGATGAAGAAGGCCGTGGCGCGTCGCATGGTCGACAGCATCCAGAACGTCCCGCACTTCCCGCTGTTCATCGACTGCGAGATCGACCAGCTGATGGCTGTTCGCGTCAAGGTGAACAAGATGCTGGAGCCGCAGGGCATCAAGGTCTCGGTGAACGACTTCGTCATCAAGGCCGCGGCCCTGGCGCTGAAGATGGTGCCGGAGGCGAACGCCTCCTACACCCCCGAAGGCATCGCCATGCACCATAACGCCGACGTCTCGATGGCGGTGGCGATCGACGGCGGCCTGATCACCCCGATCATCAGGAAGGCCGAGACCAAGGGCCTGGCGCAGATCGCGACCGAGTCCAAGGACCTGGCCAAGCGGGCCCGCGAACGCAAGTTGAAGCCCGAAGAGTTCCAGGGCGGCACCTTCTCGGTGTCTAACCTGGGCATGTTCGGCATCAAGCAGTTCAGCTCGATCATCAACGAGCCGCAGGGCTGCATCATGAGCGTGGGCGCCGGCGAACAACGTCCGGTCGTCAAGGACGGCCAGATCGTGCCGGCCACGGTCATGACCGTGACCCTGACCTGCGATCACCGCGTGGTCGACGGCGCGACGGGCGCTCGCTTCCTGCAGGCGTTCAAGCCGCTGATCGAAGATCCCGTGGCGATGCTGGCCTAAGGGGAAGGTGAAGTCATGACCTCGGTTTATGACTTCTCCGCCCGCGCCATCGACGGCACGGACGTGGCGCTGGACCGCTATCGCGGTCAGGCGCTGCTGATCGTCAATACGGCGTCCAAGTGCGGCTTCACCGGTCAGTATGACGGACTGGAGAAACTGCACCGGGACTTTGCCGACGCGCCGTTCGAGGTGCTGGGCTTTCCTTGCAACCAGTTCGGCCAGCAGGAGCCGGGCAGGGCGGCGGAAATCGCCGCCTTCTGCGCCACCAGCTTCGACGTGACCTTTCCCCTGTTCGACAAGGTGGAGGTCAATGGGCCGAACCGGCATCCGCTCTATGCCTGGCTGACCCGGCAGAAGCGCGGCTTCCTTGGCTCCCAGGCCATCAAGTGGAACTTCACCAAGTTCCTGACCGACCGCGAAGGCCGCGTCGTCGCGCGCTATTCGCCCCAGACTGAACCCGCGGCCATCAAGGCCGACATCGAGAAGTTGATCTGACCATGGCTGCTGAATTCGATCTCGTCGTCATCGGTTCGGGCCCCGGCGGTTACGTCGCGGCGATCCGCGCCAGCCAACTGGGCCTCAAGACCGCGATCATCGAGCGCGAAAGCCTGGGCGGCATCTGCCTGAACTGGGGCTGCATCCCCACCAAGGCTCTGCTGAAGTCGGGCGAGAAGTTCGAGAGCCTGTCGCACCTCAAGGAATACGGCCTGTCCGCCTCGGGCGCCTCGTTTGACTTCGACGCCATCATCCAGCGCTCGCGCGGGGTTGCGGCGACGATGAACAAGGGCATCGGCTTCCTGATGAAGAAGAACAAGATCGAGGTGATCGAAGGCTCGGCCACGCTCGAAAAGGGCGCGGCTGCTCCCAAGGTCGTCGTGGCGCTGAAGGCCGGCGGCACGCGCGCCATCGAAGCCAAGACCGTCATGCTGGCCGTCGGCGCCCGCGCCCGCGCCCTGCCGCAGATCGGTCTGGAAGCGGACGGCGACAAGATCTGGGCCTATCGCGACGCCCTGGCGCCCAAGAAGCTGCCCAAGACCTTCGTCGTCATCGGTTCGGGCGCCATCGGCATCGAGTTCGCCAGCTTCTATCGCGCTCTGGGCGCCGAAGTGACCGTGGTGGAAGCCGTGGATCGC
This sequence comes from Brevundimonas sp. T2-11, assembly GCF_055397675.1. Lineage (NCBI taxonomy): Bacteria > Pseudomonadati > Pseudomonadota > Alphaproteobacteria > Caulobacterales > Caulobacteraceae > Brevundimonas > Brevundimonas sp. T2-11. The sequence goes on from NZ_AP027920.1 coordinate 1,566,286, forward strand.
ATCATGCCGGTGGAGGACGAAGAGGTCTCGAAGGCCGCTCAGAAGTCGTTCGAGAAGCGCGGCATCAAGTTCAAGGTCGGCGCCAAAGTCACCAAGGTCTCCAAGGATGCCAAGGGCGTGAAGGTCGACGTTGAAGTCAACGGCAAGGCCGAGACGCTTGAGGCCGAGGTCTGCATCTCGGCCGTCGGCATCACCGCCAACACCGACGGCATCGGTCTGGAGGCGCTGGGCGTCGAACTGGACCGCGGCCACATCAGGACCGACAGCCACTGCCAGACCAACGTCAAGGGCCTCTACGCCATCGGCGATTGCGCCGGCGCGCCCTGGCTGGCGCACAAGGCGTCGCACGAAGGCATTCACGCCGCCGAGCATATCGCGGCCTACAAGACCCCGAACGTCCATTCGCCTATCGCTGGCTGCACCTACGCCCAGCCCCAAGTCGCTTCGGTCGGGGTCACCGAGCAGGGCGCGCGCGAGGCCAAGCGCGAGGTCAAAATCGGCCGCTTCCCGTTCCGCGTGAACGGCAAGGCCGTGGCGGCGGGCGAGGTCGACGGCTTCGTCAAGGTCATCTTCGACGCCAAGACCGGCGCCCTGATCGGCGCCCACATGATCGGCCACGAAGTCACGGAAATGATCCAGGGCTACGTCACCGCCATCACCATGGAAGCGACCGAGGAAGACATCCACGGCATCGTCTATCCGCACCCGACCATGTCCGAAGCCATGCACGAGGCGGCTCTGGACGCCTATGGACGCGTGATCCACATCTGATCGAGTTGTTAGAAAATCTGAACTGTGGCTAAGAGGGTCACCCTCTTGTCCACGGTTCGGAAGTTCCATGATCGTCGCGCCTGATGTTCTCGGCCTGATCGGCAATACGCCTCTGGTGCGCCTCAAGGGCGCGTCGGAGCTGACGGGCTGTGAAATCCTGGGCAAGGCCGAGTTCATGAACGTCGGCGGTTCGATCAAGGACCGCGCGGCGCTCAGCATCATTCGCAAGGCGCGGGCCTCCGGCGCGCTGAAGCCCGGCGGGGTCATCGTCGAGGGCACGGCGGGCAATACCGGAATCGGTCTGGCCCTGGTCGGCGCCGCGTTGGGCCACCCGGTCGTCATCGTCATGCCGCGCAGCCAGACGGACGAGAAGAAGCGGGCCGTCCGCCTGCACGGCGCGCGCCTGATCGAAGTCGATCCGGCGCCCTTCGCCAGCCCCAACCATTTCGTCGCCTATTCTCGCCGTCTGGCCGAGGAACTGAACGAAAGCGAGCCGAACGGCGCCTTCTACGCCGACCAGTTCGACAATCTTGCCAATCGCGAAGCCCACTATGAGGCCACGGCGCCGGAGATATGGAAGCAGACGGACGGGAACATCGACGGCTTCATTTGCGCCGTGGGATCAGGCGGCACCCTGGCAGGATGCGCCGCATATCTGCGCGAACAGAAGCCGGAGATCGCCATCGGTCTGGCCGATGTGCCGGGCGCCGCACTCTACAGCTGGTTCACCGAGGGCGTGCTGAAGGGCGAGGGCAGCTCGATCACCGAGGGCATTGGCGTCAATCGCATCACCGGCAATCTGGAGGGGCTGGCGGTCGATCACCCCTACAGGATCGAGGATGCGGAGTTCCTGCCCATTCTGTTTGATCTGGTGCAGCACGAGGGCCTGTCGCTGGGGCCGTCCAGCGGCGTCAATGTCGCCGGCGCCATCCGCATGGCGCGCGATCTGGGGCCGGGCAAGACCATCGTCACTGTTCTGTGCGACTCTGGTCAGCGCTATTCCAGCAAGGTCTATGATCCCGCCTTCCTGAGCGCGCGGGGCCTGCCGACGCCGGAGTGGCTGAGCCGATGAGCCGCAAGAAAGAAGCCTCTGTCGACAGCCGCATCCCGCCGCTGAACGCGCTGAAGGCGTTCGAAGCCGCGGCGCGTCGCCTGAACATCACCCGCGCCGCTGAGGAACTGTCAGTCACGCCCGGCGCCATCAGCCAGCAGATCCGCATTCTGGAGGAACATGCGGGCGCGCCTCTGTTCCACCGCGAGGGACGCCAGATCGCCCTGACCGACCTGGGCGCCGAGCTCTATCCGCTGCTGCACGACGGTTTCGACTACCTGAAGCGGGCAGGGGACCTGTTGTACCGCCCGGATCGGCGCCACGCCCTGGCGGTCAGCGTGCCGCCGTCGTTCGCCGCCAAATGGCTGGCCCCGCGCATCGCCCGATTCGCAGCGGCCCACCCCGAGGTTGAGGTCTGGATGTCGGCGGACATGCGGCTGGCGGACGTCGGCGGCGGACGGGTGGACGTGGCGGTCCGTTACGGACGCGGCGATTATTCGGGCGTACGCTCCGAGCGTCTGTTGTCGGCGGATGTGACCCCGGTATGCAGCCCGGCCCTGTTGACGGGGCCCAGGGCGTTGAAACGCCCCGTCGATCTGGCGCAACAGGTCCTGATACACCTGCGCGCCGGCGAGCTGGAAGAACCTCGTCCGGATTGGGCCGCCTGGCTGAAGGCCAAGGGCGTGGACCAGATCGACGCCTCAGTTGGTCCACGTTTCGACCAGACGGCTCTGGCCATCGAAGCGGCCGCCCATGGTCAGGGGGTAGCTCTGGCTCCCTACGCCTTCGTGGCGGAGGACCTGGCGTCGGGGCGACTGGTCGCTCCGTTTGCGGACGGCGCCTTCGCGACTGAGATGGCCTATCATGTCCTGACGCGGCGCAGTGGCGTGTCCGAGCCGGCGCGCGCCTTCGTCCGCTGGATGAAGGAAGAGGTGCAGGCGGCGGATCAGCGCGTGGACGATCTCTGATCGTTTCGCCGCTTTTCTGTCTGATTTTTAACTTGATGAACGACCGTTGAATCCGTCAGCGTAAAGCACCTTTTACACGCGGGGGCGCTTCATGCTGACCATCAACAATCTGGTCCACGTCTACGGCAACGGGACACGGGCTCTGGACGACGTCAGCCTGACGATCCCGACCGGCATGTTCGGATTGCTGGGCCCGAACGGGGCCGGCAAGTCGACGCTGATGCGGACGATCGCCACCCTTCAAAGTCCGACGTCGGGCGAGATCCGCTTCGGCGACATCGACGTGATCCGCCAGCCGGAGTTGCTGCGCCGGACGCTGGGCTATCTGCCCCAGGACTTCGGCGTCTACCCGCGCGTCTCGGCCTACGACATGCTGGACCACATGGCGGTGCTGAAGGGGATCGCCGACGGCAAGGCGCGCAAGCAGACGGTCGAGGCCCTGCTGAACCAGGTCAATCTGTGGAGTGTCCGCAAGAAGGCCCTGGCCGGCTTCTCGGGCGGAATGCGACAGCGTTTCGGCATCGCCCAGGCCCTGATCGGCAATCCGCGCCTGATCATCGTCGACGAGCCCACCGCCGGTCTGGACCCGGAGGAGCGCAACCGCTTCCTCAACCTGCTGGCCGAGATCGGCGAGAACGTGGTGGTCATCCTGTCGACCCACATCGTTGAGGACGTGGCCGACCTGTGCCCGCGCATGGCGGTGCTGGCGGGCGGCAAGATCCAACTGGAAGGCGCACCGCTGGAGCTGATGAAGCAGATGGCCGGACGAGTCTGGAAGAAGGCCATCGCCAAGGAGGCCCTGCCGGAACACCGCGCCCGTTTCGAAGTCATCTCGACGCGCCTGTTCGCGGGTCAGACCGTGATCCACGTCCTGGCGGACAGCAAGCCGGGCGAGGGCTTCGAGCCGGCCTCGGGCGGTCTGGAGGACGTCTACTTCTCGACGCTGGCCGCCTCGCGCCGCCCCGCCGCCGCTCAAGCCGCCTGAGGCCGGGATCATGTTCGGGAAAGTCGCGGCCTTCGAGTTCCGCTATCAGCTTCGCCAGCCCGCCTTCTGGGTTATCTCCATCCTCTTCTTCCTGCTGAGCTTCGGCACGGTCGCCAGCCCCAACATCAGCCTCGGTTCGGGCGGCAACGTCTTCAAGAACGCGCCCTTCGCGATCGCGCAGGCGATGCTGGCCTTCAATCTCTTCTTCATGCTGGCGACCACGGCCATCGTCGCCAACGTCGTCGTGCGTGACGCCACGACCGGCTTCGGGCCGATGATTCAGGCCAGTCGTCTGTCGAAGTTCGACTACCTCTATGGACGCTTCCTCGGCGCCTTCGCTGTGGTGGCCCTGGCCTTCCTGTCGATCGCCTTGGGCATCCTGATCGGCACGCTGATGCCGTGGGTGGACAAGGAGACGGTCGGCCCCTTCCGTCCGCTCGACTACCTTTACAGCTTTGTGGTCATGGGCCTGCCGGGGCTGCTGTTCAGCTCCGCGGTCTTCTTCACTCTGGCGACCGTCACACGCTCGATGATGGCGACCTATGTCGGCGTCGTCGGGGTCTTCATCCTCTACATGACCACAACCACGGTGTTCGGCTCCAAGCCGGAACTGGAGACCCTGGTGGCCTGGCTGGAGCCCTTCGGCGCCGGCGCCTATGGCCTGGCGACCCGCTACTGGACCGCGGCCGAGCGCAACACGATCAATGCGCCGCTGACCGGCTTGCTGCTGGGCAACAAGCTGTTGTGGCTGGGCGTCAGCCTGACCTTCCTGGCGGCGGCTTTCCCTCTCTACCGCCCGTCGCCGCGCGGATCGAAGCTGCGCAAGCAGGAAAAGCTGAAGGCCATGGCCGAGGCCTCGCCGGAATCGACGGCGCCTGTCGCACCGCTGGCCCAGCCGTCCTATGGCTTCAAGGCTGGCTGGACGCAGCTGATCTCGCGCACCGTCTTCGAGATGAAGGCAGTGTTCAAGAGTCCCGCCTATTTCGTCATGCTGGCGCTGGGCTTCGCCTTCGGCATCGCCGTCCTGCTGTTCGCAGGCGAGATGTACGGCGCGCCCGTCCTGCCGGTCACGCGCGTGGTGATCGAGACCTTGGGCAGCTCATTCGGTCTGATCGTCCTGATCATCGCCATCTACTATTCCGGCGAACTGGTCTGGCGTGACCGGGAGCGGCGCACACACGAGATCATCGATTCCACCTCGACGCCGGACTGGACCTTCCTGCTGCCCAAGACCCTGGCCCTGGTTCTGGTCCTGGTCTCGACCCTGCTGGCCGCCTCTCTGGCCGGAATGATCGTGCAGACGATCAAGGGCTACACCAACTTCGAGATCGGCAAGTACCTGTTCTGGTACGTCGTGCCCCAGTCGATCAGCTTTGCGCTGATGGCTGTGCTGGCCATCTTCGTGCAGGCCCTGTCGCCCAACAAGTTCGTCGGCTGGGCCATTATGGTGGTCTATCTGATCTCGACCATCGTCCTGTCAAACTTGGGCTTTGACCATGTCCTGTACCGCTATGGTTCGGGGACGGGCATGCCGCTGTCGGACATGAACGGTCTGGGCAAGTTCGCGGGCTACGCGGCGTGGATGCAGGCCTATTGGTCGAGCTTCGCCGTCGTCCTTCTGGTCATCGCCTATGGTCTGTGGCGTCGGGGCGCCGAGACGCGCTTCCTGCCGCGCCTGGAGCGTCTGCCGCGTCGCCTGGTGGGGCCGGCGGGCGTGATCGGAGGCGTCGCCCTGACCGCCTTTGTGACCCTGGGCGTCTTTACCTTCATCAACACCAACGTCTGGAACGAGTACCGCAGCCGCGATCAGCGCGAACAACTGATGGCGGACTATGAGAAGACCCTGCTGAAGTACGAGAAGACGCCTCAGCCCGCGATCACCGACGTCAAGCTGGACCTGGACCTCTATCCGCACCAGCCGCGTCTGACGACCAAGGGGAGCTACGTCATCGAGAACCGCACAGGTGCGCCTCTGGGCGAAGTCCACCTGCGCTGGAGCCAGGACCTGAAGATCGCCATGCTGGACGTCCAGGGCGCGACGGTGGCCAGGGAGTGGCCGCAATTCGAGTACCGGATCTATCGTTTCGCTACACCGATGCAGCCGGGCGAGAAGCGCATCATCGCCTTTGAGACGGTGCTGGAGCAGCGCGGCTTCAAGAACAGCGGCGACACCACACGGATCGTCGACAACGGCACCTTCGTCAACAATGGCGAGTTCGGCCTGACCATCGGCATGGGCCGCGACGGCCTGCTGTCGGATCGCGCCAAGCGCCGCAAGCACGGCCTGCCGGCCGAGCTGCGCATGGCCAAGCTGGAGGACGAAAGCGCGCGGGCTCACAACTATATCGGCGCCGACTGGGTCAACGCCGACATCACCGTAACCACGGTCGCCGATCAGACGCCGATCGCGCCGGGCTACAAGGTGTCGGACGTAACGAAGGACGGCCGTCGCACGGCCCGATTCGTCACCGAGGCCCCGGTTCTGAACTTCTTCTCGGTCCAGTCCGCCGACTATCAGATCGCCAGGGAGCAGCACGGTCCGATCGAACTGGCCGTCTACTACCACAAGGGCCATGAGGGGAACGTCCAGCGCATGCTGAACGGCATGAAGGCGTCGCTGGACTACTACGGCACCGCTTTCAGCCCATACCAGTTCCGTCAGGCCCGGATCATCGAGTTCCCGGCCTACGCCAGCTTCGCCCAGGCCTTCGCCAACACCATGCCCTATTCGGAAGGCCTCGGCTTCATCGCCGACCTGACCGACGAGGAGAAGATCGACTACGTCACCTACGTCACCGCCCACGAGGTCGGCCACCAGTGGTGGGCGCACCAGGTGGTGGGTTCTGACCAGCAGGGCTCGACCCTGCTGTCGGAATCCCTGGCGCAATACTCGGCGCTGATGGTGATGGAGAAGCTGTACGGACCCGACAAGATCCGCCGCTTCCTGAAGTATGAGCTGGACCGCTACCTGCGCTCGCGCGGCATGGAGCGGCTGGAGGAGATGCCGCTGATGCGCATCGAGAACCAGCAGTACATCCACTATCAGAAGGGCGGTCTGGTCATGTACCTGCTGCGCGACCAGATCGGGGAGGAGGCGGTCAACCGCGCCCTGCGTCGGGTGCTGGCTCAGTACGCCTTCAAGTCCGCGCCCTATCCGCGCTCGCTGGATCTCATCAACGCGATCCGCGCCGAGGCGCCGGCCGACAAGCAGGCCCTGATCACCGACCTGTTCGAGAAGATCACCCTGTATGACGTGAAGACCAAGTCGGTCACGGCGACCCGTCGCGCCGACGGCAAGTGGGACGTCGCCCTGACGGTCGAGGCCCGCAAGCTCTACGCCGACGGCAAGGGCGAGGAGACCGAGGCCCCGCTGAACGAGACCTTCGATGTCGGCCTGTTCTCCGCCGAGCCGGGCAAGGGGGCGTTCGACCGCAAGTCGGTCATCCTGATGGAGCGTCGGCCCCTGCGCAGCGGAACCCAGGTCTTCCGCTTCGTCACGGAGCAGAAGCCGGCCTTTGCGGGTATCGACCCCTACAACCGCTGGATCGACCGCAACTCGGACGACAACGTCAAGCCGGTCGACTGACCGGCTGGGGCTCCAGCAACGAAGAGGGGGAGCGCGTCATCGCGCTCCCCCTTTTTGTGACCGTCGCATAGCATCTGGAAGGACGGTGCGAGCCAGAACACACGCAACAAGACAGCCGCTCTGAGGCGCTGTTCGTTTCTGATTTCAGGATTTGAGAGGCGGTGTGCGCCATTCCCTTCGCTGAAGAGAATGGCGCGAGTGACGGGGCTCGAACCCGCGACCTCCGGCGTGACAGGCCGGCACTCTAACCAACTGAGCTACACCCGCGTTCCCCTCCGCGAGGAGGAGAAGTGCGGATTAAGGGCGACTCATGATGGGGTCAAGCGCAATGTGAGAGGTTGCTGAAATTATCTGCGAATTCAGCTTCTAGCGCCCGCAGTCCAGGCCGGGCGCATCCGGCGCCGCGGTTGCTCCGAGGCCAAGCGCCTTCTGCATGAAGACGACGTCGCGCCAGGCGTCGAACTTCCATCCCGCGGCGTGAAAGACGCCGACGTGTTCAAAACCCGCGGCCGCGTGCAGGGCGATCGAGCCGGCGTTGTCGCTGTCGCCGATCACCGCCACCATCTGACGCATGCCGAGCGCCTCGCAGGCGCCCAGCAGGGCGTCCAGAAGAGCCTTGCCGACGCCGCGCCCGCGAAACATCTCGGACACATAGATCGAGTCCTCGACCATGAATCGATAGGCGGCGCGCAGACGATAGGGACCGGCGTAGGCATAACCCGCGACCTGACCCTCGATGTCGGCGACCAGAACAGGCAGGCCCAGCGACGCGGGCGCGGCCAGACGCGACCTCATCTCGTCGGATGAGGGGACGTCCAGCTCGAACGTCCCCGTGCCGTTCAGCACGCTGTCGGCGTAGATGGCCGTGACGGCGGCCAGGTCGGCGTCCGTGTACGGCCGGATGATCACGCCTTTTCCCAGCCCTTCTCGACGGCCCAGACGGCGAAGGCGTAGTCGTGGGCGATGTCCTTCAGATAGTCGAAGCGCCCGGACGAGGCGAAGTGGCCCGCCTCCATGTTGATCTTGAGCAGCACCGGCTTGCCCGAGGTCGAGGCCGGACGCAGCCTGGCGACCCACTTCTCGGGTTCCCAGTAGGTCACACGCGGATCGGACAGGCCGCCGGTCGCCAGCAGGGCAGGATAGGGTTTGGCTTCGATCTGGTCGTAGGGGCTGTAGCTCAGCATGTAGTCGTAGGCGGCGGCGTCTTCGAGCGGATTGCCCCATTCAGGCCACTCCGGCGGCGTGAGCGGCAGGGAGGTGTCGCTCATGGTGTTGATGACATCAACGAAGGGCACGCCGCCAATCACGCCGGCCCACAGTTCGGGCCGCATATTGGTGACGGCGCCCATGAGCAGGCCGCCGGCCGACCGCCCCTCGGCCACGATGTTTCCGGCCCTGGTGTAGTTCTGCGCAATCAGGTGGTCGGCGGCCGCGGTGAAGTCAGTGAAGGTGTTCTTCTTGGTGAAGCGGCGTGCGGTCAGGAACCAGTTCCAGCCCTTGTCCGAGCCGCCACGGATATGGGCGATGGCGTAGATGAAGCCGCGATCCACCAGCGACAGCCGGTTGGTCGAGAAGCTGGCCGCCATGGGGATGCCGTAGGAGCCGTAGCCGTAGAGCAGCAGAGGGGCAGAGCCGTCCACCGGCGTGTCCTTGCGGCGCAACACCGTCACCGGCACCAGTTCGCCGTCCGAAGCCGGGGCGTTCAGACGCTCGACCACATAGTCGGCCGGGTCGTGGCCGGACGGAACCTCCTGAACCTTGCGCAGGGTGCGCTCGCGCGTCTTCAGGTCGTAGTCGTAGGTCGAGGTCGGCGTCGACGGCGAGTTGTAGCCGTAGCGCATGATCGTGGTGTCGAATTCCGACCCCCCGCCCAGAGACAGGGCGTAGGCGGGCTCATCCACGGCGATCTCGTGCTCGGCGCCGGCGCGGTCGCGGATGACGATCTTCGTGTTGGCGTCGGCGCGTTCCTGGCGACCCAGATAGTCCTTCACCAGGGCCACACCCTCGATGAAGCGGCCGGGCGTATGGGGGATCAGATCCTTCCAGTTCGCCTTGGCAGGGGCGTCGGTCGGGGCCTCCACCACCTTGAAGTCGATAGCGTCGTCGGCGTTGGTGCGGATCACCCAGCGGTCGCCCCAGTGATCCAGATCATAGAGGCGGCCCTCATGGCGCGGTTCGACCACGACCGGCGTCGCCGTGGGCGTCGCGCCGGGGATGATACGACCTTCCGAGGTTTCCTGGTTGCCGATGCCGATGATGATGAAGGCGTCGTCGGAGGTGCGGCCGACGCTCTGGAACATGCCGTCGTCGGTCTCCTCATAGACCAGGGTGGTTTCGCCGCCGCGCGCCGGACGACGGAAGATCTTGTCCGGGCGGCCATTGTCGTCGCGGTTGGTCCAGAAGATCCACTGGCTGTCGGGCGAGAAGGTGAAGTTTTCGGTCGCCGATTCGATGGGATCGGGCAGGACCTCGCCGGTCGCCAGATCCTTGATGTAGATCTTGAAGACCTCGGAGCCTTGGGCGTCCTCGGCATAGGCGAACAGGGCATGGTCGGGGCTGTGCTCGGTCGCCGAGACCTCCGAATAGGCCTTGCCCTCGGCCAGGGCGTTGCAGTCCAGCAGGAGCTGAGGTGTCGGGGCCTTGATGAAGTTCCTGGTCACGGGCTGGCCGTCCACCATCCAGGTCCCCTGACGCTCGACCCGCATATAGCGCGGGTGCTGTTCACCCGTGCGATACTCGGTGAAATACTCCCAGGCGCCGTCGGCGGCGGGGACGGAGCTGTCGTCTTCCTTGATGCGGCCCTTCATTTCCTCGAACATCTGGGCCTGCAGCGGCAGGGTGGAGGCCATCATGGCCTCGCGATAGGCGTTCTCGGCAGTCAGATGTTCCTTGACGTCGGCCTTGATCAGCGACGGGTCGCGCAGCACGGCCTGCCAGTTGTCGTCCTTCATCCACTGATAGTCGTCGGTGCGGACGCGGCCCAGTTGCTCGATGCGGACGGGAATCTTCTTGGCGACGGGCGGCTGGGGCAGGGACATCGAGGCTCCGGTAGTCGAACGGGCGAGTGCAGGGGAGGCGGCGGCGAGGCCGACAGCGGCGGTCGAGGCGATCAGTTCGCGGCGATTCATGGATGTGGTTCCCCTGTGGTTGGAGGACCTTGTGCCCGCGCGCGTGCGGCGTCAAATGGCGGAATGATCTCTCAGGACGTTCCGCCCGCACCGCCCGCCGCTGTCGCTCCCGTTCCCTGGGACCTGACCGTGGGCATGATCAACGCCACCATGCAACTGGATCAGCCCCTGAATGAAAGCTCGCGCAAGGTCGGAACGGGCTTTCTGATCTCGGCGCCGAAGCCCGACGGCTCGTCACGCGTGGTGCTGGTGACGGCGGCGCATGTTCTGAACGTCATGCCGGGTCCCGAGGCGCGTATCGGCTGGCGGACCGCCGAAGCCGATGGCGCCTGGAAATTCGCGCCCGCGAACCTGCGGATTCGCGACATGACCGGCACGCCGCTATGGACCCGGCATCCAGAGCGAGACGTCGCGGTCATGGAAATCATCGCGCCCGACGCTTTCACCCGGGCGGCCATCCCCGTTGGCTGGCTTGCGGATGAAAACACCTTCGATCGTTGGCGTGTCGGGCCTGGCGACGAACTGATGGCCTTGGGCTATCCGCACGGTCTGTCGGCCAACAAGGCCGGATTCCCGATCTTGCGCCTGGGCCGCATCAGTTCATGGCCGCTGACGCCGATCCGGCACTTCCCGACCTTCCTGCTGGATTTCGCCGTGTCGCAGGGCAACTCTGGAGGGCCGGTCTTCTGGACCCCCGCTGTCGATCGTTTGCCGGGCGCGCCGACGCCGGATCACCCCTATATCGCCGGGGTTCTGGTCCAGGAGGTTCAGGGCGGCGGCGAAGGCCTGGAACTGGGCGTCGTCGCCCACGCCCAGTACGTGCGCGAGGCGATCGCCCTGCTTGATCAGTCGACCGCTGCGCCCGAAACGCAGTCGAACGCCGCACAGTAGCGGCGGCGCATTTCGTTTCTGATCGGGGCCGGGTCTTCCGGGCTGGCCTGGGTGACCTGGGCGTACCAGACGTCCCAGCCGATCGGTTTGCGGGTCGGCAGGTAGTCCAGGCCGTGCAACGCCAGGACGCGAGCAATCCCTGCGGCTTGCCAGGCTTTCTCGGCTTCAAGGTCGGGGTATAGCTCGGCCATCCAGTCGCGCAGCAGCGCCGCTTTTTCGGTCGGCATCTCGTTGACCTTCCAGTCACGGATCGAGCGTTCGGTCGCAGAGCGGCTGCCGTGATAGAAACTGTCGGTAAAGGCCTGTGCGGCCTGGAGATGTTCTGGGCCGGGCTCGGGGCCTTCCCATGGTTGACGCAGCGGTTCGTCGCCTTCGGTCAGGATGTCGAAGGGCAGTTCGATCATGAAAGGGACGCCCGCGGGCTGGGCGACACGCCCTCGGAACACGATCGCCAGGGCGGCTTGCTGGAACCCCGCATCAGCGGGCTTGGCCGACACAGCCGCGCACCGGGCGAGAGCGCCAGCGTCGTTATTCTCGCACTCTAGCGTGACGGTCCCGTTGATCCGCAAGTCTCTGGCCAGAGCCGGGTAGTCGGAAGGCTTTACATCCGGCGGCGTCTCCCAGCGCACAGGTTCGACCAGCAAAGCCAAGGCCGCCAGAAGCGTAATCATGCGGGGAACTCCGGACTATTCAGGGCTGGTGACGGTTTCGGCCGATGGCCCGCAATCGTAACGGGCGCAAAAGCGACGACGCAGTTCGATCATCGGTTCGCGAGGATAGAGATCACGACCGGCCTCGTTCAGCTGTGGAACCCAGGATTCACTCCAGTCGTCCGGCTGTTTGGGCGGCATGGTCTCCAGTCCGCGCATGGCCAGGACGCGCGCCATGGCCAGACCCCGTCGCTGACGCTCCGCCTCCAGGCTTCCGAACAGTTCGGCGATCCAGCCTTCGGTCGTCCGGCGCATTTCGGGCGGCATCCGATCCAGTCGCCATTGGCGTCTCAGGCGAACGGTCGGTTCGATGCTGCGCCGGGCATGGCGCTGACCGCTTTGCATCTGCGCAGCGCTGGGCGTCGGGCCAGACCAGGGCGGGGGCGTCTCCGCGTTGAACGGCTTGATATTGAACGGCACACGGACCGTGAACTCGCGTTCCTCGGGGGGCGAGCCTGGTGCGGCGGGCGTCAACCGGGCGCGCTGGATCACGCGCACCGCCGCCTCTGCGAACCCCAGACCGTCCGGTCTGGCGCGCATGGCGGTGCAGGCGTTCGGCAAGCCTTCATCCGTCACGCGACAGTTCACCTCGACCCAACCGTTAACACCCATGGCGGCGGCGAACGGGGGAAAGTCATTGGGTGTGGGCACAGGGCGCGTCACCCAGGCGACCGGCGTCTCTGCCAGAGCCTGTGCAGGGCAATTGAAAATAACCCCAAGCATCAGGCTTGCAGCGCCGATCAATGTTCTCATGAGAACGCCTCCCGTGTGCAGGTTGCACGGGAGGCGTTGTGCGCTCAAGCCATGGAGGCGGACAATCAGCCCGCCAGCGCCTCGACCGTCAGGCTTTGCAGCAACTCCCCGCCCTGGCCCACGGCGGCCAGACGGCTGGAAACGTGGCCCAGGACGTTGGCGGCGTAGAGCTCATACAGGTCCAGCTTGCCTTGCAGCCAGACGGGATCGCCGTTTCCGGCGTCCAGGCGCGCCTTGGCGGCCAAAGCGCCCTTGGCCAGCATCCAGCCGCCGACCACGTCGCCCATCAGTTTCAGATAGGCGTCGGCGCCCGCCAGAACGTCAGCGGCGCCGTCAGCGGCGGCCTTGCGGTCCAGCAGCCACAGGGTGGCGTCCTCGATGGCCTCGATGGCCGTGGCGAAGCGCTCGACAGGCTTGCCTGCATAGAGGCGATCGATCTGGCCGAGCGTGGTCTTCATCTCGGCGATCAGGGCCTTGGCGGAATCGCCGCCGTCCATCGACAGCTTGCGGCCGACCAGATCCATGGCCTGGATGCCGTTGGTGCCTTCGTAGATCGGGGTGATGCGGGCGTCGCGATAGTATTGGGCCGCACCGGTCTCCTCGATGAAGCCCATGCCGCCGTGGACCTGAACGCCCAGCGAGGCGACCTCGCAGCCGACGTCGGTGGACCAGGCCTTGGCGATGGGGGTGAACAGGTCCTCGCGGCCCTTCCACGCCTTGCGTTCGGCCTCGGTCGCGGCGTGGCGGGCCAGGTCGGCGGCGACGCCGGTGGACAGGCAGATGGCGCGGGCGGCGGCGATCTTGGCCTTCATGACGCCAAGCGTCCGGCGCACGTCCGGGTGGTCGAAGATCGGGGCGTTCTTCTCGCCGGTCCAGATGCTGCGGCCCTGACGGCGTTCCAGGGCATAGGCCAGGGCGTGCTGATAGGCGCGCTCGGCGATGCCCACGCCCTCGACGCCGACGGCCAGACGCGCGGCGTTCATCATCACGAACATATGGGCCAGGCCCTCGTTCGGACGACCGACCAGTTCGGCGCGGGCGCCTTCATAGGCCATGACGCAGGTCGGCGAGGCGTGGATGCCCAGCTTGTGCTCGACACCGACCGGGTGGAAGGCGTTGCGCTCGCCCAGCGAGCCGTCGACGTTGACGGCGAACTTGGGCGTCAGGAACAGGCTGATGCCCTTGGGCCCCGCAGGGGCGTCGGGAAGGCGGGCCAGCACCAGGTGGATGATGTTGTCCGTGGCGTCGTGATCGCCCCAGGTGATGAAAATTTTCTGGCCGTTCAGGGCATAGGTCCCGTCGCCATTCGGCGTGGCCGTGGTGGTCAGGGCGCCCAGGTCCGAACCGGCGTGTGGTTCGGTCAGCACCATGGCGCCGGTCCATTCGCCGCTGACCAGCTTGGGCAGATAGGTGCTCTTCTGGTGTTCGTCGCCGACCTGCTCCAAGGCCTCGATCGAGGCCAGGGACAGCATGGGGCAGAGGCCAAAGGCCATGTTGGCGGCGTGGACGGTCTCATAGGCCGCCAGTTCCAGCGCCTTGGGCAGGGCCTGGCCGCCGGCCTCGACCGAGGCGGTCAGGCCGGTCCAGCCGCCTTCGGCGAACTGCTTGTAAGCATCAACGAAGCCCGGGGCGGCGGTGACTGCGCCATTGGCGTACTTGGCGCCCGCCAGATCGCCGGGACGGTTCAGCGGGGCCAGGACCTCTTCCGAAAACTGACCGGCGGCTTCGAGCACCGCGCCCATGACGTCCGCATCGTAATCGGGAAACGCGCCCGTGGCGCTGACCTGATCAACGCCGGCGACGGCTTCCAGGGCGAAGGCGAGGTCACGGATAGGGGCGCGGTAGCTCATGGCGGTCTCCAGAATCTTCAAACTGCTTCTGACGCCCGAGGCGTCGATGATGCAAGGGCGCTTGGACTTTGGTCTTGGTTCCGTCACTCTGTGGCCTAGTGCCGTCGCGGAAGGAAAGACCCTTGGCTGAACCTCGAAATCGCAGATTGCTCGGTTCGGGGTTGCGCCGGTCATGAAGGGCGACACCCCTGAAATCGCCGCCGAGGCGTTGAAGACCGGACGGCTGGTCATGCTGCCGACCGAGACGGTCTATGGTCTGGCGGCAGACGCCTCCAACCCGCAAGCGGTGGCTCGTATCTTCGAGGCCAAGGGAAGACCCCGCTTCAACCCCTTGATCGCACACGTCGCCAACGCCCTGGACGCCGAGTCCATCGCGGTCTTCGACAACCGGGCGAGGGCGCTGGCCGAGGCCTTCTGGCCCGGTCCGTTGACCATCGTGGCGCCGGTGCGTGATCGCGATCGGGTCTGCGATCTGGCGCGGGCGGGGCTGGACAGCGTTGCTGTGCGCGTGCCGGGGCACCCGCGCGCGCGCGCCGTGATCGCGGCCTTTGGCGGCGCTGTCGTCGCCCCCTCGGCCAATCGTTCGGGACGGCCCAGCCCCACGACATTCGACGACGCTCTGGAGGAGACCGGTCAGTCGGTCGGCGCCGCCGTGGATGGCGGGCCTTGCGCCGTAGGCGTGGAAAGCACGGTCGTTTCGGTGCTGGACGGCCGCGTGGCCCTGCTGCGCCCCGGTTCGGTGACGCGCGAGGAGATCGAGAGCGCCGTGGGGCCCTTGGCTGAAGAGGCGGGGCAGGGACATCGTTCGCCCGGTCGTCTGGCTCTGCACTACGCCCCCGACGCCCCGGTGCGGATCGAGGCCGAGGCCGCGAGGGAGGGAGAAATCCTGCTGGGGTTCGGCCCCGGCGTCGGCGAACAGGGATGGAGTCTGAGCCCGACCGGCGATTTGCGCGAGGCCGCAGCCAATCTGTTTCGCCTGTTACGCGAAGCGGATCGAAACAAGCCCGCGGGCATCGCCGTGTCTCCGATTCCGCAAAAGGGGCTGGGCGAGGCGATCAACGACCGCCTGCGTCGGGCGGCGGGCTTTGTCGGCTAAAGGAAACGGGCCTTCAGATCGACGCTGGAGGCCTTGCCTACCTGAGCCGCGCAGGTTTCCAGCCATTGTTCCGCCGCCTGACGCCCCCGCGATTTCAGATCGTTGAGGAAGCTCCATTCCGTGTCGAACTTGGTCGAAAGCGAGAGGCTGCCCAGCCAGTCGTCGACCTCGATGGCGTGCATGCGGACGGCGCGGTGGCGGTCCTCGGTGCGACTGAGCTTGCC
This sequence comes from Brevundimonas sp. T2-11, assembly GCF_055397675.1. Lineage (NCBI taxonomy): Bacteria > Pseudomonadati > Pseudomonadota > Alphaproteobacteria > Caulobacterales > Caulobacteraceae > Brevundimonas > Brevundimonas sp. T2-11. Next base: position 1,582,299 of record NZ_AP027920.1, read on the forward strand.
CTCGGCGATCAGGTCCTGAACGAAGGCGACGGCGCGCAGTTCGGCCACCAGAGGCGCGTTGAACAGGATCTCGTTCAGGCGATCCATGATCTCGCCCGCCTCGCGCGGAGCCTCGTCGCGCACGAAGGGGTTGAGCGGCAACAGCAGGATGTCGTCGGGGGTGTCGGCGTAGAACAGCGGCCAGAGCGCTGGATTGGCCAGATAGCCGCCGTCCCAGTAGGGCTCGCCCTCGATCTCGACCGCCTGAAACAGGTGCGGCAGGCAGGCCGATGCCAGCAGGACGTCGGATGTGATCTCTGGCGAACGGAACAGGCGCGACCGACCGGCGCGGACCGCCGTGGTCGAGACGATCAATTGAATATCGGAACCGCGCACGGCGTCGAAGTCGACGGCGGTTTCCAGCACGCGCTTCAGCGGGTTCAGGTTGAAGGGGTTGAACGCGTAGGGGCTCATCGACATGGCCAGCGTCTCCCCGGCCTTCCACATCGGGCTGTCCTTGAGCCAGCCGGGCGTCAGGGCCCTGGACCAGATGGCGCTGTCGCCGAAGACGTTGCGACCGCCGGACTGGTTGACCTCGCGCCACAGCTTGTCGAGCGCGGCGCGACCGCCCTCGGCGCCGCCTTGTTCCAGCCCGGTGATCAGGGCTGCGGCGTTCATCGCTCCCGCTGAGGCTGCGGTGACGGCGCGGATGTCGAGGATGTCGGCTTCCAGAAGCCGATCCAGCACGCCCCACTGAAAAGCGCCGTGCGAGCCGCCGCCTTGAAGTGCGAGGCAGATGGGGCGACGGACTTTCGACTTGGCCATCTTCCGCCCCTTCAGATCGCTATTGCGCGGTCCAGCCGCCGTCGACCGAGTAGTGCGACCCGTTGGCCGAGGCCCCGAGGTCGGACACCAGATAGAGGAAGATGCCCGCCAGTTCGTCGGTCGTGACGAAGCGCTTGGTCGGCTGCGAGCCGAGGATGACGTTCTTCATCACGTCCTCGGGCGTCAAGCCGCGGGTGCGGGCCTGATCTTCGATCTGCTTGGCGACGATGGGGGTCTCGACGAAGCCGGGGCAGATGGCGTTGCAGGTGATGTTCTGCTGCGCCAGCTCCAGGGCCACGGTCTTCGTGAAGCCGATGACACCGTGCTTGGCGGCGACATAGGCCGACTTGAACGGGCTGGCGACCAGGCCGTGGGCCGAGGCGATGTTGACGATGCGGCCGCGCCCCTGGGCCTTCATGATCGGGATCGCCGCCTTGGTGGCGTAGAAGGCCGAGGACAGGTTGATCGAAATGATCTTCTCCCACGCATCGGCGGGGAAATTTTCGACAGCCTCGACGTGCTGGATGCCGGCGTTGTTGACCAGGATGTCGAGACGGCCCAATTCGCGGTGCGCGGTGGCCACCATGTCGCCGATCTGATCCGGCTGGGTCATGTCGGCGGGGTGGTAGAGGACACGAACGCCTGTGTCGGCGGCCAGATCGGCGCGGGTCTGTTCGATGACCGCAGGATCGCCCAGGCCGTTCAGAACAATGTCGCCGCCACATTGTGCGACGGCGCGGGCCAGAGCCAAGCCAATGCCAGAGGTCGAGCCGGAGACGACGGCGACCTGGCCCTTGAGATCGTTCATGGCAAACATGCGGAGAGAACCCGTGAATTAGCTATGCTGCAACGCAGCCTAACCGCAGTCGTTCAATCTGGCGATCAGGAATTTCCTTCTCTGATGAATATCCAGTCCGCGTCCGTGGAAAGCGCCTTGTCGAAGCGGTAGCCGTCACGGTCGAAAGCCTTGAGATCCTCGGCCTTTTCGATGCGGTTCTCGATGGCGTAGCGGGCCATGGCGCCGCGCGCCTTCTTGGCGAAGAAGGAGATGATGCGGGCCTCGCCATCCTTGCGCTCCTTGAAGTGGGGCGTAACCAGCGGGAGCTTCAGCGCCTTGGCGTCGACCGCGCCGAAGTATTCCTGGCTGGCCAGATTGACCAAGGTGCGGTCGGGCAGGGGAGCGGCGTCCTCGTTCAGGCGCAGTGAAATTCGCTCACCCCAGAAGTCATAGAGGTTGGAGCCGCGCGGTGTTTTCAGGCGAGTTCCCATCTCCAGACGATAGGGCTGGATGGCGTCGAGCGGGCGCAACAAGCCGTAGAAGCCCGACAGGATGCGCAGGTGATCCTGCGCCCAGTCCAGATCGGCCGGGGCCAGAGAACGCGCGTCCAGGCCGTCATAGACGTCGCCGGCGAAGGCGAAGACGGCCTGCAGCGCGCCCTCGGCCGTCTCGTTGTCGAAGGACTGAAAACGCTCGTAGTTCAGGTCGGCCAGAGCGTCCGAGATCGACATCAGGCGACGCAGATCAGCGCGGCTCAGCTTCTTGGTGACCTTGGCCAGTTCCGCGGTTTCGTCGGCGCAGCGACGCGAGGTTGCGGGCACGTTGATGGCGGGGGGCGTGAAGTCCAGCCGTTTGGCCGGGGACAGGACGATCAGCAAGGCGACACAGGCTCCGATGCATCGGGAAGCGGGCCTCATAGGCCGCTTCCGTGACGATTTGAACCGTCGGCGGCGTCACATGCGGTCGTGACGCCTAGAAGAGGATCGCGGGGTTCATGATCCGTTGCGGGTCGATGGCCTGACGAATCGCCCGCATGGTCGCGATCTCCAGCGGCGACTTGTAGCGCCGCGCCTCGTCGGTTTTCAGCCGTCCCAGGCCATGTTCCGCCGAGATGGAGCCATTGTAGCGAGCCACCACATCATGGACGACTTCGGACCCTTCCATCCAGCGGGCGATGAAGGCGGGCACGTCCTCGCCGACGCCGGGGATCACGTCATAGTGAAGGTTGCCGTCGCCGACGTGGCCGAAGACCGAGACGCGGCAGCCGGGGTGGAACTTCTCGACCGCCGCCGTGGCCTCGTCGATGAAGTCGGCGATACGGGAGACCGGCACGGATACGTCGTGCTTCCAGCCGCCACCCTCGGGTTTCAGCCCTGCCGAGTGTTCTTCGCGCAGGCGCCAGAAGGCGGCCTTCTGGGCGTCGTTCTGGGCGATGGCGGCGTCGACGATCAGACCTTCCTCGAAGGCGTTGGTCAGCAGACGCTCCATGGCCGAATCGGCGCCGTCGGGCTCGCCTGAGGTCAGTTCGATCAGGACGTACCAGGGCGGCGTGGTTTCCAGCGGTTCGCGCGTGTCGGGAATGTTCTTGAGCACCAGGGCCATGCCGAGGCGCTTCATCAGTTCGAAGGCCTCGACGCCACCGCCGGTCTCGGCCTTGGCGCGGGCCAGCAGGGCGACGGCTGCGTGGTGGCTTTCCAGGCCGACAATGGCCGTGGCGCGGCTGCGCATGATGGGAAACAGTTTCAGCGTCGCCGCCGTGACGACGCCCAGCGTGCCCTCGGCGCCGATGAACAACTGCTTCAGGTCATAGCCGGTGTTGTCCTTGCGCAGCCGCTTCAGGCCGTTGAACACCTGGCCGTCGGGCATGACCGCCTCGATGCCCAGCACCAGGTCGCGCATCATGCCATAGCGCAGGACCGCCGTGCCGCCGGCGTTGGTCGAGATCACCCCGCCGATGGTGGCCGAGCCCTCGGCCGCCAGGCTGAGCGGGAAGAAACGGTCCTTCTCCCTGGCCAGTTGCTGAGCCTCGAGTAGGGTCACCCCGGCCTCCAGCGTCATGGCGTCGTCCAACGGCGTCACGTCCCGCACGGTCCGCAGCTTGCGCGTGGACAAAAGGACCTCGCCGAAGGGAATCTGACCGCCGACCAGGCCAGTGCCGCCGCCCTGGGTCACGACGGCGACGCGGTGGCGGGCGCAGATCTCGACGGCCTTGGCGACTTCTTCCGTCGTGCGGGGCTGCAGCAGGATGGGCGTCTCGCCCGTCCATCGTCCCCGCCATTCGGTCAGCCATGGCGCCATGTCGTCGGCGTCCGTGGTCCAGGCGCCGGGCAGGGCGGATTTCAGCTCTTCGATGGCGGCGGGCGTGGGGAGGGTCATATCCGCCTTGTGGCAAAAGGCGCGACGTGGTGGAAGCGCAAAACCCTGCCTCCAGGTGGTCAATTTGCGGAGAAAACATGATTCCGACCCCGGCCGTGGGCGTGGTCTGCCTGAAAGGCGACGAAGTCCTGCTGATCCGTCGCGGCACGCCGCCGCGTCAGGGCGAGTGGAGCCTGCCGGGCGGGCGAATAGAGCCGGGCGAGCGGCTGGCCGATGCGGCCCTGCGTGAACTTTGCGAAGAGACGGGCGTAGAGGCAGAACTGATCGGTCTGATCGACGTGGTGGACGGTGTGTTTCCCGAGGCCGGGCGGCACTATGTCCTGATCGACTACGCCGCGATCTGGACCGGCGGCGAGCCGGTGGCGGGCGACGACGCGGCCGAAGCGATCTTCCTTCCTCTGCACGAGGCGCTGCAACGGGTCGATTGGTCCGAGACGCGCCGCATCATTCTCCAGGCTCACGCCATGGCGACGGATCGTCGCGCTGACAGCCTTGTCAACGTGGCTGAACCGGATTCTGTGGCGTCAGGGCCGGACGACCGTTAAGCTCGCCTCCCAACCGGAGGGGCTTATGGATTTCTCGATTATCTTCTTTGTGATGTTCGCGGCCTTCGCGATCATCTTCCTGTTCAGCGTCATCAAGATCGTGCCGCAAGGCCGTGAATTCACGGTGGAACGGTTCGGCAAGTACACCAAGACGCTGAAGCCGGGCATCAGCATCCTGACCCCGTTCGTCGAGCGTATCGGCAAGCGGATGAACATGATGGAACAGGTGCTGGACGTCCCGACCCAGGAGGTCATCACCAAGGACAACGCCATGGTGAAGGTGGACGGCATCGTCTTCATCCAGGTGATGGACGCCGCCCGCGCCGCCTATCGCGTGGACGATCTGCCCTACGCCATCGCCCAGCTTTGCATGACCAATCTGCGGACCGTGGTCGGTTCGATGGAACTGGACGAGGTGCTGTCGCAGCGCGACGCCATCAACACCCGTCTGCTGCACGTCATCGACGCGGCGACCGAGCCGTGGGGCGTCAAGGCCAACCGCATCGAGATCAAGGACCTGACGCCGCCCAGCGACATCACCAACGCCATGGCGCGTCAGATGAAGGCCGAGCGCGAGCGTCGCGCCGTCATCACCGAGGCGGACGGCGAAAAGCAGGCCGCCATCGCTCGCGCCGAGGGCGCCAAGCAGGCTGCGATCCTGGAGGCCGAGGGCCGTCGTGAAGCCGCCTTCCGCGACGCCGAGGCCCGTGAACGTGAAGCCGAGGCCGAGGCCAAGGCGACGGCCATGGTGTCGGAAGCGATCGCCCGCGGCGACGTCAACGCCATCAACTACTTCGTGGCCCAGAAATACGTCGAAGCCTTTGCGGAATTGGCGCGCAGCCCCCAGCAGAAGACGGTCATCGTCCCGGCCGAAATGGGCGGCCTGGTCGGCACCATCGCCGGCTTGGGCGAACTGGTCGGCCTGGCCAAGGAGCAGCAACATGTCCGCACCGAGACGCGTGCGGTCGCTCGGCCAGCCCCGGCTCCCGCGGCGCCGTCTCGTCCCGCACCGCGTCGCCCCGGCGGCGCCGTGCCGACCACGGAGTAGGGCATGGACTGGCTACTGAACCTGTACGCCGTCCAGCCCTTCTGGTTATGGCTGGCGGTGGGCGTGGTCCTGCTGGCGATCGAGGCGGCGGCCTCGACCGAGTGGCTGTTGTGGCCGGCGGTATCAGCCGGGTTGGTGGCGCTGATTGCGGCGCTGGCGCCCAACCTGGGCCTGCCGGTTGAAATCGGCGTGTTCGCCGCCCTGACCGTGGCTTCAACCATCCTGTCGCGCCGCCTGATCAAGCGCGTGAACCCTCACGACGAGCCGGACATCAACGACCGCGACCTGCGTCTGGTCGGCGAGCGGGCGAGGGTGGTCGAAGCCTTTGTCGATGGACGCGGCCGCGTCTTCGTCTCGGGCGCGGAATGGCCCGCCGAGATCGAGGGCGCCGGACCGCTGGCGGGTGAAAGCGTTGTGGTCGAATCGGTCGATGGTCCGCGCCTGCGGGTTCGTTCGATCTGAGGCTTCTAGCGGCGTCGCATGTCTTCGACGCCGCGATTCGCCAGGGCGTCGGCCCGTTCGTTCAGGGCGTGGCCGGCGTGCCCCTTCACCCAGTGCCACTTGACCTCGTGACGGCTGCGAGCCTCGTCCAGGCGACGCCACAGGTCGTCGTTCTTGACCGGCTTCTTGTCCGCGGTTTTCCAGCCCCGCGCCTTCCAGCCCCGGATCCATTCGGTGATGCCCTGCATGACGTATTTGCTGTCGGTGTGCAGATCGACGCGGCACGGGCGCTTCAGGGCCTCCAGCGCGGCGATGGCGGCCATCAGCTCCATGCGGTTGTTGGTGGTGTTGGGCTCGCCGCCCCACAGCTCCTTCTCGTGACCGCCGCCGGTCTGCAGGATTGCGCCCCAACCGCCGGGGCCGGGATTGCCCTTGCAGGCGCCGTCGGTATGGATGATGACATGATCAACGAGACTCATGATCGGGTCCCTACAGCGTCCCTTGGCGCGCCGCCATCAGTCAGCCTATATGACGCACAACAATCAGTCGGACAGGACCGCGTTCGTGGTCCTTTTGAGGAGGTAACGCCATGGGCTCCATGAGCATCTGGCACTGGGCCATCGTCATCGTCGTCGTCGCCCTGCTGTTCGGCGGCCGCGGCAAGCTGTCCGGCATCATGGGCGACGCCGCCAAGGGCATTCGCGCCTTCAAGGACGGCCTGAAGGACGACACGGATTCCAAGGGTCCGAAGGATGGCGTCAGCTCGTTGCCGCGCACCGAAGCCGAAAAAGAAGAACTGAACCGCTAAGCCTTTCGCGGAAAGACGCTGAATCATGGGTGGTCTTGGCCCCGGAATCGGCGGGTTCGAAATCCTTGTCATCGGTCTGGTGGCCCTGCTTGTCGTGGGGCCCAAGGATTTGCCGATGCTGATGCGCAAGGTCGGTCAGTTCGTCGCCAAGGCGCGCGGCATGGCCAACGAATTCCGCGCGAGCTTCGACGAAATGGCTCGTCAGTCCGAGCTCGACGACCTGCGCAAGGAGGTCGAGGCGCTGCGAAGCGGGCAGGGGATGCACCCGCTTGGCGCTGACGCCGAAGCGGCCTTCAAGGATATCCGCAAGGATCTTGAAGGCCCGCTGGACGCCCCGGCGCTGGCTGCGCCTGCAGAGCCTGAGCCTGAGCCTGAGCCGGTCGCGACCGGGGTGGATGAATGGCCGGATACGCCTTCGATCGCGGAACCCATCGTGGCGACCAAGCCCAAGCCGAAACCCAGACCCAAGACCAAGAGCGCCGCATCGACCGGCGGCTCCACTAAACCCGCGGCCTCCAAGCCTGCGGTCAAGCGCGCCAAGAAGGTCGAGCTATGACGTCGTTCGACCGGGATGAGGCCGACATCGAGGCGTCGCGCGCGCCCCTGATGGATCACCTGATCGAGCTGCGCGGGCGGCTGCTGATCTGCGTCGTGGCCTTCATCGTGGCCTTCATCGGCTGCTTCGCCTTTTCCGAGAAGCTCTATCTCTTCCTGGTTCAGCCCTATGTGGTGTCGGCCGCCTTCCACCAGACGGTAGGCGCGCACGGTCATGTCTCGCCATTCGATCTGATCCTGGGAACCGCGCGCCTGATTCCCGTGCCGGATGTGGATCACCAGAGCGTGAAGCTGATCTACACGGCGCCGCTGGAAATCCTCTTCACCAAGATGAAGCTGGCCGGACTCGGCGCCGTCATCGTGGCTTTCCCGGTTCTGGCCTGGCAGTTGTATCGCTTCGTCGCACCCGGCCTTTATCGCAACGAAAAGGGCGCCTTCCTGCCGTTCCTGATCGCGGCGCCGGTGCTGTTCCTTCTGGGCGCAGCGCTGGTCTATTACGTCATGCTGCCCTTCGTCATGTGGTTCTCGCTGAGCCAGCAGATCATCGGCGACGGCGTGGCGGCTGAACTGCTGCCCAAGGTGTCGGACTATCTGAATCTGGTCACGGCGCTGATCCTGGCGTTCGGCCTGTGCTTCCAGTTGCCCGTCGTCATGACGCTGCTGGGCCTGGCGGGTTTGATCAGTTCCAGCGTCATGGCCAAGGGCCGTCGCTACGCCATTGTGGCCGTCGTTGTCGTCGCCGCCGTCGTCACGCCGCCAGACCCCATCAGCCAACTGATGCTCGCTGTACCCATGGTGCTGCTCTACGAAGTCTCGATCTGGTGCGTTCGCATCATCGAACTGCGCCGCCGCGCCGATTCCCCAGCGGAATAGGGCTTCCAAGTGATCTGGAAGGGATTTCGCCTGGTCGCCAAGGATTACGGATTTATCGCCTAAGATATATTATGCGAAATAACGTTGAGGCTTCGCTACGGGATTAGAGCTAGCGATCGCGCCTCATGCGGTGAGTGCATGTAGCGGTGCGAACACGCCAACGGGTCGTATAATATATAAAAATATCCACCATTCCAAAACGTGATAGTTCGTATCTATGATGGTCGTCCCAGATGCTCGCAGGCTCAATATCATGTCCAAGAATCAAGCTCCCGACGCGAGCACAATCTATAATTCAGGCTTCATGGACCTGCTCCACCAGGCCCATTCCGTCCACCGGGCCCATTTCGAGCCCAGCACCATCCAGTGCTCGAAACTTCTGTCCATCAAGACAGGTGGATGCCCGGAAGACTGCTCCTACTGCTCACAGTCCGCCCGCAACGACACGACGCTGTCAGCCACCAAGATGATGGAAGTCCAGCGCGTTCTGGACGAAGCCCAAAAGGCGAAAGACGCCGGCGCCACACGCTATTGCATGGGCGCCGCATGGCGATCGCCGAAAGACCGTGACATGCCGGGCGTCCTGGCGATGGTGCGCGGCGTCAAGGCGCTGGGTCTTGAAACCTGCATGACCCTGGGCATGCTGACGGACGATCAGGCTGCAAGCCTGCGGGCAGCAGGCCTCGACTATTACAATCACAACATCGACACCTCGGAACGTTTCTATCCCGAGATCATCACCAGCCGCACCTTTGCAGACCGCCTGGAAACCCTGGATCGCGTCCGAGCGGCAGGAATCAACGTGTGTTCCGGCGGCATTGTCGGCATGGGTGAAACGGCTGAGGATCGCATCGACATGTTGCGCACCCTCGCCTCTCTCGAGCATCCCCCCGAGTCCGTGCCGATCAACATGTTGATGCCGATGGCGGGAACCCCTCTTGCGGATGCGCCGCGACTGGACCCGATCGAGTTGGTCCGCACCATCGCCACCGCCCGCATCCTGATGCCGCACGCCTATGTCCGCCTTTCGGCCGGACGATCGGAAATGACGGACGAGCTTCAGGCCCTGTGCTTTTTCGCCGGCGTAAACTCGATCTTCGTTGGCGACACCCTGTTGACCGCAGACAATCCCGGCGAAGATCGGGACACGGTGCTTTTCAACAAGCTGAATCTCAGGCGCGCCGACCAGGCTGGAATTTCAGCGCCCTGTCAGGAGCAAGCGGCCTAAACGGCGCGTAGCTAGACAGACCTGGACAGGTGGCGCTCGGCGACGGCGAGCGCCACCTTTACGTCGCGTATCCTGATCGCAGCCATAAGTGCGTTGTGGTCGGGATCGGCTCGCCGTTTCCAACGCGGCCTGTAATGCACCAGCATGCCCCGTGCGCCATGCAGCTGAAGGTCTCCGACGTCCTGCAACAGCCTGGGCATCCCGCAGGCCGCCATGGAGCCCATGTGGAAGGCCCGGTTGGCCTCTTCCCAGTCGTGAATGTCGTCTGCCTCATCGCAGGCAAGACGCAGGTGCTCCAGCTGAGCAATCTGTTCCTGCGTGAGGTTGGGGATGGAATGCAGCAAGGCCAGGGGCTCCAGCGCCATCCTCATCAACTTCACCTCGCGTTGCGTGGCTTGGTCCAGCGGCGCGACGCGAACCCCCGCATGCGGTTTGCTGACAGCCAGACCCTTGGCTATGAGGCGCAGAAAAGCCTCGCGCACAGGCACATGGCTGACTTGGAACTCTTCCGCGACATGGTCCTGCCGAAGTCGAGCTTCGGGGGCCAGTTCCCCACGCACGATACGAAGCGTAAGGGCGTCGGCGATGCCGTCTGAGGAAACGCTGGACTTGGTGATGGCGATCATCCTTTCGGAAACGCCCAATTATCTATGATCGAGGGATCGCCGCAACCTGTCACTGGCGATCAGTCTGAAATATCGACCCCATCCACCGCGTTGGCGACCAGATCACGCCAGGTGGGGTCCGTATCATCCACCAGATCAACATCGTCCAGCAAGGCTACGGCGCCATCGCCATCCGGCAGGATAAGGCCCAGCACCTCCATGATCTCGCCATCGGCGCCAATGTGGCTCTCGGCCTGGACGATCACTACGGCCTGTTCGCCGTCGTCCTCCCACCAGATCGCCGGCTGCGGAAGCTCCATGTCGATGACACGGGGATCCTCGGTGTCCCCCAGGGCGAATACGGCCCGGCGCGCCTGAACGTCATCAAGGGTGGCGATCCTGGCGGTGAACGGCGTCAGTCGCGCCCAGTCATCGACATCAAATCCGCCGCCGTCCTCATCAAACAGACCGTCGTCCTGAGCCATTGTTCGCATCCTTATCCTGACCCCTCCTCTACCGCTGATGCGGTTGAACGCAACCCGCCCATACTCCGCTTGCGTGCGTTCGGACGAACCTTTGGATAAATGAGGTTGATTCTGATAATCGTTCGCAGTAATTGCGCACCCCTCTCCAACCGGGGCCGTAACCATGCGCACGCTTCTGATGTTTTCCGCCGGGCTGACCGCCCTTTCGACCGCCGCCTTCCCCGCCTGGGGCGAAGAGGTCACGGATCTGGAGCAGGCCGTGCCGGTGGCGCCGATCACCGTGGTCGGCACCCGCACACAGCGGCGCGTGGACGACGTCCCCGCCAGCGTCAGCGTCATCACCGCCGAGACCATCGAGAACAACCTGGTCACCGACATCAAGGATCTGATCCGGTTCGAGCCGGGCGTCAGCGTCCCGACCAGCCCCGCCCGTTTCTCGGCCGCCCTGTCGGGCGCCGGCCGTGACGGCAACTCGGGCTTCACCATTCGCGGCATGGGCGGCAACCGGGTCCTGATCATTCAGGACGGCGTGCGTGTGCCGGACGGCTTCGCTTTCGGGGCCCAGAGCGTTGGTCGCGGCGGCTACAACGACCTGGACCTGGTCCAGTCGGTCGAGATCCTGCGCGGCCCGGCCTCAGCCCTCTACGGCTCGGACGGCATCGCCGGCGCGGTCAGCTTCACCTCCAAGGACCCGTCGGACTTCATCGCCAGCGGCGAAAACTTCGGCGTCCGCGCCCGCGTCGGCTACAGCTCCGCTGATGAAGGCTGGACCGAGGGTCTGGCGCTAGCGGGCCGCGCCGGGAGCCTGTCCGGCCTGCTGGCCTACACCCGTCGTGACGCTCAAGAGACCGAAAACATGGCCGAGACCGGCGGCACAGGCTCGACCCGCACCCAGCCGAACCCGCAAGAGTTCGCCTCCAACGCCGTCCTGGGCAAGCTGGTCTGGGATGTGAACGACAACCACTCCGTCCGCCTGACCTATGACCATTTCGATCAGGAAATGGATGGCGAGGCGCTGAGCAGCTATTCGGCCACGGTAATCGGACTGACCGCCCACGACGAGACGCAGCGCGACCGGGTTAGCCTGGACTGGCGTTTCAGCGATGTCTTCGGGCTGGATGACGGCTCGATCGCTACCTACTGGCAGGACGCCACGACGACCCAGTTCACATTTGAAGACCGCACTCCGGCTGTCGATCGCACTCGCGACGTGACCTTTGACAACTCTGTCTGGGGTCTGGCGGCGCAGGGGTCCAAGACCTTTGGCGGTCCCTCGGTCCAGCACCGCGTCACTATCGGCGGCGACTGGTCGCGCACCACCCAGGAAGGCATCCGCGACGGCACCGTGCCGCCCATGGGCGAGCCCTTCCCTGCCCGCCCCTTCCCCAAGACTGAATATGATCTGGCGGGCCTGTTCATTCAGGACGAGATCACCCTGATGGGCGGCCGCCTCAGCATCATCCCGGCCCTGCGCTACGACTGGTATGAGCTGACGCCCAAGGCCGACGCCCTGTTCCCGGCCCCGGCCGAGGGGCAGAGCGACAGCCATCTGTCGCCCAAGGTCGGCGTCATGTTCTGGGCCGACGACCACTTCGGCGTCTTCGCCAACTACGCCCAGGGCTTCAAGGCGCCCTCGCCCATGCAGGTGAACAACTTCTTCGCCAACCCGGTGTTTGGCTACGAATCCATTCCCAATCCCGACCTGACGCCGGAAACCAGCGAGAGCATCGAGGGCGGCTTCCGCTTCCGCAACCTCGACATGTTCGGCGGCGCCCTGTCGCTGTCGACCACGGCCTTCCACACCAGCTACGACGACTTCATCAACCAGGTGGTGGTGCGCGGGACCGGCGTGCCGGGTGTCGATCCGCTGATCTATCAGTACGTCAACCTGACCGAGGTGAAGATCTGGGGTCTGGAAGCGCGCGGAGACATCCGCTGGGACAACGGCTTCTCGGCCATCGTCGCCGCCTCCTTCGCCGACGGCGAACAGGAAACGGACGGCGAGCGCGGCAAGCTGACCAGCATCGACCCGATCAAGGTGGTGGCGGGCCTGAACTACGCCGCGCCGTCCGGCGTCTGGGGCGGCGGGGCGACCGTCACCTGGTCCGACGACAAGTCCAACTACGACTGCGGCGGCGGCCTGTGCTGGCCGGGCGAGGAGTTCGCCATCCTGGACCTGACCGCCTTCTGGAACGTCACCGAGAAGGCCACCCTTCGCGCCGGCGTCTTCAATGTCTTCGACGAGAGATACGCCTGGTGGAGCGACGTTCGCGGCCTGAACCGCCCGGCCGTCGACGGCCGCCCCGCTACGCTGGACGCCTTCACCCAGCCCGGCCGCAACTTCGGCGTCTCGGTCAACTTGCGCTACTGAGACAGACACCTAAAATGCAAACGACTTTCATTATGGAGAAGCCCATGCGCGCCATTCTCATCGCCGCCGCCCTGCTGGCCGGCGCCGCTCCCGCGGCTGGCGCCCTGGCCCAGCCCACGCCCGTCGCGAACGCCGCGACGCCCGCCAGTCAGTTCGAGCGTGACCGTCAGTCCATCCTGGCCCAGGCTGGCCAGTTCCGTGTCCACTTCGACATGCGCGAGAACGTCAGCTTCAACGCCGACTACGACCCCATGGAGGGCAAGCTGTCAGGCGGCAGCGAGATCGTGCGCGTTGTCTATGACAAGGGTGACAAGATCAGCCTGCAGCACATCCTGGTCATGGAACACGACGGCCAGGCCATCGTCGTCAAGCACTGGCGTCAGGACTGGGTCTATCAACCGCAGACCGTCCTGACCTATGCCGGGCCGAACCAGTGGACCCTGACGCCGGTGTCGGCCGATCAGGGCGCGGGCGCCTGGTCGCAGACAGTGTGGCAGACGGACGACTCGCCCCGCTACGGCGGCGTCGGCCGGTGGACCTATGTCAACGGCCTGAGCGTGTGGACCTCCGACCCGACCTGGCGGCCGCTGGCGCGACGCGACGCGGTGCTGAACCCCGTCTATGACCGCTATCTGGGCACGAACCGCCACGCCCTGACGCCCGCGGGCTGGGTCCATATCCAGGACAATGTGAAGATGAACGGCCGCGCCGGCGACGAGCCCGTCGCCATCGTTCAGGAAGACGTGGTCAACACCTACGACCGTTCGACCAGCTATTCGCCCAAGGCCGGGGACGACTACTGGGCGGCGACGCAGACCTACTGGGCCGCTGTCCGCGACGCTTGGGACGCGGTCATCGCTCGCGACGGCGGCGTGCATGTCGAGGAAGAAGCCCAGACCGGCGTCGTCACCGGTACGCCGCTGATGGACCTGGCCCAAAAGGTTCAGGACGGCGAGGTCACGACCGAAGCCGCCGTAACCCAGGCTCGCGCCATTATCGACGCCGCTACAAGGCGCTGACGCGAGGCTCTTTAATCCCCCACGCAAATCCCCTTTGCCCGTTGCAGGTCAGAGGGGATTTGACGCCGTAGCGTTGTCGCCTTCCTTCGGGGCTCAGAACCTGAAGGTCAGGAAGGTCCCGAGGTAGGACTGGTCTTCAGCCGTGCCAGTTTCCTTCAGGAAGTCGCCGGCCTTGGTGTAGTTGGCCACGCCCATCAGCGAGACATAAGGGGTCAGGGCGTAGCGAGCGAAGACGCCGGTGCGCCAACCGACATAGGAGGACTGACCCTCATTGGCGCCGCGCAGCACCATGCCGGACAGGGCGTAGAGGCCGTCGTCCTTGCTCTGACGCCACAAGCCGGCGGTGTTGGCGCCGAGCGTCAGCTTGGGCGACGGACGCACCGTCACCTCCGGCTGCAGCAGGACCATGTTGGCGAAGCCCAGATCGGTGCGCAGGGCCGCCGGTTGCGGGAACAGAGGGTTGAAGCTGTTCAGCTTGCCGTCGTTAGGGTCCTTGTCGCCCGAGCCGACGTCCAGACGCACGGCAACGCGCGGCGACCACTTCACGCCCGAGAAGGTGCGCCCGCCGACGGCCGAGAAGAACCAGGCGTCGATGTCGAGATCGCGGAACGAACCCCACTGCTTCACCGCCTCGATCTCATAGTCCCAGGGCGCGACCTTGCCCGACAGACGCACCGACAGGGTGTCGCGGTCGTCGCGACCTGCCACCTGACCGTCGAACGGCGTCCCCAGACGATCGGTGTTGGCGTAAAGCAGCTCCAGCTTCGGCGCCGTCGCCCCCTGCCCCAGCGTCTTCGCAGCGGTCGCGCCATAGAGGCGATAGTCGAAGTTGGTCGCGTCGTCCCACGAGGCCTTGCCTTCACGCAGAGCGTAGCCGGCGAAAGCGCCGCCGCTCCAGCCGGTCGGGCTGTCGTACATGACCCGAACCATGTCCAGCGCCACGCGAGCGTTGGCGCCCTCGCGCATGTCGAACAGGCGGAAGCCGCCTTGACCGAACTCCTGACGGCCGGCGCGGACGCGCAAGTTGCCGCCGCCCAGACCGGTCTTCGCTTCGACGAAGGCCTGGTGCAGGTCGGTACGGTTTTCCTCGATCACCGGCTCGCCGCTGGCCAGGCCCGAGGTGCGGGCGTCCTGAACGTCGACAAAGGCGCGCAGCGAAGAGCCTAGGTTCAGTTCGCCCCACAGGCGGGCGCGGGTCTGGAAGTCGCCGCCGGTGTCCTGAAGACCACGGCCGAAGCGCTCGTTGTCGCGGTGCTCGGCGCGGAAGCGCCACTCGCCGCCGAAGCTGACCCAGACGGGGCTGCCTTCGCCGCCGACCGGCACATACTTGAACTTCGACCAGGTCGAGGTCCGCTTAGCCGGATCAGCGAGGTAAGCGTAGTTCTCGTCGTGATTGATCAACTTGAACGGCGGCGGCGCGGCCGGCGCAGCGGACGCCGGAGCAGGCGCGGCGGCCAGACCGGCAGCGGGTGCGGTCTGGATCGGCGCCTCGGCGTCGGCAGGCATGGGGGCGTGCGAAAGCAATGCGGCGGCGGCCGCAGCGGCGATGGTCATGATTTCCTCCGGGAAAGGGCGCGGTTGGCTCCGCGCTCGGTTCGATTGGGGTGATTATTCGGCGTCGGGCTGTTTGCCCGGGACGGCGTTCTGGAAGGCGGGCAGTTCGAGACAGGCGGCCTCCAGCGCCAGCAGGCGCGGCCAGCGCACCTCGACGCCGAAGCGACGGGCGTTGCCCAGCTGCGGCACGATGCAGAGGTCGGCCAGGGTCGGCGCGTCGCCGAAGGCGAAGGGGCCCGGCTGCTCAGCCAGCAGCTTGTCGACCGCGTCGAGACCTTCCTCAATGACGGTTGCGGCCCAGGCCTGAACCCCCTCTTCGCCCAGACCGAGGTCGCCCAGGCGTTGCAGCACCTTGAGGTTCTGCACCGGGTGGATGTCGCAGGCCACGGCCTGGGCCACCGCCCGAACCTTGGCCCGCTGCACCGGGTCGGCGGGAAGCAGCGACGGCTGGCCCGAGGTCTCGTCGAGGTATTCGATGATGGCCAGCGACTGGGTCAGCACCGCACCGTCGTCGGTGACGAAGGCCGGCAGCAGCCCCTGCGGGTTGAGCGCCAGATAGTCCGGCGCCCGCTGCTCGCCCTTGCGCAGGTGATGGATGACCTGCACGGCCTCCAGTCCCTTGAGACCCAGGGCGATACGAACCCGCCATGAGGCCGTGGAGCGGAAATAACCGTGCAGGATCATGGGTTCAGACTCCGGCGCGACGGCGCACGCCGCCGAGGGTGAAGACCGCGATCGAGGCGATCACGGCGGGGATGACGGCCAGCAGGATCAGCGACTGCGGCGTCCAGCCGGCGGCCAGCAGCACGCCGCCGACCAGGGGACCGACGATGGCGCCGATACGGCCCACGCCCAGGGCCCAGCCCACGCCCGTGGCGCGGATGGCGGTCGGATAGACAGCCGCCGTCAGGGCGTTGCAGCCGATCTGTGCGCCGACGACGCCGAAGCCGGACAGGGCCGCGCCAAGCAGCAGGACCGTCAGATTGGCGCCGCCGAAAGCCAGCAGGGCGATGAAGGCGGCCGAGGCGGCGTAGGCCGAACCCAGGACGACGTAGGGGCTGATCCTGTCGATCATCCGGCCCAGAACAATGGCGCCGACGACGCCGCCGAGGTTCAGGGTCGCGGTGGACAGGATGGCCAGGCTGAGCGGCAGACCGGCGCCCTTCAGCAGGGTCGGCAGCCAGTTCACCAGGAAGTACATGACCAGCAGGTTCATGAAGAAGGCGACCCACAGCAGCAGGGTCACGGGGGTGCGGCCTTCACGGAACAGCTGGAAGACCGAGAAGCCCTTGGCCGCCGACGACTGCTCGTGCTTCAGGCCGGCGATGAACTCGCTGACCGAGGCGTCGGCGTCGATCTTCTTAACGATGGGGGCGATCTTGTGCTCCGGCGCGCCCTTGGCGACCAGGAAGCGCACCGATTCCGGCAACATGAACCAGAGCACCGGCAGCAGCAGCAGCGGCAGGACCCCGCCGACGACGAAGACCGAATGCCAGTCCCAGGTGGCGATCAGCCAGGTCGAGATCAGACCGCCGATGGTCGAACCCAGCGGGAAGCCGCAGAACATGACCGTCACCAGGGTCGCACGCAGGCGGGCCGGACCGTATTCGCTGGTCAGGGCGATGATGTTGGGCATGGCGGCGCCCAGGCCGACCCCGGTGATGAAGCGGTAGATCAGCAGCTCGTTCATCGAGGTCGAGAAGGCCGTCAGCAGGGCGAACAGGCCGAAGATGAAGGTCGAGATCAGGATGACCGTCTTGCGGCCGAACTTGTCCGCCGCCGGGCTCAGGGTGAAGGCGCCGACCGTCAGGCCCAGAAGGCCGATGGCGAAGATCGGACCGAAGGCCGACGGGGCCAGGCCCCAGTCCTCGGCGATCTTGGGCGCGACGAAGGCGATCGACTGGGTGTCGAAGCCGTCGAGCATGGCGATGATGAAGCACAGCGCCGTGACGCCGAACTGTAGCGGGCCGAACCTGGCCCGGTCGATGACGGCGTTTCCGCCCCCCTCACCCATGGCTGCCATTGAAGTAGTCCTCCGTGGAGGGCGCGTCTGTCGCGCGCCTCTCCGTGATTGATGATGCTTGGAAAAAGGATCAGGCGGCCTTGGGGCCGACCTTGATGTTGAGCGGGGTCAGGCCGTCGATGGTGACCGTCATGGCGTCGCCTTCGACGACGGCGCCGACACCGGCGGGGGTGCCGGTGTAGATCAGGTCGCCGGGCTGGATTTCCCACAGACCCGACAGGTAGGTGACGATGTCCGCCACCGGCCAGATCAGGTCGGCCAGGTCGGCCGACTGCTTGACCTCGCCGTTGACGGTTAGCTCGATCTTGCCGTTCTCGGGATCAAAGCCCTCGCCCGCTTTGTGGATCAGGCCCAGCGGCGACGACTGCTCGACGTTCTTGCCCGTGTCCCACGGACGGCCCTGGGCGCGGGCTTCCAGCTGCAGGTCGCGGCGCGTCATGTCCAGACCGGTGGCGTAACCCCAGACGTGGTCCAGCGCGTCCTCGACGGCGATGTCGCGACCGCCCTTGCCGATGGCGACGACCAGCTCGGCCTCGTAGTGGAAGTTCTCGGTCTTCGACGGATAGGCGATGGTCGTCCCGTCCGGCACCACGGTCTCGGCCCAGGCGGTGAAGAAGAAGGGCGGCTCGCGGTCCGGGTCGCGGCCCATTTCGCGTGCGTGGGCGGCATAGTTGCGGCCGACGCAGAAGATGCGGCGGACCGGGAATTCGCCCCCGGTGTTGGTCGGGGCAAGCACGGGCGCTTGCGGTTGGAACAGCAGGCTCATGCGTTCTCTTCCTTGTAGAGGTTCAGTTTTTCCTGACAGGCCTTGTCGGAGTATCCGAACAGGACCAGTCGGCTGGCCGCCTTGAAGGCGACCGATTTCCACGACGGCACGACGACGATGTCGCGCGGCTTCAGGGCGACGGTTTCGCCCTCGATGACCGCCTCACCCGTCCCTTCCACCACCACGAAGATGGTTCCGTCGGTCGAGCGGCGCGGCTTGGACTCAAACCCTTCCGGCAGCAGGCGGACATGGGCCGAGATGGTGGCCATGATCGAGCCGCCGTTGATCGGGTTCATGAACTCCAGGGCGTGGCCCAAATGCGGATCGATCTCGGCGCCGCTCTCGGCCATGGCGTCCAGGGCCGGACGCCATTCAGCGTAGGGATAATGGAACAGCGGCTGATGCGCCGGACGACGATCCGCCGTGTGGCCCTTCAGCGGACGCATGTTACGGCCATAGCGGTTCAGGCTGTCGCCGGCCGGGGCCTGTTCGGGGAACTGGTCTTCCGAATAGCCCTCGGCGAAGCTGGCGTCGAAGTGACGGACGGTCGGGATGTCCAGCCCGTCCAGCCAGATCATCGGCGTGTCGGTCGGGTTGCCGTGGTCGTGCCACTGGCCGCCCGGCGTCAGCACCAGGTCGAAGGGCTGCATCACCGCCTTCTCGCCATCCACCGAGGTATAGGCGCCGCCGCCTTCCATGACGAAGCGCAGGGCGCACTGGGCGTGGCGGTGGGCCGGGGCGATCTCGCCCGGCAGGATCAGTTGCAGACCGGCGTAGAGGCTGGGCGTGATGCCCGAATGGCCCGGCAGGCCGGGGTTTTCCAGAATCAGCACCCGGCGCTCGGCCTGCTTGGCGCTGATCAGATCGCCCGCCCGCATGAGGTAGTCGCGGGCGTTGTCATAGGACCACTTGTGGACCTTGGCCGGCGAGTCCGGCTTGGGCAGGACCAGGGCCGACAGCTTCTCCCACAGGGGATAGAGGCCTTCCGGCTCCATCTGCTCGTAAAGGGCGTTCAACTGCGACTGCTGGTCGTTGGAAAGGACCTCGTGCATGACCTAGCCCTCCATGCCGACGTGCAGCAGGCCGTCCTGCAGCTTCACCGGGAAGCTGCGCACGGCGACCGAGCAAGGCGCGTCGACCGGCGCGCCGGTCTTCACGTTGAAGGTGCCCTGATGCAGCGGGCATTCGATCAGCTCGCCGTCGAGGAAGCCGTCCGACAGGCTGGCGGCGCCGTGGGTGCACAGGTCGGCGGTGGCGAAATACTCGCCTTCGACAACATAGAGGGCGACGTTCAGGCCGTTGGCGCTGGCCTTGGCGACGCCGTGCTCTTCAAGGGCCGAGGGCGGCAGGGTCGCCACCCACGACAGGGTCGCGGCTTCGGTCATGCGGGGTACACCAGACTGTTGGGGATCATTTCGGAATCGAAGACAACGATGCGCTCGACAAAGCGCAGGCGGTCGCCGTCGCGGACGATGCGGTCGTGGCAGACGGCGGACAGGATGATGTCCGACTGCTTGTCCACCAGGGTCTGCACCACCAGCAGGTTGTGGCGGACGCGCACGCCCTCCTTTCCCTGCTCAACCACACGGGGTGCGGTGGGAAAGCGGCGGTAATAACGCGGCGCATACATCTGGGTCCGCGTCAGGCCGGTCACCCGGTCCTTCAGCATCCCTCGGCTCTCGGCCTGCATGGTGCACAGGGTGTAGCCGGCCTCGTAGTTCTCGCGCGGGATCACGCGATACAGGCAGTCCTCGGTGAAGAAGTCGGGCCAGGCATGCAGATCCACGTCGTCCAGCACGCCGTAATAGGCGTCGTAAAGGTCGCGGATCTCGTCACGAGCAATGGTCATGGCGTCGCTCACAGGCCCATCACCTTGCGCCAGTAGCGCCACATGCCGCGCACGGCGGTCTCGGTGACCTGGTGGTCGGTGGGGGCGATCTCGCGGCCGCCCATCTGCAGGATCATGTTGGCGTCGGGAGAACCCGTCGCGCCCTGCTGGGTCATCTCCAGAACCTCGCCATCGTCAGCCGACACGAAGCCCGCCGGGCCGAACAGGTTGGCCTGACGCGTACGGCGCAGGCGCATCTCCGGCGTGTCGTCGGCGTAGCACCAGTGGGTCCAGTGGAAGTCGAAGCCGTCCGGACCCTTTGGCACGATCTGACGCGTGGTCAGGCTGTTGACCTGCTGTTGCAGGATCACGCTGGGGAAGATGGTGATCATCCCGACGGTTTCTTCGCCGGGGAACTCCTGCACCACGTCCATGACGCGGGGGTCTTCCAGCACCAGATCGCCCTGGAAGTTGCGGATGTCGGCCATGGCCTCGGTCTTTTCCTGCTCGCCCTTGCGCGAGATCAGGATGCCGTGGCGGCCCTCGTCGTCGATATCGACGGCCGACTTCTGGTCGGCGCGGAACAGGCCGAAGGTGGCGAAGAACACGTGCAGCAGGCCCGCGTGATAGGGGTCCTTGATGTTCTCCTGCATCTGCTTCCAGTTGGCGGGGATGTGCTGACGGTTGTAACCCAGCACCTCCAGCTTCCGGCCGTCATAGACGCGGGTGTAGTGCTTCCAGAACTTCTCGCCGAGGTACTCGCGGAAGGGCGGCGTCTCGTCCGAGAAGGTGGCCCAGACCACGCCATTGACCACCTCGACGCGCAGCTTGTTCAGGCTGTGGTCCTTGGGATCGAAGTCCGACGGCATGCCGCCCTGACGCTTGACGCCGCGACGGAAGGGCACGCCCTGCAGGTCGCCGTTCAGGGCATAGGACCACTGGTGATAGGGGCAGATCAGCTCCTTGGAGTGGCCGGTGCGGGTCTGGCAGAACTTGACGCCCTTGTGGGCGCAGCGGTTCTCGACGACCGAGATCTCGTCCTCGCCCGAACGGACCATGACGCAGGGCTTCTCGCCCAGGGTCGTCGTCTTCCAGTCGCCGACCTCGGCCAGCTCGCACTCCAGACCGACATAGAGCCAGTGCGGCCCGTACCAGATCTTCTGCAACTCCTCGGCGTAGATCGCGGGGTCCGTATAGACCCAGTAGGGCACGGCGGCGTCGACGTCGGCCGGCCATGCGCGGCTGTTGGCGCCCTCCGGCGGGCGTACGGGGATGTTCACTGAAAGCTCCCGGACAAGAATTCGAAGCGGCGATCTCATGTCGCCGTTGACCGCATTGGTGTCGTGGTTTTTGATCTATGTCAAATGCGTTGCATCTAGTGCAACGACCGATGGAGATCACAAATGGCTGAACGCATCCTCGTTCTGGGCGCCGGACACGCCGGCGGCGCGACCGCTATCGCCTTGCGTGAGCTGGGTTTTTCCGGATCAGTTCTTGTGGTGGGCGACGAGACGCACCCCCCCTACGAACGTCCAGGCCTGTCGAAGGAGTACCTGTCGGGCGAAGCAGCCGATCCGGTATGGCTGGCGCCTGCCGAACGCTGGGGCGAACTGGACGTAACCCTCAAACTGGGCGTCGAGGCTGTCGCAATCGACCGTGAAGCGGGCCAGATTCGTCTGGCCGACGGTTCGGTCGAGCCCTTCGACAAGCTGGTGTTGGCCATGGGCGGCCGCGTGCGTCGCCTGCCCCTGCCCGACCACCCGGCGGTCCGCTATCTGCGCACGGCTGACGACGCCCGCGCCATCGCGGCGGCGGCCAAGCCCGGCGCCCGCGCCCTGGTGATCGGCGGCGGCGTGATCGGTCTGGAAGCAGCTTCGACCCTGCGCGGTCTGGGCCTGACCGCCACGGTGATCGAGGCTGGCGAGCGGCTGCTGGGCCGCAACGTCCCGGCCGAGGCCGCCGAATGGCTGGCCGCCGCACATGCCCGCATCGGCGTCGAGGTGAAGCTGGGCCGGTCCCTGCAGGCGCTGGAAGACGCCGCCGATGGATCGATCACCGCCCGGCTGGACGACGGCTCGATCATCGAGGCCGACCTGATCGTCGTCGGCATCGGCATCATCCCCTCAACCGAGATGGCCGAGGCGGCGGGCCTGCCGGTGGCGGGCGGGGTTCTGGTCGGCGACGACTACCGCTCGCCTGCCGACGCCCGCATCTTCGTCGTGGGTGATCTGGCCGCGCGCGTCCGCGACGGCGTCGCCGCCCGCATGGAGACCTGGGCCCACGCCCAGACCTCGGCCCGCGCCGCCGCCCTGGCCATTCTTGGTCAACCCGCAGAAGTCGAGCCCACGCCCTGGTTCTGGACTGCCCAGTGCGACCACAACCTGCAGATCCTCGGTGATCCGGCGGCGGGCGACGCCGTCGTGGCGCGCGGCGAGGCGGTGCGTCTCTACCTGCGCGACGGCGTTCTGGTCGGCGCCGTCTGTCTGGATCAGCCGCGCGACTTCGCCACGGCGCGCCGCCTGATGGGCAAGACCCTGATCGCGGAAACAGCCGGCGATCCGGCGACCGACCTGCGCAAGGCCGCCGCTTGAGCCGTCAGATCGACGGCCGCACCCCGCCTGTCGCCAAGGTGATCTGATCACACACCTCGATCAGGCGCTCGCGCGCCTGATCGTCATACTCGGTCTTGAACACGTCCGTGGCCAGGACCGTGGCGGTGAAGACCGCTTCCCCCTGCAGGTCGAAGATCGGCACGGCGGTGGCGCGCAGGCCCGGGATCAGATCGCCCCTGATCGCCGAGTAACCGTCACGCTGCACCCGTGCACGCAAGCCCTCGACATCGACCGGCTGGAACTGCGGCTGGGTCTCGCGCTCGACCATCTGCCGCGTCGCAGCCTCGGGGCGGAAGGCCAGAAACACATGGCCCGTGGCCGAACTCAGCAACGGCAAGGGCGAGCCCACCATCAGCGAGGTCGAGATCGCGGGCGCGCCCATGATCCAGCGCACCACGATGGGCCCCGACGGCCCCAGGGCGCCCATCTGCACCGTGCGCCCCGTCTCGCGCACATAGTCGGTCAGGGCGATCGCCGCCTCGCGGAAACTGTCCATCCGCGACAGCGCCGCCAGCCCCAGACGCAGCGCCCCCGGCCCCAGCTCATATCGCCCCGTCGCCGCATCCTGACGCGCCATGCCGGCGGCGATCAGACTGGCCAGGTAACGATGCGCTTGGGACGCCGAAAGATCCGAGGCCTGGGCGATGGCGCCCAGAGCCGCAGCGCCATCCAGAGACGCCAGCACCTCCAGCACCCGCAGCCCAATGCCCACGGACTGAATCCCCTGCCGACGCTCGCTTGTCTCGCTCATGAATTCAGGCCTCAAGCATTTCAACTGCCCAGCTATAGACCGCTGATCGACAGACGCCAGCGATGCGAAGGCTTCACACCCGGTCGTCAAACTTCATAACGACCTGCCCACCCATCGAAGGCCACCTCCACATTATCTGGAAGAATCGACCGCAAGGCATTGTAATCCAAATCAATGTGCAGGTTCGTCAGGACAGCTTTCTTCACCTGGGAGCGAGCGATCCAGTCAAGCGTCTTGTCAATATGAGCGTGGGTAGGATGTGGCGAATAACGCAGGGCGTCCACAATCCAGAGATCCGCTCCACGCACCGCGTCCAACGCATCTTCATCGAGATCGGACACGTCGCTGGAATAGGCGACAGGCCCGAGCCTGTAGCCGACAGAACGGATCGGTCCATGCGCCTGGTCGAAGGTAATCACCGGGATGGAGCCGCCGGCTCCGTCAATGATCCACGGTTCTCCATGCGGCGGGATCCGTCGCGCTTCCAGAATAGCCGGATAGCCGTGATGACTCTCGAAAATATAGTCGAACCGGGTCGTCAACGCATGATGCGTCGCTGCATCCATCCAGGCCTGAATGCGCCTTCGCGCATGGATGGCGAAAACACGCAGATCATCCACGCCATGAGTCTGATCCGCATGATCGTGGGTGTAGAGAACGGCGTCGACATGCCTGATCTCTGCCCGCAGCGCCTGCAAACGCAGGTCGGGCGAGGTGTCGATCAGAACGCTGGTGACCCCGTCAGGGCCATGGCGTCGCGCCAACATGGAGCAGCGGCTGCGCCAGTTTTTCGGCTCCTGAGGATCGCAAGCGCCCCAGTCGCCATCACCGCGCGGCACGCCACCCGACGAACCGCAACCGAGAATGACGATCTCCAGGTCCAGCTTGGTCATTCCGCGGGCCGAGGGATGCGATCAAAAAGGGTGAAAAAGGCGTCGGTCGTACGGCGATCGGCCTCTTCAGGCGACCACCCCCTCACTTCCGCCAGCTTCTGCAGCACCAGGCCGACATAGGCCGGTTCATTGCGGCGGCCCCGGTGGGGGATGGGCGCCAGATAGGGGCAGTCGGTCTCGACGATGATACGGTCCTCGGGCATCCGGCGAATGACCTCTCGCACGTCTTCCGCCGCCTTGAAGGTGGCGATACCGGAAACCGAGAACCAGGCCCCAAGTTCCGCTGCAGTTTCAGCTAGTTCCAGCCCGCTGGTGTAGCAGTGCATCAGCAACTTGAACGAACCCTTGGCATGCTCCTCCCGCAGGATGGCCGCCATTACATCGTCGGCTTCACGCGTGTGCACCACCAGAGGCAAACCGGTCCGGCGCGCAGCCTCGATGTGCTGGCGGAAGACCGCCGCCTGTTCGTCGCGGGGGCTAAGGTCGTAGTGGAAATCCAGACCACATTCGCCGATGCCGATGACACGCGGCCGCTGGGCCAGGGCGACCAGTTCATCGGCCGTCAGCTCGACATGGTCCTTGGCCTCATGCGGATGCGCCCCGACCGTGCACCATATGTCGTCATTGGCCATGGCCAGGGCGTGGGTGGCCTCGAAGGTCGACAGCTTGTCGGAAATCTCGACCATCAGGCGAACCCCGGCTTCACGGGCGCGAGCGATAACCTCGTCGCGGTCCTCGTCGAACTGAGGGGCGTGCAGGTTGACGTGACTGTCGATAATCATCTCTGGGCCTTGGTGCGAGCGATGTCGGCCAGGGCGCCGGCCAGAACGTCGGCGCGATCCAGGTTGATGGCCGCCGTTCGGTCCGGCAGTTCGGCCAGACGTGTCCACAGCTCGGCCCAGCGGGCGCCCTGCCCCGCCGGCGCCTCGAGCGCTCGCGTCTTCACAGCCGCGATCAACCGATCCATCAGCGCCTCGAAGCGCGCCTGACCTTCAGCGCCGCGAAACCCATCGGCGACGGCGAGCTGCTCGGCGCGATCGACGGCGTCACCCAAGACCCAGCTGCGCGCCAGGGCGTCGACTTCCTGCATGGCGCCGGACGACAGGGCCAGGGCCGCGCCCGGCGATCCGCCGGCCATGTCGGCGGCCAGCCGCGCATCGTCCGGATCAGCGCCCGTGCGGTTACGCACAAGGGTCTCCAACTGATCAGGGGTCCAGATCGGGAAGCTGAGGCGGCGGCAGCGCGAGCGGATCGTGGCCAGCAGCCGACCGGGCGCATGGGTCACCAGCAACAGGACACCGCGCTCAGGCGGCTCCTCAAGAATCTTCAGCAAGGCGTTGGCGGCGTTGATGTTCAGGTCGTCGGCCGCGTCGATGATCGCCACGCGATAGTCGGCCTGCGACGGACTCTTGGCGAAGAAGCCGGGCAGGTCCCGGGCCTGATCGACTGAAATGGTCTTCTTCTGCTTGCCGCCCTCGACCAGGCGCTCCATCACCAGCAGATCGGGATGGGACTGCGCCGCCACCAACTGGCTGACAGGATCATAGGGCGCGGCCCCCAACGGACCGCGCGATGAATCTGGCGCGGCCCCGAGCAAACGACGAGCGGCGCGATAGGCGAAGGTGGCCTTGCCGCTGCCTTCAACGCCGCACAGCAACCAGGCGTGGTGCAGACGTCCCCTGTTCAGGGCGTCCAGAAAGGCTTCTTCGGCGGCGGCGTCCGGGACCAGGTCGAACCGGTCGCGCGGATGTTCGCTCACAGCAACCGCTCGGCGACGGCGCTCCGCAGTCGTTCGGAAACGGCCTCAAGCTCTCCGGTCGCATCGATCACGACGCAGCGTTCCGGGTGACGACGGGCCACGCCCAGGAAGCCTTCGCGGAGCTTCTGATGGAAGGCCAGGCCCTTGGATTCGAACCGGGTCTCGAACAGGCCGCGACCAAAGGCGCGTTCCAGTCCGACCTCGACCGGCAAATCGAAAACCAGCGTCAGATCCGGCTGGTCGTCGGCCACGATGGCGGCGTCCAGCGCCTCGATCAGGCTTTCCGGTGCGCCCCCGCCCGCACCCTGATAAACGCGGCTGGAATCGGCGAAACGATCGCAGACGACCCACTTGCCCTCATCCAGGGCAGGACGAATGGTGCGCTCCAGATGGTCTGAACGAGCGGCGTACATCAGCAGGGTCTCGGTGCGCGGCGACCAGCGCTCGGCGTCTCCGGCCACGACGATATTGCGAATGACCTCGGCGCCGGGCGATCCGCCCGGTTCGCGCGTCTGGATGGCGTCGATTCCAAGCGAGCGGAGATGCTCGACCAGCAGGCGCGCCTGCGTGGTCTTGCCGGCCCCCTCGCCGCCTTCGAATGTGATGAACTTACCGCGCTGCACCCGCGCACAATGGCGAGCTCGGCGCGTCAGGCAAGCCTTAACCGCCTGATATCAACAGGGCGTCGCCAAACCCGCGTGCGATGACCGCCTGACGGGCCTGTTCAGCCGCATTGGCGTCCGGCCAGGGACCGACGATCACCCGAAACAGGGACTGTCCGTCACTACGGATGTCCTGAACGGAGGCACGTTCGCCTAGACGGTCCGCGATTCGCCCAGCGGCGCGACGATCCGAAAAGGCGCCGGCCTGAACCCAGTAGGTCGCCGTGTCCGATGCCGCCGTCTCCGCCGGGGCCGGCTGACGATAGGGCGTCGACCGAGAAGCAGGCGTCGCATCCGCTCGTTGCATCGCAATACCGCCGCCCGTCCTCGGGGCTCGTCCGACATAGCGCACCCGCACCTCGCCCACGCCTTGCGACAACAGGCCCAGCTCCTCCGCCGCCGCCCGCGACAGATCGATGATCCGGCTGTCGACGAACGGGCCG
The DNA here is from genome assembly GCF_055397675.1 of Brevundimonas sp. T2-11. Taxonomy (NCBI): domain Bacteria; kingdom Pseudomonadati; phylum Pseudomonadota; class Alphaproteobacteria; order Caulobacterales; family Caulobacteraceae; genus Brevundimonas; species Brevundimonas sp. T2-11. The sequence continues at coordinate 1,609,526 of NZ_AP027920.1, forward strand.
CGATCATTGACCCGCAATATGACCCGACGGCCGTTGGCGCGGTTGGTCACCTCCACCAGGCTCGGCAGAGGCAGGGTCTTGTGCGCCGCCGTCAGGGCGTTCATGTCAAAGCGTTCGCCGGTCGAGGTCGGACGGCCGTGATGCTGCGATCCGTACCAGGACGCCTGGCCGACCTCGTCATAATCCGGCTGCTCCGCCGGACGGTACCAGCGACCGCGGATCTGATAGGGCCGCATCGTGCCCGAGACGATCGGCGCTGGATCGGTCACGACCGGCGGACGCAGCGGCGCATCGCGCCCGCCGCCGAAACTGGCGCAAGCCGCCAGAGAGGAAAAGGCGGCGACGATCGCCGCTCCCTTCATAAATCTCGCCAACATGACGGTACGCACTCCTGCTCACTTGAAGTGATCATCAGCGAGGACGTTTCCGGTTTGGTTAACAGGGCGTTTGAACTATGCGTTGTCGCGTGTCGGCGATCTCCTTGCGCCCACTCCATGTTCCTGAAGCGAGCGCCTTGAAACCCTCCCTTTACCAGACCCGCTCCGGGGTCTTCGCCCTGGCGACGCTATGCTGTCTCCTGTGGGGCAGCGCCTTTCCGGCCGTAAAGAACGGCTATGCCCTGTTGCACATCGCGCCGAGCGACATCTCCAGCCAGATGCTGTTCGCAGGGTGGCGGTTCTCGTTGGCGGGCACGATCCTGCTTGGCGTCGCAGCAGCCTTGAAGAAGCCGATCCTGACCCAGAACATCCGCCAGCTTCGGCAGGTCGTCTTGCTGGGCCTGACCCAGACTACCATCCAGTACGTCTTTTTCTACGTCGGATTGGCTCACGCTACAGGCGTGAAGTCATCCATCATGAACGCCACCGGCGTCTTCTTCAGCGTCGTCCTGGCTCACTTCCTGTATGCCAACGACCGACTGACCGCCCGCAAGGTCATGGGCTGCCTGATCGGCTTCCTGGGCGTGGTCGTCGTCAATCTGGGCGGCGGCGCCCTCGGATTCGATTTCAGCCTCCTGGGTGAAGGCTTCATCATCATCGCGGCATTCGTGCTGGCGGCGGCGTCTATCTACGGCAAGCGCATTTCAGCCGACATGGACGCCATGGTCATGACGGGATGGCAGCTTTTCATCGGCGGCGTCGCCCTGACCGGAATCGGCATGGCGGGCGAAGGTCATATGGATGGTCTCGACCTGCAATCCGGCGCGCTGCTGCTCTACATGGCCCTGCTGTCCTCCGTGGCTTTCGCCGTGTGGAGCCTGTTGCTGAAGCACAATCCGGTCGGTCTGATCGCCGCCTTCAACTTTCTGATTCCTGTCTTTGGCGTCGCCCTGTCCGCCATATTCCTGGGCGAGTCCCTGCTGCGCTGGAGTTATCTGGCTGCATTGGTTCTGGTCTGCATAGGCATCTGGCTGGTGACGCGCCCCCCGGGCGCCGCCAAAGCCTAGAGCTTCGCCTGGCCAGCCTGCGCTTTATGCTTGGGCGTGACGAGACTTGCCGCTATGCACGCTCCGCGCGCTGTTTCGACTCGCGCTGGACAGGTGGCCGAGTGGTTTAAGGCAGCGGTCTTGAAAACCGCCGTAGGTGAGAGCCTACCGTGGGTTCGAATCCCACCCTGTCCGCCACCGACGCTTCAAGCCGTCACGCCAACTGCATCGGCGAAAGCGTGGATTAGGGCGACCAAAAAGACCAATCCCTATTCGGAAACTGAAACTAGCCCGACCAAAAGCGTCGCTACGGATGCACCCTGTTGATGTTCGACAAATTGGGGTGAGGCCATGCTTTCTTTCCATCCTGCCGCAGAGGAACATGATCGGGTCTTCGTGGTCGCGCTTGAGGGCGGGACCCTGGAACGCGTGCTGGTCGTGGAAATGGCCGCTGACAACTGGATCGCCCAGGGCGGCGCTCAAGAAGTTCTCAGCCGCCTCCACTCCGTTCTGGGTAGAAATATCGAGCCTTCCAGCGCCTTGCCTCGACGCCATAAGACCTGGTCGCTCAATCAGGCCCAACGGACCCTGACAGCGCCGAATGGTCTGAAGATCAGCCTTACCATCCGTGACGAAGCCCTGCTGATCGCCTTCATGGCGAATGCCGAAGGCTTGCTGCCAGAACGAGACTATCTAGCTGGCCAGCTACGCACCTCGGTGAGCCGCCTGAAACGCAAAGTGCTTCGAGAGGCCCAGGTCGCCCTGCCGATAGAGAATGTTCGAGGCCAGGGATATCGTTTCGACGCCGCCCTGGTCGACGCATGAAACGCGTCCAGCCGCAGCTCAGGGGGGTAGCCGATCACACTGATCCGTCCGGCTTCAAGCCGATGAAGCGCAAGGCCGTCATCACTGTCGAGTATGAGGCCGAGGATTATTTCAAGATCCGCTCCCGGGAGGGCCAGATCCGCAGGGCGCTGTCGGCCCTCGAAACGGATTTCGAACGCGTTGAAATCCGCTTTGCGGACCGTCGGCCACGCAGTGCAAAACGCGCCGCAGCTCCAGATCGCGCCTGGCCCCGAACCTGATCAGGCAATCAACCTTCCAGGCTCGCCTCCTCGCGATATCCAGAGAGATTCGCACCAGCATCGGCGCACAGAACGGCGGTCAGTCGTCGAGCCAGTTCCACCCCGGTCGGCGTGAGCGCCAGATGCCGGCTGCGTCCGTCAACGCCACGAAGCAACTCCACCAGACCATAGGCCGGAGCCAGGGTTCCTGGATCATCCGCCACAGCCATGGCGCGCACGCCACGCGACACCGCCGTATCCGAACGCCCGCACAGATCCGAAAGATCGGTCATGCGAACCCCCTCTTGCCGCGCAATATGCAAAAACATGGTCAACTGACCGAGACTGAGCCCGGGCGCCACACGCTCAACCTCGCTCAAGGCGGCGCCCATAGCGCGGACCATCTGTTTCTCGCTGTTCATCATTCGCCCCTGCCCCTGCTCTTTGCTCGACTATGCCGCCGGCAAGGATCGCTTGGGCGCGCCAAGACGGCGATTGGTCGACACGAGCAATCCTTTCATCGCCCCAGAGCAGCCGGTTCGTCGCATTAAGGCGCCGCTTCATCGACCAGGCTTTGCACCGCGCCACGGTTGATGCTTTTTGAAGCGATCGGAGAGGATCCATGATCGACCATGACGACCTGAATGATGAGAAAACTCAGGCCTGGGCGTTTACGCGTCTGGACGGCATGGTCGTCCTGCTCACCTTCATCTTTTGGACGATCAACGCGTTACAGCTCAGCGCCCGCTCGCTGATCTCGCCCTCCGCTTTCAATCAGCTGGACGGATTGGTGCTGGCGCGAATGGCCAGCCTTGGCACAGGCATTGTCCTCACGCTCGGCATGTGGGTGCTGCTTCGCCGCCTGCACGAAACACAGGCCTTTGCATGGTTCTGGCGCGCAGCTGCCCTGGGGCTTGTCGTCTGCATGATCCACACCGTTCTGAACGCAAGCTATATTCGGGTGCTGACGGATTATCATGCTGACAGCGGAGAGTTCTTCCTCGACCCCCGCAACCTGAGCTCCACCTACATCTCCTTTTTGTGGCCCATCATGACATGGTCGGCCCTGTGCGCCGTTATGGTGGCGGGTGAGAACCTGCGGCGTCAGCAAGTCCGCACGATCGAAGCTCGAATGGCCGCGCAGCAAGCACAGCTGGCGGCTTTGCGGCTCCAGATTCAGCCCCATTTTCTCTTCAACACCTTGAACGCTGTCTCCAGCCTCATCGGCCAGGGACACGCGCAAGAGGCTGATGCGACCCTCCTGCAACTGGCCGGATTTCTCAAACACACCCTCGCGGCGGGTCCACGCGAGCTCGTTAGCCTCGAAAGCGAGATCGATAGCCAGCAGCGCTACCTCGATATCGAGGAAATACGCTTTCCTGATCGCTTGCGCCGGCGCTTGCAGATCGATCCATCGACACTCGCGGCCATGGCGCCCAGCCTGATTCTCCAACCCTTCGTCGAGAACGCCGTCAAACACGGCCTGGCGCAATCGATTGCTCCGGTGACGGTCGAAATCGGCGCCCGACGTGACGGAGACCAACTACGGCTATGGGTTTCTGACGACGGCGCCGGGGCCGCCTGTACTGGCGGCGTTGGTCGTAGTCTTGCGAACGTCGAGCAGAGGCTGAAGCTCCTTTATGGCCCCCAGGCCTCTCTGAGTTACGGTCTCGATCCTGCCGGGGGATGGCGGGCCGAAATCCAGATCCCGTTCGAGATCGCGGCATGAAGATTCTGATCGCCGACGATGAACCTCTGGCCCTCGCCCGACTCAAACAGGCGCTAGCATGCATACCAGAGGTTGAACTGGTCGCCGCCGCGCGCTCAGGAGAAGAAGCCCTCCAACTTATTCGATCGCTCACTCCCCAGATCGTCATCCTGGACATCCAGATGCCTGGCCTTGACGGTCTCGAAGTGGCGATGCGCCTGCGCCCGACCGACCCCGTCCCTGAAGTGATCTTCGTCACCGCCTTCACTCAGCACGCCGTTCAGGCATTTGAACTGAACGCCGCCGACTATCTCACCAAGCCTTTTGAATTCGAACGTCTGCGCGACGCCGTCCGTCGGGCGCAGACGCGACTGAACGCACGCAATTCGGACCAACGCTTCGCCCAGTTGCAAACCCTGGTGACCTCCCTTCAGCAGAGGATCGAACCATCGCTGCACGAGACTGACATCTGGATACGACGCTCTGATGGGCTTCACAGGCAACCACTGGAAGACGTTGATCATATCCTGGCGCAGGGGGATTACGTGGAGTTGCACGCACGTGGTGCCGCTCACCTGGTGCGCGACACCATAAGTTCTTTGGAACAGCGGCTTGATCCAGATCGGTTCGTACGTTGCCATCGATCGGTCATAGTCAACCTGGGGTTCATTCGCGGCATGCGGCGACGCGGAGGGCGAAAACTTGTCCTCACATTGATAAGCGGCAAGGAGATTACCGTCGGACCAAGCTACTACGACAGAATATCGAGCAGAATGCACGTAAAGCCGTGGAGACAAATACTATCTTGAAATTACTTGCGATAATGCAATTATTTTTCATGAGATAATTCGAACACTAAATTTGATCATAAGCGCGGGAACATTGTAGGGTTTATTGATCAATAGCTGCCGACCGATACTGTTTGAAAGCTTCGCACGCAGAGCATTTGCCGCGAAGCGATCCTACAAATCTCGCATCCTCCGGGATGCGCCGGGAGGGCATTGAACTTGCAAACACAATTTTTCCGTCGACGTCTGTTGGCGACCACCATTGTCGGGGGTGCGCTGGCCGCGGCCTCTCCGGGTCTGGCTCAGACCGCGACGCAAGGGCCGCCGGACGCAGAACCCACCACGGTCGATGAGATCGTCGTAACGGGTTCACGCATCGCCCGTCCCAACCAGGATTCACCCGTCCCGGTTTCCGTCATCACCGCCCAGCACATCGAAGCCACCGGCCAGATGAACACGGGCGACATTCTGCGCACGCTGCCGGAAGCAGGCGTCTCAACCTTCACGCCGACCTCGACGACCTTCTCGACGGCCAACAACGGCGTCACGACGGTGGACCTTCGGAACCTGGGTGAGAACCGCACGCTCGTGCTGGTCAACGGGCGCCGCCACGTCGCTGGCGTCGTCGGCAGCCAGATCGTCGACTTCAACACCATCCCCACCGACTTCATCGACCGTGTGGATGTTGTGACGGGCGCCGCTTCAGCGGTCTACGGCTCGGATGCCCTGGCTGGCGTCATCAACATCATCACCCAGAAGGACTTCGATGGGCTGGAACTATCGGCCCAGGGCGGGATCACGGAACGCGGCGACAACGAGAACTACAAGATCGGGCTGAAGTTTGGATCCAACTTCGCCGATGATCGCGGCAATTTCGTCGGCTCCCTCGGCTGGCGCCGGACGGGTTCGGTCTATGGTCGCGATCGCTGTGACCGTGACATGTGCATCGATGCCGCCGCCGCTACGGCGCGCCAGCAGACCGAAGGCATCTTCTCATCCTTCATACCGCGTGGCACGGCTCTCATTCCGCGTGTGGGCGCGGGCAACCTGACACGCGTGGTGGATGACGCCGGCGTCGTCGTGCCCTACACCAATGCAGGCTTTGGCTATAACCGCTCCGCTGAGCGCCAGCTCTACGTTCCGGAAGAACAGATCCGTTTCAACGGCCAGCTGACCTACGACTTCAACGAGAAGCATCGCTTCTTCTCGGAAATGTCTATTTTCCAGGGACGCACCTCCAGCGAAATCGAAGGCAATCCGGTCGGATCAGAGGCCATTTACCAGGACCAATTCGGCATCGACCAGTTGCCGGATTGCCGTGATTTCGACGGCGACGGCGACGACGAATGCCGCTACGGCGTGCCGATCACCAGCGCCATCGTGCCCACCGCCCTGGCGGCCGCCGTTCGCGCCCAGCACCCCGGCATCGCCGATGAAGATCTGGTGGTCGGCTTCCGCCGCCGGATCAACGACGTCGGCAATCGCGGCAATGACTCGGAACGATCGATGGCGCGCATCGTCGCCGGTTTCGAGGGGGACATAACGCCAAACCTCAGCTACGAAATCAGCCTGAACTATGGTCGCTCGGACTACGATCAGCGTTCGAACGGCGACATCATCACCAGCCGCTTCAGGCAAGCCCTCGACGCCGTCGTCGTCGGCGGCGAAACGGTCTGCCGCGATACGGCCGCCCGCGCGCAAGGCTGCGTGCCGATCCATATCTTCCAGGAAGGCGGAATTTCGCAGGCTGCCGTCGACTATTTCGCCGCCGCGACCAGTCTTGACGCCTTCCAGGAGCAATATGTCGTCAACGGCTATCTGAACGGCACGCTGCCGAACGTCTCGCCGGCCGGCGACATCGGTTTCGTCATCGGTGCGGAGTATCGCGAGGAGGAAGCGCGTTCCACGCCGGACCCCCTGACCCAGAAAGGTCTGGCGACCGGCAATATCACTCCGGAAACACGCGGCGCCTTCAATGTTCGCGAAGCTTTCGCGGAATTGCGCGTGCCTCTCCTGGCCGACCTGCCATATGCGCAAGCGCTGGACCTCAACCTGGCCGCGCGTGTTTCCGATTACAGCACGGTCGGTTCTACCACGGCCTGGGCCGCCTCGATCGAGTACCTGCCCGTCAGCTGGCTGAAGCTGCGTTCACAGTACGCCGTGGCTGTGCGCGCGCCCAATATCAATGAGCTCTTCAACGCCGGTTCGCAGACCTTCCCTCAGGTCGCGGACCCCTGTGAAGGCGTGACCCTGCATAATGGTCAGGCGGCCTTCCTCAACACCCGCTCCAACATCGCAGATCCCAACGTCGTTCTGAACAGCGGCGTGAACATGACGACGGTCGGTGACGCGACAGCTCAAGCCTGCCTGCTCGATCCCTCCGTAGCCGCTCGCGTGGCTCGCGACGGTGGTTTCGCCCTGACACAGCCGGAATTCCAGGGCGTATCCGGCTTCAACACAGGCAATCCGGACCTGACGCCGGAAACCTCCAAGACCTTCACGCTGGGCTTCCTGTTCAATCCACGCTGGAATGATTGGTGGTCGCGCCTCTCAGTCTCCGTCGACTATTATGACATCTCGATTGAGGACGGAGTCGGCACCTACGGCCGCCAGGTTTCGCTCAACCGCTGCTACGAGAACACGACGTCGTTCAATCCGACATCGCCTTTCTGCGGCGGCATTGAACGTTTCAACGGCGGCGCCTCGGTCGGCGCTCTGCAGTACGTCAACATCCGTAACCTGAACCTGGCCGAGATCAACGTCGAGGGCGTGGACCTCAAGGCGAGCTACGGCGCAGATCTCAATGATGTCTTCGGCCGCGACACGGGCGACCTTGGCAGTCTTTCCGCCTCGCTGACCTACAGCCACCTGCTGGACTTCGGTTCGACCGCCTTCCCGGGCGCCGCACCGCAGACCTTTGCCGGCACCGTGGGTTCACCAGATCATGAGGCCGTCCTGAACCTGCTTTATGCACGCGGCCCCCTGCAGGCGACCGTCGGCGTTCAGTATGTCGGAGAGGCGGATGTCGGCTTCTTCGACCCCGACCTGGAGTCCCTGCTGCCGTCGATGACCTTCGTGAACGCTCAGGTTCGTTACGATCTGAACTCACGGGTCAGCGTCTATGCCGGCGTCGACAACATCTTCGATGAATACATGTTCGTCGCAGGCACCAACGGCGATATCGGCCAGGCCACCGGCTGGACCACCTTCCCGGATGTCTACGACGGCCTGGGACGGCGCTTCTACGGCGGTTTCCGTATGAGCTTCTAGGTCGCGCCAGCATGCTGAGGGGTCGGGCGAGAGCCCGGCCCCTTCACGCCGACAGAATGATCGTGAAGACAGGCTTTTAACGGCCGGGCGCCGAACTGAAGTATTTCTCGAACTTGCCGGTCTCGGCCTCATAGTCGGCGCGATCCGCCGGCGGCTCGCCCTTGACGGTGATGTTGGGCCAAACCTTGGCGTAGTCAGCGTTGATGGTCAGCCACTTGCCGTCAGGGGTGTCCTCGGTGTCCGCCACGATGGCGTCAACCGGACATTCGGGTTCGCACACCCCGCAATCGATACAGTCGTCGGGCGATATGACGAGGAAGTTCTCGCCCTCATAGAAACAGTCCACGGGGCAGACTTCGACGCAGTCCATGAACTTGCACTTCACGCAGGCGTCGGTGACGAGATAGGTCACAGGAAAATCCAGTCGTGGCGGCGGCCTAGAGCCAGCCGCGTTCCTCAAGAAGACGGCGCACCGCGTCGGCCGCCGAAGTCGGCGACAGCTGCTCGGTAGCCAAGGTCAGGTCCGGCGCACTGGGCGCTTCGTAGGGAGCGGCGACACCGGTGAAACCGGTGATGGCGCCGGCCGAAGCCCGCGCATACAGACCCTTGGGATCACGCACCCGGCAGCTTTCCAGCGAAGCATCCACGAAAACCTCGACGAAACGGTCATCGTCGAAGCTCGCTCGCACCGCGTCGCGATCCGACTGTCGCGGCGAGATCAGGGCGCAGATGGCGATGACGCCGGCATCCGCGAACAGTCGCGCCGCCTCTCCCGTCCGTCGCACGTTCTCAGCACGGTCGGCATCCGAAAAGCCAAGGTCGCGGTTCAGGCCGTGACGCAGATTGTCGCCGTCCAGCAGCACCGTGCGGCAGCCGCGACCGTGCAGGCTCTGCTGCAAGACCTGGGCGACCGTGGACTTGCCTGCTCCAGACAGGCCAGTCAGCCAGACGACGCCGCCACGATGACCATTCAGAAGTTCATGCGCCTCACGCGATACGGCGACGGGGCTTTGATGGATATGCGCCGCATGATCGGACGCGCCGACGACCACCCCTGCCGCAACCGTAACACCCGTCGTCCGATCGATCAGGACAAAGGCGCCCTGGGCGGGATCGTCCCGGAAGGCGTCCACGGCGACCGGCGACGACAGCGTCAATCGCCCGTCCTCCACTTCATTGGAGGCCAGGGCGACGACGGCGCCCGCCAGGGTCAGCCGCGCCGGCAGGGTCCGGGTTCCCAGCTTGACCTGAAAACGACCCGCAGGATCAAAGGGCTGATCTCCCATCCACAAGAGACGAACATCCAGCCGATCCGAGGCCGCCGGGCGGTCGTTGACGGGCGCCAGGACGTCGCCGCGCGCCACATCCATGTCCTTGTCCAGCACCAGAGTGACGGCGTCCCCGGCGAACGCCTGAGTGACCTCGACATCGCCATACAGAATGCGCGTCAGCCTCGCCGTGCGGCCGTTGGGGCAGACCGCCACAGTGTCCCCCACCCTCACCTGACCTGATGCGATGGTCCCGGCATAGCCCCGAAAATCGGCGTCAGGCCGGTTCACATACTGCACCGCCAGCCGGAAAGGCCGCGTAATCCCGCCTTCTGTCAGCGGCAGGTCCTCCAGCGCGCGTAGAAGTGTCGGGCCATCGTACCAGGGCGTGGCGACGGACCGCGCCGTCAGGTTGTCGCCCCGACGCGCGCTGACCGGAATGGCCGTCACCGAGCGGAAGCCCAGGTCGGCGACCAGGTCGGCATAGGCGTCTCGGATGCGTTCGAACACCGACGGATCATCCGCCACCAGATCGATCTTGTTCACCGCCAGAATGACATGACGAATGCCGAACAGGGCCACAATCCGACTATGGCGCGCCGTCTGGGCCGTGACGCCCTTGACCGCATCGACCAGCACGACCGCCGCGTCGCAAGTCGAGGCGCCAGTAGCCATGTTGCGCGTATATTGCTCGTGGCCCGGCGTGTCGGCAACGATGAAGCTGCGCCGCGACGTCGACATGTAGCGATAGGCCACGTCGATGGTGATACCCTGCTCGCGCTCGGCCTCCAGACCGTCCAGCAACAGGGCGTAGTCGAGATTGGCTCCGTCCGTGCCGAAACGGCGCGAGTCGCGTTCCAGCGTCGCCAGCTGATCCTCGGGCACCTGACCCGTTTCGAACAGCAGCCGACCGATCAGGGTCGACTTGCCGTCGTCCACCGAGCCGCAGGTCAGGAAGCGCAGCAGGTCGCGTTCCTCTCGCCGGGCTTGCGGCGGGAAGGTCGTCACGGCGCCGTCCATCAAAAGTAGCCCTCGCGCTTCTTGCGCTCCATCGAGGCGGTCTCATCGGCGTCGATCAGTCGGCCCTGGCGCTCCGACTGGCGGCTGACCTTCAGCTCACGAATGACGGCCTCCAGGTCGTCCGCCTCGGACTCCACCGCCGCGCTCAACGGATAGCAGCCCAGCGAGCGGAACCGGACGCGACGCAGTTCAGGCGTCTCGCCCTCCCTTAGCGGCAACCGCTCGTCGTCGCGCACGATCAAGGCGCCGTCGCGCACCACCACGGGGCGAAGGGCTGAAAAATATAGTGGCACGACCGGGACGCCCTCGGCCCGCGTGTATTCCCACACGTCCAGCTCGGTCCAGTTCGACAAGGGGAAGACGCGCAGGCTCTCACCCGGCCCCAGGTTGGAATTCCACAGTCGCCACAGCTCCGGGCGCTGGCGACGCGGGTCCCAGCTGTGGTCCGCCCCCCGGAACGAGAAGATACGCTCCTTGGCGCGCGACTTTTCCTCGTCGCGTCGCGCGCCGCCGATGGCCACGTCAAAGCCGTGCAGGTCCAGGGCCTGCTTCAGGGCGTCGGTTTTCATCGCCTGGGTGTGGATCGACGATCCCGAGGTGATCGGGCTAACGCCCCGCGCCAGCGCATCGTGATTGGTGTGGACCAGCAGACGCGCGCCATAGAGGCCCGTCACATGGTCACGGTGGGTGATCATGTCCCGGAACTTCCAGGTCGTGTCGACGTGCAGCAACGGAAATGGCGGCCGTCCCGGATAGAAGGCCTTGGCCGCCAGGTGCAGCAGGACGCCCGAGTCCTTGCCGATCGAATACATCATGACCGGGTTGCGCGCCGTCGCCGCCACCTCGCGCAGGATCTCGATCGCTTCGGCCTCGAGCCGGCGCAGATGCGGAGGCAGGACGTGACGCGCGATGGCGTCTCTCTGCTTTTCGACGGTCGCCTGCATAGGCTGCGGTCCTCACTGGTCGTCTTGAACGAGAGATATTTGAAGCTTGGAGGGCCGGTCCGCGTCGAACGATATGATCTCGCGCCGGCCGATAGAAAATCTGAGAGGTCAGCCGACGAAGGCGCGTTCCAGCACATAGTCGCCGGGTTCGGCGTTCGAGCCTTCACTCAATCCATGGCTTTCCAGCAGGCCCGCCGCCTCGCGGATCATGGCCGTCGAGCCGCACAGCATGACGCGGTCCAGCGCCGGATCGAAGCGACCGTCGAAGCCCAGATCGCGGAAGAAGGCGCCGCTGGTGATGCGGTCGGTGATGCGGCCCGGACGCTCGAACGCCTCGCGCGTCACGGTCGGGTAATAGATCAGCCTTCCTTGCGCCTGCTCCCCGACCAAGGGGTCCTCGAACAACCCGGTCTGCAGGAAGTCACGATAGGCCAGGTCGGCCACTCGACGGACGGTGTGAGTGACCACAACCTGCTCGAACCGCTCATAGGTTTCGGGATCACGCGCCACGCTCAGCCATGGCGCCAGCCCTGTGCCGGTTCCGATCAGGAACAGGCGGCGCCCCGGCTTCAGGGCGTCCAGCACCAGGGTCCCGGTCGGTTTCCTGCCCAGCAGAACCTCATCACCCGGCTGGATATCAACCAGGCGTGAGGTCAACGGCCCGTCCTCGACCCGGATAGAGAAGAACTCCAGCTCGTCCGACCATGACGGGCTGGCGATGGAATAGGCCCGCAGCGTAGGCTTACCCGCGCCGTCCAGCCCAAATCCTCCTAATGGCGGCAAGCCGATCATGACGAATTCGCCCGAACGGAAGCGGAAATCCTCGGGCCGGTCTATGGCGAAGCTGAACAGGTGATCGGTCCAGCGCCGCACCCAACGAACCTTCTGCGGGGTCCAGGGCGCGGGCGCCGCGACACGGGCACGTTCCAGAACTGCGACTTCGCTCACGACCGACCTCCTGCTTGAAGGCCTTCGACATAGGGCGGGCGGCGTCAGTCGAGGAAACGATCAATCCTGTTTCGATCGTGCAGAAAATCTGCGAGCAGGTTCAGAGCTGGTCCAGATTGTTGTCGTAGTCGATGGCCTGCTTCTTCAGCCAGGCCACGAAGGCCTTGGTTCCTGGCGAGGCTGGACGGTCTCGCGGCATGACCACGAAATAGGCGAAGCCCAGAACCTGACTGCCGTCCGGGAAGGGCGCGACCAGACGCCCGGTATCAAGGTCCGCCTGAGCCAGGCTGCGCTTGGCCAGGGCCACGCCGCGCCCCGCCGCCGCTGCCTCGATCAGCATGCTGGATTGATCGAAACGTGAACCCCGCCGCGCATCCGCATGGCTGGCGTGACGCGCTTTCAGCCACATGGCCCAGTCGGGACGAGAGGCGTCGCCGTCATCAGACATATCATGCAGAAGCGTATGTCGAGCCAGGTCCTCGGCGGTGCGGATCGGGTGCGGCGCCGCCATCAGCGCAGGCGAGCATACAGGGATCACCGTCTCGGTGAGAAGGCGCTCGACCACATGCCCGGGATAGTCGCCCGGGCCATACCGGATGGCCAGATCGACCTTGCCCTTGCCCACCGTCACCGGCTCCATGTCCGCCGAAATCCACACCTCGATGTCCGGGTGGGCCGCATGGAAATCGTCCATGCGCGGCATCAGCCATTTGGACGCGAAAGACGGCGCCACGCTGATCGCAACAGTCCGGTTCAGCGGCGGCTCGCGCAGAATGGCCGAGGCATCCATCAGTCGCTCAAACCCTTCGCGCAGCAAGGGCGTGGCCGCGCGCCCCAGCTCCGTCAGCTGCAGCCCGCGTGCTTCACGCGTGAACAGCGGCCCGCCGATGATCTCCTCCAGCAGTCGGATCTGCTGGCTGACAGCGCCCGGCGTCACCGACAGTTCGTCCGCTGTCCGTGAAAAGTTCAGGTGCCGCGATGCGCTTTCAAAAGCACGCAGGGCGTTGAGGGGCAAAAGCGGTCGAACCATGCGCTTGTAGAAAACCTATCAGGGAGTCGAAGACAATCTGGTTTGTGGAAGGATCGTGCACGACGGATGCTGAATGTCGAGCCGCCACGCAAAAGCGCAGGCGGGAGACAGCAAATCATGGAATCGGTCGATGCGCGTCTTTCTGGCATCCATCCCCTTGGAACGGGCGAAAGTCGTCGTCGTCGGCGCGGGTGAAGCCGCCCTGGCCAAGCTGCGCCTGTTCCTGAACAGCCCCGCCGACCTGGTCTGGTTCACGCCGGACGGCGCACCCGCCTCGCTGGAAACGCCACGCGCCGCGCCGACGCCGATCCCCCGCCTTCCGGGCGCCGCCGACCTGAACGGCGCCCGGCTGGTCTTCATCGCCCTGCACGACGTCGCCCTCGCCCGCAGTATCGCCGACGTCGCGCGTCAGGCCGGAGCGCAAGCAAACATCGTCGATCAACCGGACTTCAGCGACTTCCACACCCCCGCCCTGATCGACCGCGATGAGGTGGTTGCAGCCGTGGCGACCGGCGGAAACGCCCCTATCCTGGCCCGCGATCTACGCTCGCGTATCGAAGCTGTCCTGCCGCAGAACGTGGCCTCGATCGCGCGACTGGCGGGCGAACTACGCGGGGCGGTGAAGGAAGCCATTCCCGACTTCCTCGCCCGTCGACGCTTCTGGGAGAAAGCCTTCCGCAGCCCCGCCGCCGACCTGGCCGCCGAGGGCCGCATGGCCGAGGCTCGCCGCGAGATGGTGCGTCTGTTGAACGTGGCGGCCTCGCCCAGTGATGCATCCGCCCCAGGCATGGTCCACATCGTCGGGGCAGGTCCCGGAGACCCCGAACTTCTGACCCTCAAGGCCCTGCGCGCCCTGCAGGACGCCGATGTCATCATTCACGACAAACTGGTTTCGGCCGAAGTGCTGGACCGCGCCCGTCGCGACGCCAGACGCATCTATGTCGGCAAGGCACGCGGCGACCATTCCGTGCCACAGGATCAGATCGAACAGCTGATGATCGCCGAGGCTCGCGCTGGCCATCGCGTCGTGCGCCTGAAGGGCGGCGATCCCTTCGTCTTCGGGCGCGGCGGCGAGGAACTGGAGGCTGTGCGCGCCGCCGGGATCGAGGCCATCGTCGTGCCGGGGATCACCGCTGCTCTCGCCTGCGCGGCCTCCACCGGCCTGCCACTGACCCACCGCGACCACGCCCAGGCCGTGACCTTCGTCACCGGCCAGCCCAAGCCGGGCGGTCAGTCCGCCGACTGGGCGCGGCTGGCGGCCCCGCACCACACACTGGCCGTCTACATGGGCGCGGGGCAAGCCGAGGAAATCGCGTCGAACCTGATCGCCGCCGGGCGTGATAGGGCGACCCCCGTCACCGTGGTCGAAAACGGCAGTCGTTCGGATCAGCGCACCTTCAAAGGAAGGCTGGACGATCTGGCGGCCCTGGTCGCCCGTATGGATCTGACCGGTCCCGCCCTGCTCTTCATCGGTGAAACCGCAGCCTTGGCTGAGGCCAGCGATGAGCGCACCCTGATCGAGGTCGCGGCATGAAACTGCTGACCGCCAACCGGCTGAACGACGGCCGCGTCATCTATCTGGGCGAGGCCGACGCCGTCGTCGAGAGCATAGACGCGGCCCGTCTGCTGGACGAGGCCGCCGCCGAAACCGCCCTGGCTCTGGCCCAGTCGCGCCCGGCTGTCTTCGTCAATCCGTATCTGATCGAGGTCGAGAGCCGCACGCCCTCGGGGCGCGATCGACTCAAAGAGAGCATCCGCTCGACCGGCCCCACCGTCGGTCACAGCCTCGCCTTCGCCCGAAACGAGACCGCCTGATGTATCGCTATGACGAGTTCGACGCCGCCCTGGTTCGTGAGCGCATCGCCGAGTTCAGTGATCAGGTGAACCGCCGCAGCAGCGGCGAATTGACCGAAGACGAGTTCAAACCTCTGCGCCTGATGAACGGCGTCTATCTGCAACTGCACGCCTATATGGCGCGGATCGCCGTCCCCTATGGCGTGATGAACAGCCGCCAGATGCGCCAGCTGGCCCATGTCGCCCGCACCTATGACAAGGGCTACGGCCACTTCACAACCCGCACCAATATCCAGTTCAACTGGCCGGCCTTGCAAGACCTGCCCGCCATTCTCAGCGATCTGGCAGACGTCGAGATGCACGCCATCCAGACCTCCGGCAACTGCATTCGCAATGTCACGACCGACGTCTTCGCCGGTGTCGCGACCGACGAGATCGAGGACCCCCGCCCCTGGTGCGAGATCATCCGCCAGTGGTCGACCATCCACCCGGAATTCTCCTTCCTGCCGCGCAAGTTCAAGATCGCCGTCATCGGCGCGGCCAAGGACCGGGCGGCGATCCGCACCCACGACGTGGGCCTACAGATCGTGTGCGGTGAGGATGGTGAGACAGCGTTCCGCGTCTTCGTCGGCGGCGGTCAGGGGCGTCTGCCGCACATCGCGCAGGAGATTGCATCCGCCGTGCCGGGTCAGTCCCTGCTGGCCTATCTGACCGCCATCCTGCGCGCCTACAACCTGCTGGGGCGGCGCGACAACATCCACAAGGCGCGAATCAAGATCCTGGTCGCCGCCGTCGGCATCGACGCCTTCCGCGAGGAGGTCGAACGTCAGTACGAAATTCTCCGCCTCGAAGATTTGCGCATCCCGGAAGCGGAACTGGCGCGCATTCAGGCCTATTTCACGCCCCCGCCGTTCGCGGACCTGCCCGCGACCAGCCCCGCCTATGACGCCGCCCGTCGCCTGAACGCCGAGTTCGCCCGCTTCATCCGGTCGAACCTGCGAGAGCACAAGCAGGCCGGATACGGCGCCATCATCATCTCGCTGAAGCCCGTCGACGGCGTGCCCGGCGACATCACGGCGGATCAGATGGAGGTGGTCGCCGATCTGGCGGAACGCTTCTCGTTCGACGAAGTCCGCGCCTCCTACGAACAGAATCTGGTCCTGCCGCACGTCCGGCTGGAAGACGTCCACGCGGTCTGGAGCCGCCTGCGTAAAACCGGTCTGGCCACGGCCAACGCCGATCTGGCGACCGACATCATCGCCTGCCCGGGACTGGACTACTGCAGCCTGGCCAACGCCCGCTCCATCCCCGTCGCCCAGGCCCTGTCGCGCCAGTTGGCCGACGCCGACCTGCAGGAAAAGCTGGGGCCGGTGCGCATCAACATCAGCGGCTGCATCAACGCCTGCGGCCATCACCACGTCGGCCATATCGGCGTTCTGGGCGTCGATCGAAAGGGTGAGGAATATTACCAGATCACGGTCGGCGGATCGCCCGACGAGCAGGCAGCCCTGGGCGAGATCGTCGGGCGCAGCCTGCCCGCCGAGGAAGTCGCCCCCGCCATCGCCCGCGCCCTGGATCGCTATCTGGAAATCCGCGCCGAGGGCGAGCTGTTCATCGACACGGTCCGCCGCCTGGGCGCCGATCCCTTCCGTACCGCCATCTATGAGCCGATCGATGCAGCTGCTTGAGCAAGCCCCGGACGGCGTCCGACTGACCGTTTCGACCCCTGCAGAAGACATCCGCGCAGCGGCTGCGGCCAACGACAGCCTGATCCTGGAGTTCGAGACTTTTCGCGACGGGCGGGGCTTCTCGCTGGCGGCTGTCCTTCGCGGCCAAGGCTATCAGGGTCGTTTGATCGCTGCCGGCAAGATCCTGCCCGATCAGGTCCGCCACCTGCGCCGCTGCGGCTTTGACGCGGTCGAGCTGACGCCCGGCGCCGACCCGGCTCCCTGGCGACGAATGGATCAGGTCTTCAGCGCGGCCTATCAGCCCGCATCCGGCGATGATCTCCTGGTCTGGCGGCGACGTCATGCGCCCGCCGCCGAAGACGCCGTCGCCCTGGCCGCACGTCTCAACGCCCAATGGGCCGACGCAGATGCGGACGACCTGCTACGGGCGGTTCTGGACCCGGCCCTGGGCCGTAAGGCCGTCGCCATATCCTCCTTCGGCGCCGAAGCGGCCGTCCTGTTGCACCTGATCTCGCGGGTTCAGCCCCACCTGCCCGTCGTCTTCCTGGAGACCGGCCAGCATTTCTTCCAGACACTGGCCTATCGCCGCGAGCTCACGGAACGGCTGGGTCTGACGGAGGTACGCGACGTGCAACCGGACGCCGCCAGTCTGGCCGCCTCGGACCCCCATGGCGACCTGTGGCGCCATGCGCCCGACGCCTGCTGCGATCTTCGCAAGGTCCAACCGCTAGCCAAGGGGCTAGAGGGGTTCGACACCCGCATCACCGGCCGAAAACGCTACCAGAACCGCCAGCGCGCCACGCTTGATCCCTTCGAAGCCATCGACGGCGTCCTGGCCGTCAATCCTCTGGCCTCATGGTCGGCCGAGCAGATCGAAACCTGGCTGCACGACCATCAACTGCCGCGTCATCCCTTGGTCGAGCAGGGCTACCCCTCCATCGGTTGCTGGCCCTGCACCCGCGCGGTCGAAGCTGGCGAGAACGCTCGCGACGGCCGCTGGTCCGGTCAGGAAAAGACCGAATGCGGCATTCACGGACGAACTCTGGCCCCGGCCTGTTGACCCAGGCCGTCCATCGCTTCGCCCGATCCCATCTTGCGACCTGATCCAGAGACATACCTTGTCCATTTCCAGCATCATCAACCTCATCGGCGACACGCCGCTGATCCGCCTGAACCGCCTGTCAGACGCCACCGGCTGCGAGATCCTGGGCAAGGCCGAGTTCCTCAATCCCGGCCAATCCATCAAGGACCGGGCCGCCCTGTCCATCGTGCAGAAGGCCAAGGCCTCGGGCGCCTTGCGGCCCGGCGGCGTGATCGTGGAAGGCACGGCGGGCAACACCGGCATCGGCCTGGCCCTGGTCGGGGCGGCCCTGGGCCACCGCGTGGTCATCGTCATGCCCCGCACGCAATCCGAAGAGAAAAAGCTGGCCATCCGGGCGCTGGGCGCGCGTCTGATCGAGGTGGACGCCGCCCCCTTCTCCAGCCCCAACCACTTCGTCCACTACTCTGAAGAGGTGGCGCGCAAGCTGAACGCCAGCGAGCCTCACGGCGCCTTCTGGGCCAACCAGTTCGACAACACCGCCAATCGCGCCGCCCATTACGAGGGCACCGCCGCCGAGATCTGGCAGCAGACGGGCGGCAAGGTCGACGCCTTTATCAGCGCCGTCGGCAGCGGCGGCACCCTGGCCGGCGTCGGCGCCTTCCTGCGCGAGCGCAATCCGGATGTGAAGATCGGCCTGGCCGACCCGGCGGGCGCGGCCCTGTTCAACTGGTTCACCCAGGGTCAGATGACTGGCGAAGGCAGTTCGATCACCGAGGGCATCGGCGTGGCCCGCATCACCGGTAATCTGGAAGGCTTCACGCCTGACTACGCCTATCGCATAGAAGACGCTGAATTCCTGCCCATTCTGTTCGATCTGGTGGCGCACGAAGGCCTGTCGCTGGGCGGATCGTCAGGGGTCAATCTGGCCGGTGTCGTGCGGCTGGCCCGCGACCTCGGCCCCGGCAAGACCATCGTCACCGTCCTGTGCGACCCCGGCACGCGCTACGCCTCGCGCCTGTTCAACCCGGCCTTCCTGCGCAGCAAGGGCCTGCCGACCCCGCAATGGATCGCCGAAGACGTGCGGGAGGTGGCGTGATGTCGGGACTTGCAACGGATCGACGCGCACTTCTTCTTGGCGCCGGCGCCTTGGCGCTCGGCGGATGCACACAGACCCAAGGGGCCCAGGCCGCCCTGCTCAACGTCTCCTATGATCCAACCCGCGAGTTCTATCGCGCCTACAACGAGGCCTTTCTGGCCCGCTGGCGTGAAAAGGGCGGCGCGCCCTTCGCCGTCGAGCAGTCGCACGGCGGGTCGGGCAAGCAGGCCCGCGCCGTCATCGACGGCCTGCCCGGCGATGTCGTCACCCTGGCTTTGGCGTCTGACATCGACGAGATCGCCGCACGCGGCCTGATCGCCGCCGACTGGCAGACCCGCCTGCCGAACAACGCCTCCCCCTACACCTCGACCATCGTTTTTCTGGTCCGCAAGGGAAACCCGAAAGGCATCCGCGACTGGCCCGACCTGCTGAAGCCGGGCGTCGAGGTCATCACCCCCAATCCCAAGACTTCGGGCGGGGCGCGCTGGAACTATCTGGCGGCCTGGGCAGACGCCCTGCGCCGTCCAGGCGGGACGGAGCAGTCGGCGCAAGCCTTCATTACCGAACTGTTCCGCCGCGTGCCGGTGCTGGACACGGGCGCACGCGGATCGACCACCACCTTCGTCCAGCGCGGCATCGGCGACGTGTTGCTGGCCTGGGAGAACGAGGCCTTCCTGGCCGCACGCGAACTGGGGCCGGATCAGGTCGATATCGTCGCCCCGCCCTTCTCCATACTGGCCGAGCCGCCGGTGGCGGTGATCGACAAGGTGGTCGAGCAAAAGGGCACGCGGGATCGCGCCGAGGCCTATCTGGCGCAACTCTATGACGAACCAGCCCAGATTCTGGCGGCGGAACACTATTATCGCCCGCGCGAGCCAGCCGTCGCCGCGCGTTTCGCCGACCGCTTCGCGCACCTGATCCTGGCCGACATCTCGGACTTCGGCGACTGGAGCGCGGCGCAGAAACGCCATTTCGCCGACGGCGGCGTTTTCGACCAGATCTACCAACCCGGCCGACGATCATGACCCCATCGGCGACCTGGAAGGCGCACAGCCCCCTGCCCGGCTTCTCTCTCTCGCTGGGGTTCACCCTGGCCTATCTGTCGCTGTTCGTTCTCATCCCCCTGGCCGCCCTGGCGATCCGACCGTGGGAGAACGGGCTGGATAGCGTCATCGCGGCCACCACCTCGCCGCGCGCCCAGGCGGCCCTGAGGCTCAGCTTCGTCGCCGCCGCTGTCGCCGCCGCCGTCAATGCGGTGATGGGCGGGCTGCTGGCCTGGGTGCTGACCCGCTACGACTTTCCGGGCAAGCGGCTGGCCGACGCCGTGATTGACCTGCCCTTCGCCCTGCCAACCGCCGTGGCCGGGATCGCCCTGACCGCCCTCTACGCGCAGAACGGCCCGATCGGAGGGCTGCTGGCGCCGCTGGGGATCAAGATCGCCTACACGCCTGCCGGCGTGGTCGTGGCCATGATCTTTGTCGGCCTGCCCTTCGTCGTCCGCTCCATCCAGCCTGTGCTTCAGGACCTGGACCAGGAGGTCGAGGCGGCGGCTGAAACCCTGGGTGCCTCGCCGTTTCAGACGGCCACGCGAATCATCCTGCCCGCCCTCCTGCCCGCCCTGTTGTCCGGCGTAGGCCTCGCCTTCGCACGGGGCGTCGGGGAATACGGCTCGGTCATCTTTATCGCCGGCAACATGCCGCTGCGGTCCGAGATCGCTCCCCTGTTGATCGTCACCCAGTTGGAGCAGTTCGACTACGCCGGGGCCGCGACCATCGGCATGGCCATGCTGATCCTATCCTTTCTCATCCTGCTGGGATTCAACGGTTTGCAGACGCTGATCGCAAGGCGCGGCGCATGACCGCCAGAGCCTTGTCCCTTGCGCCTGCCTCCGCCGCTCGCAAGCGCGGCCTCGGTCGCGGCTTGCTGATCGGCCTGGCCCTACTGTGGCTAGTGCTGATCGTCCTGGCCCCGCTAGGCGTCATCCTGATCGAGGCCCTGCGCAAAGGGACGAGCGTCGCTCTCGCCAGCCTATCCCAACCCGACGTCTGGGCCGCCGCCCGCCTGACCCTGCTGACCACGGCCGTCGCCACGCCGCTGAACGCCGCATTCGGCCTGGCCGCCGCCTGGTGCGTCACCCGGTTCGACTTCATCGGCAAGACCCTGCTGATGGCCCTGATCGATCTGCCGCTGTCGGTGTCCCCGGTCATATCCGGTCTGGTCTGGGTCCTCTTGTTCGGCGCCTCGGGCTGGTTCGCGCCCTGGCTGAACGCCGCTGGACTGCAGATCATGTTCACCCCCGTCGCCATCGTCCTGGCCACCATTCTGGTGACCCTGCCCTATGTCGCGCGCGAGCTGATCCCGCTGATGCAGCAACAGGGCTCGGACGAGGAACTGGCCGCCCTGACGCTGGGCGCGCGACCCTCCGCCATCTTCTTCTTCATCACCCTGCCGAACGTGCGCTGGGCGCTTCTGTACGGCGTGCTGCTGGCCAATGCCCGGGCCATGGGAGAATTCGGGGCCGTCTCGGTGGTGTCCGGCCACATTCGAGGCCTGACCAACACCCTGCCGCTGCACGTCGAGATTCTGTACAACGAGTACGACTTCGTCGGCGCCTTCGCGACCGCCGCCCTGCTGGCGGTTCTGGCGCTCGTGACCCTGGTGCTGAAGTCTTTCCTTGAGCATCGCCACGCCGACGACCTCGCCGCGAGGGGGCGGCGCTGACATGACCCTCGACATCACCTCCATCACCCGCGCCTATGACGGCCTGCCCGCGCTGGACGACGTCAGCCTGACGGTCCGTGACGGCGAGTTCCTGGCCCTGCTCGGCCCGTCCGGCTCTGGCAAGACCACCCTGCTGCGCATCATGGCCGGTCTGGATCGCCCCTCCACCGGACAGGTGCGGTTCAACGGCGAGGACTTCCTGGCCCTCAGCCCGCGCGAGCGCCGCGTGGGCATGGTGTTCCAGAGCTACGCCCTGTTCCGCCACATGACCGTGGCCGACAACATCGCCTTCGGCCTGAAGGTCCGCCCGCGCGCCGCGCGCCCCGGCCGCGCAGAGATCACCGAACGGGTTCAGGACCTGCTGCGCCTGATCCAGTTGGAAGGCTTCGGCGGCCGCTACCCCAGCCAGCTTTCCGGCGGCCAGCGCCAACGCGTCGCCCTGGCCCGCGCCCTGGCCATCGAGCCGCGCCTGCTGCTGCTGGACGAGCCGTTCGGCGCCCTGGACGCCCGCGTCCGCCGCGACCTGCGCCGTTGGCTGCGTCAGGTGCATGAGCGGACCGGCGTGACGACGGTCCTCGTCACCCACGACCAGGAAGAGGCGCTGGAACTGGCCGACCGCGTCGCCATCCTGCGCCAGGGCCGGATCGAACAGGTGGACACGCCGCAAGCCCTCTATGACCGCCCCGCCTCGGCCTTCGTCCATGACTTCCTTGGGGAAGGTCTGCAGCTTCAGGCCACGGTGGCGCGCGGCGAGGTCGTGTCAAGCGACTGGCGCGCGCCGTCCGACGCCCCGACCGGCGAGGCCCTTCTCTGCATCCGCCCGGATGATCTGGAAGCCGCCGACACCGGCCTGGTCGGCGTGGTCATGTCCAGCCTGCGACGCGGCGATCGCGCCCGTGTGGCCGTCTCCCTGCACGGCCGCCGACTGGAGTTGGAACGACCCATCGGCGACCCGCTGGCGACCCTGGCGCCCGGCGCGCCGGTCCGCCTGCATCCCCGCCGCTTCCATGTCCTGGCGAAAAGCGCATGAGCGGGCCCACGGTCGCGATCATCGGCGCAGGGTTCAGCGGCCTGCTGACCACGCTCAACCTACTGCGGATGTCGCCGGATGTTTCGGTGCAGTTGATCGAGCGGCGCGGCGTCTTTGGCCTCGGCCCCGCCTATGCGACCGGCAACCCAAAACATCTGCTCAATGTCCGCCTGTCGAACATGAGCGCCTTTCCCGACCGGCCGCACCATCTGGCGGACTGGATGGCTGAGCAGCCTGCCTGGTTCGCCCGCGACGACTTCATCACTCGAGGCGACTACGGCCGCTATCTGGCCCACCTGCTGGATCAGGCCCTACGCCCCGACCGGGACGGCGGACGCCTGTCCCTGATCCGCGGCGAGGCAAGCGCCATCCGCCCGCAAGGCGACGGCTGGAAAGTCATGCTGGATGGCCGCAGTTCGACGGTCGCCGATGCTGTGGTCCTTGCTCAAGGCAATCTCAGTCCTGCCCAGCCATCAGACCTGGATCCCGCCCTCGCCGATTCTGGCCGCTACCTAAGCGATCCGTGGCGCGCACTGAACGCCCTGCCGCCCGAAACCGACAACATCCTGCTCATCGGCGCAGGTTTGACGATGGTTGATGCAGCCATCGCCCTGCGTCAGTCGGGTCGGCGCTTCACCGCCGTCTCGCGACACGGCCTGCTGCCCCGCAGCCACGGCTCGACGACCATGGCCTCTCAAAAGCGCACCTATGTCGGCCGCCCCATCGAGGTGTTCCGGCAAGTAAGGCGCGCGGCCAGCGAAGCCGACTGGCGCACGGTGGTCGATGACGTGCGCCATTCAGCCCGCCCCCTCTGGTCATCCTGGTCCCTGCCCGAACGTAGCCGCTTCCTGCGCCATTTACGCGCGCTGTGGGACAATCATCGCCACCGCCTGGCTCCCGGCGTCGCCCGTGAAGTCACAGCCATGCTGGCCTCCGAGGAACTGGAGGTCATCGCCGCCCGCATCACCGCGCTTTCGTTTCGCGACGGCGAAGTCGAAGCGATTCTGCAACATCGCGGTGATTCTCGTCCCCGCCCCCGTCGCTTCGACGCGGCGATCAATTGCACCGGCCCCAGCGGCGATGTCGCCCAAAGCAACGACCCTCTGCTGAAGGACCTGTTGAAACAGGGACTGGCCGCTCCCGCGGCTCTGGGACTCGGCCTCGCCGTCGATCCTGGCAGCCGCCTGATCGATGGCCGCATGCTGGCGCACAATCGCCTCTTCGCCATCGGACCGCTGACTCGCAGCCTGTTCTGGGAGGCTACGGCCGTTCCTGACCTGCGCGAGCACGCCATGGCTATCGCCGTCAGTGTTGTGGAAGCCCTGAAGCGCCCGGACGAATACAGGCTCACCTTCCAGTACGGCTCAATGGAACCGCTCACAGCTCAACATCACTAAGCAAGAAAAAAGCCGCCCAAGGTGCTTGAGCGGCGACATCTCTAGATGATGCTTGAAATCATCTGGTGGTTGGCTGGGGAACTAGGACTCGAACCTAGAATGACGGTACCAAAAACCGTAGTGTTACCATTACACCATTCCCCAGCAGGACCAGTGCGCCCCGCAGTTCGTCGCTGCGAGGAGCGGTGAGATACGCCAAGCTTTTCGGGGATGCAACACTGAAAACATAAGAATTTTCATCGAGCAGCGAGTTTCTAAAAAGCCGCAAAATCCCCGCTTGCGAGGTCTGAAACGGATGGCTATAAGCCCCCTCCTCGACGCAACGACGGCCTCTGGCCCGCGCCGGGAAGAAATGTCGGAGTGTGGCTCAGTCTGGTAGAGCACTGCGTTCGGGACGCAGGGGTCGGAGGTTCGAATCCTCTCACTCCGACCATTTTTCCTTACATCGCCAGGTGATTTTCCCCTTTCGGGGCGGTGCATTTGCGTGCGTGCGCGACTAGCTTCGCTGCATGGTCAAGCTGCTTACCCCCTCCGAAGTCGTCGCCTTCTGGATCGAAGCCGGTCCCGACAAATGGTTCGCCAAGGACGCCGCCTTCGACTTCGCCTTCACCGAACGATGCCGCGACACCCATTTCGCCGCGGCCGCCCGCAAGCTGGACGACTGGACCGCGACGCCTGAAGGAAGCCTGGCTCTCATCATCCTGCTGGACCAGCTGCCGCGAAACGCCTTCCGCGACACGGCGCACATGTTCGCCACCGATTCCCTGGCCCTGATGTTCGCCAAGGCCGCCATTGCACGAGGCGACGACCGAAAGGTAGCGCATGCCCTGCGCCCCTTCGTCCTGATGCCGTTGATGCATTCGGAATCGCTTGCGGATCAGGAAACCCTCCTAACCCTGCTGGACGAGACCGACCAGCCGAACACCTACAGATTCGCTGTCATTCACCGGGACATCATCGCCCGCTTCGGCCGCTTCCCACATCGCAACGCCTGCCTGGCTCGAGAGACGACGACAGACGAGGCCGCCTTCCTGGCCGGAGACGGCTTCAAGGGCTAAATGTCGGGCAACCGTCTTGGGCTTATTGCAAAGCTACAGTAGTTCAGTTCCCTTCCAGCTTGCTCAAGGGGGATCTGTCTCATGAAAATCGCTAGTCTCGCCGCCGTCGCACTGACGGCCCTGACCGCGGTCGCCGCCGCCGCGCCTGCCGAAGCCCAGGCGCGGCGCAGCAACGCCCAGCGGACGCAGGACGCCCAGATGGCGCAAATTCCACGTTGCCGCGAAAGCCTCGGCTCCATCACCATCGCGGATGGCCAGTCCGACTATTGGCGCGATCTACAGCTGTCCCCGCCGCAAAGCCTGCTGCGCGTGGTCATTCAACGTTCGGGCTGCTTCACCCTGGTCGATCGCGGCACAGGCATGAGCGTGGCTCAGCGCGAACGCGAGCTGGCTGCTGGCGGCGATCTGCAGCGTGGCTCCAACGTCGGCGGCGGTCAGGTCCGCGCAGCCGACTATGTGCTGGTGGGTGAAATCGCGAGCCAGAACGCCAACACGGGCGGCAACGCACTGGCGGGCCTGGCCGGCGCCGCTCTCGGTGGCCGCGCCGGAGCGCTCGTGGGCGGTCTGCGCACGCGGAACATGGAGGCCAACACGGTTCTGTCGCTGACCAATGTCCGCACCTCGGAAACCCAGCTGGTCACTGAAGGCTACGCCTCCAAGCGCGACATGAGCTGGGGCGTGGGCGCCGCCGGCTTCGGCGCCGGCGCCCTGGGCGGCGGCAGCTATGAGAACACCGAAATCGGCCGCATCGTGGCCCAGTCCTTCATCCAGGCCTACACCGACATGGTGACCCAGATGGGCGGCCTTGAGGGCGGCTCGGCGGCGCAGGCGGCTCCGATCCAGACCTATACGGTCCAGCAGGCCTCGACCCTGCGCTCTTCGGCCAACGGCGGCTCGGTCGTGCGGGCCCTGCCCGTGGGTCTGCGCCTCTATCCGACCGGCAACCGCGAGGGCGCCTGGTGGGAAGTCATGGACGACAACGACAACGTCGGCTGGGTTCAGAACGAACGCCTCGCGCCCGGAACCTGAACAAGCGATCACCAGACCAGCGACGAGCGCCCGCCGACCTGTTCGGCGGGCGTTTCTGTTTCTGTGGGCAATGATTCGTCCAAGGGTGACGCCGCAACTGATTCGGGCCCATCTTCCCTTCCCATGACCGTCGCTCTCGCCCTCGCCGATCTGGAAACCCGCAGCGGAGCCGTCCCGGCCGATCACCCGGAGTGGCAGTATCTCAACCTGCTCCGCGACATTCTCGACAACGGCGTGCGTCGCGACGACCGCACCGGCACCGGGACGCTCGGCGTCTTCGGCCGCCAGATGCGCTTCGACCTGTCCAAGGGCTTTCCCCTTCTGACGACGAAGAAGCTGCACACGCGCTCGATCTTCATCGAGCTCCTGTGGTTCCTGCGTGGAGACACCAATATCGGCTGGCTCAAGGACAACGGCGTCGGCATCTGGGACGAATGGGCCGACGAGAACGGCGACCTCGGCCCCGTCTACGGCAAGCAGTGGCGCTCCTGGGCCGCGCCGAACGGCGCGAGCATCGACCAGATCCAGAAGCTGGTTCACGGCCTGAAGACCAACCCCAACAGCCGCCGGCACATCGTCAGCGCCTGGAACCCGGCCGACGTGGACGACATGGCCCTGCCGCCCTGCCACTGCCTGTTCCAGTTTTTCGTCGCGGACGGAAAGCTCAGCTGCCAGCTGTATCAGCGCAGCGCCGACGTCTTCCTGGGCGTGCCGTTCAACATCGCCTCCTACGCCCTGCTGACCATCATGCTGGCCCAGGTGGTCGGGCTGGAGCCCGGCGACTTCGTCCACACCTTCGGCGACGCCCACCTGTATCTGAATCATCTGGAGCAGGCCGAGCTACAACTGACCCGCGCGCCCCTGCCCCTGCCGACCCTGACCGTCGCGCCGAAATCCGACCTGTTTGCCTATGAACTGTCAGACTTCCGTCTGGACGACTATCAACCGTGGCCACATATTAAAGCGGATGTCGCGATCTAGCGGAGCAGGTGATGGCCGCCGGTAAACATGTCGTTCCTCGCCCCAATGGCGAATGGGCCGTGCGCAACAGCGGAGCTTCACGCGCGACCAAGGTGTTCGACACCCAGGCCGCCGCTATCAAGTTCGGCCGAAACGCCGCAAAAAAGGACGGCGTCGAGTTTTATGTCCATCGCAAGGATGGAACCATTCGCGAGCGCGACAGCTACGGACGAGACCCCCACCCTCCCAAAGGGTGAGAGGACCTGATTTTGCCGTTCGAACGCAACGTCTTCATCAACTGCCCCTTCGACGACGCCTATACGCCACTACTGCGGCCAATGGTTTTTTGCGTTTATCGTCTTGGCTTCCGTCCACGCATTGCCCTGGAACGCCACGACAGCGCCGAAGCGCGGATCGAGAAAATCATCGAACTGATTCGGGACTCCCAATACGGCATCCATGATCTGTCCCGGATCAAAGCCGAAAAGGCAGGAGAGATGTTCCGCCTGAACATGCCGCTCGAATTGGGCATTGATATCGGCGCCAAAAGGTTCGGCGACGGCCAGCTACGCAACAAGAAGTGCCTCATCCTCGAAGCCGACCGCTACCGGTATCAAGCCGCTATCTCGGACCTGTCCAACTCGGACATCGTCGTGCACGGAAATGAACCCGTCGAAGCCTTTACGGGTGTTCGTAACTGGCTGGACACGGAAGCTGGCCTCAATGCCGACGGCCCGACACGGCTATGGGACCAGTTTACCGATTTCATCGCCGACAACGACGACCTGCTCGTGAAGCGTGGCTTTTCCCGGAAAGATATCGACCGCCTGCCCCTTCCTGCCCTGATGCAAAACATGCACGACTGGGTTACGGCCCACCCCTTATGACTCTCAAAGACCTGCAAGCGGACGTCCTCCGCATCTCCGACATCTACGCCCGCGAGCATTCCATCGACCGCGACCGGGACTGGGCCCTGCTCAAGCTGCAGGAAGAACTGGGCGAACTAACCAAGGAGCACCTGAACCTTTCCGGCCGCGCACGCGGCAAGCCCGACGCCCAGGCCCTGGGCGACGAGGCCGCCGACGTCCTCGGCATGCTGCTCATCTACTGCGACCACGCCGGCATCGACCTGGAAGCCGCCATGCAGCGCAAATGGCTGAAGTGGCTGGAGCCGGATGCACAAAAAACCGAAGCGTAAACTCCCGTAACGCCGTCTGGCGAGAGCTCGAGACTCGGCGCACCCTCCCTGATCCGCGTCGATGCGGGCGCATGAAACGGGAGGGTTGTCATGTTGAGGAAATTCGCGGCCGAACTGGTCGGGACGATGGTGCTGGTGCTGTTCGGGTGCGGCGCCGCCGTGCTGGGCGGGTTCGATCATGTGGGCCAGTTGGGAATCGCCCTGGCCTTCGGCTTCGCCATCATCGCCATGGCCTACGGCATCGGGCCGGTGTCGGGCTGTCACGTCAATCCGGCGGTCAGCCTGGGCGTCTTCGTCGCCGGGCGGATGAGCGCCAGGGACATGCTGATCTACTGGGTCGCCCAGTTCATCGGCGCCATCGTCGGCGCCGCCATCCTCGGCCTGATCGCCAAGACCGGCTTCGCCAGTCTGGGCCAGAACGGCTTCGACGCCGGATCGCCGGGCGGATACGGCCTGCACGCCGCCCTGATCTTCGAGATCGTGGCCACCGCCATCTTCATCATCGCCATCCTGGGCGTGACGGGGGCCAAGGGGCACGGCGCCTTCGCCGGCGTCGCCATCGGCATCACGCTCGCCGTCATCCACATCGTCGGCATTCAGGTGACGGCCGTCTCGGTCAACCCGGCTCGCAGCTTCGGCCCGGCGCTGCTGGTCGGCGGCCAGGCCCTGAGCCAGGTCTGGGTCTTCTTTGTCGCTCCGGCCATCGGCGCGGTGATCGGCGCGCTCTTCTTCCGCTTGAAACTGCTCGAGCCAGAGGCCTAAGTCGGCATCGAGGGGGCGACGCCGCGTCGCCCCCGTCCGCCGGAGTCCGCCAGTGCCTGTTCCCAAGATCGCCATCGTCGTCGCCCGCGCCCGCAATGGCGTCATCGGACGCGACGGCGACCTGCCGTGGCGGCTGCGCTCGGACCTGCAACGCTTCAAGGCCGTCACGGTCGGCAAGCCCTGCATCATGGGCCGCAAGACCTGGGAGAGCTTGCCGCTCAAGCCCCTGCCCGGTCGCCTGAATATCGTCCTGACCAAGGACGGCTCCTACGAATCCGAAGGCATGGCCAAGGGCGCCCTGGTCTGCTCGAACCTCAGCGAAGCCCTGTCCATCGCGCGCGAAACCGCCGTCGAGGACGGGGGGGACGAGGTCTGCGTCATCGGCGGCACGGCCCTGTTCGAAGCCGTTCTGCCGCGGGCCCAGCGTCTCTACATCACCGAGGTTGAGGCCGAACCCGAGGGCGACGCCCATTTCCCCGCCTTTGACGAGGCCGCCTTCGTCGAGACCCTGTCAGAATCCCATCCGGCGGGCGAAAAGGACGACCACGCCTTTACCATCCGAACCCTGGATCGCCTCTGAATCGGAGACATGATCATGCTCGTCACGACCACCAATGACCTGGCCGGCCACCGTATCGTCCGTCACATCGGCATGGTGCGCGGCGTCACCGTGCGGTCGCGCAATCTCGTCTCCGACGCCATCGGCGGCGTGCAGTCGATGATCGGCGGACGCGTCGGGGCCTATGTGAAGCTGGCCGAGGCCGCACGTCAGGAAGCCTATGACGAACTGGTCGCCCATGCGCGCGACATGGGCGCCAACGCCATCCTGGCCATGCGCTATGACGCCAACGAGATCATGCCCGGCGTGACCGAGGTTCTGGCCTACGGCACGGCGGTAGTCGTCGAACCGGCCTGACGGGTCAGGCGGCGGGGATCACCGCGCCGTCATACTTCCTGGCGATGAAGTCCTTGACCGCCTGGCTGCGCAGGGCGGTCGCCAGGGCCTGAACGCGCGGGTCGTTCTGGTTGTCGGGACGCGCCACCAGATAGTTCACATAGGGGCTGTCGGCGCCCTCCAGCGTCAAAGCGTCGGTCTTGGGCTTCAACCCGGCGTCCAGCGCATAGTTGGTGTTGATCACCGCCGCGTCGACCTGGGGCAGGATGCGCGGGATGGTGGCGGCCTCGACTTCCTGGAACTTCAGCCCCTTGGGGTTGGTCGCGATGTCACGCACCGTCTGCAGCGGATTGGCCGGATCGCGCAGGGTGATCAGGCCCGCGCCTTGCAGCAGCAGCAGCGAGCGCCCGGTGTTCGACGCATCGTTCGGCAGCACCACCTGCGCCCCGTTCGGGATCGTCGCCAGCGTCGTGTGCTTCTTCGAATAGACGCCCAGCGGCTCGACGTGGACGCCGGCCACGGTCACAAGGTCAGCGCCGCGCGCCGTGTTGAACTCGTCCAGATAGGGCTTGGTCTGGAAGTAGTTCACGTCCAGCCGCTTTTCAGACAGTTGCACGTTCGGCTGAACATAGTCGTTGAAGACCTTGATCTCGATCGGCATGCCCTCAGCGGCCAGGATCGGCTTCACCACCTCCAGAATCTCGGCGTGCGGAACGGCGGTGGCGCCGACCAGCAGGGGCGCGCCCTCGGCCCCGGCCTTCTTGTCCGCCCCCTGGCCGCAGGCGGCGAGCGTCAGGGCAGCGACGGCGGACAGCAGCAGCGAACGGCGGATCATGGGAGGCTCTCAGGAAATCAGCGGTGCGAGACCTTAGCGACCAGACGGTCGCCGATCATCTGCAGAATTTGTACGAGGATCAGCAGCAGAACTACGGTCACGACCATGACGTCGGTCTGGAAGCGCTGATATCCGAAGCGTACGGCCAGATCCCCCAGGCCGCCCGCGCCGACCACGCCTGCCATGGCGGTGTAGCTGACCAGGGCGATGGCGGTGACCGTGGCCCCCGCGATGATGCCCGGCATGGCCTCGGGCAGCAGGGCCCGCGTCACGATCTGGAAGGTCGAACCGCCCATGGCTTGGGTCGCCTCGACTACGCCCTTGTCCACTTCGCGCAGCGCCGTCTCGACCAGTCGCGCATAGAAGGGCGCCGCCCCCACGACCAGCGGCGGAATGGCCCCGGCCACCCCCAGCGAGGTGCCGACCAGCAGCACCGTAACCGGCAGCATGACGATCAGCAGGATGATGAAGGGCACCGAGCGCAGCACGTTGACGATCAGCGACAGCACGGCGTTCAGCACCGGATTGGCCGCCAGCCGCCCCTTGCCCGACAGATAGAGCAGCACGCCCAGCGGCACGCCCAGAATGACGGTCAGCACCAGCGACCCGCCCAGCATCAGCAGGGTATCGACGGTGGCGCGGCCGATCTCGGCCCAATCTACGTTGTCGAACATCAGGCCGCCTCTACCGTCACGCCGCGCGCGGTCAGTTGCGCCACGGCCGCCTCGGCGTCGCCGCCTGTGAAGGCCACGACCAGCTGGCCGTAGGGTTCGCCCCGGATACGACTGATCCGCCCCGACAGGATCGAATAATCCACGCCCACCGTCCGCGCGACGCGGCTCAGTTCAGGCTCATAGGTCGAGCCGCCGCGGAAGGTCAGCTTGGCCATCCGCACGCCGGTGGGCACGATCGAGGCGTCGAACGCCTCTTCGCCCTCAGCCAGCATGGCGCGGGTCACGGGGTGCTGCGGGTGCAAGAAAACGTCGGCCGTCGCACCCTGCTCCACAATCTTGCCGTCCTTCAGCACCGCCACCCGGTCGCAGACCCGGCGCACCACCTCCATCTGGTGCGTGATCAGGACGATGGTCAGCCCCAGATCACGGTTCAGCCCGTCCAGCAGGGTCAGGATGTCCTCAGTCGTCTCCGGATCCAGAGCGCTGGTCGCCTCGTCGCACAGCAGGACGCCGGGACCGCAGGCCAGGGCGCGGGCGATGCCGACGCGTTGCTTTTGGCCGCCCGACAGCTGAGCCGGATGTTTCTTGGCGTGTTCCGCCAGACCCAGTTGCTCCAGCAACTGCGCCGTGCGCGCCCTCACCTCGGCCTCGGGACGTCCCTCCAGCCGCAGGGGAAAGGCGACATTGTCCTCAATGGTCTTGGCGTTCAGCAGGTTGAAATGCTGGAAGATCATGCCGATCCGGCGCCGCGCGGCGCGCAGTTCAGCAGGCTTCAGCGCCGTGATTTCCTGATCGTCGACGAAGATGCGACCGGCGTCGGGCGTCTCCAGGCGGTTGATGGCGCGGATCAGGGTCGACTTGCCGGCGCCCGAGCGGCCGACCACGCCGAACACTTCGCCGCGCCCGATGGTCAGGTCGATGGCGTCCAGCGCCGTGCGCTCGCCCGCCGCGCTGCGATAGCGCCGGGTCACGCCTTTCAATCGGATCATGTCAGTCGGCGTCCAGAGCGGCGGCGGGGATGATGGTCACGCTCTCGCCGCAGCCGCAGGCGTCGGTCTCGTTCGGATTGCGGAAGACGAACTTGGACGCCAGCTTGGTGGTCTCGTAGTCGATCTCGGAGCCGATCAGGAACAGGACGGCCTTGGGCTCGATCAGGATGGTGACGTCCTTGTCCTCGACCACCTCGTCCAGCGGCTCGATCTGCTCGGCATAGGCAAAGGTGTATTCCTGCCCGGCGCAGCCGCCGTTCTTCACGCCGACGCGCAGACCCACATAGTCCTTTTCGGCGTTTTCCATGATCTCGCGCACGCGCGCGGCGGCGGCGTCAGTCAGGGTCACAGCCTTGGGTCGGGGGCGGCGCGGGCGGGCGGCGGCCTGAAGCTCGGTCATGGATGCGTCCTCAGAACATGTTCAGGGCCAGCTTGGCCTCGTCGCTCATCTTGGAGGAGTCCCACGGCGGGTCGAACACCAGGTTGGCCCGCGCCGACTTCACCCCCTCGACCTTCATGACCGCCGCCTCGACCCAGCCAGGCATCTCGCCCGCCACGGGGCAACCCGGCGCCGTCAATGTCATCTCGACCAGAACGTCGCGGTCGTCGGACACATCGACCTTGTAGATCAGGCCCAGCTCATAGATGTCGACCGGAATTTCCGGGTCGTACACCGTCTTCAGCGCCTCGATCAGGTCGTCGGTCAGCCTGTCCAGCTCAGCCTGAGACAGGGCGCTCTTCTGCGGCTCGTCCCAGCTGGCGGCGAAGGCGTCGCTGTCGCTGATGGCGGTTTCAGTCCTGGTGTCGTCCATACTCGTCACACGAAGAAGTTCCGCGCCTTGATCAGCGCATCCACGAAGGCGTCTGTATCCTCCATGGTGTTATATAGGGCGAAGGAGGCGCGCGTGCTCGAGGTCACGCCCAGTCTTTTCGCCAGGGGTTCGGCGCAGTGCAGCCCGGCCCGCACGGCGACGCCGTAACGGTCCATGATCTGGGCCACGTCATGAGCGTGCGCCCCCTCGACGGCGAAGGTCAGCAAGGCGCCCTTCCCTTCCGCCTCGCCCAGCACCCGCAGCCAACCCGCGTCGGCCAGCCGCGAACGGGCGTGGTCATAGAGCGCCATCTCATGCGCGGCCACGGCCTGACGGTCGAAGCCCCCCAGCCATTCCAGCGCCGCGCCCAGACCAATGGCCTCAAGGATCGGCGGCGTGCCGGCCTCGAACCGATGCGGCGGTTTGGCGTAGGTGATGCGGTCCTTCTCGACCGTCTCGATCATCTCGCCCCCGCCCTGATAGGGCGGCAGGCTCTCCAGAGCCTCGGTCGTGCCGTACAGGGCGCCGACGCCGGTCGGGCCGTACAGCTTGTGGCCGGTGATGACGTACCAGTCGCAGCCGACCGCCTGGACGTCCGGCGTGGCGTGAACCGCGCCCTGGCAGCCGTCGACCAGCACCCGCGCGCCCGCTGCATGGGCCAGGCGGGTGATCTCGGCGATCGGGTTGATGGTGCCCAACACGTTCGACATGTGGGTGACGGCGACCACCCTGGTCCTCGGCCCCAACAGGGCGGCGAAGGCTTCCATGTCCAGCGAACCGTCGTCCCTGATCGGCGCCCATTTCAGCACCGCGCCCCTGCGCTCGCGAAGCAGGTGCCAGGGCACGATATTGGAGTGGTGCTCCATCTCTGTGACGATGATCTCGTCGCCCGGCTCGATGCTCAGACCGACGCCGTTGGCGACCAGATTGATCGCCTCGGTCCCGCCCTTGGTCCAGACGATGTTCTCGCCCGAGGGTGCGTTCAGGAAGCGGGCGACGATCTCGCGCGCCGCCTCGAACGCCTCGGTGGCCTCGTTCGACAGAGTGTGCAGACCCCTGTGAACATTGGCGTAGCTGCCCTCCATCGACGCGACCAGGGCGTCGATCACCGCGCGTGGCTTCTGCGCCGAGGCGGCGTTGTCCAGATAGACCAGAGGCTTGCCGTTCACCTGTCGCGACAGGATCGGGAACTGCGCCCGCGCGGCGTAGGGATCGAAATTGGTCACAGGCAGGTCTTTCAGAGTCTGGCCGTCAGCCATGCGCGCACAACCTCCCTGGCCGCCTCGTCCTCGATGCGGTCGATGACCTCGAACAGGAAGGCCTGAACCAACAGGGCGCGGGCCTCGTTGGCCGGAATGCCGCGCTGCTGCATGTAGAACAGCGCGCTCTCGTCCAGCGTGCCGACCGTATTGCCGTGGGCGCACTGCACGTCGTCGGCATAGATGATCAGTTCCGGCTTGGCGTCGATCTCGCCGCGTTCTGATGCGATCAGGGCGTTGTGAGCCATGCGGGCGTCGGTGCTGTCAGCCCCACGCTCAACGATGATCTTGCCTTGGAAGACGCCGCGCGCCGTGTCGTGGACGACGCCCTTGGTCAGTTGGCTGGTCGTGCCGTCGGCGGCCAGATGATCGACCACGCTTGTCAGGTCCGCGTGGCGCGAGCCCTTCAGCAGATAAAGGCCGTCCAGACGCGCGTCGGCGCCCTCGGCCCCATGGCTCAACTGTGTCTCGATGCGCTGCAGCTTGGCGCCGGTCGTGACGACCGTCTGGCGATAGCGACCGCCGGCTTCCAGCCGCACCTCGGCGTTGGTCACCGAAATGGCGTCCTCGGGCTCCTCGATCAGAACGATGCGCGTGACCTCGGCGTCGCGGGCGACGTCGATCTCGACCTTGTTGTGGGCGACATAGGCCGAACCCTGGCCCTGATGCGTCTCCAGCAAAAGCAGCCGCGCACCAGGACGAGCAACGATGCGGGCCGAGGCCGTGTGGCCGGTGCCGACCGCGTCCGACAGGAAGCGCAGACGCAGGGTCTGCGCGCCCGAGGCGATGAAATCCGTCACCCCGACCGGACGCCCGTTGGCGAAGACGATCGCCTCGCCGCCCAGGTCGTAAAACGGCCCCGGCGCGCCGACCAGCGCCGTGCCCGACGGCTCAGGCGCTTCGCGAAGCCAGCGCTTCAGGTCGCTGTATTTCCATGCTTCCGTGCGCCGCGACGGGAAGGTCTCAGCATTGGTCAGGTCGATTTGCGGCGCCGCGCTCATGCCGCGGTCGGCAGGAACTTGTCGTACCCTTCCGCCTCCAGCTCCAGTGCCAGTTCAGGGCCGCCCGAGGCGACGATGCGGCCGGCGGCCAGCACATGCACCTTGTCCGGTTTGATGTAGTCCAGCAGGCGCTGATAGTGGGTGATGACCAGCATGGACCGATCGGCGCGACGCAGGGCGTTCACCCCTTCCGACACGATGCGCAGGGCGTCGATGTCGAGGCCGGAGTCCGTCTCGTCGAGGATCAGCAGCGACGGCTCCAGCAGGGCCATCTGCAGGATCTCCATCCGCTTCTTCTCGCCGCCGGAGAAGCCGACGTTCAGCGGCCGCTTCAGCATGTCGAAGTCCATCTTCAGCGCCTGCGACGCCGCCTTGACCTGCTTCAGGAAGGCGGGGGCCGAGACCTCCTCCTCGCCGCGCGCGCGCTTCTGGGCGTTCAGAGCCGTGCGGATGAAGGTCATGGCCGGCACGCCGGGGATCTCCATCGGATACTGGAAGGACAGGAAGACGCCCGCCGCCGCGCGCTCGGCCGGGTCCAGGTCCAGCAGATCCTGACCGTTCCACGAGGCGGAACCGTCGGTGACTTCATAGCCGGGTCGGCCCGACAGGCTGTAGCCCAGCGTCGACTTGCCGGCCCCGTTCGGCCCCATGACGGCATGGACTTCGCCCGCCGGCACTTCGAGCGTCAGGCCCTTGAGGATCGGCTTGTCGGCGACCGAGACGTGGAGGTTGGAAATGGAAAGCATGGTCAATCCAGAGTGGGTAGTTGCGGTTCGCGCTCGAAAATGGCGCGGGAACCGGACGTATTGGAGATGGTCAGCTCGTCAGCGGTCGCATGCACCTCTGCCCCACTGGAAACGAGAAGCTCGAGCCTCTCGAGGATAGCAAGATCAGCAGAAGTGCATCGACGTGACACGGGCGAAGCGCCCCGGAGCACAACCGGCTTTTGGTGCGTCGAAACGCTAAACCCGCAGCCAGCTAGAAACTGAACAACAGACCCGGACTGCCGGGCCAAAATCTTCCCCCGCCGACCCGGCCCCCATTCCGGTAGAACAACCGGCTCGCCGTCCAACTTGGCCAACACCCAGTCAGTCCCCTCTGCGCCAGCTTCGGGTACGAGAGGCGCAGGCCGGTCAGCCACGCACCCTGCCAACATGAATGTGGCGACGGCTGCAAGGCTGGAAGTCGAGAGCAAAAACTTCACCCCACGCTCCCTTCCAGGCTGATCGCCACCAGCTTCTGCGCCTCGACGGCGAACTCCATCGGCAGTTCCTGCAGGACGTCGCGGACAAAGCCGTTGACCAGCAGGGCCACCGCCTCTTCCTCGGACAGGCCGCGTTGCTGGGCGTAGAAAAGCTGGTCTTCCGACAGGCGGGTCGTCGTCGCCTCGTGTTCCAGCTGGGCCGAGCCGTTGCGGGCCTCAATGTAGGGAATGGTGTGCGAGCCGCATTCCTTGCCGATCAGCAGGCTGTCGCACTGGGTGAAGTTGCGCACGCCCGTCGCCTTGGGATGCACCGACACTAGGCCGCGATAGGTCGAGTCCGACTTGCCCGCCGACACGGCCTTGGCGATGATCCGCGACTTCGAGTTCTTGCCCAGATGGATCATCTTGGTGCCGGTGTCGGCCTGCTGATGCCCGTTG
Source organism: Brevundimonas sp. T2-11 (assembly GCF_055397675.1). Classification (NCBI taxonomy): domain Bacteria; kingdom Pseudomonadati; phylum Pseudomonadota; class Alphaproteobacteria; order Caulobacterales; family Caulobacteraceae; genus Brevundimonas; species Brevundimonas sp. T2-11. The sequence continues at coordinate 1,646,871 of NZ_AP027920.1, forward strand.
GTGATGGCGATGGAATAGAACTCGCCCGAGCTTTCCTCGCCCTTCAGGATGCAGGACGGGTATTTCCAGGTGACGGCCGAGCCGGTCTCGACCTGGGTCCACGACACCTTCGAGCGGTCGCCGCGGCAGTCCGCGCGCTTGGTGACGAAGTTGTAGATGCCGCCCTTGCCCTCGGCGTCGCCGGGGTACCAGTTCTGAACCGTCGAGTACTTCACCTCGGCGTCGTCCAGCGCCACGATCTCCACGACCGCCGCGTGCAACTGGTTCTCGTCGCGCATCGGCGCGGTGCAGCCTTCCAGATAGGAGACGTAAGCCCCCTTGTCGGCGATGATCAGGGTCCGCTCGAACTGGCCGGTCTGGCTGGCGTTGATGCGGAAGTAGGTCGACAGCTCCATCGGGCAGCGCACGCCCGGCGGGATGTAGACGAACGACCCGTCGGAAAAGACCGCGCTGTTCAGCGCCGCGAAATAGTTGTCGGACACCGGCACGACCGAGCCGAGATATTGACGCACAAGATCAGGGTATTCTCGCAAGGCCTCAGAAATCGGCATGAAAATCACACCAACCTTGGCCAGTTCCTCCTTGAAGGTGGTCACGACCGAGACGCTGTCGAACACGGCGTCCACGGCCACCTTGGGCGCGCCCTGAACCCCGGCCAGAACCTCCTGCTCCTTCAGCGGGATGCCCAGCTTCTTGTAGACCTCCAGAATCTCGGGATCGACCTCGTCCAGCGACTTCGGTCCCTCCTTCTGCTTCGGCGCGGCGTAGTAGTAGAGGTCCTGATAGTCGACGGGCTCGTACTTCACCGCCGCCCAGGTCGGCTCTTCCATCGCCAGCCAGCGCTCATAAGCAGCCAGACGCCACTCCAGCATCCACTCCGGCTCGCCCTTCTTCTCGGAAATGAAGCGGACGATGTCAGCGCTCAAGCCCTTGGGCGCGAACTCCTGCTCGATATCCGAGGTGAAGCCGTGCGCGTACTTCTCCAGCGCGGCGACAGCTTCGACGGTTTCCTTAACAGCAGCCATAACTTACGCGACTTCCTTCACGCGCTCGGACAGGCGCGCCTGATGCTTGTTCCAGGCCGTGACCCAGACTTCTGCGAACCGATCCCAGTCCGCCTCGGTCGTTCCCCAGCCGCCAGAGACGCGCACGCCCCCGGTCGCCAGATGATCCAGCCCCATGGCGCTGATCGCCTTGGACGGCTTGACCTTGCCCGACGAACAGGCCGAGCCGGCCGAGACCATGACCCCGACCAGATCCAGGGTGATCAATTGCTGCGGGCTGTCCCAGCCCTCGACAGCCATGAACAGGGTGTTGGGCAGGCGTTCGACCGCACCGCCGATGATCGTCGCCCCGGCCGCCTTGACCCGAGCCTCGGCCGCATCGCGCCAGACGACGTGCGCCATGGCCGCGTCCAGATCACGAGCGGCGCAATCCGCCGCTGCTCCAAACCCGGTAATGCCCGGCACGTTCTCGGTTCCGGCGCGCAAGCCGCGCTCCTGACCCGCACCGTGCAGGATCCGCACGGCGGCGACGCCTTCCTTAAGCACCAAGGCGCCCACACCCTGCGGCCCGCCCAGCTTGTGCGCCGACAGGGTCAGGCTGTCCGCGCCCAACACACGCATATCGACCGGAACCTTGCCCGCCGACTGGATAGCGTCGACGTGCAGCCAGCCGCCCGCCGCGCGCACCAGAGCCGCCGCCTCGGCGATGGGCTGGATCACGCCGCTTTCATTGTTCGCATGATGGATGGCGACCACGGCCCGGTCGGGACGCGCCAGCGCCTCAGCGAGCCAGACCAGATCGACCACGCCGTTCGCATCGACCGGCAGGACCTCGACCGGCGCCCCCGACGCCGACGCCGCCTCGGCCACGCACGGATGCTCGGTCGCGCCGACGATCAGCCGCTCACAACCCGCCGCCAGGGCGCTGACGATGGCCTGAGCATTGGATTCGGTGCCGCCCGAAGAAAAGACCACGGCGGTCGGATCGGCTCCGACCAGTTCCGCCACCTGGGCCCGCGCCGTCTCAATGCGCGCACGAGCGCGGCGGCCGGCGGCATGAACCGCCGACGGATTACCGTTGTCGGCCAAAGCCTTGGCCATGATTTCCTGAACCTCGGGACGCACCAGGCCCGAGGCGTTGTAATCCAGATAGACGCTCATGCCGCCGCCTCCATGCCTGCGGCCGCCGGGGCGGCGCCCATGCGCGCCTGACCCGTGCGGTTCTGAATCACATCTTCCAGGCTGACGCTGGCCAGATAGCGATGAATCTCCTGGCCCAGGTCTTCCCACAGGTGATGGGTGATGCAGCGCTCGCCCTTGATCATGCAGCCCTTGGGCGAACCAGCGCCGACGCAGCGGGTGGCGCGGATCGGCTCATCAACCGCCAGAACGATCTCGGCCACGGCGGTCTCGCAGGCCTCGCGCGCCAGACGATAGCCGCCGCCGGGGCCACGCACGCTCTTGACCAGACCGCTTTTCCGAAGGCGCGCGAACAGTTGTTCCAGATAGCTGAGGGAGATTTCCTGACGCGTGGCGATTTCGGCCAGCGACACCGCCCGGTCCGCGCCATTGCGCGCCAGATCGGCCATCGCCATCACGGCGTATCGTCCCTTTGTCGACAGACGCATGGAATGCCCTCAAAAATTTCACGCTTTTCGGGGCTCATGTGTTAGAACCCGCGCCCTCGCAGACAAGTGCGCCACGCCGAGCGGACTTAGAAAGTCCTACTGCGTTGGTCAAGTATTGTCCGCCCGCGAAACGACAGTTGAAGACAGGATTCCGCTGATCCATGCCTGAAGTCATTCTTCCCGGCGCCTCGGGCCGCATCGAAGGCCGCTATTCGCCCGGCAAGCGCCCCAATGCGCCGATCGCCCTGATCCTGCACCCGCACCCCAAGGCGGGCGGGCACATGAACAACCCGGTGGCGGTGACCCTGCACCAGTTGTTCGTCCAGCGCGGCTTCGCCACCCTGCGCTACAACTCGCGCGGCGTCGGCAAGTCGCAGGGCGAGTTCGACAGCGGCATCGGCGAACTGGCCGATGCGGCGACGGCCCTGGACTGGCTGCAGGCCAACAACCCCGCCGCGACCCAGACCTGGGTCGCCGGCTATCAGTTCGGCGCCTACATCGGCATGCAGCTTCTGATGCGCCGCCCGGAAACGGACGGCTTCATCTCGGTTTCGCCCCCGTCGAACATGTACGACTTCAGCTTCCTGGCCCCCTGCCCGGCCTCGGGCCTGTTCCTGCACGGCACCGCCGACACCGTCGTGCCGCCGGTCGAGGTGGAGCGCGTGGTCAACAAGCTGCGCACCCAGAAGGGCATCGTCATCGACTACGAACTGGAAGAAGGCGCGAGCCACTTCTGGCAGGACCACATCGGCGCGGTCGAACGTCGCGTCGGCGCCTATCTGGACAAGCGCCTGGAAGAAAAGCCGGCCTGATCAGGCCTCATGTGTCGACCCGGGTTTCGGCCCGGGTCTTCCACATCGACCACAGAATACCTGTCGCCAAAATGGCGGCCGTCACGCCGAGCGAGATCGCCGGCGGAAACTTCTCCAGCCCCATCAGGGGCGCGGCGATGACCTTCCCTCCGATGAAGACCAGCAGGATCGCCAGCGCCTGCTTCAGATAGGCGAAGCGGTGGATCACCGCCGCCAGGGCGAAATACAGCGCTCTCAGGCCAAGAATGGCGAAAATATTGGACGTGTAGACGATGTAGGGGTCCGTAGTGATCGCGAAGATCGCCGGCACGGAATCCACCGCGAAGATCACGTCAGCGAACTCGATCGTCACCAGGGCCAGAAACAGGGGCGTCGCGCGCCAGACCCATCGCCCCGCCTCGTCCTCGCGCACGAAGAAGCGCGCGCCGTGCAACTGGTCCGTCACCGGGACGCGCCGGATCAGCCAGTTCATCAGGCCGCGCCCCGCCGCCGCCTCTTCCTTGGGACTGGTCGCGATCATCCGCCCGCCGGTGAAGATCAGGAAGGCGGCGAAGACATAGAGCGCCCACTCATAACGACTGACCAGAGCCGCCCCCGCCGCGATCATCACCGCCCTTAGCACGATGACGCCCAGTACGCCCCAGAACAGCACCCGGTGCTGATGCAGGCGCGGTATCCCGAAAGCGCTGAAAATCATGGCGATGACGAAGACATTGTCCATCGCCAGGCTCTTTTCGATGGCGAAGCCGGTCAGATAGTCTAGCCCGCTGTCCGCCCCCAGCCGCACCCAGACCCAGACCCCGAACAGCAGGGCGACGGCGATATAGAAACCCGACAGCAGCAGGCTTTCGCGCACCCCGATCTCATGCGCCTTGCGGTGCAGGACGCCCAGGTCAAAGGCCAGCAAGGCCACGACGACAACAAGAAAGCCCGTCCACATCCAGGCAGGCTTGCCCATCCATTCAACCGTCAGGAACTCCATTCGCGCCTCTGGACCGTTCACGTCGCCAGCGCCCGAACGGACGACCGGCGCGGCCCGACATCACGACCATTCTCTCCAATGGGGATCGCCAGAGGGGCCCGGTCCGCTAGAGATCAACGCAAAACCGGCGGAGCCGTTCAGCGGCTTGGCTGCGACCTAGTGTTCGCCCTCCGCCGCCGCAATCGCAGCCGGGCGATGCGCGCGCACGCACCAGACGACGCTGATCACCATCAGGATCATGGCCACGATCTCGATCACGGTCGGCCCGCGCCCTTCCCACAGGAAACCGTAAAGAAAGGCGAACAGGGTCTCTGACACGATCATCTGGCCCAGCATGGTCAGGGGCAGCAGGCGGCTGGCCTGGTTCCAGAAGGCGTTGCCGATGATCGAGGCGAAGACAGCGACACCCACGCTGACGCCGAGGAACCGCACCCAGGCCTCGCTCGACCAGACCCCCAGGGTCAGGACCGCTGGAACGGCCAGCAGCAAGGCGAACCCGCCCGTCACCACCCCGGTCAGCAAGGACCAGTCGTGGGGTGAAACCTCGGGCAGCCGTCCCATCCAGCGGCTGTTGCCGACCGCAAAGGCCGACCACGACAACAGGGCGGCCAGGGCGCAGGCCAGGCCGATCAGGGTCTGGACCCCATCATGAGCGGCGTCGCCTGTCTGGCTCAGGGATTCCCAGCCGATAAGGGCGACCGCCACAGCCGCAACCGCGATGGGCGGCGCCACGCGCGACAACGGCGGCGAATCCTTGTCCTTCAACCCCCACAGGGCCACCACGACCGGCACCATGCCGACAATCAGGGCCGAGGCCCCAACGCCCGCGAAATGAACGCTGACCACCAGGAAGACGAAATAGACGATGTTTCCGGCCAGGCTCAGCCTGGCCAGCGCCCGCCACGCCTTCCAGTCCAAGGCCGCCGTCACGCGCCGCCAGCGCGGGCCAATCAGCAGAGCCGCGATCAGGCCATAGGCGAGATAGCGCCCCGCCGTCAGCATCATCGGCGAGGCCTCGGGCGCGACCTTGGGCGCCAGGAAGACCAACCCCCACAGGGCGCCCGCCGCCATGCCGCTGGCGACGCCCCAAAGACGCCGGGACTGCCCCAGGCTCACTGCTCGCCGGGCTCCACGATGCGACCGCCGGTCATGGGCTCAGCCACGCCGGTCGTGCCGGGGAAGCTGATCGGCAGGCCGAGCAGGCAGCGCGCGGCCAGAAAGGCGAAGGCTTCAGCCTCGATCGAGTCGCCCCGCCAGCCTTCATCCTCGGCGGTCGTCACCGGCACGCCCGCGCGCTCGCGGATCGCCGCCAGCAGGACCGGATTATGTCGTCCGCCGCCGCAGACCACGACCTTGGTCGGGCGTTCGGAGCAGCGCGCCACGCCCAACGCAGTCGCCTCAGCGGCGAAGGCCGTCAACGTCGCCGCCGCGTCCTCCAAGGACAGACCCGCCACCGGGTCCAGCGAGAAGTCGAACCGGTCCAGCGACTTCGGCCCCGTCGCCGCGAAATAGGGATGGGCCAGATAGGCGTCCAGCACGGCCTGATCGACCGTCCCAGCCGCCGCCAGACAGCCACCTTCATCCATACGCTTCTTGCTGCGCGACTGAACCAGCAGGTCGACCATGCCGTTGGCCGGGCCGGTGTCGAAAGCCTCCAGCCCGCCGTCCGCGCGGATCAGGGTGATGTTGCCGACCCCGCCCAGGTTCAGCACCGCGACCGGCCCGACAAGACCCGCCTTCTTCACCAGAGCCGCGTGATAGACGGGGGCCAGCGGCGCCCCCTGCCCGCCCGCCGCCACGTCGGCGCTGCGGAAATCATAGGCGGTGCGAACGCCCAGCCCCTCGGCCACGCTCAGGGCGTCGATCAGTTGTACCGTGCGCCCCAGCTGCTCTGGCGTCGGCGCTTCGTGCAGAACCGTCTGGCCGTGCACCCCGACCAGATCCAGCGAACTGGTCTTGACCCCGTTCACCGCCATGAAGCCGAGCGCCGCCGCCAGGTGGGCGTCAGCCACCGCCATGCGGGCGTCTTCGAAGCTGTCGGGCTCTTCCTCGTCGCGCTCCCAGTCCAGGGCGTCCTCGATGGCGTCCTCGACGATAGCGCGGATCTCGGCGTCCAGCTTCATCTCGCCGGCCGGGCCGAAGCTGATGATGTTCTCGCCGTCGGTTTCGATCACCGCCATGTCCACGGCGTCGAGCGAGGTGCCGGTCATGAAGCCGAGCACGCGAAGGGTCTTGATCGAGGAGGAGGTCGTCATGGCGGGTTGACTGCCACGTCCCGCACGCCGTAGCTAGCGCCCATGATCGCCGCCCGCGCCATTTCCGGCCTGTATTACCGTTCGCTGAGCTAGCGAGCGGCCGCGATCTCGTGCCGCCTTCGCTGGCGGTACGACTTCCCGACAAGGAAGACGGCCGCCGGCATCCCTGCTACGGAGCCGTCCATGACCGACCAAGCCTTCAAGTCCGACTTCCTCAAGACCCTGCAATCGCGCGGCTATATCCATCAGGTGACCCACCCGGTGGAGTTGGACGAAGCCGCCTCGAACGGAATCGTGACGGCCTACATCGGCTTCGACGCCACGGCGCCCAGCCTGCACGTCGGCAGCCTGATCCAGATCATGATGCTTCGCCGCCTGCAGCAGGCCGGGCACAAGCCCGTCGTCCTGATGGGCGGCGGCACGACCAAGGTCGGCGACCCGACCGGCAAGGACGCCTCGCGCCCGCAACTGACCGACGAAACGATCCAGGCCAACATCGCCTCGATCAAGACCGTGTTCGAGAAGTTCCTGACCTTCGGCGACGGCCCGTCCGACGCGGTCATGGTCGACAATGACGAATGGCTGTCGAAGTTCGGCTACGTCGAGTTCCTGCGCGACTACGGCACGCACTTTACGGTCAACCGGATGCTGAGCTTCGACTCGGTCAAGCTGCGCCTCGAGCGCGAGCAGCCGATGACCTTCCTCGAGTTCAACTACATGCTGATGCAGTCGGTGGACTTCCTGGAACTGAACCGCTCGCTGAACGTGACGCTGCAGATGGGCGGCTCTGACCAGTGGGGCAACATCACCTCGGGCGTCGATCTGGTGCGTCGCGTGGATCAGAAGTCGTCGTTCGGCCTGACGACGCCCCTGCTGACCACGGCCTCGGGCGGCAAGATGGGCAAGACGGCGCAAGGCGCGGTCTGGCTGAACGCCGAGCAACTGAGCCCCTATGACTACTGGCAATTCTGGCGCAACGCCGAGGATGCCGACGTCGGCCGCTTCATGCGCCTGTTCACCGACCTGCCGCTGGACCAGATTGCGCTTTACGAGGCCATGGAAGGCGCCGGCATCAACGAGGCCAAGAAGGCCCTGGCTGACGCTGCGACCTCAATGCTGCACGGTTCGGAGGCCGCTCAGGCCGCTCGCGCCGCCGCCGAGGCCGCCTTCGAGAAGGGCCAGTTGTCGGCCGATCTGCCGACCGTAGAACTTCCGCGCGACGAAGTGATCGGCGCCATGATCGCCGCCGTTGTGACCAAGGCCGGCCTGACCACGTCCAACGGCGAGGCCCGTCGTCTGGCCCAGGGCGGCGGTCTGCGTCTGAACGACGAAGCCATCGCCGACGGCGCCCGCCTGATCGAAGACGCCGACGTCAGCACCGACGGCGTGCTCAAGCTGGCGGCCGGCAAGAAGAAGATCGTGCTGGTCAAGCCGGTCTGAGGAAGGAAACGAGGATGACCGACATTACCGAAGGCCAAGCCGCCCCCGCGTTCGACCTGCCCACCGACGGCGACGGCCGCGTCACGCTGGACAGCCTGAAGGGCCAGTCGGTCGTCCTCTACTTCTACCCCAAGGCCGACACCCCCGGCTGCACGACCGAGGGCCTGGACTTCTCGGCCCTGGCCGAGCCGTTCGCGGCGGCGAACACCGTCGTCATCGGCGTCTCGCGCGACGCAGTGAAGAAGCTCGATCGCTTCAAGGCCAAGCATGACCTCAAAGTGGTTCTGGGTTCTGACGAAGACGGCGTGGTCTGCGAGGCCTACGGCACGTGGATCATGAAGAAGCTCTACGGCCGCGAATACATGGGCGTCGAACGCGCCACCTTCCTGATCGACGGCGCCGGCGTGGTTCGCCGCGTCTGGCGCGGCGTCAAGGTCAAGGGCCACGCCGAACAGGTGCTGGAAGCGGCCAGGTCACTTTGATCCGCTAATGCTCTGAGGCCAAGCTTGCCTCCGTCGCCGACCTGCCCCTAACTGCCGCCCAAGGGGCAACAGTAGGATTAGGCCGGCCTTGCTGGCGAGATGCGGAGAGCACCATGTTCAACAAGAGCAAACCCTTCGACAACGGCCCGTCCAGCGGCCTCGGCATCCCGCCCGCGCCGGAACCGACGCCTGCCGCCACGCCTTCGGCTGCACCCAGCCCTGCGCCACGCGCGCCGGAGCCGTCGCGCCCCGCCGCTTCCCGGTCGTCCAGCCTGTCGACCCTGTCGGCCGGGGTGAAATACGAGGGCAATATCTCGGGCGCCGGCGAACTGCAGGTCGATGGATCGCTGAAAGGCGATATCCGTGTCGTGCGCGTCGTCATCGGTGAAGGCGGATCGGTCGAGGGCACCGTCCACGCTGACGTTCTGGATGTCCGCGGCCGCGTCTCGGGCGCCATCGTCGCCAAGCAGGTCAAGCTGTTCGCCACCGCCCGTATCGAGGGCGATATCACCCAGGAGCAACTGTCCATCGAGCAGGGCGCCTGGTTCCAGGGCCGCTGCACCCAGGCCAAGCGCGACACGCCCGGCGCCAACATGCTCGACGCCCCGGCGGAAAAGCCCGCCGTCGCAAACAAGGCGGACAAGGCCGAGGCCAAGCCCGCCGCCTGATCGAGGTCTTGCGCAAATGAAAAGGGCGGCCCCTGCGGGCCGCCCTTTTTTAGTGCTTGGCGTCGCGGGTCTCGCCGACCCGGGCCGCCAGGGCCGCGCCCATGAACGGGTCCAGATCACCGTCCAGAACCCCCTGCGTGTCCGAGGTCTCGACCTCGGTCCGCAGGTCCTTGACCATCTGATAGGGCTGCAGGACGTAGGATCGGATCTGATGTCCCCAGCCGATGTCGGTCTTGGCGTCGGCCAGGGCCTGAGCCGCCGCCTCGCGCTTCTGCAGTTCCAGTTCATACAGGCGCGCGCGCAGCATCTTCCACGCCTGATCGCGGTTCTGATGCTGTGAACGGCCGGTCTGGCAGGACACGACGGTGTTGGTCGGAATGTGCGTCAAGCGCACCGCCGAGTCCGTCTTGTTGATGTGCTGGCCGCCGGCGCCAGAAGCACGATAGGTGTCGGTCCGCACATCGGACGGGTTGATGTCGATCTCGATCGTGTCGTCCACGACCGGCGACACCCCGATAGAGGCGAAGCTGGTGTGGCGCTTGGCCGCCGCGTCATAGGGACTGATGCGGACCAGACGATGCACGCCCGATTCCGACTTCAACCAGCCATAGGCGTTGGGGCCGGTGATCAGGACCGTGGCCGACTTCACGCCCGCCTGTTCACCCTCTTCAAGGGCCTCGATCGTGGTCTCGTAACCATGCGCCTTGGCCCAGCGCGTATACATGCGCAGCAACATGCCGGCCCAGTCGTTGGACTCGGTGCCGCCGGCGCCGGAGTTCACTTCCAGATAGGCGTCATTGCCGTCAGCTTCGCCGGAAAGCAGGGCTTCCAGTTCGGCGCGGGCGGCGCGATCCTTGACGCCGCGCAGCTGCTCGCGGGCTTCCTCGAGGGTGGCTTCGTCGCCCTCCTCGTCAGCCATTTCGGCCAGCATGACACCGTCTTCCAGACCGCGTTCAAGCTCGCGGACGCCGTTGACCTGGGCTTCCAGACGAGAACGGTCACGGCTGACGGCCTGAGCCTGCTCCGGGTTGTCCCAGAGGGTCGGATCCTCGACCCGGGCGTTCAGCTCATCGAGCTTTCTTAGAGCGACATCCCAGTCAAAGTCGCCTCCTGAGCAGAGCGACGCTCTGCTCGATGTCGGCCTTCATGGCCTCGACATCCGGTCTCATCGCAAACTCCTGCGAAACAACACCTTCCCTGAAGCAGAACCGCAAAGCATGCGGAACGGCAGGGAAAGCAAGATGAAAAACGGCGCGCCTGCGGACAGGCGCGCCGGTTGGTGGGTCTACCTAAAGCCTCAGTAGAGTCCGCTCAAGTCCTCGGCGGGCTCCTTCTTGGGCGGAGGCGGCGCCACGGGCGCAGGCGCGGCGCTGGACGGCGCCGGTCCCTTGGCCGCCTCCTGCTCGCGGCGAACCACGTCGTAGTAGTTCTGCGGCCCTTCCGGCTGAACAGGTCGAGGCGCGTCCTCGCGAACATGTCGTTCCGTGCCCGGGCGGAAGGCTTCCTCGATGCCGTTGACCGTGCGGAAAACTGCATTCTTGGGACGGACGAAGGGGCGAGCCGGACGCTCCTTCAGGGCAGTCTGCATGAAGTCGGTGAAGATCGGCACGGCGGTCGCCGCCCCGGCCTCGCCGCCGCCCAGCGAACGGTTGTCGTCAAAGCCGACGAAAACACCGACCACGATGTCGCTGGAAAAGCCCACGAACCAGGCCGAGCGATACTCATTGGTGGTGCCGGTCTTGCCGCCCACCCAGCGCCCCAGACCGCGTGCGCTGGCGCCCGTGCCGCGCTGGATCACGCCCTCCAGCATGGAGCTGATCTGATAGGCGGTGATCGGGTCGATGACCTGGGTTCCACGATCCTGAAGACGCGGCGATTCCTGACCGCTGAATCCGCGCCCGCAATCGCGGCACTGACGGCGGTCGGCGCGATGAATGGTCTGACCGTTCCGATCCTGGACCATCTCGATCAGATAGGGGTCGATCTTGCGGCCCCCGTTGACGAAGGCGGCGTAGGCGGCGGTGATCCGATAGGGTGTCGTCTCCCCTGCCCCCAGCGACATGGCCAGATTGGGCGACATGTCATCGACCACGCCCATCTTCTTGGACAGGTCGACGATATTCTTCATGCCGACCGCCTGGGCCAGGCGCACGGTCATGACGTTGCGCGACAGTTCCAGACCGCGACGCAGGGTCTGCGGGCCATAGTATTGGCGACTGTAGTTCTCGGGGGTCCAGCGACCGCCGTTGGCGCCGCCGGGGAAGCTGATCGGGGCGTCCAGAACAATGCTGGTCGGGTTGAAGTCGCCTTCAAGAGCGGCGGCGTAGACAAACGGCTTGTAGGCTGAACCCGGCTGGCGACGGGCCTGGGTCGCGCGATTGAAGCTGGACAGGGCGTAGGAATAGCCGCCCACCATGGCCAGGACGCGGCCCGACTGCGGTTCAATAGCCACCAGGGCGCCGTTCACAGCCGGAACCTGCTTCAGCGCATACTGGCCGCCACGTGGTTCGACAAAGATGAGGTCGCCGCGCTTGAGGGGCCGGTTCGCGTTGGCCCAGGCGGCGTCCGAGACGATCAAGGCGCCCGTACGATCATCCCGCGCCGTGCGAATACGAACATTATTGCCGCTGACGCTTTCCACAGCAGCGGGCTGCCAGGTGCGACGTTCGGGCGGGGTGTTCTTCTTCAGGGCCTCGGCCTGCCAGCCTTCCGCGAAATCGGTCGTGCCCCAGGCGCCGCGCCAGCCATGCCGGCGGTCATAGTTCTCCAACCCGTTCATCAGGGCTTCACGCGCGGCGGACTGCAACTGCGGGTCCAGAGTCGTGCGCATGTAGTAGCCGCCGCGATTGACCTCTTCCTGACCGAACAGGCCGATAGCGCGACGGCGGGCCTCCTCGACAAAGAAGTCGGCGTCGGCGTACTCGGCGCGACGCGGCGCGGCGCGCGTGTTCAACGGACGAGCCAGCGCCGTGGCCAGATCTTGCTGCGACAGCCACTTGTTGTCGGCCATCTCGCCCAGAACCCAGTCGCGGCGCCCCTTGGCGGCTTCCGGATGGCGTTTCGGATTATAGTTGTTCGGCCCCTTCGGCAGGGCCGCCAGGAAGGCCGCCTCGTCCGGCGTCAGCTGGTTCAGCGACTTGCCGAAGTAGTTGTAGGCCGCCGAAGCCACGCCGTAGGAGCGATAACCCAGGTAGATCTCGTTCAGGTACAGCTCGAGGATCTGTTCCTTGGTCAGGGTCGCTTCCAGACGACTGGAGAGGATAGCTTCCTTCAGCTTGCGATTCAGGCTGGATTCGTTGGTCAGCAGGACGTTCTTGGCCACCTGCTGGGTGATGGTCGAACCGCCCTCGAGGCGACGTCCCGACAGGACGTTGAAGACGTTCTTGAACATGGCCCGGCCGATGCCGGAGACGTCGATGCCGCCATGCTGGAAGAAGTGGCTGTCCTCGGCCGCCAAGAAGGCATGGATCACCTGCTCCGGCACCTGATCATAGGTGACATAGATGCGCCGCTCGTCCGAGAACTCTCCGATCAAGGTGCCGTCGCCGGCATAGACCCGCGTCGCGGTGGCCGGACGATAATCCGCCAGCTCGGACGCGTCCGGCATGTCGTGCAGGACCCAGGCCGCATAGATGGCCACGACCAGACCGGCCACGGCGATGCCGCCCAGCAAGGCGACGCCCGCCATAACGAACCAGCGTTCGGCTATCTTCACCGTGAACTCCGCAAGACGCGCCCCAGGAATTATCGTTTATCGCGCGTCGCGCGCGCCGCAAAGCGGAACCGCAAACTCAGCCCTTGTCGCGCAACAGCCGAGCCTTGTCGCGCTGCCAGTCGCGTTCGGCAGACGCCTCGCGCTTGTCATGCAGCTTCTTGCCCTTGGCCAGAGCGATCTCGAGCTTGGCCTTGCCCTTTTCATTCAGATACAGGCGCACCGGAATGATGGTTCGTCCGTCGCGCTGGACGGCGCCGATCAGCTTGTCGATCTGCTTGCGGTGCAGCAGCAGCTTCCGATGGCGGCGCGGCTCGTGATTGAACCGGTTGGCCTGCTTGTAGGGCGGAATGTCCGAGTTGATCAGGACGATCTCACGCCCCTCCACCGCCGCATAGCTTTCGGCGATATTGGCCCGACCGTCGCGCAGCGCCTTGATCTCGGTCCCCAGCAGCTGGATCCCGGCCTCGATATAGTCCTCGAGGAAATAGTCGAAGCGCGCACGCCGGTTCTCGGCGATCACCTTCTTGGGCGCGTCTGCCGCCATCAGATGACTCCGGCCGCCGCCATGGCTTGATCGATGGCGGGCTTCACGGCGTCACGGGTCAGCGAAAGCGGCAGGCGGACCTCCTCGCTGCACAGGCCCAGCCTGGCCAGGGCGTACTTGGCCGGCGACGGAGAGTTGTCGAGGAACAACCCCTTGTGCAGGTCGATCAGGCGATCCTGCCAGGCGCGCGCCGTGGCGTAATCGCCGGCGGCGACCGCATTGTACATGGCGACCATGGCTTCCGGCGCGACATTGGAGGTGACCGAGATCACGCCCACGCCGCCGCTGGCGGCATAGCCCAGCCAGGTGGTGTCATCGCCGCTGATCAGGTCGAACGGACCGTCGACATGACGGCGCATCCAGTTGACACGGGAGATATCGCCGGTGGCGTCCTTGATGCCCACGATGTTCGGGTTTTTCGCAAGGTGCGCGACCGCCTCGTTCGACAGATCGACGCCGCAACGGCTCGGGACGTTGTACAGGACCATGGGAATCTGCACGGCGTCGGAGATCGCCTCGAAGTGGGCGATCATGCCTTCCTGCGAAGGCTTGTTGTAATAGGGCGTCACCACCAGGGTCGCGTCGGCGCCGACCTCCTTGGCGAAGGCCGACAGCTCGATCGCCTCATGCGTGGCGTTCGATCCGGCGCCGGCGATCACGCGAACCCGACCCGCCGCAATCTGGACGCACTGCTCGATGACGCGCTTGTGCTCGTCCATGCGCAGGGTGGCGCTTTCTCCGGTGGTGCCGACCGGGACAACGCCGTGGACGCCAGCGGCGATCTGACGTTCCAGGAGTTTTTCAAAAGCCCCTTCGTCCACGTTTCCGTCACGAAGAGGTGTGATCAAGGCGGTGATCACGCCCTTGAACAAGGGGGCGGTCATTGAAACAAGTTACCTGCGCGGTGTTTCGGGCGGCATAGGCCGCTCTTTTGAAGAGGCAGGGAGCGTAGGTTGCTCGCCGCTCGGCCGCAACCAGTGATGAATGAGGATCGGACATCTGATGATCGCGACGACCGTGGCCGCCGCCCTGGCGATTCTGACTCCGCCGACCCAGGACATGCTGAACAGCACGCCTGCGGCCTATTCCTCCAGCCAGAATGGCGTCATCAGCGGCCAGGACATGGCCCTGTTCCAGCAAGGTCTGGCCGCCGCCCGCGCCCGCGACGTGATCGGGACGCAATCGATCATGAGCCGTATTTCCGATCCCACGGCGAAGAAGCTGGTCGAATGGGCCCTGGTCGATACGTCCGACAAGCAGCTTTCCTACACCGATCTGGCCCGCGCCCAGACCGACCTCGCCAACTGGCCGCGAGGTGATTCGCGCCGAGCGGCGGGCGAACGCGCCCTGGGCATGGCCAACGCCTCGCCGGATACGGTCATCGCCTTCTTCAACGGGACGGCCCCGACGACCGCCGAAGGCGCGATCGCCTTGGCCGGCGCCTTGGAGCAAAAGGGGCAGCGTCGCGAAGCCCAGGCCCTGATCCGCGACTGGTGGCGCACCCGCTCCTTCGAAGAAGCGCAACAGTCCGTCATCGCCAATCGCTGGGGCGGTTGGCTGAACACCGACGACCATGTCGTGCGCCTGAACATGCTGTTGCTTGGCCCGCACGGCCCGGCGACCCGCGCCATGACCGCCATGGTGCCCGCCGACCGCCAGGCCGTCGCCAGCGCCGCCATGGCCCTGCGCACCGCCTATTCACCCGACTCCGTCGTTGCGGGTCTGAGTCCGGCTGTCGCCAATGACCCCGCCGTCGCGCTGGAACGCGTGCGCCTGCTGCGCTCGGCCGGTCGCCAGTCCGAGGCCTTCCCCCTGCTGTCCGCCCTGCCCGCCGCGCCCTCGCACAAGGAAGGTCAGGACACGCTGTGGAGCGAGCGTCGCAACTACTTCCTGGACGCCCTGCAACAGGGCAATCCCCGCGCCGCCTACGCCGCCATGAACGGCCACGGCTTCCCCTCGGGTGAGCGCAAGGTGGACGCCGAGTTCTTCGCCGGCTGGGTCGCCCTGACCAAGCTGAACGACCCGGCCGCCGCCGCCCAGCATTTCGAGGTCCTGCGCAACAGTTCCTCGACCCCCATCACCCAGGGCCGCGCCCTCTACTGGCTGGGTCGCGCCGCAGAGGCGCGCGGCGACCGAGAAGGCGCTCTGCGCTGGTATCAGGCCGGCGCCGAGCACTGGCAGACCTTCTATGGCCAGCTCGCCGCCGAGAAGGCCGGGATCACCACCCTGACCCTGCCGGGCGAACCTGCCCCCACGCCCGAAGACGTCAACCGCTTCGAGGGCAATGAGGTCGTGCGCGCCACCCGCATTCTGGGCGCGGCGGGCGAGAAGACCCTGATGCGAGTCTTCGCCTATCACCTCGACGACACCCTGCCCTCGCCCTACGACCTGACCCAACTGTTCGACCTGATGCAGGGCTATGGCGACCAGTTCGGGTCCATGATGGTCGGGCGCGCCGCCAGCCAGCGCGGCTTCGTCATGCCCGAGCGCATGTATCCGGTCCGCATGCCGCCTCAGACCTCGGGCGCCGCGCCGCTGGAGTTCACCCTGGCCATCACGCGCCAGGAATCCAGCTTCGACCCGCTGGCCCGTTCGCATGCTGACGCGCGCGGGATGATGCAGCTCTTGCCCGCCACCGGCCAGGGCGTGGCCCGCCGCATGGGCATCGGCTTCTCGGCGGAACAGCTGTGGGACCCCGACGCCAACATGCGCCTGGGCAGCTATCATCTGGGCGAGTTGATCAACAACTTCGGCGGCTCGCCGCTTCTGGCCACGGTCGGCTACAACGCCGGCCCGGCGCGTCCTCCGCAATGGGTGGCCCGTTGCGGCGACCCGCGCAGCCAGCAGGTCGATCCCATCGACTTCATCGAGTGCGCCCCCTTCACCGAGACGCGCAACTACATGATGCGGGTGATGGAGAACATGCAGGTCTATCGCGCCCGACTGAACGGCGGCTCGGCTCCGCTGACGCCCTCCGCCGACCTGGCCCGCGGCACCCCGCCCAACAGCGGCCCGCGCGCCTACCAGCCCTAAATCAGGTAAGACGACGGGCCGCCAGCAGCGGTCCGTCGGGTGCCTCGATCCAGACCCCGTCCAGATGGAAGGCCGAACGCAGCACGCCGGGCGACAGGGCCTCGACCGGCGCCGCATCCGCGACGACCCGCCCGGCGTCCAGCACCACCACCCGATCCGCGATCCGCGCCGCCAGCGTCAAGTCGTGCAGGCTGACCAGTACGCCCCCGCCCGCATCGGCTCGCGCCCGCAAGCATTCCAGCACCAAAAGCTGAGCGTCAGGGTCCAACCCGGCGATGGGCTCGTCCGCCAGCAGCAGGGGCGCTTGAACCACCAGGGCCCGCGCCAGCAGCACTCGCGCCCGCTCGCCGCCCGACATCTCGGCCACGCCACGCTGCGCCAGATGCCCGGCCCCGACCTCGTCCAGCGCCGCACGCGCGCGCTGCAACACCGCATCTCCGGCCAGGAAGGGCGCGCCCAGAGCCGCCACCTCAATGGCAGGCAGGTTCCAGGCGATATGCCGTTCCTGCGGCAGATAGGCCGCCCGCGCCCCGCGCTCACGCTCAGATAGACGCCGCACGTCCTCGCCGGCCAGCTTCGCCATGCCCGCTTGCAAGGACGTCAGGCCCAGAGCCGCGCGAATGGCGCTGGACTTGCCCGCGCCGTTTGGCCCGCACAGGGCCACCAGCTCGCCCGCCGCGACCGACAGGCTAACCCCGTCCAACACCGTGGCCGCGCCCAAGCGGGCGACCGCGCCGTCAAGTTCCAGCAAGGCGCTCACAGCCGCCACTCCCGCGCCGCGCGCCAGGCGATCAGGGCGAACAGGGGCGCGCCGACCAGAGCCGTTAACACGCCCAGCTTAAGTTCCTGATCGGTCGGCGTCAGACGCGCCGCCAGATCGGCCAGCACCAGCATCAGTCCGCCCGTTAAGGCCGAGGGCAGCAGCAATCTTCCCGGATCGCCGCGCACCGCAGCCCGCACCAGATGCGGCGCGGCCAGACCGACAAAGCCGATCACCCCCGCCACCGCCACCGCCGCGCCCGCCGCGACCGCCGAGGCGATCAAGGCCAGAACCCGCATTCGGCCCATCGACAGGCCCGACGCCCGCGCCGCCTCTTCGCCCAGGGTCAGCATCCGCAGACCCGGCGAAGACCTCGCCGCGAAGACGGCGGCCACGACCAGCGCCGGCGCGACCCAGGCCACGTCGATCCAGCTGCGGTTCTGCACCGAACCCAGCAGCCAGTTCATCACCTCGGCCGAGGCGATCGGTGAGGGCGACAGGTTGAAGATCAGGGCCGTCAGCGCGCCTGCAAAGCTCGACAGCGCCACCCCGAACAGGATCAGCGCCTCGGGCGCCCGCACCCGCGCCGCTATGGCGACCAGCAACAGGCCAGCCAGCGCCGCGCCGATCAGGGCCGCGCCCTCGACCAGTCCAGGAATGGCCGCAGCCCCCAACACAATGGCTCCCGCCGCGCCCAGCGCCGCCGTGGCCGACACGCCCAGCACGCCCGGATCCGCTAGCGGGTTCCGCAACAGGCCTTGCAGCACCGCCCCGGCCAGACCCAGCGCGGCCCCGACCATCAGGGCGCAGACCGCCCGCGGCGCCCGCACCTGCCACAACACTTCGCCCGGTCCCGAAGCCGGATCGGCCAGGGCCTGCCCATACTGGGCCGCCGACAGCACCGTCTCGCCGAACAGCACCGCCCCGACCAGGGCCAGAAGGATCGCCGCCGCCAACCCGAGGCTCAGACTCAAATGTCTCTTCATCGCGCGGCCTCCGCCAGCAGAGCCGCCGCGTCGGCCGCGAACCAGGCGGGACAGCTCAGCGTCGAGGCCGGCAGGTCCGTCACCGTCCGGCCCCTGGCCGCGCGTGCGACCACCGGATGCCGTCCCGGCCCGCGCCAGTCCGCCCGCCATTGCTGGAAGAAGCCCCGCACGAATAGGGCTGGTGGGCTCAGGGCGATCTTCTCGATCCCCAGCGGCTGATAACCCGGCCCGATCACGCCGTTGCGAAACCCCGCCGCCTTCAGAATGGAATCGATCAGCGACCCCGCTCCGGTCGTATAGCCGCCGGGCGTGACATAGACGGCTTCCCGTCCTCGCCCGCCGCCCACCGCCTGTGCCAGCCGCCGGTCCATGTGGGTGATCAGAGCCTGACCGCGCGCGTCCTGTCCCAGGCCCTGCGATACGGACCTCAGGTTCTGACGGACCCCATCCATATCGGTGGCGTCGTCGATGTTCAGCACCCGCGTCCCGCGCTTTTCCAGCGCCGCCAGCAGGCGCGGCTCACCACCCCAATAGCGAACCACGACGTCAGGCTGGAACCCTATGGCCGCCTCCAGCGTCGGTCGAACCCGAGGCCGGCCCCGCGCCGCCTGACGCATCCAGGAATCCGGGTCGTCCGCTCGTGACGACAGGGCCAGATCAGCCTCGGGCGTCAGCGCCAGAACATACTGATCGGCGCACTGGTCAAGCGACAGCACCCGCAAGGGACGCGCCTCGGCCACTGCAGGCGCAACAACCAGAAGAGCCAGCATGGTGGCTCCGTACAAGGACCTCACGGCCTCAGCAGCCCCGCGAACAGGGCGTCCAGCGTGACACGGGTCAGTTCATCCCGATCCGCCCATTCGAAATAGGGCTTGGTTATCCGCAACGAGACAATGCCGTGACCACAAGCCCATATGGCCTGAGCCAGGGTCGTTGGGTCTCCCTTCATGCGGCCGGCCGCGACGGCCTGCTCGACCACGGCGACGAACGACCTGAACAGTTCGAAACCCGTCTCCTGGGCCACGGTCTGAGCGCCCTCGCGCGCTTCGACGGGACGGGTCAGATAGGTCAGCCGATAGGCGTTCGGATTGTCGAAGCCGAACCGGATATAGGCCTCGATCATGCGCCGCAGCCGTGCTTCCGCCGGTTCGTCCTCGATCAGGATCTTGTGGTGCGAAGCGATCAGAGCCTCGAACGCGCCACGACAGATCTCGTGCAGCATCTCGCTCTTGTCGGCGAAATGCATATAGAGCGCCGTCGATGAAAGACCGACCTCGTCGGCGATCTTGCGGATCGTGGCGCCCTCATAGCCATGCTCGACAAAGATGCGCTCAGCGGCGGCCAGTATCTCTGTGCGCCGAACGTGGCCTTCGCCCTTGGGCTTGCGGGCCGAACGCGGCGTTTGGATCGGGTCGCCAGGCAATCCAGCACTCCATGAAGGCAAGACGTCTTGCATAACCCCTTCACCGACGAATCGCCAATCGCTTGCCAAGCCACAAACATCATAGTTAATAGCATCAACAACCATAGGTCGGGCTTTGATGCGTCCACGAAAAGCCAGGTTCGAAGATTCCGCTCCCAAACCTGGCGACGCCAAGATCACCGCCACAAGAACACAACTTCTAGTGATAGCTCTGGCTGCCGTTACCACTACAGCGTCGGTTGCCTGCTGGCCCTATGTCGGCGGCGCGCTGACGTTGATGATTCAGCTTGGATTCGTCTTGGTCATCGCCTGGCGCCTGATGACCATCATGGCGAGCCAAGGCGGTCCGCCCAAGGCCATGACGACGCCCTGGCTCCCTCCTTCGGAGCTACCCCGCTATTCGGTGGTGGTGGCCCTCTACGATGAAACGGAAATCCTCCCCCCTCTGATCGGGCGTCTCGAGGCGATCGACTACCCAGCCGATCTTCTGGATGGCTATCTGGTGCTGGAAGCTCACGATCAAAAGACCATCGAGACCGCCCGGTCTCTGACTCTGCCTTCATGGCTGCAGATTCTCATAGCGCCGCCCGGCGCCCCGACCACCAAGCCACGCGCCCTTAATCACGCACTGCAGTTCGCGCGAGGAGATCTGCTCACCGTCTACGACGCCGAGGACGATCCGGACCCGCTGCAATTGCAAGAAGCCGCAGCACGGTTCCGCACGGCGGATGAGGACATGGTCTGTTTTCAGGCGCCGCTCAGGATAAGGCGACTGCGCAAGTCGTCGAACAGATCCGGTTTTCTGGACAGGCAGTTCGCCGCCGAATATGCGGCCTTGTTTGAAATCACCCTGCCTGCAATGGCGCGAATGGGCTTGCCCTTCCCCTTGGGCGGAACCAGCAATCACTTTCGAATCTCCGCCTTGCGTGCCTTGGGAGGATGGGACGCCTGGAATGTGACCGAGGATGCGGACCTCGGTTTCCGTATCTGGCGACGAGGTTGGCGATTGGGCGTCCTCAGCCGCCCTACATATGAACCGCCTCCGGGCGAGTTGGTCCACTGGTTGCCTCAGCGGACCCGTTGGCTGAAGGGCTATCTGCAAACCCTGCTGGTGCACACCCGCTCCACTTCAGGCATGGGGTGGAGAGGTTGGTCCGCTCTGGCCCTGACACTCGGCGTGGCTTCAGTCTCAGCAGCGCTTCATGCCCTGTCCGTCGCCTGGATCTGCGTTTTCTTCCTTATGTCCCTCCTGGCAAGCCGTTTGTCTGACGTTCCCTGGCTCGGTTTGGGCACCCTGGCGACCGGAACGGCCGCCGCCGTTCTGACAGCAGCTATCGGCGCACGCCGCGCCGGTATTCGCTTTTCTCCGTGGGACATGCTGGCGGCGCCGATCTACTGGTCCCTGCTCAGTCTGGCCTTCGCTCATGCCGCTGTGCGCCTCATCATGGAACCGCATCGCTGGGACAAGACGGCGCATTCGCCCGACATTGTGGATGAAGACGCAAGCGCCGTTCCTGCACACTTGGTCACAGAGTCTGGACGAGCCGCGGCCTGAGCGCCTATCAGCGCGCATGGCTCCGGTTCTCTCCTCCTCGCCCGAAACCCTCGTCACGCGCGGGTGGTCGGACTACGCCCTTCTGGACAGCGGCGACGGCCGCAAGCTGGAGCGTTACGGCCGCTATACCGTCGTGCGTCCTGAGCCGCAGTGCTTCTGGAAAGCCCATGACGAAAGCGCCTTCGAGCGCGCCAACGCCATGTTCGATCCGCAGCAGGAGGAAGAGGATTCCGGTCGCTGGCGTTTCGACGCCCACGGCCCCATCGACGCCTTTCCGCTGAAGTGGCGCGACGTGCGTTTCATGGGGCGGTTCACACCTTTCCGCCATCTGGCCTTCTTCCCCGAGCAGGCCGCGAACTGGGAGTGGCTGGACGCGCGCATCCGTACCCTGGACCAGCCTAGGATCCTGAACCTGTTCGGCTATACCGGCATGGCCAGCTTGGCCTGCTCGGCGGCGGGCGCGCACGTGACCCACGTCGACGCCTCCAAGAAGTCCGTGGCCTACGCCCGCGAGAACGCGGAACTGTCAGGCCTGGCCGACCGTCCGATACGCTGGATCGTCGAGGACGCCCGCAAGTTCGTGGCGCGCGAGGTCCGGCGTGGCTCGAAATATGACGGCATCATCCTGGACCCGCCCAAATATGGTCGGGGCGCCAACGGCGAGGTCTGGCGCCTGTTCGAGGACATGCCTGACCTGCTGAAGGACTGCGCCGCCCTGCTGTCCGACGACGCCTCCTTCCTGTTGCTGAACGCCTATGCGGCGCGGATCTCGGGCTTGTCGCTGGCGCACATGATGGCCGAGGCGACCCATGATCGCGGCGGACGCATCGACTGGGGCGAACTGGCCCTGTCCGAGGACGGTCCCGACGCCCGCGCCATCGGCCTTAGCTTCTTCGCCCGATGGAGCGCCTGACATGGTCGAGCGCGTGATCACCTCCCTGACCAACGACACCATCAAGTCTGTCCGCGCCCTGCACATGCGCAAGGAGCGCGACCTGACGGGCCGCTTCCTGGCCGAGGGCCTGAAGTTCATCGGCGAGGCTCTGGATCAGGGCCGCGCCCCGGTCATGCTGCTCGTCGGCGACGAGGCCCGGCCCCATCCGCTGCTGGACCGCGCCAAGGCCGAGACCATCAGGGCCGGCGGCCAGATCATCGTCGTCACCCACGCCATCCTCGAAAAGATCAGCCGTCGCGACAATCCGCAGACGGTTCTGGGCGTGTTCGAGCAGGTCTATACCCCGCTGGACGCCATCCGGCCCGACGCCAAACCCTGCTGGGTGGCGCTGGAGCAAGTGCGTGATCCGGGCAACCTGGGCACCATCATCCGCACGGCAGATTCCGCCGGCTGCGGCGGGGTCATCCTGATCGAAGACTGCGTCGATCCCTTCTCGGTCGAGGCCGTCCGCGCCACCATGGGCTCGGTCTTCGCCGTGACCATCAGCAAGGCGTCGCGTGAGGAATTCCTGGCCTGGCGCGCCAAATGGCCCGGCAGCGTCATCGGCACCCGCTTGGACGCCAAGCACGGCTATCGCGACAGCCCCGTCCGCCATCCGGCCCTGATCCTGATGGGCAATGAACAGGCCGGGCTGACCGACGAACTGGCCGCCGCCTGCGACCTGAACGTCAAGATCCCCATGCGCGGCCGGGCCGACAGCCTGAACCTGGCCATCGCCACCGGCATCATGGTCTACGCCGTGACCGACGCGGCCTACGGCACAGACATCTGACGCTTACGTCTCGCCGTCCGTCTTGATCCGGTTCATGCCCAGCAGGGCCAGGATGGTCAGGAGGGCGGCGACCGCCAGATAGGCGCCCACGGCCTTCAATCCATAGTGACCGGCCAGCCAGGTCGCTGCGAAGGGCGCCAGCGACGCCCCCAGAATTCCCGCCAGATTGAAGGTCATCGACGCCCCGGTGTAGCGCACCGCCGTGGGGAAGGGCCGCGCCAGCGCCGCGCCCAGCGGCCCATAGGTGCAGCCCATCAGGCTGAAGCCGATGATGAAGAAGGCCACGACGCCGGCCAGTCCTCCGCCGCCGAACAGGGGCGCCAGAACCAGGCCGAACAGGGCGATGGCGACGGACGTGACCAGCAGCGTCCGCCCCTGCCCCCAACGATCCGCCGCCAACGCCGCCAGCGGGATGAACAGGCCGAAGAAGCAGACCCCCAACAGCTGGATCGGCAGGAACTGCTCGCGCGTATAGCCCATCGCCGTCGTGCCCCAGCCCAGGGCGAAGACCGTCATCAGGTAGAAGAGAACAAAGGTCGCCATCCCCGCCAGCGTCCCGGTCAGCAAGGCGAACTTGTGCCGCGCCAGCAGAGTCAGGATCGGCGTCTCGACGCGCTCGGCCTTGTCGATGGTCTTCTTGAACTCGGGCGTCTCGGTGATGCGCAGCCGCACCCACAGGCCGACGAAGACCAGCAGCGAACTGGCGATGAAGGGAATGCGCCAGCCCCAGGCCAGGAAATGCTCGTTCGGCAGCGTCGCCGTCAGGATGATGAAGCTCAGGGTCGACAGGATGAAGCCGATCGGCGCGCCCAGCTGCGGGAACATGCCGTACCAGGCCTTCTTGCCCGGAGGCGCGTTCTCGGTCGCCAGCAGCACCGCCCCGCCCCATTCGCCGCCCAGACCCAGGCCCTGACCGAACCGGCACAGGGCCAGCAGCAGGGGGGCGACCACGCCGACGGAATGCCAGGTCGGCAGCAGGCCTATGGCCACCGTCGACAGCCCCATGGTCATCAGGGCCGCGACCAGGGTCGCCTTGCGCCCCACCTTGTCGCCGAAATGGCCGAAGACAACCGCTCCAACCGGGCGCGCGAAGAAGGCGATGGAAAAAGTCGCGAAGGACGACAGCATGGCCGTCGTCGCATCCTCGCCCGGGAAGAACAGGGAGGGAAACACCAGCACCGCCGCCGTGGCGTAGATGTAGAAATCGAAAAACTCGATCGTGGTGCCGATCAGACTGGCGAACAGAATTCTCCGCTTTGAGGCGGAAGGCGGTGAGAGTGCAGCGTCGGCCACGCGAAATCCTTGCATTGCTGCACGGTCATTGCGCCGTACCGCAACGCCTCGTCAAGCCAGTCAGGTTCCGCGCGGCTTAGCCCGGCTGGTGGCCTCGGCGTTGGCGGGATCTTCCGGCCAGGGGTGGCGCGGATAGCGCCCGCGCATCTCGCTGCGCACCGCCGCCCATGATCCGGCCCAGAACCCCGGCAGATCCCTGGTCACCTGCACCGGCCGTCGCGCCGGCGACAGGAGGGACAGGGTCAGCGGGACCCGCCCGCCGCCGACCGTTGGATGCGTCTTCACCCCGAACAGTTCCTGCACCCGTATCTCGACGCGCGGCCCGCCCTCGGCGGCATAGTCGATAGAGGCCGAACCCAGCGGCGTGGTCAGGCGCGGCGGGGCCAGGTCGTCCAGCCTGCGCTGCAAATCCCACGGGATCAGCCCGCGCAGGGCCTCGGCCAGCTTGCCGTCGCCGATGTCGCCCAGCGAACGCGCCCCCTCGAGCAGCGGCCACAGCCAGTCCTTGCACGTGGCCATCAGGCCTTCGTCCGACACGTCAGGCCAGGTCGCATCCAGACCGCGCAAGAAGGCCAGCCGCACCCGCAGCGCGCCCGCCTGCTCGCCCCAGTTCAGCGCCGACACCCCGCCTGCCTCGACCTCGGACTTCAACGCCGCTGTCATGGTCGCCCGGTCCGGCGCGCCGACCACCTTCTCGTCCAACACCAGCGCGCCGATGCGGCGGATGCGACGGATCACCGGCTTGCCCGAGGGTTCTCGCGCCAGTCGATCCTCGACCTCGATCCGATGCGCCAGATCGGCCTCCAGCGTCGTCGCGTCCAGCGCCGCCGCCAGCCGAATACGGTCGCGCGCATCCCCGCCACCCAGTTCCGCCACCGCCAGCCAGGGTTCCCGCGCCATGTGCTCGGTCGGATCAAGAAAGGCCCCGCGCCCGGAGGCCAGCAGCACCTCGCCCGGCTTGCCCCGCGCCCGCGCGATCCGCTCCGGGAAGGCCTCGGCCAGCAACAGGCCCGCGTCCGCCTCTCCACCTGAGCCGCCCCCAGCCGCCCGCGCCCAACGCTCGGTCAGCTTCATCGCATCGCGCCCGCGCGGCGAGCGGTCCCGCTCCAGCCTCTTCAACCGGTCGTACAGATCGACGCCATTCCCGCCCAGCCCCGGCTCGCTCAGCACTGCCGCGATCCGAGCACCGCCAAGCGCATCGTCCTGATCCGAAGCGACCGCCACCATATGGCTCAGTCGCGGCGGCAGCGGGATGCGGGTGAGCCGCTGCCCGTGCGCCGTCAGATCGCCCTTGGCGTCCAGCGCGCCCAGCCGGGTCAGCACCTTTCTCGCCTCGGCCAAGGCTCCTGCAGGGGGCGGGTCCAGCAGAGCCAGCCCCTCGACCGACTTCGCGCCCCAGCGCGCCAGATCCAGCGCAAAGGCGGTCAGGTCGGCTTCCTGAATTTCGGGTCGCTGATGCGGGACCAGACCCCGCGTCTGTTCCTCGTCCCACAGGCGGTAGCAGACGCCCGGCTCAACACGACCGGCGCGCCCTCGCCGTTGTTCCGCCGACGAGCGGCTGACCTTGACCGTCGCCAGTCGGGTCAAGCCGCTGGACGGCTCAAACCTGGGCACGCGCGACAGACCGCCGTCGATCACCACCCGCACGCCCTCGATGGTCAGGCTGGTTTCCGCCACCGAGGTCGCCAGCACGACCTTGCGGCGGCCAGGCGGCGCCGGCTCGATGGCCCGGTCCTGCTCGCCTTTGTCCAGTGCGCCATAGAGAGCCACGACATCGACCGAAGGATCACGCAGTCGCTCGTTCAGACGCTGAACCGTCCAGTGAATCTCGCCCTGCCCCGGCAGGAAGACCAGCACCGATCCCGCCTGATCGCCCAGCGCCTGCATGACCGCTCGCGCCACGGCGTCCTCGAATCGCTCGGCGGCGTTGCGGCCCAGGTAGAGGGTTTCGACCGGGAACATCCGTCCCTCGGCCTCGATCACCGGCGCGCCATCCAGAAGTTTGGAAACGCCGGCGATGTCCAGCGTCGCCGACATGACCAGCAGCCGCAGGTCGTCACGCAGCACCGACTGGCTCTCTCGCGCCAGAGCCAACCCGAGATCGGCGTCCAGACTGCGTTCGTGGAACTCGTCGAACAGGACTGCGCCGACGCCTTCCAGCGCCGGATCGTCGAGAATCATCCGCGTGAAGACGCCCTCGGTGATGACTTCGATGCGCGTTTCGGGACCGATGCGGCTCTGCAGCCGGGTTCGATAGCCGACGGTCCCACCCGCCTTCTGACCCAGGCTCGCCGCCATTCGGTCGGCCGCCGCCCGCGCCGCCAGCCTGCGCGGCTCCAGCACCAGCACCTTCTGATCACCCAGCCAGGGCTGATCCAGAAGAGCCAGCGGCACGACCGTGGTCTTGCCCGCGCCAGGCGGCGCGGCCAGAACGACCGCATTGGTTGCGCTCAGCGCCGCTTTAAGCGGCTCCAGTACGGCGTGAATCGGCAGCATCAGATGGGCTCTAGCCGCAACGGCCCCGTTCACGAAAGCGTCGTCGTCGCTTCATCCAATCGAAACCGCGTTGCGCGCGGCCCTTCGGATGGTTAGCGTCCGCCCCCAAGAAGACGACCCGGGAGGGGTCGTTGCGTAATTGGGGGCGCGACTTCATGTCCGCAGACGGCGTAAAGCCAGCCGGCAACCGGCTATTTCTCAAAAAATCCATTACCCAGATCCAGAAGGAAGCCGCCAAGAGCGAGCTGAAACGGACCTTGGGTCCGTTGAATCTGATGAGCCTGGGCATCGGCGCCATCATCGGCGCCGGCATCTTCGTTCTGACGGGTCAGGTCGCCTCGGCCAACGCCGGCCCGGCCATCATGCTGTCCTTCGTCGTCGCCGGCTTCGCCTGCGCCCTCGCAGGTCTCTGCTATGCTGAACTGGCCTCGACCATGCCGGTTTCCGGTTCGGCCTATACCTATGCCTACGGCACCCTGGGCGAGGTCTTCGCCTGGATCATGGGCTGGCTGCTGGTGCTGGAATACGGCGTCGCCGCCTCGACCGTCGCGGTCGGCTGGTCCGGCTATGTCGTGTCGATCATGAACGACTTCGGCCTCAGCGCCAGTCTGTTCCCGACCATACAATATGCAGGCGGCGAAGGCCCCCAGTGGGCCACGCCTCTGGTCCAGCTGGTCCAGAACGCCGGCGCGACCTCCTTCCCGATGACGGGCACCTTCAACCTGGTCGCGGCTGTCGGCATCGCCGCCGTCTGCGGCCTGCTGGTCCTGGGCGTGTCGGAATCGGCGAACATCAACAACGCTATCGTCGTCATCAAGATCATCGTTCTGCTGACCTTCATCGCCGTCGGCATCCAGTACATCAACCCGGACAACTGGGTCCCCTTCATCCCCGAGCCTACCGGCCAGGCCGGTCAGTTCGGCGTCGGCGGCATCTTCCGCGGCGCGGCCATCATCTTCTTCGCCTATGTCGGCTTTGAAGCGGTTTCGACCGCCGCCGCCGAGGCTAAGAACCCGTCCAAGGACGTGCCGATCGGCATCCTGGGCGCCCTGTTCGTCTGCACCCTGATCTACATGGCCGTCGCCGCCGTCATGACCGGCGTGGTGCCCTATCTGGAGCTGGCTTCGCCGGCGCCGATCGCCGTCGCCATCGACCGCATGGGCCTGGAATGGGCCAATGTGCCGCTGGCGGCTTCGCCCAGCGGTCAGCTGAACCTGATCGCCTTCCTGATCAAGATCGGCGCCATCACCGGTCTGTCCTCGGTCATGCTGGTGCTCTGCTACGGTCAGACGCGCGTCTTCTACACCATGGCCCGCGACGGCCTGCTGCCGAAGTCGTTCGCCAAGGTGCACCCGAAGTTCCGCACCCCCTGGATCGGCACCATCGTCCTGGGCATCCTGATCGCCATCGCGGCGGCCTTCCTGCCCATCTCGATCCTGGGCGACTTGGTGTCGCTGGGCACGGCGACGGCCTTCGCCATCGTCTGTCTGTCGGTCATCGTCCTGCGCGTGAAGCACCCGGAGATGGAACGCCCGTTCAAGGTGCCGGGCGGCGTCTTCACCGCGGTTCTGGGCATCCTGGCCTGCCTCTTCCTGGCCAGCCAGAACCTGATCCCGATGTTCCAGCACGCCGCCGAGGACAACCCCCTGCCGCTGATGCTGCTGGGCGGTTATGCGGCGATCGGCGCGATCATCTACGCCGCCTACGGCTTCTGGCACTCCAAGCTGGCCAAGGGCATCGACATCACCGAGGACGCCACGCTGGAAACGGCCGTGGAAGCCCTCGGCCACGGCGTCGACAACAAGAAGGACTGATCCTCGGGTCGGTCCGGCCTCGGCCTCAAGCAGCGCAAAGCGCGGTAGGCCAAAACCAAAAAGAGAAAGGCCCCGGAGCGATCCGGGGCCTTTTTTGATGCAGCGCAGCTTATGCTGATTGCCCAATCCTCCGCCCTCGCCTACAGGCTTTCGCCTACCTATGCGGATGTGGCGGAACTGGTAGACGCACCAGATTTAGGTTCTGGCGCCGAGAGGCGTGGAGGTTCGAGTCCTCTCATCCGCACCACAGGTTCTCAGCCTGGACAGAGCCCGGCCAGCACCGAAGGGATCAGTCCCGGCAGATCTTCTGCGATCAACCCCGGTCCGAACCGCTTGGCCGCATCCGCGTGCATCCAGACCGCCGCGCAAGCCGCGTCGAAGCTGTCCATGTGCTGGGCCAACAAGCCACCGATCATTCCCGCCAGAACGTCGCCGCTGCCCGCCGTCGCTAGCCAGGGCGAGCCGTTGCCGTTGACGACCCAGCGCCCATCCGGCGCGGCGATCACGGTGGCGCCGCCCTTCAACACCACGACCGCTCCGGCGCGCGCAGCAGCCTCCACCGCCGCCGCCTCGCGCCCCTTGACCAGCAAACCGGGAAACAACCGCTCGAACTCGCCCTCATGCGGCGTCAGGACATCGTCACGGTCCAGACAGGCGAACAGATCGTTGGGTCGGTCGCGGAACAGGGTCAGGGCGTCGGCGTCGATCACCAGGGCCGCTCCGGTCCGCGCCAGAGCAGCGACATTGGCGCCCGTCGCCTCGGTCAGACCCGCTGCGGGCCCGATCACCACAGCATCCATCGGCTGAGCCAACTCCGCCAGTTGATCACCGGACACGAAACTGGCCAGCATGACCGCTTCGAGGGTCGGCGCCAGAACGGGCGCCGCTTCCGGCGGACAGAACACCTTCACCAGGCCGGCGCCGATTCTCAGACCCGCTCGCGCCGCCAGCCTGGCCGCCCCCGTCGACAGCGCGCCACCGGAAACCACGCCGAGACGGCCGCGAGCGTGCTTGTGAGCTTCTGCGTCAGGCCAGGGCAGCCGGCTTTGCCATGTCATGGGGTCATTGATCGGGTTCATGATCGAATTCCGTTCACGGATGGCCTCTACGCACGAAAATTGCTTGCCTTATTGTGCAATGCAATGTCCCTTTACCCCCCGAGCGTCGGACCAACCAAGGGAGCCGGCTCGGGACTCGCCATGAAGAAGATTGAAGCCGTCATCAAGCCATTCAAGCTGGATGAAGTGAAAGACGCT
This sequence comes from Brevundimonas sp. T2-11, assembly GCF_055397675.1. Taxonomy (NCBI): domain Bacteria; kingdom Pseudomonadati; phylum Pseudomonadota; class Alphaproteobacteria; order Caulobacterales; family Caulobacteraceae; genus Brevundimonas; species Brevundimonas sp. T2-11. Next base: position 1,676,744 of record NZ_AP027920.1, read on the forward strand.
CTCCAGGATATCGGGGTGCAGGGCATGACCGTGCTGGAGGCCAAGGGATATGGCCGCCAGAAGGGTCATTCCGAGCTTTATCGCGGCGCCGAGTACGTCATCGACTTTCTGCCCAAGATCAAGATCGAGGTCGTCGTGGCCGATGATCTGGCTCCCGCCGTCGTAGACGCCATTCAGACAGCAGCCCGCACCGGCAAGATCGGCGACGGAAAGATCTTCGTCTCCGCCCTGGAAGACGTGATCCGCATCCGCACCGGCGAAACCGGCGCTCAGGCTATCTGACCTCTCCACCACGGCCGTCCCCTCCAGGGCGGCCGCTTTTCGTTCACCTCCCCTACTTCACAGGACCCGTGCCATGAGCGCCGCCCAGAAGATCCTTCAAGAGATCAAGGACAAGGACGTCCAGTACGTCGACATCCGCTTCACCGACACGCGCGGCAAGCTGCAGCACGTGACCTTCGACATCGACCTGGTGGACGAAGAGTTCCTGGAAGAAGGCACCATGTTCGACGGCTCGTCGATCGCGGGCTGGAAGGCCATCAACGAGTCCGACATGCTGCTGAAGCCGGACCTGGACCGCGCCTACATCGACCCCTTCTATCAGCAGACCACGCTCTTCCTGTTCTGCGACGTCCTGAACCCCGATACGGCCGAGCCCTACAACCGCGACAGCCGCTCCATGGCCAAGAAGGCCCTGGCCTATGTCCAGTCCTCGGGCGTGGGCGACGTGGTCTATTTCGGTCCCGAAGCCGAGTTCTTCGTGTTCGACGACGTGCGCTGGAGCACTGCTCCGCACAACACCAGCTACAGCTTCGACTCGATCGAACTGCCGTCCAACACCGGCGCTGAATACGCCGAGGGCAACATGGGTCACCGTCCGGCGACCAAGGGCGGCTACTTCCCGGTCAATCCGGTCGACTCGGGTCAGGACCTGCGCGGTGAAATGCTGGGCGTCATGAAGGACCTCGGCCTCGACCCCGAGAAGCACCACCACGAAGTCGCGCCCGCTCAGCACGAACTGGGCCTGAAGTTCAGCGACCTGCTGACCATGGCCGACCGTCTGCAGCTCTATAAGTACGTGATCCACAACGTGGCCCACGCCTACGGCAAGTCGGCGACCTTCATGGCCAAGCCCATGTTCGCCGACAACGGCTCGGGCATGCACGTCCACATGTCGATCTGGAAGGACGGCAAGCCCCAGTTCGCCGGCGACAAGTACGCCGGCCTGTCGCAGGAATGTCTGTGGTACATCGGCGGCATCATCAAGCACGCCAAGGCCATCAACGCCTTCGCCAACTCGACCACCAACTCGTACAAGCGCCTGGTTCCGGGTTATGAGGCGCCGGTGAAGCTGGCCTATTCGGCCCGCAACCGCTCGGCTTCGATCCGCATTCCGCACGTCTCGTCGCCCAAGGCCAAGCGTCTGGAAGCCCGCTTCCCCGACCCGATGGGCAACCCCTATCTGACCTTCGTCGCCCTGCTGATGGCCGGTCTGGACGGAATCGAGAACCGCATCGATCCGGGCGCGGCCTCCGACAAGAACCTCTACGACCTGCCGCCGGAAGAGCGCGGCTCGATCCCCGAGGTCGCCGGTTCGCTGAAGGAAGCTCTGGACGCCCTCGACGCCGACCGCGCCTTCCTCAAGAAGGGCGGCGTCATGGATGACGACTTCATCGACAGCTACATCGAGCTGAAACAGGAAGAAGTCGCCCGTCTGCAACTGCACCCGCACCCGGTCGAATTCGATATGTACTACAGCTGCTGATTTCAGCATCTGGTTGACGATCAAGGCGCCGGCGGAAACGTCCGGCGCCTTTTTCATGGAACTGAAGCCGACAATGGAGGGAAGCTTTCCAAAGCCGCGTATAGGGAATGCAGGGCAAGCGAAGGCGAACGATGACGCACGATATCGACAGGTTGATCGGAACCGCGCTGGTCGAGGATGCCCGTCTTGGCGATCTGGAGGCCGACGTCTGGCGCCGCATCGAGCAGCAGCAGTCTGACCGCCGCCTGGCGCAGGTCCGGCTGGCGGCGCTGGCGATGGCTCTGGTCGTCGGCGCGGCCAACGGCGGTCTGTTCGCCCTCACCCGCCCCGCGCCATCGTCAGATATCCAGGTCTTCACCCTTGCGAGCGCCCCCTCGCCCCTGTTCAGACTGGAGGCAGGGCAATGATCGCCGGCTGGAAATCCATCGCCGTGACAGCCCTTCTGGCGGCTCTGGTCAGCGGCGCAGGCGCCTGGCTGGGTGCCGGATGGGTGACGCAACAACGCGCGACTCCCAGCCTGCACGACATCGTCCATCACGATCTCGACCTGACTCCCGATCAGGCCGCACGCCTCAAGGTCATCGAAGACCGCTTCGCCACGACCCGGCCCGCTCTTGAGGAAGACGTCCGCGCCGCCAACCGCGAGCTGGCCGCCGCCATCGCCGCCAATCAGGGCGACAGCCCCCAGGTTCAGGCCGCCGTCGATCATTTCCATGACGCCATGGGCGCGCTGCAAAAGGCGACCATCGCTCATGTCTTCGAGATGCGCGCCGTCCTGACCCCGGAACAGACCCGCGCCTTTGATCGCGGCATCTCCGACGCCCTGCTGCAAGAAACCCGTTAGGGTTTGAGGGTGGAGGACGAGGCTTCCCTGCCGTCGCGCGCCGCGCGCGGCGACCGTGCGGCCTTCGCCGCGCTGATGGACGACACCAAGGCGGACCTGCATCGCTTTGTCCGCCGCTATGTGGGCGAAAACGACGACGCCTATGATCTGGTTCAGGAAACCTATGTCGCGGCCTGGCTGGCCATTCGCCGATACGATCCCGCCCGTCCTTTTCCTGTCTGGCTCAGAGCCATCGCCATCAACAAATGTCGTGACTGGGGCCGCAAGCGCGCCGTCAGGCGAGCCGTGCGGGGCGTCATGGGGCTGGACGCTCCCGAAGCCTTGGCGGTCGGAGAAAACGCCCCTGCCGCTGATACTCTGCTGGATGATCGGCGACGCATGGCGGCGCTGGACCGCGCCCTGGCGGCCCTGCCCGACGCCTTGAAGACGCCCCTGCTGCTGGCCACGCTGGAGGGGCGTTCACACGCCGAAGTCGCCAACCTGATCGGTGCGACGCCCAAGGCTGTCGAGACCCGTATCGCCCGGGCGCGCCGGGCGCTGGCGGCGGCCCTCAGCCGCACGCCATAACCGCCCCTAGACGAGGCGGCTCTGCACCACGGCCGCGCCGATGAAGCTGGCGAACAGGGGATGCGGCGCGAACGGGCGGCTCTTCAGCTCCGGGTGATACTGGACGCCGATGAACCAGGGGTGGTCCGAACGCTCGACCGTCTCGGGCAGAACGCCATCAGGCGACAGGCCGGCGAAGACCAGACCCGCCTTCTCTTCGATCGCGTCACGATAGTTGATGTTCACCTCGTAGCGGTGACGGTGGCGCTCGCTGATCTCGGTCGCGCCGTAGATCTCGGCGATCTTCGAGCCAGCCTTGAGCGTCGAGTCATAGGCGCCCAGACGCATGGTGCCGCCCAGATCGCCGCCATGCTCGCGTTTGACGCGCTCATTGCCCTGGGTCCACTCGGTCATCAGGCCGACGACGGGTTCTTCCGCCGGACCGAACTCGGTCGAGGTGGCCTTGGGGAATCCGGCCAGATTCCGCGCCGCCTCGATTACCGCCATCTGCATGCCGAAGCAGATGCCGAAATAGGGAATCTTGCGTTCACGCGCGAAACGCGCCGCCTCGATCTTGCCTTCGGCCCCCCGCTCGCCAAAACCGCCCGGGACCAGCACCGCATGGGCGCCGGCCAGACGCGTCTCGCAAGCCTCCGGATCCCCCTCGAAGGTGTCGGCCTCGACCCAGTCGATGTTGACCTTGACGTTATTGGCCACACCGCCGTGCTGCAGCGCCTCGATCAGGGACTTATAGGCGTCCTTCAGAACCGTATACTTGCCGACCACGGCGATGGTGACTTCGCCATCAGGATGCAGGCGACGACGCACGATCTCCTGCCAACCGGTCAGGTCGGGCTGGGGCGCGTCGTTGATCCCGAAGTGGGCCAGGACTTCGCTGTCCAGACCTTCGTGGTGATAGTCCAGCGGCACGGCGTAGATGTCGGCGGAGTCCATCGCCTGGATCACGCCGCTTTCGCGCACGTTGCAGAACTGGCCGATCTTGCGCTTTTCCTCGGCCGGGATCGGCTGTTCACAGCGGCACAGCAGGATGTCGGGCTGGATGCCGATGGAGCGCAGTTCCTTGACCGAGTGCTGCGTCGGCTTGGTCTTCATCTCGCCGGCCGTCTTGATGAAGGGCAGCAGGGTCAGATGGACGAAGCAGGACTGGCCGCGCGGCAGGTCCTGGCCCAGCTGGCGGATGGCCTCGAAAAAGGGCAGGCCCTCGATGTCGCCGACGGTGCCGCCGATCTCGACCAGGACGAAGTCCACGTCCTCACCGTCGTCAGTCTTGGCCGGGCTGAGGCAGAACTGCTTGATCTGATCAGTGACGTGAGGGATCACCTGAACAGTGGCGCCCAGATAGTCGCCGCGGCGCTCCTTCTCCAGGATCGTAGAATAGATGCGGCCGGTCGTGACGTTGTCCGATTTGGCGGCGGAAACACCCGTGAAGCGCTCATAGTGGCCCAGATCGAGGTCGGTCTCGGCGCCGTCGTCGGTCACGAAGACCTCGCCGTGCTGATAGGGGCTCATCGTCCCCGGATCGACGTTGAGATAGGGGTCCAGCTTGCGCAGACGGACCTTGTAACCTCGTGCCTGCAAAAGAGCGCCGAGAGCGGCGGAGGCGAGGCCTTTTCCTAGCGAGGAAACCACGCCGCCGGTGATGAACACATAGCGAGCCATGGGCGGACACCTTACTCCATGATTCGCGGCGGGAGCATGGCCCGACGCAAAACAACTGTTGAACAAAAGAAGAAAGCGCGCCGTGCGGCGCGCTTTCAGGGATTTCTTATCTGTCGGCCGCTTACTGCGCGGGCGCCGGGGCCGGAGCGGAAGCGGCCGGGAGGCTGGCTTCCAGATCGTCCAGCGACGGTGCGGCGGGCGCCGCCGGCGTCGGAGCTGCAGGCTCGGCCGGAGCCGACTGCTGCTCATTGCCGACGGCGATGGCGCCGACGGCGTCGGCGTCGATCACCGAACGCGAACCGCGAGCGAAGTTGCCGGCGATGGTCAGGCTGATGGCGCAAACAAAGAAGGCGATGGCCAGGATCGACGTGGCCCGCGTCAGCAGGTTGCCCGCGCCGCGCGCGGTCATGAAGCCCGACGGGCCTCCGCCCATGCCCAGGGCGCCGCCCTCGGAACGTTGCAGCAGGATCACGGCCGTCAGGGCGACCGAGATCAGGATCATGGCGACGAGCAAGATGGTCTGGAGCATGGTGTCAATCATGTGGGCGCGCAGATGCGCCGATCAAGCGGCGGCGTCTAACACCGATGCGGGACCGGGGCAAACGCCGAACGAAGTGTAGCTCGAAAACCTCGCCTAGACGGCGCGGATAATGCCCAGGAAATCCTCGGCCTTCAGCGAGGCGCCGCCGACCAGGGCCCCGCCAACTTCCGCCACAGCCAGGATTTCGACGGCGTTCGACGGCTTGACCGAACCGCCGTACAGAATCGGCGCGACACGACCGCCCTCGCCGAGTTTGGCGACCATGGCGGCGCGCACTGCGGCGTGAACCTCCTCGATCTGCTCCAGCGTCGGGGTCAGTCCGGTGCCGATCGCCCACACCGGTTCATAGGCGACCGCGAAGGCCTTGCCCGCCAGCACCGTCGGCAGAGAACCCGCCACCTGACGGCTGACGATCTCGACCGCCTGCCCGGCTTCACGTTCAGCCAGGGTCTCGCCAACACAGACGATGGGCTCCAGACCCGCCGTCAGTGCAGCTTCAACCTTGGCGGCGACGTCAATGTCGGTCTCGCCAAAGCCGGCGCGGCGCTCGGAGTGTCCAAGAATCACAAGACGCGCGCCAGCGTCCACCACCATGGCGGCTGACACAGATCCGGTGAACGCGCCCGAAGTTTCAGCGTGGCAGTCCTGACCGCCCAGTTCGACGGGCGTATCAGCCAGAACGCGCCCCATCCGCTCAATCAGCGTCGCGGGCGGGCACAGGGCCACACGACAGGCCGCAGCCTGTTCCTGCAGGGCTTTCGCCAGGGCCTCAGCCTCGCCAAGGCTCGCGCCCAGGCCGTTCATTTTCCAGTTGCCGGCGACCAGCTTCACAGATTGTTTCATGGCCGCCTCTTTAGGCACCGTTGTCGCGGAAGCCAAGATGTTGCGGCGGGTCCGCTTGCGGCGCCCTAGGGACTGCCCCTATACGCGACGTTGGCGCCCCTTTGACGCCGGCCCTCGTCAGGTTTCTGTCTCGATGATCACGCTGTTCCGCAACTTCTCCAAGTCGAAATGGGCTGCGGGCCTGTTCGCCTTGATCATCCTCAGCTTCCTGGTTGTGGGCGCTCAGTCGGATGTCTTCTCCAGCTTCAGCCCGAAACACGTCATCGACGCCGGTGATCGCAGCATCAGCGCGCAGCAGTTCCGCGGCGACTTCGAGCGCGTACGCGCCAATCTTCAGGAGCAGGCTGGCCGCCCCGTGTCCTTCGAGGACATGGTCAAGGAGAACATCCACACCCAGTATCTGGAAACCCAGACGCAGCGGATGGGTTTCCTCGCCTGGGCCTGGAACGCCGGCATCAGACCCGGCAAGGAGCTGGTGCTGAAAGAAATCCGCCAGATTCCGGCCTTCTTCAATCAGGTCAGCGGTCAGTTCGATCAGGATCGTTATGAGCAGGCGCTCGCCGCGCAGGGGCTGACGTCCGAAATGCTCGAGCAGGACCTGCGCGACCAGTATGTCGTCAGCCAGTTCAGCGCCGGCGTCTTCGCAGGCGCCCGCGTGCCGCGGATCTACGGCGCCTTGCTGGCCGGCCAGGCGCTCGAGACGCGCGACGGCCGTTGGTTCACTGTCACACAGGCCATGGCGGGATCCGCACCGGCTCCGACCGACGCCCAGCTGACCGCCTACATCAACGAGAACGCCGCCCAACTGCGCCGTCCCGAATTCCGCATGATCTCGATCGTGCTCTTCAACCCTGGCCCCAACAGCCAGCCTGCCCCGATTACCGAGGAGCGCATTCGCGAACGCTTCGAGTTCCGCAAGGCTGCGCTCACCAATCCCGAGAAGCGCACCTTCGTCACCCTGACCGTGCCGAACAAGGCCGCCGCTGACCGCATCGCCGCCGACCTGCGCGCCGGCAAGGCCCCGGCCGAAGTCGCCGCCGCCAACAAGATCGAAGTCAGCAACTACAACGACACGCCGCAGAGCGCCCTGGGCGATCCCGCCGTCGGCGCCGCCGTCTTCGCCCTGCCCGTCAATCAGGTTTCCAACCCGATCCAAGGCCGGGTCGGTTTCACCGTCGCCAAGCTGACCGGTGTCACGCCGGGCGCTCCCGCCACGCTTGAGAGCGTCCGCGGTGCCCTGGTGGAGGAACTGCGTGCTGAAGACGTCAAAGCCGCTACCTACGCCAAGGTCGAGCAGTACGAAAAGGCTCGCCAGGAAGGCAAGAACCTGGCCGACGCCGCCCAAGCCGTTGGCGCGCGACTGGTTCAACTGCCGCCCGTCACCGCCGATGGCCGTCTGCCTGACGGTCAGCCGATGAACGCCCCGCGTCAGATTTTCGAGTCGGCCTACGCCCTGGCCAAGGGTGGCGAGAGCGAACTGATCGACGCTGGCGAAGGCCAGTACTTCGCGGTCCGCGTGGACGACATCCGTCCCGCCGCTCTGCCCGCCTTGGCTGAAGTTCGCGCTCCTCTGGCCCAGCAATGGACCATGCGTGAGAACGCTCGCCGGCTTTCGGCCAAGGCCGAGGAACTCGCCCAGCGGGTTCGCGGCGGCGAGGACATCGCCAAGGTCGCCGCCTCGGTCAACGCCTCCTTGATGACGCGCGCCGGCGTCCAGCAAAGCCGTGAAACCCAGACGCAGCTGGGCGAGGGCGTCCTGCGCGGCCTCTTCGGTCAAGGCAAGGATCAGGTCTTCACGGGCCAGACCCAGACCGGCTTCGTCGTGGGTCGCGTCGACGGCATTCATGCCGCCGTTCCCGCCCTGGCCGCCCCCTTGGTCGAACAGGTTCGCCCGCGTCTGACCCAGGAGTTGGCAAACACCATGATCGAACAAGGCGTCAACGCCGCTGCGGCGCGAGTGAAGGCCAAGAACGATCCCGCCGCCGCCATCGCCGCCCTGGGCATCGAAGCTCCCGCAGCCGCTCCGGCGGCTCCGGCCGCCCCTGCGCCCGCCAAGAAATGAGCGCAGGCGTCGGACAGGAAGCTGAACGCGCCGCGTTTGTCTCTGGCCTGAAATCAGGCCGCCCCCAGGTCGTCGTTCGTCGCCTGATCGACGACCTGGAGACGCCGGTTTCGGCCTTCCTCAAGGTCGGACACGGACGGCCCTACGCCAGCCTTTTCGAGTCTGTCGAAGGCGGCGCGGTCAACGGCCGCTACTCCTTTGTCACCCTGGCTCCCGACGTCGTATGGCGCTGCCGTGACGGTCAGGCCGAAATGGCGCGAGGCGAGGCTGTCCTCGCCGACCGGTTCACGCCCGAAGATCGCCCTGCGCTGGAGTCCCTGCGCGCCCTGATCGCCGCCACCCGTTTTGAGTTGCCCGACGATCTGCCGCCCATGGCCGCCGGCCTGTTCGGTGTCTTCGGTTACGACATGGTGCGCCTGCTGGAGCCGCTGGGCCCGGCTAACCCCGACCCGTTGAACCTGCCCGACGCCGTCATGGCGCGCCCGTCGCTGGTCGCCATCTTCGATTCGGTGAAGCACGAGATCGTCCTGATCGCCGCCGCCTATCCCGACAGCGGCGCAGATGCGGACACGGCCTTCGATGCCGCCATCGGACGCCTGGACGACTTCGAGGACCGCCTGCGCGGTCCCCTGCCGATCCAGCGTGAAGCCCAGCCGATTCCCGCCCCCGACTTCCACTCGCCGGTCGACGCCGCCGGGTTCGACGCCATGGTGGCCAGGGCCAAGGACTACATCACCGCGGGCGACATCTTCCAGGTCGTGCTGGCCCACCGCTTCTCTGCGCCCTGGAGCCAGGACCCGTTCGCCTTCTATCGGTCGCTGCGTCGCGGCAACCCGTCGCCCTATCTCTTCTTCCTCGACTACGTGGACTTCCAGCTGGCCGGGTCCAGCCCGGAAATCCTGGTCCGGCTGAAGGACGGCCGCGTGACCATCCGTCCGTTGGCCGGCACCCGCCCGCGCGGCGCCACGCCGGAACTGGACAAGGCGCTGGAGGTCGAACTTCTGGCCGATCCCAAGGAACGGGCCGAGCACCTGATGCTGCTGGACCTGGGCCGCAACGACGTGGGTCGCGTCTCATCGCCCGGCTCGGTCGAGGTGACCGAGAGCTTCGTCGTCGAGCGCTACAGCCAGGTCATGCACATCGTCTCCAACGTCAACGGCGCGGCTGATCCCAGGCTGGACGCGGTGGACACGCTTCTGGCCGCCCTGCCCGCCGGCACCCTGTCCGGCGCGCCCAAGGTGCGGGCCATGGAGATCATTGACGAACTGGAGACCGAGAAACGCGGCGTCGGCTACGGCGGCGGCGTGGGCTATATCTCGGCCAATGGCGAGGCGGACATCTGCATCGTCCTGCGCACCGCCATGTTCGCCCAGGACAAGATCTTCGTTCAGGCTGGCGCGGGCGTCGTCGCCGACAGCGATCCCGCCGCCGAATACGCTGAGACCCTGGCCAAGGCCCGCGCCCCGATGAAGGCGGCCGAGGACGCGTGGCGATTCACCGCGACCACTCGCGGCCAGGGCGCGAACGGCTCAGTCTAAGGATTGGAAACCGTGGAACCCTGGTCGAACGACACGCCGGGGCCCACGACCATGGTCCCCGCCAGCAACACCGCCGCCGTCGCGGCGAAGGCCGCCGCCGCCAGCAGGCGCAGCGGCTTGGGTTTTTCTGTGGTCGGCTCGTCGAGCAGGGCCTGGGCGTCGCGGATGGCTTCTAAGCGGGTCAAGACGGATTTCTTCCGATGGCGATGCTCCTGTATCGCGCGGACAGCTTAACGTCCGCTTTCAGTCCGCCTTCGCTTGGCGCGTCGTCCCTCCCGTCCTAAGAACCCTGCCATGATCCTCGTCGTCGATAACTACGACAGCTTTACCTACAACCTCGTCCACTACCTCGCGGAGCTGGGCGCCCAGACGCATGTCGTCCGCAACGACGACCTGACGGTGGAAGAAGCCTGGGCGCTGAAGCCCGAGGCCGTGCTGCTGTCGCCCGGTCCCTGCGATCCCGATCAGGCCGGCATCTGCCTGCCTATCCTGAAAACCGCGCCGCTGGACATGCCGATCTTCGGCGTCTGCCTGGGCCATCAGGCCATCGGCCAGGCGTTCGGCGGCGACGTGATCCGCGCCAAGACCCTGATGCACGGCAAGACCTCGCCGATCGAGCATGAGGGCCGCAGCCTGTTCAAGGGCCTGCCCTCGCCCTTCACCGCCACCCGCTATCACTCGCTGGCCGTGCGCCGCGAGACCCTGCCGGACGAGCTGGAAGTCACCGCCTGGACCGCTGACGGCGAGATCATGGGGCTGGCCCACCGCATCCGGCCGATCCACGGCGTTCAGTTCCACCCGGAATCCATCGCCACCGAGCACGGCCACGACATGATCGCCAACTTCCTCGATCTGGCGGGCGTCAAGCGACTGGCGACGGTCTGAGGCTATGGACGGTTTCAAGCCTCTGCTGGGCAAGCTGGTGGACGGGCATGTCCTGACCCCGGACGAAGCCCATGCCTTCTTCTCGGCCTGTCTGCGGGGCGAGCCGACCCCGTCGCAGGTCGCCGCCGCCGTCACCGCCCTGCGCATCCGAGGCGAGACGGTGGACGAGATCGTCGCCTTCGCCACCGCCATGCGCGAGGCCGCCCTGTCGCTGGATCATCCGTTTGACGATGTGATCGACACCTGCGGCACCGGCGGCGATGGCCAGCACACCTATAACGTCTCGACCGCCGCAGCCTTCGTTCTGGCGGGCGCGGGGCTCAAGGTCGCCAAGCACGGCAACCGCGCCATCAGCTCAAAGTCCGGCTCGTCCGACGTCCTGGCCGCCCTGGGCGTCAACCTGGACGCCACCATCCCGCAACAGGCCCGCGCCCTGGATCAGGCTGGCATCGCCTTCCTGTTCGCCCCCACCTATCACGGGGCCATGCGTCACGTCGGGCCAGTCCGGGCCGAGATCGGTTTCCGCACGGTTTTCAACCTCCTGGGGCCGCTTTGTAATCCGGCTCATGCAAATCGTCAGGTCATGGGCGTCTATGATCCAACCCTGCTGGAGCCCCTGGTCGAGGTGCTGGGCCGCCTCGGCGCGCGCCGCGCCTGGACCGTCCACGGTCAGGGTCTGGACGAGATGACCACCACAGGCCCGACCGAGGTGGCCGAGTGGAAGGACGGCGTTGTCCGCCGCTTCACCGTCACCCCCGCTGACGCCGGCCTGCCGCTGGCGACGCTGGACGATCTGCGCGGCGGCGACGCCGAGCATAACGCGGCGGCGCTGAAGGCCCTGCTGGCGGGCGAGCGTGGCCCCTATCGCGATATCGTCGTGCTGAACGCCGCCGCTGCCCTCGTCGTGGCCGACCGCGCCGCCGGCCTGCGTGAAGGGGCCGAACTGGCCGCCGCCGTCATCGACGACGGTCGCGCCGCCGCCGCGCTGGAAACCCTGGTGCGCGTCACCAACACCCCTATCGATCCTGACGAGGCCGCATGACCGACGTTCTGGCGAAGATCGCCGCCTACAAGCGCGAAGACGTGGCCGCCCGCAAGCTTGCGACCTCTCAGTCCGCCGTCGAGGCCCTCGCCGGCCAGGCGTCGGCCCCGCGCGGCTTCCGCTCCGCACTGGAACGCGTGGCCGAGGAAACCGGCCGCCCCGCCCTGATCGCCGAGATCAAGAAGGCCAGCCCGTCCAAGGGCCTGATCCGCGCCGACTTCGACCCGCCCGCCCTCGCGAAAGCCTATGAGCGCGGCGGCGCGACCTGCCTGTCCGTCCTGACCGATGGCCCCAGCTTCCAGGGCGACGACGCCTTCCTGGCCGCCGCCCGCGACGCGGTCGCCCTGCCCTGCCTGCGCAAGGACTTCCTGGTCGATCCCTGGCAGGTGGCCGAGAGCCGCGCCCTGGGCGCAGACTGCATCCTCATCATCCTGGCCATGGTCGACGACGCCCTGGCCGCCGACCTGCTGGCCGAGGCCGAACGATTCGGCATGGACGCCCTTATCGAGACCCATGACGAGGCCGAAATGGCCCGCGCCTGCAAGCTGGACGGCGACCTGGTCGGCATCAACAACCGATCCCTCCGCACCTTCGAGGTCGACCTCGACGCCACCGAGCGCCTGTCCATGCTCAGCCCCGTGAAAGCCCTGCTGGTGGCCGAAAGCGGCATCTTCACGCCCGACGACGTCGCCCGCGTCGCCGACGCCCACGCCCAGGCCATCCTCGTCGGCGAAAGCCTGATGCGTCAGGAGGATGTGGAGGCGGCGACGAGGACCCTGCTGTCACTGAGCTAGTGTCGGATATCGGCTTGGCAGGAAATGTCCGCAGTCGAACCGTTGCGGACATCCACTGCGTCCGCTCATATATCTAGATGACGATGTTCGATTTGCCGGCCGTTAGGATTCTTGTCGGTGCAACGCTGGTCTTGGGCGGCGGGTGCTTCGACGAGCACACGACCGAACAGCAACGGTTTGTCGCCCGAGATGGAAAAGGGCAGATCATCGCTACCGTGACCCTGGAGCAACCGCTCTCCGCTCACGACACCAGCCTTACCTTCGATGGCCCCCCTGAACCGGGACACACTGTTTTAGTCGAACCAATGACTTTCGAGGATGCAGGAACGTTTCAATGCCACTGGTCCAAGCTCATCACCATTTGCAAAACGGCTGAACAAGAGCCCGCCGAGACCCGCCTAGCGGCGGGTGGCTATGTCCGTCGGCTCGATGCTGAGACTGTCATTGTATCCGACGCGCCCGGCGGCGTTGCAGGCGATTTCGCGACTTTTCGTGATGGGCGTCTGATCGCGTTCGGAGTCCGAGACCAATCCGGCGCGACGCCTTGGCGATACGATGCGCTCTAGGTCCGCTTCCCACCCTTAGACGACATCCCGAGGGACTGCTTTGAGTGGCAAACCTCCCTGCCGATGGAAATCCTGCTGTCATTGGGTTTGACGACAACGTCCCCCGAAACCCGTCGAGTTGACATTCAGCAAGAACACTTACAGAACATCGACAACGGTTCACGCCTTGTTCTGGAAGCCCTGCGCCCATGCTCACCAAGAAGCAGCACGAACTCCTGATGTTCATTCACGAACGGATTCAGGAAACGGGCGTCTCGCCCTCCTTCGACGAGATGAAGGAGGCGCTGGATCTGGCGTCCAAGTCGGGCATCCACCGCCTGATCACGGCGCTGGAGGAGCGCGGCTTCATCCGCCGCCTGGCCCACCGCGCCCGCGCGCTGGAGGTCGTCAAGCTGCCGGAACAGGCCACGGCGGGCGCGCCGCGCGGCCATGCGGGCTTCAAGCCCGGCGTGATCGAGGGCGGCGGTCGCCCCAAGGCGGCCGAACCGGCCAACGACACGCGCGAACTGGCCCTGATGGGCAAGATCGCGGCTGGCACGCCCATCGACGCCATCGAGCATGAAACCGCCCGCTATCCGGTGCCCGAAACCATGCTGGGCGCGGGCGAACACTATCTGCTCGAGATCGAGGGCGACTCGATGATCGAGGCGGGCATCCTCAACGGCGACATGGTCATCATCAAATCGACCGCTGACGCCTCGTCCGGCGAGATCGTGGTGGCCCTGGTCGAGGGCGAACAGGCCACGCTGAAGCGCCTGCGCAAGAAGGGCGCCTCCATCGCGCTGGAGCCCGCCAACCGCAACTACGAAACCAAGATCTACGGCTCGGATCAGGTCGCGGTTCAGGGCAAGCTGGTCGGCCTTATCCGCCGCTATCACTGAAGTCGGGATCGGCCTGTCGGGTCCAGGGCCTCTGCCCCCTGACGTCCGCCGCCCACACCGCCTTCCAGCCCGCACCGACGCGCCACAGCTCGACCGAGCCGCCGCGCCCATAGTCTACGCCGTCCAGCACCAGCCTTTCGGCGCATGACGCCGGCAAGCTCAACAGCTCGGCGCGACTACTGACGACCTGCGACGAGCGGCACATCGCGTCCAACTGCTCGACCGAAGGCGGCTTCTTGCCCCACCACAGGGCGACCGGCCCGGCCTTGCTGGTTTCCGGCGCGCAGAAGGATCGCTTGCAGGACCAGCCTTCTTCCGGTCTCGGCGTCAGTTCCAGCCCACGCCGTCGCGACCACAGGTCCGCCGCGAACTGCCTTACGCCGGGCCGCACCACGACAGCCGCCTCTGCCTGACGCCAAGCCGCATTGGTCCCGCCGTCGCCGATCCACAGATCAGGCGCCGCCGGTCGCGGCCAGATCAGCACCGCCGCCGCCAAGGGCAGGCCCAGCCACCTCAACCGCCCGCGCCACAGGCAGATGAACAGGATGCCGAGGAAGGCGATCGGCAGGGCCGCCGCCGGTGCGCTGGCGATGGTCTGGACCGCCCCCGGCAGGCCCGCCGTCCAGTGACCGATGGCCAGCATCAGATCGACGCCCTTGCCCGCCAGCCACAGGAAGGGCGCGCCCAATCCCAAAGGCTCCAGCGCCGCGCCCAGCGCCAGGGCCGGCATCAGGATGAAGTCCGCGATCGGCGCCGTTCCCAGATTGGCCACCAGCCCATAGATGGCGGTGCGGTTGAAATGCTGCATGGCGAACGGACCCGTCGCCATGCCGGCCACCAGACTGGCGGTGCAGGCGACCAGCAGCCAACTGCCCAGCCGCTGCGCCGCCACGATGGGCCAGGGCGCGGAAATCTCCTTGATCCGGCGCGGCCAGACCTCGACCAGAGCGACCAGGGCCGCCGTCGCCGCGAACGACATCTGGAACCCCGGTGTGACGATGGCCTCGGGCTGCAACAACAGGACGACGAAGGCCGCCACCGCCAGGGCGTGCATGGTCACCGCCTGACGATCCAGCAGGATAGCGACGAAGGCGATGGAGGCGGTGATCGCCGCCCGCTCGGCCGGCGGCGGCGCCCCCGACACCGCCAGATAGGTCCCGACCGCGATCAGGCCCGCGACCGCCGCCACCTTCTTGCCCGACACCCTCAGCGCCAGCCACGGCCAGGCCGCAACGCCCAACCTCACAGCGAAGAAGACGAAGCCCCCGACAATGGCCATGTGAAGGCCCGAGATCGACAGGATGTGCGCCAGCCCGGAATCGCGCATGGCGTCCAGATCCTCGAGCCCGATCCAGGTCTCGTGCCCCGTGGTCATGGCGGCGGCGATCCCGCCGGTGCGCTCACCCAGCCGCGCCACGATCCGCTGCGCCAGAGCATAGCGCGCCGCATTGATCTTCATCGCCATACGCACCCGCCACGGCGGCTCAGGCAGGACCGTCGGTCGCGTTTCGCCGAGCGCGAACAGAGTCCCGCCCATGCCCTGAAAGAAAGCGTTGCGACCGAAATCATAGGCCCCCGGACTGGCCGGCGCCGGCGGCGGGTTCAGAATGCCATAGAGCCGCACCGCCGTCCCCGGCGCCGGGGGCTCGCCCCGCACCGTGGCCCGCAGCCGCACCGGCGTGGCCTCGGGCGTCAGCCCCCTGATCCGCACCGGCGCCACGACGATTCGCGCCCCGCGCTCGCCGGGGCTGTCGACATCCATGACCCAGGCCTCGACCACGGTCGGCTCTGCCAGGGCTGGCGCGATCGGCCCGCTGACCGCCTCGGTCCGCAGCTTGGCGACCGCCGCCCCGCCGCACAGGCAGGTCAGCATCAAAAGCAGCAGGGTCCAGCGCCGCGCCAGGCCGAACCGCCGCGCCATCAGCCACGCCGCGCTGCTCAGCACGGCCGCAAGCATCAACGGCCACCCCGCCGGTTCGCTCTTCAAGGTGAAATAGATCGCGCATCCACCGCCGAGAAAGACCGGCGTCCACAGCCTCCAGCGATCCACCTGGTCCGCAACCTCGGCGCGCGCCCCCTCAAGAACCCTTAAGGCAAGGCTTCGCTTTGGCGCGCGCGGGCGTATAAGGGCCTCCGCAACGGACCCTTCCTGAATGACCTCCCCCTCCTCGACTGTCGTCACCCGCTTCGCCCCCTCGCCTACAGGCTACCTGCATATCGGCGGGGCGAGAACCGCGTTATTCAATTGGCTCTACGCCCGGAGCCGGGGCGGCAAGTTCCTGATCCGCGTCGAGGACACCGACCGCGAGCGTTCGACCGACGACGCCGTCAAGGCCATCTTCGACGGCCTGTCCTGGCTGGAGCTCTTCGGCGACGAGGAGCCCGTCTTCCAGTTCGCCCGCGCCGACCGCCACCGCGAGGTGGCCGAGCAACTGCTGGCCTCGGGCCACGCCTATCGCGACTTCCTGACCGCTGACGAAACCAACGCCCTGCGCGATCAAGCCAAGGCCGAGGGTCGCGACTTCGTCTCGCCCTGGCGCGATCGCGAACCGAGCGTCGACGACCTGGCCAAGCCGTCCACCATCCGTTTCCGTCGTCCGCTGGATCAGGCGGTGACCGTCGATGACGCAGTGCAAGGCAGCGTGCGCTGGGAATCCTCGTCCCTGGATGATCTGGTCATCGTCCGCTCCGACGGAGCCCCGACCTACAACCTCGCCGTGGTCGTGGACGACCACGACATGGGCGTGACCCACGTCATTCGCGGCGACGACCACCTGAACAACGCCGCCCGCCAGAGCCTGATCTACGACGCCCTGGGCTGGACCCGGCCGACCTTCGCCCACATCCCGCTGATCCACGGCCCGGACGGCGCCAAGCTGTCGAAGCGTCACGGCGCCCAGGCGGTGCATGAATATGCCGAGATGGGCTATCTGCCCGAGGCCATGCGCAACTATCTGGCGCGCCTGGGCTGGGCTCACGGCGACCATGAGCTGTTCAGCGACGAACAGGCCATCGCGTGGTTCGACCTGCCCGGAATCGGCAAGGCGCCCGCCCGCCTCGACTTCGACAAGCTGGCCCACGTCAACGCCCACTGGATCCGTCTGGCCGAGGACGACCGGCTGGCCAAGCTGACCCTGGACGCCCACCTTACCGCCGGTCGCGCCCTGCAACCCGACGACGAGGCCCGCCTGTTGCGCGCCATGCCCTTCGTCAAGGACCGCGCCAAGACCATCCTGGAGTTGGCCACCCAGACCGAGTTCGTGCTGAAGGCGCGCCCGCTCACTCTGGACGAGAAAACCCGCGGTCTGCTGAGCGGTGAAGGCGGTGAAAGAATTTCACGACTCCGTGAACGGCTCCGTCTTTTCCAGAGCTGGGACGTTTTCGCCCTCGAAGCCGAGCTTAAGGCGTTCGCCGAGGAAGAAGGCGTAGGCTTCGGAAAAATTGGACCTTCCATGCGCGGCGCCCTGACCGGTGGCGCCGTGTCGCCTGACATTGCGAGAATTCTCGCCGCCCTGGGACGCGACGAAGGTCTGGGGCGCTTGGATGATGCGCTGCAACAGACTAAGTGAACACCCATAACCACGCAGGCTGGACGCCTCCCCGCGCCCGGCCCGAAGAAAAATAAGGGGCCTAGATGACTGAACAAGCGAAACCCGCCGGCACGGCGACCTTCACCTACGGCGACAAGAACGTCGAACTTCCTGTCCTCGCGGGCTCCACCGGACCGGACGTCATCGACATCCGCAAGCTGTATGGCGCGACCGGCGCCTTCACCTTCGACCCCGGCTTCACCTCGACGGCGGCCTGCGAAAGCGCCCTGACCTTCATCGACGGCGACGAAGGCGTCCTGCTGCATCGCGGCTATCCCATCGACCAACTGGCTTCGAAGTCCAACTTCGTCGAAGTCTGCCACCTGCTGCTGCACGGCGAACTGCCGACCGCCGCCCAGTACGAGAAGTTCGAAAACAGCATCACCATGCACACCATGTTGCATGCGCAGTTCGATCGCTTCTTCGAAGGCTTCCGTCGCGACGCCCACCCCATGTCGATCATGGTCGGCACCGTCGGCGCCCTGTCGGCCTTCTATCACGACAGCCTGGACATCCATGATCCGGTGCAGCGCGACATCTCTGCCATCCGCCTGATCGCCAAGATGCCGACCATCGCCGCCCGCGCTTACAAGTACCACATCGGCCAGCCCTTCATCTCGCCGCGCAACGACCTGTCGTACGCCGAGAACTTCCTGCGCATGTGCTTCGCCGTTCCGGCCGAGGACTATGTGGTCGATCCGGCTCTGGTGCGCGCCATGGACCGCATCTTCACCCTGCACGCCGACCATGAGCAGAACGCCTCGACCTCGACCGTTCGCCTGGCCGGTTCGTCGGGCGCCAACCCGTTCGCCTGTATCGCCGCCGGCATCGCCTGCCTGTGGGGCCCGTCGCACGGCGGCGCCAACGAAGAAGCCCTGAACATGCTCAAGGAAATCGGGACGCCGGACCGTATTCCCGAGTTCATCCAAGGCGTTAAGGACCGCAAGTACAAGCTGATGGGCTTCGGCCACCGCGTGTACAAGAACTATGACCCGCGCGCCAAGGTCATGCAGCAGTCGGCGTATGAAGTGCTGGCCGCGACGGGGCGCGAGAACGACCCGCTGTTCCAGGTCGCCAAGGAACTGGAACGCGTCGCCCTGTCGGACGAGTACTTCACCTCGCGCAAGCTGTTCCCGAACGTTGACTTCTATTCGGGCATCACCCTGTCGGCGATGGGCTTCCCGACCACCATGTTCACCGTCCTGTTCGCCCTGGCCCGCACCGTGGGCTGGATCTCGCAGTGGCAGGAAATGATGGCCGATCCGTCGCAGAAGATCGGTCGCCCGCGTCAGCTCTACACCGGCCCGACGCAGCGCGACTACGTGCCGATCGAACAGCGCGGCTAAGGCCGTGTCGGGGTCGAGGAGATTTCGTCTCCTGACCACGGCCCAAAAAGAATGAAGACGCCGGGGCGAAAGCTCCGGCGTTTTTCTTTGCCTATTTCCTCGGAAACACCCGGATCGTGATCCGCTCGCGCTCGCCTTCGTTCCGTTCGACCAGCAGACGGGCGACCTGGCTGTCGTCGTGGAACAGATAGCCCTTGATGGCGTCCAGCAGGGCCTTCGCCAGGTTATCCAGGTCCATCCATGGCGCGTCGCCGACATGCTCCATGGTGATCTCGACGACGTAGTCGCCCCAGGCCGGGCACGCGCTCCACTCCTTGCGGAAGAACTCATAGGCCAGCGGCTTGTAGTATTTGGCCTGGGTGGTCAGGCCGTCGATGGTGATCTCCACCGTGTCGCCGACCTCGCGTCCGCGTACCTTTCCCGTGCCGATCCAGCCTTCCACGCGCGCCTCGTTCTCTTAGCCAATGGTCGGGCCGCCTTGCCCCGCCGCGTCTGCGTGCTACACCGCCCGGCATCTTCCCGCCACGTCTGAGAACGAGCCTGCGATGAGCAACGTCCGCATTGAAACCGACACCTTCGGCCCCATCGAGGTCGCCGCTGATCGCTATTGGGGCGCGCAGGCGCAGCGCTCGCTCGGCAACTTCAAGATCGGCTGGGAAAAGCAGCCCCTGCCCGTCGTCCGCGCCCTGGGCGTCGTCAAGCGCGCCGCCGCCGAGACCAACCGCGACCTGGGCAAGCTGGACGCCAAGCTGGCCGACGCCATCATCGCCGCCGCCAATGAAGTGATCGAGGGCAAGCTGAACGACCACTTCCCGCTGGTCGTCTGGCAGACGGGCTCGGGCACCCAGTCGAACATGAACGCCAACGAGGTGATCTCGAACCGCGCCATCGAGATCCTGGGCGGCGAGATGGGCTCCAAGAAGCCGGTCCACCCCAACGACCACGTCAACATGAGCCAGTCGTCGAACGACACCTATCCGACGGCCATGCACGTCGCCTGCGCCGAGCAGGTGGTCAACGACCTGCTGCCCGCCCTGAAGCACCTGCACGCCGCGCTCGACGCCAAGTCCAAGGCATGGGCCCACATCATCAAGATCGGCCGCACCCACACCCAGGACGCCACGCCCCTGACCCTGGGTCAGGAGTTCGGCGGCTATGCGCAACAGGTCGCCAACGGCATCGAGCGCATCGAGCAGACCCTGCCCAAGCTGATGGAACTGGCCCAGGGCGGCACCGCCGTCGGCACCGGCCTGAACGCCCCGATCGGCTTCGCTGAAAAGGTCGCCGAGAACATCGCCGCCATCACCGGCCTGGCCTTCACCACCGCCCCGAACAAGTTCGAAGCCCTGGCCGCCCACGACGCCATGGTCTTCAGCCACGGCGCCATCAACACGGTCGCCGCCTCGCTGTTCAAGATCGCCAACGACATCCGCTTCCTCGGCTCCGGCCCGCGTTCGGGTCTGGGCGAACTGGCCCTGCCGGAAAACGAGCCCGGCTCGTCGATCATGCCGGGCAAGGTCAACCCGACCCAGTGCGAGGCCCTGACCCAGGTCTGCGCCCAGGTGTTCGGCAACAACGCCGCCCTGTCGTTCGCCGGCTCGCAAGGCCACTTCGAGCTGAACGTCTATAACCCTGTCATGGCCTACAACTTCCTGCAGTCGGTCCGTCTGGTCGCCGACGCGGCCATCAGCTTCACCGACAACTGCGTCGTCGGCATCGAGGCGCGTGAGGACAATATCGAGCGCGGCCTGAACAACTCGCTGATGCTGGTCACGGCCCTGAACGGCAAGCTGGGCTACGACACCTGCGCCAAGATCGCCAAGACCGCGCACAAGAACGGCACCACCCTGCGTCAGGAAACCGTCGGCGGCGGCTATCTGACCGACGCCGAGTTCGACGAAGCCGTCCGCCCCGAGAAGATGATCTCGCCGGGCTGATCGGCGCTAGCAGACTGAAACAAGGACGGCGGCGAGAGCGATCTCGCCGCCGTTTCTGTTTGCCCTAACGATCCCGAATAGTCCGCCCGACAGGGGCCAGCGACAGCTTGGCCAGTTCGACGTTCTTCAGCGCGAACGGGATGCCGATGATCGAGACGAACTGCGGCACGGCGATCAGGATATGGGCCAGGGCGATGTACCAGCCGGCCAGCACCAACCAGATCACGTTCAGCCCGACGCCCAGGCAGCCGACGCCCAGATCGGCCGGGTTCGGATCGCGCCAGACGATCTCGCGCCCGAACGGCCAGAAGGAATAGCTGGCGATCCGCCACGCCGAAAACGCCCACGGCAGCCCCACGACCGTCAGGGCCAGCAACAGCCCGCCGAACAGCCAGGCCAGGCCGGAGGCGAAGCCCCCGAGGAAGAACCACAGCAGGTTCAGGATCAGTCGGATCAAGGTCATCTCCCCATGCGCCATACGGCGTGACGTCCCTGATATGGCGAAAGGCCCCGCCTGTTACAGCGGGGCCTGGGTGAATTCGCGGTAAGGCGAGGCTAGTGCTTTTCCATCCAGCGCGCCTTGGCTTCGTCCTTGGTCATGGTCAGATGGACATGCTCGTCGACATGATCGACCCAACTGACCGGGATCATGTGATGCTTCAGGCCTGACCCCATGTCGAACTTCGCCAGTTCGATCTGATCGCCCATCACATGGTCCACTCGACCGACGTGCCCGCCGTCTGAACCGACGACTTCAAGATGTTCCTTGATCATCGAGGCGTTTATCATGACCCTCTCCATGGCTGTTTGGGGTGATGGTGAAACGGCCCGCGTCGCGAACGGGTCCATCACGATTGCCGCTCGAAGGAGTTCACGATGTCGCCAACCTTCCCGTTCGCGCCCCCGTCTGGTCGCGCCTGATGGGCGAGATCGTCAATCTGAACAAGGCGAGAAAGGCCCGCGACAAGGCCGAGGCCAGGCGCACCGCCGACGCCAACCGCCTGGCCTTCGGTCGCACCAGGGCCGAGCGCCTGACGACGCAGAAGGAGCGCGACCGCGACGCCGCCCGCCTGGACGGCCACAAGCTGGACGAGCCTGAAACCTAGGCCGCCGACCGCTTCGGCGCGCGGATCAGGAACAACTGCCCCGCCAGCACCAGGCCCAGCCCGACGAAGGCGATCCAGCCGAACTTCGCCCCTCGACAGCACGACACCAGCATGGCGATCGGCGGGGTCAAGGCCGAGATATAGCTGGCCAAGGCGTAGCCGCGCGCCCGGGCGATGGTGAAATACAGGCCAAAGGCGATCACCGAGCCGAACAGCGACAGATACAACAGGGAAATGACATAGGCCGGGCTCCAGGCCACCGACCACGACACCCCGGTGATCAGGCCGTAGAGCGCCAGGGCCCCCGTGCCGTAGGCCATGGCCCAGGCCGTGCCGGGCAGGACCTGCGCCCCGGCCTGCTGCCCCTTCCAGGCGAACCAGTTGCCGAAGGCCGAGGCCACGACTGCGATCACGGCGAAGGTCACGCCCTCGACCGCGTGCAGTCCCAGCCCAGCCCCCATGACCTCGCCGCCCGACAGGACCGCCACACCGATCACGCCCATGCCCGCGCCCAGCCAGGCCGCCGGCGCCGCCTTCTGCTTCGAGGCCACACGGAACAGGATCAGGTTGAGGAAGGCCAGGGCCGCAAAGATCACCGCCACCACGGCCGAGGCGATCTTCTCCTCGGACGCATAGACGAAGGCGTAGCTGATCGCGAAGGAGAAGAACCCCTGCCCCATGGCCATCAGGTGCTGCGGCCGCGTCATGGCCAGTTTTCCGCCGGTCGCCTTGACCACCAGGGCCAGCACCGCCGCCGCGATGGCGAAACGCATCACCACCGACACCACCGGATCGACCGCGCCCAGCTGGAAGGTGATGGCGTACCAGGTCGTGCCCCAGATCAGGGCGCAGACGCCAATTCCGCCCAGAGCCAGGACGGCCGGAGACATCAGGGGCTTGGACGCGGTCTCGGTCACGGGCGGGGCCTCAAGGCGACTCAACGAAAACGAAAGCGGAACCTCCGTTAGCATCGGATCGCGACCGCCGCGCCTCACGTCTTGCAGCCTTATGTGACGCTCGCGCGTTCTGCTAAGCTATCCCCTCATAGGACCCTCCGCCATGCGCTTCCTTCCGCTGATCGCCCCGCTCGCCCTCGTGGTCGCCGCCTGTTCCAGCATGCCGGGCGACGAGGCCGCCTCGACCCAGGTGGACGTGACCGCCTCCTATCGCGAGCGCATCATGCTGACGCCTGGCCACGTGCTGACGGTCAGGGTCGAGGACGTCAGCCTGATGGACGCCCCAGCCCGCGTCATGGCCGAAACCAAGCAACCGCTGGATGGCCGTGGCCCGCCCTACGCCGTCACCCTGTCGGTGCCGAACAGCCAGATCGACCCGCGCCACACCTACGCCGTTCGCGCCGAGATCCGCGACCCGGCCGGCGCCCTGCGCTTCACCACCGACACCCGCCATTCGGTCCTGACCAACGGCGCGTCGAACAAGGCCGACATCATGATGGTCGGCGTTCGCTAGACCGTGAGCAGCCTCGCCAAGCGTTCCGTCCTCCTGTCCGGCCACGCCACCTCGGTGGCGCTGGAGCCGGAGTTCTGGGCCGTGCTGGACGCCATCGGGGCCGAACTGAACCTGGGCCGCGCCGCCCTCTTGATCCGCATCGACGCCTGGCGCGGCCGTCGCCCCCTCGCCTCGGCTTGCCGGGTTCTGGCCCTGCAATGGGCCGGCGGCGACCGCAGCTTCGCCGGAGAAGACGCATGACCGCCGACAAGCGACTGATCCCCGCCGCCGTCTTTGGCGGCCTGCTGGCCGTCGGCCTGATCGGCGGCGGCGCCCTGATCGGTCAGGGCGTGGTCAACGCCCGCGCCGGCGACCGCTCCGTCACCGTGCGCGGTCTGGCGGAAAAGGACGTGAAGGCCGATCTGGCCGTCCTGCCCATCCGTTTCACCGCCTCGGGCGACATCCTGTCCGAGGTTCAGGCCCGCATCGACGGCGACCTGGCCATCGTGCGTCAGTTCCTCAAGGCCCAGGGCTATCCCGACACCGCCGTCGATCTGGGCCCGCTCGGCGTCGCCGACACCCGCTCGCGCGAATACGCCAGTCAGACCGGGGGTCCGCGTTTCATCCTGACCCAGACCGTGATCGTGCGGACCAATGACGTCGACCGGGTCCAGACCACCACCCGCAATCTGAACGATCTGGTGCGTCAGGGCGTGGTGCTGCAGGACTTCCAGGGTCCATCCTACATCTTCACCAGGCTGAACGACGTACGCCCCGCCATGATCGCCGAGGCTACCGCCGCCGCCCGCACCGGCGCCGTGCAGTTCGCCAAGGATTCCGGCGCACCGCTGGGGCCGATCAAGTCGGCGGGCCAGGGCTCGTTCGAAATCCTGCCGCGCGACGGCTTCGGCGACGAAGCGACCTCGCTGAACAAGAAGGTGCGCGTCGTCACCACCATCAGCTATCGGCTGAAATAGGCCCCCGCTCACCGATGTAGTCCGCCAGCACCACGGCGTCATTGTGCGCCTCATCCCGCGCGCCATAGACCAGAGTGGTTCTACCCTTGCGGATCACATCCCTCAGTTGCTGGACGGCCTCGCTGTTGGCGTCCAGTTCGGCGCGATAGCGTTGCCGAAATCCGTCCCACCGCTTGGGATCATGACCAAACCATTGGCGCAGGGCCGTGCTGGGCGCGATCTCCTTCAGCCACAGGTCGATCGCTGCCTTCTCCTTGCTGACGCCGCGCGGCCACAGGCGATCGACCAGCACGCGCTGCCCGTCGTCTGTCGAGGCGGCCTCGTAGGCGCGCTTCAGGATGACCGGGCCGGGCACGTCACCCCTGCGGTTCCGGGCTGCTCGGCGCGGTCACGGTCGGCGGCTCGGCCGGACGCGGCACATCCGGCAGGTTCGGCGCTTCGGGCAGCTTGGGCGCCGGGACATTGATGTCCAGGTTGACCTCTGGCGTTTCCGGCGCGGCGGGCGGGTTTCCGCCCGAGTAGAGGAACCAGCCGATCACGGCGATAGCCACGACCACGCCACCGAGAATAAAGGCCAGAAGCCCGCCGCCGCCCTTGCGCTCGGCGCCGGTATTGATCGTCGTCTGATGCACGACACGTTCGGGCGGCGGGATATTGGGGTCCGTCATTCACAGGCTCCTCATCGCTTCGCTAAGGCCGAAAGAACGGGGGTCAGGCTTGGCGGTTCCCGTCCGCCAATTTCCAACGGGGCCTGACTTTGGCCGCTGTGCTGCTTATGTTCTCCTCCGAATCCGCCTTGCGTGAGCCGCTTATCCTGTGACCGACCTGCCTCCCCCCCGTATTTCCGACCTGGCGCGCGGCCACTCGCCACAAGGCGCGGCCGACTATCTGTCCGGCCTGAACCCCGAACAGCGACTGGCGGTCGAGACGACCGAGGGGCCAGTTCTGGTCCTGGCGGGCGCCGGCACGGGCAAGACGCGCGTCCTGACGACCCGTCTGGCCCATATCCTGGCCACCGGCCGGGCCAAGCCGTGGGAACTGCTGGTCGTCACCTTCACCAACAAGGCCGCGCGCGAGATGCGCGAGCGCATAGGCCACCTGATCGGCCCGTCGTCCGAGGGCCTGCGCTGGCTCGGCACCTTCCACTCGGTCGCGGCCCAGATCCTGCGCCGCCATGCGGAGCTGGTCGGACTGAAGTCCAGCTTCACCATCTTGGACACCGACGATCAGGAGCGGCTGCTGAAGCAGTTGCTCGAAGCGGCCAATATCGACACCAAGAAGCACACGCCCAAGTCCCTGGCCCACCTGATCGACCACTGGAAGAACCGCGGCTGGACGCCCGAAAAGCTGCCGCCCGGCGAGGACTTCGCCAACGGCAAGGGCCACGCTCTCTACGCCGCCTATCAGAAGCGCCTGGCCACGCTGACCGCCTGCGACTTCGGCGACCTGCTGCTGCACAACCTCACCATCCTGTCGCAACACGCTGATCTGGCCGCGGAATATCGCAACCGCTTCCGCTACATCCTGGTGGACGAATATCAGGACACCAACGTCGCCCAGTACCTGTGGCTGCGGCTGCTGACCTCCTCGACCGGCAATGTCTGCTGCGTCGGCGACGACGATCAGTCGATCTACGGCTGGCGCGGGGCCGAGGTGGACAACATCCTGCGCTTCGAACGCGACTTCCCGGGCGCGAAGATCGTCAAGCTGGAACGCAACTACCGCTCGACCAAGCACATCCTCGGCGCCGCCTCGGCCCTGATCGCGGCCAATCAGGACCGTCTGGGCAAGACCCTGTGGACCGAGGACGACAGCGGGGACAAGGTCCGCGTGCGCGGCGTCTGGGACGGCGAGGCCGAGGCCCGCCTGATCGCCGACGAGATCGAGACCGCCCGCAAGCAGGGCATGAAGTACAAGGACATGGCCGTTCTGGTCCGCGCCTCCTTCCAGATGCGGGCGTTCGAAGAGCGCTTCCTGATGCTGGCCATCCCCTATCAGGTCATCGGCGGCCCCCGCTTCTTCGAGCGGGCGGAAATCCGCGACGCCCACGCCTATCTGCGCCTGATCCAGTCCGAGGACGACGACTTGGCCTTCGAGCGCATCGTCAACGTGCCCAAGCGCGGCATCGGCGACACCAGCGTCCAGAAGATCCTGCACATCGCCCGCGAGAACGGCGTCTCGGCCATGCAGGCCGTCCGCCATCTGATCACGACGGACGAGCTTCAGGCCCGCACCCGCACGCCCCTGGCCAACTTCGTGCGCGATCTCGACCGCTGGCGTGATCTGGCCACCATGGGAACGCCCCACTGGCAGGTGACCGAAACCCTGCTGGACGAAAGCGGGTACACCGAGATGCAGAAGGCCGACCGCACCAGCGGCCAGACCCGCCTGGACAACCTCAAGGAACTGACCCAGGCCATGCAGGCCTTCGACACCCTGCAGGCCTATCTGGAGCACGTCTCCCTGGTCATGGACCTGGAACGCAACGCCGGTCAGGATTCCGAGACGGGCTCGGTTCAGATCATGACCCTGCACGGGGCCAAGGGGCTGGAGTTCCCGCTGGTCTTCCTGCCCGGCTGGGAGGAAGGCGTCTTCCCTAGCCAACGCAGCATCGACGAAAAGGGCATGAAGGGCCTCGAGGAGGAGCGCCGCCTCGCCTACGTCGGCGTCACCCGCGCCAAGCGCGACGCGCGCATCAGCTTCGCCGCCAACCGCATGGTCTATGGCCGCTGGACCTCGCAATTGCCCAGCCGCTTCGTCGACGAACTGCCCCTCGCCCACGTCGATCCGCAATCTGACACCGGCTACTACAACGGCGGCGGCGCGCCCGGCATGCAGCAGGCAAGCAAGAGCCGCTGGGACGACAGCCCCTCGTTCGGCGCCGGCTATTCCAGCCCCGGCTGGAAACGCGCCCAGAGCTTCAGCTCAAACCCGCCTTCGCGCCCATCTTCGGGTTCGGCACCCGCCCGCAAGGCGATCATCGAGGGGCAGAGCCGTCCCGTCGCGCCCAAGTCCAGCGGCGACTGGTCGCGCGGCGACCGCGTCTTCCATCAGAAGTTCGGCTATGGCGCCGTGCGCGCCGTCGAGGGCAACAAGCTGATCGTCGCCTTCGACAAGGCGGGCGAGAAGAAGGTCATCGACACCTTCGTGGAGAAGGCCTCCTAGGCCTTTCCACGGCCAGCGATGGATTCCCAGATCGCCGTCAGCACCAGAATGGCTGTCGAGGTCATGGTCAGGGCCAGCGGCGACAGTCCCTGCCCGAACAGCAGCGCCATGCCCAGGGCCGCTACCCCGGCGACGCGCGGCCAGGCGACCCTGCCCCAGATGCTGTAAACCGACAGGGCGGTCCCCAGCAGGAACAGCATCGGTCCGCCGATCAGGACCACCGTCGTCGCCACGCCCGCCGCGCCCCACGGATGGGCCAGGGCCAGCTCGTCGCCTACCGCCGTCACCACGATCCCCGCCACCACGATGATCGGGCAATAGGTATAGGTGCGTCGGGCGATAGCGCCGGGATCGGCGGCGTGGCTGATGGTCTCTGATCCCGCCTCATGAGCCTCGCTGAAGAAGAGCCACCACATGGTGATGGTGGTGATCAGGGCCGACCCGAAGACCGTCACGACCGTCGGCGTCCACGCCAGTTCGGCGAAGGTCGCCCCGGTGATGATGATAGACTCGCCCAGGCAGATGATGACGAACAGGCCGACCCGCTCGGCCAGATGCGCCCCCTCCACGTCCCAGTCCGTCGTGCTGGACCGACCCAGCCCCGGCACGAAGAAGGCCACGGCCGGCGCGGTGAATTCCAGGGCCAGGGCGACAAGCCAGATCGCCAGCCGGGTCTGTCCCTCGGCCAGTCCGCCGCTGATCCAGAAGGCGGCTCCCAGCAGGGCCCAGCACGAAATCCTTTGAAAGTTCGCCTTCTGCGTGGGCGATCCGCGCACAGCCCACAGGGTGAACAGGCTGCGTCCCACCTGAATGGAGGCGAAGGCGCAGGCGAAGAACAGCCCCTTGTCTCCGAACGCATGAGGCAGCGAGGTGGACATGATCAGGCCCGCCGCCATCAGGGCGAACAGCATCAACCGCACCGGCCCCCGCTCGGGGTCCAGCCAGTTGGTGATCCAGCTGGTGTCGATCCACACCCACCAGACCGCCGCCAGCAGGATCGCGGCCTCCAGCGCGCCCAGCGGCGTCAGGTGCGCCAGCAGCAGATGGCTGACCTGGGTGATGGCGAAGACGAAGACGAGGTCAAAGAACAGCTCGACAAAACCGACCCGAGCGTGTTCTCCCGGTCGTCGAACGCGCATCAGACTGGTCATGGCCTACCTTCCCACCCCGCAGATCGCTGACCGTGCCGCTACGCGCACGATCCGTCCAGAGGCGATGGCGGCTCCGGCCGCCCCGCCGCTGTGGGAGCAGATCGCCGCCGGTTTCATCATCTGCATGCTGACCGGCGCCCTTGTCGGCCCGGTTCTGGCCCCGGATCAGAGCGAGACGCCGATCCTCCGCCTGGTCTGGCTGCCGGTTTACGCCCTTGTGGCAAGCTTGCTGCTGCTGCACTTCAAGACCGTTATAAGGGCATGGCCAGCATGGGCGGCCCTGGGCCTCGTGGTCATCCTGGCCTTCGCTTCGAAATACTGGTCGATAGATCCGGAAACGACGCAGCGCCGCGTCATCGCCCTGACCATCAATGGTTCCTTCGCCATGTATCTGGGCTCTCGTTTCAGCGACGCCCACTTGCCACGCCTTCTGGCCTGCTGCGCCCTCGTCATGGGGCTGCTCAGTCTCTTCATGGTCTTTGCCGTTCCCTCGATCGGCGTACATCACGACATCAATGCCGGAATGTGGCGCGGCGTCTGGTATCAGAAGAACCAGATGGGCATTGTCATGGTGGCCGGCGCGACCGCCGCAGCCGCCTGGCTCGCCGCAGAAGATCGCCCCCACCCCGTACCGATCGCCACCATCGTGCTGTGTCTGGGGCTGGTGCTGGCGACGCAGTCCAAGACCTCTCTGCTCTGCGCCATGCTCGGTGTCGGCATCGTCGCCATCCTGTGGCTTCTGAAGCGTGCAGGGCCCGCTCTGATCATCGTCGCTATCTGGATCGGCGTCATTGGCGCCGCGGTCGCCTGGTGGCTATGGACCTTCGAGTCAGGCGAAATTCTGCAGAGCCTCGGCAAGGATCCGACCCTGACGGGCCGCACCGAGATCTGGGACGCCCTGTTCCGGATGATCGATCAAAGACCGTGGACCGGCTACGGCTACAACGCCTTCTGGGGCAAGGATTCCGAGCCCGCCACCTGGGTGCGTCATCAGACGGGCTGGTCAGTGCCTTCGGCCCACAACGGCTGGATCGACCTCCTTGTGCAGCTCGGCTGGCCCGGAGCCCTTCTGATCGGCACCCTGATGCTTTCATCCTACGCGCTGACTGTGGCGCGCCTGCCCTGGGCTGGCCGCCGCGAAGGCTTCTGGAGCATCGCCTACCTCAGCGTCTATCTGGTGCTGACCCTGTCCGAAAGCGTCCTGCTCAGCGCCCAGAACATGCCCTGGACCCTGTGCCTGGCCATCCTGGCGCGCGCTGTCTATCCCGAACCACGGCCTGAGCGCGTCACGCTTGCACCCAACCGTCGCGCGGCCTACCAGACCGGTCCCCGAATCGCCTCAGACTGAACCGATGGCCGACCTGTTCTCTACCCTCGACGACGCTGAACCCACCCGCCCCGAGGCGGAAGTGAAGGCGCCCGCCTCGCCTCAGCCAGCAATCGCGCCATCCACGCCCGTTGTGCACGAACCCAGGGTCGAGCTCGCCAGCCACGCCAGCACGGCGACGGCCGCCGCCACCGGCTATTCCGCCTCCTCGATCGAGGTGCTGGAGGGGCTGGAGCCCGTCCGCAAACGCCCCGGCATGTATATCGGCGGCACCGACGAGCGCGCCCTGCACCACCTCTTCGCCGAAGTCCTCGACAACGCGATGGACGAGGCCGTCGCCAAGCACGCCAAGCTGATCACCGTCGATCTGGACGCCGACGGCTTCCTGTCTGTGCGCGACGACGGCCGCGGCATCCCCGTCGATCCCCATCCCAAGCACCCCGGCAAGTCAGCGCTGGAAGTGGTCATGACCGTGCTGCACTCGGGCGGAAAGTTCTCGGGCAAGGCCTATGAGACCTCGGGCGGCCTGCACGGCGTCGGCGTCTCGGTGGTCAACGCCTTGGCCGAGCAACTGGACGTCACCGTCTGGCGCGACGGCTTCGAGTGGCGTCAGTCCTTCAGCCGCGGCCACGTCCTCGGCCCCATCCAGCAGGTCGGCCCGTCGAAGAAGAAGGGCACTCTGATCCGCTTCAAGCCGGATGAGCAGATCTTCGGCGTCGGCGCGGCCTTCAAGCCTGCCCGCCTGTTCCGCATGGCCCGCGCCAAGGCCTATCTGTTCCGCGGCGTCGAGATCAAATGGACCTGCGCGGCGGACCGCATCACCGACGCCACGCCGGAACAGGCCCTGCTCCACTTCCCGGGCGGTCTGGCCGACGCCCTGGCCGAGCGCGTGGGCGAACTGGAAACCGTCACCCCCGTCTTCGCCGGCCGCGCCGAGCGCAAGGGCGAAGCGGGCGCGCTGGAATGGGCCGTCACCTGGTCGCCCATCGGCTTCGGCGACGCCGACAGCTTCATCGGCTCCTACTGCAACACCGTCTCGACCCCCGACGGCGGCACGCACGAAGCCGGCTTCCGCGCCGCCCTGGTCAAGGGCCTCAAGGCCTATGGCGAGCTGATCAACGAGAAGCGCGCCGCCCAGATCACGGCCGAGGACGTCATCGCCAACGCCGGCGCCCTGATCTCGATCTTCATTCGCAACCCGGAATTCCAGGGCCAGACCAAGGACCGCCTGTCCTCCCCCGAGGGCCAGAAGCTGGCCGAACAGCTACTGCGCGACCCCTTCGATCACTGGCTGACCGAAAGCCCCAAGCAGGCCAACGCCCTGCTCGGCTTCGTCATCGACCGCGCCGAGGACCGCCTGCGTCGCCGCAAGGACAAGGAAGTCCAGCGCGCCGCCGCCACGCGCAAGCTGCGCCTGCCGGGCAAGCTGTCGGACTGCAGCCGTCAGGCCGCCGAGGGCACCGAACTGTTCATCGTCGAGGGCGACTCGGCCGGCGGCTCGGCCAAGCAGGCGCGCGACCGCACCACCCAGGCCATCCTGCCCCTGCGTGGCAAGATCCTGAACGTCGCCTCGGCCACGGCGGACAAGCTGCGCGCCAACGTCGAACTGTCGGACCTGGCCCTGGCGCTGGGCGTCCAGCCGGGGAGCCGTTTCAACATCGAAGACCTGCGCTATGAGCGCATCGTCATCATGACCGACGCTGACGTCGACGGCGCCCACATCGCGGCCCTGCTGATCACCTTCTTCTATCGCTCCATGCCCGAGACGATCCGCCAGGGTCGCCTCTTCATGGCCCTGCCGCCGCTTTACCGCATCAGCGCCGGCCCTCTGTCGGAATACGCCCGCGACGACGCCCACCGCGACGAGCTGCTGGCCACCGTCTTCAAGGGCAAGAAGGTCGAGATCGGCCGCTTCAAGGGCCTGGGCGAGATGATGGCCTCGCAGCTGAAAGAGACCACCATGGACCCGAAGAAGCGGACCCTGGCGCGCGTCTCCCTGCCCGACAGCGAAGAAGAGATCGAGGACCTGGTCGAACGCCTGATGGGCCGCAAGGCCGAGGCCCGCTACCAGTTCATCCAGGACAACGCCCGCTTCGCCGTCGCCGATCTGGACGTCTGAGGAAACGCCTCGGCCTTACAGGCCGAGGCTCTCCGCCACCCGCGCCGCCACTGCCGCAATTCGCTGTGCGACCTCGCCGTCGGGTTCGCCCGAGACCAGAGGCTGCCCGGCGTCGCCAGCCTGACGCAAGGCCGCGTCCAGCGGCAGGTCGCCGAGGAAGGCCACGCCCAGTCGCGCAGCTTCGGCCTCAGCCCCGCCTTGTCCGAAGATCGGGCCGCTCATGTTCTCGATCAGGCCCAGGGTCGGAACATTGACCCGCTGGAACAGGGTGTGGGCCCGGCGCGCATCGGCCAGGGCCACCTCCTGCGGGGTCGAGACGATGACCGCGCCGTCCAGCGGCGTCTTCTGGATCAGGGTCAGTTGCACGTCGCCGGTGCCGGGCGGCAGGTCGACCACCAGAACGTCCAGCGGCGCGTCTTCAGTTCCCCAGCGTGTCTGGGTCAGCATCTGGGTAATGGCCTGCGAGGCCATCGGCCCGCGCCAGATCATGGCGTCGTCGGCCTTGGTCAGCAGACCGACCGACATGGCCTTCAGACCGTGGGCGACGTGCGGCACGATGGCCCCATCGACATAATCCGGCTGACCCGAAAGCCCCAGCATGGTCGGCAGCGACGGGCCATAGACGTCAGCGTCCAGCACCCCGACCGACAGGCCGCGCGCCGCCAGCGCCGCGGCCAGGTTCACCGCCACCGTGGACTTGCCGACGCCGCCCTTGCCGCTGGCCACCGCCAGGACGCGCTTCACGTGGGCAGGACGATCCGTCGGAACCGGCGCCTTGGCCCGGCCCTGATCGGTCGCCGCCTTCGACAGGCCCGCCGTGCGACGCGGTGCAGCGGCGGGGGCCGTCTCAGCCGTCAGCACGACCGAGACCCGCTCCATGCCCGGCATGGCCCTCAGCGCCGCCTCGGCCGCGTCGCGCACCGGGGCGTAGATGGCGGTCTCGCCCGCCGGAACCTCCATGACGAAGCCCGCGCGATCTTCGGCCACCGTCAGCCCCTGCACCAGTCCGGCGGCGACCAGCCCCTGTCCGGATTTCGGATCGACAATGGCGTCGAGGGCGGCGGTTACGGCGGTGCGGTCGATCAAGGCTCTGCTCCTTGGCCCTTGCCGGGCCGGTCGCGGGCGTTCTATCGCCCTCTGGTCCTGTTCGCGAGCCTGTTCCTTTGACCAAAACGCCCCGCCTCACCCTGATCGCCGGCCCGACGGCCTCGGGCAAGTCGCGTCTGGCGCTGGAAATGGCCGAGCGGACCGGCGCCGTCATCATCAACGCCGACAGCCAACAGCTCTACGCCGACCTGCGCGTCCTCAGCGCCCGCCCGTCCATCGAGGACGAAGCCCGCGCCGAGCACCGCCTTTATGGCGTGGCCGACGCCGCCGAATCCTGGTCCGTCGGTCGCTGGACCCGGGCCGTCATGCCGCTATTGGGTGAACTGGCGGCCCAAGATCGTCCGGTCCTGCTGGTCGGCGGCACCGGCCTCTATTTCAACGCCCTGACGCGCGGCCTGGCCGACATTCCCGCCGTACCCGACGCCGTGCGCAACGCGGTTCAGGCCGCCTATGACCTTGAAGGCGAAGCCGCCTTCCGTCGCCGCCTGGCCGAGGTCGATCCGACGGCCGCCGCCGCCATCACTCCCGGCGACCGCCAACGCCTGATCCGCGCCCTGGCCGTGGCCCGGGCCACCGGCCGCTCGCTCAGCGACTGGAAGGCCGACACCAAGCCCTTGCTGACGCCGACGTCCTACGACGCCCTGGTGGTCGAGCCCCCGCGCGACCGCCTCTACGCCAACTGCGATGCACGCGTCAGTCTGATGATCGACAATGGCGCGGTGGACGAGGTCCGCAACCTCCTGGCTCGCAACCTTGACCCCGCCTTGCCCGCCATGAAGGCCGTCGGCGTGCCGGAACTGGCCGCCCACCTGTCAGGCAAGACCTCGCTGGATCAGGCCGTCGCCGCCATCCGCCTGTCCACCCGCCATTACGCCAAGCGCCAGCTGACCTGGTTCCGCAACCAGACCTCTGAATGGGCGCGTCATCCGGGTTTCGCCTGAGGTTTCTGAACCTTCCCCTTGGAAGCCGCCGTCCGAGCGCCTATATTGGAACTGTTCGGGTTCGCCCGGACTATGGCGATAAACGCGCCTGTAATAAGCGGACCGGACCCGGGTGCGATTCCCGGCGGCTCCACCAAATCTCTCACCGCGTTATCGGCGGGAGCTGCGGGGCCGACTAGCATCGACGGACGTGTAAAGAGGATGCTTTTGCCCGTCCTGGCCCACCGTATCGGGCCATTATCTAACTGCGAACGATAACTTCGCTGGAGAAGTCCGCCTCGCCGCGTAATGCGGTTCGGTTGATTTCGAACACTTAAGTCCTGGGGGTTCAGATCCTCAGGCGGGGCCCGGGGGGCGCCTGGCAACAGAAGCCCCCCACTTCCTTGGACATCGCAGGAACCTGGCGACAGAATCCCGTCGCTTTCCTTAAATCCGCATCTTCCGTCGCTCGCCTGTCGCGGGTAACAGTCGGCCGTTCCCAGTTTCGAGGCCCTGATGACGGATCAAGCCCCCCCGGTCGATGAGATGCACTATGAGCAGCTCGCCCAGGACGCCCTGCGCGGCGTGATCCGTTCTGCGCTGGAACGCGCGGCCGAGCCTGACGGCATTCCCGGCGCGCACCACTTCTACATCACCTTCAAGACACGGGCGCCTGGCGTCTCGGTGCCGGCGGACGTCCTGGCCAAGTATCCAGACGAGATGACCATCGTCCTGCAGCACCAGTACTGGGACCTGGACGTCCAGCACGACCGTTTCTCGATCATGCTGAAGTTCGGCGGCATGCCCAAGGTTCTGGCCATGCCCTATTCGGCCGTGACCCGCTTCTACGATCCCAGCGTGCAGTTCATGCTGCAATTCGAGGAGCCCGAGATCGTCGAGGCCGAGATCGCGCCCCTGTCGCCGCCTGCACGCGACCCGAACGCCGCCCCGCCGCCCTCGGGCGACGACGACGGCCCCAAGGTCGTCTCCCTGGACCAGTTCCGCAAGAAGTAGGCGCTGGCCATCATGACCAACCCCGACGACAAGCCCGCCGAGACGCCCGCACAGCGCGCGCTTCGTCTCAAGCAGGCCGCGCAGAAAGCCCGCACCGGCCCGCCACAGAAAGGCGGACTCCAGCGCGACAAGTCGGTCACTGTGAAGTCAGGCGTGAATAAACCCTGGATGACGCGCTAGGCGGTTTGAACTGGATCGGACGTCGGAACAGACTTGAACCAGGCTGATCCTTCACCACTTCCGAGCCGCGATCACCCTCAGCACAGCGTCCGCCGCCAGTTCCGACGGATCGGGACCGCCTCGCCCCATCAGATCCAGAGCCGCCGTCTGGCGCGCGGCTTGATCGGCTGCGGCCTGTGGGTCCGACAGCAGACGGCCGACGGCCTCGGTCAGCTTCTCGGGCGTGGCGTCGTTCTGGATGAACTCGGGCGCGATGCGATCGTCGGCGGCGATGTTGAACAGGGTGATGTGCTTGGCCGTCACCAGGTTCTTCATCAGAGCGTAGCTGAGCCCGTCGATCCTGTAGGCGATGACCATGGGCGCGCCGGCCAGAGCCAGTTCGGTCGAGACCGTGCCGCTGGTGGCCAGGGCGACATTGGCGGCCTTCATCGCATCATACTTGTCGGCTTCCTGCACCAGATGGGCGCGGAAGGGCCAGGCGGCGACACGCCCCGCCACATCGGCGGCGACGGTGCCGGCGGCGACGACGGAGATCTCCAGCGACGGGTTCGCCGCTTTCAGACGCTTCACCGTCGCTTCGAACACAGGCGTCATGCGGGTGATCTCGCTGGGGCGGCTGCCCGGCAAGACCAGCAGCAGGGGCGCATCGGCGGCGATCCCGCGCGCGGCGCGGAAACGGGCGCCGTCGGCGCCGGCCATATCTACGTGCAGGGCCTGTGACCCCACGACCGTCGTCGGCAGCCCCTCGCGCTCGAACCAGGGCGCGTCAAACCTGTAGAGCGACAGCAGGTGATCGACGCTGGCGGCCAGGGTCTTGGCCCGGCCCGGACGCGAGGCCCAGACCTGCGGCCCCACATACTTGATCAGCGGTACGCCCGGCAGGGCCTCGCGCAAGGCCTTGGCCACGCGGATGGTGAAACCCCAACTGTCGATCAGGACGACCGCGTCTGGCCGCTCGGCCCTGGCCAATTCGACCGTGTCGGCCACCCGGCGCTTGACCAGACCATAGGCCTTCAGCCCCTCGATCCAGCCCAGAATGGACAGTTCGGCGATGTCGAACGGGCTGGCGACGCCTTCGGCCGTCATCTTGGGGCCACCGACGCCGACAAAGACGACATCGTCGCCCAGGCGCGACTTCAAAGCGTGCGCCAGTCCGGCGCCCAGGGCGTCGCCCGAGGCCTCGGCAGCGACCAGCATGATCTTCAGCGGACGGCTCATCGTTCCACGCCCCAGACGAACAGGCCCAGACGGTCAGCCGCCTCGACCAGACCTTCGTGATCGATAACGATCAGCCGCCCCTCGAACCCGCCGATTCCGGCCAGACCGGCGGCGGCGGCCAGTTCGACCGTCGTAGGCCCAATCACCGGCATGTCCACGCGCAGGTCCTGGATCGGCTTGGGCGCCTTGCCCAGGGCGCCGCGCGCAAAGTCGAACGAGCCGCGCAGGTCGCCAGGCAAGCCCGCCACACGACGCAGCATCTCGTCCGTCCCCTCCTGCGCCTCGACCGCCAGCACCAGGCCGTCACAGACGACTGCGCCTTGACCAATGTCCAGTTCACCTGATTTTTCAGCGACATGCAGCGCCTTCTTCAGGTCCGCCAGTTGCTCCGCCGTCGGCGCCACGCGGCCCAGGGCGCCCGCCGCCAGCATCTCTCCGCCCAGGATGTCGTCCGCGCCCTCGACGGCGAAACCCTCGTCCTCGAACACCGACAGGATCTTGCGCAACAGGGCGTCGTCGCCCTTGGACGCCGCCGCGATGATGCCGGGCAACAGGGACGCGCCCTTCAGGTCGGGCTTCAAGGTCTTGAAGTCCGGCCGGTTCACATACCCCGCCAGGCAGACCGCGCGACAGCCCTCGGCGCGCATGGCCTTCAGGATCTTGCCGATCTCCGCCATGCCGAAATCCTGTCCCGGCCAGCGGTGCAGGTGGGCGTCGGCGAAACCCTTCAGGCGGATGATGAAGACCTCGCGCCCCTCGGTCTCGCAACGCTGGGCGACCCGAATGGGCAGGTCGCCCGAACCCGCGATCAGGGCCAACTTGGGCGTCCCCGAAGCCTGGCTTGTCATTCTGCGTTCGGCAGACAGAGCGGCCGCTTGGCGCCGTCGCGGCTGAAGGCGACGATCTCCATGATCTCGGGCAGGTCGGCATAGGTCGCTTCGACCCGGTCCAGACGCTCGGCGAAGACGCCGCCGCCCTCGAACAGGTCGCGATAGGCGGCCAGCAGGCGGCGCACCGCATCCTTGCCGTAGCCCTTGCGCTTCAACCCGATCAGGTTGAGGCCGTGCAGGCTGGCGTGATTGCCCCAGGCCGAGCCGTAGGGAATGACGTCGCGCGTTACGGCGGCCAGACCGCCGACGATGGCGCCCTGCCCCACCCGGCCGTTCTGGTGCACGGCGCACAGACCGCCCAGGAAGACCTTGTCGCCGATCTGGGCGTGACCGCCCAGGGTGGCGTTATTGGCCATGACGACATTGTCGCCGACGACGCAGTCGTGGCCGACGTGGGCCCCGGTCATGAACAGGCCGTTCGAGCCGACCCGCGTCACGCCCGTGCCTTGCGGCGTGCCGCGATTGAAGGTGGCGTGCTCGCGGATGACGTTGTCCGCGCCGATTTCCAGCCGCACCGGCTCGCCCTTGTAGCCGTTGTGCTGCGGATCGCCGCCGATCACGGCGAAGGGATGGATGACCGTCCGCGCGCCGACGCTGGTGTCCTGCTTGACCACCACATGGCTGACCAGCTTGACGCCCTCGGCCAGGGTCACGCCCGGGCCGACGACACACCAGGGACCGATTACGACCCCGTCGGCGATCTGGGCCGAGGCGTCGATGACGGCGGTCGAGTGGATGGTCACTGGGCGGGCTCCGCCACGGTGACGACCATGGCCATGAACTCGGCCTCCGCGGCCAGCTTGCCGTCGATGAAGGTCTCGCCGCGGAACTTGTAGGCGTCGCCGCGCGCCTTGATGACCTTGACCTCCATGCGCAGCTGGTCACCCGGACGGGCGGGCTTGCGGAAGCGCACGCCGTCGATCGACATGAACATGATGACCTTGTCGGCCACAGCCACGTCCAGCGACTTGGACATCAACAGGGCGCCCGTCTGGGCCATGGCCTCGACGATCAGCACGCCCGGCATGACCGGGTCGATCGGGAAGTGGCCGGGGAAGAAGGGCTCGTTGTGGGTGACGTTCTTGATGCCGACGATCGAGGTCGCCGCCACAAAATCCTCGGCCTTGTCGACCAGCAGGAAGGGATAGCGGTGCGGCAGGCGACGCATCACCTCGGCGTAGTCGATCTTGTTGTCTTCGCTCATTCTTTCGATTCCTTCGCGCCCTTCTTCTGGGACGCCTGTTTGGACAGCCACACCGTCTCGCGCAAGAACTGGCGCAGCGGCTTGGCGGGATAGCCGGACCAGATTTCGCCCGGCGGAATGTCAGCCAACACGCCGCCGCCGGCCGCAACGCGCGCGCCTTCGCCGATGGTGATGTGGTCGCCCACGCCCGCCCGGCCGCCGAAGATGCAGTTGTCGCCGCTGGTGACCGAGCCGGAGATGCCGGTGTGGGCTGCCATCAGGTTGTTGCGCCCGATGACGCAGTTGTGGCCGATCATGACCAGATTATCGATCTTGGTGTTCTCGCCGATGACGGTGTCGTCATAAGCGCCGCGGTCGATGCAGGAGTTGGCGCCGACCGTCACCCCATCCTGCAGGATGACCCGACCCAGCTGCGGAATATCCACCGGCCCGGCCTTCGAACCAGCGGCGCCGAAGCCCGACTCGCCGATCCGCGCGCCCGCCAGCAGCTTCACTCGGTCCCCCAGAAGGGCGAAGCCGACGGTGACGCCAGGGCTGATCAGGCAGTCACGACCGATCTGGACGCCCGGCCCGATCACGGTATTGGCGCCGATGCGCGTGCCGCGCCCGATGCGGACGCCTTGGCCCAGCACCACGCCCGGCTCAATCACCACGGTATCGTCCTCGGCGGCCTCGGCGGCGCTGATGGCGCGGTCCAGGCGGATCGGTCGGTGCAGCAGGGCGGAAGCCCGCGCCCAGCTCGCCTGAGCCTCGCCCGAGACAATGACGGCGGCGTCAGCCGGCGCCAGATCGACCGCAGAAGCCGGCACGATCACGCATCCGGCTCTGGTCTCGGCCAGGGCGGCGGCGAACTTGCGGTCGCCCAGAAACGCAATCGCGCCCCGGTCCGCTGTGGACAGGGGCGCGACGGCCGAGATGACGACTTCGCCGCCCCGGACCACCTCCCCGCCGATATGCTCGGCGAGGACGGCGACCGTCAGGGACGACAGGGTCTGAAAGAACCTCGGATCGGGCATGGCCCGTCTTACGACTGCGGCTGAGCCGGAACCGGCATGCGGTTGAAGCTGACCGTCGGCAGAGCCGTATTCAGACGCTGCACCACTGCGGCGGTGATATCCATCGCCGGATTGATGTAGGCGATGCTTTCGCCGCGCAGCAGGACGCCGCAACCGCGCTCCTGGTAGACTGCGAGAATGATCGGACGAGCAGCGTCTTCGATCGCCTTGGCCTGGACGCTCTGCGTGTAACGCAGCTCGTTGTCACGGGTCTGCTCGAGTTGCTGGGCTTCCTGGACGCGTTGTTGCAGGGCCTGGCGGCGCTGGTTCAGCTGATCAGCCGGGATGGTCGAAGCGCCTTGTTGCAACGCCTGGTACTCGGTCTGGACCTGCTGGGCGTACGGCGCGATTTCGCCTTGGACCTCCTGAGCCAGCTGGACCATGCGGGCTTGAAGGGCCTGGCCCGCCGAGGAACCGAGCAGGACCTGCTCTCCCGACACCGAGCAAACGCCCGGCAGGACCGGACCGGGGTTTTGCGGACCCTGAGCCTGGGTTTGAGCCAGGGCCGACGAAGCGGCAAGCGAAGCGATGGCGAAGGCGCCGATAGCGAACAGTTTCATCTTGAACCTTTGAGCAGTCTGGAAGGCTGCAGTTAGAACTGGGTCGAGGTGGAGAAGCGGAAAGTCTCGGTCTTGTCGTAGTCTTCCTTCGACAGGACCTTTGACAAGTCGAAGCGGATCGGACCCATGGGCGAACGCCAATGGATGCTGACGCCGGCGGCGGCGCGAAGGCTCAGATCGTCAACAATGTTGGCGTTGGGCAGGCCCGTGCTCGAATTGATCTTGTACCGATCATCCAGCATGCCGATCGTGCCGAAGTCCGCGAACAGCGAAGTCTTGATGCCATATTCATCGGGCAGATAGTTCGGCACCGTCAGCTCGACCGTGCCGATGGCGTAGAAGTTGCCGCCCAAGGCATCCGTCGTGGTCAGATCGCGAGCGCCCATACCGGCCGTCTCGAAACCACGGAAGGTGTTGCCGCCCTTGAAGAAACGGTCGTTGATCCGGATCGGATCGCCGTTCCAGCCCGACACGTAACCCGTCGATCCCTGGACGCTCACCACCCAGGCCGGGCTGATGCCCCAGTACCAGGCGCCGTCCGCCTCGGTCTTCAGGTAGTTCACGTCCCCGCCGATGCCGGCGAAGTCCTGACGCAGCGAAGCCGTCCAGCCCCGCGTCGGACGCACCGGATCGTTCCTGCGATCAACCATCAGCGTATAGCCGGCCGACGAGTTGATATAGGAGCCCGCCTGATCGCAGAGCGCCGACGAACCGGTGCCGTTGCAATAGCCCGAAGGAATGATGACCTCGTCGTCCTTCAGGAAGTAGCGCAGGCTGAATAGCGAATAGCCGTTCAGCGGATAGCTGAGACGCAGACCCGCGCCCGTCGAGCGATAGTCATAGGACGAATATTCACTCAGATCGTAACGGGTGTGGAACAGGTCGAAACCGGCCCGCAAATCCCGGCCCAGGAACTTGGGCTCGGTAAAGCGGAAGTCGATCTGCTGGCGCAGCGAGCCCCATTCCGCACGCGCCACGACATTCTGGCCGCGACCGCGGAAGTTGCGTTGCGTGACCCCCAGGTTCAGCACGAACGAATCCACCGAACTGAAGCCCGCTCCAACCGACAGTTCGCCCGTGGGTTGCTCCTGAACCGTGACGTTGACAACGGTGCGGTCAGGGGCGCTGCCGCGCGTCTCCTCGATCTTGACGTCCTTGAAGAAGCCCAAGCCGCGCAGATTGTTACGCGAACGCTCCACCAGACTGCGGTTGAAGGCGTCCCCTTCCCCGACCATCAGCTCACGGCGGATAACGGAATCAAGGGTCTGGGTGTTTCCGACCACATTGATACGGTCGATGTAGACCCGCTGACCTTCCCGAAGATTGAAGGTGACGTCCACCGTGTCGGTGTCCGGGTTCGCGCGGTAGGTCGGATTGATCTCAACAAAGGCGTAGCCTGCGGAGCCGGCCGCGAAGGTCAGGGCGTCAACGGCGTTCTCGATACGATCGCTTTCATACAGATCCCCCGACCGGATCGGCAGAAGGCGCTGCAGGAAGTCCGCATTCAAACGATCATTCTCGGTGACGACCTTCACGTCTCCGAACTTGTAGCGGTCGCCCTCGTCGAGGGTGAGCGTCATGCCGAACGCGCTGCCGTCCGGCTTGAGCTCAGCCACCGAAGACAGGATCCGGAAGTCATAGTAGCCGCGGTTCGTATAGAATTTCCGCAGCTGTTCCCGATCGTAGTCCAGACGGTTGGGATCGTAGTTATCGTTCGAGCTGAACAGGCGCCACCAGCTGGACTGCTTGGTCACCATGACTTCACGCAGATCACTGTCCGAGAAGGCCGTGTTGCCCAGGAAGGTGATGGCGGCGACGCCCGTCTCCGGTCCCTCGTCGATTTCGAACACCACGTCGATACGGTTCTGCTCCAGCTGAACCAGCTTGGGCGTCACCGTCGCCGAAATGCGGCCCGACAGCCGATACAGCTCGATGATCTTGCCGACGTCTTCCTGCACCCGCGCACGCGTGTAGATGCCGCGAGGCTTGATGGTGACCTCGTCCTGCAGCTTCTTCTCGGTGAGCGCCTTGTTCCCCTCGAAGGTCACCTGATTGATGATCGGGTTCTCGGCGATCTCGACGATCAGGTCGCCGTTCGGTTGAAGGCCCAGTTGCACGTTCGCGAACAGGCCGGTCCGCGACAGGGTGCGCACGGCGACGTCGATCACGGCGGCGTCGATCGTGTCGCCAGGCTGGATCGGCAGATAGGACAGGACCGTCGTCTGATCGATCCGCTGATTGCCGCGCACCACGATACGATTGACCACGGCGCGATCTTCCGCCGGAGCGGTCACAACGACTTGCGGGTCTTCAGCAGGCGCCGCGGCGGTCGGCGATGTTTGCGCCAGGGCGGGCCCCGCCAGTCCGGCGGCGACCGCCAGGGCCAGCACGCTGGGTCCAAGGATACGGCCACGGGTTCGGATCATGAGGCGACTGTCGTTCTGGATCATTCGGGAAACCATCGGGGGCTGGCGTCGGCTCACGAGACGAGCCCGCCGAGGAATTGGAAAAGATTGAGTTTCTGCAGGTCGTTCCAGGTGGCGAACAACATTAAACTGGCCAGCAAAGCAAGACCGACGCGATATCCCGCCTCCTGAACCCTGGCCGCAACAGGCCGTCGCGCCACCGCCTCATAGGCGTAAAACATCAGATGCCCCCCATCCAGCACCGGAACGGGCAGCAGATTTAGAAAACCGATTCCGACCGAAAGTATGGCGGCGAACTGTGTCAGCGTCAGCAGAAGATTCGCCGCCATGGCCACAGGGTCCGGGTTGGCGGCGACGGCGGCGTTGGTCAGAGCCCCGGAGGCCTTGGCGATACCCAGCGGACCGCTGAGTTGATCACCCGATTCCCGACCAGTGAAGATGCGGCCGATATAGGTGAAGGTCGTGCTCAGTATCGATCCGGTCTGCCTGAACCCCTGCCCCACGGCCTCGACCGGTCCATAGCGGACATGGCGCACCTCGTCGCGGCTGGATCCCAGACCAAGGCCAATGCGACCGATCGAGACCCGCCCAGCAATAGGATCATTCTCAATCCGGCGTTCGGGTGTTGCGGTCAGAAGCACCTCGGCCCCGGCGCGTTCAACCGTGAACCGCACAGGGTCCCCGCTGCTCAGCGCCACGACCCCGGTGACCTCACCGCCATCGGCGATCAGCTTGCCATTGACGTGCGTGATCAGGTCGCCCGGCAGGAATCCGGCGGCGGCGGCTGGCGAATTCACCTGCACCTGCACGACTCGCGCAGGGCGAAGCTCGACCCCGACCAGGCTGAACAGCAGGGTGAAGATGAAGATGGCCAGCACGAAATTGGCGAAGGGGCCGCCGGCGACGACCAGGGCCCGCTGCCACAGGGGCTTGAAATACAGATAGTCCTTCTCGGCGCCGACCCCGTGCTCGGCGACCACTTCCTTCTTCAAGGCGTCGAGCCCGGCCTTGTCGGGCACGCCCGTCGCGTCCAGATCACCGGCGAACTTGACGTAACCGCCCAGCGGCAACCAGCCCAGACGCCATTCCACGCCGTGCTTGTCGGTGCGCTGAAACAGGGCGCGGCCGAAACCGATGGAGAAGCGCTCCATTTTCACGCCGAAAGCGCGGGCCGTCAGGAAGTGGCCCAGTTCGTGAACAGTGACGACCAGGGTCAGCACCAGCAGGAACGGCACGACATAGATCAGGGCTTGCCCGATAATTCCTAGCATGCCGGTCATTGTCTCCGTCGCCCTCAGGCCGCAATCGCGAGCGAGGCGATAATGTCGTTCGCGATCCGTCGGGCCGCCGCGTCAACGGCCAGAGCCGCGTCGCAGGCGTCGTCGGAACCGGAATCCATCCCCGCGTTCGTCGCACGCTCCAAGGTGTCCGCGACGACTGCGGCAATATTGAGAAAGCCCAGCCGACGGTCAAGGAAAGCCAGAGCCGCCACCTCGTTGGCCGCATTGAAGACGATGGGCGCCACCCCGCCCGCCGCCAGGGCCTCGCGCGCCAGTCGAAGGGCCGGGAACCGCGCCATATCGGGCGCCTCGAAGGTCAGACGGCCCAGAGCAGCCAGGTCCAGTCGGGGCGCGGGCCAGGCCATCCGATCGGGCCAGGCCAGGGCGCAGGCGATCGGCGTCTTCATGTCAGGCGGCCCCATCTGGGCCAGGGTCGAACCATCCACATATTCCACAAGGCTGTGGATGATTGATTCCGGGTGGACGACCACGTCGATCCGGTCGCCGCTCATGGCGAACAGATAGGCCGCCTCGATCAGCTCCAGCCCCTTGTTGGCCATGGTGGCGCTGTCGACAGAGATCTTGGCGCCCATGCTCCAGTTCGGGTGGGCCACGGCCTGTTCCGGAGTGATGCGGCCCATGGCCTCACGCGGCAGGGTGCGGAAAGGCCCGCCCGAT
Organism: Brevundimonas sp. T2-11; assembly: GCF_055397675.1. Lineage (NCBI taxonomy): Bacteria > Pseudomonadati > Pseudomonadota > Alphaproteobacteria > Caulobacterales > Caulobacteraceae > Brevundimonas > Brevundimonas sp. T2-11. The sequence goes on from NZ_AP027920.1 coordinate 1,721,430, forward strand.
GCCGTCAGCACCAGCTTGGACACCTGCTCAGGCGCCTCGGCGGGAAAGACCTGAAAGATGGCCGAATGCTCGGAGTCGACGGGAATCAGCTTGCCGCCGCTGCGCCCGACCCGCTCGATCAAGGCCGGGCCGCAGCAGACCAGGCTTTCCTTATTGGCCAGGGCCAGGGTCGCGCCCGTGCCGGCTGCGGCCCAGGCCGAGCGCAAGCCCGCCGAGCCGACGATGGAGGCCATGACCCAGTCAACGGGCCGGGTCGCGGCCTCGACAATGGCCTCGGGACCTGCGGCGACCTCGACCTCTGTTCCGACAAGCGCGTCGCGGAGTTCCGAAAGACGGGCGGGATCCGCCGTCACCGCCAACCTGGGGCGCCAACGTCGGGCCTGGTCGGCCAGACGCGCGATGTTGTTTCCACCGGTCAGGACCTCGACCTGAAAAGCACCCGAGCCGGCCGCCTCTGCCTGATCCATCAGATCCAGCGTCGATGTTCCAACAGAGCCGGTCGAGCCCAGCACGCTGACCCTGCGGGCGATCATGCACCCTGCCCCAGCATCAGAACGATCACACGCCCCGCCGCCACCACCACGACCGCAAACATCAGGCCATCGACCCGATCCAGCAGACCGCCGTGACCGGGAATGATATTGCCAGCGTCCTTCACCCCGAAACGCCGCTTAAGCGCCGACTCCCACAGATCTCCAGCCATGGTGGCCAGGGCCGCCGCCAACCCCAGGACGCCGCCCCAGAAGACGTTCAGGCGACCCATTTCAAGCCACCCGGCCATCGCCGCGCCGGCGACCATGCCCGCCAACAATCCGCCGATGAAACCCGACCAGGTCTTGTTGGGCGAAAAGCGCGGCCACAGCTTGGGGCCGCCCACGGCGCTGCCGACCAGATAGGCCAGGATGTCGGAAGCCCAGGCCACGGCGAAAACCAGCACCGTCCAGTACAGGCCCTGCGCCGCGTTCAGGTCGCGCAACCAGATCAGCAGGACACAGGGCCAACCGAGGTAGAGCACGCCATAGGCCGCATCCAGCGCCTGGCCGCCGCGCGAACGCGCGAACAGACCCGCCGCCAGGGCGCCGAAGACCAGCAGGATCAGAGCGAGGGAAATCTGTCCAATATGGGCGGCGATCACGGCGGTGATCAGCGCCAGAGCAACCGCCGCCCCGATCGAGCGCCAGAGGCTCGGCGCGCTCATTCGCGCCCATTCAAACGCCAGTAATCCACATGCAGCCACCACCAGGGCGCAGAACCAGGCCCCGCCGGCCCAGGTCGCCAGCACAGCGGCGGGCGCCAGCACCACGGCCGACGCCGCTCTCAGACCAATGTCGCCGATCTTCAAAGCCATTAGGTCGCCGCCGCTTTGGCGACGGGCGCGTCCGTCAGCACGTCACGACCGCCATAACGCCGCTCGCGATGTCCATAGAGCGCAATGGCCTCGCCCAGCGCCTCGGCCCCATAGTCAGGCCACAGGATGTCCTGGAACACCAGTTCGGCATAGGCGGCTTCCCATAACAGGAAGTTGGACAGTCGCTGCTCGCCTGAGGTCCGCACGATCAGATCGACCGGAGGCGCCCCGGCCGTCGACAGTCCCGCGCCCAGATCATCCTCGGTCACATCGCCTTCGAGCCGCCCCGCGCGTGCACGATCCACCAGCCGCTGGGCGGCGTCGACCAGGTCGGCCCGCCCGCCGTAGTTGAAAGCCACCTGCAACAGGAAACGATCATTATGCGCCGTTTGAGCTTCGGCGCGATCGACGATAGCCGCGATGTCGCCGGGCAACCCCTTGCGGCGGCCCAGGACACGCACGCGCACCCCGGAAGCCTCCAGGCGCTTCAGGTCGCTGCCGACAAAGGATCGCACCAGGCCCATCAGGTCCGACACCTCGTCCGCCGGACGGCTCCAGTTCTCGGTCGAGAAGCCGAAGACAGTCAGACAGCGCACGCCGAAATCCGGCGCGGCCTTGATCGTGCGTCGCAGGGCCTGAACGCCCTCACGATGCCCCACGACGCGCGGCAAGCCCCGGCGCTCGGCCCAGCGACCGTTGCCGTCCATGATCAGGGCGACGTGACGAGGCCCCTTCTCAGGTGCCGTGGCGACGGTCTCGACCGACATCTAGATCCCTCCTGACGCGTACGGGCGTCAGACCTGCATGATCTCGGCTTCCTTGGTCTTCAGAGCCTCGTCAATGCGCTTGATGGCCGCGTCGGTGTCCTTCTGGACCTCGGCTTCCATCTTCTTCTGTTCGTCCTGGCTGATCTCGGTGGCCTTTTCAGCCTTTTTCAGATCGTCGTTGGCGTCGCGGCGCACGTTGCGCACGGCGATTTTCTGCTGCTCGGCGTACTTGCCGGCCAGCTTTACCAGATCCTTGCGGCGTTCCTCGGTCAGCGGCGGCACCGGAATGCGCAGGGTCTGGCCGTCCACGATCGGATTCAATCCCAGACCCGCGGCGCGAATGGCCTTCTCGACCGCCACGACCATGCTCTTGTCCCATACGCTGACCGAAATCATGCGCGGCTCCGGCACGCTAATGGCCGCCACAGCGTTCAGCGGCGAGGTCGAGCCGTAGGCCTCGACCTGCACCGGGTCCAGAAGGCCGGCGTTGGCGCGGCCCGTGCGCAGACCGGCGTACTCTTCCTTCAGCGCCGCAACGGACTTGTCCATACGGTCGCGATAGGTCTTGAGCTCGGGCTTGGCCATGAGTGTCTTCCTGGTCTGTCGTTCGTTTCGAGGGCCGCTCAGGCGGCCTTGTTTGTGATGACGGTGAAGGTGCCTTCGCCGCTCAGCGTCTTGCGCAGGGAGCCTTCCTCGCGGATCGAGAAGACCACGATCGGAATATCGCTGTCGCGCATCAGGGCGATGGCCGAAGCGTCCATGACGCGCAGGTCCTTGGCCAGGACCTCCTGATAGCTCAGGGTCTCATAGCGGGTGGCGGCCGGGTCCTTCTTGGGGTCAGCCGTGTAGACGCCATCGACGCTGGTGCCCTTCAGCAGGGCGTCGCAGCCCATTTCGGCGGCGCGCAACGCGGCGCCCGAATCCGTTGTGAAGAAGGGCGCGCCCACGCCGGCGGCGAAGATCACCACCCGGCCCTTTTCCAGATGCCGCATGGCGCGGCGGCGGATGTAGGGCTCGGCGATGGCGGCCATCGGAATGGCGCTCTGGACCCGCGTGTCGACGCCGATCTTCTCCAGCGCGCCCTGCATGGCCAGGGCGTTCATGATGGTGGCCAGCATGCCCATGTAGTCGGCGTTAGCGCGATCCATGCCCTCTGCAGCCTTGGACAGGCCGCGGAAGATGTTGCCGCCGCCGATGACCAGGCAGATCTCGACCCCCTCGCGCGCGACCTGAGCCACGGCCGCCGCCACCACATCGACGGTCTTCATATCAATGCCGTAGGACTGATCGCCCATCAGGACCTCGCCAGAGACCTTCAGCAGGACGCGCTTGTAGCGAAACTCGGAGGGGGCGTCGGGCATGGTCATGGGTCCGTGGATACAGGGGTTACGCATCCGCGCGAGTGAATCGGCGGTTCATCATAGACGAAGGGCGCGCCGGCCATCAAAGCCGAACGCGCCCTTTTGAAAATTCTTCCCTTTCGGGAAGAAACTTCAGCCTTAGTTGCCGCCGGTCATCGAGGCCACTTCGGCCGCGAAGTCAGGGGTCTCGACCTTCTCGACGCCTTCACCCAAGGCCAGGCGGACGAAGCCGGCCAGGCGCAGGTTCGAGGAGCCCAGTTCCTTGCCCGAGTTGGCGACCAGTTGCTCGATGGTCACGTCGGGGTCCATGACGAAGGGTTGCTTCGACAGCACCACGTCCTTCTGGAACTTGTTGATCTGGCCTTCCACGATCTTCTCGATCATGGCTTCCGGGCGACCTTCTTCCTTGGCCTTTTCGATCAGAACAGCGCGTTCCTTCTCGATGGCGGCCGGGTCCAGATCGTCGGTGTTCAGCGACAGCGGCGCCGTGGCGGCGACGTGCATGGCGATCTTGCGGCCCAGTTCGCGCAGGGCTTCCTGGTCGCCTTCGCCTTCCAGAGCCACCAGCACGCCGATGCGGCCGACGCCCGGCGAGACCGCGTTGTGGACGTAGGTCGAAACCACGCCTTCATCGACGGCCAGACGAGCGGCGCGGCGCAGTTGCATGTTCTCGCCGATGGTGGCGATCAGCTGGGTCACTTCGTCCTGAACCGTGCGGCCGTTTTCCAGGGTCGCGCCGTGGATGGCGTCGACGCCGTCGTGGTGCAGGCCCAGTTGGGCGAACGACTTGGCGGCGTTCTGGAACAGGTCGTTACGGGCGACGAAGTCGGTTTCCGCATTGAACTCGATGGCGGCGGCGACTTCGCCCTTGCCTTCGGCGCGGACGGCGACGGCGACCAGGCCTTCAGCGGCGACGCGGTCAGCCTTCTTGGCGGCCTTGGACAGGCCCTTGGCGCGCAGCCAGTCGATGGCCGCGTCGATGTCGCCGTTATTTTCAACCAGCGCCTTCTTGCAGTCCATCATGCCGACGCCCGAACGCTCGCGAAGCTCCTTCACGAGGGCGGCAGTGATCTCGGCCATGTTCTTCTCCTGGAAATTCAAATGAGCGGCCGGGCATGAATAGCCCGGCCGCATGTCAGTTTGGCGTAGGTCCAATCACACGATCGAACCCGAAGGCGTCTTAGCCCTCGACCTTTTCTTCAGCCGTCGCGAGCAGCTCTTCAGCAGCGCCTTCCGTACCGGCCGGAGCGGCTTCAGCAGCAGCCGGAGCAGCAGCGGCTTCACGCAGCATCGGCTCAACCGGAGCTTCCGAAGCGCCCAGGTCGATGCCCGAGGCCGAAGCGCCGGCGGCCAGGCCGTCCAGAACGGCGTCGGCGATCAGGTCGCAGTAGGTCTGGATGGCGCGAGCGGCGTCGTCGTTGCCCGGGACCGGGTAGGTGATGCCGTCCGGATCCGAGTTGGTGTCCAGAATGGCGATGATCGGGATGTTCAGCTTGCGAGCTTCCTGGATCGCGATCGACTCCTTGTTGGTGTCGATGACGAACATGATGTCCGGGATCGAACCCATGTCCTTGATGCCGCCCAGCGACAGCTCAAGCTTGTCCTTCTCGCGCTGCAGGGTCAGCAGCTCTTTCTTGACTCGGCCTTCGCCGCCGGCGGCCAGAACGGTTTCCAGTTCGCGCAGACGGGCGATCGAGCCCGAAACGGTGCGCCAGTTGGTCAGCGTGCCGCCGAGCCAGCGGTTGTTCATGTAGTACTGGGCGCAGCGCGTGGCGGCTTCGGCGACCGGGCCGGCGGCCTGGCGCTTGGTGCCGACGAACAGGACGCGACCGCCCTTGGCGGCGACGTCGCGAACGGCGACCAGAGCCTGATGCAGCAGCGGCATCGTCTGCGACAGGTCGATGATGTGAATGTTCGAGCGCGAGCCGAAGATGTAGCGGTCCATCTTCGGGTTCCAGCGGTGCGTCTGGTGGCCGAAGTGAGCGCCAGCTTCCAGCAGGGTGCGCATCGAGAATTCAGGCAGAGCCATGATCGTCTTTTCCTTTTTCCGATCTAAACCTAGCGCGGGCGATTAAAGGACCGGATGGTCCCTCGGAACGGTGCAGATCAGGATGTCTCCCCGATCCGCGCCACGCCCGCGTGCGAAGTGCGCGCGCTCTCTAGGCGGATTGTTCGAAAAAGGCAAGCGGATCAGTCAGAAGCTGCGCCCGTCCACACGCGTCGCCGTCCATGCCCAGGGCTCCACGTCCGTCAGGGTCCGCACATTGATCGCCGCCACCTCGGATCCATCGGGCGCCAGGCCGTAACCGAAGGGCTGAACCCCGCAGGTCTTGCAGAAGCGATGGTCGATCTTGTGCTGATTGAAGAAATAGGAGGTCGTCGCCTTCTCGCCCGCCGTCAGCCGGAACGCCGCGCGCGGCGCAAAAGCCAGAACGAAGCCCTTTCGATAACAGTGCGAACAGTTGCACTCGATCAGGCCCTCCAGCCCGACCTCGACCTCATAGGCCACGGCGCCGCAGTGGCAGGCCCCCTTGTGCACGCTCATGTTCGCACTCCTCCCTCAAGGTGTCGGCAGACTGTATTCCAGATCATAGTTGTGAACCCCGTCCACGATCGTCAGGTGGAACACTCCGGAGATCCCGGTCAGTTCCCCTGCTCCCGACCCCGGCACGATTGTAATCAGCAACTCCTGGGCGCCGCGATCCATCAGTCCACGATGCACCAGAGTGAAGGCGCCCTCGCGCCCGTCAATGACGCCGTGCACCCGATCCAGAGCCACATAGGCGCCCGACCGTTCCGGGCTCATGGTCGCCAGCATCTCGCCAGCGGCGGTTCCCGTCAGGTCGCCATGAAAGGTCTTGACCAGCAACATCCGGCCGGGAGCATCCGGCGACGCGCCTGCCGCCGGCTGAACCGGGGTGATGATGACCTCAAAGGTTCCGCGCGCATTCCGCATAAGCGACTCCTCCCCCATCAGGCGTCCTCCAGCATGATCACGCCCGGCGCCGACTTCAGCGCCCCGCGCAGGGCGGCGTCCAGACGGTAACGCCCCGGCAGCTTGATCTCGACCTCGGTTCGCCCGCCCAGGGTCGCCTGGAGCCAGACCTCGCCGCCCTTCCCTTGCGCCTGAGCCCGTTCCAGCCGCGCCTTCAGCGCCTCGGCGTCCGCCGACTGGGCCGAAACCACGACGCGCAATCCGATCTGGGCGTCGTCCAGAAGCACGTCCATACGGCTGGCGTCATCGCCGAAGAACCGCACCTCGCCATCTGCGGCCTTGGCACGCACCTTCACCAGAACTGACGTCCCGACCTCCAGAATGTCGCGACAGCGTCGAAGCTGCTCGGGCGGAAACAGGCACTCGAACTCGCCCGTGGGGTCGGAAAAGGTGACGAAGGCGAACTTCTCGCCGCTTTTGGCGCTGGCCCGCTCCTGACGCCGGCGCACCACGCCCGCCATCAGGAAGGCCTCGTGTCCGGCTTCAGCCAGACCTTGCGCCTCGGCCACAAAAGTCACGCGCTTGCGTTTCAGCGCCGGCGTCAACTCCTCCAGCGGGTGGCCAGACAGATAGAAGCCGACTGCTGACAGCTCCTGGTCCAGCTTGTCCGGTCCGGCCCAGGGCTCGACGCTCTTCAGGCGCGGCCGCGCGGCGCCCGCCTGATCAGCCCCGAACAGGCTGACCTGCGACGAGGCGCGCTCAGCAGCGACGCTCTGGCAATAGGCGATCAGGGTGTCGGCCTGCTCGAACAACTGGCGACGATTGGAATTCAGGCTGTCGAAGGCCCCCGCCTTGGCCAGACCTTCCAGCGCCCGCTTGTTCACCGCCTTGGGATCGACCCGCTCCAGGAAGTCGAAGATGTCGACGAAGGGGCCGCCCGCATCACGCACCTCGACGACGTGCTTCATCGCCTCCAGGCCCACGTTGCGGATAGCGCCCAGGGCATAGAGAACGCTGCCCTGCCCGTCCTTCCACGCCACGTCGAAGTCGGCGGAGGACCGGTTAATGTCCGGCGCCAGGACCGGGATCTCGAACCGGCGGCAGTCCTGATAGAAGACCGCCAGCTTGTCGGTGTTCGACAGGTCGAGACTCATCGATGCGGCGAAAAACTCGACCGGGTGATTGGCTTTCAGCCAACCTGTCTGGAACGAGATCAGGGCGTAGGCCGCAGCGTGCGACTTGTTGAAGCCGTAGCCCGCGAACTTGGCCACTAGGTCGAAGATCGAGCCCGACTGGGCCTCGGGCACCGACTTCTCGGACGCGCCCTTGACGAAGCGGAGGCGCTGGAAATCCATCTCCTCCTTTTTCTTCTTGCCCATGGCCCGGCGCAGCAGGTCGGCTTCACCCAGGCTGTAACCCGCCAGGATCTGGGCGATCTTCATCACCTGTTCCTGGTAGATGATGACGCCGTAGGTCTCGGTCAGCACCTCCTTCAGGCTGGGGTGCAGGTAGTCCACCTCGGCCCGGCCGAACTTCCGGTCGATATAGGTGTCGATCATCTCCATCGGCCCCGGCCGATAGAGGGAGATCAGGGCGGTGATTTCCTCGATGGACCCGCAGCGCATCTTGCGCAGGGTGTCGCGCATGCCCTGGGATTCCAGCTGGAACACCCCGACCGTCTGGCCCGAGGCCATCAGTTCATAGGTCTTAGGGTCGTCCAGCGGCAGCAGGTTCCACTCCGGCGCCGCGCCGCGCCGTTCCAGATACTCCCGCGCCCGATCCAGCACCGTCAGCGTCTTCAAGCCCAGGAAGTCGAACTTCACCAGACCCGCCGGCTCGACCCACTTCATGTTGAACTGGCTGGCGGGAATGGTCGAACGCGGGTCCTGATACAGCGGCACCAGTTCGGTTAGTGGTCGGTCGCCGATGACGATGCCGGCGGCGTGGGTCGAGGCGTTGCGGTACAGCCCCTCCAGCTCCAGCGCCGTCTCCAGCAGGGTCCTGACCGCCGGCTCGGCGTCGCGCGCCTCCTTCAGGCGCGGCTCCAGATCAATGGCCTGGGCCAGGGTCACCGGATTGGCCGGGTTGTTCGGCACCATCTTGCAGAGCCGGTCCACCTGACCCAACGGCATCTGCAGCACCCGCCCGACGTCGCGCAGCACGGCCCGCGCCTGCAGGGTGCCGAAGGTGATGATCTGGGCCACCCGGTCCTTGCCGTAGTGGTCCTGCACATAGTCGATCACCTCTTCCCGCCGCTCCTGACAGAAGTCGATGTCGAAGTCGGGCATGGAGACCCGTTCGGGGTTCAAGAAGCGCTCGAACAGCAGGCCGAACCGCAAGGGGTCCAGATCGGTGATGGTCAGCGACCAGGCCACCAGCGAACCGGCGCCGGACCCCCGCCCCGGCCCCACCGGAATGCCGTGCAGCTTGGCCCACTTGATGAAGTCCGAAACGATCAGGAAGTAGCCGGGGAAACCCATCTGCTGGATGATCCCCACCTCCCATTCGAGACGGTGCCAGTAGTCGTCCTCCGGCGCGTAGGCCTTGTTCTTTTCCAGACGTAGCTTCAGCCCCTCGCGGGCCTGGTGCGCCAGTTCGTCGGCCTCTGACCGCCCGGCCCCGGTATCGAAGCGCGGCAGGATCGGCGCGCGGGTCTGGACCAGGAAGGCGCAGCGGCGGGCGATGTCGATGGTGTTGTCGCAGGCTTCGGGCAGGTCCGCGAACAGGGTCCGCATGGCCTCGGCGGTCTTGAACCAGTGCTCGCTGGTGATGCGGCGCCGATCCTCCTGGCCGGTGAAGGCGCCGTCAGAGATGCACAACAGAGCGTCGTGCGACTTCGCCTGGGCCGCCTTGGCGTAATAGACATCGTTGGTGGCGACCAGAGGCGCGTCGTTGGCGTAGGCCCATTCGACCAGCCCGGCCTCGGCCGCAGGCTCTTGCGGCAGGCCGTGGCGTTGCAACTCCACGTAGAAACGATCACCAAAAACGCGCTTCATCTCGTTGAGAGACGCCATCGCATCATCGCGCCTGTTCTGGACGAACAAGGGGTCGACCGGGCCGTCGGGGCCTCCCGACAACAGGATCAGCCCCTCGGACTTATCCACAACCTGAGACCAGGGCACGCCGGGCTCTGACATCTCGCCTGCGTCGAGGTAGGCGGCGGAGGACAGTGCGCACAGATTAAGCCAGCCCTGCTCGTTCTGGACCAGCAGCACCACGGTCGGCGTCTTGGCCCAGCGCTCGGCGATCTGACCGCCGATACCCACGACCGGCAGGGCGCAGGCGACGATGGGCTGCACGCCCGCGTCCTTGGTATTCTGGCTGAACTCGAGCGCGCCGAACAGGTTGGCGCGATCGGCCACGGCGACGGCCGGCATACCCGCGTCTGCGGCCATCTTGCCGATCTTGCCGGCCTTGATCGCCCCTTCCAGCAAGGAATAGGCGCTGCGGACCCGCAGATGGACAAAGCCCTGACTGTTCGCCGTTTCCGTCAATACAAACTCCGCTGATCCCGAGCGTCAGGACCCTTCACCTCCGGCCGTCCAACGACCGCAGCTTGATCATGCAGGGAGTCGATGCGGCCATCACGCCACCAGGAAAGACGCCTGCCAGATCATCCAGACGAAGCCGCCGCACGACGCAAGCGACAGCATGTTTCTCACCCAACGCGACATGAGCTTATCCCCAGTTCAGATGTTGCCCATTTGTTCTATGTTGCCCATTCGTTCTCGTCAACATCAGTTTTTGCCGAAGCCGATCCGGGTCAGGGCCGAGGCCAGCGCGGCCGAGTTCGGCGACTGGGTCTTGCGCAGCAGGCTGGCACGGAAAAATTCAATCGTGCGTGGGCTCAGAGCCAGGGTCTGGGCGATCTGCTTGGTCGTATTGCCCGCCAGCATCAGTTCCGCGACCTGACGTTCACGTCGCGTGAAGGCCAACTCCTCGCGAACGAGTGCACTCGGCAAGGCCGCAGCGCCGCGCTCGATCGCGCGGATCAGGCTTTCATCGCTGGCGGGCTTGGGCAGGACATCGTCGACACCTAGACGCATGGCGTCCACGGTCATTCGCACATCGACAAAGGCGCTGACGATGATGACCGCATGACGATTCAGGGCGCAGAAAGCCGCGACCAGATCCAGCCCCTCGACACCCGGTATTTTCAGATCAGAAACGATACAGGTCGGCTCGGCGTCCGACGCCCACATCAGGGCGTCAAGCGGGTCATGAAAGCCAACGGCGCGATAACCGCCGGCGCGGACCGTCATCAGGGTCAGTTCCAGCAAGGCGCGGTCGTCATCGATTACGATAATCTCTTGCGGCAAGGGTGCGGAGTGACGCCCGCCCTGCTCACTCGCCTCAAGCCTCACCGCACGTCCAGTCGTCATATCTCGATGATACATTAAGAGTTTCTGCGGAGAACCTCGTAGTCCCACGCAGTTGATGCGTCTTCCCGTCCGCGAGGAATCAATCTGGCCAGGTTTCCGGCAAGACCAGATTCACAGGTCGGCTCACGCCAGACGGCAGAACGCCCGCCCAACCGGCGCGGCGCCCCCTTCATCAGTGCGTTCGGCGGCAGATCGCCTAGTAGGCCTGAGCCTCGGCGGCGCGCTCTTCCAGATGGCCGTCCTTCAGGGCGAAGACGCGGTCCATGTGGCCGGTCAGCTCCATGTTATGGGTGGCGATCAGGGCGGCGACGCCCGTGGTCTTGGCCAGTTCGCGCAGGGCCTCGAACACCGCGTGGCTGTTGGCGGGATCCAGGTTGCCGGTCGGCTCGTCGGCCAGCAGCAGACGCGGACTGTTGGCCAGCGAGCGGGCGATCGCGACGCGCTGTTGCTCGCCGCCGGACAACTGGGCCGGTTGGTGGGTGAAACGCTCGCCCAGCCCCAGGCCGGTCAGCAGGGCCTCGGCCCGGCGACGCGCCTGGCCTTCCGAATGACCGGCGATGCGCATCGGCAGGGCGACGTTGTCACGTGCGTCAAATTCCGGCAGCAGGTGGTGGAATTGATAGACGAAACCAATCCGCGACAGGCGCAGACGGGTGCGCGCCCGCTCGTCCAGACCGCCCACGTCTTCGCCGTCGATCATGACCTGACCGCTGGTCGGCCGCTCCAGCAGGCCGGCGGCGTGCAGCAGCGACGACTTGCCCGAGCCCGAAGGCCCGATCAGGCCGACGACCTCGCCCGGCATGATGTCCAGATCGACGCCCTTCAGCACCGTCAGCCCGCCGGAAGCGGTCGGATAGGTGCGGGTGATGCCGCGCAGGCGCAGCGTCGGCGTCTTGTTCAGCGGACTATTCAAAGCGCAGGGCCTCCACCGGATCGATCCGCGACGCGTTCCACGACGGCGGCAGGCTGGCGAGGCAGCTCATGAAGAAGGAGAAGAGCGCCACCCAGGTCACGTCCCACGGATCGACCAGGGCCGGGATGGCGTCCAGCATGTAGACGTCGGCGTTGAACAGCTGGACCCCGGTGATCCACTCAATAGTGTGCTGGATCGCGCCGATATTCAGGCAGAACAGCAGGCCGAGCACCAGTCCGGCGATGGTGCCGCCGATGCCGATGGCCGCGCCCGACATGAAGAAGATGCGCAGGATTGACGAGGGGCTGGCCCCCACGGTGCGCAGGATGGCGATGTCGCGCGTCTTGTTCTTCACCAGCATGACGATGCCGCTGATGATGTTCATGGCGGCGATGGCGACGACCAGCCCCAGGATGATGCTCATGGCCACGCGCTCGACCTTCAGCGCGCCCCAGAAGGCGGCCAGACGGACGCGCCAGTCGGTGATGATGCTTCCCGGTCCGGAAGCCTGCTGCACCGGCGTCAGCAGGGTCTCGACCTGATCGGGCTCGGCCACCTTCATCTCGATGACGTCCCAGACGCCCTCCTTGCCGAAGAAGAGCTGGGCCTGTTCCAGAGGCATGAAGATGAAGGCGCGGTCGTAGTCGGCCGTACCGGAGCTGAAGATGCCGCCGACGCGATAAGTCTTTTCCAGACCGCCCAGATTGCCGAAGGCGCTGTCGGCGCCCGTCGGCGAATAGATGGAAATGGCGCTGCCGATGCTCAGCCCCATCTGGTCGGCCAGGGCCTTGCCGATCAGGATGTTGTCGCCGCCGTATTCGCCCTGGCCAAAGGAGGCCCGCATCTCGGGCGTCAGGCTGTCATAGACGAACTTCGTCGAGGCCAGGTCCTGAGGCCGCACGCCGCGTACGATGCCGCCGGTCATCTGGCCGCCAGCGCGGAACATGGCCGGGGATTCCGTCAGCGGCGTCACCGAGACCACGCCCGGCACGTCCGAAATCCGCTTCACCGCCGCATCGCGATCCGGCGAGGTCAGCACCGGCCCCTGGACATACATGTGCCCGTTGAACGACAGCATCCGCCCCAGCAGTTCGCTGCGGAAGCCGGCCATGATGCTCATCACGCTGATCAGCACCGCCACGGCCAGCATGATGCCGATGAAGCTGATGATGGCGATCAGGGCGACCCCGCCCTCCTTGCGCTTGGCGCGAAGATAGCGAAGGGCCAGTCCGATCTCCCAGGCGGAGAAGGGACCGGCGGGTTTCACGGCGGGCGGCGCGGAGGCCGTCGCGGCGTCGGTCATTTCGTCAGCAGCTCCAGGGCGGCGTCCAGCGACAGGGTTTGCTTCTCGCCGGTGGCGCGGCGCTTCAGTTCGACCACGCCGTCGGCCAGGCCCTTGGGACCAATGGTCAGTTGCCACGGCACGCCGATCAGGTCGGCGGTGGCGAACTTGCCGCCCGGGCGCTCGTCGGTGTCGTCGTAGAGAACGTCCTTGCCCAAGGCTTCCAGCTTGGCGACAGCCTCTTCACAGGCGGCCGAGACGGCTTCGTCGCTGGCGCGCAGGTTGATCACCACCACGTCGAACGGGGCGACCGAGTCCGGCCAGATGATGCCGCCGGCGTCGTGGCTGGCCTCGATGATGGCGCCCATCAGGCGCGACACGCCGACGCCGTAGCTGCCCATGTGGACCTCGGTGTCCTGACCGTCCGGCCCGGCGACCTTGGCCTTCATCGGGGCCGAGTATTTCGTGCCGAAGTAGAAGATGTGGCCGACCTCGATGCCGCGCGCCGACAGGCGATCGCCCTCGGCGGTCTCGGCCTCGAAACGGCCCGCGTCGTGCATTTCCTCGGTCGCGGCGTAGAGGGCGGTGCGCTCGTTGAACACGCCTTCCAGCTGCTCGACGCTGAGGTCGTGGCCCGGTGCTGCCATCTCGACCAGCTTGCGATCGCAGAAGACCTCGCTCTCGCCGGTTTCGGCCAGAACGATGAACTCGTGGCTCAGGTCACCGCCGATCGGGCCGGTGTCGGCGCGCATCGGCACGGCCTTCAGACCCAGACGGGCGAAGGTGTTCAGATAGGCGGCGAACATGCGCTTGTAGGCGATGCGGGCCGAGGCCTCGTCCAGGTCGAAGGAATAGGCGTCCTTCATCAGGAACTCGCGGCCGCGCATGACGCCGAAGCGCGGACGGCGCTCGTCGCGGAACTTCCACTGGATGTGGAAGAGGTTCAGCGGCAGGGATTTGTACGACTTCACGAAGCCGCGGAAGATGTCGGTGACCATCTCCTCGTTGGTCGGTCCGTACAGCAACTCGCGCTCGTGGCGGTCCGTGATGCGCAGCATCTCGGGACCGTAGGCGTCGTAGCGGCCGCTCTCGCGCCACAGGTCGGCCAGTTGCAGCGTCGGCATCAGCAGCTCGACAGCGCCGGCCTTGACCTGCTCCTCGCGGACGATGTTCTCGATCTTGCGCAGCACCCGCAGGCCCAGCGGCAGCCAGGCGTAGATGCCGGCGGCCTCCTGCTTGATCATGCCCGCGCGCAGCATCAGCTGGTGCGACACGATCTGGGCGTCGGAGGGGGCTTCTTTCAGGGTCGGCAGGAAGTAGCGCGACAGGCGCATGGCGGGAATCTCTGCAAAATCAGTCTGGCCCGAGTTTTAACCGGGCGAATGGGGCGAAAGCTAGAGCGCGGGACCGCGCGAGAAGTCCGGCAGCGGCATCCACCCGGTCCAGACGATGAAGACGATGAAGGCCCAGACGATGGCCGAGACCCAGGTCGTGGTGATGAACTTCTTTTTCAGCTGCGGATTGGCGGGCGCGCCCCACTGGCTGCCGTCGGTCGGCGGCGTCTCGACCTGCTTCGACGATCCCAGCGGCAGGATCATGAACAGCACGATCCACCACGAGGTCAGATACAGCGCCACCAGGGTGAAGGGGCCAAGAGGCATGGGCGGTCATCCATCGGTTCGGGCGCCTTCCGCATTTCACCCGCGTGATCAGCAGGCTAAGGAAAGGCGCGAAACTAAGGACGCCCTCATGCCACAGATCACCCTGGAACACTCCCCCCATTTCGACGGGACCGATTGGCGCGCCCTGGCGCTGGAGATTCACAGACTGTGCGTGGACGTGGTCAGCGCCACGCTGCCCGCCTGCAAGACCCGTATCGTGCGCTGTGACGACCTGATCATCGCCGACGGCGACCCGGCCCAGGCCATGGTCCACTGCGACCTGCGCATCCTGACCGGACGGACGCAGGAACAGAAGACGGCGCTGGGCGAAGCGGTTCAGGCGGCCTTGCTGGCGGGGGTGAAGCCTTATGACGGCCCGGCCCAGATCTCGGTCGAGATCGGGGCGCTGGACAAGGACAACTATCGCAAGGTCGCTTTGTAAGTCCCTCTCCCGATGGGAGAGGGCTTGAACCTCCGAGAGCGAAGCGATTGGTCAGGCGAAAGGGTGAGGGTCGAGGTCGTCAGTCGGCATTAGCCGCGGCGCGACGGCTTGCGCCGACGCTAACCGCCGTCCCTCATTCGACCCTTCGGGCCACCTTCTCCCATCGGGAGAAGGATTCTCCATTTACGGATGCGGGCGGCCGATCCCGTATCGCGCCGCCCAGTAGGGCAGAATGTCGTCGTCCTGCAGGAACCGCGCGCCGGTCTCTGCGCTGACCTGAGCGTCGGGCCAGTCGAACTCGCCGTCCAGCACCAGCAGCGGGCAACTCTGGTTGGCCTCCCCTACCTCGGCCACCACGGCGGCGCGCGGCCTCGGGTGGTCCAGATAGGTGACCGTCAGATGCTCGCGCAGGAGCGGATAAAGCCCGAGGACGCCCTCGATCCGAGCACCGGGCGGGCAGTACCAGGGCCCGCCCTGATCGTCGAACCAGTCAGGGTTCAGCAAATAGAGCCGATCGGCCATTACAGCCTCAGGATCACGGTTTCGACGATGGGACGACGATCCCAGACCTGCTGACTGGCCTTCTTCAGGGCGCGGCTGACGGTCTGTTCAACCACCAGTTCGTCCTCCAGAGCCTCGCCCTTCAGGCCGCGAACGGCGCGCTCGGCGCGCTCGGCCAGATCGTCGAGGATGTCGCCCAGCGGACGGTCCTCGTCGCCCGGCAGGCCGATGCCGCGCACGTCGATGTCGCTGACGATCTTGCCGCGCTTGTCCATGGCGAAGCTGACGACCAGCACGCCGTTGGACGCCGCATGCTTGCGCTCGCGCAGGGCCTCGCCCGCCTCCTCGACCAGCATGCCGCCGTCGACGAACAGACGGCCCGAGGGCACTTCGTCGATGATGCCTGCGGGACCGGGGGCCAGGCGCACCATGTCGCCATTGCGCGGCGTCACGGTTTCGGGGACCTGCATGTCCTTGGCCAGAAGGGCGTGCTCCATCAGGTGACGGCGCATGCCGTGGGTCGGCACCGCGATCTGCGGACGGGCCCAGTTGTACATCTGGCGCAGTTCGTCACGGCACGGGTGGCCCGAGACGTGGATGCCCGGATGGTCCTTCTCGGTGTAGAGGCGCACGCCCCGGTCGGCCATCTTGTCCTGCAGGCGGCCGATCGACAGCTCGTTGCCCGGGATGACGCGCGACGAGAAGATGCAGTGGTCGCCCTTGCCCAGTTTGATGAAGGGGTGCGTGCCCTCGGCTACGCGCGACAGGGCCGCACGGACCTCGCCCTGGCTGCCGGTGCACAGATACAGGATTTCGCCCTCGGGCCAGACGCGGGCTTCCTGTTCCGACAGGAAGGGTTTGACGTCGCTCAGCATGCCGACCGACTTGGCGGCGGCGGTGATGCGGTGCATCGAGCGCCCGGCAAGGGCCACGCGTCGACCGGCGGCCTCTGCAGCGCGGATCACGCTGTCCATGCGCGCGACGTTGGAAGCGAAGCAGCCCACGGCCACGCGGCCCTTGAGGTCCTTGATGAGGGCGGCCAGGGCCACCTTCACGTCGCCCTCGGAACCCGCAACGCCGTCGACGAAAACGTTGGTGCTGTCGCAGACCATGGCCAGCACGCCCTCGTCGCCGAGACGCTGGATGGTCTCGACATCGGTGCGCTCGCCCACGACCGGATCATTGTCGATCTTCCAGTCGCCGGTGTGCAGGACGGTGCCCAGCGGGGTCTTGATGGCCAGGCCGTTCGGCTCGGCGATCGAGTGGGTGATGGTGACGAAGGTCACGTCGAACGGACCCAGGTTCAGGTCGCCGCCCAGCGGGATCTCGTTCAGCTCGACGTCGTCCAGGATGTTGGCGTCGCGCAGCTTCTCGCGGATCAGGTAGGCGGTGAAGGGCGTCGCATACAGCGGTGCCTTGATGCGCGGCCACAGCCAGCCTAGGGCGCCGATATGGTCCTCGTGGGCGTGCGTCAGCACGATGCCGAGAATGTTCTCGCCCTCAAGGAAGGTCGGGTCGGGCACGATCACGTCCACGCCCGGCGTGGACGGGTCGCCGAAGGTCACGCCGACGTCGACGATGATCCACTTGCGGTCATGCGCCGGACCGAAGCCATAGGCGTTCAGGTTCATGCCGACCTCGTTCGAGCCGCCCAAGGGCAGGAAGACGAGTTCGTCGTTTTGAGTTTTCTTTGTCATACGTCCCTAGAGATGGGTGTTCCGCCGCCAGATTTCGAGTAGGCCGCGGATGGTCAGGTCCGGATCAAACCGGTCGATTGATTGGGTGGCGCCCTCGAACAGCGAGGCGACGCCGCCGGTGCCGACGACCGTCATGGGCTTGCCCCACTCGGTCTTGATGCGGTCCACCAGGCCCTCGATCAGGGCGATGTAGCCCCAGAAGACGCCCGATTGCATGGAGGTGACGGTGTCGCGCCCGATGACGACATCGGGGCGTTGAATGGCGATGCGCGGCAGCTTGGCCGCCGCTTCGTGCAGGGCCTGCAGCGACAGGTTGATGCCCGGCGCGATCAGCCCGCCCTCGAAGGCCCCCTGCCCTCGCTCGGCGCCACCGGATACCACATCGAAGGTCGTGGCCGTGCCGCTGTCGATCAGCAGCAGGTCGCCCTCATAGACTTGCAGTGCGCCGATGGCGTTGACCAGACGGTCCGCTCCAGCCTCGCTGGGCTTGGGAATACGCACCTCGATGCCGAGGTTGACGTTCTCGCCGATCACCAGAGGCTCCACGGCGATGTAGCGCCGGGCCAGGTTGCGCAGGTTGAAGATCGACTGCGGCACGACGCTGGAGATGATGCAGCCGTCCAGATCCTTCATGCTCAGCCCCTGGCCGCGCATCTCGAACAGCTGATGCAGCCAGACGGCGTACTCGTCAGCCGTACGCATGGCGTCGGTGGCCGTCCGCCATTGGGCGATCCATTCGTTCCCGTCGTGGACGGCGAACAGGGTGTTGGTGTTGCCTTGCTCGATCGCCAGCAGCATCAGGCGGCCTCTCCGAAAAAGACGTCGCCGGCAGAGATGATCCGCAGCGATCCGTCCGGCAGTTTCAGGCGCAACGATCCGTCCACCTCGACCCCGTCGGCCGTTCCAGTCAGGGTCTCGTTCGTCAGTCGCGCCGTGCAGGGGCCGTGCAGACCAGGAGTCCGTGCGGTCCAGGCGTCGAGAATGGGTTGGAAGCCCAGGGTCGTCCAGCGATCCAGCCAGACGCCGAAGGTCTCGGCCAGGGCCTTGGCCGCTTCATCGACGGTCGGCGGCGAAGTCACGCCCTGGCTCAGATGTTCGGCGATGCAGGTGGCGGGCCGTTCGGTGTCGCCCGGAGCCTGGCTCAGGTTCACGCCGATGCCGACCGCCAACCAGAGGCCGCCGGACGGCGCAGGCCCGGACTCGATCAGGATGCCGGAGGTCTTGCGTCCGTCCAGCAGCACGTCATTGGGCCATTTGATCGTGACCAGAGCCGGCGGGACATAGCGGTCCAGAAAGTCCGCCACGGCCAGCGAAGCGGCGAAGGTCAGTTGCGCGGCCTCGGCGGGCGATTTCCGCGTCAGAAGCAGCAGGGTGGAGGCGAGATTGTCGCTCTCGCTCTTCCACTTTCGTCCGCGACGGCCGCGACCGGCCGTCTGTCGCCGAGCCGTGATCCACAGCGGCCCGCCCTCGCCCGCCTCGGCGCGGCGTCGCGCCTCGGCGTTGGTGGAGTCGGTTTCGTCGAGGATCAGGACCGGGGCGGCCAAAGCGCCCTTACCCGACGCCGACGCCCGAGGCGGCGGCGCGGGTCAGCGGCTCCAGCCAGGTCAGGGCGACGATCACCAGCGGGAAGCTGAAGGCGGCGCCCGCCAGGGCGATCCACTTGGCTTCCAGCGGCGACTTGTCGGTCGTCACGTCGAACTCCGGCGTATCGAACCACATCACCTTGATGATGCGCAGATAGTAGAAGCCGGCCACGACCGAAGCGACCAGACCGGCGGTGCCGGCCATCCAGTAGCCCGCGTCGGCGGCGGCGCCGAAGACGAAGAACTTGCCCCAGAAGCCCGACATCGGCGGAATGCCGACGGCCGACAGCGACAGGATGGTCAGGGCCACAGCCGTCAGCGGGCGATCCTTCTTCAGACCGGCCAGATCGGCGATCTTGCGGATCGGACGACCGTTGCGGCTCAGCGACAACAGGATGGCGAAGAAGCCGAACTGGTCGATGACATAGAGGGTCATGAACATCAGCGTGGCCTGGACGCCGGCTTCGGTGCCCGCCGCCACGCCCAGCAAGGCGTAGCCGATGTTGATGATCGAGGAATAGGCCAGCAGGCGCTGGACGTCCTTCTGCATCAGACCGCCGAACGAACCGACGGCGAAACTGATCAGCGAGATCAGGATGATGACCTGGGCCCATTGACCGTGAGCGACGCCGAAGCCTTCGACCAGGACGCGGATGATCAGCACCATGGCGGCGATCTTGGGCGCCGTGGCGAACAGGGCGACGACCGGGGTCGGGGCGCCTTCGTAGACGTCGGGCGTCCACATGTGGAACGGCGCGGCCGAAACCTTGAACGCCAGACCGCAGATCAGGAAGACAAGACCGAAAATCAGGCCGGGGCCCGGGTTGGCCGTGGCGAAGGCGGCGATGTCGACGAAGCGCATCGAACCGGCGAAGCCGTAGATCAGGCTGACGCCGTAGAGCAGCAGGCCCGACGACAGGGCGCCCAGGACGAAATACTTCAGGCCCGCTTCCGAGGCCTTGAGATTGTCGCGGTGATAGGCGGCCAGGACATAGAGCGCCAACGAATGCATCTCGATGCCGATGTAGAGCGAGATCAGGTCGCCCGACGAGGCCATCATCGACATGCCGACCGAGGCCAGCACGATCAGGACCGGGAACTCGAACTTGGCGATGCCGTTGCGGTGGATCCAGCCGTCTCCGAGGACGATGGCGACCGCCGCCGACAGGAAGATGGCGACCTTGCCATAGACGGCCAGCGGATCGGCGACATAGGCGCCGTTAAAGGCCGTGCCCAGCGGACCGACCGCAGCCAGCACCGAAGCGGCGGCCAGCAGCAGGATCGACAGGCCCGAGATCAGGCGCGTCGACTTCTCGCCGGTGAAGGCGCCGAGCATGAGCAGCACCAGCCCGCCGACCGCGAGGGTCAGTTCCGGGGCGGCGAGTTGAAGGGCGGAAGACAGATCAGTCATTATGCTCTCACCCGCCGATGGCTGCGCGATAGGCGGTCGTCAGGGCCTCAACGGTCGGCCCGGTGTAGTCGAGGACGGCGTTGGGATAGAGGCCCAGCCAGATGGTGCCGACGATCAGCGGCACGAAGATCAGCAGCTCGCGCTTGTCGATGTCCGTGATGGTCTGCAGCGCCGGGTTCTTGATCTCGCCGTACATGACGTTGCGGAACAGCGTCAGGGCGTAGACCGCCGAGAAGATGACGCCCGAAGCCGCGATCAGGGCCGTCCAGGTCGAGACCTGATAGGCGCCGGTCATCGTCAGCACTTCGCCGATGAAGCCCGAGGTGCCCGGCAGGCCGACGTTGGCCATGGTGAACATCAGGAAGATGGCGGCGTACCAGGGCATGCGCGCGGTCAGGCCGCCGTAGAAGGCGATCTCGCGGGTGTGCATCCGGTCATAGACCACGCCGACGCAGAGGAAGAGCGCGCCCGAGATCAGGCCGTGGCTCAGCATCTGGAAGACCGCGCCCTGCACGCCGGTGTCATTGCCGGCGAAGATGCCCATGGTCACGAAGCCCATGTGGGCGACCGACGAATAGGCGATCAGCTTCTTGATGTCGGTCTGACGGAAGGCGACCAGCGAGGTGTAGACCACGGCGATCACCGACAGGGTGAAGACCAGGGGCGTGAACATCTGCGAGGCCTGCGGGAACATCGGCAGGTTGAACAGGATGAAGCCGTAACCGCCGAGCTTCAGCAGGATGCCGGCCAGGATGACCGAACCGGCCGTCGGGGCCTGAACGTGGGCGTCGGGCAGCCAGGTGTGAACCGGCCACATCGGCATCTTGACCGCGAACGAGGCGAAGAAGGCCAGCCACAGGATGGGCTGAACGGCGGGATCGAAGGCGTACTTCTTCAGCTCGGGGATGCTGGTGGTGCCCGTCTCATGGGCCATCCACAGCATGGCCAGCAGCATCAGCACCGACCCCAGCAGAGTGTAGAGGAAGAACTTGTACGAGGCGTAGATACGGTTCGCCCCGCCCCAGATGCCGATGATCAGGAACATCGGCACCAGGGTGCCTTCGAAGAAGATGTAGAAGAGGAACAGGTCCAGCGACGTGAAGACGCCGATGACCAGGGTCTCCAGCACCAGGAAGGCGACCATGTACTCGACAACGCGCGTCTCGATCGACTTCCAGCTGGCCACGATGCAGATCGGCATCAGGAAGGCGGTCAGCAGGACGAACAGGATCGAAACCCCGTCCACGCCGAGGTGGTAACCGGCCCCGGCGAACCAGGCGTAGTTTTCAACGAACTGATAGGCCGGGTTCGACGGATCGAACTGGGCCACCAGCAGAACGGAAACCGCCAGCACCACCAGGGTGGTGCCCAGGGCGATCCAGCGCGCGGCCGGAGCCGCGGCGTCCTGGCCGCCCTTGTTCATCATGCCGGCCAGAAGCAGCAGGCCGGCGCCGACCAGCGGCAGGAAGGTGACGATGCTCAGAATGTGAGGCACGAGGCTCAGGCTCCCCACGTGAAGATGGCGAAGGCAAGGAACACAGCCACGCCGATCAGCATCACGAATGCATAGAAGTAGACGAAACCGGACTGGAAGCGCGACAGCCAACCGCCCGATTTCAGCGAAGCCCAGGCGGCGCCGTTGGGGCCCAGACCGTCGATGATCTTCACGTCGCCGATCTTCCAGAAGAAGTCGCCGATCGCCTTGGCGCCCTTCACGAAGACGGCGTCATACAGCTCATCGAAGAACCACTTGTTGTAGAGGAAGGTCCACAGCGGCCCCTTGCGTTCGGCCCACTGCCTGGCGACGCCTTCCTTGAGGACATAGATCCAGAAGGCGGCGAAGGTGCCCAGCAGGGTGACGACCAGCGGCGCCCACTTCACCCAGGTCGGGACGTTGTGGCTCTCGTGCAGGACGTGGTTGTGGCTGCCGACGAAGATGGCGCCGCGCCAGAACTCGGCCTCATGGTGGCCGATGAAGTGCGGGGCGAAGATCATGCCCGCGAAGACGGCGCCGATCGACAGCACCAGCAGCGGCAGGACCATGGGCAGCGGGCTCTCATGCGGCGACAAGGGACCATGGTGGTGGTCGTCGTGCGCATGATCGTCATGGGCGTCGTCGTGGCCGTGCGCGTCATGGGCATGGGCGTCGGCGTGGTGCGCGCCCTCCTCTTCCTTCCACACAGGCTTGTTGTGGAAGGTCATGAAGACCAGACGCCACGAGTAGTAGGCCGTCAGCAGGGCCGCCGAGATGCCGATGACGAAGGCGAACATGCCCGCAGCCGAATGGCCGGTCGTCGCGGCCGCATAGGCGCTCTCGAGGATGGAGTCCTTGGAGTAGAAGCCGGCGAAGCCGCCGACGCCGGGCAGACCCAGGCCGGTGATGGCGATGGTGCCGATCATCATGACCGCATAGGTGACGGGCAGCAGCTTCCACAGGCCGCCCATGTTCCGCATGTCCTGCTCGTGGTGCATGCCGTGGATCACCGAACCGGCGCCCAGGAACAGCAAGGCCTTGAAGAAGGCGTGCGTGAACAGGTGGAACATGGCGGGCTGATAGGCGCCCACGCCTGCGGCGAAGAACATGTAGCCCAGCTGCGAGCAGGTCGAGTAGGCGATCACGCGCTTGATGTCGTTCTGCATCATGCCGACGGTCGCGGCGAAGATGGCCGTGATCCCGCCGATGATGGCGATGAACAGCGACGCGACCGGCGCGTGCTCATAGAGCGGCGACAGCAGGCAGACCATGTAGACGCCGGCGGTGACCATGGTCGCCGCGTGGATCAGGGCCGACACAGGCGTCGGGCCTTCCATGGCGTCCGGCAGCCAGGTGTGCAGGAAGAACTGCGCCGACTTGCCCATGGCGCCGATGAACAGCAGCAGACCGGCCAGATCCAGCGCCGACCAGGTGTGGCCCAGGAAGTCCCAGCCCGTGCCGGCCTTGCCGGCGATCAGCGGGAACAGCTTGGCGAACTCGATCGTGCCGAACATCCAGAAGACGGTCATCATGCCGAGCAGGAAGCCGAAGTCGCCGACGCGGTTGACCACGAAGGCCTTGATGGCGGCGGCCGAGGCGGTGTCCTTCTTGTACCAGAAGCCGATCAGCAGATAGGACGCCAGACCCACGCCTTCCCAGCCGAAGAACATCTGCAGGAAGTCGGCGGCCGTCACCAGCGCCAGCATCATGAAGGTGAACAGCGACAGGTAGGCGAAGAAGCGAGGACGGCTGTCGTCCTCGGCCATGTAGCCCCAGGAATAGAGGTGAACCAGCGACGACACCGTCGTCACCACGATCAACATGGTGGCCGACATGGCGTCCACGCGGATCGACCAGTTCGACTGGAAGTCGCCGACGTGGATGAAGGGCGCGATGTGGACGGTGAAGGCTTCGAGCCCGCCCCAGGTCCACTGGCTGAACACGATCCACGAGATCGCGCACGAGAAGAACAGCAGGCCGGTCGTGACCGACTGCGAGACGATGTTCCCGATCCTGCGACCGAAGAAGCCGGCGATCATGGCCCCCAGAAGGGGGGCGAAGACGCCGAGAGTGACGAGAGTCTGGATAGTCACGGTTCCGATCAGCCCTTCATCACGGAGGCGTCGTCAACCGCGATGTCGCCGCGGTTACGGAAGAAGGTCACCAGGATCGCCAGGCCGACGGCGGCTTCAGCCGCAGCGACGGTCAGGACGAACATGGCCATCAGCTGACCCGACACATCGTTCAGATAGGTCGAGAAGGCGACGAAGTTGATGTTCACCGCGAGCAGGATCAGCTCGACCGACATCAGGATGATGATGACGTTCTTGCGGTTCACGAAGATGCCGAACACGCCGATGGTGAACAGCATGGCGGCGACCGCCAGATAGTGCTGGAGCGAGATGTCCATCACAGAAGCTCCTCGGGGGTGACGCCCTGGCCGGTGGCGACCGACTTGACCTCGACGGCCTTGGCGCGTTCGCGGTTGGCTTGGGCGGCCAGGTCCTGGCGGCGGACGCCGGGACGATGGCGCAGGGTCAGGACGATGGCGCCGATCATGGCGATCAGCAGCACGATGCCCGCGGCCTGGAAGAAGTAGACGTAATCCGTATACAGGACGCGGCCGATGGTCTCGATGTTGCTGGCGTCGGCGCCCGCAACGACGGGGGCGATGGCCGACCTGGCCGCCCCGCCCTGCACCACGGTGATCGACACCATGATCATCTCGGCCAGCAGCACGCCAGCGACAATCCCCGCCAGCGGCAGGTAGCGGGCATAGCCTTCACGCAGGCGGACGAAATCGACGTCCAGCATCATCACCACGAACAGGAACAGCACCGCGACGGCGCCGACGTAGACGACCACCAGCAGCATGGCCAGGAACTCTGCGCCCAGCAGGACGAACAGGCCGGCGGCCGAGAAGAAGCTGAGGATCAGCCACAGGACGGAGTGCACGGGATTGCGCGCGGTCACGACCAGAAGGCCCGAGACCACGGCGACCGTCGCCAGAAGATAAAACGCTATGCCTTGCAGCATGGGTGGGACAAAGCCCCCTTCAAAGTCTTGCGCAGCGATCCCATGGCGGAATCGCGGCTCGGTTTAGCGATACGGAGCGTCGAGTTCCAGATTCTTCGCGATCAGCCGTTCCCAGCGGTCGCCGTTGTCCAGCAGTCGGGCCTTGTCATAGAGCAGTTCTTCGCGCGTCTCGGTGGCGAACTCGCTGTTCGGTCCCTCGACGATGGCGTCCACCGGGCAGGCCTCCTGGCACAGACCGCAGTAGATGCACTTGACCATGTCGATGTCGTAGCGGGTCGTGCGGCGGCTGCCGTCGGCGCGCGGTTCGGCCTCGATGGTGATGGCCTGGGCGGGGCAGATGGCCTCGCACAGCTTGCAGGCGATGCAGCGTTCTTCACCGTTCGGATAACGACGCAGCGCGTGTTCGCCACGGAAACGCGGCGACTGCGGGTTGCGCTCGAACGGATAGTTCACGGTGGCCTTGGGCTTGGCCATGTATTTCAGCGACAGGCCGACGGCGCCGAACACGTCGGTCAGCATCGCGCCCTTGGCCGCCTGAACGATACGGGTCAGCATTACGATTTCACTCCGGCGCACTCGCGTTCATAGCGCGCGCTTTCCTTGTCGAGGGTTCCGCATACACGTGCGCGTTCAGCGTCTTCACGCTGGATACGCTCCACCTTGCGTTCCCATTGATAGACCGAGACGGGCTCGGCTTCGTAAGAGGCGCAGCCGCCGAGAACGGTCAGCAGCGGCAGGATAATGAGGACACGGGCCATCAGTTCACCTGCCGCTTGCAGTCGTCGCGGTCGAAGCGCGGATCATCGCGCGACAGCCGCTGGCAATAGGCGCGCTTGTCGCCCTCCTCACGGCGTTCACGTTCGACTCGCTCCAGCCGCGCCGACGCGCTTTCCGGCGCAGCTGGCGCCATCGGCTTGAAGGTGCAGGCCGACAGGCCGGCGGCGAAGGCCAGCGCAAGCAGTGATGTGGCGCGAACGCCCATCACGCGCCCACCGCGAAGACACGCCAGGCCGCCACGACCACCACGGCGATCAGCGACGACGGCAGGAAGATCTTCCAGCCCAGACGCATCAGCTGATCGTAGCGGTAGCGAGGCACGAAGGCCTTCACCAGGGCGATCATGAAGAACCAGAAGACGATCTTGGTCGCCAGGACCAGGAAGTAGAACAGGTTGGCCAGGAAGGTCGGCCAGCTATCGAGGAAGTCGGTCGGGAAGCCCGGGTTCCAACCGCCGCAGAACAGCAGGCTGATCATGGCGCACATGAAGACGATGTTGGCGTATTCGCCGATCATGAAGAGCAGGTAGGGCGTCGACGAGTATTCGACCTGATAACCGGCCACCAGTTCCGACTCCGCTTCGGGAAGGTCGAACGGCGGGCGGTTGGTCTCGGCCAGTGCCGAGATGAAGAAGACGATGGTCATCGGCAGCATGACCACGATGGTCGGCAGGGTGTCGAGGCCGCCGCCGAACATGTTCCAGTTCCAGATCCAGCCCGTCTGCGCGGTCACGATCTGCGTCAGGTTCATCGTCCCGGCCAGCAGGATGACATTGATGATGACCAGGCCCATCGAGACTTCGTAGGACACCATCTGCGCCGCCGAACGCAGCGACCCCAGGAACGGATACTTCGAGTTCGAAGCCCAGCCGCCCATGATGATGCCGTAGACGCCCAGCGAGCTGATCGCGAGGATGTAGAGCACGCCGACGTTCAGGTCCGAGATCACCCAGCCCGGCGCGAACGGGATCACCGCCCAGGCGATGAAGGCCAGGATGAAGGTGATCAGCGGCGCGGCCAGGAAGACGACCTTGTCGGAACCCGACGGGACGACGATTTCCTTGAGCACGAACTTGAAGAAGTCGGCGAAGGACTGCAGCAGGCCGAAGGGGCCGACCACGTTGGGGCCCTTGCGCAGCTGGACGCCGGCCCAGATCTTGCGGTCCGCCAGCAGCAGGAAGGCCAGCGATATCAGGATCCCGACCGTGACGATGAGGATGCCGCCGATGGTGGCGAGGGTCCAGCCGAGGGGGGTGGCCCAGAAGGAGGTCGCAGCGTCCATGATTTACTCCGCCGCCAGAACGACCGGGGCAGTCCGCTCGGCGGACAGCTCGGCCATGGTTTCGCTGGCGCGCGCGATCGGGTTGGTCAGGTAGGGATCGACGATGGTCGAGACGAAGGCGACGTCGCCCAGGTCGCCCTTGGCGCCCAGGGCCGCCACGTCGAACGAGGCCGCCGGTGCAAGGTAGTCGATGCGGCCGAAGGTCGGGTGGTCGCCCATCAGCTTCGTGCGCAGTTGTTCCAGGGTGTCGAACGGCAGCTTGTGGCCGACGCGTTCCGACAGGGCGCGGATGATGGCCCAGTCTTCCTTGGCCTCGCCCTTCGGGAAGACGACGCGTTCCGCCATCTGCACCCGGCCCTCGGTGTTCACGTACAGCCCCGACTTCTCGGTATAGGCCGCGCCCGGCAGGATGACGTCGGCGCCGTGCGCGCCGCGATCGCCGTGCGAACCCAGGTAGACGCGGAAAGCGTCGGAGGCCGAGGCGTTCACTTCATCAGCGCCCAGCAGGAACAGCACGTCCAGAGCGCCCGGCTTCAGCATGCCGGCCACGTCCAGACCGCCCTCGGCGGGGACAAAGCCCATGTCCAGACCGCCGACGCGGGCGGCGGCGGTGTGCAGGACGTTGAAGCCGTTCCAGCCGTCCTTGACCACGCCGACCTTCTTGGCCAGCGCGCCCAGGGCGTTCAGCACGGCCGCGCCGGTCTCGCCGGTCAGGGCGCCCGCGCCGACGATGATCGCCGGACGCTCGGCCCTGGTCAGGAAGTCGACGGCGGTCTTGGGCAGCTTGCCGACGGTCTTCGAACCGGCGCCCAGGTAGTTGTAGTCATAGGTCAGGTCGACCTGTTCGCCGATGACGCCGATCTCGGCGGCGCCCTTCAGCCAGGTCTTGCGGATGCGGGCGTTGAGCAGCGGCGCCTCGACGCGCGGGTTGGCGCCCACGATCAGGATGGCGTCAGCGTTTTCAATGCCTTGCAGGCCGGAGTTGAACAACCAGCCCTCGCGAGCCCCCTGCCCGATCGCGGCGCCGTCCTGACGGCAGTCGGTGTTGGCCGATCCCAGGGCGCGGAACAGGTCCAGCGCGGCCTTCATCGACTCGGCGTCCTGCAGGTCACCGGCGATGACGCCGATGCGGTCGGCCGAGGCCGCCTTGATCTTCGTCGCGACGGCGCTCAGAGCCTCGTCCCACGAGGCGATGCGCAGCTTGCCGTTCTCACGCACCCACGGACGGTCCAGACGACGCGCCTGCAGGCCGTCGACGGCGTAGCGCGAGCGGTCCGACAGCCACTCTTCGTTGATGCCCTCGTTCACGCGCGGCAGAACGCGCATGACCTCGGCGCCGCGCGCGTCGGCGCGGATGTTCGAGCCCAGGGCGTCCATGACGTCGATGGTCTCGGTCTTCTTCAGCTCCCACGGACGATAGTGGTACTGCCAGGGGCGGTGCGTCAGGGCGCCCACCGGGCACAGGTCGTTGACGTTGCCCGACAGCTCGCTGTCGATGTTCTTTTCCAGATAGGTCGTGATCTCGGCGCTTTCACCGCGCGAGATCATGCCGATGTCCGGCACGCCGGCCACTTCGGTGATGAAGCGAACGCAACGCGTGCACTGGATGCAGCGCGTCATGAACGTCTTGACCGTCGGGCCCATGTTCTTTTCTTCGACCGCGCGCTTGTTCTCGCTGTAGCGCGAACCGTCGCGGCCATAGCCCACGGCCTGGTCCTGCAGGTCGCACTCGCCGCCCTGGTCGCAGATCGGGCAATCCAGCGGGTGGTTGATGAGCAGGAACTCCATCACCCCTTCGCGGGCCTTCTTGACCATCGGCGTGTCGGTGAAGATTTCCTGACCATCCATGGCCGGAAGGGCGCACGACGCCTGCGGCTTCGGCGGTCCGGGCTTCACTTCAACCAGGCACATCCGGCAGTTGCCGGCGATGGACAGACGCTCGTGGTAGCAGAAACGCGGGATCTCCTGACCGGCGCGCTCTGCGACCTGCAGAACCGTCATGCCGGGTTCGAACTCGGTTTCGACGCCGTTGACCTTGGCGATAGGCATTACGATTACTCCGCCGCGATCGCGTGGCCGGCGAAGTTCGCGCGGCGGCTGCGGTAGGTGTTGATGCGGTCTTCAATCTCGTGACGGAAGTGGCGGATCAGGCCCTGAACAGGCCAGGCCGCGGCGTCGCCGAGGGCGCAGATGGTGTGGCCTTCGACCTGACCGGCCACGTCGAGCAGCAGGTCGATTTCCGAAGGATCAGCGTCGCCGACCGCCATGCGCTCCAGCACGCGCCACATCCAGCCGGTGCCTTCGCGGCACGGCGTGCACTGGCCGCAGCTCTCGTGCTTGAAGAAGTAGCTGATGCGGGCGATCGCCTTAACGATGTCGGTGGACTCGTCCATGACGGTCACACCGGCGGTGCCCAGCGACGAACGCATCTCGCGCATGGAATCGAAGTCCATCAGCACGGTTTCGGCCTGTTCGCGCGTGATGACCGGGCAGGAGGCGCCGCCCGGAATGATGGCCTTCAGGTTGCCCCAGCCGCCGCGCACGCCGCCGCCGTGATCCTCGATCAACTGGCGCAGCGGGATCGACATGGCTTCTTCGACCACGCACGGCGTGTTGATGTGACCCGACAGGGACATCAGCTTGGTGCCGGTGTTGTTCGGACGACCGAAGCTGGCGAACCAGTCCGCGCCGCGACGCAGGATGGTGCCGACCACGGCGATCGATTCCACGTTGTTCACGGTCGTCGGGCAGCCGTAGAGACCCGCGCCGGCCGGGAACGGCGGCTTCAGGCGCGGCTGGCCCTTCTTGCCTTCCAGGCTTTCCAACAGAGCCGTCTCTTCGCCGCAGATGTAGGCGCCGGCACCGTGGTGGATATAGACGTGGAAGTCCCAGCCGTGGACGTTGTTGTCGCCGATCAGCTTGGCCTCATAGGCCTGCTTGACGGCGGCCTCCATGCGCTCGCGCTCCAGCACGTACTCGCCGCGCAGGTAGATGTAGCAGGCGTGGGCCTGCATCGCGAAGGAGGCGATCAGCGCGCCTTCGATCAGCAGTTGCGGATCATGGCGCATGATCTCGCGGTCCTTGCAGGTCGCGGGCTCGGACTCATCGGCGTTGATGACCAGGTAGTGAGGACGATCCTTCACTTCCTTGGGCATGAAGGACCACTTCAGGCCGGTCGAGAAACCGGCGCCGCCGCGTCCGCGCAGGCCCGAGTTCTTGACGTTGTTGATGATCCAGTCGCGGCCAAGGTCCAGCATGTCCTTGGTGGCGTTCCACGCGCCGCGCTGCTTCGCTCCCTCCAGGCCCCAGTCATGGAAGCCGTAGAGGTTGGTGAAGATGCGATCCTTGTCTTCGAGGATTCCGACCATGAGCCCTTAAAGTCCTTCCGCCAGACGGCGCTTGTGGTGGCGGGTGCGCATGAAAATAGCCGTAACGACCAGCGCCCAACCGGCGGCCAGAAGGCCGTAGGCGACGATCAGCAGGTCTTCTGACAGCCACTTGCCGTCCTTGACCGCCAAAACCATGCCCGCTGCAATGACGATCAGCGCCAGCCCGCCCCAACGCAGGGGCCAGCCGACGCGACGCAGTTCGGCCCGATAGGCCGCCCTGCCCTCATCACTGTCGAGGTTCGGTCTCGTCATCAGGCCGGAGCCTTCTCAGCCGCCGGCTTGGAATTCGGCAGCGACTTGATCTTCTTGGCCCGCGAACCGTCATACAGCGTCGGGTCCGTCAGGACCCTGGCGCCGCCCTCCGGCTCGGAGGTGTGGCGACCGACGCGCGAACCCGGCTTCGGCGACTTGCCGGCGGCGAAGTCGTCGATGATCTGGGCCATCGTCTCGGGCGTCAGGTCTTCGTAGTAGTAGTCGTTGATCTGGGCCATCGGCGCATTAGCGCAGGCGCCCAGGCACTCGACTTCCTGCCAGGTGAAGCGACCGTCGGCGGACAGCTCGTCCTTGGGCCCGATCTTCTCCTTGCAGACGCGCATCAGCTCATTGGCGCCGCGCAGCATGCAGGGGGTGGTGCCGCAGACCTGGATCAGGGCGGCTTTGCCGACCGGCTCCAGCTGGAACATGGTGTAGAAGGTCGCGACCTCCAGCACCCGGATGAAAGGCATGCCCAGCAGTTCGCCGATGGCGCGGATGGCGGGCTCCGACACCCAGCCTTCCTGCTTCTGGACCAGCCACAGGATCGGGATCACCGCCGACTGGCGACGGTTCTCGGGGTACTTCTTGATCCACCACTCGGCCTTGGCCTTCGTGTCCTTTGAAAAGGCGAAGGATTCAGGCTGTTCCTTGGCGAGGCGACGAACGCTCATCGGTCCACTTCTCCGAACACCATGTCGAGCGAGCCGAGGATGGCGGACACGTCCGCCAGCATGTGGCCCGTGTTCATCCAGTCCATCGCCTGCAGGTGACGGAAGCCGGGGGCCGACAGCTTGACGCGGTAGGGTTTGTTGGTGCCGTCCGACACCAGATAGACGCCGAACTCGCCCTTGGGCGCTTCGACGGCCGCATAGACCTCGCCTTCCGGCGTCTTGAAGCCCTCGGTGTAGAGCTTGAAGTGGTGGATCAGCGCTTCCATCGAACGCTTCATCTCACCGCGGCGCGGCGGGGTGATCTTGTGGTCTTCGGCCAGAACCGGCTCGCCGGGGCAGTTGCGCAGCTTGTGGATGCACTGCTCCATGATGCGCACCGACTGCTTCATCTCTTCGACGCGGCAGAGATAGCGGTCCCAGCAGTCGCCGTTCTTGCCGACGGCGATGTCGAACTCGAGGTCGGCGTAGCAGTCGTAAGGCGTGGCCTTGCGCAGGTCCCAGGCGATGTCCGAACCGCGCAGCATGACGCCCGAGAAGCCCCACGCCAGGGCCTCTTCCTTGGACACCACGCCGATGTCGACGTTGCGCTGCTTGAAGATGCGGTTCTCGGTGACCAGGCTCTCGATGTCCGCCAGCTTGGCCGGGAACTCGGCGCACCAGCGGCCGATGTCGTCGACCAGCTCGGGCGTCAGATCCTGATGAACCCCGCCGGGACGGAAGTAGTTGGCGTGCAGACGGGCGCCGCAGGCGCGCTCGTAGAAGACCATCAGCTTCTCGCGCTCTTCGTGCCCCCACAGCGGCGGGGTCAGGGCGCCCACGTCCATGGCTTGCATGGTCGTGTTCAGCAGGTGGTTCAGGATGCGGCCCATCTCCGAGTACAGGACCCGGATCAGCTGGCCGCGATACGGCACGTCGACTTCCAGCAGGCGCTCGATGGCCAGGCAGAAGGCGTGCTCCTGGTTCATCGGCGAGACGTAGTCCAGCCGGTCCAGGTAGGGGATGTTCTGCAGGTAGGTGCGCGACTCCATCAGCTTCTCGGTGCCGCGGTGCAGCAGGCCGATGTGCGGGTCGACGCGGGTCACCAGCTCGCCGTCCAGCTCCAGCACCAGTCGCAGCACGCCGTGCGCGGCCGGGTGTTGCGGGCCGAAGTTGATGGTGAACTTGCGGTCGTCCATCGCCCGCGCGTGCGGGGTCAGGCCGTCTTCATAGTCCTCGAACGGGTCGATCGCCTTGGGCGCGGCCGTCGCGGGGGTGTTGTTGCCGCCAGCCATTACTTGGCTCCCGCCTTCTCGTCGCCCGGCAGGACGGTGGGATATTCAGCGCCTTCCCACGGAGAGAGGAAGTCGAAGTTGCGATATTCCTGGGCCAGCTTCACCGGCTCATAGACCACGCGCTTCTGCTCTTCGTCGTAGCGGACCTCGACATAGCCCGTCATCGGGAAGTCCTTGCGCAGCGGGTGCCCCTCGAAACCGTAGTCGGTCAGGATGCGGCGCATGTCGGGGTGATCCGAGAAGATCATGCCGTACATGTCGAAGGCTTCACGCTCGAACCAGCCGGCCGACGGATAGACCGACACGACGCTGGGAACGGGCTTCACTTCGTCGGTCGAGACCTTGACGCGAACCCGCGCGGCGCGGGTCAACGACAGCAGGTGATAAACCACCTCGAACCGCTCGGCGCGGTCCGGATAGTCGGCGCCGCAGGCGTCCATCAGCAGCTGGAAGCCGAATTGATCGCGCAGGGCCGTCATGACGGCGACGATGTTTTCGCGCGGGGCGATCAGGGTCAGCTCGCCATAAGCCACGACGGCCTCGACACCGAGAGCCGCCACCATTTCGGTCCCCAGCGGGGTCAGGGCGGATTCGCGCTCCGCGACGCGCACCAGTTCGCTCATCGCTCGATCGTCCCCGTGCGGCGGATCTTCTTCTGCAGCTGCAGGATGCCGTACAGCAGGGCCTCGGCGGTCGGCGGGCAGCCCGGGACATAAACGTCCACCGGCACCACGCGGTCGCAGCCGCGCACGACGCTGTAGCTGTAGTGGTAGTAGCCGCCGCCGTTGGCGCAGCTGCCCATCGAGATGACGTAGCGCGGGTCCGGCATCTGGTCATAGACCTTGCGCAGGGCCGGAGCCATCTTGTTGGTCAGGGTGCCGGCGACGATCATCAGGTCCGACTGGCGCGGCGAGCCGCGCGGCGCGGTGCCGAAGCGTTCCAGGTCGAAGCGCGGCATCGACAGGTGGATCATCTCCACGGCGCAGCAGGCCAGGCCGAACGACATCCACATCAGCGAACCCGTGCGTGCCCAGTTGATGACGTCGTCCAGCGAGGTCGTCAGGAAGCCCTGCTCGCCGAGCTCGGTGTTCACCGCCTCGAAGAACTTGTCGTGAATCTTGGGGTCGTAGCCCTCCACGGTCGAGCGCGCGGCCGAGCCGGCGGGGACCAGGGGCGACGCCAAAGGCGACGATGGCGCGATTATTGCCATTCCAGCGCTCCCTTCTTCCATTCGTAGATAAAGCCGACGGTCAGGACGCCGAGGAAGATCATCATCGACCAGAAGGCGAAGACCATGCCGCCGGTCGACAGGTCGAACATCGACACCGCCCACGGGAACAGGAAGGCCACTTCCAGGTCGAAGATGATGAAGAGGATCGACACCAGATAGAACCGGACGTCGAACTTCATGCGTGCGTCGTCAAAGGCGTTGAAGCCGCACTCATAGGCCGACAGCTTTTCGGTGTCGGGGTTTTTCGGCGCCAATGCCCAGGCGGCCAGCATGAAGCCGAGGCCCAGTACGGCGGCGATCGCCAGGAAAACGACGATCGGGAGGTATTCCAGAAGAAATGCGTTCATTCGAGCTGCCTCGCCCGCCGAGGGAGGGGGCGGATTCGGGGCTTCTTAGACCCAACCTTCGACAGGTTCAAACCCATGTCGGCAAAGGTTTTTTGTTGAGAACGGTTCGCAAGCTTACGCGCGTTTTGCCGCAGGCCCCGACGTTGCCAGCCGCACCGTCGATACGCGTAAATGGCGGCTTTCCCGTATCTCTGTAATCAAGGTCGCAGCATGAGCCTGGCAGCCCGCTTGCTGAACACCATCGAACGCGTCGGCAATCGCCTGCCCGATCCCGTATTTCTCTTTCTGTGGCTGATCCTGGGCCTGATCGTCCTCAGCATGATCGGCGCCGGCCTCGGCTGGTCAGCGGTCAACCCGGTGACCGGAGACGTGCTCCAGGCCGAGAGCCTGTTGTCGCCCGCCAATCTGGAGCGGCTCTTCATCGGCATGCCGCGCACCCTGGCCGATTTTCCGCCTCTGGGGATCGTGATCACAATTATTTACGGCGCCTCGGTCGCCGAGCGGACAGGCATGTTCTCGACGGCCATTCGCGGCGCCTTGCTGAACGCTCCGCGATTCATCCTGACGCCGATCGTGGTGGTGACCGGCATGGTGTCGCACCATGCCTCTGACGCCTCCTATGTCGTGGTCATTCCGCTGGCCGCCGTCATCTTCGCCGCGGCGGGCCGCCATCCCCTGGCCGGTCTGGCCGCCGGATTCGCCGCTGTGTCGGGCGGTTATGCGGGCAACCTCTTCCCCGGCGCGAGCGACGCCCTGATCCTGGGCATCACTGAACCCGCCGCCCACCTGATCGATCCGTCCTATGCGGTCAGCATCGCCGGCAACTGGTTCTTCATCGTCGGCGTCGTCTTCGTCTTCACCCCCATTGTCTGGTTCCTGACCGACCGGGTGATCGAGCCGCGCCTCGGGCCGTGGGTCCCCACCTCCGCCGCGCCAGCCACGGCTGAGGAAAAGCAGCCGCTCTCCAGCATGGAAAAGCGCGGCCTGATGTTTGCTGGCCTGACCATCCTGACGATGATCGCCATCTGGACATTGATCACCCTCCTGCCCGGTTCGCCCTTCATCGACGCCGACGCCGAGCCTGAGCAGCGTTTCAATCCGCTGTACCGCTCGCTGGTCGCCTTCTTCGCTCTGACCTTCTTTGGCGCAGGCGCGGCCTTCGGCGTCGGCTCCGGCTCGATCAGAAGCCACCATGACCTCGTCCGTATGATGCGCGAGGGGATCAGCCAGTTGGCCCCCTATATCGTCCTGGCCTTCTTCGCCGCCCACTTCGTGGCCATGTTCAACTGGTCTGGTCTCGGCCCTATCCTGGCCGTCAACGCCGCCGCCTCCCTGCGCGAACTGGCCCTGCCGACACCCCTGCTGCTGATCGTGGTGGTGCTGGTGTCCTGCGTCTTCGACCTCTTCATCGGCTCGGCCTCGGCCAAGTGGTCGGCGCTGGCCCCCATCGTCGTGCCCATGTTCATGCTGCTGGGCATCAGCCCCGAGATGACGACCGCCGCCTATCGCATGGGCGACAGCGTCACCAACATCGCCACGCCGTTGATGAGCTACTTCCCCCTCATTCTGACCTTCGCCCAGCGCTGGGACCCCCGCTTCGGTCTCGGCTCCTTGATGGCCACCATGCTGCCCTACGCGGGGGCCTTCCTGATCGCGGGCCTGATCATGGTGGCGACCTGGGTGGCGCTGGATCTGCCGCTGGGGCCGGGCGTGGGCGTCCACTACGAACCGCCCCCGCCCGCCGTCGCCTCTCACCTGCCGTCGGACGGCGGAATCGCCGGCCCTGTCGCCCCGCCTCAGGCCGCCGCAGCCGCCAAGTAACGGAGGTCTGGCGATATTTTCACTTATCCACAGCGGGGCCGCTTGACGGGCGCGGCGGCCCCGCCTAAACGACGCCCCTCGCCGCGGCGCACAGCGCTTCGGTTCGGGAAACGCGGGTGTAGCTCAGTTGGTTAGAGTGCCGGCCTGTCACGCCGGAGGTCGCGGGTTCGAGCCCCGTCACTCGCGCCATTCCTTTCAGCGAAAGGAATGGCGCACACCGCCTCTTCGCTTTCATTTCAATTGTTTACTCGACGCTTCGCCTCCGCGCGCGCCGTCGTCGCACCGCTAGTTCAGCGGCGCGACTTCTTGCGGCATGACGAACTCCGAGCGACCGCTCAATTCGCCATAAAGCATCGACAGATCCTCGAAGACCCGGTTCCAGGCGAACTGCTCCACCATCTTGACCCGCGCGGCCTGACCCAAAGCTTCGATGTCTCGCTCGAACAGGGCCTCGATCGCCTCGGCATAGTCGACCGGATCGGCCGAAGCG
The DNA here is from genome assembly GCF_055397675.1 of Brevundimonas sp. T2-11. NCBI lineage: Bacteria > Pseudomonadati > Pseudomonadota > Alphaproteobacteria > Caulobacterales > Caulobacteraceae > Brevundimonas > Brevundimonas sp. T2-11. Next base: position 1,757,756 of record NZ_AP027920.1, read on the forward strand.
GCCAGTTGGCCCACGCTGGAATCGACCGTCTCGGCCACGCCGCCGGCGTTGACGCCCACCACGGGCCTACCGCAGGCCATGGCCTCCAGCACGATCAGGCCGAAGGGTTCCTTGTCGTTGGCGTGAACGAAGGCGTCGCAACTGGCGATGATCCGCGCCACGGCCTTGGGATCCTTCTCATAGGGCAGAGAGATGACCCGGTCCTCGGGCGGCATGCCGGCTCCGGCCCCGACCAGCACCAGATGATAGGGCGCGCCCAGGCGCTGCACCGCGTCGATCAGGACATCGACGTTCTTCTCCTTGGCCGGACGGCCCGCGAAGCACAGCAGACGAGCGTCAGCGTCCAGGCCCAGCTTCTTCAGCAGCCAGTCCCGATCGCGACGGTCAGGCCTGAAGGTGTCGACCTCGACCCCCAGGGGACGAATCACGATGCCGCCGACACCTGCCTCTTCCAGACGGCGGGCAATGAACCGGCTGGGCGAGACCACGCGGTCGAATTGCGAGAACAGCCGGGCCCAGCGCTTCTCGACCGGCTTCTTGGCCCATTCACCGAAATGCAGGGCCGCCAGACCCGCCGGGTCCGAGTGACAGAAGCCGACGACCGGACAACCGGCCCGTTGTCCTGCCTCCAGCGCGCCCTGCCCCGGCGTATAGGGATCCCCCGCCTCGATGACGGCCGGATTCATGGACGCCACCCAGGCGCCCCAACGCCGTACAGAGCTGGGCCAACGATAGCCGTCGCCGAAGGGCAGCTTGGCGGCGTGAAGCTGGACGATTCCGTCCGCCCCCGCCCTGTGCTTGGCGCCCGGCACCACCAGGGTATGCGCCACAGACGGGCGGTTCGCCTCCAGCCACGTCTTCTTCGACAGAAGATAGCGCTTCACCCCGCCCGAACGCGGCGCGAACAGCATGGTGGTGTCCACCAGACGCGGCCGTGGATCGGCGGTCGACGCCTTGAGAATTCGAAGAGTTTCAGCGACTTCTTCATCCAGCCCCGGAATAAGGCGCAGTTCGCCTTCTTGAACGTCGATATCGCTCATTGTCATTGAGGCGCCCTTTCCTGATCTTGACGCCGCAACGCGACGGGACCGGCTTTGGATGCGACTTACGCGTTTGGAACTCACCATGAATCGCCCCTAGACCCGGAAACGGCTCCGCTCAAGCGTCCTTTTGAAGAACGCGCCCAAGAACCTCGCCCGGGCGATCGAATGGCGTTCTTCAGCTTCCATTCACCACGGCCTGCCTACGCCGGGCCTTGCAATCGCCTCAAATTCGAGAAACTTGGGGCATGGCGACGCCGAGCCTGATAGACGGACGGCTGGCGTTGTCGCGCGTGTGTCCACGAGGGGTTTCCAACTAATGCGTATTCTGCTTGCGACCGCAGTGGCGATCGCCCCCCTGATGGCCGCGGCCGGCGTCCAGGCGCAATCGACGTCCGAGACCGTGATCTCGACGGCGCGCACCACGCCGATCTCCACCTCGACCGCGACCGGAACCGCACCCGACAATATTCGCTTCGCCAGCGGCGGTACGATCACGGTCGCCAGCGGGACGGCCGTAACCGTTGATTCCAGCCATAGCATCGACATGGACGCCGGTTCATCGATCAAGATGGACAAGTCGGCCGATGGCTCGACCGGGATCCTGGTCCAGGGCGGCAACACCGCCAATGTGACGGTCGGCGGCTCCATCGACATTTCCGATTCCATCACGGAATACACCGACACCGACAAGGACGGTGATCTGGACGGCCCATTCGCCGACGGTCAGAATCGTTACGGCGTGCGCGTCACCGGAACCTCGCCCTTGACCGGCGATGTGAAGATCGAAAGCGGCGGCTCGATCAAGATCGAAGGCAACAACTCCGCCGGCCTTTCCATTGAGGCCCCGTTGACCGGCGACCTGACCAGCCTCGGCACGATCAGCGTCCTGGGCTCCAACACCTACGGCATCCATGTGACGGGCCCCGTGACGGGCGACGTGGCGGTCCTGGGCAGCATCGCCTCCCAGGGAGAGAACGCTGTGGGCGTGGCCCTGGACGGCGACGTTCAGGGCGCCGTGAAGATCCAGGGCGCCATTTCTTCGACCGGCTACCGCTACACGACCCCGCCGGGCGCCACGCCGACGTCGGGCACCATCAAGCCTGAAACCCTCTATCTGGAGGACCTCGACGACGACGACCTGCTGCAGGGCGGTTCAGCGGTTCGCATCGCCGGCAGTGTCACCGAAGGCGTTCTGTTCGACACCGCCCCCTCCTACGGGTCCAGCGGCATCGAAGGCGACGACGACGGCGATGGCGTCAAGAACGGCGACGAAGACGACGACGGTGACGGCGTCAAGAACCGCGAAGACACCGACCGTGACGGCGACGGCGTCCTCGACACCCTGGAAGGCGTCGCCACCATCAAGACCTTCGGCGGCGCACCGGCTGTCATGATCGGTTCGGCGACCAACGCCACCACGATCGGCGCCGTCGGCGTCGGCGACGAAGCCTATGGCGTCATCAATCGGGGCTCCATTGAAGGCGTCGGCGTCTATTCCGGTACCGACGCCCATGGCCTGCAGATCGGCGGCCTCGGCCAGTCGGTCACCGTCGCCGGCGGCATCTACAACAAGGGCACGATCGGCGCCTCGGCGTTGAACGCCAACAGCACGGCGGTCTTGCTCGGCGACGGCGCGGCGGCCCCGGCCATCGTCAACACCGGCACGATCCAGGCGAGCGCCGCCTCCACCGGCGAGCATGTCGTAACCGGCGTCCTGATCGAATCGGGCGCATCCGTCTCCAGCTTCAACAACTCCGGCCAGGTCACTGCGGCCGTCAGCGGCTCGAAAACCGACGCCGTCGCCTTCCGCGACGATTCCGGCACCCTGACCAGCTTCACCAACACCGGCATGATCGCCGCCGGCATCGTCCCCACCGCCGACATCGCCCAGACCGGCAAGGCCGTTGCTGTCGATCTCAGCAAGAACACGACCGGCGTCACCTTCGTTCAGGACGGCGTCGCCATTCCCGGCACCGAACTGCCCGACGCCGACAATGACGACGTTCCCGACAGCAGCGAGCCCGTCATCAACGGCGAAATCCGGCTGGGTTCGGGCGCCGATGTTCTCGACATCCGCAACGGGACGGTCACCGGCGACATCAGCTTCGGCGCCGGCGCTGACAGTCTCAGCATTTCAGGCGGCGCCGTCGTCACCGGCAAGCTGACGAACGCCGACGGCCTGCTGAACATCAATGTCTCCAACGGCACCCTGGACGCCCGTCACTCCGGGCAACTGGAAGTGACCGGCCTGGACGTCGGCGCCGACGGCAAGCTGATCGTCACCCTGGACCCCGCCAACGACGCAGCAGGCGGGTTCAAGGTCGATGGCACGGCCAATATCGCCACGGGCGCGGATCTCGGGGTGCGCTTCAACTCCCTCATCCAGGAAGAGACGCGCTTCACCATCATCGACGCCGACACGCTGAACGCCGGCACGATCGATCCGGACGGCCTGCAGGCCAACTCGCCCTACGCCTTCGTGGTCAAGACCGGGGTCGATGCGGCCGCCGGCGACGTCTATGTCGACGCCCGTCGCCGCACCGCAGAAGAAGCCGGCATGATCGGCGTCGAATCCGCCGCCTACGACTCCATCTACGGCGCGCTGGGACAGAACGACGCGATCCGCAACGCCATTCTGAGCCAGACCGGACGGGAGGGCTTCTTCGACATCTACGAGCAGCTGCTCCCGGACCACTCGGGCGGCCCCCTGCTCTCTCTGGCCAGCGGCGTGGACGCCGTGACCCGCGCCCTGACCGGCCGCAACGCCTCGGCCGCGCCGGGTGAAACCAGCGCCTGGGTGCAGGAAATCAACTTCTACGCCGACAAGGACAAGACCGATTCCTACGGCTTCCGTTCGGAAGGCTTCGGCGTCGCAGGCGGCGTCGAGCGCGGCACCAACATGGGCGCCTTTGGCCTGACTGCAGCCTTCACCTCGTCCGATCTGGAAGATCCCGAAGCCGCGGCGGAGGAAGTCCTTTCGGCCAACCTGCTCGAGCTGGGCCTCTACTGGCGCGCCCAGGGTCAGTACTGGACGACCTGGGCTCGTGCAGCCGGCGGTTACGCCTCGTTCAACGCCACCCGCAAGCTGGTCGCCGACGGCCTCAATCTGAAGAACGAGTCCGACTGGCACGGCCTGACCCTGGCCGCGGCCGGCGGCGCCTCATATGAACGGCACTTCGGACGTCTGAACGTTCGCCCCGAGATCTACGGCGAGTACTTCTCGCTGAGCGAGGACGCGCGCGTCGAAAAGGGCGGCGGCGACGGCTTCGATCTCGAGATCGATGATCGCGACGGCCACATCTTCTCCGGCGTCGCGGCCGTGAACATCGGCTACGGCTTCGGCAAGGACGGCTGGATTCGTCCGGAAGTTCGTCTGGGCTGGCGCCAGAACTTCTCGGTCGACGCCGGCTCGACCATCGCCCGCTTCACGTCGGGCGGCGACGCCTTCACCCTGGACCCCGCCAGCATCGAAGGCGGCGGCCCGATCCTCGGCTTCCGTCTGAACGTCGGCAACGAACTGGGGCTGCTGTCCATCACCGGCGACGCCGAACTGCTGAAGGACTATGTCCGCTACACCCTGCTGCTGCGGGCAAGCTTCAAGTTCTGATCGCCTTCGCTTTCAAACCGAGAGGCTGAAGCTTGCGGCACCTCAGAGGCCTGCGCCCCGCCGCGAAGACCAGTTGTTCGTCATCGCCGAGACCGCGCACCTCGCCCGGCTCCATCAGGGGGCGCTCCGCCTCGCTCGCCGACACTGCGCTGCGCCCGGCGCCGAGAAGTCCGGGACCGCTGCGGCCCCTGCGCCATTCGATGACCACGCCTGTCAGCTTCGACACCTTGTCCTGGGTCAGGGGATCGAGGGCCGCGAAGGCGGTGTAGACATGGCAGTTGTCGAGGATGGTGTTGTTCGCCCCATAGGTCTCGACGATGTCGTTAAGCGACTGGGCCACGAACATGGGCTTGATGCCGTAGCCGCTCATCAGCCTCAGCGCCTTCTCGAAGAAGGCCAGCCGTCCCAGCAGGGGAAACTCGTCCATCAGCATCAGCAGGCGGAACCGCTTTTCGCTGCCGCCCGCATCCGCCTTTTCATCGGCGGTCAGGGCCTGGGCCGCGGCCTGGAACAGAAGCCGCACCAGAGGCTTCAGGGCGGAGGCGTCGGCCGGCGCCACCTGGACATAGAGGGAGACGGGCGCCCCGGCGCACATCAGGTCGCCCATGGAGAAGTCCGACGCCGAAAGACAGCGCTCCACGTCCTCGCCGGCCAGCCACTTGAGGTAGGACCGGGCCGTGCCCTGGACCGAGGTGCGGAAGCGGTCGTGCATGGCTGCATAGCCGGTAACCGCCGTGCGGATGAAGGGATGGGTCTCCGGCTCGCCATCCGGCCCCGGCCGATGCAGGGTCTTGAGCATGAGGTCCGCCGTCGCATCGAGATCGGCCAGGAGTTCGCGGGCCTTCAGCAGGGTCTTGTCTCCGTCCTCGGCCGTATGAAGGACATGCAGGATGACCGCCTCCAGGATCTCCGAGGCCGCCTTGTCCCATATGGCCTCCTCGTCACGACTTCCTCCGGGATCAGAGAGAATGGCGACAAGCCTTTGAACCTGAGCCAGTTCGCCTGCTCCCGGGCGGATCTCCGCCAGGGGGTTCCACCGCGCCGAAGCGGGATGGCGCGGCGCCAGGAAGAGGACGTGGGAAAAGCCCGAACGCCAGCCCGCCGTCAGGCTCCACAGCTCGCCCTTGGGATCATGGACCAGGGCGCTGTGGCTCCAGGACAGGAGGGTCGGAACCACATGCCCCCTGCCCTTGCCGCTGCGTGTTCCGCCCGTCACCAGGCTGGGTCTCAGGTCCGTGGTCGCCAGAAGCCGGCCGCCCATCAGGCCGATCACGGCGCCGGCCGGCTCCAGCAGTCCGGCGCGACGGGCCTCCGCGAGATCGCCCCATCCGCGACGCCGCTGGTTCGACGGCCTGTCGATCAGGGCGCCGAGCCCCAGGCCGCCGAGGGATCCGAGCAGGATGAGCGCCCCGCTCCTGCCGATCGCCTCGCGCGCCTCGGCAGCGAAGGTCCGCCGCCAGACCAGGACGGACCAGGGCGGATAGAGGACCAGATCCGCCGCGACGCGCCAGCCGGGACCCAGCGAAGGCGACCAGGCATAGGTCCAGGCGAAGACCTGGGTCGCGGCGGCCAGGCCGATCAGTCCGCCGGCCGCGAGCCCGAGAAGCCGCCCCTTCATCGCCTGTCTTCCGTCCCATCCGGAGGCGGCGTGCCCGCCTCCAGCACCAGCAGGGGCGCCGCGTCCATCCGGCGATGATGATAGATGGAAAGGGCGGACCACAGCCCCTCCACGTCGCCGTCGTCGAACCGCTCCGCAAGGCCTTCGGCCTCGGCCGCCACATCCTCGAACACCCTTGCCTCGGCGACAGCGAACCGCGCCAGTCGAGCCGAAACCCTGCGATAGGCGTCCAGAACGGCTGCGCTCCCGCCGCTCTCCACCAGCCTCTCAAGCCGCGTCCGCAAGACAGCGGGCGCCCCCGCATCGGCTTCCGGCGGCGCGGACGGAAAGACCTCGACCGTCTCCAGGCTCAGTCTCAGGCAATGGAGCCGGAAGGCCAGGGCGTCCCTCAGCTCCGCCGCATCCATGGACACGCTGACATAGCCGCCCAGCGGCGCCCGCTCGACCAGTCCCGCCCCCGCCATCCAGGCCAGGGCTTCGCGAACCGGCGTGGCGGACAGGCGCAGCCTCCGCGCTTCTTCGATGATGATGACGGGCTGGCCGGCGCCGAAGGCGCCCTGCTCGGCTCTCAACCTCAGGCTGTCGAGCGCCTGAAGAAAGGGGTCGCGACTTCTGGTCAAGCTCATGCCTCCGTCGAGGATCGACGAAAACTATTGAACAGAGGCGCGCCTTCTCCAATGAATGAGAGAAACCCGCGTTCTTCGCGCCGAAAAAGGTCGCGCCCAGCGCCGGAGTTTGTCGTCGAGTGCGCCGGAAAACGGCGCGGCTTCTCTCGACGCCCGTCCGACCGGCCGATCCGGCCTGCAACCTTGGGGGTGGAGGATGGATGCGAAGACCAAGGGCGTTCCGCCCGCCGCCGCGCATGACAGCGCCCTTCTCTCACGCGCGCTCCGCTCGGTCCGACGCCTGCGCGGCATGAGCTCGAACCAGACCGCAGAGGCCATGAACATGCCCCTGCGCACCTACCAGAGGTTCGAGGCCGGACAGGCGCGCCCGAACCTGGACCACATCCACCGCTTCGCCCGGGCGACGCGAAGCGATCCTCACGCCCTCCTCATGGCGGTGGCCATAGGTTCGCCGGAGCTGGCGGCCCGCACCGCCGACAACCAGCTGGCCACCATCCTCGCCGTGGGCCTCCAGAGCTTCGACCTGGCCCTCGGCGACGGCGTCCGGGACCTGGACCCGCGCACCATCGTCAGCGCCGTCACCGCCATGTTCGACAGGCTGGCGGCGGCCCAGACCGCCCAGGCCGAAGCCCGGACCTGGATACGCTCCGGCGCGGACGCCCTGGCCCGGGCCCGCCCGGCCCCGGGGCGCTAGCGCCCTGTCCTGGTTGAGAAATATACTCCAGATATAGCTTCAACAGACGCCGATACGGGCGCTCACTGGGTCCGCCGCATTCCGCGGCGATCCGATCCAGGAGACTGACATGCAGACCCAAACGCTCAAGCTGGTGCGCGTCGGAAGCGCACGTGATCTCACCCGTCTGGAGATCGACGGCAAGTACGTCGAAAGCGCCGGCCTTCGCACCGACTTCCCCATGTAGGCCCGGTCGGGCGGCTGCTCGTCGGCCGCCCGATCACCTCGCCCATCGCTTCGCCCATCATCTCGTTTGAGCGTCCCCATGACCGGCCTGTCCGATGCAGACCTCGCCCCGGGCGTCCACCTGGCCCGACGGGACGAAGACGTCGTCGTCCTCGACCTGCGAAGCGACGCCTATATCCTGATCCCCGGCGCAGCCGACCTGTTGCAGCCGGTCCGCCACGGCGGCGGCGTCCAGGCGGAAACCGCGTTTCTCGATCAACTGGCCGCGGCGGGCCTTGTCGTCCCCGCCTCCGACGGTCGGCGCAGACCCCTCGTTCCGGCGAAACGCCAGGCGGCCCTGAACCTCTCCGCGCCGCCCTTCCGGCGCCTCCCCCTCTTTCTGCACGCCCTCGCGGCCACAGCCGCCTTCCGGCGCCGCGGTCTGGCCGCCCTGGTCGAGACCGCCGCGCGCCGCAAGGCACGCACCCGCCGGCGCGACCTCGAAGCCGCAATCCGCGAAGCGGCGGCCTTCGAGACGATCCGCCCCTGGGCGCCCTTCGAGGGCGACTGCCTCCAGCGTTCCTGGATGCTTCATGATCGCCTCTGCCGACGCGGGCTCGAAGCCGACTGGGTCTTCGGCGTCCGCACCTGGCCCTTCTTCGCCCACTGCTGGGTCCAGGTCGGCGACGTCGTCGTGGGCGACAGTCTCAACCGGGTCGGCGGCTTCACCCCGATCATGGCCGTCTGATGGGCGACTTCCTCCTTTGCAGCCGCCCTGCCCAGGCGCCTCTCGGCGAACGCCTGTCCCTCGCCGTCCAGGCCGAGGCCGAACGTCTGGGCTTCACTGTTCGCGCCCTGTCCCCGCTCGCCTGGCTGATCGTCTGGGGGCCGCGCCCGCCCGCTCTGCGCAAGATCGGCCCCTGGACCCTGATCGGCGACGTCTTCGATCGACGAAGCCCGGTCTTTCCCGCCATCGAGGATCAGGCTCCCCACGCCTGGGACCGCAAACTCCTGGCTCGTATCTGGGGCCGTTATGTCGGCGTCCTCCTGGCCCCGTCCGGAGAAGCCTGCGCCGTGCTCCGCGATCCCTCCGGCGCCCGCGAAGCCGTGTTCTGGAACGCCCACGGCCTGACCTTCATCGCTTCCGACCTGCCTGACGGCCTGGTGAAGACGGTCGCCTCCGACTGGCGCATTTCAACCTCCCGCCTCGCCGTCGCCGTGCGCAATCCCCTTGTCCTCGGCGCCGCCCTGCCGCTGGACGGCCCGGTCGCCCTTCTCCCTGGCGAGATGAAAGATCTTGCGACCGACGAGACCCACGCCCTGTGGCGTCCCGCCGACCATGTCCACCGGCCTGACCTGATCACGCTCAGGCCGCCCGAGGCCGCCGCCCGTCTGCGCGCGGCGATCGAGGAAGCCGTGGACGGCCTGACCTCGGCCGCCGGAGCGGTCGGAGGCGAAATCTCGGGAGGGCTGGATTCAAGCATTGTCGCGGCCGCCCTGCATCCGCGTCATGAGGTCCGTCTCTGGCTGAACGCCACGGGCCCGGGCCCCGGCGCGGACGAGAGCCGGTTCGTCGACGCCCTCGAGCAGGGCCTCGCCATAACCGCGACCCGGTTCGAGCGTCGTCGCTCTCCCCTCGGCCTTGCGGCCCTGGAGGCCGCGCCCCAGAGGCTGCGCCCGTCGCTCGCCGCCCTCGACGGCGACTTCGATCATTCCTGGGCCGACTACTGCTCCGCCGCCGGCGTCCAGGCCCTCTTCACCGGCAAGGGCGGCGACGGTCTCCTGATCCAGCCCGCCTCGCCCGCCGTCTTCACCGACCTGTGGCGTCTCAGGGGCTGGCGGGCCCTGTGGTCCCGGGACCTGGTCCGGCTCGCACGCCTCAACGAGAGATCGGTCTGGACCCTGGTCTCCGCCGCCCGGTCCTGGCGTGGTCCCGCCGATCCGGCGCCCGGCGAGCTGTCCCTTTTCACACCGCTCGACGGCGCGCCGCCGCGCCATCCCTGGCTGGACGAGGCCGCCGCCTGGGGGCCGGCCAAGACCGTCCAGGTGCTCAGCCTCCTCCAGGGCCACGGCCTCCACGGCGCCAGCCGGCTCACCGCCGCCGTCGACGTCTTCCATCCCCTCCTGTCCCAACCCGTGATCGAGACCTGCCTGGGCCTGTCGACGCCCCAACTCACCCTGGGTCGCCGTGATCGCGCCCTCGCCCGCCTGGCCTTCGGGGACCGGCTTCCCCCCGAGATCATCCATCGGCGCTCAAAGGGCGAGCTCACCGCCTTCTTCGGCCGGATGATCGCCGACGGTCTCGACGACCTGAGACCCTGGCTCCTGGACGGGCGCCTGGCCGCCCTCGGCGTCATCGACCGCAAGGGCGCCGAAGCGGCTCTGACACGCGACGCCCTCATTCGCTGCGGCGACTATCCCGACATCCTTCTCGCCGCCCTGTTCGAAGGCTGGGTCCGCGCCTGGGACAAACGGTTGGAGCGATGAGGACTCCGCCTCCCCGAGAGTCTCGTCCAGCCATCGGAAGATCTGGGCGTGCAGATCGCGAAAATTGGCCGGGCTCGTCATGCCATGACCCTCGCCCCAGTAGGTGATCAGCCGCGCGCGTTTGCCCAGACGATGCAGGGCGGCGAACATGGCTTCGGACTGGGTCGCCGGCACATAGTCCCGGTCGGCCGTGATCAGCAGGACGGGCGCCCTGATGCAGGGCGCGCCCAGCATGGGGCTGGCCCTGGCGTAGACGTCCGGCGCCTCCCAGGGTGGAACCTCCAGCTTCGCCTGGCCCTGTTCTGTCGCTCCGGCGGACTGGATCCAGGCTGAACCCGGGTTGGGCCAGAGCCGGGCGACCGGCATGGGCTCCCCCCATTTGCCGAACATCTGCGTCGGCGCCGAGGAAACCACATAGGTCCGGAACCGGTCGGTTCGCGCCGCCACGCCCAGAGCCCCATAGCCTCCGAAACTGTGCCCGTAGAGGGCCAGACGCGACCATGGCAGATCCGGCGCGGCCGCTTCCGCCGCATCGATGGCCAGATCCAGTCCCGCCCGGAAGTCGTCCAGCATTTCGGCCCGGTCGCTTTCGCCCTCGGCCGCGCTGGTCGGCGACAGCACGGCGTACTTCCCCATGGCCAGGACCGTGGCCAGCATGCCCGACCTCAGGCTCAGGGCGTCGGTCCACCGGCCCGCATCCCCGCGTCCCGGGTAGAAGTCGACGATCACGCCCCGGATCTCCGACGCCGCCAGACCCGGAGGCCGATAGAGATAGCTGACCACCGGACGTCCGAGGCGATCCCGATGCGGCACGGGCATGGGCCGCGGCAGCTGGAGATCGCCGAAGTCCGGGTTCAACCTCTCCAGGACCCGACTCCCTGAAGCCTCCTCCGCCGTCAGAACGGACACGCCCTGAAGGTCGCAGACCGCCAGGGCGCGGGCGCCGGCGACGGCCCGCACCCGGAGTTCGCCGTCGCAGGCGCGGCTGGAGCGCCATATTCGTCGACCGTCGTTCCCGTAGGCCGCCAGTCCCCCCGCCTCGAACAGGGGCGACCACCCGCGCCTCGCCGCGCTGTTGGAGCGGCTGCGCACCGTGTCGAGCAGGTTCACGGGCTCGGCCGACCGCAATTCCGGCCCGACTTCCGCCAGAGGTTCGGCCTCGCCGGTCCGTGCCAGCCTCCAGAGCCGTCCGTCTGCGACGAGACGGGCCGAGTTCGCGTTCACCGCCGTCAAACGATCCGGAACGACAGACAGTTTGCGCGTCATCGCCACGGGACCGTCAGGGTCAAGCCGCCACCAGTCGAACCGATCGCCGTCCGGCTCCCGGGCGTAGAAGAGCAGCCGGTCTCCGATCCAGTCGACCCGCACCGCTCTCAGTTCGTCCAGCGTCCGGCCCTTCTCTCTCGGCTCAAGCCCATTGACGTCGATCCGTCGGATCGTTCCGTCGGTCGCGATCGCGACCAGCCCGCCTTCACGCCAGGTCGCGTCTTCCCGCCGTCTCCAGATCGCGATCTCCCTGCCGTCGGGAGACCAGCGCAGGAGGTGCGGCGCGACGTCCATCTCCTCCTCCGGCTCCACGACCCGACCGGTCGCCGTCTCCACCAGCCGAAGCCGCCCACGGCGCAGAACCGCGCTCTGGACATTTCTTTCCTCGACCGGCGACGGCGTCGCCTCCGCCTGGACCAGGATCGCGGCCCAGGCGCCGCCCGGCGACAGTTCAAAATCGCGAATGGAGCCCGTCAGCAGAGGGACGGCCTTTCCGTCGTCGGCGCTCGCCATCATCAGGGTCTGGACCTCCCACGGCTCCTCCGCCGCGACGGCCGCTTCACGCGTATCCAGAATCTGGCGTGACGGGACCTTGCCCTCCCGGCTGATGCGCCAGCGTTCCGCCATGACCTCCGCGCCCGGCGTCTGGAAGCGAAGCTGCCAGGGCGAGCGGCCGTCCGTCCTGACGCTGAGCAGAAACCGGTCGGCGCCGAGCCAGGCCGCGCCCGCGCCGTTCAGGGGCAGATCGGGGGCCAGGCCCGTCCACCTCACCCTTCCGGTCCGTACGTCCGCGATCCCCGCCTCGGCTATCTCGCCGACCAGGCGATAGACCATCAAGCGGGCTCCGTCGGGCGACCATGGTCCCTGAAGCAGGCCGGCCGCTCCTTCATCCACCGGCAGCGGGGCGGCTCCCTCCTCCAGATCGGCGATCATCAGCACCCCGGCGCTCCAGGCCGAGCGCCAGTCGCGATCAAAGCGCGGCCCTTCATCATAAGGCCCCTGTCGCACCCAGGCGGCATGACGGCCATCGGGCGAGAGGGAGACGGCGCCGAAGCTGGACATGGAGAGGATGTCGTCGATCCTCGCCGGCCGCCTTTCGTCCGCCAGGGCGCCGGTCCAAGACAGGCAAGCCAGGGCCATCCCCGCCAGGGCGGGACTGATCCATCTGATCATGTCGGACCTACCAGCGCTTGATCAGTTGCAGGGAGACGACCCGTCCCAGAGGATCGGCGCCGCCCGGATCAAAGCCCACGCCCGAGGTCGAGTCGTAGAAGGGCGGATCGGCGTCGAAGAGGTTCTGGACGTTGAACAGAGCCCGAAGGCCGTCGCCGCGATCCCAGCCCAGCTGAAGATCGACCGTATTCCAGGCGTCGATCCTGGCCCCCTCCCGGTCTTCATAGGCGGCCACATGGCTCCAGCTCAGCCCGGCGAAGACCTCGCCCCGGGTCCAGGTCGCCCCGGCTCTCGACCTCAGCTTCGACGGATAGCCGACCAGGCCCCTGACAGAGCGCAGGGGCGCGGCCGGGGTGTTCTGCTGATCATAGTCGAACAGGTAAGAGACCGAGGCGTCAAAGGTCAGCTCATCCGCACCGAAGCGGACCGGCCAGCTCCCGGCGAAGTCCAGGCCGCGCACCTCCACGGCGGCGGCGTTGACCCACCGTCCGTCGAGGATCGCGCCGTAGGCGTCGGGGGGATAGAGGCCCGCGGCGGGAAAGCCGGGCGCCTCCACATAGGATCGCACCAGGGCCATGTCGGCGGGATTTCCCGCCGGATCGACGAGGCGCACAAAGGGCGCGAGATCCGGATTGGTCAGGGCCGCCTGGAGATTCTCATTGATCGGCTGATTGATGCGGTCGGAGAAACGGATGTCGAAATAGCCGAGGCTCAGCCGCCCGCCGCCTTCCGCCCGATAGTCGAACCCCGCCGTCCAGGTCTCGGCCGTTTCAGGCTTCAGATCCGGATTGCCGCCATAGAGGTAGATGCTGGTCACCCTCAGGCCGTCGGATCTCGGCACGGTCGTCATGGTCGCCGCCGAGGCGTCGAACATCTGGGTCAGGGCCGGCGCCTTGAAGGAGGTTCCCCAGGAGGCGCGCAGGTTCCATCCCGGAGCGGGCGACCAGACTGCACCGATCCTGGGATTGGTCGTGGATCCGAAGTCGTCGTAGTCCTCGATCCGGACCGCGGCCGTCACCTCGAGACGTTCCAGACCGCGGCGAGCGTTGGCGCTCCCCACGATCGGCAGGCGGGCCTCGACGAAGCCCGCCTGCACCTCGCGATCATGATCCGGTTCGCGGGTCTCGCGCGGCGCGGCGGTCGAGGTCAGGGTGCGGGCGCGGCTCGCCAGGCTTTCCCGCCTCGCCTGGAAGCCGACAGCCAGATCCAGATCACCGCCCGGCAGCCGCATGAGCGGCCCCCGCGCCAGCAGGTTGGCCGAGCCCGCGCGATTGCGCAGAAGGCTGTGTGAATAGCCCTGGCTGATGAAGTCCAACACCGCCCGGTTATTGGCGGCGCCCGCGCCGAACGGATTGAAGTAGCCGTCGCGCAGACGATCATAGGCCGTCGCCGGATTGTCCGGGCCGTTGCCGAGCGCCTCGGCGAGGAAGGCGCTATTCACGACCTTGAAGGTCAGGTTCTCCGCCCTCTCCTCCGCCAGACCCAGGTAGCCGTCCAGGGACCAGCCTGCGCCAAGGTCATAGGCCCCGCCGGCGGTGACGCCGAGACTGCGTGAAACGCCCTTTCTCCGTGTCGGCCCCAGGTCCCCGTAGAAGGAATAGGCGATCAGATGCTGGGCCGAGCCATTGGGCGAAACGAAATGCGGATTGGCGGCGCTTACGGCGAAGACCGTGCTCGTCGGCGCGTTCTGCATGCCGTAGGCGCGACGGCTGAAGCGGACGTCGGCGCTGGCCTCGAAGCGGCCCCCCAGATCCTGGGCCACGCGCCCATAGAGGCTGTCCCGCCTGACGTCCGGCGCCAGGTCCGCGCCGGACAACAGGGCCGTGCCGTTGGCCTGCCCGGCCGCGAAGTCCCCTGCCCCCTGGGCGGCGCCCGACGGGCCAGGTCGAATGGCCCACTGGGCGGCGAAGGCCCCGCCCGAAGCCGCCACGATGTTGCCCGGGGAAGCGAACAGGCCCCGTCGGTCATGCCCGCCGAAAGGACGCAGATCGCCATCCGCCGTATAGGGCCGATCCAGCATGTTCAGCCCCCTGGCCGCCTGATGCTCATAGGCGACATAGGCTGAACCGCCGTCCCAGCTGTTCCCGACCAGATGCGAAACCGTAAGGTCCTCGCCGCCTCCGCGCGCGGCGCCGATCCGCAACCGGCTTTCCTGACCGTCGAACTCGCGCCGCATGACGATATTGACCACCCCGGCCACGGCGTCCGAACCATAGAGGGCCGAGGCCCCGTCAAGCAGGACGTCCACCCGGGCCACGGCCGCCGACGGCAGGGCGGAAGCGTCGGCGAAGGCCCCGCGCGATCCGGTCCCGGCCAGCCGCCGCCCGTTGACCAGGGTCAGGGTCGAGCCCACGCCCAGGCCCCTCAGATTGATCCCCGTGGCCAGGGCGCTGTTGCCGCCCGCGGGATCGGCGAAGCCCAGAAGCGCGCCCGGCGTGCCCGAACCGGCGTAGTTCTGCGGCAGATCGGCCAGGATGTCTGCGACCGAGCCTCGCCCGCGCCGGTCCAGGGCGTCCCGGTCCAGAACCAGGATCGGCGACGACAAGGGTCCCGAGCCGCGCAGCAGGCTGCCCGTGACGATCACCTCCCCGACCTCCGTCGTCTCTTCCGCAGAGGCGGTCGGCGTTCTCACCACATAGACGCCGGGCCGCGTCTCGACCCAGACCAGGCCCGTTCCCGCCAGCAGGCGATCCAGGGCGAAGGAAGGCGCAAAGGCGCCGCTGAGCCCGTGCGAACGCCGCCCGGCGACCAGGTCGCTGGTGAACAGGATCTGCCGGTCGCTTTGAATCCCGAAGGCGGTCAGGGCGTCGGCCAGGGCGCCGGCCGGAATATCGAATACCCGCGTCTCCTGGGCGGAGGCGGGCGAAGCGGCCGCCAGACACGCGGCCGCGGCGGCGAAAGCGAAGATAGTCGATCGATTCATCTCAGGTCTCCCCCTCGACGCCTCGTGGCGTCAGGAAAGAGACGCCCGAGCCCCCGGACGACCCCGGCGCTCGACGATGAAAAATTTCGCCTCCCTAGCCCGACGCTCCCGTCAGCCGGACCGAACCGTCCGGTTCCGCCACCGGCCTGACGCCAAGGGCCTGGGTCGCGGCGGCGACGAAGGCCTCCCGGTCCCCGGTCCGGAACACGCCGTTCACCGCGCGCCCGTCCGCCGCTGCGGGATCGAGCAGGATCTTGTCGGACAGGTAGCGGTTCACCTCGGCCACAGCGGCCGGCAGCGGCGTGTCCCGGAAGACGATGCGCCCCTCGGTCCAGCCCGTCTCGGCCCCGACATCGACCGCCGCCGTGACCAGGCCGTCCGCCCCTACCCGCGCCTGCCGGCCCGCGGCCATACGCTGGGCCGACCCGCCGCCCCTCACCTCCACCGAGCCGGAGACCAGGGTCACGCGAACGCCGCCGGCGTCGCGACGGACGTCGAAGACCGTGCCGAGGGCCGTGACCCTGGCGTCGCCGGCCGTCACCACAAAGGGGCGAGCGGCGTCATGCGCCACCGTGAACAGGGCCTGGCCTTCGCTCAGCTCAACCAGACGCCGGTCCCCGTCGAAACGCACCCGCACCTTCGAAGCCGTATCGAGGCGGACCGAGGATCCGTCCGCCAGCCGGATCAGGCGCGCCTCTCCCACCCCGGTGGAGAAGACGGTCCGCGCCTGCAGCCAGAAACTGAGACCGCCCGCCAGGACGACGGCCGCCCCGACCGCGGCCAGCCCCCAAGACAGGCGAGCCGGCTTCCGGCGCTTCGCCCCCCGCGACAGGGTCTCCTGAAGCGCCGCCGCGACCTGCGGGTCAGAGCCCAGGCCCGGGCTTTCCGTCCAGACAGCCTCCACCCTGCGGTAGGCTTCCGCATTCCCGGGCGACCGGCGCCAGACGAAAAAGGCTTCGATCGTCGCCGCATCGACGCTGGGGCCGCCCAGGCGCGCGTGCCATTCAGCCGCCTCCACTTCGGCGGCGCGGGTTCGGGCCTGAGGGCGGGTCTTCGGGCCGGCCATGCGATACCCCATCCTTAGCGCCGGAGCTGGGCGGCGCAGCGGGCCAGGGCCCGCGTCATGCGCCACTCGACCGTTTTCTGACTGATGCCGAGATGCTCGGCGATCTGGCTGTTGGTCAGACCGCCCACACGAGACAGAAGAAAGACATCCCGGAGGGGTTGTGGCAAGTCGAGGACGATCTGTCGAAGAAAGACCGTCTCCAGTTGATCCGCCTCGGTCTGAACAATCGGCGGCGCGGCAGCGGCGAAGCGTTCCGCCACGGCGCGTCGCCGAGCCTGTCCGATCGCGAGATTGGTGGCCACCCGCAAAAGAAAGGCCTTCGGTCGCCGCACGGCCTCCACATCGCCGCTAGCCGCCAGCCTCACCCAGGTCTCCTGGGCGATGTCCTCGCCGCTCTGGCCGGAAAACCTCCGCCGGATCTGGGCCGCCAGCCAGCGGTCGTAACGCGCATGCCAGTCCGCCAGTCGCTGTTCCGACCGGGCCTGCGATTCGATCCTGCGCTCTGCGTCAGCGCCTTCCGCCTTGGCCAAGTCCGTCCCTCCCAGGGAGGCCAGGGGCGGCGAACAGCGCACATGGAAATCCTGCCGCCCGCGCTGGAGCGTTCCGCGCCTCCTGAAGGGAAACACCGGCCGCAACGGCTCACGCACGCCTGCTGGCGCGCCTTGGCCGTCGTCATTGAGAAACATCGCAGGGGATTCCACGCCCCTGTCGGCCTGGGCCGACGCCTGAATCGTGACTGATTTGATTCCCGGGCGCAAGATCGCCCTTCGCCTCCGGGGTGAAGGGGACGGGCGTTGGAACCTTGCGAAAAGGCCCGGAGGTTTCAGAAGAGGTCCCACCGGTCGCCGGCGTTCGCCGACACCCCCCGGTCACTGGACCCGCGCCTATCGATCCGGCGCCCGCCTTGATCGGCTACTGGGCCTTGGCCTTCGAGGCAAGACCAAGCTCCCGCTCTGACCCGAGACGGAGGTCCTCTTTCGCGGGCATGACGCGGATTTCTTCACTACCGGTGGCGCACCGCAGCACGATGACGCGCTCTCCGAACCAAAGCACGCGGCCGATGCAAGCGGCATGCGGATCGATCACATAGAGACCGCGTGCCAGCCCCACGCCGACCATTTGGTTGAACAGGCCGCCGAATGCGCCGCAGATCCAGACGCCTCCCGCAATAGAAAAAAGAATCGCCGCGAACACGGTCCGCGCCTTGACGCCGGTCGAGTCCAGTTCCGAACGCATGGTTCGAAGCAGCAGAAGAAATCCGGCGCTGGTGGCCAAGAATGCGAACAGCAGCCGCCACTGGATGTCCTTGACGACCAGGGCCGCGACCACCGCCCCCAACAACAGGAGCCAGCCGGCCCCTCGCGTGATCCTGCGGCTCAGGTCGCCTGTTGAAAACCAGCTGAAGAACTGCGCCAGGGCGAATGGCAGATATAGGATGGTCACGATCAGGTAGCCGATCATCACGCCTGGTACGACGATGTCCTGCGGGGTGACGAGTTGCATGCCCGACAGGCCCCACTCGCCGAAAAGCGACATAAGGATCACCGCGGTGCAGATGAAGCCCGCCGCCGTCAGGAGCGGTAGGGTTACCGCCATCCACTCAAGGACGTCGCGAGGAGATAGTTTCGGGGCTTCAATCGGTTCCGCCACGTCGCCTCTCACTTTTGATGTAAGGTGACCGCTCTAGCGTGACCTGGAGATTCGCCCCAAGGGCGATATTCGTCAGGCGCAGCATGAAAAGGGGGCGGGCGTGGAATCCTCCGATGAAGAGGCGCGCTTATTCGATCCCGGCCGCGTCCGATGCGCGGTTACGCGCATCCCCCGGACCATAGCCGATCTCTATTCACGACAACCCGCTGGACCCAGACTAACGGTGAAACGCCCTAGGTCTCAATCCCGCGAGCGCCGCCCGTCCGCCCGCTCGCGCAGACGCACGGCTGTCTCCTCACGCATAAGGGCGCGAAACCGCAGCCACAGGCTTTCCATACGTGTGCGCGACCGGCGCGATTCCGCATGCATGCAGGCCGCCTCGGCTTCAAGCCTGTCGGCGACAAGGCTTTCCTCATCAGGCGTCATTTCGCCATCCCCGTCCGGGCCGCGGCCCATCCCGCCTCACATCAGATCATGGCGACGACGGTCAGGACAAGAAGCAGGACGGAGGCGCACGCTGACCCCGAGCTTGACCGGTCACCAGATACGTGGGGAAGCGGGTTTCGACGCCGAGAGATCGCGTGGATGACCATCGCTGTGCGCCGTCCAGTGGAAGATCGTTCAGCGAAACAGATGACCCTGGCCGATCTTCCAGGCCGCTAGCCAGCCCCAGCGAACACGCCAGCCGGTAGCGGGAGCGGTCACGAGCACCGAGAAACCGACAGCCGAGCGGCCGACCGCCATAAATGCGCTTTCCCTCAGACAGCCCTGCTTGCTCCGTCAGGGACAAGAGCGCATATAGAACAAATGAGGAACATTTATTCTCAGCCTGACGCTCTGGCGGCGCTGAAGACCCGCCTGGAGGCCCTGGATCGGGCCGGCGGTCGTCGCGTCGGCGCGGGCGTGCGCGCGGGAAGCAACGACGCCTTTGCGCCGCTGGCCACGGGCGTTCTGCATGATCTCTACGCCGCCGCCCCCGCCGACGCGGCGGCGGTCAACGCCTTCGGGCTGGGCATGGCGCTGCGGGCGGCGGCGGGGCGGCCGATCGTCTGGGGCCTGCATGAGATGATGGGACAGGAGGCGGGGCGGCCACACGGTCCGGGCTTGCATGAGATGGGCCTGTCGCCGCGCGACCTGTTGCTGGTGCGGACACGCGACGTGAAGGCCCTGTTGGCTGTCGGCGAAGAAGCTCTGCGCAGTCCGGCCGTAGGCGCCGTGCTGTTGAGCGCCTGGGGCGAGGCCAAGGCCTTCAGCCTGACGGCCAGCCGACGACTGGCTCTGGCGACCGAGACGGGCGGCGCGACCCTGTTCCTGGCGCGGGCGGGCGTCCTGCCCTGCCCCAGCGCGGCCGAGACCCGCTGGTCGGTGGGCTCTTACGCTTCTGAACCTCTGGAAGGCGGAGCGCCGGGGCGGCCGTCTTTTTCCGCGACCCTGTTGCGGCGGCGCGGCGGCGGGGCGACCGGAACCTGGATCATGGAGTGGGATCGTGAACAGCGAACCTTCCGCCCGCCCGCGCCGCTATCTGGCGGTCTGGTTCCCCTGGCTGCCCAGCGACCGGCTGCGGCGTCAGGCGCCAGACGCGCCGCCTGAGGACATCCCGTCAAAGGATGGGCCGCCCGTCGTCCTGGTCGAGAAGGTCAAGGGCGCCCTGCGGCTGGCCGCCGTCGATCCGGCGGCGGCGCGAGCGGGACTGACCCCTGGCCTGGCCCTGGCCGATGCGCGAGCGCGGACCCCCGCCCTGCGCGTCGTCGCCCATCGACCCGACGCCGACGACACCCTGCTGGCCCGAGTGCTGGAGGATTTCGGTCGCTTTACTCCCCTGATTGCGCTCGACCCGCCGCACGGTCTGATGCTGGACGCGACCGGCTGCGCCCACCTGTTCGGCGGAGAGACAGGCCTGATGCGGACGGTCCAGGCGCGGGCCGAACGCGCCGGGCTCAAAATCCGGTGCGCTTTGGCCGGTGCGCCCCAGGTTGCTCGCGCCCTGGCCCGCTTCGGACCGGGCGGCCGGTTCGAGCGCGGCCAGGACCGCGCCGCCGTGCGCCGCCTACCGGTCGCCGCCCTGGAGCTTTCGGACAAGGAGGACGAGGCCCTGCGTCGCCTGGGCCTGAAGCGGCTGGGCGATCTGGACGACCGGCCTCGCGCGCCCCTGGCCGCCCGCTTCGGCGCCGACTTCCCGACCCGACTGGCGCGGGTTCTGGGCGACGAGGACATGCGCATCACCCCGCATCGTCCGCCCGCCCCCGTGGTGGTCGACCGCGTCTTCTTCGAGCCGATCTCGGCGCCCGAGGACGTGGAGCGGGTCCTGTCCGACCTGCTGGTCGAGACCATGGACCGGCTGGATCAGGCGGGCCTGGGCGGCCGCGCCTTCGAGGCCGGCTTCTATCGCGTGGACGGCGAGACGCGCCGGATCGTCGTCCGCGCCGGCCGCCCGACCCGCGACGCCCTCGCGACCCTGCGGCTGTTCCGCGAGCGGATGGCGGCCCTGGCCGCCCCGCTGGACCCCGGCTTCGGCTTCGATCAGATGCGGATGTCCGTGCCCTGGACCCAGGCTTTGGCGCCGACCCAGCAGGGCCTGGAACGCGAGACGTCCGGCGAGGAGGCCTTCAGCCGTCTGGTCGATCGGCTGACCGCGCGTCTGGGGCCGGAGGCCGTGCTGCGCTTCGAGCCCTTCGCCTCGCACATTCCCGAACGTGCCGCGCGATTGGTCCCGGCCGCCGCCCGTCATGGTGACGAGACCTGGCCCGACCTCGATCCCGACGATCCGCCCTTGCGTCCCCTGCAGATGTTTGACCCGCCCCAGCCGGTCGAAACCCTGGCGGAGGTGCCCGACGGCTATCCCTTGAAGTTCCGCTGGCGCCGCGTCCTGCACGAGGTGACGCGCGCCGAAGGGCCCGAGCGGATCAGCGGCGAATGGTGGCGCGCCCCGAACCAGCGCACCCGCGACTATTACCGGGTCGAGGACCGGGACGGCCGTCGCTTCTGGCTGTTCCGCCAGGGTCTCTATGGCGAGACGCCCGAGCCGCGCTGGTTCATCCACGGTCTGTTCGCATGAGGAGGCTCGACCCTTGCGGCGCCTACGCCGAACTGGCGACGGCCAGCAACTTCTCCTTCCTGCGCGGCGCCTCGCATCCCAAGGACCTGGTGCTGACAGCGATCCTGCGCGGCCACGCCGGACTGGGGCTGGCCGACCGCAACACCGTGGCGGGCGTGGTGCGGGCCTGGAGCGCACTAAAGGAACTGCGGGCAGAAGGTCTGGCCCCGCCGGACAAGGTGCGCGAGGGCGGCGGCCCCGGCGAGATCGCCTTCATCGAGGACCCGCTGAACGATCCGGCCCTGTCCGAAGAGGTGAAGCGTCGCGCAGCGGATTTCCGCCTGCTGACCGGGACGCGACTGGTCTTCAACGACGGGACGCCGGACGTCATCGCCTATCCGGAGACGAGGGCGGGCTGGGGTCGGCTGACGCGCCTGCTGACCCTGGGCAACCGCCGGGCCAGGAAGGGCGAATGTGAGATCGGCCTGCGCGACCTGCTGGCCGATCCGGAGGACCTGCTGCTGATCCTCGTCCCGCCGGACCGGCTGACGGGGCTGGAAGAGGTGCTAGCCCGCATGAACGCGGCGTCGCCGGGCGCGGTCTGGCTGGGCGCCGTCCTGCACAGGCGCGGCGACGACCGGCGGCGGCTGGCCCGGCTCAAGGCCATGGCGGATCGGGTCCAGGTCCCCCTGCTGGCGCTCAACGACGCCCTCTACGCCGCTCCCGATGACCGCGACCTGCAGGACGTCCTGACCTGCATCCGCGAAGGCGCGACCATCGAAACCGCCGGCCGTCGGCTGGAGGCCAACGCCGAACGCTGGCTGAAGCCCGAGGATGAAATGGCCCGCCTGTTCAAGGACGCGCCAGAGGCGGTGGTCGAGACTGTGGCCTTCCTGTCGCGGATCACGTTCGATCTGAGCGATCTCAAATACGAATACCCCGAGGAGCCTGTGCCGCCGGACGAAACGCCTCAGGGTTGGCTGGAGGAACTGGTGCGTCGTCGCACTCTGGTCCGCTATCCCGACGGTGCGCCGCCCAAGGTCACAGCCCTGCTTGAGAAAGAGCTGGCCTTCATCGCCGAGCGCAGCCTCGCCCCCTATTTCCTGACCATCCACGACATCGTCCGCACAGCCGAGGACAAGGGCATCCTGTGCCAGGGACGCGGATCGGCCGCCAACTCCGCCGTCTGCTACGTCCTGGGGATCACCAGCGTCGATCCGGTCCGCCACGACCTGTTATTCGAGCGCTTTCTGTCCTCCAGCCGCGACGAGCCGCCCGACATCGACGTGGACTTCGAGCATGAGCGGCGCGAGGAGATCATCCAGTACGTCTATGACCGCTATGGCCGCCATCGCGCCGGCATCGCCGCCACCGTCATCCGCTATCGTCCCCGCAGCGCCATCCGCGAGGTCGGCAAGGTCCTGGGCCTGACCGAAGACGTCACAGCCCGCCTGGCCTCGACCCAGTGGGGCAGTTGGGGATCGGAGATCAGCGGCCGCCAGATCGAACAGGCCGGACTGGACGCCGCCAATCCCATGGTCGATCGCGCCGTGCGCATGGCGACGCGCTTGCTCGGCTTTCCGCGCCACCTGTCCCAGCACGTCGGCGGCTTCGTCCTGACCCGAGGGGGGCTGGACGAGACCGTCCCCATCGGCAACGCCGCCATGCCCGACCGCACCTTCATCGAATGGGACAAGGACGATATCGACGCCCTCGGCCTGATGAAGGTCGATGTGCTGGCGCTCGGCATGCTGACCTGCATCCGTAAGGCCTTCGACCTGATGAAGGCCCATTCGGGCGTCGAGCACGACCTCGCCTCCGTCCCGCCGGAGGAGTCCGAGGTTTACGACATGTTGTGCCGGGGCCAGTCCATCGGCGTCTTCCAGGTCGAGAGCCGCGCCCAGATCAACATGCTGCCCCGGCTGAGGCCGCGAGAGTTCTATGATCTGGTGATCCAGGTCGCCATCGTGCGTCCCGGTCCGATCCAGGGGGACATGGTCCATCCCTATCTGCGTCGCCGCAACGGCGTGGAGGAGGTTCACTATCCCCCGCCCGGCCGCCTCTATGGTCCACCTGACGAGTTGAAGCAGGTGCTCCACCGGACCCTTGGCGTCCCCCTGTTCCAGGAACAGGCCATGAAGGTCGCCATGGTCGCCGCCCGGTTCTCCGACGCCGAGGCCAACGGCCTTCGCAAGGCCATGGGCACGTTTCGCGGCGACGGGACCTTGCACACCTATGAAGACCGCATGGTCGGGCGGATGATCGCGCGCGGCTATGATCCTGATTTCGCGCGGCGCTGCTTCGAACAGATCAAGGGTTTCGGCTCCTACGGTTTTCCAGAAAGCCACGCCGCCAGTTTCGCCCGGCTGGTCTATGTCTCTTCCTGGATCAAGCACCGCCATCCGGCGGCCTTCGCCTGCGCCCTGCTGAACAGCCAGCCCATGGGCTTCTACGCGCCCGCCCAGATCGTGCGCGAGGCGCAGGAGGTCGGCGGTGTCGAGGTGCGCCCCATCGACGTCTCACACAGCGACTGGGACAACTCACTGGAGGGACCAAAGGAGGCCCTGGCTCTGCGATTGGGCCTCCGCCAGATCGACGGCTTCAGGGAGGATTGGGCCAAGACCCTGTCGGCGGCGCGGGCCGAGGCGCCCTTCGCCGATGTCGAAACCCTGGCCCGCCGCGCCGAGCTGCCCGCCGCCGCCATGCGCAAACTGGCCGACGCCGACGCCTTCCGTTCCCTGGGCCAGGACCGTCGCCAGGCCCTGTGGGCGGTGCGCCGCTTGCCCGACGACGATCCCCTGCCCCTGTTCGCCGCCGCCGAGGCGCGCGAGCGCGGCGCCCGTGAACTGGGCGCGGAGCCCGACCCCCATCTGCCCCTGATGCCGCTGGGCGAACACGTCGCCGCCGACTACCAGACCGCCCGCCTGTCGCTGAAGGCCCACCCCATGGCCATCCTGCGCCCCGTCTTCGCCGCCGACCGCGTCCTGACCTGCGCCGCCACCGAGGCCAGGCGCGGCGGCTCCCTGGTGCAGGTCGCCGGCGTGGTCCTCGTGCGTCAGCGGCCGGGCAAGGGCGCCGCCGTCTTCGTCACCCTGGAGGACGAGACCGGCATCACCAACATCGTCCTCTGGGCGCGGATGCTGGACCAGTTCCGACGCGAGATCATGGGCGCCCGACTGATGCTGGTCGAAGGCCTGGTCGAGAAAAGCCCCGAGGGCGTCGTCCACGTCGTCGCCCGCCGCGTCATCGACCGCAGCGCCGAACTGTCCCGCCTGTCAGAAGACCATGAAACCGACATCCAGCTGGCCCGCGCCGACATCATCGCCCACCCGCAACCGCCGCGCCATCCGCCGCACCGGCACCCGCGCGACGTGCGCATCCTGCCCGGATCGCGGGATTTCCACTAAGCGCCAGAAGCGGTCAGTGGCTCCTTGCCTGAAATCAAACCTTGAGGGTGCGCTCAAAACTGTTCAGGTTCGGTTTCGGTATTCGTCCGCCCCCCACTTAACCCGGGCTCGTAGAGGCCTGTGGCCATGCCGGCGAGGACGCCCTCCATCCGGACGCGCGGACCAAAGCGCCGACAGGGATCAGCATCGGATATGGATCTCACCGCCCGATCGCTAGGGGCTAGCGCATCGCCGACCATGTCGCCCAAGGGCTCGGCCAGCTGGTGGGCGTCGCCAATGCGCGACAGCGACGGCTTGTCCGTTCCCACCACCATGGCGTCGCGGCGCCAGACTATGGCGGCGGCCTGACGACCGTCTGGCGCCAGGAGCTCCGCTTCCGCGCCAAGGCCGCCCGTGCCCCCCGGCGCCCGGACCTTGATCGGTCCGGGGATGAAGAAGTTGGCGACGGCTGCGGCCGCCGAACCCGCCTGATGCGTCGGCCGGATGTAGGTGACCCCCACCCTCACGGTCCCAGCCAGGGGCTCAGGCTGCTCGGCGATATCGAAACGTTCGCTCAGTTCATAGCAGACTTGACGATCCACCTCGGCCAGGACCGCTTGCCGGTCGCTGTCGGACAGGATGGGTTCCGAAACGCCGAACACCTCGGCCGGCGCCACCCAGAGCCGGGTGATGGTCGAGGCCAGCGCCTCGTCGCGGCGCTGCGCAACCGCGGCGCGCACCACGTCCGTTCGCGGCGTAAGCCCCTCGTAGCTAGTCAAAAAACCGGCGTTGGACGGCGGGCCTCCGCTGGCGCAAGCCCCTGAAGCCAGCGCCAGCGTCGCCGCCCCCAGCCCCCGAAACATCTTGCCCGCCATGGCGTCTCTCCCTCTTTTGACAGGAGATACGCACGACGGCAGCCAGCAGATTTACGGACGATGCCGGGTTTGATGCAACAGAGCGAGATCATAACCCAGCTCTGCCGTCCGGTTCAGGATGGTGGCGCGAACCTCTTGGGAAGGTTTCGCCGTCCGGCTCATCAGCCAGAGATATCGGCCGGAGGGTTCGCCGACGATGGACCAGGAATAGTCGTCGGCATGGTCCAGCACCCAGTAGTCGCCGAGGTAGAAGGGTCCGAAGAAGGAGACTTTCAGCCGTGCATCGCCGCTGTCGGGCGCCACCCGGGCCCTGCCCTCGACCGTCTTCACCGGGCCGTCGACGCCGCCCTGACGACAGGTGTTGAGCACGCCGACAAGACCATCGTCGCGTCTTGTGTATTCCGCCGTCACCCCCTCGCATCCCCGCTCGAACCCGTTTTCGTAGCGGCCGATCTCGTACCAGAGCCCGGCATATCGGCTCAGGTCGACCGTCCTGGTCGGCAGGTGAACATTCGGATTGCCGATTGGGCCACGCTCAAACGTGGCGCAGGCCGACAGTCCAAGGACGCAGGTGGCTGCGGCGACAAGAATGACTGAAGGGCGCTTCAGGCTCATCGGCATATCCGTCATCAACAGGTCAGGGTCAGCAAGGCGCGTTCGCTAGTCGCGGCTCAGGCTCATCTGGATCACATCGGTCCGGCCCGACCGGAAGCCGGCCTCGCAGTAGGCGAGATAGAAGCGCCAGAGACGGCGGAAGCGCTCGTCGAAGCCTGCGTTCCTTCGAGCGATATCGGTCCAGGCGCTCTCGAAACCTCGCGCCCATTCAGCCAGGGTGTCGGCGTAATTGTCGCCGAAACGCTCGACACCCGTTTTTTTCAGGCCAGTCTGCGCCAGCACGGGCGCCAGCCTCGCCTCGGAAGGCAGGCTGCCGCCGGGAAAGACGTACTTCTGGATGAAGTCGGTACGCGCGTCATATTCGTCGAACAGGTCGTCCTGGATGGTGATGATCTGCAGACCCGCACGTCCTCCCGCCTCCAGGACGTCGTGGACCTTCTGGAAGTATACGGGCCAGTATTCGCGCCCCACCGCCTCGAACATCTCGATCGAGGCGACGCGGTCGAACCGGCCCTCCACGTCGCGGTAGTCGACCAGCTGGATATCCGCTCGCTCCGCCAGCCCCGCCTCGAACAGGCGGCGACGCGCATAGTCGTGCTGTTCGCGAGAGATGGTGACACCCGTGACCACGGCCCCGACCTCTCGCGCCGCGAACTCGGCGAATCCGCCCCAGCCGCAGCCGATCTCCAGCACGCTATGTCCCGGCTGAAGGTCCATCATCCGCGCCAGAGCGGCGTACTTGGCGCGCTGGGCGTCCTGCAGCGGCTGTCCCGGCGCCTCGAAACGCGCCGAGGAATAGGTCATCGAGGGGTCCAGCCAGGCGCCATAGAAGGCGTTGCCCAGGTCATAGTGGGCGTGGATATTGCGGCGCGATCCCCGGCGGCTGTTGCGGTTCAGCCGGTGCCCGATACCGTTGACCAACTTCATCAGAGGGTTGCCGTCGAACAGGCGACGAATGTGGTCGTAGTTGTTGACCAGGGTCTCCAACAGGAGCGCCAGGTCAGGCGTGTCCCACTCCCCCGCCATATAGCCTTCCGCAAAGCCGATATCCCCGTTCTTCAGCACACGGGCTGCGCAGCGAGGATCCCGGATGGTCAGGACGGCGGCGTGGCCCGATGTCCGGCCCGTCAGCTGATGGCGGGCGCCGTCCGGAAGAAGGAGGGTGAGCCGCCCCCAGGTCCAGTTGGCGGACAGCAGGCGCACAAGCAGGCCCAGAACCGGAGCCCCCATCCGCTGATCGTTTCGCTCGCCATAGAAGGTGGTGGTCATGTCGTCGGGCGGCCTTTTATTCGGGAACGGCGGATGTTCAACGCGCGAGACGGCTCTCTCGAGCCCGCCGCTGGACTGTGACCGCCTCACGGGCCGGCAGCGGCTGGCGCGTCAGGCGAACGCCCTTGAGCCAGAGTTTCAGGGCCTCCCAGTGGATGGCGGCCACGACCTTGAGGGTCATCAGCGGCAGGGCCAGCGCCGCGGTCAGCAAGGCCCTGTCGTCTAGCGGACGGCGTTCGCCACACATGGCGGCGGTGATCAAGAGCCCCTGGGCGTCCACGCCGTCGATGGTCATGTCCAGCCGGGCGCCCGGCGCGTGACCGCGAAAGACGTAGTCCATCTCCATCCCCATGAAGGGCGAGACATAGAGGGCCTTGGCCGCGCCCTGACGGATCAGGCCCGCCGTCTGGTCCGTTTCCGGCACAGGAATGACATAGGCGTGGCGCACGCCGAAGGTGCTGGTCACCTCATAGACCATGGCCGCCAGCCGACCGTCACCGTGGTGGCAGTAGTAGAGGCTGATCGGATTGAAGACGTAGCCGAGCACACGCGGCATGGTCAGCAAGCGCACCGCCCCTTCGCCGATGTCGATCCCTGCACGACCGAGGAAGGCCTCGATCTGGGGGCGCAACGCCGCGCCGGAGCCGTCGCCGTGATCTCGATCGTGAAAGGACAGCAGGTTGAAACGGTTGCGCGAAAACCAGCGCAGGCCGCGGTCCATTTCGTCGATCTCCGCCAGATCCAGCAGCAGCCAGAAGACGCGATAGTGCAACCGATGCCCCCTTGGCCGCAGCCGCCGATGCATGACGTCTCCGCGATAGAGGGCGGAGGCCTGGGTCACGCCGCCCTCTCCAGGACAGTGGCCGAAGACGGCGACAGGTGGATGCGGCCGCTCTCGTTCTCTACCGACCAGGGGCGTCGCACGCCGCCCAGTTGCTCGGCCACGGCGAGACCGGACTGCAGGCCATCCTCGTGGAAGCCCGCGCCGAAGTGGGCGCCGCAGAACCAGACTCCGCCCTGCCCCTGCAGGCTCCACAACTGTTTCTGGGCCTGAAGGGCGGCGGGGTTGAAGACGGGGTGCTCATAGAGCTCGCTGCGCAACAAGGTGTCGGGCTTTGGCGGACGCGGCGGGTTCAGGGTGACGAAAAGGTCCTGCCCTGGCAGGCCCTGAAGCCTGTTCATCCAGTAGGTGACGCACAGGTCGTCGTCAGCGCCGATATAGTTCCAACTGGCCCAGGCGCGGCGGCGACGCGGCATCAGGCCAGCGTCGGTGTGCAGCACGGTCAGGTTGCGGCTGTAGCGGAAGGCGCCCAGCACCTCCTTTTCCTGCGCGGTCGGCTCGTCCAGCATGGCCAGGGCCTGATCGGCATGGGCGCCTATGACGACCTGGTCGAAGCGCTCGACGCCGCCCTGGCTGTCGTGGATCATGACGCCCTGGCCTGTGCGCCGCACCGCCGTCACGCCGTGGTTCAGCCGTACGTCGCCTATGGCCCGGGCCAGCCGTTCGACATAGGTCCGGCTTCCACCCTCAACCGTCCGCCACAGCGGTCGGCCGATCAGCTTGAGCAGGCCATGGTTGCCGCAGAACCGGATGAAGGCCTCTGCCGGATAGTCCAGCAGCGTGTGGGCTGGCGAGGACCAGATCGCCGCCGCCATCGGCAGCAGATGGTCGTCACGGAAGGCCTCGCTGAAGCCTTCGCGCTTCAGATAGTCGCCCAGCGTCAGGTTTGGGTCGCTCAACCCGCCCAGATCAATCGGCGCCTCACGATAGAAGCGCAGGATCTCGCCCAGCATTGACCAGAAGCGCGGGCGAAGGACATTGCGGCGCTGGGCGAACAGACCGGGCGCCGCGTATTCAAACCGGCCGTCGTCCAGCGACACGGCGAAGGACATGTCGGTCGCGCGGGCCGGCACGCCCAGGTGCTCGAACAGGGCGATCAGATTGGGGTAGGTGGCGTCGTTGAAGCAGATGAAGCCGGTGTCGACGGCGACATCTCCGGTCGCCGCCCCTGCGGTCACGGTATGGGAATGCCCGCCCAGACGATCCGCTTTTTCATAGAGCGTCACCCTGTGGCGCTGCGACAGCAACCAGGCCGACGACAGGGCGGCCACGCCCGATCCGACCACGGCGATCTTGAGCGGGCCATCGAAAGGACGAGCGGACGAATGCGACATGACGGCTCCGAAACGCGCCCGCGCAATCGCTGCAGGCCTGATCGGATTACGCAGCGGCGTCGCAATCGGATTACGAATGATCCAGACATTTTGCCGAAGCGTATTAGGCTGCAT
Source organism: Brevundimonas sp. T2-11 (assembly GCF_055397675.1). Classification (NCBI taxonomy): domain Bacteria; kingdom Pseudomonadati; phylum Pseudomonadota; class Alphaproteobacteria; order Caulobacterales; family Caulobacteraceae; genus Brevundimonas; species Brevundimonas sp. T2-11. The sequence continues at coordinate 1,787,581 of NZ_AP027920.1, forward strand.
GCATGTCGAGGCCGCCTCTTTCAAATCGTCTGACAGGACCCGGCGGCGCATGAGCGCGGACGGGTCCTCGCCGGACGCCTTTGCGCATGACCGCCTGATCGAGGCGGTGGCGTTGCGGCGGGATCGCGAAGCCTTCGCTCAACTGTTCAGCCATTATGCGCCGCGTCTGAAGGCCTGGCTGATCAAGTCAGGCGCGCCCCCTGCCGCCGCAGAAGACTTCGCCCAGGACGCCATGCTGACGGTCTGGCGCAAGGCGGACCTGTTCGACGCGCGCAAGGCCCGGGCCGCGACCTGGATCTTCACCATCGCTCGCAACCGCCGGCTCGACATGCTGCGCCGCGACGCCCGCCCCCTGCCGACGCCCGAAATCGATCTGGCCGAGACCGAGGTGCAGCAACCGGATGACATCCTGTCCGCTTCACAGGACGCCGAACGCATTCGCGACGCCCTGTCGCGCCTCAAGCCCGATCAGGTCGAGGTTCTGCGCCTCGCCTTCTTCCTGGACAGCCCTCATTCCGAAATCGCCCGGCGGCTCGACCTGCCTCTGGGCACCGTCAAGTCACGCATCCGCAACGCCATGAGCAAGCTTCGCCTCATCCTCGAACCGTCCGAGGAGGCGACCCGATGAACCCCGACCGCAACCCGTCCGAAGAACGGCTGCTCGCCTATGCCGCCGGATCGCTCAGCCCGCCCGAGGCCGTGGTCGTCGCCGCCCATCTGGCCCTGCGCCCCGCCAACGACGCCTGGGTTCGCCGCCTTCAGGCCGTGGGCGGTGAGTTTCTGGAGGAGGCCGCGCCGGTGGCCCTGTCCGACCACGCCCTGGCGCGCGCCATGGCGCTCATCGAAACCGATGCCGGCGAAGCCAGGCCGCCGGCGCCGCTCAACGACATGCCCGAACTGCCCGAGCCGCTGCGGCGCTACGCCCTCGGGCCCTGGCGCTGGATCGGCCCCGGCATCCGCGCCCGCGACGTCCACGCCCCGCGCGAAGGCGCCTGCCGGGTCATCCTGCTGAAGATCGATCCGGGTCGCGAGACGCCGCGTCACACCCATGGCGGGGTCGAACTGACCTGCGTCCTGTCCGGCGCCTACGCCACCGAGACCGAACGCTTCGACGTCGGCGATCTGGAGGAAGCCGACCACGACGTGCTGCACCAGCCGCGCGTGGTGTCGGACATTCCCTGCCTCTGCGTCGTCGCCCTGGATGGAGAAATCCAGCTCGACGGCTGGCTGGGGCGGCTGATGCAGCCCTTCGTACGGCTGTGATCGCCCTGCTGCCGCTCTGGTTTGCGGCGGCCCTGTTTCTCGTTCTGGTCATGAGCGCGGCCTGGGCGGTTCAGCGCCGCACCGGCCAAGGCGGATGGGCCGACGCCTTCTGGTCCTTCGGCCTCGGTATGGCTGGCGTCGGCGTCGCCCTGTTTCCTCTCGGCGGCGTGTCGCCGTCATACCGCCAATGGCTGATCGCCGGCCTGATCGGGCTCTGGGGCCTGCGGCTGGGCCTGCATATCGCACGCCGCGCCGCCGGCGAAAACGAGGACGCGCGCTACGCCCGGCTGCGCACCGAATGGGGCGACAGATTCCAGGCCCGGATGTTCGGCTTCCTGATGCTTCAGTCCGGGGCCGCCGCCTTCCTGGCGCTCAGCATACTGCTGGCGGCGCGCAACCCGACGCCCGGGCTGACCCTGCAAGATGGTTTCGCGACCCTGATCTTCATGTCCGCCCTGCTGGGCGAAGGTGTGGCCGACCGTGAGCTGGCCGCCTTCAAGGCTGATCCCGCCCATCGAGGCCGCGTCTGCGACACCGGCCTCTGGGCCTGGTCACGGCACCCCAACTATTTCTTCGAGTGGCTGGGCTGGTGCGCCTGGCCAGTGTTCGCCATCGACGTCAGCGGCGCCTGGCCCTGGGGCTGGCTGGCGCTGACGGGTCCTGCATACATCTACTGGCTGCTGAACCATGTGTCGGGCGTCCCCTTGCTGGAGGCCCATATGCGCCGTTCGCGACCCGACGCCTTCGCCGCCTACGCCGCCCGCACCAGCCGCTTCTTCCTTCGCGCACCGCGTCGCTAAACGACGCGCAGCAGGCGCATGGCCAGGGCGCAGGCGATCGATGACGAAACGGCGCTGACGCAGACGCCCCAAGCCATGTCGATCAGCGACAGTTTCAGACTCCAGGTCTTGAGCGTGGCCAGATTGGTCAGGTCGTAGGTGCCATAGGCGAACAGGCCGAACAGTCCGCCCCACAGCAGCGCCTTCTTCCACCCGCCTTCGGCAAGGCCCGGCAGGACCGCGAAGAGCGTCAGCCCCCCCGCATAGAGCGCATAGAAGGCGGCCGCCGGCGCCAGCCTGAAGTTGTCCGCCAGCATCGAGCCGATCAGGGGGCGGTAAAGCCGGTTCCCCATGCTGCCGAGCCAGGCCGAGTCGATCACGGCGAAGACGAGGAGGGTCAAGATGTAGGGGGCAGCTATATTCACGGCTCAGCTCCATAAGCTCCTGACCGATACGCCCCGAATGCGCTGATGGATCGTTCTTCGGGACATGAATGTCTGAATTGCGCCAGAAGCAGACATTGGCCCGGAGCCGGATTTCGGACTTCCGAAGGTCGCGGCGCCCCCGCCGGAGGCGCCGCCAACGTGATCAGGGTTGCGCCTTCACCGGCAAGCGGAAGGGTGCGCCGAGCCTATTGAACGCATTCATTGCGGCGATCGCGATGGTGAGATCCACCAGATCCTTAGCCTCGAACGCTGCGCTGGCCGCGGCATAGGCCTCGTCCGATGCGTGTGTCTCGCTCACGCGGGTGACTTCCTCAGCCCAGGCGAGCGCCGCCCGGTACGTCGCGGTGAAAAGATGCGGAACTTCTTCCCAAACAGGCAGCAGGATGACCTTGTCGATCGGCATCGTCTTAAGAAGATCCCGGGTGTGTAGGTCGATACAGTGAGCGCAGCCGTTGATCTGCGACACCCGCAGGAACACGAGGTGGATCAACTCTTCCGGAAGGTTAGTTCCGGTCATAACGTAGTGATGGACGCCGTAGAGCGCCTTCGCGCCCTCCGGAGCCACAGAGTGCCAGGTCAGGCGGGTCATCGTCGTCATGGGGAGGTCTCCATTGTCTGCGCCGTCCATCGGCGCGGTGAAGACTTGACGAGGCAGGCCAACGGCATGTGACATCCGGGCGTCTTCACGAAGGACATGTCACACCGCCGACCGTTCGATCGTACTCCTTCGCCGACCACCAGGAACGCTGCGCGATGACGCCGAGGGACTCGAAAACCGAAATCTTCGAAGTGGAACGCCCGCGTCTGCTTCGTCTTGCCTATCGGATGCTCGGCTCGTTCAGCGAGGCCGAGGATGTCATCCAGGATGGCTGGCTCCGCTGGACGGGCGTCAGCCAGAGCGTCGACGCGCCCGCTGCCTATCTCACACGCATTGTCACGCGACTGTGCCTCGACCGCCTGAAGTCAGCCCGGGCGCGGCGAGAGACCTATGTTGGGCCGTGGCTCCCCGAACCCCTGGTGGAGGCGGTCGATCCGGAAGAGACGATCGCCGACGACGTCACAGTGACCCTTATGTTAGCCATGGAGCGTCTGTCACCGCTCGAACGCGCGGCCTTCCTTCTGCACGACATCTTCGAGGTGCCGCTCAAGGAAGTCGCCACCACGCTCGATCGTGAGCCGGCCGCAGTCCGGCAGCTGGCGTCCCGCGCCCGCAGAAACGTCAAGACCGAGCGGAGCCGCTATTCGCTCGGCGCCGCGGAAGCTGACCGGATCGCGCGCGCCTTTTTCGAGGCCGCGCACGGCGGCGACACGGCGAGCTTGGCAGGACTCCTCGCTCGAGACGTCGAGATCCACGCTGACGGCGGCGGCAGGGTGTCGGCGTTCCGCAACATCGTGCGCGGCCTCGACAACGCCCTCCGGCTGTTCAGCCATGCTTCAAGGAATCTGGAACAGCGACCCACCCTGGTCCGCACGGCCATCATCGACGGCCTGCCCGGCTACGTCAGCTATAACCCGGACGGGCGTCTCCAGACGACCGCGTTAGATCTCGAAGATGGACGGATCCGCGCGATCTACATCGTCCGCAATCCAGACAAGCTGACGCACGTCACGGCAGGCTAGCCGCTCAGAGGCTGAAACGCGCCAGAAGCGGACATTGGCATCACTCCAAAATCCGGACTTTCAGTCGAGGTGGGAAAGCGCATTCCCACCACCTGGTTTGGCGTCCATGTCCGCCCGCCTACTCACCGATCCAGGAGGAGGTCATTGGCTTGGCCGCCGTGCTCGACTGATCGACGACATGGTCAATCTGAGAACCTTCGGCTGACCGACCGTTCCGCAGGCATCGGCCAAGCGTCAGCCGTCCTCAGGGGACGCCCCGCTCATAGCGGCACCGTTGGGACCAGATGGGCCTCTTGTTAGGTGCTCAACGTCCCGTGGTCGGCCTGTATTCTTCGTCGAACAGGCACGCCGCTCCGTACCGGGGGCTGGCGGCTTCGCAGAGCGTAGCCACGGAACGGGGATCGGGCTTGGCGCCCTGGTCGATCCAGGCCATCAGGGCTTCGAAGACGGCCACATATTCCGGCGCGTTGAGGGCGCTGTGCTCGGCTTCATTGGTGAAGGTCTGGACCAGCAACTCTGACCGTCCCGCCGCCGTCACCCTGTCGCGATAGGCGGCCTGATGCCAGACGAAGGCGGTAGGGTCATACTTGCCGTGGATGGTTACCGTCGGCGCGACGATCAGGCCTGACAGGTCGGCGTCATAGGCCAGACGCGCCACCGCCATGGGCTCGGCGGTAAACCGCTGCACCCCGGCGTTCAGGGCCGCGTCGTCGTGCGAACCGGCGTAGACGGTATTAATGTTGGAAAACGGGCTAAGCCCGTCCAGCCGACGTTGCACCAGATCCTGAAACAGGAAGGTGCCCCAGGCCATGTGGCCAACCAGTTGATCCTCCTCGACGCCGACCACGGTCAGAATATCGGCCAGACGTTGCTTCTGTTCGGGCGAACGCTCGTCTTCGGACAGGCCGACGCCGGTGCAGGTCTTCACGCGGTCCGCCAGTTGGGCGCGGGTCATGCGCGCGCCATCGGGCAGCCCCTGCCAGAGCGGATACTGCACCTCGTCGGGCGCGGGGTGATTGTGGCAGTAGTACTGATAGACGGCGCGCAGATCGGCGCGAAATTTATAGGCCTCGGTCCCGCCGGCCAGAACGCCGCTCGTCAAGACGACACCGTCCCAGACGACCTGGCCCTCGGCGTCGCGGGCATAGAGTTCAGCCGCCTTGGCCGCGACGTTGCCGCCCCAGGACTGTCCGTGGAGAATGGTGCGGCGCGGACGGCCGAAGGCGTCCCAGAAAATCTGCCGCAAGTCATCAGTGTCCTCGGCCGCCATACGCACGCCGTAGCCGCCGCGGCGATAGGTTGAACCCGCCCAGGCGAAGCCCTCTTTCACCGTCATGGAGAAGCGTTCCAGATCCTCCAGGGGGTCGTCGGCCCTGGGCGCGCCCGTTCGCGGCCCTCCATGCGCATGGACGATCAGCGATCGGTTCCAGTTCTCCGGCACGACGATCCAGTAGTAACCGCCCTTGGCCGCCTGCCCCGACCAGCAGTGCGCCTGCTGCGAAAGAAAATCAGGACAGACGGCCGGGGCGGGCGCCGACGGGGAGGAAACCGTCGGCGCATCCTGGGCGACGGCGAAGGGCGCGCCTGCGAGTGCGACAGCAAACGTGCCTGCAGCGATCCTGAACATGCGCATCCCTTCGCTCCCCCGATCAGAACGACTTGCTGGCGTTGACGTACCAGTAGCGCCCCCACGGACTGTGCACCGATCCGCGATAGCCGTTATCCGCCAGCGGCGGCCCCTGATCCGTCAGATCGCGCACGCCCAGGCGCAGCCGCGTCTCGGCCGGGAATTCATAATCCACATAGGCGTTGATCGTCTGACGCGAGTCGACCACCCAGGCCTCGTTGGAAGCGCCCAGCAGGCCGGGCTGGTCGAAGTCGCTGATGTACTGGCTCGACACCCCGGCGCGGATCGGACCCTTGCGCCACGTCAGGCTGGCGTTGACCCGCCATTCCGGCCGACCGTTCTGGCCCACCAACTGAGCCGTTTCCGGCAGGGTGGTTCCGGCGTTGATCGTGCCTGCGGCGCGGGCGGCGTAAAGAGCGTTCACGATGTCGCCGGGATCGCGCGAGAACTCGTCCAGCTTGCTGGCGTTCACATTGACGATGAAGGTGCCAAAACGCGTGCGCCGCAGCGACCAGTTCATCCCCAGGTCCAGACCGCTGACCGTCTGCGGTTGCAGGTTGATGAAACGATCGTTGATGGAGATCACCTCCCCCACCGGCGTCAGGCCCGTGCTCTCGAACAGCAAGATGTCCTCCGGTGTCGGGTCGCGGCGGTTCACCAGCGGATTGGAGCCGCCCTCGACGCGGTTCAGATAGTCCAGGGCCAGGGCCGTCTGCGCCCCCAGCAAGCCGACGATCTTCTCCTGCTCGATACGCCAGCGATCGATGGTGAAGGTGAAGGCCCCGAAGCGATCGGGAATGAAGGACGGCTGCAGCACCAGGCCATAGGAGCTGTTGGTGCTCTCCTCCGGCTCGAGATCAGGGTTGCCCGCGACCAGCAGAGACGCGCCCGACGTGTTCTGGGAGCAGGCCGAGAAGTTGGCGATACGGCCCGCACGCAGGTCGGCCTCGCAGCGGACATAGTCAACGCCGCTGGCCAGACGCGAATACTGGGTGGCGTTGGTCTGTTCGAGGTTGGGCGCGCGGAAACCTTCGGAGTAGGAGCCCCGGACGCGAACGCCCGGCACGACATCCCAGGCCACCGCCACCTTGGGCTTGGCCACCGAACCGAAGTCCGAATAGTGCTCGTAACGACCTGCCAGCTGCATATCCAACTGATAGATCAGAGGAATATTCATCTCCGGCGAGACCAGGGGCAGAGCGAACTCGATATAGGTCGAAAAGACCTCCCGGCTGCCCTTGGTGTCGGGATTGGGACTGACCGCCGAGACGTTCGACAGGTTGGTTTCGCCGGTCACCATGTCGGTGAAGGTGAAGGTCCCGTCCACATTGGCGTCGCGATCATCCTCTTGGGTCTCACGACGCGCCTCGATGCCGACAGCCATGCCGACCGGTCCGGCCGGCAGGTTGAACAGATCGCCGCGCGACAGCTTGAAGTCGGCCATGGTCAGGGTGGTGCGCGACAGGCGACGCATGTCGAAGACGATGGCGTCGATCGCCGCCTGCGAACTGGTCGAACAGTCGCCGTAACTGGTGGTGGCCACGCAGCCGCCGCTGAAGGGGTTGTAGGCATCGGGCGTGGACAGGGCCAACTGCTTCTGCAGCACCGTCATATTGATGTTGGGCGAAACATCCTCGGCCTCGGCTTCCGAATAGACCAGAGCCGTTTCCCAGTCGAAGCCGCGCCACTCACCTCGCAGACCACCCAGCAAACGGGCCTGATAGTTGTCGACCCTGACCACCTGGAAGCCGGTGTCGACGAAACGGTAGTTGGTCATCAGAACCGGCAACCCGGCCGCCGGCACGCCGGTCAGACCGGGCAGACGATTGGGGTTGGCGGACCCGTCGGCGAAGGTCACGGGGCCGAACGGGTTGTAGTAGTTGCTGGCCGGGATCCAGATCTGGTTCAGGTTGACCACCGGCGGCTGCACGGCGCGGCTGTGCGCGCTGTAATAGCCGATCTCGCCAAAGGCCTCGACGCTGTCGGTCAGGTCATAGCGACCGGTCAGGAAGAGGTTCAGCCGCTCGACGGAAGGACGCACCGTAGTCTCATGACGCGTGTCGTAACGCATGTCGCGGTTGGTGGTGTTGAAGTTGTGATTGCCGCTGGACAGGCAGATGTCGCCGCCCACCTCGACACCGCAGCCGAAGCTGGACGGTTGGAAGCGGAAGGCGCCGGCCGAGTTGGTCACGGCGGTCCCGTTAGAGCGGATCACCGCCCGCGATCCGACCGACAGACGCGCCCAGGGCGTATGCGACGACCGGCCGTCCAGCGACTGCACCCCGGCAAAGTCCTCGTAGTCCGCGAACAAGGGCCGGATGTCGTCCGAGCGGGTGAAGTCCTGATCCGACGCCCACAGGGCCGTGCGCTGAGCGTAGTTGGCGAAGAGTGAGACATTGCCGCGTTCGAAGTTCTTGCCGGTAAACAGGTTGAACTCGGTGTCGCGCATCTGCGTGCCTTCGGCGCCGCCGTAGCGGGCGCTGACCGTCAGACCATCGATGTTGTCACGCAGCACGGTGTTGACCACGCCCGCCACCGCATCCGCGCCATAGATGGCGGCGGCGCCGTCCAGCAGCACCTCCAGTCGTTCTAGACCCGAAACGGGGATGGCGTTGGAGTTGTAGCTCAGCACCGGCACCGTGCCGGTGTCCGAGGTGCCCTGACTGGTCGGGTGCTGCACCAGACGACGCCCGTTCAGCAGAACCAGGGTGTTGCCCACGCCCAGCGAGCGCAAGTTGACCGAGTTGACGTCGCCGCGCGCCGAGTTCGAAGTCTGCGGGTTGTTGGCCGAGTCAAACAGGACGTCGCCCATCTGCGGAATGGTGCGCAGCAGCTCGTCGCCGGTGGTGGCGCCGGTGGCCTCGATCTGCTCGCGGTCTGCGACCACCACAGGCAGGGCCGCCGTGGTGCGGGCCCCGCGAATATTGGTGCCGACGACAACCACGTCCTCGACCTGGGACGCCGGCTCGCCGCCGCTCTCGGAAGACGCCTCCTGCGCTTGCGCCATTCCCGCGAACAGGACCGCAGAGGCCGTGGTCGCCATCAAGGCGATCTTCGAATGCATTTTCATTTTCCACTCCCTGTGCGCCGCCTGTTGCCGACGGTCGCGGTTTTGAAATTCTTCTTGTTTCAGTCGTCAGCGAGAACGAGATCATCGCCAGGCCCCGCCGCCGGATCAGGCGACGCCGCCAGGGGTTGAGGACCGCCGTCCAGCGCGGCCTTCAGCGCATCGCGGTCCAGTTCGCCTTCCCAGCGGGCGACGACGATGGTCGCCACGGCGTTGCCGATGAAGTTGGTCAGGGCCCGGCACTCGCTCATGAAGCGGTCGATGCCCAGGATCAGGGCCATGCCCGCGACCGGCACGGCCGGCACCACCGACAGCGTCGCCGCCAGGGTGATGAAGCCGGCGCCGGTGATCCCCGCCGCCCCCTTGGACGACAGCATGGCGACCAGCAGCAGCAGGATCTGATCCTGCAGGCTCAGGTCGATGTTCAACGCCTGGGCGATGAACAGCGCCGCCATCGTCATGTAGATATTGGTGCCGTCCAGATTGAAGGAATAGCCGGTCGGCACGACCAGACCGACCACCGACTTGGACGCCCCTGCCCGCTCCATCTTGGAGATCAGGCTGGGCAGGGCCGCTTCGGAGCTGGAGGTGCCCAGCACCAGCAACAGTTCCTCCTTCAGGTAGCGGATCAGTTTCAGGATGTTGAAACCGTTGGCCACGGCCACCAGGCCCAGAACCCCGACCACGAAGATGGCGGCCGTCAGATAGAAGGTGGCGATCAGCGCGAACAGATTGGCCACCGAGGCAATGCCATAGGCGCCGATGGTGAAGGCGAAGGCTCCGAAAGCGCCGATCGGCGCCGCCTTCATCAGGATGGCGACCAGCTTGAAGAAAGCTGCGCTGACCGATTCCAGAAAGGTCATCACCGGCTTGCCCAGATCGCCGATCATGGCCAGGGCGATGCCGAACAGGATCGAAACGAACAGAACCTGCAGGATGTTGCCGGTCGAGAAGGCGCTGACGACGGTGTCGGGAATGATGCCATTCAAGAAACCGACGATGGTGCTCTCATGCGCGGCCTGGGCGTACTGCGACACCGCGCCGGCATCCAGGCTGGCGGGGTCGATGTTTAGGCCACGGCCCGGTTGCACCAGATTGGCGACAATCAGGCCGACGATCAGGGCCAGGGTCGAGAAGACCAGGAAATAGCCGAACGCCTTGGCCGCGACGCGACCGACCCGACCGATGTCGCGCATCCCGGCGATGCCGGTGACGATGGTCAGGAAGATGACCGGCGCGATGACCATCTTCACCAGCTTGATGAAGCCGTCTCCCAGGGGCTTCAGGCTCTCGCCGAAGGTCGGCCAGAAGTGACCGATGGCGCCGCCGAGGACGATGGCGACCAGCACCTGGAAGTAAAGATGCCGATAGAAGGGGCGGCGCACGACGGCCGCCGTCTCTGACGCGATAGGGATCAAGAAGGTTGCTCCTGACAGCGAGCCCAGACGCTCGCGGATTTCCTCGGCGTGCTCTTCGTCACGCTTGCGCCTCAGTCTGCGTCAGGGTTCACGGGCGACCAACACGCGCGCAAACATCAACCAACATACTGATACATAATAATTTTTAAGAATCCCGGCGCTTCTCCAGACAAGAAATGTGCGGAAAATCATCCTCGAACATGGCTTATTTGTGCGAAATATCGCACACACATCCATGCCCCAGTCGCCCCCCATCCCAAACCGTCTGGCCTTGGCGCTGCCGGCCTTGGCATGGCTGATCGTCAGCCTTGCGGGGGCCTACGCCGCCGGCGAGACGGCCCGTCGAAGCGCCGAGGTCGCACTGGCTCGGCAATCGGAAAACGCCGCCGCGCTGCATGCCGCGGTCCTGCGCAGCGAGCTTGAGAAGTATCGGTCCCTGCCGCCCGCCCTGGCCACGGACCCCGACGTGGCTCGCCTGCTGAACGCGCCGGATGGCGCAGATACGACCACGCTGAATCAACGACTCGAGACCCTGGCCGATCAGACGCGCGCCTCGGCCATCTATGTCATCGCCGCCGACGGCGTGACTCGCGCCGCCAGCAACTGGCGTCAGCCCATCAGCTTCGTCGGAGCCGACTACAGCTTCCGCCCCTACTTCATCAAAGCCATGCGTGAAGGCTCCGCCGAGTTCTTCGCCCTGGGCACCGTCAGCCGAACGCCCGGCCTCTTCCTGGCCCGGCGCGTCTCGGATCGAGGCGGGCGCGCCCTGGGCGTGGTCGTGGTCAAGGTCGAGTTCGACGCCCTGGAGGCCGAATGGCGCGCTTCAGGCGAGCCGGCCTATGTCGCCGACCCTGGCGGCGTGATCCTGATCACCAGCGTTCCGGCTTGGCGTTTTCGCACCCTGCGCCCGATGGACGCCGCCAGCCGCCGTTTGACTCTCGCCGATCAGACCCTGGGGCACGGAGCCCTGACGCCTCTGGACTTCCAGACGCCGTCGGACGGACGCTCACAGTTGGTCGAAGCCCCGATCGACCGCGCCGTTCGTCCCTGGATGCATGCCTCATCCCAGACAGCGACTCCCGGCTGGACCCTGCATCTGTTGACGCCCACGCGCGGCGCGATCGAGGCAGCCGTCGCCAACGCACGCGCCATCGCCGCCCTGATCATCACCCTCGTCTTCGGCGTCCTGGCCGTCTTGCTGCTCCGCCGCCAGCAAGCCGCCGCTCGCCATCGCGCTGCAGAAGCCGCGCGTCAGGATCTGGAACACCGCATCGCCGAACGGACCCGCGACCTCAGCGAGGCCAACGAGGCGCTGAACCGTCAGATCGAGGAACGCATGCGCGCCGAGGCCAGCCGCGAGGCTCTGCGCGATGAACTGGTGCAGGCTGGAAAGCTGGCGGCTCTGGGACAGATCGCCGCCGGCGTGGCGCATGAAATCAATCAACCCGTCGCCGCCATCCTCACCCAGGCCGAAACCGCGACCGCCTGGCTGGAGCGTGATCAGGCCTCCAAGGCGGTCCGCGCCCTGAGCCGCATCGGCGACCTGACGACCCGCATAGGCGCCATCACCCAGGAACTGCGCGCCTTCTCCCGCAAGAGTCAGCCCAGCGTGTCGCCGGTCTCGGTCAACGAAGCCGTCGACGGGGCCCTGCTGCTGCTCGGCGGTCGCTTGCGGCAGGCCGGGGTCCGCCTGGTCCGCCACAAGGCCCCCGACGCCTTCGTCCTGGCGGACCGGTTCCGATTGGAACAGGTCATCGTCAATCTGATCCAGAACGCGCTTGAGGCGCTGGAAGGCGTTGCGAGCCCCTCCGTCACCCTGTCCGTCAAATCCGTGGGGGATGGAGTGGAGTTGATCGTGGCCGACAACGGCCCCGGTCTGCCCGATGCGATCCGCGAACAGCTCTTCACGCCCTTCGTCACCAGCAAGGCCAATGGACTGGGCCTTGGGCTGGTCATCAGCCGCGACATCGTCGCCACCTTCAAGGGCGAGCTGAATCTGCGCCCCAGCGACACGGGCGCCGTCTTCGTCGTCACCCTGAGGAGCGCATAATGGACTTTCCGCGTCTCGACGCCGTTGCCCTGATCGAGGACGACGACGATTTCCGCACCGCCCTGGTCGAACGCCTGGAACTCGACAATCTGAAGGTTCGCGCCTTCCGCACCGCCGAGGCGGCTCTGGCCGAGATCGACGCCGACTTCGCCGGCGTGATCGTCACCGACCTGCGCATGCCCGGAGTGGACGGTCGCCAGGTGCTCAGCCGCCTGCAGACGCTGGATTCCGCCCTGCCCGTCATCCTGATCACCGGCCATGGCGATATTGCTGAAGCGGTCGCCGCCATGAACGCGGGCGCCTATGATTTCGTGGCCAAGCCCTTCGCCTTTGAACGCCTGCGCGAAAGCCTGAAACGAGCTCTGGAGAAAAGAGCTCTGGTTCTCGACAATCGCCGCCTGACCGCCCTGTCGTCCGAAGCGGGCTTGGAATTGCCGCTGCTGGGCGAAAGCCAGGCGATTCGGCGCTTGCGCGCCACCATTGCCCAGATCGCCGATGCGCGCATGGACGTCCTGATCGAGGGTGAAACGGGCTCGGGCAAGGAGGCCGTCGCGCGCGCGCTTCATTACAACGGACGACGACGCCTTCAGCCCTTCGTGGCGGTGAACTGCGGCGCCCTGCCCGAAGGCCTGATCGAAAGCGAACTGTTCGGTCATGAACTGGGTGCCTTCGCCGGTGCCATGCGCCGTCGCGTCGGACATATCGAACGCGCGCATAACGGCACGCTATTCCTTGACGCCGTCGACACCATGCCCCTGTCGGTTCAGGTCAAGATGCTGCGCGTCATCGAAGAGCGCGAGATCCATCCCATCGGGTCCGATGCCCCCCGTATCGTGGACCTGCGCGTCCTGGCCTCGTCGACCGGCGATCTGAGCGAGGCGGTCGCCCAAGGTCGGGTGCGCGAGGACCTCTACTACCGCCTCAACGCCGTGCGCCTGCGTATGCCGCCCCTGAGAGAGCGCCGCGAAGACATCCCCCTGCTTTTCGCCAGTCTGCTGGCTCGCGCCCAGATCGGCCCTGACGGCGTCGCCCCCGTCATCACCGATGAGATTCGTTCAAGACTTCTGGAGTCGTCCTGGCCCGGCAATATTCGTGAATTGTCACACTTTGCGCAGCGCTTCGCCCTTGGCGTGGAAGGCCATGAAAGCGGGCCCAGCGGACCCGGGCGCGGGCTTGCCGAACGCATAGCATGCTTCGAAAGCCGCATCCTTCAGGATACGCTTAAAGCCCTGGACGGCGACATCGCCGAAACCCTCGTGCACCTGAGAATTCCGCGCAAGACGCTCTATGACAAACTGAAGCGGCATGGTCTGAAACCAGCCGAATTCCGTCGTCACTAACAGTCCCCAACTCCAGATGAGGGCTTCAATGCAGCAGAAGCGGTCACTGCAGCTCTGTCCGAAAGGCGATTTTCGATCCTCGCGCGGAGGTCCGATTCCCTGCAGGGCGCCTATGGCCGGGCTCGACCCATTGCTGACATCGGTTCAGCATTTTCTGCTGCCTCACCTAACGCCCGCCCGCTTCTTCGCCCCGGACCGCTGACGGCGGTCCGGGGCGCGGCGTGATCACAGCGTCGCCGAGCAGGGAGGTCAGGCGGGCCGAGCGCCGCATCACGGCCTGCTCGCCCAGGATGTCGGCGGTCCCGCGCAGCAGGGCGTCGATCGCGGCCACGGCACCCGCCCCCGCCCCGGACAGGACGAAGCCCGGCTTGCGCGGGACCACGATGCCGACCTCGCAGAAGGGAACGAGCGGAGAATCAGGACCGTCCGTGATCCCGATGACCGGCACGCCCTGCTCCTTCAGAACGACGGCCGTGGTCAGGGTCGCCTCGGAATAGCGGGCGAAGGCGATCTGCAGGGCGGCGTCCTCCGGCCCGGCGTCGAGCAGACGCCGCTTCGCCCCCTCCAGCCCGGCCCCGTCGACCAGAGCATGACAGTCGGGCCGCAGGGCCGACAGGCAGAACTGGGCGTACTGGGCCAGGAAGGCGCTGCTGCCGAAGCCGACCAGATAGACCCTGCGCGCGCCGGCCAGACGCGACGAAGCCCGGGCGAACTCTCCCCAGCCGCCTAGGGGGGCGATGCGTCGCAGCCGGGCGGCGTCGTCCTCCAGCGACAGGCGCCAGGGATCGCCGGAAGTTCGCGCCTCGGCGATGACGTCTCCGAAATTCTCGATCGACCGCAAGGTGTCGCGCAGATCTTCGTGCAGCAGCCGCTTCAGTTCGGGATGGCCCGGCAAGCCCAGCCGGCCCGCGAAGCGGTTCGCCGTCGCCTCGGACACGACGGCGGCCTCCGCCAGGTCCTTCAGCGTCATCAAGGCCGCCTCATGCGGAGACGACAGGATGACGTCGGCCACGCGCCGATGCCCCGCGCTCAGGCCGAGATAGCGCTCGGTGATGAGGTCGAAGATCGGGGCCGGCGGATGATCGGGAGCGGTCACGACCATGGATGTAGCGCCGTTCGTTTCGGGCATGCGACGATAATTATCATGCATCGACGTATACATGATGCATGTTTTCTTTCATACGGCCGCCATGCATCGCCGCGAACGAACGGCGAGCCAACAGGGAAACCCGATGCGCATCATCCTGTCCGCCGTCTCCGCCCTCGTTCTTCTGGCGACAGCCCTGCCGGCCACGGCCCTGACGCCGGCCTCGCCGTCGGCGGTCCGGGTTACGGACGACGACGTCGCCCGCTTCTGGATCGCATATGACGCCGTGCGGGCGACGCAGGACCCGGCGGAGCAGCGCGACCTGTTCCAGCGCCTCTACATCGACCAGGGAACGCCCGGCCTGGCCGCCTTCATGGAGGCCAAGGGCTATACGGCCGACACCTATCTGAACGCGATCCGCGCCTATCCGAAATACTGGGACACGGTGCGGCCGCGCACCGCCTTGGCCGCCGGGGCGCTGGATCGGCTGGAAGGCCACCTGGCCCGCCTGCACGCCCTATACCCGGACCTGCGTCCAGCCGGGGTCTATTTCGAGATCGGCGCCCTGCGCTCGGCCGGGACCGCCAAGGGGGACAAGGTGCTGATCGGCGTCGAGATGGCCGCGGGCGACGACAGCGTCGACGTCTCCCAGATGCCGCCGGGCCTCCAGCGCTTCTTCGGGACCTATTTCGCCAGCCGCCCGCTGGACAACCTCGACCTGCTGGCGACCCACGAGTTCGTGCACACCCAGCAGAACGGCGAGCGACAGACCCTGCTGGGCCAGGCCGTCTATGAGGGCGTCGCCGACTTCGTGGCCGAAAAGGCCGCCGGCCGCCTGCCTGACCTGCCCTATGTCGCCTACGGCCCTGCCAACGACGCGACGATCAAGGTCGCCTTCCGCAAGGACATGATGGAGAACGACTACAGCGGCTGGCTGTACAACGGGATAAACAACGCCTTCGGCGTGGCCGACCTGGGCTACTACGTCGGGTATGCGATCACGCATCGCTATTACGAGCTGGCGGCGGACAAGGCCCTGGCGATCAAGACCATGCTGGAACTGGACTACGCTGACCAGGCAGCGGTCCAGGCCTTCGTCGACGCCTCGGGCTATTTCGACGAATAGGCGACGCAGGCGGCGCATTCCCGGCCGCCTTGCACTACATGGCGCGAATATCCGCCCTCCCCATCCCAGGCGAACTTCGGTTCACGACCCGTTGCGGGACCTTTGCTGCTTCACGCACCGGCCGCGGTCGCGCCTGCAGGAACTTCCGAGAAAGCCCGCCCGACCTGCTCACGAAGAGGCTGGAGGCGGGTAAATCCCCGATTGGTGAGAATGACAAGCACGGCGTCCTGATCCGGCAGTTGCTCGAAGTCGGCGATATAGCCGTTAGTGCCGCCACTGTGCCCGACCATGGTCTGACCAGCCGCCGAAGAAACCACCACGCCCAGCCCATAACCCTTGGCGCCCACCACAGCCTTGCCCTCCCGGCTCACGACCGGCGCAGCGCGCATCTCGGTCAGGCTTTCCGGCTTCAGCAATCGGCCTTCATCCAGGGCGCGGTCGAGCGCAAGCATGTCTGCAAGACTGGCGCGAACCGCCCCCGCGCCAAGTTGAATAAAGGCCCAGTTCTGGGCGTGGGCAAGAGCGCCGGGCGCCCCGTTAAATCCGATGGCCAAACCTTCTTCCTGCACCGCCACCGGGTGACCAGCGACCATGTTGGGCGCTTCCACGCTGGCGGTCGTCATGCCGGCCGGCTTGAGCACCAGTTCATCAAGAACGCGGTCAAAGGGCGCTCCCCGGGCCGCAGCCGCTGCGTGCGCGAGAAGCTCGAAACCGAAATTATTGTAGCGGAAGTTCTCGCCAGGTTCTTCCAGAGGGCGGGTGGCGTCCTCCGGGAGATCTATCAGAACCGCCTTCATCGCCGTCGGGTGATCAACGCTGAAACGCGCCAGCATGGCCTCCGTCAGGTCCGGCAGGCCCGAGGTGTGGTTCAGCAGGTTACGCACGGTGACGCCGGCCCAGCTCGAAGGCGCATCGGCGAGATAGCGACTGATCGGAGCGTCGAGATCCATCTCGCCGTTTTCGCACAGGCGCAGGATGGCAATGGCCGTCAGATACTTGCTGGTCGAGAAGATCTTGAACCGCGTTTCGGGTGTGTTGGCGACGTCGTTGACAGGGTCGGCCTGGCCACAGACATGCTGGAACAGCATCTCGCCGCGTCGCGCCAAAGCGAACACCCCGGAAAATTCACCAGCCTCGCACGCCTTGACGAGTTGCGCTTCGAGAGGCGCGAAATCAGGTCGCTCTGCTGCAAGGACCGCCACGGGCGATACGAGAAGCAATGAGGCCAATGCGCCGGCGGTAAGACTATGCTTTATACGGGTCATGACCGCAGCCTAGAGAGCGGTCCGTCCTCACCTCAAGTGAAGCTTGAGTCAGGTTGCGGCCATTATCGTGACGAACAGCGCCTCGCCAAAAGGCGCTGCCGGATGCCAGTTGGACGACCTAAGTTTGCATTCAGCGCTAAGGCCCAGGACCGAAAACGACCCATTGGGGACTTCACCCTGACTCAAGATCGAGCGTCTTTACGCCAAACGCCAGCCGAGCAGTTGGCCCGAACCTAGCATTACATCCACGACGTCGCCGATCAGGCTGACCTCTGGTGATCTTCCGCTCGCCCGGAGAACATCCAACTCGTGGCCGTTCGCCAGCCGAACTCGACGCCCCCCCAGTGGAAGAAGGGCGACCACTTCCGCGGCCATGGTGATGGGGTGATGTCCGACGGGGGTCTTCCGCGCCGTGATCTCGTGAAGTTTCATGGTGGTCATTGCACTGCTCCGCTGGCCGGTCTTGGGCCGGTCGCCCGATAAAAATGTCGGAGCCAGAAGGCTTCCCGGCGCCGAAACGACGACTAGCTGTATGAAAAGGATGTGCGCGCGAGCAGCCGTGGGCCCTGCCACAATTCGAGCGCTGGAGCGGCGTGGCGAGAACACGCCATTTCCGCAACGGCGCATTCGTCTGACAGACAGTCTACTTCAGTCACGCCGATTAGCTCGCTCGCCAGACCAAAGCGAAATATGCGGTAGAGGTTCATAAGACAGCTCCTGCCTTCAGGCGGGAGTGTGCGGCGTGCGGTACCGATCTCTTCCAGTCGCTGGCGCCCGAATATTTTGGCCTACGATGCACGAACCATAGCATAACTTCTGACTTAACCCGACACTATTCGTTCTTTCTGGCCTGGACGCCAAAGTTCGCTTTCGACGCCGAAGCCCAAGACCGCATTCGCCCCATAGCGTCCGGGTCTATTCGATCTTGTCCTGAGAAGTCGTGGAGCCGGTTTCTGCGCACCAAGGCGATAGGCCATGATGGTCTCCAGTTCAGGTTGCGGGGGTGTTTCTTTTCGGGCGGCCTGAACCGCCAATGCTCACAGGTGTTGCGCTCGCATGTGCATCGCCTGTGAGGACTTCATCAAAGAGCGGGACAGGTATGCTCGACTTTCGCGGGCCGTGTCCCACGATCGCGCCCGAGCGGCGCTCGCTGCATTAATCCTTGAACAGGAGGAGGCGATTGCTCGGCTTCACCCGCCTCCGGCATCAAACGATGGATAAGCCAGGGGATATGTGCCACTGCTTTCTGCCTGCCGATCAACGGTAGAACGCGAGCTGAAAACCATCGGTTTTGCCCCGCCAAATCGCCTCTCCGATGGGGAGGGCGCTATGGTGGAAGCAGTCATTCTTCGTTGCAGGCGATTGATGCCTGATCGGCCGGATCGCATCTGGTACGAGTATGCGCCGCTAGTGAACGGCAGGCCCAAGCGGCGGCCCACCCACATGATGGCCACCTTTGAAAGCGCCTCGGCTCTTGCCGTGCGATCAGGCTTCACCGTCCAGCCCGATGTGATTAATTATCGCGTACCCTAGGCTGCGCTGGCGACACGGGGGGTGAAATGGAAAAGCGACCAGAGGCCGGACTGGTCTTCTTGCTCATCATCGCAACAGGTGTATTCGCCGTCCTGGGCGTGATCATGCTCTGGGAGCGGACAAGATCGCTGCTCGCAACCGTGGCGTGACCCTGCGCCCCTTCGAGAGTTCGGGTCCGGGTCGATTTCAGCCCGCTTCTGACTTGGCCTTGGGCGGAACTTTGATGGGTATGATTGGGGGATCGCCCGCTCGCCAGTTCGCTCGATTCATTGACCGCACGTCCGCTACCCACCCTTATGCGACGTTTACCGGGCCCGCTTGCGAGCCCGGCATGTCGTCACAGGTCGATCTGCTCTGACATCTCCAAGGCGTCGTCTACCTCTATGCCCAGGTAGCGAACCGTGCTCTCGAGTTTTCGGTGGCCGAGTAGAAGCTGACAGGCGCGAAGGTTGCCGGTTTTCTTGTAGACGAGCGCCACCTTTGTACGTCGCAGACTATGAGTTCCATAGCCCTGCGGTTCGAGATCGATCATTCGAACCCACTTTTCAACGAGCCGCGCATATTGCCGGGTGCCGATGTGCTGCCCCGGGCGACTCCGGCTTGGGAACAACCAGTCATCTTCACGGTGCGCACGAAGCTTCAACCACGCTGCGATCGCCTCGCGCGCTGGCTCGGTGATCTCGAAGGGCACTGGTCTCCCTGTCTTCTGCTGGATGACGATTGAACGCTGACGAAGGGCGCCGCCCGGCGCCACATCGCTGACACGGAGCCTGACAAGATCACAAGCGCGCAGCTTGGAATCCAGGGCGCAGTTGAACATGGCAAGGTCCCGAACTCTCTTCGCGACCTTAAGCTGCTGTCGAATGGCCCAGATGTGCTTTGGCTTGAGCGGCGCCTTGGGGCCAATCAGACGGCCGGCGTTCCATGGACGTTTCTGAGGGATGAAAAGGTCAGACTGGCGCATGGCCAACCTCCATTAAGGTCGCCCCACTGTCTGGATCTATTCTAAGCTCTTGATAACCGTTCCGCGCCACGAGCTGACGTCGGATCATATCCGCAAACCGGACATGGCGCGCAGACAGCCCCGGCCCGCGGTGGACGCCAGTTGCCTCAACAGCCTGAATACTGCATCTGACCGGCACCCTCTTTTGCGAGCTCTGTCATCGCCCCCCTCCAGCACAGAAGTCTGTCGGTGGCGCGCAACGTGGCGGCCGGCGCTTTGGCCGTCGCGACATATATCGTGGCCGCCCTCTGCGTGGGCTGGCTTGTCTCGCTCATGCTCGGACCCATGGGCTATGCTTGGCCTCGCTTTGCGATCGAGGCCGCCGTTTCCACCTGCTTGGGCATGATCGCCAGTTGGCGCCTCATGAACACCCTGCTCCCGTGGCGATCTGGCAAGGCCATCTTCTTCGCCTTCGCGGGCGTCGTGCTGCTTGGCTCCCTGAGCGGCCGCAGCACGACCGTGAACGGGCTGCACGCTGGGCAAGCCGTGCTGCTTTTGGCTTTGGCCTACGGCCTGTTCTGGCCGCATGGTGAACGAGCTCGCTGACAGCGCGCCCATGCGCGTCGTCCGGGCGTTCAGTCGTCCGTCTGATGCCGAGAATCGCACGCGCCCGGAACCTCTGCTCCGGCGTTGAAGGCGGACACGATGCGAACGAAGCATTCGGGCGCCGCAAAGGGCAACATATGCGCGCCCGACTCCACGGTTGCGAGCGTCACCTCGCCGACCCCGGCCAGTTTCGCGGCATGGTCGACGGCCCCTTCATAAGGCGTATTGGGATCCATCGTACCGTGGATCACCAGCGTGCGCGGCAAGGCTGTAGGGCTTCGGCCGTAGTAGACATCCCGCTCGTAGAGCGGCGCGGACGGGCCGACGAGCAGCCCCGGCAGCGGGCTTGTGAAAAGCGCGTCAAGCGCCTCGATCTCCACATCCTCGGCCGTCAGACTCCGCCGCCCATTGTTTTCGGACGCATTCATCAGAATGACCAGGGGCAGCGCGGGCGAGGACTGCGGGTATCGCCCCAACTGATCGAACTCCGCCGCCAATGCGCTGCGGACAGCCAGCAGCGGAGATGTATCCCCCTCGCTCAAGGCGGAGATCACCCTAGGGATCTGGTCTCGTAGTTGGGGGAAGTTCAGCAGCGCCGCCAGGAACTGGCGCAGGTCTCCGCGCGGTATGCCATCTGCCCAGAGGGCCTTCCGGTCCGGATCGGCGAGAAGCGCCTCGTAGATCTGGATTTGGTCGGCGCTGAGCAGGCTCCGACCGACCTTGTCCACCACCACCGTCCGATGGCTCAGATCCAGGTCCGAGGACGATTCCAAAGGCACCAGTCCGTCCAGGATGACACCGTCGAGCGCCACCGGCGCGGTCTGGAGCATCCGCAGAACAAGCTGTGTCCCGTAAGAGACGCCGTAGATCTTGACGGACCCCTCCCCTCGGTACCGGGTGATGAGCGCCGAAAGGTCATGGGATGCGTTCGTGACCGTGAACGCGTGGGTACGGTCCGGGTCGGCATACATTGCACCGATGCATGAGCCCCACTCGGTGTCCGCCAAGGCGTGCCCCCCCGAGCTCTCTGCGGCCTCTTCGGCGGGACAGAGCCTGGTCGAATAGCCTGTGCCGCGATGATCCGGAATGATGAGGTCGCGATCCGGGAACGCGGCGCGGAATGTGTCCAGGAACGGATAAAAGGAAGCCCCGCTTTCCCCGGGACCGCCGGCGATCAGCCAGACCTGGCCGGTCGCCGGCGCGCTGATCGACGGGATCTTCCGAATGAACAGCTCCACCGCGCCCGCGTCCGGCTTTTCCGGCTGCAGCGGCAGGCTGGTGGTCGCGCAGACACTGCCCGCCAGTCCAGACAAGGCGGCATCGGCGCAAGGGACGAACCGCTCCTCCGCGATGGTGACGCCGTGCGACGGCCCCGCGATCAGACAGCCAAGGGCAAACCATACGCCGGCGCTGTAAATAGTCTTGGACATGTTGGATCCCCCCGGGCACGACCTTCATGCCGTCAGTGGAGAGCCTTCGAGCTTGGGCGACAGATGCACCCCGCCGCATTAAGTTTCCGCAATACGGGCTGCGCTGCCCCCCCCCCGGATTCACAGGCCCCTTCCACCAGCTCAAGGCGGCGAGATGACATCGTCTGTGCGCCAGAAGCGGTCACGCGGACTCCGCCCGAAGCCCGACATTCCGCGTGTGTGCTGGAAGTCCGCTTTCAGGCGCGAGGCCTATTTCGCAAACCGGCCCTAAGCAGTCGTTGAGAAGGATGGCTCATAAAGTTCCATCGAACTCTAAGTGGCGCTTGGGTCAGGCGGCGACGTCGAATAGGCGGGCCACCCCCGCAGTGATGGTCATGGCGAGGGCACCCCAGAAGACGACCCGCACGACGGAACGTCCAATGGGCGCGCCTCCAGTCTTGGCGCCCAGCGCGCCCAGCAGTGCCAGGCCCGCCAGCGCTGATCCCGCGACCCAGAATACGAGTTCTGTCATGGGCGCGAACGCCGCTACCAGGAGAGGCAGGGCGGCTCCGGCTGAGAAGGTGACGGCGGAAGTAAGTGCCGCTTGGATGGGGCGAGCGGTAGTGATCTCAGAGATGCCCAGTTCGTCGCGGGCGTGAGCGCCGAGGGCGTCGCGCACCATCATCTGTTTCGCGACCTCTGTCGCCAGATCGGGCGTCACGCCCCGGGCGACATAGATCCCGGCCAGCTCGCGTACTTCAGCCTCGTGATCACCTGCGAGTTCGGACGTCTCCCGCGCCAGATCAGCCTTTTCGGTATCCGACTGGGAACTGACGGAGACATATTCGCCGGCGGCCATAGACATGGCGCCGGCGGCGAGGCCAGCGACTCCTGCAATCACGACCGATCCGTGGCCCGGGGTAGCGGCGGCCACACCCACGATCAGGCTCGCTGTCGAGACCAGACCGTCGTTGGCGCCCAGCACCGCAGCTCGCAGCCAGCCTATGCGATCGACCCGGTGAGATTCCCGGTGGGCCATCGTCTTCATCTCCAGATCGAAAACCCAGCAGACGCTGAAAGAGCGAGAGAGGCAAGGTCACTCAACCTCATCGGCTTACGGGATCCGCTTGTAGGAGGCGCCGGGTTTGATATCCTGGGAATTGAAACGGCCCGCTCTTTTCGGAAAGCGGGCCTTTCTTGTTTCAATGTCTATGCGGCTATTTCGTCCGCCGTTGCTGCGACAGCCAGCAAGCTTCCTCCGACTAGATGGGGCGAGTCCTCCGGCGATACCGGCGGAAGGCATAGGAAGCGTGCGACCCTTTCGCCATTCCTCAAGTACAGGTGGATTTCGATGTGATCGCCTGTCGCGCTCAGTCTCTCGGCAATATCTTTCGCGGCGTCTTCCGCTGCGCGTCTGCGCGCAAACAGCTGGGGCTCCATGTCGTCTACATGGACTGCCCAGGCTTCGCCAAAGGGTTCAACAACGACGGTTCGCATCGAAGCATCTCCAGTGAAGATTGAAGGCGGTCGCTATCTGGAGAACGCCAGCGACTCTTCAAGGGATGGAACCGCTAGACACCGGCGTTCGATAGTGTGAGCCTGACGCCTCATCTGAGGGATCGACGTGCAAGGCACCGAACTGGAAGTCATGCGCGCCCGTCTGGACGTGCTGGAATTAATCATCTGTCGGGCATTGGCTCGACAGGACCCGGTTGAAGCTGACGCCCTTGATGGATTCCTGCGAAGGCTGAGTGAGCATATTCTCTCAGACCTCGACTCAGAGGCGCGAGAACATCGACATGCGCATGCGGCCCTCCGCCTCTGCGATCTGTTGGAGCGTGAGATCGCGCAGGCAGAGAAGGCCGCCTAGGCCCCCACAGGTCCACCTTCCGTGTTCGACTCCTAGGCGACGTTTACCGGGCCCGCTTGCGAGCCCGGCATGACGTCACAGGTCGATCTGCTCTTACATCTCCAAGGCGTCGTCTACCTCTATGCCCAGGTAGCGAACCGTGCTCTCGAGTTTTCGGTGGCCGAGTAGAAGCTGACAGGCGCGAAGGTTGCCGGTTTTCTTGTAGACGAGCGCCACCTTTGTACGTCGCAGACTATGAGTTCCATAGCCCTGCGGTTCGAGATCGATCATTCGAACCCACTTATCAACGAGCCGCGCATATTGCCGAGTGCCGATGTGCTGCCCCGGGCGACTACGGCTTGGGAACAACCAGTCATTTTCACGGTGCGCACGAAGCTTCAACCACGCTGCGATCGCGTCGCGCGCTGGCTCGGTGATCTCGAAGGGCACTGGTCTCCCTGTCTTCTGCTGGATGACGATTGAACGCTGACGAAGGGCGCCGCCCGGCGCCACGTCGCTGACACGGAGCCTGACAAGATCACAGGCGCGTAGCTTGGAATCCAGGGCGCAGTTGAACATGGCAAGGTCCCGAACTCTCTTCGCGACCTTAAGCTGCTGTCGAATAGCCCAGATGTGCTTTGGCTTGAGCGGCGCCTTGGGGCCAATCAATCGGCCGGCGTTCCATGGACGTTTCTGAGGGATGAAAAGGTCAGACTGGCGCATGGCCAACCTCCATTGAGGTCGCCCCACTGTCCGGATCTATCTAAGCTCTTGATAGCCGTTCCGCGCCAGGACCGGACATAGGGACCTAGCCTGGAAACTGACATTCACGTCTGACAGATCGCCCACCAGCTTTGGTTGACGACATCTACAATTCCATTATTTTGGAATTATGGAATCAGAAACCGCCATCCTCGCCCTCGCCGCCCTGGCCCAACCCACGCGGCTCGAGACCTTCCGTCTGCTGGTCCAGCATGAACCCGACGGCCTGCCTGCCGGGGAGATCGCCGACGCCCTGGCGGTCCCGGCCAACACCATGTCGGCGCATCTCGGGGTTCTGTCTCGCACCGCTCTGATCAGTTCCGAACGCCGTAGCCGGTCAATCATCTACCGCGCCGACCTAAGTCGCCTTCAAACGCTGGTCGTCTTCCTGCTGAAGGACTGCTGCCAAGGCCGCGCCGAACTGTGCGAGCCGCTGCTGGCCGAACTCTCGCCCTGCCGCGCCTGAGGCCATCATGGACGTCATCATCTATCACAACCCCGCCTGCGGGACGTCGCGCAACACCCTGGCTCTCATCCGCCACGTCGGGATCGAGCCGCACGTCATCGAATATCTGAAGACGCCGCCCAGCCGCGCCATGATGATGGCTCTAGGCGAGCGCACGGGCGTCCCGCTGTGCAGCCTTCTGCGCGAGAAGGGCACGCCCTTCGCCGAACTGGGTCTCGGCGATCCCGCTCTGTGCGACGATCAACTGCTGGACGCCATTGAGGCGCACCCCATCCTGCTGAACCGTCCGATCGTGGTCTCGCCGCTGGGCGCGAAGCTGTGCCGACCGTCCGAGGCGGTTCTCGACCTCCTGCCGTCGGAGGGGCTGAAACCCTTCACCAAGGAGGACGGCGAAGTCGTCATCGACGCCGAGGGCCGGAGGGTCCGCTGATGGTCGACGCCGTGATTACTGAACAGCCGCAGCGCCGCCTGTCCTTCCTGGACCGCTGGCTGACAGTGTGGATTTTCGCCGCCATGGCGCTGGGCGTGCTGCTGGGCACGCTTGTACCGGGGCTTCCCAGCTGGATCGACGGTCTGTCAATCGGGACGACCAATATCCCCATCGCCATCGGCCTGATCCTGATGATGTATCCGCCCCTGGCGCGGGTGAAGTACGAGGAACTGCCGCGCGTCTTCGCCGACAAACGGGTGCTTGCCCTGTCCCTGTTCCAGAACTGGGTGCTGGGGCCGGTGCTGATGTTCGCCCTGGCGGTCGTCTTCCTGCGTGATCAGCCGGAATACATGACCGGCGTCATCCTGATCGGCCTGGCCCGCTGCATCGCCATGGTGCTGGTCTGGAACCAGTTGGCGCGCGGCGACAACCAGTATGTGGCGGGCCTGGTCGCCTTCAACTCGATCTTCCAGATCGCCTTCTTCAGTCTCTACGCCTGGCTGTTCCTGACCGTGCTGCCGCCCCTGTTCGGGCTGGAGGGCAGCGTGGTCGATGTCAGCGTCTGGACCATCGCCGGCGCCGTCCTGGTCTATCTGGGGCTGCCCTTCCTCGGCGGCTTCCTGACCCGACGCACCCTGGCCGCGAGGAAGGGGAACGACTGGTATGAGACGCGCTTCCTGCCGCGCATCGCGCCGATCACCCTGACCGCCCTGCTGTTCACCATCGTCGCCATGTTCAGCCTGAAGGGCGGCGAGGTCGTCGCCCTGCCCCTGGACGCCCTGCGCATCGCCATCCCGCTGACGATCTACTTCTTGGTCATGTTCGTGGTCAGCTTCCTGATGGGGCGGCTGATCGAGGCCGACTATCCGCGCACCACGGCCCTGGCCTTCACCGCCGCCTCCAATAATTTCGAACTGGCGATCGCCGTCGCCATCGCGGCTTTCGGACTGGCCTCGCCGGTCGCCTTCGCCGCCGTCATCGGTCCGCTGGTCGAGGTGCCCGTGCTGATCCTGCTGGTCTCGGTCGCCCTGTGGCTGGGCCGCCGCAACTTCACCGCGAGCGCCCCGATGAAGGACGCCTGCTGATGGGCTTCAACGCCGTGGAGTTGCCCGAGCCCACTCCCGACCTGATCGCCGCGCTGGAGGCCGCCGGGCTGCCGACGGACGATCTCCACGAGCCCGGCCGTCGTTTCTTTCGTTTCGAGGACGATGCCGGACTGATCGGCTACGGCGGGCTGGAGCAGATTGGTCCCGACGTTCTGATCCGCTCCATGGTCGTCGTCGACGCCCGTCGCGGCGCCGGCCTGGGCGCGGAGGCTCTCTCGTGGCTGGAAGCCAGGGCGGCCGAACAGAAGGCGACCGCCCTCTACCTGCTCACGACCACGACGACCGCCTTCTTCCAGCGACAAGGCTACGTCGTCCTGCCGCGTTCGGCGGCGCCGGCCGCCATCGCCGCCTCCCGGCAGTTCAGCACCCTGTGCCCGGCCTCGGCGGCTTTCATGTTCAAGGAGTTGCGTCCCTAATGACCCGCCTTCGCGACCTGCCTGATCCTGACCATCTGCCCGCGCTCGACCCGGCTTACCTGTCCAGCCAGCCCGCTCTGGGCCTCGGCCCGAACGATCATCCGCCGCGCATCCTGCTGCTCTACGGTTCGCCGCGGGATCGCTCTTTCTCGCGCTTGGCCGTCGAGGAGGCCGCGCGCCTGCTGCGCGTCATGGGCTGCGAGACGCGCATCTTCGATCCGTCCGACCTGCCGCTGACGGATCAGGTCGACTACGACAACCATCCCGCCGTCCACGAATTGCGCGAACACGCCCTGTGGTCCGAAGGCATGGTCTGGAGCAGCCCGGAGCGTCACGGCCAGATTTCCGGGATCATGAAACTCCAGATCGACCACCTGCCGCTCAGCATGGGCGGCATGCGCCCGACCCAGGGCCGCACCCTGGCGGTCATGCAGGTGTCCGGCGGCTCGCAGAGTTTCAACGCGGTCAACACCCTGCGCCTGCTCGGCCGCTGGATGCGGATGATCACCATCCCCAATCAATCCAGCGTCGCCAAGGCCTTCATGGAGTTCGACGACGACGGCCGCATGAAGCCGTCCAGCTACTACGATCGTATTGTCGACGTGATGGAAGAACTGGTGCGATTCACTGTCCCGACCCGCGCCCATGCCGGCCAGTTGGTGGATCGCTATTCCGAACGGAGAGCCTCAGGCACGCCTGTCGATGCAGCCAATGACCTGTCCGCCATCGCGATCAGGTCGGCATAGCGCCATTTGCCGAAATTGGACTGTCGGCGGGAAGCGGACATCAGCTCTGCGGAGAAGTTAGTCCTTTCCCGGCTACGCTGGGTAGCGTCGCCGCGCCGTTGGGGACATTCGCGCGGCAACCGCAGACGACGGGCTGGCGAATTCCAACGGGAGCTCCTCGTCCACAGCGTCGCGTGACCCCACGCTTCACCAGTTCATGCGGAGGCCCAAAGCGGCCGCGGTAGCCGTCTGGCGGCTTCGGTCACCATCGACCGTCCAACGGTGGCTGGCCTGACCGTAGACGCTCACGTTCGTGCTCACACGTGCGGTGAGACCTCCACCGACTTCCAGCGCCGTGTCGCCAAACCGGTTTTCGATGGCGGGGGAAGATTGCCCCAGGAACACACTGTCGGTGCCGGAGAAGGCATGCCAGAGATTGATCCGTCCATAGGGCTGCCAAAGCGTCCCGTGGTCGTCGCGCCGAGTGTATTGCAGACGCCCCCCAAGCCGCCCGGTCCAGGCCGCCCCCTCATTCCAGTCCACACTCGAATACTGGTCCTGCGTCCGGTCCACCGACACATCCTGGTAGACGATCTGCGCCTGAGGCTCGATCAGCCAGCCCTCTCGAAATTCGATGGGATAGCCGGTCTCGAGCGACGCCGTGTATCCGATCGTCTGGGTCGAGATTCCGGGGCCATAGAGGGAGGTCGCCTCCATGTCGTACCAACTCTGCTGCAAGACGGAATCGACATACCAGCCGGTCGGGCCGAAATGCGTCCAATAGGCCCCGACCGAAGGGCCATCCGTCAGCAGACGGCCCACCGCCAGGTTCTGCGTCCCGAGCGCAAAGCCGCGCATCGACGAGTCGTAGTCGGTATAGGCCACATACAGGCCAGCATGGTCTCGGTGGCCGCTGCCCGTCGTCCGCCGGAAGATGTCGAAGCCGGTCTGGAAGCCGACCAGATCACCATCGGCGCGCGCATCCGCCATCCCGCTCCATCGGTTGCTCAACCGCACCCCGAACAGGCGTCCCCAGGCGCCGTTCACATAGGCCCGCGGTTCCACCAAGCCACGCAGGTTTTCTTCGTCGCCGACGCGCTCATGCAGCGTCCCCAAGGTCGACAGACCCATCTGTCGCGCGATCCCGGGGATTGGCGCATAGAGCGCCACTTCCGGACGGTAGAGCGGAATGTCTGGCCCGCTCGGATCCGCGCCCTTGAGATGAGACCGGAGGAACCAGTCGCTCGCATCGGCGTCGCCACCGCGGAAGAGCTGGTACTCATAGGCGCCGGCCACGACGCGCTGGCCCAGCGTGAAGGCGTCGGTCGTCGTGCCGCCGCCGCCGGTCACCTGCACCAGCCGAATGCCATCCGCCACGGTTTGCGCGCCTGGGCCGCCGGTATTGTTGACGAGGACGGTCGTCGTGCCGCTGGCTTGGCCGCCATCGATCACCAACAGGTTGGTCGACGAGTTGTCGGCGCCAAGATAGGTGTTGAAGCCGATGCGGCTCCCGGCGGCGCCCGCGTAGCTGCCGACCGTCAGCGTGCTGTAGGCGTCCTGTCTCACCAGGAACTGGATCACACCGGCATTGCTCACTGCGCCGGTCGCGCTGGAATCGCCGGTCACGTTCCAGGCGCTGCCGGCGTCGATCGCGACATCGGTTGCGTTCTGCGCCAGGCCAGTCCAGAGGCTGCCCTGCTTCAGAGCTACGTCAGCGGTGTTGCCGGGATCGGCGAGCAGGTCGCCCGTCCATCGCGAAGCGGTCAGGCTAGCGCCAGTTGCACTTCCGGGGCCGGTCAGGCGCTGATCGCCGGTCCAGCTGCTGTTGCTCAGGTTGTAGGCGAGAACCGAGGCGTCGACGACGATGTCGCCACTGAGCGACGGCATGTCGGCGATGTTCAGCGTCAGGTCGCTCGCCGCACCCCCTGCATCCTCGCTCACTTGCGCCAGAAGGAGCTGACCGTTCACGACGGCGGGGGCGAGCGCGGCGCCGCCACCGATCGAGATCACTCCCGTCCCGCCCTCGGCGAGGATGAGCGCGCTGTTGGCGGCGCTCAGGCTGCCGCCGGTGATCGACACGGTGCTCGACGCGCTGCCGGCGAGGTGGATCGCCGACGATCCAGCGCCGCTCACCGCGACCCTGGCGCCAGAGACAGCGAGTCCGCCGCCATTGATGGCGGCGATGCCGTGCGCGGCTGTGTTGACGCCATTGGTCGTGATTGAGCCGCCAACGATCACGGCGGAGGCGCCTTGGCTGACCCTGACGCCGATGGCGCCATCGCCGTTTGTGGTGATCTCAGCGTTCTTCGTTTGCAGTCGACTGCCGGCCCCGATCACGTCCGCGCCATGGGCCTCCAACCCTCTCTCGGCACTCGGGAACTGGAGAACCGGCTGGCTGCCTCCGTCTCCCCCGTAGCCGGTGGTGATCTCCGTGTTGGTCGCGATGATCTCGCCCGCGTCGGTGATGAGCAGGCCGGCGCTGGAAGGGCCGGACGCGCGGACTATGGTGTCGGTCAGAGTGACCGTGCTGCCCGCCCCGCTCGCCACCGCGCCGGTGGAGTTGGGCTGATAGGTGAAAATGCCGTAGCCCGCGAAGTCGATCCTGGCTCCGGCCTCGGCCCATACGCCCCTGCTGTTTGCGCCATAGGTGGAGATGCTCGCGCCATTACTGACTAGGATGCGGCTGCCGACGCCACGAGCAAGCATGCCCGGAGCGTTGGCGATGATCGTGCCGCCGTAATAATCACCGGTCGCGATAGCACCGCCGCTGACGGTGATCATTCCCCCATCGACCGCGAGTAGCCCAGCGCTGCCGTTGCCGTAGATGTTTACGTAGGTGTTGTTCAGGGTGAGGCTGCTGTCGGCGCCCGAGGCGACCGCGCCTGGGGCATCGTCGCCGTAACTGAACGTGCTCAAGTCGTTGAGGGTGATCGAGCCCCCGGCATCCGCGAAAACGGCGGAGGCGCCCACGCCGGAGGTCGTGACGCCGGTACGGGTTAAGACGATCCTCCCGCCTGCGGACGCATAGGCGCCGTGCGCGTTGTCGAGCACCGTGTTCACCTGGCTATCGGTCAGCGTGACGCTGCTACCCGTCCCGATCGCCTCGACGCCATGGGCTCCGACGCTATTCGTATAGACCGACGTATAGCTGCCGGTGATCCGTCCCCCGCCATCGGCATAGAGGCCATGGCCGCCGTCGCCATAGGTGCTGATCGTGGCGCCATCCGATGGCGTGCCGATCAGGGTGATCATTCCGCTTCCCGTCGCGCGCATGCCGTGGCCGCTGCCAATCGCGGAAAGATCGATGGAGACGCCGCTGTAGGTTCCGGAGCCGGAGACCTCGACCACGGGAGCGGCGTCTGCGCTTTGCCGCACGGTGAACGCAGGATCGGCGCAGCTGCCGGAGGCGACATTGAGCGCCGCTGGCGCATCTGCGCATTGAGCGAACGCTTGCGTGGAGGGCAGCAACGCCGCCGCCGCTGCAGCCCAAATGGCGCGGTAGCGGCAGGCTGAGCTCAAGAGCGCCTTCTTCCGCGAGTCAACGAAACCAAAGCCGGAGTAAGAAACCGGCGTCTCCACACGGGCTGCACGCAATCGCGAACTCCTTATCCGCGGACCTTCTCAATCAGAAGCGGACGTAGCGGAAGGCACTCGGCCGAAAGCGTTAAAATACGGCAAGAATATCTAGTTAAACTTCAGCGTCTCCGCGCAGCCGGCCATTCATTTGGTGAATACAGATCCCCATTGGGGCAGCCCCGAGCGCTTGATTGGGGGCACGTGAGGATCGTGTTCGAGGATCCGACATCTCGCGCCCGGCACACTGTCTGGGGAGCGGACACGTTGAGCGTCTTCAAAGGTTTGCCTGATCGACAGCTGGCTAGCGTTCCAGGACACACCCGAGATGGGACCATGCCCGAACCCCTTCGTCCCGAGGGATAAGGCAGCCTTGGCCCGCCGGCATCGGGGTGACCCAATGTCTGCGGTGCGCCATAAGCGGACTTCCGGCCATGTGCATAAAGCGGACGTCGTATCGGCCTTAAGGGGCGGGGCACGGGGCTGAGAACCACTAAACCTGAAATATACTTTGCCTATGAAACCGCAACCTCTAATGGTTTTCTGCTGTGAGGCTTGGGGGCGTTTGTGGCCGCGACAACACCGACTGAATCCGCGATCCTGTTCGCCCAAGCGGCGTTGAGCGCGACTCCTGTGATCATCCTGGGGAGCGGCGCATCGGCGGCGCACGGTGTTCCCGGCATGGATCGGTTGGGTAAGCATCTCGCATCACTCAGCGTGCCGGCTGCATGGTCGACCGGGGAGTTGGATGAGTGGAACGGCTTTCTCGCGAACCTCGCCAAGGGCGATGACCTGGAGACAGCGCTCGGCGCGGTGAGACCAAGCCCGCGACAGAACCAGTTTGTAGCCGAAGCGACGCGGGCCTTTCTCTTCCCTTCCGATCGCCAAGCCCTTGTCGGCCTGATTTCCGATCGACGTCACCTGCCGTTGTCGCGGCTGTACAAACATCTGTTCACGAGCACGCATAAGACCCTGAATGTCGTGACGCCGAACTACGATCGGCTCGCGGAGTACGCCGCCGACGCCGTGGAGTTCGCCGTCTTCACGGGTTTCAATCACGGTCATCTGCAACTGAGAGCCAGAGAGGCGGACACCCGCCTGATGCCCAATGGCCAACAGGTCCGGACTGTGAAGGTCTGGAAGGTCCACGGGTCGCTTGACTGGTTCCAAGACGCCGATGGTGGCATCATCGCCCTGCCCCAGATGGAGCACACGCCCGCCGGATTCACGCCGTTGATGATCACGCCGGGTCTCGAGAAATACCGTCTGGCCCATGGCGAGCCATTCCGCACCATCTTCACCTGCTCGGACACCGCCTTGGAGAGCGCGCGCTCTTATCTGTGCGTTGGCTACGGGTTCAATGACGAGCATCTTCAGACCAAGCTAGTCGAGCGATGCAACACGGATTCCGTCCCGCTCGTGGTCGTCACGCGAGACTTGACTGACACGGCCAAGGCTTTCCTCAAGGGCGGGAAGTGCCGCAAGTACCTCGCCATCGAGGCCGCCGGCTCGGGAAGCCGTTTCTACACCCACGAGCACCCGGACGGCTTCGACGTGCCGCACCTGGAAGCCTGGCGGCTTTCCGCATTTCTCGACATGACCATTGGAGTACAGGCGTGAGCATTCTCGACTTCAGCGACAGCGACGCACTCGGACGCGTGCTGTCCGTGGACACGGCGACGGTCGTGGTGCGGGTGGACGACATCGACTCGCTTCGGTCCCTCCAAGTCAACCGGCTGGTGGCCCTGCAGAGCAGCTTGGCGGGCCAGAAGCTGATCGGGATCATCCAGAAGATCACCCGCACCGCGGTCGAGGAAAGCAAGGCCGGCGATCTCGAGAAAACGGATGCGGTCCATCCCGAGATCAACCTCGTCAAGATCACCCTGATCGGCACCCTGATCGATCTCGTGGGCGGACGGCCCAATGTGTTCCGGCGCACCCTGGAGACGGTGCCCGAGATCGACGCGAGCTGCTTCGCGCTCGAGGGCGAGCGGCTCACCCGCTTCATGGGGGTGATCTCCGCAGTGACGGCGACCGGCCAACGCCTGTCTCTGGGGACCTACACTCTAGATGCTGAGGCGGAGGCCTTCATCAACGGCAACAAGCTGTTCCAGCGCCACGCCGTCGTGGTCGGCAGCACCGGCTCCGGTAAGTCCTGGACAACGGCCCGACTGCTGGAACAAGTCGCCGAACTGTCCAGCGCCAACGCCATCGTGTTCGATATGCACGGCGAGTACGCGGCCATGGCGGGTGATGGCTTCGTCCACCTGCGTATCGCGGGGCCAGCGGATATCGAAGCCGCTCGCGGACTGGCGGAAGGCGTGCTGCACCTGCCGTACTGGCTCATGAGCTACGAAGCGCTCCAGTCGATGTTCGTCGACCGGTCGGACCAAAACGCGCCGAACCAGGCCATGGTCATGTCGCGGACGATCGTCGAGGCCAAGAAGGACTTCCTCACAAGCGGCGGCCATAAAGAGGTGCTGGCCAACTTCACCATCGACAGCCCGGTCCCGTTCCACATCGCTGCGGTGTTCGAGGAGCTAGAGCGGCTGAACGCCGAAATGGTGCCGGGTGCGTCACCGGGGAAGGAAAAGCAGGGCGACTTCCACGGCAAGCTCAGTCGGCTCATGCAGCGGCTCGAAGGCAAGCAGACGGATCGACGCTTGGGCTTCCTCTTCCCGCCGACAGGGATCGCGGACGACTACGACTGGCTTAACAAGGTCGTGGAGCTTCTGCTCGGCGGTAGGTCCGCCAAGGGCGGCAAGGGCGGTGTCAAGGTCATCGACTTCTCCGAGGTCCCCTCGGACATCCTGCCGCTCATGGTCGGCATGGTCGCGCGCCTGGCCTTCTCGATCCAGCAATGGCTCCCCTCCGGATCGCGGCACCCGGTCGCCCTCTTCTGCGACGAGGCCCACCTCTACATCCCGCAGGAAGCAGGATCCGGCGCCGCCGAGAACGCCGTCGCGACATTCGAGCGGATCGCCAAGGAAGGCCGCAAATATGGCGTCGGCCTGGTCGTCATCACCCAGCGCCCGGCCGAGGTCAGCCGAACGGTCGTCAGCCAGTGCAACAACCTCATCGCCATGCGCCTCACCAACGGCGAAGATCAGGCGGTGGTTCGCCGGCTGTTGCCGGACAGTCTCGGCGGCTTCGGAGACCTGCTGCCCGTGCTCGACACCGGCGAGGCTCTAGTCGTTGGCGACGCCATCCTACTGCCCACGCGGATCCGGATCGCCAAGCCGGACAACGAGCCGCTCAGCGGCACGATCGACTTCTGGGATCGCTGGTCGGATGACAAGAGCGCCGCGGCGCTGGACAAGGCCGTGGAAAGCTGGCGGCGACAGACACTTATTAAATAGTGCGTCGGCCTGCGTCGGATTCGCTAGCGGGTTGGCGAGTTGTCACGAATGCCTTGGAAGCGCCAAGAGCGGACACTGGCGCGCCGGCGTGGTCGCGGGGGAAGAGGGCAGACGGCGGCGGTCGATGGGCGTGCTAGCGGACGGCGTTGCGCGCGCCGCGACAACCTGAAATGGTCAAGCCGAACAGGAATCATCCATGTCGTCCGCTCATAGCCAGCCCCATCTCGCACGATGCGACCGACATCGGAACCCCGGCGGCGCGCGCGGGTGAGCACGCCAAGCGAACGGATCCGGGCCAGCCACGACGGCAACACGTTCCACGTCCTGTGGGCCGGGCGGCGCGCGCTCGAGCTGCTCTCGCCGACCAGCGATCTCGTGGCGGTGGTGGTCGAAGGCCCCTCCCCTCGAGAAGGCGCGGAACGGTCGGTGGAGACCGGGGAGGAGGTCATCGACGTCGCCGAGTATCGCGGGTCCGAGGTCCTCGCCGAGGCGACCCGGATCGACTACATCCAGCTCAAGCATTCGACCTTACGGGAGACCGAGGTCTGGACCGCGTCTGATCTCGCGACCACCCTGAAGGGCTGGGGAGCGCGCCTGCCCAAGCTCGCGGCGGCGCGGGACGTCGCGGCGCTTCTGGGCCGGATGCGTTTCCGGTTCGTGAGCAACAGGCCGATCGCGACCTCGGTCTTGGACAGCGTCGCCGACCTTGCGTCCGGCGCGGCGCCGCGCCATCCGAAGGCGGCCGAGGCGCTCACCAAGGCCACAGGCTTGCCCGAGCCTTTCATTCGGCCTTTTTTCGACAGACTGGACGTCTCGGGCCGCGAGGCGGGGTTCCGCGTCCAGAAGCAGCTTCTGGACGCGGAACTTCGAGAAATCGTCGTCGATCCGGAAGACGAGCCGGCGCTCAGGATCAAGAACCTCTTCTACGACAAGCTCGGTTCGGGTCCCGCCGACAATGTCGTCCGAAAGAGCGACCTTGAGCTCGCTCTGAACATCGGACCGGAAGATCTGCTGCCGGCCGAGGTCAGGATCGACGACCTGCCGCACGCGGTGGCCCGCGAACAGGAAGAGGACCTTCAGGCCAGGATCCTCGCAGCGTCGGCGCCGCTAATCATCACGGCCGACGGCGGCGTCGGAAAATCGATTGTGGCGACCCGGCTTCACCTCGGCCTCCCCAAGGGCTCCGCCTGGGTTCTCTACGATTGCTACGGGGGCGGGGACTATCGCCGCGAGCCGCATGAGCGGCATGCCTATCGCGTGGCCCTGACCCAGATGGCCAATACCTTGGCCGTGCAGGGCCTTTGCATGCCGCTTCTGCCCCGCCGCGCCAATGACGCCCTGATCCTGGCGGCCTTCCTGAAGCGACTGCGAGCCGCCGTGCGTCATCTGCAAGCCTCGGAGCCGGACGCGCTCCTGCTGCTGGTGGTCGACGCGGCGGACAACGCTATGATGGGTGCCAAGGGTTCGGCGGAGCGGGCTTTCGTTCCGGGGCTGCTTCAGGCGGACCTGCCGGCGGGCGTCCGCCTGGTCATGCTGTGCCGCCCCGATCGTCTCGATCTGCTGAAGGCGCCCGCCGGCCTCGATACGGTTCCGCTGCGGCCGTTCAGCCTGGCCGAGACCGGCCGGCATCTACGCGCGCGCCATCCGGACGCGTCTGACGCCGACGTCGTCGAGTTCGATAGACGGACCTCTAGCAATCCGCGCGTGCAAGCCAACGCCTTCACCGCCTCCACGACCCTGGCCGGGGTTCTGAGAGCCTTAGGCCCCAAGCCCCAGACCGTCAGCGCCATTATCGCCGGACAGCTGGAGGGCGCGCTCGACAAGGTTCGGAACGAGGCGGAGGACCCCGGTGCCATTGACGAGCTGTGCAAGGGGCTCGCCACCCTGCGCCCCCTCATACCGATCGAGACTCTCGCTCGGCTCGCCGCAGTGGACGCCAGCGCGGTGCGCAGCTTCGCCCATGACTTCGGCGACGGCCGGTGGCTGCTCACCGCCGGCGACGGCGTCCAATTCCGCGACGAGCCGGTCGAGGATTGGTTCCGCAACCGATATGCAGCGACGCCGGAAGCGATGGCCCGGTTCGCCGATCGGCTCGCGCCCCTGGCCGACGGTTCGGCCTACGTCGCCGCCGCGCTTCCCGGTCTCTGGCTTCAGGCGGAGCGGCCGGATCGCCTCACCACCCTGGCGCTGTCGACCGAGCGTTTGCCCTCCGGCAGTCCGCTGGAAAGGCGCGAGATCGACGCCATGCGCGTCCAGTTCGCCCTGCGCGCCGCCCTGAAGGCCGGACGAATGCCAGACGCCGCCCGCCTAGCGCTCAAGGCGGGCGAGGTCGCGGCGGGGTCGGGCCTCCAGGACAAGCTTCTGCGTGATGAGACCGACCTGTTCGGCGTCGCCCTGGACGTCCCTCGGCTGCAAGACATTGGCGCACGCCGGATGTTGGGCCGCTGGGTGGGTTCGCGCTACGCCGCCGAGGCGGCGGTGTTTTCGCAGAAGCCGGAACTGGAAGGCGACGCCCGGTCCCGGCTGAGAAGCGCCGAAGACCTGCTGGACGCCTGGTCTCGGGCGGGGCCAACGGAGCAGGGAAAAAAGCCCTATGACACCCGCGAGCGGGCGGATTTCGCCTTTGCCTTCCTCAATCTCGAGGGGCCCTTGCGGGCCGTTCAGGAGATCACCCGTTGGCGGCCCAAGGAGATTTGGTTCGAGACCGCGCACGCCCTCGCGGACCGGTTGATCGACCACGGCCGGGCTGAAGAGGCGCGCGTCATGGCCGAACTGGCCATGACCCGGGCGCCCGCCCTCGCGGCCGGCGTTTGTTTCGCCTTGGGGTCGCTGGATCTGCCTCTGCCGCCGGCCGTCATCAAGGCACTGCTCGCACGGCGCACGGAGCCTCGGCCGTCTGACCCGGGACGTCGTACCGTCTGGGATCGCAGCCCCGCCGTCGTCGTGAGACTCGTGGAGGGGGCGCTCCGATCGGGCGGCTTCGACCCTGACACGCTGGCGCGCCGTCTCGACAAGGTGCTGCCCCCGCATCGGCCGCGCACCCTCGCATCCCGTCTGGTCGATGAACGCACCCGCTATCTGCGGGCTCGCACCCTCCGTGACGCCCTGCGCGGAACGCCGACCGCCTTCGAGAGCCTGAAGCCCGAGCCGCGGCGGCGCGGCAAGCCGAGCCATCTCGTCGATCCCGACCCGTATGAAGATCGCGAACTTCGCGTTCGCGCCGGAGCCGTCCTGCCCTGGTGGAACGCCCGGGCGCAGGTTCTCGCGGCGGCTCCGGTCTCGGCGACGCAACTGGACCACCTGATCGCCGAGGCGACTAGGGGCATGAACGCAGCGGTCGCACGCCATTCGAACGACGTCGAGGAAGTCCAGGACGAGATCGTGGAGATCTGGCACGACCTCCTCGTCGAAAGCGGACACGCGACCCCGGACCGCCTGGGCGCGCTCGATTCGTGGATCGGGGCTTTGCGCCGACCGCTCTATCTCCCGACATGGCGGAAGCTGGCCCGGAAATCCGGGTGCCGGCCCGAGCTCGCCGACCGCGCCGTTCGATACGCCCGGCGCGCCGGCGCTAACGAATGGAACAGCGCGGCGGTGGCGGCGCGCGATCAGATCGAAACCCATGTGGCGGCGACCCGGGCTCTGCTCGAGGCCAACCGCCCGGAGGCGCTCGCCCATCTTGATCAGGCCGTCGAGGTCGCCGGTCTGCTGGGGGACGAGGTTCCCACCCGATGGGCCGCCCTTCTTGCCCTGGCGACCCGGGCCGGTCCCGTCTCGGGCGCCTGCGCGGCGGAAACCGCCTGGCGATTGGCCCGGGCGGCCGAGTTCGCGGCCGGCTACATCGAGGACCAGTTTGACTGGAGCGGGACCGTCTCCGCCCTCACGGCGATCCATCCGCCCTCGGCTGCGGCCGCGGTCAGTCGCTGGCGGGACCGAAGCGTCGGCGAAACGTCCAGTCTCCTGGTGCTACTTGAGGAAAACCTCCGCAAGGCGGGGGCGCTCGATCCCGTTGCGGGGCTCGCGCTGCTCGGCTTCGAGGGCGACTGGCCGGTGGCGGAGATGTTCGAGGCGGCGCTCATCGCGGAACCCCCGCTGGCGAAGGAGATCGTGGACGCCGTCTCGCGCCATGCGATCCGGGCCCGCTTCAGTCCCGGCGCACGGCAGACACTCGCCGACGTCGCCCGGCGCCATGGTCTGGACGCGCGCGCCTTCGGAAGGGCCGGGCGCTCGCCGGCCATATCCCGGCGGGTGGAAACTCGGCGGCGGCGCGCCGATCCCTGGCTCAGAGACCTGAGCCGGGCGTTGGCGGACCACGCGCCCCGCACCTATGCCGACGCCGTGGCGCTGCTGACCGATTTGAAGACCCGCCACCGGTACGTGTCCCCGGGCTGTGCCTGGGGCGTGATCCTCGCCGCCGTCCCGGCCGCATCGCTACCCGAGGTGATCGAAACCCTCCTGGCGACCGACGAACTCCGCCCATCCCTGCTGGCGGATGTGCTGGACAGCCTGCCCGAACCGGCTCGCGAAGCGCTCGCCGTTCGGAATGCCGTGCAGCGAAGCGTTCTGGCGCGGGCGCGGCGGGATTGCTGGTCGATTCGGGGCTGGGGCGGATACGGCGACGTCATCGAGGATCTTGCGGCCGCGTCCGGCCTGCCGCCCGGCGCGATCGCCGGGGCGGTATTGGACGGCGTGGCGGAGGATGTTCGGGGTGCCGACTCGGAAGACCTGTTCAACCTCCTGCCCCTGATGGCGCCCGAACTCTCCCCGGCGGACGCGCAGGCCGCGCTGGAATTCGGTCTGTGTCAGTTCGAAAACGTCATGCCCCCCGGATTCGGAGACGGTCCGTTCGATCCCCTGACCGCGCCGTCGTCAGATCCGGACATGGCGGTCGCCGGCCTGATCGCCGTCGCCCTCGCCGCTCCGGCCTATCGCGTGCGCTGGCAGGCCGCCCATGCCGCGCGCACCGTCCTGACCCTGGGCCGGACGGGCGTCGTGACTGCCCTGGCGTCGTTCGTCGCGTCCGGCAAGGCCGAAGGCTTCGCCGCTCCTGGCCTGCCCTACTACGCCTTGAACGCCGAGCTCTGGTTCCACATCGTCGTGGCCCGGGTCGCGGGAGATCGCCCTAATCGGGCCGCGGCCTTGGAGCCTCGATTGCAGGCTACGGCCCAGCCGACAAACGACCATGTCCTCCTGCGGGGTTTCGCCGCCGACGGTCTGTTGAGCCTGCACGCCGCGGGTGAGATCGTGCTTTCACCGGGTCGAATCGCCGAGCTTCAGCGGCTGAACACGCCTTCGAAGCCGTCGAAATCCACCGAGCGGATCGGCGGCCGCGACTGGTATTCGGAGTCCCGCCGACCGAGCCGTCGGTTCAGCTTTTCCTACGAACAGGCCAAGGGCAGCGCCGGGCGTCTCGCGTCCGCCTTCGGCCTGTCGCCGGATCAGCTCGAGCGAAAAGCCGAGACCGTCATCTTCCGAACTTGGAAGTCGAGCTACGACCACAAAGCCAAGGATCCGCGCGCGGGCGATCCCGCCTGGTCGGATGCTGACAGCCGAGGCGGTTATCACGGATTCCGCGAATACCTCGGCTACCACGCCCTGTTCTGTATCGCGGGGCAACTCGTTCGGACGACGCCGCCGTTGCGCTATCCTGGCGCGAGCCGCGACGAGTTCGCCGACTGGTTGGCCGGTTTCCAGCT
This sequence comes from Brevundimonas sp. T2-11, assembly GCF_055397675.1. Taxonomy (NCBI): domain Bacteria; kingdom Pseudomonadati; phylum Pseudomonadota; class Alphaproteobacteria; order Caulobacterales; family Caulobacteraceae; genus Brevundimonas; species Brevundimonas sp. T2-11. Next base: position 1,827,542 of record NZ_AP027920.1, read on the forward strand.
GACCCAGCTCGACGGAAGCTGGACGTCCGACCGCCTCGATCTCGCGCCGCCCCTGCCCGCCCTGCCGTCGCTCGAGGAAGAGGAAGATCGGGCCTTCTGGCCGTGGTCCGTCCAGCTCGCGGAGTTGGACGGCGTGCTTCGCCACGCCGACGAGATCGTCGTCGCCGGCGACTGGCATCAATGGCGGGGACAGGCGGAACAGGACGTGGCGGTGTCGAGCGTGCTCGTCTCGCCCGCAACCTCGGCCGCCCTGCTCGCCGCCTGCCAGACCATCGAGAACCCTTGGGAATACCACCTTCCGTCGGAAGACGACGCGAAGATCGACGCCCCGCCCTATCGGCAAAAGGCCTGGATCAACGACCATCGGCCGGAGCCGCGTCTGGACCGATCCGACCCGTGGATCGGCGCCATGTCGAGCTCATCCCCGCGACCGGCAAGCTGGCTCGTTCGTCGTCTCCGGCTCCGCCCGACCGGTCTTGAGCGCGCCTGGCGCTCCGCGGCGCGCGGCCGGCCGCTCTTCCGCGCGGAAATCTGGGCTGGCGCAACATCCCGCCGGTCAGAGACCCTGCCGCCCCACGGTCAACGCCTGCTGATCCCGGCGGCTCGCCTGCCACGTCTTCTCCAGCGGTTCGACATGGATCTTCTCGTGCACGTCCAGATACGTCGCACGCTACGGTCGGACCACGACGAGTCCCGGTGGGACCGCACACCCTCCCCGCCGTACTTCCGGCTCTTCCTGTTTCGCAAGGACGGCTCCCTTGAAACGCTCTGACGATGTCATCGCTCTTGGCCGACGGCTCGTCGACCTGCTCGATCGCGACGGCCGCAACGACCTTCTGCAGCGATGGATGGCGCATCATGTCGCCGAACTGATGGACGCCGCGGCGGCCCCGGGGGCGTCGGACGACGACAAGGCGCGGTGCCGAGACGCCGTTCTCGCGCTCTGGGCGCATCGGAACGACCTGCCCGAAGCGGTCCGACCCTTCAGGAATCTGGCGGCCGTCGTCCGCACGCTGGAACGGCTCGATCCCGCATGGAAAGGCAACCTCTACCTGCCCCCGGAGATGCCGCCGGCCAACGATCCGTTGCGCGCCGCCCTAGCGATCGACAAGTCGGCGCGCGAAGCGATCGCGCTCTGCCTGGAAGATGCGCTCGCGACCCTTCGCGACGAAGATCGCGCAATGGTCGAGGCCGCGTCTGCCCTAGACCTATCCGGGCCGGAGTTTCCGTTCCTGGAGATCATTCTGTCGGCGGAGCGCGAGCCGGCCGAGAAGCGGGCGCGACGGCGTAGCCTGCAGAGCCAGCTCGAGGCGGCGCGAACCCTGAAACGGGAAGCTGATCGGGTGTCGCGTCGCATCCGGGCCGAACTCGGGGCCCTCGGGCCTAAGCCGCCGCCCAGCGACGACGAGCGTGTATAGACATCCGGCGGAGCCGCGAGCCGGACGGGGCCGACACACGACGTGGCCAAGAGATCGACCGACTGTTGGATAAGCCGGTGAGGCGGACTGGCGGCTACTTCCGCGAACAGATCCTCAAGCCGGTGAAGCGCGTCCGGCGCGGAGGTCGCATGGATCGTGGATAGGCCGCCCAAACGGCCGGTGTTCCAAGCCTCAAGGGTTTAACGGGCGGGGTCGTCGCGCATCTCCTCAATCACGATCCGGTCCGATTTCCTCTTCGATAGAGCTATATCCCCAACGCTCCGCCTGCCTTGAGATCGGCGGCCCTGCGTCGGAGTGAATAGAGTGACACCCTCTCGCATCGTCTTGCCTAAATACGCCGTCAATTGTGCTCGCCCGAGCTAAAGCCCGCTCCAGAGTTCAGATCGCGCGTCGACGATAACCGTCAGCGCATGGCTGATGGCCTGACCTAGCTGGTCAGGACCCTAAAGCGGACGTTGCCAACGGCTCTGATGAGTCAGAAGCGGCCCTAAGGCACAGTTATTTACCAGCGTCAGCTGCGCCTTTCGCGAGCTCCGAGATGTGTTGTTCGCAGGCGTTCCGCACCACCTCGCGCAGGAGATCGATGCGGCTCGTCAGCCAATCGAGTTCCTCGCGCGTGATCTTGTAATGGCGCGAGTATCGCGCCTTAACATAAGCTGCTCGCAAAAGCTCAAAGGCGCGACGTTCGAACTTGGTCTGTCCCGGCCAAACCTGCACCAGGTCCGGGGCCAGAGGTTCCGCAAGGCGACGCAGAGCGATCAGCTTGTGAGACTTCGGCGCATAGAGCGTTAGCACCAGCAACAGGCAATGGTAGAGATGCTCAGTGGCTTGGTGGAGGTTGAAAGCCGCCAATTTGGGCTGGTCATCCGAAATGCAGAAAGCCGCTATCCGCTGGAAACCCGAAGCGCTCTCCATCCAGTCCTCAAAATACGCCCTCGCCTCCTCCAGGGCCGCATCTGCGCTTAGCGGCCTCGGATCCACAAACCCCTGCTCACCCGGCGCATCCAGCAGCACCACGCCGTCGCGCACGATATCGATGAAGAAGTATCGCCCGCGCTCCAGCTGATGGTTCACGTCGTCCAGGCTGTGAACGATGATGCTGACCGGCGTGCGCAACTGCTGGCCTGACACCGTGGCCGACAGCAGCCGCTGCTCCGCCTGACGCCAGAAGTCGCTGTCCGTGAGATCCTCATGATCGACAACGACCAGGAGATCGAAGTCGGAGAAATAGCGCCCGACCGGATCTTCCACCCAGTCGCCGCGCGCATAGCTGCCGAACAGGATGATCTTGAGGATGCGTCCGTTCTTCAGCCGATCAGCGCGTCGCGTCGAGGTCGCCTCGGCGAAGGACTGGGTCAGGATCTCGACCACGCGGTCGAGCTCCCTGCGTTTCGCAGCCGGTATTGATTTGAGCGCCTTCGCCATGACTGGACTCTCCCCGATACGGCCACGCCAGACAAGGCCGTAGGCCGGTTCATTCGTCGCTGTCCACCCGACAGCGACCTTCACCTCCGATCACCCTTCCCTTTTCCCTTCACCCGGGGGCCGGAGTTTCAGAGGGATTGATCAGGTCCTCCCCGCGTCGCTCCCGCAGACAGGAGGGCCGGGCCTCGAGCCCCCATCGTCAAGGTCGCCCGGCTTCCCGCCCGGGGAAGCGCCGCCCCCACGGAGAGGCGGGCATAGTGTTCGACGCCGTCCACATCGCGCAGGATCACGAAAGGCGCGGCGCCGAGCTCGTCATGACAGCCGGTCTTCATCACCCGCCCGGCTACACGGCCTTCGCGAAACGCCTCGGCCTTCAGGCCGGTCTCAAGGCGACGCTGATTGAGGGTCCGGATGACGTCCCGCGAGATCTGCAACCGCCGAAGCCGTCCCTCCAGATCCTTGTCCAGACGATACCGACGCCCTCGACGCTCAGCCAGGCCGAGCGCTTCAAGGTGGATCAACCGTCCTCGCGTCAGCGCCGCCCAGGCCGTACGCAGACCTTCTGCGTCATCGACCATCCGTTCGGCGTCCATGGAGGCCAGAAGGCGCCGATCGAAGCCGGTGAAGCCGTCAGACCGGGTTTCGCGCCAGATCCGGCGCTCGGCGTCATGGCGAGACAGATCCCCCAGCCGCTCCTGGGCGACTTCCTGGGCCCGGGCGCGAAAGCCGTAGGCGACATAGTCGCGCGGTATGACGAGGTCACGGCCGCTCGCCCTGCGGCCGGGCAGAAGGACATGGGCATGCGGCTGGTCCGTGTCGAAATGACAGACCGCCATCCAGGGCAGGTCCGGCTCGCCCAGGTCATCACAGACCCGGGTCATGACCTCCCGCGTATAATCCCTCAGGTCCGCGATGCGGTCGCCATGTTCGGGCGAGACGATGAAGCGGAAGTGGTGACGATGCGCGCTCCAGTCAGCCGCCCCCTCTGTCGGCGAAACCTCGTCCGATGCGCGATCAAAGAAGACCGGCCGCGCCCCTTCCATCCCGGCTCCCGCCCGGCCGAGATAGACCAGATGCCTGGCCAGGGCCGCCCCGCGTTCGAAGCCCTGGCCCAGGTGACGCGACACCAGGGCCTTGACGATCACCCGCTGACGCACGTCCAGCCGGAAGGCGCGGCCCGAACGTCGTTGCGCCGCCCCCAGAACGCCCGATCGGTCGCCCAGGGTGAATTGCCGCGAACAGGCCAGGCGCTGCAGCAGGCCTATGCGAACCCCTGCCGCATCGGATTTCCCGCCCCGGCGCAGACGGACCTTCAGGTCGTCGGCGTCGGAGGCGTCGCCTTTCCCTATCCGTGCCTCGATCGCTTCCCGGACCAGCATGAAGAGCCTCGCGCCCGCCTCGCCGATGCCTGGACCTCCACGACCCTTCACAAGTCGCGCAGGACCTCATGATCGACGTCTATTCTACGGAAAAGATACAGCAAACAGACCGCCGACTCTGCTCTTTTATCTTGCCCTACAGCCCGTTTTGCAGATTTCCAGGCGCCCCAGGCCATGAGACGCAAACCCTCGCAAACCGCCGCCGATTCACGGACCGACCGCCTCCTGACGCCGGCATGATGACCGGTGCGTCCCGCGCGACATGAGAAAACCCGCCCGGCCGGAGCCGAGCGGGCAGGTTGAAACCCTCGTTTTCTTCTCAATGACTGCGGGCGCGGATCGCCAGATGCCGGAGCCCCTGCTCCATGGCCTTCTGGCCCAGGTTCAGGGCGGGGCCGAAGGGCCGATCCGGGCCGCCCCTTCCCTCGTCCAGGGATCGCCCCAGGGTGAGGCAGCAGGCAGGCTCAAGCGCCAGCAGGTCGTCGTTGGCCCTGAAGGGGGCGGCCTTGCCATGGGCGTCGAAGTCCGCGCGAGCGAGGATCAGCTTCACGCCCTTCTGCTGCGCCCATCGAATCGCCAGCTTCTCCGCGCCCCTGGCGCCCGTGGTCGCGAGCGCCATGTCCGGCCACTCCGAGAGCGCCCAGTTCAGGGCGTCGAAGATGCGGGCCGCGTCCTCGGCCGCGTCGGCCGTCGGCGCGCCCCGGAAGGCCACGACCGCACCCCTGTGAAAGGCCTCGTCCGCCCGTCGCTCGCGCACCGCACGGATGGCCTGTCTGGCGTCCAGCTGGGCCGCCGTCAGAAAGCTGCCCCTGCGGCTGCCCCGCCAGGCCGTCCAGACCTCGCCCGTCGCCGAGGTCCAGGCTTCAGCGGCGGCGTCCCGGATCTTCTCGGTCGCCTGGGTCGCCGCATCCGCCGCTCGGGCCCGGGTCGTCGCTTCCTGAAGCTCGACGTCCGCGGCTTCCGACCCGTCGAAGTCGCGATCCAGCCGGCGCATCGCATCGCGCGCCCGGTCGGCGTCGCGCTCGATCCGTCCGGCCGCCGAATGAAAGGCGCCGATCAGGGCTTCGCCCAGAACGGTCTGGAAATCCTCCAGGGCCGTGTCCGCGATCACGTCCAGCAACTCGGTCATGAGGGCGCGCCCGAGCTGAACCAGGGCTTCCTCCTGCGGATGAGGACGGCTGTCGCCCAGAGACGCCGTCAGGTCGTCGAAGGCGGAATCGGACTTGGACGAAAAGGCGAAGACGGGGTGGGAGAAGGTGGCGTGCATCGGATCATTCCAGTTCTGAAATGTCGAAGCGCCCCATGCGCAACGACCCGATCCCTGGCCACGTCGGGGTCCCCGGCGGTCACCGCAGCGACCCGCCGCTTGCGGGTCGCGAAGGGAAACGGCGCAGCCGTTGACGGCCGGGGTGACGTGACAGGATCGGAAGTCGTTGTGTGGGGGCACGTCCTCGTCCCCAGGGACGAGGACCCCTTTCGGCGCCCACGCGCCGAGAGCGACCGAAGAACGGCTCCCGAGCCTTTCAGAGACGACCTGAAAGGTCGTCGCAGCCGCCTGGCGGGAACGGGCCAAGACCCGCCAGACGCAACAGTCCTTCGGCGCTCGCAGGCCGCTTCCGATAGCCGATCGCCGCGTGGGCGACGCAGAAGGCGCCGCGGACCACGGGTCGGCCGCAGAGGCCGAAGCCGGGACGGCCCGGCGACCCGTAGGGCCACCGACACTGGCCGCGTTTCACGGAGAGGATCGTCGTCAGGGGCGTACCCGGCGCCGCAGGCGTTTCCCGGCACGGGGCAAGCGAGGCCGCCCTGCTTTCAGGGCGTCGCGGCGCCGGCGGCCTGCCCTGCCCCAAAGAGGCCCGGGCGTCGGGTGAAGCCGAAGCCTCGCCAGCCCTGGCGCCGGCGCGCCGGGGCGGCCCCGAAGGCGCCTCCCGGACCAGGCCCAGGCGATGGACCTTGCCCAGGACCGCGCAACGCGAAATCCCGGGGCCCAGCAGATCGGCGACGGCGGCGGCGGTGCGGCCTTCCTTCCAGAGGGCGATGAGACGATGTGTAAGCTGAGCGGTCCAAACGGATGCGGACATGAGGCGTCTCCGGTCACGGGCCCGATCGACCCGCCCATCGCCCCCCTTCCCTCGCTCTTCAGACCAAGGGCCCGACGCCTGAGCGCCGGGCCCTGATCAGCCTGCCCGGATCCGAAGCGACTGATCCCTGGGCTTCAGAAGGGAATATCCGCCTCGCTTCCACCGGCGTTCATGGCCGGCTCGGCCTTGCCTCCGGCCGCATCACCACGGTTCCGCCGGTTCTTGAGGCGCAGGTCCTCGACCACCACCTTAAGGTCGTAATGTTCGACCCCGTCCTTGCCGGTCCAGCTGTCGTTCTCGACATGGCCCTGAATCACGACCCGGCTGCCTTTGCGGGCATAGGGGGCGATGTAGTTTTCCGTCGTGCTCTCGTTGAAGCAGACGCAGTTGAAGCCGGTCGTCCGCTCCCCCGATTCGCCGTCGGCGCGACGATAGCGGGTGGTCTCAAGCACGCGGAAGCCGGCGCGTTTCCGACCCGAGCCCTGGGCTGACAGAATGGAAGGATCGGCGGCCAGATAGCCTTCGATGACGAGGGTCTGCATGATCAGTCTCCTTGAAATGATGAAACGGTGCTCAGGCCGCGGCCTGATCGCCCCTGACGTCTGTCGTCGCCGACGCCGTCCGGTCAGCCGCCCAGTCGAGCACCGTCAGCCGATTGACGACCAGTTCCTTGGCCGCCCGCTCGGTCCCGTCGCGCGCCGTATAGGCGGTGTCGACGAAGGCGCCGACGACGACCGCCTCGCATCCCCGGGCCAGGGCCCGGGCGATGACCTTTTCATTGAGGCCCTTCGACCAGCTGACGCAGTTGACGCCGACGATGCGGTCCTTGCCCGCGAGATCGACGCCGCGCTTCTCAAGCAGCCGGAACGCCGCCTTGGCGAAGTCCGGGCTGATCTGGGGATCGGCCGCCAGGCGGCCGGTGAACACCATGGTCTGCATGATCCGTCTCCTTGCTCACAGAGGCCCGGAAAGCCTTCTTCCCGGCGCGCTCGCCCCTTTCCTCCCTCGCCTCCCCCTTTCGGAAGCGGCTCCGCCAGACGGGACCGACGAAGCCGCTCCCCCGGTCACGCCGCCGCGTCGCGCAGGGCCGCCTCGCCTTCCGGCGTCACCATGAAGACGCCCGCCCCGTCCTCCTCGCCCTCGCCCCTGCCCTCGCCTGCCTCCGCGTCTCCATCCCCGTCCTCGGCGTCGCCCCCGAGCACGGCCCCAGTTTCGTCCGGCCCAGGGTCTTCGGTCGCATCAGCAAGGTCGCCGCCGACCATGGGGCTCCCGGACTCGGAGCCGCACGTCCACGACAGGCAGGCTGGCGCCCAGCGCCGGGCCGCCGCCTGATCCTCGACCCAGGCGACCAGGTCGCCCTTGAGCATCCGGGCCGCCGCTTCGGTCCCGGCCCCCATGGCCTCGAGCATGGACAGCAGCTGGTCGCGGGAATGGGGCCGCAGATAGGCCCCGTCCGGCGTCCACCAGCGCGACAGATCGGCCTCGCACAGGGCGGCGATCTCGGCGGCTTCCGCGCGCGCCGCCCGGCGCACCTGACCGGTCCGGGCTTCGTGCAGGTCAAGACTGAGGGCGGTCAGTTCGGCCATGAGCCCGAACCGGTCCTCCGGATCCAAGCCATGGACCCAGGCGATGACGGTCAGGCCGGAGGCCTCCCAGGCGCGGCGGCGCTCGTCCAGCTGTTCGCGTACGACCCCGTCGAGCCCCGCGATGATCCGTCCGCCGGTTGGCGCGAAGGCCGAGGCCGAGATGGCCAGGGCGGCGTCCCCGCGCGGCGCCGGGGGCCAGGCCGCCAGGCAGGAAAACAACCGGGCGATCAGGACGGTCAGGGCGACAGAAGGCCGTTCAGCCAGAGCGCGGATCAGGCCGCGCGTCGCCGTATCCGTCCGCACCCCGTGCAGGACATGGCTGACGCCCTCCGTCTCGGGCGCGGGCGCCGTGGCCTGGGGCGCGACATAGGTCGTGCGCATGGAGGGCGGCGACGCCTCGCCCTCCGCCGCTTCGGCGCCCTCATCCTCCTCATCATCCTCCTCGGCCAGCGGCTCGACCGGGGCGTAGCAATCGACCTCGACGCCGGTCCGAAGGGAGGGTTTGAGAACCACGACGACTGCGAGGCGCTGGCCGGTTCCGGCCTGGTCCTGGGCGATCCGCGCCCGGACAAGGGTCTGGACCGCGTCCAGCGCCGCTTCGCCGGACAGGGCGGTCTCGGCCGCGTCGGCGGCCGCCTGGGCCCGCTCCCGCGTTTCCCTATAGACCAGGGTCGCCGCCTCCGAGAGACCCCCATAGGCGTAATAGAGCCGCTCCAGATCGTCCGGCAGGTCCGGCTCGTCGTCGCCCGGGCGCAGACGGACGGAAAGGCCTTCGGCTTCGAACAGATCGGCGAGCGGTCCCGCCCGCTTCAGCCAGGCACGGGTCAGGCGGTCAGGGTCCAGCAACACCGGCGGCAGTTCGCCGAACAGGTCCGTCTCGGTCCGTCCGCCCTCGGCCGCATAGAGTTCCGGCGTGACCAGGCCGCAGCGGGGATCGCGCGCCGTGATCCGGCCTTCGCCCAGCTGTTCCTGGATGCGCCATTCCGGCAGGCCATGACCGTCGATCGCCGCCTGGGCCAGAACCGCCTGTTCCTCGCTGTCCTTCAGGCGCGCCAGCAGCCGGGCCTGGCGCAGGGTGATCCTGCCGCCTTTCAGGGCCTCGAGGGCTACGGCCGGCAGGGCCGAAAGCGCCGCCAGACGGCGGATCTCGGTCTCGCCGTAGCCGAGCGCCCGGGCGATCGCCGTCACGGTCAGCCGGGCCTTCAGCATGCGGCCGGTGGCGGCGATGACATCGGCGACGTGAACCGGAGCCGCCGTATTGGTCAGGACGGCCGCCGCGGCCTGCCGCGCCCTGTTCGTCTCGACGAAGACCGGTACAGGATGATCATCGTCGATGCGGCCGGCGTCCCTCAGAAGCCGCAGGGCCAGGAGGCGGCGGCGCCCGTCCAGAACCATGTGGAGCGCCTCTCCCCGCCGGCCGGGACGGACGGTCGGATACTGCAGGAGGCCCGCGGCGGCGATGGTCTCCGCCAGTTGAGGCAGGCCGTCGTCAGGCGGCTCGCCATGGCGGAGGTTTTCCGGCGCGATATCGAGATCGCCCAGGCGGACGACCACCGGGATTCGCGACGGCGCTTCGACGCCGCGGCGCACAGAGGCGGTGACGGTTGACGAACGGGAACGGGACATGGAGCTTCTCCGACCGGTCGGCCGGGGCCCATCCCCGCCGCACCGGCGCCCCTCCGCTCCCTTCCTTCGCTCCTTCACTTTCTCAGGGCGCGGCCTCGTTCCAGTCGCCAAAGCCCGAGGGCGGCAGGCGGACGACGACGTCCAGGCCCTCCGCGACCAGGCGGGCCCGCAGCCGGGAGGCCGCAGCCTCCCCGGCCCGCCCGCGATCGGCGGCGATGAGGATGCGGCGCGCTTCAGAAGGCGCGGACCAGGCCGCGAGATTGCCTGCAGACAGCAGGGCCCAGCCCGGCAGGTCGAAACGCGCCATGGCGGACAGGGTCGTGATCACTCCCTCCGCCACCAGGAGGGCGCCGGCCGCGGGAGACAGACGAACCGCCGATCCGGGCGGCACGACGCCGACCGTCTTGCGCGGGAGCCGGAGGCGGCGCGCGGCGCGGCCGTCGGGATCAAGATAGGCGATCTCCACCGCGCCCAGTCCGCCCTCCGGCGTGCTGACGGCGGCGATCAGGGACGAACAGGTCCGGCTGCTTTCCCGGAAGAGGCTGACGGGGGTCTGCGGCAGCCGTCTGAGCGCCGCGCTCGCGACCGGGCCGTGAATCCGGCGCGAACGAAAATGGCGATGGCAGAGATCTCCGGGCTCCAGCGCATGAGCCGCCTCCCAGAGCGCGCCGGCCCTGGCGATCCGCACACAGGCCGAGGGGCGCGCCACGCCGCTTCCCCTGGCCAGGCTTCCCGCGACCCCCGCTCCGGTCAGACGCCCGGCGGCGTCGATCAGGCCCAGATCTTTCAGATGATCCCGCACCTCGCGCCAGCCGGCGGCGCCGAAGCCATGGATCACGACGCGATCGCCGTCGAGCATCAGGGAGACGGAGCGATCCATCCGACTGTGTCCGGGCGCCGGGACATGGGCCCTGCAGCCGCCCGCGTGGAGTTCGCCGCCCAGGGCGGCGACGATGGACTTGAGGCTCATGACGGCCTCACATCAATCCCAGGGCGCGGAAGCTCTTCGTCCCTTCGCGCCCGACGACGACATGATCGTGCACGGCGATGTCGAAGACCCTCGCGGCCTCCACGATCTTGCGGGTCATTTCGATATCGGCGCGCGACGGCGTCGGATCGCCCGAGGGATGATTGTGCGCGAGGATGAGGGCGGAGGCCGACAGCTCCAGCGCCCGACGCACGACCTCGCGCGCATAGACCGGCGCATGATCGACGGTTCCGTCCGCCCTGAGCTCGTCGCGCATCAGGATGTTGCGCTTGTCGAGATAGAGGACGCGGAACTGTTCGCGGGGCGCATGGGCCAGGGCCGTCCGCAGGTAGTCGGTCAGGGCCGACCAGGACGACACCACCGGTCTTTCACAGGCCCGGATGCGGACCAGAGCCTCGGCCAGCGCTCTCGCCTGTTCAAGCGCAACGACGCAGGCTCCATCCAGACCCTCCGCACGCAGGACGGCGGCGTCGGCGGCGACCAGGCCCGCCAGGCCATGGAACCGCGCAATGAGCCGCCTGGCGACCTTCCCGCCCGGGTCGGGCGGCGCGAGGTCGCCAAGAATCCAGGCGAGAAGCGCCTCCTCATCCGCGGACGAAGGCGAAACGACGGCAAGGTCAGCTGAGGTCATGGCGGTCTCCAGCACCGGCGCTCCCGATCGGAGCGCACAAGACCGCCCTTCCTCCCTTCTCCCGGCCTTCGCGCTCAGGTCGCCCTGTGTCAGGCGAAATCCAGCCCTTGCGGCTCTCGTCCGGGTCCATTCGGCCAGCGAAAGCCGGCTCCCCTCGCCCTGGGGCAAGACGCCCGCCGCCTGACGGAATCCCACGAAAAAGCCCGCTTCGTCCTCACGAAGCGGGCGAGTTCGGGTCACACACGTCGGTCCGAGAGGGCGGACCGGAGGGGACATGAGGCCCTAAACCTGTGATTGCGTCAATTGCATATCGCACCACCAAACATAGGTCCGCCGACACAGGTCCGATTTCAATGTCCGGCCAGGGTCCGGACCAGATCCAGCACCAGACGCTGTCGTCCCGCGTCCAGCCGGGCGAAGTCCGCGAGCAGCCATTCCTCCTCGCGCGAGCGCACCTCGCCCGCTGGACGCCCGCCCTCCGGGGAGACCGCCGCGCTGAAGTCGGCGTTCAGGGCCTGGCTCAGCTGCAGCAGCATGCCGGCGGAGATCCGGTTGGCGCCCTGCTCGTACTTCTGGATCTGCTGAAAGGTGAGACCCACGGCCGCGCCGAGTTCGGACTGGGTCATGCCGGTCGCAATCCGAACGCTGCGCACCTGGGCCCCGAGCTCCTTGTCGAACTCTGTGCTTGATCGTTTCAAATGACTTCTCCGCCTCGTCCCGCGACGCTAGGCGAGCCGGCGCGTCGCCGCAACCAGCCGTCGGCCGCCGGCTCGCCGGCCAGCCAGCGTTCCCAGGCCCCGAAGCCCGCCGCGAGGGGGATGACCAGGCCCGGCAGCATCCGATAGGCGATATAGGCCCTTTGATGGATATCCGGTTCGACGAAGACGCTGGCGTGGGCGATCACCACGAGCAGGGCGTTGGCGGTCGCGACAAGGAGCCACCAGCGCCTGAAATTCAGGGCCAGCCACAACAGGCCGCAGGCGAGCAGGACGTCCGCCCCCACCACGGCCACCTTCATCCCGTCGATGCGGATCCCGCCCAGGACGAGCGACAGGACGTAGGCGGCGAGCAACATGCCCGCCGCTCTTCTCTCCGGCGCTCCGCCCAAGCGCCAGCACAGAGCAGTCAGCCCCAGACACGCCCCCCAAAGCGCCAGATAGCTGACCATTCCGCTCAATCGCGCCCCCTCGTCAGGCGACCGCCTGCAATCGGGCCGTCTTCACGACCGGCCCGTCCTCGGCCGGTTTAAGCTCAGGCCCGGCCGCATGCCAACCGATACCCAGTTCCTGGGCGTCGCGCTTGAGCGAGGCGTGAGCCGTGACGATGCGGTTCCTGACCGAGGTCAGTCCGGCCACGAGCGCCCCGACATCCTCCAGGGCCGCCTGCCCCACCACGGCGGAGATGCGATGGCGGATGCGCCCGCGCGTCATCAGTGAGGCCAGGTCGTTGGTTTCGGCGATGGCCATGTCCAGGGCGCGTTCAGCGACAAACAGCTGACGGGCCAGTTCGATTCCAAAGGCGTCTTTGCTCATGGGTGTGCGCTCCTCCCCGCATGCGGGGGAATGATCCTCGGGAAACGAGGAGAGGTTCTAGCGGGAGCGATCCGCCGCCTGGATGCGGACCTGATCGCCGATGACGACGCTGGCGACCGCGCTGAACATCAGCGCGCTCGCAGCGATCAGCAGGATGACGAGGGCAAGTCGTGCCAGGGGATTTGCGGGGGGCGGGCGGTAGCCTGCCCGCGCGCCGCCAGAAGCACCCCCACTGAAAGCAGCTCCTTCAGGAAGGCTTCCGGCGAGGCCAGGGCCGCCGGTTCCCTCAGGCCGTCCAGCAGATACTGGTAAAGAGGATCGCTCCTGTCGGCGCCCATGAACTCCAGGGCCTCCTCCAGCTGCATCCAGTTCCACCGCGGCGGTTCGCTGGTCCGGCTCGCCATCTTCCGTCTCCGTGTTGACGGACGGATGAAGCCCTTCGCCCCCCGGCGCCGCCATGGGGTGCGTCGTACCCCCTGGTACGTTTCGTTCCAGAATGGCCAGGGCCGCCTTGCGCGTATTCACGCCAAGCCTCTGACAAGCCTCATGAATATGCTTCTTGGCGGTGGACTCGGAAATCCCCGTCAGATGGGCGATCTCCTTGGTGCCGTAATGCCGCGTGAGAAGCAGACATTCTCTTTGTCGTGCGCTCAGCCGTTCGGGCATCACTCAAAACTCCCCTTGGACCTTCCGGCTAGTCGAGAGTTCCGGCGCCGTCCAGTTTACAGTTAACAAACCCCATTCTTCACCTCGACACAGGCGCGCCACCACCGATAGAAGAGCCAAGGGAGCCGCAACCTATAATTGGTTCGGCGAAGGGCGACGCTGACGAAGATGACAGACGACTATGCGGTCGCGCGCCTGCGCGCGGAGTTCGCGCGGCAGTTTCTCGCCAGGATGGAAGCCGCCTTCGCCGGCATCGATTTCGAGACCCCGCCTGAAAGGGTGGTCGAAGCCCTGACCCTGGCCTGGAGCCGGCTGGCCCATCATCTGGAGGAAGCCGAACGGGCCGCCTGCACGCCGACCGCCCAGGCTGGGTGCGACGCACCCGCCCCTTGACGGGAATCAGGGGCGCCAACAACCTCGCGTTGTTCGATCTCCGTCGCGCGGGATCGGCGCGGACGGCCTGCTGGCCGATTGGCGGTCAGCGCCCGCCCTTCACGGGGGTTCGGCGATGGGTGTTGCGTTCCAGGATGCTGTCAGTGCCTACGCCGCCCAGGCGGCGACCGAATACGACTATGACGTACTCGACAGACTCGAACGGCTGATCCTCACGCACAGGCCCCGATCCATTCCCGAGACCATCGCCATGCTGGAGGTCGTCATCCCCAATGTGGAGGCTGGCGGGCGCGGCGACGGAGCTGACGTCCAGGCGCTCCAGAGCGTCCTGGCCTATCTTTCAACCCTCCCGGCGCCGCAGGCGGCCCCGTCATCCTCCCGGAGCCGCCGTATCGCCCGGTGACGCCTCACAGGACGACGACCTGGACTGAAGCCCGACCGGAGACCGATTCCCCAGGACGGTTCAGCTCTTCATTCTAGCCGGGCGGCGGCGTCGTCGAGCCTTCCTGCCCCGCGCGATCCACTTCGCGCGCCGATGAGGCCGCCGCTCCCGCGGCGCTGACGGAACCCGGATTGGCGCCTGCGACGCCTGTCGCGGCCTCCGTCTCCATCGAAGCCGCTTCCGGCGCGGCCCTCTCGGCGTCCCGGCTCCCACAGGCCGCCACCAGGACCAGGGCGGCCACGGCCGATGAAACAACAGGGGTTGGTTTCATGTCATTCTCCCTGAACAGGCCAACGGCTTGGTCGGCCGGATCCTTCCTTCAGGCATCGCCCTGAGACGTGGCCCGGCGGTTTCGATCGGACAGCGCCAATCTGTGACAAGGCTTTCGCCCGCCTCGGTCTGCGAGGCGCTCTGATCCTCACCGAAGGTCGATATTGAACCGGCGGCGCGCCGGCCCGTTCGTTGTCCGCCGGGAACAGACTCAGGTCAGGCTGACGTCCGCCACCCCGCCCGCGTCCGGCGTGCGCCCCGTGAGGTTGGCCTTGAGGATTTCGTAGCCGAAACCTAACAGGCCCTTGTCCGACACCCACACCCGACCGTCCTCGCCGTCGAAACGCACCAGGGTCAGACGGGGGTCCTCCTTTCCGTCCGGATACCAGGCCGCCACGACCGGATTCCAGAAGCGGTCGATCCGTTCACGATCCTGATCTATCCTCAGGCCGCCGTGAATGCAGGCCTGCAGTTTCTCATCCCTGGCCTGATAGCAGAACATGCCCATCCGGCCGCCGGCGGCCACGTCACGAGCGAAATCCGTGTCGTCCCGTGTGAAAAACCAGATCGTCCCGGTTTCGGGTTCGCCGAAGCCCGTCATCGGCTGATGATGATAGCCCGGCCTGTCGATGCCGAGCATGCCGGTGTTGGAATGCTTCAGACTCGTCCAGAAGGCTTTCTCCGCCTCGACCGGCGTCAGTTGATCATTCATTAAACCTGTCCTTTCGTGTCACCGATCAACCTCTCTTGCCGGATCGGGTTCCGGGTGAAGCGGTCAGGACTCGGCGGAACCAAAACCCGCGCCGCCGCCTGATTCCGGCTGACGGGAGACAGTCATGGCGAAAAGACTCTTGCGTGCGCAGGCCGGCGTGAAGTTTGAAGGGATCGGCCATCCGGCCCCATGAACCGCCCTTGCGCGCGCCCAGGTCTCGGCGGCGATCGCCGCATGAGGTCGGCCCCGCCAGGGCCTCGGATCGGCCAGGAGTCGCGCCAGTGCTGACGAGGGCCTCCGCACCTGCCTGTTCCGCAGGCCTGATCTGGTCCAGCGACGAAGAGCCGGGATTGACCCGCCGGCGGAGCGGCCGGGGTTTCAGCTACCGTGACGCCAAGGGCCGCCCGATCCGGGACAGGCAGGTTCTGGACCGCTTGCGCGGCCTGGCCATACCGCCGGCCTGGGAGGCGGTATGGATATGTCCTGAGGCGACCGGCCATATTCAGGCGACGGGTCGGGACGCCCGCGGCCGCAAGCAGTATCGCTATCATCCGGACTGGACGGCCTACGCCGCCTCTCACAAGTTCGCTCGCCTCCCCGCCTTCGCCAAACGCCTGCCGCGCTTGCACGAGCGGGTGGAGGAGGATCTGTCCCTCAGAGGGCCCCGCAAGGACAGGATCATGGCCACGGCCGTTCGTCTGCTGGAGATCACCCTGATCCGTGTCGGCAACGCCGCCTACGCCCGCCAGAACCGCAGTTTCGGCCTGACGACCCTGCGCAAGCGGCATCTGGACGTCGACGGCTCGCTCCTGACCTTCGAATTCCTGGGCAAAAGCGGCAAGACCCATCGCGTCCAGGTCAGCGACCGCCGACTGGCTCGTATCCTTCGCGGACTGGAGGGCCTGCCGGGCCAGCACCTGTTCAAGTATCGCGACGCCGAGGGGGGCCTGTGCGCGATCAGCTCGGACGACGTCAACGCCTATATCCGCCGGATCATGGGCCGGCCCTTCTCGGCCAAGGATTTCCGGACATGGGCGGCCACCGTCTCGGCCGCCCGCGCCTTTCGCGAAATGGAGCCGCCCTCGTCACCGTCAGACGCGCGCCGCAAGATAACGAGCTGCATGAAGGCGGTTTCCGCCCTTCTGGGCAATACCCCGACGGTCTGCCGCGCCTCCTATGTCCATCCGCGCGTCATCGAGTCCTATGAATCCGGAACCCTGGCGCACCTTTTGCCGGCTCCGGACGACCCGGCTTTCGAGGCCGGACTGGCTCGCCTCCTGGGCAAGGATTGACTAAATCCAGGCTTCCAGGACCTCTTCGCATTCCGCCGTCTCGATCTGCTGGCCGAAGCGATGATGATAGAGGCCGAGCAAGGCGTCGTGGGTCTCGTCCGAGGAACTGCACAGGGCGTCCGACACCACCACCACCCTGAAACCCAGGTCCACGGCGCCGAGCACGGTCGCCAGTACGCACATGTCCGTCTCCGCCCCCGTCACCACAAGGGTGTCGACGCCTCCCGCGATCAAGGCCGAGGCGAGACCGCCGCCGACCCAGGGAGAATAATGAGCCTTGTCCACCACCTTGGCCGGAGGCGTGAAGCCCTGGAGCTCAGGCATGAGCTCGATCTCCTGCTCCCCCAGGTTCTCAAGCGTCATCGACGCCCACCGCTCCCAGTAGCGGCGCCAGGCGCCGCGTCCGTCGCCTGGCGATCGGACCGGTATGAAGCGGGTGAAGCAGGTGCGGTCAGCCCTGTGTTCGCACAGGCGCACGACCACCGGCAGGACGCGGGACATCCATGGCGTGCGCCAAGGCGTCTCTTCCGCGAACAGCCTCTGCATGTCCACGCAAAGGTGAACGGCGTTGGCGGGAACCGCGCCGAAATGAATGCCGGAAGCCATGTATGCGCCAAGGGACCGGAGGCGGAAACGGTTCCCGGCTGCTCGAAGCCCTCCGGTCCGGGCGTGAGGAACGAAGGTGCGGCCGCGCCGGCCGGGGCTAGGTCTTGATCCTCTCGCCTTCACCCCTCTCGGCATAGGCTTCCATGCATCTGGCCTTCAGTTGCGCGGCGGTGGCCTTGCCTTCGAGAATATAGGTGTCGGACTGGGTGTAGCCGGCCTTCAACAGGGCCTGGCGAACCTGGCTGGGTATTCTGAACTCGCCCGACCCAGCCATCTCGAACGCCAGTTCGATTACGGGTTTTCTCTGCAGCATGGGCGACGGCTCCCCTGATTAGCGGCGTTCAGCGGCCATGGCCCCGCCGGGTTTTCACAATGAAACCCCGGCGAACATGACCCTTGGCCGGAAGGAAACGACCCAGCGCGTCGCGGGGGGGCTGATTGAACACCGGGCCGTTTCCACATTTCACCTCCCAGTGAATGCAGGGTTTGAACGGAACCGCACCGCCCCGGTTCCTTGTGTCCGGTTCCGAGCAGACGCAGTCCGAGCCTCGCCCGGTCGACAGGCCCGCCGAACAGGAAGTCGCCAGGAGCGGCTGAAATCCTCCAGGGCGAGCGCACCGCCGCGGAACCGCCCCCACAGCCGATGGGACTGACGCCGACGGCAGGCCGGAGGGTCGGTCTGACCACGGCGGGGCTGGCGGGTCGAGAGCTCGCCCTATGCGGCGGGGACCCAGACGATGAACCGGCTGCCTGACCCTGCCCCGGCGCTTTCCAGCTCTATGTCGCCTTCATGCATCTCAACCAGTTGCCGCACCAGGGCCAGGCCTATGCCAAGACCCTCTCGCGAACGGTCGTCCGGGCCCTTGGACTGGGCGAAGAGCTCAAAGACGCGGGCCTGCATATCGGCCGGCACCCCCACGCCGTTATCGACCACGGCGATCCGGACCCGTTGATCGACAAGCTCGGCCGAGACCTGGATACGGCCCTGCGAGGGCGTGTATTTGGCGGCGTTGGTCAGCAGATTGCTGACCACCTGGGAGAGTCGGGTGAAGTCGCCGTCCACCCAGATCGGCGCCCCGGGCACGTCGACCGTCAGGTCGTGCCGCCCGGCCTCGATCTTGGGCCGGCTCGTATCGACCGCGGACTCGATGATGCTCTGGACCGTGAGACGCTCACGCTTCAGCGAAATCTTGCCCTGGTCGATGCGGGCCACGTCCAGCAGGTCCTCGATCAGGCGCGAAAGGTGGTGGGCCTGAACCTCCATGCGGGCGCGTATCAGGGCGTTCTTCTGCGCATCCTTCTGCCTTTCGAGCAGCTGGAGGCCCGCCCGGAAGGCCATGACAGGATTGCGCAACTCATGTCCCAGCATGGCGATGAAGTCGTTCTTGCGCTTGTCGGCGGCGCTGAGGGCGTTGGCGTAGGCCTTCAGCTCGTCGCGATGCGACAGGATCTCCTGCCTTTGCCGATAGAGCTCTATGAAGACGTTCGCCTTGCTTCTGAGGATGTCGCTCTCGACCGGCTTCTGGATGAAATCCACCGCCCCGGCCTCATAGCCCCGGAAGCGGCGCTGCTGATCGGCGCTGCCGGCGGTGACGAAGATGATGGGGACATGGCGCGCGCCGGCGTTGCCGCGCATGTATTCCGCCAGCTGGAAACCGTCCATGCCCGGCATCTGCACATCGACCAGGGCGAGGGCCACGTCGTTCACCAGCAGCAATTCCAGCGCCTCGTCGCCGGAACGCGCCTTGAGGCAGACCACGCCTTCGCGCTTCAGCAAGGCCTCCAGGGCGAGCAGGTTCTCATCCAGGTCGTCGACCAGCAGGATGTAGGTCGGCTTTTCCGCTCGGGTCATTCTTCTGCGAGACCTTTCAGATAGTCGGCGATGTCCTCAAGCGACATCGCTCGCGCCAGGGCGCTGGCGCCCAGGGCGGCTTCAGGCATGGAGCGGGCGTAGGCGGCGGAAGGCTCCTCGACAAGGGCCTGCCCGCCCGCGGCCGCGACCGCCGCCAGACCGGCGGCCCCGTCCTCATTGGCCCCGGTCAGGATGATCCCGACCAGGCCGGCGCCATAGGCGTCGGCGGCGCTTTCGAAGAGGACGTCGATGGAGGGGCGCGAATAGTTGACCGGCTCGTCCGAGGAAAGCGCCAGACCCCCGTCGGCCTCCACCAGCAGGTGATAATCCGATGGGGCGAAATAGACCACGCCCGGACGGGCCGTCTCCTTGTCCTCGGCCTCCTTGACCGTCAGCGCGCAGCGGCCGGCGAACAGGGGCGCCAGCACATTGCTCCGGTCGGCGGGAACATGAAGCACCACCAGGACGGGCAAGGGAAAGCCCCGTGCGAGCACGGGCAGGATCGTCATCAGGGCCTGCACGCCTCCGGCCGAGGCGCCGATCACCACGGCTCGTGCGGGATCGGGTCTCATGCCTCGCGCCTGCGGTAGATCTTCTCTTCGGGCACGAAGTCCTCGAAGGCGTCGGCATGCCGCGAAAAACGCAGGCTTTCCTTCGAGCCTATGCCGAGGAAGCCCTTTCGAGCCAGGGTGTCCCTGAAGAGGCCGACGGCGCGGTCCTGGAGCTCCCGGTCGAAATAGATCATGACGTTGCGACAGGAGACCAGCTGCATCTCGCCGAAGACGGCGTCCGTCACGAGGCTGTGGTCGGAAAAGACCACATTGGACCGCAGGGACTTGTCGAAGACCGCGCGTCCGTAGTCGGCCGTGTAGTAGTCCGACAGGGAGGAGCGACCGCCCGACTTCTGGTGGTTTTCCGTGAACTTCCGGATGCGATCCAGCGAATAGATCCCGGCTTCGGCCGCCCTCAGCGCGTCGGGATTGATGTCCGTCGCGTAGAAGAGGGTCCGATCGAACAAGCCCTCTTCCCGGAACAGGATGGCGAGGGAATAGACCTCCTCCCCTGCGCTGCATCCCGCGATCCAGACCTTCAGGGAGGGGTAGGTCCGCAGGTGCGGCAGCACCTGCTCGCGCAGGGCGCGGAAATAGGCCGGGTCGCGGAACATTTCGCTGACCTGGACCGTGAGAAAGCCCAGGAGTCTCGGCAGCATCCCGGGATCATGGAGAACCCTTTCCTGAAGGGCGGTCAGGCTCGGCAGGCCGAAATGGCTGCGCGCCTGCAACAGGCGTCGCTTGATGGAGGCCCGCGCATAGTGACGGAAGTCATAGTGGTAGCGCTGGAACAGGGCCTCCAGCAGGAGCTGGATCTCGATATCCTCCACCTCATGGGGCGCGCCCGGCGCGGGATGGAGGCCGGGCGCGGCCAGGGCGGCCGCGCCCGGCGCCGGAGCCGTCGGGCGACTCACCGCGGCATCCAGACACGGACGAGGGAGAGCAGCTTGTCCACGTCCAGGGGCTTGGCCATGTAGTCGTTGGCCCCGGCCGCCATGCAGCGCTCCTGATCGTCCGGCATGGCCTTGGCGGTCAGCATCACCACCGGCAGGTCCCGCCAGCGCGGATCCTTGCGAAGCTCACGCGTCGCGCTCAGTCCGTCCATGACCGGCATCATGACATCCATCAGCACCAGGTCGACGGCTTCGGACGCGTCAGAGGCGGAGCGATCAAGGACCTCGATCGCCTCCTTGCCGTTGCGCGCGATCACGACTACGGCGCCGCGCGGCTCGAGCACATTGGTCAGGGAGTAGATGTTGCGGACGTCATCCTCGACGATGAGGATGCGCCGGCCTTCGAGGACCGCGTCGCGGTGGCGGGCCTTGCGGATCATCTTCTGCTGCTCGGGCGGCAGTTCGGAGACCACCTGGTGGAGGAAGAGGGAGACCTCGTCCAGAAGACGCTCCGGCGACTTGGCGCCCTTGATGATGATCGAACTGGAGTAGCGACGAAGCTGCTGCTCATGCTCCGGCGACAGGTCGCGCCCCGTATAGACGATGACGGGGGGATAGGCCTGCCCGCCTTCGCGGCTCAGGGTTTCCAGCAGCGAGAAGCCCGATGCGTCCGGCAAGCTTAGGTCGAGCACCATGCAGTCGAAGCTCTGGGTCTTCAGCTGTTCGAGGCATTCCGCCGCCGTGCCCACGCCGACGGTTTCGACCTCGCCCGTTTCCAGCAGCTTGCGCACGGCTTCGCGCTGAACCGGGTCGTCCTCCACGATCAGGACGCGTCTCACCCGACGCGTGAGCCTGTCTTCAAGCGAGCGGAGAACCTCGGCCAGGGCCTCGCGTCCCACCGGCTTGACCACATAGCCCACGGCGCCCAGAGAGAGCGCGGTCTGGGTGTGGTCCTCGGCGGAGACCACATGGATCGGGATATGGCGCGTGTCGTCGTCCCGCTTGAGCACGTCAAGCACGGTCAGGCCCGACTGGTCCGGCAGGCCGATGTCGAGCACCACGGCGTTGGGCCTGTGGCGCTTGGCCAGCGTGAGCGCCTCCTCGGCCGTGCCGGCCAGGATGCACTGGAAGCCCAGCTCGCGCGACAGGTCCCTGACGATGGCCGCAAACCGCTCGTCGTCCTCCACGACCAGAAGCAGGCGTCGCGTTCCCGCCAGGCTGTCCCTGTCGTCCTCCAGGGCCCGGGTCGGCGCCGACGGCGTCGAGGGCGCCTGCTGGACCGCGGCGCCGGGCGCCGGGGCCTGGTTCGACGGAGCATCACGCGGCGTCACACGCGCCGCGTCATAGAGACGCGGAAGGACCAGGGTGAAGACGCTGCCCTCCCCCGGACGGCTCGTCAGACTGATGCGGCCGCCCAGCAGACGGGCGAGCTCGCGCGAGATGGACAGGCCCAGGCCCGTGCCGCCATAGCGACGGCTGATGGTGCCGTCCGCCTGCTGGAAGGCTTCGAACACGCCTTTCTGCTGGTCCGGAGCGATGCCGATCCCCGTGTCTGAAACGGCGAAGGCGACCTCATTCCCGACAGAAGAGACCGTGAGGGCCACCCTTCCCTTTTCGGTGAATTTGAAGGCGTTCGAGAGCAGGTTCTTGAGGATCTGCGCCAGTCTCTGGCGATCGGTCTCGAGACGCTCGTCCCCGGCCTCCAGGACGATGTCGAAGGCCAGGCCTCCCTCATCCGCGACAGGCTGGAACATCTGGCGCACGTCGTCGGCCAGCCGCTGCAGGGACAGGGCTTCGGGGCGCGCCTGGATATGGCCCGCCTCGATCTTGGACAGATCGAGGATGTCGTTGATCAGGGTCAGGAGGTCATTGCCCGAGGACTGGATGGTCCGGGCGTAGTTCACCTGTTCCTCGGACAGGCCGCCGTCAGGATTATCGGCGAGCAGCTTGGACAGGATGAGCAGGGAGTTGAGCGGCGTCCGCAGCTCATGGGACATATTGGCCAGGAAGTCCGACTTGTACTGGCTGGCCTGCTCGAGCTCGCGCGCCTTCAGCCCCAGGGCCGCGGCGCCGCGTTCGAGGTCGTCGCGCTGGGCCTCCAGGGTCTGGGCCTGTTCCTCGAGCTGGCTGT
Source organism: Brevundimonas sp. T2-11 (assembly GCF_055397675.1). Taxonomy (NCBI): domain Bacteria; kingdom Pseudomonadati; phylum Pseudomonadota; class Alphaproteobacteria; order Caulobacterales; family Caulobacteraceae; genus Brevundimonas; species Brevundimonas sp. T2-11. The sequence goes on from NZ_AP027920.1 coordinate 1,850,037, forward strand.
TGTTCTGCTCAAGCTCGACCTGCTGCTGCTCCAGCCGGACCTGGGATTCCTTGAGCGCCCGGCCCTGCTCCTCGAGTTCCTCGTTGGAGACGCGCAGCTCCTCGCTCTGGACCTGGAGCTCCTCCGACTGACGCTGGGTCTCCTCGAGCATGTTCTGCAGCCGGGCCCGATAGCGGGCCGAGCGCAGGGCCGAGCCGATGGCGGGCCCGACCTCCTCCAGCAAGGTCGTCAGGCGTTCGTCCGCCGGCTGAAGGAAGCCCAGCTCGAGGACGGCGTTGACGTCGCCGTCGGCGCGCGCCGGAGCGATCACGAGATGACGGGGCTTGTCGCGTCCCAGGGCCGAGCCGATGGTCAGATAGCCCTCCGGAATGTCGGAGAGGGTCAGGACGGCGCCCTCGGCCGCGACCTGGCCCAGCAGCCCTTCGCGATGTCCGAACCGCAGGGGGATGTCGGCGTCCGCCGGCGTTCCGAGGGTGGCGAGACGGCGATAGACGCCCTCTTCGCCCTTGAACAGGGCCGCCGCCCTCACGTCGGCGTAGCGCGCCAGATAGGCGAGAATGCTCTCGCCCAGCTGCTCGAGCGACTGATCCCCCATCATGGCCTCGGCCAGGCCCACCTGGCCTTCGTGGAGCCAGGCCTGACGTTCACGGGCCCGGGCGGTGCGCCGCATCAGCGTGAAGATCACCAGGGTGAGCACGGCGCCCAGAAGCCCGGACAGGACGCCGCTGACCAGGGCCGTCGTATAGGCGACCTCCATCTCCTCGATGCGCTGCTGGCGAAGCCGCTGCTCTTCCTGGCGCATCTGAGCCATGCCGGCCCGAATGGCGTCCATCTCCTCCTTGCCGCGATCCGTGGCCATCCGCGACAGAGCCGCCTGGACTCCCTCGGCGCGGCGCGCCCGGATGGTCGCCTCGAGCTCCTCCATCTTGGCGTCGACATGACGCCGGACCTGCTGAAGATGGGCCTGCTGCACGGGATTGTCCCGCGTCAGCGCGCCCAGTTCCTCGAGACGACGCGCGACGGCGCGGGTCGCCGCCTCATAGGGTTGAAGATACTGGGCGTTTCCGGTGAGCAGGTAGCCCCTTTGTCCGGTTTCCGCGTCCTGGGCGGTGGAGAGCAGCTCATCGACCGCGATGATGACTTCGTGCGTGTGGATGATCTGCTGGTTGTTGGCCCTCAGGACCTGGACGTTGAACCAGGCCAGTCCGCCCGTGCCGAGGAAGAAGGCGAGGACCAGGCCCAATCCGAGCGTCGCCCAGGCTTCGGTCTTCGAACCCGTGGCCGGGCGGCGGAAGGACATCATCGGCGAACAGAACCTCAGGCGAACCGGGAAATCCCTTCCTGCCTAGAGAGACGCTCAGGAAGCGCAATAACCTGTGCTGGTTTTTCTGCAGACCGATGCGCCATGACGTCCCGCATTCGAGGGATCGCCGAGGCTCTCGCGCCCTTCTGGTCCGCACCGTCAGGGCGTGAACTGGATTGTGCGGGCGAACTGGTAGTCCTTGTCTCCCGGCTCCACTTGGGCCTCGCGCATGAGGGCGACAGCGGCCTCGGCGAAGCCGAGACCGGGATGGGTCTCGCCCAGCACCTGGCAGTTCTCGACCCGTCCGTCGGCGCGCGCCGTGCATTCCAGAGTGACGCTCACCGCCATAAGGGGAAGGGTCGCAATGTCCATGGGCGTCTCCCGAGGCGGGTCGGCCTTCAAGACGACGTCCGTCCTGGGCGCGGCGTCGAACGCCGCCAGAAGCGCGATCAGGGCTGGAATATTCATGCTGGACCCTCCTGGTGATCAACCTTGGAGAGAAGGGAGGGTTCCCTCGCCCCGCCTGCGCGCTTTTCCCTCCTTGGCGTCCGCGCTCCAGCGGGGGACTGGACGACGAACGGCCCTCCGTCGCAAGACGGAGGGCCGTGCCCTTCCCCGTTGACCGGGATCGCCGCCCGCGCGTCAAGCCTGGAGAGGCGCGGGCGCGGATTCAGCGATAGCGGGCGCGTTCCGCGGCGATCTGTTCGGGCGTCCAGGGCGCCGCTTCGGGATCGAACCGCGACCAGCCCCCTTGCCGATAGTCCGCCCCGCGCGACAGGGAATCAAAGCCCCGCCGGTCGTTCAGGAGGGTCTCGACCCGCACCCGGTCCGACTCCTCCGTTCTGACGCTGACCAGGGTTCCGCCGCGACGGACGCCTTCGGCGTAAACCTGGGCCTCGTCATCGTCGTGCCCGGCCTCTTTCAGGGCGCCCAGCAGTCCCCCTGCGGTCCCGCCGACGGCCGCTCCGGCCGCCGCTCCGACGGCGGTCGACGCCAACCAGCCGGCCGCGACAACCGGCCCCAGGCCCGGGATGGCCAGCATGCCGAGCCCGGCGAGAACGCCGGCCCCCGCCCCGAGCACGCCGCCCGTCGCGGCGCCCTTGCCGGCGCCTTCCGCGATGTCGTTCTCCCCGTCTCCGTTGAGGTCGCCGCGGTGGCGGTCGGCGTCCGGGTGGCGGTGACCGGCGTGCCAGTTGTCGGCGTTATTGGACACCAGGCTGATCCGGTCGGGATCAACCCCTGCACGCTCAAGCGCAGATACGGCTTCGAGGGCTTCATCGTGTTGATTGAAGAGACGGGTGACGACGGCCATTCTACAACTCCTGATCAGTTCTGGCGGGGATTTGCGGCGGCGCTGACAGCGCCCTTGTAGTCGACGGACACCCGCGCTTCGGCGCCGTCCCTGGTCGCCATGGCGCTCCAGATTCCTTGAGCGTCCTGGCTCAGGGGACCTGTCACGACATAGCCCTGCTTCTCCATGGCCGAGCGCGCCTGGGCCTCGGTGAAGGAGCTGGCTCCGGGCGTGAGGGCGGTCTCGGTTCCCGCGGCCGCATCGACAGCGGGATTGCGGGGAGCCTCGGACTCCGACACCACCGGTCCTTCCACCCGCCCCTCGTCGGCCGTCTTGTCGCCGCAGGCGGCCAGCAGAAGCGCTGTCGCCGCGAGGGCGTAGATCGCTCTGGTCATAGGGATTCCTTTCCGTGATTGCCGGAGGGGAAGTCCGCCGCCTTCAACGGGGTTCCGGCCCGGAGGCTCTCAGTCCGCCGCGGAACCTCCATCGCCCCCGCGACGCCTGGATTCGCCGCGGCTGAGACGGGTACCGGACACAGGCTCCCGGCGCCGTCCCGCCAGTCCCCTGGACAGGATCCCGCGTCAGGGCGACGACCACCCCGAGACCCTCAACCTGGGCCGTGGGCGCTCATGGCCCCCGAAGACCAGGGTCACGGTTCTGGAGCCGTGGCCGGGCACGTAGTCCAGGACAGCCTCCGCCCGCTCCGCCCCCGTCTGTCCCTCGATTTGCACGGCGGCGGCGGTGAGGTCGCCTTCATTGGTCACCCTCGCCTCCACCCTCCAGGCCTCCGCGCCCCTTCGGACCGCTTCCACGCGGATGGAAAGATCCGGAGGCGAGGCGTCCGACAGGGCCGACGCCGCGAGAATCGCGACGACGCCGCAGGTGACGACCAGGCCCGCCAGGGCGCAAACCTTCTGCAGACGGGACGGACGAAGAGAGGTCTTGCGGCGCGCCATGCCTAGACCAGGAGCCGGGCTGCGGCGGCGCCGATCGCGGCCGGAAAGGCGAGCACCACCACATTGGCCGAGACGGCCTGAAGACCGTGCCCGTCGAGGCCGCCGAACACCCAGAGCATGGCCAGGCTGGCTGCGAGGCAGAGCCCATAGCCTGGCAGGGTGAAGTCTATGAAGGCGCGCCATGGCGAGTCCTTGTCCTCCTGCCCCGCGAACCCCGCCTCGAACACGATGAGATGCAACACCACGACCGACAGCAGGAGCACGCCCAACACCCCCGCCGGAGGGGTGCGATAGGCGATCAGCCGCATCTCTTCAGTCGGCGCCAGGTTCATGGCGAAATAGAGCGCCCCGGCCAGCATCAGAAACAGCTCGCCCGGATAGGAGGCCGCGCCTTCCTCCTCCGGCTCTCCGCTCGCCGACAGCTGGCGTCGCGCCGCAAGCGCCCCCAGGGCGGCAGGCATGGCCTGCAGGGAGACCTGCCCTGCGCCCGCCGACCATGAGCTCCGGTCCAGGACATTGAAGAGGGCGAGCAGGGCCAGAGAGGTGATGAAGCCCGCAAAGAGCGCCGCCAGCATGTCTAGAAGATTGTTCAGCGGCCCGCGGCGCGCGGAAAAACCCGCATAGTGAGCCAGGCCGTACAGCATGGGCAGGGCGCCAAGAACAAAGGCCAGACGGCGGCCGGCCGAGGCGGCGTGCCCCAGGGCCCACATCTCCATGGTCATCAGGAGCGGGAGACTGAACAGCAAGGCTCCGCCGAAGGCGCGTCCGAGATCTCTCGCATAGTCGGCCTCGCCTCCCCGGGAGCGCCACAGCGCCGTCCGTCCAGCCGTCGCCATCTAGACCGCTGGCGCCGGGAGGGGCGCCTCGCCCTCGAAGGTCCGGGCGTCTTCAGCCTTCTGGTCCTCGGACGGGTTCTGCCGATCGAAGACGCCGTTGCTCAGCCCCCAAAGCCCAAGCAGAAGCGCCGCCGTCGCCGCCGTCGAGACGATCAGGATGGCCAGCATCCGTCCCCTGCCGCGCCTGCCGCCCCGGACATAGCGCGCGGAGACGGGTCTGCCCTGATGAACGGCGGCGACGGCCTTGTCGTGACGACGGGATTCTTCCGGGACCATGGAGACCTCTTGATATTGTTCCATCAGGCCAACGCCGCCTCCGTCCGAGCCGTTCCCCGTCTGGCGCTGGGCCGCCGGAGCGGAGGACCAGACCGTCCGGGATCCGTCGCGGACTTGCATGGCCTGTCTGGCGCAGCGGCGACATTCGCCTTGCGGGCGAATTCCATCTAGGCTGGCACAATCTCTGGCATGTCTCCCGGACGCCGCGACTGGCCGAGATCGGAGACGCACGCCGCAGGCTTGCGCCCCGCCGGAATGAAGGAGTCGGCCTTGACCTATTTCTGCTTCATTGAATCGACCCATTCCGCCACGCCGCACATGGAGGCGATGGACGCGACGAGCCCTTCCGAAGCCATCGCGGAAGCCCGATTGCTGATTGGTCGACACGCCAGCGCCGTGGCCGCGAAGGTCTTCCTGGGCGAGGATCTTATCGGCGCTGTTTTCCCAGGCGCCGACTGACCGGATGACCCCGGCGGCGGACGGCGGGGCTCGGCGCGCCTGCCCTGACGGCGAAGAAATCCTTGTGTCGGGTTATGGGCATCGGCCGACGCTTGCCGGTTTCATGCGTAGTCCCCTGCATGGCGACCTATGATTTCCTCGTGACCGGCGTCGATCCGGAAATGACGCTGGAGGGCCAGGCGCAGTCTGACGCGGAAGCCTGGCGCGAAGCCGTCCTCCTGGCGTCGGAGATCATGCGCGAACGCCCCTTGCTCCAGAGCGGCGCCTTCAGACTTCGCGTGAGGGTGACGACCCCCCAGGGAAAAAATGTCTGTTGTGTCGAGGCCTGCGCCGACGCCGTCTGAACATGAAGGCCGCCGGTCGCTCTCGCCGACCTGCCGCACCGAAGAAACGACCCGACCCGTCGCCAGCAGACGAGCAACAGGCCGGGCCATAGCGCATGTCTCCCCCCCGGGAGAATGCGTAGATCGAACAGCCTGCTCCCGCTGAAGTTCCCCGCCGCCGCCGCAAGGTCGGGAACCGAACTCAACCGCCGTGCGCGCGCTTTCGGTTCCATCTCCCGGAACGGCGAAGGCGGATCATGGACCGCATCGGTCCAGCGCGTGTTGCGTCCGGTGTCCGACACACACGGCTCTGGGCCCCAGGCGCGTCCATCGGACCCGCCGGCCCGGACCCTCGTCTGCGAAATCCCGGGAACCGCGTCGGAAAGGACGACGTTGGCTCGGAGCTTCAAAGGAGATCGCACATGCTGAAATGGGCCCTGATTTTCGCCGTCGTCGCCATCATCGCCGGCCTGCTCGGGTTCGGGGGGATCGCCGGCGCAGCCGCCGGGATCGCCAAATTCCTCGCCGTTCTCGCCCTCATCATCTTCGCCGTCTTCCTGTTTCTCGGTTTCACGGCGGCCAGGAAGATCACCTGACGAGGCCCTGAACCCGAGGGCCCAGGTCGCGCCGGTCCGGGCTCCTCCCGCCGCCGCCTGACGCCACGGCCGGAGGAGCCCGGCAAACCGGTCGCAGGCGTCAGCCCGCCGGCCGCAGGGCTTCGGCGTTCACGACCTGGTCGGCGATGGCCGTGAGATCCATGTCGGTCTGGCCTTCCTCCTGGAGGGTTTCGTCCAGGAGGGCGACAGCCTCCTTGAGCCCCAGAACCTGGGCCCATCGTTTCAGGGTCCCGTAGCGGGTGATCTCATAATGCTCCACGGCCTGGGCGGCCGCCAGCAGGCCGGCGTCCAGGGCCGGGGCGCCGGCGTAGGTCTCGATGACTTCATCGCCTTCGGCGAGAATGCCTTCGATCGCATCGCATGTCTTGCCGCGCGCCGGCTTGCCGATGATTTCGAAGACCTGTTGCAGGCGTTCGACCTGCCCTTCGGTCTGCTCCCTGTGTTTCTCGAACGCCGACCTCAGTGCGGGAGCCTGGGCGGCCCGCGCCATCTTCGGCAGGGATTTCAGGATCTTGCGCTCAGCGTAGTAGATGTCGCGCAAGGTGTCGTGGAACAGGGTTTCCAGCGTCTTCTCAGCCATATGGGCCTCCCGTGTCGGATTGAAGCCTAGGAAAGGCGACGCCGTCCCCCGCGTTCCCCTGTGCCCGCAACCCGACACGCCTCCCCTCAGCCGACTGAACGCCCCGGCGCCGCGCCTGTCGCCGGCTCTCTCCCCGAGATCGAGGACGCCTGAGAACCTCGCGCCAAGTGGCGCGAAACCAACCTATGTGAAGAACAAAAACGCCGAAGCCATGCTGTTGGTCTAAGGCCATGAAGAATCAGTCGGAAACCCGCGTTGAAACCCGGCTCACAGCCTCGCTGGAGCAGATGCTGTCCAGTTTCGGGCCGCTGGGCGCCGATGACATCGCCTATATCCGCGACTGCTTCAGCGGAGTCCTGCAAAGCCATCCGGCCGGGACGCCGGTGCCTCTCTTTCCCGAACGCAACGAAGCCAGGCTGGTGATCCGGGGCTGGGCGGCCCGCGGCGCCATGCTTGAGGACGGTCGTCGCCAGATCGTCGGATTGAGCCTGCCCGGCGAGATGATCGTGGCCTCCGGCGCAGTGGATGCGGACATGCTGGTCTGGGCCCTGAACGACCTCGCCACGATCGACGCCACGGCCTTCTGGATCGCCATGTCCGAGCCCCGCACCCAGAGCGAACCCCTGCTGGAGGCCTGGCGGCACTACCGGACGGCGGAACGGCTTCGCATGGCGCGTCAGGTGATAAGACTTGGACGTCTCAACGCCTACGAGCGGACAGCTCACCTTCTGCTTGAACTTCATGAGCGCCAGTCGCGGCTGGAAGCCGCGGACGACGGCGTGCTGCGCCTGCCGCTCACCCAGGATGTTCTGGCGGACATCCTGGGGCTCAGCGCCGTGCACATGAACCGCACCCTGCAGCAGCTGCGCCGCAACAACCTCGTCGATTATCGAGCCGGGCGGGCGGTGCTGCAGAACCTCTCCAGCCTGGCCCAGGCGGCCAATCTGAGCGCCGACTGCGGACCTCGCGCCTGAAGGCGAGCGGATCGGGTCGCCCTGCCCTGTCGCGCCGCCGCTCCGGACACGGGCGGCGGCGGACGACGGAAGAGAGGCCGCTTCCTCGCCTGACTAACCCATGTTGTTTGCACCCTGGCGGGTCAGGCGCAGAGTGGGGATCTGAAAGGAAGTGACGACATGCCTCGTCTGCCCCGAATTGTCCGGCGCCTTCTCACCCTGTTCCTGGGCCGGACGCCCGTGATGCGCGCTTCGGGACGCCCCTCGCCCGCACCGCGTCGCCGCCTCCCCGCCTCGCGCCGTCGCTGACGCCCGGAACCCCGACCGCCTTCCGCTCACACGGGATCCCGGCCGAGACGCAGATAGGTCGGGTCGAATTCAGCCACACGGACCAGCCGGTCCCAGTCGAGAATCCGGATGAAGCGGCCGCTCCATTCCACGAGACCGTCGGCCCGCAGCTGGGCCACGGACCGATTGACGTGGACGGCCGAAAGGCCGAGCACGTCGGCGAGTACGGCCTGGCTCAGCGGCAGCTCCATCCTGCGCCCCCCGGCGCGCTCCACGGAGGCGAGGCGCAGATAGACCTCGCACAGCAGGTGGGCGAAACGGCCCAGGGCGGATCTTCGCCCGAGACCGGCCAGCCATTGGCGATGCACGGCCGCGTCGATGAGGGTCTCGAGCCAGAGCAGCCGCGTCAGATGGGGCTGGGTCTGGGAAATCCGTCGCAGCGACTCGTGCGGACAATAGCCGACGGCGCAGTCCGTCAGGCAGACCACCCCGTGGTCCATCGGACTCATCAGAAGGCTGTGAAGGTCGACGAAATCCCCGGGCACGTTCAGCTCGGTGATCTGGCGCGCCCCGTTCATCAGGACGACATAGCGGGCGGCGAAGCCTTCGAGCAGCAGGGTGCTGCGCGACGGCCTGTCATATTGCTCGACGATGTTTTCTCCGGCCTTGAGCAGGACCGGGGGCGCGACCACGTCGGCCAGGACGGCCATTTCCTCTTCCGTGATGACGTCACGACGCGACAGTTTGTCGATCAGGGGGCTGATCAGGGCGACCTCCAGGCAAGACGGCCTATTCCGCAGCAACGCTTGCCAAACCATCCAGCCTCTCGAGGGTTCCGAGCCCGGCTGCGCGCTTCATCAGGGCGCGGCGCTCACCCCGAAACGGTCCGAAGCCGGAACAAGTCTGGGTCCTCCCGCCTCGAACCCGTCGGCCTGGGCGAAGGATCGGCTGGCGCCGAGGCGACGCTTCACCCTGGCCGTGACGGAAAGAAGATCGCGGGCGACCACGGTCTCGGTGCGCAGGACGCGGGTCCCGCGGCTGCTGAATCGGACAGTGAAATCAGTCATGGCCTCTCCTTGCCGAACCCGAAGCTCACGCCCCGAAGCGCCGTTCCTCGGTCGGGTCTCCGACAGATCCGGATCGCCGTCGCGGGCCTGACCGCCCTTCTTCCTCCTAACCCATGTGAGTGGCGGCCGAGGCGCAAGGCGCCAAACTCCCCGCCCAGGAGTGCGACATGCAGACCATGAACGGCCTCACAGCCCTGAATTCAGGCCCTCGCCGCGCCCACCTCGTGGTGCAGGACCATCCCGTCTTCCAGGCCCTGCCCCCGAACGCCCGATCACGCATCGAGGCGACGAGCCGATCCCAGTCCCTGGCGGCCGGCGAAGCCCTCCCGGACGACGACGACCTCTATTTCGTTCTCACGGGGGTGCTGGGCCTCTTTCCGGGATCGGGCGGCGTCTGCGTCGCCATGACGCCGGCGGGCGCCGTCCATGGATGGGATCATCACCTTGCGTCCGGCGCTCCGCGCGCCCGGGTTCGGGCCCTGATCGACACCCTCGTCGGTCGGGTGCCGGCCGAGGCGGTGCTGGAATCCATGGGACGCGACTGGTTCGAGCGTCTGGTCGCCCGACAGGCGCCGTCAAGGCTGGCCGGGCTGGCGGCCGAGGCCGCGTGCAACGCCTCCCATCTCGTACCGGAGCGCCTGGCCAAATGGATCATTCGCCTCCACTGCGGCGGAAACGGCGCCCCGCTTCACCTCACCCAGTCCGATTTCGGCGCCATGCTGGGCGTCCAGAGAACCAGCATCAACGCCGCGGCCGGTCGTCTCCAGGCCCTTGATCTGGTCCGTTTCGGCCGGGGCAAGGTCCAGGTCCTGGATCTCGCCGGTCTTCGCCAGGCCGCCTGCGGCTGCGGCGAGCCTGTCCAGGTCTCGCCCAACCTCTCTCGCCGCAGCGAACAGGCTTCCCTAGCCCCCGAGCCGGCCTCCTGGTCGCCGGCGGAGACCTCCGGCGAAATCGCAACGCACACGCCTTCCAGGGCGGCCGTCTAGCCTCCCCGCCAGGCCGGATCCGGGCTTCCGACGCTTGGTCGGGCGGTTCAGGGCCGACGGCGAACCTCCAGAAGGCCGCGCGAAAGGCCTCGCCCTTCTCGCCGGTCAGGCGGCGGGCTTGAGCGCCCCGGCGGCGGCGTCGCGCGCCTTCATGCGCGCCCGCAGCTGCTCGCGAATGCTCCAGCCCTCGAGGTGCATCATGTCCTTGGTCGTATAGCCCTCGCGCGCCAGGGCTTCGCACAGGTCGCTGATCCTCAGACAGGCCCGGTTTTCATCGGCGATCTGAAAGACGCGCTCTATGACATGGATCTGGTTCATGTTTCCTCCGTGATCCAAGGACAGCGAAGGGCGACGGCCAAGGTTCCAGGACCGGATGACGCAGGCCCCGGGGGTCGTGCAACGGACACCCGGAACCCCGGGAAAACCGAAACCCTGGTTCAGGTCGCCGAAAGGAGATCGCCATGAATTTTCGTCCCCTTCTGATCGGACTGGCCGCGGGCCAGAGATCCATGACGCCGCTGGCCGCCGTGGCCCTGGCGGCGCGCGCCGGCGGCCTGGCGCCCGGCAACGGCGCGCCGTCCTTTCTCGCAGGCCGCTGCGTCGCGGTCGGCGCGACCCTTCTGGCGGTCGGCGAAATCCTCGGCGACAAGATGAATTCCGCTCCGGATCGCACCGTGCCGCCGGGACTGGCGGCGCGCCTCATCAGCGGAGGTCTTGCGGGCGCCGCCATGGCCCCGCGCGCCCTCAGAGGCCGCGCCGCGGCATTGGGAGCCGTCGGCGCGGTCGTCGGGGGCTATGCCGGCCTGGCCCTTCGCAAACGCGCCATGCGCCGATACGGTCAGAGGCGAAGCGGGTTGGTCGAAGACGTCCTGACCCTGGCCGCGACCGCCCTGATCACGGCCTCGGCCGCAAGGGCCCCGGAGCGGCGCCGTTCAGGACGCCCCGGACGCCCGACCGAACCGCCCTCATCCATGCTATGGGGCCGCCGGCGGGCGCCCTCGCCCGGATAAAGGACTTCATGGCGCGACAACCCCGCTTCACCCGCCGGCTCTCCGCCGCCAATCTGGTCCATCTCGGCGCGCCGCGTCTGGCCGAGCTGCTGATCGAGGCCGGCGCCGGGAACGCCAATCTCAAGCGCCGTCTCCGGCTGGAGCTCGCCGCCGGGGTCGGACCCGAGGCCCTGGCCCTGGAGATCGACAAGCGCATCACCGCTCTCGCCGCTGCGCGAACCCGCGTCTCCTGGCGCAAGCGCGGCGAACTGATCGAGGATCTCGACGCCCATCGGCTCATGATCACCGCACGCCTGGCCCCCCAGGACGCCGCCCGGGCCCTGGGCGTCCTCATCCGCTGGTTCGATCTTCACCCGGGCCTGAACGTCCGGGTGAAGGACGTCAAGGGCGAACTCCCCGTCGTTTTTGAACAGGCCGCGCCCGATCTCTTCGCCCTGGCCGAGGCCGCAGACGACATGGCCCTGCGCGATCTGATCGACGCCCTCGGCCGGCGCCCCCAGGACTACAGCCGCTGGATCGCGGCCGCGGGAGAAGCGCTCACGCCCGGCACGGCGCGACGTCTTCTCGACCGTCTGCCCGCCGTCGTCAGAAAGAGCCCGGCGGGCCGCAATCTCGTGCGCCGCCTGGCCGACCGGGCGCAGGACCTGGACCTCTGGCTCTCCCTCGTCACGCCCGAGCAGGCGGGCGCCCCTGACGTCGCCGCCGACATCGCGCGCCGCCTCCTGCGCGCGGGCCGGGTCGTCGAGGCTCGCGCGGCCCTGGAAGCCGCCCTCGCCCCTTCGCCGCTCAACCGCCGCTGGACCTTCGGTCGCGCCCCCTCGGACGGCCCGCCCCGCCTCACCCCGGCCTGGGAGGCCGCCTCCATCGACCTGCTGGAAGCCGAGGGAAGCCGCCAGGAGGCCCAGGACCTGCGCTGGCGCCTGTTCGAACGCGATCTTTCGGTCCCGGTTCTGCGCGACTATCTCGCCCGACTGCCCGACTTCGATGACGTCGAGGCCCTGGACCGGGCCTTCGCCCATGCCTCGACCCATGCCGATTTCAGGGCGGCCCTCCAGTTCCTGATGGATTGGCCGGCTCATCGGGAGGCGGCGGCCATGGTCCTGGCCCGCCCCCGCGAGGCGCGACAGGCCGGGCCGGCCTCGGCGGACTGGGCGGCCCGCCTGTCCCAACGCTTTCCAGAAGCCGCCGACAGGCTTGCAGGCTAGAGGAGGTCCTGGGCCGAGACCGACGCCGTCGGCGACGCAAGCGTCCGGAAGGTGATGGAATAGCGCAGCGCCGTCATGGGCGAGATGGAATGCTCCCAATCCCGGCGCGCCTCGCCCGAGAGCCGATAGACCGAGCCCGGATCCAGCAGGACGGCGTCCCTTCGCCATCCAGCCTCTTCCCTGCGGCGCAGGCGCATGAGGCAGGGCGCAAGGAAGGAGACGCCGAGAATCTCGCCGTAGACGGGCCGGTCCCTGTGCCAGCCTATGCCGGCGCCTGGCGCGTACCGGTTGACGAGCGCCTGGACGAAGACGCCTTCATCCGCCCCGACCCTTCGGGCGATCCGCCGCAGAAGATCGAGCATGAAGTCAGGCCAGGGATCCGTCGCCCCCATCCGCCCCTGCGCCAGGTCATGGCGGCGCCCGAAGGCGGCGATATGCCGGAAACCCTGATAGCCCCCGTGTTCATAGGGTCTGAAACCCAGCCGCTGCAGCTGCTCGACCGCGATCGACTGCTCGGCCGTCGACAGGATGTCGGCCCTGTAGTCGAAACCGGCGGGACCAGCCGGCTCGGGCATATGACCGAAGAGGTCCCCCTGGACCATGGTCACGACAGCGCCAGTTCGCCTGGACCGGCGCCCGGCCTCGCCTTCTCGAGGTTGGAAAGCGTCACCCCGACCAGGCGCACCCCGATCGTCGGCGGATAGAGAGACCGGACCAGCAGACGCGCCACGTCCCGCAATCGCGCCCGGGAAGCGACGGGTTCGACAAAGGAGCGGCTTCGGGTGGATTGGCGGAAGTCGGCCCATTTGACCTTGACCGTCACGGTGCGGCCGAGGGCGCCGGCCTTCATGCACCAGGCCCAGACCTCGTCGGCCATGGCGTCCACGCCTGCTTCAATGGCGGCGGGTTCGACCATGTCGCTGGCGAAGGTGGTTTCCGATCCGCTGGATTTGCGCTCCCGATCCGGATTGACCGGTCTCTCGTCCCGCCCTCGCGCCATCGCATAGTACCAGGCGCCGGACTTGCCGAAGTGCTGCTGGAGGAAGGCGAGCGACTGCCGCCTCAGATCCTCTCCGGTCTCGATGCCCAACCGATTCATCCTCTCGGCCGTGACCGGTCCGACGCCGTGAAAACGCTTCACCGGCAGGGCCGCGACAAAGGCTTCTCCGCGGCCGGGCGGCACGACGAACTGACCATCGGGCTTGCGCTGATCAGAGGCCAGCTTGGCGAGAAACTTGTTGTAGGAAACGCCCGCGGAGGCCGTCAGGCCCGTCGCTTCCAGAATCCGCGCCCGTATCTCCGCCGCCGTGGCGGTCGCCGTGGGCAGCCCCCTCGCATTGGCCGTGACGTCGAGATAGGCCTCATCCAGGGACAGGGGCTCCACCAGGGCGGTGTAGTCGGCGAATATGGCGTGGATCTGGGCCGACACGGCGCGATAGACTTCGAAGCGCGGCGGCGTGAAGACCAGGTCGGGACATTTGCGCAAGGCCGTGCTCGAGGGCATGGCCGAACGCACTCCAAAGCGCCGCGCCTCATAGCTGGCGGCTGCGACCACGCCGCGCGCGGCGGCGTGCCCCACGGCCACGGGCCGCCCGCGCAGGCCGGGATCATCCCTCTGCTCCACCGAGGCGAAGAAGGCGTCCATGTCCACGTGGATGATCTTGCGAGGCTGGGCGACGTCCATCAAGGACACCTAGCAAGACTGGAACAAAAACGGAACATCTGCTTTACGCCGCCAGGCTCGGCGAAAGGCGCGCCCGAAATCCGGCTCAAGGGAACTCGCCGCGCCAAGGGCCGTTTGATGCGCCAATATCAGGGTAAAGTGCGTGATTTCATACTATTGCATCATCAACATGCCAGGCGTTCCGGCTCGCGAAATCCAGGTCCTGCCGGCTTCAGACGATCAGTCGGCCCGCAAGGCGCTGGACGGGGTCATGAGCGAATGGATCGGCTTCTCGACCGCCTGCCTCTACCACGGCGAACGCCTGGTCGAGGTTCGAAGCAATCCCGACCTCGGCTTTCCGCCCGAACCGCTCCTGCCCCCAGCGCCCGCGGACAGGAAGGCGGCCGCCTGAAGCCGGCCGCCTTGATCAAGGCGAGGCCCCGGCCCCGCCGGCCTGGAAAAGGCCGGGTTCAGAAGGGCCGGCCGGGAAACGGGAGGCGCAGCTCCCCGGCCCTTCCGGCCCCTGGACCGCGTCTCAAACGGCGTCGATCGCCCTCTTCGCGACCTGCAGGTCCTCCAGGAAGGCCAGGCGCTCCCGTCGGCGCGCCTCGGCGTCCGGCAGGCGCAGGAGATAGGCCGGATGGACGGTGAGCAGGACCCGGTCGCCCTCCCGGCTTTCAACGACCCTTCCCCGTTCCGACTGGATCGCCGGCTTTCGGCCCAGCAGGGCCGCGCCGGCGGTCGCGCCGAGCGCCAGGATCAGACGCGGTCTCACCAGCCTGAGTTCATGGTCCAGCCACCAGCGACAGGCCTGGACCTCCCCTGCGTCAGGCGTCCTGTGGAGCCGTCGCTTGCCGCGCGGCTCGTGCTTGAAATGTTTGACGGCGTTGGTCAGGTAGGCTTCGGCGCGATCCAGACCGGCTTGTGCAAGACCCTCGTCCAGCAGGCGGCCCGCCGGACCGACGAACGGGCGCCCGGCGAGATCCTCCTGATCCCCCGGCTGCTCGCCGACGATCATCAAGCGCGCGCGCGCCGGTCCCTCGCCGCACACCGCCTGGGTGGCGTCGCGCCACAGCGGGCAGCGACGACAGCCCTGCACGCCCCTCTGCAATTCCGCGAGATGGTCCGGTCTCATCTCGTCGGTCGCCGCCCTGTCGACAGGGCGGGCGCGCAGCCTCTGAAACTTCTCATTGGGACGGGGCGCGGGTTCGGACACCATGGCCTCGGTTCGAACCGAGGCCGACGCCACGAGTTCCGCGATGAGCGAGGCTTCCGGCAGATTCTTCCAGTAACGCTTCGGCATCTCCGACTGCATCATGCGCGTCCGCAGACGGGCCGGGTTGAAGGTCGAGGCGTAGTAGGCGCGCCAGAAATCCTCGACCTCGTCCGCCCGCGGCGCCTGATCCTGACGTGCGGGCGGCCCGAAGCCAAGACTCCGCCCGTCCCAGCGCGCCGTGCCGTCCGGCGTCAGGATGGACCAGCGCATGGTGCTGAACCGCCGGGCGAAGAAGGGTGCGGTCTTTTCCAGGACGCGGTGCGCGGGCTCGAACCAGGCGACCCAATGCTCGCCTTCCTCATCCCTTGTTTCGCGAAAGCGGACAAAGGCCTTCATCTTGTGGGCGGCCCTGCGCACGGTCTTCACGCGCTCCGCCGCCGCCGCGACATCAGGGTCGCAGGCCGCCCGCATCAGATCCGGCTCGTCCCGCAACCGCCACAGCAGGCGGTACATCAGATCGAAGCGATCCGGGGCCCGATGCAGGATCAGGTCTCCGACCGTGTCGAGGAAGGCGCGAGGCACGCAGAAGCCGCCTTCCCCGTCAGGCGCCCCCGGCTTTTCCTCGGGACCGAACAGCCCGTCCTGTCGCTCCTCCGCCATTGCGAAACGCGCCCGCGCGGGTTCGACGCCCGCCCGTCTCAGGCCGCGCGCCGCGGCCTTCCATCCTTCCAGATCGGTCTCACTGGCCAGGACAACCGTATGCATCAGAAGAGGCTCAGCTGCTCCGGCGCCCGACGCGGCGCCAGGCGGGCTCGCAGGTCGGCGGCGTAGGTCAATCCGCCCGGCGTCCAGTCGAGGGCGACGATCCACGGCCGAACCTTGTCGATCGAGCGCGTCAGCCGGGCCACGTCTTCCAGCCTCAAGGTCCGATAACGCCGGACGGACAGGATCCGGTCGACAGCCTTCACGCCCAGGCCGGGAACCCGCAGCAGGGCCTCGCGCGGCGCCGCATTGACGTCCGCAGGAAAGACTTCGCGCCGCTTCAGCGCCCAGGCCAGCTTGGGATCGACCGCCAGATCCAGCATCCCGTCGACGGCGCCCTCTCCGATCTCGGGCGCGCTGAAACCATAGAAACGCATAAGCCAGTCGGCCTGATAGAGCCTGTGCTCCCGTATCAGCGGCGGCTTCGACAGCGGCAGGACATCCGAACTGTCGGCTATCGGACTGAAGGCGGAGTAGTAGACCCGCCGAAGGCCGTATCCGCCGTAGAGGGAGGCGCTGCGGTCGAGGATTTCCGTGTCGGGCGCGCCGTCTGCGCCGATGATCAGCTGGGTCGACTGTCCGGCGGGCGCAAAGACCGGCGGGCGGGTCCTGTCCCTCTTCTCCGGCCTGGCCGCTTCCAGTCGCAGCCGCACCTGCCCCATGGTCCTGCGGATCAGCCGGGCGTCCTTCTCAGGCGCCAGACGCCCCAGGGCCTCGTCTCTCGGCAGTTCGATATTGGCCGAAAGACGATCGGCGTAGCGCCCGGCCAGGGACACCAGTCGCTCATCCGCCTCCGGGATGAGCTTGAGATGGATATAGCCGCGAAAGTCGTGATCCTCGCGCAGGCGGCGCGCGACCTCGACCAGCTGCTCCATCGTGTAGTCGCCGGAGCGGATGACCCCCGACGACAGGAAGAGCCCCTCGATATAGTTGCGCCTGTAGAAGGCCAGGGTCAGGTCGATCACCTCCTCGACCGTGAAGCGCGCCCTTTCGACGTTAGAGGAGGACCGGTTGATGCAGTAGGCGCAGTCATAGATGCAGAAATTGGTCAGCAGTATCTTCAGCAGGCTGACGCAGCGGCCGTCCGGCGTATAGGCGTGGCAGATGCCCATGCCCTCGGTCGAACCCACGCCCTTGCCGTCGAGGGAGTTGCGTTTGGGGGCGCCGGACGACGCGCACGAGGCGTCATACTTGGCCGCGTCGGACAGGATGGAGAGCTTTCGTCGAAGATCGATACGCGCCATATGTTCATGATACGTTCCAATTCCGTCGAGGTACAGCGTGGCCGTAAACCCCTGGTCAGAAAACGAGGGGCGCTGTCTGCCAGAAGACGCCGATCCCGGCCATCAGAGCCCCCGTCATCCCTACGCGCCCTTCCCAGGCCTCGGCGCCGGACCCCTCGCTTCTCCCCCTGGCGAGCCAGACCGCCAGGGCGATGACGGCGAGGAGACAGCCCAGGCTGAAGGCCAGGCCTATCCAGCGCGCCCCCGCGCCCTCGCTTGACGACCAGACGTCGGCGGCGCTGGAAATCAGATAGACCCCCATGAAGTGCACGGCCCATATCAGCAGGCCGCCGGCCATCCTCGACCAGCGTCTCATGTCCCGCCGCCCGGGAAGAGGCGGACCAGGAGAATGACGCCGATCGCCTGGGCCGCGGTGAAGGCCAGGAAGAGGCTGATCAGGTCCACCGTCGAGGGGCGTTCAGCCGCAAGACGGCCGAACAGGCGCCTCAGCAAGACATAGAGTCCCATCAGACCGCCGATGGCCGCGAAGGTCCCGGCCCAGCTCAGCAGGGCGTAAACCGAAGCGCCCTGGCTGGAAGCCTCCGGCCGCAATCCGCTCGCCCACCAGGCCCTGGCCTCCAGGATCGACGCCGCGATCGCCGCCACGCTGGCCAGCACCAGCAGGCCGGCGGCGGCCGAAGCCGACCCGTCGCGCGCCATCCGCACGGCCCGCGGCGCTGCGACGGCGCAAAGGCCGGTCACGACCATCAGACCGAGGGGCGCCAGAAGCGAGCTGACGGCAGGCGGCGCCTGCCAGAGATCCGGTCGCCGGCTCCACAGGAAGACATAGGAGAACGCGGCCAGCAGGCAGACCATGGCGCCGACGATCAGCACGATCACCATGGCCCACCAGCCGTGGCTCGAGGGACCCGAGACGTAGTTGGGCATGCGGATCGCCGCCCCGATGTCGGTCGTCTTGCGGGCGTGGGGGGCGTCCAGGAACCAGCACCAGCGCATGATGCAGTAGACGGCCAGCACGCCGCTGACGACGGCCGCGGCATAGGCCTGGATGGTCAGGATCAGGAAGAAGCCCGCCGTGAAGACCGCGCCGAACACATGCCAGGCCGAGGGTCTGGGGATGCGCAGCACATACTGCGGCTCGGCGTTCAGCGGGCTGGTGACCAGGGTCTGGCGCTCGCCCCGGGCCGCGCCCGGCAGGAGGTAGCGGCCCGCCGCCACCTCCTGGGCCAGCCCCTTCTGCTCCCACAGGGGATAGAGGCTCTTCACCACCGGGATGGAGCGCACGGAGTAGAAGCCGCTGGGCAGCCATTCCAGGCCGGGACCGCCATGGACATCGCCGGCCTCACGCGGTCCAAAGGGTCTGTAGTTGCGCGCCATGTCGATGACCCACAGCAAGACCGCCAGACCGAACATGAAGGCGCCTGTGGTCGAGACGAGGTTGGGAAGGTCCCAGCCCCGTTCCGGCAGATAGGTGTAGACCCGTCGGGGCATGCCCATCAGGCCCGTCAGATGCATGGGCATGAAGGTGATGTTGTGCCCGGCGAACATCAGCCAGAAGGTCCACCGCCCCCACCGCTCGCTCAGGGGCCGTGCGCTGGACATCGGCAGCCAGTAGTAGATGGCGGCGAACAGGGGGAAGACCATGCCGCCGATCAGGACGTAATGCAGGTGGGCGACGATGAAATAGCTGTCGTGGGCCTGCCAGTCGAAGGGGACCATGGCGACCATGACCCCGGTCAGACCGCCCATGACGAATATGACCATCCCGCCGACAGCGAACAGGCCCGGCGTCGAGAAGCGCATCCGCCCGGCCGCCATGGTCGCGATCCAGGCGAAGACCTGAACCCCCGCCGGCACGCTGACCGCCATGGAGGCCGCGCTGAAATAATTGATGCTGATCTGCGGCATGCCCGTAGTGAACATGTGGTGGGCCCAGACGCCGAAGCTGATGAAGCCCGTCGCCAGCATGGCCATGACCACCAGGGGGTGTCCGACCAGCGGCGTGCGCGCCATGGCCGGGATGATGGTGGACATGGCTCCCGCCGCCGGAAGGAAGATGATGTAGACCTCCGGGTGGCCGAAGAACCAGAACAGGTGCTGCCACAGCAGGGGATCGCCGCCCTTGAGCGGATCGAAGAAGGGCCAGCCCAAGGCCCGTTCCAGCTCCAGAAGAAGGGTCGCCAGAATGATGGAGGGGAAGGCGATGATGATCATGCAGGCGAAGATCAGCATGGCCCAGGCGAAGATCGGCAGCTTGTCGAGGGTCATGCCGGGCGCGCGCGTCTTCAGCACCCCGACGATGATCTCTATGGCTCCGGCGATGGCCGATATCTCGATAAAGCCGATGCCCAGCAGCCAGAAGTCGGCGTTGATCCCCGGCGAATAGGTGGTGCTGGTCAGAGGCGGGTACATGAACCAGCCGCCGTCCGGCGCCAGACCGACGAAAAGGGAGCAGAAGAAGGCCAGCCCCCCGATCAGATAGGCCCAGAAGGCATAGGCCCCCAGTCGCGGGAACGGCAGGTCGCGCGCGCCGAGCATCTGCGGCAGCAACAGCACGCCCAGGGCCTCGACAGCCGGCACGGCGAACAGGAACATCATCACCGTGCCGTGCATGGTGAAGATCTGGTTGTAGGTGTCCTGAGGCAGGAAGCCGTTCATCGGCAGGGCCAGCTGGGTTCGCATCAAGAGGGCGAGAACCCCGGCCAGCACGAAGAAGAGCATGGCCGCGCCGACGTAGTAGACGCCGATGATGTTGTTGTTGGTCGCCGTGATCCACTCCCCCGGCGTTCGCGGGCCGCACCAGGCCTTCTCCAGCTGCTCCAGTTCGCCCTGGGGTCGAGGCTCGGACGTCGGAAAACGATCATACTTGCCGACGTCGAATCCTGTTTCCGACGTCATTTCAGGCTTTCCAGATAGGCGGCGACGTCGCGCAGTTCCTGCCCCGTCAACACAGGATAGGCGGGCATGCGATTGCCGGGCTTGACGCCCTGGCTGTCGGCGATCCACCCCGCCATCGTTCCCTGGTTATTGGGCAGGACGCCGGCCCCCAGGGTCTGGCGTGACCCCACATGGGTCAGGTCCGGTCCGGCGAGGCCGTTGGCCCCGGTTCCCCGGATGGTGTGGCAGGCCCCGCACCCCGAGGCCGAGAAGACCGCCGCGCCGGGCAGGGTCGACGCCGCCGCCGGGGCGGCCTGCCTGAGACGCCAGGCCGCAAACTCCGCCGGCGAATGGGCCACCACCACCAGTCCCATCAGGGCGTGGGGGCCGCCGCAGTATTCCGCGCACTGGCCGGCGTAGACGCCCGGCTCGTCGGCCTGCAGACGCATGAAGTTGCGCCGGCCGGGGATCATGTCGGTCTTGCCGCCGAGGCGCGGGATCCAGACGCTGTGGATCACATCCGCGCTCTCCAGCTCCAGCACCACCGGACGACCGGCGGGAATATGGACCTCATTGGCGTCCTGAACGATCTCGCGCCCCTGATCATCGAGATAGGCCACGCGCCACCACCACATCTCCCCGGTCACCCGAACCCGCATTTCCCCCGCACGCGGCGCCTCGGCCACCCGGGCGGTGACGCTGAGCCCATAGACCAGCAGGCCGCTCAGCACGATGACGGGAAGGGCCAGTCCGCCGATCCAGACCAGCTTCTCGCCCGCCACGCGACGCTTCCACCGACGCGGGCCGAACAGGGCGACCACCAGGGCGAACAGCACCAGGGTCAGAACCCCGGCCCCCATGATGAACAGGACCCAGGCGACCGTGGTCACGGGTCCGGCGAAGGGGCCGGCGGGATCCAGCACCGGGGGCGGCCAGCCGCTCAGCATGGCGTGCGCCTCAATCCTCATCGAGGGTATAGAGATAGGCCGCCACGTCGCGGGCTTCGGCGTCGGTCAGGGGCATGGGCGGCATTCCCGTGTCGGGCAGCAGAGCCGGCGCGTCCCGCACGAAGGCCGCCATCACCTCCGGCTGGTTGGGCAGACGTCCCGCGATCATCGGTCGCGCCCCCACGCCCGCCAGATTCCCTCCCGTTCGTCCTTGCGGCCAGCGCACGCCGGGAATGGCGTGGCAGGCGGCGCAGCCATGGCGTTCGATCAGCGCCAGCCCTTGCGTGGCGTCGGCCTGGGCCAGGGGGCGCGGCGCATCGGCCTTGTCGGCGCAGGCCACCATGGCGACGCACGGCGCCGCAGCCAGCAGCAAGGCCCCTATGGTCCGCATCGTCCATACATGATCGCCTCCGGCCCCTTTCCAGCTTCACCAGAACCCAATCCGTCGCGGCCTCTGGGGTTCCCGTCTGGAACCGGGGCCGTAAGACGGTGTTGGGCAAGGGTGCGCCCCCTCCCTTCCCTCGTCCTTCTTGGTCTCGTCCTTGCCGGCCCGGGTTTGGTCGCGTGCGACGCCGCGCCGGGCGAGACCGACCGCGTCTTCTCGGCGTCCGGGCAGGTCATCGCCATGGGCGGCGGCGCGGGCGGGGCGACGAACGCCTGTTTCACCTGTCATGGACTCCAGGGTCAGGGCGACGGCGTCTCCACGCCCCGTCTGGCCGGACTGGACGTCGGCCATCTGCAAAAACAGATGGAGGACTACGCCAGCGGCCTGCGGCCCGACGACGTGATGAGCCGCATCGCCAGGGATCTGGACGGAAACAGCCGTCGCGCCGTCGCAGTCTTTTACGCCGGCCTGCCCTCGCCGCCCTCGACGAGCGCCTCCCCATCCGCCGCCGCGTCCCCGACGATCTGGCGAACAGGCGACCTCTCGCGCGGGATCACAGCCTGCGCATCCTGCCACGGCCCCAACGGCCAGGGCGTCGGCGAAGGCCAGCCGATCCTCGCCGCACAGCCCGTCGCCTATACGCTGGAGCAGATCGACCGCTGGAAAACAGGCAAGCGCCGCAACGATCCGCGCGGCGTCATGGCCGTCGCCGTCCGGAGGCTGACGGACGCAGAAGCGCGCGCCATAGCCCTGTGGCTGTCCGACCAACCCGTTTCTCCAGGGCCCGCCAGCGCCGCCGCCACCGCGTCCGTTTCGGCCGCAGCTGCGGCGCGACCGGCAGCATCGCGTGAAATACGTCGTCCCGATCGATCAGATGGTGCTTGAGAGCGGCTCCGGCGTGAATCGGGATCATCAGCAGCAAGGCCGCCACCATGGCCCAGTGCATCCATTCCGCGCCGGCCTCTATCGCCCATAGCCGGGTGTTCGGGACATCCTGCATCGGCAGCAAGGGCCACGGAACAAGGCCCGCCGCAGCCAGCTGGGTGTCCCGCGCCGTGGCCGAGATCATGACCCATCCCGACAGCGGCAGGCCGAACAGGCAGATGTAGAAGACATAATGGGTCACGTGAGCCGCTACGCTCTCCCAGCCCGGCTTGTCCGCGTCATTGATCAGATCGGGCGCGGCCAGCCGCCAGGACAGCCGCCCGATCACCAGCAGCAGCATGAGCAGGCCGATGGCGAAATGCACCTCATAGGCGGCCACCTTGGCGCCGCCGACCGGCAGCCGGCCCATCCACCACCCCCACCCGAGCTGGAAGACCACCAGGGCCGCCATGGTCCAGTGGAAGACGATGGCGACCGGGGAATAGCGGCCTTCGTCATGATGGCCCGCCGCCCACTCCAGCGCCTGCGTAATAAGCCGGTCGATCATGCCGGGCGCGCCGTCTCGCGCCCCTGGAACAGGCCGGCGACCCGCCACAGGGCGACCAGAAGATAGGCCGCCGCCGCCGGCGCCCACATGATCAGGCCCGCCGCCTGCTGGTCTTCAAGCGGCGTCAGCCCCCAGGCCAGGGTCGAGGCGAAATGCGGCGCGTAGAGGGGCTCCCCCGCAAAGACGATCAGGGCCCCCAGCAAGCCCATCAGCAGCATGGCCGCCAAAAGAGCCGCGACAGCGGCGGGCGCGCTGGACGCGCGCACCGCCCCCCAGAACCAGACGGCGCCGCCGAGGATCGTCGCCTGCATGAGCCAGTAGACGGCGTCGTTCGACAGCGCCGCCGCATAGAGATCGGGCGCGTGCCAGGCCCAGAAGACCAGGGCCTGAACCGCCGTCGCCAGCCCCAGGCGGGGCGTCTTCAGGCGCGGAAGGCTCAGGGCGAGCAAGGGGGCCGCAGCGAGCAGGAGCAGGAGGTGATGCAGGGTGCGCGCCGTGAACAGGGCTGAACTGAGAGCGCAAAGCGGCGAGATGAAAACGACGACCAGGACGCCCGCCGCTCCCAGCAAGGCGCGTCCCCCGGCGCGGTTCCTCATCACCAGAAACACGCCGCCCGCGACGAGGAGGCCCACACCCGCAAGAAGCATGGGATCGCCGTTCCAACGTCCCAGAACATCCATCGGTTCGGGCGCGGGTCCGCAGTAGGGCGTCCAGGGCGTGATCGTCATGATCGGCTAACGACCCGGGACGGCGACGGTTCAAACATGCCGACGCTCCCGGCGTTCTCAGCGAGAGGGCGCGATCCGCCAGACCGTGTTGGACAGGTCGTCGGCGACCAGAAGGATCCTCTTGGTCGGATCAAAGGCCACGCCGACAGGGCGGCCGCGCGCCTCGCCGTCCTTGAGGAAGCCGGTGGCGAAATCGACGGGCCGACCGACCGGGCGACCGCCGCTGAACGAAACCCAGGCGACCTTGTAGCCGGATGGATCTTCACGGTTCCAGCTGCCGTGCATGCCGATGAAGGCGCCGTCGGCGAACGCCCCCCCGAAGCCCCCGTCGCGCGCGAAGTCCAGACCCAGGGCGGCGACATGAGACCCCAGGGCGTAGTCCGGCTTGACGGCCCGGGCGACCATGTCCGGATTCTGCGGCCTCACGCGCGGATCGAGATTCCGGCCCCAGTAGCTGTAGGGCCAGCCATAGAAGGCGCCGTCGCGCACCTGGGTCAGGTAGTCGGGGACAAGCTGCGGACCCAGTTCGTCGCGCTCGTTGACCACAGACCAGACGAGACCCGTCGTGGGTTCGATCGCCAGGGCGGTCGGGTTGCGGATGCCGGTGGCGATCGTGCGACGCGCCCCGGTTGCGCGGTCGATTTCCCAGACCACCGCCCGCTCCTCCTCCACGGCCAGCCCCCGTTCCCCGATATTGGAGTTGGAGCCTATGCCGACATAGAGCCTGGTCCCGTCCGCGCTGGCGGCGAGGGACTTGGTCCAGTGATGGTTGATGCGCGAAGGCAGGACCGTCACGCGCTCGCCCGGCGTCGCAATGCCGGTCTGCCCCGGCTGGAAGGCGAAACGGGTCAGCGCGCCCTGTTCGGCGACATAGAGGTAGCCCTCCACATAGGCCAGGCCGTATGGCGCATCCAGATTCTCGACCAGGACAGAGCGCAGTTCGGGGACGCCGTCGTTGTCGGCGTCACGCAGCAGGGTGATGCGGTCTCCCCCGCTGATCTTGGTGTTGCCCTGTTTCTTGATGAAGCCGGCGATCACGTCCTTGGGACGCAGGCGCGCCGCATGACCGCCGCGCCCCTCGGCGACCAGGACGTCTCCGTTCGGCAGGATCAGCATCTGACGCGGGATCTTCAGATCGGTCGCGAAGGCGCTGACGGTGAAGCCCTGGGGCACGGTCGGCGTCTCGCCGTTCCAGCCGGCGGGCGGGCTGATCTTCATGGCCGGAACCAGGGTCTCTTTGATCCCGGGCAGGTCGGGTGCGCCGCCGGTCTGGTTCAGCTTCGGATCGCTGGGGTTTCCGCAGGAGGCCAGGGCGAGCGACAAGCCGATTGCTGCGACGCCGGCGGCGAGCAGGGTCTTCTTCATCAGAGGGTCTCCCGCGCGGAATAGGCGATCCCGCCGGCGATGAGGACCAGCAGGGTGCAAAGGGCTGACAGGGTCAGGCCAAGGGCGCCGACCGAGCTCCAGGCGTCCTGACTGTGCTTGAAGGCGTTCACCAGCCCCAGCACCCAGGCCAGGGCGAGCGCGACCAGATGGACCAGGGCCCGGCGGGATCTGCGGCGGCGGACGCCAAGTGCGAAATCGGCGATGGAGAAGAGGCCGGCGATCCCGCCGAACACCAGGGCGCCGGTGATCAGCCAGGCCGAGAAGTTCGTCCACTGGATCTCGGCGGTCTTCAGATAGGCGATGTCCGTGAACAGGGCGAAGGTGAACAGGCCGATCGGAAAGGCCAGCAAAAGACGATGCAGAGGTCGAACCGACAATTCATGGATGCTCATGCCGCCCTCTCCCTAATGCCTGGCTTAGGCTAACCGCCTGGCTGAGAGATGGTTCACATCTTCCCCGTCGGGGCGGCCTCATTTCGATCAGACGGCCGCGCCCCGGCCGGGCGCCAAGCCGAACTGAGGCCCGCCTTGCAGCGCCAGGAGGGGCGAGTTCAGCTCAGGGCCCTGATCGACCTGTTCAACTCCGTTCCCAAGGGACAGCGGCGGAACCCAAGCCTTCACGGCTCCGTTCCCCTGCCCTGTCCAGGAACTCCGCCCACATGTCCGACATGGTCGCCGATCCCGCCTTCGAACCGCCGCCCGAGGCGATGGCCTTCTACGAGGAAAGCCTCCGCCTGCTGACGGAAAGCGGCGTGCCCTTCCTGCTCTCGGGCACCTACGCCGTGACCGCCTATACGGGCATCCGTCGTCCCACCAAGGATCTCGACGTCTTCTGCAAGCCCGGCGACTACCCTCGTATCCTCGCCTTCTTTCAGGAGAGAGGCTACCGGACGGATGTCGAGGACGAGCGCTGGATCGCCAAGGTCTGGAAGGACGACAAACACTTCTTCGACGTCATTTTCGCCATGTCCAACGGGACCATCGCCGTGTCGGACAGCTGGTTTGGCCAAGACCGGATCACGGTCTACGGCCACGAGGTGACCATCACGCCGCCGACGGCCCTGATCCTGTCCAAGGTCTTCATCCAGGATCGCTATCGCTTCGACGGAGCGGACGTGAACCACGTCATCCTCAAGCAGTCCGACGCCATCGACTGGAAGTCCATGCTGGACCAGATGGACCTCTACTGGGAGGTCCTGATGGCCCACCTGCTCAACTTCCGCTTCGCCTATCCCACCGAACGCGGCCTCGTGCCCGCCTGGTTGATGACCGAATTGCTGCAACGGCTGGAAGCCCAGGTCCATCTTCCCGCGCCCCGCGTCCGGGTCTGCCGCGGCCGTCTGTTCAGCCCCCGGGACTATATCGCCGACATCACCGAATGGGGCTTCGGCGACGTGGTGGGCAAGGGCCTGGAGGAACGCCATGACCCCGTCTACTGAGCGCGCCGAACCGGACGCCCGGACACGGGACGCCCAGACGCCCGACGCCCAGACGCCGCAGCCGGGCATGGAGGCCGGCCCCGGCAAGACGCTGCGCATCGCCGCCGTCGGCGACCTGCACGTCGGAGAAACCTCCCGCCGGGCCTATCGCGACCTGTTCGACCGGGTGCACGAGGAGGCCGACGTCCTGTGCCTGTGCGGCGACCTTGTGAACTTCGGCAAGACGACGGAGGTCGAGAACCTGCTGGAAGACCTGCGCGCCTGCCGCATCCCCATGGTCGGCGTCCTGGGCAACCACGAGCACGAATGCGGCCAGCCCGAGGAGGTCGTGCGGCTGATGACGGAGGCCGGCGTCAGGATGCTGACGGGCGAATCCTATGAGATCGACGGAGTGGGATTCGCCGGCGGCAAGGGCTTCGTCGGCGGTTTCGGCCGCTACATGCTCAGTCCCTTCGGGGAGGCTTCGATCAAGCATTTCGTGCAGCACGCCGTCGAGGACGCCAACCTGATCGAGAATTCGATCCGCACCCTGCGCACAGAACGCAGCGTGGTCCTGCTCCACTATTCGCCCGTGGTGGACACGGTGGTCGGCGAACCGCCCGAAATCCATCCCTTCCTGGGCTCCTCCCGTCTCGGCGAGGTGGTCGACCGCTATGAGAACGTCAGGCTGGTGGTCCATGGACACGCTCACCGCGGCGCGCCCGAGGGCCGCACCGCACGCGGCGTCCCGGTCTATAATGTCGCCCTGCCCGTCCTGCGCACCCTGGGCGACAAACCCTATCGCGTGTTCGAGGTCTGACCCTTCGCACGCCGCCGTCCTCAGGCGATCCCGGCTCCACCGGTCACGCCCCAGACCTCGCCGATGACGAAGCTGGCTTCCTGGGAGGCCAGCAGGACATAGACCGGCGCGATCTCCACCGGCTGACCGGGGCGGCCGAAGGCGCTGTGGGCGCCGAACTGCTCGACCTTCTCCTGGGGCTGGCCGCCGCTGGGTTGAAGCACGGTCCAGAAGGGTCCCGGCGCGACGGCGTTCACCCGCACGCCCTTTCCGATCATCTGCTTGGCGAGAGCCTTGGTGTAGGCGACGATCCCCGCCTTGGTCGTGGCGTAGTCCAGAAGAATGTCCGAGGGCTCATAGGCCTGGATCGAGGCGGTGGCGATGATGGCGGCGCCCGGCGGCAGATGCGGCTCGGCGGCCTGGCAAAGCCAATGAAGCGCATAGAGGTTGGTCTTCATCGTCGCATCGAAGTCGCTTGTTGACACCTCCGCGACATCCTTCCGGTACTGCTGGTGGCCGGCGTTGACGACCAGAAGGTCGAGACCGCCGAAATTCTCCACCACCCGCGCGACCATGGCCGCATTCCACGCTTCATCCCTGACGTCGCCTGGCAGGGCCAGGGCCTTCACCCCGGCCTTCTCGATCAGGGCGACCACCTCTGCGGCGTCCGCCTCCTCGGACGGAAGATAGCCGATGGCGACGTCGGCGCCCTCGCGCGCATAGGCGATGGCGGTCGCCCGCCCGATGCCGGAATCCCCGCCCGTGATCAGGGCCCGGCGTCCCTTCAGCCGACCATGTCCGACATAGCTGTCCTCGCCATGGTCGGGCCGCGGCGTCATCCGGCCCGCCAGACCGGGTTCGGCCTGGGGCTGGCGCGGAAAGGGCGGCCGCGGATACTGGGTGCGCGGATCCTGCATGGCGAGGCGATCGGACATGGGGCTTCCTCGTTCGAGCGGTTCTCCCGGCCGGGATCGGCGCAGGGTCTGATTCAATGTCCCCGCCCGCCCCCTGTTCCGGAAGGTTTTGACCGGACGCCTGCAACGGCCACGCCGCCGCAACGTTCTTACCAGCCGCCCGGGCTCGCTTCAGCCTCGGTCTGTCGAGGTTCAACAGGAGCGATCCGCAGACACATGCCCCTGCCCGATCACGGTCCCGCCTCCGTCCTGCGGCCGACCCCTGCCGGGCTATGGTGTCCGGAAGGCGATTTCCACATCGATCCTCCGCGTCCGGTGGATCGCGCCGTCATCACCCACGGCCACGCCGATCATGCCCGCGCCGGCCATGGCGCCGTCCTGGCCACGGCCGAAACCCTGGCCATCATGAGCGAACGTTATGGTCGGGACTTCGCGGGCCGGACCCAGGCCCTGGCCTATGGAGAACGGATCAAGGTGGGCGGCGTCGAGGTCTCGCTCGCTCCGGCCGGCCACGTCCTGGGCTCGGCCCAGGCGACCGTTCGTCGGGGCGGCCTGACCATTACGGCCTCGGGGGATTACAAGCGTCGCCGCGACCCGACCTGCGCCGCCTTCGAGCCGGTGCCCAGCGACGTCTTCATCACCGAGGCCACCTTCGGCCTGCCGGTCTTTCGCCACCCGCCGGACGTCCAGGAGATCGGACGGCTGCTGCGTTCGGTCCAGCAGTTTCCCGAACGCGCCCATCTGGTCGGCGCCTACGCCCTCGGCAAGGCCCAGCGGCTCATCCGGCTGCTGAGAGAGGCCGGCTATGACGAGACCATCTATGTTCACGGCGCCCTTGAACGGCTGAACCGTCTCTATGAGCATTTCGGCGTCGATCTGGGACCGCTCGCCCCGGCTACGGGATCAAAGGCCGACTTCGCCGGACGCATCATCATCGCCCCGCCCTCCGCCGTCGCCGACCGCTGGAGCCGACGCTTCCCCGATCCCGTAACCGCCTTCGCCTCGGGCTGGATGAGCGTGCGGGCGCGAGTGCGCCAGCGCGGCGTCGAGCTGCCCCTGATCCTGTCGGACCACGCCGACTGGGACGAACTGACCCACACCCTGACCGAGTTGTCGCCGCAGGAGACCTGGATCACCCACGGCCGCGACGACGCCCTGCGCCGCTGGGCCGAACTGCAGGGACTGACGGCGCGAGCCCTCCATCTCGTCGGCTATGAAGACGAGGACGACGACTGATGCGCGCCTTCGCCGCCCTGCTCGATCGCCTGTCCTTCACCGCCTCGCGCAACGCCAAGCTGCGGCTGATCCGCGACCATCTGGCCGACGCTCCCGATCCCGACCGGGGCTGGGCTCTGGCCGCCCTGACCGGCGCCCTGTCCTTCACCGCCGCCAAGCCGGCCATGATCCGCCAGACGGTTGAAAGCCGGGTCGATCCCGAGCTGTTCCGCCTGTCCTACGACTATGTCGGCGACCTGGCGGAGACCGTCGCCCTGATCTGGCCGGCGCGTCACGGCGCCAACCGCGAGCCCGAACTGTCCGAGGTGATCGACGCCCTGAACACCGCCAAACGCGGCGAGGTTCAGGGCCTGCTGGAAAGCTGGCTCGACGCCCTCGACGCCGATGGACGCTGGGCGCTGTTGAAGCTGGTGACCGGAGGCCTTCGCGTGGGTGTCTCGGCGCGGCTGGCCTGGCAGGCGGCGGCTGATTTCGGCGGCGTGGAAGTGGCAGAGATTCAGGAGGTCTGGCACGCCCAGAGCCCGCCCTACGCCGACCTTCTGGCCTGGCTGGACGGCAAGACCGAGCGCCCCTCGGCCATGGCTCACGGCCGCTTTCGTCCGGTCATGCTGGCCCAGCCGATCGACGAGGCCGTCGACCTGCCCCGGCTGGACCCTTCCGCCTACGCCGCCGAATGGAAATGGGACGGCGTCCGGATTCAGGCGGTCAGCGAAGGAGGCGTGAAACGCCTCTACAGCCGCACCGGCGAGGACGTGTCCGGGGCCTTTCCCGATGTCGTCGCCGCCCTGACCTGCGAGGGGGTCATCGACGGCGAACTTCTGATCCTGCGCGAGGGTCGTGTCGCGCCCTTCGCCGACCTGCAGCAAAGGCTGAACCGCAAGACGGCCGACGCCAGGCTGATGCTAAGCCATCCGGCGGGCGTTCGCGCCTATGACCTGCTCGCCGCCGACGGCGAAGACCTGCGCGCCCTGCCCTTCGCCGATCGTCGCGCCCGACTGGAGGCCTTTGTCGCCGCCGCTGGCTCAGACCGCATCGACCTGTCCCCCCTGGTCCCCTTCCG
This sequence comes from Brevundimonas sp. T2-11, assembly GCF_055397675.1. NCBI lineage: Bacteria > Pseudomonadati > Pseudomonadota > Alphaproteobacteria > Caulobacterales > Caulobacteraceae > Brevundimonas > Brevundimonas sp. T2-11. The sequence goes on from NZ_AP027920.1 coordinate 1,880,253, forward strand.
GACCTGGAACGACCTGACGGCCCTGCGGGCCGCTCCTCCGCCCGGCGACGCGCAAGCCGCTGAAGGTCTGATGCTGAAGCGGATCGACAGTCTCTACGAAGCCGGTCGGCCGAAGGGACCGTGGTTCAAGTGGAAACGCGACCCCCACCTGATCGACGCGGTGCTGATGTACGCCCAGCGCGGCCACGGCAAGCGGTCCAGCTTCTATTCCGACTACACCTTCGGCGTCTGGACCGAGGATGCGGACGGCGTCCACGTGCTCACCCCTGTCGGCAAGGCCTATTTCGGCTTCACCGACGAAGAGCTGAAACGGCTCGACAGGTTCGTGCGCGAGCATACGGTCGAGCGGTTCGGCCCCGTCCGCTCCGTCACGGCGACGCGGGAGTTCGGCCTGGTGCTCGAGGTCGCCTTCGAGGGCTTGCAAAGATCCAAACGCCACAAGTCCGGCGTGGCCATGCGCTTTCCCCGCATCAGCCGCATCCGCTGGGACAAGCCGGCCAGGGAGGCGGACGAGCTGCATAGGCTGGAAGCCCTGCTCGATGCGTCCTCGCCCGCCCCCTGACTCCGGCTAGCGGTTGTCCTTGTGTCGGGGATTGGGCTCGCCCGATCCCGGATCCGTCCGGGTTTCGGTCGATAGCCCGGAGGCTTTCGAGCCCCGGGGCTCGGTCGCCGGCCGCGGAGGCTGTCCGGCCTGGTCCGGAGCGCGCAGGTTTTCATTTTCGGCCTCGCGGCCCCTGCGTTCGGCGGGTCTGTCCTGGTGCGTCATCAAGCGTCTCCCTGGTGGGCGAAGAGAAGGAGAGAGGCCGGCGTCATGCGGACTTGCCGACGTGGGCGGGCTTGCCCTTTCGCGGGGTCGAAGCCATCTCCTCCAACGCCTTTCGGGTCATGCTTTCCTCCATGGACTTCGAGGCCCCCCGAAGCTTGCTTTTCGGCGCATCGCCCCTTTTTGCGGCCAGGGCGGCCCCTGCCGCCTTCTGCTGGGCTGCGGATCTGGCGGGCATTTCGAAATCTCCCTGACATCGGATCATCGTCGGATCGGGCGAAAGGCCGCTCCGACGCCTTCATTCAACCCGCCCCCGAAACCCGGGTTCCTCAGGGCCTGCCCCGCTAGACCGGACCGACCGCGGTAGCGACATGGCGGCTCAAGGACCGATGTGTCCTCTACCGGACAGAGCGCCGCGCCGCCGCGCGATCCCGATCAATCCGGCGCGCCTTGGGTCCTCTCGCCCTTCCGTTCGAAGCGCCGCTTCATCAGCAAGACGCCCATGGCCATGACAAGCGCGCAGCCGTTGGCGAGCGTCACGGGCCATGCCTCGGTCAGCAGGCCGTAGCAGACCCATAGAATGAAACAGCTCACGGTCAGGGCGTAGGTCTTGAGCGAGACGCTGGAAGCGTCGCGCTCCTTCCAGATCTTGTAGATCTGCGGCGCGAAACTGCTGATGGAGCACAGGGCGGCGGCGACGCCGATCCCATCGGCCATGGAGATCATGGGTCAGTCCCAAACTCGGCCGGTCCGGCCGCAGCGAGTCAGCCTAACGCCGCGGAGGCCCGCGGGCTCCCGTCAGGGAAGATAGAGATCCGCGTCCGGGTCGGTCTCGCCCCTCACCCAGGCCGCCACGATCTGGCTGGCGATCACCGAAGAGGTGATGCCGTTGCCGCCGAAACCCATGACCGCCCAGGCATGCGCCATCCCTGGCACGGGCGCGATCTGCGGCAGCCCCGTCGCGCTCTCGCCGAAGGCCCCCGCCCAGGCGTAGTCCACCACCGGCTTCACCTGGGGAAGGAGCTCGCCGAGCTTGGCTTCAAGCCGCTCTCGCTTGGACCGCAGAAGGGAGGGATCTTCATGCGCGGTCGCGGACGGCTCGTCCTCTCCGCCGAGGATCAGTCGCCCGTCCCGCGTCGCGCGCATGTAGAGGTAGGGATCCGACGCCTCCCAGACCATTGTACGCCTGAGCCAGGCCGGCATGGGGGTCCCCGGGACCGAGGCCAGGGCCCAGGTCGAGACCACCCGCGCCTTCGGCGCCGCGACGCTCTCGGGAACCTCATAGCCGCAGCAGAAGACGACTGCCGACGCCCTCACCGCCAGGCCGCCCGCAGTCAGGAGGGTCACGCCGTCGGGATCGGAGATCGCGCCGGTCACATCGACGGGCGAATGAATGCGCGCGCCCCTCGCCCGCGCGCGTCGCAGCAGGCCTGCCGTCAGCCGCGCTGGGTCCACGCCCGCTGATCCGCCGCTCAGAATGGCGCCCGTCCGATCCAGGCCGAACCCGGCCTTGAGCTCCGCGGCCTTCAGAAAGCGGCTCTCCAGCCCGATGGCCGCCCGCGCCTCCGCCTCGGCCGCAAGAGCCCGCCAGCCATGGGCGTCGCCCGCCAGATAGAGGTCCGCGCCCTCCTGAAAGCCGCAACGGAGTCCTTCCTCGGCGACAATGCGCCTGAGGTCCTCCATCGCCCTTCGCGATCGGAGGTAGGCCCGGTTCGCCTTGGCGCTCCCGACCTTCGCGGCGAGGGAGATCAGGGGAAGATCCATCTCCCACTGCAGCAATGCGGTCGACGCCAGGGTCGAACCGGCCAGGGGCGGCCTGCGATCGAGGACGATCACCTCGTGGTCCCGCGACAGCTCATGGGCCATGAGCGCCCCGCTGACGCCCGCGCCCACGACGGCGACCTCCACGGAGACGGCCCGTTCGAGAGGGCGGAACGGGACCTTGATGAAGGCGCTGTCCGCCCAGAGGGAACGGCCGCTCCTGAGGTCGCGCTTGCGGGTGAGTCTCGCCATCAGGGCCCTCCAGGCGCGACCATCGCCCGAGGCTTCGGAACGCGCGCCCGTGTCGGGGGTTGCCTTCTGCATGACCCAGCCTGGCCAGAGCCCTGACCTTTCCCAAGCCGGACCCGTCGCTTGGATCTGAACCGCCTTGACGCAGGATCCTTGCCGCCCCGTTTCAGGGACTGGTTCGCCGGCCGCGGGTGGACGCCGCGCGTCCATCAGCTGGCCATGATTGAAAAGGCGGAGGCCGGCGCCGACGTCCTCCTGATCGCGCCGACGGGCGGAGGCAAGACCCTGGCCGGCTTCCTTCCGAGCCTGATTGATATTTCCGGACGCGGCCCTCGCAAGGGGCCCAGGACCCTCCACACCCTCTACCTCTCCCCTCTGAAGGCGCTCGCCGTGGACGTGGAGCGCAATCTCCTGACGCCGGTGCGCGAGATGGAGCTGCCGGTGGTTGTCGAATCCCGGACGGGCGACACCGGTCAGGCGCGCCGCCAGCGCCAGAGGAAAAACCCGCCGGACATTCTCCTGACCACGCCCGAGCAACTGGCTCTCTTCTGCGCCTGGCCGGACGCCCGCTACTACTTCGAAGACCTGAGATGCGTGGTGATCGACGAGGTCCACGCCCTCCATGGATCGAAGCGGGGCGACCTCCTCGCCTTGGGACTGGCGCGACTGCGCACCTTCGCGCCTCACATGAGGATCGTCGGCCTGTCGGCGACGATCGCCGATCCGCCCATGCTGCGTCGCTGGCTGTCCGACAGGGGCGACGACATCGTCCTGGGAAGGCCGGGCGCGCCGCCCCAGCTTGAGGTTCTTCTGTCTGAAAACCGCGTGCCCTGGGCGGGCCACACCGCGCAGCACGCCATGTCCGAAGTCTATGAAACCATCAGGAACGCGGGGACCACGCTCGTCTTCGTCAACACCCGATGGCAGGCCGAATTCGCCTTCCAGGAACTCTGGAGGCTGAACGACGACAACCTACCCATAGCCCTTCACCACGGCAGCCTCGCGCCCGAGCAGCGGCGCAGGGTGGAAGCCGCCATGGCCCGCAATGAACTCAGGGCGGTGGTCTGCACCTCGACCCTGGACCTGGGCATAGACTGGGGCGCCGTGGACCTCGTCATCCAGCTCGCGGCGCCCAAGGGCGCCTCTCGTCTGGTGCAGCGGATCGGTCGGGCCAATCACCGACTGGACGAGCCTTCCCGCGCCGTCCTCGTACCCGCGAGCCGCTTCGAGATGCTCGAGTGCCAGGCGGCCTCGGAAGCCGTCGAGGCCAATGCTCTCGACGGGGATCCGCCGCGGAAGGGCGCACGGGACGTCCTGGCCCAGCATGTAATGGGATGCGCCTGCTCGGAGCCCTTCGATCTCACCGCCCTCTATGAAGAGGTCATTCGGGCCGCCCCCTACGCCGAACTCACCTGGGAAGCCTGGCAGCAGGTCGTCGATTACGTCTCGACCGGCGGCTATGTCCTCAAATCCTATGACCGCTTCTGCCGGATGTTCAGGGGCTTTGACGGCCTGTGGCGGGTCCGCAATGAGGAGACGGCGCGAAGGCACCGGATGAATGTCGGAACCATCGTCGCGGCCCAGTCGCTCAATATCCGTCTCGCCGGCCGGCGCGGCCCGGGACGCAGGATCGGTCAGGCCGAAGAATGGTACTTCGAACAGCTTTCGCCCGGGGACAGCTTCCTGTTTGCAGGCGAGGTCTGGAGGTTCGAGGGCGTGAGGGGCGTGGACGCCATCGTGACCCGCTCCACCTCGCGCCAGCCCAAGGTCCCGAGCTGGGGCGGGTCCAGGTTCGCCCTGTCGGCCAATCTGGCCCAGCGCGTGCGAGGGTTGATGAGCGATGACGCCTCCTGGTCGCGCCTGCCGCCCGACGTCCGCGAATGGCTCGAAGCCCAGAAGGATCATTCAGGCCTTCCGGGCGAGGACGACCTTCTGGTGGAGACCTTCCGGCGTGGCCGACGTCACTTCATGGTCTGCTACGCCTTTGAAGGACGCCTGGCTCACGCCACCCTCGCCATGCTCCTGACGCGAAGGCTCGACCGGGCAGGCGTCGGTCCCATCGGCTATCTGGCCAACGACTACGCGGTCTGCATCTGGGCCATGCGTCCGATGGAGAGCCTCGATTTCGACGTCCTCTTCCAGCAGGACATGCTGGGAGACGATCTGGAGGCCTGGCTGGACGAGAGCTTCATGATGAAACGCGCCTTCAAGGAATGCGCCCTGATCTCCGGCCTGGTCGAACGCCGGATGCCCGGGCACGAAAAGAACAGCCGACAGGTCACCTTTTCCGCCGACCTGATCTATGATGCGCTCCGCAAGCACGATCCCGGACATCTGCTTCTTTCCTGCGCCCGGGAGGACGCCGCGCGGGGCCTGCTGGACCTGGCCCGGCTTTCGGAATTCCTGGCGCGGATCAGCGGCCGCATCCGGGTGAACCGCCTGCCCCGTCTCTCCCCCTTCGCCGCGCCCCTGCTGATGGAGATCGGCAGGGAGAGGGCGCCGGGAACCTCGGCCGCCGACATGATGCTGGAGGACGCCGCCCTGGTGCAGGAGGCCATGTCTTGACGGCGCCCGGCCTTGCACCGCCGGCCGGCTTCGGCGACCTGACCATCCAGATCGCCGGGATCGAGACGACGTTGCGCCCATCCGGGGCCCTGTGGCTGGCGAGGCAAGGCCTGTTGGTTGTCGCCGACCTGCATCTGGAAAAAGGCTCGGCCTACGCCGCCAGAGGTCAGCTGCTGCCCCCCTATGACACGAGGGAGACCTTGAACCGCCTGGGGGCGGAGATCGACGCGCTTGAGCCCCGGACCGTCGTCCTTCTCGGCGACACCCTGCATGATCGTCAGGCCGAGGCGCGGATCGCCGGACCAGACCGAGAGCAGCTGGGCGCCATCTCCGACCGCCTTCAACTCGTCTGGGTCTGCGGAAATCATGATCCCGACGGCGCCGGTGAGCTGGGTGGGGTCTCGGCGGAATCCGTAGAGGTTGCAGGCCTTGTCCTGCGTCACGAGCCCTCGCCCGCTCCGGCTAGGGGCGAGGTGTCCGGGCACCTGCATCCCTGCCTGCGCGTCCGCGGCCCTGCCGGCGACATCCGGCGTCGCTGCTTCGCCTCGGACGGCCAACGCCTCATCCTGCCCGCCTTCGGCGCCTACGCCGGAGGATTGAATCTGCGGGATGCGGCCTTCGCGACCTTGTTCGAACGTCCGCCTACCGGCTACCCGCTGGGCAGGCGCGTGACGTCCGCGCCCTTTGACCGGCTCATGCCTGATCGCGCATGCCGCTAGGTTGAAGCCTCGGCGGTTTCAGGCGAGCGCCCTCCGATCGGAGCCAGGCGGTCCTCGTCTGGATACAACAGGAGGCTGATCTCGCCGCTGCGTTCCTGTCGAGCTTCCCGAACGGCATCCAGGCCTGAAATTCCACGCAGCCGCGCCGCTTCAAGAAGATCATCCGGCTTCAGCAGGGCCGCTCTCATCTGGCGAGGATCGATGCGCCCCTCGCGGACAAGCACCCGCGTCTGACCCTCGATCAGCGAAGAAAGACCGGGAAACAGAAAGGCGGTCCCCGCCAGAAGATAATGCATCAAAACGAGCACCACGCAGCCGGCCAGCGCGCTGTAGAAGTGCTCGCCCTCGACCACGCCGCGCCCGAGCACGGCGCCGACGATGACGATCAGCAGGGTGTCCAGGGGCGTGCCGCCCCGCATGAACCGCTTCTTGGCCGTCTTGAACAGGGCGAGCGCCGCCAGAAAGCCGAGCGCAGCGCGCGCGGAAGTCGCCGCTATTCCATCCGCCAACAGGTCAAACTGCATGGCGTGACAATGCCTTGAAGGCCCTTTCAGTTGCCCGGGTCGCCGTGACGTCAACAATCCCTAAAATCAATGGAGGGCCGCACCGCCTGATTCAACGGCGATGTCCATGTCGCAACACCAGAGCCTTCCCGTCAGCGCACACCGACCGAGTACGGCTTCCTAGAATTTGCTTAGACGCCGCCCGCCGAGCGACCCGGGCAATGCTCCCGGCTCCGACGCCGCGCAAGACGGGCTCATGCCTCCGCTTCGCCAAGGCGTCCATATCCGCTTCGACGAACTTGCAAGGCGCGGCCAGGTCCATGATCCACGCCCGGCAAGAGCCAACGCCTCTGCCAGAACGCCCTTCAAGCCTCAGGCCGCCTCCCAGACCCGGTTCAGGACCTGAGCGGCCAGCGCCGCCTTGTCCTGCGGGAGAAAGCGACCGTAATGGTCGGCGACCGTGGCTGGCGTATCCTGGATGGCGTAGCTGGCCTGCTCATAGGACCCGGTCAGCTTCAGCACGTGGGTCGCCAGGACGTCCCTCACATTGTGCGGCCCGTGGGGAAGCAGGCCCGGGATCGCCCCCTTACCCGTATAAGGGTTGTAGATCCCATACCGCTGGATCACCTGACGCCAGGCGCTGTAGAAGGTGTGCTGGTTGTAGGCGGCGTCGCGGCTCGAGGTCTTCACGGTCTTGACGAAGAAGGCGCCTGGATCGCGCGAGCCGTTCAGCAAGGCCGGTCTATGGCGCCCCACATAGGCGTCGATCCAGCGATACAATCCGCCGAGGTCCGGCAACAGAAGCCGGAACGGGCGTTTGGAAAAATAGGCCGAGCCGGAGTTCTTGAAGGCCACGCAGGGAATGAAGACCTCCCAGCCGCCGTCCCTCTCGCTCCAGCGCAGTTCGCCGCACCTTCGGGCCTCCAATTCCCTCTCCGGCGTCGGCGGGCTCCCCCGCGGACGCAGTTGGAGTTGCCGCAGGTTCTTCTGCCGTACGCCGAGGTGCAGACCCAGCCTCAGCATCAGGAAGGACCGGACCGCCTCCGCGGCGGCCCGGGGGTAGCGCCTCTCATCGGGCATGCGGCGCAGGATCTCTTCCGTGATCTTGCGATACTCCCCGACAGGGCTCGCCGCTTCGAGGATGGGCAGGATGGGCTCGAACGGATCCCGATGGACCCTGGCGACCCGCTCGATCTCCTTCGACCTGGCCAGGGCATGCCGATGGACCCGCTCGCAGGCTCCATCCCAATCCTCACGGATCCGATCGATCTCCTCCTGAGCGACGATGCCCCGAACGGGACGAAGCCGCTCCGCCAACCACGGGCTCTGTCTGATCCACCCTGTCTGGTCGCGCGAGAAGGCCGCGCCAAGCAGGAGCATTTCGCTCTCCCATCCGGTGAAAAAGCCTCGGCGGCGCTCGCGCCACTGCACGTACCAGTCCCAGACCGATGGCAGCACGAGCAGCCCGAAGGTCAGGTCCTCACGGAGCACGCCCAATCCGCTCACCTCGTCGTCAGGCAGAGCGGCCAGGGCGCCGAACAGCAGAGCGAGATGCTCTTCGCGCTGCGCCGCTGTCTCCGCTCCCCATACGCCTGAGCGCTGATAGCCGATATCCGTGAGCGTCGCCGACTTGAACCGCAGGAGGGCGTCCATCTCGGCCCGAAGCAGCGCGGGGGCCGCCAGTTCAGCGGGCCCGCTTCCGTCAAAACGGAGCGCGAACCGATGCTTCGACACGGTAGAATGATAGCGATGATAGGCCGTGCCGCCGGACAGGATGGTCGAACGCACCCAGGTCAGGATTTCCTCCTGCTCTTCACCCGACCTGTCATCGAAGTCATCCGGCAGATGCCAGGCCAGACGACGGGATTCCGCATGTCGCACCTCCGGCGGAACAAGGCCTCTCCAGGCGCGGTGCTGCTTCAGTCGCGACCTCAGGTAGCCGCCCTCCAGCCGATAGCGATGCTCGATGATGTCGAGGACCTTCAGACTGGCAGGCGTCTGCGGGACCTTAAGGCCTCGCCGCCAAGCCGCCAGGGTTGTCCGGTCCGTAAGCCCTCCAGCGGCCACGATCGCCCGATGCAGCCGATGGGAGTTCTCGCCATGCCGACGGATCTGGAGATCCAGCGCGGCGTGGAAGTCCCGGGGCTCATCATGAACCTCCCACAGGGCGGCGGGATGGGCGACGATGGGGAGTGGCGGCCTCCCTCTTTTTGTTTGAACACGCGCATCAATTGACGGGGGAACCACAGGCTTTGAACCGGACACAAAAACTCCACTGGAAACATCGCCTTGCGGCGACCAGTGAAGAGACGGCCTAACAGCCCCCAAACCCTAATGATCCGGCGTAGAAGGTCGAAAAATCTTCTCAAAGCTCTCCGATCAGCCTCAAGCAATGCGTCCGACAATGTCGTAGGCATCGCTCAGGTGAAGCTTGTCCGGGCCGCACCCGGGTTTTTCCAGAGAGCCACAATGAAGCCCTGCCCGCCCTTGACCGACGAAATTACAGTCCGTGGCCTTGTCGCCTATCTGCGACGAGAGACGCCGAGACCGGTAGGAGAAACTCAATCCTCCGTCATCATCACCGCGGCCTTGATCTGCATTTGCGTCGGTCTGTTCGCTCTTACGACAGCGATCTTCATCCGCTCCTGGATCACCCCGCTGGGCTTCATTTTCGTCGGAGCCTGGGCCTTCGCAGTGCTGTTCCTCTCGTGGGCGGTCGTCAGTCCGATCATCAACCTTGTCCGGGACCGGGTCAGCCTGATGGACGCCTTGGCGGACCTTGCCGATCGACGCCGAAAGGCAGTCCGCAACCTGGTCGCCATCCTGTCCGAACATCACGACGACGTCGCGCTCGTCGAAGCTCAGAAGAACCTCAGGTCCGAGATCGCCGCCGTCAAGCGACGTAGAATGCAGATGGCCGGGATGACCGCGCTCGCTACGGCTACCGCTGCCTTGACCACCCAGATCGGCTTGGGCGAGAATTTTGACAATGTCGCCAAGCTGATAACAGCATCGGCGCCTGCAATAGGCGTGGGAGCCGGCGTCGCACTGGTCGTCACCCTGGATTTCCTCGACACTCTGGAACGCGCCGATGAAGCACTCGTCGAGATCCTGCAGTCTGACCCCGTCTCCGACAGAAGAACGACGCCACTCTCGTCGCGAAGAGCGCGTCAGAAAGGTATGACCCCGGACCGAAACAGCCGGATCACTTCGTCCCGGTCTACGAAATCCCTCTCATACTCATCATCCCAATCAGGAAACTCGTCGAGAAAAAGATCATCCGCCAAAACCCCGATCAAGGGCTGGCGTCCAGGGAACTGATGAGCTGTCAGATCATACGTCCAGGCGCCCGCCATGACCCAGAAGTGAAACTCATAACAGTCTCGCCTGGCGCCACGGATGATGCGGACATCGGGGAGGCCGTATTTTTCCTCGATCAGATAGACAAGGATCAGAGACACGCTTTCACAGCAGTTCTCCGGATAAGAACGGCTGAAAGGATAACGGAAGATCTCCTTCCGGCGATTTTGCTCGAGGAACGCCAAAAGATGCCGCGCGGACCGATCCAGATCCGCCTTCATCATCCCTCCAGCCAACGCCTCCTCAAAGGCAGGTTCCTTCACCCCGTCCATTCAAAATTCATCGCTCCCTGTACCGATACTAACAACCTTGACAGTATATGTCCGTTCTCGCTGATATGAAGTCGGCACATGAAGTTTCAGGATGAAAAGGCCGCTCTGGTCGCCATTTCTGCAAGAACCCGCCCGTCACAGACCTGCGACATGACGGGCCACACACCCAAAATGAACTACCTGAATTTAGAATTAGTTCTCATATATCAGCTTATTGAGGAGAAATTTCAGCAAACCTCTTTGCATGATTTTTCAATAAATTTAGTTGCAAACTGAAACTCCCGCCCTAGGTTCTGGTCCATGAGCAAACTCGCGGAGTTCCAAAAGCGCCTTCGACCGGGCAAGGCCTATCGCCGCGCCGAGCTGTCGAAGTGGTCACTCGCCGTGGATCGCCACATCCAGGCGTCCGTCCGGGACGGCAAGCTGAAGAAGCTTGCAGGGGGGCTTTACTATGCTCCCAAGCAGACTGCGTTCGGGGCTGCGCCGCCGAAGGACGAGACTTTGGTCTCGACCTTTCTGAAGGGCGATCCGTTCCTACTCGCCACGCCCAACGCCTATAACGCACTGGGCGTGGGCACGACCCAGCTTCACAACAGGACCTTCGTCTACAACCACAAGCGCCACGGCAAATTCGCCTTGGGCGGTCGTCAGTTCGAGTTCCGCGTGAAGCCGCGCTTCCCGTCCAAGCTCAGCCGGGAGTTCCTGTTGGTCGATCTCGTCAACAACCTCGATCAGCTCGGCGAAGATCCGGATCAGACCCTCACCCAGGTGAAGAACGTCGCGCGGTCCTCGCCCCCAGCGAAGCTCGAGCGCGCCGCGCGCGACTATGGCCTGGTCCGCACGCGCAAATTCTTCTCGCAGGTCCTGAACGAGGACTTGACCAGTCATGCCTAATTTCCTGCATCGACATCCGCAGTTCGACGACCTGATCCGGATCGTCGCAGGCGATCGCGGGATTGATCCTGCGCTCGTCGAGAAGGATTACTGGATCATGCACTGCCTGTTTGGTCTGCAGCAACTCGGCTTGCGGTTCGAACTGAAGGGCGGCACATCGCTGTCCAAGGGTTACGGCGTGATTGATCGCTTCTCGGAAGACATCGACCTGCGCATCGAACCCGATGCCGAGCGGGGCGTCGCGACGCGGCCGAACCAGACCAAGGCCGCACACGTCCAGAGCCGTCGCGATTTCTATGACTGGCTCACCGAAACCATCGTCATCGACGGCATCGTCAGCGTGACGCGCGACGTGTCCTTCGACGACACGCGATACTACCGCGGCGGCGGAATCCGCCTCGCCTATGCGCCCATCGGCGGCGGGATTGAAGGCCTCAAGGACGGCATCCTATTGGAAGTCGGTTTCGATACGGTCACGCCGAACGAGGCCGTGACCATCAGCTCCTGGGCCTATGATTACGCGGCCGATCGCGTTCAGATCGCTGACAACAGGGCCAAGGAGGTGGCCTGCTATCATCCCGGCTACACACTAGTGGAGAAGCTCCAGGCGATTTCGACGAAATATCGCAACCAGCAGGATACGGGCGTCTTCCCACCCAATTTCATGCGCCATTACTATGACGTCTACTGCCTTCTCAGGACCCCGGCAGTTCAGTCCTTCATTGGATCAGAAGCGTATCACTCGCATAAAGCCGCACGCTTTCCAAAGGCCGACAACCCCGACATCGCCGAAAACGAAGCCTTCCGGCTTCGGGAGGAGGCGACCCGTGCAGAACTCTCGGCCGCTTACGCGAAGTCAGCCGCGCTCTATTATAACGGCCAACCTTCATTCGACGACATTCTCGCCGGGATTTCAAAATGGTCTGACCGCCTTTGACCTCGTGGCGAGAGCGCGACGGCATTTGGCTTAGCCGACGCCGACCCGCTTCTTGAACGCGTTCAGCACTGACACCTCTCCAAGCCTAGTCCGCCAGGCGGACTGAAATCGGACAATGATCTGAGGGATGCTCCGCCTCCGGGGCGCCATAGACATATTCCTCAAACGAGCCCGCATCGAGCCGTTCGGCGGCTTTCGTTCCTAGCACGATAAAGTCGATGAACTCCCGATATCGCGCTTTGCAGTTCGCCTGACGACCTCTGCCCGCGAGGGTCAGGGCGGCGCCGGCCGGTTCTCCATCATTGATCTCGGCGAGGAAGGCGTCGCCCCGGCTCGCGAGACGTCGGTTCCAGTCGCCCAGGACAACGAAGGCTTCACCCGACCGTACGCGATCATCGATCCAGGTTTCCAGCACAGGCCCTTGCTGGAAAAGCACAGGGCAATCCGGATCAGTCAGAGCACGGCCCGAGTTGCATCCCGACTTCAGGTGTACGGCAAGAAGACGCAGCGGCCGTCCTCGCGTCACAGTAACGTCCACACCCCAACGGAGGTTGGGATTGCCGAGGGCCAGATCAGAGAGGTCCGCATTGCGTGACCAGACAACGCCCTTGCGGATGGCGAAGCCCACGGCCTGGTTCTGGATGTGACGGCCTGGCAGTCCGCGGCACTCAGGGCCACGCGCGCTCTCGGGCCGCGTCGACATAACGACGTCGTAGCTTGCCGGATCAAAGACCCGCTCCGCCGCCGCCCGGTTCTCCACTTCCTGGAAGGCGATCACATCGGCGCCGAGCGCATCGGCGTGGCGGCGAAGAAGCGCATAGTCCGCCTCCACCCGGGGGCGACACCCCTGCCCGTCCCGGGCGGCCAGATGCTCCAGGTTCCAGCTGGCGACCTTGAGCGGCGCCTCGTTCGTCGAGACAGGCAAGGTCCCGACGCAACCAGACAGAAGAGCGATGGCGGCGAATGAGGCGAACAAGCGTTGCATCAAGCGGTGGTAGCGCACCTGAAGCTTCGCGCAAGGCGCCGTCGCCTCACCCGGAGGTCAACGAAAGCCGGTCACCCATGCCTCCACGCCTTCCCTTGAGCCCGAAATCGCAAGCTCCATCCCGCCCCGCGCGAGAATCTCCAGATGGCTGCCGGCGGTTTGGGAGCGACGCGAAAGCTCCATGCATAGGCCCAGGACAGCGCCATGAAGATCCCCCGCTTCAAACAAGGCCATGGCGCGCGCCTTGGCGGCTTCGACATAGGCGGTCAGCGTCAGGGAAGATTCAGCCTCCTGCGCTCCCTTGCCCGCGTCATGGACCTCTAACACCTTCGGCGCCCCCTCCCCGCACAGATGGTTCGCCCAGACTTCAAGCGCCTTACGCTTTTCCGGCACATAGGTATGGCGATCATAGACGCCCGTGACCGCAGCGCCCTCTTTAGGCGTGTGTCCAAGCACGAGGCCCACAATGAGGCGCGAAAAACCGTAACGCCCGGTCAGGGTCGTCGCCCCTGATCGTCTGACGTCATGGGGCGACCCCGGCTGCAGACCCTTGCGCTCGCAGGTCCTGGCGATGGCGCGGGTGATGGCGTGAGGATCCAGGTGCTGATCCAGCGACCGCGGCGATGGGAAGAGGAACGGACTGTCCGGATCCAGCGCCCAGGCCTGGTCAATCACTTCAAGGCAGCGGGCGCCGAGGGGCACGACATGAGGATGCCTCGCCTTCGCCCGTTCGGAGGGGATAATCCAAAGGCCCGCCGCCCGATCGATCTCCGCCTTGCGCGCTCCGGCGACCTCGCTTCTTCGCGTCAGGGTCAGCATCAGGAACTGGATCGCCAATCCCATGACAGGCTCCAGACGCGCCTGCCCGCCAGCGTCTCCGGGCCGCCGCGACAGGGACGCCTCGATCGCGATCTCCCGGATCACCTTCAGCGCCGCGTCGTCAAACATCCGCTCGCGTGATGTCAGCGCCAGAGGCCGAGACAGCCCCGTCACCGGATTGACCTCAATCCGCTCCTCCTGAACTGCAAAGCCCATCACGGCATGCAGTATCCCGCCCACAGTGGCGATCGTCGCGGGCGCGTAGCGACCGGCGACCACCAGCTCGCGCATGAAGGCCTTCACCTCGGCCCGCCTGATGTCGGCGAACGGCCGATCGCCCAACGGCTCCCGAACATGCAGCTTCCAGGTGTTCCTCTCCCTCTGGATCGAGATCGGTCGCTTGGGACGGCGCCGCCCTCCGTGCAGGCCTACTGCCGCTGCCGCCCAATAGGCCTCCGCGAGTTCATTGAGGGTTTCGCCCGTCCGCAGGCGGTCCCGCGTCTGCGCCCGTTCGCCGACCGGGTCAGCCCCTTCCAGGACCGACATTCTGGAGGCGTTTGAAGCGATCCTCGCCTTGGCGAGCGTCAGGCCCGGGTAGCCGCCGAGGACCAAACGTCGACGAACCCCGCCGGCGGTCACATAGCGATACTCAAACTGACGCGAACCGCTGGGAAAGACCCGGACCGTCAGACCACGGCTCCCGCTGACCTTTCGCTCGTACGCCTTGGCGGCCGGCTTCAATGCAGAAATCTGCCGATCCGTCGTGAGCTCTCCCGCCGCCACTCCGACCTCCAGAACCCTATCATTCGCAAATCAACGACATTCGGATTCTAGCACGCCGGGCATGCACCGCGCTGCGTCCCAGGCTCTGTTGCGTCGCTCACTTCCCCGGAGACGCCTCGCAAGAAACCGCCTGAAAAGCCCTGAAACAGCATTCCGCGGCTATCCGCCGCGCGCCTCGCAGAAGCGGTCAGACCCGCTCCACGGACGGGCTTGTTTCGTCAATTCTGCCCCACTAGCGCCCCACTAGCTCAAAATGAGGAGAAAACTAATCCGAGCACGGATAGTTATTGCGCTGCAAGTATCTGATTTTATTTCTGAAATTTGGTAGGCGGCGACGGGTTCGAACCGCCGACCCTCTCGGTGTAAACGAGATGCTCTGACCAGCTGAGCTAGCCGCCCTCATGACATGCGCGTCAGGCGCGCTTCATGCCTGTCTCCGCTCAGCCGTTCAAGGCGCTTTTCAATCCTTCCCCAACGCGGAAACGGGCCGTGCGCGAAGCAGGACGGGCGATGGCCTCTCCGGTCTGCGGGTTGCGCGCGGTGCCGGCCTTGCGCTCAACGGCGATGAAACTGCCGAAGCCGACCAGTCTCACGTCGCGGCCACGCGTCAGCGAGGCGGTCACATTATCGGTAAAGGCTTCCAGCGCCAGCCTGGCCTGGTCGCGGCTGATGCCCGCCGCCTCAGCCATGACGCCGATCAGTTCGGTCTTGTTCATTGTTCCTGCTCCCCAGCAAACTCCCGGCGCGCACTTAAGGCCTTCCTGACGCTGACGTCAAAAGCAACGCGGCCCGGGTTTCCCCGAGCCGCGCGCTGTCGATCAGATTATCGTCGGCCCTAGTGGCTGACGGCGGTCCCGTCCTGGGGCGGCTGGGCCTGCGGCGCGGGCAGCAGCGGCTCGGCCGCCTCGTCCCACTCCACCGGCGTCAGCGTGCCGGTCAGGGCCCACTTCAGCGCCTCGTCGGCGGTCGAGATCGGCACGATCTCCAGCGCCGACTTCACATTGGCGGGCACGTCCTCCAGGTCCTTTTCGTTCTCCTGCGGGATCAGCACCGTCTTCACGCCGGAACGCAGGGCGGCCAGCAGCTTCTCCTTCAGGCCGCCGATCGCCGTGACCCGGCCGCGCAGGGTGATCTCGCCGGTCATGGCGATGTCCTTGCGGATCGGAATCCCGGTCAGGACCGAGACCATGGCCACGGTCATGGCCACGCCGGCCGAGGGGCCGTCCTTGGGCGTGGCGCCGTCCGGCACGTGGACGTGGATGTCGGTCTTCTCGAACACCGGCGGCTTGACGCCGAAGGCCAGCGAGCGGCTGCGGACGTAGGAGGCGGCGGCGGAGATCGACTCCTTCATCACCTCCTTCAGGTTGCCGGTCACGGTCATGCGGCCGCGGCCCGGCATCTTGATCGCCTCAATGGTCAGGATGTCGCCGCCGAACTCGGTCCAGGCCAGACCGGTGACGATGCCGACCTGATCCTCGGCGTCCGTCTCGCCATAGCGGAACTTCTTCACGCCCGCGTATTCAGCCAGCTTGGCCGCGTCCACGGTGATCGAAGCAGCCCTGGTCTTGGCCATCTCGCGCACGGCCTTACGGGCCAGACCGCCCAGGGCGCGTTCCAGCGAACGCACGCCGGCTTCGCGCGTGTAGTAGCGGATCAGGTCGCGGATCGTCTCTTCCGGGACGATCAGCTCGCCTTCCTTCAGGCCGTGGTCCTTGAGCTGCTTGGGCAGGACGTGGCGCTTGGCGATCTCGACCTTCTCGTCCTCGGTGTAGCCGCTGACCCGGATGATCTCCATCCGGTCCATCAGGGGCTGCGGCATGTTCAGGCTGTTGGCCGTCGTCACGAACATGACCTGCGACAGGTCGTAGTCGACCTCCAGGTAGTGGTCGCCGAAGGTCGAGTTCTGGGCCGGGTCCAGGACCTCCAGCAGGGCCGAGGACGGGTCGCCACGCCAGTCGGCGCCCAGCTTGTCGATCTCGTCCAGCAGGACGAAGGCGTTGGTCGTCTTCGCCTTCTTCATCGACTGGATGATCTTGCCGGGCATGGAGCCGATATAGGTCCGGCGGTGGCCGCGGATCTCGGACTCATCACGCACGCCGCCCAGCGACATGCGGACGTATTCACGCCCCGTCGCCTTGGCGATCGATTGCGCCAGCGAGGTCTTGCCGACGCCAGGAGGGCCGACCAGGCAGAGGATCGGGCCCTTCAGGCTGCCGGTGCGCGCCTGCACCGCCAGATACTCGATGATCCGTTCCTTGACCTTCTCGAGGCCGTAGTGATCCTCCTCGAGGATGTCCTCGGCCTTCTGCAGGTCGATGGGTTTGGTCTTGGCCTTGCCCCACGGCACGGACAGCAGCCAGTCGAGGTAGTTGCGCACCACGGTCGATTCCGCCGACATCGGCGACATGTTGCGCAGCTTCTTCAGCTCCGCCTCGGCCTTAGTGCGGGCTTCCTTCGACAGCTTGGTCTTGCGGATGCGCTTTTCGAGTTCCAGCAGTTCGTCGCGCGTATCGTCGGTCTCGCCCAGCTCGCGCTGGATCGCCTTCATCTGCTCGTTCAGATAATACTCGCGCTGGGTCTTCTCCATCTGGCGCTTCACGCGCGAGCGGATCTTCTTCTCGACCTGCAGGACGCTGATCTCGCCCTCCATCAGGCCATAGACCTTCTCCAGACGCGCCGGCACCTCGATGGTTTCCAGCAGGCCCTGCTTGTCGGCGATCTTCACCGACAGGTGGGCCGCCACGCTGTCGGCCAGCTTGGACGGGTCGTTGATCTGCGGGATGGAGCTGAGGGCCTCGGGCGGAACCTTCTTGTTCAGCTTCACATAGTTTTCGAACTGCTCGATCACCGCGCGCAGAAGGGCTTCGCTCTGCGAGGCGTCGCCTTCTTCATCAGCGATCTCGACGGCCTCGGCCTCGTAGTAGTCCTCGCGGTCGGTGAAACGAACCAGGCGCGCGCGGCCCTTGCCTTCGACCAGCACCTTCACGGTGCCGTCAGGCAGCTTCAGCAGTTGCAGCACCGTCGCCAGCACGCCGGTCTGATAGATGGCGTCCGCCGCCGGATCATCGTCGACGGAGTTCTTCTGGGTGGCGAGCAGGATCTGCTTGTCGCCCTTCATGATCTCGTCCAGCGCCCGAACGGACTTCTCGCGTCCTACGAACAGCGGCACGACCATGTGCGGAAAGACCACGATGTCTCTCAGCGGCAGGACGGGGAGGATTTTGCTCTCGGTCATGATGCTTACTTTCCAGGGCCTTCGTGAATCTCCGGCCCACCGAACCGGTCTGTCTTGGCGCGAATGCCTCGACGTCTCGACTCAGCCCGCCGTTATGGGCGGCTTTCGTATGAGTATGTGGCGCTGCGAACGCCGTGTTCAAGCGTAGCGGACGCAAGGCCCACAGAAGCGTGAAACTGTGGTGACGCTGGACAGGCCGTCCTGGGCTCCTGTCGAACCCGGTCAGATCGTGCCGTCACACCGTTCTTGCGGCGATTTCACGCCCAGGCTCCCTGTGGCGCCGTTTCATCAGGGAACGAAGCGAAAGGGGCGGCCCGTCGCCGGACCGCCCCCTGCGTCTGTGACAGGCGTCAGCCTCAGGCCGCGCCGTCGGCCTTTTTCTTGGAGGCTTCCGAGTAGATCAGCAGCGGCTGGGCGCGGCCCTCGATCACCTCGGCGTTCACCACGACCTCTTCGACGCCTTCGAAGGTCGGCAGTTCAAACATGGTCTCCAGCAGGATGCCTTCCAGGATGGAACGCAGGCCGCGGGCGCCGGTCTTGCGGGTGATCGCCTTCTTGGCCACGGCCGACAGGGCGTCGTCGGTGAAGGTCAGCGTCACATTCTCCATCTCGAACAGGCGCTTGTACTGCTTGACCAGGGCGTTCTTCGGCTCGGTCAGGATCTTGATCAGCGCGACCTCGTCCAGGTCCTCCAGCGTCGCCAGAACCGGCAGACGACCGATGAACTCGGGGATCAGGCCGAAACGCATCAGATCGTCAGGCTCGACCTGCTTCAGGATCTCGCCGGTGCGACGCTCGTCGATCTCCTTGACCTTGGCGCCGAAGCCGATCGAGGCCCCCTCGCCGCGCGCAGAGATCACCTTCTCCAGGCCAGCGAAGGCGCCGCCGACGATGAAGAGGATGTTGGCGGTGTCGACCTGCAGGAATTCCTGCTGCGGATGCTTGCGGCCGCCTTGCGGAGGCACGGAGGCGACGGTGCCTTCCATGATCTTCAGCAAGGCCTGCTGCACGCCTTCGCCCGACACGTCGCGGGTGATCGAGGGGTTGTCCGACTTGCGCGAGATCTTGTCGATTTCGTCGATGTAGACGATGCCGCGCTGAGCCCGTTCGACGTTGTAATCCGAGGCCTGGAGCAGCTTCAGGATGATGTTCTCGACATCCTCGCCCACGTAACCGGCTTCGGTCAGGGTGGTGGCGTCGGCCATGGTGAACGGCACGTCGATGATGCGCGCCAGCGTCTGGGCCAGCAGCGTCTTGCCCGAGCCGGTCGGCCCGATCAGCATGATGTTCGACTTGGCCAGTTCGACGTCGTTGTTCTTCGTCGCGTGGTTCAGGCGCTTGTAATGGTTGTGGACGGCGACGCTCAGCACCTTCTTGGCGTGGCTCTGGCCGATCACATAGTCGTCCAGGACGTCGCGGATCTCCTTCGGAGTCGGCACGCCGTCCTTGGTCGTCTTGAAGGCGATCTTGTGCTCTTCGCGGATGATATCCATGCACAGTTCGACGCATTCATCGCAGATGAACACCGTCGGTCCCGCAATCAGCTTGCGGACCTCATGCTGGCTCTTTCCGCAGAACGAGCAGTACAGGGTGCTTTTGGCGTCGGTGCCGGCGGCTTTGGTCATAGACCCTTCTCACTCCCGCGATCCGGCCCGACATGGGACGAAAGGCGCTTCCTTCGCAATTGATCCGTGAATCTATGCACGAAGGTCTTCAAAAAAAGACAATCACCCATCACACGTTCCGCCACAACCCTATTGCGACGCGACAACGCACGAAGGCGGCGCGAACAGGGCGGACCGAACAGTTTCTATGGGGATCACGGCTGATGTCTGACATGGGCGCCGCACAATCGTTTCGCCAGTCCCCCGCCGGGGATCGCCCGATCGTCGCCTTCGACTTCGACGGGACCCTGACGATTCGCGACAGCTTCACCGCCTTCCTGCGCTGGCGAGCGGGCGCGGCGGGCTGGGCCATCGGTCTGGCGAAGATGGCGCCGGCCATGGCCGCCTATATCAGCGATCGCGACCGGGGCCGGATCAAGGCCGCCTCGGTGCGTGAATTCCTGCTGGGTGTCGAGCGTCAGACGCTCGAGTCCGAGGCGGAACGCTACGCCGATCAGGTCTGGGACCGCTTCATGCGCCCCGACGCCCTTGCCTGCTGGCAGGCCTGGGGCGAAAAAGGCGCGCACCGCGTCATCGTCACCGCCTCGCCGGAAACGACCGTAGCGCCCTTCGCCCGCCGCCTGGGGGCCGAGGGCCTGCTGGGCACGCAACTGGTGTTTGACGCCCAGGATCGCGTCACCGGCGCCTTCGCGGGCGAGAATTGCCGGGGCGCGGAAAAGGTGCGCCGACTGCGCGCCGCCTATGGCGACGACATGAAGCTGGCCGCCGCCTACGGCGACACCTCGGGCGACACCGAAATGATCGCCTTTGCCGCAGAAAAAGGCTTCCGGGTCTTTACCGCTCGTCCCTGACGAGCGGCGCATCGGTCAATGTCCGTCGACGTCTACGTCAAAGACCATGGCCCGTCCGCGCGAAGTCGGATTCCATCCCGCCTCCATCGCCGAAACCACGGCGTTGCGCACGGCGTCGACATTGACCCTCTGCTTCTCCACATCCGGCCGACCATTGGGGCGCAGCGGCGGCGGAAACTGGATGATGGCTTCGCGCTTGAAGTCGATCAGGCGCAGGGTGACCGCCATCCCCTCCCACACCCCGCCTGACTTGGGCTGAGGCTGACGCCGGATCTCCCATTCATAGGTATCGCCGTCGACTTCGACCGTGCCTTTGGAATCGCGCGTGAACTGCATGGGGGGCCTGATAGCATGAATCCGGTGTTGAAGAGCGCTCCTAGCCCAGCATGCGCCGGGCCGTGTCGTCCTTCCAGATGAAACGATGGACCAGAACCATCAGGACATGCCCTCCGATCGCCGCCAGCAACAGCCAGGCCAGCAAGCCATGGAAGGCGTCCGCCGGCGCGGTCATCCACGCCACTTCCGATCCACCGCCTGCGATGAAAGGCAGCCCGAAGAAGGTCATCGACTTCCCGGAACCATATTGGCGCAACAAGGCCGAGGCAGGCACCACCAGCATCATGGCGTACAGCGCCAGATGCCCTCCCCTGGCGGCCAGTCCCCAGAATCCGCCGCCGTGAGCGGGACGCGCCTTCATGTTGTAGAGGCCCCAGATCGCTCGAACGATCAGAAGCGCGAGCAGCACGGTCCCCACGCTCTTGTGCGTGCCGACCCAGAAGGCGGTGATGGGCGCCTTGCCGACCGCCAGCTTGATCCCCATGCCCGCAAACTGCCAGGCCATCAGACCCGCCATGCTCCAGTGCAGCAGGCGCGTCACCAGACCGTATCTGAACCCGTCGTCTCGCATGGCCATGCCTGAATGCTCCTTGTTGGCGACAAGTGCTCAAACATGATTCGAGGCGGCGTCCGTCGCCGGACGCCGCCTCGCAAATTGTCGCAGCCGAAGCGGCTAAGGCTCAGGGAGCCTTCACGCCGTCGTCGTCGGCCTGGGTGCGCTTGTCATAGACGTGGTCGACGATGCCCCAGGCCTTGGCCTCTTCCGCCGTCATGAAATGGTCGCGGTCCAGGGTGCGCTCGACCTCCTCGTAGGTGCGGCCGGTGTGCTGGACATAGATCTCGTTCAGGCGACGCTTGGTGGCGATGATGTCCTCAGCGTGGCGCTCGATGTCCGAAGCCGTGCCGCGGAACCCGCCCGAGGGCTGGTGCACCATGACCCGCGCGTTCGGCAGGGCGATGCGCTGGCCGGCTTCACCGGCCGTCAGGATCAGCGAACCGGCCGAGGCGGCCATGCCCATAACCACGGTCGAAACCGGCGACTTGATGTATTGCATGGTGTCGTAGATCGCGAGCGCCGAGGTCACCTGACCGCCGGGGCTGTTGATGTACATGCTGATTTCCTTCTTCGGGTTCTCCGATTCCAGGAACAGCAGCTGGGCGCAGATCAGCGAGGCCATGCCGTCCTCGAACGGGCCTGTCAGGAAGATGATCCGCTCGCGCAGCAGGCGCGAAAAGATGTCGAACGACCGTTCGCCGCGGCTGGATTGCTCCACCACCATCGGCACCAGGTTGTTGGAGATGTAGTCGATCGGATCGCGCATGGAGACCTTCTGGGATGCTTGCAGGCGCGACTCAACCATCGCGGCCCTTCCTTCGAGATATCGCGTCGTCCGTCAGCTCTTACAAGACCACCAGGGCCTGATCGGACGCATTCAGCGTCAATTGGGCTCGGCCGCTTCGGCCTGACGCACACGCCGCGCCATCCACCAGGCCATGTCAGCCTCCTGAAGGTTGCGATGCGCCGAGGCGGATTCGGCGGAGTAGAGGCCTTGCAGATAGGCCACGTCCCAGGCGGTCAGGCCGGCGACGGTCCCGCGCGGATGCCCGAACAGATTGAGCACCGTGTCCGCCCCGCTGGTGTCCGCATCCGGCGAAAGGCGCGCCAGGGCCGTCATGGCCACATAGTCCCCCAGGGCCGGAACGCTGACGGCCCCGATCCGGGCCGTGTCGATAATGATGATCGAGCGATAGATATCGGTGCGCACCGCTGCGCGGAGCCGTGAATTCAGGGTGCCGGCGGGCGTCAGCTCCGTCATGTGCCACCAGCGGACCAGGCGCCCCGGCCGCCCGAACTCCGCCAGAAGTTCGCTGCCCCGCTCCTGCCCGTTCACATGATGCTTGAACGTCAGCCGGTGCTCTTCCATCAGCTCCCTGGCCAGCCGATCGGAATCGTCGGTGGCGATCACCAGAACATTGGGGAAGCAGCCGGGGCGGCCGACCGACAGATCGACCCGCAGCGCCGCTTCGGCGATCCGGTCATTGATGACCTGGGCGTGTTCCGGCGGCAGTCCGATGACCCCCGGACAGACGCGCTGTTCAAAGCGCGCCAGTTGCTCATTGCGGCCTGCGTTCGCGGAAACATCGCCGATGAAGCTGGACACGGCGTCTTTCAGGCGTCGCCCCTGAACCTCGACCGTATCAAGGTTGAACACCTCTTCGGACGGCGCCGTCGCGGCGGGCTGCGATGCGTCCTGGGCCTGGACCTGACCGGCGAAGGCCAGGACGAGGGCCGCAGCCCCGGCGAAGAGCATATGGGAATGGACCATGGCCAGGTTCCGGAAACAAGAAAGGGGTCCGCGTTGCGCGGACCCCTTCCTAGTCTGAAACCGTCGTCGAACGACAGTTACCGATAGTTAAAGTCGAGGTCAGGCCTCTTCTTCTTCCTTCAGCAGCTCTTCCTTCGAGATCGGCTTGTCGGTGACCTCGGCGACGCCGACGATCAGGTCGACGACCTTCTCTTCATAGATCGGCGCGCGCAGCTGGGCGGCGGCGTTCGGGTTCTGGCGGTAGAAGTCCAGAACCATCTTTTCCTGGCCCGGGTAGTTGCGGGCTTCGGCCATGATGGCGTTCGACAGTTCCTGATCGGTCACGCCGACATTGTTGGCGCGGCCGATTTCGGCCAGCACCAGACCCAGGCGCACGCGGCGCTCGGCGATCTTCTTGTACTCGGCCTTCAGTTCGTCTTCCGACTTCTTGGCGTCCTCTTCCGGCAGGCGGCCGGCGTCCTTGTCAGCCGACACCTGGGCCCAGATGCCTTCGAACTCGGCGTCCACCATCTTCGGCGGCAGGGCGAAGTCGTGGGCTTCGTCCAGCTGGTCCAGCAGGGCGCGCTTCAGCTTGAAGCGGGCGGCGCCGGCGTACTGCTGGTCCAGGTTGGCCTTCAGCAGCTCTTTCAGCTTGTCCAGCGACTCCAGGCCGATGCGGGTGGCGAACTCGTCGTCGATCTTGGCTTCGGCCTCGGCCTTGATGGCCTTGACCGTGACGTCGAAGGTCGCGGCTTTGCCGGCCAGGTTCTTGGCCTGGTATTCCTCGGGGAAGGTGACCTCGATGGTCTTCTCTTCGCCGACCTTGGCGCCCTTCAGCTGCTCTTCGAAGCCCGGGATGAAGCGGTTGGAGCCGATCACCAGGTCAGCGTCCTCGGCCGAACCGCCTTCGAACACTTCGCCGTCCAGCTTGCCGACGAAGTCGATGGTCAGCTGGTCGCCTTCGGCGGCCTTCACGGTCTTGCCCTTCTTGTCCTCATAGGTCTTGGCCTGCGAGGCCAGTTCCTTCAGGGCTTCGTCCAGATCCTCGTCCGAAGCGGTGTAGGTCGGGCGCTCCAGCTTCAAGGTCTTGGGATCGACCGGAGTGAAGTCGGGCATGACTTCCAGCGACATTTCATAGGCCAGGTCTTCCTGACCGGCGATGACCTTGTCCATGTCCGAGATCAGCTTCATCTCGGCCGGGGCGGCCGGACGAATCTTGGCTTCGTCCAGGGCCTTCTGGCTGGTTTCGTTCAGCGAGGCGTTGATGATTTCGCCCATGAAGTCACGGCCGAAGGTCTTCTTGACGTGCGCGGCCGGCACCTTGCCCGGACGGAAGCCCTTGAGCTTCATCTGCGGCGCGACTTCCTTGATGCGCGCTTCGAGCTTTTCGTTCAGCTCGGCGACGGGGATGGTCACCGCGATCACGCGGCTGAGGCCTTCGTTCGACTTTTCGACGACTTGCATGGTCGGGATTCTGACGCTCTGGGGCGACGCCCAGAAGGCGCGCGGTGGATAAAGCAATAGGGCCGCCCTTTTGGAGCGGCGCCTCGAAGCCCGCCCTTATGTCGAGAAGGGGCCGAAAGGTCAACGCGCGCGGGTTCCTTTGCCGCCATCCCCTCGCTATCTGAAGGGTCATGAGCCAGTCCCCTGCCCCCATCGGCGTCTTCATCACGCCCGTCACGCCTCTGCAGCAGAACTGCACCACCGTCTGGTGCGCGAAGACGAACAAGGCCGCCGTCATTGATCCCGGCGGCTCGGTGGATGCGATTCTGGCCGAGATCGCGCGGCGCGGCCTGACGCTGGACGCCATCTGGATCACCCACGGCCACCTGGACCACGCCGGCGCCGCCGCCGAGATGCAGGAAAAGTCCGGCGTCGACATCATCGGCCCCCAGGTCGAGGACCAGTTCTGGATCGACCTGATTCCTACCCAGGGCCAGAAGTACGGCCTGCCCGACGTCCGCAGCTTCACGCCGGCCCGTTTCCTGAACGACGGCGACGTTCTGACGCTGGGCGAGACGACCTGGGAGGTCTTCCACTGCCCCGGCCATACCCCCGGCCATGTGATCTTCTTCAACCGCGACGCCCGCTTCGCCCAGGTCGGCGACGTCCTGTTCCAGGGCTCGATCGGCCGTACGGATTTCCCGCGCAGCGATCACGCCGCCCTGCTGCACGCCATCACCACCAAGCTATGGCCGCTCGGCGACGACGTGACCTTCGTGCCGGGTCACGGCCCGCATTCCACCTTCGGGGCCGAGCGTCGGACCAATCCCTTTGTTTCGGATCAGGCCATGTCACGCGCGCCCATCGCTCGCCCGGCGACCGGCCCCTCCTGATCTAGCGCGCGGCCAGCAGGCCGATGATCACGCCGATCCCGAGCGCATAGAGCGACGCCCGCATCGGTTCGTCGCGGATCGTGTCACGCGCCCTTTTGACACGCCGGTCGGCCCAGGCTCGCGCCTCCGCCACGTCCTCGCGGACCGCTTCATGGATCGGTCGCGGTTGCACGCCCCTGGCGATGATGGCGTCCGCCGCCTCTTCCAGCCGCCGCCCTTCGGTGGAGGCGCCGTTGACGATGTCGTCTGGCGAGGGGGATGTGCGAGGTTGCGCCATGGTGATCTCCGGGAGGTGAGGAATCGTTTCTCAACCCGTCGCTCCCGGGCTGGTTCCTGACTGTTTCATCCCTTCGGGCCGACGGCGGTCGCCCTGGCGTTTTCCGCCCCGCGACCGACCGTCCACAGAACAAGGAAATCGTTCTTGTTCGGAACCGCATCGACGGCGCCGGGTTCTTTCCGGCAAGCGCCACCGTCTTTGAAAGGAACAGCCGACATGGCCGAAGGTCAGCCCACCCGCGGGTCGGGTGTTTCCAAACGAGGTTTCGCCTCGATGGACCCCGAACGCCAACGCGAGATCGCCCGCAAGGGCGGCGCCAGCGTTCCCAGCGAGAAACGCAGCTTCTCCCAGGACCGCAGCCTGGCCGCACAGGCCGGCCGCAAGGGCGGCGAGGCCTCGCACGGCTCGCGAAACAAGACCGAGGACGCCCCGCCGAAGGGTTGAGCCGGCCCAAAACTAAAGAGGCGGCCCGGTTCTGACCGCGCCGCCTCTTGTTTCATTCCGCCCTGTCAGGCGACCAGCAGCGCCAAGGCGACGGACGGCGCCTCGCTGATCTCGAACGCCGCCAGGCTCCATCCGGCGGCTTCGGCCAGGACCTTCACAGCGGCCTCGTCGAACTTGCGCGAACTTTCAGTGTGAATCGTTTCGCCCTGGCCGAGGTGGAAGGCCAGCTTGTCCAGATGCACGGTCATGGGTCGCGACGCGCGCAGGTGCATTTCGATCCGTGATCGCCCGGCGTTCCACACCGCCACGTGTTCAAAAGCTTCCGGCGCGAAGTCCATGCCCAGTTCGCGATTTGCGCGCACCAGCAGATTGCGATTGAAGGCCGCCGTCACGCCCTGGGCGTCGTCATAGGCGGCGACCAGAACCTCAGGCGATTTCACCAGATCGACGCCGAGGATGAACAGTCCGCCCTCCCCCAGCACCTCACGCGCCGACCGCAGCAGAGCCGCCGCCGCCTCCGGCGTCAGATTGCCGATGGTCGAACCGGGAAAGAAACCGATCCGGCGTCCACCCCCGGCCTCGTCCGGAGGCGGCCTCAGATGCTCGAAATCCCCGACCACGGGCAATACCTTCAGCCCCGGATAGTCGGCCCGGATGCGCTCCGCCGCCGCCGTCAGGGCCGTGGAGCTGATGTCGATAGGAACATAGGCCGCCAGGTTCGAAGCCGCCTCGAGAACAATCCGCGTCTTTTCGCTGGCGCCCGATCCCAGCTCCACCAGCACGGCGGCGGGGCCGAACCGTTTCGCCCATTCCGGCGCCACCCGCCGCAGCAGGGCCGCTTCCTGCCGTGTGGGATAGTATTCCGGCAGACGGGTGATCTCTTCGAACAGCCGCGATCCCTCGGCGTCGTAGAACCACTTGGGAGACAGGCTTCGCGGGCGATGCGACAGGCCTTCGATCATCTCCCGACGAAAAGCGTCGTGCGCATCGCCATCGGCGGCCTGCGCCCCGTCAGCGGCCAATCTGACCCCGGCGAACATCCAGCGCTGATGCGGATAGTAGAAGTTGCGATAGCTGACCCGCGCATGCCCCTCGGGCGTGGCGAAGGCCCCGCCGCGCAGAACCATCTGATTGGCCATGAACTTGCCGTTGTACTCCGCCGCCGTCCCCTCGGTCGGGATGAACCCCGGATAGGGGGCGTAGGCGCTGGCCGTCCACTGCCAGACCTCGCCCGTCAGGTTTGCGAAAGCCTCGGGATCCGAACGCGCCGCATGTTCCCATTCCGCCTCGGTCGGCAGTCGACGTCCCGACCATCGGGCGAAGGCGTCGGCCTCATAGAAGCTGACATGACGCACCGGCGCGGACGGATCGACCGGTCGTCGCCCGGCCAGGGTCATCACGCTCCACCCGCCCTCCTCCTCGCGCCAGTAAAGCGGCGCGGTCCAGTCCTCCGCCTTCACCCGCGCCCATCCATCGGACAACCACAGCTCAGGCCGCCGATAGCCGCCGTCCTCCATAAAGGCGATCCAGTCCGCATTGCGCGTCAGATCGGCGGCCAGCGAAAACGGCTCCAGCCAGACCTTGTGCGCCGGGCGCTCGTTGTCAAAGGCGAAGCTCCGCTCCTGCGCACCGATTTCAGTCAGTCCGCTTTCGAACCCGACCCAGCCGTCCCGTCGGGCCTGAACGGCGCTCGTCCTCGGCTCGACATCATAGGCGGCGGGCTCCAGCGGCGAGCGCGACATCAGGTTCAGCATATCCATCACGAACAGTTCCTGATGCTGCTGCTCGTGATTCAGCCCCAGGTCGAACAGATACCGTTCAAGCCCTTCCTCCAGCCCCTCCGTCAGGCGGACCTCCATTCTGCGATCTATCTCTTCGCGATAGGCCATGACCGCCGCCAGCGACGGCCGGGTCATCAGCCCCCGATCGCCACGCTCCACCCGCGCCCCGAGGGCCTCGTAGTAGGAGTTGAACACCGCGTTCAGTTCCGGAGCGACGGGAACATAGTCCATGCGACGCGCCAGGATCATCGTCTCGAAGAACCAACTCACATGTCCCAGATGCCACTTTCCGGGACTGGCCTCGGGCATGGACTGCGCCCCCAGATCCTCGGCCGAAAGGACAGCCGCCAGGCGCGGCAGACCAGCCCTGATCCTGTGAAAGGCCTCAACGTCTCGCCCCACGTTTTCAGCAGCCCGACGGGGTCGGCTCATGCGCAATCATCCCGCTGACGACCAGAACGGCCGTTCGGTTTCAATGCCGCCTGTTCAACGCGGTTCCACCCGAAGCCCCGTCCGGCGGGCGGAACGGTCGCGGTCAGGGCCGCGTTCCTGCCACAGGCGATCCACTCCGGACCGGCGACCAGAATTCAGGACTCCCGTTGCATGCCCCATGTTCGCGTGCCTGACGGGCCGCAGGACAAGGGCCCAGTTCATTCCACTCGCCGTCGCCCTGTCGGCATTGTCGATCCGGTCGAATGGCGAGCGTCCATTTCGGACTTCCTGCCCTCGCTTCGCGCCTTCGCCTTCACCCTGTCGCGCAACTCCGCGGACGCCGACGATCTGGTGCAGGAAACCCTGACCAAGGCCTGGGCCCATCGCACCCGCTTCGAACCGGGCAGCAATCTCCGCGCCTGGCTGTTCACCATCCTGCGCAACAGCTGGTACACCGGCGCCGCCAAGCGCCGCCGTGAAATCGCCGACGAGGAAGGCCGCTACGCCGCCAGTCTGACCGCGGAAGCCAGTCAGGAATGGACGGCCGAGCTGACATCGCTGCAGGCCGCGCTGAACGCCCTACCGCCTGAACACCGCGAGGCCATCGTCATGGTCGGGGCAGCCGGCCTGTCCTATCAGGAAGCGGCCGATATCGCCGGTTGCGCCGTCGGCACGATCAAGAGCCGGGTCAATCGTGCGCGACACCGACTCGCTCTTCTTCTGGACATGGAACCTCCCCCGGAAGCTGTCCAAAATGTAATCGATCAAGGCAGCTGAGCAGGAGGAACGAGGGCCCGTTTTTGCGGTTCAATTCCTCAGAAACCGGGAGATTCGGCCATGATGAACCCCCTCGAAAACAAGATCCTGGACCCCTCTGAACAGGATATGTCATCCCCCGCCCCGGTGAACGAACCACGGGTCAAGAAAACCGGCTTCGCTCACTGGATCAGTCAGCATTTCGGTGCTGATCCGCCCCATCGTCACAGCGAGAACTTCTTCATCAGCGATGTGACGGAAGGCGGCATCGGCTCTCATCACCGCCACCAGGTGTTCCGGACCGACAAGCGTCACTAGAACGTCCCACGGCGGCGACGAAACGGGCTGCGGCGCTCGTCGCAGCCCTGTCTTTTGCTAGCGACGAAGCCCGCCGTGTCTGGCGTACTCCAGTCGCGCAATGGTGCGATTGTGCACCTCGTCCGGGCCGTCAGCGATGCGCAGGGTGCGCACCGTGGCGTAGAGCTCGGCCAGAGGCGTGTCGCCCGACACGCCGGCCCCGCCAAAGGCCTGGATGGCGTCGTCGATGACCTGTAGCGCCATCTTCGGCGCCGCCGTCTTGATCTGGGCGATCTCGGACTTGGCGTTCTTGGCGCCGACCTCGTCCATCATCCAGGCGGCCTTCAGCACCAGCAGGCGACACATCTCGATATTGGTGCGGGCCTCGGCCACGCGCTGCTCCCACACCGAATGCTCGGCCAGGCTCTTGCGGAAGGCGGTGCGGCTCAGCAGCCGCTCGACCATCAGTTCCAGCGCCCGCTCGGCGGCTCCGATCACGCGCATGCAGTGATGGATGCGGCCCGGGCCAAGCCGGCCTTGCGCGATCTCGAAGCCCCGCCCCTCGCCGGCGATCAGATTTTCGACCGGAACGCGGACGTTCTCCAGCACCACCTCGGCGTGGCCGATCGGCGCCTCGTCGTAGCCGAAGACCGACAGCATCCGCTCGACGCGGAAGCCAGGGGTGTTCACCGGCACGATGATCTGGCTCTGTTGCTGGTGCGTGGCGGCGTCCGGGTCGGTCTTGCCCATGACGATGGTCACGGCGACGTTCGGATGCGCCATATTGGTCGACCACCACTTGCGGCCGTTGATCACATAGTGGTCGCCGTCACGGACGATGCTGGTCTGGATATTGGTGGCGTCTGACGAGGCCACCTCGGGTTCGGTCATCAGGAAGGCCGAGCGGATCTCGCCCGCCATCAGCGGCTTCAGCCAGCGCTCCTGCTGCGCGGCGTCGCCGTACATGTGCAGGACTTCCATATTGCCCGTGTCGGGGGCGTTGCAGTTGAACACCTCGGCCGACCACAGCCGCCGCCCCATCAGTTCGGCCAGGGGGGCGTATTCCAGATTGCTCAGTCCGGCGCCATGATCGCCCGGCAGGAACATGTTCCAGAGCCCCGCATCCTTCGCCTTGGCCTTCAGCGCCTCCATGACCGGGGCCTGAACCCCAGGATTGGCATGGACCTGGGCGCGGTATTCCGCCTCGGCCGGGGCGACATGCTGGTCGATGAAGCCGGACAGGCGCTCGCGCCACATCAGGCCGCGTTCAGAGGGGGCGAAATCCATGATCGTGTCCTCGAATTCTTCACCGCGCTTCTGCGAGCGCCGATAGCAAAACGGCGCGGCCCCGAGGGAGCCGCGCCGTCCTTGTTCTGGTCCTCAGAAACGCATCAGCGCTTCAGCAGCGGCGCCAGTTTCTGGGCGATCATCATGTCGCCGGCGATCTTCAGCTTGCCCTGCATGAAGGCCATCATCGGGTCCAGCTTGCCTTCCGACAGGGCGATGAAATCATCCCACTTCATCGACACAGTGGCGTCGGCGGGCTTGTCGTCGTTCGTCACCGAGTTCGGCACTGAAGCGCCGTCGATGAAGATCTTGCCGAAGTCGCCAAGGTCCAGCTTGACGGTCTTGCCGAGGCCCGAGTTTTCGCCGACGGCGCCGCGGATGTGTTCAGTGACGGTGGTCAGGTCCATGTGCGTCTCTCCCAAGAGCAAGATTGAGGCGCAGGCGTAGCCCGCTGAGAAGGCGGCGCCAAGATCACGCTAGGGAAAGCGGCGACCGGTCGCGCCATGTCGCCGCTCGCCGATCCCTAGAAGCTGGCCTTCAGCCCGACCACGAAGCGATCGTCGGTCAGCGGCCCGTCCACGTCCGTGTCATGATAGCGCACGTCCACCGCCAGGTGATCGGTCAGGGCATAGGCCAGTCCCAGGTTCCAGGTGGTGTAGTCGTCATTGACGTCCAGCCACTGGTGCCCGACCGCGCCCGAAAGGGACCACTTCTCGGCCAGGGCGAAGGCGGCGTTGGCCTCCAGATAGGTGGCCTCATCATCCGCCCCATAGAAGTCCGGCGAATAATAGACCACGGCCCCCAGGGTCGCGGGTCCGACAGCCCGCGACGCCGCCGCCTTGAACTCCACATAGTTGTAGTCGGCCGGACCCGGTTCGTTGACGTAGAGATAGCCGACCACGCCGAAATCAAGCGCATAGCCGGCCGCCTCGGTGCGATAGCCCCCGTACAGATCGACCTCGGCGTCAGTGCCGTCGCCGAAATCGACCATCGACGCCCAGGTTCCGGCGTAGAAGCCGTTGCCGAAGGTGGCGTCAACGCCGCCCTGAAGCGCCGGGTCCTCGTTCGACTGGCTGGCGCCCCGGAAGACGTAGTCGCTGACCACGCCGATGTTGAAAACCACCTCTGGAGCGGCCTGGGCCTGGGCGGCGCCCGCCCCTACGGTCAGCGCCAGCAGCGATGCGCAAGCAAGTGCAAGTCTCATGACATATCCCCTCAAGGTCTGATTGATTTTGGTCACGCCTACTCATCCGGCCGCTGGTGGAGCGCGGCCGGGCCTTGGTTCCCTTTGGCAGGTTCTCTGGCGACGGGACGCGGCGGGGAGGCGCCGCGTCCCGGCCATCGTCTTCAGACGCCGTCCAGCACTTCGCCGTGCAGGTGGGCGTCCAGGCCTTCCGTTTCCTGCTCGTCGGTGACGCGCAGACCCGTCGTGTACTTGCAGATCAGCAGGATGATCAGGGTGCCGACCGCGCTCCACAGGATGGTCCAGACCAGACCCAGGGCCTGAGCCCCGATATTGGCCCCTTCCGACAGGCTGTTGATCGCCGTCGAGGCGAAGACGCCGGTCAGCAGGGCGCCGACCAGACCGCCCGCGCCGTGCAGGCCGAAGGCGTCCAGACTGTCGTCATACTTGAGCAGCTTCTTCAGCCAGACCGACGAGACGTAGCAGGCCGGACCGGCGATCAGGCCGATGACGACCGCCCCCTTGGGATCGACGAAACCCGCCGCCGGGGTGATGGCGACCAGACCCGCGACCACGCCCGACAGGACGCCGATCAGCGACCACTTCTTCTTGTAGACGACCTCGACGAACTTCCAGGCCAGCGAGGCCGCGGCCGCCGCCAGCAGGGTGTTGATCAGGGCCGCGCCCATCAGACCGTTGGCCGCGCCAGCCGAACCGGCGTTGAAGCCGATCCAGCCGACCAGCAGCAGCGAGGCGCCGATCATGGTCAGAACCGGGTTGTGCGCCGTGATAGGTTCGACCCCGTAGCCCTTCCTCGGCCCGAGGAACAGGGCGCAGACCAGGCCCGCGACGCCCGAGTTGACGTGCACCACCGCGCCGCCGGCGAAGTCCAGCACGCCTTGCGCGCCCAGGAAGCCGCCGCCCCAGACCCAGTGGGCGATCGGCGCATAGACCACCAGCGACCACAGGGCCGTGAACAGCAGCATGCCCGAGTACTTCAGCCGCTCGGCGAAGGCGCCGGTGATCAGCGCCGGGGTGATGATGGCGAAGGTCAGCTGGAACGACACCCAGAGGAACTCGGGGATGCCCGGCAGCAGGCTGTGCGCCGTGTCCACCGTGACCCCGTTCAGGAACAGGGCGTCCAGACTGCCGATATACTGATTGACCCCGGCGTCGCCGTTCGTACCGAAGGCGATGGTGTAGCCGGCGATGAACCAGGTCAGCGACACCACCGCGAAGGCGGCGACCGACTGGGTGATCGTCGCGATCACGTTTTTGCGGCGCACCATGCCGCCGTAGAAGAGCGCCAGACCCGGCAGGGTCATCAGCAGGACCAGGGCGGTGGAGGTCCCCAGCCAGGCCGTGCCTGCGGCGTCCAGCTCCAGCGGAACCTGATGTGAAAACAGCGCCGGAGCAGGCTCCGACGCTGTTACAGCGGCACTGGCGATGTTGGCGACGGCGGCGGCGTCAGGCGCTGCGAGCGCCGCTCCCACCGCGAACAATCCGCCGGTTAGACAAAGCAGGGCGAGAAGCCCCGGTAAGCTGTTCTTGAACTGCGTCATGCGCGTATCCCCTCATGCGTTTCGCAGTTGCGAAGATTTTATTGCAATTGCGAGACTGGCAAGAGCAATTCGCACGAAGGCGCAAAATTATTGCGTCAATCAACGTCGCACGC
This sequence comes from Brevundimonas sp. T2-11, assembly GCF_055397675.1. Lineage (NCBI taxonomy): Bacteria > Pseudomonadati > Pseudomonadota > Alphaproteobacteria > Caulobacterales > Caulobacteraceae > Brevundimonas > Brevundimonas sp. T2-11. Next base: position 1,913,684 of record NZ_AP027920.1, read on the forward strand.
ATCAACCGGCCAAACAGAAGCGCCGGATGACGCCGCACAGGTGAGTTCAACCTTCACCTTACAGCGCAACCTGCGGCGGGCCTTCACGCGTGCTCAGGTATTCCCGCACGCGCCGTTTCGGCGCTCCATTTTTCCAGAAGCCTTGTTCTGACGGCCTTCATCAACGGCTCGTAGTGCGCGCGGGCCTCAATGACGGACGTATAGGCGCCACAGGCGGCTCGCGTCTTGCCGACGACCTCATAATGCGGCGCTCCATCAGACCGACAGGCCGGCGCGACCGCGTAGAGCCGCTCCACCGCGATGTTCGCTCCCTCTCCGCGCAACTGCTCGATTTCCCGCTCCAGCGGCGCATAGAGCGCCAGGGAGGTTTCCTTCCGCGCCAGGGCCTCGTCGTTCAGCACGACTTCGCGAACCAGCGGTGTCTGTTGCTCGCCTGTCGCCGGAACCACGAGATGGTGCACGCGCCTGCCCGCCAGGGCGAGGCCTTCGACCGCGAGCGCCGCCAGATCAAAGGCCGCGTCATGCATCGGATTGTAGCCGTCGGGCGCATCCGACACGATCGTCTCGACCCGGCGCTCCGCTCCGGCGCGCCAGAGCACATCCCCCGCCGCCACGAACGGGGCCGGATCGCCCGCCAGAATGGCGGCATACCATTCCTTGTCCGACAGCGAGCCGAAGACTGCTCCTCCGGCGGCCCCCACGCGGGCCAGACACTGGCGTGAATGGTTCAGACGACTGCGCCCGGCGCCCCCGGAACCGTCCGTCAACACGAAGACCAGAGGACGCTCGATCTCCATCCAGCGATGCAGGTGCAGCTCGTGACCCGGATGGCCGACCACCAGCATGGTCCGGCTGTCATTGACCATGATCGTCCCCCTTCCCTTCCTGGACGGACTGGGTCAGGCCATTGATCCGATCCAGCAATTCCGCGCCCAGAACCTCGATCTGACGCTTCAATCGAATCCTCTGCCTTTCCCCGGCGGCTTCCAGGCGCGCCTCGATGGCCAGAACATTCCGCCCCCAGTCCGGAGCCCACTTCTTTTCCGTCGCCATCTGACGCCACGGCCTTTCTGTCGGCGTCGGCAACCAGTCCTCCAGAAGCGCGGCGTTGGCGGCCCTCAACTCCGATGCAGAAGCCGTCACCCCTTCTTCAATGGCCGCGTGGTAGAGCCTGGTCATGGCCGCCACATAGTCGGTCAGATCGGCGTCCGCGCGGACCTGGCGCGTGACCTGGGCCGCATCCTTCGGGTCATAGGCGTCCAGCGCCTTGATAAAGGCATCGGATGTGACAGGCTCCGCCAAGAGCCTCGCGCCCAGATTCTGCAGCCGCCACTCAGGCCAGGCGTCGCTGGTCAGCATCCCCCTCACGCCTCGACCGTCCGCCACGATCACTGCACACCCGACCGCGGCGGCCTCCAGGGCCATCCGCGCCGTGGCGAACACCACATCGTACTGCGGCAGTATCGCCTCCAGGTTCGGGGCGACATTCCCCACAGCCGACCCCAGCTCATCGAACGCGATGCCCCGCGCCTTGCAGGCCACGGCCACGGCCTGGCGTTGGTCCTTGGTCTTGGTCAGCAGCAGCGCCTTCCGCGGCCTGTCCGGCAAAGGAGGCCGCTCGACAAAACGCAACAGGTCGACGGGGTTGTGGACGATCGACAGACGATCGGCGGGCGCGCCATCCGCCAGGCACCTCTGTCGACACAGGTCATCGACAGCGACGAAACGCCGAACCTGCGGATGGAGGATCGGCGCCTCCTGGGCGAATCGCGCGCTGTGACAGACGTGAACCGCCGGCACATCGGGAAAGGCCGTCATCGCCATCAGCGTCGGACTGGAATGCTGGGCGTGGATCACATCCGGCTTGAACGGGATGGCGCTCAGGCGATCGGCGACCACGTGACCACGCACCCTCATGCGCTCCGCCTGCTCGCCCAAGGCCGGGGCGTAGATCACCGGTTCATGTCCCGCACGGCGCAGTCCGTCGGCAGCCAGCTCAGCCGCCACTTCCGACCCGCTGAAACCGGCCATCCGCATATTTGTGATCAAGACCCGCACGACCGCCCTCCGTCTGGAAAGCTCGGGTTAGGCCAAGCCCCGAACGGCGGCAAGCGGCTCGGCATCCGTCGCGGCCTCGCGCGACACGATGCCTCTTCACGGGGCCGGTTTACAGGCTTTTACGATCAACCCCGGCCCGTCCGACTAGAATGCTCGCAACCGCTAGGCGAGGCGCATCATGAAACCTCAACTGTCTCCCGACGAGGCGCACCTGAATGATCTGTGGCGCGAAACCTTCGGTCAACCGATGCCGCTGATCGGCGCCCCCGATATCGCACGACGCATTCTTCGCCAGCACGGCGTCTCGCCTGACGATCTCAATCGCCAGGCGCCCGGTCCCATGCTGCCCCGCGCTTCAGCGCGCGGGGACACGGCAAATCAGAAATGATCTGGAAGGGTTCTGGCGGAGACGGAGGGATTCGAACCCTCGGTACCCCTTACAGGGTACGACGATTTAGCAAACCGTTGCCTTCAGCCACTCGGCCACGTCTCCGGCAGGCGGCGTGGATAGCGGGTCCTTCGACGCGGCGCAACGGGTTAGCTGCAAACTGTCGCGTTAACGCGCCATAGACAGGCCGCGTGCCAACAAATACCGGCATTCTCCGCATCCAGGTTCCATCTTCCGCCTTATGACTTCCGCCGAATCCTCCATATCCGCCCCGGTTCAGGGAGCCGAAACGGCAAGCCGCAGCCTGCGAGCTTCCGTTGACCGGGACAGCGATTCGGCCGCCTTCAGCCAGGCGCGTCGCGGCCCCTTCCGACCCGACCTGTGGCTGAACAGTCGTCAGCGCGCCTCGGCGCGGCTGAGGGTCTTCTATTTTCGCGGAATCGACACGGTTTGCGTCTGGTTGATCGCGCTTCTGGCCGCCCTGATGCACGCAGAAGACGGATTCGCGTCCATCCGGCTGATCGATGCGGCGCCCTTCGGCCTTGGCGCTCTCACTGTCCTGGCCCTGCTGAGGTCGCTCGGCCGTTACCGCTTCGCGCGCGGCCAGAGTCTGATCGGCCATCTGGCCGGCGTCAGCGCCATCGGCCTGTCCGGCGGTCTGGCCGCGAGCGCCCTGGGCCTTTTACTTCACGGAGCCGCCTCCCCCTGGAGCGACTATGCAGCCTGGTGCCTGGCGACCATGGCGGCTCTGACCGCCACGCATGCGACCTGGAGCCTGCTTGTGACCCGCTGGAGACGAACAGGCGCCCTGACCCCCAACATCGTCGTGGTGGGCGCGACCCGGCACGCCGAGCGCCTGATCAAGGAGGCTCTGCAACGCCGCGATCTGAACGTGCTTGGCGTCTTCGACGACCGCATGGCCCGCGCGCCCCGGACGATCGAAGGCGTTCCCGTGCTCGGCGAGGTGAACGGTCTGCTGAATCACCGCCTCACGCCCTATGTGGATCGCATCGTCCTGGCCATTGACCCCAAGGCGGAAGCTCGGGTCGGCGAACTGACCGAGCGCCTCGGCGTCCTTCCCATCCCCCTGACCCTTCTGGTCGATCCCAAGGCGGCTGAGCAACGCAACGCCGTGCTCGAACGCCTGGCCCAGGCCCCGCTGGCCCTGATGCACGCCGGCTCGTCGCCGGACCGTCGCGCCTTCCACAAACGCCTTCAGGACGTGGTTCTGGGCGCCGTCGGCCTGGTCCTGCTGGCCCCCTTCCTGCTGCTGATCGCCGCTCTGGTGCGTCTGGACAGTCCCGGGCCGGTCCTGTTCCGTCAGCGTCGCCACGGCTTCAACCAGGAAGAGATCGTGGTCTGGAAATTCCGGACCATGCGCCACGAAGCCGCCGACGCCACCGCCGCCCGACAGGTCACGGCGGATGATGACCGCATCACCCGCGTCGGCCGTTTCCTACGGGTCAGCAGTCTCGATGAACTGCCTCAGCTGTTGAATGTCGTACGCGGCGAAATGTCCCTGGTCGGACCTCGTCCCCACGCCATCGGCATGAAGACCGGTGAAACCGAATCCGCACGGCTGGTCGCCGACTACGCTCACCGCCACCGCATCAAGCCCGGCATGACCGGCTGGGCCGCCATCAAGGGATCGCGCGGCCCTATGCACACCGAGGCGGAGGTTCGTCGTCGCGTGCAGCTGGACATCGACTACATCGAGCGCCAGTCCTTCTGGCTGGACCTTTGGGTGATCTTCGTCACCATTCCCGTCCTGCTGGGCGACCGAGCGTCGGTGCGCTGATGTTCTGGCGCGGAGTGCTGGGCTACCTGCCCGCCAATATCCTGCAGGGCGTGATCGGTTTCCTGACGATCATCGTCTTCACGCGCCTTCTAAGCGCCGAGGATTACGGGCGTTACGCCCTGGCCCTGTCGGTCATGACCCTGGCCCATGTCGCGACCTTCAGCTGGCTGGAGGCCGCCATGGCCCGCTTCTGGGCGGCCCAACGCGAAGGCGCGGACATGGCCAGCCACTTCGCCAGCCTGTATCGCACCGCCTTCATCGTCACGGCCGTCTTCCTGCCCGTGGTCGGTCTGGCCGTCTGGCTGTGGCCCATGCCGGACGCCTTCCGCTTTCCTCTGGCCGTCGCCCTGATCGGCATCCCGGTCCGCTGCTTCGCCAAGCTGGCGCAGGAGCGCTATCGAGCGGCGGGCGAAGTGCGCAAGGCCGCCACTCTCGACATCTGGAACGGCGTCGCCGGCTTCATCGTCGGGGCTGTGTTCGCCCTGGCCGGCGCGGGCGGCGCCTCGCCGCTGGCGGGTCTGCTGATCGCCCCGCTGATGGCCATGCCCTTCTTCCTTCCGGGCGAACTGCGCGAGGCGCGCCAGGGCGTGGTGGATGTCCAGCGACTGAAATCCTACGCCGTCTACGGCTATCCGATCGCCGCCTCCCTGGGTCTGGCCGTGGTCCTGGCCTCGACCGACCGCTTCCTGCTGGCCCTCTTCCTCGATGAGGCGGCGGTCGGCGCCTACCACGCAGGCTACAGCATCGCGAACCGGACCCTGGATGTTCTGTTCATCTGGCTCGGCACGGCGGGCACGCCGGCCCTGGTCATGGCCCTGGAACGCGGCGGACGCGATCAGCTGACCGCCGCCGCCCGCGAGCAGGCCTCGACCCTGGTCCTGATCGGCCTGCCCGCCGCCGTCGGCGTCGCCCTGGTGGCCCGCCCGCTGTCGGAGTTCATGATCGGCGAAGACCTGCGCGAGGCCGCCATCCTGGTCACGCCCTGGATCGCCCTGTCGGCCTTCCTGTCCGGCGTGACCGTCTACTATTTCCACCAGGCCTTCACCCTGGGCCGTCGCACCGGCTGGCTGCTGCTGGCCATGAGCGTTCCCGCCCTGACCAATGTGGCGCTGAACCTGCTGCTGATCCCGCATTTCGGCGTTCTGGGCGCCGCCTGGGCCACGGCCGCCAGCTTCGCGGTCGGCCTGATCGCATCCATGTCCATCGGGCGCCGCATCCTGGCCCTTCCGGTTCCCTGGAACGCCCTTGTCCGCTGCAGTCTGGCGGCTGGCGTCATGGCCGTCGTCGTCTGGTTCCTGCCGCCCATCGGGGGTTTCGCCGAGTTGATGCTGGACGCTTCGGTTGGCGCGGCCGTCTACGGCGTCTGCGCCTGGGGCCTGAACGCCGGCGGCGTCCGCGACCTCGGCCGCCGCCTGATCGGCGCCGTGCGCGCACGCAGGGCGACAGCATGACCGCGCGCCTGCATGACAACCCCGCCTGGACCAGGGGCCGACCCGCCCTGTCCGTATTGATCCCCTTCCTGCGTGACGACCCCGCCGAACTGCTGGCCCTGCTCGACCGCGAAGCTGCGGCGCTGAGCGGTCAGGTCGAGCTGATCCTGCTGGACGACGGCACGGCCGATCCCGCCCTGACCGCTCGCCTCACGGCCCAGATCGACGCCCTCGCCCTGCCCGTTCGCCTGATCACCCTGGCCGCGAACGAAGGCCGCTCGATCGGCCGCAACCGCCTGGCCTCGGCGGCACGCGGCGCCAGCCTGCTGTTTCTCGACAGCGACATGCGTCCCGACCACGACCGATTCCTGCAGACCTGGGCGCGACTGACGGCCGAACAGGCGCCCGCCGTGGCGTTTGGCGGCTTCTCCCTGCTGCAGGCCCCCGACGACGCCCGCTTCGCCGTCCACCGCCAGATGGCCGCGCGTTCGGACTGCCTGTCCCATGACCAGCGCGCCCTGCAGCCGGAAAAGCACGTCTTCACATCCAACCTGCTGGTCCGTCGCGACGTGTTCGAGGCCGAGGCCTTCGATCCCGGTTTCTCCGGCTGGGGTTGGGAAGACGTCGAATGGGCCATGCGCGTTTCCCGCCGCTTCCCGGTCCTGCATCTGGACAACACCGCCACCCACATGGGCCTGGACACGGTCGAGACCCTGGCCGCCAAGTACGAACAGTCGGCGTCCAACTTCGCCCGTGTCGTCGCGCGACATCCCGACTTCGTCTCAACCTATCCCAGCTATCGCGTGGCGAAGGCCCTCAGGGCCGTGCCGGGCCTGAAGGCGATCCGTCCTCTGTTCAAGCAGACCGCCCGGCTGTCGCCCCTGCCTGCGGCCTTGCGCGCCTTCAGCCTGCGGCTCTATCGGGCCGCCCTCTATGCGGAGGCGATATGATCCAGCCCTATACCCCGGACCTCAGCCTGAAGGGCAAGCTGCGCCGTCGCTTCGCCCGACTGACTCATCGCCGCCCGGCCCGCCTGAACCTGACCTGCCCGACCGTCAGCTTCACCTTCGACGACATCCCCGCCAGCGCCGCCCATGCCGGCGCCGAGACCCTGGAAGCGCATGACGCACGCGGCACCTTCTACGTCTGCGCCGGACTGTTCGGCCAGGAAGGGCACATGGGTCGTTTCGCCGCCACCACTGAAGTCGGCGACCTGATCCGGCGCGGACATGAGGTCGCCGGCCACACCTTCGGCCATCTGGACTGCCACCGGACGCCCGAGAACGAACTGGTCGCCGATCTGGAGGCCAACGACACGGCCCTGCGCGGCCTCGGCGCCGCCCCCATCCACTTCGCCTACCCCTATGGCGAGGTCTCGCCCCGCGCCAAGGGTCTTCTGGCGGGTCGCTACAACTCGCTGCGGGGCGTTCACAAGGCCCTGGTCCGTGACGGCGACGATCTGAACCAACTGCCCGGCGTCGGCATAGAAGGCGCTGACGGCGAATCGGTCGCCCAGGCCTGGATCCAGCGCGCCGTCGCCGAGAACGCCTGGCTGCTCCTCTATACCCATGACGTGCGCGAGGCGCATTCGGCCTGGGGCTGCTCGCCCGACGCCCTGTCGCGCCTGATCGCCCACGCACGACGGGCCGGGTGCGACATCCGGACCGTGGGCGAGGTTCTGGCCGCATGACCCCGCCTGACGTCGCCGTCGTCATCCCGACCCTGCGCCGCCCCGACAGCCTGGAGCGCGCCCTGCGCTCCCTGTTCGTCCAGACCGGGGTCGCCGATCGTCTGGGCGAGATCGTCATCGTCGACAACGATCCTCTGGCCAGTTCGCGCGAGACGGTGGACCGCCTTCGTCCCGCCTCGCCCGTGCCCCTGGTCTGGCGCCACGTCCCGCGCCCCGGCGTCGCCACCGCTCGCAATGAAGGTCTGGCCGCGACCACGGCGCCCCTGATCGCCTTCCTCGACGACGACGAAGCCGCCTCGCCCGGCTGGTTGGCGGCCCTGCTGGCTGGACAGGCGATCACCGGCGCCGACGCCGTCTTCGGTCCCATCCGCGGTCGCGTGCCCGACGGAACCGGCTGGACCAGCCCCTATCTGGAGCGCTTCTTCGGCCGCGAAGGCCCGGCGCAGTCGCAGTTGATCGACCATCCCTACGGCTGCGGCAACGCCTTGCTGGTGCGCGCGACCGCCCTGCCGGGCGGCGCCCCATTCAATGTTTCCGCAGATCAGACCGGGGGCGAGGACGACGCCCTATTCGCCGCCCTGGCGGGTCGCGGGGGTCGCTTTGGCTGGGCTGCAGAGGCCTGGGTGGACGAATTCGCCCCTCCGCACCGGGCCACCCTGCGCTACGCCCTGACCCGCGCCTTCGCCTATGGACAGGGGCCCAGCCAGACAGCCGCCGCGGCCCGCGACTGGCCCGCGGTGGCGCGCTGGATGATCATCGGCGCGCTCCAGACAGCCGTCTGGAGTCTTGTCGCCCTGCCTCTGATCCTGACCCGCGATCCGAAACGCGCCGACATTCTGGATCGCGCCGCGCGCGGTCTGGGAAAACTGTGCTGGATGAAGGGCTTCGAGCCGCGCTTCTATGGCTCGCAGGAGCTGGCCCGCCTCGATCGAGGACGAACGGCCTAGCCGACCAGCCGTTTCAGGATCGGCGGAGGCGACCAGGTCGACCGGTTCATCACCATGCCCGCGATATGACCGCCCACGGCGTCGATCTCGTCGCGCAGGGCGACCGACTCATCCGCCGCCGTGGTCTCAGCCGCGACCACAAGAACCGTGGCGTCCACAAAGGGCGCCAGGGCGATGGCCATGTCGCTCCGGTCGGCGGCAGGCGTATCAATCACCACGGTGTCCGCATGGGCGCGCAAGGCGGTCCAGTAGCGCGCCTCGCCGACGGGCTCGACACGTTGGCCGGCGCGCAGCAACTCCGTATGGAAGCGCGTGACGAACAGCCGCCCTCCCAGACAGGCCCTCGCCGTCATCAGGCGCGCCGGCGGCACGGGCAGGCCGTCACGCCCGCGCATGGCCGGCGTCACCGCGTAGAAAGCCGAACCGTCGGGCGACGCCTTCACCGGAGCCGCCAGACGGCCAAACCGTTCAGGCTCCGCCGCGATCGCGTCCATCTGCCCCTGCTGGCTCAGATCCCCGTCGACCAGCCAGACAGGCCTGCGCGCACGCACGGCGGCCAGACGGGCGTACTCGCGAGCGACCGTCGAAACCCCGTCGCCGGTGCAGGCCGAGGCGAATTGGATCACGCGCCCGCGATGCGCCGGGGCCGGCCCGAGAGCCGCCCACAAACCCGCCATTTCAGTCGTCAGATCGACCATCGAATCGGTACGCACTCGTTATTCGTCAGGAGCCTAGCACGAGCCGCTCCGCTTGAGGGTCTCAGGCGTTCTTCATCGGCGTGACGGCCAGAACCGGCATCTGCAGCGTGCGGCTGGCCGTGGACGGCAGGACGAAGCCCCGACGCAGGAAGACTCGGATCAGACCCACGCACAGGGCGGTGAAGCCCGCGAACAGGAAGGCGGCGATCATCAGCGGCGCCTTCAGGCTCTTGCCCTTGGACGGCGGCTGGGCGCGCTCGATGACCGTGACATTGTCAGCGCCGGCCTTGACCAGTTCATTGTCGGCCCGGCTCTGTGTCTCGCGCTGCTGGAATTCGCGGATGGAAGCCGTCAGGACTTCACGGTTGCCGGCCAGGGTGGCATTGCGCGATTCCAGCTCGGTCAGCTGGGACTGCCGCGTCCGCAGATCCACCACCTGCCGGTCCAGCACCGCCAGCCGCGCCGCCAGGGCGTCCCGTTCGGCCTGGGCGTTGATCCGCGTGGTCTCCAGCTCGACCCAGACGGGGTTGGGCCCCGTGCGGACCTCCTTGGCGCCCACCGCCGTGCCGGTGCCGACGTAGGCCTGCAGCTGGGCGATCCGCGTCTCGATTTCGCGCACGGGCTGGGCGTCGGCCTGATAACGGCTCAACAGCTCCTCACGCTGGGTGCGCAGTTGCAGGATCTGATCCTGGGCGGAAATGTTCAGGTCTTGCTGCAGGGCGATTTCAGCCGGCGTCCGCCTCTGTTGCGCGGCCAGGGTGTTCAGCCGCTGGGCCGCCTGGTTCAGTTGCGCCTGCACCGCCATGCGCTCGGCGAAGATGGATTGATAGGTCGCGCCCAAGGTCGCCTTGGCGGTGGCGAAATCACCAATGTTATTGGTGCGCAGGAAATCCTCGTAAGCGCGGTCAGCCGCCGCCAGTTCATCCTCGAACGCCCGACGCTGGGTCTGGATCGCCGGCGTGGCGCGGTCCTGGAAGACCTCGCGCCGATAGGTCAGATACTGGTCGATAATGGTGTTCAGCACCCGCGCGGAAAGGTCCGGATCATCACTCTTGTAGGTCAGGCCGACGACCGGGCTCAGCGGCGTCACAGACACATCCAGGCCGGCGCCGACGGCGCGAACGGCTGCTTCTTCCTGTTTCACGGGGTCCGAGGGCACGGCTCCGCCCTCCTGGAAACTCTCGACGCCCATGGCGCGGACGACCCGGCGCTTGACCTCGAGGCTGTTGAGAATGGCCGCTTCCGACTGGGTCACTTCGGCGCTGGTCGGCGGCGCGCCGCGATCGCTCAGCCCCACGCGCGGCTGGTAGACATATTCCTGACCCACGCCCACGAAGAGGCTGGCCCCCGCCGTGAAACTCTTTTTCAGCGTCAGCACCGCCGCTGCGCCTAGGGCGAACAGGACGACGAACACCAGCACCATCAGCACCAGTTCGCGAAACAGCAGCGTCACGACGTCAAGGACGCCGTAGCGCGGACGGGCTGCTGCTCGGGAGTTCAGACGCATGGGTCGACGAAATCCATTCCAGGAAACTTTCAGACACACCCTTGAATGACCCGCGTTAACCAGCCGTTACCCATAAGGGTCCAGCTTCACCGTCATTCGCAACAATGGCTGCTCACGTCCCATGATCCTTGACCGCCGCCTCATCCTGATGGGCCTGGCCGCCGGCCTGGCAGGCTGCGCCAGCGGTCGAAACGAGACGGCGCCGCCGATGGAAACCGCCGCCTCGACAGGTCTCCCCTTTGCGCCATGGACGGATATCGCCCCCGAGTACCTGCTCTTTCCCGGCGACGAGATCGAGGTCGCCACGCCGACCGCAAGCGAACTGACACGACAGCTCAAGATCGGCCCGGACGGCCGGGTCTCCCTGCCCCTGCTGGGTCACGTCATGGCCGCTGATCGCACCCTGGCCGAACTGGAAGCCGATATCGCCGAGGGCTACGCCGCCCACTTGCGCCGGCCAGACGTCGAGGTCACCCTGCGCCTCGCTGGCCCGCTGAAGGTCTGGGTCGACGGCGAGGTACGCAATCCGGGCGTGTTCGACATGCCTGGCGATATCGACGCCTATCAGGCCGTGATCATGGCCGGCGGTTTCCTGCCTTCGGCCCGCTCCAGCCAGGCCGCGCTGATCCGTCGCGGTCCGGGCGGCGTGCGCATGATGCGGACCATCGATCTTCGCCCGCGCAAGGCCGAGGTCGTGACCATGCACCGCGGCGACATCATCTTCGTACCGCGTTCGACCCTGGGCGAACTGGCCGCCTTCTTCACCCTGTTCCGTTCGGCCCTGCCGATCGGTTTCAGCTATGCGCTGAACGGCGGTTACGCCTCGACCTGACACGGCGGACAAGACCGCAGCCGTCCATCTCTGTCGCCCCCGTCCAGAGAGATCGCCATTTCTCGCGGCCCCAGGACGCTGGTCCTGACGACTCAGGCCGGGCATTAGGTTACATCGTCGATTCGAGAGCGGCTGCATGGCGCTCCAGATTCATGGGAGTGAGTTTTGCCGCTTCAACGCATCGCCGGGGCTCAGGCGTTCGAAAACCTGCACAAGAACCTTCGCCGCTCGGCCTGGCCGGACGGTCGCAAGCCTCGTTCGCGACTCGCCGGCATTGCCGCAGCCATGCCGGTCGCCAGCTTCTATTTCGCTCCCGGCGACCGCATTCTGACTCTGGGTTCCTGCTTCGCCCGTGAGATCGAAAAGCACCTGTCCAGCCTCGGCTTCGACCTGCCGATGCTCAAGGTCAACGTACCCGCCGAGGAACGCATCACCTCGACGCCCAACGACGTGCTCAACAAGTACTCCGTCCATTCGATGGAGAACGAGATCCGCTGGGCCTTCGAAGGCCTGCCTTTCGACCAGCGCACGCTTTTCCTCGAAACCGACGACGGCCTCTGGGTCGATCCGCATCTGGGCGTCAACCTGCCGCCGGCGCCCTTCGAGCGCGTCGCCGACCGTCGCGCCCAGGCCATGGCGGCCATGCGGGACCTGGCGACCAGCAAGGTCTTCATCATCACCCTCGGCCTGGCCGAGAGCTGGTTCGACCTTGAAACCAACCTCTATCTGAACGGGGCGCCGCCGCCCTCGGTCCGCAACCTCTCCCCGGAGCGGTTCGCGCTGGACGTCCTGTCCTACGACGACGTGATCCAGTCGCTGGAACGCATTCACGCCCTGGTCCGCAAATACGGCGCGCCGGACACCAAGATCCTCATCACCACCTCGCCGGTGCCCTTCAAGGCGACCTTCACGGGCGACGACGCCCTGATCGCCAACACCTACAGCAAGAGCGTCCAGCGCGCCGCCTGCGGCGCCTTCGCCGCAGCTCACGACGACGTGGACTATTTCCCTTCCTACGAGATCGTCACCCTGACAGACCGCTCGCGCGCCTACTGGACCGACAACATCCATGTGAATCCGGAAATCGTCGGCTTCATCATGGACACGGTCCTTTTCGCCTATTGCCCCTCGCTCGGCGTTCAGCCCAAGCAGCCTGAAGAAAAGACGACGATCACGCCGGAACCGACCGAGGCGGATAAGGAACGGTCAGCCCTGATCGGAAAGGTGCAGCGCATGACCCCGGCGGAGCGTCTGCTCCAGGCCGAGGCCGCTTTCCGCAAGGGCCACAACGACAAGGCCGCGATCATCTACAGCGCGCTCGTACCGTCAGATCGAGCCGCGTTCAGCAACGCTGATCTCGGACGCATCTACACCGACTACGGCGTCGCCCTGTTGCGCGCCAAGAACCCGGAACGGGGTGTGGAAATCCTGGAGCTGGCTCTGCACTACCTGCCGGACGACGCTCGCCTGAACTACAAGCTAGGCTTGGGCTACGCACGGATCCGCAACAGTACGCGCGCCGTCCACTATCTGCGTGAAGCCCTGAGGCTTGATCCTGCGACGCCGGATCACCACTGGCGCCTGGGTTCGGAACTGATCCGTCATCGAAAGACAGACGAGGCGCGCGCCCTTCTGACAGAAGCCCTGCGCCTCATGCCTGACCATGCAGCCGCAAAGCGAGACCTGCAAAGGCTCTGATTTCGGCTGGTTGGCGAAATCACAGGCGGTCATGGCGCGGCCTTCCATTGCATCGAGGGCCATGGGACGTCAGCATCGAAGCGGTTGGTCTCGACTTTGACGAACGGATTGACCTACTTCGCGTGAACTGAGGACGATCATCTCGTCGCAGTCGTGACTTCGCCTTTTCCGCAAAGGCGTCCGTGGCGATGCGCGGCATGATCAAGGCTTATGGAGAACGGCTTGGCCACTATCTTCAAACACCCGGCTCTTCCGGATTATTTTCAGGCCGTTCCTGGCGTTTCCACCCAGACTCCGCTGCCGGACATTCCTTCTATCGTTCCCGCCTATGAGGCAGGAAAGGTTCTGACCTTTCCTGACCTGCGTTTCGATATCGACTTCGACTTCTGGGAATCCGTTCCGACGGATCAATACCCGGAACTCAAGAAACTCGGTTCGATCGCAACGCCAGACCGGAACGGCGTCGATACCGCCCTGGACAAACACTTCACGCGCGGTGGAATTCCGCTGGCCCTTCAGGAGGCCATTCGGCCTCAAATCAGAAAATTCTACGATGTGGCCCTGCCTATCTATGATCGGCTGTTTTCAGGCTATTCGTTTACGGCCCGCCGGTCCGCGTGGCGCCTGAACCTCATTCACAACGAGGACATGCACACGGACACTTACGCCGATGAATATCCTCAGCATTTCGCCAGGATGTTCATTAACCTGGACCGACAGCCGCGCATTTGGCAGACCAGTTGGGCGGTCGATGACATGATCCAGCGTTTCGGCGATCGCATTCCACGAGACAGACTGGCGACTTCAAGCCGCGCCAACGTCTGGAAGGAAATCAAGAACGCCGCCTTCGGCCCCACGGCCCAATGGTGGGATGATCAGCCCCGGCACGTCCTCTATTTCGACCCGGGCGAGGCCTGGATCGTCGATAGCCGACAGGTGTCTCACCAGATCTTCTATGGACGACGGGCCGTCTCCATCGACTTCTGGGTTGATCCCGCCTCGATGCAGAATCCCGACCGTCACTACCTCAACATCACCGATGCGTTCCGCGAGCGGACGCTTGGCTTCAAGGTCGCCTAAGGAAATCGTCATGCCGATTCAGACTCTCACGCTCACCGAAGCCATGAAGAATCGGAAATCCGAAATCTCGCGCTGGCCGTCGGACGCCGACAGTCAGGCCGCCCGGTTTTCTCCGATCGCACGTCCCGCTTTCGACGCGCCCTTCGTCATCAAGCCCGACGACTTCGTCTTCACCGTCGGTTCCTGTTTCGCACGAAACATCGAGAAGCAGCTGGCCGCCAACGGCTTCGATTTCGCTGCCCGCTATTTTGAACTTTCCCACGACGACAGCGATTTCACCGGCGTTGACGTCAGCGGCGTGCTGAACAAGTACGTGGTGCAATCCATCCTCAACGAACTGCGCTTCGCCATCGACCCGCATACGCGCTGGAGTCAGAGCAATCTCGTCGAATTGTCGAACGGGAAATGGTGGGACCCTCATCTCAATAATACGATCGCGCCCGCATCTCTGGAGCGCGTTCTCTACCGTCGCGAAAAGGTGACGGAGTATTTCAAGACCGCCGCGCGAGCGGATGTGTTCATCATGACGCTCGGCCTCGCCGAAGCCTGGTTCGACACGACATCCCGGCTCTACGGGAACGGCGTCCCCCCGGCGACCATCCAACGGACCGAGCCGAACCGCTTCGAGTTCCACCGCCTGGACTACAACCAGATCCTGACCTGCCTGGAGGCCATCAGGAAGCTCTTGATGGATCACGGCAATCCCGATGTGAACATCCTCGTCACCGTTTCACCTGTCGCGCTCAAGAGCACCTTCTCGGGCCAGGACGCGATGATCGCCAATACCTATTCCAAGGCGGTTCAAAGAGCTGCGGTCGAAGCCTTCGCGACGGCCCATGACAACGTGACCTACTTCCCCAGCTTCGAATCCGTGACCCTGTCGGAGCGCAGCCATGCATGGGCGCCCGATCAGTTGCACGCCTCCGACGAGATCGTTCGCTACAACGTCTTGGCCATGATGGAGGCCTATTCGGAGAACCGGAAACAGGCTCCGAAATCCGGCCTGGTCGCCGACGCCCTGACGCTCATGTACAAAGGCGAGGCCTTGGCCAAGAAGGGGCAGATCGACGAGGCTGGCGAGGCCTTCAAACAGGCGACCGACATGGCCCCTGCCGAAGGCTTGATTCATATGAATCACGCGACCTTCCTCCTGAGGCAAAAACGCTACGACGAAGCTGTCATTGCGGCCGAGAAGGCCACCGCCCATGGCGGCGACAGCTATGGCGCCTATGCGGTCCTGGCGACCGCCTATAGAACCGCCGGACGTCTCGAGGACGCCTATGCCGCGATTGATCGCGCCCTGGAAATCGCTCCTACAAAGCGCGGCAATATCCACGCCAAGGCCGTCATCTGCACCCGCATGCGTCGGTTTGACGAAGCCCTGGACCTCTATGAAACGATTATCCGAGGGGTCGCTGGAAACGACCTCGATCAGCTGCGGGCGCGTTTCATGGATCCCTACGTCAACACCGCCAAGGCCGCAGGTCAGGAAGGCCGCGCCAAGACCTTCCTGGCGGAGACCACGGGAGAGCCCGCCTAAGTCGGGCGAATTCTACGTTGAATCCCCCCATCATTCTCGGCCTCGCGCCGAGAATGATGGAAGCTGCAGTTCTCGGATCATACCGCCCGGGGCCAGTCGTGGTTCAAGGCCGCGCAACCCGCAGCCATACCACCCAGCCCAAACGGGCTAATCCATGGTCGGGGCGAGAGGATTCGAACCTCCGACCCTCTGGTCCCAAACCAGATGCGCTACCAGGCTGCGCTACACCCCGAACCGATGGAGCGCCCTCATGGCACGGGCGAGGGCGCACCGCAACGTATTGAAGGGCTCAATCTCCCCTAGGGACGAAAGAAGCTGTGGCGAACCTGGTCGCCCGGCCTGGCGCCGATCTCTTCGGCACGGCCGGCACGCAGTTCCAGCACCCCGTTGGCCGCGCCGTTCGAGGGCAAGGGGGTTTGCGAATGGGGCGTGGCGTGGCTGGCGATCGAGACAATCCGGCCTTGTGGGTCGATGTAGATGATGTCCAGCGAACTGGGCGTGTTCTTCATCCAGAAGCTCTGCTCGCTGGCCGCCGGGAACTGGAACAGCATCCCCCGGTCGTCTTCCAGCGGCGGGCGGTACATCAGGCCGCGCTCGCGTTCTGCGTCATCGTCGGCGATCTCGACCATGAACCTGTGCTCGCCCGAGGCGGTGACGATGCTCAGCGGTTCCAGCGGCCGCCCCGCCGCATCAACGGGCCCCTTGGGCGCGCAGGCCGAGGCCAGGCCCGCCACGGCAAGGAGGCCCGCCAGCAGGATACGACGCGAGAAATGCATGCCTTCGCCCTTCAAGGGGCGAAACCTATTCGCCCGGTCTGATCTCGGCGACCACCAGGCCCTTGGGGCCGTCGGCGAACCGCACCTGCACCGCGTCGCCCGGCGCCAGGTCATCCAGCCCGCAACGGCGCAGCGTTTCCACATGGACGAAGATATCGCCGGCTGCGCTGTCACGCACCACGAATCCATAGCCCTTGGTGCGATTGAACCATTTGACGACCGCCGTCTCCAGCGGCCCGTCGCCGGTCATTTCGAAAACCGGACGCGGCGACGCCGAACGCGGCGCATCCCGACGGACGGGCGTCGGCGCGCCCTCGCCCAGATCGACGACGCGAACCACCTGCCAGCCCTTTGGACGGCGCGCGCATTCACACGTGATGGTTGCGCCCTCGGCCGCCGCCTCATGACCGCTGTCACGCAGGCTGCTGACGTGAAGCAGCACATCCTTGAGCTCGGTCATGTCCGGCTCGTCAGGGACGATAAAGCCATAGCCCTTGCCGGGATCGAACCACTTCACCCGACCGGCGATCAGAACAACGTCCAGCGTTTCCATTTCGTCGAAATTCGACAACTCACAACCCCCGCCTGCAAAGCGTGCAGAGGTCATGATTAACACGGTTCTGTGAACGGCGGAAAAACAAAAATGACGATTTTAAGCCCACGCCACGCATTGCCGCGCACGAATGCATGCGGCGGCCTGAAAAACGGTGTCGATGTCGGGGAGGGAAAATACTCCGCGTGGCAGTCCCTAGGGGAGTCGAACCCCTCTTTTCAGGTTGAAAACCTGACGTCCTAACCGATAGACGAAGGGACCGCTGCGCGGAGGAGTGGTCTGATAGCCGCCCTCTTCAGACGACGCAAGTCTGTTTTTCAACTTTCCGAACAAAGACTTCGCCGACGCGCCATGCGCGCGAAAACGGCCCCTTGCGGGACAATGGAGGCTGTCGATGCAGGGGAAGCAGAAGGCTCCGCGTGGCAGTCCCTAGGGGAGTCGAACCCCTCTTTTCAGGTTGAAAACCTGACGTCCTAACCGATAGACGAAGGGACCGCTGCGCGGAGGACCGGGGTAATAGCCGTCGATTCCGTCGCTTGCAAGCGCTTGCTGCGCAGTTTGTACGACTTTTTCAAAGACCTGCGCTCGGCAACGTCGAACCTCAGGCCATGCGTGGGTCGGCCACGTCCTCGATCTCGAACTGCACCCCGCGGCGACCATTCCAGTCGTCGGCCTTCAGCCGCCCGACCAGGTTCAGCCCGCCCTGCCCCGCCAGCAGAGCCTTGCCCCCGGGCAGGTCGGCGCATCGCCAGGCGATGGCCCGCACCGAGGCCCCGTCCGGCCCGACCAGACGACACCGCACATGACCGCCGTTCATGGCGACCGGTTCGCGCGCCTGCACGCCCTGCAGGGCGAACAGGGGCTCGGGATTGGCGGGACCATAGGGCGCCAGCTGCTCGAAGGCCTCGAACAGGTCACGGGTCGCCGCGCGCGGATCGATCAGGGCGTCCACCTCGACCCAGTCCTGGGCCACGGCCTCGGCCCGCTCGCCCGACAGGCGGTCGTTGAGGAAGGCGCGCAGCTCATCGATGCGGTCAGCCGCCACGGTCAGGCCCGCCGCCATGGCGTGACCGCCGCCGGCGATCAGCACGCCCTCGTTCCAGGCCGCCTGCACGGCCCGGCCCAGGTTCATGCCAGGCTGCGACCGGCCCGATCCCTTGCCCACGCCATTGATCGCGTCGACGCCGATGACGATGACCGGCTTACGCCAGCGTTCGCGCAGTCGCCCCGCCACGATTCCGACCACGCCGGGATGCCAGTCCTCGCCCGAGACCACGACCAGGGCCGACTCGTCGGCGTGCGCGCCCGTCGCCTCGACCCGGCGCACGGCCTGCTCCGTCACCTGGGCCTCAACCTCGCGCCGGGCGATGTTCAGCCCGTCCAGTTCCTGCGCCAGCATCCTGGCCTCATCAGGATCGTCGGTGGACAGCAGGCGCGCCCCCAGATCCGACTTGCCGATCCGCCCGCCCGCATTGATGCGCGGCCCCAGGATGAAGCCCGCATGATTGGACTTGGCCGGACCAGGCTCGGCCCCGGCGGCGGTCAGCAGGGCCCTCAGCCCCGGATTCTTCCAGTCCGACATGACCTTCAGGCCCAGACTGGTCAGGGCCCGGTTGAAGCCCGTCAGGCCGGTCACGTCGCAGATGGCGCCCATGGCGGCCAGGTCCAGCCACTGGCGGATGTCCGGCTCGGCCCTGCCCTCAAACAGGCCCCTCGCCCGCGCCTCGCGGTTCAGCGCCGCCAGCAGGACGAAGACCACCCCCGCCGCCGCCAGATTGCCCTGCCCCGAGTTGCATCCCGGCCGGTTCGGATTGACCACGGCCAGACAGGCCGGCGGCTCCTCGCGCATCATGTGGTGGTCGATGACCACGACCTTCAGACCGATGGCGGCGGCGTGGGCCACCGCCTCATTGGCCGCCGCCCCGCAGTCCACGGTGACGACCAGATCGGCGCCTCGCGCCTTCAGCGTGTCGAAGGCCCGCGCACTGGGGCCGTAACCCTCGGTCAGACGGTCGGGGACATAGATGGGCAGGTCCGCCCCGAAAGTGCGGAACCAGCGCACCAGCAGGGCCGCGCTGGAGGCGCCGTCCACGTCATAGTCGGCGAAGACGTGAATGCTGCTGCCGGCCTGCAAGGCGTCGACGATGGCGCTGGCCGCCGTGTCCATGTCCATGAAGCTGGAAGGGTCGGGGAACAGGGCGCGCAGCGTCGGCGTCAGGAAGTTCCGCCCCTGATCCGCCGCCACCCCGCGCGCCGCCAGGGCCCGCGCCATCGGTTCGTCCAGATCCAGAGCCTGCATATGGGCGCGGATGGTCCCGGCCTCGGCCGGCCGCTGCCGCCAGGCGCGCCCCGACAAAGAGCGCGACACATTGAGGAAGGCGGGACTGTTTCCACCGTCAGCCATAGGGAATCCTTGTCAGCCCGGCCATCATTCCGGGATTCTGTCGTTCACACGACAGGCGCCCCGTCAGGGTCGCGGGCGGTCGATCGGCGGCGGCGCGGCGGCGCGACGGCGCAAGGTCTCGGCGAAGGCCTCGACCTCTTCCGGCGTCTGCGCGCCGATCGGGGCCATCTTGGCCGGATCAAAGCGGCGGCTGATGGATTCGGCGAAGGCCGCCGGATCAGTGTCCATGGTCCAGTCGATGGCCGCCACCTGGGTCGCCAGCGCGGCGCTGCCGGCGTCCAGCGCCCTGACGTTCATCGCCACCTGGGCCGGTTGCGGCAGGTCCTCCGGCGTCGCCGGAAAATCGGCCCAGCGCGGGTATTCCCGATGCGCATCCACCAACTGCTGAATACGCGGCGCCAGAGGCGACGCAGCATCCGTCTGCGGGTCGAACGACCCCACGCAGCCGCTCGTGAGCAACAGCACGCCGATCATCGCCGGCAGGATCGTCTTTTTCGACAGGAACACGTTCATCTCACCCCCGGTCATATGCCATCATCGCGCCCGGAGGAAGGCTCGCGACCCGACGCGCGCCCGTTCCAGAGGTTCGCCCATGGCCAAACGCCCGACCAAGGCTCCCCCTTCCCCGCTGCCCGCCGCGGCGGCGCCGCGCAAGTCGGGTCGCCCGACCTCGGCCAAGCCTCGCACCAGGAAGGCCCCGCCGCCAGACGCCGCGCCCGAATCGCCCGCTACGGCTGAAGCGCAGCCGCAGACCCCGCCTCAGCCCGAGGCCCCCGCCGATCCCTTCGCCTTCGGCGCCGATCAGCGGCAACTGCTGGAAACCCTGTCGCTGAACCTGGCCAAGGCGGCCATGACGGCCCAGTCGGCCATCGCCGAGGCCGCCCTGTCGCAGGCCGACCGCCCCGCCGCCCTGTCGCCCGACCCGTTCAACGTGGCCCCGGCCATGACCTCGGTCATGGCCAGCCTGGCCGCCCGCCCCGAGAAGCTGTTCCAGGCCCAGGCCGACCTGTTCGGCCGCTATATGGACCTGTGGTCCACGACCGCCCGTCGCGCCATGGGCGAAGAGGTCGCCCCCGCCCCCTCGACCGACAAGCGATTCCGCGACCCGGCCTGGAGCGAAAACCCCGTCTTCGACGTCATGCGCCAGTCCTATCTGGTCACCTCGGACTGGATGAACGGCCTGGTCGCCAGCGTCGAAGACGTCGATCCGCGCGTGAAGCGCCGGGCCGAGTTCTTCACCCGCCTGCTGACCGACGCCTTCTCCCCCTCCAACTTCCTCGCCTCCAACCCGGCGGCGCTCAAGGCCCTGGCCGAGACCGGCGGCGAGTCGCTGGTGAAGGGGATGCAGAACTTCGCCGCCGATCTGGAGCGCGGAAACGGCAAGCTGAAGATCAGTCAGGCCGACTACGGCCGGTTCAAGGTCGGTGAGAACGTCGCCACCGCCCCCGGTCAGGTGGTCTGGCGCGACGAACTGTTCGAACTGATCCAGTTCGACGCCGCGACCGAGACGCAGGCCGCCATCCCGCTGCTGATCTTCCCGCCGTGGATCAACAAGTTCTACATCATGGACCTGCAGCCGGCGAACTCGCTGATCCGCTGGCTGTCGGCCCAGGGCTTCACCGTCTTCGTCTGCTCCTGGGTCAACCCGGATCAGGACAAGGCCGGGTTCGGCTTCGAGGAGTATCTGCACAAGGGCGTCTATCGCGCTGTCGAAAAGACGCTGGAGCAGACCGGCCAGAAGCAGCTCAACGCCGTCGGCTACTGCATCGGCGGCACCCTGCTGGGTTCAGCCCTGGCCCACATGGCCGCGAACAGGGACGAGCGCGTCGCCTCCGCCACCTTCTTCGCCGCCCAGCACGACTTCGCCGAGGCTGGCGACCTGCTGCTGTTCACCGACGAGCACTGGCTGGCCGAGATCGAGCAACAGATGGACGCCGCCGGCGGCGTCCTGCCCGGCGCGGCCATGGCCGAAACCTTCAACGCCCTGCGCGCCAACGACCTGATCTGGTCCTTCTTCGTGTCCAACTATCTGATGGGCAAGGCGCCACCCGCCTTCGACCTGCTGTTCTGGAACGCCGACCAGACGCGGATGCCCAAGCGCCTGCACCTCGACTACCTGCGCCAGATGTATGGCCGCAACGCCCTGGCCAAGGGCGAGTTCGAGATCGGCGGCCAGCCCATCGACCTGTCGACCGTCAAGACGCCGCTCTACTTCCTGGCCAGCCGCGAGGACCACATCGCCCCGATGAACTCGGTCTATCGCTCGGCGCGGCTGTTCGGCGGCCCGGTGACCTACACCCTGGCCGGATCGGGCCACATCGCAGGGGTCATCAACCCGCCCGCCGCCAACAAATACCAGCACTGGACCAACCCCGCCCTTCCCGAAACGCTCGCAGAATGGCAAGCGGGCGCTGAACAGCATCCCGGCAGTTGGTGGACGCACTGGGCCGCCTGGCTGCGCGACAAATCCGGCGAACAGATTCCCGCCCGCGACCCGAAGACCGGCGCGCTCAAGCCCATCGAGCCCGCGCCCGGCGCCTATGTGAAAGTGAAGTCTTGAAGCGTATCGAACCCAACCTGCTGCTGGCCCTGGCCACCGCCGTCCCGCTCGCCCTTCTGGTCACCACCGCCAGCCTATTCGGCGAACCGGGCAACACCTTGAAGTATGTCCTGCTGGCCGTGGTCTGCACGGTTCTGTTCGTCGTCTTCAACGGCATGATGGCCAGGCGCACCGGCGTTCAACGCCCGCCGATGATTCATGCCGAGGCCGCCTCGACGGCCGTCTGGGCCAGCCTTTTCCCGCTGGTGCTGATCTTCGCCGCCGCCGCTCCGGTCTTCTTCCCCGGCCATGACTACGGCCTGCTGATCATCATCGGCGCCGTCTGGTTCGGCGTGACGGTGCAGTCGGCCCTGCGGGCGCGTCAGGCGGGCTGAGCCGCCCGCCGTCCGCGTCAGTTGAGGCCGGTCGCCTCGTCCAGACCCAGCATGATGTTGAGGTTCTGCACCGCCGCGCCCGAGGCGCCCTTGCCCAGGTTATCGAGCATGGCGACCAGACGCGCCTGCTCCCCGCCACGGTCGCCAAAGACGTGCAGACGCATCCGGTTGGTGCCGTTCAGACCCTCCGGCTCGATGCCGGTCATGGCCTCGGTCTCGTCCAGATCGGCGACCTCGACGAAGCGCTGGCCGTCATAGGCCTCCAGCAAGGCCCCGTGCAGCCGCTCGACCGAGGGCGTCTCCGGCAGGGCCGACAGATGCAGCGGAACCTCGACCAGCATCCCCTGGCGATAATTCCCTACGGCGGGCGCGAACAGGACGTTGCGCGACAAGCCCGTGTGCTTCGTCATCTCCGGCACGTGCTTGTGCTTCAGCGTCAGGCCATAGGCGCGGAAGGCGGTCGACGCCCCCTCGGCCTCGAACTCGGCGATCATGGCCTTGCCGCCGCCGGAATAGCCCGACACCGCATTGACCGTGACCGGATGGCTGGCGGGCACCAGCCCTGCCCGCACCAGCGGCCGCATCAGGCCGATGAAGCCGGTCGGATAGCAACCCGGGTTCGACACCCGCGTCGAGGCGGCGATGGCCGCGCGTTGGCCCGCATCCATCTCGGCGAAGCCATAGGTCCAGGCCGGATCGACCCGGAACGCCGTCGAGGCGTCGATGACCCGCACGCTCGGGTTCTCGATCATCGACACGGCTTCCTTGGCCGCATCGTCGGGCAGGCACAGGATGACCGCGTCGGCGCTGTTCAGCGCCTCGCGCCGCGCCTCCACGTCGCGCCGACGCTCGCCCAGCAGGACCAGCTCCAGATCCTTGCGCGCCTCCAGACGCTCGCGGATCTCCAGCCCCGTGGTCCCGGCCTCGCCGTCGATGAAGATGGTGTGGGTCATCTTACGCTCCTGATCCTTCTCCCCTTGCGGGAGAAGGTGGCCCGCGCAGCGGGTCGGATGAGGGGTCTTGCTGACCCGACAATCTGGCGACTTTCAGACGACGACGTCAAACGAGGGCGAAACCCCTCATCCGTCGACCGTCGGTCGCCACCTTCTCCCGCAAGGGGAGAAGGAAAAACAGCAAGAAAAAGGGCGCTCCGGGTTACCCCGAAGCGCCCCAAATCCAAATCGCCTGAAAGCGATTAGCGCTTCGAGAACTGGAAGCTGCGGCGTGCCTTGGCGCGGCCGTACTTCTTGCGCTCGACGACGCGGCTGTCGCGGGTCAGGAAGCCGTGCGGCTTCAGGACCTTGCGCAGTTCCGGCTCAAAGTGAGTCAGAGCGTGCGACAGGCCGTGGCGGATGGCGCCGGCCTGGCCCGACAGGCCCGAACCTTCGACGGTGCAGATCACGTCGTATTGCGTAGCGCGGTCCGAAACGGTCAGCGGCTGGGCGATCATCATGCGCAGCACGGGACGGGCGAAGTAAACTTCCTGGTCCTTGCCGTTGATGGTGATCTTGCCGGTGCCCGGCTTGACCCAGACGCGAGCGATCGCGTTCTTGCGCTTGCCGGTCGAGTAGGCGCGGCCTTGGGCGTCCAGCTTTTGCTCATAGACCGGGGCGTCGTTCTCGGCCGAGGCGGTCAGGCCCTTCAGGGCGTCGAAGCCGGTGGCTTCAGCAGTCACGTCGGTCATGCTCAGACGCTCCGGGTGTTCTTGGCCGAGGCCGACTTGAAGTCGATGGTCTGCGGCTGTTGGGCTTCATGGTCGTGCGCAGCGCCGGCGAACAGACGCAGGTGCGTCATCTGCTTGCGGGCCAGCGGGCTTTCCTTCGGCAGCATGCGCTCGACGGCCTTCTCGAGCACGCGCTCGGGGAAGCGACCGCCCAGAACCTTCTCCGGGGTCGTCTGCTTGATGCCGCCCGGGTGACCGGTGTGGCGATAGTAGACCTTGTCGGTGTTCTTCTTGCCGGTGAACACCACCTTGTCGACGTTGGTGACGACGACGTAGTCGCCCATGTCAACGTGCGGGGTGTAGGTCGGCAGGTGCTTGCCGCGCAGACGGTTGGCGATAAAGGTCGCGAGGCGGCCCACCACGACGCCTTCGGCGTCGATGTGGATCCACTTCTTTTCGACCTCTGCCGGCTTCATCGAAGCCGTAGTGCTCTTCAGCATATTGAGGGTCCTAAAGACGAACGGTGCGGCCCACTCCCATGCAGGAATGAGCGGAAGGCGTGCTGATAGAGGGTCATCCACAGCAGGTCAACACCGGTTTGCAACACGATTTTAAGTCAAGTTACTGATTTAACACAACTTATCATAAACGGTATTAAAATACCCAGTCATAGCCGAGGCAAACCTTCGCCCCTCTCCCTTGCGGGACAAGGCAAACAGCCAACCCAAATCGTCGCAGCCACGCAACCGTCACAGCTTCGTATCGCCTCTGTCGTCCGCACGCGGTCTAAGCTCGGCCGTCAAACGGAGTCCCCCATGCGCCTGCAACGCCGCCAACTGATCTCGACCGGGGCTGCGGCCTTCGCCTTCGCCGGCTTCGCCCGCAACGTCCACGCGCAAGGCGCGGGCGAGGAGACCTACGTCAATCAGGTCGAGGGCTATGGCCCGCTGAAGGCCGATCCCAACGGCCTGCTCGACCTACCCGAGGGCTTTTCCTATCAGGTCATCTCCCAGAGCGGCGAGACGATGGACGACGGCCTGCTGGTCCCCGGCCAGCCTGACGGCATGGGCTGTTTCGCGCTGAGCCCCACCACGGTCGCCCTGGTGCGCAACCACGAACTGAAGGGCGGTCGGGCGCTTCACCGCAACATGGGGCCCGGCGGCTTCCATCATGAGCGCCTCGGCCTGCTGGATGCGTCCAAGGCCTACGACACCTACAAGGACGGTCGCCCCCTGCCCGGCGGCACGACCACCCTGGTCTATGACCTGGAGACCCGCCGCACCGTGCGTCAGCACCTGTCGCTGGCCGGAACCTCGACCAACTGCTGCGGCGGCCACACCCCCTGGGGCAGTTGGCTGACCTGCGAGGAGACCGTCGAGACGCCCGCCGACGCCGATGTGGCCAAGGCCCACGGCTGGGTGTTCGAGGTCCCCGCCGACGCGACCGGTCTGGTCGATCCCGTACCGCTGAAGGCCATGGGCCGCTTCGACCACGAGGCCGTCTGCATCGACCCGCGCACAGGCATCGCCTACCTGACCGAGGATCAGGGCGACGGCCTCTTCTACCGCTTCATCCCGAGCGTTCCGGGCCAGCTGGCGCGCGGCGGCCGCCTGCAGGCCATGGCCTTCAAGGGTCAGCCCGGCGCCGACAGCGCCAACCACGACGCCCGCACCTGGTCCGTCAACGACTGGCGCGAGGTCGAATGGATCGACATGGAGGACGTCGAGGACCCCGCTGGCGACCTGCGTAAACGCGGCCATGCGGCGGGCGCCGTGAAGGTGGCGCGCGGCGAAGGGATATTCTGGGGCGACAACGAGCTCTATCTGACCGCCACCTCGGGGGGGCCGCTGCGCCGCGGCCAGATCCTGCGCTATGTCCCCTCGCCCGACGAAGGCGGCGCGGACGAGGCCCGCGCGCCGGGCCGTATCCAGCTGTTCGTTGAAAGCACCGATCTGCGCACCATGAACATGGGCGACAACCTGTGCATCGCGCCCTGGGGCCACCTGATCGTCTGCGAGGACAACTATTCCGACGAGGTGCGCAACCACATCAAGGGCGTGACCCCCGACGGCCGCCTCTACACCATCGCCCGCAACGTCTTCACCGGGAACTCGGAGTTCGCCGGGGCCGTGTTCTCGCCGGACGGCAGCGTCCTGTTCGTGAACATCATGTACCCCGGCCTGACCTTCGCGATCAGAGGACCGTGGAACGCGGTCCGCTCATGAACAGGCGCGGGCGCGAGCGGCGAACCAGCCACAGGTTGACCGTCGCCGCGCCCAGCACCAGGGCCGCCACCGCCTGGTGCAGCGCGCCCAGAGTGATCGGCACGGCATGCATCAGGGTCACGACGCCCAGCGCCGCCTGAACCCACAGCAAGCCCGCCAGCACGAAGGCCGAGACACCCAGCCCCTCGGCCAGCCGCCAACGCCAGGCGTGGATGGCATAGGCCGTGCCCGCCGCCAGCAGGACATAGGCCCCAAGGCGGTGATTGAACTGCACCAGGCCGTGATCGTGCAGGAAGGCCAGACCGCCCATGCCCCATTCCACCGGCGGGAAGACCGCGCCGTTCATCATGGGCCAGTCGGTGAAGACAAAGCCCGCCTTGGCCCCGGCCACCAGACCGCCGAGCAGGCACTGAACAAAGACGGCGGCCAGCAGCAGCCCCGCCCCCCAGGTCCATCCGCGCGGCGAACGCGAATGGTCCGACCCGCTCCAGGCCTCCAGCCCTGTCCAGATCAGGCCGGCGAAGATCAGGAAGGCCAGACCCAGGTGGGTCGCCAACCGTTCCGGGGCCACATCGACGCGCTCGGACAGGCCGCTGGACACCATCCACCAGCCGATCAGCCCCTGCAGCCCGCCCAGGCCCAGCAGGACCAGACAACGCACAATCAGCCGCTTCGGCATCCGCCGCAGCACCAGGAAGATCAGGAAGGGAACCGCAAAGACCACGCCGATCAGACGCCCGACCAGCCGGTGCAGCCATTCCCACCAGAAGATGCCCTGGAACTCGCCCAGGCTCATGCCGACGTTGACCTGGGCGTACTGCGGGATGGCCTTGTACTTGTCGAAGGCCTCGGCCCATTGGGCGTCGTTCAGCGGCGGTATGGCGCCCATGATGGGCTTCCACTCGGTGATCGACAGACCCGAGCCCGTCAGGCGCGTGACGCCGCCGATCACCACCATGGCGAAGACCATGGCCGCGCTGAAGAACAGCCACAGCGCCACCGCGCGGCTGCGATCCTGATTTACAAAACGGTTCATTCGACGCCTGCCGTTCGCCCCGATACACTGTCGCCAAACCCACCGGGCGACCGGGGCGGTATGCCCCTCAAGCGCGGCAAGATCGAGTCGCTTTCGACGCCAAGGCGTCGCACCAACCTGAAGGAGCGCCCGTGGCGCCATATGCGGATATCGCCATCGCCGTCGTCGGCGCTCTGGTTCTGGCCTGGATCGCCGACCTGCTGACCGGCCGTCGGGGCCTGGGCGGGACCATTCTGGTCGCCGCGGTGGGCGCCGGCTGCGGCGCCTTCCTGGCCATCCGTGTCTTCGCCGTGGCGACCCTGGGCGACTGGATCTGGATCGTCTGGTCCATGATCGCCGCCATCATCTGTCTGGTCGCCTTCTTCCTGTTCCGGAGCAAGCGCTGATGCCCGTTCGCGCGCGCCGCTTCATCGCCACGATCGGCGTCGTCCTGTTTCTCGCCTTCTGGGTCTGGGGCGCGGTGACGATCAATGACCGGCTGCCGGACATCTGGTGGCTGGACCTGATCTTCTTCACGGTCGCGGGGATCGGCTGGGGCGTACCCCTGATCCCCCTGCTGCGCTGGGCCGAACGCGAACCAGGCACGAAATAGGGCCGGAATTGCAAAAGGGGCCGCCCGAAAGCGACCCCTTTAACCAACCGATTTCCCTGAGGAAATGGTCGGAGCGACAGGATTCGAACCTGCGACCCCTTGACCCCCAGTCAAGTGCGCTACCAGGCTGCGCCACGCTCCGAAGGCGCTCCGTATAGACGGCGATTCCGCAGTCCGCAAACGCTAAAACGCTCTTCGAACAACAAGTTCGCCTCAGCGGCCCAGAACAGCGTCCAGACGCGCCTTCGCCGACTCCAGGTCGGCCAGAACCGCCCCCAGACGCGCGGCGTCAAACGGCGCAGTGACGACGGACACAACGGTCTCCCGCTCCACGTCGGCGTCGATCTCCAGCGCCGTCGCCGGATCGCCGTAGCCGGCCAGACGGGCCAGGCCCTGTTCCTTGTGCAGCCTCTGAACGCCGCGGATCGTCAGCCCTTCGTCGTGAAGCAGGCGACGCACGCCCTTGAGGACCGCGACGTCCTCGGGGCGATAGAAGCGACGGCCGCCTGCACGTTTCACCGGAGCGATGAAGTCGAACTTCGTTTCCCAGAAACGCAGGACATGCTGGGGCGCGCCGACTTCGTCAGCGGCTTCGGAAATGGTGCGAAAGGCGTTCGGGCTTTTGGCCACGGCAGCTTAGCCCTCGACGACCGCGTCGTGGACCCGGCTCTTCATGATCTGCGAGGCGCGGAAGCTGATGACCCGGCGCGGGTTGATCGCCGCCGGCTCGCCCGTCTTGGGATTGCGCCCCATGCGGGCGCGCTTCTCACGCACCTGGAAGACGCCAAAGCCGGACAGCTTCACCGTCTCGCCGCGCTCAAGCGATTCGACGACCAGTTCGAGCGTGCGCTCGACCAGACCGGAGCATTCCTGGCGGGACAGCCCCACCTCTTCATGCACCGCCTCGCACAAATCCGCCCGGGTCAGGGTGTCATGTCCCGTCACTGCGTCTCTCCGCTGCCAATCCGCACGCATAGAAGGGCAAAGTCGCCCCGAATCAAAGCCCTGAATGCAAATCAGAGGCGGAAGGCGCAGGCGCCCCAGGTCAGACCGCCGCCCATGGCCTCGACCAGCACCAGATCCCCGCGCTTGATGCGCCCGTCCTTGATCGCCGCATCCATGGCCAGAGGAATCGAAGCCGCCGAAGTATTGGCGTGCAAGGCCACGGTCGAGATGACCTTGTCCTCATCCAGGCCCAGGCGTTCGCCGACGCCGCGAATGATGCGCTGGTTGGCCTGGTGCGGCACGAACCAGTCGATCTCGGGGATTTCGACGCCCGCCGCCTCGGCCGCGCCGACGATGGCCTCGGCGATGTTGACCACGGCGTGGCGGAAGACCTGATTGCCCAGCATCTTCAGATGGCCGACCGTGCCGGTCGTGGCCGGACCGCCATCGACGTAGAGCATGTCCGACTTGGAGCCGTCGCAGCGCAGGGCGAAGCCCAGCACGCCCTGGTCCGCCTTGGTCCCCTGCCCTTCGCGCGGTTCCAGCACGAAGGCGCCGGCGCCGTCGCCGAACAGGACGCAGGTGGTCCGGTCGGACCAGTCCATCAGCTTGGTCATTTCCTCGGCGCCGATGACCAGGGCGCACTTGGCCATGCCGCGCGCGACGAAGCCGTCGGCCACGCTCATGGCGTAGACGAAGCCCGAGCAGACGGCCTGGACGTCGAAGGCGATGCCGACCGGCGCGCCCAGCTTGCTCTGCACGATGGCGGCGGTGGCGGGGAAGGTCTGATCGGGAGTCGTGGTGGCGACGATGATCAGGTCGACGTCCGCGGCCGTCTTGCCGGCGTCGGCCAGGGCGCGGCGCGCGGCCTCAACGGCCAGATCACTGGTCGGCTCGTCGTCGCGGGCCTGGTGGCGCTGATGAATGCCGGTGCGCTCGACGATCCATTCGTCAGAGGTGTCGACGAACTTCGCCAGGTCGGCGTTGGTGACGACCTTCTCCGGCAGGAAGGAGCCGACGCCGGTCACGGCGCTACGGATGACGCTCACTGGTGGGTCTCCCCGAGGGTTTCGGCGGCGGGTGCGGGTTGCTCCAGGGCGGCGAGCCGCCCCAGGTTGGCCCCGACCTTGGCCATGTAGTCGCTACGCGCCAGATCGACGGCGATGCGGATGGCGTTTCCATAGCCGCGCGGCGTGGCGCCGCCGTGGCTCTTCACGACAATTCCGTTCAGGCCCAGCAAGGGCCCGCCGTTGATGGCGTTGGGATCAATCCTCGCGGCCATGCGCTTCAGCGCCGGCATGGCGATCAAGGCGCCGATCTTGGCGAGCGGACCCGAGGTCAGCGCCTCTTTCAGCAGGGCCGAGATGAATCGCGCCGTGCCCTCGGCCGTCTTCAGGGCGATGTTGCCGGTGAAGCCGTCGGTGACGATCACGTCCACCGTGCCCTTGGCGATGTCGTCGCCCTCGACAAAGCCATGATAGTTCAGAGGGATGCCGCCCTCGCGCAGAATAGCGTGGGCCTCGCGCACCTCGTCATGGCCCTTCATGTCCTCGGAGCCCACGTTCAGCAGGCCGACCGTGGGCTTGGCCACGCCGTGCACCGCCGCCTGGAAGGCCTCGCCCATGATGGCGAACTCGATCAGTTGCTTGGCGTCGCTGCCGATATTGGCGCCGACGTCCAGAACGGCGGTGTAACCGCGCAAGGTCGGCCAGCTGGCGACGATGGCCGGGCGCTCCAGCCCCGGCGCCGCCATGCGCAGGATCAACTTGGAAATGGCCATCAGGGCGCCGGTGTTGCCGGCGGAAACGGCGGCCTTGGCCTCGCCCGTCTTCACCGCCTCGATGGCGTTCCACAGGCTGGAGCCCTTGCCCCGACGCATGGCCTGGGCCGGCTTTTCATCCATGGCCACGACCTTGTCGGTGTGGCGCACGTCGCAGACGGCGTCGCTCAGGGCGCAGCGCGCCATCTCGACGCGAATCGCCGCCTCGTCGCCATGCAGCAGGAAACGCACGCCCTCGCCGTCATGCCGCGAGAGATAGTCCTTCACGCCTCCGACCACGACCGAGGGACCGTGGTCTCCCCCCATGGCGTCAAGCGAGATCAGTGTTGGGGATGCCAAGTGGAAATGGACTCCGTCGCCGTCTTGTCGCGGCGCTTCATATAGGGATGCAGGACGCGAATGTCGCACCCATGGGATGCTACCAGCCCGACGTCAGGTCAACCTTCGCCGGCATCGCCCTTGGATTGCAGGGACTTCAGCACCGCGAAAGGCGAGATTTCCCCCGGTTCCTTGGGCTGTTCGAACACCGCGCCCGGCTTGCGAGGGAAAGGATCCAGGCTCAGCGCCAGCTGTTCGACGACGTATTGCCCCAGATCCAGACTGCCGCCCTCGATCTGATCCGGCGAATCATCGTCCAGTTCCAGGTCGATTTCGCCCTCGTCGTCGGCGTCATCGCGCTCGGCCGCCTCGACCATCTGCACCGAGAACTTGCGATCAACGTGAACCGGCAGGGGCTCCAGCGTCAGGCCGCAGGTCTGGACAGCGTCCGCCGTGACCCGTCCATCCAGACGCCAGCCCGACACCGTCGGAACCAGGTTGATGTCCGCTTCGAATGCGTCCAGCGCCTGAAGGTCCAGAGCGCGGGCGATGCGCTTCATGGACTCGGCGTCCGGCGTCAGGCGACGCTGCACGCCCGCGCCGATCTGATGCAGGCGCAGCGGTTCGCTGTAGGGCAGCGGAGGAAGGTCGGTCATGCAGCGATCTCCGCCCAGGCCGGGGCCCTGGACACGTTTTCAAACGACTGGGCCGTCAGGTTCTGACGCGTCGCCACAGCATAACGCGCCAGGGCGTTTCCAGTCGCCGCATCAGCGCTTTCATAGACGTTCTTGGCCAGCGACGCCGCCAGGGCGTCAACGTCCTCGGCGCGCAAAGGGCCTTCATAGGCGCTCATGCGACCATACAGGGACTCGCCCAGCTTGCGCATCTTCTTGCCGACCGAGACATCGCCGACGCCCAGTTCGCGCAGGGTGTGGTCCAGCGACGAGATATAGGTGTCGAACAGCTTCTGGGCCGCGACCTCGCCGCGCTCGCCGTCCTGCTTCAACCGCAGGAACAGAATCAGGACATGCAGGGTGTAGAGCTCGAACCGCGCGTCGATCCGATCAGCGACGCCCAATGAGGTATAGAAGGCAGGTCGCCGGGCCTGTTCGACGGCCAGGGCATACAGGGCGTCGCCCTGGCGTTCGTCGGGTCGTTGTCGGAAGAGATTTCTAAGCATGAGCCACAGCCCCTTTTTCGCCGCGCCGTTGCACTAGGACGCAGCGCCGGTTAGGTCAAAGACCTTGTTATGCTGAGGCGGACGCTGATGCCCCGAATTACACCGATCTTCGTCGCCGTCGCTCTGGCCGCAGCCGCCGGCGCCTGCGCGCCTGTTGTCGCCACACAGGGCTTCCAGGCGATCGACGCCAAGCCGCAGGATGTCGTGGCCGGAACCGACACGCGGGAGACCGTCCTGGCGCGTCTGGGTTCGCCATCGACGACCTCGACCTTCGAACCTGAGAATGTCTGGTATTATCTGACCCAGACGACCGAGCGCTACACCTACAACAAGGCGCAGGTGTCTCAGCGTACGGTGACCGAAATCACCTTCAACGAAGCCGACGGCAAGGTCGCCGCCGTCCGGACCCTGGGCCTTGAAGATGGCCGGCAGATCGCCATGGAACGTCGCGAAACGCCGACCCGCGGCCGCCAGCTTTCGATCATGGAACAGCTGCTGGGCACCGTCGGCCAAGGCCAGCTGCCGCGCACCGAGGACAATGTCCCGGGACAACGCCGCCCCGACTAAGGCTCCTTATCAGCCCAAAAAATCAGGCCCCGGGGAGCGATCCCCGGGGCCTTTTCGTCAGACGACCTTCCCGCTCGCCAGCACCGCCAGCAGCAGCAAGGCCACGATGTTGGTGATCTTGATCATCGGATTCACCGCCGGGCCGGAGGTGTCCTTGTAGGGATCGCCCACAGTGTCGCCGGTGACGGCGGCCTTATGCGCTTCTGACCCCTTGCCGTGGGTCACGCCGTTCTTGTCGGTGAAGCCTTCCTCGATCAGCTTCTTGGCGTTGTCCCAGGCGCCGCCGCCCGAGGTCATCGAGATGGCCACGAACAGGCCTGTCACGATCACCCCCATCAGCATGGCCCCCAGGGCGGCGAAGGCGTTGGCCTTGTCCGGCTGGATCAGCAGCACCACCACGAACAGGACGATCGGCGACAGGACCGGCAGCAGCGACGGCACGATCATCTCGCGAATGGCCGCGCTGGTCAGGATGTCGACCGCCCGCCCGTACTCCGGCTTGGACTGGAAGGTCATGATGCCGGGGTTCTCGCGGAACTGACGCCGCACCTCGGCCACGACGGCCTCGGCGGCGCGCCCCACAGCCGTCATCGACATGCCGCCGAACAGGAAGGGCAACAGCCCTCCGAACAGCAGGCCTACGACGACATAGGGGTTGGACAGGTCAAAGGCGACCGCGCCCATCCCGTGGAAGAAGCTGCCCGGCGTCGCTTCGGCCGAGAAATGCTTCAGGTCTTCCACATAGGCGGCGAACAGCACCAGAGCGCCCAGGCCCGCCGAACCGATGGCGTAGCCCTTGGTCACGGCCTTGGTGGTGTTGCCCACGGCGTCCAGGGCGTCGGTCGAGACGCGGACTTCGGACGGCAGACCCGCCATCTCGGCTATGCCGCCCGCGTTGTCGGTGACGGGGCCGAAGGCGTCCAGGGCCACGATCATCCCCGCCACGCCCAGCATGGTCGTGGTGGCGATGGCGATGCCGAACAGGCCCGCCAACTGGAAGGCCGCGACGATGCCGACGATGATGGTCAGGGCCGGAAGCGCCGTGGATTCCAGCGACACCGCCAGACCCTGGATGACGTTGGTGCCGTGACCCGAGACCGAGGCGTTGGCCACCGACTTGACCGGACGGAAGCCCGTCCCCGTATAGAACTCGGTGATGACCACGATGGCCGCCGTGACCAGCAGGCCGACGACGCCGGACCAGAACAGGTTCATGGGCTGGATCAGCAGACCGCCAGACGTCTCGACCGCTCCGGGAACCAGTTGGCTGATGACCCACCAGACCGCGACGACCGACAGGACGCCGGTGACGATCAAGCCCTGATACAGGGCCCCCATGATGTTGCCGCTCTTGCCCAGTCGAACGAAGAAGGACCCGATGATCGAGGTCACGATACAGATGCCGCAGATCGCCAGCGGCAGCAGCATCATCACTTCGACATAGGGCTGGTTGCGGAAGAAGATGGCCGCCAGGACCATGGTGGCCACGGTCGTGACCGCATAGGTCTCGAACAGGTCGGCGGCCATGCCGGCGCAGTCTCCGACGTTGTCGCCCACGTTGTCGGCGATGGTGGCGGCGTTGCGGGGATCATCCTCGGGGATGCCGGCCTCGACCTTGCCCACCATGTCGCCGCCCACGTCGGCGCCCTTGGTGAAGATGCCGCCGCCCAGACGCGCGAAGATGGAGATCAGCGAGGCGCCGAAGCCCAGGGCCACCAGGCCGTCGACGACCGCGCGGCTGGTGCTGTCAAAGCCCATGCCCTGGGTCATGAAGGCGTAGTAGCCCGACACGCCCAGAAGCGCGCCGCCCGCCACGAACATGCCGGTGATGGCGCCCGAGCGGAAGGCCAGGTCCAGCCCCTTGGACAGGCTCTCGGACGCCGCCTGGGCCGTGCGCACATTGGCCCGGACCGAGATCAGCATCCCGGCGAACCCGGCCGCGCCGGACAGCACCGCCCCGATCAGGAACCCGAGCGCAGCCCAGGGCCCGATAAGCAAAAAGGCCGCGACCAAGATCACGACCCCCACCATACCAATCGTTGTGTACTGACGCTTCAGATAGGCCGAGGCCCCTTCCTGAATCGCCGCCGCGATTTCTCGCATCCTGTCGTTACCAGTGCCGGCCTTCATCAGGGCGGCGGTCTGGACGGCGCCGTAAAGCACCCCCAGCGCGCCGGCCGCGATGACCAGCCATAGATAGTTCGTCATGGCGTTTCCAAGCCCTTGTGCAACAAGCACACGGATCCTTGGCGCGGGCGGGCTTTGCGCCTCTCACCGCCTTCCGGTCCCCCCGTGCGCCTACGGACGCAACCTCACGTCCCCCGGGAATTGCAGCTTAACAGTGGCAAATGCGACGCCGTGAAGCAACAGCGGTTTCTCAAGCTGGGCTTTAGACGCCCTGCATGCCTGTGCGGCGGCGCGGGGTCTGGCTGACGACCTCGACGCGGGTCACCGCGCCGCGTCCGATCAGGCTCGAGGCCGAGCGGATCAGGCTGGCGCTCAGGGCCGCCGTGTCCAGCGCGACCCAGGTGTCGGGCAGGACAAAGGGCGTCCGGTGCCCGGCCTTGACCAGGGCGTCACGCAGATGCGCTTCCTTGGCGCGAACCGCCTCGACCGTATGGCCCGCCCCCAGGTGCAGCTTCAGCACGATGAAGACGTAGTTGCGCACTCGCCCATCGGTGATGATCGGCAGCCCCATCCCCGGCAGGTTCAGGACGGCGGCGGCGGGCGCGGCCTTCTCGCTGGCCTGTACGGTTCCAGCGACCGTAGAGGCGGTCAGGAGGGCTCCAGCCTGGATCAGGGCGCGTCTTTGCATGGCCCTACCCTGCACGATCCCCCGTTAGGATTCCGTTGCCTAGTCGTGGGTCCAGCCGACGCGAGTCGGCGTAACCGGCTGGCCCAGGTGGCGGACGATCACGCCCTTGCCTTCGACCACGCGGCCGATGCGGGTCAGGCGAAGGTGGCGGCGTTCGGCCTCGCGGCGCAGAGCGTTCTCGGCGCCGGCGGGGACGGTCAGGATGATCTCGTAGTCATCGCCGCCGGTCGCCAGCAGCTCCAGCGCGCCCTGCGGATCGACGCGGCTGTCCAGCCAGGCCTGAGCCGCCGCCGACAGGGGCAGGACCTCCAGATCCAGCTCGAGCCCCACGCCGCTGGCCTCGGCGATGTGGCCCGCATCAGCCAGAAGGCCGTCGGATACGTCGGCGCTGGCGGTGGCCAGACCGCGCACGACGGTGGCGAACTCGACGCGCGGCATGGGGGTGCGGTAAGCGGCCTCCAGCGCGTCCATGCGCTCGGGCTCCAGCGAGAGCGCCCCCTGGACGGCCTGAAGCCCCAGCCAGCCGTCGCCGATCGTGCCGGTGACGAAGACCAAATCACCGGGCCGCGCCCCGCCTCGGCTGACCGTCGAGGAGGACGGCGCCCAGCCCATCAGGGTGGCCGAGAAGCTGGCCGGACCGGGCGTCTTGACCGTGTCGCCGCCCAGCAGGGCGATGTCGAAGATGGCCTGATCGCGCCGCAACCCGGCGACGAAGGCCTCACGCTCGGGCCAGCCGCAGCGTTCGGACCAGTGACAGGCCAGAAGGTAGCCGAACGGCTCGGCCCCCTTGGCCGCTAGGTCGGACAGGTTCACGCGCAGCAGCTTCTGCGCCACCGTGTCCAGCGGGTCGTCGAGCAGGAAGTGGACGCCCTCGACGATCGCGTCCTTGGTCAGGATCAGATCATGTCCCGGACGCGAGGGCAGCACGGCCACGTCGTCGGCCAGCCCCCTCGCCCACTCAGGGTGCGCCAGCGGCTTCAGCAGCCGCTGGATGGTCTCGAATTCACCCGCGACGTCAATCGCGGGCATCGCGCGCCACGCCGTCGAGCGCCGCGTTCACGAACTTCGCCTCCGCATCGTCGAAGAAGGCCTTGGCCAGCTCGACATACTCGTCGATCACGATTTCACGCGGCACGTCAGGCTTCGACTTCAGCTCCCAGGCGCCACAGCGCAGCAGGGCGCGAAGCGTGGCGTCCAGACGTTCCAGACGCCAGTTGGACGCCAGACGCGCCTTGACGGCCTCGTCGATGCCGCGCTGGTCCTCGACCACGCCGTGAACGATGTCCGAGAACCAGTCTTCGTCGGCCTCGGCCAGGGGCGCGCCGTCGATGTCCGCGTCGAAGCGGTGATTGCGGAATTCCTTGACGACGACTTCGACGCCCTCGCCCGCCAGCTCCATCTGGTACAGGGCCTGGACGGCGGCCAGACGGGCGACCGTGCGGGCGCGGCGCTGACGCGAAGTCAGTTGCGGCTCAGCGCGGGCTTTGTCGGCCTCGGCCAGTTGAGCCATGACTTCGGCGACGGTGGCCGGGGTGGTGTTGGTCGGCTCGGTCACGAGGCCAGTCCTCCGCGCAGGCGCTTGCGCAGCGCGATCAGGTCCAGACAGGCGCGGGCGGCGCCGCCGCCCTTGTCGCCCTCGCTCATCCGGGCGCGCGCCCAGGTTTGCTCTTCATCTTCGGTCGTCAGGATGCCGTTGCCGATGGCCAGGCCTTTGAGGCCCAGATGCATGATGCCGGCGGCCGACTGGTCCGAGACGATCTCGAAGTGGTAGGTCTCGCCGCGAATGACGCAGCCCAGGGCGACATAGCCGTCGTAGCGCGGCGCGGTCGGATAGCGGCCGGCCTCTTCGGCCAGGGCGATGGCGGTCGGAACCTCCAGGGCGCCGGGCACGGTGACGACGTCGAACTGCACGCCTTGCGCGCGCAGGGCGTCCTTGGCCCCTTCCAGAAGGGCGTCGGCCAGATCGTCGTAGTAGCGCGCCTCGACGATCAGGACGCGGGTGGGGTCGTTCAGGATTGGTCTTCTCCGTCCATATCGCGCCAGCCCACGATGCGCAGGCCGTAGCCTTCCAGCGCCGTCGGATTGGGCCGCGTCGAGCTCATCACGATCATGTCCTTGACGCCGAGGTCGAGCAGAATCTGCGCCCCGACGCCATAGGCTTTCAGCGAACGATCCACGGCGGCGGGCTTGTCGGCGCCGCCCAGGCGCTCGGCCAGCCCCTGCAGTGCGGGGTCGCGCAGGAAGACCACGACCCCGGGACCGTCATTGGCGGTCAGGGCCTGCATGGCCTTCGGAATATAGTCCTGACGCGCCTCGACATGGCCCAGCAGGTCGGCGGCGAAGTCGATCTGGTGCATACGCACGACGGTCGGCTTGCTCGGGTCAATCTCGCCACGCACCAGGGCGATGTGTTCGGCGCCTTCGATGGTGTTGCGATAGAGGATCAGCTTGAACGGCCCGCCGTGGACGCTCTCGAACGGGGTCTCCAGCACGCGCTCGACGAAGCGCTCGGTGCGACGGCGATAGGCGATCAGGTCGGCGATGGTGCCGATCTTCAGCCCGTGCAGTTGGGCGAAGGCGATCAGATCGGGCATCCGCGCCATCTCGCCGTCGTCCTTGATGATCTCGCAGATCACGCCTGACGGGTTCAGGCCGGCCATGCGGCTGATGTCGACAGCGGCCTCGGTATGGCCGGCGCGGACCAGAACGCCGCCGTCGCGCGCGACCAGGGGGAAGATGTGGCCGGGCGAGACGATGTCGTCCACCCCGCGCGTCGGGTCGGTCGCGACCTGAACCGTGTGCGAACGGTCGGCGGCGGAGATGCCGGTCGTGACGCCTTCCCTGGCCTCGATCGAGACGGTGAAGGCGGTCTTCATGCTCTCGCGATTGTCGGCGGCCATCGGCGGCAGACGCAGCTGCCGGGCGCGGTCGCCGGTCACGGCCAGACAGACCAGGCCGCGGGCATAGCGGATCATGAAGTTGATCTGGTCCGGCGTAGCGAACTGGGCCGGAATGACGATGTCGCCCTCGTTCTCGCGATCCTCGGCGTCCACCAGGATGTAGGGACGGCCGTTGCGGGCGTCTTCGAGAATGTCCTCGATCGGGCTGATCGGGCTGTCGGTATTGTGGACGGCCAGTTTCATCATGCGGTCTCCTGCCACCGCGCGAGGTAGCGCGCCAGCATGTCGATCTCCAGGTTGACCCGGTCGCCGACCTTCAGGCCGCCGAGCGTGGTCGCATCCCACGTGTGCGGAATGATGTTCAAGTCGAAGCGGCGCTCATGCACCCCATTCACGGTCAGGGAAACCCCATCGACGGTGATTGAGCCCTTCGGCGCGATAAATCGGTGCAAAGGCGCAGGCGCCTCGATCACGATGCGGTGCGATCCGCCCTCGGGGGAGATGGAGACGACCTCGCCCAGGCCGTCGACGTGGCCCGAAACGATGTGGCCGCCCAGTTCGTCGCCGAGTTTCGCTGCGCGCTCCAGATTGACGCGCGCCCCCTCGGCCCAGTCGCCCAGCTTCGTCTTCGACAGGGTCTCGCCCGAGACCTCGACTGCGAACCAGCCTTCGCCCTTCTCCGTCACCGTCAGGCAGCAGCCCGCGTGGCTGATGGAGGCGCCGAGGTCGATAGTCGCCGTGTCCCACACGGTTTCGATCTCATAGCGACGGTCGCGGTCGGTTTGGCGGACGCTGCGGACGCGGCCGATGTCGGTGACGATGCCGGTGAACATGAAAGCTCCGGTCCCTTCGGACCCAAAAAACAGAGTCTAATTAGTCTAATTCGTCTGAAATCGCGCCTGGGGAGGCGTCAGGCGCGAACGTAGCGTTCCCACAGGTCGTCTCCGACAGGCTCGACGCCCAGACGACGGAACTTGGGGGCGGCGGCCAGCTTTGCAAGCGCCAGGGAGGCGACGCAGGGCCTGCCCTCCCCGCCCAGCAGGATCGGAGCCCGGAACCACTCGATGGCGTCCACCACGCCCGCCTGCAGGAAGGAGGCGGCGACGCGGCCCCCGCCCTCGATCAGGATGGAGGCGATGTTGCGGGCGGCGAGCGCGTCGAGGACGGCGGCGACGGCGGGGCGGCCCTCGTCATCGGTGACCGCGGCGACCTCGATCTGACCGATGGGATGGGGCGCGACGGTCGTCAAAATCAGGGTGTTTCCGCTCGCCACCCTGGCCGTCGCAGGCGTGCGCAGGCGGCTGTCGAGGACGACGCGCAGGGGATGCGGCCCGGCGTAGTCAGGAAGACGCACGGTCAGTTCGGGGTCGTCGGCCAGCACCGTCTCGACGCCGACGAGGATGGCGTCATGGGTCGCGCGCAGGCGGTGGCCCTGCTGACGCGCCTCTGGCCCGGTGATCCACTGGCTTTCGCCCGTGGCTGTGGCGATGCGACCGTCCAGAGACGTCGCCAGCTTCAGGGTGACGCGCGGGCGCATCAGTCCTGGCCGGACTTGGTCTCGTCGAAGCCCTCGTCTCCGAGGAATTTGGCGAAGTCCGAGGTGTGGCGGAAGTCCTTGTAGACCGAGGCGTAGCGGACGTAGGCGACTTCATCGACCGACTTCAGCGCCTTCATGATGAAGTCGCCGACGATGTGCGAGGGGATCTCGGTCTCGCCCAGGCTTTCCAGCTGGCGCACGATGCGGCTGACCAGCAGCTCGACCTGATCGGGCTGCACGGGACGCTTGCGCAGGGCGATGCCCAGCGAGCGTTCCAGCTTGTCCCGGTCGAAGGGGGTGCGGCGGCCGTTCCGTTTCAGGATGACCAGTTCGCGCAGCTGCACCCGCTCGAAGGTGGTGAAGCGCCCGTTGCACTGCGGACAGGACCGACGGCGGCGGATGGCCGCGCCGTCGTCAGACGGGCGGCTGTCCTTGACCTGGGTGTCGGCGTTTCCGCAGAAGGGGCACTTCATCCAGTCGACCTCTTAGCGATAGATCGGGAAGCGCGCGGTCAGTTCGCGCACCTGGGCGGCGACGCCCGCGACGACGGCCGGATCGGCTTCGTCGCCGCCGTTCATCGACGAGACGACGTCGGCGATCCAGTGGCCGATCTGCTTGAACTCTTCCTCACCGAAGCCGCGCGTGGTGCCGGCCGGGGTGCCCAGACGGACGCCCGAGGTGACGGTGAAGGGCGCGGTG
Source organism: Brevundimonas sp. T2-11 (assembly GCF_055397675.1). Classification (NCBI taxonomy): domain Bacteria; kingdom Pseudomonadati; phylum Pseudomonadota; class Alphaproteobacteria; order Caulobacterales; family Caulobacteraceae; genus Brevundimonas; species Brevundimonas sp. T2-11. The sequence continues at coordinate 1,954,274 of NZ_AP027920.1, forward strand.
TCAAACGGCACGCCGTTCTTGTTGCAGGTCATCAGGGCCTTCTCGAGCTCATGCTCGGTGGCCTTGCCGGTCACGCCCTTGGGACGCAGGTCGACCAGCATCAGGTGGCTGTCGGTGCCGCCCGAGACGATGGCCAGGCCGCGCTCGACCAGGACGCCGGCCAGGGCCTGGGCGTTCTTGACGACCTGCTGGGCGTAGCCCTTGAACTCGGGCTTCAGCGCCTCGCCGAAGGCCACGGCCTTGGCGGCGATGACGTGCTCCAGCGGACCGCCCTGCAGGCCGGGGAAGACCGCCGAGTTGATCTTCTTGCCCAGATCAACGTCGTTGGACAGGATCATGCCGCCGCGCGGACCGCGCAGGGTCTTGTGCGTCGTGGTGGTGACGACGTGGGCGTGCGGGATCGGGTCGGGATAGACGCCGCCGGCGATCAGACCGGCGTAGTGGGCCATGTCGACCATCAGATAGGCGCCGACGCTGTCCGCGATCTCGCGGAAGCGCTTGAAGTCGATGTGACGCGAATAGGCCGAGGCGCCGGCCAGGATCAGCTTGGGCTTCTCCTTCTGAGCCATTTCGGCGACGTGGTCATAGTCGATCAGGTGGGTGTCTTCCGACACCTTGTAGGTCACGGGGCGGAACCACTTGCCCGACTGGTTGGCGGGCGAGCCGTGGGTCAGGTGACCGCCGCAGGCCAGATCCATGCCCAGGAAGGTGTCGCCGGGCTGCAGCAGGGTGAAGAAGACGGCCTGGTTGGCCTGGGCGCCCGAGTGGGGCTGGACATTGGCGAAAGCGGCGCCGAACAGCTCCTTGGCGCGCTCGCGGGCCAGGTCCTCGGTCACGTCCACGAACTCGCAGCCGCCGTAGTAGCGACGGCCCGGATAGCCCTCGGCGTACTTGTTGGTCAGGACCGAGCCCTGCGCGTCCAGCACCGCCTGCGAGACGATGTTTTCCGAAGCGATCAGCTCGATCTGCTCCTTCTGGCGGCCAAGCTCGCCCTGGATGCCCTTGAAGATCGCCGGATCAGCGTCGGCGAGGCTCTTGGAGAAGTACGAGTCGTGGGTGAAGGCGGTCACTGGCGGGCATCCCGAAGGCTGAGGGCGGAAACGGCGCCCCTATCTAGGCCGCGTCGTCGAACACCACAACATCTAGGGGGTCAGCGCTGTGACAACGCCCGCTTCAGCTTGGCGATCGCCACGCGTTCGACGGCGCGCGGCTCCAGCGCCGGGCCCATGGCGGAGACCTCGACGCCGGTGGCCGTGTGGACGGCCGAGCATTTCACATAGGTCCCGTTGCGAACGAACTCGACGATGACCTCGCCCAGTTCGGGGTCGGTCGTCATGCGGCGACCGGACGGCGCGCGACGTTGCAGTGCGAGAACAGCCTGTCCATCGCATCGACCAGCTTGTCGATCATGCCGTCGTCATGGTTCGGCGACGGGGTGAAGCGCAGGCGCTCGGTCCCCTTGGGCACGGTCGGATAGTTGATCGGCTGGACGTAGATGCCGTGCTCTTCCAGCAGCATGTCCGAGATCAGCTTGCAGTGGACCGGGTTGCCGACATGGACCGGGACGATGTGGCTGACGCTGGGCAGGACCGGGATGCCGGCCTCCAGCAGGCGGCGCTTCAGGGTCTCGGCGCGCTCCTGATGGGCGACGCGCAGTTCCGGGTGAGCCTTGAGGTGGCGAACCGAGGCCAGGGCGCCAGCGGTCAGGGCGGGCGGCAGGCTGGTGGTGAAGATGAAACCGGAGGCCCAGCTGCGCACGGCGTCCACGATCACGGCGTCGGCGGCGATATAGCCGCCCATGACGCCGATGGCCTTGCCCAGGGTGCATTCGATGATGTCGATGCCGTCGAGGACGCCGTCACGCTCGGCCACGCCCGCGCCGGTTTCGCCGTACAGGCCGACCGCGTGGACCTCGTCCAGATAGGTCATGGCGCCATATTTCTTCGCCAAGGCGATGGTGCCGGCGATGTCGGCGATGTCGCCGTCCATCGAATAGACGCTCTCGAAGGCGATCAGCTTGGGCGCGGCGAGAGGCGCGGCGGCCAGCAGTTCCTCAAGATGTTCCAGGTCGTTGTGGCGGTAGATGTGGCGCGGACCGCCGCCGTGGCGGATGCCCTCGATCATCGAGGCGTGGTTCAGGGCGTCAGAGAAGATGATCAGGCCCGGCAGGATCTTCTGCAGGGTCGACAGCGTCGCCTCATTGGCCACATAGCCCGAGGTGAACAGCAGGGCCGCTTCCTTCTGGTGCCAGCTGGCCAGCTCGGCTTCCAGGTCGACCGCCGAACGGGTTGTGCCCGAGATGTTGCGCGTGCCGCCCGCGCCCGCGCCCACGGCCTCGATCTCGGCCGTCATGGCCTCGACCACGACCGGATGCTGGCCCATGCCCAGATAGTCGTTGGAGCACCAGACCACGACGTCCTGTTCGGAGCCGTCCTCGCGCCGACGCACCGCCTGCGGGAACTGACCGCACACGCGCTTCAGATCGGCGAAGACGCGATAGCGACCCTCGCTGCGGACCTGCTCGACCGAGTTTTGAAAGGCGGACTTATAGTCGAACAAGACGGCAGTTCTTTCGCTTATACAGCTTTCCCCGCCTAATTGCGCTCGCCGACCAGCCTTGTCCATGTTCAGAGCCGGACAAAACGTCTCAACCCCTTAATTGATAACGGTTCTCACTTTAGCCGCCCGCGGTCAGAAGACCCCGCCTTCTCGACCCGACGCGGGCTTTTGGGTTGCCCGCAGTCGTCGGCCCTGCGGGACCTCCCGACCCGACGCGGGCTGGCAGCCCCTTTCCTCCCCATTCTATGGGGAGGTGGCGCGGCGGCCAAGCCGACGTGACGGAGGGGCGACTCGACGGCTGATGTCTGCGCCGCCCCCCCCCTCCAACGCTACGCGGTCCCCTTCGCTACTCTGTGGGGAGGAAAAGATCAGCCCAGGGTGTCCAGTCGCCCGCGAAGCATCTGCACCATGGCCGAGAAGTCCTTGCCGCCGTAGCCGAGGCCGTTGAACAGGGCGTACAGGGCCTCGGCCTGAGCGCCGAGCGGGGTCGTGGCGCCGGCCTTGGCGGCGGCGTCCTGGGCCAGCTTCAGATCCTTCAGCATCATGGCGGTGGCGAAACCGCCTTCATAGTCGCGGTTGGACGGGGCGGCCGGGACCGGGCCGGCCCAGGGGTAGTAGTTGCTGACGCTCCAGCACTGGCCCGAGGACTTCGACGCGATCTCGAAGAAGCGCTCCGGCTCCAGACCCAGCTTCTCGGCCAGGGCGATGGCTTCGCAGGTGCCGACCATGGAGATGCCCAGCAGCATGTTGTTGCAGATCTTGGCCGCCTGACCCGCGCCGTGGTCGCCCGCGCGGATGGTGATGCGGCTCATGGGGGCCAGGGCCGGTTCGACGCGGGCGAAGTCGGTCTCGTCGCAGCCGACCATGAAGGCCAGGGTGCCGGCGTCAGCGGCGGCGGTGCCGCCCGAAACGGGGGCGTCAGCGAAGGCGTAGCCGGCCTCGCGGGCCAGACCGGCGACCTTGCGGGCCGTCTCCACATCGATGGTCGAGCAGTCCAGCAGCAGGGCGCTGGTGGGGGCCGCGCCGATGATCTGTTCGGAATAGACGCTGAGGACGTGCGGCCCGGCGGGCAGCATGGTGATGACGATCTCGGCGTCCTTCACGGCCTCGGCGACCGAGGCGACGGTGCGGCACCCGGCCTCGGCGGCGCGTTCCAGCGCGGCGGGCGACAGGTCGAAGGCGGCGACATCATGCCCGGCCTTGGCCTGATTGGCGGCCATGCCGCCGCCCATGTTGCCGAGACCGATGAAGGCGATGCGAGTCATCTGAGCGTTTCCCTTATGGATTTTGGGGCAGGGTTAGCCCCTCCCCGCCCGCTTCGCCAGTCACCTGTTCGACAGTTTCGGCTCAGGCGGGTTTTCTGAACCGCAGCATGAACTGGCTGGTCTTGCCGCGAATGGAGGGGTCGAAGACATTGGCCGTGCGCGGGTCGTCAGGCCGGGCCAGAAGGTCGCTGGAGCCGTCCAGAACAAAACCCGCCGCCTCGACCTCGCGCCGGACCTGATCCACCTCGATGCGGTGCAGGCTGTCAGGCGCCTCCGACCCGGCGCCCGCCGCCGCGTCATGGTCGATGACGACATAGAGGCCGCCCGGCTTCAGGGCCTTGAAAGCTGCAGCATTGACCTTGGCCGCCGTGTCCGTGGCGAAGGGCTTGAGGTGCAGGTCGTGATAGTTCTGGGCGGTGAAGATCAGGTCCAGGCCTTCGGGCCATTCCGGCGCCCCGATGGGCGAGCTGATGGCGTCGGCGTTGTCGAGCGCGGCGGCGGCGGCCAGGGCCTCGCCATAGCTGGCCTGGAAGCCGATGAACTCGGCCGGTTGCCAGGCCGTGACGTGGCCCTCGGGGCCGACGGCGGCGGCGAACAGGCGAGTGAAATAGCCGCCGCCGATGATCATGTCGCCGATCTTCTGACCCGGCTTCACCCCGGCGAAGGCCAGGGTCTCGGCGGCGTGGCGGGCCGTGTCGCGCGCCCGGTCCTCGGTCGTGCGGATGGGGCTGGCCAGGGCGGCCTCGAAGGCGGCGGGCGCCGTCTGGGCCGAGACGACCGGGGCGGTCGTCGCCAATGAGGCGGCGAGGATGACTACAAGGAAGGGACGCATAGGCTGATCCTCCTGTGATTTCAGCCGGTTCAGCCCGGCTTGCGGAAGCGGTAGACGAACTGGTCGGTCTTGCCGCGAATGGCCTCGTCAAAGACGTTCAAGCTGTGGTCGTCGGCGGGGTTGGCGACGGCGGAGGTCTCGCCGTCGAAGACGAAGCCAGCGGCCTCGACTTCGCGGCGCAGCTGGGCGCCCTCGATGCGGTGCAGGGTCTCGACCACGGTGTTGCCGGCGCCGGGCGCGGCCTGATGATCGATGACCACGAACAGGCCGCCAGGCTTCAGGGCCTTGAAGATGTCGGCGTTCATTTTCGTCACATCCACGCCGAACCGGGGGATGTGGAAGTCGTGGTATTCCTGGCTCATGAAGACCAGGTCCAGCGGGGCGTCGAAGGCCATGGCGTCCAGGTCGCCGTTGACGCGGCTGACGTTGGGATAGGCGGCGACCAGGGCGTCGGCGCGCGGGTTTTCGCGCTCGGCCGTGCGGTTCGGCACGAAGGCGTAGACGTGGCCGCCCTCGCCCACGACGCGTGCGAACAGGCGGGTGAAATAGCCGGCGCCGGGGCGGATGTCGGCGACCTTCTGACCCGGCTGCACCTGGGCGAAGGCCAGCATCTCGGCGGGATGGCGCAGAGGGTCGCGCGCGACCTCATCGGCGGGGCGCAGGGTGTCGGCGACGGCGTTCTGATAGGCGGCGGACGGTGCGGTCTGAGCCAGAACCGGCGATGCGGCGGCGACCAGCAGGGCCGAAAGGGCGGCGGCGAGCAGACGGGACTTCATGGGAACCTCCGAAACAGCTGGCCGCATAAGGCGCGTGCAAGAGGCGACTGGCAAGCCGCCTCTCGCCATGAAGATCAGCCCGCCATCGCAGACGGCGACTGCTTCTCCTTCAGCGTCACCAATTCCTCGGCCATGGTCGGGTGGACGGCGCAGGTGGCGTCCCACTGGGCCTTGGTCAGACCCGCCTTCACGGCGATGGCCGCCAGCTGGATCATTTCCGGGCTTTCCGGGCCGACGATGTGGACGCCGACGACGCGCTGACTGTCGGCGTCGACCACCAGCTTCATCAGCACCCGCTCGTCCGAGCCGGTGAAGGCGTACTTCATCGGGCGGAAGCGGGTGACATAGACGTCCACCTCGCCCGGACAGGCGCGGCGGGCCTCGGCCTCGGTCAGGCCGACGACGCCGACCGGCGGCTGGCTGAAGACGGCGGTGGCCACGGCTTCGTAGTCGAAGTGCTGCGGATTGTTCCTGAAGACCGTTTCGTGGAAGGCGACGGCCTCGCGGATGGCCACCGGGGTCAAGTTCATCCGGTCGGTCACGTCGCCGATGGCCCAGATATTATCCGCCGAGGTCTTGGAGAAGGGATCGACGGCGATGGCGCCCTCGTCGTTCAGCTCGACGCCGGCGTTCTCAAGGCCCAGCCCGCGCACATAGGGGACACGGCCGGTGGCGAACATGACCACGTCGGTTTCCAGCGTCATGCCGTTTTCAAGATGGTTGACCAGGCCGGTTTCGGTCTTCTCGATCGACGCATGCTGGCAGCCGAGGATGACCTTGACGCCGCGCTTCTCGATCTCGCCCGCCAGATGGGCGCGCACGTCGTCGTCGAAGCCGCGCAGGATGTTGGGGCCGCGATAGATCAGGGTCGTCTCGACGCCCAGACCCGCAAAGATGCCCGCGAACTCGACCGCGATATAGCCGCCGCCCGCGATCAGGATGCGCTTGGGCAGTTCCGGCAGGTGGAAGGCTTCTTCGGACGTGATGGCGTGTTCGACACCCGGCAGGTCCTCGGGCTTCCACGGACGGCCGCCGGTGGCGATCAGGATTTTCTCGGCGGTGAAGGTCTGGTTCTTGCCGATGATCTCGACGGTGTGGGCGTCCTTCATCACGGCGCGGCCGTGGACCAGATCAACGCCCGCCTTGCCCAGGTTGGCGGCGTAGATGCCCGACAGGCGCGCGATCTCGACGTCCTTGGCCTGAAGGAAGGTGGGCCAGTCGAACTTGGCGTTGTCGAAAGACCAGCCATAACCCTCGGCGATTTCAAGCGCGTGGCTGACCTCGGAGGCCATGACCATGAACTTCTTGGGCACGCAGCCGCGAATGACGCAGGTGCCGCCGACCCGATATTCCTCGGCCACGGCCACCTTCTTGCCGCCCAGGGCGGTCAGGCGCGCCGCGCGCACCCCCCCGGAGCCTGCGCCGATGACGAAGAGGTCATAGTCGTACTGGGTCATCGGGGTCTCCGGGAATGGACTCGAAAACATGAGTCCAATTCGTCTGAATCGTCTGAAATCCGCGCGGCTGAACCGCAGCGCTGCCCCGACTTAGGCGCCGGGGCGACGGGGGGCAAGGCGAGAGAAAGGAGCACGGCCGTTTGCCGCATCCCTCGTTCGTCATCCTCCGGCGAGCGCAGCGAGACCGGGGGACCCAGCGGCGCCGGAGTCGATCTTACAGCGGAGCGCGGCGCGTGGACGTTTCGCGCTATCGCGCGCCGCTGGGTCCCCGGTCTGCGCCGCTGCGCGGCTTGCCGGAGGATGACGGAGAGAGGGTAAGGACTAGGGAGGGCCTTCGCCGGGATGAGCGGAGTGAGAATCAGAGACAGCCGGTGTCGCCGTAAATCACGCGGCGTTCAGTGAGCGTGCCTTTTGCATCGCCCTTCCACATGACCCGCACTTGAGCGTCGCAGACCAGCGGGATCAGGACCCAACGGAACTCCGCGTCACCCGTCACTGATCCGTCCGGATTTGATATCCGCTGCGGCTTCAAGCCTTGGGACCGCAGCCAGGGCGCCAAGGCGTCCTCCCTCGATCCTATTGGAAATTGCGTCTCCAGCCGGTTGGCGATGACGGTGCGCGCCTCGGCAGCGCCATTAGGAATATCTGCAAATAGTGGCGATGAAGGCGGCCCCATTGCACACCCTGCCGTCGCAAAAGCTAGAATTGTAACCAGAAATTTTCGCATGAAATTGCGATATCACGGTTACAAATGAAGCACACTTCCAATCAAGGTGCCCTACGGATTGATCGTCTCGAACCCGCCGTCCGTGCCGATGATGGCCAGGTCGGTGAGGTCGAGAAAGAGGCCGTGTTCGACCACGCCGGTCAGGCTCTTGAGGTCGGCGGCCAGGCGGGCCGGGTCGTTGATGACCTTGCAGGCGGCGTCGTAGATCAGGTTGCCGCCATCGGTGCGGACCAGGCCTCGCTCGGCCTGACGGACGCGGGCGGGCATCGGGATGTCGTGGTCGGCCAGGACGTCGGCGATGCGGTTGGCGGTCGTCTTGTGACCGAAGGCGACCACCTCGATCGGCAGGGGGAAGGTTCCCAGAACCGGGACCACCTTGGCGGCGTCGGCGATGCAGATGCAGCGGGCCGAGGCCTCCCACACCAGTTTCTCGCGCAGCAGGGCCGCGCCGCCGCCCTTGATGAGGGCCAGGCCCGGGCCGATCTCGTCGGCGCCGTCGACGGTCAGGTCGATGCGCGGCGTGTCCTCCAGCGTCGACAGGGTCAGACCCAGCTCGCGCGCCAGATCGGCGGTGCGTTCCGACGTCGGGACGCAACGCAGGTCGGGCAGGTTTCGCGCCGCCAGAGCTTTCACGAACCAGGCGGCGGTGGAGCCGGTGCCCAGACCGACCACCATGCCGGCCTCGACATGGGCGGCGGCGGCTTCGCCGGCGTTGCGTTTCTGGATGTCAGACATGGGCGGGCTTCCAAAGAAAGCCCTTCCCCCTTGATGGGGGAAGGGTTGGGATGGGGGTGAAATCAGTGGCGATGACCCGCCACCTTAAACATCTGGCGGCATCACCCCCAGCCCCGGCCCTTCCCCCATCAAGGGGGACGGGAGCTGAGAGCGACCTCACTTCTTCGCCGCCTTCTTTGCGCGCATCTTGTCCATGAAGCGGGCAGCCCAGCCCGGCTTCGTCGTCTGTTCGGCGCGGCCCAGCGCCAGATCGCCGGGCGCCACGTCCCTGGTCACCACCGAGCCGGAGCCGACCATGGCGCCCGCGCCGATGGTCACGGGGGCGACCAGGGAGGAGTTCGAGCCGACGAAGGCTCCCTCGCCCACCGTGGTGCGGTGTTTGAAGAAGCCGTCGTAGTTACAGAAGATGGTTCCCGCGCCGATGTTGGCCTTCGCGCCCACATGGCCGTCGCCGAGATAGGCCAGATGGTTGGCCTTGGCGCCTGCGTCCATGCGGACGTTCTTGACCTCAACGAAGTTGCCGATCTTGACCCCCTCGCCCAGGTCCGCGCCGGGGCGCAGGCGGGCGTAGGGGCCGACCTCGGCCTTGGTCGCGACCTTGGCGCCTTCGATATGGCTGAAGCTGCGGATGCGTGCGCCCTCGGCCACGACCGCGCCGGGGCCGAAGACGACGAAGGGCTCGATGGTCGTGCCGGCGCCGACTTCAGTGTCCCAGGCGAAGTGGACGGTGTCGGGGGCCGACATGGTCACGCCCTGCGCCAGGAAGTGCTCACGCTGGGTCTGCTGGAACAGGGCCTCGGCCTGGGCCAGTTCGGCTTGCGCGTTGACGCCCATGACGGAGTCTTCAGCGGCGAAGACGGCGCGGGTCGGGGCGCCGCGCTTGCGGGCCAGCTCGACCACGTCGGTCAGGTAGTATTCGCCCTTGGCGTTGTCGTTCTTCACCTCAGCCAGCAGGTCGAACAGCAGGCCGACCGGGGCGGCCATGACGCCGGAGTTGCAGGCGGTGATGGCCAGCACGTCTGCGGACGCCTCCTTGGCCTCGGTGATGGCCAGCAGATGGTCGCCCTCAAGGATCAGACGGCCGTAGGCGCCGGGATCGCGGGCCTCGAAGCCGATGACGGTGACGCCCTCGTGGCTGTCGGCGAAGACCGGCTCGATGTCGGCGGCCTTCAACAGGGGCACGTCGCCGTAGGTCACAACCACATGGCCGACGAAGTCGCCCAGAACAGCCTCGGCGGCGCGCACGGCGTGGCCGGTGCCCAGCGGCGGGTCCTGAACGGCGATGCTGTCGGCGCCGAGGCGCTTCTCGACATGGGCGCGGACTTCCGGCGAATGACTGCCGACCACGACCACGATGCGCTCGCAGCCCAGGGCCTCGGCGGCGTCGATGGCGTGGTCCAGCATGGCGCGCTGGCCGACCGGGTGCAGGACCTTGGGCAGGGGCGACTTCATCCGCGTGCCCTGGCCGGCGGCGAGGATAATGGCGGCCCTGGGATGACTATGGGGATGAGGTGCGGTCATGAATCGATCCGGCGGCTTGTCGTCCTGCGCGATCTAGCCCATTGCCGGGGTCTGCGCGAGCCGGGAGACGACATGAGCACTGAACGCGATCTGGAAGGCTGGACCATCGCCTTCGACCTGGACGGAACCCTGGTGGACTCGGCGCCCGACCTGATCGGCACGCTGAACCGGATGCTGGCGCAGTATGAGCTGCCGCCCGTGCCCATGTCCTCGGCCCGGCATCTGGTCGGACACGGCGCCATGGCCCTGTTGCGTCACGGCTTCATGGAGGCGGGCGCCGTCTGGGACGAGGCCCACGCCCCCGGCCTGTTCGAGCGCTTCATCGAGGACTATCTGGCCCACATCGCCGACGAGAGCCGCCCGTTCGACGGCGTGGTCCCGGCGCTGGAGCGACTGGCCGCGCGCGGCGCCATCCTGTGCGTCGCCACCAACAAGCGCACCGACCTGTCGGTGGCCCTGATCGAGGCGCTGGACCTGACGAAGCATTTCGCCTTCATCGCCGGGCCGGACGCAGTCTCGGCCCGCAAGCCCAGCGGGGCGCATATCCATGAGGCGGTGCAGAAGGCGGGCGGCGATCCGGCGCGCTGCGTCATGGTCGGCGACAGCACCACCGACACGAAGGCGGCGAAAGACGCGGGCGTGGCCTGCATCGTCGTCGGCTTCGGCTACAACGACGTGCCTCGCGAGGAACTGGGCGGTGATGTGGTGATCGACCACTACGACGGCTTCGAGGCCGCGCTGGCCGAGGTGATGGGCGCCTGAACATGAGCGTCAAGAACTTCTACCTGGCCATGGCGGTGGTCGGGACCGTGGTCCCCTGGCTCTTCTTCGGGTCCTTCTTCGCCCTGAACGGGTTGGATATTCCGCTCTTCCTGAAGTCGCTGTTCGTCAACGGCGCCGCCGGCGGTTTCTCGGCCGACGTGCTGATCGCCATCGTCGTATTCTGGGTGTGGTCGTGGCGGGATGCGGCCCGGCACAGGGTCACGCGCTGGTGGCTGGTGCTGCCGGCCAGCTTCTGCGTGGGACTGTCGCTGGCTCTGCCGCTCTACCTGTATCTGCGCGAACCGGTCGAACCTCAGAAAAACTAAAAGACGGCTCAGAACTTCTCAGCGTCAATCGCTCCCGGCGCGGTTGCCGTCGTCTCTTGCGCCAAACACATAGGACGACCGTTCCTCCCCCAAGGTCGTCATGTTCCGTCGCTTCTTCGCCATCCCCCTCTGGCAGCGCACCGCCGCCGGTTTCGCCCTGGGCATCATCGCCGGTCTGATCCTGCGCGAGCAGGCGACCGTCTGGCTGCAGCCGATCGGCGACGTCTATCTGAACCTGATCCGCATGGTGGTGGCGCCCCTGGTGCTGTTCACCATCGCCAGCTCGATCGCCAAGCTGGGCGAAGGCGTAGGCGCGGTGCGGCTGGGCGTGCGGACCATTGTCTGGTTCGCCATCACCTCCCTGCTGGCGGTGCTGGTCGGCTTCGCCTTCGGGCATCTGATCAATCCGGGCGTCGGCCTGGCCGACCTCCCGCTGGGCGAGGTGAAGGAACGGGTGATCCCGACGCCGCTTCAGGTCCTGCTGGGCGTCGTGCCGACCAATCCCTTCGCCTCTCTGGCCGAGGGCAAGGTGCTGCAGATCATCTTCTTCTCGGCCCTGCTGGGCGCGGCCCTGGTGGCGCTGGGCGACCGGGCGCAGAATGCGCGGCGGCTGGTGGACGAAGGCGCCGCCCTGATCTTCCGCATCACCCGCTGGGTGATCCAGTTGACGCCGTTTGGCGTGTTCGGCCTGATCGGTTCGGTGGTCGGCGGCTACGGCTGGGAGGCTCTGCTGCCGCTGGGCAAGTTCATCTTCGCCATCTATGCGGCCTGCCTGTTCCACATCCTGATCGTCTATTCGGGCCTGCTGAAGCTGCACGGCCTGAAGATCCGCAGCTTCTTCCGCGGGGCGTTTGCGGCCCAGCAGACGGCCTTCGCCACCTCCTCGTCGCTGGGCACCCTGCCGATCACCCTGCGCCAGACGGTCGAGCGCCTGGGCGTGCCGCAGGCCTATGCGGCCTTCGCCGTGCCTCTGGGGGCCAATGTGAAGATGGACGGCTGCGGCGCCATCTATCCGGCCATCGCCTCGATCTTCATCGCCCAGTATTTCCAGATCGACCTGACGCTGACCCAGTACGTCCTGATCGGCCTGACGGCGGTGCTGGGCTCGCTGGGGACGGCGGGGGTGCCGGGGACGAGCATCGTCATGCTGACCCTGACCCTGTCGACGGCGGGCCTGCCGCTGGAAGGCGTCGGCTACATCATCGCCATCGACCGGATCATCGACATGATGCGCACGGCCACCAACGTCACCGGCCAGATGGTCGTGCCCGTTCTGGTCGCCAAGGAGGAAGGCGTCCTGAACGAGGACATTTACAACGGGCACGTCGCCTGGCTGCCCGGCGATCCCGAGGCGGAGACGCCTGAAGGGGTCCGCACCGCCGGTATTTGATCAAAGAGGCTTGCCGTCGTCGGAATCGCGGGCTACATCGCGCCTCCCGACGGCCCAAGCCTTTCTGATTTGGCCGTTCTGCGCTGGACGCGTAGCTCAGCGGGAGAGCACCTCGTTCACACCGAGGGGGTCACAGGTTCAATCCCTGTCGCGTCCACCATCTTCTCACTCACGCTCAATTCGCCTTGCTCATCGCTCCGTGGGGGCGGCGAACGATCGCCGGCGCCCAGTCGAGCGCTGAATGGATGGTTCAAGGCGCAGCCTTTTGCCGCGAAGCGTCACGCCATCAGAAAACTGAGGCGCAGAACACCGTTGATGCCCTTGACCCCCATCCGCATGCAGATGGAACGCAGATGCGAGCGGACGGTATGGATGGACATGTCCAGCTTGCGGCTGATCTCCTTGGGGGCCTCGCCGCCCGCCAGGTGAACCAGAACCGACTTTTCAACGCGCGTCAGACCGAAGACGCAGCCCACGGCCGCAACCCTTTCTTCGTCCAGAGGCTTGACCGGCCGGGCGGCGGCGAACACCCGTCCGGGCGCTTCCGCGGCGGCGATGAGGTCCAGGATGCACCAGGCGTCATCCCCGGCCCGGAACAGAATGCGCCCCGATTTTTCCCGCCCCTCAGCCAGGCGCTTGAGCAAGAGATCCAGTTCCGCGCGGTTGCGATGGGCGGAACAGATGAACACCCCGCCCGATCCGAGCATGCCGCAGGCCGCCAGGTTTCGCGCGGCGGCGTTGCTGGTCAGCACGCGCCCGTTGAGGTCCAGGACAAAACGAGCCGTCTCATCGTTTTCGAACCAGGCCTCGGCCTCGGTGAAACGCGGGCTCGACCGGATGGCCAGAGGCCTGACGAAGGATCGTCGCTCAACGGCCGGAACCACGTTCTGGCCGCTTGAGATGGTCTGCATAAAAGGGGTGTCGAGAACGCCGACAGGCGCCCGGGCGAAATCCTGGTCAATCATGACGTCCCTGCTCCCAGCGACACACGCTCGGCGACCCAGCCCGATCACCAGCAGGCGCATGCCCTTTATTGCCGACATTGTTTCGACAATTCAGACAAGGGTTCAAGCAAATTTTAGAAAATATCAGTTTTCATTACAAAACCTCGAAAAATAAACCGCCAAATTTTGAAGAAACAAGTCAAATCATTTGATAAGCGTTTCGTAAAAACTATTCATTACCGAAAACAACAACGACATTTTTGCCGAAACGATAAAAATTTCAGGGCAGATATACAGAAAAACATCGCCCCCCACCTTTAATGAAAGCCCATCAATTGGGAGATATATCGACTGTAATAAGGTCTTCATACCGCCCGCCCATCTGCCCATTAATCAAACCCAAGACGAACGTCATGGGCAGGGCGATGCCGGCGAGCGTGCGAGGAGGATCAATTTCTCTTGTCCAGAGCGTCGAGAGATCGACCATCTCGCCGTCCAGTTCGACGGCATAGGGCACCACGGTGCCGTTCTCGACCTCCTCGACCCGATGCATGACGCCGCCATGCTGGGACTTGATCGACAGGGTGGAGGGCGCATTGGCTCGCACCTGAACAAAGATGCGTCGGGTCGCGCCCGTCGCCGCCTCCCCAAAGTCCACCACCTCCACGCTGGCTCCCGAGCCGAAGGCCCCGGCGGCCCCGGCCAGGTTCAACTGGGCCCGAGGCGTGGACTGAAGAACCAGGCGCAACGGGATCGGCGACATGAGATCGACGCCATCGACGTTCCTGACCCGCATGCGCAGATCGACGCCGTACTCTCCTGCGTCGGCGACGGCGTTCTGCACCACGACGGCGTCCATCTGGGCCACGCCCCGGGTCCCGGGAGGGAGCAGGTACTGGAAGACGCCCCTCTGCACGTCAGCAGCCTGGACGCCGGAAGATTCACGCGGTCGGAACTGAACCCCTACTCCCCCCAGAACGGCGCGCGTCACCTCCATGTCAGCGTCGTCCGTGAAAGAAAGGCGCAGATCGCACTCGCCCTCCCCCTTGTTCTCGAACCCCACATCCAGAGCCCCGGGCGTCGGCGCCACGGCGAAAGGATTATATTCGATCCGGATCGGCTGAGGGCCCTCAACCAGACCCAGATCACAGGCCTGGGTCGCCGTGGCGCCGGACAGGGCCGCGACCACGGCCGCGACAAGCCAGGTCGTCTTGCGGCGACCCGACCGGTCAGGACAGGGGTCGCGCCGTTCTGATTTCGCCCACATCGATAATTCCTTCCGCATTTTCAGGGATTACGAACTCCCCGACCACTTCCCCCTGAACCATCAGCCGATAACGTCCGGGCGCCATGCCGTCCGCGACGAACCGGCCGCCCCTGTTGGTGAAGAAGGGCTTGCCCGGGGCCCCTTCCGGCGCATCGACCGCCACGATGGAGCCCCCGATCAGGGCGACCGGCCCTTCAGGCGAAACCAGCACCCCCCTGGCGGTGTAGGAAGCGTCGCTGCCGACCACGACCCGGTATCCATTGCCGAAGCCCGGGAAGGTGTTGATCACGCCGCTGCCCAGATCGTAGCCCGGCGGCAAGGGGTCGACGTCCAGCTCATAGCGACGCACGCCATAGCCGCGATCAATGCCGGCCAGCGCCGGCCCGAACCAGCCGCTACGCGCGACGGGGTATCCGCTCGAATCCGTCAGGCTGACCCGCGCGCCCTTGAGCGTCGAATGGGGGGTGGCGATGACAAAGCCCTCACGCGCCGCACGGCCGACGCCGAAGGCGCCGTCGGCGTAACCGATCAGGGTCGACAGCCGCCACAGGGATTCCTGCCGCGTGACCCCGCCAGGCGTGGTGGACACCAGCCGATTGGAGATGATCTCGGCGTCAAAACGGTTGTTGATGTAACGCAGATCGCCCGAGATCGTTTGGTTGTTCCGATCCTCGGAGAAGCGCAGGTCGCCACTGAGATCGTTCAACCGCCCCGAAGACGAACGCGAGATGCCGACCTCGCGGAAATCATTCTGACTGTCATAGCGCGCCACGCCGCTCCAGCGGCCGCCGAAGCGTGTCGTCAGCGTCAGGCCGAAGCGGGTTTCCTCGATCCCGTCGCTGGTCGCGCCTCTCTGCCAGGCCAGGTTGACGCCGAAGCGCCTGAAGGTTCGGCCGATCGAAACACTGAAATCCGTTCGATCCTCCCATTGGCGCCCCTTCACATAGGCCGCGCCGAGACTGAGCGAATAGGCCTTGTAGCGCACCAGCGCCTGTCCGGCCGCCCGCCACTGTTCACGGTTGAAGGCCGAGTTGTCGAAAGCGGTCTGAAAGAACTTGCTCGTGGCCTGCGCCGAAGCGACGATGCGAAGCTCGACCTCGCGCGCCAGGGTGGCCTCGCGCATGTAGTCCACCGCCAGGATATAGCCCTGGTCGCTGGTGTCGCCGTTATGGCTGACAGCCGCGCTGGCCTGGATCAACCCCAGACGACTGCCCCAGGTCGCCAGCCCTCCGACCTGCCCGCGCCCGTCCGCCCACTGGGCGTTGGCCCCCAGGGTCAGGGCGTCGGTGATCCCCTTGCGCACGAAGCCCGTGGCGGCGAGCGTGGAGCCATATTCCAGCTGCCCGCCCTCCTCCAGAACCCCGGCGGAGACGCCGAAGTCCACGACCCCGGGGTCCAGCAGCCCGGCCCCGCCGAACAGGTCGAAGACCGCGATCTCCCGCTGGCCGCTGTCCTCCTCGACCAGAAGACGCACCGTATTGGCGCCCTGGCCAAAGGGAAAATCCGACAGGGAATAGGGCCCGGCGTCCAGCCTTATCCGTTCGACGATGACGCCGTTGACCTCGACGACGACCAGGGCCGGGCGGTCGAGCACGAACTGGCGACGGCCGGAAGGACGCACGTTCTGAAAGGGGCGAATGGTCGAATAGGCTCTCGCCGCCGACAAGCCGAGGAAACGCCGCGATCCCTGGAAACTCTCCACCGGCGGGGCGAACTCGCCGGCCGTCAGACGAATGGCGGACTGGAAAAAGTCCTTGGACAGCCTGATCTCGCGGCGACGCCAGCTCTGATCCTGGCTGCCGCCGTCATAGTCCACCCCTGCGGTCAGGGTGACGCCGTCGAAACCGCCGAGATTGGCGAACATGTCGATCCCGCCGGCCAGGGGACCGAAACGTCCCTCGTCGTGGGAATAGAGCTGCGCCAGATTGACATTGGCGCCCGCCGAGAAGCGCGCCGGCTGGTCGAAGGCCGCAGGGTCGATGACTTCGTTGCGGGCGAAGCTGACGTCCCGGCGCGCCCGGGCGTCGGCGGCCAGCTCGGCGACAAAGGTCAGGGACAGGGGGTCGAAGGCCAGCGAGAAGCCGGGGCCGCGCAGGTCGCCCATATTGACCTTCGACTGGGCGGCGATGACAGCCTTCAGGCGATCCCGAACCTCGACCGCGACCTTGAGGCCGAGCAGATCCATCAAGGCCACGGCGTCAATGACGCCCTCGCCCTGCATGTCGACCTCGCCGCTGATGTCGCCGAGATAGACGCCGTCGAGCGTCAACGGCCCCTGGATCGGCGTCAGCACCGGCGTGGGTCTGGCGCTGGGCGCCTCGTCCTGAGTCCCGCCGGTCGCCGCGCCGCTCATGGGGGGAACGACCGGCGCGGCGCCGGCGGCGAACGGGACGTTGGAGGCGTCCCGCTCGATCAAGACCGTCGATGCGGCGGGTGACCCCTCCGCTTCGACGGAATAGTCGCGCGCGGTGCGGATCACCTCATCCGTGAACAGAGGCGCATCCGCGCGAACGGGGGCGGCCACGCTGCCCCCCAGGCAGGCGGCCAGACCGAGACGCCGCCAGGTCGTTCTGCGACTGGCCATCTCACAGGGCGATCGCCGCAGTAACGTCGCCGGTCACCCCCGCCGTCAGGGCGGCGGGAATGCGGATCTGACGCGTGGCGCCGCCGGCGATGACACTGACCTCGCCGACATCGACGGCGGCGGCGGGAACCTCATGCGACCTGCCATCCGCCGTTCTCAACGTGAAGCGCGCCTCGCGAAGGTGGGCGAAGCCCGTGCCCGTGTTCCGCGCTGAAAGCAGCACGTCGCCGTTGGCGGAGCGCGACACCGACGTCACCTCCACGGCAGCCCGCGCATTGGCCGGCGCGACGAAAACATAGGTGTTGATGGTGAAGGCCACCTTGATGTCGGCTCCGGCGGCGCCGTCATCGGTCACGGTCTGCATATTGATCGGCAACTGGGCGGCGCGGACCAGATACATGCGCCCCTCGCCGTCAGCCTCGCCCAGATATCGGACCTGGACGACCTGTTCGCGATTGGGCGGAATGACGGACTGGACCGGAAAGACGACGATGTCGTTGTCTTCCGCCGTCAGGCTGCGGCCGCCGGCCTCATCCACCGTCATTCGATAGACCTCGATCTCCACCGTCGCGGCGGAAGAACTGTCGTTGCGAACGGTCAGGCGGTAGCTGGAACCACTGCCGGACGGGGTGATCTTGGCGACCATGGGCGACACGTCCATGGCCCGGACAGCGTTTGGCGATCCGATCGCCAGCATCGAGGCGACGGCCGCGATGGCGAATACGTGCAATCTCATGACTGCATCCTCCCCTGCAGATTGGCGCGCAGAAAAACGGGGAGCCGCTCCACCGGCTCCCCGTTTCGCTTTCCGGTCAGGCCGGGTTCAGCGCGAAGGTAAAGACTTCGGTATAGGTGCCGGCGGGAGCCGAAGCCGCGCCAGGACCCGAGGGGGCAGCCGCGCAGCCCGAAGAGCCGGGGTTGGTCGGATCACCCTGAGTGCCGCCCACGCCCGGGCCGCCCGGGACGTTGTAGCAAAGGTTCAGGAACAGGTCGGCGAAGATGCCGTCAGCCAGGGCCTGGCTGTAGCCGCCCGAGTTGGTGACGATCGCCGGGCTGCCGGGCCAGGTGTCGACGGCGGCGAAGCCGAGGCTCGGCACGCCCTGAACGACCAGATCCCAGTCATAGTTGATCAGCACGCCGGCCGGAGACTTGAAGTCGCCGTTCTGGGCGCTCGAGGTCAACTTGGCGCCGGTGGCCGAGTTGCAGGACATGCGCAGGGTGGTGACTTTCTGACGCGCGCCATTGGCCACGGCGACGTTGCCGCCCGCCACATTGGCCAGGCCGATGCCGCAGAAGTCAGTGACGCTGGTGGTCACGGTCACATTGGTCTGGGCGCTGGATACAGCGGGAATAGCAAGCAGAGCAGCAGCGGCGGCCGCCGCAATAGCAAAAGTACGCATATTAGCCTCCGAGGGTCATTGTTCTGAGTATCCAGACCGCCTGCACCGGGGATCAGGACATTGCGGCGCCTGCCACAATCCGGCCATTTAGTAGCCACTCACCTCGATCCGCATCCCCAAGACTGCTACTCTTTGTAGACTAGTCAAAATTGATGAGATTCCGCGTCCACAGGCGGTTTCCGGGTTAATTCCGCGCGACGACCGGAAGATCAGCCCCCCTGTTTCCGGCGACTTGACTCCCGACGAATCGTAAACGGAACCCAAAGCCGGGCCGATGGTTAATGGCCCGTTAACGTGCCGCTTACGGAATTCGGAATTCCCTCGGCGGATGAATTCAGTCGTCGCTTCATCGAAAACAGATCAATGGTCTAGTGAACAACCGGGGCTAAGGCAGATGGTTGAAAATTTCGATTTCAGGAATCGATCCAACACTTGTGATGAAAAAAACCAAGCAACAGCGATAGTTGCTGGAGGGGCCGGTTTTCTAGGATCACACCTCTGCACCCGACTTGTTGGAAGCGGCTTGTCTGTAATTTGCATAGACAACTTCCACACAGGAAGACCACAGAACGTCGCTCACCTGGAAACTTCCGGGAAGTTCACGTTGATGGAGCACGACATCAACACCCCCCTCCCCGAGGGCGTGCCGCCGGTGGATCAGATCTACAATCTGGCCTGCCCCGCCTCTCCGGTTCACTATCAGTACGACCGTGTGAAGACGGCCCTCACCTGCTCCCTCGGCACGCTGAACCTGCTGACCAAGGCGGCGCATGACCGGGCCCGCTTCTTCCAGGCGTCGACATCCGAGATCTACGGCGATCCGGAGGTCCACCCCCAGACGGAAAACTACCGCGGCAACGTCAACACGGTCGGACCTCGCTCCTGCTACGACGAGGGCAAGCGCTTCGCGGAAACCCTGGTGACCGATTTCGGCGCCCAGCATGGGCTGACGACCCGGATCGTGCGGATCTTCAACACCTACGGCCCCCGCATGCATCCCGATGACGGTCGGGTGGTGTCGAACTTCATCGTCCAGGCGCTGATGAACGAGGACATCACCATCTACGGCAGCGGCGACCAGACGCGCTCCTTCTGCTTCGTGGACGACCTGGTCGAAGGCTTCATCCGCCTGATGAACACAGACGACGGGATCGACGGCCCGGTCAACATCGGAAACCCCCACGAGACCACCGTCAACGAACTGGCGGAGCAGATCCTGCAGATGGCCGGTTCCAGCTCCCGGATCGTCCATCATCCTCTGCCGGTGGACGACCCGCGCCGTCGCAAGCCGGACATCTCGCGCGCCCTGCAGCATCTGAACTGGACCCCGCAGGTCCCGCTGCAGGTCGGCCTGGCCAGAACCATCGCCTATTTCACCGAAGAGATGAAACTGAACGGGCGCATGGCCAGCAACCTGGCCGCATCATGAAGAACGACACGACGGAAGCCTGACGACACGACGCGTAACGACTGGAAGACAGCAATCCAACACGGACATTCTGGGCGGGCCATTCGATGCAAAACTACGAAAGCAGTGTTCCGACGATCCTCATCTGGCTGTTCGCCATATCCCAGCTGCTTTACCTGGGATGCTTCCTGCTGGAGGTCTATTTCCGCTCCCTGCGCGTCCAGAGCGTCGACATGGACGACCCCATGCCCGCCGACGCCGACCTGCCCTTCATCGTTCTTCTCTATCCGGTCCTGCGCGAGCTGGAACGGACGATGGAGACGACCTTCACCGCCCTGGGCAAGCTGGATTATCCGCGAGATCGCTACCGTATCGTCGCCATCCCCAACGCCGACGACACCGAGACGATCGCCAGTCTGGAGCGCCTCTCGAAGGCCTATCCCTTTGTGGAGATCATGGAGGTGCCGCCGACCAGCGACGCCCGCTGGGACGCGGTCTGGAACGCCTGGGACGCCAACCCCAAGGCCTACTGGTGGCACCGGGGCAAGCGCGCGGGGGTCAAGGACCTGCCGCCCAAGAAGACCCGGCAACTGATCTACGCCCTCTATCAGGTCGCCCAGGACCGCCGCGGGCAGGCCAATCTGACCATCGACTACATCGACGCCGACAGCTGCCCCCCGGCCGACCACTTCAAGGCCGCGGCCATCGGACTGCAGAAGTACGACGTGCTGCAGGCGCGCAACGTCGCGGGCAACCTGACCGCCAGCCTGGCGGCCGCCTTCCACGCCTTCGACCACATGACCTGGGACGGCGCCAAGTACGGCCACCTTTCGGATCCGAAGCAACCCTTCTGGGTTCTGGGCAAGGGCCTTTTCTTCAAGGTCGACGACCTGATCGCCCTGGGCGGATTCCACCCCTGGATCACCATCGAGGACCCCGAGGTCGGCGAGCGCTTCTGGAAAAACGGCAAGACGCTGGGAATCATCGACGGCTCCCTGATCGAAGAAGTGCCTGAAACCTTCGGGGAAGGCATCACGCAGCGGAAACGCTGGGTCGCCGGCTTCTTCCAGAGCCTGGGCCGACCGCTGAAGGAGATGGATTTCAGCTTCGGCGAGCGCATGCGCGCCTGGACCAACTTCCTGCCCTGCATGTCCTTGTGGGTGAACACCCTGGGCATCCCCCTGGGGATCTGGGCGGCGTGGCGCTTCTTTACCGGCGACAACTTCCTGCCGTTGTGGCTGGTGGCGCTGTCGATCTTCAACATCGTGGCCTTCACCCTGCTGATCCTCGGCCTCTATCTGCGGACCTGGATGCGGACGGGCCTGGTGCTGGAGCGCACACGCGACCGCATCGGCTACATGCTGATGGTCAATCCCGTGTTCGTGATGGTCTGGTGGTGCGTCTGGATCATTCCGCTGACGCTCGGCTTCGTCATGTATCTGAAGGACAGCGGCCAGGTCTGGCAGCGCACCGAGAAGATCGACGCCAACAATACGCTCGTGCGGTCCAAGCTGGACCAGTACGGCGTCCTTCCCCATCACCACTGAGCGGACGCGGTCATGGACAAGCATATCCTGATCACGGGCGGCGCCGGATTCATCGGTTCGCACCTGGTCGACGCCATGCTGGCGCGCGGCTATCGCGTCAGCGTCCTGGACAACCTGTCGCCCCAGGTTCACGGCGACGGCGAAATGGACGCCGACGGCTGGCCCGTCTACCTTGACCCGCGCGCGCGTCGCATCCGGGGCGACATCCTGGATGAAGGCGTGTTCGAGGCCGCGCTGGATGGCGTGACCCACCTGGCCCACCTGGCGGCCTCGGTCGGCGTCGGTCAGAGCATGACCAATATCGTCGACTACACGCGCAACAACGTCATGGCCGCCGCCGTCATGCTGGAGGTCCTGTCGCAGAAGCCGCACCAGGTGCAGAGGATTGCGGTGGCCTCCTCCATGTCGATCTATGGCGAAGGCGACTACATTCGTCCTTCGACCCACGCCCATGTCACGGCCGAGGTGCGCCCGCACGCACAGCTGGAAGCGCGCCAGTGGGAACTCATGGTCGACGGCGAGGAACTGGAGCCGGTCCCGACCTCGGAAGACAAGCTGCTTCAGCCCAATTCCATCTACGCGGTGAACAAGCGCGACCACGAAGAGATGTTCCTGTCGGTCGGCCGCGCCCTGCGGATACCGACCGTCGCCCTGCGGCTGTTCAACGCCTATGGATCACGTCAGGCGCTGAGCAATCCCTACACCGGGGTCGCCGCCATCTTCATATCCCGCCTGTTGAACGACCAGCCCCCCCTGGTGTTCGAGGACGGCCGGCAGATGCGCGACTTCGTCCATGTTCAGGATGTCGCCCGCGCCTTCGCGACCGTCCTGGACAGCGATCGCCAGACCTGGGACGCCTTCAACGTCGGCAGCGGCGCGCCCATCTCGGTCAACGAAATCGCCGGCGTCCTGGCGCGCCTGCTGGGCAAGAACATCGCCCCCGAGGTGCTGAACCGCTATCGCGTCGGCGATATCCGACACTGTTTCGGCGACATCTCCAGAATCGCGGCCGCCTATGACTTCAAACCGGAACGCGACATGGAAAGCGGCATGGCGGAGCTGATCGAATGGGTCTCGCGCGCCAAGCCGCCTCGTGATCGGAGCGCCGAAAGCCTGGCCGAACTCACACGAGGAAAACTCGTCGTCTGAAAGTATTAACCAAACCCATCCAGTCTAGCTCAAGCGCCTTCCTCTGCGTCGATGAGAACACGACGCGCCGATATTATCGTCAAGGAAAGTTCATGACCGACCACCGTCGCCGCAGCGCATCGAAAACCTCATTCGCAGGAGCCCTGCTCGCCATGAGCGCCATGGGCTGGGCCGGAACCGCGGCGGCGCAAAGCGACGTGACGGTTTTCGCCGGCGGCAAGCTGGACGTCGCGGACTCCGCCTACGTCGGGGCCACGTTCGGACTGCCGGGATCAAGGGACGGCAAGGGCTGGGCCGTGCGCGGCGCCGCCTTCACCGGCAGCTATGACTATCAAAGCGGACCGACCACGATCGACGCCGACTTCACGGGCGGCCAGGCCGAGCTGATCTATCGCTACGGATCAGGGCCGACCTGGGGCAGCGTCGGCGTGGGATACCGTTACGTGAACACGGACCTCAGCCCGGCAGACCCCGGCAACCGGCGCGACGGCGGCGAAGGCGAGGTCATGGTCAGTCTGGACGGCGGCCATGTCGCCGGCCCCTGGCGCGTCGATTGGTACGGGTCCTATGGCTTCACCCTCGACGACTACGACGCCCTGGTCAGCCTGACCCACACGATCGGCGGGTCAGGACGCGTCCGCGCTGGTCTCGAGGTCGCCGCCGATGGGGATTCCAACTACTCCGCCTACCATGTCGGGCCCATGCTGGGCGTGAAGATGGGCGATGACGCGGAATTCCAGATCTCCGCCGGCCTGAGCGACGGAGACAACCGTGATTCCGACGGCTATGTCCGCGTAGGTTTCTATCGCAGCTTCTGAGCAGCGGCGGACTTGAAAGCTCAGCCGTAATAACGGCCGCCCAAAGTCGACTGTAATTCAGCCCTAAAACCACCCCCAGGCCATCGTTAACCCGGCGTTATCCCCGGGGAGCTTAACGATCGCGCTTACTCTTCTCCGCGACTTGAGAAGGTTAGGCGTAGTATGCTGACGCTTCCGTCACGACGTTCCTTACTGGCTGGTCTGGCCTTGGCCCCCGCCCTGACGGTGGCCCCGCATGGCGCCTGGGCCGTGCCCGAGGGAGAAGGCGCCGCATTGCCCGACGCGCGTCATCCTCTCCCGTCCCTGGCGCGCGCCGCCCGTCGTGGCGGTCGCTACTACGGCGCCGCTGCCCGCGCGGATCACCTGGTTCAGGACAAGGCTCTGCGCGCCGCTGTTCTGCGGGACTGCGACGTGCTGACCCCGGAGATTCACCTCAAGTGGAACTCGCTTGAGTGGCGCAAGGGGCAGTTCAACTTCGCCCCCGTCGATGACCTGCTGGCCTTTTCGGACGAGAACGGCCTGCGCGTTCGCGGACACACCCTGCTGTGGGAACAGAGCACGCCCGACTGGGCCAGGCGTGAAATGCTGGATCGTCGCGACTGGCGCCTGATGGCCGACCACTTCTCGCGCGTTCTGGAGCGCTATGGATCGCGCATCAACGAGTGGGACGTGATCAACGAACCCATCGACACCGAGAC
Organism: Brevundimonas sp. T2-11; assembly: GCF_055397675.1. Lineage (NCBI taxonomy): Bacteria > Pseudomonadati > Pseudomonadota > Alphaproteobacteria > Caulobacterales > Caulobacteraceae > Brevundimonas > Brevundimonas sp. T2-11. The sequence goes on from NZ_AP027920.1 coordinate 1,978,439, forward strand.
CGGCGCGCAAAACCTTCGTCGCAGCACCTTCTTCCGCGCATTCGGCCCGACCTATATCGAGCGAGCGATGGAGGAGGCCCGCAGCCATGCGCCTCATGCCCATCTGGTCATCAACGACTACGGGTTCGAGTACGGCAATCCTGTCGACAAGGCGCGTCGACAAGCCTTTGTCGCCCTGCTCCGTCGCCTGCGAGCGGCCGGCACGCCCCTGGACGGCGCCGGCGTTCAGGCCCACCTGGATCTGTCCAAGGGCCCGCTGGACAAGGCCGGCCTTCAGGACATGACCAAGGCGCTGATCGATCTGGGACTGGATGTCACGATCACGGAACTGGACGTCAAGGAAGGCGCTGTGGCGGCCTCGCACGCCGCGCGCGACCAGATGGTCGCCGACGAGACGCGACGCTACCTCGACATCATGTTGGCCTTCCCCGAGGTGCGCGGCGTCGTGACCTGGGGACTGACCGACAAGTTCTCCTGGCTCAGCGAACAGGTCGATGGCCGGGCGCGCGCCGCCCAGGGCCTGAACCGCGGCCTGCCCTATGACGAGAGCTATATGCCGAAGCCCATGTATTGGGCCCTGTCGGACACCCTGGGCGTCAACAGCTAAGCGAGTTCCGCCCGCAAGCTTGACCGCAGGCCCTCAACCCGGCTTTTTGCATCAGGAACACGCACCCTTTCGCTTCCGCTCGCGTTAGGTGAGCGATATGGGGGGCCAGAGTGCGGACACTCGCCAAGACAATTGATCTGGTCGCGGCGTTCGACGCATCGCCCAATCCCTACATGCTGCTGGACGCCCAGTTGCGGTACGCCGGGATGAATCAGGCCTATCTGGATGTGACGCACCGCACCCGGGAAGAGCTGCTGGGGCAGCCTGTGATGCAGGCCTTCGACGCCGGTCCAGGCGAAGAAGCACCGGAAAACGCTCGCCAACTGGCCGCGTCCTTCGAGAAGGTGCTGACCACTGGCGAACCCGACTATCTGGCGGTGCTCCACTATCCCATCCCGATAAGACAGGCGGACGGCGCGGTCGTCTATGACGATCGCTACTGGAGTTGCACCCACACCCCCATCAAGGACACGTCCGGTCGCGTCACCCACATCCTGCAACACACCAGCGACATTTCCGAGCTGGAGAGACTGCGTCGCCAGGTCGGCAAACTCCGCCCCGAGGACGCCACCTCAGCCCTGGACAGCCTGATCGGCGGCGGCATGTTCCGCCGCGCCATGAACGTTCAGGCGGATAATCGGCGACTGGAGACGGAACGGCGGCAACTGCTCGACATGTTCATGCAGACGCCAGGCTTCGTCGCCGTGCTGAACGGGCCGGAGCACGTGATCCAGTTGCACAACGGCGCCTATGGCCAGTTGATCGGTCACCGCGACGTGGTGGGCAAACCCATTCGCGAAGCCCTGCCGGAGCTGGCCGGCCAAGGCTACTATGACTTCCTCGACGAGGTGCTGGCGACCGGAGAGCCCTTCCAGGGACGGCAGAGCCCCGTGCAGTTGCAGCAGACGCCCAATGGTCCGCTGGCGACCCGCTATCTGAACTTCATCTATCAGCCGATCCGCAATGACGGCGGAGAGATCGTAGGCGTCTTCGTTCAGGGGCACGACGTCACCGACACCGTTCTGGCCGCCGAGCGCCAGAAGCTGATGATCGACGAATTGAACCACCGGGTGAAGAACACCCTTGCAACCGTCCAGTCGATCGCCATGCAGACGGCGCGATCGCACGAGGACCCGCGTTCCTTCGCCGAGACCTTCCAGTCACGCATCCTGTCGCTGTCGCACACCCACGACCTGTTGACCCGCAGCCATTGGGAAGGCGCCGAGCTTCGGGAGATACTGGAGCACGAAACCACGGCCTACGGCCCGCACCGTCTGACCCTGAACGGTCCGAACGTCGCGCTCGATCCCGCCATGGCCGTGTCGCTGGGCATGATCTTTCATGAACTCGCCACCAACGCGGCCAAGTATGGAGCCCTGACGCCGGGCGACGGACGGGTGCTGGTCGACTGGTCTCTGGCCGACCTGACGGACCCGCAACTCATCATCTTCTGGCGCGAGACCGGCGGGCCGTCGGTGGCTCAGCCGGAACGTCGCGGCTTCGGCAGTCGTTTGATCGAGCGTAATGTCCGACACGATCTGGCAGGCACGGTTCAGATGCATTACCGCGACGACGGTTTCATCGCCGAGATCGCCATTCCGTTGAACAAGGAAGTCGCATGACCACAGCTTTGCAGGGCCGTCGCGTGCTGGTGATCGAGGACGAATCCCTGGTCGCCATGCTGCTCGAGACGATTCTGGACGACATGGGCTGCGCCGTGGTCGGCCCGGAATCCAATATCGACGACGGTCTGATCTCGGCCACGACCGAACCCTCGCTGGACGCCGCCCTGCTGGACGTCAACGTGGCGGGACGGGAGGTCTTTCCCGTGGCCGAGGCGCTGAAGGCCCGCGGCGTGCCCTTCGTCTTCTCGACCGGCTATGGCGAGGCGGGACTGCCCGAGCACTGGCGCGGCAATCCGACCATCCAGAAACCCTTCACAGAGGGCGCCATACGCGACGCCCTGATGAAGGCCCTGAACATCAGCCGCGTCTGAGATCCTTCAGCACCGCGCGCGCCGCATTGTGTCCCGGCACCCCTGTCACCCCGCCGCCGGGGTGCGCGCCTGATCCGCACAGATAGAGGTCCGGAACCGGCATCCGGTGATCCGCGTGGCCCAGCACCGGCCGGGCGCTGAACAGCTGATCCAGCGTCAGACGGCCGTGGAAGATGTCGCCGCCGATCAGACCGAAGCGCCGCTCCAGATCGCGCGGCCCCAGGGCCAGCCGCCCGACCACCGAGGCCTTGAAGCCCGGCGCGTGGGCCTCGACCGTCTCGATCATCAGATCGGCCACCGTATCGCGATGTTCGTCCGCCAGATCGGGCGAGACATGCTGGCAGAACAGGCTGGCGACGTGCTGGCCGGGCGGCGCCAGGCTGTCGTCCAGGGTCGAGGGGATCAGCATCTCGACGATCGGCTTTGACGACCAGCCGTTCAGCCGCGCCTCGGCGTGGGCGCGGTCCATATAGGCCAGGGTCGGGGCGATGATGATGCCCGCCGTCAGGTGGTCGCCCGCGTCCGGCAAGGCGGTGAAGCGCGGCAGTTCGGACAGGGCGACGTTCATGCGGAAGGTGCCCGAGCCCGAGGCGTAGCGGCTCATGCGTTCGGTGAAGTCCGCCGGGACCGCCGCCGGATCGACCAGACGGTCGAACAGCAGACGCGGATGAAGGTTGGAGACGACGGCGCGGGCGCGGATCACATCCCCCGCCTCGGTCACGGCCCCGACCGCCCTGCCCTTCTCCGTCAGCACCTCGGCGACCGGCGTATCCAGGCGAATGTCGACGCCCTGCTCGGCGCAGGCGGCGGCCATGGCCTGGGTGATCGCCCCCATGCCGCCGATGGCGTGGCCCCAGGCCCCCTTCTTGCCGTTCACCTCGCCAAAGACATGGTGCAGCAGGACATAGGCCGAGCCGGGCGTATAGGGACTGGCGTAGTTGCCGACGACGCTGTCGAAACCGAACAGGGCCTTGATCGGATCGCTCTCGAACCAGCCGTCCAGCCAGTCGCCCGCCGACTTGGCGAACAGGTCCAGCAGGTCGCGCTGCGCCGCCAGACCCAGACCTGAAACGCGCCGTCCCAGCGAAGCCGCCTTCAGCATTTCCGGCAGGGCCGCCAGCCAGCCGCCTTCCGCCACGTTCGGCGGCGTGGTCAGGATCAGGTCGCGCAGGATGGCGGCGACCGCCTCCAGCCGCGCCTCATAATCGGGCAGGCGTTCGGCGTCGCGGGCCGAGAACTTGGCTACCTCGGCCCGGGTCCGGCCCTCGCCGGTCAGCAGGTAGCGGCTGTCGTCGAAGGGCAGGAAGTTGGCCGCGCGCCGCTCGACCACGCGCAGACCATGGCGCGGCAGCCCCATGTCGGCGATGACGCGCGGGTTCAGCAGGCTGACGGTGTAGCTGGCGGTCGAGTTGCGGAAGCCGGGATGGAATTCCTCGGTCACCGCCGCCCCGCCGACCACGCCGCGCCGTTCCAGCACCGTCACCTTCAACCCCGCGCGCGCCAGATAGAAGGCGCAGACCAGCCCGTTGTGGCCTCCGCCGATGATGACGATGTCCGTGTTCGTTTGCGCCATGTCGCCCCTCTGCGGAGCGAGGCTAGCATCGGAAACCCGCGACGTCAGGACGCCGGAAACAGTCCCGTGACGCCCTTGGCGATCAGATAGATCTGTCCGGCCATGGCGGCGGCGCTCAACAGCGTCAGGGCCACGACCATGGATCGAGGGGTGGTCAGCCCTGGCTTGGGCAGCATTATCGGATCTCCGCCTTGGATCATCCAATGATACAACTCTCAAAGCCCTTAATACAACCCTAAGTTAGGAGAAGGCCTTTCCCTCCAGATATCGGCCATGCAGCAGGGGCGCGCCCAGCCAGTAGCAGAGTTCGGCTGGACGGCTGATGTCCCAGACAGCCAGGTCGGCGGCCTTGCCCACTTCGATCGTGCCGGCTTCGTCCTGCAACCCCAGGGCGCGGGCGGCGTGGCGGGTGGCGCCGGCTATGGCTTCTTCCGGGGTCAGGCGGAACTGGACGCAGGCCAGATTCAGCGCCGCCGTCATGGAGGCGACGGGCGAGGTGCCGGGGTTGCAGTCGGTCGCCACCGCCATGCGGACGCCGTGCTGGCGCAGCAGGGCGACGGGCGGAAGCTTCGTCTCGCGCAGCATCAGGAAGGCGCCGGGCAGCAGGACCGCCGCCACGCCCGCCTCGGCCATCGCCTTCACGCCCGCCTCGGTCGTGTGCTCGATGTGATCGGCGGACAGGGCGTGATAGCGGGCGGCCAGGGCCGCGCCGCCGCCGTCCGACAGCTGGTCGGCGTGCAGCTTGACCGGCAGACCCAGAGCCTCGGCCTTGTCGAACAGGCGAGCGACTTCGTCCGTGGTGAAGGCGATGGGCTCGCAATAGGCGTCCACCGCATCCACCAGACCCTCCGCATGGGCGGCGGGCAGGATGTCATCCACAGCCTTGTCCACATAGACGGCGCGGTCGGCTTTGTGCTCCGGCGGGACGGCGTGCAGGCCTAGGTAGGAGGTGCGGACCCGCACCCCGGCCTCGCGCCCGATGCGGCGGGCGACGCGCAGCATCTTCAGCTCGCTGTCGTGGTCCAGACCATAGCCGGACTTGATCTCCACCGTGGTGACGCCGGTGGCCTTGAGCCCCTCCAGACGCTTGCAGGCCGAGGCGTAGAGTTCGTCATCGCTGGCCTCGCGCGTCGCCTTGACCGAGGAGACGATGCCGCCCCCGGCGCGGGCGATCTCTTCATAAGTCGCGCCCCCCAGCCGCTGCTCGAATTCGCCCGAGCGGTCGCCGCCAAAGACCAGATGGGTGTGGCAGTCGATCAGGCCCGGCGTGACCCAGCGCCCGCCCAGACGGTCGGTTTCCACAGCCTTGTGCACAGGCAGGTCGGCGCGCGCTCCGACCCAGGCGATGCGCCCGTCCTGGATCAGGATGGCGGCGTCCTCGATCGCACCGTAGGGCTGGCCGCCCTCGGTCATGGTGGCAACGTGGCAGTCGGTGATGACGCGATCAGCGTTGATCATCGCGCGGCCACCCCGCTAAGGATTTCGCAGAACCAACGCCCAGCGGTCAGGGAGCCGAGGTCGCCGACTTCCAGCGAGGGATCATATTCGGTCAGGTCCACGGCGCGGACCTTGGGATGGGCGCCGATGGCGCGGGCGGCGTCGAAGAAGTCGTGAACCGAGACCCCGCCGGGACGGGCTCCGGGGCTGGCGGGCCACTGGCTGCGGTCAATGACGTCGATGTCGAAGTCGACGTAGATGACCTCGCACAGGGACGACAGGCGCTCCAGTTCCTCGACCACCACCGCGGCCAGACCGCGCTGGCGGCACTCGCGGGCGGTGCGGACGCTGATCCCGGCGGCCTCGGCCTTTTCATGGGCGCGGCGGGTGTTGGCGAAGGGGGCCAGGCCGACCTGGCTGATCCGGTGGCCGTCCATGCCGTCATCCAGCAGGGCCTGGATCGGATTGCCGTTGGTCAGGCCCTGATCCGTGTCGCGCAGGTCGAAATGAGCATCCAGCGTCAGCACGCCGACGCGATCCAGACCCAGGGCGTGGACGCCGGGCCGGGTGATGGCGTTGTTGCCGCCGACAAGGATGGTCAGGGCGCGATGGGCCTGGGCCGCCACCGCGTCGCGCACCGGCTCGAAGGCGTCGAAGGGCGAGACGGCCTTCAGCGCCACGTCGCCCGCGTCATGGACCCTGATCGCCAGTTCCAGCCCCGTCTCGACGTCATAGGTCGACAGCCGCGGCAGGACGGCGCGCAGGGCCTTGGGCCCGAGGTCGCAACGGCCCGGCGTCAGCGACCGCTCGTTCAGCGGCGCGCCGATCAGGGCGACCGGGGCGTCGGGATGAGCGCCCACCAGATCGCCGACCGAGCGCCAGCCGAGGGCTTCAGACGGTTCGCTCATCGGGGTCATCCTTTGGTCGGGGAAAAGCGGGCGACCAGATCATAGGCCGCGCCGGGGAAAATCTGGGAGGCCCAGGTCACGCCGTGGCCGTCGCGCCATGTGCGGCGCTCCAGCCTGAGACAAGGCGCGCCGTCGGCCAGACCCAGCCCCGCCGCCGTCTCGCGATCGGCGCCGACCGCCGAGATGCGATGCTCGGCCTCGGTCCAGGGCATGTGAGCCAGCAGCCAACCGCCGGGAGGCTGGGCGCTGAAGTCGGCGCCCTCGGCCTCGGGCGCGGCGGCCAGCGAGATCAGGCGGCGCTCGAAGACGAAGGGCAGGTCGTCGGCCAGATGCAGGGTCTCCAGCTCGATCACCCGCTCGCCCAGCCCTTCATCGGGCCGCGCGGGACGGACGATCCGGCCCAGCAGGCGATGGGAATAGGCCAGCCCCCTGCCCTCGACCTCGGACTGGATGTCGGGAATGGCGACAAGCGCTGAGGAATGCACCGGCGGATGGGCCACCACGGTCCCGGCGCGGCGTCGCCGCACCACCAGACCGCGCGCCGACAGGTCCGACATGGCGCGCGACACCGTCATGCGGGCGCAGCCGTACTCCGCCGTCAGCTCGGCTTCGGTCGGGATGCGAAAGCCCGGCCGCCACTCGCCCGAGGCGATGCGGCGCTCGATGTCGCCCGCGATGCGGCGATGAAGCGGCTCCTGATCCATGACGCGAAACTGCCCCTTGCGCGCGTTAATGTCTAGACATAACACTAGCCCCATACGACGGCCCAAGTCGCATTCTGGGCCGCATGGAGGAATCGATGAGCGTCACGCCCAGCACCCGCCCAAATACCAGAGTGGTCCGTAGCCCGCGCGGGCCTGAAAAGACCGCCAAGACCTGGGCGGCCGAGGCGGCCATGCGGATGCTTATGAACAACCTCGACCCCGATGTGGCCGAGCGCCCCGAGGACCTGGTTGTCTACGGCGGCATCGGCAAGGCGGCCCGCAACTGGCAGGCCTTCGACACCATCGTAGAGCAGCTTCAGAAGCTGGAAGCCGACGAGACCCTGATGGTCCAGTCGGGCAAGCCGGTCGGCGTCTTCCGCACCCACGCCGACGCCCCGCGCGTCCTGATCGCCAACTCCAACCTGGTGCCCAAGTGGGCGACCTGGGACCACTTCAACGAGCTCGATAAGAAGGGTCTGGCCATGTACGGCCAGATGACCGCCGGGTCGTGGATCTACATCGGCACCCAGGGCATCGTTCAGGGCACCTATGAGACCTTCATGGAGGCGGGTCGCCAGCACTATGGCGGCGACTGGTCGGGCAAGTGGATCCTGACGGCGGGCCTCGGCGGCATGGGCGGCGCCCAGCCCCTGGCCGCCACCATGGCCGGCGCCTCCTGCATCACCATCGAGTGCCAGCGCAGCCGCATCGAGTTCCGTCTGCGCACCCGCTACGTCGACGTCATGGCCGAGACCCTGGACGAGGCCCTGGCCCTGCTGGAGCAGTCGTTCAAGGACAAGAAACCCTTGTCGATCGGCCTGTTGGGCAATGCAGCTGATCTTTTGCCTGAAATGGTCAAGCGCGGCGTTCGCCCCGATCTGGTGACGGACCAGACCAGCGCCCACGACCCGGTCAACGGCTACCTGCCCTCGGGTTGGACCGTCGCCGAGTGGGAAGAAAAGCGCGTCAGCGACCCCGCCGCCGTCGAGGCCGCCGCGCGCAAGTCCATGGCCGTCCACGTTCAGGCCATGCTCGATTTCCACGCCATGGGCGTCCCCACCACCGACTATGGCAACAACATCCGTCAGGTCGCCTTCGATGAGGGCGTGAAGACCGCCTTCGACTTCCCCGGCTTCGTGCCCGCCTATATCCGCCCGCTGTTCTGCCGCGGGATCGGGCCGTTCCGCTGGGCCGCCCTGTCGGGTGATCCCGAGGACATCCGCAAGACGGATGAGGCGATGAAGAAGCTGTTCCCCGATAACGCCGGCCTGCACCGCTGGCTGGACATGGCGGGCGAGCGCATCGCCTTCCAGGGCCTGCCGGCGCGCATCTGCTGGATCGGTCTGGGCGACCGTCACCGCGCGGGCCTGATGTTCAACGAGATGGTGGCCTCGGGCGAACTGAGCGCCCCCGTCGTCATCGGCCGCGACCATCTGGACAGCGGCTCCGTCGCCAGCCCGAACCGCGAGACCGAGGCCATGCTGGACGGCTCGGACGCCGTGTCCGACTGGCCCCTGCTGAACGCCCTGCTGAACACGGCGTCGGGCGCGTCGTGGGTGTCGCTGCACCACGGCGGCGGGGTCGGCATGGGCTACAGCCAGCACTCGGGCGTCGTCATCGTCGCCGACGGCACCGAAGAAGCCGCTAAGCGGCTGGAGCGCGTCCTGTGGAACGACCCGGCCACCGGCGTCATGCGCCACGCCGACGCCGGATACGAAATCGCCAAGGACGCCGCGCGCGAACACGGCCTGAACCTGCCGAGCTTGGCCTGAACCTGAAGCCCTCCCCCTCAAGGGGGGAGGGTTGGGCGGGGGTGAACCCTCCGCCCTTTCCTTGAACGGCTCTGGAGGCGCCGCCTCCCGCGCTTAAATCTCAGGCGAACTGCCTGCACCCCATCCCCGGCCCTTCCCCCTCGAGGGGAAGGGAGGAGAAGAAGAAATGACCCAGATCATTATCGGCCAAGAGCCGCTGACTCTTAATCAGCTGCGCCAGGCCCTGAACGGCCCCGTTCAAGTCGAACTCACGCCCGCCGCCTGGGCCAATGTCGAGAAGGGGGCGGCGGTCGTCGCCGCCATCCTGGCCGAGGGCCGCACCGTCTATGGCATCAACACCGGCTTCGGCCTGCTGGCCAACACCAGCATTGCACCGGAAGACCTTGAAACCCTTCAGAAGAACCTGGTGCTCAGCCACGCCTGCGGCGTCGGCGCCCCGCTGGACGAGAACGTCACCCGCCTGCTGATGGTGCTGAAAATCGCCAGCCTGTCCAAGGGCGCCTCGGGCGTGCGTCGCCACACGCTGGAGACCCTGATCGGCATGGTCAACGCGGGCGTCCTGCCTCTGATCCCGTCCAAGGGTTCGGTCGGCGCCTCGGGCGACCTGGCCCCGCTGGCCCACATGTCCTGCGTCCTGATCGGCGTCGGCGAGGCCCGCTATCAGGGTCAGACGCTGGACGCCGTGACGGCCTTGGCCAAGGCTGGTCTGAAGCCGGTCGTTCTGGGCCCGAAGGAAGGTCTGGCCCTGCTGAACGGCACCCAGTGCTCGACGGCCCTGGCCCTGGCCGGCCTGTTCGCGGCCGAGGACGTCTTCGCCGCCGCCATCGCAGCGGGCGGCCTTTCGGTTGATGCGCTTCTGGGCTCGGACGCGCCGTTCGATCACCGCATCCACGCCCTGCGCGGCCAGCCGGGTCAGATCGACGTGGCCCGTCGTCTGCGCGAACTACTGACGGGCAGCGCCATCCGCGACAGCCACCGCCACGACTGCGCCAAGGTGCAGGACCCCTACTCGCTGCGCTGCCAGCCGCAGGTCATGGGCGCGACCCTGGACGTGCTGCGCAACGCCGCCGCCATGCTGGAGCGCGAAGCCAACGCCGTGACCGACAATCCGCTGGTCTTCATCGAGGACGGCGACGTGATCTCGGGTGGTAACTTCCACGCCGAACCTGTTGCTTATGCAGCAGATCAGATCGCCATGGTCCTGTGCGAGATCGGCAACATCTCCGAACGCCGCACCTCCATTCTGGTCGACCCCAAGATGACCGACCTGCCCGCCTTCCTGGTCAAGGACAGCGGCGTGAACTCGGGCTTCATGATCGCCCAGGTGACGGCGGCGGCCCTGGTGGCCGAGAACCGCATGGTGGCTCATCCCTGCGTCATCGACACCGTGCCGACCAGCGCCAATCAGGAAGACCACGTGTCCATGGCCACCCACGGCGCGCGCCGCCTGCTGGACATGGCCGCCAACACCGCGACCGTGGTGGGCATCGAACTTCTGGCCGCAGCGCAAGGCATCGACTTCCGTCGTCCCCTGACCTCGTCGCCGGAGCTGGAGCAGACCTACGCCATCGTGCGCGAGGCGGCCGAACCCTACTCCGCTGACCGCTACTTCGCGCCGGACATCGCCCGCGCGACGGACGCGGTGCGGGCGGGTCGTTACCGGGCCCTCGCCGGCGACCTGCTGCCCTCGGCCTAAGGCGGCCAAACCCCGCACATGGACACCGTCGAACACGGATCGAAGGTGGAGCGTCTCCACCAGAACGTGACGAACCTGGCGTCCCTGTGCGGGGCCGCATGCCTGCTGCGGCAAGGCGCGACATACCTTGAAACGCGACAATCAACGGCGTGGACCCTATCCGGCGCCAGCGCGCTTTATGAGCAGGACGCGTCAGGATCGGAGGGATGACGAGATGAAGGCGGCGACGGCGACAATCGCGGCGCTAGGGCTGGCGGCCCTGCTGGCTGGCGGCTGGATGCTGTGGCGCTCGACCTCGGCGGCTCATGGCCCGACGCCGAACGGCCCCTCCATCAGCGTCGACGTCGTGGCGCCGGTCGAACCGGAACTGGTCGCTGGGCCCATGCTGGCGGTGGGCGCATTGAGCGACGGCTATGAACATGACCCGGAGCGGATGTCGCCGCCGGCGCCCTACGCCAGCGACGAAGCCGCGCTGGACAGCGCCTGGATAGTAGCGACGCCGCCCCTGCCCCCGCCATCGGTGGTGGTGATAGAGACGCCGGCGTCGGCGCCCATGCCGCAGATCGTGCGGCTGGAGCCTGACGACTACAGCTTTGGTTTCGACCGCCCCTTGCCGGAAGCGGTCGCGAAGACGGCCCCGGTCGATCCGACCGGAGCCGCCGACGACATCAACGACGCGTCGTGACGCTGAGGGTGTAGTCGCCCTCTTCCGACGCCCCCAGGGTGTTGGCGCGGATCGAGTAGGTCCCCGGACGCAGGGTCTGGACGATCTGGGCGCTGGTGCCGCCGCCGCTGTCATCGTCGGTGGCGAGAGAATCGCCGTCGCATTGCGGCCCTTCATAGAGGCCCAGGTAGGCGTCGAAATCGCCGGAATCCAGTCGGATGGCGACGCTGCCCGCGCGCGTGATCGACAGGGCGTAGCAGTCGTAGAAGGAACCGTCATCGGCGCGCCGGTCGCTGAATTCCAGACGCCCGGAACGGCTTTCACCCAGGCTGACAGGCAGGACCTGGGTCGTCGGGCGCATGCGCTCGCCGGCCGAGACGCGCAGTTCATAGCGGCCGGTCTCGCCCTCGCTCAGCGTATTGGCCTTGATGATCCACAGGCCGCCGCTGGAGGCGAAACGAATCTGCGAATTGGTCCCCATGTCCGGACCGTCGTCATTGGAGACCGTGGTCTCGTCGCAATCCGCCCCGGCGCCGGCCGACAGGAAGGTGTCGAAGTCCGACGAGCTGAGCGTGACCGTATAGGCCTCGTCCGGGTTGGTCTGGATGACATAGCAACGGTAGTGCGAACCATCGCCCATGCGGGCGTCCTTTGAGCTGAAATTGCCCTGGATGGTCTGGCCGGGACGGATGGTGCTCTGGGCCGAAGCGGCGCCGGCGACGGCCAGGGCCGCGCCTAGAACGGTGGTCATCAGAAGGGTGCGCATAGAGGGGGAGTCTCCGTGAGGTTTCGAAACAACGCCCTAAATCGAGCGCCTAAACAGTTGATTTATTTTACACTTAACAAGGGGACGCGTTTCAGCGCCGCCACGCTGGCGGCGTTGGTGCAAAAGCAGACGGTCCGCAGTTGCCGGATCACCGTCTGGAAATGGGCGATCACGGCCTCGGTGGACTCTGTCGCCGCCTGGATGACGCCCGAGGCCATGCCGACCACGTCGGCGCCCAGCCGAACCGCCTTGGCGACATCGACGCCGTCACGGACCCCGCCCGAGCCGATGATCAGAGCTTCCGGCAAGGCGTTGCGGGCCTCGGCGATGGCGCGAGCGCTGGGGATGCCCCAGGCGGCGAAGGCGGCGGCGTGAGCCTTGTCCGCAAGCTCGGTCGCGCGCTCGCCCTCGATCAGGCCCCAGTTGGCGCCGCCGGCCCCCGCCACATCCACGCCCGCCGCGCCCATGGCGACCAGGCGCTGGGCGGTGACGGCGGATATACCCGCCCCCGTCTCCTTGACGATGACCGGCGCGTCCAGCTCGCGGATCAGGGCCTGAAGCGCGGCGCCCACGCCCCACCAATCGCGGTCGCCCTCGGGCTGACAGGCTTCCTGCAAGGGGTTCAGGTGCACCACCAGGGCGTCGGCCCCGATCATGTCCAGCGCCCGTTTCGCCTGGTCGAGGCCAAAACCGCGCGTCAGCTGGGCGGCGCCGATATTGGCCAGGATGGGCGTGTCGGGCGCGCGGTCGCGCAGGGACCGATCCAGCCCGCCCGTCGCCCGACCCTCGATGGCCGCCCGCTGCGAGCCCACGGCCAGGGCGATGCCCAGATGCTGGGCCGCCTCGGCCAGACGGGCGTTGATGGCCTCGGCGCGAGCGGGCCCGCCGGTCATGGCGCTGATCAGCAGGGGCGCCTGCAGGCGCCGACCGAGGAAGTCGACGCCCAGGTCGATCTTGGCGTGATCCAGATCCGGCAGGGCCTCGTGCACGAAGCGCCAGTCATCGAAGCCGCTGGCCAGAACGTGCCGCCCGCCACCCGACAGCACCACGTCCAGGTGCTGGTCCTTGCGGCCCAGGATCAGATCGTCGCTCATTCGCAAACCCTCAGGGCTGGCGCTCGACCGTCAGCACGTAATCGCCGGTCGAGCCCGCGGCGAAGCTGCGGGCGCGCACGACATAGGTCCCGTCGCGCGGCGCGGTCCAGTCCAGGCGGGCATGGGTGTCCGACAGGCTGTCGTCGTCCTCGGCCAGGCTGCGGAAGTCGCCTTCCTTGTCCTCGCCCACCTCGACCATGGCGTCGAAGGCGGCGGAGATCATGGTGAAACGCAGCTTCTCATCGGCCTTGGCCTTGAAGGTGTAGGCGTCGAAGGAGACGCCTTCGTCATTCATGGCGTCGGCCTCGGACAGGCTTCCGCGCGCGGTGGCGCCGACCAGCAGACTGCCGGGGCCCGGCTCGGGCCCGCGATCAGAGAATTCCAGAGAATACAGACCCTTGCCACTGCTGGAATAAGGCAATGCGCGAAGCACGTAATCGCCGTCTTCCGGCAGGGTGAAGGTCAGGCGAGCATCCGTGCCCTGACGCAGACCGTCGTCGTCGCTGGCCAGTTCCTCGAATTCCTCGCCCGCCTTGCCGACCTGCAGCAGAGCGTCGAAATCGCCCGAACGCATGATGGCCTGGACACGCTGCCCCTCGGTTCCGCTGAAGGCGTAGCCGTCATAGAGGCGACCCTCGTCATCCATCGCCCCGCCTTCCTTCAGATCGCCCTGGACGGTCTGGCCGAAGCCGAGGGCTGTCGGCGGCGGCGGCGGCGCCACCTCGTCCAGCTTGAGGTCATAGGAGCCGGTGGCGTCGGAGAAACCTCGCGCCTCGATCAGGTAGTCCCCGTCGTCAGGCAGAACGAAGGTCAGGCGAGCGTTCAGATCGCCGCCGCTGTCGTCGTCGGTGGCCAGGCTGTTACGGTTGATGTCGAACAGTTCCAGATAGGTGTCGAAATCCGCCTTCATGCTGATGGCGACGCGTTGTCCGGCCCGCCCCGTGAAGCGGTACAGATCGGCCGGAGAACCCGAATCGCTCTGAGCGCTGTCTTCGTCCAGACGGCCGCTGACCTCCTCGCCCACGGCTATGCCCCGCGACGACGGCGCCGCCGGCCCCTGCTCCAGGGACAGGCGGTAATCGCCTTCGGCGTCCCCGCCGACCGAAGTCGCCTGAATGACGTATTCGCCGGCCTGGGGCGCGGTGAAGATGAGGTAGGAGTTCAGCCCCTTGCCGGCGCCGTCGTCGTTCTGCGCCGACTGAACGAAGGCCCCGCCGACCATGCGCCCGATGCGGACCAGGGCGTCGAAATCCTCGGATTCCAGCAGAACGGCGACGCGCTCGCCGGCGCTGGCCCGGAAGGCGTAGGCGTCGAAGGGCTTGCCGTCCTCGTCCTCGGCGTCGCCGCTGGTCAGTCGGCCCGACACGTCTCCCCCGACCGAAATACGGCCTGGACGCGGCTGACGCGGAAGCACCCGTTCGCTGAGCGCCAGGGTATAGGCGCCGGACGCCAGGCCTGAGTAGGCGCGCGCCCGCACGATATAGGCGCCGTCGCTTTCGGGCGTGAAGCGCAGACGGGCGTTCATGCCGCTGCCGGCGCCGTCGTCGTCGGTCGCCAGCGGCTCGCCCGAGGTGCGTCCCTCGGCGTAGATCGCCAGGAAGGCGTCGAAATCGCTACTGCGCAACTCGGCCTGCAACCTCTGACCTGCGCGGAGCTGAACCCGGTAGTCGTCATAACGATAGGCGTCATCGCCGCGCGTGCGCGCATCCCCTTCTTCAAGACGGCCGCGAACCTCGGCGCCGATGCGCGTGTCGGTCGGCGACTGGGCGAAGGCAGGGCCTGACGACAGCAGGGCGATGGCGCTGACCGCCCCGAACAGGGCCGCGAACTGAGAATGACGCATGAAAACCTCTTTGCTGGCGCTATCATAGACGCCGAACCGTAGCGGCTGTAAATCGCGGCCACGCTTTCCAGTTCCCGACGCATGGAGCCGATCATGGCTGACCAACCCGCACGCGCCTCGCTCATCGACGGCAAGGCCTTCTCGCAGACCCTGGTCGAGCGCGTCGCCGCCGCCGCAGCGCGGCTGGAAGCGGCCCATGGGGTCAAGCCCGGCCTGGCCGTGGTCATCGTCGGCGAGGACCCCGCCAGCCAGCTCTATGTCCGCAACAAGGGCGAAACGACGCTGAAGGCCGGAATGCGGTCGGACACGCACCGTCTGCCCGACACGACCACGCAGGAGGAACTGCTGGCCCTGATCGCGGCGCTGAACGCCGATGCGGGCATCCACGGCATCCTTGTGCAACTGCCCCTGCCCAAGCACATCGATTCGGCCGCCGTTCTGGACGCCATCGACCCGGACAAGGATGTGGACGGCTTCCACGTCGTCAACGTCGGGCGTCTGGCGGTCGGCCTGCCGGGCATGATCCCCTGCACCCCGCTGGGCAGCCTGATGATGCTCAAGGATCAGCTGGGCGACCTGTCGGGCCTGAACGCCGTCATCGTCGGGCGCTCGAACATCGTCGGCAAGCCGATGGCGCAACTGCTTCTGGGCGAGAGCTGCACCGTCACGGTGGCCCATTCGCGCACCCGCGACCTGCCCGCCCTGTGCCGCACCGCCGACATCCTGGTCGCCGCCGTCGGTCGCCCCGAAATGATCAAGGGCGACTGGATCAAGCCGGGCGCCACCGTCATCGACGTGGGCATCAACCGCGTCCCCTCCAAGGATCCGGTCAAGGCCGCCGAGGGCAAGACCCGCGTGGTCGGCGACGTGGACTTCAACGAAGCGGTCGAGGTCGCCGGCCGCATTACCCCTGTCCCCGGCGGCGTCGGCCCCATGACCATCGCCTGCCTGCTGGCCAACACCTACACGGCCGCCTGCCGCGCCGCGGGCGTGACGCCGGAAGATCTGAACAGCTAGGGGACGCTAAAAATCCGGCCTTGAAGCGGAGCCTTTCGGCCCCGATAGTCTTTAGCGATCAGCGGTCCTGACGACCGCCCGCAGGAGCTTCTTCATGGCTGGTTTCTCGCCTCGCATCGCGGCCGTCGCCGCTGTCGTCGTCCTGGCCCCCGCCGTGGGCGCCTGCGGCTACAACACCATTCCGACCAAGCAGGAGCGCGCTGAGGCGGCCTGGGCCGACGTCCAGAGCCAGTATCAGCGGCGCTCGGACCTGGTGCCGAACCTGGTCGCCACGGTTCAGGGCGCGGCCATTCAGGAACGCACCACCCTGACCCAGGTGATCGAGGCCCGCGCCAAGGCCACCAGCGTCAACATCGACGCCTCCAACCTCGACAACGCCGCCGCCTTCCAGCAGTACCAGCAGGCGCAGGGCGAGCTTTCCAGCGCCCTGTCGCGGCTTCTGGTGACGGTCGAAGCCTATCCCCAGCTTCAGGCCAACCAGAACTTCCTGACCCTGCAGTCACAACTGGAAGGCACCGAGAACCGCATCGCCGTGGCGCGCCGCGACTACAATGAGGCCGTGCGCGACTACAACACCGAGCTGCGCACCTTCCCGAGCGTGATCTGGGCCAAGACCCTGCACGGCGGCTCCAAGCCGATGCAGCTGTTCACCGCCACGGCCGAGGCCCAGAGCGCGCCAAGCGTGAACTTCAACCTCGGCGTTCCGGGCGCTCAACCCAATGCTCAGCCTGGGGGCGGCGCGCCCGCGACCGCGCCGGGGGCCGCTCCCGGTTCGACGCCGCCCGCGGCCGCGCCTGCTCCGGCGGCCTAATCCCGACATGATCCTTTCCGCCCTCTCCCTGAGGGACCGCCCCAGTCCCGGCCCACTTGGGCCGGGACTGATCCCGGCGCTTCTGCTGGTGCTCGTCCTGTGGCTGGCGGCCCTGCCGGCCTGCGCCGCCGAGATCCGCTTCCCTGCCCTGACCGGGCGGGTGGTCGACGACGCCCAACTGCTGACGCCGGAACAGGAACAGGCCCTGACGGGCAAGCTGGCCACGCTGGAACAGCAGACCGGCGATCAGCTGGTCGTCGTCACCCTGCCCTCGCTTCAGGATCAGGAGATCGGGGACTTCGGCTATCAGCTGGGTCGTCACTGGGGCATAGGGCAGAAGGAGAACGACGGCGGCGCCCTGCTGATCGTCGCGCCGAACGAACGCAAGGTGCGGATCGAAGTCGGCTATGGGCTGGAGGGCGTGCTGACCGACGCCTATTCCTCGCTGATCATCCGCAACGACATCCTGCCGGCCTTCCGCCAGGGCGACTATGCGGCCGGCATCATCGCCGGGACCGACGCCGTCATAGCCCAACTGACGGCCGATCCCGCCGAGGCCCAGACCCGCGCGGCCGAGGCGAAGAGCGCGGCCAGCGAGCGTGAGAAGCCCATCCTGCCTGCGTTGATCATCTTCCTGATCTTCTTCTTCCTTTTCATCAGCCTGGTCGGAGCGGCTGCGGGCGGCAGGCGGCGTCGTGGCGGCAAGGGGGGCGACGGCCTGACCCCCATCCTGATCTGGGCCGCCAGCGAGGCGCTGCGAAACCAGGGCCGCGGAGGCGGCGACTGGGGCGGAGGCGGAGGCTTCGGCGGCGGTGGATTTGGCGGCGGCGGAGGCGGCTTCGGCGGCGGCGGCGCCTCGGGGGGATGGTGATGCAGTTCACAACCGACGACCACGCCCGCGTCGCCCGGGCCATCGCCCAGGCCGAGGAAAACACCTCGGGCGAGATCTTCTGCGTCGTGGCGCGGCAGGTGTCCTCCTATCGCGACGTCAGCCTGGCCTGGGCGGCGGCGGCGGCCCTGCTGCTGCCTCTGGGCCTGATCCCTCTTGGCTTCGGCGCCCACTGGCTGCCCAACCTGTCCAACCTCGGCAGCGCCGACTGGCAGGCGGCCCACGCCGCCGCGCGCGAGGTCGAGATCGGACAGGCCCTGGCCGCCTACGCCCTGGTTCAGGCGGCGGTCTTCGTCGGCGTCTTCCTGGTCAGCCTGATCCCGCCCGTGCGACGACTGCTCACGCCGGTCGCCCTGCGCCGCACCCGCGTCCGCCGCGCGGCCATGCAACAGTTCCTGGCCCACGGCCTGCACGTCACCCAGGCGCGGACCGGGGTGCTGATCTTCGCCGCCCTGGCCGATCATCAGGTCGAGGTCATCGCCGATGAGGGCATCCACGCCTGCGTCAGCCCCGAGGTCTGGGCCGACGCCGTCGCCGCCCTGACCGCAGGCCTGCGTCGAAATCACCCGGTCGAGGGCATGGAACAGGCCATCGCCCTGTGCGGTCAGGTTCTGGCGGAACAGTTTCCGCCCCGGCCCGCTGATATCAACGAGGTCCCCGACCGTCTGGTTGTCATCTAGACCGGATAGACAGGCTGCGGGATCGACCGCGCCGACAAGGACCCATGCCCAGACTCGTCACCTATAACGTACACCGCTGCGTCGGCGTCGACCGCAAGCTGGACGTGGCCCGCATCGCCGCCGTCATCGCCGAGCTGGAGCCGGACATCGTCTGTCTGCAGGAACTGGACGTCGGCCGCGCCCGCACCAACGGGGTGGATCAGGCCCACGCCATCGCCGAGCGTCTGGCGATGGGCTTCCGCTTCCATCCGGCCATGACCATCGAGGCCGAGCTGTACGGCGACGCCATCCTGACGGCGCGGCCCGAGCGGCTGATCCGCGCCGCCGCCCTGCCGACCCTGCCCAATCTGCGGGGACTGGAGCCGCGCGGCGCCCTGTGGTCGGCCATCGACTTCGACGGGACCATCCTGAACGTCTTCAACACCCACCTGGGCCTGGTGCCGCGCGAACAACGGATGCAGGCGGCGGCTCTGGTCGGGCAGGACTGGCTGGGCGATCCGCGCTGCACGGGGCCGACCCTGCTGACGGGGGACTTCAACGCCACCTCCATCACCCGCCCCTATCAGGCCCTGACGAAACGGCTGGCCGACGCCCAGCGCGAACTGGGGCTGAAGCCCTCGGTGAAGACCTTCCCGTCCAGCTTCCCGGCCATCCGTATCGATCACTGCTTCGTCAGCCCGGAAATCCGGGTCACGGGCGCCATGACGCCGCTGCATCCGCTGGCGCGCACGGCCTCGGATCACCTGCCCCTGGTGATCGATTTCGAATTTCAGCCTGGCGTCTGAGGTCCCGTCAGTCGGGGGCGATGCGAGCGGTTCAACCGCTTCCAGGGCCGCCAGGCGTCCATCGACGAGGCCGGGTCGCCCAGCTGCCACTCGGCGATCATCCGCTCGATCGCCGACGGCGGCGTCGAACCGAGCAGAGTCATGCGATCCGAGCCGAAGGTCAGGACGGCCCGCCCTACCGAGCCCATGACGGCCTCGGCCTGGGCGAAGGCCTCGCCCGAGACGCCGATGAAATGGCCGATGGAGCGCTGACGGAACCGCCGCACCACGTCGCGCCCCGCCTCGGTCGTCGGCTCGACCGCCACATCGCACTCGGTGTCCAGGCCCTGGGAGCGGTTGTTCAGATTGGTGGAGCCGATGCGCAGCAGCCGGTCGTCGATGATCGACATCTTGGCGTGGACGATGATCCGTTCCCCCTCGAGCGTGCGCGGACTGAAGGCGAAGAAGCGGTTGTAGCGATCGGCCTGCTCCAGCCGATACAGGACCTCTGCGCGGGCCGTGTCCATGGTCAGGCCGTCGAACCAGCTGGGGCTGCGTCCGGTCGAGACCAGAACAATTTCCGGCCCTTCCGGCTCGGCCAGCCGCTCGGCCAGGGCGGCGGCGATGACCGGCGATGTGAAATACTGGTTCTCCAGATAGATCAGACGCTTCGCCCGGCGAATGGATTCCAGATGCAGGGCCTCGTTCTCGCGCACCTCGGGCCGACCGCGCACCCGCGGTTCGGTACGGGCGATCCCGACCGGCACGTCGGTCAGGGCCGGCTCGACCCCGTCAGGCCAGGGGTCCTCATCGGTCTCGTCCGGCAAGGTGCGTTCCCAGGTGGCGCGGAACCAGCGCTCGCGCGCCAGATCCCCCAGAGCGCGGGCCGCCGGCCCGTCCATGACGCTCATCACCTCATGGCGAGGCGCGCTGAACAGACCCGAGGGCTGACAACGACGGGGATCGAAATCCAGATGCTCGTCCGTGTCCCAACGGTCGGTGGCGATGTCGCCGCCGCCGCAGAAGGCCACCTTGTCGTCAATCACGATCACCTTCTGATGGTGGCAGGCGCCGAGAATGCCGGGCTTGTCGAGCCGGAACTCCACCATTCGCTTGCGGAACCAGCCCTGGGCGCGGTGAGGATAGAAGCCCTGCGACGCCGCGATCAGCAAAGGCGACTTCCAGATCAGCAGGCGGATATCCAGGTCGGGCCGGTGGCGCACCAGCATCCTCAGCTGATGTCCGATCTCGCCCCGTCGATCGGTCAGCGGCGACTCCGGGTCCAGGCGGGTGCGCGGGTCGAACTGCCAGCCCAGGACGACGATCGACTTCTTCGCCTTCTGCAGGGACGAGGCCAGGGCGTCGAAATAGGCGTTGTTCTCCATCAGCGGCGTGAACCGCTGCGCCGTCGCCACGCGCCAACAGTCGCGCCCCGGCTCCAGAAGGCTGCCCTCGTAGCTGTCGTCGCCCCGTTCCCTCATGCATCCAGACTGACTGATTCGCGTGACGCGCCCATGCGCGTCGCACAAGCTTGACGTTTAAGAGGCGGCTTCGTTCCATCGGATAAGCGGCGTCGCTTCACAATGCCGCCGCATTGTAAACATCGCCGCGCTCTGCCATGATGCGCGCCATGCAAATGCTGCTGGAAATGCTGGCTGGCCTGATCGCGATGCTCGCTGCGGCGGCGTTGTCGCAGTTCGGCGTCGATCTGCACGCCCCGCGCCACTCTGAGCGTGAGATTCAGCGCGTTCAGGATTGCAAGGACGCCCCGGCCGCCACGATCACCGTCGCCGCCGCCCCAGGCGATTGCTGAGCGACCAGCCGCCTGCGGCCTAGGGATTCTGGCCGATCATCCCCGATCTTCCCGCGAATCCCGCCCTGCGAGCCTTTGCGTGACCCGATCAAGCCGTTAGGGTCCACCCTCCGCGCGCCCTCGCCGCGTTTCCGGCGAATAGTGATCGAGAACGACGCCCCATGAAGTCCAGCCATCGGCCGCCGCTCAACCTGACCGACCCGGAACCGGAAACGGTTCACGGCGAGCCCGACGCCGCCGCCAAGCCTGACGCCGATCCGGTCGTGGAAGCCGAGGCTGCGCCTCAACCAGAACCAGAGGTTGAACGTCCCATGTCCGAGCGCCGGCGCCGCCAGCTGCTGGAAGAACAGCGACTGGCCGAGGAACGCGCCGCCGCCATGCAGGCCCACCCTGACTTGCCGCCGCTGGCTGTTTCGGCCGACGCGCCGCCCGCCGTGCGGGACGAGGCCCCGCCCCCCGCCCCGGTCGCCGCGAGCCATGCATCCGCTGCGAAATCCGGCGGCGCCGCCTATCTGATCGCCGGCCTGGCCTCGGCCCTGTGGATCGGCGGCGTCGCCTCCTGGTTCGCTTTTGAGTTCGGCTCGGGCGCCGTCCAGCTGGAGCCGCTGCGTCTGGCTGTCTACGCCCTGATCGCCCTGGCCCCCGCCGGTCTGGCCATCATGCTGGCCCATGCTGTGCGTCAGGGCGCCAGCCTGGCCCAGGAAACCCGTCGCGCCCGCGATATGGCCGAGGCCCTGGTCGGGCCGACGGCCCTGGCCGCCCATCAGACCGGGCAGGTCCTGACCTCCCTGCGCGGCGACATCGACCAGGCGGCCCTGGCCGCCGAGCGCGCCCGCAACGACATGGCCTTGCTGCGCGAGGCCCTGGCTCAGGAAACCACGCGCCTGAACGAAGCCGCCGAGAGCGCGGGCCGCACGGCGCGTCGTCTGACCGACCAACTGGGACGCGAGCGCGAACAGATGGGCGCCCTTGGCGTGCAACTGGACAGCCAGGCCGCCGGCGTCGTCGACGCGGTCGAGCGTCAATCGCGCATGGTGGTGGACGCCTCGGATCTGGCCCAGACCCAGCTTCGCGAGGCCGAAGCCGCCCTGGCGGCCCGCGCCGCCGACCTGGCCGCCGCCGCCAACGAGGCCCAGGACGCCGCCCGCGCCGCCGCCGACGACCTGGCCCGCCAGACCCTGCGTCTGGAAACCGCCGGAACCGGCGTCGCCGAACAGATCCAGTCGGTCGAGGAAGGCCTGAGCCAGCAACGCGCCTCGCTGGTCACCGCCGCCTACGCCCTGCGCACCGATCAGGAGGACTTCTCGGCCCAGATCGAGAGCCAGCGCGCCCAGTTCACAGAGCAGCTGTCCCTGACACGCAGCGCCGCCGGCGAGCTGAACCAGACCACCGGCGACGTCAGCGACGCCCTGAAGGCCCAGGTCGAGGCCGTGACCGATCAGTTTCGCGCCCTGGTGGACCTGTCGCAGCGCGAGGCCGACGGCTTCGACCACGCCACCAAGCTGGCGCTGGACCGCTTCGAGGCCCTGGCCGCCGAGGCCCGCGACCTGCTGGTCGAGGAGACCCGCCGCGCCCTGTCGGCCTTGCAGGCCACCGCCGACGAGCAGCGCGCCGCCGCCGCCGCCGCCATCGAACAGGCCCAGATTCGCGCCGACCGTCTGGGCGAATCCCTGTTCGACGCCGCGCAAAAGGCCGACGAAGCCGCCGAGGCCCGCATCGACGGCGCTCGCAAGATCGTCAACCAGACCGCCGAAATGGTCGATCTGACCGGCGAGAAGGTGGCCGAGCGGCTGGAAGGCACGCTGGAGCGCATGACCGCCGCCCTGACCCAGGTCGAGAGCGCCGTGGCCGATATGGACGCCCGCGCCAATCGCCTGCCTGAAGAAGCCGCCGCCCGCGTGGACGCTGTGCGCGCCTCGGTCGAACAGGGGCTGGCCGCCCTGACCGCCGCCTCGCGCAAGGCGGCCGAGGACACCGAAGCCCTTGAGAGCGGCTTCCAGGACCGCGTGCGCCGCAACTACGACATGCTGGCCGAGGCCGTGCGCGTCATGGGCGTGGTGTCGGGCGACACCCCCGCCAGCCGTCGTCGCGAACCCCTGCTGTCCGCATCCGCCCCCGAGACGCCGCGCTACAAGCCGCGTCCGGTCGAGGCCAAGCCCGAACCCAAGGCTGAAGCCAAGCCCGCCGCCAAGACCGCAGAGGAACGTAGCTTCGGCCTGCGCGGACGGCTGCGGCTGGAGCCGACCGAGGACGCCACGACCGCGCCCGCCAGGGACGAACCGCTGGACTGGAGCGATCTGGCCGAGGGCGACCCGGCGCACGAAGCGCCGCTGGAACTGGACGCACCGGTCGCCGCACCGGTTGACGCAGGGGCCCTGGCCGACCGCATCACCGCCGCCATCCGTCGCATGGGAGTCGATCCCAACGCCCTGCTGCCCCGCGCCAGGATCGAGGAAGCCGCCCGCGCCCTGGCGCTGCAAGAGCCGGATCGTGCACGCCAGATCGTGCGCCGCGTGGCTCCCGCCGCCGTGCGCAGCGTCTCGCGTCGGATCCTGGCCGACGCCGAGTTGCGCGCCGACGCCGACGCCTATGTCCGCGCCTTCGGCCGCGAGATGCAGGACCATGCCCGTCAGGGCGACGCGCACGACGTCCAGGCGCGCCTGGCCACCGACGAGGGCCGCGCCTTCATGTTGCTGGACGCCGCCATCGGCGATCTGGGCTAGGTTTCAACGCCGCAGAACCGTCACATTTTACCTCGGCGGGCTTGACCTCTCGCCGGGTTTGACCGCACCGTTCCGGCCGCTGTCGCGTTAGTGTCACACAGGGTGGTTTCCTTGCTGGATATGGATACCGGGCTCCGTCCCGACCGACGCCCCGCCATCGCCATCTGCGCCTGGGATCCCGGTTTCACCGCCTGGGACCCGGTCGAGGACCTTTCGGGCGATCCGTGGAATCCCGTGGGCGCGCGGACCCTTCCCGTCGCCGGTTCGACCGAGGCCGACGTTCTGGCCAGCGAACTCAGCGCCATGCTGACGAGCGGCGAATGCGGCGCCTTGCTGCTGGTCGGGCGCACGGCCCATCCCGGCGCCTTCCGTCTGCAGATGCGCGCCGAAAATCGTTGCCTCGATCGCAGCGACCGACTGGATCACACCGGCCCGGGCGTGGCCCGCGCCACGGCGCCCGCCGCCGAGATCGTGCGCGATCTCATCGCCGCCGGCCTGTCCGCGGTCGCCGACTCTGACGCCGAAGAGGACGCGGGCAGCTATCTGCTGTATCGCATTCTGAACGACCTTCCGGATGGAACGGCCTCGCCGGCGATCGGCTTGATCCGCGCGCCGTCGGACGTCGCCGCGACCAAGGTGCAGACGGCGGTCAAGACGGCCGCCTCGGCCATCGCGCGCCATCTGGCGCCCCTGCCCCGTCCCAACGCGGCCTGAGGTATCAGGCCGGCTTCAACCTCGATCTCAGGATCAGGCCGGCCAGCCCCCCGACCAGAGCCAGGGCCGCCATGGCCAGATAACCCCTGAGGCCGAAGACGTCGTACAGGGGTCCCGAGGCTGCGGTCGCCAGACCGATCAACACCCCCGCCGACACCACGGAGCTCAGCGTCTGGGCCGCCGTATGACTGTCGGGCGGCGACAGATGCTCCACGATCTGCACCCCGGCCAGATAGGTGGCCGCGAAGCTGAGCGCGTGCAGGGTCTGCAAGGGCCACAGCGCCCACAGCGGCGGCGCGAAGGCCATCGCCGTCCAGCGCACGACCGCCGCACCGGCCCCGATCGACAACATCAGCCACGGTCCGATCCCGGCGCGCCGACGCCACGGCTCGGCCACCCACATGAAGCCGATCTCGACCAGAACCGAGAAGGCCCACAGCAGGCCGGTCATGCTCTCGGGAACGCCCTGCGCCTTCCAGGCGATGGCCGAGAAGCCATAGTAGAAGGCGTGCGCCGCCTGCACCGCGCCGACAGCGAAGACGGCGATCATGAAGACCGGATCGACCACCAGCCGTCCCAGCCCCTTGAAGCGTTCGATTCCCGGCACGCGCGCGCCCTCGGTCACGGGTTCGGCCGGCAAGACGCGCCAGGCTGTGACGGCGATCAAGGCCGCCGCCGCGCTGATCCAGATGATGACCGCGTCCGGCGACGCCCGCGTCAGCAAGGCGCCCATCCCGATGTTGGCGACCACGAAGGCCGCCGAGCCGCACCCGCGCGGCAGGGAGAAGGCAAAGCCGTCGCGCCTGGCCACCCGCAGGGTCATGACGTCGCTGAGCGGGATCAGCGCCGCCGCCGCCGTGGCCCCGACGAACCAGCAGAGCGCCCAGGCGGCGAAGCCCTGAACCAGACCGGCCCCGCCGTAGCCCAGGGCCATGGCCAGCCCCAGCAGGGCGATCGGCGTGCGCCTGTATTGGAAACCGTCCGCCCAGACCGCCAGCAGCGGGCCGGTCACGACGCGGCCCAGCATGGGAATGGCCAGCAGGGCGCCGATCTCGGCGCCGCTCAGTCCCTGCTCGCGAAACCACAGGCCCGCGAACGGCAAGGCCACCCCGCTGGCGGCGAACAGCAGGACGTATTGCAGGGCCATGCGCGGGGCGGACTTCATCGCCGCTGCGATAGCAGACTCCGGCGAAGTTGTGGTCTAGACATTAAGCCATGAGACTCGATCGCAACCTGCTCGTTTTCGCCGCCTTCAACGGGGCCATGGCCGTGGCGCTCGGCGCCTTCGCCGCCCATGGAGCCGGGCCGGCGATCAAGAGCCTGCTGACCACGGGCGCCCAGTATCAGATGGTCCACGCCGTACTGGCCGTGGCCTGCGCCACCTGGGCGGGCGGCGGCAAGACCGCGCGGATCGCCGGCTGGCTGGCCGCCTCCGGCGGGCTGATCTTCAGCCTGGCCCTGGCCATGATCGGCCTGCTCAGCCTGCCCGTCATGGGCATGATCGCCCCCGTCGGCGGGACCCTGATGATCGTCGGCTGGATCGTGCTGGCGATCGCGGCGTTCCGCTCACACAACATCAACGCCTGACCGGCCAATCTGAAAACCCCTCATTTCTGACATGGCATTTCCTGTGACCGACACCCTGCGCCGCGACCTCTATCCCGAGCTGGAAGCCTATGCCTCGGGCTGGATGCAGACCGACAGCATCCACGAGATCTATTACGAGGAAAGCGGCAATCCGCACGGGACGCCGGTCATCGTCCTGCACGGCGGCCCCGGCGGGGCGGTCAATCCGGGGATGCGCCGCTACTTCGATCCGGCGAAATACCGCATCGTCATGTTCGACCAGCGCGGCTGCGGCCTGTCGCGACCCAACGCCTCTTTGGAAAACAACACCACCTGGGACCTGGTGGCCGACATCGAGCGCCTGCGCGAGATGCTGGGCATCGACAAGTGGGTGGTCTTCGGCGGCTCGTGGGGTTCGACCCTGTCGATGACCTACGCCATCAAGCACCCGGACCGCTGCCTGGCCCTGATCCTGCGCGGCATCTTCCTGCTGACGAAGAAGGAACTGCACTGGTTCTATCAGGACGGCGCCTCGATGATCTTCCCGGACGCCTGGGAACGCTTCCTGGCCCCCATCCCCGAGGCCGAACGCGGCGACCTGATGGCCGCCTACAACAAGCGCCTGCTGGGCGACGACATCGAGGAGCGGAACCGCTGCGCCGTGGCCTGGTCGACCTGGGAGGGCGAGACGGTCAGCGTCCAGGGCCCCTCGGGCAAGCCGGACAAGTTCGCCGATCCGGAGTTCGCCGTGGCCTTCGCCCGGATCGAAAACTGGTTCTTCACCAACGGCGGCTTCTTCGACAGCGAGAACTGGATTCTCGAGAACATCGACACCATCCGCCACATCCCCTGCTGGATCGCGCAAGGCCGGTTTGACGTGGTGACGCCGATCTCGGGCGCCTGGGCCCTGCATCGCGCCTGGCCCGAGGCCAGGCTGGACATCGTCGGCGACGCTGGCCACGCCTCCAGCGAGCCGGGCATCATCGACAGCCTGATCCGCGGCACGGACTGGGCGGCGCAGCTGCCCAACGCCGATACATAAAACCGATACAAGGTGGCGGCAGAAGGACTCCAGCCAAGCTGAAGGGTCGCCACCAAATGAAGAAACTCATCCTTCCCGCCGTCACCCTCATGCTCGTCGCCTGCGGCGGCGAGCCCGCGGAACCGGCCGAGGCCGCGTCCGGCGCTGCGACGAACATCGCCGCCGAGGCGCCGGCGGCCAGCGGGCCTTTCGACGTGGCGTCTGTCCCTCTCAGCGAGGCTGAACTGCCGGCCTTCCCCTATATCGGCGCCCCCGAAGGCTTCCACCTGACCGGCGCCAAAACCCTGGAGCTCGAGCGAAAGTACGTCTTCCCGCACGGCGCGACCGAAGCGGTCGAGGGGCGCTACCACCACGGTCGCGTGATGGTTTCAGACAGCGGCGCCGAATGGAACGAGACCCTTCTGCTCAGCCGCCTGGACGCCCGGATTCGCGCCCTGGGCGGGGTCCGCCTGTTCGACGGCGCCATGCCGCAAGGCGCCCGCGCCCTGCTGGAGTCCGAGAGCCCGCGTTTCGCACAGGACCTCTATGATCCGGCCCCCTATCGGTTCCGCCAGTATGCGGTTCGCACCGAAAAGGCGCTGATCTGGGTCGAGATCGGGTACGGCTACAACGCCCCCATGATCGATCTGACCGTGCTCGAGCAGTCCCTTCCGGCCGCCGAATAGGCCGTCAGACGGATGCGCGCGTCGCCTGTTCCGCTTGCGGATTGGTCTTCATCACCATTTCGTTGAGCTGGAAACCGATGCGGCGCGCCTCACGCTCCTCGGGCTTCTTGATGGCCGCCAGGACGACGTTGAGCTGGGTGTAATGCTGGACCAGGCGCACCGGCTTTCCGTCGGCGTTGCGCCCGAAGAAGATGATCAGGTCCGGCCCCCAGAAACCGACATCGACGATCTGCATCGTGCCCTCGCCCGGCAGGCCGACGACACGGGCGCCGATCTCTTCGTCCTTGTCCAGCTTGGCCTCGAACTCCTCGATCAGCTTGGACAGGCGCACGAAGGCCCATTCGGCGGGGTTGTTGCGCATCCGCACGCCCTCGGCCAGGACCGCCGCCTCGTTCTTGGGGTCGGCCATGACCGGCTGCGGACAGGGCGTGTCGCCGCAGTCCGAGAACATCGAGGGATCGGCCTTGGGGATGGCGGCGGGTTCGGGGGCTTTATCAGTCATGGTCTCAGCCTAACGCCTGAAGCCGCGATCAGAACAGCCCCTGCCCCTTCGGCAGCTCGACATAGCGGTGGACGTGGGTCGACAGGATCAGGCCGAAGCCGATCATCACCGTCATCATGGTCGACCCGCCGTAGGACAGCAGCGGCATGGGCACGCCCACGACCGGCGCCAGGCCCATCACCATGGCCCCGTTGATCAGGATGAAGATGGCCAGAAAGGCCGTCATGCCCGCAGCGCTGATGCGGCCAAAATGGCTGTGAGACAGGGCCGCGATCCGCAGCGAAATCAGGATCAACGCCAGATAGCAGGCCAGGACGGTGAAGGAGCCGACGAAGCCGAACTCCTCCGACACAGTCGAGAAGATGAAATCGGTATGGCGTTCCGGCAGGAACTCGAGCTGGCTCTGGCTGCCCAGTCCATAGCCCTTACCCAGCAGGCCGCCCGAACCCAGGGCGATCTTGGACTGGATGATGTTGTAGCCGGTGCCCGAGGGGTCGGCCTCGGGATTCAGGAAGGTCAGGACCCGGTTGCGCTGGTAGTCGTGCATGACGAACATGACGAAGGGCGGAATGACGGCCACGGCTGCGGCGACACCGGCTGCGATGACGCGCCAGCTGAGCCCCGCCATGAACATGACGGCCGCGCCGGTCAGGCCGATGACCATGGCCGAGCCCAGGTCAGGCTGCTTGGCCACCAGGAGGAAGGGCAGACCGATCATGCCTGCCGGGATCAGCAGCTTCCAGGACCAGCGGGCGTCCTGGGCCGAGTGGCCGTGGTACCAACGGGCCAGAGCCAGAACGAGGCCGATCTTGACGAACTCGGCCGGCTGGATGCGGATGAAGCCCAGGTTCAGCCAGTTCTTGGCCCCGCCGGCGGTGTAGCCCAGCGGCGTGAACTCGATCATCAGCACCAGCAACAGCAGTACGCCGTAAAGCGGATAGGCGGCGTGGAACCACCACTTGGGGTGGACCATGGCCAGACCGATCATGGCGACCAGCAGGACGCCGAAGCGCAGAAGGTGCTTCCACGCCCAGGGCGACCAGCTGCCCCCCGCGATGGAATACAGCATGGCCGTACCGATGCCGGCCAGAACGCACAAAAGGCCGACCACGCGCCAGTCCAGCTCGGCCAGCTTGCTGGAAATCCGGTCGCGTTCGCCGGGACGGGACAGGGCTGAAGCGGTCACTGAACGGGCTCCGGCGGCGGGGCGGCCTGGTCGATGACAGGCGCGTCGATGACAGGCGCGTCCACGGGTTCCCCACGCGCTTCAGCTTCGCGGGCGCCGGCGTCCTCTGGCGCTTCAAAGCCCGCCTGTTCGATGCGAGCGCGGATCTCGGGGTCCTTCAACAGGGCCACCTTCATGACCTCGCGGGCACGGGGCGCGCCGGCGGTGCCGCCGCCCAGGCCGCCGTGCTGCACGATCACCGAGACGGCGTAGCGAGGATTGTCCGTCGGGGCGTAGGCGATGAAGAGGTTGTGGTCCTTCTGCGCCCAGGGCCTGCCCGCACCCTTGCGCGAGCCCGAGCCATAGTTCTGGGCCTGGGCGGTGCCGGTCTTGCCGGCCATGCGTACGGCGCCGAGCCCCAACTGGCTGTTGCGGAAACCTGTGCCGCCCACGTCCGTCACCGCCTCCATGCCGTCGCGCAGAACCTGCAGCATGGCGGCGTCGAACGGCAGGTCGGCGAAGTCCGCGCCCGCCGTCTGCTCGACCCCGCCGACCGACTTGATCAGACGCGGCGTCACCGCCTTTCGGCCGTTGGCGATGCGCGCCGTGTAGACGGCCAGTTGCAGGGCGTTGACGGTCAGCGCCCCCTGCCCGATGCCATAGCTGGGCGTCTCGCCGGGATACCACTTGCCGTCGCCGCGCACGGGATTGCGCCGCCGCCATTCACGATCAGGCACCAGGCCGACCTTCTGACCCGTCAGGCCAATATCGAAGCTCTGGCCAAAGCCCATTTCGCGCGCGGTTTCGGCGATGGCGTCCGGCCCGAACTCGGTCGCCACGGTCATGAAGTAGACGTTGCACGAGGCCTTGATGGCGCCGCGCATGTCGAGCGCGCCGTGCCGCCCGAGGCAGGCGAAGCGCCGCCCCAGGAAGAAGCTGCCGTTGCAGACCACGCGGCGGTTAGGGTCCCAGCCCCGCTTCATGGCCGCCAGACCGACGACAGGCTTGAACGTCGAGCCGGGCGCGAAGGTGCCGCCCAGGGCCTTGTCCAGCAGGGGCCGCCGCTCATAGTCCGCCAAAGCGCGATAGATCTTCGACGGCACGCCCGAGACGAACAGGTTGGGATCGAACGACGGCGACGACACCATGGCCAGGATGTCGCCGTTGCGCACGTCCATGACGACGCAGCTGCCGGCCTCCTCGCCGAAAACCTCCAGGGCGCGGTTCTGAACGTCGTTGTCGAGGGTCAGAACGACTTCGGCCCCCTTCACGGCCGGGCGTGATCCTGCGACGTCCTCGGCCACCACGCGGCCGCGGGCATCCACTTCGACCCGCTTGCCGCCGGCTTCACCACGCAGGTCGGTGTCCAGCGACTTCTCGATGCCCTGACGCCCGATGCGGAAACCCGGGTTGAACAGAATGGAAGGCGGCTGTTCGCCCTTGTCGCGGATCGCCTTGACGTCGCGGTCAGAAACCTTGGCCACATAGCCGATCACATGGGCGTAGGCCCCGCCGAACGGATAATAGCGGGCCTCGTTCATGTCGGCCATGACGCCCGGCAACTCGGCCGCATGCAGATTGACCTTGGAGAATTCCTCCCAGGTCAGGTCCGACTTGACCGGAACAGGCGAGAAGCGCGGCGCGGCGTTGATTTCCCGGATCAGGGTGCGGCGGCGCTCCAGGGTGTCCGGCAGCAACTGGCCCAGCAGATCGAGCGTCTGATCCAGATCCTTGGTCTCGTCGCGGACGACCAGGACACGGAAGCTGGGCCGGTTGCCGGCCACGACCACGCCGTTGCGGTCCTTGATCAGGCCGCGCGGCGGCGGGACCAGACGGAAGTTGAACTGGTTGTTGGTGGCGAGGGTGGCGTATTCCTCGGCCTTGACGATCTGCAGCTGGGCCAGACGACCGACCAGGGCCACCGTCCCCAGCGCCATCCCCCCGCCCAGCAGGAAGGTGCGCCGCAGGAAGGACCCCTGCCGCTCGTTCACGTCCGAGAAGAAGATGTGAGGTTCGCTGCTCATCGGAAGCGCACGTCGGCGTCGTCAAATCGCTGGATCAGCCAGTCGGCCAGAGGGAAGAGCAACAACGTCGGCACGACCTGCCCCAGAACGGCGAGGATGCTCGGCGCATTCCCCAGGCTCAAGGTAGTGATCATGTAGGCCAGGAAGAAGGCGAATCCCGTCGAGGCGACGTAGAGGGCGAACAGGACGATGGTCGCCTGCCCCGCCAGGAAGTTCGAGGCCAGCAGAATGGCGCCATAGACGGCCAGCAGGCTGAGCGGCCACAGGCCCAGGGCCCCGCCCCAGAACAGATCCAGGAACAGTCCGAGGCCGAACAGGACAGCCGGCGCCAGCATGGACGGTCGGATCAGAGGCCAGGCGAAGGCCAGGACGATCGGAAACACCGGCTCAGGCAGGTTGAGGCCGAACAGGCGAAACGGAATGGCCAGAAGCACCGTGACCGCAATCGCCGACAGGGCGGGATAGACGATCCATTGCAGCGGACCGACGACGCGGACCGTGATCGCCCGTCTCACTCCACGGCTCCTGCGGGCGCGGGTTCGGCGTCGGCCGTGGCGGCGGCGGGCGGAGGCGCGGCGGGTCGCGGTTGAGCCGTCGTCGGACGGGCGGCGGCGGGACGTGACGTGCCCGTGGCCTGGGTTCGCGCCGGAGCGGTCGCCGTCGCAACGGGTGCCGGAACGGGCGCGGGCGGCGGGACGGCGTTGGCGGCGCGGACCCGCTCGGCCGTGGCGGCGGCGGCGGCGGCGCGGCGCGTGGCCACGTCCTGAATGGCGGCCGCCTGGGCGGGCGTCGGCGGCGGTGCGGCGGCCAGGCTGGCCAGAGGCGGCGCGTTCAGGGCGTTCTGGTCCGCCAGTTGGCTGAAGTCCTGGAACAGCAGCACGCGGACATAGTCGATAGCGGTGCGGTCGCTGAACAGCTTGACGCGCCAGGTTCCGTCGACGCCCTTGGCGGCCACGCCGATGGGCAGGCCGCGCGGGAAACCGCCGCCGTCGCCCGAAGTCATGATCCGATCGCCTTCCTGCACCGCCCCCTGGCCGCGAACATAGTCGAGACGCGGGCTGCCGCTGCCGTCGCCGGTCAGCATCGCGCGGGCGTCAGTACGCTCGACCAGAACCGGTGTGCGCGACGCAACGTCGGTCAACAGCAGCATCCGGCTGTTGCCGGCGGACACGCCCATGATGCGACCGACCAGGCCATGTTCGCTCAACACCGGATTGCCGACACGCGCGCCCTTGGCGGCGCCGATATTCAACAGACGCGACCGGGCGAAAGGACCGCGAGCATCCGTGATCGCCAGCCCCGTGACCATGGGAATCGGCGGCTCGGTCTTCACCCCGAGCATCTGTTCATAGCGGCCGTTGATGTTCTTCAGCGCGAGGGCTTCATCGCGCCAGGCGTTCAGTTCGACGATCTCGGCGCGCAGCCGCCGGTTCTCGCTTACCGCGAAGAAGTAGCCCTTGACGTAATCGACGGCGTTGCCGGTCCAGCGCACAGGCGCCGACAGAACGCCGCCCACCGGCGCGGCGCCGGTCTCGAACCCGGCCCTTGCCGGCGCATAGCCTTCGCCCTGGCTGCCGCGGCTGTCGCCAAGCAGAAGCATGGCCGCGCCGACGATGCCGACGACGACCACGACCGCCGCCGTCCAGGCCAGCGGCACCTTGATGTTCTCGAACGGTCCGTCGCGAAACGCCACGGCCAGCCTTCCTACCTAGAGATCCGGAACCGACGAGCCCTTGCTCGCCGGTGATGAGAGCCTATCGCAAAAAACCGATTCCCGAAGAATGGCCCCCTGCGACAGGCTGTTCAGCCTCAGAGCGAGGACTCGAGGACGCCCTTCATCCACGACGGGTGCTCCAGCACCTTGCCGCAGCCGATGGCGACGCAGGACAGCGGATCGTCGGCCACCTGGACCGGCAGGCCGGTATGGTCGCGGATTTCCACGTCCAGGCCGCGCAGCAGGGCGCCGCCGCCGGTCAGCATGATGCCCTTGTCGGCGATGTCGGCGGCCAGTTCCGGCGGCGTGGCTTCCAGCGCGACCTTGACGGCTTCGACGATCTGCGAGACCGGCTCGGCCAGGGCCTCGGCGGCCTGACGCTCGCTCATCTTCACTTCGCGCGGCACGCCCTGCATCAGGTCGCGGCCCTTGACCTCGATCGACAGGCCTTCGCCGTCGGCCGGGACGCGGGCGGTGCCGATGTCCTTCTTGATGCGCTCTGCGGTCGTTTCGCCGATCAGCAGGTTATGGTTGCGGCGCATGTAGCTGATGATGGCGTCGTCCATCATGTCGCCGCCGACGCGGACCGAACGCGAATAGACGATGCCCGACAGCGACAGGACGGCCACCTCGGTCGTGCCGCCGCCGATGTCGACGACCATCGAACCGGTCGGCTCATGGATCGGCAGGCCGGCGCCGATGGCGGCGGCCATGGGCTCGTCGATCAGGCCGACGCGGCGGGCCGAGGCGTTCAGGCAGGAATCATTGATGGCGCGGCGCTCGACGGCCGTGGCGCCCGACGGGACGCAGACGATCATCTTGGGGTTCACGAAGCCCTTGCGGTTGTGAACCTTGCGGATGAAGTGCTTGATCATCTCTTCGGCGACTTCGAAGTCGGCGATGACCCCGTCGCGCATCGGGCGGATGGCTTCCATGTGGCCGGGCGTACGGCCCAGCATCTGCTTGGCTTCCAGGCCCACGGCATGGACGATCTTGCGGCCGCCGACGTTGCGCAGGGCGACAACCGACGGTTCGTTCAGGACGATGCCCTTGCCGCGCATGTAGATCAGGGTGTTGGCCGTACCCAGATCCATCGCGATGTCATTGGAGATCATGCCGAAGAGGGGTGAAAGCATGGGCGTCGGTTACCGCTTGTTCGGGCCTGGTAGGGCGTGAGTCTTGTTCGTCCGCTGTGGCGACGCCCCTGCCCTGCGCACCCATGTGCGCCGGGCCATCCTGATCGTCCTCGCCGAGCCGACTACAGGCCCGTTTGCCCGCATGGCGCGTCGATTGCAAGCGCCTATGACTCGCCGATCACAGCCTTGTCACGGCAAGGCTTGAAAGCCCGTCCGCTCAAGCTTTCCAGCCCCGCTTGCGCCTCGACGCGTCAGATCGCCGACAGCCCCTCGGCCGCGAGCGCCCGCTGAACGGCGGGACGCGATTGCACCCGGTCCAGATGGGCGTTCAGACCGGGGAACCGAACCTTGTCCAGCAGGTCCGCCTGACGCGCCCAGCGGGTGAAGACCATCAGATATCCGTCCGTCGCCGAATGATCCGCGCCGAGCGCCCAGGGGCCGACCAGCAGATGCTGTTCCGCCAGATCATACCTGGCGAGGGCCTGCTCCAGCGCTTCGGCGCGCGCCGCCCCCTCCAGCGGCGGGCGCGAGAACAGCACCTTGCCGATGGCCGGGTGCAGGGACGAGGCCAGCCAGGCGTTAAAGGCCTGCATCCGGGCGAAGGCGTAGGCCTCGGTCGGCGCCAGACCGGCTTGCGGACAGGTCTGGGCGACATAGGCCAGGATGGCGACGTTCTGGGTGATGACGCCCTGGGCCGTCGCCAGGGCCGGGGTCACGCCCGCCGGATTGATCGCCAGATACTCCGGGGTGCGCTGTTCGCCCTGTCGCAGGTCGATCTTCTGCAACTCATAGTCGGCGCCCGCCTCTTCCAGAGCGATGTGCGAGGCCATGGCGCAGGCGCCGGGCGAATAATAGAGCTTCAGCATGGTCGTCTCCCGTTCAGTCCAGATCTGACAGCCGCGCCGCCTCGCGACGCTTCACCACTTCACGCACGACCATCATCAATGCGAGCCAGCCTATGGCGACCCCGGCCAGGATCAAGGAGGTCCAGACCCCGTCGCCCGACACCGCCGCCATGAAGGAGCCGCCGAAGAAGGCGACCAGGGCCGTCTTGGGCAGCACCCCCAGGGCGCAGCCCGCCAGATACCCCGGAAACGAGGCGCGCACCGCGCCGAACGCCATGTTGACGACGATGAAGGGCGCCGAGGGCACGTTGCGGATGATGAAGCTGGCGGAAAAGGCGTTGCGGCCGACAAACCGCTGCAGTCGCTCGACGGCCCCGCCGCCGAAGCGTTCCAGCGCCCGCGCCGTGGGGCCGCGCCCCAGCCAGTAGGTGACCGCCGCGGACGCCACCGTGGCGATCCAGCTGTAGAGGAAACCGAACCACGGCCCAAAGGCCACCACGCAGGCGGCGATCAGGATGAACTGCGGCACCCCCAGAAAGGCCGACAGGGTGAAGACGACAATGGCCGCGACCAGTCCCCAGGGTCCGACCCGATAGCCCTCGAGCCAGGCCTCAAGCTTCTCTTCGGCGCCCAGGGTGAAATGGCTTTTGCCAAAGGCGAACAGGGCGATGATTCCCCCGAGCAGCAGCAGGCTGACCAGCAGGGTTCGCCACCGCTGGGCCTCCATATTCAGCAGAAATTCGACGATCCGCCGCATTAATTTCGCCCAAATCGCCTTTTGATCGTCCGCAAGGCGCACAAACGTTGTGCGCCCGCGCCGGGTTGCGTATCAAGCCTCGCCTCCCCGGCTCTCACCACATCCACCAGACGGGATAGATATGTCCAGCCTTCAGTCCGCCTCCCTCGCCCGCGTCAAGCCGTCGGCCACCCTGGCCGTGACCGCACAGGCGCGCGAGCTGAAACGTCAGGGCCGCGACGTCATCGGCCTGGGCGCCGGCGAGCCGGACTTCGACACCCCGGAAAACATCAAGGCGGCGGCTATCGAGGCCATCCAACGCGGCGAAACCAAGTACACCGACGCCGACGGCATGCCCGAGCTGAAGGCCGCCATCGTCGCCAAGTTCGCGCGCGAAAACGGCCTGAAGTACGAAACCAACCAGATCCACGTCGCTTCGGGCGGCAAGCCGGTGATCTACAACGCCTTCGTGGCCACCCTGAACCCCGGCGACGAAGTCATCGTGCCGGCGCCCTACTGGGTCTCCTACCCGGATATGGTGCTGCTGGCCGGCGGCGAGCCCGTCACCGTGATCGGCGAGGAAGCCGACGGCTTCAAACTGCGCCCCGAGGTGCTGGACGCCGCCATCACGCCGCGCACCAAGTGGCTGATCCTCAACTCGCCGTCGAACCCGACCGGCGCCGGCTACACCCGCGCCGAGCTGGAAGCCCTGGCCGTGGTGCTGCGCAAGCACCCGCAGGTCTGGATCCTGACCGACGACATGTATGAGCACCTCGTCTATGGCGACTTCGACTACGTCACCATCGCCCAGGTCGCACCGGACCTCTACGACCGCACCCTGACCTGCAACGGCGTGTCCAAGGCCTATGCCATGACCGGCTGGCGCATCGGTTATGCGGGCGGCCCCAAGCCGCTGATCGACCTGATGCGCAAGGTGGCCAGCCAGACGACGTCCAACCCCTCGTCCATCAGCCAGTGGGCCGCCGTCGAGGCCCTGAACGGTCCGCAGGACTTCCTGGCCGAACGCGCCGCCGCCTTCGAAAAGCGCCGCGATCTGGTGGTGTCCATGCTGAACCAGGCCACGGGCGTTCGCTGCCCCACGCCTGAAGGCGCCTTCTACGTCTACCCCTCGATCGAGGGCCTGATCGGCAAGACGACGGAATCGGGCGTGGTCATCGCCGACGACGAGGTCTTCACCGCTGAACTGCTGAACGCCGAGGGCGTGGCCGTGGTCCAGGGCGCCGCCTTCGGCCTCAGCCCCTATTTCCGCATCAGCTACGCCACCTCGGAAGCCGTGCTGGAAGAAGGCTGCCGCCGCATCCAGAAGTTCTGCGCTTCGCTGAAGTAGAAACCGCCTAGAGCGGCGCCGGCGGAATATTCAACGTCGGCGCCGTCTTCAGGATGAAGGACAGGCACCAGTCGGTCGCGCGTCGCGAATTATCCTGGTCGCCCGCCGCCACCCGCGTCAGCAGACAAGCGGCGTCGGGCCGGTGCTCGCTGTCGGTTCCGGCGTAAAGCACCAGGCCGGCGCCCGGCCCCGTCTCCCGCCGATAGGCCATCCTCAGGTCGCCCGTTTTCTTGAGATTGAACGCGTCCGCCTCGCCCCCGCCCAGCAGATCGCGGACCTGGGCGTCGGGATCGCCGGGCGCCAGGCGGAACAGCTCGGCCTTCAAGGCGTCGCCCGGCTGGGCCGTCATGGTGAATCGCGGCAGGTCTTGCGGGGCCGCCGTCAGCATCCCCGCAATGACGAGCGACAGCAGCATCAGGCCGCGCGACTGACCGCAAAGTCAGCCAGGTCTTCCAGAGCCGAGCGCCAATCGCCGACCGGCAGGACCGACAGCGCCGCCTTGGCCCGGTCGGCATAGTCAGCCGCCGCGTCCAGCGTCGCCTCGACCGCGCCCGTGCCCAGGATCAGTTCACGGGCGCGGACAAAGTCCTCGGGCGTGCGTTCGCCCTTGGTGATGACGCGATCCCAGAACAGGTCTTCCTTGCCCTTGGTGCGCTGGACGGCCAGCAGCAGCGGCAGGGTGGCCTTGCCCTCGTTGAAGTCGTCGCCCGCGTTCTTGCCCAGCGTCGCCGTGTCGCTGCCGTAGTCCAGGGCGTCGTCGGCCAGTTGGAAGGCGATGCCCAGGGCCATGCCGTAGTCGCGCAGAGCCTTCACCTGCTCCTCGGTCGCCCCCGCGCCCACCGCGCCCGACTCGGCGGCGGCGGCGAACAGTTCGGCGGTCTTGGCGCGAATGATCTGCAGATAGGTGTCCTGATCCAGGTTCAGGTCGTGGGCGCGCGTCAGTTGCAGCACCTCGCCCTCGGCGATGACGCTCGACGCCGTCGCCAGGATGCCGAGCGCCCGCAGCGAATCCGTCTCGACCATCAATTCAAAGGCGCGCGCGAACAGGAAGTCGCCGACCAGCACCGATGAGGCGGCGCCCCAGATCAGATGCGCCGCCACCTTGCCGCGCCGCAT
Organism: Brevundimonas sp. T2-11; assembly: GCF_055397675.1. NCBI lineage: Bacteria > Pseudomonadati > Pseudomonadota > Alphaproteobacteria > Caulobacterales > Caulobacteraceae > Brevundimonas > Brevundimonas sp. T2-11. Next base: position 2,016,769 of record NZ_AP027920.1, read on the forward strand.
TTCCGAGCCGTCGACGATGTCATCGTGCAACAGGGTGGCGGTGTGAATGAACTCGACCGAGGCGGCCAGCTTCTTGGCCCCTTCAATGTCGTCCGTTGCGCCGATGGCGCGGGCGGCCGCGACCGTCAGCAAGGGACGCAGACGCTTGCCGCCCGCCGAGACCAGATGCTCGGCCAGCAGCGGGATCACCGGCACGTCGGACTGCATCCGGGCGATGATCAGGGCGTCAACCGCCGCCATGTCGTCCTTCGCCAGACGAACAAGAGCGTCCACATCGCCCTTGGGGCGGGGAGCGGCGACGAGAGCTGCGTCCACGAAAATCTCTTTCAACTCAGAGGGCGAAGGGGAAGATTCGCCCGGAAATCATTCGCATCCGCTTGCCCGAACGCGATGCGGCGCACAATGGTGGCGGCGTCATGATGGGTCAAGCCGGGTCAACCCTTACCGCCGCCGCCGAAGTTGCGGAATCCGCCCTGCTGGGCGGACGCGTTCGGCTGCGTCAGCCGGTGAAGGGCTATCGCGCGGGCATGGACGCCGCCCTTCTGGCCGCCGCCGTGGACGCCAGGCCGGGCGACCGGCTGATCGAGGCGGGCTGCGGCGTGGGCGCTGTGCTGATGCAGGTGGCGGCGCGTCGTCCCGGCGTGGCCCTGACCGGACTGGAGCGCGATGCGACCGCCGCCGGCCTGGCGCGCGAGAACGCCGCGCTCAACGGCGCCGATGACCGCATCGCCATTCTCAGCGGCGATGTGGCGCAGGGGTTTCGCGCTCTAAACCTGCCGACCTTCGACTGGGCGATCAGCAATCCGCCTTTCTTCGACGACCCCGGGGCCCTGCGGGCGCCCGGCCCCGGCAAGACAGGCGCCTGGATGGCCGACGACGGCTTGCAGGCCTGGACCGGCTTCCTGCTGAAATCCGTGCGCGAGGGCGGCAAGATCGTGGTCATCCACCGCGCCGATCGCCTGGCCGACCTGCTGGCCCTGCTGGGCGACAAGGCGGGCTCCTTCGCCATCCGTCCCATCCAACCCTACGCGGACCAGCCCGCCAAACGGGTGCTGGTTCAGGCGATCAAGACCGGCAAGGCCCCTCTGCGCCTCCTTCCCCCTCTGGTCCTGCACGACCGCACCGACGCCAAACACAGCCCCGAGGCCGAGGCCATCCTGAGAGGCGAGGCGCATCTGTCGTGGTGAGGGCCGTCAAAGCCGTGGCTGTGATCAACACGGCGCGTTTGATCAAAATATTGATCACCTCGAACACAGAATCAGCGACTTAGGGCGAGCCCATAAAGGGCTTGTTGCGTAATCAATAATTGTGCCCACTGCTTTTCGTAACGCTGGCGACGGCGAACGAAAGCGATGAGCACGGAACAATGGTCGCGCCTTTTTCGACGGACATGGTCTTCATCGGCGGCGTCTGGCGCCCCGCAGGCGGCGGCGCGACCCTGCCGATCGAGAACCCGTCGACCGGCGAGGTCATGGGCGCTCTGGCCGCCGGAACCGCCGCCGACGTGGACGCCGCCGTCCGCGCCGCGCGCGCCGCTTTCAATGGAGACTGGGGTCGGACCACCGCCGTCGAGCGCGGCCGCATTCTGGCCCGCATGGGGCGCGAGGTCGAAGCCCGCATAGACCTGCTGGCCGAACTGGAAGCGCTGGACGTCGGCAAGCCGCTGAAGCAGGCCCGCAACGACGTGATCGCCCTGGCCCGCTATCTCGAATTCTACGCCGGCGCGGCGGACAAGCTGCACGGCGAGACCATCCCCTTCCTCGACGGCTACACCGTCTACACCCTGCGCGAGCCGCACGGGGTGACGGGCCACATCATCCCCTGGAACTATCCGATGCAGATCATCGGCCGCTCGGTCGTGGCCGCCCTGTGCGTCGGCAACGCCGTAGTGTTGAAGCCCGCCGAGCAAGCGTCCCTGACCGCCCTCGCCTTCGCCCACATCGCCGCCGACTGCGGCCTGCCCGCAGGCGCGCTGAACGTCGTAACCGGCACGGGCGCCGAGGCCGGCGCGGCCCTGGCCGCCCATCCGGGGATCAACCACCTGTCCTTCACCGGCTCGACCGGCGTGGGCGTCGCCATCCAGCAGGCCGCGGCGGTCAACGCCGTGCCGGTGACGCTGGAGCTGGGCGGCAAGTCGCCCCAACTGGTGTTCGACGACGCCGATCTGGACAAGGCCCTGCCCTTCCTCGTCAACGCCGGCGTCCAGAACGCGGGCCAGACCTGCTCGGCCGGGTCGCGCGTCCTGGTCCAGCGCGGCGTCTATGACGAGGTGGTGCGCCGCATGGCCGAGCGCTTCAGCGCCCTGACCGTCGGCCCGGCCATGGACGACCGCGATGTCGGCCCGCTGGTGTCCAGGAAGCAGCAGGCCATGGTCGAGGGCTTCATCGACAAGGGCCGCGCCGACGGCCTGATCGTCGCCCAGGCGAGGCTGGACGACCTGCCGTCCGGCGGCGCCTATGTCGCCCCGACCCTGTTCGCCGGCGTCGCGCCCGATCATCCGCTGGCGCAGCAGGAAATCTTCGGCCCCGCCGTCGTCGTCATCCCGTTCGAGACCGAGGATGACGCCGTCGCCATCGCCAACGGCACGGACTACGGCCTGGTCGCCGGGGTCTGGACCGCCGACGGCGGGCGGCAGATGCGCCTGGCCAAACGGCTGCGGGCCGGACAGGTCTTCATCAACAACTATGGCGCGGCGGGCGGGGTGGAACTGCCCTTCGGCGGCGTCGGAAAATCGGGCCACGGTCGCGAGAAGGGGTTCGAGGCGCTCTACGCCTTCACCACCCTGAAGACCGTCGCGGCCCATCACGGATAGCGCAAGGGAGTAGCGTCTTGGAGGGGAACAGATCGAAGCGGCTGGAGGGCAAGCGAGCGATCGTCACGGGCGGGGCCTCCGGCTTCGGCGCCGGAATCGCGCGCCGCTTCGCCGAAGAAGGCGCCCGCGTCATCGTCGCCGACCTGAACGGCGACGCCGCCCGCGCCCTGGCCGCTGAATGGGGCGACGCCGATCTGGGCGTTAAGGTCGATGTGTCCGGCGCCGCTGACGTGGCCGCGCTCGCCGAGACCGCTGAGCGTCTGCTGGGCGGGGTCGACATCCTGGTCAACAACGCCGGTGTCGGCCACACGCCGCAGCCGCTGGACGAACTGTCGGACGAAGCCTTCGACCGCATCGCCGCCGTCAATATGCGCGCCATCTATCTGATGTCGAAGGCCTTCGTCCCGGCGATGAAGGCGCAAGGCTCGGGCGCCATCCTCAACATCGCCTCGACCGGCGGGGTCAGCCCACGCCCGAACCTGACCTGGTACAACGCCTCCAAGGGCTGGGTCATCACGGCGACGCGGGCCATGGCGGTCGAACTGGCGCCCTTCCAGGTGCGGGTGAACGCTCTGAACCCGGTTGCGGGCGACACCCCCCTGCTGAAGACCTTCATGGGCGCCGACACGCCCGAGGTGCGCGCCAAATTCCTGGCCTCCATCCCCATCGGTCGCTTCTCGACGCCCGAGGACATGGGCGCCGCCGCCGCCTTCCTGTGCTCGGACGACGCCTCGATGATCACCGGCGTGGCCATGGAGGTGGACGGTGGCCGCTGCATCTGACCGCGTCTTCAAGCTTCTGGTCCTGCCTGGCGACGGCATCGGGCCCGAGATCATCCGCGAGACCCTGCGCGTCGTCGACTGGGCTAGGGACGCCGGGCTGCGGATTGACCTGAGCGAGGCCCTCGCAGGCGGCGCCAGCATCGACGCCGTCGGCGCCCCCATCGCCGAGGACGTGGTGGATCAGGCCCTGGCCTCCGACGCCGTCCTGTTCGGCGCCGTCGGCGGGCCGAAGTGGGACCACCTGCCCCGCGCCCAACGACCCGAGATGGGCATCCTGCGACTGCGTCAGGCGCTGGATCTCTACGCCAACCTGCGGCCCGCCGTCTGTTTCGACGAACTGCTGGACGCCTCGGCGCTGAAGCCCGAGCTGATCCGGGGCCTCGACATCCTGATCGTGCGCGAGGCGACGGCGGGCGTCTATTTCAGCCTGCCGCGCGCCAATGAAGTCGGCGCCGACGGCCAACGCCGCGCCTATGACACCCAGGCCTATACCGAAGCGGAAATCGCCCGCGTCTGTCGCACGGCCTTCGAACTGGCCCGCACCCGCCAGCGCCGCCTCTGCTCGGTGGACAAGGCCAATGTCATGGAGACCGGCGCCCTATGGCGGGCCGTCGCGACCGAAGTCGCCGCCGACTATCCCGACGTGGAGCTGTCGCACATGTACGCCGACAACTGCGCCATGCAGCTGGTCCGGCGCCCGGACCAGTTCGACGTCATCGTCACCGACAACCTGTTCGGCGATATCCTGTCCGACGCGGCGGCGGCCCTGACCGGCTCGCTGGGCCTGCTGCCCTCCGCCTCCCTGTCCGGCCTGGGCCAGGGCGGCAACAGCCGGGGCCTGTATGAGCCGATCCATGGCTCGGCGCCCGATATCGCGGGACGGGGCGTCGCCAACCCGATCGCGACCATCCTGTCCTTCGCCCTGTGCCTGCGCTGGTCCTTCGACCGCGCCGACCTGGCCGACAGGCTGGAGCGCGCCGTACGCCAGGTCGTGTCCAGCGGCGTCCGCACGCCCGACATCGCTGAAGCCGGCGTCGCTCCCGTCTCCACCCTTCAGATGACCGACGCGGTTCTGGCCGCGCTGGATGCAGAGTTCGCGTGAGGATCGATTGATGACCGCCCCCACCATGCAGACCGTCATGGACCTGATCGACGGCCGCACCGACGAACTGGTCGCCCTGACCCAGGATCTGATCCGCTTCCCCACCATCAACCCGCCGGGCGAGGCCTATCGCCCCTGCGCCGAATACATCGGCGAGCGGCTGAAGAAGCGCGGCTTCACCGTCGAATATGTGCGCGGCGAAGGCTCGCCGGGCGACAGCGACCAGTATCCGCGCACCAACGTCATCGCCCGCTGGACCGGCTCTGAACCGGGGCCTTGCGTTCACTTCAACAGCCACATCGACGTGGTCGAGGTCGGCGCCGGCTGGACCGTCGATCCCTTCGGCGGCGAGGTGAAGGACGGCCGCGTCTACGGTCGGGGCGCCTGCGACATGAAGGGCGGGCTGGCCGCCTCCATTATCGCGGTCGAGGCCCTGATTGATTCCGGTCTGCCCCTGCCCGGCGCGCTGGAAATATCCGGCACGGTGGACGAGGAGTCGGGCGGCTACGGCGGCGTCGCCTATCTGGCCGAGCGCGGCTGGTTCTCCGAGCCGCGCGTCAACCACGTCATCATCCCCGAGCCGCTGAACGTGGACCGGGTCTGCATCGGCCACCGCGGCGTCTGGTGGGCCGAGATCGAGACCAAGGGGCGCATCGCCCACGGCTCCATGCCCTTCCTAGGCGACTCCGCCATCCGCCACATGGGCGCGGTGATGGAGGAGTTTGAATCCAAGCTCTATCCCGCCATGGCCGCCCGCCATTCCGACATGCCGGTCGTGCCGGAGGGCGCCCGCCAGTCGACCATGAACATCAACTCCATCCACGGCGGTCAGGCCGAGGGCTTCGACGGCCTGCCTGCCCCCTGCGTCGCCGATTCCAGCCGCATGATCATCGACCGCCGCTTCCTGATCGAGGAGACGCTGGAGGAGGTGAAGGGCGAGGTGAAGGCCATCCTCGACGGTCTGGCGGCCCAGCGTCACGGCTTCCGCTACGAGATGCGCGACCTGTTCCAGGTGGCGCCCAGCATGGCCGACCGCGACGGTCCGGTGGCCAGCACCACCGCCGCCGCCATCGAGACGGTGCTGGGGAAGAAGGCCCAGTTCGTCTGCTCGCCCGGCACCTATGACCAGAAGCACGTCGACCGCATCGGCAAGCTGAAGGACTGCATCGCCTACGGCCCCGGCGTGCTCGACCTGGCGCACCAGCCGGACGAATGGGTGGGCATCGACGACATGACCAACTCGGCCAAGGTCATGGCCCGGGCGGCCTATGACCTGCTGACCCGCAAGCGAGGATGAGCGAGATGGCGCGCGGCGATATGGAAGACGAGAACATCATCGGTCCGCGCCTGCGGGCGCTTCGCGACCGGCTGGGCCTGTCGCAGCGGGCCCTGGCGCGCAAGGCGGGGGTGCCGTCCAGCACCGTCAGCCTGGTCGAAAGCGGCCGCACCAGCCCCTCGGTCGGCTCGCTCAAGCGGCTGCTGGATGCGGCGGGCGTGTCGCTCGGCGAATTCTTCAGCTCCGAGTTCGAGACCCCGACCAAGCACTTCTATCGCCACGACGAACTGACCGACATCTCGCGCGGCGAGGTCTCCTATCGCCAGCTCGGCTCGGGTCAGGACAGCAGCCTGCAGATCCTCTACGAGACCTATCAGCCCGGCTCGGACAGCGGCCGGGTCATGCTGTCCCACGAGGGCGAGGAAGGCGGGCTGATCATTTCCGGTCGTCTGGAAGTCACCGTCGACGGTCAGTCGCGTGTGCTGAAGGCGGGCGACGGCTATCTGTTCGCCAGCACCCTGCCCCACCGATTCCGCAATGTCGGCGACGTCCCCTGCGTGGTCATCAGCGCCTGCACGCCGCCGACCTTCTGATGCTGCGTTGCGGTTGATCGGAATACTGAGCAATAAAAATAAATTCCCAAGCCTTGTCAGCAATCTCCGCACCAGAAGAAACAGTCTTGCGGAATGACGGGCACAGGCAGCTACTTCGTGCGTGACAAAGGAATGACACCGGGGAGCCGTCACACGAACAGCAGCGCTTGCTGCGTTGCACAATAAATCGAGGCCGAAGATAAATGCAGGAAGAACGGAGCCGTCGCTCCGTTCGCAGCCGCAGCAAGACCGCCGAGAACGGTCCATGCGGCCATATGGGAGGGATGAGGCGATGAATCGTCTTTTGGTCAGCGTATCCGCCGGGGCGCTCGCAGCCCTGTGTTCCACCGCCGCCATGGCCCAGCAGGCCCCGCCAGAGCGGGCGACGTCGGTCGACGACGTCATCGTCACCGCCCAGCGCCGCGAACAGGCGGCCCAGGACGTGGGCATCGCCCTCAGCGTCCTCAGCGGCGAAAGCCTGACGCAACAGGGCGTCACCAACGTCAACCAGCTTCAGAACGCCACGCCCAATCTGGAGGTCGAACCGGCCTTCGGCGGCGGCGCGGCCCAGTTCCGGATGCGCGGCGTCGGCTTCCAGGACTACGCCTCCAACAACTCGCCCACCGTCGGCGTCTATGTGAACGAGGTCGCCTATCCGGTCCCGGTCATGACCCAGGGCCTGATCTTCGACATCGACCGGGTCGAGGTCCTGCGCGGGCCGCAGGGCACCCTGTACGGCCGCAACACCACCGGCGGCGCCATCAGCTTCGTCACCAGGCGCCCGACCGAAGAGCTGTCCGCCGGTCTGATGACCGAATGGGGCAGCCACAACCTGTTCCGGGGCGAGGGCTATGTCTCCGGTCCGATCGCCGAAGGCCTGCGTGGTCGTCTGGCGGTCTCGACCGAACAGGGCGGCGCCTGGCAGCGCAATCGCGAAACGGGCGAAAGCCTGGGCGACGCCGACCGCACCGGCGCCCGCGCCCTTCTGGCCTGGGATCCCAACGAGACCCTGTCCTTCCTGCTGGACGTCCACGGCGGGATCGACAAGTCCGAGAACCAGGGCCTCTACCTGCTCAACGACCTGCATACGCGCGGCGGAACCGGGCCGACCATTCTGGCCGACAGGGATCATTCGAAAACCGGCTGGGGCCTGTCGCCGCGCTTCGCCGCCTCGATCGGCCGCGACGTCACGGACAAGCCGGGGCGGGACAACTCGTCCTGGGGCGCCTCGCTCAACGCCAATCTGGCGCTGAACGGCATGAACCTGACCAGCATCACCAGCTACGAGACCCTGGAGCGCAGCGAGTACGGCGACTGGGACTCCAGCGCCTCGGTCGAGGCCGACACCTTCTTCGGCAGCGACGTGGACGTGATCTCGCAGGAATTGCGCCTGGCCTCGGACAACGACAGCCCCCTGACCTGGGTCGCCGGCTTCTATTATTCCAAACAGGACCTGAACGAGCGCTACTTCTCGGACTTCATCGACATCTACGGCACTTACGCCCAGGTCACCTATGATCAGACGGTTGAGTCCTGGAGCCTGTTCGGCCAGGCGGAATACGCCTTCACCGACAAGCTGAAGGCCATCCTGGGTCTGCGTTACGAGGAAGAGACCCGCGAACTCGCCGGTTTCGGCTCGGCTTTCGGCGGCGCCACCGCCCTGCCTCCGACCACGGTCGACACCAAGATGACGCCCCTGACCGGCAAGGCGGCGCTGGAATTCAAGCCGACCGACAACATCCTGATCTACGGCTCAGCCAGCCGGGGCGCCAAGTCCGGCGGTTTCACCACCTACAATACCGGCGACCGCAGCGGCATCGAACCCTTCAACCCGGAAATCATCTGGGCCTATGAAGTCGGCTTCAAGGCCGACCCGTCACGCGCCTTCCAGTTGAACGGCGCAGCCTACTACTACGACTACACCGACCAGCAGGTCCTGTCGGCCGTCTGGGGCGCCAACGGTCCTGTCGGCCGCTTCGCGAACGTTCCGTCTTCCCACATCTGGGGCGCCGAGCTGGAGGCTGTGCTCAAGCCCGTTCAGGGGCTGCGGATCAGCCAGTCGCTCAGCTACAAGAAGGGCGAGTACGACGAGTACGAAGCCATGGACGTCCCGGCCTCGCGTCTGGCCGGCCAGGCCGTCTATGTCGATATGGCGGGCGATCCGATCCTGTTCCCCGCGTGGAGCTATTCCGGCTCCGTCAGCTACGACTGGAGCGTGAGCGGTTTCGCGGTCACGGCCGAGACGAACTACAGCTACCGTGACGAATACCCCTCGTGGCTGGGCGTCAAATATGACGTGCCGGACTACTGGCTGGCCAACGCCAGCGTGACGGTCGGTCCGGAGAACGCCAACTGGTCCGTCACCTTCTGGGCGCGCAATCTGTTCGACCAGGAATACGACCTGACGCGTAACTTCTTCACCAGCGCCGACATCGCCCAGCCGGGTCGGCCACGGACGATCGGCGCGCGCCTGAGCCTGCAGTACTGACGGCCCGTCGCCCGGTGCGGAAGGCGGCCTCCTCGCCTTCCGCATCACCCTTTTCTGCGGATGATCGCGACGCCCACGATCCTGATCACATCCGCATCGAACTTCATGTTTTCAATGACTTGAAGTCAATCAATAACAGTCTTTCCTTCCTCGACCATTCATCGGCTACTGGTCGTCTCGAAAGGATGCTTGCATGACCGCACGGGCCGCCAACGACCTTGATCCCTTCTGGATGCCGTTCACCGCGAACCGCAGCTTCAAGGCCCAGCCGCGCCTGTTGGCCTCGGCCCGGGACATGCACTACTTCACGCCTGACGGCCGCCCGATCCTGGACGGCACCGCGGGCCTGTGGTGCGTCAACGCCGGCCACGCCCGCCAGCCGATCGTCGAGGCCATCCAGCGTCAGGCCGAGGTGCTGGACTACGCCCCGACCTTCCAGCTGGGGCACCCCCTGGTGTTCGAACTGGCGGCGCGGCTGGGCATGCTGTTCCCGGCTGACATCGACCACGTCTTCTTCGCCGGTTCGGGTTCGGAAGGCGTCGACAGCGCCCTGAAGATCGCCCTGGCCTATCAGCGGGCGCGCGGTTTCGAGAACCGCACCCGCCTGATCGGCCGCCAGAAGGGCTACCACGGCGTCGGCTTCGGCGGCATCTCCGTCGGCGGCCTCGAGAACAACAAGCGCGGCTTCCTGACCCTGCCCGGCGTCGACCACCTGTCGCACACGCTCAACCTGGAAGAAGCCGCCTTCTCGCGCGGCCAGCCGGCCTGGGGCGCGCATCTGGCGGATGAACTGGAGACCCTGATCGTCGAGCACGGCGCCGAGACCATCGCCGCCGTCATCGTCGAGCCCATGTCCGGTTCGGCCGGGGTCATCGTGCCGCCGGTCGGCTATCTGGAGCGCCTGCGTGAGATCACGCGCCGCCATGACATCCTGCTGATCTTCGACGAGGTCATCACCGGTTTCGGCCGGGTCGGCGGGGCCACGGCGTCCGAGACCCTGGGCGTCACGCCTGACCTGCTCGTCTGCGCCAAGGGCCTGACCAACGGCGCCGTGCCGATGGGCGCGGTCGGCGTGCGCGGCGAGATCTATGAGGCCGTGGTCAACGGCGCCTCTGCGCCCGGCATCGAGTTCTTCCACGGCTACACCTATTCCGGCCACCCCCTGGCCGCCGCCGCCGGCCTGGCGACGCTGGACGTCTATGAGACCGAAGGCCTGTTCCAGCGCGCCAGCGACATGGCCCCCTATTGGCAGGAGGCGGTCCACAGCCTGAAGGGCCTGCCGAACGTCATCGACATCCGCAACCTGGGCATGGTCGCCGCTGTCGAACTGGCGTCGCGCCCCGAGGCGCCCGGCGCCCGTGCGACAGAGGTCTTCCACCGCGCCTTTGACGAGGGCCTGCTGATCCGCGTCACCGGCGACGTCATCGCCCTGTCCCCGCCCCTGATCATCAGCCGCGAACAGATCGACGAACTGGTCGGTCGACTGGCCGACATTCTGCGAAACACGCCCTGACGCCGTGCGCGATTTGGGCGATGCTGCATCATCAACGGGGAGACGGGACGGCGTGAAGCAGGGTTTGGGGCGCAAGACATGGCTGGGCCGCGCGCTGCTGGCCGCTGCGCTGCTGGTCGGCCTGACAGTTCTCGCGCCCGCTCATGGCGCCCAGGCCGCGCCCGCTCGCGACCGCCTGGTCCTGGGCCTGCCGCTGGAGCCGCCGAATCTCGACCCGACCTCGGGCGCGGCCGCCGCCGTGGATGAAGTCGTCTACGCCAACGTCTTCGAGGGCCTGACCAGGCTGACCCAGAACGGCGCCGTCGCCCCGTCGCTGGCCGAGTCGTGGGAAGCCTCTCCCGACGGCCTGATCTGGACCTTCCACCTGCGCCGCGGCGTCACCTTCTCCGACGGCTCGCCGTTCGATGCCGCCGTCGCCCAATTCTCTCTCGACCGCATCACCGCCGAAGGCTCGACCAACGCTCAGAAGGCCCTGTTCGCGCCGATCCGCAACGTCGAGGTCGTCGACCCGGCGACCCTGCGCATCCACCTGTCGCGGCCGATGGCGACCCTGCCCTATGTCCTGGCCTGGGGCGACGCGGTCATGGTCTCGCCGAAGAGCGCCGCGACCAACGCCGTCACGCCGGTCGGCACCGGCCCGTTCAAGCTGCAAGGCTGGCAGCGCGGCAGCCAACTGACCCTGATCCGCCGTGACGGCTACTGGGGGCCTGCGCCGCGCCTGAACACCGTCGTCTTCCGCTTCATCAGCGACCCGACCGCCGCCTTCGCCGCCGTCAGCGCCGGCGACGTGGACGCCTTCCCCAACTATCCCGCGCCGGAGAACGTGGCCCAGTTCCAGCGCGACCCGCGCTTCCGCGTCGTCGTCGGCGCGTCCGAGGGCAAGGTCATCCTGGGGATCAACAACACCAGGGCGCCGTTCAACGACGTGCGGGTGCGCCGCGCCCTGTCCTGGGCCATCGACCGCGACGCCCTGATCCAGGGGGCCATGTTCGGCTTCGGCCAGCCGATCGGCAGCCACTATTCGCGTCAGGCGCCGGGCTACGTCGACCTGACCGGCCTGTCTCCCCACGACCCGGCGAAGGCGCGCGCCCTGCTGGCCGAGGCCGGCTATCCGAACGGCATAGACGTGACGCTTCGCCTGCCGCCCCGCCCCTACGCCCGGCGCAGCGGCGAGGTGCTGATCTCGCAACTGGCCGAGGCGGGCATCCGCGCGAAGATCGAGAATCTGGAATGGGCCCAGTGGCTGGATCAGGTGTTCAAGCGCCGCCAGTTCGACCTGACCATCGTCGAGCACGTCGAGCCGATAGACTACGACATCTATGCCCGCAAGGACTACTACTTCGGCTACGACAGCCCCGCCTTCGACGCCATGCTGGCCCAGGCTGACGCCGCCCCGGACGAGCCGACGCGCAACCGTCTGCTGGGCGATCTGCAACGCCGCATCGCCGATGACGCGGTCAACGGCTTCCTGTTCCAGTCCTCGCGCATCGGCGTGTGGAAGGCGGACGTGAACGGCCTGTGGATCAACGGCCCCATCGCCGCCAACGACGTCACCGGCGCCTACTGGACCGGCGCGGGCGCGGCTGCATCCGCCAGCGCCGAGCACACCGGCGGCGGCCTGCCCTGGGGCTGGATTAGCCTGATCGCCGGCGTCGCCCTGCTGGCCTTCGTCGCCTGGCGCTTCGGCGCGGCCTGGCTGCTGAAGAAGCTGGGCGGCCACGCCCTGACCCTGCTGGCCGCGACCGTGGTCATCTTCCTGCTGCTGCAGGTCGTGCCCGGCGACCCGGCCAGCTACATGATGGGGCTGAACGCCAGCCCGGAAAGCATCGCCGCCCTGCGACAGCAGATGGGCCTCGAAGGCTCAGGCCTCGAACGCTACTTCGCCTGGCTCGGCGACCTGCTGACCGGAAAGTTCGGGACCAGCTACACCTATCAGGTGCCGGTCGGCGGCCTGATCGCCGAACGTCTTGCGGTGTCCGCGCCGCTGGCCCTGATGGCCACCGTCCTGTCGTTGGTGGTCGCCCTGCCCATCGGCGTCACCGCCGCCAGCCGCAGAGGAACCGCCGTCGACACCGGCCTGATCGGCGTGACCCAGGTCGGGGTCGCCCTGCCCAATTTCTGGATCGCCATGCTGCTGATCCTGCTGTTCTCGGTGAACCTCGGCTGGTTCTCGGCGGGCGGCTTCCCCGGCTGGAGCCAAGGCTTCTGGCCCGCCTTCAAGGCCCTGATCCTGCCTGCTGTCGCGCTGGCCGCGCCGCAGGCCGCCATCCTGGCCCGCGTCCTGCGCACCGCCCTGCTCGACACCATGAACGAGGACTATGTCCGCACCGCCCGCGCCAAGGGCCTGAGCGTCAATCAGGCTTTGTGGCGCCACGCCCTGCGCAACGCCTGGATCCCGGTCCTGACCATTCTGGGGCTGCAGTTCCCCTTCCTCTTGGCGGGCGGCATCATCATCGAGAACGTCTTCTCCCTGCCCGGCCTCGGCCGTCTGGTCTTCCAGGCCATCACCCAGCGCGACCTGATCGTGGTGCAGAGCGTGGTGGTGGTTCTGGTCTTCGCCGTGGTTCTGGTCAGCTTCCTGATCGACCTGGCCTATCTGTTCGCCGATCCGCGCCTGAGGGGACGCCGCGCATGACCGACGCCCCCGCCATCACCACCCCCGCCACACCCCGCGTGCGCTGGCCCCTGTCGCTAATCGTCGGCGCGGGCCTGACCGCCGTGGTGCTGGCCACCGCCCTGCTGGCCCTGGTCTGGACGCCCTATGACGTCGAGGCGGTGGACATCGCGGCCAAGCTGACCGCGCCCTCCGCCGCCCACCCGTTCGGCACGGACCACTTCGGTCGCGACGTCCTGTCGATGATCATGGCGGGGGCGCAGAACTCCCTCGTCGTCGCCTTCGTCGCCGTCGGCATCGGCGTCGGGATCGGCACGCCTCTGGGCCTGACGGCGGCGGCGCGCGGCGGCTGGATCGACGAACTGGTGATGCGCGGCAACGACCTGATCTTCGCCTTCCCCGCCCTGCTGCTGGCCGTGATGATCACCGCCGTCATGGGACCGGGCGCGATCAACGCCATCATCGCCATCGGCGTCTTCAACATCCCCGTCTTCACCCGCGTCGCGCGCGGCGCAGCCCAAGGCCTGTGGACCCGCGAATACGTCCTGGCCGCCCGCACGGCGGGCAAGTCCAAGGCCCTGATCTCGCTCCAGCACATCCTGCCCAATCTGATGAGCCTGCTGGTCGTGCAGGCGGCCATCCAGTTCGCCGTCGGCATCGTGGCCGAGGCGGGCCTGTCCTACGTCGGCCTGGGGGCCCAGCCGCCCGCGCCCAGCTGGGGTCGGATGCTGGCCGAGGCCCAGACCATGATCGGCTTCGCGCCCTGGCTGGCCATCATGCCGGGCCTGGCCATCTTCGTGACCGTGCTGGGCCTCAGCCTGACCGGCGACGGCCTGCGCGACCTGTTCGACCCGCGCGTGCGGCGGGAGCGTTGACCATGAGCGTCCTCGATATCCGCGACCTCAGCCTGTCGATCGGCTCCACGCCGATCCTGAAGACCGTCAGCCTGTCCGTCGCCCCCGGCGAGATCCTCGGCCTTGTCGGCGAGAGCGGCTCGGGCAAGTCCATGACCTCCCTGGCCGTGCTGGGCCTGACGCCGCCGCGCGCGACCCTGACCGGCGAGATTCGCCTGAACGGCCAGGTCGTCTCGAACGCCCCCGACGCCGTGATGCAACAGGTGCGCGGCCGCGACGTGGGCATCATCTTCCAGGAGCCGATGACGGCCCTGAACCCCGTCATGACCATCGGCGATCAGGTCGCCGAGACGGTGCGCCTGCACAAGAAGACCTCGCGCAAGGAAGCCCTCGCCGTCGCCCGTTCCGTGCTGGATCGCGTCGGCCTGCCCGCCGAGCGCTTCCCCCTGAGCCGCTATCCGCACGAACTGTCCGGCGGCCAGAGACAGCGCGTCGCCATCGCCATCGCCATCGCCCTGACGCCCAAGCTGCTGATCGCGGACGAGGCGACGACGGCGCTGGACGTGACGACGCAGGCTCAGGTGCTGGACCTGCTGAAGCGACTGGTGCGCGAGGACGGCATGGGCCTGATCCTCATCACCCATGACCTCGCCGTCGTGGCCGAAACCGCCGACCGGCTGGCGGTCATGAAGGACGGCGAACTGGTCGAGGAAGCGCCCGTCGACCGCATCCATACCGGCATGGCCCACGCCTATTCCCGGCGCCTGCTGGCCAACGCTGTCCACGCCCCGACGCGCCGCAGTGCCCCGCAGGCCGACGCCGCCCCCGTGCTTCATGTCGAGGGACTGGTGCGCGAATACGGCGGCGCGCCCGCCCTGTTCGGCAAGTCGAAAGCCTTCCGCGCCGTCGATCAGGTCAGCCTGTCGATCCAGCCCGGCGAGAGCGTCGGACTGGTCGGCGAAAGCGGCTGCGGCAAGTCCACCCTGCTGCGCGCCATCCTGGCGCTGGAGACGCCGCAAGGCGGCCGCGTCCGGGTCAAGGGCCGCGACATCACCGCCGCCCGCGGCGCCGCGCTCAAATCCATCCGCCGTGACATCCAGGTGGTGTTCCAGGACCCCTACGGCAGCTTCGACCCGCGCTGGAAGGTCAGCGATCTGGTCGCCGAGAACTTCCACCTGCTGGACACCCGCCCCAGCCCCGCCGAGGCCCGCCGCCGCGTCGATGAAATGCTGGAGCGCGTCGGGCTGAACAGCGCCGCCGCCGACCGCTATCCGCACGAGTTCTCGGGCGGCCAGCGCCAGCGCATCGCCATCGCCCGCGCCCTGATCACCGAGCCCTCGGTCATCTGTCTGGACGAGGCGGTGTCGGCGCTCGACGTCTCCGTGCGGGCCCAGGTGCTGGACCTGTTGGCCGACCTGTCGGACCGTCTCGGCCTGTCCTACCTCTTCGTCACCCACGACCTCAGCGTCGTGCGCACCGTGACGGATCGCCTGCTGGTCATGCAGGCCGGAAAGATCGTCGAACAGGGCGACACCGCCGCCGTCTTCGCCGCCCCCTCGCACCCCTATACGCAGAAACTTCTGGCGGCGACGCCGGATCTGGTCCGCAATCACGCTCTGGAAAAGGAAACCGTCGGATGAACCGCAGAACCGTCCTCGGCTCGGCCCTGATCGGCGCCGCCGCCTCCGCCGCCGGCGTCGCCAGCGCCAAGCCCGCCGCCCAGAGCGCCGCCCGCGCCTCGGGCCGCACCGGCCCGCTGAACCTCATCACCGACGTCGAGGGCCTCAAGGTGGGTCAGGCCCATGACGCGGGCGTCCGCACCGGCGTCACCGTCATCCTGGCGGAAAAGCCCGCCACGGCCGCCGTCGACGTGCGCGGCGGCGGCCCCGCCGGACGCGAGACCGACGTGCTGCGCCCCGAAAATCTGGTGCAGGAGGTGGACGCCATCATCCTGTCGGGCGGGTCGGTCTATGGCCTCGGCTCGGCCGACAGCGTCGCCGCCTGGATGGGCATGCGCGGGCGCGGCTACGGCATGGGCGGGGCGCCGGGCGTGCCGCCCTCGCCCATCATTCCGACCGCCTGCCTCTATGACCTGGCCAATGGCGGCAACAAGCAGTGGGAGATGGAGCCGCCCTATCGCCGCCTGTCGGTCCAGGCGTTGGAGGCCGCGGGCGACCGCTTCGATCTGGGCTCGGCCGGCGCGGGCTATGGCGCCGAAGCCGGCGCGCTGAAGGGCGGGATCGGCTCGGCCTCGGCGGTCATGGCCTCGGGCTGGACGGTGGGCGCCATCGTGGCGGTCAACAGCGTCGGCTCGGTCGTGGCGCCCGGTGGCAAGAGCTTCTGGGCCGCCCCCTATGAGATCGGCGACGAGTTCGGCGGCCTCGGCTCGTCCGGCCTGCACGCCTCGGCCGAGGACTGGGGCCTGTCCAAGTTCGGCGCCCGCCCGCGCGAGAACACCACCATCGCCTGCATCGCCACCGACGTGGCCCTGACGCGGGTCGAGCTTCAGCGCGTGGCCATCATGGCGCAGGACGGCATGGCCCGCGCCATCCGCCCCGCCCACGCGCCGTTCGACGGCGACACCCTGTTCAGCCTGTCCACCGGCAAGAAGATCATCGACAACCCGGCTCTGCGTCAGGTGGCGGTGGCTCAGCTGGGCAACGTCGCCGCCGACGTCCTGGCCCGCGCCGTGGCGCGCGGCGTCTATCACGCCACCAACTATGAAGGCGTCACCGGCAAGACCTGGCGGGAGATGTGAGCGCTCTTTCCTCCCCATTCCATGGGGAGGGGGACCGCGAAGCGGTGGAGGGGGCGACACAAACGTCAGCCGTGGAGTCGCCCCCTCCGTCTCGTCGGCTACGCCGCCGATCCACCTCCCCATTCGCTACGCGAACAGGGAGGAAAGAGACCTGATCAATGCCATTCGCCGCCGCCGATGGGCGCGCCCGGCGGCACGGCCTGCGCGACCGGCAGGGTCTCGCTGAGCGCCTTCAGGCCTTCGACCGGCCCCGTCAGGGCCTCGGCCAGCCAGGCGCACTGGGCCGTCTCCAGCCGGTCGCCGCGACAGCGCTTCAACTGCTCGCCAAAGCGCCGCGCGCTGTCGCGTACCGCCCCCTGCGCCGTGGACGACAGGTCCTTGCCCTGGATCAGGGCAGCCAGATAGGCGGCGTAGCGCGCCCGCGTCACGCGGCGTAGTTCGGCCTGACGCGGGCTGAGGCTCGCGCCCGGCCCGACCGCCGTCGCCACCCGGTCCAGAACCTCGGTCAGACCCAGCTGCCCCGTGTCCCGACGCTGCTGCTCGACCAGACGGTTCAGGCGCTGGGGCGCCAGCAGGGTCTCGAACACGACCTCCGACGCCGCCGCCGCCGCCGATGACGGATCGAACACGGCGTCGGTCTTGCCCTCGAACAGCTCGATCTGCATCTGCCGGTCCGGATTGCCCGACTGGGCCGAGGACAGCAGGTCGATCAGGTCGTCGCGCAGGTCCAGCTCGGCCGGCGCCAGGGCCTGCATCAGGGCCTCCAGCGCCGCGCGCTGCCTGTCGGCCGACACGACCTCGGCCCGCTCATGGCCGTCGCCGCTGATGGCGTAGCCATAGTCCACGCCGCCGATCTGGCGCCCGACCGCCGTGGTCTGATAGCGGTGATAGAGATAGATCGGCACGATCACGCGGCGCAGGTCCGCCGCCGGAGCGCCGGCCGGCAGATTGGCCAGGCCGAAGCGCGACAGGGCGATGCGCCGCACCGCCATGACATTGGCGAACTCGGCGACCGGGTCGGTCCCGTTGTCCCACATGGCGGCGTAGGGCTGCAGACTGCCCAGCGGCCGGGTGTCCGTGTCGTTGACGAAGCGATAGCCCTTGGCCTGCGCCTCCGCCGCCAGTCCGGCGCGACGGGCGACCGGGTCCTGCCCCGGCGCGTCGCCATAGAGCCAATCCACCACATAGCGGTCCCAGGCCCCGACGCCGGTCGTATAGGCGCGGCTGAAATCCAGACGCTCGCCGTCGGCGATCACCCAGGGCGCCGGATAGTCCATGACCGAGGCCCGGTCCTCGAAGGTCGAGGCGGCGAAGTTGTGGGCGATGCCCAGGGCATGGCCGATCTCGTGCGCCGACAGGTGGCGCAGGCGCTGGTAGGCCAGACGGTCAGGGTCGTCCTCGCCGCCCGTGCCGGCGCGGTCGGCGCCGACCAGACCCTCGAAGATCATCTTGTCCTGACGGTCACGCAGCGAGCCCAACTGCACCACGCCGCGCACGATCTCGCCGGTGCGCGGGTCGTTGACGCTGGCGCCGGTGGACCAGCCGCGCGTCTCGCGGTGGACCCACGACACGATGTTGTAGCGCGCGTCCATCGGGTGCGCGCCCTCGGGCAGCAGCTCGACCCGGAAGGCATCGACGTATCCAGCCTTGTCAAAGGCTTGCGCCCACCAGTTGCCGCCCTCGATCAAGGCCTGACGGATGGCGGGCGGGGCGGCGCGATCCACGTAGAAGACGATGGGCTTCTTCACCGTCGAGCGCGCGGCGGTCGGATCTGTCTTCTCCAGCCGGAAACGACGCGCCAGTCGGCTGACCACCGGCTGATCCAGATCGGCGGCGAAGTCCGTCACCATGATCTGGGCCGAGGTGCCAGAGCGCGGGTCGTGCAGGACCGGCGTAAAGCCGTCATCCGGCAGGCGGATGAAGGAGTGGCGCACCGTCAGGGTGACCGAGCGCGATTCCGGCGAGACGCGCGACAGCTCGGCCCCCGGCTCGTCGCTGGTGAAGGTCTGGACCGTCTGGAACTCGACATTGTCGGGGAAGACCAGGGTCTGATCGGCGTCGAGGTAGCCCAGGGTCGGCGCCGCCTTGAACGTGCCCAGCCGCGCCCGCTTCAGACGCCCCACGGCGTTGACCGCGTCCCGCTCCAGAAAGCCCGACAGGTCCACGCTGACCGATCCGTCCGCCCCCGTCTCGACCACCTCGCCGGACCAGACCACCGACGGGGCGAAGGAGGCGGCGACCGCGTTCACCTGATCGGCGTCGGCGTCCACGGCGCGGAACCGGGTGTTCTCGAACTCAGCGAAGACACGGTTGCCCACCTTGCGGAAGGCCACGACCTGGGCCGACCCCAGACCCGAGCGGTCCAGACCGGCCCCGTCCATGCCCAGCCCCGCCGACAGGCCCGGCTGATAGAGATAGCGCCCCAGCACCCCGTCCGCGCCCGGCGCGGGCAGACGCACCGTCGCCCTGCCCTTCTGCCGATCCAGCTTCACCCCGAACAGGCCGTCCTGCCAGGCGGACGCCGTCGCAGCGGCCGGGCTTCCCGTTTGCGCCAGAACCGGCGCCGCCCCGGCGGCCACGACCAATCCGGCGACGCTCGCCAGCAGAACCTTGCGCAACATGAGCCGCCCCCCGCGGTTGACTGAGATTTACTGGACGCCGAGCGCCAGGGCGTCGGGACGACGGGTGTCCGCCGCGCCCAGGAATCGATCGCCCTCGATCATGATGGACTGGGTGCTGCCCATTGTCATGGACGGGCGGACCGTATGGCCGCGCTCGCGCAGCAGGCGTTCGACGTCGGGCGAGAAGCCGCCTTCCAGCTCCAGCGGGCTGTCGCCGCCGCCCTGGTTCAGGCGCGGCCGCATGGCCGCCTCGGCGATGTTCAGCTGGTGGTCGATGACGTTGGAGATCAGCTGCACCATGGTGGCGATGATGTAGCCGCCGCCCGGCGTGCCGGTGACCAGCCAGGGCTTGTCGTCGTCGAACACGATCATCGGCGTGATGGTCGAGCCCAGACGCTTGCCGGGCGCCGGCGAGTTCGGCTCGCCCCGGGTCCCCCACGAGAAGTTGTCCAGCGAGTTGTTCAGCAGGATGCCCGTCCCCACCGGCGCCACGTGCGCGCCGTAGGAGTTGGACAGGGTGTAGGTGTTCGACACCGCATTGCCGTGGACGTCGGCCACCGAATAATGGGTCGTGTCCTGGCTCTCGTACGGATAGGGATTGCCCTCGGGGATGTCGGCGGCGGCCAGCGAGCGGTCCATGCGGATCAGCTTGACCCGCTCGGCGGCGAATTCCTTGCTGGCCAGCCCCTGCGCCGGCGTCGTCCACTGCGGCGCCCCGCCGATCAGGCGACGGTCCGAGGAGACGATCTTCATCGCCTCCGAAATCAGGTGCAGGCTGTCGACGCTGCCCCAGCGCAGGTCGCGCATGGGGAAGTGCTCCAGCAGGTTCAGCCCCTCGGCCACGCTGACGCCCGAGGCCGTCGGCGGCATGTAGGCGATGCGATGGTCTCGATAGGTGGACCAGATGGGCGCGGTCACGTCGGCGCGGTAATCGGCCAGATCCTGTGCATCCATGATCCCGCCGCGCGCCTGCACGCCCTCGACGATCTTCCGGGCCAGTTCGCCGCGATAGAAGGCGTCCGCCCCGCCCTGCTGCACCTGACGCAGGCTCCAGGCCAGTTGCGGCTGCTTGAACAGTTCCCCCGCGCGATAGGGCGTGCCGTCGGCCTTCAGATAGGCCTCGCGCGCGCCGGGATCGGTGGCCAAAACCGTGGCGCGGCCCGCCGTGGCGTCCGCCTCGCCGTCCGACAGGATGACGCCGTCCTCGGCCAGCTTGACCGAAGGCGCCACCACCTGGGCCCAGGTCAGGACGCCGAACCGCTTGTGCGCCTCCCACATGCCCGCGACCGTGCCGGGCACCGAGACGTTGCGGAAGCTGGACGGCGCGCGGCGGTCGAACTTGCCGCTGTCGTCCAGCAGGAAGTCCGGCGTCACAGCGCGCGGCGCCGTGCCGTAATAGTTGATGGCGATGTCCTGGGCCGGACGATCCGCCGTCGCCGCCATGTGGACGATCATGTAGCCGCCGCCGCCGATATTGCCCGCGCGCGGCAGGGTCACGGCCTCGGCGAAGGCCACCGCCACCGCCGCATCCACGGCGTTTCCGCCCTGCTTCAGGATATCCACGCCGACCTGGGTCGCCAGGGCGCTCTGGCTCACCACCATGCCGCCGCGCCCGATCGTCGGGCTGTGGATCTGGCCGTAGTTGACGATGTCGCCGCCGCTGCCGACCGCAGGCCGCGTCTGGCCCGGCGCCTGCTGCGCCATCGCCGGCGCCGCCAGCAGGGCCGCCGCGGCGACCGCCAGAATCTTCAGATGAGAACGCATGGCCACCCCGTCACAATTGGCTCTGAACTATCGCACGCGCCCACATCAGAACGCCCTTTGACAGCGATAGCATTGCTCAAAGACGGAACTCAACGCCCAATTCCAGTGATTAGTTTGCTCATTATATTGAATAACAGCAATATTTAACCCGAAATGGTTGACGGTTCGAATGTGTCAGTTTCTAGTCCCCTCCAAGGCGAAACCTCCGACGTCGCATCTTTCCGGGGCGACGGACCGGGACAAAGAGGCCGCCTTGATCGACCGAACCGGCCGCCGCCGGGCGGGCCCGGGGGGATACCGGGCTCGAAAGCTTCAGAGGGGATACCGAGTCATGCGTGCAGCCTTCACCCGCCGAAACCTCAAGACGGCCATGCTGGCCACCACCGCCCTGTTCGGCGCCGCGACCGCCGCCGCCGCCCAGGACGCGCCCGAACAGGAGGCCACCCAGATCGACGAGATCATCGTCGTCGGGTCGCAGATTCGCGGCGCCAAGGTCACCGCCGCCCTGCCCGTGACCGTGGTCGGCGAGGAGCAGATCCTTGCGGCCGCCGCCACCTCGGGCGACGAACTGCTGCGCACCATTCCCCAGATGGGCGACGTGACCTTCAACTCCTCCTACCTGCCCGCCAGCTCCAACTCGGCGCGCGGCGACACCGGCTCGGTCAACCTGCGCAGCCTCGGCATCGGCAACACCCTGGTGCTGCTGAACGGGCGCCGCGTCGTCGGCCACCCCACGTCCCAGGCCAACGAGCACCTGGTGCCGGTCCTGACCTACAACACCAACGCCATCCCGGTTTCCGGCCTCAAGCGACTGGAAGTCCTGCGCGACGGCGCCGCGGCCATCTATGGCGCCGACGCCGTGGCCGGGGTGATCAACACCGTCCTGCGCGACGACATGACCGACCTGACCATCTCGGCCCAGTACGGCTTCGCCGAGGGCACCGACATGTGGGAGACCAACTTCTCCGCCTATGGCGGCAGGGACATCCAGGACGGCCGCGGCAACATCTCGGCCTTCTTCAACTACGACCACCGCGACGAGCTTTCGACGCTGGATCAGTCCTTCACCGCCTCTGACGACAAGCGGCCGCTGTTCGTGGGCACAGGCTTCAGCGGATCGGCCCTGAACGGTCTGTCGTCGCTGACGCCCTGGGGGCAATTCACCCTGCCGACTGCCGCCTCCTTTGGCTTGGAGACCTTCAAAGACTTCACCATCCAGCCCGACTCGGTGGCCGGTTGCGCGGCCTCGCTCGGCAACGGCCTGTGCCTGAAGAAGACCACCAATGTCGACGCCTCCCTGCTCGCCGACACGGCCAAGGAAGACCTCACCGTCGTGCCCGAGGTCGATCGCTTCAACCTCTTCCTGACCGGCCGCTACCAGATCAACGACGCGGTCGAGGCCTTCGGCGAACTGGGCGTCTACTATGCCCAGTCCAATGCACGTCAGGCGCCGATCAACACCCTGTCGTCGGTCGTCATGACCATCGCCGGCACGAACTACTACAATCCCTTCGGGCAGGACGTGCGCCTGACCGGCTATCGCTTCAACGACCTGGGTCCGATCAATGTCGAGGTGACGAACCAGCAGTACCGCGCCCTGGGCGGCCTGCGCGGCGAATGGCGCGGCTGGAACTGGGAATCGGCCCTGCTCTGGTCCGAGGCCACGGCCAAGGACGTGTCCGACAACATCTCGACCACCAAGCTGGCCGAATGGGCGGCCAAGTCGACGCCCGACGCCTATAACTTCTTCAACGGCGGCGACCCGGCCAATCCGCGCTTCGGCGACGCCACCCCGTCCAACCAGGCGGCGCTGGACGCCATCCGCGTCGACATGGTCCGCAAGACCAAGACCGAGCTGGGCCTGTGGGACTTCAAGATCTCGCGGCCGGACCTCTTCACACTGCCCGGCGGCCCCGTCGGCGTCGCCGCCGGCATCGAGGCGCGCACCGAAACCCAGCTAGATGATCGCGACAGCCGTATCGACGGCACGATCCGCTACACGGACAAGTCGGGCGCGACCTACAGCGACCTGATCAACTCGTCCGAAAATCCCGACACCTACGGCGAGCGCGACGTCTTCTCCGCCTATCTGGAGTTCGCCGCGCCCCTGGTGTCGCCGGAAATGAACATCCCCCTGGTTCACAATCTGGAGGTTCAGGTCGCGGGCCGCTTCGAGAACTATTCGGACTTCGGCGACGTGGCCAAGCCCAAGGTCGCCGCCGCCTGGGACATCGTGGACGGTTTCCGCGTTCGCGGCTCCTGGGCCCAGGGCTTCCGTGCGCCCAACCTGGAGCAGATCAACGCCACGGT
This sequence comes from Brevundimonas sp. T2-11, assembly GCF_055397675.1. Taxonomy (NCBI): domain Bacteria; kingdom Pseudomonadati; phylum Pseudomonadota; class Alphaproteobacteria; order Caulobacterales; family Caulobacteraceae; genus Brevundimonas; species Brevundimonas sp. T2-11. The sequence continues at coordinate 2,040,256 of NZ_AP027920.1, forward strand.
GATCACCCGCTCCAACAGCTCGAACGACTACATCTACTGCGAGGCCCTTCTGCGTCGGGGGGCCATCACCAACATGACCCAGTGCGGCGCCAGCACCTTCTCCAACATCCCCAACAGCTTCGCGGACAAGGCCAACGTCAGCCAGACCCACGTCCGCAAGCTCACGGCCGAGCGCCGCTCCGGCAACCCGGACCTGCAGCCGGAAGAGTCCGAAACCCTGTCCTTCGGCCTGGTCGTCCAACCCCGCTTCATCCCCGAACAGTTCGGCGACTTCACCTTCACCGCCGACTGGTGGCAGGTTGAACAGACCGGCATGGTCGGCCTGTTCCGCGGCCAGAACGCCCTGATCCTCGACTACCTGCTGCGCCAGCAGGGCAGCTCGAACCCGAACGTCGTCCGCGCCGCCGCCACCGCCGCCGACCAGGCGGTCTTCGCCGGCACGGGCCTGACGGCGGTCGGCGAGGTCCAGTACATCACCGACGCCTACACCAACCAGCAGCCGCAAACCGTCGAGGGCCTGGACCTCGGCGCCATGTGGAGCCTGCGCGGCACGGCTTACGGCGACTTCAGCCTGAACCTGAACGTTTCGCACCTGCTCAAGTATTACCTCGAGCTGGCGCCCGGCGCTCAGGCCCTGGTCGACGCCAAGGCGGCGGGCGACATCGATCCCTCCATCTCCCTGGGCGGCAGCATGGGCGACATGATCGCCGACCTGGGCCGTCCGGAATGGAAGTGGTCCCTGTCCGGCACCTGGCGCAAGGACGCCTGGACCGTCGGCGCCTTCACCCAGTACATCTCGTCCCTCTATGACGACAGCCTGACCAACTCGGCGGGCGACTACTGGACGGTGGACGCCACCATCACCGCCAACCTCTATGGCGAGTATCAGTTCGACGAGGGCCGTCTGGCCGGAACGGCCGTGCGCGTCGGCGTGCGCAACCTGACCGACGAGGAACCGCCCCTCTCGGCGGCCGGCTTCGTCGGCACCGTCTATCAGCCCTACGGCCGCTACTGGTACGCCAGCTTCCGCAAGACCTTCTGATCCGGTCCTGAGGTCTTTCGGGCGGGAGGCGACATCGTCTCCCGCCCTTCGTCTATTCGCCGTCTGTTTGTGGAGTTCCCGATGCAACCCGTCTCGATGCGCGCCCTGGCGCTCGCCGCCGCCCTGACCGGCCTCAGCCTCCCGGCCTTCGCCGCCGAACTGTCGCCCCAGGCCCGCGCCCAGATCACCGGCACGGTCGAGCGCAACCAGCCCGCCCTGGACCACGCCGCGCTGGAAATCTGGAAGTTCGCCGAGCTGGGCTATCAGGAAACCCAGAGCTCGACCCTGCTGCAGGGCCAACTGACCGAGGCCGGCTTCCAGGTCACGCCCGGCATCGCCAACGAACCCACCGCCTTCCTGGCCAGCTTCAAGACCGGCGACGGCCCGGTCATCGCGGTTCTGGCCGAATACGACGCCCTGCCCGGCCTGTCGCAGACCCTGAACCCGGTGCAGGAATCCGCCGGCGGCCACGCCGGCCACGGCTGCGGCCACAACCTGTTCGGCGCCGCCTCCGTCCACGCCGCCATCGCGGTCAAGGACTGGATGGTCGCCAACAACATCAAGGGCGAGCTACGCGTCTATGGCACGCCCGCCGAGGAAGGCGGCTCGGGCAAGGTCTACATGGTCCGCGACGGCCTGTTCGACGACGTCGACGTCGCCGTCCACTGGCACCCCGGCAACGTCAACAGCGCCCGTCAGGGCGACACCATGTCCAACGTCTCGGGCAAGTTCCGCTTCTACGGCACGGCCGCTCACGCCGCCGCCGCGCCCGATCGCGGCCGCTCGGCCCTGGATGGGGTCGAGGCCATGAACGCCATGGTCAATCTGATGCGCGAACACGTGCCCGACCGCACCCGCATCCACTACGCCATCACCGACGGCGCCAAGGCGCCCAACGTCGTCCCCGCCTTCGCCGAGAGCTACTACTACGTTCGCCACAACGATCCGCAGATCGTCCGCGACGTGCTGGAACGCGTGAAGAAGGCGGCTGAAGGCGCGGCGCTGGGCACCGGCACCCGCGTCGAGTTCGAGGCCATCGGCGGCGTCTATTCCATGCTGCCGAACGAGGCCCTGATGAACGTCATGGACCGCAACCTGCGCCATGTCGGCGGCATCACCTGGACGCCCGAGGAAATCGCCCTGGCGACCGAAATCCAGAAGACCCTGCCGACGAAACCCGATCTGGCCAGCGTCGGCACGATCGAGCCCGCCGTGATCGGCGGCGACTTCGGCGGCTCGACGGACGTCTCGGACGTGTCCTGGGTCGCGCCCACGGTCGGCCTGTCCACCGCCACCTTCGTCCCCGGCTCGGCGGGCCACAGCTGGCAGAACGTGGTGGCCGCCGGCTCGACGATCGGCCTGAAGGGCGCCCATCTGGCCGCCAAGACCCTGGCCCTGACCACCGCCGAACTGTTCCAGAGCCCGGACACCATCGCCACGGCCAAGGCCGAGTTCGAACGCCGTCGCGGCCCGGACTTCAAGTACGAGGCCCTGCTGGGCGACCGCGCCCCGGCGCTCAACTACCGCGACTAAGCTCCAAAGCCCCTTCTCCCCTTGTGGGAGAAGGCGGCCCGTCAGGGCCGGATGAGGGGTGTCGGCGCAATCGCGAACAGATCAACTCGCCTGTTCTCCCCCTCCAATCCCGGTAAAACACGGCGATTGCGCGCGTCTGAGTGCGATCAACCCGCCGCCTCTCGCCCGTCCGCCATGATGCGCGCTTCGCCAGCGGCCCGGAGGGATTCAGACGATTCAGACGAATTGGACTCTGTTTTTCAGCTCTCGCTCTCCGCCGCGCGCCTGGCGGGCCGGCTCCTGACCGGCCGCGCCGGCTGCCCCGCATGGATGTCGCGCCCGCGCCGCTCGACCTCCTGCAGGATGACCGCCAACTCCTTGTCGGTCAGGTGCTCGATGCCGATGAAGCCCGCGTCGGCCTTCTTCACCGCATAGACCAGCTCGTCCAGCTTGGCGTGCATGGCCGCCGCATCACGATTCTGGGTGTTCTGGATCAGGAAGACCATCAAGAAGGTGATGATGGTCGTGCCGGTGTTGATCACCAACTGCCAGGTCTCGCTGAACCTGAACACCGGCCCCGTCGCCGCCCAGATCAGGACCAGCAACAGGCACAGGATGAAGGTCCACGGCCGGCCGGCCATCTTGGCCGTCGTATTGGCGAAATGGTTGAACAGCTTTTCCATTCCGGCGGAACGGCGGCGCTTGCCGCTTGTTCCGCCGGGACAGGATCAGGTTACTGAGCCGCCTCAAGCGCCCGCGTGCCGATGGTGCGGTCCAGGAAGTCCAGATAGGTGCGCCACAGGTGAAGCTGGCGGTCATTGCCCCGCACGCCGTGACGCTGGCCGGGATAGAGCATGGTCTCGAAGGGGATGCTCTTCTCCTGCAGCGCGTTCAGCACCCGCGTGGTGTTTTCGAAGATGACATTGTCGTCGGCCATACCGTGCAGCAGCAGCAGACGCCCCGTCAGGTGGTCGAGACGGCCCAGCACGTCGGAGGCGGCATAGCCGTCCACATTGGCCTGGGGCGTCGACATGTAACGCTCGGTATAGGCCGTGTCATAGAGGCTCCACTCGGTCGGCGGGGCTCCGGCCAGGGCCGAGGCCAGACCCATCTTGGGCTCGGTCAGGGCCATCAGGCTCATGAAGCCGCCATAGGACCAGCCCATCATGGCGATGCGGCTGTCATCCACATAGGGCAGCGACCGCAGATAGTCGGCGGCGATGACCTGATCCTCGATCTCGGGCTGGCCCATCTTCAGATAGAGGGCCTGCTTGAAGGCGGCCGAACGATCGCCCTCGCCCCGGTTGTCCAGGCGGAAGACGATATAGCCGGCCTCGGTCAGCAACTGGTTGGTCGCCGGCTGCCAGCCGTTCTTGACCCCGCCGCCCGACGGGCCGCCATAAACCTGCATGACCACCGGATAGGTCTTGGTCGGATCAAAGCCCGGCGGCGTCGTCATCTGCCAGACCAGGGTCTCGCCGTGACTCTGCAAGGTGCCGAAGGTCGGCTTCTGCTGGCGCTCGGCATAGGGCCAGAAGGGGTGGCCGGGCTGCAGCCTGTTCTCCTCGATCCAGCGGACGCGCTGGCCGTCGATGGTGTAGAGCGCCGACTGGGCCGGGGTGTTCACGTCGGTGTAGTTGCCGACATAGGCCGTGCCCGTGTCGTTGACCGAGGCGCTCCACCAGCCGCCGCGAGGCGTCACCTCGCTCGGGGCTGCGGTCCGCTTGTAGCTGGCGCGGAACAGCTGCTGCTCGACCGGGTATTCCTTGCCGTCGCGCATGGAGGCGGTGAAGAAGACCTCGCCCGTCGTCGGATTGACGCCCGCCAGCGACTTGACCGGATAGTCGCCGCGCGTAATGGCCCGCAGGCGACGCCCGTCCTTGTTGTAGAGATACAGGTGACGCCACCCGCTCTCCTCGCTGGACCAGATGAAGTTGCCGTCCTTCAGCGCCTTGAAGTCGTGGGTCACGTTGACCCAGGCGTTCGAGGTCTGGCTGGCGATCACGCGGCTGGCGCCCGTGGTCGGATCGACGCTCAGCAGGTCCAGCCGCTTCTGGTCGCGCGACAGGCGCTGGACATAGGCGACCGAGCCGTCCGCCGCCCAGTTCACCCGGCCCAGATAGATGTCCGTGTCGGCGCCCAGATCGACCTTGACCCGCTGGCCGCTCTGCACGTCCTGAACATAGAGCTCGACCACGGCGTTGGGACGACCGGCGCGCGGATAGCGCTGCTCGATCACCGAGGCTCCGCCGCCGGTGATGTCCAGGCGCGGAATGACATCGACCTGGGTCTCGTCCGTGCGCTGCAGAGCGATGTAGCGCTCGTTCGGGCTCCACCAGTAGCCGGTGTCGCGATCCAGCTCTTCCTGGGCGATGAACTCGGCCGTGGCCCAGGTGATCAGGTCCTTGCCGTCCGTGGTGATCGCCTGTTCGGCGCCCGTCTCCAGATTGACCACGAACAGGTTCTGATCGCGTACGAAGCTCACGAAGGCGCCCTTGGGCGAGACCTTGGCGTCGATCTCGTCGGCCGCCGTCTCGGTCAGGCGGCGAACGCTGCCGTCGGCGCGGTTGGCCAGGAAGATGTCGCCTTCCAGCGGCGCCAGGATGTAGCGGCCCTGCTCGTCCCAGGAATATTCCACCACGCCGCGCTGCGAAATCCGCATCCGCTCGCGCCGCGCCTTCTCGGCCTCGGACAGTTCGCCGGCGTCGGGCACCAGGGCCCGCGCGTCGATCAGCTTGAACGGCTCGCCTCCCTTCACCGGCGCGGCCCACAGGTCCAGCACGTCCACGTCGTCCTCGCGCGAGCGCAGGAAGGCGACCAGTTCGCCGTCGGGCGACAGGCTGACGCCCTTGGCCACCGGCCCGGCCAGCGACGGATTGGCGAAGACCCGCTCGACCGTCAGGATCGAGGATGCGGGCGCCGTGGCGGCAGGGGGCGACGCGAGCTGCGGAGAGGATTGGGCGAAAGCCGAGGTCGCAGCCATCAGGATCGTCGAAGCAAGAAGGAATGTGCGCATGGCGGGGAAGCTAGAGGCGGAATCTTCCGCCGTCATCCGCAAATCTGACCGGTTGCGACGCTCGCGAGCCTTTCGCATTGCCCCGCGACGGCCTAGGTAGTCGCCATGTCCGACGCCCCCCTCTCCGCGCCGCCCGTCAAGGCCAGCCCCTTCCACGAACTCGAAGTCCTGTGGGTCCGCCACTGGAACGATCAGCTGTTCAGCTTCGGCGTGAAACGGCCCGAGGATTTCCGCTTCCGCTCGGGCGAGTTCGTCATGATCGGCCTGCCGGGCGAGGACGGCGGCAAGCCGGTGCTGCGCGCCTACTCCATCGCCAGCCCCTTCTGGGCCGAGGAGCTGGAGTTCTTCTCCATCAAGGTCGAGGACGGCCCCCTGACCTCGCGCCTGCAGAAGATCGTGGCGGGTGACAGCGTCCTGATGGGCAAGAAGCCGACCGGCACCCTGGTGCTGGACGCCCTGACCGGCGGCGAGCGTCTGTGGCTGATCGGCACGGGCACGGGCCTGGCGCCCTGGTTGTCTGTGGCGCGCGACCCCGAAACCTATTCGCGCTTCAAGCAGGTCATCGTCTGCCACACGGTGCGCAACGTCGCCGACCTGGCCTATCGCGACTTCTTCAGCCACGAGATCCACGACGACCCGCTGATCGGCGACGAGGCCAAGGCCCAGCTGACCTATTATCCGACCGTGACCCGCGAGCGCTTCGAGACGCCGGGCCGGATCACCGACCGCATCAAGTCAGGCGATGTCTTCGCCGACCTGCAACTGCCCATCGGCTTCTCGCCCAACAGCGACCGCGTCATGCTGTGCGGCTCGATGGCCATGATCAAGGAGACCGGCGAACTGCTGGAAACCTACGGCCTCAAGGAAGGCTCGAACGCCGAACCCGGCGACTATGTTCTGGAGCGCGCCTTTGTCGGCTGACCTGATGACCGCCCCCCGCTCCGTCGCCATCGACGACCGCAAGGCCCCGGAAGACTGCGCCACCATGGTCGACGTGCGTCAGGGCGTGGACGCCCTGGACCGCGCCCTGGTGACCCTGCTGGCCGAGCGCCAGCGCTATATGGACGCCGCCGCCCGCATCAAACCGAACCGCGACGCCGTCTTCGACCAGGCTCGCATCGACGACGTGGTGGCCAAGGTGCTCAAGGCGGCCGAACCCGCCGGCCTGTCCCCCGACATCGCCGAGCCGGTCTGGCGCCTGCTGATCGACCGCTGCATCGCCCACGAGTTCGCCAGATACGACGCCACGCGGGGCTGAGCGCTCGGCGTCATGTCGGCGGCGGCGCCGGAACACGCCACACCACCGTGTCGCCGGCGCGCAATCCGGACAGAATCTCCACCCCTGCCGGCCCCACACGCCCCACCTTGACCGGCCTTTGTTGCAGCGCGCCGCCTTCGCGGGAGCGCACCAGCACAAAGGCCTGGGGCGCCGCCCCCTGCACCGCCTGGGGCGGCACAGATATGGCTGTTGCATTCTCGTAGGCCACGACCGAAATATTGGCGGTCATGCCGATGCGCACGTTTCGCGCGGCCGCCTCTGACAGGGGATCAAGCCGAATGCGCGCGGTGAAGGTCGCCTTCCCACCGCCCTGCGCCGCCTCGGCTTCACCCGCAACGCCCGTGACGACGCCGTTCAGGCTCTCCCCGCCGAAACCCGGGCCGGTTACAATCGCCTTCTGCCCCGGCGTGACGGAATTCAGGTCCGCTTCGTCCAGGGTAAAGACGACATCAAGTCCGGCTGTGCTGGCGATTACGCCCAGCAACTGCCCCTTGGTGACACGACCGCCCGCGTGAACGCCCTTGTCGCCCTGCTCGCCCCCGCTGTCCGGCCGGACGATGACCCCCGCCTCGGGCGCCCGGATGACAGCACCTTCGGCGCCGCCGACGGAAGTATAGCGCGACCGCGCCACATCCCTTTGCAGCAAGGCGATCCGGCGGTCTCCTCCCTGCCCGCGCCGCGCGGTGTCGGCTAGATCCTCTCGCGCCGCCGTCAAGACGGCTTGCCGCTGGCGGCGTTGCTGCAACAGGGCGTCGTATTCGCTTCGAGGGACGAGACCGCGATCCAGAAGCGCTCTGGTTTCCGCCAGCCGGGCTTCCAGATCGCCCAGTTCATCTGCAGCGGCCGTCACCGCGCGAGACGCCCGGCGCATCTCCGCGCCCTCCCCCCAGTTCTGCATGCGCCGCGCCTCATCCTCGGCCTTCAGCCAGGCGACCTCGGCCTCGACCCGACTTCGCCCGACATCAGCGGCATCCAGTTCGACCAGGACCTGCCCCGCTTCCACCTGATCGCCATAGGTAAAGCCAAGCCGCAGCACGGCGGCATCAGCCGGAGCGGTCAGATCAACCCTGTCGCCAGGCGCTATCCGTCCAGCGAAGTTGGCGGAAACGACAAAGGGCCCGCGCTGCACCACAAGGCTCTGCTCGAGGGCGTCGCCAGGGCCTTCGCCGCCGCCGCGAGCCATGCCCACCAGCAGGACGGCGCCGGCCACGACAGCCCCCCCCAGGTAAAGCCATCGCCGCCACCGTCGACCTAGTCGTTCAAGGAAATGCGCCATGTCTCGAGCGTGCTCCCGATCTGCTGGTCCAGCGCTGTCAGCGCATTGAGGTAGGCGATATTGGCGGAAAGCTCCTGCGCATCCGCCGCGCGCAAGTCAGCCTGGAGCGACAGAACCTCGAAATTAGAGGCGCGACCGAACCGCAATCTCTCCTGGCCGATCTCGAGCGCTCGTTCTGAAAGCGCGCGGGCGCGCCTGGCCGCCTCGACCTGCCGCCAGTTGGCCTCGACCGATTGCACGGCGTCCAGAACCTGGCTCTCGACCGACTGCTTCATCTCCTCGAACGCCAGTTCGGCGGTCTGCATTCCGGTCTCGGCCGCCAGCCAGGTCTGACGCCGCGACAGATCGCCTATGGGAATGCTCAGCCGCAGTCCGACCGACGTGTCGGTTTCATCATAGCGACCGAGAAAGCGCGGCCCGTCATCGCGCGTGGCCGAGGCCACCAGTGAAAGATCCCAGAGCCGTTGATTACGCGCCACGATCACGGACTGGCGCATCTGTTCCAGCGCCTTGCGCTGGGCCAGAAGATCCACGCGAGAATCAAAGGCCCTCTGCATGGCCTGATCAAGGTCGACCTCCACCCTGGACGCTTCCATGGGCTCAATCGCCACCACATTGGTTCTGGACGCGAGCGCCAGCAGTTGAAGCAACGCCAGTTGAGACGACGCCACCTGCTGTCGCGCCTGAAACACGGCGACTTCCTGGTTGGCCACGCCCGATTCCGTCTGCACGATATCCGAAGCCGCCATGCGTCCAGCCGCAATCAGCGCGCGGTTGGTTTCCAGAAGGCCCTGGGTGCGTTCAAGCGACACCTCGGCCAGGCGCGCCTGTTCCTGGGCCTGGGCAAGGCTGCGGTAGGCGGTGATGACGGAACTGACCGTCCCCGAAACGGTCGCCTCCAGTTGCAGCCGGTTGATCTCTTCCTGCAGGCGAGCGATGCGAACAGGCGCCATGTTCACAGCCAGTCCAGCGCCGCGCAGCAGCGGCTGGTTCAGACTGACCCCGGCGGTGTCATACTCGTCGCCGTCGCCACCGAGCGGCGTGGCGCGCGCCCAGATGAAAGAGACCGAACCGCCAAGCGGAGTCAGCCAGGACGCCGACGGGCTGATGACGGTTTCACCGCGCGTATCGCCGTCACGGCGCCGCTGCACCACCTCAACGCCGATGCCGCCCTGCGGAACAAAGGCGCGCTCGGCCACTCGCAGATCGAACCGCTGAACCACCCGTTGCAGATAGGCCGAGCGCACGCCCCGGTTATGGCGCAACGCAAGGGCGACCGCCTCGTCCAGGGTCAGCTCCAAAGGCGCACCGGCAGGAATAGACACGCCAGGCGGGAGCACGACAGGCGATATGGGACGAGGGCTGATCTGCGCCGCGGCAGGGCTGCCTGCGGCCAGCACCGCCACCATGATCACGCCGATCAACCGGGTCACCTCAATCTCCACGCAAGGCCTCGATTGGTGAAATGCGGGACGCCGAGATGGCCGGATACAGGCCGAAGATCAGCCCCACCCCCGCCGCCACGCCCGCCCCCAGAAACAGGACCATCCAGTTGACGCCAAAGTCGAACGGCAGAAACAGCGTCGCCACCCAGGTCAGAAGCACGCCCAGAACATCCCCGAGAAGTCCTCCCGCCACGGTGAGCAGGATCGCCTCGATCAGGAACATCATACGGATCTCGTTCGGCGTGGCGCCGATGGCCGCGCGCAACCCGATCTCACGGCGGCGCTCCATGACGGTCATCAACATGACATTCATCACGCCGACGCCGCCCACCAGCAAGGAAATGGAGCCGATAGCGATCAGGACCCCGCCCAGCAGAGACATCTGCTTCTTCATCGTCTCGATCATGGACCGGGCGTCCTGCACTCGCACCGGCGCCTGGGGCGTTGAAAGCGCTGCGGTATAGCGATCCACCGCCGCCGCGCTGTCTGCAGTCGTGCGTAGACGAACCAGGGCCCCCGTGGCGCCGTCGCCCGGCATGACCTGACGGGCGCACTCCAACGGGATCAGAACAGCATCGTCATACGGGATGGGGCTCAAGGATTGATAGGCGACCGCCTTCAGCACGCCGACCACAGTATAGCCGTACGCGCCGATGTGAATCACCTGCCCGGGCACGATCGCCGCTCCCGGAGAAGACAATCCGGACGCCAGCTTGTTTCCGACCACAGCCACCCGACTGCAGGCGTCGATCGCTTCCAGGCGACGCCCCTGCTCAAGCGGCAGGTGCGCGACCTGCTCCATCATGGGCGTGATGCCCGCCACCGTAGCGCTCTGGATCCTGGAACCTGCGGCGACCATGCTGGTCGTTGCGGCGTAGGGCGCCGCCATCAGGGCGTCCGCGTCGTCGGCGACAAGGGCTTTCAGACCAGGGATGTCGATCCCCCGCCCGCCCGGCGCCTCCAGCTGGATCGACAAGACGTCAACACCTGTCTGCTGGAAGCTCTTCAATGTGGTCGCCTGGGCGATATAGGCGATGTTCATCAGGGCCACGATGGCGGCTGATCCGATCACCACCCCTAGCAAGGCCAGAAGCGAACGCCGCCCCTGCCCGCGCAGGTTCGAAAAGGCTTCGCGCGCCAGTTCGTCCAGACTGAAGCCCTTGGCGATCATCTTGCAACCTCGGGCTGCTGTACGCGTCCGTCCCGAATTTCTATCGCACGGTCACACTGGGCCGCGATCTCTCGATCATGAGTCACCATGACGACAGTGACGCCAAGCTCCCGATTCAACGCCCGGAACAGAGCCATGATCTGGGCACCGGTCCGGCTGTCCAGGTTGCCTGTCGGTTCATCCGCCAGGATCAGCCTGGGCTCCCCCACCAGAGCACGGGCGATGGCGACGCGCTGACGCTGCCCGCCAGAAAGCTGCTCGGGCCTGTGGTCCACGCGGTCAGCCAGACCGACGCGATCCAGCATGGCCAGCGCCCTGACCTTGCGCTCCTCCCGCCGCACGCCGCGGTGAAGCAGCGGCAAGGCGACATTTTCCCACGCCGCCAGGCGAGGCAGGAGATGAAAGGACTGAAAAACAAACCCAATCCGTTCATTGCGCAGCCGGGCCGCAGCCGCGGCGGAAAGATCGGACACCTCGACGTCGAACATGCGAACGGAACCCGAGAAGTCGCCATCCATGACGCCCAGCACGTTCATCAGCGTGCTTTTGCCCGATCCAGAGTTGCCGACAATCGCAACAAACTCTCCGCTTCCGATCGAAGCGGAGATTTCGCTAAGAGCGAAAATTTCTCCGTAACGCTTTGAAACGTCTTTGATTTCAATCATTGAAGGCTGAATGGGGACGTTTGCACGCCCCCATTCATTACACATCCAACCACCAATCAGAAGTTGAAGGTGCCGCCGATGATCTGGCAGCTGCTCGGCGTGCCAGGGATGGTCTGCGGGCCAGGAACGGTCAGCGTATGACCGGAGGTTCCGCTGTCCGACAGGGTGCCGGTGATGTTGCCCAGGCAGTTGCCGCCAAGGAAGGTCGAAGCGCCGACGTTCGAGATGGTGACAGGAACGCCCGAGTGCGCGCCGGTGAGAGAAACGCCCGAGACGACCCACGGACCCGCGTTGGGCTTCACCGCGCCGCCGCACAGGATATTGCCTGCGCTGAAGGTCGGGTTAGCGATCACGAGCTGGCCCGTGCTGTCCAGTTGCAGCGTGCCGGAGAAGTTGCAGGTGATCTGGATGGACTGCTTGACCGTCACCGTGCCGGTAACGGTCTTCGGAAGAGTAATCGTGCTGGCGCTGGCCTGCCCGAAAACAGCCATGCTGGCGGCCAGCGTGGAAACGAGGGCGATAGACTTGATTACAGACTTCATTTCTAGCCTCCCATTATTATCCGCTGATATTTCAACGGAAACGGTCATTATTGACACATCAAAGTAGACATCATTGGGAAATTATACAACCTAGAATCTATATTAACGGAGCAATTTTCTAGAAGTAAATTGATCACTATATTCTGAAATTGGAAAAAATGGCGCACCATTGCTGATGCACCTCACAAATCACAAAGAACAACCAGAAGCGGAAAAGAAATCCGCTTCTGGTACGGGGACTTTATCTGTCAAAATTCACGCCATCAGAATCTCTTGCTCACGCTGAAGGCGAACAACCTCGGGTCCAGCGTGAACACGTTGGCCGTCAAGCCGGTGTCGTCGCTGTTGGTGAACATGTCGGTGATGGGCGCGTCATCGAAGACGTTCTTCACATAGGCGGTAAAGACCAGATCCTTGCTCGCATTTTCGACAACGATCGACAGGTTCAGACTGTCCCAGGCCTTCAGGCGATCATACTCGGTATTGAATATCCGAGCGTAGCTGGCGTCCTGCCAGTAGTAGTCCCCGCGCACGGTCATGTCCCAACCGCTGAACGAGAAGACATACTGGGCGCCGAAGTTGAGGGTCCAGTTCGGCGAATTCGGCAACTCGTTTCCGCCGAGATCCGCCATGAAGCCGCGACCGCCGTTCGGCGCCTCGGTCAGAGGATCATACTCGAAGCCGAACAGCAGATAGAGCGGCAGCAAGGAGTTGAAATCCGGGTCAAACGATCCAGACCTCTTCGACCCCGAGCAAAGCCCCTGCAGCCCCCACATCAGGAAGGTGTCCGGCATGCCCGAGTTCAGGATGGTTTCAACGTGCTCGGTCGGCGCGATACAGTTGGACGGCACCTGAACCCAAGGGCGCAGCAGGGTCCAATCGGCATTGCCCTGGGTGCGGTTCATCACGTCGATCGATCCCTCGCCGCCAGCAATCCGCGTGTTCAGATAGCCGAGGTTGGAATCAAGCCGGAACCGGTCGGTCACATGGAAGATGGCTTCCAGTTCAGCCCCCCATATCCGCGCGTCGAAATTCTCATTCAGAGAGATACGATCGACGATCTGAGAGACCTGATAGTCCTTGTAGTCATAGTAGAAGGCGTTGGCGTTCAGGCGAATTCGACCGTCGTGGAAGGTGTTCTTGGTCCCGATCTCGAACGCATTGACATATTCCGGCTCGAAATCCTCGGCCAGAGGCTGATACTGGATCACCTCGGGATTGATGTCGACGCGGGGCGGATTGGTGCCGCCCCCCTTGTAGCCCCGCGCATACGAAGCATAGACCAGGGTGTCATCGGTAAAGGACAGCTCCGGCTTCCAGTCCAGAACAAACCGTCCGGTGACCGCGCCCCACGACTGCTTGATGTCCGGGAGCGCGGGATAACCACGACTGACATAGCCGCCCGATCCCTGCCCGCCCGTTCCGTCCGGATTGGCCCCCATCAGCAACTGGCTGGGATAGGGCGTGGTGACCTTCTGGTCGTCCGTGTATCGCAGCCCCACCGTCATGCGCAGATCGGGTCGAAGATCCCAATACCCCTCGCCGAACAGCGCCCAGGAACGAACCTTCACGACATTTCGGCTTCGGAAATAGTTGTGACCGTCGCCGGCCAACTGATTGATCGAGCTGCGGTCGACATAGATGCACTCCTTCCACGCCGTGGCGTTCTCATCGCACTCCTGGCTGAGCAGGCCATCGGTATAGAGGAAGGAACTCGAGTCGATATTATAGAAATATTCAGCCAAGAAGGTGAATACGTTGTTGAAGACGTAATAGTTGTCTTCAGTTTTGAAATCTATGTAGTTGGCGCCGATGTTGAAATTGAACCGTCCATCAAAATCTGACTGAAGACGGAATTCCTGTGACCATTGGCGGTTGTCGGACGAACTCAGGTCCGCACTGATCATCCTATTGGACGTCCCCAGCTGCGGGTCTGTGTAGAAACCGCCAGGCGTCACCCAGGGCGAACTGACCACCGGATTTCCGGCCCAATCGACGAAGGGCTGGGACGAGTCCGCGAAGATAGGATTGCTTACGAAGCGATTATAGTCCTGGGTCGACCAGAAATCGTCTTTGGCGTAGGCCGTCTGCGAGATCAGCGACAGATTGTCGGAAATATCGAATTCGATGTTGAACTGAACAACATCGTTCTTCGCCCTGAACCTGGGATCATAGGCGCTGGAAATCTCTCTCAAATCACGCGACTGGGTAACGCCCATATAGGGATCGACGCTGTAGTCGACCGCATACTGCTGCCCCCCGAAGTTCGGAAGAGACCCGTAGTCCACGGTGCCCGCCATGAAGATATGGCCAAATGCGCCGCCGTTCGGCGAGTCATAGGCCGCATCACTGAACAGGGTGCGCGGCAAACACCCCTGGCTCAGCCGGTTCTGCAGGAAGGTCGAGGTAATGGGAGTATCGCCGAGCTGGGTCGGACCGGGGTCCTTGGTGCAGAGCTGCTTGCCGGTCCGCGAGCGCTGATCGTCTTCCTCGAAATGCTCCCAGATAAGATTGGCGCGGAAGCGATCCGTCGGCTCCCACGCGGCTGACAGGCGAGTAGACCACAGATCGCGGTTGTTCACCCGACGCTCTGTGAAGGTGTTGTAGTCAAAACCATCACGCTTGGTCGTCGACGCCGCAGCGCGCACCCAGAAGGTGTCTGTCAGAGGGATGTTGACCATCATCTGGCCGCGCGTGGAGCCGAAATTACCCGCTTCAGCCTTCAGCATGGCCTCGAAATCCGGGCCCGGCAGATTGGGGATCATATTGACCACGCCGCCCGTGGCGTTGCGGCCGTAAAGCGTGCCCTGCGGCCCCCGCAAGACCTCGACCCGGTTCACATCCAGGTATTCCTGCTCGAACAGACGGTTCCGGGTCAGAGGAGAGTTGTTGAAGCTGACCGCGACAGCCGGGTCGCTGCTGGCCGACACCGCCTTGGTCCCGATCCCCCGGATCGAGAAGTTGTACATGCTGAAATTGTTCTTGGAGAAGCTGACATTCGGTACGGCGCGCACCAGCTCGGACCCGCCGTCGATGCGCATGGCCTCGAGGTTCTCCGCCGACAGGGCGGTCACCGCGATCGGCACGTCCTGGATCGACTCCTCGCGTTTCTGAGCCGTAACGATGATGTCCTCGACAGCCGTGGCAGGCTCGCTCGGCGGCGCCGTCTGGGCTAGGGCCGGCGCGGCCACGGTCAACGCCAGAATGGATACCGTCGCGGCCAAGCGCGCGTGAACGACCGATGTCGCCATCAAGACCCCTCCCCAGGGCGCGGCCCGTTCCCCAACGGGTCCGCTGCATTTCCTCGCCGCCGATTGGTTCCGCAAGTCGGGGCGGCGCCGACTGCGGTTAGGCTCAGACCATCACGCTACTCACCTACCTGTCAATACATATTGACACCTATGTTCGCCAAAGAAACGCTCGTTTCGTATTAACAATTATGTTAGCTGATAACGATCAGGCGGAGGTGGCAATGAACACAGACATCATCATCGTGGGCGGAGGACTGGCCGGGCTGGTGGCCGCCAACGAACTGGTTTCGGCAGGCAAGCGCGTGGCCTTGGTGGATCAGGAAAACTCCGCCAACCTGGGCGGTCAGGCCTTCTGGTCCTTTGGAGGTCTGTTTCTGGTCAACTCGCCGGAGCAGCGTAAGCTGGGCGTGCGCGACAGCTTCGATCTGGCCTGGCGCGACTGGCGGGGCAGCGCCGGCTGGGACCGAACGGACGGGTTGCTGGCGGAAGACGAATGGGCCGTGCAGTGGGCGCGCGCCTATGTCGAGTTCGCCGCTGGCGAGAAGCGCGCATGGCTGAGACAGCAGGGGATCAGCCTGACGCCAATGGTCGGCTGGGCCGAACGCGGCGGGGGTGAGGCCTTTGGCCACGGCAATTCCGTACCACGCTTCCACGTCGCCTGGGGCACAGGGACCGGCGTGTCCGAGCCCTTCGCTGATCGGGCGCGAGAGGCCGCACGACAAGGGCGGCTGACCTTCCACCACCGCCGCCGGGTCGATCAACTGCTGGTGGAGGGCGGACACGTCACCGGGGTGACCGGCGCGATCCTGTCGCCGGACGATGCGCCGCGTGGCGCACCGTCCAATCGCCACGTGGTCAGCGACTTCACCCTGAGGGCGGGGGCCGTCATCCTAGCGTCCGGCGGAATTGGCGGCGACCATGACAAGGTGCGCCGCTTCTGGCCGGAACGGCTCGGCACGCCGCCGAAGAACATGATCACGGGCGTCCCCGCCTATGTCGACGGCCGGATGCTGGACATCGCCGGCGACAGCGGCGCGCGGCTCGTGAACCGTGACCGCATGTGGCACTATGTCGAAGGGGTGCAGAACTGGGACCCGATCTGGCCCAGACACGCCATCCGCATCCTGCCCGGTCCGTCGCCGTTATGGCTGGATGCGCTCGGACGGCGGCTGCCTTCGCCCGCCCTGCCCGGCCACGACACCATAGCCACGCTGAAATATCTGCGGACCACGCCGGACCTGGCCGAGCATGACCATTCCTGGTTCATCGTCAGCCAGAAGATCCTGGAGAAGGAATTCGCCCTGTCAGGGTCCGAGCAGAACCTGGACATCACCGAGCGCAAGCTGCTCAAGGTGCTGATGTCACGGCTGGGCAAGGGCGCGCCGCCCGCCGTGGACGCCTTCAAGCACAAGGGCGCCGACTTCGTTGTCGCCGATGACCTGGAGACCCTGGTCGCCCGGATGAACGGCCTGACCAAGCGCCCCCTGCTGGACCCTGCCCTGATCCGCCAGCAGGTCGAGGACCGCGACGCCCAGATGGATAACCCCTACTCCAAGGATGTTCAGATCATGAGCATCCACAACAGCCGCCGATACCTGGGCGACCGGCTGGCGCGGACGGCGACGCCGCATCGACTGCTGGACCCCGGAGCCGGGCCGCTGATCGGGGTCAGACTGCACGTCCTCACGCGCAAGTCGCTCGGCGGGCTTCAGACCGATCTGTCCGGCCGGGTGCTGAAAGCCGACGGAACACCCTTCGAGGGACTATACGCCGCAGGCGAAGCTGCGGGCTTCGGCGGCGGCGGATTACATGGTTACAATGCGCTGGAAGGCACCTTCCTGGGCGGGTGCATCTTCTCGGGTCGGGCGGCGGGACGCGCGCTCGCCGGTCAGGTCTGAGGTTTCTCGGGGGAGGAAAAGACCATGGATTCACCCTTGGCCATGATCGGTCTTCCGATCGCGCTGGGCATCATCATGTTCGGGTTGGGACTGGACCTGACGCCCGGTGATTTCGCCCGCATCGGCAAGCGCCCCAAGGCGGTCGCTGTCGCCCTCGCCTGTCAGCTTCTGCTTCTGCCCGCCGTCTGTTTCGGGCTGGTGCTGCTGTTCCGCCTGCCGCCGGTGCTGGCGGTGGGCATGATGCTGCTGGCGGCGTCGCCCGGCGGAACCACGGCCAATCTCTACAGCCACCTGTTCCGTGGCGACGTGGCCCTGAACATCAGCCTGACGGCGATCAACTCGGTCATCGCAGTCCTGACCCTGCCGGTCATCGTCAACCTGTCGATCGCCTGGTTCCAGCCGGGCGACATGACCGTGGGACTGCAACTGAAGAAGACCATAGAAGTCTTCATGATCGTTCTGGGCCCCGTCGGCCTCGGCATGCTGGTCCGCGGCCTCAAGCCCGGCTTCGCCCGCGCCATGGACAAGCCGGTGCGACTGGCCTCGGTCGTCATTCTGACCCTGGTGATCGCGGGGGCGGTCGTGTCCAACTTCGCCGTGTTGAAGGATGACATCCTGGCCCTGTCCGGCATCGTCGTCAGCTTCTGCATTCTCAGCCTGGGCATAGGCTTTATCATCCCGCGCCTGTTCCGCATCAATCGCGAGCAGTCGATCGCCAGCGCCTTCGAGGTCGGCCTGCATAACGCCACCCTCGCCATCGTCATCGCCGAGTCGGTGCTGGCGGTTCCGGACATGTCATTGCCGGCCGCCGTCTATGGCGTGCTGATGTTCCCGCTGGCGGCGGCGTTCGGCCTGCTGATCACGCGCAAGGGCGCCTTGAAGGCGACAGCACCCAGGACCTGAGAAATTCAGGTCGAACTCTGAGGGGCCCGCCCACACGCATGCCCCGAAGATACAGGCGGCCTCTTTACTCGCAGTCCGCTTTCAGAGACGGATCGCTCTTCCTGGAATTCGAACCATCCCGAGGGGCCAGTCATGAGCAATCGAGTCACTGTGATCACCGGCGCCTCCGGGGTGCTCGGCCAGGCGCTCGCGGAAGCCGCCTTGAGCCGAGGCGACATCGTCGCGGCTATCGATCATGGCCCGGCGCATCGTCCCGACGACAGCTCCTGGATGAACCTTGGCGGCGTTGATCTGACCGATCCCACCGCAACCCAAGCGGCCATGGACGCCGTGGCGGAACGCTTCGGCGGCATCGATCACCTCCTCAACGCAGTTGGAGGCTTCGTCTGGCAAACGACCGAAGGACCGCTCCAGAACTGGGATCGGATGCACCGGATAAACCTGACGACCGTGCTCAACGCCTGCCGCGCCGCCCTGCCCCATCTCACCGCCTCGACCACAGGACGCATCGTCAATGTCGGCGCTCTGGGCGCGCTTCAAGCCGGCAATGGCATGGGCGCCTACGCCGCTTCCAAGGCCGGCGTGCACAAGCTGACCGAAGCCCTGGCGGATGAAACCAGGGCCCTCCCGCTCACGGTCAACGCCGTGCTGCCGTCGATCATAGACACGCCGGCCAACCGGGCCGACATGACGGACGCCGACTTCTCGACCTGGGTGCAACCGCAGGAACTGGCGACGGTGATGCTGTTTCTCGCCAGCGACGCCGCCTCAGGGGTCACCGGAGCCTTGATCCCCGTGCGCGGCAGGGTCTGAGACGCGTCAGGACTACCGCAGCACTTCCAGTCCCAGCGCACCTGCGATCGACGTCCACGGCACATATTTGAAATTCTGGTTCTCACCCGGCAGGACGTTGCGTCCATCCTGAGCGATCAGGGCGCCATGTTCAAAACCAGGGCCGAGGTTGCGGCTGGTGACCTCAAGACCATCGGTTTCGGACACGCCGTCGATGCCGCGCTGGCCGTCAGCAACGACGATGAAGGAGCCCATATAGGCCTGATCGCCTTCGCGCCGGAAGACAGCGTAGCTGTCGTTGCCCTGACTGGAGGCCACCAGATAGCCGCGTCCATCGCCCAGATCATAGAGGCCGACGCCTTCCATATCGTCCCTCAGCGCCGGATTCTCGCTGATGCGGGCGACCATGGTCATGGCCGAGCCGCCATCAGGCTCAGCCGACAAACGCCACAGGCCGACGTCTTCCTCGGCCACGAACAGCAGGCCGCTGGCGTCATCGGCGACGCAGCCCTCGACCTGGCTGGAGAAGGCGAAGTCGCGCACGCGCTCCGCGCGCACCTTGCCGTTTCCGGCGTCGATCAACTCCCACTGACGCATTTCACCGTTGGAGTCGTTGATGAAGACATAGGTCTTGCCGCTGCGAGCGGAGCGATACATGCACTGGCCATAGGGATCGCCCTGTCCGGTCGCCTGCACGCCGTCCGCCACGTTGATCAGGCGACGCGCCTCGGTGTCGAGACGATAGATGGCGACGGCCTTGTTGGTCCTGTCGCTGGCCGTGACCAGAATCACCGGCTGGCCGTCCAGGATGAAGCCTTCGCGCAGGTCGATATTGTTCATCTTGCCGTCGGGCAGATGCTGAAGCACGCGACCCTGCATGTCATAGAGGTTGAGCCCGGCCTTCTTGTCCGTGCCGATGATCAGGCTGTTCGCCGGATTGGCCGGATCGGCCCAGATGGCCGGATCGTCGGCGGCGTCGCCGGGGCTGCCGACCGGCGCGGTTTCCGCCACGGCGACGACCGCCGGGAAGCGCGGCGCCGCGACTGCGCGAGCGTCCTGCGGCGTGCCCGCCGACAGGTTGAGCGCTCCGGTCAGCGCCGCGATGGACACCAGCTTGTAGTCCGGGCCCGCCGCCGCATCCTCGTCCGCCACCAGCAGAGCGCCCGACGGCAGCGCCGCCCCAAGGGGCGTGCCGACGGCCTGCAGCGCGCCCGGCTCCTTGACGGTCGCTCCGCCACGTCCGTTCAGGCTGACCGCCCCGACATAGGCGTCGCCCGCGCCGTGGTCATAAACAAAGAGCCGTCCGCTGGAGGCGTCGGTGGCGATCAGATAACGCGCGCCCTGACCGCCGTCATAGAGAGCCAGCGAGCCGCTCTCTTCGCTGATACGGCCCAGACCGACGGCGTCGACCAGGGCGGGCGCCGCGTCAGCTTCCGGATCGCCGTTGAAGCGCCAGACCCCCACCGCCTGTTGTGAAACATACAGCTGGCCTGTCGCATCGTCGGCGACGCAGTATTTGATCTTGGACGGCAGGTTGATACGGCGCGCCGAACGGGCGTCCACCCGGCCCTCCGCATCAACATAGAGAAGCAGTTGCTCGATCTCGCCGCCGTCGCCCACCGCTATGGCGTAAAGACCGCCGTCGCTGGCGTTGCGCAGCAAGCAGACATCCTCGACGGCAAAGCCCATGGGCACGGAACGCGCCCCGACCTCGACCGGCGCGTCATTGCGCATGGCGAAAATGCGCAGGCTGTTGTTGGTCTTGTCGGTCGAAACCAGCAAGGTCTCGAGCTGCCCCTTGATCGGGAAGCCGTAGCGGATATCCAGACCGCCGGCCTCGCCCGCAGGAACGCCGAGCAGGCGTACGCCCGCCAGATCAAAGACTTCCAGTCCGGCCAGGCCCGCCGCCGACACCAGCCGGTGACGGCGCGCATCATGGCCCAGCACGATCACGCCGCTGTTCGCCTCGCCCGTCGAGGTCGTGTCCACGGCGGAAGCCACCGCCGGAGCCGCCGCGTCCTGCGCCAGCGCAGCCCCGCTGACAGCCAGCGCCAAGGCCAGCGCACTGACGCCGGCGAGCTTGTTCCTCAGCCCTGTGATCATGGTCGTATTCGCCTGCGCCCCGTGTATTCGCCTGAAGCCGCAGTTAGTGACCTTTTGCAAAGGATACGCGACGATCAGAATGCGGAAACACGTCGATCTTCTGACAGTGCGAAGACGCCGAAGAGAAGAGCTCAAACCGGCACGGCTGTCGTATACTTCACCTGGCTGAGCGCGAAATGCGAGGCGGCGGTGGCGACATTCGGATGATTGAGCAGGTCCCGCATCAGAAAGCGTTCGTAGCCCGCCACATCCGCCGCCACGACACGTAACAGGTAATCCCATTCCCCCGACATGGAGTGGGCCTCCATGACGTCAGGTCGGGTGACCAGGTAGTCCTCGAAAGCGCGGCGGTCATCCGGAGTGTGTGAGCGCATCCGCACCTGGCACATCACGTTGACGCCTCGACCGACACGGTCGGCGTCCACGAGACGCACAGCGGCCTTCAGAACACCTGCCTCTTCCATCGCCTTGATCCGTCGCCAGCATGAGGCAGGCGAAGTTCCCGCCTTTTCCCCCAGGGCGGCATGGCTCAATCCCGCATCGGCCTGCAAGGCCCTCAGCAATCGTCGATCAACGTCGTCCAACCCATTTTGCTTCATTTTGAACCCGATTTTGAAACCTCGTTTCATTTTTAGCGCAAGATGCGGGAAATTTGAAAGACGCCCTTCAGGCGACCTGAGGCATGCTGCCGACATCAGGATTGAGCTCGAGTTCGAGCTCGCTCTCCCTTCAGGGCGTTCGAGCCGCTGCCCGGCTTCCCGCCTCTCTAGCGCCGGCAGGCATCGGAGCCGACCATGACCATCACCCCGGAAAACCCCATCGGCCTCGACGGCTTCGAATTCGTCGAGTTCACCAGCCCCGATCCCGCCGCCATGAAGGACCTGATCGAACAGCTGGGCTTCGTCGCCACCCACACCCACCCGACCAAGAAGATCACCCGCTACAAGCAATGCCGCACCAATCTGCTGGTCAATGACGAGCCGACCGGTCAGGCCGCCGATTTCCGCGCCGCCCACGGCCCCTCGGCCTCGGGCATGGCCTTCCGCGTCGCCGACGCCGCCCAGGCCTATGACCTGGCCCTGTCGCGCGGCGCCCAGGCGGCGGACGCCTCGGTCGGCGCCCTGGACGCCGACGCCAGGGTGCTTCAGGGCATCGGCGGCTCCTACCTCTATCTGGTGGACCAGCACGGCGCGAAGGGCTCGCTCTATGACGGCTGGACCGAGATCGAAGGCTGGCGCGAAGCCGAGGCGGCCAATGGTGTCGGCCTCGATATCCTCGACCACCTGACCCACAACGTGAAGCGCGGCCAGATGCGCACCTGGTCGACCTTCTACAACCAGATCTTCGGCTTCGAGGAGCAGAAGTATTTCGACATCAAGGGTCAGGCGACCGGCCTCTTCTCCCAGGCCATGATCGCCCCTGACAAGGCGATCCGCATCCCGCTGAACGAAAGCCAGGACGACAAGTCCCAGATCGAGGAATTCATCCGCCAGTACAACGGCGAGGGCATCCAGCACCTGGCGATGACGACGGACAATATCTACGAGACCGTCGAGAAGCTGCGCGCCCGCGGCGTCAAGCTTCAGGACACGATCGAGACCTATTACGAGCTGGTCGACAAGCGCGTGCCCGGCCACGGCGAGGACCTGGAGCGCCTGAAGAAGAACCGTATCCTGATCGACGGCAATGTCGGAGAGGAGGGCCTGCTGCTGCAGATCTTCACCGACAACCTGTTCGGTCCGATCTTCTTTGAGATCATCCAGCGCAAGGGCAACGAGGGCTTCGGCAACGGCAACTTCCAGGCCCTGTTCGAGTCCATCGAGCTGGATCAGATCCGGCGCGGCGTGATCCAGGTCGAAGGCTAGGACCGAGCGCCAGAGGCAGGGGCCGCCGAAAGCCCCTGCCTCTGCATATCGCCGTCCCTCACCCTTCCGCCGGCTTGGGCGCTGTTTCAATTTGCGCGAAAAGCCCGGCCATATCGGCACGGCGCGCCAGCAGGGTTTCCAGCGTATAGCCGTCCAGCACCTGCATGAAGGCCGCCAGAGCCTGATGAAGAGCGCCGGTCAGGCCGCAGGCCGGGGCGATGACGCAACTGCTGCAATCGACCAGATCAAAACCGTCCTCCGTGTGACGCACAACAGCGCCGATATTGATATCGGCCGGGGATCGCGCCAGGCGCACGCCCCCGAAACGCCCCCTTACGCTGACAAGGTAGCCGGCGTTCACCAGATCGCTGACAACCTTCATCAGATGGTTTTGCGATACACCATAAGCACCTGAAATTTCTGCGATCGAGCAGAGACGATCTTGCCGTGCGCCCAGGTAGAGCAGCACGCGCATCGCATAGTCGGTGTAGCGCGTCAGGCGCATGAAGATCTCCAGCCGCGCGTCTTCCCGCCGCACCCCCGAATTATATGCATTTCGCTTGCATGTTTCAAATGCGCCCGTATAGATGTACGAAGAATGCATCATTGGAGCGAAGCCGATGACCGGCGCGCCACATACTCGAACTCGCGCCAAGGCCCCGCCTGACGGCTAGGCGCCGACCGCGTTTTCCCTCCCCGCTTTCACAACCTGACCAAGGAAACTCTGATGGCCCAAGCCCTCAGCGAGCGCACGATCGCGCTTGTCAAAGCCACTGTCCCTGCGCTCGAAGCCCATGGCCTCGATATCGTCCACGAGATGTACGCTCGGATGTTCCAGAATCCCGAGATCCGCGATCTGTTCAATCAGTCGCACCACGGCGATACGGGCTCGCAGCCGCGCGCCCTGACCGGCGCCATCTTGGCCTATGCCAACAATATCGATAATCTGGGCGTCCTGGCGGCGGCGGTCGAGCGTATCGCCCAGAAGCATGTCGGCTTGCAGATCCTGCCCGAACACTACCCCCATGTCGGAAACGCCCTTCTGGGCGCCATCGCCCATGTTCTGGGGGATGCTGCGACCGAGGAGATCATGGACGCATGGGCGGACGCCTACTGGTTCCTGGCCAATCTGCTGATTACGCGTGAAGCCGCCATCTATGAAAATCTGGCCGCCGCAGAGGGCGGATGGAACGGTTGGCGCGCCTTCGAAGTGGTCGAGGTTCGCCCCGAAAGCTCGGTCATCACCTCATTCGTGCTGAAGCCCAGGGACGGCGGCCCGGTGTTGCGCCATCGGCCGGGCCAGTATCTGACCTTCTGGTTCGATATCCCCGGCCATGCGCCCGTGAAACGCAACTATTCCATTTCGTCTGCGCCGAACAACGCGACCTATCGCATTTCGGTCAAGCGCGAGCCTCACGGCCTGGCTTCCAACTGGCTGCACGACAACGCCCGCATCGGCGCCGTGCTGAAAGTCGGCGCGCCGGCGGGCGACTTCTTCATGCCCGACGTCCCCGAGCGACCTGTGGTCTTGCTGTCCGGCGGTGTCGGCCTGACGCCGATGGTGTCGATGCTGGAGAGCATCGTGGCGCAAGGCCTCGAAGCCGAAGTTCACTATGTCCACGGCGCACGCGACGCCCAGACCCACGCCATGGGCGATCACGTACAGAGCTTGATCGCCGCCCATCCCAAGGCGCGAAACACCGTCTTCTATGAAACGGCGACCGCAAGCAGCGTCGAGACCGATGCCTGTCAGGGGCAGGTTTCCGGCGCCTGGCTGGCAGAGCAGACGCCGATCCAGGAAGCAGACTACTATCTCTGCGGTCCTCGCCCCTTCCTGCGGGCGCTTGTATCTGATCTCGCAGCGGCTGGCGTGCCTGCCAGCCGCATCCATTATGAGTTCTTCGGACCCGCTGATGAAATTCTGGCGGCCTAGGAACCGCCTTCCAATCTGACCCCAGGCCTGGCCGCTGGACGAAACCTTTCGTTCAGCGGTCCGTCCCGGTCATGACGGCAGGCGCGCGATAAAGCGTCCCTTCATGCCCTCCGGCCAATCGCGGTAGGCGACCGCGCCTTGCGGACTCGCGGCGTACAGGCGGGCGAAGTCTACGATCGCCTCGGCGTCCGCGAGGTCAGGCATGAAGCGCCCGGCCAGATAGCCGGGCTTCCCCTCCGCGGACAGGTAGATGGTGCAACGACTGGCGCAGGCCCACAAACAAGCCTGACTCTCGAGGCGCAGATCGCCGCTGTCGTCTCGCTCCATCACAGCGGCGACGAGATCGCGCAGGGCCTGGCCGGCGGAACCTTCCGTCGCCTCGGCCCCATCTTCCTCCGAATAGCGGCAGGTCGTGCAGACGATCAGCCGCGCCGTCATCAGAACTCCACCCCGGCCTGGGCCTTCACCCCGCCCCGGAACGGGTGCTTGACCATCTGCATGTCGGTGACGAGATCGGCCGCCTCGATCAGGGCGTCCGGGGCGTTGCGGCCGGTGATGACGACGTGGGTGTCGGCCGGGCGGGCAGCCAGAACCTCCAGCACCTCCTCGACCGGCAGGTAGTCGTAGCGCAGGGCGATGTTCAGTTCGTCACAAACGACCATCTTCCATTCCGGGTCCATGATGCGGGCCTTGGCGGCTTCCCAGGCGCGACGGACATTGGCGATGTCGGCGGCGCGGTCCTGCGTGTCCCAGGTGAAGCCCTCGCCCATCGGCCGCATCTCGACCAGGTCGGGGAAGCTGTCGAACAGGGTCTGCTCGCCCGTCTCCATCGCCCCCTTGATGAACTGGATGATGGAGGTCTTCATGCCGTGGCCGATCATGCGGCAGACCATGCCCATGGCCGCCGTCGACTTGCCCTTGCCCGTCCCGGTGTGGACGATGACCAGGCCGCGTTCGACCGTCTTGGACTGCATCATCCGGGCGCGGGCGGCCTGGATGCGCTTCATCTTCTCGGCGTGGCGGGCGTTCAGTTCGGCGTCGTGCGGGTCGCTCATCGGCGGTCGCCTCCTTCAGCGGTCAGGTCCAGTTCGAACGGCGCCCCCCAGTCCGTCTCGGCGCCCCGGCCGATGGCCTCGACGGCGCGGATCATGGCGCCGTCGCGATCCAATAGGCGATCAGCCAGCGAGACGATCAGGGGGTTGGGCGTGGCGGTCGGCGCGGCGTCTCGCAGACGCGCGGCCCACGCGGCCTCGCGCCCCGGCGCCGTGCGGGCGCAGGCGATGACATAGGCCGCCGCCGTCGAACGGCTGACCCCCGCCCAGCAGTGGATCAACAGCGGCCGCGCCCCGCTCCATCCCTTCGCAAAAGCCAGCAGAGCCTCGACGTGTTCAAGGGACGGCGCGACAAGCCCCTCGCGCGGGGCGGCGATGTCGTTGAAGCGCAGGTCCAGCCGATGCTCGGCGTCAAAGGCCGCGTCGGCCCCCGGCGAGGCCAGCGTCACCAGATGCGACGGACGATGCGCGGCCAGCAACCGCTCGACCTGCGGCAGGGGCGACACGATCAGCCTCATGCCGCCAGCAGCCCGGCGACGGCCAGCAGGAAGCCGACCTCGAACATCTGCTCGACCGCGCCCAGCACGTCGCCGGTGCGCCCGCCGATCAGCCGCTGCGCCTGCCACGCCGGGACGGCGCCGACGACCAGCCCCGCCGCCACCCCGACCACGCCCGCCATGACCGGCAGCAGGGCCAGCGGCCACAGGGCGATCAGCACCGCGACCGCCAGCCCCCTCATCGAGGCGCGGTCCGGCCTGCCCTCCTTGGCCATGCCGGGATCGCCGCCATAGGGCATCAGCGCCATCGCCCCGACCGCCGCCGCCCGGCCCAGGCCATGCGAGGCGACCAGCGCCACAGCCGCCATCCACGGCGACAGGCCGACCAGCATCGCCAGCGCCGCCACCCGCAGCGCCAGCGTCAGCCCCAGCGTCAGCGCGCCGTATGAGCCGAGGCGGCTGTCCTTCATGATCTCCAGACGCCGCGCCCGCGTCTGACCGCCGCCCAGGCCGTCGGCCGTGTCGGCCAGCCCGTCCTCGTGGAAGCCACCAGTCAGGGCCACGCCCGCCGCCACGGCCAGCAGGGCCGCGATCCACGGGCTCCACAACTGCGCCGCGCCATACATGATGGCCGCCGCGATCAGGCCCACCACCTGTCCGACCAGCGGGAACCAGCGCGCGCTCTGCTGGATCCACTCAGGCTGGAAATCCCGCAGCGGCGGCGTCGGCAGGCGCGTCAGGAACTGCAGGGCGCAGACGAACAGCCGCGCCTCGCGCCCGATCATCGCGCGGCCTCCAATATGTCCTTCAGCTCGGCCACGTCTGACAGCAGGGCGCAGGCCGCCTTCAGCAGCGGCACGGCCAGCAGCGCGCCCGTCCCCTCGCCCAGCCTCATGTCGAGGCCCAGCAGGGGTTGCGCCTCGACGGCCTCCAGCATCCGGCGATGCCCCGCCTCGGCCGAGGCGTGGGCGAAGATGCAGTAATCGCGCGCATTCGGCGCCAGCCGGATCGCCAGCAGGGCCGCCGCCGAGCCGATGAAGCCGTCGACGATGACCGGCACGCCCGCCCCGGCCGCGCCCAGCAGGGCCCCGGCCATCATGGCGATCTCGAATCCGCCGAACTGGGTCAGCACCTCCAGCGGCGCCGTCGCGTCCGAACGCGCGGCGGCCTGGGCCAGCACGGCCTGTTTGCGCGCCATGCCCTCGGGCGAATGCCCCGCCCCCTGCCCCACGCAGTCGGCCAGAGGCGCAGGCGCCAGCCGGTGCATCAGCAGGGCGGCCGAGGCGCTGTTGCCGATGCCCATCTCGCCCAGGGCGATCACGTCGGCGCCGTCGTCGATGGCGGCCCGTGCGATGGCGGCGCCTTGCAGCAGGGCGGCCTCGGCCTGATCGAGCGTCATGGCCGGTTCGACCGAGGCGTCCTTCGTGCCCGGTGCGACCTTGGCCTGGATCAGGCCCGCACGGTCCGACAGGTCGGCGGCGACGCCTGCGTCGATCACCCGCACCTGCGCGCCGACGACCCTGGCGAAGGCGTTGGCGCTGGCCCGGCCCGTCAGCAGGGTGTCGACCATGGCCACGGTCACGCCCGCCGGATAGGCCGCCACGCCCGAGCGCGTCAGGCCATGATCTCCGGCGAAGACCAGCAGCACGGGCTTGCGCACGGTCGGACGCAGCGTTTGCTGGATCAGGCCCAGCGTCAGGGCCAGATCCTCGATCCGGCCCAGGGCGCCGACCGGCTTGGCCTTGCCGTCCAGCGCCCTCTGAAGGGAGGTCTGCAGCACACGATCCAGCGCTGGCAGGGCCAGAAGCTCGGTCAACGCGGCCATGCCAGGCCTCCCATCATCAGAAGCAAGATCAAGACGACGCAAGCGACGCCGTAAACACGAAGCCCTCGGCCCAGATCATGCCCTCGAGGCGGCGCCCAGTCGCCGAAATCAGGCCTATGGCAGAGCGCCCCGTCATAACGCACCGGCCCGCCCAGTCGAACGCGAAGAGCCCCCGCCATGGCCGCCTCCGGCCAACCGGCATTGGGTGAGGCGTGCTTTCCGGCGTCACGCCACATGATCCGCCAACCCTGCCAACCGCCCAGCGCCAACAAGACGCCGGCGATCCGCGCCGGAGCCCAGTTCATCACATCATCAGCCCGGGCGGCCGCCCAACCAAAGGCCCGCCAGCGCAGCTCCATATGGCCGATCATGCTGTCGGCGGTATTGACCGCCTTATAGGCGAACAGCCCCGGCAGGCCGCCGATCACGAACCAGAAGACCGGCGCGACGACGCCGTCACAGAAGCTCTCGGCCAGGCTTTCCAGGGCGGCGGTCGCGATCTCGCCCTCGTCCATCGCCTCCACGTCCCGGCCGACGATCATGCCGACCGCCAGACGCGCGGCGGGCAGGTCGCCCGCCTTTAGCGGCCGAGCCACGGCGCGGACGTGATCGAACAGACTACGCGCCGCCAGCCCCGTCGCCCCGCAGACCACAAGCAACGCCAATCCCGGCCAGAACGGCGAGACGGCGGCCAGCGCCTGCACGCCCCAGCCCGCCCCGCCCGCAACGGCGATCAGGATCAGCACCGTGACGACGCCCAGCACGCGGCGCATCCACTCCGGCCGCTCAGCGCCGTTCCACTGTCGCTCCAGCAGAGCGATCAGGGCACCGATCCACGCCACCGGATGCGACAGACGCCGGGGCCAGCCGGCGACGCCCTCGACCAGCAGGGCGCCCGCGACGATCCACGGCGTGGGCAGGCTGCTAACGGGCACGGCTGACCATTTCCAGCACCGGGCCGCGCACGCCGTCCAGGGTGCGCGCCTCGACGCCATAGGCCGCCTTCAGCACGGCGGGCGACAGGGCCTCGGCCGGGGCGGCATCGGCCAGCACCCGCCCCTCGGCCAGGACGATCACCCGATCCGCCACGCGCAGGGCGGCGTCGAGGTCATGCAGGGTCAGGACCACGCCCCGCCCCTCTTCGTCCGCCAGCCGCCGGAACAGGTCGCAGGCGTCCAGCACATGACCCGGATCGAGGCCCGCCAGCGGCTCGTCCGCCAACAGCCATTGCGGCTCCCCCGCCAGGGCGCGGGCGATCATGACGCGCGCCCGCTCGCCGCCCGACAGGGTCGAGACGATGCGGTCGGCGAAGCCTTCCACCCCCGCCACGGCCATGGCGCGTGCCACGGCGTCCCGGTCGTCCGCCCTCAGGCCCCAGGCGCCGACGTAGGGCGTGCGGCCCAGGCCGACGAAGGTCCGCCCCTCGACCGCCCAGGCGATCTCGGCGTTCTGAGGCAGATAGGCGATGCGGCGCGCCCGCTCGCGCGCGGGCAGGCTGCGCAGGTCGCCCCCGTCCAGCGTCGTTCGTCCGGCGTCAGGCTTTCGCAGCCCGGCCAGACAGTCCAGCAGCGTCGACTTGCCCGCCCCGTTCGGTCCGACGATCGCCGTCACCAGCCCCGGCGTGAAGGCCGCGTCGACGCCGTTCAGCACCGCCTTGTCGCCCAGGCGGACGGACAGATTCTCCGCGCGCAGGATGCTCATGCCAGCTTCCTTCTCATGCTGATCAGCAGGGCCAGGAAGAAGGGTCCGCCCAAGGCCGCCATGGCCACGCCCAGCTTGATCTCAGTCGAGGCGGGCGTCAGCCGCACCAGAATGTCCGCCGCCAGCGTCAGCACCGCCCCGCCCAGGGCCGAAGGCAGCAGCAGGCCGCCGGGTCGCGCGCCGATCAGCGGCCGCAGCAGATGCGGCACGATCAGGCCGACGAAGCCGATCGACCCGGTCACAGCCACGGCCGAGCCGACCGCCAAGGCCGCCCCCAGCGCCAGCATCAGCCGCCCGACATCCAGCCGCACGCCCAAGGAGCGCGCCCCCGCCTCGCCCAGGGTCAGGGCGTCCAGCGTCCTTCCTTGCGTCAACAGCAGCAGGCAGCCCAGGATCATGCCCGGCGCCGCCAGCCTCAGCTCGACCACGCTGCGGTCAGCCAGCGACCCCATCAGCCAGTTGACGATCTCGTTCACCGCCCAGGGGTTGGGCGCCAGGTTCAGCGCCAGGGCGACGCCCGCCCCCGCCATGGTCTGGATCACCACTCCGGCCAGGATGAAGGTGACGACGCTGCTGGTCGCCCCCGCCAAGGCTAGTAGCAGCAACACGCCGATCCCCGCCCCGATCATGGCCGCGACCGGCAAGACCCACGGCGCGCTGGCCGCCGCGCCCAGATAGAAGGTCAGCACCGCCCCCAGCGCCGCCATGGTCGACACGCCCAGGATCGCCGGATCGGCCAGGGGGTTGCGGGTGTAGCCCTGCAAGGCCGCGCCGGTCAGGCCCAGCACCGCCCCGACCATCAGAGCCAGAACCGTACGCGGCAGGCGCAATTCGAACAGGATGGCCCAGGCCGGATCACCGCGTTGGGCGGTCCAGTCGTTCCAAGGAATCCAGACGCGTCCGGCGCTCATGCTGGCGACGAACAGGACGGCGATCAGGGCCAGCAGCCCGATCAGGATCAACGGACGCGGCAGGGTCATGTCAGGGCCTCCAGCGCCGTGCGGCGCGCGCGAGCCAGGGCGGCGGCGGTCTGGATCAGCACCGGCCCGCCGCAATAAAGCAGCTTCTCTTCCAGCTGCGCCTGCACCATCCGGCCGGACAGGGACTTCAGCGCCGGATGGCGCATCACCCGGTCGGCCCAGGTCCGCGAGCCGCGCACCGGCACGCCGCTGAGCAGCACCTGGGGCGGGTCGGCCAGCAGGCGCTCGACCGGCACGTTTCCCCATTTGCCCAGGCCATAGCGGCCGGCGACGTTCTCGAACCCGGCGCGGGTCATCATCTCGTCCATCAGAGTGCCGCGCCCGGCGGAAAAGCCGTTGGGCTGATAGATCAGGGCCGTCAGCGGCGCCGACCCCGGCGACGGGGCGGCGGCGGCGATGGCGGCCTCGATGCGCGCGATCAGGGCCTCGCCCCGCGCCGGCCTGCCGACCAGACGCGCCACCTCCCGCACCTGCTCCAGACTGGCCGCCACGCTGTCGGGTACGGCGAACAGCTCGGTCTGAATGTTCAGGCGGCCCAGGGCGTTGCGCGTGGCCAGGGCGCTGTGGCGGCTGGTCAGCACCAGGTCAGGGCGCAGGGCGATGACCTCCTCCGCCGTCTCCCAGGTGAAGGGCAGGGTCTTGGCCACCTCGGAAATGGTCGAGCCGACCGGCTCGCGCGCATAGTGGCTGAGGGCCGCGATCTGCCCCCGGTCGGCGACGTGGACCAGGATGGCGTCGAGGCAAGCGTTCAGCGACACCACACGGCGCGGGGCGGCGTCGGCGGCGGCCGGTCCGGCGACCAGCATGGCCCCCGCGCCCGCCAAGGTTCCCGCCAACGCCTGTCGCCGGGTCGCCCTCATCCGAAGTTCTCCAGCGCGCGTCGCAGTCGGGGGAAGTCGCGCTCGGCCGGGACGCCGAAGCGCAGGGCGTCCGGCGTGTGATCGAACGGCCGGGTCAGGATTCCCGCGCGGCACAGGCGCTGGAACCAGCGCGCGGCGTGGGGCGTGCGCGCCATGCGGAACAGGCTGGTCCCGCCGATGATCTGGAACCCCGCCCGCGCCAACAGGTCGTCCAGCCGGTCGGCCCGCTCGGCCAGAGCCGCCTCGGTCCGGCGCCGCCAGGCCTCGTCAGCGTAGGCGCCGCGCCCCAGCGTCAAGGCGTCCGCGCCGACCGGCCAGTCGCCCTGAAACGCGCGCAATCGCCGGATCAGCTCGGGCGCCGCCAGCATGAAGCCCAGCCGCACCCCGGCCAGACCATAGAATTTGCCGAACGAGCGCAGGACGATCAGCCCCGGCTCGGCCAGGTCCGACACGCTGTCGCCGGGCGCGCATTCGATGAAGGACTCGTCCGCCACCAGCCAGCGCCCCGCCTTGGAGCGCGCCCGCGCCATGGCGATCAGATCGGCCCGCCGGGTCAGGCGGCCGTCGGGGTTGTTCGGATTGACGATGACCAGCACGCCCGCCTGCGACGCCGCCGCCTGATCGGGCGCGATCAGACGCGTCGCCACGCCCGCCGCCCGCCAGGTCTCGGCGTGGGCGCCGTAGGTCGGGCCGACCACCTCCACCGCCCGCACGCCCAGCAACAGGGGCAGCAGACGGATCGCCGCCTCGGCCCCCGCAACCGCCGCCGTCCGCTCAGGCGAAGCGCCGAAGACGGCTGCAGCGACCGCCTCCAGCGCCGCCAGGGCGGCGGGATCGGGCAGGCGGTTCAGCGCCTCCTCCGACGCGCGCGGTCCCCGCCACGGTTCGGGATTGATCCCCGTGGACAGGTCCAGCCAGGGCTGCGGCGCGTCGGGATAGACGGCGGCGGCCGTCATCAGGCCGCCGCCGTGCCGGGTCGCCGTCGTCAGAAACGCGGCGTCCTTCATCACATCAGAACCGGACGCGAACGCCGCCGAACACGCCGCGGCCCGGCGCGCCGTAGTTCAGGACCGTCTGATAGTCCTCGTCGAAAGCGTTCTCGATCCGGCCATAGACTTCGAGGGTGTCGTTGATCGGATAGGAGGCGCGCAGGTCGACCAAGGTGTAGGCGTCGACCGGCGACTTGTTCTCGACGTCATTGAACGTCTCGCCGACATAGCGCACCGACACCCCCGTCTTCAGCCCGAATGCGAAGGCGTAGTCAGCGGCTAAATTAGCCATATGCTCGGGACGGCGCGCCAATCGCTTGCCATCGTTGTCGCCCGAAGCGTTCTTGGCGTCCGTCCAAGTGTAGTTGGCGCTGACATTCAGACGGTCAGTCACGTCCACGCGGCCGATCAACTCGACGCCTTGAGCCTCGGTCTTCAGCAGGTTGCGGTAGTAGCCAAACCGCAGCAGGTCTCGCTCTTCACCCTGGTCATCAATATATTTTCCAATGACGCAGAGCGGGTCGTTGGGCTTACCCACCTCTTCGGCACAGCCGTTATATTTGATCTCGTTGTCAGCCTGACGGTTGAAATAGGTCGCGGACACGACAGCGCGATCGAACAGGCGCTGTTCAACACCGATCTCCCAGCTGTCGAACTCTTCGGGCTGAAGGTCGAGATTGCCGTATTGGCTGTAGAGCTCATACAGGCCCGGCGCGCGGAAGCCTTGCCCCCAACTGGCGCGCAGCATCGTGTCGCCCTCGTTCAGCGCCCAAGCCGCCGCAACCTGGCCCAGAACCTGATCGCCGTAGTTTTCATGGTCGTCGTACCGCAGGCCGCCCGTCAGGGTCAGCCCCGGGACCGCCGTCCATTGCACCTGGGCATAGGCGCTGTTCAGTTCAGCAGTGCCCTTATAGAAGGGGGCGTTGGGGTCCCAGTCGCTGGCCGAACGGACGCTCATTTCCGATTTTTCGTGTTCCAGACCAAAGGTCGTGGACAGGGCGTCGTTGACGGCGAAGACGCCCTGATACTCCCAGCGGCGGTTCTCGCCCGTCGCATCATAGGTTCGTTGTTCGAGCTTGTTGTCGGGGTTGATGTTCAGGCTTTCAGTATCCGTCGCCGCATAGCCGATGCGGTTACGGAAACGCCCATCCAGCAGGTCGAAGTTCAGACCGGCATAGGTCACCAGTTCCTGGGTGTTGGAATACTCGCGGTTATCCACGCCAAAGCCGTCGATATCGACCCGCCCATCGGACCAGACAGAGCGCAGGTCCAGCGAAACCGCGTCCGTGATCTTCACGTTCAAGCGCCCGGAAAGGCCCGTGTTCGAATAGCCGTCGTCCTCGGTCCCCTTGGCGAAGGCCGAGAAGCCGTCGGTGCTGTAGCGGCTAGCCGCCAGGCGCCAGCTCAGGCGATCGTTCGCGCCGCCGACCCCGCCCCGGAAATAGGTCGTGCCGCGCGCGCCGGCCTCGGCGTCGAGGCTGCCTTGCAGGGCTTCGGTCGGTTCGGCGGTGACGATGTTGACCACGCCGCCGATGGCCTGGCTGCCCCACAGGGTCGACTGAGCGCCGCGCAGCACCTCGATGCGCGCCGTGTCGCCGATCAACAGGTTTCCGAAGTTGAAGCCCCCCTGAGTCGAGGCCGGGTCGTTCAGCTTGACCCCGTCAATCAGGACGACCGTGTGGTGCCCTTCGGCGCCGCGAATGCGCAGGCTGGTCGAGGCGCCCGGCCCGCCGTTGCGGGTGAAGCTGACGCCCGGCGTCTGAGCCAGAAGATCAGCCACGACCGGGGTCTGGCGCGCTTCGATGGCGGCCTGGGTCAGGACTGTGACCGAGGCGCCGACGCGTTCGATCGGCTGGGCCGAACGGTTGGCGGTGACGATGACGTCGGCCACGGCGGTGGCGCCGGCGCGACCGGCCACGTCAGGGGCGGCGGCCTGCTGGTCGGTGACTTCGGCGGCGAAGGCGGGCGCGCCGGCCAGAAGGCTGGCGGCGGCCAGGGTAGCGAATGCGGTCCGGTTCATTCCGGTTCTCCATATGACGACGCCGCGCCGAACCGCCCGTCGCCCGGATGAGCGAAAGCGGCCGCTGACGCGGCTGGTTTACGACTGTCGTCACACGAGTTGCCTCGACCGCTCGGCACATCCCGACCGCGCGGAGAACGACGGCGACAGGCAGGTCTCCTGGCTCGCGGATCAAGGCCGGTGCGCGTCGCCTTCCCAGAAGTCGTTCAGGCCGTGGCCTTCCGGACCGCCAGTGGCGTATGACGCGCGGGCTAGCCGCTTACAGTTGCGGGAACAGCCGGAGTTTCACACTCCGTTCCCTTTCAATCCCCTTTCGGGGAACCTGACGCGACCGTGGCGATAGGACCGCGCGCCCCTCAGGTCAACCGGAGAGACGAAGCATGGCCATCACCCTGGTTCTCGGCGGCGCCCGCTCTGGCAAGAGCGCCTACGCTCAGAAGCAGGCTGAACAGGCGGCGACCGCGACCCGTCGCCCTCCCCTGATGATCGCCACCGCCGAGGCCTTCGACGACGAGATGCGCGATCGAATCGACCGCCACCGGACGGAACGCGGCGACGGTTGGCGCACATTGGAAGCGCCGCTGGACCTGGCCGCCGCCGTGCGCGACCTGGACGCCGACGACGTTGTGGTGATCGACTGCCTGACGCTGTGGCTCAGCAATCAGATGCTGGGAGATCACGACCTTCCCGCCGCCATGAACGACCTGACGGCCGCGCTGGCCGCCTGCCCCGCCGCCCTGTGGGTCGTCAGCAACGAGGTCGGCTGGTCCCTGGTGCCCGACAATCCTCTGGGCCGCCGCTTCCGCGACGAGGCGGGCCGCCTGAACCAGGGCGTCGCGGCTATCGCCGACGCCGCCTGCCTGATCGTCGCGGGAATGCGGCTCGACCTGCAGCGCGCATAGAACCGAGGCGGCATGATATCGTCGCATTGGGCGACCGCGAGAGAGCCTGAGCCCCACTGGCTACGCCTCTCGTTGCGGCTGCAGCTTGACGAGGCGAGTCGGCCCGGCGTTTTCTTGGCTTCGTCTCAGGGGCGATCAAATGACCAGTGATGCACAGGCCGCCGCGCCAACCGTCGATCTGGATCCGGCGCGGCGCGTCGGCGACACCGTCAGCGCCTTGGCCGCCGATGCGCTGAGGGTCGCCGCGGCGTTTTTCGACTCCATGACCAGCGACGACGTGAAGGCCCGCGAAACCGTCGCGGACAAGGCCGATACGTGCCGCCGCCTGGCGGATGTCATTGTCAAAGCCCCGCTGGGGAGCTGTCGACGCCTCATGACCCCGACCACCCTGGGCGGACGCTTTTTCACGCTAACCGAACAGACCTGGTCCAATGCTGAAGTGGCGGCCTATCTCCTGTCCGACACCGCTCAGATCATGGAGAACCTGCCCGCGGCCGATGGCGCATTGAAGAACCAGTTGCTCCAGACCGCCCAGCGACTGAGGCGCGTGGAGGTCCTGGTTCGCCAGGCCCCCAACGCCGAACTGGGACCTCGCCTCGACCAGTTGGCGCCGCTGCTGCGCCGGCTGCAGCGACCAAGCGACGGCGAACGCCCCATCTCTTCACACCTGATCGACGGGACGACCAGCAATCCGGAATTCTGGGCCGCCGCCCAGGACGTCTATCGCATTGTGGCAGGCCGTGAACTGGACGATCTGCCGGCTCAGGTTCAAGCGGTCTGGTCCGGCAAGCTGGCGGTGGCCTGGCACAGGCATCATGATCGTGCGCGCCCCATGACAGAGGATGAGCTTGAACGCCTCGACCACGCCACGCGCCATCCGGCGGCCGCCTGGAGTCGCGCACCATTATCGCCCGGAGACTGGAGCGATCTGTCGCCCGAGACAGCCGCCTCGGTTCTGCGGCTGATCGGAAGCCGTTTTCACATGGGGCCGTCGGCGACTCCCCTGCCCCTGGCCGCCTTCTGTGATCGGGTGCGGTCACGTCCCCTGCGCTGCTACGACGGCGCCGTGCTGGTGGAGACCCAGGGGAGGCTCGCCGGCGGCGCGGCCGGGATCGCCACCTTCCTGATCACAGACGACGACATTCACGCCGCCGACGGAACTTCCGTCTGGATTCATGACCTGAACGAGACGGTCGGCCCGCAGCTGTTCGATGAAGAAGCGCGACTGGATTACATTCGCCTGTTCATGAACCTGGTGCGTAATGACGGCGAACGCTTCCAGCTGGCGGAATCATTCGACGTTCTCGCGGATCGCGCGACCGATGTCGAAACTCTGCGCTCCCTGTGTGTCGACCACACAGCCACGCCTGCTCCTGCCGGTTTCGATGACGAGGGTCGGTGGCGGTATGTCGCGGAAATCGCTTACGGAGAAGCTCTCTTCGTCGCGGTTCTGGCCCTGACGCCGAACGGCATGCTGGAAATGACCGACGACGAGGTTCTGATCGAGAACCTCCCCTTGCGCAGCGAACACATGGACGGCCTGTTCGTCGTCCTGAATGGGAAAGGTCCAGCCTGATGAGCATGATCCCTGTCGACAGCGAACTCGACCTGCCGCAACAGATCGACGAGGAAGGCCTGATCGTCGGCTGGTCGCTGGAGCGACAGCCGCGCCGTCGCCCCATTGGGTTCAAGTTCGGAGCTGCGGCGACCACGGGCTCCGCAGCCTCGCTGATCGACCCCATACTGATGGAACGCGAGGGGCATCTGATGACCATCGCCCCTACCGGTGCGGGCAAGGGCACCGGTTGCATTGTTCCTGCCCTGCTCCGTTTCGAAGGTCCGGTCATCGTGATCGACCCCAAGGGCGAGAACGCCCTGATGACCGTGCGGCGACGTCGTGAACTGGGTCAGGAAGTCGCCGTGATCGACCCGATGGGGGTGACCGGCCTGCCCGCCGCGACCCTGAATCCGCTTGATGTCCTTGATCCGGAAAGCCCGACCTTCGTTGATGACGCCATGGCGGTCGTATCGGCCCTGGCGAGCCCGGACGCCGAGCATGACGTCAGCGACGGCGGCTACTGGCGAGAGCGTGGCGCGACCTTCATCCTGGGCGTCCTGCTGCATGTCATGAGCGATCTGCCGCCGGCCCGCCGTCATCTGGAAACCGTCCGAGCCCTGGTGAACCAAGCCGTAGGCGAAATCGGAATCTACGGCGCGGCCGCCGAACAGAGAAGCCCGGGCGACGCCTTGGCGGGCACGGTGTTGTCGATGCTGGAGGCGTCGCGAAATGCGGAAGCTCGCGACATCGGCCGCATGTTGCGGATCGGCGCCGTCTCGACCCTGGGCGGCATATTGTCTTTCTCACAAAGTCTGGTCGCTGTGGTGCGATCGGGCATGATCGGCCCGGCGCTGCGAACCACCAGTTTCGATCTTGGCGCCGTCCAGCGCGGCGACCCGCTGTCCATCTACCTCGTGCTGCCGCCCCACATGCTCGAAAGTCACGGCCGTCTGTTGAGGTTATGGGTCCATACCCTGATGACCCTGATCTCGGGACGCAGCGGCCGCCCGAAGCAATCGACCCTGTTCATCCTGGACGAAGCGGCCCAGCTCGGCGCCTTCGACGACCTGCGCCGCGCCATCACCCTGATGCGCGGCTATGGCCTGCAGACCTGGAGCTTCTGGCAGGACCCCAGCCAGCTCCGAAACCTGTATCCTCGCGACTGGCAGACCATGGTCAACAACTGCCGCGCGGTGCAATGTTTCGGCGCCAACACCATGCTCGCCGCCGAGGCCATGTCGAAGCTCGTCGGCTTTGGTTCGCCCGAACAACTTCTGGATCTCGATGACGACGAGATGCTGCTTCAACTGTCCGGCGACATGCCTGTGATCGCACGACTGCCCAATTATCGGGTCGACCCCATCTTCACGGGCCTGTTCGACGCCAATCCCTTCCATGACCCCGCGCGTCCGGTGCAGAAGCCCAAGCCCGTCACCCGCGTGTTCGATCGCTCGAAACCAGCCCCCCAGCCGGACACCCCTGCCGAGGTCCTG
The DNA here is from genome assembly GCF_055397675.1 of Brevundimonas sp. T2-11. Lineage (NCBI taxonomy): Bacteria > Pseudomonadati > Pseudomonadota > Alphaproteobacteria > Caulobacterales > Caulobacteraceae > Brevundimonas > Brevundimonas sp. T2-11. Next base: position 2,078,826 of record NZ_AP027920.1, read on the forward strand.
AAACGCCTCAGAACCCAATCCGGCCTCTGAGACGCCCGAACCTCTCTCTTTGCTACGCTTTCAGCGTGGCCCCGCCGTCGACGTAGAGATCCGTCATGGTGATGTGGGCGGCGCGGTCGGACAGCAGGAAGACCACCGCCTCGGCGATGTCTTCGGGCGTCGCCAGCTTCTGCAGCGGAATGCCCGCCTTGAAGGTCTCGGGCGAGCCGGCGATGACACGCGCGGCGCCGTCCTCGTCGGCCCACATGCCGGTCTGCATCGGCGTCAGGGTCGAGCCGGGGGCGACAATGTTGCAGCGGACGCCCTTTGGCCCCAGCTCCAGCCCCAGACAGCGGGTGAACATGGTCGCCGCCGCCTTGGACGCCGCATAGGCCGCCATCGCATGACGCGGCACGCCCGCCGCGTTGGAGCTGACGGTGACGAAGGCCCCTTGCCCCCGCCCCCCCATCCGGCGCGAAACCTCGCGGCCCAGATGGAAGACCCCGTCCGCATTGACCGCGAAGACGCGGCGCCATTCGGCGTCGGAGGTCTGATCCACCGTCACATTGGACAGGACGCCCGCCACGCTGGCGACGAAGTCGATCGGGCCGTCCTCGGCCTCGATGCGGTCGAACAGGGCCTCGACCGCCGCGCCGTCGGACACGTCCAGCGGCTCGACGCGCACGCCGTTCAGGAAGGCCAGACCCGACAGGGCGGTGGACGGCAGGTCGGACGCGACCACGCGCGCCCCCTCCTCGACCAGCAGGCGCACCACGGCGGCGCCGATGCCGCCGCCCGCCCCCGTGACCAGGGCCAGACGGTCGGACAGTCCGCTGTCTCTCATCGTGCGGTCTCCTCGAAAGCGGTCATACGGGCGTCCAGCGCCGGGGCGATCAGGGCCGTCGCCGCCGGGCCGGTCAGTTGCGGGTGCAGGAAGGGAACCTCGACCACGTCCAGATCGACGGCGTAAGGCCGCCACAGGCCGGGCGTCAGGTCGCGCTCCTTGTGGTCCAGCGCCGCGCGGACGTGAGTGGTGCGCCCGCCGAAGGGCCTGTGATGATGCTCCCGCACCAGACGGTTGGTGTCCAGCACCACGCGGATCACTCCGTCCAGCGCCGCCTCGGGCAGGCCGCCCAGCGCGCTGTCGCCTGCCTTCAGGAAGGCGACTATGGCCGCGCGGCTCCGCAGTTCGGGATACTGGGTCGGGTCGTATCCGGCGATGGCCAGCAGGGCGCGCATCGCGTCGACCGGATTCGGGTCCGGCTCGGCGCGCCAGCACTCGGCCGGATAGGAATCCAGCATGGCCATCAACCCGACCCTGACGCCGCGCCGCTCCAGCTCGACCGCCGCCGCCTGGGCGATGATGCCGCCGACGGACCAACCGGCGATATGCACCGGACCGGGCGCGCCCAAGGCCAGAATGTGATCGACATAGACGGACGCCAGCGCGTCGATCCCGTCCGGCAGGGCGTTCTGCGGGTCCAGCGCGGGCGACTGCACGCCCCACACCGTGCGGCGCGGCGACAGGGCGCGCGCCAGCGTCCGATACCCCCACGACAGCCCCCCCGCCGGGTGGATCAGGAACAGCGGCGGCAGGGCCGCATCGCCCTCGGCCAGACGGATCAGCACGCCCAGCCCGTTGTCGAAGTCCAGCGCCTCGGCGTCGATCAGGGCGGCCAGTTCCGCCACGCGCGGCCGGTCGAACAGGGCGCCCAGCCCCGGATCGCGCCCCAGCCGTTCGCGGATCAGCATCATAAGATGCACCGCCAGCAGGGAGTCGCCGCCCAGGGTGAAGAAGTCGTCGTCGGCGCCCGCCGGTTCGGACCTGCCCAGCGTCTCGGCGAACAGTTCGGCGATGATTGTCTCGGTCGGCGTCTCGGCCGCCCGGCCCGCCGCGGCCTCGAACACCGGAGCGGGCAGCGCCTTGCGGTCCAGCTTGCCGTTGGAGGTCGTCGGCAGGGCGTCCAGCGCCACGATGGCGGCGGGCACCATGTAATCGGGCAGGCGCGCGGCCAGCCTGGCCTTCAGGGCAGCGGGATCATAGCCCTCGGCCGGGACCAGATAGGCGACCAGACGGCGCTCTCCCGGCCGGTCTTCTCGGGCCAGCACCACCGTCTCGCGGGCCAGACCGCTGGCGATGACGGCGGCTTCGATCTCGCCCAGTTCGATACGCAGGCCGCGGATCTTCACCTGATGGTCGCTGCGGCCCAGATAGACGACGGATCCGTCCGCTCGCCTGCGCGCCACGTCGCCGGTGCGATACAGGCGCTGGCCCGGATGGTGCGGATCGGGGATGAAGAGGTCCTCGGTCAGGTCAGGCCGGTTCAGATAACCGCGCGCCAGTTGCACCCCGCCCAGATGCAGATGGCCGCCCATGCCGGGCGCCACGGGGCGCAGCCGCTCGTCCAGAATGACCAGCCGCGTGTTCCACACCGGCCAGCCGATCGGCATGGGCCGAGACGTATCCTCCGGCCCGGCGGCCCAATAGCTGACGTCCACCGCCGCCTCGGTCGGGCCGTAGAGGTTGTGCAGTTCGGCGCTCACCGTCTGGTGGAAACGGTCGCGCAATTCGGCGGGAAGTTCCTCGCCGCTGCAGAAGACATGGGCGACCGCGATCCCCCTGGCCGCCGGATCGGCCAGAAAGGCCGACAGCATGGAGGGGACGAAGTGCAGGTCGGTGATCGCGTGGCGGCGGATCAACAGAGCGATGGCGGCCGGATCGCGGTGCGCGCCGGGCGGGGCCACGACCAGTTCGCCGCCCGAAATCAGGGCCAGGAAGAACTCCCACACCGACACGTCGAACGTCGCGGGCGTCTTTTGCAGGATGCGGGTCTGGGCGCCGATGCCGTATTCGGCCTTCATCCACAGCAGGCGGTTGACGATGGCCCGATGCTCGACCAGCACCCCCTTGGGATCGCCGGTCGACCCCGAGGTGTAGATGACATAGGCGGCGTCCTCGCCCCCTTGCGCCACGGCAGGCGCGGACCCGTCCAGCGGCCAGTCGGAAGGCGCCAGCTGGGCCTCGCCGAAGGCGCCGCCGATGTCGTCATGGGCCAACACAACGCTCGGTCCGGCGGCGCGGACGATGGCGGCGATGCGCTCGGCCGGATGCTCCAGATCGAGCGGCAGATAGGCGCCGCCTGCGCGCAGGGTCGCGACAAGCGCGATGACCAGTTCCAGCGAACGCGGCAGGGCCACGGCGACGAGGCTCTCACGCCCCACGCCGCGCGCCGCCAGCGCCGAGGCCAGCGGCGCCGTGCGGCGGTCCAGTTCGGCGTAGGTCAGGGTCTGGTCGCCAAAGGTTAGGGCCGGAGCGTCCGGCGTCGACTTCATCGCCGCCTCCAGCAGGGCGGTCAGCGTCGTGTCGGGAACCGGATGGGCGGTGGCGTTGAAGGCTTCGAGTTCGCGCACGGCCTCGCCCGGCGTGGCGATGGGGACCTCGCCCAGCGTTTCGGCGTCGAGCGCATTGGTCAGGAAGGCGGCCAGACGCTCGGCGTGGGCGGCGGCTTCGTCCAGCGTATAGAGGTCGGGGTTGGCGTCGACCTCCAGCGTCAGGGCCGGGGCGGCGTCGCCACGGAAGGTGAAGCTGATGTCGTCCACCGGACCGGTGCCCAGCACCTTCAGTGTCGTGTCCAGCCCGCTAAAACGCGGCGGCAGATCGAATGGCAGGACGTTGACCAGCGGCCCATACAGACGCCGCGCGCCGCCGATCAGGCCCAGATCGCGCCGCAACTGCTCGCTGCGGTAACGGCCGTGGCGGCGGGTCTTGATCAGGGCCTTGGAGGCCAGGATCAGCTGCTCGTCCAGCGGCGCGTCCTCGTCCAGCGTCAGGCGCAGCGGCGGGACGTTCATAATCATGGCGGGCGTGCGCGCCGAGGCGCTGCCCATGCGGCCCATCCACGGCACGCCGATCACGGCCTCTTCTGCGCCCGAGAAGCGGCGGACGTAGGCGGCGCCGATGGCGGTCAGCACGTCGGGCCATGACAGGCGCCCGGCGTCGGCGCGGGCGCGCAAGCGGGCCGTGACCTCGGGCGGCAGGGCGCGCTCGATGCGGTGAAAGCGGTGTGCGGTCGTGGCCTTGCCGGGCGCCAGGGAGGCGACCTCGGGCGCGTCGCCCATGATCTCGCGCCACCAGGCGGCGTCGGCCGTGCGCTTGTCCGAGGCGCGGTAGGCGGCGTCTTCTTCCCATACTTTGGCGATGGGGTTGAAGACCGGGCCGGGCGCCGGGCCGCCGCGCGCGGCGTTGTAAAGCTCGGCTGTGCGGTTGGTCAGCAGGGCCATGCCGAAGCCGTCGACAGCCAGATGGTGGACGCGCAGACTCCACAGGAAGCGCTGCGGGCCCATGCGGAACAGGATGTTGGCGGCCAGCGGATCGCGCGTCGGGTCCAGCGGCGTCTCATGATCGCGGCGCATGGCGGCCATGGCCTCGGCGAGCGGATCGGCGGCGGCGGACACGTCGACGATCTGCAACAGCGGCCGATGGGTCGGATCGAGGGTCTGGAACACCTCGCCGTCTCGTTCGACGAAACGCAGCGACAGAGCCTCGGCCTCGGCGGCGGTCTGATCGACGGCGGCGCGGAAGGCCTCGACGTCCAGATCGCCCCGGATGTCGAGATAATGGGCCGTGTTGAAGATCGGGTTGGCGGGGTCCAGCCTCTGGGCGAACCACAGGCCGGACTGGGCTTCCGTCAACGGCGCTTCAATCGCCGGAGTCTGAAGGCCGGATGCGACGCGTCCGTCATCCATGCCTCAGGACTCGATGCCGAGCGCGGCGCGCTTCTGGCGGATGATGTTCCACCATTCGGCCAGGGTGACGTGCTCGGCCAGTTCGCTGAACTCCAGCGGCACGGTCTCGCTCCATTGGAGGCTGAGGTTGAGCACACGCAAGGAATCCACGCCCAGGTCCATCAGATTGTCATGGTCCAGAATGGCTTCCGGCGCCTCATGCAGCACGGCGGCGATGTCTGCGCGCATCCGCTCCAGCGTCAGATCCTGCGGGGTCAGCTTGGTCATATCAGTCGTTCCAGAACGCGCGCCGTCGAAAGGGCCACGGCGCAGGTGTCGGCGGCCCAGGCCACCGCGCCCATATGCTTCTCACGTGAAAAGTCGCCAAGCGCATCGGCGACGAAGAAGGGTTCGATATCGCGCTGAAACGCCTCGGCCGCCGTCAGTTGGCAGCCGATGTGGGCGTAGACGCCGCAGACGATCAGTTGGTCCCGCCCCCGTACGCGCATCAGGGTTTCGAGATTGCTGCGCTGGAAGGCGCTGTAGCGGTGCTTGACCAGAGGGAAGTCGCCCGGCGCCGGGGCCAGTTCGGGCAGGATGTCTTCATGCTCGGGCGCGCGGCTCATGCCCGCCCCCCACAGATCAGCCTGAAGCCCCCGGTCGCGGCGATCCTGATCGCCGTGCTGGGCGGTGTAGAAGACGGGCACGCCCGCCGCCCGCGCCGCCGCGATCAGGCGGGCGATGTTGGCGATCAGGCCGGGCAGAGGCTCGGCGCCCGGCGCATAGGGGCGCATGAAATAGCGCTGCATGTCGTGGACCAGCAGGGCGGCGCGATCACGCTGCAACGTCCACTGGGCGCGCGAGGCGGGGATCTCCGCCTCGGTCGGCAGGGCGTAGGCCGGAACGGTCGGCAGGCCCTTGGAGCTGCTCATGCCTTGCCCTCTTCTTGCAGAATGCGCTGGCGCAGGGCGGCGCGCAGTTCGCGACGGCTAACCTTGCCCACAGCGGTCACGGCGAAATCCTCCACAAACACGATCTGGTCCGGCACCTTGAAGGCGGCGATGTCGCGCTGGCGCATCCAGGCCTTCAACTCGACGCCGCGCGGCGCGGCGCCGTTCGGAATGATGAAGGCGCAGATGCGCTCGCCCAGATAGTCGTCGGGCACCGACACCACGGCCGCGTCGAACACGGCCGGGTGGGCCAGCAAATGATCCTCGACCTCCTCAGCCGAGATCTTCTCGCCCGCGCGGTTGATGTGGTCGGTGGCCCGGCCCATGACCACCAGATAGCCCTCTGGCGTGCGCCGCACCACGTCGCCGGTGCGGTAGAAGCCGTCCTCGGTGAAGGATCGCGCATTGGCCGCCGGTTCGTTGTGATAGGCGCGAATCGTATAGGGGCCGCGCGTCAGCAGATCGCCCGGCTCGCCCTCGGCCACCGGCGCGCCCGCGTCGTCGACGATCAGGATTTCGTCGTCGGGGCTGATCGGGCGTCCTTGTGTCTCGACGATCAGGCTCTCGGGGTCGTCCAGCCGGGTGTAGTTGACCAGACCCTCGGCCATGCCGAACACCTGTTGCAGGGTGCAGCCCAGTTCAGCGCGCACGCGACGCGCCGCCTCGGGCAGGAACTTCGCCCCGCCGACCAGCAGCACCTGAAGGCTGGACAGGTCGTGGGTCTTCCGGGCCGCCGCCTGCATCCACAGAAGGGCCAGAGGCGGCACCAGGCCGGTGATCGTCACCCCCTCGCGCGCGATCAGGGGGAAGCAGACGTCCGGCGACGGCGACGGCGCCATCACCACCGTCGCCCCGACATGGAGGGCGCCCAGATAGCCCGGCGAGCTCATCGGGAAGTTATGCGCCGCCGGCAGGGCCGTCAGATAGACGCTCTCCGGCTCCAGCCCGGAAATATCGGCGCTTTCGCGCACGCTGTAGAGATAGTCGTCGTGGGTGCGCGGGATCAGCTTGGACAGGCCGGTCGACCCGCCCGAAATCTGCAGGAAGGCCACGTCGGACGGATCGGCGTCATCGGTCGGCAGGGCCGCCGGATCGGCGCGGAATCCGTCAAAGGATGCGAACTCGTCGGCCTCGCCCACCACGACCACATGGCGCAGGTCCGGAACCTCGGCCTGAACGGCGCGGGCCAGGGCGCGATAGTCGAAGCCCTCATGCCGGTCGGCGACGACATAGGCCGAGGCCTCGGCCCGCGTCACGAAGTGGACAATCTCGGTCGCGCGGTGCGCGGGCAGCGCATAGACGGGGATCAGCCTGGCCCGAAACAGGCCGAAGATCACGCTGAGGAACTCGGGCAGGTTCGGCAGTTGCACCACCACCCGGTCGCCAGGCTTCAGCCCCAGCGCCAGGAAACCGGCGGCGGCCGTCTCGGCCTTTTGCAGCAAGTCGCCATAGGTCCAGCGCTGGCTCATGCCGACCACTGCGACCGCGTCGGGGTGCGCCTCGGCCCGATTGCGCAAGACCTGCGAAAAGGTCTCGCCGCGCCAATAGCCCTTGGCGCGATACAGGGCCGCCATGTCTTTCGGCCAGATCTGTTTCAGGGGGATCATACGCTCGCTTCCTCGACGCCCAGGCCGCGCAGGACCGCCTGGAACTTCCCGGATGTCTCATCCGCCTCGGCCTCAGGATCGGAGCCTTCGACAATGCCCGCGCCCGCATAGAGACGCGCCTCGGCGCCGCAGAGCTCGGCGCAGCGCAGCGCCACATACCAGGCGCCGTCGCCTGCGGCGTTGGTCCAGCCCAGAGCCCCGGCGTAGAAGCCGCGATCATAGGCCTCCAGTTCGCGGATCATCGCCGCGGCCTGCTCTCGCGGCGCGCCGCATACGGCCGGCGTCGGGTGCAATACAGCCGCAAGCTCGGCCGCCGACGTCTCGTCCGTGCGCCGCAGACGCCCCTCGATGCGGGTGCCGAGGTGCCACATGGTCCGGGTCGAGACCAGAGCCGGTCCCGGCGGCGCGCGCAGCTCGCTGCACCAGGGGGCCAGCAGATCGATGATGGCCTCGACCACCAGGGCGTGCTCACGACGATCCTTGTCGGAGGCCAGCAGGCCCTGGGCGGCCGCTTCGTCCTGGGACAGATCGGGGCTGCGACGCGCCGATCCGGCCAGGGGATGGGACAGGATGGCCGGGCCGCGCTTGGAAATCAGCAGCTCGGGCGAGGCGCCGACCAGACGACGCATCGCGCCGCCCTCCCCCTCCCCCAGCGGAACCAGAAAGCGCGCCGCCGAAGGGTCAGCCCTCAGATCGCGCCACAGGGCGAAGGCGTCGAAGGGATGATCGGCCTCCAGCCGCAGACTGCGCGACAGCACCACCTTGTCGATCGGCCGCTCCCCTGACCGGGACTCGCGCATGGTCGCCAGGGCCTGGCTGACGGTCTGCTGATAGGCCGCGCGCGACGGCTGCGCCGACATGCTGATACCGCCCTGGGACGAAGACGCATGCGCAGGCGCGCTCCAGGCGCGGTTGGCGGCGCGCTCAGGCAGAAAGAGACAGTCGTCCATTTCCCGGTCAAAGGGGATGGCGCCGACCAGCAATCGAGGTGAAACCTCAGGGCCTTCCGCAGCGGCTGGATATTCCGAGAAGAAACGTCGAACCCGCTCGCCCAGACTCGCCGCCGGTCCCGCCGGCAGGCGGCGCTGCACGCCTGTGGTGAACAGCCTCAGCTCGGGGGTCGCCAGACCAAAAGCCCAATCCATGACCGCCTCCGGCCGCCCCTGCGGCGCCGCCGCGTCGCTCCCGATCTGGACCGCCAGATCAGGGGCGCTCCAGAAACTCGTCCCCATCGACTCCAAGGATCACTCCGCCGCAATTCACGCTGTTGCGTGTCACTCTCAACAATGCGGGGTATAGACGACCAACCTTCGCGACGCCTTGCGGTGAGATTAATTCGCAACTGTGCTGACCTGAGCGCCTTCGCAGGCTAAGGAGCCAGTCATGCGAATGCTTATCATTGACGATGACGCCCGCACGCGCGCTTTTGTGGCGGAGGGTCTGCGCCAGCAGGGGCAGGCGGTGGACGAGGCTGGCGACGGCGATGTCGGCCTGCACATGGCCTTGGACAGCGACTACGACGCCATCGTCGTCGATCGCATGATGCCGGGCCTTTCCGGGTTGGATCTCGTCCGCTCCATGCGGGCGTCTGGGTTGAAGACGCCAGTGTTGATGCTGACCGCGCTGGGTGCGGTCGACGACCGTGTCGACGGACTGAACGCGGGCGCCGACGACTATCTGGTCAAACCCTTCGCCTTCAGCGAACTCAGCGCGCGGATACAGGCCCTGATCCGCCGCCCGCCCCTCGCGGATCGAACGCCGCTGCACAAGGTCGGCGACCTGACGGTGGACGTGGCGGCGCATAGGGCCACACGCGCCGGGCAGCCGCTGGACCTGACCCCGCACGAGTTCAAGCTGCTGGAACGGTTGGCGCGCAACGCGGGACAGGCCGTGACCCGCACCATGCTGCTGGAAACCCTGTGGGGCTTTCATTTCGATCCTCGCGCCAACCTGATCGACGCCCACATCAGCCGCCTGCGCGCCAAGGTCGATCGCGGCTTTGATTGCGATCTGATCCAGACGATCCGCGGAGTGGGCTATGTCCTCAAGCAACCGGACTAGGACCGGGACGCCTTCCATCTGGTCCACGACCGGGCTGCGCTTCGCCGCCGCCTTTTCCCTCCTGTTCGGCCTGGGCGCGGTCGTGATGGTGGCCGGCATCGACTACGGCCTCATGCGCTTCGCCGAGGCCGAGGTGCGCGACGGTCTCGGTCACCAGATGGAGGTGATGCGCACCGACGCCGACCGCCACGGCACAGAGGCCCTGGTGCGGGAGTTGAACGCCGAAGCGCGCAACCGCGACGCCCGCCGCTATCTGCTGCTCGTCGAAGCCCCGGACGGAAGCACCTTCTCCAATGGTTTGACCCGTCTGGCGGTCAACGCCACCGGGTTCCGACGCAATCTGCCGAACAAGGCCCGGCCGGCCCGCTGGCCAGACCAGACTCCCAACATGATGACGCTGAGCGCTCGCGCCGCCGATGGCGGACTGCTGGCGGTCGGGCGCGACATCCAGCACCTGGACGAACTGCGCGTCGGCATCCGCCGTTTCGCGCTCTGGAGTGGATTGGCCCTGATCCTCCTGGCCCTGGCCGGAGGATGGGTGTCAGGACGGCTTTTTCTCCGCCGTCTCGAGGGCGTCAACCAGGCGGTCGGACGCATCATCGCCGGGCAGGATGAAGCCCGCCTGCCCTCCGTCGGACTTGGTCGTGAATTCAATCAGTTATCCGAGAATCTCAACCGGATGCTGGATCGCCAGGAAGCGGCGCTCACGGCCCTGAAGTCCCTGTCCGAAGGCGTGGCTCACGAGTTGCGCGCTCCGCTGAACAGGGTGCGAAATCGGCTGGAACAGGTCGCCTCTCATATCGACGATGCAGCCACGCGCGATGAAATGATCGAGCGCGCCCTGGCCGAAACCGACCAGGTCAGCGCCCTGTTCGAAGCCCTGCTGACCCTGGCGCGTATCGAGAGCAGCGGCGGCGCCCTGAATGTCGCCCCGGTGGATCTCGCCGATCTGGCGGCCACAGTCTGCGACATCTATCGCCCCCTGGTTGAGGAGGCGAACGGCGAGATGAACACCTCCCTCACCCACTCTGTCGTGGTCGAAGCAGACGCCGCCTTGCTCCAGCAAGCCCTGGCGAACCTGATCGAGAACGCCGTCTTCCACGGCGGCGCGCCGATCCGCATCAGCGTCTCGGCCCGGGCCGAGCAAGGAAAGGCGATACTGCGCGTCGCCGATCAAGGCATAGGCGTGGCTGAGAGCGAGCGTGAAAAGGTTCTTCGTCGCTTCTACAGGATCAATCAGGCCGATCCGGCGCCGGGCTCCGGCCTGGGCCTGGCCATGGTGGCGGCCGTCGTTCACGCCCACGGCGGCGCGTTGCACCTCGCCGACAACGCCCCCGGTTTGGCGGTGGAGATCACCCTGCCGCGAAGCCAAGGCTGAGTTATTGCAATTCATTCTCATTTGCTTGATGGAAATTGATCGCCTTTTCGGGACCCGACCATGACCCCTGCCCTTGCGCCCCCTTCGGCGGCGACCTCGACCTTCAGCCTGACGCCTCTGCTGATCACGGCCGGGGCAGGCAGCATGGCCATGATGGCCTTTGTCGCCGTGGTAGGGCCGATGGCCCGCCTGCTGGGCCTTTCGCCCTGGCATGTCGGAACGGCGGTCACGGTCTCAGGTCTGGCCTGGATGGTGATGGCCCGCTTCTGGGGCGCGCGTAGCGACCGCGTCGGGCGACGCCGAGTTCTGCTGATCGCGCTTTCCGGCTTCTCGATGAGCTATGCGGCTCTAAGCCTGTTCATGAGCGCTGCCCTGGCTTGGGTTCCCGCGGTCATGGTCAGCTTCCTGGGCATGGCCGTCGCCCGGACGATGGCAGGCGCCTTCTACGCAGCCGTGCCGCCGGTCTGCGCCGCCCTGGTGGCTGACCATACCTCGCCCGCGGAGCGTGCGAAGGCCATGAGCACCGTCGGCGCCGCCAGCGCGGTGGGCATGGTGGCCGGCCCCGGCGCGGCGGGTCTTCTCGCCGGTTGGAGCCTGAGCGCCGCACTCATCATTATCGCCCTGTTGCCATTGTGCGCCCTGTTCGCCGTCTGGCGCTTCCTGCCCACAGACACCGTCCATGAAGCTCGCAAGCACGCGACGCTGAAAATGTCCGACGCGCAGCTGCGACGCCCCATAGCGGTCGCCTTCATCGCCATGTTCGGCGTGGTCGTCGCTCAGGTCGTGGTCGGTTTCTTCGCCCTGGACAGGTTCGGCCTGTCGCCGAACGATGCGGCGCGCGTATCCGGCACGGCGCTTGCCGTGGTGGGCGCCGTCCTGTTCGCCTCGCAGATGGCGTTGCGGCGATTGAACTGGCCGCCTTCGCGCTTCATCCGCGTCGGCGGCGTGATCGCGGGGATCGGCTTCGCAGCGACTGTGCTGGCGACCACGCCCGTCATGCTATGGGCGGCCTACGCCGTCATCGCGGCCGGCATGGGCTGGGTCTATCCGTCGCTGTCCGCCCTGGCCGCCAACGCGGTGGAGGCTCACGAACAGGGGGCTGCAGCCGGGACAGTCGCGGCGGCCCAAGGCCTGGGCGCCGTTCTGGGACCACTGGCCGGCGCCTTGGCCTATCAGGCGCATTCAGGCGCGCCTTACGCTCTGTCCGCGGGCCTGATCCTGATCGCCGCGCTCTGGCCCGTGCGGGGTCGTTAGGCTGAGGCAGCTTCCGTCGCGAAGGCCTTGGCCAGGGTCTCGACCACCCATCGTGTCGCTGGATCATCGCTCGATCGTTCGTGCCAGACCAGATGATAGTCGAACGGCTTGACCCCCGACGGCACGGGAAAGGTCTGAAGGCCATGGCTCGCCGCAAAGCACTCGGCCGCCCTCCGGGGCAGGATGGCGACGGCGTCGGTTTCAGCCAGAAGATAGGGCGTCAGGGAAAAACTCTCGGCCGAAATCAGGATCCGCCGGTCCGCCATTTCCGGCAGGTCATCGGCGATCCAGTCGCCGAAACCGTCACCGACAGAAACCGAGACGTGCGACCACTTCAGCAAATCCTCGATCGACCCGCTGGATGCATGGATCGGATGATCCGGTCGCGCCAGACCCAAGTGGGTTTCCTGGAACAACCAGCGTGACTGAAGGCTGGAGCCGTGAGGACTCCACCCCGTCAGGACAAAGTCCAACCTGCCGTCCTCCAGTCGTCTGAGGCTGGCGTCCGACAGGGGTTCGACAGTCAGTTCCACGCCGCCCGCCTCGCGTTCGATGAGGGCCAATGTCGGTGCGAGGACGCTCAGCAAGCCGAAGTCGGTCGAAGCCAGACGGAACCGCCGCCGCATGCTGCCGGGCTCCACGCCGTGGTCGCGGATCAGCGACTCGCCCTCCCTCAACCAGGAACGAAGCGGCCCCCGCAGGGCCTCGGCGCGCGGGGTCAGCATCATGCCGCGCGGCCCCCTTACCAGGAGCGGATCGTCGAACTGATCCCTCAGCCTGGCGAGGATACGACTCATCGCCGGCTGCCCCATGCCCAGCCGATCAGCAGCGCGCGAGACGCTGCGCTGCTCCAGCAGCACCATCAGATGCTGAAGCTGATTGAAATCGGCGCGAGAGGGCAGACGCCCGGACATTCCGGCTTCTCCGGGAGAAAGACGAGGATTTTTGTTATAATAATGACTATTAATTGCAACAAATTTTGCGCCTGAGGCTCCTGCGCCGGGATCATGACAATTTGCGAATATGGCCCATGCCGAATGCGTCATTGAGCCGTTAATGCGAATGATTATTAGAAGCGCCTGCCGCTCACAAGCGTGAGCATTCCTCCCCAACCGGGCGGTCGCCGCCCATTCAACGCACGCCTTCGGGGGCACAGATGCTTCTTACCAAACGCCGCATCGGGCTTGGCCTGATGACCTCAACCCTGCTCGCCTCGTCACCGGTCCTGGCGAACAATCCCGCCGACGAGCCCCAGGCCACCACCGTCTCGGATGTCGTTGTCACCGCTTCGGGGACAGGCGTCGATGTCCGCGACGCTCCGGCTTCGGTCAGCGTCATCACGCGCGAAGAGATCGAGCGACAACCGGTGCAGAGCCTGGGCGAACTGCTGGGCCGCCTGCCCGGCGTCACCGGCGGCGTCAGCCCCACCGGCGCCATGTCCAAGATCACCATTCGCGGCCTGCCGGACAACTACACCTTGGTGCTGGTGGACGGCCGTCGCGTCGGCAACTCGCGCGACATCAGCTATCGCCCCGACCTGGGCCGCCAGGATCTGAACTGGATCTCGCCCGACATGATCGAGCGCATCGAGGTGGTGCGCGGGCCGATGTCGTCGCTTTACGGCTCCGACGCCATGGGCGGGGTCATCAACATCATCACCCGCAAGATCGCCCCGACGTGGCGCGGCTCGGCCAACACCAGCTACACCTGGTCCGAGGATTCCGACCGCGGCGACGCCTATCAGCTGGGCGTCAACGTGGCTGGTCCGCTCACGGAGAACCTGGGCCTGCGCCTGGGCGCAACCTACGCCCGCACCAACCCGGACGAGGTGAACATCTCCGGCGCCAACGGTACGGGCGGCGTCGTCAACAAGAGCCTGAACGGCGTGCTGAACTGGGCGCCGATCGACAGGCACAACTTCTCGTTCGAGGCGAACTACGGGGTGGAGGAGCCCCTGGCGCCCAAGCTGCTGGTGCCGAACCGCAACGGCGTGCTGACGCCGCAAGGCGCCTTCGGCTCTGAGACCGAACGCACCAATTTCCGCGCCAGCCACGAGGGCGAATGGTCCTTCGGCAAGACGCGCCTGGACGTCTATCGCAACGCCTTCGAGAACAAGGCGATGGGCGAGTACGGCGGCTCGGCCGAGTTCGAAGAGGTGATCGTCGACGGCCTGTGGAACTTCGAGAAGAACTTCGTCTGGCTGCACAAGTTCGCCATCGGCGCCCAGTATCGCCAGGAAGAACTGACCAACACCGACACCATCGGCACGGTGCCGATCGACTATGACGGCAACGTCATCACCGGCGCCACGCTGAAGGGTGACACGACGGCCATCTTCGCCGAGGACCAGATCACCCTGCGCGAAAACCTGCTGCTGACGCTGGGCGGCCGCGTGGACAGCCACGACAAGTACGGCGAGCACTTCAGCCCGCGCGCCTATCTGGTCTGGCACCCGGCCGAGGCCTGGACCCTGCGCGGCGGCGTGTCCAAGGGCTTCCGCGCCCCGTCGCTGAAGGAGAACAGCGCCGGCGCCGCGACCCAGTCCGGCGGCAACGGCTGCCGGGGCCTGATCGGCATGGCCGCCAAGGACAAGAACGGCAATCCGATCCTGGACGGAAACGGCAATCCTCTGGTCTACACCTCGGGCGGCTGCTGGATGGCGGGCAACCCCAACCTCAAGCCCGAGGAAAGCACCAGCTACGAGTTCGGCTTCGCCTATGACGGCGCCGCCTACAGCTTCGCCGCCACCTATTTCCACACCGACTTCGAGAACAAGATCCAGTACGCGCCGCTGGGCTATTTCGAAGGCCGCTGGTGGACCAAGAACGAGAACGTCCAACGCGCCCGCACCAAGGGTCTGGAGCTCAGCGGCTCAGCGGCCCTGCCCTACGACCTGACCCTGCGCGGCAACGCCACCTGGATGATCGAGGCCAAGAACCTGGACACCGGGGCCAGCCTGATCACCACGCCGGAATGGTCGGGCTACGCCTCGCTGGACTGGCGAGCGACCGATCGTCTGGGGCTCATGCTGTCGGCTCAATACACCGGCGAACAGCTGAGCGGCGGCTCGACCCTGACCAACGCCCGCACCGAGTTCGACCTGACCACCGCCTATGAGGCGTCCGACACGGTGACCCTGCGCGCCGGCGTCTCCAACCTCTTCAACGAAAAGGTCAGCGGCACCGCCGGCGACGGCTACTACTCGCCCGGCCGCCGCTTCTTCGTTGGCCTGACCACCCGCTTCTGATCCGGAGAAACTTCGATCATGACCACCCTGAGAAAATCCCTTCGCGGCGTCGCATTCGGCGCCCTTCTGGCGGCTTCGGCCGTCGCGGTTCCGGCGGTCGTCTCGGCCCAGGCCCTGTTCTCGGCGCCCGAGCGCCTGGACGGCGGCCAGGTCGGCTTCTCGTCCGGCGAGCGCGGCAAGCCCGTCCTGCCGGGCGGCCCGGTCGTGGCCAATGGCCGCGGCTTCCATCCGGGCCAGAGCATCGTCCTGATGTACGGCCAGACGCCGCTGTCGACCGGCCCGATCACGGCCAACGCCGAGGGCGGCTTCGAGGCGCGCCTGACGCTGCCGGCGAACGCCCAGCCCGGCAACCACCCGATCGTGGCGGTGTCGCAGTCGCCTTACAACGCCGTCGTGGCCGATCTGAAGATCTCGCCGAATGTGCCGCTGTCGAACGAGGCGGCCTATCGGGTGACCAGCATCCAACCGACGCGCGGTCTGTATCAGACCGCCTATAGCGCCAAGCGCAACGCCGTCTTCGCCACCTCGGCGGTCGGCCGCCCGCCGGTGCGCCAGTCGGAGCTGCTGCGCCTGAACGCCGACACCCTGGCGGTCGAGGCCCGCGTCACCCCGGCCGCCGCGCCGGGCCGCACCGGCCGCGACGGCCAGCCCCAGGACGGCGGCGTCTTCGCCGTCTACGGCGTCGGGGTCGATGACGCCAACGACACCGTCTGGGTCTCGAACAGCCGCCAGAACACGGTCGCCGTCTATCGCCAGTCGGACCTGTCGCTGGTGCGTCAGTTCGAGCCGGGCACGGTCAACCACGCCCGCGACGTCGTCATCGACGAAGAGCACGGCAAGGCCTACGCCAGCGCCACCTTCCAGCCAGAAGTCGTGGTGTTCGACACCGCCGCCCTAACCGTGGCCAAGCGCATCAAGATCGACTCGACCGTGCGCGGCGAGACCTTCTCGGCCGCCAGCGTCTCCTACGACCGCGAGGCGCGCCGCCTGTACGTCGCCTCCAACTCGACCAATGAGGTCGCGGTCATCGACGCCGCCGCCGACACCGTGCTGAACGTCTTCCGCGTGCCCGGCGCGCGCAGCGTGATCGGCGTCTCGCACGATCCGCAGACCGACCGCATCTTCGTCGCGGCCCAGGGCACCGACAACCTGGTGGTGCTGAACGGTTCGGACGGTTCGGTCGTGGCCGACACCCCGGTCGGAGCCGGCGCCCTGAACGTGGTGTTCGAACCGAAGTCGCGTCGCGCCTTCGTCAGCACCTTCGGCGCCGGCACGGTGACGGTGACCGACGTCGACGGCCGCATCGTCGCCAACCTGCCCGCCCCGCCCGTGGCCAACCACGTCTCGGCTGACGGGCGCGGCAACGTCTATGTCGCGGTCAAGTCCGGCTGGACCACGGACGGCAACGACTCCGTGCTGCGCATCCGCCCGGCGCGTTGACCTCCGGGTCCTGACCCAAGGCCCTCGCCTGTCCGGCGGGGGCCTTTCGTTTTCATGCCCCGCCCCAGTTGATACGATGACCGTCCCGACGACGCCTTCTCGCCTCTTCCTGCAGGACGAACTGACCCTCAAGCCGGATTCGTCAGACGCCGCCCTTGGACAGATCCTGAAGGCTCACGGCCTTCTTCTGAACCGAGCGCGCAGGGATGTCCTGCATGTCTTGCTCCATGCCGAAGCGCCCCTTGATGTCGATGGCGCCCTGGCCGCCGCCCGATCCCAGGGCAGCCACGTCTCTCGCGCCGCCGTGTCGCGGTTCCTCAATCTCCTGAACCGACTAGGCGTCGCAGAGGTGGCGGCGCGACGGAACGCCCGACGCTTCTTCCGCCTGAAACGCCAGACGCCGGTCATCAGCCTCAGCTGCGTGCGCCAGCACCGGATCATAGAGGTTCGCGACGACGCCCTGGTGCAGTCTGTGGAGCAGATGCTGCACGGCCTGGGCTACCAGCTGGCCGAGGGCATCCACTTCCGCATCGAGCCCCTTCCCAAGATGTCTCCGGACAGATTGAGTGAGGCCTGAACGCCTCGCCACATGGGATTGAGGCGCATGGCCAGAGGCTGGCCCAGGCCCCATCCGTGACGCGAGGAAAGCGGTTTCTCACTTCATCCGCAGCGCTCCACGCACCGACAGGCAGGCTTCAGTAGGCCAGCCGCACGCCGACGCTCAGCGTCCGAGGCGGGCCGAAACCTTCGACCCCGGCGCCGGTCTCCGCCACCTCGACATCAACATCAAACAGATTGTCGACGGCGAGCCAGACCCACGCCGAGTCATTAGCCCGCCAGTCAAGCCGCGCATCCATCGTGACGGCCGCGCCCAGCGCGCGGCTGTTCAAATCATCATCGAACCGTTTGCTCTCGTATCGCGCGCGAGCGCCAAGGTTAAGACGATCAGTGGCCTGCCAATCGACCCCCGCCGAGGCGCTCCAGATCGGGGCCTGGGCGGGTCGCAGGCCCGTCAACTGAGGCGCGGACGATCCCCCGTCCATGCGGGCGTCGGTGATCGACACGGCCCCGGTCAGATCAAGACCGGCGCCCAGGGCCTGGCGCGCGCTGATCTCGACGCCTGAGGCTTCGATGGTTCCGGCGTTCTGACGCTGACGCAATACGCCGCCGGCAGGAACGAAGCCCGCGCGCGGGAAGGTTCCCGGCCCCTCTCCTACCGTGACATTGACGATGGCGTCTTCGATCCGGTTCCAGAACAGGTTCGCCGTCAGCGCCGAAACCGGCCCCTCGAAGACCAGCCCGGCCTCTACGCCGTGCAGCGCCTCGGGAACCAGGCCGGCGTTGGCCTCCGTCAGATCGTTGCCGACGCGGAAGGGCCGATGCAGTTCGTTCAGCGTGGCGGGCCGGAAGCCGGAATAGGCCGCAGCGCGCGCCGCCCAGCCGCCGCCGATCATGCGCCGCGCGGCCAGGCGCGCACTGACAACCTCGCCCGAACGTTCGGGGTCGCTCTCATCCAGCGTCGCCACACCGGTGGCGAGACTATATTCGTAGCGGAAGCCGCCGTTGTTTTCCCAATGATCCAGCCGCAGGCCGCCGGCGACCAGCCAGTCGCTGGATGTCCACGAGCCGTCCACATAGCCGCCCATTACCGAGGCCTCGCCCCCCGCTCGGCGCCCCTTGGTGAATCCGGCGCCGGTCGGATTGCTGAAACGCTCATGCGTCGCGCCCTCGTTGAAACGGGCGTCAACGCCGAGTTCCCATTCCACGCGCCCGCCCAGCAACCCATCGCGCCGCCCGCGCAGCGCGGCGTTTACGCCCCAGCCCGTGGCCGGGGTCTCGTACTGATCATTCGCGGGCGTGGTCGTGGCGCGATCCGCCGCAACGGAGGCCGAGGTATTGGCGAAATCGCTCTCGCGCCGCCAGGCCTGCAACCTCCACCCTCTTCTATCATCCGACGGCTGGCGAGCGGCGGTGGCCGACAGGACATGACCGCTGGCCGTCGCTCGCGTGCCCGCGAGACCGGAACCGCGATCCTCCTCGTAAGCGGCGGCGCGGAGCGACACGGCCGCGTCACCGATCGGCATGTCGGCCCTCAGGGATGCGCTCATCGCCTCAAGGTCCAGCGGCGTGTCGGCCGCTCCCGCAGCCGCGCCTCGCACGGGGACATAGCCGTCGCTGACTTCATAGAGCGCCGAGCCGGTCAAGCGGACACGCCCAGCATCCATTGCGCCCGAGCCGGCCAGCCGGGCGCCGCCGCGCTCGGCGACAGAGGCGTCCAGCACGCCGCCGCGCTCGCGCTCGCGCAACTGGATCACGCCCGTCAGCGCGCCCGCGCCATAAGGACCGGCCCCGGCGCCGCGCACGACATCCAGGCTTTCGACGCTTTCGGGCGGCGTCTGCGACCAGATCACCCAACCGCCAAAGGGATCGTTCAACGGCACGCCGTCCAGCGTCACCAGCGTTCGGCCGGCGCCGGAAGGGGCGATGGCCCGCAAGCTGATGCCCTGTGTTGTCGGATTGGCCGCCAGACTGGAGGTTCGCCGGAACAGCGACACCGCCGGAACCGTCGCCAGGGCTTCATCCAGCCGCATGGAAGTCGAGAGCGTCTCCTCGCCCAGACGGATCACCGAGAAGGCCGCCTCTCCCGCCGCCGGGGGCAACCGGGCGGCGGTGACGATGACATCGTCGACTGAGGTGGTCTGCGGCTGGAACTCTATCACTCGAACTTCCCTGTCGAACGCCTAGCGAGGCGGCAGCGCCTTCGACAGATAGTCGATGACGGTGTTGATGTCGTCCGCCGAGGCCTGCATGCCGTTCGACTCCATGCGCGCGACGATTGAATCCCACTCCGCCTCCGTGTGTCCGTTGGCCGTGACCAGGATCAGGGAATGACAGGTCCCGCACAGGCGCTGGGCGACATTGCGCCCCGCCCCCTGAGGCAGGACGCCCGGCTGAACCGTCGCCTTGACCGGCTGGGGCGGCGGAGCAGGCGGCGCGACCACCTGCACGGTCGGCGGAGCCTTGCTCGGCTGTGCCGACGTCACGACAGGCTCAGGTTCAGGAGAGGCCTCGACCGGAGGCGCGACTTCAGGCGGAGGAGCCGGTGCTTCAGTTACGCCGGGGACCGGGGGCGCCGCCGGAGCGGCCTCCGCCACGACGACCCTGTGCGATCCATCCGCCGGATTGGACGGCTCGCAGGCGGACAGGCCCACGCCCAGGATCAGCGCGACGCCCGCGCCCGGTCGCAGGATGGAGCGAGTATGCCAGTTCGCCATCACGCCGCCTCCGCTGCGGTCGGTTCCGCGATGCGCTCAACCCGGCCTACGAGGAAGGTGTAGGAAAAGGCGCCGATCAGGGCGAGAACGCCGATCATCGCCAGACCGCCGAAGAAGGAGCCCGTGGCCGCGACGATGAAGCCGATCATCATCGGCGTCACGATCCCGGCCAGGTTGGTGCAGAAGTTGAAAACACCCGCCGTCAGGCCGATCAGACTCTTGGGGGCCACATCCGAGATCAGCGTCCAGCCGAGGTTGGACATGCCCTGGCCGAAGAACGCGATCGACATGACCGCGATCACCAGGACGTCGGACTTCAGGAAGGCCGCGGAGATGATGGTCGAGGACAGCAGCAGACCGGCGACGATCGGCAGCTTGCGGCCAAAGGTGGCCGAGCCGCTGCGCTTGACCAGGGCGTCCGACAGCTGCCCGCCGAACACCACCCCGACCGAGGCGGCGATGAAGGGCAGAACCGCCATCCAGCCGACCTTCAGCCAAGGCATGTCCCGCTCCACCACCAGATAGGTCGGGAACCAGGTCAGGAAGAAGACGAGCGTGGCGTTGGTCGCGAACTGGCCGATCGAGGCGCCGAGAATCTGGCGCTTGCCCAGCAGCCAGCCGATCTGTTTCCACGAGAAGGGCGTCTTGCCCGCCGCCGCCGACAGACCGCCGCCGCCCGCCGCGATGTGATCCAGCTCAGCCTGATTGACGATGCGGCTGTGCTCGGGATCGCGATAGACCCACCACCACAGGCCCGCGAACAGGACGCCGATCACCCCGGCGATGATGAACAGGGCTCGCCAGCCGAAGGTCCCCGTCACCCAGAAGAGAACCGGGCTGAGGAAGGCGATGCCGAAATACATGCCGACCGAATAGACGCTCTGGGCGCGGGCGCGTTCACCCTGCGGGAACCAGGCGACCAGGATCCGGCTGTTGGCCGGGAAACAGGGGGCCTCGGCGGCGCCAAGGCCGAGGCGATAGATGATCAGGGAGGTCAGGCCGGTGGCCGCCCCCTGCAAACCGGTGAAAATCGACCACACCCCGACCGACAGGGCGTAGGTCAGGCGGACGCCGAAACGGTCCAGGAACATGCCGCCCGGAATCTGCGCCAGGGCGTAGCTCCATGAGAAGGCCGAGAAGAGGATGCCCATGGTGGCCGCGCCGAGCGCAAGATCCTCGGCCATCCGCGGGGCCGCGACCGCCAGAAGCGAGCGATCCAGATAATTGATCATGGTGCCGACGGCGATCAGGGCCAGCACGACGTATCGCACGTGGGTCCTTTTCGGCGGCGTGACGGGCAGGGCTGCATCCATTGGGATAATCCACTGACTATTAGTTCGGTCCGACCGGCGTCGGATCGGGAGGCGCCCCGCGAAGCCCTCGGGCCTCGCGGGGCGGTCGGCGCTAGGGGAGGACGAAGGCGTTGAGGGTGTCCGACATTCGTCTGGCGGCGACAGCTGTGCCCCCTGCCCCGGTCACGACGACATACTGTTTGCCGTCCTTGCCGAGGTAGGTGACAGGTGTGGAGTGGGCGCTGGCGTCCAGCTCGACCGACCACTTCACCTCGCCCGTCCGGGCGTCGAAGGCCCGGAAGGTCCGGTCGTTGGTCGCACCGATGAAGACCAGGCCGCCGGCGGTCTGGATGTTGCCGCCCAGATTGCGCGCGCCGGTGGCCACATCGGTCTTCAGCCCCGGAATGGTTCCCAGGGGCGCGCGCCACAGGATCTCGCCCTTGCTGATGTCGACCGCGACCAGTTCGCCCCAGGGCGTGGGCGTGCACGGCAGCATGGTGTCGGCGTCGATGCGATAGCTGAAGCCCGACTGGGTGATCGGCGCGTTGGGATCAACCGGACCGCGACGACGCGGCGGACGCGGCCCGCCGAAGATGGGCGTCACCGGGCCGGCGGCGCGGAATTGACCCATGTTCTGGACATTGACGATGAAGACGTCAGACGTCGGGCTGTAGGACGGCCCGCCCCAGTTCGGCCCGCCCAGGGTGGAGGGGAAGCTGAGCGTGCCCCGCGTCATCAGAGGGCGGCCGTACAGACCCGTCACCTGGATGTTGTTCTCATCCCAGAAGGCGGTGCAGTAGGCGTGCTGCTCGGGCGTGATGTTGGGGATTTCGTCGCGCGTCATGGTCACCCGCGCCAGCGGGCCGGGCCGTACCGGGAAGGGTTGGGTCGCCCAGGCCTCGTCCGCAGGGTCGTCGCTGCGCGGGGTCGGACGCTCCTCGATCTGGTGCAGAGGCCGCCCCGTCTGGCGGTCATAGACGAACAGCAGGCTCTGCTTGCCCGTCAGGGCCACTGCCGGAATGGTGCGGTCGCCCTCGCGGAAGTTCACCAGGATCGGCGGGGTCGGCATGTCCCAGTCCCACAGGTCCTTGTGCGTGACCTGGTGGTGCCACTTCAGCGCGCCAGTCTGGGCGTCCAGGGCGATGATGCTGTTGGCGTAGAGTTCAGACCCCTGGGCCCGACCGTTCAGGTCGCCGACGGGAGCGAAGACGATGCCGTTTTCCTCGTCGATGGTGATGGTCGACCAGACGTTGGCGCCGCTGCGGTCCTTCCATTCATCGCCGACATAGCCTTCATGATTGGCCTCGCCGGGTTGGGGCACGGTGTGGAAGGCCCAGACCAGTTCGCCGGTGCGGACGTCCCAGGCGCGCACGTCGCCGCGCGGGCCGGGCGGACCCATCTCGCCGGGGCGAGCGCCGGTGATCATCAGGTTCTTGTAGATCGCCACCGGGTTCGGGATGGTGAAAGTGTCGCGACGGCTTTCGCCCACGACCTCGGACGCCACGCCGACATAGGCGTCGACCAGGCCGTTCTGGCCGAAGTCCGCCGCCAGTTGACGCGTACGCACGTCCAGCGCCGCCAGATAGCCCTTGTCGGTGGCGAAGATGATGCGCGGGCCGTGGGTCTCGTCACCCGGCCACCAGGCGATGCCGCGGCCGTGGATATTGCGGTCCGACTCCCATTTCCACAGCACCTCGCCGGTCTCGGGAGAAAGAGCGGTGATGGTGGCCTTTAAGTCGGGCAGGTTCGGATTGGTCGGCGTCGAGACATACATGACCCCGTCGATCACCAGGGGCGTGACCTCCCAGCGGTGATCCAGGCCCCGGTCGCCCTCCTCGTCCGTGCCGCCGCCGTAGCGGAAGGTCCAGGCGCGCTTCAGCTGGCCGACGTTGTCAGGCGTGATCTGGGTCAGGGGCGAAAAGTTGGTCGCACCGGGGTTCTGGCCATAGCTGCGCCAGGTCCTGCCGTCGTCAGTCGGGGCGCCAGCGGTCTGGGCCAGAGCCGGGGTTCCGGCCATGAGGATCAGCGACAGACAGGCGCCGACGCCTTTCAGGGCGCTTCTGGTCATGGGGCGTTCCTTTGCGATTTTCATTGTTGGGGCGCGTCGGGCGTGACGTCGGCGTCGGTCAGGCCGAGGGCCCACTTGATGCCTTCGAGGTGGAAGGTGCGGACGGCGGGGTCGTCCCAGATCTGCTCGACGTGACCGAGCGAACTGACGAAGACCCGGCCCTTGCCGTAGGTCTTGGCCCAGGCGACCGGGAAGTCGCCGTCAGGACGACGCGCCAGTTGCTCGGGCGTCAGGCGCGACGGATCAAGCCGCAGGATGGTGTGGACGCCGCCCTTCACATAGGGCGCGCCCATATAGGGAAACTGATCGGTGATGGTGGTCGGCAGGCCAGCCGCGCCGGGGAAGTTCGGGTCCGACACGATGACGCCCGTCGGCTCGACCCGGTACTCGCCGGCCATGAAGCCGCCGATCATCTCGCCATAGTCAGGCCAGTCATAGAAGGCGATCGTCGCGGCGTGGCCGCCGATGAAGCCCTTGCCGTCTTCCTTCACGAAGGCCAGCAGATCGGCCTTCTGCTGCTCGGACAGATTGCCCGAGCCGCTGCTCAGCAGGAATACGGCGTCGAAATAGTTGAGGTTGCGGGCATTGACGGGCCGGCCCTCATAGCGCGTGCCGGTCCCGAGAATGGGCTCGCGGGTGATCAACTGGGAGTCGGTGCGCAGGAAGGCGACATAGGCTCCGCTTTCACGCCCCATCTGCTCGATCACCGCCATGGCGTGGTTGATCGAGTCGTGATGGAAGCCGGTCTGGACGTCGGCGATGACCAGCAGCTTCTTCTGTCCGGCGTAGGGGTCGGGCATGGCCTGGCTCGGCGCGGGCGCCTGGGCGGCGGCGAAGCCTGCGCCCGCCCAGACGGCGATCGCCGTCGTCAGCGCCGCCAGCATCAACTTCAGTTTGATCACTTGGTCCCTCCTCAGAAAAACAACCTGACCGGAGACGGCCCCTCGCCGCCTCCGGTCAGGGCCGGCTCAGAACGCCTTGGTCAGCTCCAGCGACCAGACCCGGCCGAAGGGGTTGTGGTTGCCCAGGTCCACCGCCGTCGTGCCGCTGAGCACGATAGGCGGCTGCTCGTCCGACAGGTTCTGCACGTTGACGGCCAGGCGGACCCCGTCGAGCACGCCGCCGAAGCGGCCGTCCTCGAAGGAATAGGCGACGCCCGCATCCCAGGTCGTCCAGGTCGGGATTTCCGTCTCCGGCAATTTCACGCCGTTCACGGTAATGGTCGCATTGTTCAGGTAGGATCCGACGTAGTTGGCGCTCAGGTTGGCGCTGAGACCGCCGCGACGATAGTTGACGTTGAACCGTCCGCGCTCGGACACTTGGAAGCCATAGGTGTCCAGGGCGTCGAACAGCGGGCCGCCGGCGACCACGCTCTTCTCCAGGTTCAGAACCTTGGAGAAGCTGGCGTTGAAGGTGAAGTCGCCGAACGAGGTCTCGTGCAGATAGTTGGCGCCGAAATCGAGCCCGCTCTGCTTCACCTCACCCAGGTTCAACCGCCCGCCCGCAATGATGCCGACCATGGAACAGTCATTGATGGTCGAGGGAGAGAAGACCGCGTTCTTGTCGTTCAGCCACGGCAGGTAGGCCGGGTTGTAGGTCGAGTAGTCGCCGTTGACGCAGGTCGTGGGCTGCGGGGCCTTGATGAAGAAGTCCTTGTACAGCTCCAGGTTTTCCGGGCTGGAGAGGATCAGGGTCTGGTTAGGGAGGTTCTCGATCCGGTCTTCGTACCGCACATTGTAGTAGGTGACGCTCAACTTGAGCGAAGGCAGGTAATTGGGCCGATAGTCCCCGCCCAGCGACCAGATGGTCGCCGATTCCGGGCGAAGCCCCTCCGTGTTGCCGGTCCGCGACAGGACCGCGCTCTGGCCGGAAGAGATGTTGGTGATCGGGATGGTCGGGTCATTCAGACCATTGCTGACATAGACCCGGTTGGTCTGGCCCACCGTGGCCGGGTTGGCCTCGATCAGGGTCGGCGCCCGGAAGGAGGTGCCCCAGCTGCCGCGGATCAGCAGTTCATCATTGGGACGCCAGGTCAGACCGATCTTGGGATTGGTGGTGTCGCCCGCATCGGAGTAGCTGTCGTACCGAAGGGCGGCGCTCAGATCGAGCGACTGCATGAAGGGCACGCCCATGTCATCCGAAACGATGGGCACGAAGACTTCGGCAAAGGCCGACTTCACGTCACGATCGCTCTTGGTGAACCGTGAGACCTGATAGTCGCCGGCCAGATTCAGGGTGTTCTGCGCCTTAAGATAGAGCTTGTAGCGCGAGTACTCAGCCCCCGCCGCCAGACGAACCGCACCGGCCGGCATGTCGAACAGGACCCCGTCCACCTTGCCGACTGCGTCAAACAGGACAGTGTCGTATTGCTGGATGAAGCCGCCGACCAGAGCCTGGGCGCCCGCCTGCGGACCTTGCAGGAAGGGGTTGAAGCCCCACGAGGCGTTGCTGGCGATGACATTGGCGACGGTCGTGTTCACCTGCGGCTGGCAGACGTTGCACGAGTCCGTCTTGCCGTAGGTCAGAAGGCCCGAGAACCGATAGTCCTTCGGCAACTCCAGCGTCATGTCGATCGAGTGGTTGATCGTCTCCTCGCGGTTCTTCTGATGGCGCGAGGTGTCGGGGTTGTTAAGCGAATAGTTGTAGACAACGGTCTGGTTCGCCGTCGGATTGGGCATGCCCGGAATATAGTAGGGGCTGCTCGGCGTCAGGCGGATGGCCACCCGCTCGAAACCGTCGCCGGACCGCGATTCATTGGTCCGCAGATTATAGATGCCAGTATAGCCCACCTCGAAACCCGGGGCCAATTCCTGTCGCAGCTTAAACATGGCCGCATGGCGTTCACGGGCGGTGTAGAAGTCGTACAGGTACGAAGAGTCATACAACTCCGGATCGCCGCTTAAAGCGATCACGTCCGCCGCCGTCGGCACGGCGCCATTGGTATTGGGCAGGCCATAGACCGTGTTGCCGATGATCAGGGCCCCTGGCGCATCGGGATAGACTGTCGTGCCGATAAACCGATTGTCGTTGCCGCCGAAGGGACGCAGATCCTGCATCATATAGTCCCGCTCACTGCGCGGAACGCTGTCGTTCTTATCCCACGAGCCGGCGAACATGGCGCTGCCTCCGGCCCATGTCCTGCCGATCACGCCATCGACAACATACTGATTATACAATGAGTTGGTGTAACGAGTCGTGACTTCCGCGCCATCATAATTGCGACGGGTGATGTAGTTGACCACGCCGGCCACGGCGTCCGAGCCATAGATGGCCGAAGCGCCGTCGGTGACGACCTCGACCCGTTCGATCGCGGAAAAGGGAATGAGGTTGGGATCGGACACCTGGGCGTTGCCGCCTTGAGGCACGACGCGTCGGCTGTCGAACAGGACCAGGGTGGCGTTGTTGCCCAGCCCGCGAAGGTTGACGCCGGCGGCGCGGCCGCCCGACGAGGCCAGGGTCGTGCCCTGACTGGAGGCCTGCGGCAGGCTGGCGACCAGGGCGCTGGCTTCACGCGCCGGCGCCTGGACCAGATCTTCGCGCGACATGCCTACCGTGGCCGAACCGACGGGCGCCACGCCCCGGATCGCAGTGCCGGTGACGACAATGTCCTCGACCTGAACCGCCTGCTCCGGTTCCGGCTCGGCTTCCTGCTCCTGAGCCACAACCGAACTGGCCGAAAAAAGCCCGACCGCGGCTGCCGTTCCCATCAGAATACGACGGATGTTTCTCCCCTCGCCGTTAGACAGCGAGCTCCGACCTTCCTTACGCATTGCATACTCCCCATGCTGACGACTTCTTTTGAGTCGTCATTTTTGTTTATTTCTTAGAACTAGATTTGAACTTGCTCTCTATTGAACTATTGCGATCAAGAACTCCGATCGCCCTACTCAAAACAGGTTTGTCGATCATCCTGCCGTTGACTGCGAAGGCCCCCTGCCCCGCCATGCGTGCGGCGTCGACGATCGCCAAAGCTTCAGCCACCTCGGCCTCGCTCGGCGCGAACACGGCGTTCAACACGGCGATCTGATCCGGATGGATGCAGGTGGCGCCGACATGACCCAGCCGACGCGAGCGCTCCGCCAGCCCGCGATAGGCGTCCAGGTCGTCAAAGCGCGTGGCGCCCCCCGCCAGACCCAAGGGCAGAACGCCAGCGGCCACGGCGGCGATGATCATCTGCTGACGCGGATAGGTCAGCAGCGCCTCGGACGGCTCGACCCCGAGATCGCGCGCGAAATCTTCATTGCCCAGGTTGACCGCAGCGATCCGCGCGCTGGCCCCCAGACTGGACGATATAGACAACAGGCCCCGCGCCGTCTCGATCAGCACGACAAGACGCGTCGCGCCGATCTGCAGGCCCGCCACTCGCTCGGCTGCAGCGATGACCGGCTCCAGCCGCTGGATGTCCTCCGCCCCTTCGACCTTGGGCACGACCAGGGCGACGGCGCCGGCGGCCACAGCGGCGGCGATGTCGGCGTCGGCCAGTTCCGGCTCGGCGTTGATCCGCACCAGCACGTCGGCGCCCCAGCGCCCGACAGCCTTGACCGCCGTCTTGAGCGCCTTGCGTGCGGCGGCCTTGTCCTCGGTCGGCACGGCGTCCTCGAGATCGAGGATGACGGCGTCCGCCTGAGCCAGCCGCGCCGAAGTCACGTGCTTCTCGCGGTGGGCCGGGACATATTGGAGCGAACGCCACACCGTGGTCATGCCGCATCCTCCGCCTGAGACGGCGCGGCGCCGGCGACGACGCCCTCGGCGATCAGGCCGGCGACCTGCGCTTCGTCCAGCCCCAGTTCAGCCAGCAGTTCGGCGTTGTGCTCTCCCAGCATCGGCGCCGCCGCCCTGATCGAACCCGGCGTCTCGGACAGACGCGGCACCACGTGATGCATGGGCAGCAGATCGAGCTCGGGATCGGGGTAGTCAGCCAGGATTTCGCGCTCGATGACGTGCGGGTCCTGCATGATCTGGGCGATGTCGTAGATCGGCCCGACCGTGACCTCGGCCGCCTCCATCAGAGCCACCAGTTCCGCCTGATCGTGACGCCCGATGAAGTCGCCGATGGCGGCGTCCAGTTCGATCACGTTCGCCAGTCGGCCGGCATTGGTAAGAAAGCGCGGGTCGGAAGCCAGATCGTCGCGATCGATGGCCTTGAGAATGCGCATGGCCATCGTCTGGGTCGAACCCGACAGGCCGACATACTTGCCGTCACGGCAGCGATAGACGTTGCGCGGCGCCGAGTTGCCGGACCGGCTGCCTTCGCGTTTGCGACCCTGCCCCGACAGTCGATAGTTGGCGGCCTGCGGACCCAGCAGGGCGAATAGGGGATCATAGAGCGGCAAATCGATCACCTGCCCCTTGCCGTTCGGCCGTTCGGCCTCGCGCAGGGCCAGCAGGGCCGCCGAGGCCCCGTAGGAGCCGGCCACGCCGTCCGCCAGATACATGGGCGGCAGCACCGGCTCGCGGTCAGCGAAGCCGTTGATGGCGGCGAAGCCGGACATGCCCTCGATCACCGTGCCGAAGCCCGGCCGTTGACCATAGGGACCGTCCTGCCCCCAGCCGGAAACGCGCACGATCACCAGCCTGGGATTGATCCTGTGCAGAACCTCCGGGCTGAAGCCCATCTTCTCCAGCACGCCGGGACGAAAGCTCTCGACCAGGATGGCGGCGCTGGGGACCAACTTCAAGAAGATGTCGGCCGCCTGCGGATTACGCAGGTCCAGACCCAGGCTCTTCTTGTTGCGGGCGTAAATCTTCCAGTGTGTCGAGACGCCCTTTGTCTTCCAGCCGCGCAGGGTGTCGCCAGCCGGCGGCTCGACCTTGATCACCTCGGCGCCGAAATCGCCCAGGATCTGGGTCAGGACATTGCCCGCGAACAGACGCGACATGTCCAGCACCCGGACCCCGTCCAGCGGACCGACAGCCTCCGGCTGATAGTCCCGCCGGTGGAGCCCCTGATGAAGCGGCGGGCCGTCAGTCATTGCCGGTCGCCAGGAAGTCAGCGATGTCCCAGTAGCCGGTGCGCGGCATCGGCACGTCGCCGCGCGTTCGCACTTCCAGCAGGAAGGCCCCCCGCTCGGCCATGGCGGCGCGAACCCCCGCCTCCAGATCGGACGGCTCCTCGATCAGGGCCGACCGGATGCCGAACGACCGGGCCAGAACCTGGAAGTCGGGGTTGTAGAGCTCGCCGTCCGGCGAGCGGAATTCCGTGCCCTGCCGGTTGTTGAAATAGGTCGTGCCGACCGTGCGGATGGTCGAGTAGCAGAAGTTGTTGAACAGGACCCACAGCACCGGAATGTCCAGTTCGACCGCCGTCGTCAGCGCGCCCAGAACCGACATCAGCCCGCCGTCGCCGACCAGACCCAGGACCTTGCGATCCGGCGCGCCCATGGCCGCGCCGACGGCGGCGGCCGGGGAATAGCCCATGGTCGCCATGCCGCCGCTGGTCAGGAAACCGTTCCGGCCCTGGATCTCCAGCTGCTGGCCCGCGCCGTTCTTGTTCCAGCCCACATCCGTGACGAAGATGGCGTCGGCGGGGGCGGCGTCGGACAGGACCTTCAGCAGGCGCGCCGGGTGGATCGGCCTGGTGTCGATCTCCTGGGTTTCCTTCAACTCCTCGCGCCAGGCGGCCTTGCGCTCGTCAAGCAGCGCCCGCTGGGCCTGGATCACAGCCTGAGGCCGCGGCTGCTCGCCCAGGGCCGCCGACAGCTGGGTCAGGGTCGCGCGGGCGTCGCCGACGATGCCTATATCGACCGGATAGCTCTTGCCGATCTCCTGCGGGTCCAGGTCGATCTGGATCAGTCGGGTTCCGGGAATGTTGAAGGTGTGCTCGGGTCGCCAGGAGCTGCAGTCCGCCTCGCCGAAGGCGGTGCCGACGGCCAGGATGACGTCGGCGGTGCGCGTGGTGTCATTGGCGACGCGCGCGCCCCAGATGCCGGTCGTGCCCAGCGACAGGGGATGGTTTTCTGGGAAGACGCCCTTGCCCACCAGGGTGGTGGCCACCGGCGCGCCCAGTTGCTCGGCCAGCGCCTTCAGCGCCTCATAGGCGCCGGACAGGGCCACGCCGTTGCCGGCGAAGATGACCGGATTGGTCGCGGCCTTCAGCATGGCGACGGCCTCGGCCACGCCCTCCGCGTCGCCCATCGGGCGGGCGAAGTTGGGACGCCGCGAGCGGGTCTGGGCTTCAGCTGAAATCTTCTGGGCGAAGACATCCATCGGAATGTCGAGCAGCACGGCGCCGGGGCGTCCGGTCTGGGCGATATTCAGGGCCCGATGCATGACGTCAGGCAGGTGACGGGCGTCGTCCACGCGCCAGACCCGCTTGCAGATAGGCTTGAAGATGTCGCCCTGCGACGCGTCAGCGTGCAGGCGCATGCTCTGATGCGCCTCGCGCGGGTGGTGATAGGTCGGCGTATTGCCGGTGATGACCAGCATCGGCGTCCCGTCCATCGCCGCCGAGGCCACGCCGGTCACCGTATTGGTCAGGCCGGGCGACAGGTGGACGTTGATGACCGCCAGCTTGCGCGACACGCGGTAGTAGGCGTCGGCGGCGTGAACCGCCTGCTGCTCATGGCGGAAGGAGACGTATTCGATGCCCAGCCGGTCGCAGGCGTCGATCAGGGCGTAGTTGGTATGGCCGCACTGGCCAAAGACCTTCTCGACCCCCTCGTTCTTCAGGCATTGGGCCATGAAGATGGCGCCGGTTACGCTGTCTGCTGACATATTCAAATCCATCACAGGGTGATCGTGACGAGACGCTCTTCGGTCATCTCGCGCATGGCGTAGCGGGGGCCTTCGACCCCCACGCCGCTGTCCTTGACGCCGCCGAACGGCATCAGGTCGACGCGGCTGCTGGAGGCTTCATTCAGGTGCACCACGCCGACGTGCAGCCGTTCGGCCGCCTTCAGGGCGCGGCTGAGGTCGCGCGTGAACAGACCTGCGGCCAGACCGAAGGGCGTGGCGTTCACGCGGTCGATCGCCTCGTCCAGCGTGTCGAACGGCAGGACGGTCAGGACGGGGGCGAAAATCTCTTCACACAGCACTTTCGAGGCCGGGTCGGCGTCGGTCAGGACCGTGGGCGTCAGGATGGCGCCGCGCCGCTCGCCGCCGGTCAGAACCCGGGCGCCGCGGTCCGTCGCCTCCCGCACCCAGGTCTCGGCGCGCACGGCCTCGGCCTCGCTGATCATGGGGCCGACGTCCGTGGCGTGGTCGCGCGGATCGCCGACCTTCAGCGCCTCGACCTGTTCCAGCAGCATGGGCAGGAAGCGGTCCATGACCGCGCGCTCGACAAACAGCCGCTGGGTCGAGGTGCAGGCCTGCCCCTGACGGCGGAACCCCGACTGTGCGCACCGCACCGCCGCCCGTTCCAGATCGCCGTCGGCGCAGACGATGGTGGCCGCGATGCTGCCCAGCTCCAGCGCTGTGGCGCGCATGCCGCGGCTGGCGCTGATCGCCTTGCCCACCGGAGTGCTGCCGGTGAAGGTGAAGAAGTCCACGCCCGAATGGGCCGCCAGGGGCGCGCCGACCTCGGCCCCGCCGCCGTGGATCAGGTTGATCAGGCCGCCGGGCACGCCGGCTTCCAGCATCAGCTCAAACAGACGTGTCGCCGACAGGGGCGTGGCGACCGGCGGCTTGAACACCACCGCATTGCCGGAAGCGAGGGCCGGCGCCACCTTGTGCGCCACCATGTTCAGCGGCGAGTTGAAAGAACTGATGCCGCCGACCACGCCGCGCGGCACGCGCAGGGTATAGGCCATGCGGCCCGACTGGCCCGAAGCCCCCTGGATCGGCACGATCTCGCCTGCCAGACGGCGGCCCTCCTCGGCCGACACGCGGAAGGTCTCGGCGGTGCGAACCACCTCGTTGCTGGAATCCTTCCATGGCACGCCGGACTCGGCGACGATCATGGCGGCCAGGGCTTCACGTTCGGCCAGGATCAGGTCAGCGACCCGGTTCAGCAGGCGGCTGCGCTCATAGGCTTCGAGGCGAACGGTGTTGAACGCTGCACGGGCGGCGGCCACCGCCGCCTCGACCTGGGCCGGCGACGCCGAGCGCACGCGGCCCAGTTCGGCCCCCGTGAACTTGTCGACGACCGCGACGGCGGCGCCTTCGCCATCCGTCCACTGACCGCCGATCAGCATTCTGATCTGATGTTCCTGTTTCATTGCCTCTTCCCTGTCCCTCGCCTCTTCGAGCGATGAGACCTTGCCGGTCGGCGGGTCGCCCCATCGCTCGGTCGAGACCATTGGTAACGACCGCCAAACTCAAGAAATAGTGACGTTTGCTGGATCGATAGATGACGTTTTGTTATGTATCGATCAGACAGCGCCTTCACGGCGCCGGCCCCGAACGGGAGAGCGCCTTGAAGTTCGAGTTCCTGATGACCCTGAACTCCGTCCTGCGACACGGCAGCTTCGCCAGCGCCGCCGACGACATGGGTCTGACCGCCAGCGCCGTCAGCCTGCAGATGAAACGGCTGGAGGAGTATGTGGGCCAACCCCTGTTCGACCGCTCAGGCCGAACCGTGCGCCCTACCCCGCTCGCCAGCGATCTGGCGGAGAGCGTCCGCACCGCCCTGGACGCCGTCGAAGAAGCGCGCACGCGCCATTCCGCCGCCCTGTCGGGCCGCGTCGTCATCGGGGCGATACGTTCGCTCCAACCCACCATGATCCCTCTTGTTCTGCAGGAGATCGGCGGCCGACACCCAGGTCTGGCCGTGCGCGTGATCCAGGGCGATTCCGGCGAGCTGCTTGACCATCTGAAGGCGGGACGTCTCGACGGCGCAGCCCTGATCCGGCCCACCTCGGGCGGCTCAAGCCGTCTCGACTGGCAGGATCTGGAACGTCAGCCCTTCGTCTTCGTGGCGCCGCCCGACAGCACGGAATCCACGGCCGAGGCCCTGATCGCGCGCTACGACTGGATTCAGTTCGACACCTCTCTGACCAGCGGACGCACCGCCGCCAGCCACCTGCACCGCCTCTCGCCCGGCACACGGCCGCGCTTTGAGCTGGAGTCCATTGAGGCGGTGCTGGCCATGGTGTCAGCCGGTCTGGGCGTGTCGATCATCCCACGCCTGCCGGTCGCCCCGACGGCGCGGGCGCCTGTGCGCCAAATCCCGCTGGGCGTCAGCACCCCGACGCGTCAGATCGCCTTCGTCTGCCGCAGCGGCGACGCCGACAACCGGCGTGTCCGCGCCATCCGCGACGCCTTCACCAACGGCTACGGAATCGCCCGCGACAACACCTGATCAGCCGCGCGGAGCCGCTTCTGCCTTGCCAAGGTTTTCAGTGAGATAGTCGGAGATCTCGTAAAGATCGTCCTCGGGCGCGGTCATGCCCTTGGCGATCATGCGCGAAATGACCTGGTTCCATTCGTCCTGACTATGCCGCTGCGTCGCGAACATGCCCACCGAGTGGCACTGGCCGCACACACGCTGCGTCATCTCGCGACCCGCGCCCTCAGGCAGGACGTTCGACGCAACGGCGGCGGCCGGCGGCGCTTCCTGCGGCGTCCGCGTCATGGCTCCCAGCCCTCCGGCCAGAACCACGCCCCCGATCAGACAAACGATAGTCCCCTTCATCACACCCTCCATCCCCGCAATCACAAACGCTGCAGGAAACGGCAGTATGCATGCAGAAATCGAGCTCGCCACACTGAAGTCGCCGGCCAGCCGGCCGCAAACACGCCCCGCCGCCGTTTAGGCGCGGCCGGCGCCTGCCATGAAACGCGACACTGCGACCCGCCTCCGGGTCTCGCGCCAACTTCCTCATGTCGCCTGCGGATGGCAAAGACGGATGTTTGCGATTTCAGGTGCATCGGGATCGCCAACACCACGACAACGCTGCGGGCCTCACATGACGATGATCGCGACCCCTCGCTCCATAGCGGCTGACCGTATCGTCGCTGCGGCGATGACGCTTGTCGCCGAGCTCGGCCTGGGCGGATTGACCATGCGCGACCTGGCGCAGTCCGTCGGCAAGAGCACCACCGTCATCGTCAACCTGTTCGGGTCCAAGTCAGGCCTGATCGAGGCGATAGCCATCGCGGCCCTGGAGCAGGACGAGGCCTATCATGAGACCTTCTTCTCCAACCTCGACGGCCTGACCTTCGGACGCGACGCCCTGCTTGCCCTGACCGGACGCTATCTGCGCGAACGCGCCCGCGACTCAGCCAGCTTCGTTCGGGTCTGGGAGGAGTTGCTGGTCTCGCCCGAGCCCGGCGCTTTCCTGCCCCCGTTGCTGGCGCGCTGGGAGGCCATGCGGCGCGAAGCCTGGACGGCCTTTCTCGCCCGATCCCCCGGCCTTGAGGCCTATGGCGAAGTCATTTCGACCTACCTGATCATCGAGCAGTTCTACGTCGGAGCGCTGGGCGAGCGGGCGGACTATGAGATGATCGCCGCCGAAGGGCTAGGCGGGCTGGTCGATCGCGCCTTTGGCCGCGGCGACGACCCCGCGCCGGCCAGTGAAAGCTATGTAGAACACCTGACGATTCCGCTGGCGCCGGCCGACGGCCTGGAGGCGGGCTCGCTGAAACTCCGGCTTCTGGACGTCGCGGCGGATCAGATCCTGGCCCGTGGCGTGGCGGTCGTCACCAACCGGTCGGTCAGCACGGAGGTCGGCACCTCGACCTCGACCATCGCCTACCACTGGGCCGACATGCGACGTTTCATCATGGACGCGATTTGGCACGCGGTGTTCCGCGAGATGCCGGGCTACCTGGACTATCGTCACCCCGTTCGCGGCAGCCCGCCCAATCTGCAGCGCTGGGGCGAGCTGATGGCGCGCACGCTGACAGTGAACGGGACCAAGGGGCACGGGTTCTACGTCAAATACGCCCGGCTGATCGCACAGGTCTGCCTGGAAGCTCGCAGAGACCCCGCATTTCAGGAACTGGCCATGATCCTGCGCGGACCGGAAGGCGGCGGCACCTACGTCAACCGGGCGGAACTATGGCCCGAGCAGTTCGATCTGACGCGGCGGGCGGCCACCCGTTTCGCCCTGTGGATCAAGGGCGCGGCTCTCATGGGCGGCGCGACCGGAGACGCGCCCGACGCCGCCCGTCTCCAGCGAGCCGCCGCGATCCTGGTGGCCGAGCGCACGTAAAACGAACATCTGTTCCTGAGCCTCCGCCACCAAAAGACAGCAACACTTCAAATAAGCGTCACGAAAGCATTACAGCTCCGCCCTACAGCCCTATCGTTGTCGAACAGGCGTTTTTTTCGAGGTTATGGACTGGCGATGCCGGTCGTCCTCCCCGCTTCCGCCCCCGTCTTTCCGCCCCCGGAAAAGACGCCTGACAGACATGTCAGCCACCAGCGCGAGCGCGACCGCTGCGTCGTGCCAGCCTCCCCTGAATTTCCGGCCCGTGCGAGAGGGGTGCTCGTCCGCGTCGCCACCATGGATCGACACATGAATCGTCTTCTTCTCGGCGCATCGGGCGCCGTCCTGGCGCTGGCGGCGGCCCTGCCCGCCTCGGCCCAGACCACCTCGGAAACCCAGGCTACGACGGTGCAGGACATCGTCGTCACGGCCCAGCGTCGCGAGCAGGCCAGCCAGGACATCGGCCTGGCCCTCAGCGTCATCGGCGGAGAAAGCCTCGACGAAAAAGGCGTCTCGGTCATCAACGATATCGAGAACGTCGTGCCCAACATGGAGGTCGACAGCCAGTTCGGCAGCGGCCAGCCCCAGTTCCGCATCCGCGGCATCGGCGCGCGCGAATACTCGTCGAACAACGCCTCGACCGTCGGCATCTATGTCGATGAGGTGGCGCACCCCTATACGATCACCACCCAGGGCGCGATGTTCGACATCGCCCGCCTGGAAGTGCTGCGTGGTCCGCAGGGCACGCTTTACGGCCGCAACACCACCGGCGGCGCGGTGAACATCATCACCAACGCTCCGACCGCCGACACGCGCGCCGGTTTCAGCGCCGAGTACGGCTCCTATGACCGCTACAAGGTCGAGGGTTATGTCTCGGGCCAGATCGCGCCGAACCTGCTGGGCCGTCTGGCCGCCGTCACCGAACAGGGCGGCGCCTGGCAGTACCACCGCGACACCCGCCAGAAGCTGGGCGACAAGGACAAGACGGCCGTGCGTGGTCGCCTGACCTGGGACGCCTCGCAGGACGTGACGGTCGATCTGGCCGCCACCTATCAGGTCGACAAGTCCGATGGCCTCGGCTTCCGCCTGACGGCTCCCTACAAGGTGTTCGACGGCAGCGTCACCTATCCGGCGGACACCGCCTGGCGCATCACCGGCTGGGAGCTGTCGCCGGAGATGGCGGCGGTCTCAGGCCGCGCGCTCGGCTCGAAGCCGGGACGCGACAACGAAGGCCTGGACCTGAACGCCCGCGTTCGCGCCGATCTGGGCTGGGCGCAGCTGAACTCGATCACCGCCTATCAGTCGTTCACGCGGTCGGAATACAACGACTGGGACGGCACCCGCTTCAACGAGTCCGACGTCTATTTCTACAACGACATCGACGCCTTCTCGCAGGAGCTGCGCCTGTCCTCGACCGACGACGGCCGGCTGAACTGGATGGTCGGCGTCTACTATGCCGACGAGAGCAACGACGGCGGCTTCTATACCCAGTTCCGCGGCGCCGACCGCACCCTGATCAACACGCCCTACCAGCAGAGCGTCGAAGCCTTCGGCGTCTTCACCCACAACAGCTATCAGCTGACCGACCGGCTGAACCTGATCGCGGGCCTGCGCTATGAGAACGAAACGCGCAGCCTGACCACCTCCGGCACGCGCCGCCTCAGTGCTCCTGTCGGCCAAGAAACGACCTATGACACCGACCTGTCGGAAGTCAGCGGCCGCATCGGCGCGGAGTATGACCTGGCCGATAACGCCATGCTCTACGCCAGCATCGCGCGCGGCGTGAAGTCGGGCGGCTTCACCACCTACAACGCCACCTCGGCGACCCCCTTCAAGCCGGAAATCGTCATCGCCTACGAGGCCGGGATCAAGTCGGATCTGTTCGACAACCGCCTGCGGCTGAACGGCGCCGTCTTTTTCTACGACTACACGGACCAGCAGGTTCAGGGTCTGGAATACGACCGCGAAGCCGGCCGTCTGGGCAAGATCACCAACGTGCCGAAATCCGAGATCTATGGCGGCGAGATCGAACTGCTCTGGGTCCCGATCGACGGACTGACGATCAGCCAGAACTTCGGGTACAAGAAGGGCAAGTACACGGAATACTTCGCCATCGACGGTGCCAAGACCGACGCCGCCAATCCGGTGGACGGTCCGTGGGACGTCATCATCACCAACGACCGTTCGGGCGAACCGCTCCAGTTCCCGAAGTTCAACTACGGCGGTTCGATCGCCTATGACTGGCAGGTGGCCGGTTTCGATCTGCGGGCCGAGACCAACTACAACCAGCGCGACGCCATCTACAACGCCGCGTCCAGTTCCGTCCTGCCCGGATACTGGCTGTGGAACGCCAACCTCAGCATGGGACCGTCGGGCGCCAACTGGCGCGTGGGACTGTGGGCCCGCAACCTCTTCAACACCTATTACGAAGAGACCCGCAACGGCTTCAACGGTTCCGCCCGTCCGACCACCTCGCCCAGCCAAGGCCGCACGGTCGGCGTCAGCCTGAAGATGGACTTCTAGGTCCAAACGTCACCAGCATCTTCGGGGCCGGCCGCGCCGGCCCCATTCTTTCCGTAGCCTCATGGTCTGCCCGATGATCCTGACCGCCCCTAGCATCCATCGCCGCGCCTTGCTGGGCGGTCTGGTCGCAGCCCCTGCCGTCCTGCAGTTCGGCAGGGCCCAGGCCGGCGGCGCCTATGTCTTTCCGCTCGGCGTCGCCAGCGGCGACCCGGCGCCCGACGGATTCGTCATCTGGACGCGCCTGGCGGTTGATCCCGTCGCGCCTGACGGCCTCGGCGGCCTCGGCGCGCCCGTGATCGTCCAGTGGGATGTCGCTACCGACGAGAATTTCCGCTCCATCGCCGCCTCCGGCCGCACGGTCGCCGAGCCCGCAGCCGCCCACAGCGTCCATGTCGAGGTCGAGGGCCTGATCCCCGGCCGCCCCTACTGGTACCGCTTCACCGCCCTGGGTCATCAAAGCCCCGTCGGCCGGGCACGCACCACTCCGGCGCCGAATGCTTCGGTCGACGCCCTGCGCATCGCCGTGGCTTCGTGCTCAAACTGGGAGTCGGGCTATTTCAGCGCCTATGGCCACATGGCGAATGAAGCGCCGGACCTGACCCTTTTCCTCGGCGACTACATCTACGAATACACGCGCGGTCCGGATCGCGCGGCGGACGTGGTGCGTCCCTACGGACTGGAAGAGGCGACGACCCTGGCCGGCTATCGCAATCGCTACGCCCTGCACCGCACGGACGCCGACCTGCAGCGCCTGCACGCCGCCGCTCCCTGCCTGGCGGTCTGGGACGACCACGAGATCCAGGACGACTACTCTGGCGTCTGGTCCAAGACTCCGGGCGTGACCCCGAGCGACTTCCTGCGTCGCCGCGCCGCCGGGTATCAGGCCTTCTATGAGGCCATGCCCATCCGCCGCACCCGCCTGGACGCCCGGCTGCAAATGCCGATCCATCGACGGGTCCGCTATGGCCAGTTGGCCGAGTTCTTCATGCTGGACGGTCGCCAGTATCGCTCAAAACAGGCCTGCAGCGACGGCCCCAACGGCGGCAAGGGTCAGATCGTGACCGACGCCGCCTGCCCGGACCGCCTGGATCCCGCGCGCACCTTCCTTGGCTTTGAACAGGAGCGCTGGCTGTATGACGGCCTGGCGAGCGCGGAGACTCGCTGGAACATCCTCGGTCAGGATCTGGTGATGGCGGGCCTTCGCTTTGGCGACGGCGGTCCGGACACCCGCTACTGGACCGACACCTGGGACGGCTATCCGGTCGCGCGCGATCGCCTGACCCAGGCGCTGGCGACGCTGAAGCCGCGCAACCCGGTCGTCCTCAGCGGCGACTACCATTCCTTCTGGACCAACGACGTGAAGCTGGACAGCAGCGACCCATCCTCGGCCACCGTCGCGACCGAGTTCGTCGGCACCTCCATCACCTCAAGCGGCCCCAGTTACGACGGCCTGATGTCCGCCATGCCGAACAATCCGCACATCAGGTTCTTCGACAGCCGCAAGCGCGGTTATATGGCCATCGACATCACGCCGGGTCGGATGACCACCCGCTATCAAGCCATCAGCGACGTGCGCGACCCGAAGGCTGCGTTGTCCACGCTCAACACCTGGGTCGTCGAGGACGGCCGTCCCGGCGCACAACTCGTTTGAGCCGCGCCGTACCGGAGTATTCATGCACAAGCCTGCCCAAGCGATCGCCGTCGCCGCCGTCCTGATCGGTCTTTCCGCCTGCGCCACCGCACCGGCCCCCGTCTTCTGGGAAGGCTTCAGGGACCATCCACATGGCTATCTGACCAAAGAGAACGCGCCCGACGCCTCGGCCTTCCTGCCGCCGCCGCCCGAGGCCGGCTCACTGCGTCAGCAGGCGGACGTGGAGACCTATCGCGCCACCCGCGCCCTGGAGGGCGGCGACCGCTGGCGTCAGGCGGCGGCGGACAACGAAATCGAGACGCCTGCCGCCCCGCGCATCTTCGACGAAGCCCTGGGCATCCGCTTTACCCCGGAACAGATGCCGACCCTGACCCTGCTTCTCGGCAAGATGCTCGGTGATCTGGAGACCATCCAGACCCCGGCCAAGCAGGGCTATTTCCGTCCCCGCCCCTTCATCGCCGAGCCGGCGACTACCTGCTTCCCGCCGGAGCCCTGGCTGGGCCGCAGCGGCTCCTATCCTTCCGGCCACGCAGCCATGGGCTGGGCCTGGGCCCTGATCCTGTCCGAACTGGCGCCTGATCGCGCCGACGCCATCCTGGCCCGAGGCCTGGCCTATGGCGAAAGCCGCGTCATCTGCGGCGTTCACTACGCCAGCGACGTCGAGGCCGGCCGGCTGGTCGGCGCCGCCATGGTCGCCCGACTGAAGGGTGATCGCGCTTTCCAACGGGACCTGGCTGCGGCGCGTCTGGAGATCGAAAAGGCGCGCAGCGGCAACTAGGAGAAAGGCGATACAGGCGGCCACACGTCCAGACCCTCCTGCATCGCAATCGCCAATAGGCCCCGGCAAGAGGCGGCGGACCGACACCCACGTCGGTCCGCCGTCGAGATCAGAACTTGCCGATCAGGTTCGGTTCACGAACCAGTCTCCCCGGTTCCATAGCGCCAGATCAGCAAGCGTCGCCGCCGATGACGGCCTTTCGCCCATCAGGGAATGAACAGGCAGGTCGTCAGCTTCTTCCAAACCCGCCTCCAGGCGAACTCAAGGTTGGGCTGCGGAAGATCACCTCGCGCGTCGCAACCACTCCAGCGCGGCGTCGAGCGCCTTGTCATGACCGCTGTCGGCGATCGACAGGGGATCGTCGGCGACCTCCACGTCGAGCGGCGGTCGGGACGGCAGAGCCTCGCCGTTCGGGCGCGATCCATAGGCGACCGTCATCAGCAGCCGCCAACCGCCGGGCAGGTCGACCGGCTGGATGACGTTGTTGCCGACGCCGACGCTCGGTTCACCGAAGATATGCGCCCGTCCCGCCAGGCTCGCCTGGATCGCCACGGCTTCCGCGCAACTGCCGGTGCCCTGGTTCACGAGGATGGCCAGCGGGGCGCCCCAGCGGGCAGGCCGCTCAAGACGCAGTTCCTCGATCTCTCCGGCTTCCTCCACACGGACGCCGCCCTCGTCGACGGTGATGGTCCGCCTGCCGCCCGCACGCTCCGTCATGACGACCTGATAATCCATGAAGGCGGCGGCCATGGCGGCGCACTGGACCCCGCCCCCGGGATTGTCGCGAAGGTCCAGAACCAGACCCTGCGCGCCCTCCTCACTCGCGCGCCGCACCAGGTCATGCGCGTGCTGGGCGACTCCTTCTCCGGCTCCGCCAGGGAACTGCAGAATCGCGTATCGTCCCTTCCAATCAAGACGGGGCAAGGCGATGCGAGCAGGACCGGGAGTCAGCTCGACCTCGATCACCGCGCCCTTGCGCGCCAGACCGAGCTTCAGCGGCGTGCTGCGGGCGTTGAGGCTGGCGGCGGTTTCGCCCTCAGCCGCGATCAGGCGGTCGAAGCGCCTCACGCCCGCCAGGGCGGCGGGCCCGTCCGGCGACACCCAGGCGACGTAGAGGGCGCCTGAGGTCCTGCCCGCGCGAACGATCCAGCCCAGGGCGGACGCCTGCGCCGTCGGTCCTCGACGGGCGGCCGCATCCGGGGCCGGGCGGGAAAGACGCGTATGGCGATCGCCCAGGTCCGCGATCGCCTTCTGGGCCACCTCGACTCCCGCCTGTTCCGGGCAGGCCGCCCCAGAGGCGCGACACCGCTCGGCCAGGGCCGTCTCGGCGTCACGAACGATCGCGGCCACATCCGTTGTCGGCCCGGGATAATAGCGGCCTTGCAACTGATCGCGCACCGCACCCCAGAAGACGGCGGCGGGCGAGGACGCAACGGCCGCAGCGGCATCGACATCACGCCCGACCGCGCCGCCTGCGGCAAAGGCGCAGACGAGCGTCGTCAGGCAGGTGATCGCGACAGGCTTCCTCTTCATCATGGCTTCAACGACCGGCACGAGACAGCGAAACCTGCTGTTGGGGCGCATTCAGATGAAGACGCCCGTCGCGCAGGGTCAGGCGCCGCGTCTCTGCGGCGGCCGACACGCGGCGGGCCTCGCCGCAGGCCGCCCGCTCGGACGCCTGGACGACGGCGTCCCGCAGCGTCAGGCTCGCCCCCTCGAACACGACCGAGCCCGAACGCTCGGTCGTCCGCACTGTGGGGCAACGGGTCTGGGGATCGGTCGTCTCGACGGTCGTCAGCCGGAACGCCCCGCCGGGGGACAGCGACAGGTCATGCCGACGCCGCACCTGCACCGGCGTCGGCGTGGTTTCAACAGTAGTGACCGTGGCCGAGCCGTAGCCCACGGTTCCGCCCAGGCTGGTCACGCCCGGCGCGGCATAGGGGCGAAGCTGCAGCCGGGGCCGCAGGACCAGCTCCTGACGATCGGTCTGGCCGGACCAGGCGCCGGTGACGGTCGGGGGCAAGGCGGTCGAGAGATGGACGGCGATCATGGCGGCCAGGATCATTTCAGTCGCGCTCCTTGTGGTCGATGGGTCATGCCGGACGATGATCCCGGAGCGAGCCGGCGTCGCGGGGGCTGCGGCCAGCGCCGTCGTGGCGTCGCCCAGGCGATGAAAACCGCCCTGAATGCGACCGGCGGCTATCGGCCCGACAGCCGGAACTCCACCCGTTCGCCGGCGTCGATCAGCGTCAGTGTGTCGAGTTGGGGCATGTCAGGGTTGAAGACGAACCTCACCGTGATCGCCGCGCCGGGCTGAACGGTCGGCGTCCCGCTGAACAAGGCCGGAGGATCGCCGGACCCGCGCCAGAACTGGTTGCGTTCCTGGCCGACGCCGTCGGCGTCCGTCAGGATGGCGCGCAGGGCGCCGGACGTCAGATACTGGACCGTCTCGGTGGCGTTGCGGACGGTCACGACGGCGCGCACCACCCGGCTGCCGCGCGGCCGCTCCAGGCGCTCCAGACGCACGTCGAACCGGCCCACGGGTTCAAAGGTCGAAGGCGGCGGTGCAGGCTCCGGCTCAGGTTGCGGCTGAGGCCCCGGCCCAGGCTCCGGCTGGGGTTGAGGTTCTGTTTTCGGCTGCGGCTCAGGCTGTGCTTCCGGTTCGGGCTGGGGCTGTGGCTGGGGCTGGGGCTCAGGCTCGGCGGCGGAGCGCTCAGCTTCGCCGAGCTGGGGCATGAACAGCTTGCGCCAGGCCATGCCGTCGCCGCGGGCGGGGGGCGGCAGGGGCGATTCACCCGCCTGTTTCGAAGGCAGGGCCTGCCACTGGTTGCCGGCGTCCATCGACCGCACCCAGCCCAGCATCAGATTGCCCGAGCCCAGGTCGGTCTGGACGCCGCGGGCGCGCAGCGCCTCTTCCAGCTCGCGCCGGCCCTGGTCGCTGAGCAGCATCATCTTGGTCAGCTGCAGGGTGTTGAAGGCCGGGGCGAACTGGTCGATCGCCCACTTCTGGCTGGGATCGGCGTAGGCGGCGTCGGTCAGGCGCAGGTGTTCCCGGTTGAAGGTCGTCAAGTCGATGGGCCGGTCCACGGCGCCGCCGTGCCCGCCGCCGGGTTGCATCATGATGTCGTTGAAGTGGGCGTGCGGCTGGGTCAGCAGTTCGGTCCACTGCCGGATGTCGCGGTCCGTCACCCCCTTGATCACCGCGTCCAGCGGCGCGCGCAGGATCTCCTCCAGCACCCCGACGAAGACCTCGGGCATGATGGCTCCGACGATGTCGACGATGGCGCCGACCGTGAAGATGGCCCCGTCCGGCAGGCCCGCCATCGACAGCAGGTGCTGGCGCACATACTGGCCCATGGCCGTCTCGGCGCGTTCGGTGTCGGTCCCGCCGGGTCCGGGCAGGATCAGCGCCCTGGCGATCTCGTGGCTGGTCGCCGGCCAGGCCTTGAGCCCGGCGTCAATGTCCTCGATCCAGGCCCGGTTGTAGGCCGCGCCCGGGCCGTTGGTCGCCTCGAAGGCCACCCGTTCGAC
Organism: Brevundimonas sp. T2-11; assembly: GCF_055397675.1. Taxonomy (NCBI): domain Bacteria; kingdom Pseudomonadati; phylum Pseudomonadota; class Alphaproteobacteria; order Caulobacterales; family Caulobacteraceae; genus Brevundimonas; species Brevundimonas sp. T2-11. The sequence continues at coordinate 2,122,674 of NZ_AP027920.1, forward strand.
CCCGCCCAGGCGCGCCCGTCGCGCCTCATAGTCCTCCACCTTCTTCACCAGCTCGGCGCGCAGGGCCGAGAAGATGTGGGGGATCGAGCGGTTGACCGCCTCGCCGCGATAGAGGCGGTCGGCCAGAACGGTCCCGGGGCGGGCGTCGATCATCTCGCGCCAGATGAAGTCCTCGACGCCGGCGATGCTGACGTCCGAGTTCGTCACCGGCAGATGGACGTTGTTGTAGCGAACGCCGCAGGGCTCGTCGTCAGGCAGTTCCAGGTCGTCCTGCTTGCGCGTATTGCAGGGGCGACCGCTGGCGATGCGGCGCGAGAAGGCGTTGATGGTCTGCGGCGTGCGCTCGCCGATATAGCCCTCCAGCGTCAGGTGCTTCACCGCATTCATCGGCGGCGACAGGGCGAACTCGCCGCCCGCGAAGTGATTGACGTAGGTGTGGGCGAAGACGTCGCCGGCGGCGTGGGTCAGATAGCCCAGGGCGAAGGCGTTGATGCGCGGGTCATCGCTCTCGACAAAGCCACGTCGATGGATCCAGCTCAGCCAGGCGTCGCTGCCGCTGGGGCCGCCTTCGCCGACGGACTCGTCGGGATGGATGATCTGCTGGCCGGTCAGGATGTCGGGATAGGCGTCGGGCCCCAGCACCCCGGCGCGGAACTGCGAGCCTCCGCCGCGCAGCGCCGCCAGGGCCTTGGGATCCACCGCAAAGGACCCCAGGGTTCCCACCACGCGCCCGGTCTGGGGATCGACCTCGAACAGGGTCACCCGCCCGTCGGCGATCGCGTCCTTCATCGCCTCCTCGGCCAGATAGATGTGCGTGTTCGGCTTCCACGCCAACGCCGGCGCCGCCGGAGCAAGCGCGGTCAGCAGGGCCAGGGCGCTGGCCGTCGCGACCCGAAGATGATGAAGAGGACGAGGCAAGGTCAGGCTCCGGTCAGATCGAACACGGCCTGCTCCCGGCCGCTCGAAAGCGTCAGGGTTCCCAGCCGGGGAATGTCGGGATTGAAGATGAAGCGCACGGTCAGTTCCTCGCCGGGCATGACCACGGGCGTGCCGTTGAAGGTCGCCGCCGGCTCGCCCGAACCGCGCCAGATCTGGTTTCTTTCCTGGCCCGCGCCGTCGGCGTCGGTCAGAACTGCGCGAAAGGTCCCGGACGGCAGGTGGCGCGCCTGGCGTCCCGGATTGCGGATCGTGACCACCGCCCGGACCACGGCGCTGCCGCGTGGTCGCTCCAGTCGGTCGAAGCGCACCTGAAGCCGGCCGACGGGCTGGAAACCCTCCGCCCGGTCCGGCGCCGTCACGGCTGTCGCCTGCCCCGCATCCTGGGCGAACGCCTGAACCACCGACGCCCCAGCGCCAACCGCGCTCAAGACGCCCAGAACGACCGCCAGCAGACGACGCTCGATCCCGAAGGACTCAACCCCGCCTCCCCTCACAGCACCCGAACCCACATGTCGGCGGCGTAGGCGTGCGACTTGCCCTTGCAATAGAGGCCAAGCGCGTCGCGGCTTTCTTCGCCCTTGGTCAGGGTCAGGCGTATCTGCTTGCAGGGAAAGGCGCCGACCGGCGTGTCGGACAGGACCTCAAGTCGCCCGGTCGACACCTCGCCGCGCCAGGTAAAGGACTCGCCGACCGCCAGGCGGCCGACCCGCCCCGGCACCCCGCCCTCGGCGGCGGCGTCGACATGGTAGGAAATAAAGGTGTCGAAGGCGTAGCCGCCCTCGCAGCTGAAGCAGGGCGACTTGCCGAACTCCTGCAGCGCCTTGAACTGCTCGTCGTAGACGGGATCGAAACGCAGCTCGCCGGTATAGGTGGCCGCGCCAGGGTTCAACGGCCAGGGCGCCGGCCCAGCGGCGGACGTCCGCCCGCCACCGGAAGCGCGCGCGGCGCGGCCGGACGCGGCCCGCGGCGCCGCGACGGCGACTTCAGGCTCGACGCTCGCCTCGCCCGCCTCGGCGTCGTCGGATGCGTCCTCGCGCTGACCGGACAGCATGCCCTCGACCGCGCTCTCGGCGCGGCGACTGGCTTCGCTGGCGACGCGGTCCACGGCGCGACGCGCGAGGCTCTCAAGGAAGGATTGAGCGTGAACAGGCCCGACGCAGAGAAGCGCCAGGGCGGCGGCGGACACCGACAGGGTGATGGTGCGCATGATTGACCTCCATGAATGGAGGCATGGCTAGCATCGCCGGATCGCCGCGCCCGGCTCAGCGAGACTGGAAGCGACAGCCCCGCGACCGGAGCCGCGCAACACGACGAACGCCCGCCGCCGCGCGATGAAATCAGGGCTCGCCAGCCCCCTGCGGCAGGTGGACGGTCAGCTGGATCTCAATGAAGCCCGTCTCGGCCAGCAGGCCGCTGGAGCCGACGGCGGTCCAGGCTGGCCGGGGCGCCGTCGAGAACTCTCGCCAGACCCTGGCCATCGCCGCCGTCTGATCCGCCCGCTCGCCGACGAACAGGGGCGGGTCCCAGACGTGAAAGCTGTTCACCAGGACCACATCGTCGAAGGTCGCGCCGGCGGCCTCGAGCGTGCGCGCCAGTTGGGCGTAGGTGCGCCGCACCTGGGCATCCAGCGCCGCTGCGTCCTGACCTTCGCCGGGCGCGCGAAAGACTATGGCCCCGGAGACATAGAGGATGTCGCCGACGCGCCGCGCCGGGGCGTAGCCGATCTCGTCATAGGCCGACTGATGGCGCGCCGAGGGGATCACGACCTCGCCCCCGGAAGACGGGATGCGCAGCGGATAGGCGGGCGTCTGGCCCGCCACGCTCGCGGGCAAGGCGGTCAGGACCAGGATCAGGATGGACAGGCGGCGCATTCTCTCTCCTCCGGGCAGAACAGGAAACCGGATCGCACACGGGCCGCGCCGCCGTCTCCGCGCAAGAAGCCTGCGGCCAGCATCCGCCAGAACGAGACGAACGCCCGCCTAGTCGGCGATGTCGGACAGGGCTCCGCCCTCGGCCCGGACAGCGGCCAGGGCCGCGCGCACATAGTTGGGACCCACGGCCACCGAGACGCCGTCCGCCATGACCAGCGAAACCTGCCACTTGGACACCCGCTCGATGCCCCGCACGCGTGACGGCCGCACCATGGCCGAGCGGTGCACGCGCATCAGATCGGTCGAGGCCAGACGCGCCTCCATGGCGGTCATCGTCGCCCGCAGGATATGGCTGCGCGCCGGGGTATGCAGCAGGACATAGTCCCGCGCGGCCTCGATCCAGTCGATGTCCTCGATCCCGACCCGCACCTCGCCGTTGCGCGTCGGCACCCACAGGGCCTCGGCGGGCGCGACAGGCGGCTCACGCGCGACCTCGACCAGGCTGGCCAGGGCCTCGCGCTCGCGGCGTCGGCGTTCGGCCCGATCAATCGCCTGACGCAGACGGTCGAACCGCACGGGCTTAAGCAGATAGTCCGCCGCCTCGACGTCAAAGGCGTCCGGCGCGAAATGCTCGAAGGCGGTGACGAAGATGATCTCGGGGCGGTCCTTCGGCTCCAGGTCCGCCGCGACCGCCATGCCGCTCTTGCCCGGCATCTGGATGTCCAGCAGCACGACATCCGGCCGCAGCTGTTCAATGGCCTCGGCCGCCTGGACCCCGTCGCTGACCGAGCCGATGACCGTGACCTGGCTCAGAGCCTTCAGCAGGACCTCCAGCCGTTCTATCGCGGGCGGCTCGTCGTCGGCGATGAGCAGGCGCATCAATCCATCTCCAGAGGAATGCAGAGGCTGGCGCGATAACCGCTCGCCGTCGCACCGGCGGTCAGAACGGCGGCTTCGCCGTAAAGAACGTGCAGGCGCTCGCGGACGTTGCGAAGCCCGACCCCGGCCGAGGGCGCCGCCGCCGCCGAGCCGTCGCCGTCATCCTCCACCGCCAGCATCAATCGCCCATCGTCGCTGCGCTCGGCCTCGATCCTGACCGTGACCGGGCGCGGCGTGGAGGCCACGCCGTACTTGACGGCGTTCTCGACCAGGGGCTGCAGGATGAAGGGCGGCAAGCGCGCCGACATCAGGTGGAGCGGACAGGCGAACTCGACCGTCAACCGCTGCCCGAAACGCACGCCTTCGATGTCCAGATAGCCGTGCAGCATCTCCAGCTCGGCCTCCAGGGTGCTCAGGCCCTCGCCCTCGCTCGCCAGGGTCTTGCGCAGAAAGGTCGACAGGCGCGTCAGCATGTCCTCCGCCTCTCCCGCCCGGCCCGTGACCACGTGGGACGAGATGGCGTTCAGTGTGTTGAAGAGGAAATGCGGGTTCAACTGGTAGCGCAGGGTCTCCAGGCGCGCCGCCGTGGCCGCCGCCCGCGCCTCCGTCACGCTGAGCCGCGCCGCGGCGACTTCCTGTTCTCGCGCCGACAGATCCCGCTGGGTCATCAGCATGTCGTACAGCCCCGCCAGCAGGCCGCAGAAGCTGGCGAAACCGGTGAAGTTGCCCAGCGCATGCCGGAGCAGGCCGGCCCGTGCGCCGATCCCTTCCGTCCGCTCGGCGACCCACAGCCCGAACACGGAATCCGTCAGCGCGACCGCGATCCCGGCGGCAATGATCGCCGCGGCCAGGATCGGCAGTCGCCGGGCGACCGGCAGGGCGTGAACACGCCGGACGATGAGATAGAGCGGCAAACACCAGGCCATGCCCGCCAGGGCGGCGAAGGCCACGACCAGGACAAACCAGGGCTCAAGAGCGCCGACGGTCGCCACCCTCGGCAACAGCAGAAACGTCCCTGCCGCCAGCCAGACGCCGCCGGTGATCACCACGGCCAACCGATCGGTAGTGGAAAGGGTCACGTCGCGTCCCGCATCATCAGAACGCCACCCTAGAATAATGCTGTCACGCCAAACAGACGTCGTCGTCTCAGCTGGTCCGGTCTTCGTCGCACAAGGCGATCCATGTGCTTCGGCTAGCGAGCGGGCGCGCCGCTCATTGAAACCATGGACCGGACTAGATCCTCAACCATCTCGGATTTCGTCTTGTTTTCGTGGCTTGTCCTGTAGGGGGATTATCGAACTGAAGTGTCTGATGAATCGCCCTGGGCGCGGCCCAGCGTAGCGGAATGGAACGTGATGGTCGAAGATGATGAGCTGAAGGCGTGGTTCTTTCGAGAGGTGTTTCCTCTCGAAGCCGCCCTGACGCGATTCATCCGCCGCAACTGGCGCAACGAAAGCGACGTGGCTGACCTGAGGCAGGACATCTACACCAAGGTCTACACGGCGGCCCAACAACAACTCCCGCTTCAGGCTCGCGCCTTCCTGTTCACCACGGCTCGGAACCATCTCATCAACACCGCCAAACGCGCCAAGATCGTGTCCTTTGACCTGGTGGCCGATCTTGAAGCCTCCTTTCCTGAGGCGATGTCGGCCGATCTCGACAGACAGCTGACGGCGAGAGACGAACTGAGGCGCGTTCAGGCAGGCCTGGAACGGCTTCCGTCGCGTTGCCGGCAGGTGATGACGCTGCGTCGCGTCGAAGGCCTGTCCACCAAGGAGGTGGCGGCTCATCTCAACATCAGCGTAAGCACCGTTGAACAGCAGATGGTTCACGGTCTTCGAGCCCTCACCGACTACATGATGGGCGGTCAAGGGCGAATACGACGCTCTCCGCCCAAGACATCCGTCGCCAAAAGCGAGTCTCGATCATGAGCGCCCGCAACGAAGTTGAAGATACCGCGGCCTACTGGCTGGCGCGCCGAGCCGATGGGCTATCAAGCGAGGAGCAAGCTCGCCTCGATGCGTGGCTGGACGCTTCCGCCGAACATAAAACCGTCTTTTGGCGCCTCGAGTTTGTTTGGGAGAAGACTGGACGCCTTGTCGCTCTTCGCGGTCCCGACACCCTGACTGAAGTCATCATGGAAGCGCCGCCTCCCGCCACGCCCCGCCGGGTCCTGACCCATTGGGTTGCAGGCCTGGCGGCCGCCCTGGCCGTGGTGGTCCTGTCATCGACCGCCCTGCTCTGGCCCCACCCCGCTCAGTACGCGACCGACACCGGAGAGCGCCGCCTCGTGGCCTTGTCCGATGGGTCGCGCGTCGAGTTGAACACGGAAACCCGCCTGCGAGCCGCCATGTCGTCTGACAGTCGCGAAGCCTGGCTGGACAAGGGCGAGGCCTATTTCGACGTCGCCCACGACGCATCGCGCCCCTTCACCGTTCACATGGGTGATCGGACCGTGCGCGTGCTGGGCACGCGCTTTAGCGTTCGACGTGACGGCGACAAGGTGCAGGTGCTCGTCGCCGAGGGGCGCGTCCGGCTCAGCGGTTCGAAGGTCGATCCCGCCTCCAGGCCCGTCGTGCTGGTTCGCGGCGATGTCGCGACAGGCCTGGGCGCCTCTGTCTTGCAAAGCCGGACTTCGGACCAGCGCGTGGACGACCAACTCGCCTGGCGTCGCGGCCTTTTGGTGTTCGATCAGATCACCCTGGCGGACGCCGCAGTCGAGTTTAATCGCTACAATCAGACCCAGTTGAAAGTGCTCGACTCCCAGACCGCCGCCATTCGCATCGGCGGGAGTTTTGAGGCCGCCAACGTCGAGGCTTTCGTGCGACTGTTGCAAAGCGCCTATGGGCTGGAAATCGACCGCGACGGCGAAATCGTTAAAATATCAGAATAGCTGTAGAGGGTTTCCGCCTTCATCTTGTCACAATCCCTTAGCCGTCCAATCCGGACGACAAAGGGGGTTTTATGACCAAGGTCTCGTTCTTGCGGCACATGCTGACAGGCAGTGCTTGCGCCTTGATACTGGCGGGAGCTGCAGCGGCTCAGACGCGCAACTTCGACGTTCCGTCAGGCGAGTTGAAAGGCGCGCTAGACGCCTATGCGCGCCAGGCTGGCGTGCAATTGGTCTACAGGACCGAGGACGTGCGAGGCGTTCAGACGCGTGGCGTACGAGAGGCTGTTGATGCCGAAACCGCTCTTCGTCGCCTTCTGGAAGGCACCGGCCTGACGGTTCAACGCGACAGCTCCGGCGCCTTGGCCATCGTGCGCCAACCGGTTCAACGAACGACGTGGAACGACGACGAGGCCTCGACAGTCGAGGAAGTGGTCGTCACCGGTTCGCGCCTGAAGAATGTCTTCGACGCCGCCACACCTGTCGTCAGCATGGAACGCGAAGCCCTGCTCGAGGGCGGCTACATGGACCTGGCCGAAGCGCTCACGGACATTCCGGGCGTCGAAGAAGGTGTTTCTCTGGCCAACAGCCAGACGGCGACCCAGGCCAACGGCCTGTCGACCATCAGCCTGCGCAATCTGGGTGAGAACCGCACCCTGACCCTGATCGACGGCCACCGCACCGTCTCCAACGCCGGCAACAAGAACGCCGTCAGCCTCAGCACCATTCCCGAGTTCTTCGTCGACCGCGTTGAGGTGACGACGGGCGGCGGCTCGGCCGTCTATGGCTCCGACGCCATCGCCGGGGTGGTCAACGTCATCACCGAGCGCAATCTGAACGGCGTACGCGCCCGCGTCGTCGGCGGCACGACCTATGACGGCGGCGGCGAGTCGATAGAATACTCCATCGGCGGCGGCCGCCGATTTCTGGACGACCGCCTCTACCTGATGGCCGGCGCCACCTATGATCGCCAGTTCAAGCTGAAGGCGACAGACCGCGAACGCGCCCAGGAATCCATCCTCTATCTGCCCGCCAGCAACACCGTGACGACGCCGGATCTGTCGACCAATATCGCTGGCGGCCGCTTTATCAGCGGGCGCTGGTTCTATGACGACTCTGGCCTTAGACCCAACATGGTCACCGCCGTCGACGGCTATGAAACCCGCCGCGCCGGCACCCTGATCACGCCGCGCGACAACCTGAACGGCGCCGCCAAATTTGATTACGCCCTGACCGACAATCTCAAGATCTGGGGTCAGGCCCTCTATTCGAACGTGGTGACGGATTCGACCCGCGAACCCACGACGATCAGCAACACCACCAGCTTCGGCGTCAACGACGAGTTCACGGTGGGACGCATGTCCCGCACCCTGAACCCCTTCGCTCCGACCGAGATCAAGTCCGCCGCCTCCAGCTCCGGCATCGACTTCCGTCGTCGCGTGGTCGAGGTCGGTCCCAACCTGATCCACAATGAGCGCGAGACCATCCGCGGTTGGCTCGGCATCGAGGGGACCCTGCCCAATGACTGGGACTGGAAGCTGACCTACGGCTACGGCAAGTTCTCGGGCGAACAAATTCGCGGCAATACGCTGAACCTGCAACGCGTCCAATGGGCCCTGGACTCCGAGCGGGTCAACGGCGTGGTCCAGTGCCGCAGCGCCGCCGCCCGCGCCGACGGCTGCGTTCCACTGAACCTCTTCGGCGTGGGATCCATAACCCCGGAGATGGCCGACTACATTCGGGCCAACACCTTCTATCGTCCGACCAATCGTCAGGACACGATCGAGGGCTATGTCTCGGGCACGCTGTTCGAACTACCGGCCGGCCCGATCGAAACCGCCTTCGGTTTCGAAAGCCGCCGCGATCATACCCAGACGCGCACCGATCCCCTAATCCAGAGCGGCGTAGCCAGCTCGTCCTTCCTCCCGGAATACGAGGGGACCATCAAGGCGAACGAAGTCTTCGCCGAAGCCTCGGTTCCGCTGCTGGCTGACCTGCCGTTCGCACATCGCCTGGTGCTTAACGGCGCTGTCCGCGTCGCCGACTACAGCCTGGACGCCGTGGGCACGACCGTCAGCTATCGCGCCGGCCTGCAATGGTCGCCGATTGCCGACCTGCGCCTTCGCACAGAGTACGCCCGCGCCCAACGTGCGCCTGACACCAGCGAACTCTTCTCGCCGCCGCGCGATGACGCCGACACCGTCGTCGACGTCTGTAGCGGGGTGACGGCCAACACGGCCGGCATCGTCGCCCAGAACTGCCGCGCCGACGGCCGCATCGCCGCCGCCATCGCCGCAGCGTCCGACGGAACGTTCCGCCAGCTGAGCACGCAGATCAAGGCGCCGAACGCCGGCAATCCGAACCTGTTCGAGGAAACCGCCGACACCCTGACGGTCGGTCTGGTCTATCGTCCCAGCTATCTGCCGGGCTTCGAGGCCAGCGTCGACTACTACGACATCAAGATTAGCGACGTGATCTCGTCGCTGAGCAACTCGGCCCTGTTGCTGGGCTGCTATTCGGATGCGTCCGGCGCGGACAACATCTTCTGCGACACCATCACTCGCGACGAGAACGGACAGTTGGTGCGCATCCTGAATCAGGAGCAAAACCTCAATGAAACCCGCGCCCGGGGCGTGGATGTCGCCGCCTCCTATCGCTTCGATCTGGAGCAGTGGAAGGTGCCCGGCACGTTCCGCGCGAGCGTCAATTACAGCCGCCGCCTTGAACTGAGCACCGAGTACGACAGCATCGACAAGGTCGAGCTGGTGGAATCCGTCGGCGAGGTCGGTACAGCCAAGAACGAGGCCCGGTTTGGCCTGTCCTGGTATGATGACGCCTGGAGCGTGCGCTGGTCCTCGCGTTTCATCGGCGACGTGGTCGACAGCCTGGAGCGCCGGCAGCAGGCGGTCGCCGCCGGGTGGGCGGACCCGCTCTATCTCTACCTCGATGAGTACTGGCGCCACGACCTGAGCGTCAGCTTCAAGCCGGATATCAACAATCCGAACCTGAAGATTTTCGGCACTGTGAAGAACATCTTCAACGACTACGGTCCCTTCCTGCCGGACGGCACCGACAGCGGAAACGCCTACAACTACAGCTCAGCCTACGGCATCACCGGCCGCGCCTTCACCCTGGGCGTCCAGGTCGAGTTCTAAGACGTCCGCGGTTCCGGCGGCGCCCATGCGGGCGTCGCCGGTCTCCGCCGGGTCAACGCGTCCAACCCTTCATCAGGATCGGCCATGTCAAAACGCTTCGCGATCGCGCTGGCGGCGCTTCTCTGCGCATCATCGAATTTCGCCCATGCTCAGGACACGGCTGCGTCCTCCTCCCATCCTCCGAAACTGGTCGTCGTTGTCGTGGTCGATCAGTTCAGCGCCAACCTGTTCAACCAGTATCGCAGCCGCTGGACCGGCGGCCTGCGACGGCTGTCAGACGAAGGCCTGGTATCGACCAACGGCTATCAGACCCATGGTCTGACCGAGACCTGTCCCGGACACTCGACAGTCCTGACCGGCATGCATCCTGCCCAGACCGGCATCCCCGCGAATGACTGGATTGATCCGACGACGGGCAAGGAAGTCTATTGCCTGTCTGCCCCGCGCAACACGCTCGCGCATGGCCGCAACAGCGACAACGGCCCTGTCGGCCCCGACAATATCCGCGCCTCCAGCCTGGGGGACTGGCTTAAGGACCAACGCCCCGCCTCGCGGGTCTTCGCCGTGTCGGGCAAGGATCGAGGCGCGATCAATCTGGCTGGCCACCATCCCGACGGCGCATACTGGTTCACCGATGACTACGGCCTGACGACCTATGTCGAGCCTGGTCAGAGCGCCCCGGCGCGTCTGGCCGCCGTCGACGCCTTCAACGTCGAGTTCCGCCGCCGCCAGGCCGCGGCGCCCCATGCCTGGACCTACAGCCAGTCCCAGTGCCGCGCGCTGGAATCCGACTGGGAGATTGGCGGCCGAGCGCTTCATTCCACAGTCCCGCCGGCCAAGGACGACTTCGATTCCTCTCCCGCCCTGGACGAAGAGACGCTGAGGGTCGCCGCCTACCTCATCGACAGCCAGCGGCTCGGCCAGGGCCAGACGACGGATCTGCTCGGCGTCAGTCTCTCGGCGACTGATCGTATCGGGCACGCCTACGGCACTCAGGGACCGGAAATGTGCGAACAGATGCACCGCCTTGATCAGGCGCTAGGGCGCTTCCTGGCCGGGCTAGAGAGCCTACCCGGCGGCGTTGTCGTGGTCCTGACGGCGGACCACGGCGGATCCGATTTTGTCGAGCGGCTGGCGCGGCGCGGCTATCCCCATGCCCATCGGATCGATTCCGCCCCGCTCGCGACCGTCAACGCCGTCTTGCGTCAGCGCTTCAACCTGGACGCCTCTCCGCTTCAGTCCGGTTCCAGCGGTCTAATCGTAGCGGACCGGACCCAACTGAGCTTGCCGGAGCCGCTGCGGAGCCAAGTCATCGAGGCCGCTCTGCCCCTGTTGCAGGGCTTGCCCGACATCGTCTTCGCCGAAGCGCGCGACCGCCTGCTGGTCGACCCTTTGCCCGCCAGCGAGCAGCCCGAAATCCTTACCCTTCGCGAACGCATGCGCCTGTCGGCGGTGGCTACGCGATCACCCGACATCATCATGGTGCGCGCCGCGAATGTGACCGGCGGCGGACGCGTAGGGGGCAATATCGCAGGCCACGGCACGCCCTGGGATTACGACCGACGCGTGCCCATTCTCTTCTGGAAGCCAGGCACGCAGGCTCAGGAACGCTTCCTCCCCATCCGAACCATCGATATCGCCCCGACCCTGGCGACCGTCATCGGCATCCAAACTCCGCCGACCGCAGGACGCGCCCTGCAGCTCTGGAACTGATAAGGCGCTCCGGGACGATCAAGCGCCCCTCCGGTCGGCTCGTCGACAGGCTCAACCGACACCCATGACCGCGGCATAGCGGCGGCGTTCGAGGGGTGGAGTTCGTGCTCCCTTCAGATCCTCAAGATGCGTCCGCAGGCGGGTCAGTTCGGCTTGATCGCCTTGCGCCCGGGCGATCTCGGCCAGAGCCAGATCCAGCATCACACCCCAGTCCGCGTCGCCGACCAGCGCCCCCACCCGAGCCCGGTCCACCTGGGTCAGGAGTTGCTTCGCCTCGCCGTACCGCCCGTCCAGAACCAGGCATTCGCCCAGATAGAAGCGGATCACATGGGTCAGGGGATAGTCGTCGCCGAACCCCTCGCGAGAGGCGCGATAGGCCTGATCGAGATGGCGCAGGCCCTGGCGTCGGTCGTCGGTCCGGCACTGGACCGCGCCCAAGTCATTGAGGCCGCCGAGCGTCTGGTGCGCATTCGGTCCCTGGCTGATTTCGGCCCCCTTCCACACAGCCTCGGCCGCCCCGGCCGCCTCCGCATATCGACCCAACGCCGCCAGAACCTCGTAGCGGGTCGACTGGAGACCCAGGGTGTAGCGGCTGTTGCGGCCGAACCGTTCGGTCATCACCGGCAACAGGGCGTCAGCCTCGGCCAGTGCGGTCTCCAGATCATCGGTCATCAGCCGGGCCTGGGCCAGGTGCTGGCGCGCGATCAGGGTGTTGGCGTGGTCAGGTCCCAGGGTGCGGCTCCAATCCGTCGCCACCTGCTGCGTCATCGGCAGGGCCTCGGCCGGCCGCCCCAGGCGCATCAGCACCACCGCCTGCTGCTGGCGGACCAGCAAAACGTCGCGCTCCGACAGCCCGGCCGGTCGGGTTTCGGCGATGGCCAGGGCGCGGGCGAAGGCGGCGCTGGCGGCGTCCAGGTCCTCGAAGAAGCCGATCACCGCCTCGGCCTGGGCCAGATGGAAGCCGAGCATGCCCTTGTCAGCGCCCGAGCCCAGGCGACGGCGCTCGGCGGCGGCGAGTGTCTTGGCCGCGGCCAGGCCGCCGGGCTGGGCCGACAACGCCTCGGCTCGGGCATGCAACAGACGCGCGCGCGCCGCCGCGGGCGAGTCCTGCAGTCCCGCCCGCTCGTAGGCGGCGGCGGCGAGGCGGAACGACAGGCGCGCCTCGTCATACTGCCCCCGTTGGACGAAGGCGGTAGCCAGAGACAGGTGCAGTCCCGCGGCCACCTCGGGCTGACGGGCGAAACGAGCATCGACGGTGGAGCGGGCGCGCAACGCTGCGGCCGCCAGCGTCTCCTCGGCGGCCGAACCGGACAGCGGGTTGGCCTGACCCAGAAGGTCGTCCACCAGGAAGGCGTAGCTGGCCTCGGCCGCCGCTGTCTGAGCCCGGGCCTCGTTCCTCTGGCTGACCGCCACCAGCGCCGCCGTCGAGGTCGCGACAAGACCGATCGCGCCCAGGCCGGCGGCCAGCCGGACCCACGGACGTCGGGTGGCGCGGGCTTCCTCACGACGACGTTCCGCCTCGCGCCGTTCGGTTTCCGCCTCGGCCTCGGTCCGGGCTTGGCGCCGCTGTGCGAGCGTATCGAGCCGCTCAGCCAGCAGCGCGGCGGATTCCAGCCGCCGGCTCGGGTCACCAGCGGCGGCCAGGGCGATGTCCTCGCGCAGAAGAGGATCATCCACCTCCCCTTCCCAGCCGGCGGCGAGCGGCCGGTCCAGGTCGCCGACGGTCATCTGATAGAGGATCAGCCCCAAGGCATAGATGTCCGCGGCCATGCCCGGCGCGCCCCCTTGCGCCACCTCGGGCGCGCGATAGGCGGCGGTGTCGGAGCGGGTCGAGGCGTCATCCTCTCCCGGCGGAAAGCCGCCGCCCGAAATGCCATGCAGGTCCAGCGCCGCCTGATCGACCAACCAGCCGCTGCCGAAATCAGCGAGGCGGACGACGGGGGGGCCGTCCGGCGGCGTCTCGATCAGCACATTGGCGGGCTTCAGGTCCTTGTGCAGCACCCCTGCGCCATGCGCAGCCGCCACAGCGCGCGCCAGGTCGGCGACGACGGCGATCCGGGACTCCAGCGGCATGGCGGCCAGCCCCCCCTCCAGGGCGCCGGCCCAGGCGCGCATGTCCCGTCCCGCGTCCGCCGCTTCAATGAAGTAGGGCGCCGCATCGAAATTCCATTCCAGCACGTCGACGCAGGGCCGCCGATCGCCCAGCACGTTGCGCATCAGTCGGAACAGGGCGACCTCGCGGCGCAGGCTTCGCAGCCGATCCGGAGCGTCGGCGAACTTGAAGATGCGGCTCTCATCGACCTTCTGGTGGCGCGCCCGCCAGACGTCGCCGGCGCCGCTGTCGCCCAGCGCCTCCGCGAGCACCCATTGCGGACGCCTTGGAACCGTGTCCCCCGGCGCGAAGGCGAAGCGCGGCGCCAGGGGCGTCGACAACTGCTCGATCTCGACCGGCCCCGCCAGGCGGTAGCCGACCCGAGGCAGGGTCTGGATCACATCGGCCCCGCCCTCTCCGAGGGCTCCGCGCAGCTTGGACACGGCCGTGGTCAGGGAGGCTTCCACCACGTGGACGCCAGGCCAGACGGCATCGAAGAGTTCCGCCTTGGTCACCGCCTCACCGGCGCTGAGCAACAGTTCGTGCAGAACCTGAAGCGGCTTGCCCTCCAGTTCCACAGGCTGGCCGGATACGGACAGGCTCCAGGCGGCCTCGTCGAACACTGCGTCCGCGAACCGCCATCTGCGCCGTCTCCGGCGCGCTCCGGAACCACCCTCTGCCATGAAGCCCCCTCGAACGACGCTTGCGATCAGGAAACCTATGGGACGCCGGTCCGAAATGGCAACGCTCGACGACCATCGACTGACGACTTGAGAACTTCTTTAGCTCGACGTCAGGACCCTGTGGAGCGAACCGGCCACGCTGGCCTTCTGGCAGCGCGACAGGCGCGCTCCCTAACGGAGGCCGACAGGCATGGAGAACCCGCTTTTCCCCAACCGAATTGAACGGTCCGCAGCGCTCGGCGCCTTCAAGCGCGCCGGGTCCGCCGACCTGGACGTGCTGGCATCCGTGAAGGCCTCGTTGGTCCAGACGTCGAGAACGGCGGTCCGGGGCGGATGGGGGCTGATCGTCTCCGGCGTTCTCGTCTGCCTGACCATCATCGGCATCCCGGCAGGCGTCACCATGGCGCTGATCGGCTGGTGGGTGATCGCCCGGGCCCAGAAGAACATCCGTCTGGTCGACGACGTCCTGACGGAGTTCACCACGGCGCCCCAGCCGGCCTGACGCATCAATCTCGAACAGGAGGAATGAGCCATGAAAGGCAAGATTCTGGGCGTCGCCACCGGCGAACTGGCCGGCGCCATCACGGGCGACGACGGCAAGCGCTATCGCTACGAGGCCGCCGACTGGCGCGGCGAACGTCCCGCCTCGGTCGGGGCCGGCGTCGACTTCGAGGTTGAAGGCGGCGCCGCGCGAGACGTCTATCCGGCCGTCGGCGCCTTCACCGGCGCCGGCGTGGCCTCGGTCGAGGCCTTGGCCCGGTCGTCCGGCGGCGAAAAGGTCATCGGCCTGTTCAAGGGAACCCTGGCCCTGCCGCTGGCCCTCCTGGTGATGATCGCCTTCTTCTTGCCGGCTCTATCCTCGCCGATGATGACCGTGTCCCAGTTGGGGCTGGACAAGATCACGGCCGCCGTCAGACCGAACCTCGAACAGGCCGAGCAGGGTCGGCGCCGCCTGGCCGACCTGGAACGCGATCTGGCCCGCTTCCAGACCGAAGCCGCCCGGCGCGGCGCCGGCGCCCCGGACAGCGTCTACGGCTACGGCAATGTCGGGGATCGCATAACCTCACTTGAGGAGCAGCGCTCCGAGATCCACAAGGGGCTGGGCGCGGTCGGCTTCCTGAAGACGGTGGACGCCGCCCTGATCCTGCGCTTCGCCGCCATGCTCGCCGCCCTGTGGCTGGTCTGGCAGGCTTGGGCGGGCGCGGCCCTGCGCCCCTGGGAGCTGGCGGCGGGCATCGCCGCCCTCCTCGCCGGCGGCCTGACCTTCCTGCTGCGGTCGGCGATCCTGGGGTTGATCTCGACCATGAACCCGCTCGGCGAGGCTGCGGCCGCCCAGGCCGAGGCTCTCATATCCGTCGAGATCGGTCCGTGGCTGCTGCTCGCCGCCGGCGCGGGCCTGATCGCCTCGGGCCTGGGCCTGATCCGCAATCCGCTTGCACGACGCTGACTGGGAGGAACCGTCATGCCCACTCGCCTCCTCAGTCTCGCATCACCGCCCGCCGCAGACCTGCTTCGCCGATCAGCCGACCGCGTCCCCGTCCGCTCGCATTGCTTCCAATGACCCTGGAGCGCAGAGCCCGCCTGCGTCGGTGGATACTTGGCGACGATCAGGCCGACGCGGCCTCCTTGGCCGCGTCCCGGAGGGGAGAGGGAAACATGCACGCCAAGACCGCGCCGCCGACGCCGGACCTCAATCCCGCCCGACGCGAGGGCGACACGGTCGGCGTGCTCGCCGGCGACGCGCTCCGGTTCGCCGCAGAGTTTCTCAACTCGATCGAGAGCGACGAGGCGGACACGCGACGAAGGCTGGCCGGCGAGGCCAGTGTGTGCCGCAGGATGGCGGAAGCGGTCGCCCTCGCTCCGTTGCGAAACTCGTCTCAGGTCCTGACGCCGACGGACCTGGACGGCCGCTTCTTCACCCTCACCGAGCGCATGTGGTCCAACTCCGTCGTCGCGAGCTACCTTCTGGGCTACGCGGCCGACCTGATGAGGGCGCTTCCTGCGGTCAACGGCGCGCTGAAGAACCGCCTGCTTCTGGACGCCCAGCGACTGCAACAAGTGCAGGCATTGCTGGACATGGCCCCCAACGCCCAGTTGGGTCCCCGCCTGACCGAGCTCACGCCCTTGCTCCGAAGGCTCGAAAGGCCGACTGAAGAGGAGAAGCCCTTTGCTCCGATGTTGATCGACGGCGTGACAGCGGACCCGGTGTTCTACGCAGCCGCCCAGGACGCCTACCGCATCGTGGTCGGGCGCGAACTCGACGACCTGTCCGGCATGGCCAGCGCGGTATGGTCCGGCAAGCTGGCTCTTGCCTGGCTGCAGGCGCGCGACGAGGGGTGGCCGCTGACTGCAGTCGAGGCCGCGCGACTGGCGGACGCCGTGTGTAGCCCGCGCGAGCCTTGGAGCCGGTCGCCCGGCCTGCCCGGCGACTGGACAGATCTGCCCCCCGAGGCGGCGGCCGAGGTCCTGCGCCTGATCGGCGCTCACCACCGCGTCGGCTCGACACGCACCCCCTTCCCCCTGGCCGGCTTCTGCGATTGGGTCCGCACGCGGCCGCTGCGCTGTCATGGCGGGGGGATGCTGATCGAGACCCAGGGCCGCGTCAGCGGCGGCGCGACCGGGATCGCCGCCTTCGTGCTGACCGAGAACAAGGTGCTGGCCGTCGATGGAACCTCGGTCTGGATTCACGACCTGAACGACGCCGTCGGCCCGCACCTTCACGACGAGGACGCGCGCCTGGACTACATCCGGCTCTTCATGAACTGCGTTCGCCATGAGGGAGAGCGGTTCCAGCCCATGGAATCCTTCGAGGATCTGGCGGACCGGGCGACGGACGTCGACGCCCTGCGGGACCTCTGCGCGGGCCATGTCCGCGCCATCGAACCGGCCGGCTTCGACGCCGAGGGCCGCTGGCTGTATTTGCTTGTGGTCTGTCACCGCCAGAGCTTCTTCGCGACCGGCTTGGCCCTGTCTCCGGACGGCGTCGTGGAGATGATCGACGACACCTTGCTGGCTGACGAGGTTCCGGTGCGATCCGAACGCATGGACGGCCTTTTCGTCATTCTGGAGCCGAAGGAAGCCATCGCATAGGCTTGATCCCGTCTCGCCTGACGCAGAAAGCAAGGCCGATCCTGAGCATGTTTCAGCATGTTTGAACGTGAAGCTCAGGAGCCGATCGACATCCGCCTGACCGTCCGACGCCTCTGTTCTCAGGCCTGTCCGTCCCAGTCGCGGAGAGTCCGCTCGACGGCCGCAGCCGACTTGTCGACGTAGGGCGCCCGGGTCTCCAACGGGCCGATGCATAGTCGGCGCAACTCGGCCAGCAGGGTCGTCGCCAGGGTCAGTCTGTCCCGATCGCGATCCTGCGCGCCCAGATAGGCCGCCAGGTCCGCGAAGGCGTGCGTCGTCGTGAACCAGAGGCCCCGGTCTCGGCCGCGATCGAGACCAGCCACGACGAATTCCAAGGCCGGGAACGCCTCACGGGCATGCTGGTCCGCCTCGGGACCGGAACCTTCCAGCATGGCCTGATCCATGTGGGACAGGCCCAGCGCCCGCATGGCGAGCAGCCGCCCCTCCTCGTTGCCCAACGCGCCATAGCCATCGACCGCCGCCTCGGCGTCGCGGATCGCCAGATCCAGCAGGTCCCGCCGCTGGTTTTCCGGCCAGAGCGGCGCGAGGTCCCTGCGAACGTTCGACCCGGTGAGAGCCGCGGACGCCCTCGCTGTCGGATCCGCCGTCTGGCGCAGGCCGTCGGTGAGTTGAGCCGCCTCCTCCAGCCGAATCCGCGCGAGGTCGGGTCGGGCGCCTTCCGCGAAATTGAGAAGGGCGATCGCCATATTGACTCGCGCCTCGATCGACAGAGGATCATCGCCCAGATCCGGGTCGTTCACCAGCTGTCGATAGGTCTCGATCGCGCGCTCCGCGAGAGCCTCCCGCTTCGGTCCGAACGGCGTGGTCGAGGCCTCCATCACGAAACGCTTCGCCTGGATCTCCCGCACGACCGCCCGGACCCTCGGCGCCTTGCTCGTCTGGGTGGCGAGCGCCTCGCACCACCTGTCGATCTTCCGAAGCGCGTCCTGCCGCGAGGTAGCGACCGCGCGGGCGCGAGCGCTCCAGGCCTGGGCCAGACGCAGGGCGGCGTCGGATCGAACCGCCGCGGTCTGCGCCTGGGCGTGAAGCGCCTCGAGATTGAGGATCGTCCGATCCAGACGTTCGAGGGCCTCGTCAGAGGGTTCGCGGGCGAACTGCTGGATAGTCGCTGCGGCTTGATCCAGTTGCGCCAGGGGCATGCCTGGCGTCGCTGCGGACGCGGCGGGGGGCGTCATGCCGCGCGCCAGCATCCAGGTTCCGATCCGTGCGATCAGTCTGCGGGTTTCATCGACGACCTCGGCCTCGCTCGCCGGCCCCATGCGGTCGATGAACCCCTGGATGTCCGTGATCAGCAACGGCGGATGCTCGGGTGGGATCGCCTCGACCTGATGAAGCGCCTCCACCTGAACCGCCCAGTAGCCGAGCTCCGCGCGATCCGCTAGCCGCGTCGCCTCGAGAATGGACAAGCTCTGAGCGGCCAGCTTGAAGCCCTCTCCTGCTTCGATCAGACGACGCCGGCCCTGCTCGCCCCCCAGAAGCATGCCCAGAAGGTATGCGGCGTGCGCCCTGGCGGCCACCGACCTCGCCCATTGCAGAGGCGCCTCGCGCTGCAGCTCAGGCGTGATCAGGACGTCATAGGTCAGGATCGCGGCGTTCAGCCCCGAAACGCCGACCACGGAACCCTCTTCGTAGAGGCTCAGAAGCGCATCCGCGGCGGCGCGTCGCTTGAAGACCTCATGGCGGGCCTCCCCGTCCGACGGCAGCGCGATCTTCTCGAGTAGGGTCAGGGCGGCGACGTTGCCGCGACGCGCCAGATCCGCCACCCCCTGCAAGGCGGCGTCAGCCCGTTCCTCGGTTCCCGCGGCGCGCAGGGCCTCTTCGTATCGTCGCAAGTCCTGACCTGTCGCGATCCGGCGCGCGACAGCGAGCGCCTGAAGCAGGCCGCCGATGACCAGAAGGTCCAACCCCATGCGCAAGGCGAAGGCGACCCCGCCGCCGGTGGGCAGCACGGCCTGAACCCCGGACGGGTTGTCGTAGCCCATCACCTCGATATTTCCGATGATCGGCAGCGCCTCCAGCGCCTCGGAGGCGACATAGGTCACATATTCCAGCCCGCCGATCCCCGAGGCCGCGCTGAAGACGTGCAGGCCTGTCAGCCTCCAGACCAGCAGACTGCCCAGCATGAAGACCGCCGAAAGCGCGACCAGGAGTTCGTTGTTGTAGTCCTCGCTTCCGGGCGCCCGACGCCGCTCTGAACTCACGCCGGCGGCGCGATCTTCCTCGTCCCAGGCCCAGCGCCGAAACACGGCGAGGACGGCGACCAGACCCAGAACCAGCACCGGCGCGCCAAGCTGGGGAGGGAGCAGAGCTCCGATCGCGCCGGCTCCCAGGAGCACCGCCAGCAAACGCCCCCAGCGGCGCGCCCGTCCCTCTTCGTCCAGCCCGATCCACCGCGCCACGGTGAGCGCCAAGGCGCGGTCCAGACGCTGAAACCCCGGCCTTACCCAGATCAGCCCGCGTTCGAGCGCCGGATGAAGTCCCCGGATCAAGACAATGGCCACGACCAGGAACAGCAGCGCGCCGGTCAGCGCGACGCCGAACTGGAGCAGGGAAACGCGGAATTCGGACATCAGACCCTCCACGGTGAACGGCCAAGGTAGAACCTGTCGGCGCGCCTCGTCACGCTTCCCTTGCGTCGAAGAGCGCTGCGGTCATGTTTCGGATCAATGCGGTCGCGGT
Source organism: Brevundimonas sp. T2-11 (assembly GCF_055397675.1). NCBI lineage: Bacteria > Pseudomonadati > Pseudomonadota > Alphaproteobacteria > Caulobacterales > Caulobacteraceae > Brevundimonas > Brevundimonas sp. T2-11. The sequence continues at coordinate 2,142,725 of NZ_AP027920.1, forward strand.
TTCGTGGGTAAGGCCGCTGACCAGGACGATCGGCCGGCTGTCCGACCGCAAACGCACGCTCGCCTGGTAGCTGACGGCCATCTGGGCGTTCCTGAGTGCGGCGACGGCGGCTCCTGTCCGTCCGGACGCCCCGGCGTCGGGATGGGTCGCGACCAACTCCACGATGTCGGCAGCCGCATAGAGGCGGCCGTCAGCCACGACTCCCGATGGACTGACCAGGATGTCTTTGGGCTTTCGGTCCCCGTTCTCCTGCACCCATCGCGCCCTGAGTTTTCGGCTCTGCACAATCCAGGCGATCCCCAGCCCGATGAAGGCGATCCCGACGACGAACAGCAGCAGCAAGACGCCGACGCCTATCGCCCCCACGCCCAGCATCATGATCTGCCCGGCGGCCTTGTCTCCCGGATAGGGAGCCGGCGTCACGCTGAACAGGACATCGCCGTCCTCTTGGCGTCGATTGTAGTGTGATCCCACGGTTCTTTCCTGTCTTGCCGCCGCCCCCGACGGCCGTATGGCCGACGGAGCCTGAGTTCACCTGTCGTCCCGAAGGTCGCCCCAGTCCTCGCGCTCCTCGCGCGGAATCTGGGCGGTCGGACAGTGGGTGTGGATGTCGCCGTAGGCGTTGACGAAGCTGGTGCGACCGGAGACGCTGATGACCAGATCCGCTCCCTGGAATCGATAGCGATCGCCGCCCAACGCCTCCACGCGCTGAACCCGCCGACCGCCGTCGAACGAGGCCACCCGCCGCTCGTCCAGGTACATCAGCACGCCGGTCGGATCGGCGGCGGCTTCGGCGCAGCTGACGCCGATGGCGTAATAGCCCTTCTCGATCGGCGGGAACGCGACCGTCCCTCGCGCCTGTGCGGTCGCACCGCCCGCAGCGCGCCCTTCGGGCGTCAGCGTGCAGATGCGGCCTTCGGCCGACGTTCCTCCGTCGATGTAGGCCCGCCCGTTCCAGCGCTGGAAGCTGACGCAACCCGTCTCGTCTCCACTGGCGATCTCGATGTCGGGCCAGGCCAGCCCGGGCCGGGCATGGAATCCGTAGTTGGCGAAACGCGCCTGGAAAGCGATCAGCGACGCCCATTCTCCGCTCGTGCGGTGCAGGACCGTGACAAAATGCTGGTTCATGCCCCAGCACTGATCGCCATCAGCCTTCACAACGGCCTCCAACCGACCATCGCCGTTCAGGTCCCGGACGTCCTCGATCTCGGCCCACACGTCCTCGCAGAGGTTCTCGGCGTCCTCGAGATCACGCCAGGTCCAGCGGTTGTCGGCTTGCAGGTTAGAGAAGCCCGCCGCACGCATGACGGCGCTCCGGTCCGGCGCCGACAAGCCCTGCCCGATCTGCGCCCCCGCCCCGCTCCCCGCATTCTCTGCAGTGGATGGCGCTGTCCTGTCGCTGCCGTTCGCAACCGATGGCGAGTTGCAGGCGGCAAGGGAAAGAAGCGCCGCCAATAGCGTACATGCGCCCCATGACATCGATGAAGAGGGGCGATCCAAGTCGTCGCCCTTCTTCCGGCTCGAGGCCGTCAAGGAATTGGATGGGCCAGTCGGTCTTGCCATGCCGTTGTCTCCCGCTTCTGACGGAGACAGGCTAGGCGCGCTCATCGTGAAGTCTTGACGCTGCCCTCAAGATTTTCTGAAGCCTTGACCTTGGCGCACAGAGGGGCCCGCCAGCCCAAGCCGAGGTCGAAGCCTTGTTCCGCTAGTGACGCGAGGCAACGGCGACCAGGTTCATCGGCGTCGCATGAAGAACTCGACCGGCACGGACAGGCTGACGGGGTCGCCGGAAATTTCCGGCGGCGGCTTGGGCAGGGGCTGGGCGCGGCGAAGCAGGGCCACGGCTTCGCGGTCCAGCGCCGGGTGTCCTGAGCTGCGCTCCAGGTCCGCCGAAAGAACCCGTCCGTCCCTGGTCATGGTGAAACGGACGTAGGCCACGCCTTCGCGCCGCTGAGCGCGAGCTTCCGCCGGGTATCGTTTGCGTCGTTCCAGGTGGGCCAGCAGCATCCCCTCCCACGTCTGCGCCGAGGCGGCGACTGCCGCCGGGGGCGCGGGACGCGCGGGCGGCGCCGTCGTCGCGGGCGCCGGCGGCGCCGCGGAAACCTGCGGCGTCGGCTCAGGCGCCACCTTCAGGGGCAAGGTCTCCACACTCACAGGGACGGCCGCTGACGGACGCGGCTGGATCGGCGGCCGGGGCTGAACCGGCGCAGCGGCGGCCTCGGTCTGTTGCGGACCCGGCGGCTGCTCCGAAGGCGGCCGGGGCGGGGCCTGCATCTGCACCAGCTCCACCTCGAAGACCTGATCCGGAATCTGGACCACGTCGGGACGCGCGGCCCAGAAGCCGCTCGCGATCAGCAGGGGCGCCGCATGCAGAAGCAGCGACGCCGCCACTCCACGCCCCCAGGCGCCACGCCGGCGACATGGCCGCCGCGCCGGAGTCTCACCCCCGGCGGCCGTCAACGCCCCGCTCATCGCCATCCCCGCCTCAGAACCGGAAGTTCAGGCCGATACGCACGGCGTGCAGGTCCAGGTCGCTGGATGCGCGCCGTCCCTCCTCCACCGACGACGTGCCGACATGCTGGACGGTTTCATAGATCGGCCGTTCACGGGGCTGACAGAATGAAGCATCGATGGCGCATAGCCAGGCCATGTTGGGATCCTTCGACGGGTCATAGATTTCGACGCCGATCTGGCGCTGACTGGTGTAGTCCGCGCCGGTTCCGGCTCTCGCCTTGGCGAAGTCGAAGTCCTGCTTGCCGAAGCGGCTGTAGTTGTATTCCGCACGAAGGGACCAGCGGTCGCTGAGGGCGTATTCGGCGCCCGCTCCGATCGAGACGCCCTTGCGCGTCACCGAGGCGCGTTCGACGAAGAAGATGCTGGTCTCGCTGCCCAGGGGCGCCGAGACATGGCCCGAGTTGGAGATATACTGATCGCGCGACTGGGTCTCATGTGCCAGCGCCAGGCCGCCTGAACCATAGACCATGAAGCGGTCGCTGAAAGCGTAGCCCAAACGAGCGCGGACGCCTGCCGTCCAGCTGACTTCAAAGGCCCGGTCGGCTTCCAGATAGCCCTGCCCCGCCATGCCCGGATCAAGGGACAGGGTCTTCACCCGATCGCGCAGATAGGTGCGGCTCCAGTCCGCTTCGACGCCGACCACCCAGCGGTTCTGAAGCTGATGATTATAGCCGGCCTGCAGCCCCATCAGGCCGCTGGGCGCGTTCCATTTCGCCGCCTCGCGCGCCGCATTGGGATTGGCGGCCCCGTTCAACGTGGTCGCGTTGCCCGTCGAGGAGGCGGACTGGCCCCCGCCGTACGCCCCCAGATAGAAGCCGGTCCAGTCGCGCGTAACCTCGCCCGGCTCCAGGCTGAAAGGCTCCAGCCAGTTGATCGGCTGATCGCCGCCGAACTGCTGCGTCAGGCTGAAGGAGACGGTGCGCCCCGGCCCCGGCTGCGTCACCAGACCCAGCGGGTCCATGTAGTAACGGTCGAACAGATTCTCGACGCGCAGGCTGGCCGTCAGCCGGTCCGTGACGCGATAGTCCGCGAACAGATCGGTCAGGGTGTAGGGCTTCCAGTCGACCAGGGCGACGAACTGGCCCGCGCCCTGGGCCGTCACATCGCCGTGGCCGATGGCGCGCGGCCCGGTGTGCTGCACCCGACCGCCGACGGTCAGCCGCTCCTGCATCAGCTTCTGCGACAGGGCCAGTTCGAGGCTGTACTCCGGCGGCACGTGGTTGGTGGCGTAGTCGCCGTACAGGGACTTCTGACCGCAGGTGTCCGCCGTGCGGCAATACTGGATGTCGAGGTAGTAGTTGGCGGCGAAGTCCGCCGTCAGGCCGCCCAGCTCATAGCGGCTGCTGAACTCCAGCCCCTCGAAGCGCGCCTGATGGATGTTCTCGATGTTCAGGGCGATCGTCGGCTCGGTGCGGACGTTGCGGGCGATGTAGTCGTCCACGACCCAGTGGAAATACCCCAGCTTGAACTGGGCGCGGTCGCCCTGGGCCAGCAGGTCGTTGCGGATCAGATTGGCGCCCAGCTCCCAGTTCTTCGACCGTTCGGGCTGAATCTGCTTGTTGGCGACGAAGCTGTTGAAGGCCGAAATGGTCTCGGTCAGGCCCGGCGCCCGCAGGGTGCTGGAATAGTTGAGATAGAGCTGCGCGCCCTCCATAGGCCGCAGGACCAGGCCCAGCGACGGGCTGAAGCCGCCGTCGTCCATGCGGACGTCCTGCTTCTCCGGCGCGTTCTGATAGACCTCATAGGGATCGTAACGGTCCTCGGACCAGTAGTGGGTGTAGCGCAGGCCGCCGTTCAGCGTCAGCCAGTCACGCGGCGTATAGGCGCCCTTGGCGAAGCCCGCGACCTCGTGCCGGAAGCCGTCGCGCGGCGTGTTCCAGCCCTCCAGCACGGCCGTATGACGGCTGCCGCGCGTGTCCTCGCCGCGATAGGACAGGCCGTAGGTCAGCTCCAGATCCCCGCTGTCGAGGAAGAAGCGCGAGCGGTTGCTGACGTCCACGCCCCACAGGTCGCTGTCGGAGCCGACCCGGAAGTTCTCGTCCAGCCCCAGGCTCTTGGGCGTCGCCAGACGCCCGCCGCGGATCGGGTTGCGCAGCTCCAGGTGCGACCAATAGACGTTGGCCTTCAGGTCGATCAGGTCGCTGTCGGACGGCGCCCACAGATAGCGGGCCGTATAGGCGTCCAGCAGGGTTCCCGCCGTGCGCGCCTGCTGCTGGGCCTGGCCTTCCCGACTGGTCTGGCGCGACGCCAGACGATCCCCCGCCTCGCTGCGGAAACCGTTGTAGCCCAGTTGCACGACCTGGCCGTCGCCGAACCGCGCTGTGGCCTTGGCCAGCCAGGACTGGGTCTCCAACTGGCTGTTGAGCACCTCTTCGCCGGCGCGATAGTTGGCCAGACCGGCGTTGATCATGGTGTTCGGCTGAATGCCGCTCCAGATCTTGGTGTCGCCGATGTTGAGGGGGCGCGCCACGGGCCCATGCTCGCCCGCATGGGAATTCCCCTGCTCGCGATAGGTGTAGCCCGCCAACAGGTCGATCGCGTCGCTGGAATAGGCGCCGACGACGCTGGCCCAGCCGCTGGTCGGCTCAAGCGCGCCGGGGCGGTCCATGCCCGTCTTGGACGGCTCCGCCGTGCCGACGACCGAGCGATAGACATAGCCGCTCAGATCCCCCGCCGTCGGGTCCGAGGTGTTGCCGCGCAACCCGCCGCGCACCCGCAGACCCCAGGTCTCGCCTTCGCGCACGATGTCGCCCGCGTCCAGGGTGCGGATGGCGACCGAGCCGGCGTTGCCGAACGCCGCCGCGTCGGCCCCCTTGGTCACATCGACGCCCGCGATGAAGTCCGGATCGATGAAGGTCCGGTTCGAAACCCCCTGATAGCCCTGATAGACGGTGACCGCGTTCTCGGCGCCGTCGATCTTGGTCGTCACCCGGCCGAAGCCCTGCAGACCCCGGATGTTCACATCGATGGCGCCCGCCCCGTTGCGCGCCTCGCCCGACAGGACGCCGGGCGTGCCGCGGAACACGTCCGCCGGGCTGGATCCGCGATAGCGTTCGATGCGGTCCGCACCGATCTGGGCGACCGGCGCCGGTTCGCTGTACACCGCGTCGTCGCTCAGCCCCGCGTCGCCGATCGCACCGGTCGAGGTCGTCGCCCCCTCCACCCGCACGGCGCCGAGCTGGATCACGCCGTCCCCCGCCGCACGCTGGGGCGCCGGCTCAAGCCGCACGGTTCCCGCCCCGGTGAAGCTATAGGTCAGACCGCTGCCGGCCAGGATGCGCGACAAGCCTTCCGACGACGACATCCGCCCGACCGCACCCGGCGAGCGCACGTCGGGCATGGCCCCGCCATAGACCAGGTTCACGCCCGTCGCCCGGCTGTAGGCCGCCAGGGCCGCGCCCAGCGGTTGCGGCCGGATGTCGAACGCCGTGTCCTGCGTCTGCGCCCAGGCGGGAGCGCCCGACACGCCGACCGCGCCCAAGGCCGTCGTGCCCATCAAGACGGCCATCATCAGAACCCGGCCGCCGCCCAATCTCGTCTTCATACGCCCCTCACGCGGGATAATCGGCGAGCCACAGACGCCCGCCCTTCGGTGAGAAAGACGATGGCGCCCCTCCGCCGTCAGGTGCGAATGAGATTTATTTTCATATTGGCGTCACAACCGCCAACAAGGAGCCGCCGCGCCGAATGCGCATCGGCGTCGCCTGGGCCAGGCGCTCCAGGCCCCGCGCGGCTTCGGTCGTGCGGGTGAGCAGGGTGACGGGCCGCGCCGCCAGGTCGTCGTCCAGAATCAAGGTGCGCCCGCCGGTCCAGCGGTCAAGGACGGCCGCCACGCGCCCCAGAGGCGCATTGACGAAGACCAGGCGTCCGTCGCGCCAGGCCATGCTGTCCTCCGACAAGGGACGCGGCGGCTCCAGCCCCGCTCGTCCATAGGAAAGACCATAGCCTTCCCTCAGGGTCGCGACGGCCTGTCCCATTCCGACCCGCACCGCCTTCGCCGTGACCCCGACACGCGCGCCGTCCGTCTCGATCGCCGCGGCGAAAGCCACCTCGCCCGCCTCGATCCAGCCGCCCGCCGCCTCCACGATGAAGGGTCTGGCGTCCGTCGCGGCCGGCCGGAACCACGCCTCGCCGCCCAGCAGGCGCAGACGACGACGGCGGGCGTTGAAGTCCACATTCACCGCCGTCGCGGTCGAAAGCTCGACAAGCGATCCGTCCGCCAGGGCGACGCGCGCCGTCTCGCCCGGCCGGGTCGCATAGTCGGCGAACGGATGCGGCCCCAGAGCCAGACGCCCGCCGACCAGGGCGACAGCCGCAGCCCCCCCGGCGCCGACCGCGCCGCGCAGCATCCTGCGTCGATCCATCGTCGGCTTCTGAACCGCCAGACTGGGCAGGTGCGCCGATGCCCCCCACAGGCGTTGCAGGCGCTCATAGGCGCGGGCATGGCGCGGATCGGCGTCGCGCCAGGCTTCAAATTCCGCACGAAGGCTGAGATCGGCCGGGTCGTCGTGCAGGCGCACGAACCAGGCGATCGCCGCCTCCGCCGCCGGGTCCGCCCCGGCCTGGCTCCGTCCTGCGCTCACATTCGTCTCTTATGTTCCAGGCGCCGACGCAGGCGCTCCCTGTCTAGGACGAAAGACCGCGTCCCTTGTCAGGTTTCTGCGTCGAAATCCATGTCCGCCGCCAGTTGGAGGGCCAACAGCGCCCGCCCCATGTGTTCGTGCACGGTCTGCCGCGACAGCTTCATCCGACGACCGATCTCGGCGAAGGACAGGCCCTCGATCCGCGACAGGCGGAAGACCTCGCGCGGACGGGCCGGCATGGCGGCGATGATCCGGTCCATGCGCGCCAGCTCGATCCGGGTGATCAGCACGCGCTCCGGATCGGGGCGCGGATCGACCACCGTCAGCAAGGCGTCGTCCCCGTCGATCGGCGGTCTGGCCGCGCCGCGCCGCCTATGGTCCACGATCAGATTGCGGGCGATGCGGAACAGATAGCCTCGGGCATTGACGATGGGCGCCCGGCTCTCTCGCGCCGTGGCCGCCATCCGCAGCCAACTGTCCTGGGCGATGTCCTCGCAGTCCTCGCGGTGACCGACCCGGCTTCGGACCAAGCCCTTCAGGCGCCGATCTGTCTCTCCGATCTCATCTTCGGACAGAGGGATGGGCGACGGCATGGCGCTGGTCCGAAATCGAAGGGAAGAAGGCCTCTAGCGTAATTGATAACGATTCTCAATAATCAAAAAAGCGATCAATTCATCGGCTCGCAGGCGATGACATAGTCCGCGCCATGCCGGAGGCCGCGCCGCTCCTCGCAAAGCGCAAGAGCACGCCGCCGCATGTCCTCGGCCGTCGCACGCAGTTGCGACGCCAGAGCCGGATCGGCCAGAAAGGGCAGGCGCCTCAACGTCATGTCCAACTGGCCATTCACCCATTTCGCCTTGTAGCGATTGGGAAAACGCCGCGCTGACAGCACCCTGAAGCCGGCGCCGGCGAGCGCGTTCAACGTCCACTCCGCCGGATATTCGCGATAGGGCGTTTCGTTCGCCAGCATCAGCACGGCGTCCCGCAGCTTGCCGATCTCGCGCACCATCTTGGCCTCGTCCGTCTCGGCAGGCCCGACGACGTAGGGGTCAAGCCCCACGACATAGAGCCGCCGTCCCGTCATGGGGCGCAGACGCCGCAGCAGCAGTTGCTGGAAATAGGGCGCGAACCCTTCCACCGCGCCGATCAGATAGTCGGCCAGAACCGTGTCGTGGACCTCGCCCGCCAAGAGACTCTCGTCGGTCCAGTTGCTGAGCAGCAGCCTGTCCTGCGGACGAAAGCGCGCGCCGACCGAGGCCCGCACCTGGTCAGCATGGCCGGCCGCGGCGGTCACCCCGGTCCAGGCCTCCGTGGTCAGAGCCGTGCTCCAGAGGCTCGAATTGACGCCTGTTCCGGCGTCCAGAAACCGCCCCCAGGGCAGGTCTCCCTGCAAGGTCTCGACGTGATCGAACAGGCTCATTGCGCCTCCGCCTGGGCAGGTCGAAGCGCCGCTCGTCGGATCAGTCGCACGTCCAGATCATGGCCCATGGCGTCCGCCAGACGCACCGCCGCCTTCAGGGTCATGCGCTCCTTGTCCCTCAGCCACAGGCAGACCTGCCCGCGCGGGACGCCCAGCCTTTTCGCCAGATCGGACTGGCTGAGGCCGTTGGCCCGACACGCCTCGAAAGCCCGCCCGATCATTCGCCAGACCTCGGCCTGCACCCGCTCGGCCTCCGCCGCCGCTCCCTCGCCCCTCATTCCAATCTCCGCTCAAGTTCGCTTGATGAATGTTACGATATAACATAATAGCGACTCTCTTCATGAACGGGGAGCGTCATGCACTCAAGATCGATCCTGCTCGCGGCCGCGAGTTTTTCAGTAATTTCGACGACGGTCTGGGCCGACGCCCTGCCCCAGTCCGGACCGGCCACGACCCGCGTCGATGATGTGGTCGTGACCGCCGACGCCCTGGGCCGGTCGAGCAAGGAGGTGGTGTCCAGCGTGGCGGTGCTGCGCGGCGACGAACTGGTCCAGCGACGGCAGTCCACCCTGGGCGAAACCCTGAACGGCCTGCCGGGCGTCAACTCCGACACCTTCGGCGGCGGCGCCAGCCGTCCGGTGATCCGCGGTCAGACGGCGCCGCGCGTAAAAGTACTGACCGACGGCTCGGCCCTGATGGACGCCTCCGAGGTCTCGCCGGACCACGCGGTGTCAGGCGAGCCCCTGCTGCTGGAAGGCGTCGAGATCCTGCGCGGCCCCTCCGCCCTGCTCTACGGCGGGGGCGCCATCGGCGGTGCGGTCAACCTGATCGACAAGAAGATTCCGACGCGCATCCCCGAGAACGGCGGCGAGGGCGTCGCCGAGTTCCGCCTCGGCACGGCGGACAATGAAGAAGCCGGCGTGGTCGGCCTGACCGCCGGGGCGGGGTCCTTCGCCATCCGCGTCGAGGCCGCCGGGCGCCGCACCGACGACTACGAGGTTCCCGACTTCGGCGAAGCCACGCTGGACGGATCCTTCAACCGCAGCTCGACCGCGACGCTCGGCCTGTCGTGGATCGGTTCGCGCGGCTATCTGGGCGCCGCCTATACGGAACAGCGCAGCGAATACGGCCTGCCCGGCCACAGCCACGAATACGAGTCCTGCCATCCGCACGGCTCCAGCCTGCACTGCGGAGGCCACGACCACGGCGACGACGACCATGACCACGATCATGATCACGACCACGATCATGACCATGTCCCGATCGTAGACCTGATCAGCAAGCGCGTCGACATTCGGGGCGAGATCGAGGATCCGTTCGCCGGGATCGAGCGCATCCGCTTCCGCGGCGGCTTCACCGACTATCGCCACGACGAGATCGACGACGGCGAGATCGCCACCACCTTCACCAACGAGGGTTATGACGCCCGCGTCGAGGTGCAGCACGCCGCCATCGGCGGGGTGCGCGGCGTCATCGGCGCCCAGACCTCGCGCAGCGACTTCGCCGCCGTCGGCGCGGAGTCCTTCATCCCCGAGAGCCGGGCCGAGAACCACGCCGTCTTCCTGATGGAAGAATATGCGACCGGCGACTGGCGCTTCGAAGGCGCCCTGCGTCAGGAATGGCAGGACGCCCGCGCCCTGGGACGGGCCGACACCAGCCACTCGCCCTTCTCGGCCTCGGCCGCCGCCAGCTGGACCTTTACGCCCGGCTATGTCGCCACCCTGTCGGTCGCGCGGTCGCAGCGCGCCCCGACCGCTCAGGAGCTCTATGCGCGCGGCGTCCACCTGGCGACCAACACCTATGAGATCGGCACGGCCAGCCTCGACGTCGAAACGGCCAACTCGATCGAGCTGGCGCTGAAGAAGACCGAAGGCGCCACCACCTTCGCCGCCAGCCTCTATCACTACGACTATGACGGCTACATCTTCGCCGACACCCTCGACCAGTTCGAGGACTTCCGCCTGATCCGCTACACCCAGGCCGACGCCCGCTTCACCGGGATCGAGGGGCAGGTCACGCACGACTTCCGGCCGGGCCTGTCGGCCACGGTCTTCGGCGACTATGTCCGGGCCGATCTCAAGGGCGACGGCGGCGACCTGCCGCGCATTCCGGCGGGCCGCCTGGGCGCGCGCGGCGACTTCTATCAGGGCACCTGGTCCGGCAATCTCGAATACGTCCACGTCTTCGAACAGGACCGTATCGCCGCCTTCGAAACCACGACCCCCGGCTATGAGATGGTGAACGCCACCCTCGCCTACGACGTGGGGCTGGACCGAGTCGGTCTGGGCGACATCGACGGCCAGATCTTCCTGCGCGGAACCAACCTGCTGGACGAAAAGGCGCTGAACCACGCCTCCTTCATCAGCAATCTGGCCCCCTTGCGCGGACGCAATGTCGTCCTCGGGTTCCGCGCCCGGTTCTGATCCCTCCGCCTCCTCCCCCCGCCTGGCCGCGGCGTCGTCACGACGTCGCGGCCGACCTTCTCCTGAAAGGATCGCCATGACCGTTCGCGTCCAGACCTGGGGCGACGCCGCCGCCATCGGCCTGTCCTGCCTGTGCATGGTCCACTGTTTGGCCCTCCCCCTCGCTGCGGGACTGCTGCCGGTCCTGGGGCTATTCGCCGAGGCCCCCTGGGTGCATTGGGCCTTCGCCCTGACCGCCGCCCCCATCGCCGCCTGGACGCTGACGCGCCCAACGCCGGACGGTCGTCGCGCCTGGCCGCTGATCGGCCTGGGCGCGCTCGGCGTCGCCCTGCTGTTCCTGGCCACCGCCGAATGGCCGACGCACGAGGCCGAGACGCCGATCACCGTCGCCGGCGGCCTGCTGCTCAGCGCCGCCCACCTGATGAACTGGCGCCGCAGGCCGCACGCCCACTGACATCGTCGGATGGCGCGGCGATGGGACGGTTTAGCCCGCGGCCTCTCCACACCTCTGCAGCCGGCGCAGAACATCATCCGCATTGCGACGAAGGGGCGCTCAGCCGCCAGGGCTCCGACAACGGATGCCGTCTCGCTTCACATCCGCCCTTTCATCAAAAACGATAGGGGCCGCGGTTTTCGCCGCGGCCCCCTGTCCTACCAGCCGTAGTTCAGGCGGATTTCCGCACCGTGGCTTGCGCTGGCGTCGCCGAGACTGGAGCGATAGCCGAGGCTGAACATCAACTGATCCGTCAGCGACCACTCAGCGCCCAGATCGATGTTGATCGCATTGCGCGACCAGGCGTCCAGCGGAACCAGATAGGTCGGACTGGCGGCCCAGTCAGCGTAACGCACGCCCTGCATCCCGACATCCTCCAGCTCATGCGACCATTCCATACGGGCGCTGGGAACAATCTGGCCAAAACGGCGGGTCTCCACCGTCCAGCGCCAGGCGGCGCCGAAGTTGGCCGACAGGCTGCTCTGCTCGACCTCATCCCAGATCAGGGAGCCGTAGCCCCCGCCGGTTTCGGTGAAGCCGTCCAGAGCGATCTCGCGGGCGTCCATGCGGGCGTAGAGGTCCGTGGTCATTCCTCCACCGCGCAGCAGCCGCCCGAAGGCCGCCGAGGCGAAGCGGACGCCGCCCGACCGCTCCGACGCCGAATAGCCGTCTGGTTGACCGCCCAGGCCTTCCGTCCAGCGGCGAGCGTCGAAGTCCAGGTCGGCGTAGCCGACCACGCCGTCGATATAGAAGGCCTCGGCCGGACGCCAGCTGGCGTACAGGGCGCCGGTCAGGGCCGATCCCCTGGACACCGAGCCGTTGTCGCCGATCTTCGTCTTGTCCTCGCCGTAGCCGAGACCGCCGCCGACGATCAGACGATCGAAAACCCGCACGTCCAGGCCCGCCGTCACCCCCTGGGTGCTGAAGCGGTAGTCGCGTTGGCCGGCGGCGTCCTGACGGCCCCAGTCCACCGAACCGGCGGTCCAGAAGCCAACGGCCAAACCCCCTTCGGCCCCTATTCCGGAACGGCCTGAAGCCGATAGGGCGCTCCGACGATCATCAGAGACGCCGGCCGCTTCCGGCTCGACCTTCCGGTCGCCCCAGACATCCAACCCCAGCATGTCGCGCGAGCGATCGTCCATGGCGCCCGGGTCCATCTGGTCACCGCCGCCGAGCCGGCGCCGCAGGGCCGCACGTGGATCATTATCCTGATCGTTCTGGCCGCCGAAGCCGATATTCAGGCTCAAGCCGTTCGACGAGCCGTTGGTCCCGTCGTGCAACGTCTGCAGGCGACGCTGGAAATTGTTGAGCTGGACGTCGGCGAAGCGCCTGGCCGAGGTCACCTGCGCCGTCGCCACGCCCCTCACCTCGGCGTTCTGGGACGGATCCGGCCGGGCCTCGACCGCAATGGTCAGGGTTCCGTTTGTCGTTCCTGCGGCATTAGTCAGGCTGAAGGTCGTCACGGCCTGTCCACTGAAGCCTTCGTCCGGCGTGAAGGTCAGATTCCATTCGGCTCCGTCCCCCGTAACGACGGCCGTTCCGGCGTTCGCAGGATTGATCGACACCACGGCCGCCCCGGTAAAGGGACCGCCCACGGTGTTGCTGATCCGCACGGTGATCGGCACGCCTTGCAGCGTTTCCGCCGTCAGCGCCTGAGCGCCAGGCGCCAGGTTGGAGGTCAGGTCGATCCGACCGGCCGCCGAAGAGCCGAACGGCAGATCGACGACATAGTCGAGCGAGGTCGCGCCGCCGTTGGCCACGCCCGGCGTGAAGACGATGTCCAGACCATCTATGGTCGCCGTTCCGAAGGCCGGAGCGCGCGTGATGCGCACCACATTGAACGGGCCGCCGACCAAACCCGCCGTCGGCGACAGCCTGGCCACGGCGTTCGAGGTGATCGCGGCCGTCAGGTCCGGCGCCTTGCCCGCCACCTGGAAGCTGAAGGTCACGGGGGCGGAATCGCCGCCGGGCCCATAGGCCACCACGGTCACGGTATCCGTCCCCATGAAGTTCGCGGCTGGCGCATAGATCAGTTGGACGCCGCCCGCAGCTTTCGGCGTCGCCGAACGTTCCACGGACGCGGGCCCCGCCTGTCCGCTCTCGATCAGTTCCGCCACGCCATGGACACTGGTCACGGTTATGCGGAAGCCATCGATGACACCCTGACTCACAGCTCCAAGATCGACGGCGATCGAACCGCCGCCCTGGGACGGAGGCACGACGACCGGATCGGTCGGCGCGGTCACCACCGGAGCCGCCGGCGTCGCCACTGTCAGGGACACCGTCGCTGGGGTCGAAACGCCCCCAGGACCCGTCGCCGTGTAGGTGAAGCTGTCCGCGCCATAATGAGCTGCGCTCGGCTTATAGGTGATCACCTCGCCCGCTACGGTCACCGAGCCGTGCGCCGGAGGCGAGGCGATGGCGATGCTCGAACGCACGCCCGTGATCGAACTCGACAGGTCGATGGCCGTGCCCGCGTCGTTGTAGGGGATCGCTACGCCGCTCTTGTCAGCCGCGACCGGAGCCGCCGGCGTCGCCACGACGATGCTGACCGTCGCAAGATTGGAGGTCCCGCCAGCCCCGGTCGCCCTATAGGTGAAACTGTCGGGGCCGAAATAGCCGGTGGTCGGGGTGTAGGTCACCACATCGCCCGCGATCGTCGTCGTTCCGTGCTGCGCAGCGGCGCCGAGGACGATGCTGCCGTGCGGACCGCCGGTGATCGCGCTAGACAGGTCAATCGCCGTGCCGCTGCTGTTGTAGGGCACCGAGACCCCCGGCTTGTCGGCCGCGATCGGCGGATTGATGAAGGTGAAGGCGCTGGAGGTGGTGCTGGTCTGACCGTTGACGGTAACCGTCACGGCCACCGGCCCCACGCCGACGGCCGGCGCCGTGACCGTGAGCGAGGTCGCGCTCGCCGCGGTGACATTGCCGGGGCCGGCCGCTCCGAAGGTCACGGTGTTGTTGCCCGGAGTGGCGCTGAAGCCGGCGCCGCTGACGGTCACCACCTGGCTGACCGGACCCGAGTTCGGCGAGACGCCGGTGACAACGGGCACGACCACGAAGGCGCCGCTGCCCGCTGCGGAGGTGGTCGGATAGCCGCTCGGCGTGAACGCGCTCAGGCTGAATCCGGCGGTCGAGCCCGCCGTGACGCCAGCATAGCTGATCGTGACGGTGCAAGCCCCCGACGGGATGCTGAATCCGTTGAACTGGAAATTCGCGCCACTATCCGATCCGCTGACGCCGCAAGAGCCCCCCAGCGCGCCGCGGCTGACCAAGGAGGAACCAATGAACAGCGGAGCGATGCTGGGCGAAGCCGAAGCATTGGGATTGGTGAAGGTGATCGTCGCCACGCCGGTCTCGCCGACGCCGAGCGAAGACGACGAGAAACTGACCGACGCACTGATCGCGGTCGCAGCGCCGATGGTGAAGCTCTGCTGGACCTGGGGAGCCGCGTTCCAATTGGGATCGCCCGCCTGATTGGCGTTGATCACACAGGTTCCTGTCGACAGGAAGGTCACCGAACCGCCCGAAATCGAACAGACCGTAGCGGCGCTGGCGTCGATCAGCACCGTCGGCATCAAACCGGAAGATGCGGTTGCGGTCACATGATAGGCGCCGCCAACCATGGCATCGGTCGGCGCGGCCGTGGCAAAGGCGACCGTCTGGTTTCCCTTGGCGATGGTCACAGAGACGATCGGGCTGAGGGCTAGCAGCGTCTGACTGTCGGTGACACGGATCTGGTAGGAGAAGGAGCCCGCGATGGTCGGCGTCCCCGAAACGACCCCGGTCGCGGTGTTGAGGCTGGTCCCCGGCACTAAGGCACCGGCGTTGAGCGAGTAGACATAGGGCGCCACCCCGCCCGAGGCAGAGTTGGTCTGGCTATAGCTGGCGCCGACCTGCAGGCCCGATGCCGCGGCCGCGTTGATCGTCAAGGCCGCCGGGTTGACGGTGATGCTGTAGCTGGCCGTCTTCGTATAAGGACCGCCGCCGGTCGAACTGTCGGTGGCCATGATGTCGAAGTTAAACGTGCCGATGTCGGTCGGCGTGCCCGACAGCGTGCCGTCCGACGACAGGCTCAAGCCCGAGGGCAGCGAGCCCAGGGTTAGTGCATAGCTGTAGCTCGCTGTGCCTCCGCTCGCCGTGAAGCTCTGCGAATAACCCGTCCCGACCGAGCCGCCCGGCAGCGCGCCGGACGCCGGAGACAGGACAATGGTCGGCGCCGCGATGGTCAGGGGCGCCGAGGCGGTGCTGGTGTAGCTGCCGTTGCCGCCCGAGTTGTCAGTGGCGGTGACCACGATCATGCCGCTGCTGGCGGCCGTCGGCGTGCCCGAAATCACGCCTGAACTGTTCATTGTCAGACCGGCCGGCAGACCAGTGGCCGAAAAATTATTGTAGGGCGCATTGCCGCCGGTCATCGTGACCGCCGCTCCGCCGCTGTTATAGACCTGACCCACCGCGCCGGTCGAAGCCGGCAGGGTCACCGAGAAGACCGGGTCGTTCACCGTCATGAAGACCTGAGCGACGTTCGACGTGCCGCCCGCATTGGTCGCGACATAGTTGAAGGTGTCGGTGCCACGGAAACCGATCGGCGGCGTGTAGCTCATCAGACCTGAGCTATTGACGCTGACGCTCCCCCCGTAAGAGGAGGCGCCGACCTGGTAGCCGGTCGGGCTCTCGGTCGCGTGGGGCGCCGCGCTGAAGCTCGTCGCCGTGGCCGTGCCGGTGTTGTAAGCTAGGCTGCTGATGGCGAAAGACGACACCACGGGCGCTGGCGGGAGGCCGACCGTCAGGGCCGCCGTGGCGTTGGCGTTGTACGGGCCCGCACCCAGCGAACTGTCGGTCAGATTGACCGTCACAGTAAAGGTTCCGTTCACCGCCGGCGTGCCGCTGATGACCCCGCCGCTGGAGGTCAGCCCCAAGGGCAGGCCGCTGATGCTGTTGATCGTGTAGTTCTCCCGCCCGCCCGAGACGCTCACGACGCTTCCGCCGGCGTTATAGGCGCGCTCGACCGTGGCTGCGCTCGACGGCAGGGCGACCGTGATCGTCGGATTGCCGATAGTGACCGTCACCGTCGCCGGCGCGGAGGAGCCGCCGAGGTTGCTTGCCCTAAAGGTGAAGCTGTCATTGGCGTTCCGGAAACCCACCGGCGGGGTGTAGGTCGCCAGACCTGAGCTGTTGACGCTGACCGTCCCGCCCTGGGCCGTCGTCGTCGAACCGACCGCGAAACTGGTCGGCGCGCCTCCGCCCGTCAGATAAAGGCTGAGGTCGATGTTGGTCGCCTGGTTCGAACCCTCGTTGTAGGCGATGATCGAGCCATAGGTCTGTGAACTGGCGATCGGCGGCGCCACCGACGCCGAGCAACTGATGTTGAAGGTGACGCTGGAATTGTTGCGGCCCGCTTCGGCGGCGTTGGTGACGCCGTTCGCCGTATCGACCGAATAGTTGGTGACCGCGATGTTGAAGACGTCGCTCGCGGAGCCGACCGTAATGCTGCCCGAGCCCGAGGCGGCTATGGCGTTTTCCGTCGATCCCGATCGCAGCGTGAAGCCGGCCTGTTCCTGCAGGGTGACCTGGACATAGCCCGCGCCCGAATTGCGCGTCCAGTTGAAGTGGATGACTTCACCCGGCGCCAAGGGCTGGTTGAAGTCCGAATAGTTCGAGCTGCTCAGTTGCTCGCCGCCGTAGCTCTGGCTGCCGATGGTATAGACGCCGGACAACGTCCCCGGAGCGCTATTGCCCGCGCCGACGGCGATCTGGTTGTTGTTGATCGCCTGGCACTGCCCCGACAGCGCAAGGGCTCCCGTTGGCGCTGCAAGCGCCGTCACAGCCACCAGCATGCTCAGCGCGCGGCCGCGCGCACGGCCGAAGGCCGACTTCATAGCGTTCAGCATCTCAAAGCCCCCGAGCGCCTGTCTGCGCTTCTTCCCCATTGATCGTCAGGCGGCAGGCGCCGAGCGAACATCGATAGATACACATGTTGGGAGCAATGAAAAACGCCCTCCGTCCTAGACGCGGAGATATTCGTGCAGTTCGAATAGGGGGGGGCGCCCGCTGACATCGTCTCAGGCCCGCGTCAGCACCTCTCTTCCCGACCGCCAGAGCCCTGCACGCTATGGCGTGAGGTAAAGCCAGCGCCCTCCCCGATCGATCGGGGCGCCGCAGCAACGCGCCCTGATCGCAGTGAGACACCTCCGCTTGGGCTTCTGTCGCTGTGTCGGGCGCGGACGGCAGAAAGCCCCGCCGAACGTGTCAGCGGTTCTATCCGGCTAGAGAGCGCAGCATGGTGATCCCCGCCTAGGCACGCGCGTCTTCGGTTGCATTGACGACGGCAGCTTAGTGTATTAGTGAACCGATACACCAATCGGACGCCTGACTTTGCACTTTTCCATCAACCCCACGGACAGTCGTCCCATCTACGTCCAGATCATGGACGAGGTCCGGCGCGGCATGGCCTCTGGCGCGCTCGTCAGCGGCGACGCCCTTCCGTCTGTCCGTCAGTTGGCGACCAGCCTGAAGGTCAATCCCAACACGGTGGCCCAGGCCTATCGCGAACTCGAGCGAGAGGGCCTGGCCTATGTCCAGCGTGGCCAGGGCACCTTCGTCGGGTCCACGCGCCAGATCGACGACGACCGCACCGCGTTAGCCCATGAACTGGCGCAACGGTCGCTGGTCGAGGCCGCGCGCCTGGGCCTGAACACGGAACAGTTCATTCAGGCGATCCGCTCGGTCGACTCCTCGAAAGCCCCGATCAAATGACCACGCCCTTCCCTTCCATCGACGAAGCTCGTTTCGCCGTCGCGACCCGCGCCCTGTCCAAACTCTATGGGCGATCAACCGCCCTGAAGGATGTCGAACTTCGGGTTCCGCAAGGCGCCGTCTACATGCTGGCGGGCGAGAACGGGGCCGGGAAATCCACCCTGCTGCGCCTGCTTCTGAACCTGGAGCGGCCCAGCGGCGGCCAAGCCGAGGTCGCGGGACTGGCGGCGGACCGGCACGGCGCGCGCGTCCGCGCCCGCGTCGGCTATGTACCGGAAGGCTTCGGCATGGGACCAAGCTGGATGACTGTCGGGCGCTGGTTCGCCGAACGGGCCGTCTATTATCCCGCCTGGGACGCTGATTACGCCGCCGCTCTGTGTCGTCGCCTGGACATCGACGTCGCGCGGCGGGTCGGCCAGTTGTCCAAGGGACAGGCGCGCCGCGCGCAGATCGTGGCCGCCCTGGCGCACCGCCCACCCCTGCTCCTTCTGGACGAGCCTACCGACGGCCTGGATCCGGCGGCGCGCGACACTGTGCTGGAGCTGGTCTCGGATCATCTGTCCCAGACCGGCTGCACCATCCTGGTCTCCACCCACCTGATCTATGAGTTGGACGCCCTGGTCGATCAGGTCGGGGTCCTGTCGCATGGCCGCCTGACGACGCAAGCGTCCCGCGACGCCTTGCGCGACACGGTGAAAGCCTATCGCGTCCGCGCCTCCGAAGACTGGAAGGCGCCATCCGATCTTCCCGATGTCCTGCATCGCGGCCGGTTCGGACGGGAGCATAGCTGGGTCATCCGCGGCGACGAAACAGAGGTCGTCGAACGCATCGCCGCATCCGGCGGCGAGGTTCGGGATGTCGCTTCCCTCACCCTCCACGACGCCGTCGTCCATCTGATGCGCCAGGGAGCGGCGTCATGAATTCGAGCCTTCAGCACGAACCGCCGCGCGCGGCCGCCGTCTTTCAACTGCAGCTCAGAAAGATGGGCCGGATCCTGCGCCCCGAGCTGATCGGCCTCGCCCTGATCCTCAGCCCTACGGCGATCATGGGCCTCGGCCTGCTGATGCAACGTGACGCGGCCCTGGACTATCCTCAGGAGTTGAGCTTCCTGCTGCCAGCCGCCGCCTTCCTTCTGCCCTTCAGGCTCTGGAACAGGGAGCGGCTGTTCGATCGCGGCGACTTCCTGCTCATGCCTGTCGAACGCCGCAAGCACATCCTGATCAGGGTTTGCGCCGGCGCGGTCTGGGCACTGGGTCTGGCGGCGGCGGTCGTTCTTCTCTTCAATTTTCTGGCGCTGACGGCGGGTTCGCCGACCATCGGGGCGGCCTGGCGGGGGCTGGTTCCGCTGGGGTCCGTGGCGACGGCCTACCTGCTGGGCAGCGCCCTGGTTCTGGCCCTGCGCCATCCCCTGCGGTGGAGCGTCGGTCTGGTTCTCGCCTGCGCCTTGCTTTCAGCCTTCGATCTCGACGCGCCTCTGAAGCCCGCGACCCAGGCCGTCCTGCACGGCGACCTGGGGCTGGAGCGTGTGCTGACCGGCGGCGCCTCGAGCACGGTCTGGGCCGTCGCCCTGCTGTTCTGGTCGGGGCTGGGCCTGATCGCCGTCGCCCTGGCCTCCCTGCGTCACAGGGAGGGCTGAGAATGGAAGGCTTCATTCAAGACGCCGCCGCCTTCATCGCACGACACGGCGCCTGGGCAGGGCCGCTTCTGGGCCTGATGACCTTCGGAGAATCCCTGGTGCTGGTCGGCGCTTTCGTGCCGGCCACCGCCCTGATGGCGACGGCGGGCGTCCTGACGGCGACCGGCGTCCTGCCGCTGGCGCCGGTGCTGTTCTGGGGATGCCTCGGCGCGATCCTGGGCGAGGCCCTGTCCTATCATCTGGGTCGGCGCGCAGGACCGGCGATCTGGCGCCACAGACGCCTGCGGTCTCAGCGCAAGTCGGTGGCCCGCACCCGCCTCTATTTCCGGCGCTACGGCGCGGCCTCGATCTGTCTTGGCCGCTTCCTCGGCCCTATCCAGGCCGTCGTACCCCTGACGGCCGGTGCAACCGGCATGGGCAAGGGCCGCTTCCATACCGCCAATGTCCTGTCGGCCCTGATCTGGACGCCCGCCATGCTGGCGCCGGGCTATGTCGCGGCCGGCGGTCTGGGCGGGTGGAGCCCGCAAGTCCTGATACAGAGTCCCTTGCTCGGCCCCTGGATCACAGCCGTCCTCGTCATGGCTCTGGGCTGCCTGCTGATCGTCCAATCCCTGCTCAGCGATCAGCGAGGCCGGGCCCTGCACCCCACATGACCACATCCGTCTTCTTGCTAGTCGAGTTTCCTGAACTGCTTCTCGGCACGAGCCTCTGGCTCCTGATCTGCTTCGCCGTCGCCCTGAGCCGGCCACGCCCGCGGTCCTGACCGCCCTTCCATCCCTCCATCGCAGAGACTTTTCATGACCCGCTCACCAGCGCGCCTTTCCGCATGCCTGGCGTCCAGCCTCGTCCTGGTCCTGGCCGCGGGAACCGCCGAACCTGCCGTCGCCGCCCCCGTCGCCGAGTCCGCAGCTTCCAGACCCACCGCCTACACCGCCGCGCAATTCTACGAAACGGTCGACCACCGGCGGGCCGGCGGCTCCGGCCTCGCCTTTTCTTCCGACGGCCGTTTCGTCCTGATGACCAGCGACCAGTCGGGCGTGTTCAACGCCTACGCCGTTCCGGTGGACGGCGGCGCTGCGGTCGCCCTGACGACCTCGACCACCAACGCCATAGAGGCCCTGAGCTGGTTCCCCGCAGACGAGCGGATTCTGGTGATCTCGGACCGAGGCGGCGACCAACGCACACGTCTCTATGCGCGCGAACGCGACGGCGGCCTGCGCGACCTGACGCCCGAGGGCCGAGTCGCGTCGAACCTGCTGGGCTGGAGCGGCGACCGGTCCACGCTCTGGATCACGGCCACAGCGCCGAATCGCCGCGCCCCGGACATTCTGGCGCTTGATCCCGTCACCTACGAAAGTCGCCTGCTGTTCCAGAACCCCGGCATGCTGATCGAGGCGATCTCGCCCGACGGACGCTGGGTCGCCCTGCGTCGCCAATCCGGTTCGGCCGACAGCGACCTCTATCTCGCGGATCTGACCCAGGGCGGCGAGCCGCGCCTGATCACCCCCCATGTCGGCATGATCCGCCATCACGTTTTTGACTTCACGCCCGATTCCGCCGCCCTGATCTTCGGCTCTGACGGCGCGGGGGAGTTCGGACGGGCCTACCGCTACAACCTGGCCGACGGCGCGACCACCGAGGAACTGAAGGGCGACTGGGACGTCATCGCCGCCAACTTCTCACCATCCGGCCGATACCGGGTGTCCGCCTTCAACGCCGACGCTCGAACTGAGATGACCGTCACGGACGTGACCACCGGCGCGCCCATCGCCCTGAAGGGCGTTCCAGCGGGCGACATTGGGGCGGTGCGTTTCCGCCAAGACGAAGGACAAATCGTCTTTACCGTGTCCTCCTCCACCTCGCCTGCGGACGTCTTCATCGCCGACCTGTCGACGGGTGAGACCCGAAGACTGACCCAGGCCCTGAACCCGGCGATCAAGGAGGACGACCTCGTCGAGGCCGTGGTCGTTCACTACCAAGGCGAAGGCGGGGTGACGATCCCGGCCAACCTCTATCGCCCCAAGGGCGCCTCGACCGACGCGCCGACGCCGGGCGTGGTCATGGTTCACGGCGGACCGGGCGGTCAGGCGCGCCGCGACTATTCCCCCATCATCCAGCACCTGGTCAATCACGGCTACGCCGTCCTGGCGGTCAACAATCGCGGCTCGTCAGGCTACGGCAAGACCTTCTTCCGCATGGACAATCGTGCTCACGGCGAGGCCGACCTGCGCGACGTGGTCGCGGGCGGCCAGTGGCTGCGCGACCAGGACTGGGTCGCCGATGATCAGGTCGCGGTGATGGGCGCCTCCTATGGCGGCTATCTGGCCCTGGCCGCCCAGACCTTCCATCTCCAGGCCTTTGAGGCGGCGATCGACATCTTCGGCGTCACCAACTGGACCCGCACCCTGGGGGAGGCCGCGCGTCTGCCCGAGTCCCGACGCGCCGCTCTTTATGACGAGATGGGCGACCCCGCGACCGACGCCGCGCGCCACCGCCGCATCTCGCCCCTGTTCCATGCCGCCAACATCGTCAAACCGCTGCTGGTCGTTCAGGGCGCCAACGACCCTCGCGTCCTCAAGATCGAAAGCGATGAAATGGTCGCCGCGGTCAGGGCCAACGGAACACCGGTCGAGTATGTGGTCTTCCCCGACGAAGGGCATGGCTTCCGGCGACGCGAGAACCGGGTGGCGGCTCAGGAAGCCTATCTGAGGTTCCTGAATCGCTATGTACGCGCGTCGTCCAGATCGGAGCGCTAGCGGCCGCCTTCGAGCGAAGGCTAGCTTTCGCGGACTCCTTAGGATGAAGCGCGCACCCCCTGTACGCATGGCAAGGAGAGCTGGAACATTGCTCCGGCCGGTGACGTCACCAACTCTAGATCGGCGTGATTTGCCCGCAGCAGCGAACGGGCGATCGACAGACCCAGACCGGCGCCGCCCTCGCTGCGACGGGTGGTGAAGAACGGTTCGAAGATCCGCTCGACATCGCCGTCAGCCACTCCCGGCCCGTTGTCAGCCACCAGCAAACGAACGTGATCGGCCTCGACACGAGCGGTGATGCCGACCTCGCTCGCGCCCACCTGACGGCTGTTCTCCAACAGGATAGTCAAGGCCATCTCGAGGCTGGCCTCGGGCAGGGCGACCTTGGGCAGATCTGCCGGCAGATCGACAGCGATCGCCAGACCGCCCTTCAGGCCGTCGGCGATGCGGACCGTCACGGGCTGAAGTTCCACCGCCGCCCCCGCCTCGGGCCGCGCCATGTCGGCGCGCGCCAGGTCCAGCAACCGCGTCACCAGATCGGACAGGCGCCGCGCATCGGAATCGATGTTGCCGAGGAAGCGACTGCGTTGCTCCGCTTCCATGTCGTCGCCGTGGTCCTGCAGGAGTTCGACAGCGCCCTGGATACCCGCCAACGGCGTCTTGAACTCGTGGCTGACCGCGGCGGCGAAGTCGCGCAGATAGCGGGAACGGCGATCCACGGCCTCGGCCATCCGGCCGAAGTCCTCATAAAGGTCGCGGATCTCGACCGCGGCTGTCGCGGGCGGCGGCGGCACCTTCCCCCCGCCGTTGGTGACGTCGCGGGCGACCCGACGCAGGGCCTCGATGGGGCGTGCGATGCCGCGTGAAACCACGACAGCCAGGACGCTGAGCAGACCGAGAACAGCGATGATCCCGAACAGGATCTTGCCCCGGTCCTGGTAGACGCCCTTGAACAGGGCGCGCGGCGACCGCGAGGTCAGGATGATGCCCTCGACCCGACCGTTCACCACCACAGGCCGGGCGTGATGGATACGAAGTCCCGAGGCGCGGCTGAGCCATTCCATCTGATATCGCGGCTGGTAGGCCGCGTTGCGGCGCAGGACCGTTGAAGGCGAACCGGACAGGCTGGCCTTGACCTCGGGGAGATCGCGCCAGGTTCCGCCCTTGCCCAAGCCGCGCACCACGATCCCATTGCGGTCCATCAGGACGATGGAAGCCAGGGTGGTGCGGCTGGTCTCTTCCATGATCGGCGCCAGGCGCGCTGCGGCGGTCAGGGCCTGGGGCTCCGGCGGCGTCGATGCCTCACGCGGCGCGGGACGCGGCCCCAGCACGGGATCAGAGCGCAGGTCGATGCCCGCCGGCTCTGGACGAAAATAGTCCGGCGCCGCCCGCTGGGCCTCGGTCGGGACGAAAACTCGAGCGCCGGGCCACAGGGTTTCCGCCGCCGCCGCCAGGGCCGCCGTCTGGGCGATCAGCTCCGCCTCGGTCTGCCGGACCAGAGTGTTCTCGTAGACTCGTAAGAAAATGGCCCCGGCGCCCGGCAAGATGGCGGCGAAAAACAGGACTGACACCAGGATGGTGCGCAGGCGCATGGCGGGCCAATGCGCTCGCACGAAGGCCCGCGCCTGTTGAACAGCGCCCCCGATCACGCCGCCTGACCGCGACAGGGCCCCATCTGATACCCGACCCCCGCGCGAGTCTCGATGACGTCAGAGGCGCCGAAAGCCGCGAACTTGGCGCGGAGGTTGCGCACGTGGCTATCGATGGTCCGATCGGTCAGGGCGAAGCCCGGTCCATGGATGCGGTCGATGATGGCGTCGCGCGTGAAGACCATCTGAGGGGTCGCCGCCAAGGCCTTCAGGATTCCGAACTCGGTGATGGTCAGCGCCACCTCCCGATCATCCCAGCGCGAACGCCAGCCATCGGTGTCCAGCGACAGGCGGCCGATGCGCACCGCACCCGGCGGCGGAGGCGGCGGCGACAGGTTTACTCGGCGTAGGATGGCGGCGACACGGGCCACCACCTCGCGTGGGCTGAACGGCTTGACCACATAGTCGTCGGCGCCCAGTTCGATGCCCAGGATACGGTCGATCTCGTCGTCGCGCGACGACAGGAACAGAACCGGAAGCTGACCCTGCGCACGGATGCGGCGACAGACCTCGATCCCGTCCATGCGCGGCATGTTGATGTCCAGGATCACCAGATCGGGCGCTCGCTCGGCGATGGCGGCCAGCGCCGCCTCCCCGTCCCCGGCCTCGCGCGTGGCCAGTCCCGCCTTGCCGAGGGCGAAGGTCAGAAGGTCGCGAATATGCGGGTCGTCGTCGACGACCAGGACTGTGCGCTGCATGACGGCCATGTTCAGGCTCCGGCTTCGTAGGTCAACGGGGAAGCAACAGGCGCCGGTGGCGGCGCAATCGCGGGGGCGGTCACGGCTGGCGGAATGATCCATCCGTCGCAGTCACGCTGACCTGGGATCGGCGTCGCCAACGGCTGACCTGCGGTCAGACGCGCCACGCGCTCCAGCCGCCGCGCGTCCCGCCACCGCCAGCCGCGCCACTCGGCCTGATGAGCTTGCATTGTCGTCATCTGACGGGTGCGGACAGCCGCTACGCGGTCCTTGAGCGCCGGGTCAGATACCCGCTGCTCCAACTCGACAAGAGCGACAAGGGACGCGCCGTTCAGGCTTTCCAGATAACAGAGGTCCAGTTGCGCCCCTTGGCCGTCGATCTCGCGCGCATGACGGATATTCCAGGATGCGGCCACCGCCCCCAGGTCGATGGCGCTGACGATCGCCATCACCACCAGCGCCGTCCCGACATTGGCGTTAATCAGCCAGTTCCCACTCTTGTTCCGCAGCAAACGCCAGCAGATCAGACCCAGGCCTGCACCGACCAGCACCATCCAGATCATGGCCGCGATGCGGAACCGGGTCAGGGAATAGACCTCGATGTAGTCTGCCGTCCGCAGCAGACTGGAAGCCACCAGCAACAGATTCTGCCCGACCCAGAGCATGACCAGCCCACGAACCAGAGGCCGCGTCGCCGTCTCGGATCCCGGGCGCAGGAAGACCAGGACGAACAGGCCCGCCAACAGGGCCGTAACGATCAGCGGATAGGCGCCGCGGTGGGCGTATTCGGCCAGACTAACCCCCTCTGGCAGAGGCGCGCCGCTCCACAGAAAGGCCAGGTCCAGGCCGTTTTGCACAGCGAACAGCAGGTTGAACACCACCAGCGACAGGGTGACTGAGGCCGTCGCGCCGCCAGGGACCGCGCGTCCCTGCAGCGACGGCAGGGGGATCAACTGACGCCGCCAGCGCGGACGAAGGATTCCTCCGACAGCAATCAGAGCCCCCAGCCAGAAAATGATCCGAGCCGCCGTCTCATCCGTCAGCGGCGGCAACCTCAGATACGCGAGAAGCTCTCCTATCAGCGGGTTTGCACTGGCGAACAGGGCCATGAACACCCCCCCGCCCAGCACGGGCAGAGCCAGCAAACGTATCGCTCCCCACAGATTGAGCGCGCGCCCGCGCTTCCGGTTGACCCGGCTCAGTCGAAAGAGATCAATCCACGGTCCGGCCAGAGCCACGGCGGCATGAACGACCAGCCTCTGGGTCCAGCGCCAGGCTTCCTCGCCGCGCCGAACCCGCGCTGACTGCATCGCGACCATCAGAGCCAGACCGAACAGCACCCAGGTCAGAAAGCTCGGCCTGTCGATCATCATCAGGGCTAGAGCCGTCGCAGCCCCCGCCGCCGCCAGTCCGCGCCGGTCTCTGATCCAGCCTTTGCGAAACAGAGCCGCAGCCCCAAGCCACGACAGAGCGAAGCAACCCAGAGCCGCACCTGGTCGGTGCATGAAGAACAAGGCGTCAGCCGCAGCGACGAGCAGGAGTCCTAGAGCGGCCTTCAGCCAGAAGGAGGATCGAAGGGATGAGATGGACACGAGCGGACAGCGCCTCCTTTTCAGAGACGCCCTTGTCGTCACACGGCATCAAGCCACGATGATTGAACGGTCGAGCTTCATGACAAAACCCGTGCAGACCCTGTGCAGAGGGACCGGAAAGCGCCAGGACCTCTGAGCGGCAGGAGCTCGCAGGGCTGCTTACACCCCGTTGCGGACTCCGCCGCAAACGGAAGCGCCAGACGGCGTTGCGTCGCTGTTTTGGGCGTGGACGGCAGAAAGCCCCGCCGAGTGTGTCAGCGGGGCTTTGAGATGTTTGGGTGCGGGAGCAGGATTTGAACCTGCGACCTTCAGGTTATGAGCCTGACGAGCTACCGGGCTGCTCCATCCCGCGGCAAGGCGGAGAGTGAGGGAAGAATGGGGTTCGAAGACTGTGTGTGGCAGTTATTTCCTGTGTATCTGGTAGACCCCGCGGCGACCTACTCTCCCGCGCCTTGAGACGAAGTACCATTGGCTCTGGAGGGCTTAACGACCGAGTTCGGAATGGGATCGGGTGTGGAACCTCCGACATAGCCACGGGGTCAACCAGACACACAAGAAGAAGAAGACATCGTCGCGTATTGTTATCGGCAAGTAGAACCGAATGAGTTTTGCTGAGAAACGATCAAGCCGATCGGATTATTAGTACCAGTAAGCTTCACACGTCACCGCGCTTCCACACCTGGCCTATCAACGTGGTAGTCTTCCACGATCCTCAGCGAAGCCTTGTTTTGAGGTTAGTTTCCCGCTTAGATGCTTTCAGCGGTTATCTATTCCATACTTAGCTACCCTGCTGCACGGCTGGCGCCATGACAGGTCCACCAGAGGTATGTCCATCCCGGTCCTCTCGTACTAGGGACAGATCCTCTCAAGCTTCGAACACCCACGGCAGATAGGGACCAAACTGTCTCACGACGTTCTGAACCCAGCTCACGTACCACTTTAAATGGCGAACAGCCATACCCTTGGGACCTGCTCCAGCCCCAGGATGTGATGAGCCGACATCGAGGTGCCAAACTTTGCCGTCGATATGGACTCTTGGGCAAAATCAGCCTGTTATCCCTAGAGTACCTTTTATCCGTTGAGCGATGGCCCTTCCACTCGGGACCACCGGATCACTATGGCCGACTTTCGTCTCTGCTCGACTTGTCAGTCTCGCAGTCAGGCGAGCTTATGCCATTGCACTCGACGAGCGATTTCCGACCGCTCTGAGCTCACCATCGCGCGCCTCCGTTACACTTTGGGAGGCGACCGCCCCAGTCAAACTACCCACCACGCCATGTCCCGGGACCGGATAACGGCCCTCGGTTAGACGTCAACGACAGTAAGGGTGGTATTTCAAGGATGGCTCCACCAGAGCTGGCGCCCCGGTTTCATAGCCTCCCACCTATCCTACACATACGGTCGCTAACGCCAAGGCGAAGCTATAGTAAAGGTTCATAGGGTCTTTCCGTCTGACCGCGGGAACCCCGCATCTTCACGGGGAATTCAATTTCACTGAGCCTGTGCTGGAGACAGTGGGGAAGTCGTTACGCCATTCGTGCAGGTCGGAACTTACCCGACAAGGAATTTCGCTACCTTAGGACCGTTATAGTTACGGCCGCCGTTTACCTGGGCTTCAGTTCGGAGCTTTCACTCCTCCCTTTAACCTTCAGGCACCGGGCAGGCGTCAGACCCTATACGTCGCATTGCTGCTTCGCAGAGCCCTGTGTTTTTGCTAAACAGTCGCTACCCCCTGGCTTGTGCCACTCATTCCTGCTTGCGCAAGGTGAGTCACGCTTATTCCGAAGTTACGCGTGCAATTTGCCGAGTTCCTTCAGCACAGTTCTCTCAAGCGCCTTGGTATGCTCTACCTGACCACCTGTGTCGGTTTCGGGTACGGTCTCTGCTGGAGTTATTTCCAGGGACAACGCCCCTGCAAGGACAATCCAATAAGCCCTTACAAGTTATGCCATCCGTCACTTCCAGCTGGTGCAGGAATATTTACCTGCTTCCCATCGACTACGCTTTTCAGCCTCGCCTTAGGGGCCGACTAACCCTGCGCAGATTAGCTTTACGCAGGAACCCTTGGTCTTTCGGCGACAGAGTTTCTCACTCTGTTTGTCGTTACTCATGTCAGCATTCTCACTTCCGATACCTCCAGCCAACCTCACGGTTGACCTTCACAGGCTTACGGAACGCTCCGCTACCGCTTGCAGTAAACTGCAAACCCATATCTTCGGCGCATGGCTTTAGCCCCGTTACATTTTCCGCGCAGGATCGCTTGATCAGTGAGCTGTTACGCTTTCTTTAAAGGATGGCTGCTTCTAAGCCAACCTCCTGATTGTCAAAGCAATCCCACATCGTTTCCCACTTAGCCATGACTTGGGGGCCTTAGATGATGGTTAGGGTTGTTTCCCTTTTCACGACGGACGTTAGCACCCGCCGTGTGTCTGCCCGATAGTACTCCTGGGTATTCGGAGTTTGGTTAGTATTGGTACCGCTCGCGCAGCCCGCAACCATCCAGTGCTCTACCCCCCAGGGTATTCGTCGGACGCTCTACCTAAATAGATTTCGCGGAGAACCAGCTATGTCCAGGTTTGATTGGCCTTTCACCCCTATCCACAAGTCATCCGAGAATTTTTCAACATTCACCGGTTCGGTCCTCCAGTTAGTGTTACCTAACCTTCAACCTGCTCATGGATAGATCACCTGGTTTCGGGTCGTCATACGTCGAACTTAGCGCCCTATTCAGACTCGCTTTCGCTGCGCCTACACCTAACGGCTTAAGCTTGCTCGACACATGAAGTCGCTGACCCATTATACAAAAGGTACGCCGTCACCCCGCTTGGGGGCTCCGACTGCTTGTAGGCTTCCGATTTCAGGATCTGTTTCACTCCCCTTGTCGGGGTGCTTTTCACCTTTCCCTCACGGTACTTGTTCACTATCGGTCGTAGAGGAGTACTTAGGCTTGGAGGGTGGTCCCCCCATGTTCAGACAGGATTTCACGTGTCCCGCCCTACTCGAGTCTCTTGCTGTTTGACGGCTACGGGGCTGTCACCCGCTATGGCCGATCTTTCCAGATCGTTCGCCTTTATTTCACAAGAGCACTGGCCTGGTCCCGGTTCGCTCGCCACTACTACGGGAGTCTCGGTTGATGTCCTTTCCTCCGGTTACTGAGATGTTTCAGTTCACCGGGTTCGCTTAATGAAGCCTATGTATTCAGCTCATTATACCTTTCAACAATCCACCAATCGCTGCTCCGAAAAGCAGAGTTGGAAGACTGTAAAGGTGGGTTCCCCCATTCGGAAATAGCCGGATCAAAGGGTGCTAGCGCCTCCCCGGCTCTTATCGCAGCTTGCCACGTCCTTCATCGCCTCTCTACGCCAAGGCATCCGTCAGAAGCCCTTAAACGCTTGATCGTTTCTCAGCAAAACCCATGCATAGGCTACCCGGGGGATGGAAAGAGGTATCCGCCGGACCTACACCTGGTTTTACTTGCCAGACGATGTCTTCTTCGAACCTGTCCTGAAAGCCTATGAGGGGCCGGACAAATTCTTCCTTCACAATGTCAATGCAGACGATCCGAAGATCAGCTGCAAACTTGTTTTGATCGCGATACTCGCCGGGGCTCAAGTAGCCGCCAGGCGGTAGCCCCAAGGGAAATGGTGGAGCCTAACGGATTCGAACCGATGACATCCTGCTTGCAAAGCAGGCGCTCTACCAACTGAGCTAAGGCCCCAATCAGGGAATAGCCAGGAGAGCTTCGGTTTCCGTCGTGCTGGTAGGCCCGGGCAGACTCGAACTGCCGACCTTACGCTTATCAGGCGTACGCTCTAACCACCTGAGCTACGGGCCTTCAGGCAGCGCGACAGCCCAAGACAACCAGGCTCGCGATCACGCCATCACTGTCATGAACCCACATGGCTCAAGGTCGTGATGACGAATGGTTGGAAAGAGAAACGGAGACGGCGGCGTCCCGCATAATGTCAGTGTGCCTAAGCACCCGACTAAATCGGAGCCTCAATAGCCTCGTGAGAGACTGGAGAAGCATCCTTAGAAAGGAGGTGATCCAGCCGCAGGTTCCCCTACGGCTACCTTGTTACGACTTCACCCCAGTCGCTGACCCTACCGTGGTCGACTGCCTCCTTGCGGTTAGCGCATCGCCTTCGGGTAGAACCAACTCCCATGGTGTGACGGGCGGTGTGTACAAGGCCCGGGAACGTATTCACCGCGGCATGCTGATCCGCGATTACTAGCGATTCCAACTTCATGCCCTCGAGTTGCAGAGGACAATCCGAACTGAGACGACTTTTAAGGATTAACCCTCTGTAGTCGCCATTGTAGCACGTGTGTAGCCCACCCTGTAAGGGCCATGAGGACTTGACGTCATCCCCACCTTCCTCCGGCTTAGCACCGGCAGTCCCATTAGAGTTCCCAACTGAATGATGGCAACTAATGGCGAGGGTTGCGCTCGTTGCGGGACTTAACCCAACATCTCACGACACGAGCTGACGACAGCCATGCAGCACCTGTGTCCTAGTCCCCGAAGGGAAAGCCACGTCTCCGTGGCGGTCCAGGCATGTCAAAAGGTGGTAAGGTTCTGCGCGTTGCTTCGAATTAAACCACATGCTCCACCGCTTGTGCGGGCCCCCGTCAATTCCTTTGAGTTTTAATCTTGCGACCGTACTCCCCAGGCGGATTGCTTAATGCGTTAGCTGCGTCACCGAACTGCATGCAGCCCGACAACTAGCAATCATCGTTTACGGCGTGGACTACCAGGGTATCTAATCCTGTTTGCTCCCCACGCTTTCGCGCCTCAGCGTCAGTAATGAGCCAGTATGTCGCCTTCGCCACTGGTGTTCTTCCGAATATCTACGAATTTCACCTCTACACTCGGAGTTCCACATACCTCTCTCACACTCAAGATCGCCAGTATCAAAGGCAGTTCCGAAGTTGAGCTCCGGGATTTCACCTCTGACTTAACGATCCGCCTACGCGCCCTTTACGCCCAGTAATTCCGAGCAACGCTAGCCCCCTTCGTATTACCGCGGCTGCTGGCACGAAGTTAGCCGGGGCTTCTTCTCCGGGTACCGTCATTATCGTCCCCGGTGAAAGAATTTTACAATCCTAAGACCTTCATCATTCACGCGGCATGGCTGCGTCAGGCTTTCGCCCATTGCGCAAGATTCCCCACTGCTGCCTCCCGTAGGAGTTTGGGCCGTGTCTCAGTCCCAATGTGGCTGGTCATCCTCTCAGACCAGCTACTGATCGTCGCCTTGGTGAGCCATTACCTCACCAACTAGCTAATCAGACGCGGGCCGCTCTAAAGGCGATAAATCTTTCCCCCGAAGGGCACATTCGGCATTACCACCCGTTTCCAGGAGCTATTCCGAACCTAAAGGCACGTTCCCACGTGTTACTCACCCGTCCGCCACTAACCCCGAAGGGTCCGTTCGACTTGCATGTGTTAGGCCTGCCGCCAGCGTTCGCTCTGAGCCAGGATCAAACTCTCAGGTTGAGTTGACTTATCTGACCTAAGCTTAAGACGACTAAATCGTCTTGGCGTTAGTTCTACGTATTATTGACGAGATCCCACGTCACCGATCCGAAGACCAGTTACATGGTATGTCTTTTCAAAAAGACCGCAGATTGTCAGTGTCGACTAAAGTTCCGAAGAACTTCGCCAGGACACCGCCGCCTGCGTTTCTCTTTCCAGATCAACGATTTCAAAGACCACAACCGGTAAAACCGGCCGAACCGTTTAACGCCCGTTCGCGGCGGAGGCGGTGTTTAGCGCCCCTGATTTTCCGTGTCAACCAGTTCTTTTTAAAGAACTTTCTCAACACTTCCCGGAACCCGAGAGCCCCAGCGGAGGCGGCCTTCTAAGGAAACCAATCCTCCAAGTCAACCAGGCTTTTCAGCCCTTCCGCAAACCCGGAAACCAATGCCCCGGATCCACTTCGCAAAGCCCGTCTCCGAACCCCGCGCCACGCCCGTTCCCGAGCGAGCGGCGGATATACGGACACAGCCCCGAATCCACAACCCTCAAATGACAGAAATACGAACTATCTCAACGAACCAGAGTCCACGACATTCAACAGGCCGCCCCCTATCCCGCCGCAATATAGGTCCGCAGACTTTCAGCTTCCTGGGTCGCCTCGGCGATCTGACACTTCACAACATCTCCGATCGAAACGATGCCTGTCAGGCCGTCGCCGCTCAACACCGGCAAATGACGGATTCGCCTGTCGGTCATGCGTTCCATGAGCGTCGCGACGGTCTCGGTGGGCTGCGCATAGATCACGTCAGTCGTCATATAGTGGGAAACGGGCCGTTCCAGCGCCGCGATCCCGTCCTGCGCCACGGCGCGGACCACGTCCCGCTCCGACAAAACACCGACGACGTCATTTCTGACACAGACGATCAGCGCCCCTACCCGCTTGCGATCAAGTTCGCCGCAGGCGTCACCCAACGCCACATCGGGCGACAGGGTGAAAACGACCTGTCCCTTACCCTTCAGAATCTCGGCGACCAGCATGGCGTCTCCTTCCCGTCTGAATGAGAAGCGACCGCGGACCGGCCGCTACACAGGGAAGATCGCTCAGACGCCCCCGGGACGCAAATCCGGTGGCGAGCCGAACCATCGCCCCAGAGGGCCGATCGCCAACAGGCCGAATGCATAGCCGAAGAGGTGCGCCTCCCAGGCGACGCGGGCTCCCTCGGCGCCAGGCGCCCAGCCGATGAGGCCGACGACCAGATTGACGCCCATCCACGCCGCCGACGCCTTCAGGACCGCCGGATGCAACAGCGGCGACACGCGTCCATGGCCGCCCATCAAGCGCGTCGCCGCACCGATCAGGCCGAACACGGCTCCCGACGCCCCGACAAGCGGCGCTTCACTCCCGGGATGGCACAATCCATAGCCCAGGGCCGCTATCACGCCGCTGGCTATATAGAGAACAACGAAGGCCAAGGGCGCGAGGCCCCTTCCCAGAAACCGGGCGACCGGCGCGCCGAAAGCCAGGGCGGCGACTGCGTTCATCGTCACATGCGTCCAGCCGCC
This sequence comes from Brevundimonas sp. T2-11, assembly GCF_055397675.1. Taxonomy (NCBI): domain Bacteria; kingdom Pseudomonadati; phylum Pseudomonadota; class Alphaproteobacteria; order Caulobacterales; family Caulobacteraceae; genus Brevundimonas; species Brevundimonas sp. T2-11. Next base: position 2,176,287 of record NZ_AP027920.1, read on the forward strand.
GTGCAGCAGCATGGAGGTGAAAAGACCGCCCCACTGCCCGCGCGCCAGATCGGCGCTGCGGAAAGCCATGGACAGGCCCTGGTCCGGCAAACGCTCCTGAAACCAGTAAAGCACAGGCATGGACGTCGCGATCAGGACCGGCAGAAAGGGAGCGTTCAGGATCTTTTCACGCGGCGCGCCGGCCGGTTCGTCCGCTGACTGTTGCATCCTGCCTAGATGGACAATGTCGCCGTTAACCTCAAGGCGTCCCAAAACCATCATTTCCGTCTGGCACGACCGTTGCTGAGTGAGCCGCATAGACATTGCGGAGCCTCACATGCCGTCCCAAAGACTGACACTGCCGATAGCGACCCTGACGATCAGCCTGATCGTCGGCGTCGGCGCTGTCGCGGCCCAATCTTCGGGCTCGGCCGGCGCCGCCCAGTTCCAGGCCGGCTACGGCGGCTCGCGCTACACCACCGCCCAGAACGCCACGGGATCGACCCGCGACGCCAACGGCAACCGCCTGATCGTCGACGGCATCATCCAGGCCGGGGCCAGCAGCTACTCCAGCAGCAGCGCCGGGGTCTCGGCGGGCCAGAACGGATCGGGCTCCGGCGGCACGAACATCGGCGGCGCGACCGCCATCGGCAACAATCTGAACGTGGTGGTGCAGGGCAACCGCAACACCGTCATCGTCAACTCCACCCAGACCAATACCGGCAACATCACTGCCGGGACGGCCCTGAACGGATCGCTGGTTTTCCCATGAGCACCAACATCTCCCTGCGCGCTCGCGCCGCTGTCGCCGTCGCCGCCGTCGCCGCCCTGCTGGCCGGTTGCGCCAGCACCAGCGCTGGTCCCTCGGGCCAGTACGCCAAGCCGATCGGCAATGCTCCGGTGACGTCCAACCCGACGCCCTATTCGACCGCGCTCTATTGCCTGGCCGACTATGCGCGTCGCTACAACCTGCCCTCGCCGCGTATGGCCGTGGGCCGGATCAGCGATTACACTGGCACGGTTTCGGCCGACGGCGGCCGCCAGATCACGCAAGGCGCCTCGCTGATGGCGAACACCGCCCTGGCCAAGGCCGGCGCGCGGATCGTCGAGCGCTACGACACCTCGGTCTCCGAGCTGGAGTTGCGCTACGCCAACAACAAGCTGATCGGCGACGACCAGCCGAACGGCGCGCCCCAGGACGCCGCCTACCGTCGCATCCTGGCTGGTCAGGTGCCCGGCTCCGACTTCTATGTCGTCGGCGGCATCACCGAGGTGAACTACAACATCCGTTCGGGCGGTTTCGACATCGCCGGCGGCGAAGTGGAACAGGGCGGCGGCTCGGGCCTGCTGACCGGCAAGGTCTTCGTGATGAACGTCGCGATCGACCTGCGCCTGGTCCAGACCACCACTCTCGAGGTCGTCGATGTCGTCTCCTACCAGAAGCAGATCGTCGGTCGCGAAATCTCGGCGGGCGTGTTCGACTTCCTGAACGGCAACGTCTTCGACATCTCGGCCGGCACCAGCGGCATGGAGCCGGTGCAACTGGCCGTCCGCGCCCTGGTGGAACGCGCCACCGTCGAGTTCATGGCCAATCTGTACGGCGCCCCCGGCCCGGAAGTCTGCCTGAACCCCGCTAACGACCCCCTCGCCGACACCCCCGTCGGCCCGACCGGCGGCTTCTATCCCGCCTATGCCAACACGGACACGAACAATGGCCAAACTCGCGCGGACCCGTCTCGCTGGCACGATCGTCGCGACAGCGCTGTGCGCGGCAGCCGCTAACGCGGCCGTCGCCCAGGATCACGGTCTGGTCCTGAACAACCAGTTGCAGCTCGGCGACGTCGTGGCCGGACAGACGCTGAACGTCGTCGACGTCAGCGCCCAGGTCACCTCGTCCGCCGCCGCCAACGGCAACAGCCTGATCGGAGGCACTGAGGGCGACGCCCTTCGTCTGCGCTCGTCCCAGACGATGCAGGGCGACGCGGCCGGTTCGACCACCCTGACCCTGGGCGGCGACACTCGCGGCCGCGTGACCAGCGTCACCCAGGCCCGGGCCAACTACCTGGCGAGCACGGCGATCAACGCCCCTATGGCGGTCGAAGCAGAACAGACCGGCGACGGCGATGTCACGGCTTCATCGCGCATCACCGGCGTCGATGCTCGTCTGATCAGCGGCGGTCAGATCGCCTCGGGCGCCTTCGGCAATACGGTCGCCCTGGCAGGCGCTGCTTCGGGAAGCCACCGCACCGCCGTCACCGGCAATATCGACCAGACCATGAAGGGCGATGTGCGGGCGACCAATACGGCCTCGCCACGGTACGCCCCCGCTCCGACCGACTTCTCGAGCGAAGCTGTCGCCAACGCGGTTCAGGTTTCAACCGGCCCGTCCTCCAATCAGGAACTGACGGTCCGTCAGCGCTCGTCGGGCGCCGAGGTCGAAGCAGACACGAGCGTCTGGGCCGGCAACGCCTGGGATCTGACCGGACGCGCACGCGCCGCCGGCAACCAGGCCGCCTTCTATAATCAGGGCGGCTCGCTGGTCACGACGACCGAGCAGGACAATAGCGCCCAGATCCGCGGCTCCGTTGAACTGAGCTCGTATGATTTTGGGGCAGCCACGGCCGCTGCTGACGCCATCGGCAATAATGTCGTTGTCGGCAACAACGACATCTATGTCGATATCGACAACATCCAGAACAACACCGGCGGCGTGGAAGCTTCGGCCTCATTCGTCGGACAAAAGGGTTATGACGCCTATGTCGGCGCCAACGCCGCCGGCAACTCGATCACTGGCTACGCCTGTGCACAGTGCGGCGGCGACCTGAACGCCAACAATGTTCAGACCAATGCAGGAAACGTCCGCGCCATGACCAATACGACCATCAATGGTCAGGGCCGCAACGTCATTGCGGGTTCCAACGCCGTCGGCAACGCCGCGACCTTCTACGTCACGGGCAACGGCGGGGGCGGTTGAATTAACTTTCGGTAACTTGAGGCAGTCAAGCACGTTTGTCACCCTGACAAACGTGCGGACGTCTTTTCTCCGCGCGTCATCACGTGCAGGGCCGCAGTCAGTTTCGGGGGCCGCCTGATCGCACGCTGCGGAGTCTTCTGAATGCGATCCCCTCGCCGCCTGCTGCTTGCCGTCTCCAGCCTCGCCCTGCTGGGCGCGGCGGCCCTGCCTGCCGTCGCGCAGGACGTCACGCCGTCCAGCCCCTGGGCTCAGTCCGCCAGCGACATTCCAGCCGACGCCAATGTCCGTTTCGGCGTTCTGCCCAACGGCATGCGCTACGCCATCATGAAGAACGCGACGCCTCCGGGACAGGCCTCGCTGCGGCTGCGCATCGACGCCGGCTCGCTGATGGAGAACGACGACCAGTTGGGCCTGGCCCACTTCATGGAGCACATGGCTTTCAACGGCACGACCAACGTGCCCGAGAATGAGTTGCTGCGCATTCTGGAACGTCTGGGCCTGGCCTTCGGCGCCGACACCAACGCCTTCACCAGCTTTGACCAGACCGCCTATACGCTGGAGCTGCCGCGCACCAACGACGAGACCGTCGACACCTCGCTGCGCATCATGCGCGAACAGGTTTCCGAAGCCTTGATGAAGGCCGAGGACATCGACGCCGAGCGCGGCGTGATCGAGGGTGAAGAACGCTTGCGCAACACCCCCGGCCTGCGTTCGATCAAGGCCCAGATCGCTCTGCTGGCGGCCGGCCAGCGCCTGTCGAACCGTCTGCCCATCGGCGATCTCAGCATCATCCGCTCGGCCCCGCGTGAACGCTTCGTCGAGTTCTACAACGCCTATTATCGCCCTTCGCGCGCGACAATGATCGCTGTCGGAGACTTCGATGTCGATCAGATGGAAGCCAAGATCAAGGCGACCTTTTCGGACTGGCAGCCCAAGGCCGCTGACGGCCCGAATCCCGATCTGGGAACCGTCGCCCCGCGTTCAGCTGAAACCCGCATCCTGGTCGAGCCTGGCATCCAGTCCTCGATCCAGCTGAACTGGATCCGCAATCCCGATCTGGACCAGGACACGATCGCCGAGCGTCGCGAAACCCTGGTGCAGAACCTGGGTCTGGCGGTGCTGAACCGTCGCCTGGGTGAAATCGCCCGCGCCGACAATCCCCCCTTCATCAGCGCCAGCGCCGGTCAGGGCAGTCTGTTCGAGACGGTCGACCTGGGCAGCGTCTCGGCCAACTTCAATCCTGGCGGCTTGAAACGCGCCCTCGAAACCATCGAGCAGGAACAACGCCGTCTGGTGCTGTTCGGCGTGACCCAGGGCGAACTGGATCGTGAAATCGCCGACAGCCGCACTGCACTGGAAAACGCCGTCCAGGCGGCGGCGACCCGCAGCACGCCGGGCCTCGCCAACGCCCTTCTGGCCGCCGCCAACGACGACAAGGTCTTCTCTTCCCCAGCGGAAAACCTCGCCCTCTTCGAAGCCGCGGTCAAAGACCTGAAGGCGGAACAGGCTAGCACGGCCGTCAAGTCCGTGTTCGAAGGGTATGGTCCGCTGGCGCTCGTCGTGACGCCTGAAGCGATCGACGGCGGCGAAGCCGGCGTCACTGCGGCTCTGGAAGCCAGTCGCACTGTCGCCGTCGCCGCCCGCGCCGAACAGGCCGAACTGCAGTGGCCTTACGCCGACTTCGGCGCCGTCGCCGTCCCGAGCAGCCGCACCGAGGTCGCCGCTGTAGGCGCCACGGTCGTCACCTTCCCGAACGGTGTGCGCCTTACGGTCAAACCGACGGACTTCAAGGACGAGCAGATCCTGATGACGGTGCGCACCGGCATCGGCGAAGAAGGCCTGCCCACCGACCGTTTCACGGCGCAGATGCTGGCCCCGATGGTCTTCACCCAGGGCGGCCTGGGCAAGCTGACGGCCGACGAGCTGAGCCGCGTCCTGACCGGCAAGATCTACAGCGCCGGCTTCTCCATCGACGGTGACGCCTACCAGCTGACAGGCGCGACCCGCCCCGTCGATCTGCAACTGCAGATGCAGGTGCTGGCCGCCTACCTGACCGATCCAGGTCTGCGTGCGGCGCCGTTCGAGCAGATCAAGGCCTTCTTCCCGCAGATCATAGCCCAACAACTCGCCACCCCCGGCGGGGCCTTCGGCATCCAGGCGGGCGGTCTGCTGGCCAGCGGCGACAAGCGCGAAACCGTGCCCGCCGCTTCCGACATCGCCGCCTTCACGCTCGACGAACTGAAGCAGGGCGTGACCGAGGGCCTGGCCTCCGGCCCGATTGACATCATCATGGTCGGCGATGTCGCTGTGGATGATGCAGTAGCGGCCGTGGCCACGACCTTCGCCGCCCTGCCCGCCCGCGCTGCGGCGGCCCAGCCCCTGCCGGGTTCGGACCAGCGCCGCTTCCCGGCGCCGACCGCACAGCCCGTGCGTCTGACGCACACAGGTCCGGCTGAACAGGCGCTCGGCTACATTGCATGGCCGACCACCGACGCCGTCGATGACCGAACGGAAGCCCGCAAGGTCAACATCCTGGCGGAGGTCTTCAAGCTGCGCGTGCTGGAGGAGATCCGCGAGAAGCAGGCCCTGGCCTATTCGCCGCGTGTCGGTTCGTCGGCCTCGGACGTCTTCAAGGGCTACGGCTCCATCTTCGTGATGGCCGAGACAGCTGCGGACAAGATCCCCGCCTTCTACGCCGCTGTGGACGCGATCACCGCTTCGCTGCGGGACACGCCGGTGACGGAAGACGAACTGAACCGCGCTCGCCTGCCCGTGATCGAAACCCTGCGCCGCAGCCAGGCCGGGAACGAGTACTGGCTCGGCCAGTTGGAAGATCTGGCCGCCAAACCGGCTTCGCTGGAGCAGATCCAGACGCACATCAGCGATCTAGAATCCTTCACCGCCGCCGACATCCAGGCCGCCGCTCGCCAATACCTGACGGCGAACACCGCCTGGAAGGCCGAGGTGGTTTCTGACAAGGCGCCGGCCCAGTAAGCCGCAAGGTCAGGACAAAAAGGGGCCCCGATCCACTGGATCGGGGCCCCAAGTCTTTTGGCCTATCGACGGAGAGTCGATGCCGGCAATCTAGTTCAGCCCGGCTGACGCCAGGCTGAACGCCCTGTTCAGAAGACGCGGCCGCCGACGCCGCCGTCCAGCATGATGACCGCGCCCGAGGCCACGGCTCCGGCGGTCTCGACCATCTCTTCGCGATACTCGGTGTAGGATTCCTCGCGGATCATGGTCAGCACCTTCACGCCCGCGCCATAGCGGCGCAGCAGCGAACGCTCGTTACAGTCACGCTCCTGCTTCTCGGGACGGCATTCCAGTTGACCGCTGCGGCCGTACCACAGGGCCTCACGCTTGTTGCAGTTGATGGTCTCGCCCGGACCGCCAGTCTCGTCGGCGATGGTCCATTGCAGCTTCGTGCCGGCGATGCAGCGATACAGTTCGCCTTCATAGTCCATGGCCACGTCACGGCCGGGACGCACCTGCGAGGCGGGATGCGGCACAGCGCGATCGTCGATGCAGACGGCCTGGATGACGACCCGCTTCTCCATGCGGCGCGAGGCCGTATAGGGGACGCGGATCATCTCCATGGTCTTGCCTTCAACCGACAGGCCCTGGATCGTCGTCGGATAGGGTTGATCGACGTTGAAATAGGCGCCGCCGCCCCCGCCGACGATCACCGTCGCGCCGCTACGTGATCCGGCATAGGCGCGCGCCGTCGCATTGGCGCTGGCGTTCGCATTGACGTTCACGTTGACGTTCACATTGCCCCCGCCCGAGCAGCAGGGCGGCGCCACCGGCGGCGCGCAGCAAGGCGTGGTCGGCGGCGTCACGGGCGGCTGCGGCGGACGCGGCGGCTGACAGCACGGAACAGGCGGCGACGGCGGCGGCGGCGGCGGTTGGCACCCGCCATTGCCGCAACCCGTCGCGGCCGAGGCCATGTCGGCCATAGCCATCAGGCCGATAAAGGCCGCTGATCCTGCCAGCAATTTCTTGATCCCCACCCGCATGGGCCCGGACTCCTGCATTGTTCGTAGGCAGGGTTCTGCAAATCGCAGGCCGCTCTCTATCCTCGGAAATCCGCACGAAAAGCGTGCTTTTCAGGACAATCAGCGCAGACGGACAAAAGGTTTGTGCCATCCTGAGGCATCCCGAACGGATCAGATCGGCGCCAGGCCTGTTTGATAGCGCCGCCAGTTCTGAACGTAGTGCTGCGCCGAGATCCGCAGCGCCTCGACCTGCCCCTCATCCAGCTCCCGCACCACCTTGCCGGGCTGCCCCATGACCAGGGAGTTGTCGGGAATGACCTTGCCCTCGGTGATCAGGGCGAGGGCGCCGATCAGGCAGTTCTTCCCGATCCTGGCCCCGTTCAGGATCACCGCCCCGATGCCGACCAGGCTGTTGTCGCCGATGGTGCAGCCGTGAAGCATGGCCTTGTGCCCCACGGTCACGCCCGCACCGATCGTCAGGGGCGAGCCGACGTCGGTATGCAGGATGCTGCCGTCCTGAATATTGCTGTCGGGACCGATGACGATGGGATCATTGTCGCCTCGCAAAACCGTGTTGAACCAGATGCTGGCGCCGGGGTGCAGAATCACATTCCCTAGAATCGTTGCATTCGGCGCGATCCAGTATTCGCCCTCCGGCGGAAGCTGCGGCTTGCTGTCGCCAAGACTGTAAACACTCATCCGAACACCACCTATGTTTCAGAAAATGACGGCTTTAAGCCCTCATAAACTACGTTAGCATCATTCTGTTGATGCGATTCGAGGTCGCCATTTCGGCCCCGGATCCGAAGCCGGATCAAGCCCGGTCCGGTCATATGCTGGAGAATGCGCATGGCGTGTTCGCGACCGGTTCCGGGACGACGCCTCTGCTGCGGCGACGATCCTGCGACTGATCCGGGCGGCCGCTGCGTGGCTCCGGCCTTCTCCTCCCCCACTGACGACCAAGGCGTGTCCCTGCCGGGCGCGCCTTTTTTCATGCCCTGGAGGCGTTCATGACGAAGCGTTCGGCCATCAAGCATCAGGTCCGCGAAGGCGTGCTGGATTCGCGGGAGTTCCTGCAGGACGCCAAGGTGCGGCGATTGCCGCCCCGCACCGGCTGGTCGCCCTATCCCTCCAACGACGAACGCGACCAGGGCTATCTCAAGACGCTGAAGCCCAAGTCGGACGGCCAGGCCGAACTGATGGCGGCCGTCGATCACGCCAACCTGGTTCTGGCCCTGGGTCCGGCCGGAACGGGCAAGACCTATCTGGCCGTGGCCAAGGCGGTCGAGGCGCTGGAGGCGGGCAAGGTCGGCCGCATCGTCCTGAGCCGCCCGGCGGTCGAGGCCGGGGAATCGATCGGCTTCCTGCCGGGCGACATGGAGGACAAGCTGGCCCCCTATCTGCGCCCGCTCTACGACGCCCTGTCGGACCGCCTGTCGATGAAGCGGGTCAAGGCCCTGATGGCCGAGGGCCTGATCGAGATCGCCCCCATCGGCTACATGCGCGGCCGCACCCTGAACAACGCCTTCATCGTCGTGGACGAGGCGCAGAACTGCACCTACGTCCAGCTCAAGATGCTGCTGACCCGGCTGGGCTGGCATTCGACCATGGTGGTGACCGGCGATCCGCATCAGTCGGACCTCCTACCCGGCGTGTCGGGCCTCTCGGACATCGCCGAGCGGCTGGAGGCCGTGCCCGAGATCGCCGTGGTCCGCCTGGCTGAACGCGACATCGTGCGCCATCCCCTGGTCGCGAGCATGATCGGCGTCCTGTAAGCCCCCCTATCAGGACGCGGATGCGAAGAGGCCCGGAGAGCGATCTCCGGGCCTCTTTTCATTACATGACGTCCGCCAGGGTCGCCTTGGGCTCTTCCTTCTTGGGCGGAACCACGACCCGCCCGCCCATCCGGTCGATCAGGGCGAAGACGAAGGGATTGAGCGAGATCGACAGCAGGGCCGCGGCCAGGATCAGGTCGTGGGTCTCGCGGCTCATGGCGCCCAGGGACACCGAGATGGCGGCCAGGATGAAGGAGAATTCCCCGATCTGGGCCAGGGCGGCGGCGACGGTCAGGCTGGTGGCGCGATCCAGCTTGAAGGCCGTGGTGATGGCCAGGGCGGCCAGCGACTTGCCGACGATGACGATGCCCAGGACACCCAGAACCGCCAGGGGTTCGCGCACCAGGATCATGGGGTCGAACAGCATGCCGACCGAGACGAAGAAGAGGACGGCGAAGGCGTCGCGCAGCGGCAGCGAGCGCTCGGCGGCGTTGTGGCCCAGGGGCGAGCTGTTCAGCACCAGACCCGCCAGGAAGGCGCCTAGGGCGAAGGAATGGAACAGGTAGTAGGCGACCCAGGCGATGCCCAGGGCGATGGCCAGAACGCCCAGGGTGAAGAGTTCACGCGACTTGGTGTGGGCGATCCGCACCAGCACCCAGGGCAAGACCTTGGCGCCGACCACCAGCATGACGCTGACGAAGCCGGCCACCTTGACCAGGGTCCAGCCGATGGACTTGGCCAGTTCGGCGCCGCTCAGCGTCTCGCCCGGGGCGATGATCAGCAACGGCATCATGACCAGGGCGACGACGATCACCAGGTCCTCGACGATCAGCCAGCCCATGGCGATGCGTCCGGCGTCGCTCTTGAGCTGCTTGCGCTCTTCCAGCGCCCGCAGCAGGACCACGGTCGAGGCGACGGACAGGGAGAAACCCAGCAGCAGGGCCTCGACGTCGCCGAGCCCGAGCAGGAAACGCCCCAGGACCCAGCCCAGGACGGTGGCGGCGGCGATCTGGACCAGGGCGCCGGGGATGGCGACCTTGCGCACCTTCATCAGGTCCGCCAGCGAGAAGTGCAGTCCGACGCCGAACATCAGCAGGATGACGCCGATCTCGGCCAGCTGGGGCGCCAGCTCGGTGTCCGCGACGAAGCCGCCCGTATAGGGGCCGACCGCCACGCCGGCGACCAGATAGCCGACCAGGGGCGACAGCTTCAGCCGATTGGCCAACATGCCGAACACGAAGGCGAGGACGAAGCCTCCAACCAGGGTGATGATCAGGCTGTCGGCATGCGGCATCGGCGCTCCTGCGTCGGTGAGGGGTTTTTCCTTGGGGCTGGAAGCCTCAATCTGGGGGCGCGAGGCCGCCACAGCAAGGCTTTCGCCGCCATTTTACCGGGATGAAACCGATTTGAAACAATCAAAGTTGCGTGCGCGACGACGGGTCGCGGAGGAATGAAGGCGTCGCTTTCTCACCCCCCTTCTTGGGGAGAGAAGAGCAGAGGCGCCCGCCGCGCGTGAACACGACACCGGCTCGGCCTCGCTTGCGATGGCATGCGCCAAATCCTTCTCCCGCAAGGAAGAGAAGGGAACACCCCCTACCCGATCAATACCCGGGCCGCCGCGCGGGCTTCGTCGGTGATCTCGGCGCCGGACAGCATGCGGGCGATTTCTTCCTGGCGGGGATGGGGTTCCAGCACGTCGATGGAGGTGCGGGTGTGGCCGTCCACGTCGGCCTTGCGGACCTTCCAGTGGGCGTGGCCGCGTGAGGCGACCTGGGGGCTGTGGGTCACGACCAGGACCTGGGCGCCCCTGGACAGGCGTTGCAGACGCCCGCCGACGGCCTCGGCCACGGCGCCGCCGACGCCCTGATCGACCTCGTCGAAGATCATGACCGGCTGACGCTGGTCCTCACGGCTGGCCAGAGCCGCCTTCATGGCCAGGGCGAAGCGCGCCAGTTCGCCGCCCGAGGCCACGGTGTCCAGCGGGCCGAAGGCGGTTCCAGCGTTGGTGGCGACCTCGAAGCGCACGGTCTCCACGCCGAGGGGGCCGCGACGGCCCTCGATGGGCTCCAGCGTCACGCGGAACCGAGCGCGTTCCAGCTTCAACGGGCCAAGCTCGCCCATGACGGCGGCGACCAGACGATCGCCCGCCGCCTCGCGCGCCGAGGTCAGCAGCATGGCGGCGACGTCATAGGCCTCGATCGCCACGGCCACGTCGCGGCGGGCCTTGGTCAGGGCCTCGGCGCCGTCCTCGATCAGCCGCAGTTGTTCGCGCAGACGCACCCGCAGCGCCGGCAGGGCGTCGACCGTGGTGTTCAGCTTGCGGGCGGCGGCGCGCAGGCTGAACAGGCGTTCTTCCGCCTTGTCCAGGCGGCCCGGCTCGAAGTCGAAGGCGTCGGCGGCGGCGTCGACCGCGGCGACGGCCTCGGTCGCCTCGACGAGCGCGCGATCCACGGCCTCGGCGGCCAGGGCCAGCTTCACGATGATGGGGTTGTCGCCTTCGGCTCCGGCCTGAACCGCGCGCTGTCGGGCATGTTCGACGGCGCGCAGGGCCGAGGCCAGGCGCTGGCTCAGCTTGTCGCCACCCAGCAGGTTGCGGGCGTCGGCCAGATCGGCCACGGCCTTTTCCGCCGCGCCCAGGATGGCGCGCTCGCCCGCCAGTTCGGTCTCTTCGTCCGGCTGCGGGTCCAGGGCGTCGAGGTCGGCGAGGTTGAGGGCGATCTCCTCGGCCTTTGCGGCGGCTTCGGCGGCGGAGGCTTCCAGTTCGTCCAGGCGGCCCTGCGCGGCCTTAAGACGCTCAGCGGCGGCGGCCACGCCCGACAGCTGGGGTTGCAGGCCGCCGTAGTTGTCCAGCAAGGCGCGGTGGGTCTTCCAGTCCAGCAGGCCGACGGTCTCGTGCTGGCCATGGACCTCGACCAGCAGGGCGCCGATCTCGCGAAGCGCGGTGACGCCGGCGGGCTGATCGTTGACGTAGGCGCGGCTGCGGCCGTCCGCCGAGACGACACGGCGCAGAATCAATTCCTCACCCGGCGCGACCTCGAAGCCGCGCTCGGCCAGAAGATCAATCAGGGCGGCGTCGCCGGGCGCGGTGAAGACGGCGGTGGCGACCGCCTGCCTGGCGCCCGAGCGCACCAGCCCCGCGTCGCCGCGCGCGCCGAGCGCCAGACCCAGAGCGTCGAGAATGATGGACTTGCCGGCCCCGGTCTCGCCGGTCAGCACGGTCAGCCCCTCGCCGACCTCCAGGTCGAGGGCGTCGACGAGGACGACGTCACGGATCGAGAGAGTGGTCAGCATGGGCCAGCTTGATTCGACTTTACAGCCCACTGTAGCCGGAAACAGAAAGGGAACGCAGCGTCTTTCGCATGCGCTCCCTCAATGGATAGGGATCAGGCCCCGCCGGGGATGATCCGCTGCAGCCAGCTTTCACGCTTGGCTTCCGGCTGGACCTCGGGACGGGCGCCGCGTTCGGTCAGCAGGGCGTAGGCCTCGGCGTACCAGGGGCTGCCCGGATAGTTGTGGCCCAGGACGGCGGCGTTGCGGGTCGCCTCTTCGGTCAGGCCCAGGGCGACGTTGACCTCGACCAGACGATACAGGGCCTCAGGCGTATGCGAGCTGCGCTGGAAGGCTTCGTTGTTGATCACGGCCTTGTAGCGGTTCAGGGCCGCCAGGGGCTGGTTGGCGCGCTGATAGAAGCGGCCCACGGCCATTTCCTTGCCGGCGAGCTGGTCGTTGACCATGTCGATCTTGATCCGAGCGTCGGTGGCGTAGGCCGTGTTCGGATAACGACGGACCACATCTCGCAGGCCGACCAGAGCCGCCTCGGCGTAGGCCTGATCGCGTCCCACGTCGACGATCTGCTCGAAGTTGCAGATGGCGCGCATGTAGAAGGCGTAGGCCGCCGACGGGTTGCCGGGGAACAGAGCGATGAAACGGTCAGCCGCCGCGATCGCGTCCTGATAATTGTTGTTCTGATAATAGGCGTAGACCTGCATCAGAATCGCGCGGCGCGACCACTCCGAATAGGGGTGCTGACGCTCCACTTCCTGGAAATAGTCGACGGCGTCGGTCCAGCGCTTGGACTGCAGGCGCTGATAGCCGGTGTTGTAGAGCGCCTCGACCGGGCGTTCTTCATAGACCAGCTTCTGACGCGTCTTGGTCCCGGAGCAGGCAGAAACCGTCAGGGCGGCGACGGCGACCGTCATCAGGATCAGACCGGAACGGAACTTCGAAGCGGGCAAGGGCGACCTCTCAAGATGCCTTGGCTGCAGCGCACCCCCGGTGCGCCGCTGTCGTTACGGCGATCTCTATAGCAGCGACTGCGACCATGCCAATGCAGCGAAATCCATCATGACGGGTTGATGCAAAGCGATCCGCTGCTAAAGAGCGCGTCCAGAAACGTCTGCGCTCATTGGCGCAGCGATGACGGCAAAAGGATGACCGGTCATGAAGCTGCTCTCTGGCAATTCGAACCGGACTCTGTCCCAGGCCATCGGCTCCCACCTCGACATGCCGCTGACCAAGGCCCAGGTGAAGAGATTCGCCGACAACGAGGTTTTCGCCGTCATCGAGGAGAACGTCCGCGGCGAGGACGTCTTCATCATCCAGTCGACCTCCTATCCGGCCAATGACAACCTGATGGAGTTGCTGATCATGACGGACGCCCTGGTGCGGGCGTCGGCGCGGCGGATCACGGCGGTCATGCCCTACTTCGGCTACGCCCGTCAGGACCGGAAGACCGGCGGCCGCACGCCCATCTCGGCCAAGCTGGTCGCCAACCTGATCACCCGCGCGGGCGCCGATCGCGTCCTGACCATGGACCTGCACGCCGGTCAGATTCAGGGCTTCTTCGACATTCCGACCGACAATCTGGTGGCGACGCCGGTCCTGGCCCAGGACATCAAGGACAACTATCCGCGCGGCGACGACCTGATGATCGTCTCGCCCGACGTCGGCGGCGTGGTGCGCGCCCGCTCGCTGGCCAAGCGCCTCGACGCCGACCTGGCCATCGTCGACAAGCGCCGCCCCAAGGCGGGCGAGAGCGAAGTCATGAACATCATCGGCGACGTCGAGGGCCGCCGCTGCATCCTGTTCGACGACATCGTCGATTCGGGCGGCACCCTGGTCAACGCCGCCCAGGCCCTGATTGACCGCGGCGCGACCGAGGTCTCGGCCTATATCAGCCACGGCGTCCTGTCGGGCCCGGCGGTCCAGCGCGTCACCAACGGCCCCCTGAAGGAGCTGGTGATCACCGATTCCATCGAGCAGCCTGACGAAGTTTTGAACTGCTCGAAAATCCGCACGGTTTCCGTGGCGCCGCTGATCGGCGAAGCTATCCGCCGCATCGCTAACGAGGAATCGGTCTCGAAGCTGTTCGATTAACCTTCGAATAACCATTCCCTCAGCGATATAAGACGCTTCAGTTTTCAGGCGCGCCAGGGCGCGCTTCGCGTTCGAATACGAGGGAAGTCCGATGTCCCAGGCCTTTTTGCGCCGCGGCCTGTCCGCCGCGGCCGTAGCCGCAGCCGTTGTTCTGGCCAGCTGTTCGACGCCCGAGCCGGAGGCCCCGCCGCCGCCGCCGCCGCCGCCCCTGCCCGCTGTCAGCCTTAACGAAGGGGTGGCCCAGGCCGCGTCCATCTATGTAGCCTTCGTGCGCGAGGTCGGCACCATCCAGGCCGGCTTCACGGACGCCGAATCGATCCAGGCCGCGATACGCAAGGGCGCGGCCTATGAACCCGGCCAGCTGTCCCGCGGCATGATCGCCTACGGCTCCATCCTGGCGCTGCAGTCACCCGAGTATGTCGCCGGCGTGCGCCAATTCGCCTCCACCCCGGCCCTGCGCCAGGACATGATCGCGCGCATCGTCGCCGATCCGGTCTATGCCGCCACCCTGCCCGGCGCCGACGCCGCCGCGGGTTTGATCACCTCGACCATGGGCAAGGACATCGCCGCCCTGACCGCCATCGCCGAGGCGGTGGAGGGCGACGCCTATACGATCCAGGAACGCCGTGACCCGCGTCGTCGCTGGGCGGTCCAGCCCGTGGCCGATCGCGTCGGACGTCTGGAAAGCGCCAAGACCCTGTCGGTGGCGCGTCTGCCCTCGGCCGAGGAAAGCGCCCGCCTGTTCGCCGCCGCCAACAGCGGCTCGGGTCTGAACCTGACCCCGGCCCAGCGCGGCGCGCCCTTCACGCCCGCCGTGGTCAACTCCCTGGCCATCGCCGCCCTGGCCGCCCTGGGCGCCGCCGGCGACGACGCGCGCACCAATACGGACGCCCTGTCGAGCGAATCGAACAACGAATTCTGCCTCAACATGTCCAAGCTGATGCTGTTCCAGTGCCTGGCGGCGTCGCGCCCCAGCTATGAAGACATGTTCTGCACCGGCCGGCATATCGTCCGCGACCTGGCGGCCTGCACCGCCCAGTATACAGGCCCTGTGCCCGTTCAGACGACGCCGACTGTGACGATGGCCGAAACCAATCCCACGCCGGGAAGCGGCATGAACTGATCCGCAGCGGGCGGAAACCACCGGAGCGGTTGCGTCCCGCCTCCGATCCGTGTAATAGCCCGCGCTCTTGAATTCGAGGGTTCATGACCCCGCCGCGCGGGCCCTGAGTTGGCGCGGCGTTACTGTTGTTGTTGAGGCGAGCCCGATGGCCGAGATCATTCTGAACGTTGACGTCCGTGAAGGCGCAGGCACCGGCAGCGCGCGCGCTGTCCGTCGCTCGGGCGCCGTGCCCGGCATCCTGTACGGTGGCGACAAGGCCCCCGTCTCGATCTCGGTGAACGAGAAGGACTTCCGCAAGTCCCTCTACACCGGCAAGCTGCTGGGCCACCTGGTGACCCTGAAGTACGGCGACGAGACCCAGCCGGTCATCGCCAAGACCGTCGATTTCGACCCGGTCACCGATCGTCCGCTGCACTTCGACCTGATGCGCGTCGACGCCAAGGCTCCGATCAAGATCGAGATCAACGTTCACTTCAAGAACGCTGACGAAGCGCCCTTCTCGCGCGCCGGCGGCATGCTGGAAGTCGTCCGTCACTCGGTCGAGATCCTGGTCGCCGCCGACCAGATCCCGGAAGAGCTGGTCGTCGATCTGAAGGGTCGCGAAATCGGCGAAACCATCCGCATGTCGGACATCACCCTGCCGAAGGGCGCCTCGGCCACCATCACCGACCGCGACTTCGTGATCGCCACGATCAAGAACTCGGCCGCCGCGCAATCGGACGCCGGCGACACGACGGCTGAAGCCGAAGCCTAAGAGGTTTCTTCTTCGGAAGATTTCAGCCCCGCCGGGTTTGCCCGGCGGGGCTTTTCTTTGCCTGATGCACGGGGCATGAGGACCGCATGATCATCATCGCCGGCCTGGGCAATCCGGGCGCCAAATACGAAAAGAACCGCCACAACATCGGCTTCATGGCCGTGGACGAGATCGCCAGCCGCTGGCGCTTCGGTCCCGAGCGGGCCAAATTCCAGTCCATCGTCAGCGAAGGCGAGGTCGAGGGGACCAAGGTCCTGCTGATGAAGCCCCAGACCTATATGAACGAGAGCGGTCGCGCGGTCGGCGAGGCGGCGCGCTTCTACAAGATCAAGCCCAGCGAGATCATCGTCTTCCACGACGAGATCGACCTGGCCCCCGGGCGCTTCCGCATGAAGACCGGCGGCGGGGCGGCGGGCCAGAACGGCGTTCGCAGCCTGATCAGCCACCTGGGCGCCGACTTCCGCCGCGCCCGCATGGGCGTCGGCCACCCCGGCGAGCCGCAGCTGGTCATGCATCACGTCCTGGGCGACTTCCACAAGGCGGACAAGCCGTGGCTGGACGCCATGCTGCAAGCCTGCGCCGACGCCCTGCCCTTCGCCGTGAAGGGCGATGACGAGCGCTATCAGGGCGAGGTCATGCGCCTGGCCCCGGCGCCCAAGTTCAGCCCCCGGCAGGCGGCGCGGGGGGAATAACCCTCTCCCATTGGGAGAGGGCTTGAGCGCCCGAGAGCCGAAGGCGAGCGGTTGCGCGAAAGGGTGAGGGTTCACGGATGCAGTCGGCGTCAGCCGTTGCATGAGACGGCGACACGGGCCCGGCCAAATCAAACGCCGCCCCCGAACATCCAACGAAGAACCCTCACCCTTTCGCCTTGCCAATCGCTACGCTCTTGGAGGCTCAAGCCCTCTCCCATCGGGAGAGGGTCGATCAGTTGGTCGTCGTCCACGCCGCCGTCAGCGTAGCCGCGCCGTTGGCGGGGACGGTCAGGGTCCAGACCGGGTAGCCGGTGTCGTCGATGCGGCTGCGGATCGACTGGCTGCGGATGCGAAAGCCGCGCGACATCGCGGCGTCAGCCACCAGTTCAACCGTCACAGGCTCTGAGCGGGCGTTGGTGACGGTGGTCTCAACCTCGGACCGGTCCGTCGTCACCGCGCCGCGCGTGGATCTGCTCGACTTCACCAGCCGCGTCTGCACCCGCACATCGGGCGACTGGCCGAAGGTCAGCCGCACGGGCAAGCCCACCCCCTTGTCCACGAACCGGTCCTGACCGGCCAGCAGGACGCCGCCCGCCCCGTCCGGCTGCATCACCGCCACCGATCCGCCCGGCAGGGCCACGCCAAGACCCGCAGCCTCCTCGTTTTTCAGCTTCAGGATGATGTCAGACGGCCGCGATTCGTCGTCAGCGCTCAACACATTGGCGCGATAGACCCGCTCATAGGCCACCCCGTCGCGCTCCAGAAAACGCACCTGCTTGGTCTGGCGCGCGGCCACCGTGGTCGGCTCCGGCAGGGTGTAGATCTTGTAGTCGCCCAGTTCGCCCTGACGGGCGACGCGGCTGCCGGTGACGATGACCTCCTCCTGAACTCTTAGTGCTGGCGGAGCGGGCATTGGCGGCCCGCTGTACTCGACCCGGTCTTCCTTGTACGTCGCCCCTGTATAGGCGTTGCCGTAGCCATACTCGCCCGAGCCGAAGGTCGTCGTGCCCTGCGGCCAGCACTGGTTCTGCTGATAGCGAACCAGTGGTTCTACCGGCACGGTGCCGTCGTCCTTACGCAGCGTCCCGGCCACGACCTGCACCGGGGCGTCGGGGAAGCCCGTGCCGCCGAAGTTCGCCAGGGTCACCCAGCCGGTCAGATCCAGAGTCCCATCCACGGGGTCCAGACGCGCCACATAGTCGGCCGACCACTGCAGGCCCGTCGCCAGATAGGCGAGGGTGACGGTGTGGCGCCCGGCCCGCTCGGCGCGGGTGCGGACGGACAGCACCGGCTGGTCGCCCAGCCCCTCGGGCACGCGGTCGAAGATGACGCGCTCGGTTTGACCCGAGCAGTCCAGGGCCTCGAAGCGGCCGTCGATTTCCAGCACCGTGCCTTGGGCGCCCGCGCGGATGACGGCGGCCTTTTCCACCTGCTCGCCGGTCGCGGGATTGGTGCGCACGACGCGCACCACCTCGCCCACCGACTTCTCCATCAGGCTGGCGGGGGACAGCAGGTCGAAGTCGGCGTTGCGCTCGACCACATGGGCGGGCAGGCCCTCCAGCACCGCGCTCTGGGGCACGACGCCGGTGGCCAGGCCGCGGAAGCGGATGATCCCCTCGCCCACCGGCAGGTCGACGGTGCGGGTCTCGACGATCAGGGCCAGACCCTCGCGGTCCAGCCGGCTCCACGACTGGCGCGACTGCTCCATCAGGGCGACGGTATCGACCGGCTGGTCGCGATAGATGACCACCGTCGCCGTGTCCGGGCGCGCCGAAACGCTTTCGGTCTGCGCCCACACAGAAGGCGCGATCAGGCTGAGGGCCGTAGTGATCGCCAGAAGGCGGCGCATGGATCAGCCGCCCGTGATGATGGTCGCGGTCAGCTTCGTCTCGCCGTTGGCGGGCACGGGCACGCGCCAGACCACGGTGCGGGCGTCGCGCATCTCGCCCTCGATGCTCTGCTCGGTCAGTTCGGTGTCGCGGCCCAGACCACGCTGGCGCACCTCGACGGTCACTGGTTCGGGGCGGGCGTTGCGGACGGTGTATTCCATCGCATGACGGGTGCGGAAATAGTCCACGAGGCGCTTCGACACCCGCTCGGACGAGACCAGACGCGGCTGCACCGTCACGTCGAAGGCGTCGCCGGTCGTGACCACGATCTCTGACCCGGCGGGCGAGTGATCGACCTGATCCTCGCCGATGAAGCGCGGCTCGCCCGCCTCGTCCTTGACATAGACGCGCATGACCCCGGCCGGCAGGGCGCGAGCGGCGGCGCCCGAACCGTTGGCGAAGATGACCCCCACCTCGGCCGCGACCGGCTCCTCGGCAGTGTAAAAGCCGTCGATGACGTTCAGGTAGCGCTTGCTTGCCGGCACGCCCGCCGCGTCGATCAGGCCAACCTGCTTGGTCTGGTTGTTGGCGACGGTGACGGCTTCCGGCAGCGGATAGACATAGACGTCGGCCAGAGCGCCCTGCCCGCCCGTCTGCGTGCCATTGCCCCGCGTCGGGCGCGTTGGCTGTCCATAGCGAGGGTTATAGCCGTTGTTGTCGTTGATCAGGTTGACGTCACCCGCCACCACCCGCGTCTGGGCGTTGCTGAAGGTCGCACCCGAGTTGTTGGTGATGGTGACCCAGCCGGTCAGGTCCAGCTTGCCCGCCTTCTCGTCGAAACGGGCGACATAGTCCGCCTTCCACGTCAGACCGCTAGTCAGATAGGACAGGGTCGTCTCGCGCCGCCCGGCCCCCTCAGCGTCCAGGGTGACGCTGAGCGTGGGACGCGGGCGCAGGTTCTGCGGCACCTGGTCGAAGATGACGCGCGTCGGCACGCCGTCGTCGCGCAGCACCTCGATGCGGTTGCCGATCTGCAAGACCACGCCCTGATTCGCCGCCAGGACCCGCGCCCGCTCGGTGGTCTGGGCGCCCGAGCCCGGGTTGGTGCGGACGATGCCGATGTCGCCGCCGACGGCGCTTTCCATCAGCTTGCCGGGCGTCAGCAGGTCATAGTCGAAGTTCTGCTCGACCACCGACAGACCGCGCCCCGACAGGCCGACTGTCTCGGGCCGGATGCTGGCGGAGACGCCCGGAAACTCCTGACGCGAGCGCCCGGCGGGCACGTTCAGGTTGCGCACGTCCTCCACCAGGGCGATGTTCTGGTTATAGACGGTCAGGGAGACGCGGTCGGGACCACCCGGCCCCTCCTCAACCTGCTGCGCCATAGCCGGCGCGGCCAGCAGCATGGCGACGGCGAAGGGTCCGAGTGCGCGGATCATGGGTTCCCCCTGAGCTTGTCCGACAGCCACGCTGGCACGGAGAAACAGCCGTTGTCGAGGGTGCGCGGCGTCCGGTCGCTATAGCTTCACATTGCGGGAAGGTTTAAGCCCACGACCCGTGACCCGGTCCCAGAGTGAAAACTGGTCGATTGCGCGCTCGCTGGCCTTCCTGGCCGCGACGTTCGCCATCGTGATCGGAAGCCTGATGCCGTTCGCGGCCCTGGCGGCCTCGGTTCCGGGCCAGCCCGTCGTCATCTGCTCGGCCGAAGGGCCGCAGACGATCCTGGCGGGCGGGGTGGACGGCCCCATCAACAAGCATGTCGGGGCCAAGTGCGCGGCTTGCGTCATGCCCCTGCTGGCCGCCCTGCCCGAACCGCCCGCGCCGGCGCCCGCCCCGACCGTCCGCATGGTCGAGCCGGTCGCCTATACGCCCTTCCGCGTCAGCCCCCCGCCGCCGGCCCGCGCCCCGCCGCGTCCGCCGTCCACCGCGCCACCCCACACCTGAACCCAGAATCCCTGCCGCCTCGCGCGCGTCCGATGACGACGCCCGCGACCGCACCTCTGTATTCAGGATTTCAGTTCCATGTCTTTCCAGACCTCTGCGGCGCCGTGCGCGCTGCTCATCGGCGCCTGCCTGGCGCCCGCCTTCGCCCACGCCTACGAGGCTGATGCCCCCACCACCGTCGTCGACAGCATCATCGTCACCGGCCGCCGCAACGCCGAAGACCCCGCCGTCGTAGCCGAGGCGCGCGACCGCCTCAGCCGCACCCCCGGCGCCGTGGCCGTCGTCTCGGCCGAGAGCTACGCCGACCGCTTCGCCCAGGGCTTTTCCGACACCCTGCGCAACGTCCCCGGCGTCCTGGCCCAGAAACGCTATGGCGAGGAAAGCCGCCTCTCCATTCGCGGCTCGGGCATCGCCCAGGGCTTTCACCAGCGCGGCGTCCTGCTGGCCCAGGACGGTGTTCCCTTCGCCGACGCCGACGGCTTTTCAGACTTCCAGGGCGTGGACGCCCTGAGCGCCCGCTACATCGAGGTGTGGAAGGGATCGAACACGCTGCGCTTCGGCGGGGCGCAACTGGGCGGGGCGATCAATCTGGTGACGCCCACCGGCCGCACGGCCCGGCAGGAGAACCTGTGGCAAATGGAAGGCGGCAGCTTCGCCTCCATGCGCGGCCATGCCGCCGTGGCGCGCACGTCCGGCGACTGGGACGTCTATGCCGCCGTCACCGGGATGCAGAGCGACGGTTGGCGCGACCATAGCCAGCAGTCGCAGGGCCGCCTGACCGTCAACGCCGGCCGGTCGTTCGGCGAGGACCGCGAGGTGCGCCTGATCGCCCAGGCGGCAGACATCAGGCAGGACATTCCCGGCTCGCTGACGCTGGATCAGGCGCTGAAGACGCCGCGCATGGCTTCTGCGTCGGCTCTGGCCGGCGATCAAGCCCGCGACCTGACCGTCAAACGCCTGACACTGCAGACCCGCTGGCGTTTCCACGAGTCCACCCTGTTCGAGGGCGCGATCTGGGGTTGGGAGAAGTCCCTCTATCACCCGATCTTCCAGGTCATGGATCAGGGCAGCGCCACGCGCGGCGCCTTTGGCCGCATCGACTGGACGGGTCAGGTCGCGGGCCTGCGCGCCGACGCCTTCTACGGCTTTTCGTGGCGGGACGGAGAGGTCGAGGCCCTGCGCTACGTCAATCTGAGCGGCCTGCCGGGGGCAAAGACGGCGGACGCGCGGCAGGAGGCCTCGGGCCTCGACGTCTTCGCCGAGGGCCGGTTGTTCGTCACCGACCGGTTGGCGCTGGTCGCGGGCGGCTCCTGGGGCAGAGCCACGCGCGACTACGCCGACCGGCTGAACCCGGCCAATGACGACAGCATCGACTATGACTGGTTCTCGCCGCGTCTGGGCCTGTTGTGGGAAGCAGAGAGCGGGGCTCAGGTCTTCGCCAACGTGACCCGCTCGGTCGAACCGCCGACCTATGGGGCCCTGGTGCAGGCCCCGCTGACCGGCTTCACCCCGGTTCAGGTTCAGGACGCCTGGACCGCCGAGATCGGCACGCGCGGGCGGCGCGGCGCCCTGGCCTGGGACCTGACGGTCTATCGCAGCCAGATCGACGGCGAGATGCTGAACTTCATCACCGGCCCGGACATTCCGGCGGCGACCTTCAACGCCGACAAGACCATCCACCAAGGGATCGAAGCCGGTCTGGACTGGCGCCTGCCGGTCGAGATCGCGGACGGCTCGTTGCTGTTGCGCCAGACATATAACTGGAGCGACTTCCGCTTCGACGGGGATGCGCGCTGGGGCGACAACCGCCTGCCGGTCGTGCCTGAGCACCAGTACCGGGCCGAGCTGACCTGGCGTCATGCCTCGGGCGTCTTCGTCACCCCCTCGGTCGAGTGGCGGATCAGCAGCCCTTACGTCGACTACGCCAATACGATGAAGGCGCCCGACTACGCCCTGCTGGGCCTGACGGCGGGCTTCGACATGCGCGACGGCCTCTCGGTCTATGTCGATGCGCGAAACCTGACGAACGAGCGTTACGTCGGCGAGTTCTCGGCCGTCACCGACGCCCGCACGGCGTCCACCGCCGTCTTCTTCCCCGGCGAGGGCCGTTCGGTCTTTGTCGGCCTGCGGCTGGCCTATTGATGGGCCGCTTTTCCTCAATAGGGGCCAAGGCGCCGGACGTGATGTCCGGCGCCTATCGGGCCGTCTGGCGCTGGCACTTCTACGCCGGGGTGCTGGTCATGCCCTTCCTGATGCTGCTGGCCCTGACCGGCGGCCTCTATCTGTTCAAGGACGAGATCGATCAGGTCGCCAACCGGCGGATGATGGAGGTCGCCCCGACGGCGACACGGGCCGCGCCGGGCGACTGGATCGCCAGCGCCGCCCGGGCCGGTGGCGGCCGCGCCGCCAATCTGACCCTGCCGGCTGCGCCCGATCAGGCGGTGCGGGTGCGCGTCGACCGCCCGGACGGATCGCAGAAGACCGTCTTCGTCGATCCGCACACGGCGCGCGTGACGGGCGTCATCGACCAGGGCGGCGTCACCGAGACCATCAAGAAGCTGCACTCGCTGAGCCTGTTCGGCGGGACGGCGGGCAAGGCGCTGAACATCCTGATCGAGATCGTCGCCGGATGGACCATCGTCCTGTGCGCCACGGGGCTCTATCTGTGGTGGCCGAGGCGGCGTCAGGGCGCGGTGCTGATCCCGCATGAGACAGACGCGCGACGTCGCCCCTTCTGGCGCGACCTGCACGCCTTGGTCGGCCTCTATGTCGGCGGGATCATCCTGTTCCTGGCCGTGACGGGGATGCCATGGTCGGCCGTCTGGGGTGATCAGGTCATGGGCGCGGTCAAGACCAGCGGCTGGGGCCGTCCACCCGCGCCGGTGGCCGGGGCCTGGCAGAGGGCCGAGCATCATGACCATCCCGCCGGCGCAGGGTGGACCATGGAGGGCGTCGTCCTGCCGTCGCCACACCATGACCGACAGGACCTGACGGCGGTGGTCGCGGCGGCCGAGGCCCGCCGCCTGCCGCGCCCCTATACGGTGTCGATCCCGGCCCAGCCCGGCACGGCCTATACCGTCACGGCTCAGGTCCGTCGCGTTCAGGACAGCCGCACCCTCTATATCGACCCCGCCAGAGGCGCGGTTCTGGCCGACATCGGCTTCGACCGCTTCGGCGCCGGGGCCAAGGCCATCGAATGGGGCGTCTATACCCATCAGGGCACGCAGTTCGGCCAGATCAACCGGCTGATCATGCTGGCCGGCTGCATCGGCGTCTGGCTGCTGGGCGTCAGCGGTCTGTTGATGTGGTGGAAGCGCCGCCCGCCCAGCCTGTCGCACAGCCGTCTGGGGGCGCCGACGGCCCCGCCTGGTCCTCGCGCGCGGTTCGCCGTGCTGGGGATCGTCATCCCGCTTTGCATCCTCTATCCCCTGACGGGACTGAGCCTCGTGACCGTCCTGCTGCTGGATTTCGCCGCAAGACGTCTCATGCGGGCCCGCCCCGTCGTTTCCTGAAAGAAGAGACCCGCCATGAAACGCATTCTCGCCCTGTCCGCCTTCCTCGCCCTCGGCGCCTGTGGTCAGCCCGCCGAAAAGCCCGCTGAGGCCGCGCCCGGAACCGTCACGGTCGCCGACGCCTGGTGCCGCCCGACGCCCAACGGGGCCAAGGCCGGCGGCTGCTACGTCACCCTGACGGCCGGTTCCGACGACCGCCTGCTCAGCGTCTCGACCGCTCTCGCCGAAAGCGCCCAGATCCATGAGATGAAGATGGAGAACGGCGTCATGAGCATGGGCGAACTGAAGGACGGCCTGCCTCTGCCCGCTGGTCAGAAGGTCGAGCTGAAGCCGGGCTCGACGCACGTGATGCTGATGGGCCTGCGCGATCCTCTGGTCGACGACGGCGTCGCCTCCTTCACCCTGACCTTCGAGAAGGCCCCGGCCATCGGCGTCCACGCGGCGATCAAGCAGCCGCCGGTGGTGGATTCCGAGGAGTAGGACGGATTTCCCTCTCCCGATGGGAGAGGGCTTGAGCTTCGGAGAGCCGAAGGCGATCCGCCAAGCGAAAGGGTGAGGGTCGCAGCCCTCCATCGGCGCAAGCCGCCGCGCCACGGCTCACGCCGATTTTACAGCGCGGCCCCTCACCCTTTCGCCTTTTCCAATCGCTTCGCTCTTGGAGGCTCAAGCCCTCTCCCAACGGAGAGGGTTCAGACACAGGCGCACCTGACAAATCGGCCCGAACCCGCTAAAGGCTCGCGCTCACGAGGAATCCCATGGCTCTTAAAGTCGCGATCGTCGGCCTGCCCAACGTCGGCAAGTCCACCCTGTTCAACGCCCTGACCAAGACGGCGGCGGCCCAGGCCGCCAACTATCCGTTCTGCACCATCGAGCCGAACACCGGCGACGTGGCCGTGCCGGAAGCCCGTCTGAACCAGCTGGCGGAGATCGCCGGGTCGAAGGAAATCATCCCCGCGCGGATCACCTTCGTCGACGTGGCCGGTCTGGTGCGCGGCGCGTCCAAGGGCGAAGGTCTGGGCAACCAGTTCCTGGCCAACATCCGCGACTGCGACGCCGTGGCCTTCGTCGCCCGCTGCTTCGTCGACGACGACATCACCCACGTCGAGAACCGCATCGACCCGATCTCGGACCTCGAGATCATCGAAACCGAGCTGATGCTGGCCGACCTCGAGAGCCTGGAGCGCCGTCGCGTTCAGGTCGAGAAGCGCGCCAAGGGCGGCGACAAGGAATCCCAGCTGACGCTGAAGCTGATCGACGCCGCGCTGGAGAAGCTGCGCGACGGCAAGCCCGCGCGCCTGGCCGAGGTGTCCAAGGAGGACAAGAAGGCCTGGGACATGCTGCAACTGCTGACCGCCCTGCCCGCCCTCTATGTCGCCAACGTCGAGGAAGGTTCGGCCGACAAGGGGAATGACCTGTCCGACCTGGTGGCCAGGCGCGCCGCCGAGGACAACGCCAACTCGGTGGTCATCTCGGCCCAGATCGAGTCGGAAATCGCCGTCCTGGACGACGAGGAGCAGAAGGAGTTCCTCGAGACCCTGGGTCTGGAAGAGCCCGGCCTGAACCGCCTGATCCGCGAAGCCTACAAGCTGCTGGGCCTGCAGACCTACTTCACCGTGGGTCCCAAGGAAGCCCGCGCCTGGACCATCCCGGTCGGCGCCACCGCCCCGCAGGCCGCCGGCGTCATCCACACCGACTTCGAAAAAGGCTTCATCCGCGGCGAAACCATCGCCTTCGACGACTATGTCGCGCTGAAGGGCGAAGCGGGCGCCAAGGAAGCCGGCAAGATGCGGGCGGAAGGCAAGGCCTATGTCGTCAAGGACGGCGACGTGATGCACTTCCTGTTCAACAACTGATCCTGACACGGGGTCCGGTTAGAAAATCTGACCGGCTCCGCAGAAAATCTGAAATCCCATTGCTATCGGGGTTTTGCTAGCCTCGGGGAATGAAGGCGCGGTTCACGCGTCATACTCCCCGGGGAAACGCATGAAGTTCGACACGCTCGCCGTCCACGCCGGCTATTCGCCCGACCCGACGACGAAGTCGGTGGCGGTGCCCATCTATCAGACCACCAGCTACGCCTTTGACGACACCCAGCATGGCGCGGACCTGTTCGATCTGAAGGTGTCGGGCAATATCTACACCCGCATCATGAACCCGACCTCGGACGTGCTGGAGCAGCGTCTGGCGGCGCTGGAGGGCGGGATCGCGGCCCTGACGGTGGCCTCGGGCCAGGCGGCCATCACCTATGCGATCCTGACGATTGCAGAGGCGGGCGACAACATCATCGCCACCTCGACGCTTTACGGCGGCACCTACAATCTGTTCGCCCATACCCTGCCCCAGTACGGCATCGAGGTGCGCTTCATTGACGCCGACGACATCGCCGCCGTCGCCGCCAACACGGATGCGCGCACCAAGGCGGTCTTCTGCGAGTCCATCGGCAATCCGCTGGGCAATGTGGTGGACTTCGCCGCCCTGGCCGAAGCGGCCCACGCCCAAGGTCTGCCGCTGATCGTCGACAACACCGTGCCGACCCCCTACCTGACGCGCCCGATCGAGCACGGCGCCGACATCGTGGTGCTGTCGCTGACCAAGTATATCGGCGGCCACGGCACCAGCATCGGCGGGGCCATCATCGACAGCGGTAAATTCCCCTGGGCCGAGCACAGGGCGCGCTTTCGCCGCCTGAACGAGCCCGAGGTCTCCTATCACGGCGTGGTCTATACCGAGGCGCTTGGCCCGGCGGCCTATATCGGCCGGGTGCGGACCGTGCTGCTGCGGAACACCGGGGCGGCCATTTCGCCGTTCAACAGCTTCCTGATCCTGCAGGGGCTGGAGACCCTGGCCCTGCGCATGGACCGGCACGTCGAGAACGCCGTCGCTGTGGCGAACTATCTGAAGAACCACCCCAAGGTGAAATGGGTCAACTACGCCGGCCTGCCCGACCATCCCGGGCACGCCCTGATTCAGAAGTATTTCGGCGGCAAGGCCTCGGGTCTGCTGACCTTCGGCGTCGATGGCGGCCGCGAGGCCGGCGGACGGTTCCAGGACGCGGTCAAGCTGTTCACCCGCCTGGTCAACATCGGCGACGCCAAGTCCCTGGTCTGCCACCCGGCCTCGACCACTCACCGCCAGTTGTCGCCAGACGAACTGAAGAAGGCGGGCGTGACCGAGGACACCGTGCGCCTCTCGGTGGGCATCGAGCACATCGACGACCTGATCAAGGATTTGGAACAGGCTCTGGCGGCGGTCTGACCGTCAATCCGCCAGGGTGGTGCAGCGGATCAGGCGAACAGCCTGATCGCTGCGGTCCAGCCAGGTAAGGACCAGGGTACGATCGGTAGCGGCCAGCCGCACCCGTTCATAACGGGTCTGCCCCTCGGAATCGCACTTCAGCGCCGCTTCATAACCGGTGCTGATCTCGGTGATGCGCTGGATCTCGCACCGGTTCTCGTAACCGCGCAACTCGGTGGTGGTGATTTCGATCGGCACGCGGTCGCCGCGCGGGTTGAAACACCAGTCCGCCTCAGCCGCCCAACGCCCGACGAAGCTGACCGGCCCCGCCCCGGGCAGCATGGATTCGGCCCCGGGCGGCCGCTGCGCGGGCGGCGCGGCCGCCGCCGGCCCCTGGATGGGTTGCGCCGGCTCCGTCGGCGGATTGACACGCGACTGACGATCACAGGCAGAGAGCGCCACGATCGCCAAGCCTGAAATGAGCAAGGCTCTCATGCCTGGACAAACGAGCGAGCGGTGAGGCGGTTCACATCCGGCCAGGGCCGATCGCGAAATCCGCTCATCAGGCCATTGAGAAAGCCGATGGGGCCGCTCTGAAAATCACCCCCACGAAGAGGAGCTTCAGCAGGCTTGGAACGGGTTTGCACCTGAAGGCGACACCCGTCGCCTCATCGACGCGCCGCGTCGCTGGCCGCGCGGACCTGACCGAACTCGGAGGTCGGCTTCCAGGTCGGCCATTCCTCGCTGTTGGCCAGTTGGAGGCCCAGACGATACAGCAGGGTCAGGTTCTCGACCGCCGAGCGCAGATCCCAATCGGCCGACCATTCGTCGCTGGGCTGGTGATAGTCGGCGCCGAACTTGGCCTTCCACGCCGCCAGACCGGCTTCGCGGCCGCCCTCGACCCAGTCCACGCCATGCCAGGGCATCAGGGCCGGCACGCCCGCGCGGGCGAAGGGGAAATGGTCGGAGCGGTAGTAGAAGCCCTGCTCTGGCTGGCCGTCGTCGGAGACATAGCGACCTTCCTTCTCGGCCAGGGCCTGAAGATCGTCTTCCAGGCTGTTCTGGCCCTTGCCGAAGATCGGCACGTCACGGGTCGGGCCGGACAGGGGCAGCATGTCGATATTGATGTCGGCCACGGTCGTTTCCAGCGGATAGACCGGATCGGCGGCATAGGCGTAGGCGCCCAGCAGCCCCATCTCCTCGGCCGCCATATGGGCGAAGACGATGGAGCGCTCCGGAGCGGGCGCCGCCTTCAGCTGACGCGCCATTTCCAGCACGCCGATGGTGCCCGAGGCGTTGTCCCATGCGCCGTTGAAGATCTTGTCGTCGCCCGCCGCGTGTTCGTTGACGCCGACGTGATCCCAGTGGGCCGAGTAGATGACAGTCTCGTTCGGACGCTTGGTCCCCGGAATCCTGGCCAGCAGGTTGTGGGTCCGCAGGGTGTCGATGGTCTCGGCCGTCTCGACCGAAAGGGTCAAGTCCGGCAAGACGAAGGCGCGGAAATCGCCTGTGGCCGCGCGCGTCGCCAACCCGGCGATGTCCAGCCCCAGGGTCCTGGCCGTGTCGGCGTTGATCGCGCCCGAGAACTCCAGATCGGCCGCGCCCGGCGTCAGGATGCGGGTGCGGGCGTTGCCCTGGATCATGCGCGTCCAGGCGGCGTCGGCGGCGGCGGCCCTGGACACCGTGATGACGCCCAAGGCGCCGCGGCGTCGGGCCTCGTCCGCCTTGTAGGCCCCGGACTGGTAGTTGGTCGCATAGGGGCCGTTGAACAGGTCGCCGTCCGGCTCGCCGCCGATCACCAGGACGATCTTGCCCGCCACGTCGAGGCCGCCGTAGTCGTCCCAGCCACGCTCGGGCGCGTGGATGCCGTAGCCCGCGAAGACCAGACCCGCATTGGCGATCGAGGCCCGGCCATCATTGCTGACCGCCCGCAAGGTGATGTCGGTTCCCGGCGTCAGGGCGTGAACCTGACCGTCCGCGCCGCTCCAGCTGGCCCGGGTGGCGTCGGCGACGGGAGTGTAGCGCTTCAGGTCAATGACCTGCAGCCACTGGCCGTCCGGACCGCCCGGAGCCAGGCCCATGGCCTCGTACTGGGCCTGAAGCCAGTCCAGGGTCTTCTTCTCGCCGTCCGTGCCGGGATAGCGGCCCTGGAAGTCGTCGGCGCTGATGGTGCGGATTTCCTCCGACAGGCGCTGGGCCGAAAAGTCTTGAGCAGCGGCCGCGCCGGCGACGAACAGGAGGGCCGTGGCGGCGACGCCGCTGATGAACCGACGATGCATGGGAACTCCTCGCCCTCCCCCACGGGGGGCTTTCGCGCAAAGTAATAGGGCGGCCTCGCGAGAAGCCGCCCCTTACATTTTTGTCATGTTCCGCGCGGTGGCGGATCAGCACTCCGCCTACTTGCGCCGGTCGTCGCTGACGGCGCGAGCGGGGCCGAATTCCGAGCCCGACTTCCACGCCGGCCAGTCACGGCTGTTGGCCAGGCTCTGTCCGGCGGCGAAGACCACCTCGAGATCCTGAATCATGCCGCCATAGTCCCAGTTCGGCTCCCACTCGTCCGCAGCCTGGTGATAGCGGTTGGCGCGATACTCGGCGGCGGCGGTCAGGCGCGGGGCGACCGGCTCGTCGACATAGTCGCCCGTCGAGGACAGATAGGCCATCGGCACGCCGCGCTTGGCCAGAGGGAAGTGGTCCGAGCGGAAGTAGATGCCGGCGCCCGCCCCTGCGTCGCCCTCGAAGCCGCGCCCCTGGGCCGCCGCCAGCGCGATGACGCGCTCGTCCAGATCGGACTGGCCATAGCCGGTCACGCCCAGCTTGCTCATCCGCCCGAGGACGCCCATGGCGTCGAGGTTGAAGCCCGCCACCGTGGTTTCCAGCGGATAGAGGGGATTGGCGGCGTAGAATTCCGAACCCAGAAGGCCGCTTTCCTCGCCGGTGAAGCTGATCATGACGATGGTGCGCTCGGGCTTCGGCCCCTTCGACCACTGACGCGCCAGTTCCAGCAGGCCGGCCGTGCCCGAGGCGTTATCCACGGCGCCGTTGAAGATGCGGTCGCCGCTGGCGTCCGGCTCGCCCATGCCGATGTGATCCCAGTGACCGGTGTAAAGGATGGTCTCGTCCGGGTGGGTCGTCCCCTCCAGCCTGGCCACCACGTTATGGGTGGTGATCTGGTCCGTCTTCACGTCAAACCGGGCGTCGATGGTCGCGCCCGCCAGTTCGACGGGCTGGAAGTCGCGGCTGCGCGCCTTGATCTTCTCCTGCTCGAAGTCGAGGCCGGCGTGGCGGAACATCTCGACGGCCACGTCACGCTGGATCCAGGCCTCCATCGGCACGCGCTCGGCCGAAGGGTTCTGACGCACGATGTCGAACTGGGGCACCGACCAGGAGTTGGCCACGGTGGTCCAGCCGTAGGAGGCCGGGCGGGTTTCGTGGACGATCAGCACGCCCGCCGCGCCCTGACGCGCGGCCTCTTCGTACTTGTAGGTCCAGCGGCCGTAGTAGGTCATGGCCTCGCCGCCGAAGGTGTTCAGGGCGGGCTCTTCGAAATCGGCGTCGTTGACCAGCACCACGATCACCTTGCCGCGCACGTCGGTCTTGAAGTCGTTCCAGCCACGCTCGGGCGCGTTCGTGCCGTAGCCCACGAAGACCAGGGGCTTGCCGCGCAGATCGACTCCGTCGCTGGGCAGGCGCGTGGTGATGGTGGCCTGCTGGCCCTGGGTCAGGGCTTGTGACCAGTCGCCGACCTTGATCTGGCCGCTGACATTGGAGACGGTGAAGCGGTTCAGGCCGACGGCCTGGGTCCAGCCGCCATTCTCGCCGCCGGGCGCGAAGCCCGCGGCGGCATACTGCCCGCTCAGGTAGTCGATGACCTTCTGCTCGGCGGGGGTGGCGATGCCGCGCCCCTCGAAGCTGTCGTCCGACAGGACCTTGATGTCGTTGGAAATGCGCGCCGCGTCGAAGTCGGGCGTCTGGGCGACCGCGCCCGAAGCCAGCGAAGCGGCGAACAACAGGACGGCGGCGGACGACATCAAACGCATGGAGACAGACCCCTCAACCAAATCAGAGGCCCGGACCCTATCGGTCGAAATCCGCAGAGTCGATGCAGGCGCGAGGCGGCGCAGACACGAAAAAACCCGCCGGATCGCTCCGGCGGGTTATCTCGTCTCGAAAGCGACGCGCCCTAGTGGGTGACGCCCTTCCAGATGCGGCGGTAGCTGGCGTAGGTGATCCCCGCGAACAGCAGCAGGAAGATGATCACGCCGAAGCCCATCTGCTTGCGCTCGGTCGCCTTGGGCTCGGAAGTCCAGGCGATGAAGGCGGCGACGTCCTTGGCCATCTGATCGACGGTGGCTTCGGTGCCGTCGTCATAGGTGACCTGACCGGCGCGCAGCGGCGCCGGCATGGCGATGAAGCCGCCCGGAGGGGCGTGGCCCTCGCCTTCCCAGAACGGGGTCAGGTCGCCGGCCATGTAGGGGTTGTAATGCTGGCTCGAGGTCATTTTCAGACCCCTGGGCGGCGTCACGTAGCCCGACAGCAGCGAGTAGATATAGTTGGCGCCGTCATGACGGGCCTTGGCCATGACCGAGAGGTCGGGCGGCGTCGCGCCGCCGTTGGCGGCGGCCGCAGCCGTGGCGTTCGGATAGGGCGACGGGAACTTGTCGGCGGTGGTGGCGTCGCGCATCAGCGCCTCGCCCGTCTCGCTGTCGATGTCCGCGACCTGAACTTCCTTGGCCAGGGCCTTCACGACCGGGTTGTCGTTCGGGTTCGGATATTCCGGGTTCCAGAACGGCCCGTGCTTGTCGCCCAGGTTGCGGAAGTGCACCAGGTTCATGCCGTGGCACGAGGCGCAGACTTCCTTGTAGACCTTGTAGCCGCGTTGCAGCTGGCCCTGATCATAGGTGCCGAACGGCCCCTCGAAGCTGAAGCCGCCGCTGCGCGGATGCTTGGCGCCCCCGGCGGCCAGCGCCGGAGCGGCGGTGGCGGCCAGGCCCAGAGCGGCCGTCAGAACGACCAGGGTTTTGCGGAAGGACACGGTTTTCTTCTCGTTGGAAATCATCGCGTTCAGGCCTTCTGCTCGGCTTCGCCCGACAGGACCGGCTCGGAAATCGTCGCCGGGACCGGCAGCGGCTTCTCGCGCAGGCCGAGGAACGGCATCAGCACCAGGAAGAAGAAGAAGTAGTAGGCCGTGAACAGACGCGTCAGCCACAGGTAGGAGTTCAGCTGGCCGTCGATCAGGTTGAAGCTGGGCATGCCCGGCACCACCGGAGCGTCCGGCAGCTGGGCGCCGCACCAGCCGAGGCCGAAGCAGACGAACAGGAAGATGATGAAGAAGGTCTTCATCGTCGGGCGGTAGCGCATCGAGCGCACCTTGGACGTGTCCAGCCAGGGCAGGACGAACAGGACGCCGATCGCCGCGAACATGGCCACCACGCCGCCGAACTTGTCGGGGATGGCGCGCAGGATCGCGTAGAAGGGCAGCATGTACCACTCAGGCACGATGTGCGCCGGGGTCTGCAGCGGGTTGGCCGGGATGTAGTTGTCGGCGTGGCCCAGGGCGTTCGGCTGATAGAAGACGAAGACCGCGAACAGGATCAGGAACAGGATGATGGCGAAGCCGTCCTTGACCGTGAAGTAGGGGTGGAAGGGCAGCATGTCCTTCTTGGCGCGGTCCTTCGGGATCAGGATGCCGACCGGGTTGTTCTGACCGGCGGCGTGCAGGGCCCAGAGGTGCAGCACCACGCAGCCAGCGATGACGAACGGCAGCAGGTAGTGCAGCGAGAAGAAGCGGTTCAGGGTGGCGTTGTCGATCGCCGGGCCGCCGCGCAGCCAGATCAGGATCGGCTCGCCGACGACCGGAATGGCGCCGATCAGGTTGGTGATGACCTCAGCGCCCCAGAAGGACATCTGGCCCCAGGGCAGGACGTAGCCCAGGAAGGCGGTGGCGATCATCAGGAAGAAGATGACGCAGCCGATGATCCAGATCATCTCGCGCGGGGCCTTGTAGGACCCGTAGTAGAGACCGCGCAGCATGTGCAGGTAGACGGCGATGAAGAACATCGACGCACCGTTGGCGTGCACGTAACGGATCAGCCAGCCGCCGTTCACGTCGCGCATGATGCGCTCGACCGAGGCGAAGGCCAGGTCGACGTGCGGGGTGTAGTGCATGGCCAGAACAATGCCGGTGATGATCTGCGTCATCAGGCACAGGGCCAGGATGCCGCCGAAGGTCCACCAGTAGTTCAGGTTCCGGGGGGTCGGCAGGTTGGCGTAGTCCATGCCGAAGCGGATGATCGGCAGGCGGGTGTCCATCCACCGCTCGATCGCGGTTTTGGGGACGTAGGTGGATTCGTGATCGCTCATGGGTCCTCTGTCCGTCCTCAGCCGATCTTCACGCGGGTGTCGGACACGTATTCGTAGTTCGGCACGATCAGGTTCAGCGGCGCCGGGCCCTTACGAATGCGGCCCGAGGCGTCGTAGTGCGAACCGTGGCAGGGGCAGAACCAGCCGCCGTAATCGCCGGCGTTGAAGGTCGGCACGCAGCCCAGGTGGGTGCACGAACCGACGACGACCAGATATTTCTCATGGCCGGCCTTGGTGCGTTCGGCGTCGGTCTGCGGCGGGCTGCCCACGGCGCCTTCGTCGATGACCTTGGTCAGCTCGGCCGGGGTGCGGTAACGCACGAAGACCGGCTTGCCCTGCCACTTGATGACGACCTGCTGGCCTTCCTGAACCTTGGTCAGATCGAATTCGATCGAGGCCAGGGCCAGGGTGTCGGCGGCGGGGTTCATCTGGTTGATCAGCGGCCAGGCCACCATCACGCCAGCACCGACCGCGGCGGCGCCGGCGGCGATGTGGATGAAATCGCGGCGGGTGGCGTCGCCGCCCCCGTGTTGGCCCTCAGGCCCTTCAGCATTCACGACCGATTCGGCCACGCTCTCACCTCTGCACTCCCGATCGCCCGTCCCCGAAAGGGGTTAGTCGTCGGCATGGATCGTCCCTGCGAGACGGCAGAAGATGCCTGCGGCCCCTGTTTTACCGCATTCCACGCAAGTTGCTGACACAACTTGCGAAACGGTCGCAACAAAGACCGCGACAAGACCCCGCCCCGCGCGTATGACGGCCTTAGAATGCGTCTCGCCCTTTTTCAACCTGACATCCCGCAGAATGTGGGCGCCTGTATCCGACAGAGCGCCTGTTTCGGCGTGGAATTGCACGTCATCGAGCCCACCGGCTTCCGTTTCGACGACCGCGCCATGAAGCGCGCGGCCCTCGACTATGGCCCGCTCAGCCACATGACCCGCCACGCCGACTGGGACGCCTTCCAGCGCGACCGCGCGCCCGGACGACTGGTCCTGTTCACAACCAGGGGCGCCACGCCCCTGCCCGATTTCGAATTTCAACCGGACGATATCCTGTTGTTCGGCAAGGAAAGCGCCGGCGCGCCGGATTACGTCCACGCCGCCGCCGACGCCCGCGTCGTCATCCCCATTCGGCCCGAGACGCGTTCGCTGAACCTGTCGGTCAGTGCAGGCATCGCCCTGTGGGAAGGGCTGAGGCAGACCGGCGCGCTCATCCCCCGCTGATGATCATGCGCGCGGCTCAGGGTTTTCCCGGATAGCCGCCACGCGCGCACGCGCGAACGTGTCGGCATGCGCGACCTACCCAAGCGGCTTGTCATCCCTGTGTTTCTGATTGCGTCCCTGGCCGCTGGCCAAGGGCGTGCGCAGTCGCTGGACGAACGCTACTGGATCGAGGCCTCCGTCATGTGGGCCGATCTCGATACGCGCGGTGATTTTCGTCTGCCCAAGGCGCCGGAAGGGGGGCAGATGGACTTCGAACGCGATCTCGGCATGGACGACCGGGAGACGCTGGCCGCGATCAGTGGTGGGTATCGCCACTCTGAACGTCTGACGATCAACGCCGACATCTACCGCCTGGACCGGTCCAGCACGGAGGTTCTGAAGCGCGACATCCCCTTCGAGATCGTGACCTTTCCCGCCACAGCCACCATCGACAGCAGCTTTCGCTCGGATATCTATCGCTTAACCCTGGGATACTCGCTGATCCGACGCGACAATCTCGAGGCCGGGGCGGCGGTCGGCCTGCACGCGACCGATTTCGATATCCGGTTGGCGGGACGCGGAAAGGTCGGCCCCGTCGAGGTCGAAGAAGTCGTGCGACGTCGGACCTTCCTGGCGCCCTTGCCCACTGCGGGTGTTTACGGCGTCTGGCGGCCGACGCCGAAGGTCACGTTCAACGGCCGGGCCGACTATCTGTCGCTGAGCCTGGGCGACTATCACGGCGGCGTACTGAACATGCAGGCCGGCGCCGCCTACGCCGTATCACAGCGTGTCGATCTCGGTGTCATGTACCGCTACGTCGATTACGATCTGAGCATTGAGAAGCGCAAATGGGCCGGCGGACTGAGGTATCAGTTCAGCGGCCCAGCCGTCTTCGTGCGCGCCCGATTCTGACCCCTACTCCGGCGCGCCGTCGTTCGGCAGCTGCGCCAGGTTTGGCCGCTCCCCGCGCTGTGCGGTGGCCGCGGCCTCGACGGCGCGCATGGTGCGCAGCAGGTTCTCGCCCGAAATCTTGCGGATGTCGGCCTCGGACCAACCGCGACGCATCAGCTCGGCCAGAATGCGCGGATAGGCTTCCACGCTCTCGACGCCCTCGGGCAGGCTGTCGACGCCGTCGAAGTCGCCGCCCAGGCCGACGTGGTCGATGCCCGCCACGTCGCGAACGTGCTGAATGTGGGCCACCACGTCGTCCAGCGTGGCCCTGGGCGCCGGATGGGCGGCGGTCCAGGCGTCCATGCCCGTCTTCACCGCGTCGGGATCGCCCTGGTTCAGGGCCGAGAGCCGCGAGAGCTCGGCGGAGCGCAGGGCGCCCCACTGGCGCACAGGCTCGCTGATGAAGCCCGGCACGAAGGTGACCATGACGATCCCGCCATTGGCCGGCATCATCCGCAGCACGGAGTCAGGCACGTTGCGCGGATGGCCCGTCACGGCGCGCGCCGACGAATGCGAGAAGATCACCGGGGCCGTCGTGACGCGGATGGCGTCATACATGGTCTCTTCCGAGACATGGCTCAGGTCCACCATCATGCCGAGGCGGTTCATCTCCTTCACCACCTGCTCGCCGAAAGGCGACAGGCCGGTCCACTTCGGCGCGTCGGTGGCGCTGTCGGCCCAGGTCGTGGTCTTGGAATGGGTCAGCGTCATGTAGCGGGCGCCGGAATCATAGAACTCGCGCAGCAGGCCCAGGGAGTCGTCGATCGAATAGCCGCCCTCCATGCCGATCAGGCTAGCGATGCGGCCGGCCCTGTGGATGCGGCTGATGTCGTCGGCGGTGGTGGCGATCTCGAACACCGAGGGATGGGCGGCGGCGATGCGCTTGACCGTGTCGATCTGCTCGAAGGTGGCCTTGGCGGCCTCGACCGGCTCCAGGCTGGCCGGGACATAGACCGACCAGAACTGGGCGCCGACGCCGCCCGCGCGCAGGCGCGGGATATCTGTATGGAGGCGCGTCGTCGCCGCCAGATTGGTCGCCAGATCAACACGATAGGGATCGTTCCCGAAGCCCTGACGCAGGGCCCAGGGCAGGTCGTTGTGGCCGTCGATCAAGGGGGTGCGGCGCAGGATCTGCATCACCCGCTCCTGCCCCGCAGCATTGTCGCCGGCCGGGGTTTGCGCCAGGGCAGGCCCGGCCAGGACGGCGAGCGAAACGGCGGCGAGCAGGGCGGTGCGGATCATGGGGGTCCCCTCAATACTGATACGGCCACGCTGACACAGGCGGAGCGGCATGGGAACCGGGTCTGATCTGGATCAAGGCCCTGTTTCAGGCGAAGGCGCATGAAGCACGCACCGCACACTGTTCACAAAGGCCGCCCGTCATGGTTGAAGCCCTGATGATTCAAGACACCCCTACCCTGATGGTCGAGCACCGCGAGCGCGCCCGCGTCTGGTTCGAGACCCTGCGTGATCAGATCCATGCCGGTTTCGAGGCCCTGGAAGACGCCGCCCCCTCCGACCTCTTCCCCGGCGAGGCCGGCCGCTTCGTGCGCACGCCCTGGGACCGCAAGGAAGGCGGCGGCGGCGTCATGGGCATGATGAGCGGCCGCCTGTTCGAAAAGGTGGGCGTCCACTGTTCGACCGTCCATGGAACCTTCCCCGCCGATTATGCGAAGAACGTCCCCGGCGCCGAGGAAGACCCGCGCTTCTACGCCACCGGCATCAGCCTGATCTGCCACCCGGTCAGCCCGCGCGTGCCCGCCGTGCACATGAACACCCGCCTGATCTCGACCACCAGGACCTGGTTCGGCGGCGGCGGCGACCTGACGCCGGTGCTGGACGTGGACCGTCGCGACGACCATCCCGACACCCTCGCCTTCCACGCCGCCATGAAGGGCGCCTGCGACGCCTTCGATCCGGCTTGGCACGCCAAATACAAACAGTGGTGCGACGAGTATTTCTTCCTGCCGCACCGCAACGAGCCGCGCGGCACCGGCGGGATCTTCTACGACCACCACGACAGCGGCGACTGGGAACGCGACTTCGCCTTCACCCAGGACGTCGGCAAGGCCTTCCTCGAGGTCTATTCCAAGATCGTCGCCGGCCGCATGACCGAGGCCTGGACGCCCGAGGAGCGCGAGGAACAGCTGATCCGTCGTGGCCGCTACGTCGAGTTCAACCTGCTCTACGACCGCGGCACCATGTTCGGCTTGAAGACCGGCGGCAACGTCGAGTCGATCCTCAGCTCCATGCCGCCCGTGGTGAAGTGGCCCTGATGACGACCTAGGCGACCTAGGCGACCTCGGCGCGCGGTCCACGCGCCATCGCCCCGGCGATGGCGTCGAAGAGGGCGGCCAGGGTCAGGGGCTTGGTCAGATGGCCGTCCGCCCCTGCGGCCCGCCCCGCCTCGACATGCTCGGCCATGGCGTTGGCGGTGAGCATCAGGATCGGCGTCCGGGCGCGGCCAGCCTGCGTCTCGAAAGCGCGAATGGCGGCGGTGGCGGTCAGGCCGTCCATCACCGGCATCTGCATGTCCATCAGAACAAGATCAAACGCCTCGCGCTTGAAGACATCCAGCGCCTGCGCCCCGTCTTCGACCGCGACCAGTTCCATGGCCGTCGCCCCAAGCATGATCTCGATAACCTTGCGGTTGGCCGGGTGGTCGTCGGCCAACAGCACTCGCAGCGGCTGTTCACGCACGTCGGCGGCCGGCGGGACCGCCTCAACCGCCTGACTCGCCTCCGCGACCGGAAGCAAGGGGATCTCGAACCAGAAGCGGGAACCTTCGCCCGGGGTGCTGTCGCACTCCAGGCGACCGCCCATCAGTTCGACCAGCTCTCGCGAGATGGCCAGCCCCAGTCCGGTGCCGCCGAAGCGTCGCGTGATCGAACCGTCCGCCTGCTGGAAACGGCCGAAGATACGGGCCTTCTGGTCCTCATCGAAGCCGACGCCGGTGTCGGTGACGATGAACCGCACGTCCCCCTCGACGCCCGGCTCGACCGTCAGGCTGACCTCGCCTTCCGCGGTGAACTTCAGGGCGTTGCTGACCAGATTGGTCAGGACCTGACGCACACGCACGGCGTCGCCTTCGACCAGCTGATCCAGCCTGGCGTCCACATGGGCGACCACCGCCACCCCCTTGGCCTCGGCCGGCACCCGCCACAAGGCGGCGACATCATGGACCGCCCGCCCCAGATGGAAGGGCGCCGTCTCGATCGTGACCTGGCCGGATTCGATGCGAGCGCTGTCCAGGATGTCGGACAGCAGTCGTTCCAGGGTGGCGCCGGAGGAGCGGATGACCTCGACCATTTCATGCTCATCGGCGTTCAGGTCACGCTGGCCCAGGGCGTCGGCCATGGCCACCACGCCATTCAGCGGCGTGCGGATTTCATGGCTCATGTTGGCCAGGAACTCGCTCTTGGATCGATTGGCGTCTTCCGCCCGTCTGCGCGCGCTGCGCAGTTCGCCGCCCTGACGCCATTGCCAGATGAGGGTCAGCAGGGCCGACAGCATGAAGACCACGCCGATGCCGACGATCCAGTTCTGCCAGCGGATGACGGTGCGCTGCAGCTCGGTATTGGCCCGCGCGGTCTCCAATTGCTGACGCCGCCGGTCCAGTTGCTCCTGAATGTCGCCGGTGACCTGACGGATGCCGGCGCTGAACCTCTGGGCGGTCTGAACGTCGCGGCCCCGCTGATAGGTCCGAAGAACCGTATAGGCCTCGGCCGACTGTCCCGAGGCGAAAAGCAATTCCGCCTCGACAAGGGCGACATGGGAATCCACCCCGCCTTCTCGATCCAGAGCGCGCAGCCGTTCAAGGTCGCGGCGTGCGCCAGCCAGATCGCCGGTGCGCGCCCGGGCGACCGCCCGCAGGGGCAGAACATCCAGCATGAGGAAGGCCGCCGGCCCCATATCCTCGCCATAGGGCGACAGACAGGCCAGCACCTCCAGGGGTTCGTCGCGAGCGTCGGCCACCTGAGCGCACAGGCCCGCGTCGTAGATCAGAAGATTTTCGAGCCCGGTCCTCAGGCTCAGACGACGATGGGCGGCGTAGTATTCCTGAGCGCGCGTCAGATCGCCGACCTGAACCGCCATCTTGGCGAGGTTGTACAGACTGTCGAAATCAGGACGGGGATAGGCCGCGTTGGCGTAGTCCATCTCGAAACGGCGAAAGGCGATGGTGGCGCCGACCACGTCATTGAGCTTCATCAACCCCATGCCCGTCATCTCCCACAACCCGGCATGGGCGGTGTCGGCAAAGGGCTCGCCGTCAGGAATGTCAGTTTCGGCCTGATTGAGCAGCTTCAAGCCTTCGCCGACGCGGTCCTGATCAATCAGGGCCAAGGCGGT
Source organism: Brevundimonas sp. T2-11 (assembly GCF_055397675.1). Classification (NCBI taxonomy): domain Bacteria; kingdom Pseudomonadati; phylum Pseudomonadota; class Alphaproteobacteria; order Caulobacterales; family Caulobacteraceae; genus Brevundimonas; species Brevundimonas sp. T2-11. Next base: position 2,216,337 of record NZ_AP027920.1, read on the forward strand.
CAAACGGGCGGCGTGGGCGCGCACGAACCAGTCGACGCCGGCGGTCGTCATCCGCGTCATTTCAGCGTCGACCGTCAGGTCGCCCTGATCATAGCGAGCGGTCAGGTCGTTGAGCCGCGCGATCTGGATGTAGCGCTGATCGCGTTGCGCCCGCGCCTTCTCCTCCAGCCGTCGGTTCCAGAAGGCCGCGCGATCGAACTCGCCCTGGTTCTGAATGGTCCAGACGACATGATAGAGGCGGTTCAGACCTTCGCGATCATGGCGCCTGTAGGCGGCCTCGCCGAAGGCCTCGAGCTCGGCGAAATTCGTCTGCGACGCGCGCTGCTCGACGGCCCGCAGCAAGTCATCACGCGAGACGGGCGCCTGCGCCTGAACCAGGCCCGGCGACAGCAGAATGGCGATCGCGAGGACCGCAGCTTTGAATGGCGACATCACACTTCCAGACTGATGCCCCAGACTGGCACACTAGAAGTTGAGCAAGGTTTAGCGTTCGCCGAACGCGCCCGTGTCAGATTCCGCTGCCGTCCGCCTCGACGGGCGGCGGCGTCAGCAGCAGATAGGCCCGTATCCAGGCCGTCAGGACCGCGCGATCATTGGCGCCTTCCAGGCTCAGCAGGGCCTCGTCCGCCAGGTCATGCGGAATGCGATGGCCGCGCCGCCCCTCGATCAGAGCGGCGGCGTAGGCGGGCTGGAACTCGGGATGGCACTGGAAGCTGATCGCGTCCTCGCCCCAGGCCAGACCGGCGTAGGGCGTGAATTCGCACGAAGCGACGACCCGCGTATCCGGGGCGATCGCCACCACCTGATCCTGATGCGACACCGGAATGGCGATCGAGCGGGCGCGCGGATGCATCCAGGGCTCGTGGCTGACGACGTCGTAACGATGCAGACCGACGCCCCAGCCCTTGTGCGACTTCTCGACCTTCCCGCCGAAGGCGTGGGCGATGACCTGATGGCCGAAGCAGATGCCCAGCAGTCGCGTCTTGCCTCGCGCCGCGCGCAACCAGTCCACCAGCGGCGAAATCCACGGCAGATCGTCGTAGACCCCCGCCGCCGAGCCGGTGACGATGACGCCGGTGAAGTGCGACGGGTCTTCCGGCAGGTGCCCCGACTGCACGTCGAAGCGCGTGGTCGGCACGTTCTCGCCCAGCAGATAGCGGAAGCGCGCCGGATAGTCGTCGAAGGCGTCCCGCAGATGTTCGGGCGGGTGGCCGGTTTCCAGAATGGCGATACGGGTCATTTCGGCGTTTTCCAGCGGGGAGAAGGAAGCGTCTGTCTCTGGATTGGGGTAGAAGTCGGGCGATTGCAACGAGGCCGCCCCATATGACCGCCGACGCGCCCGCCGATTCCCCGGTCGTCCTGATCAATATCTTCAAGTGCGAGGCGCGTCGTCAGGACGAACTGATCGAGCATCTGACGACCCTGGCCCAGGTCCAGCGCGCCCTGCCCGGCTTTGTCTCCGCCACCCTGCATCGCGGTCTGAACGGACGGGTCGTGGCCAATCACGCCGTCTGGGCCAGCGCCACGGACTGGAAGGTCATGACCCGTCACCCCAGCGTCGTGGCGGCCATGGGGCCTATCCTGGCCCTCGCCACCTTCGAGCCGCACCTCTATGAGCCCGGCGAGGTGGTCGAGGCCTAGCCGGCCCGCCAGACCTCGGCCCGGGCGTCCGCCTCGCCCAGGGTCGCCGCGACCCAGCCACAAATTTCAGCCGCTGCGACTTCCGCGCCCGAGGGCGGATTGACCACCGTCATGGTGCAGCCGTTCATCTTCATCGGATTGTTCAGCGGGCGCAGGCGCGCCTCGGCGACCAGGACCCGGCCCACCTTCGCCTCTTCCAGACGACGGATGAAGCCGTCGAAGGTCTCCATGTCCTTCAAGGGGGTCCAGACCGCCACCGTCGCCGTGCGGTCGTGACGCAGAATGGCGGTGGCCGTCTCGGCCGAGCGGACGTAGTCGTCAGGCCGCTCGAACGGCGGGTCAATCAGGACCAGCGGCCCCTTGGTCGTCTTCGCCGCCTTCAGCGCCTCGACATAGCCGTCGCCCGCGCGTCCCTCGGCAGCGGGCCATTCCGCCAGGGCCTCAACCAGCATGTCCTGCACCGGCGGGTTGAACTCGAAGCCCAGGTAGCGGTCGCCGTCACGCAGCGCCCGCGCGATCAGCAGGGGCGAACCCGGATAGAAGCGCGCCCCGCCGTCGGGGTTCAGAGCCGCGACCTCGACCGCCAGGGCCTCGATCAGCGGCGGGCGGTCCTCGGCGGTCATCAGCCGCGCCACGCCTGCCTCGGCTTCCTTCGACCGCGCCCCGTCGCCCGACAGGTCATAGAGGCCCGCGCCCGCATGGGTGTCGAGGACCGTGACCGGCCCCTTCGCCTGCCGCTCCTTCAGCAACCACAGGACCAGGGCGTGCTTGACCAGGTCGGCGAAGTTTCCGGCGTGAAAACTGTGACGATAGTTCATGGACTGCTCGTCTCCCGGTCCGGGCGCGGGGTCAAGTCGAGAACCTTCGACCGCGCATGTCGCCCTTGCGGCGCGGCCGATTGGAGGAATGAAAAACCGGTGTTATTTATGTGGTGCTTGCGCCCGAAACTGGAGCGATCGCATGACCCTGTCGAACACCTTCCTGCGCCTTGCCCTCGTGGCCGCCTTGATCGGCATGATCTGGGGTAACGTCATGGGTGCGACCCATGATCATTCGACCAGCAGCGCCCACGCCCACCTGAACCTTCTGGGTTGGGTGTCGATGTCGATCTACGGCCTGTTCTATCGCGTCGTGCCGCAGGCCGGGCATGGGCGACTGGCCTGGGCGCATTTCTGGGTCGCCGTGACCGGCGTGATCCTGATGGTCCCCAGCCTGCCCCTCGTGCTGATCCAGTATCAACCCGCCCTAGCCCTGGCCGGACCCGTTCTGGCCCTGGCGGGCCTGGTGATCCTTCTGGGAATGGCGCTGTTTGCGATCATCGTCTTCCGCGCCACCGGCCCCCGCTCGGCCCTCGCCTGAGACAAAAAAGCCCCCTGCCTTGCGGTCAGGGGGCCTTGGCTTCGCGGGTCAGCGACCGGTCAGTCGGCCCAGTTCAGGACGACCTTGCCCGACTTGCCGGACTTCATGGCCTCAAAGCCCGCCTCGAAGTCCTGATAGGGCATCTGGTGGGTGATCAGCGGCGTCAGGTCCAGACCGGCCTTCAGCAGGCCCAGCATCTTGCGCCAGGTGGTGAACATCTCGCGCCCATAGACGCCCTTGATGGTCAGGGCCTTCAGGATGATGGCGCCCCAGTCCGTCTCCATCGGCTTGCTGGGAATGCCCAGCATGGCCATGCCGCCGCCCATGATCAGGGTGTCGACACACTGCCTGAAGGCGATGGGCGAACCCGACATCTCCAGCGCCACGTCAAAGCCGACCTTCAGGCCCAGCTCGTGCATCACGTCGCGCAGGTCTTCCTTGGTCGTGTTCACGGCGCGGATGCCCGGCGCAACCTTCTGTGCAAGTTCCAGGCGGAAGTCATTGATATCCGTTAGGACCACGGTGCGGGCGCCCGCGTGACGGGCGACGGCGGCGGCCATCATGCCGATGGGACCGGCGCCGGTGACCAGGACGTCCTCGCCCAGCAGGTCGAACTGCTGCGCCGTGTGCACGGCGTTGCCGAACGGGTCGAGAATCGAGCCGATCTCATAGGGCACGTCATCCGGCAGTTCGATGACGTTGAAGGCCGGGGCCACCACGTACTCGGCGAAGGCGCCCTGACGGTTCACGCCGATGCCGCGCGTGTCGGGGTCCAGATGGAAGTGACCGGCGCGAGCCGCCTCGGAGTTCAGGTCGATGACGTGCCCCTCGGCCGAGACGCGCTGGCCGACCTTCAGGCGGCGATCCACATCCTTGCCGATGGCGACGATCTCGCCGGCGAACTCGTGGCCGGTGATCATCGGCACGGGCACGTTCTTCTGGGACCACTCGTCCCAGTTCCAGATGTGGATGTCGGTGCCGCAGACGGCGGTGCGGTGCACCTTGATCAGCACGTCCTCGTCGCCCGCGACGGGGATGGGGGCGTCGATCAGTTCCAGGCCCACGCCCGGTTTCGTCTTGGCCAGGGCCTTCATGGTATTGGTCATCGGATCACTTCTCCCGCTCGCGCAGCCCTAGCTGGGCTGGCCGTCGAGCTTCAGTTCAAATCTTACCCGGTCGGGGGCTGAGGCCGTCTCTGCCTGGGCCTGAAGGAGAAGCTCAATGAGCGTCTCGAAGTCCAGTCCCATCGCATCCCTGGAAGCCTGGAAATTCCGCCAGTCGAGAGTGACCGGCTTTTCCAGCAGGCCGGTCACCGTGTCCCAGAGGGCGTCGAGGTTTCGACCGAACCAACTCGGCACCCCGTCGATCCTCGCAAAAGCCTCATAGAAATCGTCGGTGGTCTTGATTGTCTGCCCGTCGATTTGCGCTTCCATCGCCAATCCAGCGTCAGATGACGCCGAGCTCCTTGCCAGCCGTGGTGAACGCCGCCACGGCGGCGTCGATCTGCTCGAAGGTGTGGGCCGCCGACATCTGGGTGCGGATGCGGGCCTGGCCGCGCGGCACCACGGGGAAGCTGAACCCGATGACGTAGACGCCCAGTTCCAGCAGGCGCGCCGCCATGTCCTGCGCCAGCTTGGCGTCGCCCAGCATGACCGGAATGATCGGGTGCTCGCCCGACAGCAGGTCGAAGCCCGCCTCCGCCATGGCCGAGCGGAACCGCGCGGCGTTGGCGAACAGCTGCGCGCGCAGCTTGTCGCCCTCATCCCCCGCGGCGATGCGGATGGCTTCCAGCGACGAGCCGCAGACGGCGGGCGCCAGGGCGTTGGAGAACAGATAGGGCCGCGCCCGCTGCTTCAGCAGTTCCACCACGTTCGAGCGGGCGCAGATAAAGCCGCCCATGGCCCCGCCCAACGCCTTGCCGAAGGTGCCGGTGACGAAATCGACCTCGACCCCGCAATGCGAAAACGAGCCCTTGCCCTTGTCGCCCAGGAAGCCGGTCGCGTGGCAGTCGTCGACCATGATCAGGGCCTGATACTGGTCAGCCAGGGCGCGGATCTGGTCGATCTTGCCGATGTAGCCGTCCATCGAGAAGGCGCCGTCGGTGGCGATGATGATGTTGCGGGCGCCGGCGGCGCGCGCCTCCTTCAGCTTGGCCTCCAGATCGGCCATGTCGGAGTTGGCGAAGCGATAGCGCTGTGCCTTCGACAGACGCACGCCGTCGATGATCGAAGCGTGGTTCAGGCTGTCCGAGACGATGGCGTCCTCGGCCCCGAACAGCGGCTCGAAGATGCCGCCGTTGGCGTCGAAGGCGGCGGCGAACAGGATGGTGTCTTCAAAGCCGAGATAGTCGGCGATGGCGCGCTCCAGCTCCTTGTGGATTTCCAACGTGCCGCAGATGAAGCGGACCGAGGCCGTGCCCGCGCCCCACTTCTCCATCGCCCTGATGCCCGCCTGGGTAACGCGCTCGTCGCCGGCCAGGCCGAGGTAGTTGTTGGCGCAGAAGTTCAGGACGTCGCGGCCGTTGACCGAGATCACCGGCCCCTGACGCGAGGCGATGACGCGCTCGGGCTTGGTCAGCCCCTGGGCGTGGATGTCAGCCAGCTCGGCGGAGATGCGGTCGTAAAAGGCCGTATTGGTGCTCTGGGTCATGATTTCTCCGCTACGCTGAATTCAGGTCCGTTTGAACCCCTGATTTCAGGTCTCGGGGGCAGGTCCGGCCGAGGCGTCGATGACCGGCCGAAACGGACTGACACGAATTTGCCTCCCGCAGGGCGTCAGAGCCAGCGGGAGCGTGATCTGGGCCGTGTCGCCGGGTGTGGTTAGACGCAAGAATTTGGCCTCGGGGCAGACCTTCTCGCCTTCGGATTCATGCGGCACGACGTTCCAGGCGAGGTCGAAGAAGGCCTTAGCCTGGGGCTTGACGGAAACCGGCGACGGGGCCGTTCCCTGCGCAAGATAGTTGCCCGGCTCCTGCACCGCCTTGATGGTGCTCAGAGTGCGGTCGCCCGCGTCGGCCAGCGTCACCGTCGGATAGCCGGTCAGGCTGCAGGTCTGGGTTCCCATATTCTGCACGGCCAGGGTGGTGACGCGATTGCCCATGCCCGCATCGCCGCCCTCGACCGACAGCCGCAGGTTCGTCCCCACGCAAGGCGTCTCGGGCGACGGAGCCAGGGCCGCGACCGGGCGGCTGCATCGCTCGAGCACCGCCCCGCCAGCCTGATCGTTCGGCCCCAACCGGCTGAGGGTTCCGCTCTCCTGCCCGTTGCGGCTGGCGGTCCACCATTCCAGACCCTGCCCGGCGTAACGCGCGCCGCTGGCCGAGACCGCGCTGGTCAGGACGTAATCGCGCCCGTCATAAGACACCCGCGCCGTCTCCGTGTCCGGATAGGTCACGGCGATGGTCTTGCCGCTCTCGCAGGCGTAACCCACGGCGGCGGCGGTCTGGGCGGGCGGTGCCTCGACCGGAGACGTCGGCGCGGGCGGCGCTTCCTGGGAACAGGCGGTCACGGCCAGGCCGAGACAGGACAATAACGTAGCGGCGGAGCGGGTCATGAGCGCCTCTCTGGAATGTCCGATCCCAACGCCGCGCCCGCCCAAAGGCTCCGCTTGCAAGGAAATCGAACGGAGCGGTTGCTTGATGATACACTATAACATATCAAGCTCGTGACATTGTAACGGGGATGCGTGCCTTGCGACTTCAAACCTTCCTGCTGACCGCCGTCGGGGCCGCCGCCCTCTCGACCTCCGCCTTTGCGGCTGATGACGTCGTCCAGACAGCACAACAGGACGAGCCGACCGAGATCGCCGACGTCGTGGTCCGGGCCCTCCCCCTGGGCCGCGCCGGCGACGACGTCGGTTCGCACGTCGCCCTGCTGAGCGGCGACGAACTGGTCCACCGCCGCCAGTCGACCCTGGGCGACACCCTCAGCGGCATTCCCGGCGTCAACTCCGACACCTTCGGCGGCGGCGCCAGCCGCCCGGTGGTGCGTGGCCAGGCCGCCCCGCGCGTCAAGGTGCTGAGCGAAGGCGCGGGCCTGATGGACGCCTCGGAGGTTTCGCCCGACCACGCCATTTCCGGCGAGCCCCTGCTGCTGGAGGGCATCGAGATCCTGCGCGGCCCCTCGGCCCTGCTCTACGGCGGCGGCGCCATCGGCGGCGCGGTCAACCTGCTGGACAAGAAGATCCCCACCCGCGTCCCGGCTGAGGGCGGCGAGGCCGTGGTCGAATACCGTCGCGGCTCGGTCGATAACGAGGAAGCCGGCGTGGTGGGCGCCACGGTCGGCGCCGGAAACTTCGCCGTCCGCATCGAGGCGGCGGCGCGCAAGGCCGACGACTACAAGGTGCCTGACTGGGACGAAGCGCGTCTGGACGGCTCCTACAACGAGACCTCGACCGCAACGCTGGGCGCCTCATACATCGGGTCGCGCGGCTATCTGGGGGCGGCCTATACGGAGCAGACCAGCCGCTATGGTCTGGCCGGCCACACCCACGAATACGAGGGCTGCCACCCGCACGGCGACCACCTGCATTGCGGCGGCCACGACGATCACGACCACGACGGCCACGACCATGAGGAAGGCGAGGAGCACGATCACGACCACGGCGTGCCCGAGGTCCGGCTGAAGAGCCGCCGCTTCGACCTGCGCGGTGAACTGCGCGATCCCCTGCCCGGCTTCGAGAACGTCCGCCTGCGCGCCGGCTATACCGACTATCAGCACCAGGAGCTGGAGGAAGGCGTCGTCTCGACCACCTTCACCAACGAGGGCTATGATGGCCGCATCGAGGCCCAGCATCGCGAGATCGCCGGCTTCAAGGGCGTGATCGGCCTGCAGCTGAGCAAGAGCGACTTCGCCGCCGTGGGCGAGGAAAGCTTCCTGGCCCCCAGCACGACCAAGAACACCGGCCTGTTCGTGATGGAAGAGTACGAACTGGGCGACTGGCATCTGGAAGGCGCCCTGCGTCAGGAGTGGCAGGAGGCCTCGGCCCTGGGCCTGGCCGACACCGAGCACAAGCCCTTCTCGATCTCGGGTTCAGCGGTCTGGCACTTCATGCCCGGCTGGACCGGCGCGGTGTCGCTGTCGCGTTCGCAGCGCGCCCCCTCGGCGCAGGAGCTCTATGCCGACGGCGTCCACCTGGCGACCAACACCTACGAGATGGGCGACAGCGGCCTGGACGTCGAGACCGCCAACGCCCTGGAGCTGACCCTTCGCAAGACGGCGGGGTCCACCACGGCCTCGGTCAGCGCCTATCACTACGTCTACGACGACTACATCTTCGCCCGGACCCTGGACCAGTTCGAGGACTTCCGCCTGATCCAGTACAGCCAGGCCGACGCCACCTTCACCGGCCTGGAGGGCGAGGTGCGCCAGCAACTGACGCCCTGGCTGTCGGCCACGGTGTTCGGCGACTATGTGCGCGGCGAGCTGAAGGGCGACGGCGGCAACCTGCCCCGCATTCCCGCCGCCCGTGTCGGCGTTCGGGCCGAAGCCTTCGCCGGGGCATGGTCTGGCGACGTGGAGTACAGCCGCACCTTCAAGCAGAACGACATCGCCGACTTCGAAAGCGAGACGCCGGGCTACAACATGGTCAACGCCACCGTGGCCTATGACGTGGAACTGGCGGGGGTGAAATCGCAGGTCTTCCTGCGCGGCACCAACCTGCTGGACGAGCTGGCGCTGAACCACGCTTCGTTCCTGGCCGAGACCGCGCCGCAGCGGGGCCGCAACCTGGTCGTGGGCGTGCGCGCCCGCTTCTGATTTTCGTCAGAGCCAAAAAAGAAGGGGCGGCGTCCGACGGACGTCGCCCCTTTCTTCGTTAGATCAATGTCGGGTCTGCTGTGACATTTCCGCGTCATTACAGACCGTTAATCTGACGGAGTCCTTGTCGCCACTATTCGGCGCACATCGGTCTTCAAGCAGTTCGACACCTGTTCGGCGGCGCAAGCCGTCCAAAGCTCTGGTCTATTCAGGACACGTCATGTCGCCCGCCGCCCTGCTTCTCGTTCTCGCCTCCCTTGACCCGGCCCCCGCCGCGGCGCCCGCGACGGCGCCGGAGGCCCCGCAGACACAGACCCCGGCCGTCCCGGCGATCGACGAACAGGAAGCCTATGACCTGGGCGAGATCCAGGCCGTCTCGACCCGACGTCGCGGCGCGGCGCTCGGCGACTACGAACCCGAACTGGTGCTGGATGAGGAACAGCTGAAAGCCTATGGCGCCAGCAGCATCCAGGAGCTGATGACCCTGCTGGAGCCGGTCACGCGCAGTTCGCGCGGCGGCTCGCCGGTCTTCCTGGTCAACGGCCGTCGCATCTCGGGCTTCCAGGAAATTCGCGGCATCCCGCCCGAAGCCATCGAACGCACCGAGATCCTGCCCGAGGAAACCGCCCTCTCCTACGGCTACAGCGCCGACCAGCGGGTGGTGAACTTCGTCCTCAAGGCCAACTTCCGTTCGCTGACTATGCAGGCCAGCGTCCGGCGCCCAGACGAGGGCGGCCGCACGGTCAGCGATCTGGAAAGCAACATCCTGCGCATCTCCGGAAAACAGCGCACCACCCTTGATCTCGAATACGAGAACGACAGCCCCCTGTTCGAGACCGAGCGCGACATCCAGCGCGAGGACGGCGACCCGACCGATTACCGCACCCTGCTGGCCAAGCAGGAACAGGCGTCGGTCGCCGGTTCGGTGGTTCGGGACCTGAACGACACCACCGCCCTGACGCTGAGCGCCAGTCTGGAAGACACCTCGCGGCTGTCCTACCAGGGTCTGCCGAGCGTCCAGCTGGCCCTGCCGCCGTCCAGCATTTCGGAACAGCTGTATCTGAACGCGCCTGACGCCCTGGCGCGCACCACCGACACCCTGGAGGGAAAGGTCGGGGCCTTGGTGGACGGCTATCTGGGCGACTGGCGCTGGACGCTGACGGGCGGCTATGACCGCACCGAGACCAAGACCCGCACCGGGCGCGGACTGGACCAGGACGCCCTGCAGGCGGGGGTGACGGCTGGCGCGATTGATCCCTTCGGCGACGCCGGCCAGCTGCCTCTGCTGCCCTTCGACACGGCGCGATCCGTGTCGAGCAGCGCCAATATCGAGGGCGTCATCAACGGCAACGCCTGGGAAGGCCCGGCGGGCGCCCTGGCCTCGACCTTCAAGATCGGTTTCGACACGCAGTCCCTGGATTCCGAAAGTGTGCGCTCCGGCGTCTTCTCGGAACGTTCGCTGTCGCGCGACCGGACCAGCGCATCCGGCAATTTCAACCTGCCGATCGCCAACCGCGACCGCGAGGTCCTGAGCGTGCTGGGCGACCTGTCGGCCAACCTGAACCTGGCTTATCAGGACCTGTCCGACTTCGGCGGGCTGAGCGCCTATACCCTGGGCCTGAACTGGTCGCCCTGGACGCCCATCAACTTCAACGTCAGCTGGAGCGACGAGCAGAACGCCCCGTCGATGTCGCAGCTGAACGACCCGACCATCTCGACGCCCAATGTGCCGGTCTATGACTTCGCCACCGGCCAGTCGGTCAACATCACCCGCATCGAGGGCGGCAACGCCGGCCTGTCCGAGGAAACCAAGCGCATCCTGAAGCTGGGCTTCAACTTCACGCCCCTGAAGGACAAGGACCTGCGCCTGACGGCCAACTACAGCCGCACCGAGGTCGAGGGGTCCATCGCGGCCTTCCCCACCATCACCCCGGAACTGGAAGCCGCCCTGCCCGAACGCTTCACGCGGGATCAGAGCGGCAACCTGCTGTCCATCGACGCCCGCCCGCTGAACTTCCAGAAGGCCGAGCAGCAGGAAATCCGCTGGGGCCTGAACTTCTCAACGCCGTTCGGCAAGCCCGACCCGGCGGCGGCGGCGCGCATGGGCCAGCGCGGTCCGGGCGGAGCCGGCGGGCCGGTCATGCGGGTCGAAGGCGGACCGCCTCCGGGCGGCGGCCCCGGCGCGGGCGGTCCCCCGCCCGGCGGCGGCATGCGCATGGGTCCCGGCGGCGGCGGACGCGGCAATCGCGGCGCGGCGATGCAGCCGGGTCAGGGCCGCTTCAACGTCTCGCTGTACCACACCTATCGCATTCAGGATGAGATCACGATCCGCGACGGCCTCCCGGTTCTGGATCTGCTGGACGGCGCGGCCACGGGATCGCGCGGCGGTCAGTCACGCAACGAGATCCAGTTCCAGATGGGCGTGTTCAAAAGCGGCATGGGCGGCTTCCTGAACGCCAACTGGAAGGAATCCACCCGGATCAACGGCGGCGACGACGCCAGCGATCTGACCTTCTCGGACCTGACGACGGTGAACCTGAACCTGTTCGCCGACCTGTCGTCGCGTCAGGCCTGGGTGGCGAAGTATCCGTGGCTGAAGGGCGCGCGGATCAGCGTCGGCATCGACAACATCTTCGACCAGAAGCTGGACGTGCGAAACGGCCTGGGCGAGACGCCCCTGTCCTATCAGCCCGACTATCTGGATCCGCTGGGCCGGACCTTCCGGATCAGCTTCCGCAAGATCCTGTTCTAGGAAAAAGGGCCCGGTCAGCGACCGGGCCTTTTGACTTCAGTGCGCCTCTTTGGGCGTTTCCATCAGTTCGATCAGCACCCCGCCCATCTCCCTGGGGTGCAGGAAGACGACCGGCGTGCCGTGAGCGCCGATGCGGGGCTCGCCGGTTCCCAGAATGGTCACGCCCTTGGCGCGCATCTGGGCGATGGCGTCGTGGATGTCGGCCACCTCGAAACAGACATGGTGCTGGCCGCCCTTGGGGTTCTTGGCCAGGAAGCCGGTGATCGGGCTGGTCTCATCATAGGGCTCGATCAGTTCGATCTGGGCCGTGGGGGTGTCGATGAAGCAGACCTTCACCCCCTGGGCGGGCAGGTCGAACGGCTCGCCGATCTTCGTCGCGCCCAGGATGTCGCGGTACAGCCTGATCGAGTCCGCGATCGAGGGCGTGGCGACGCCGACGTGGTTCAGGGCGCCAATCATCACTTCACATCCTTGGGCGTGGGCTGGGCGTAGCCCAGACGCAGGTTCAGTTTCTCGATCAGGTCCGCCGCCGTGTCGGCGATGACCGAACCGGGCGGATAGACGGCGGCCGCGCCCATATTCAGCAGGGGCTGCACGTCCGAGGGCGGGATGACGCCGCCAACCACGATCATGATGTCCTCGCGACCCAGCCTGGCCAGCTCGGCGCGCAGTTCGGGCACCAGCGTCAGGTGCCCCGCCGCCAGCGACGAGGCGCCGACCGCGTGGACGTTCTTCTCGACCGCGTCGCGCGCAGCCTCAGCGGGGGTCTGGAACAGCGACCCGGCGGTGACGTCGAAGCCGATGTCGCCGTAGCCGGTGGCGACGACCTTCTGGCCCCGGTCGTGGCCGTCCTGGCCCAGCTTGGCGATCAGGATGCGCGGCGGGCCGCCGTCATTCTCCACGAAGGTGGCGACCATATCGCGGGCGCGGGCGACCTTGGGATCATTGCCCGCCTCCTTGCCATAGACGCCCGAGACGGTCTTCACCGTGGCGATATGGCGACCGAAGGCGGCCTCCAGCGCGTCGGAGATCTCGCCCACCGTGGCCTTGGCGCGGGCGGCCTGAACCGCCAGTTCCAGAAGGTTGGCGGTTCCGCGTGCGCCAGCCGTCAGGGCTTCCAGCGCGGCGTCGGTCGCGGCCTGATCGCGCTCGGCGCGCAACTTCTTCAGCTTGTCGATCTGGGCGGCCAGAACGGCGGCGTTGTCGACCTTCAGCATCGGAATGTCGTCGGGCGCAGCGTTCAGATAGCGGTTCACGCCGACCACGGTCTGCTTGCCGGTGTCGATGCGGGCCTGGGTCTTGGCCGCCGCCTCCTCGATGCGCAGCTTGGGAATGCCGGCTTCGATGGCCTTGGCCATGCCGCCCGCCGCCTCGACCTCGGCCATCAGGGCGCGGGCCCGGTTCGCCAGATCATGCGTCAGGCGCTCGACGTAGAAGCTGCCGCCCCAGGGGTCGATGGTGCGGGTCAGGCCCGTCTCCATCTGCAGCAGGATCTGCGTGTTGCGCGCGATCCGGGCGGAAAAGTCGGTCGGCAGGGCAAGCGCCTCGTCCAGGGCGTTAGTGTGCAGGCTCTGGGTCTGACCGCCCGCCGCCGCCATGGCCTCGACCATGGTGCGCGACACGTTGTTGAACACGTCCTGCGCCGCCAGCGACCAGCCCGAGGTCTGGCAGTGCGTCCGCAGCGACAGCGACCGCTGGTCCTTCGGCGAGAACTTCTCGGCGACCTTTTCGGCCCACAGCAGGCGGCCGGCCCGCATCTTGGCCACCTCCATGAAGTAGTTCATGCCGATGGCCCAGAAGAAGGACAGGCGCGGCGCGAAGCGGTCCACGTCCATGCCCGCGTCGACGCCGGCCTTGATGTATTCCAGGCCGTCCGACAGCGTGTAGGCCAGCTCGATCTCAGCCGAGGCCCCGGCCTCCTGCATGTGATAGCCGGAGATGGAGATGGAGTTGAACTTCGGCGTCTCCTGCGCGGTCCAGGCGAAGATGTCCGAGATGATCCGCATCGAGGGTTCGGGCGGATAGATGTAGGTGTTGCGGACCATGAACTCCTTCAGAATGTCGTTCTGAATGGTCCCGGTCAGGGACGCGTGCGGCACGCCCTGCTCTTCGGCCGCCACGACATAGAGGGCCAGGATCGGCAGGACGGCGCCGTTCATGGTCATGGACACCGACATCTGATCCAGCGGGATGCCGTCGAACAGGGTCCGCATGTCCAGAATGCTGTCGATGGCCACGCCGGCCATGCCGACGTCGCCCTTCACGCGCGGGTGGTCGCTGTCATAGCCGCGGTGGGTGGCCAGATCGAAGGCGATCGACAGGCCCTTTTGGCCCGCCGCCAGGTTGCGGCGATAGAAGGCGTTGGACTCCTCGGCGGTCGAGAAGCCCGCGTACTGGCGGATGGTCCACGGATTGCCCGCATACATGGTCGGATAGGGCCCGCGCATATAGGGGGCGAAGCCCGGCAGGCCATGGATGGCGTCGAGGCCTTCCAGCGCCTCGGGGCCGTAAGCCGTCTCGACCGCCAGGCCCTCGGGCGTCAGCCAGGGGTCGCGCGCAGGACCGGCGCCGGTGGCGGTCAGGTCGAGGTCGATCTTGGAAAAGTCAGGGAAGCTCATTGAACAGCCTCCTCGGACGCGATTTCAAAGGGCGCGGCGAAGCGCACCGGGGTCAGGGCGCCGTGGCGCAGCGGCGCATCGACGGGATCAGCCGCCTCGACCGGGGCCGGGCGCGGATCGGGATCGACGTATTTGGTGACGCCGACCATGTGGCGGGCCCCGTCCTTCAGCGCGGCTTCCAGCTGACCGCGCGCGCGTTCGACGCGCGGCTGGATCAGGTGGTGCTTCAGGGCCTCGACCACGCCGCCTTCGGCTTCGATCGACTGGAGCTCTTTCCAGCCGGCCTCGGCCAGATCGCGGGTGCGGCTGTCCAGGAACCAGGAGCCAGCGGCGGGGTCGTCGACCCGGCCCAGATTGGCCTCTTCCATCAGCACCAGTTGAGTGTTGCGGGCCTGACGGCGGGCGAAGGCGTCGGGACGGCCCTCGGCGCGGGTGAAGCCGTCCAGCACCACCACGTCGGCGCCGCCGACAGCCCCGGCGAAACCGGCGGCGGTCAGGCGCAGCAGGTTCGGCCAGGGATCGCGCGCCGACAGCATCCGCCGCGACGAACGGGCCTCAATGATCGCCGGGATCTCATGCCCGAAGGCCTTGCTGACGCTGGCCCAGATCAGGCGCATGGCCCGCACCTTGGCCAGAGCGTCGAAATATTCGGCATCGACCGAGACGCCCAGAACCACGCCCTTCAGCGCCTGTTCAGTCGTCAGGCCCGCCAGAACGGAGGCCTTGACGTAGGCCACGGCGCTGGCGGCGGCGAAGGCCAGTTCCTGCCCCGCCGAACCGCCGGCCTCGTGCACCACGCGGCCCGAGGCGAGGAAGAGCCTGGCCTCGGGATAGGCCTCAGCCAGACGCACAGCGGCCTCGGCGGCCTCGGTCACGGCGGCGTCGATGTCGCCTTCAGCCGCCTCGGCATAGGCCGAGATGGGATCGAGGTGGAACTGCAGCTGGGCGCGGGGCGAGCCCTTGGCCACGGCCGACAGGGCCTCGGCGGCCTTCACGCCATCAAAGCCCGCGTCCAGCGCCACCGGCGCCAGTTCCAGAGCCACGCCGTCGAGCGCGGCGGCCATCGCCGCCTCGTCGGTGGTGAACGCGCCCCTCAGCATCACCGAGGCGGCGCCGTTTTCAAGGTCGGTCAGGACGGCGGCATTGATCGCCGTCGCCTCGTCGCCCTCGACCAGGGTGCGCAGGTCCCACGCCCGCCCTTCGGCGTCCGTGGTGCGCGGCGCGCGCAGCGCCTGCACCCCGGTTGCGTCGGCATAGAGCGGCCGGATGATCAGGCCGTCGGCGTCGAGGTGCAGCAGGCTTTCAATCGCCCGCCCCTTCAGCGCCTTCTCGGCCTGTTCCCGCCACTCCAGCGGGCTCGGCGTGGGAAAGGTCGTCATTTACGCAAACTCCACCAGCACGTCGTCGGCGGCTACCGGATCGCCGGCCTTGGCCCCGACCGCCTTCACCACGCCGTCACGCTCGGCCTTGAGGATGTTCTGCATCTTCATGGCTTCGATGATGGCGACGGTCTCGCCCGACTTGACCTCCTGACCGACGGACACGGGGATGTCGACGACCAGACCCGGCATGGGCGACAGCACCAGCTTGGAGGTGTCGGCGGCGACCTTTTCAGGCAGGCGCTGATACATCTCGGCGGCGCGCGGGGTCAGGACGCGGACCCGCGCCCTGGCCGCCCGATGGCGGATGTCGAAGCCGTCGGGCGCGCGCTTGACCTCGGCGGTAAAGGGCTCGTCGTCCAGCACGGCGCGGAACTGGGCCATGCCCGGACGCCAGTCGATTTCCGACAGGGTCAGGTCGCGCTCGTCCAGCGAGATGACCAGGTCCTCGGCCTCATCGTAGGACAGCGACACCGCGTGGGCCTCGCGGTCGATCAGGACGGTCCAGTCGGTGCGTTCCGAGGGATCGCCCGCCTGCTCGGCCAGGACCTCGTTCATCGCCGCGGCCACGGTGATGAAGACGTCCTTCTGCGCCTCGCTGGGGGCCAGACCGTGGAAGCCCTCGGGGAACTCGTCCTTGATGTAGCTGGTCGACAGCTCGCCGGACTTGAAGCGGTCCTGATCCATCACCGCCGACAGGAAGGGCACGTTGTGGCCCAAACCCGACAGGTGGGTGTCCTCCAGCGCACGGGCCATGCCCTCGACGGCGGCGTCGCGCGTCTCGCCCCAGGCGCACAGCTTGGCGATCATGGGGTCGTAGAACATGCTGATCTCGTCGCCCTCGCGGACGCCGGAATCGTTGCGGACGGTGTAGTCGCCCTGATCGCCCTCTTCCGGCTGCTCATAGCGCACCAGACGACCGATCGAGGGCAGGAAGCCGCGATAGGGGTCCTCGGCGTAGATGCGGCTTTCGATGGCCCAGCCGTTGATCGACAGGTCTTCCTGCTTGAAGCCCATGGTCTCGCCCGCCGCCGAACGGATCATCTGCTCGACCAGATCGACGCCGGTGATCAGCTCCGTCACCGGGTGCTCGACCTGCAGACGGGTGTTCATTTCCAGGAAGTAGAAGCTGCGGTCCTGACCGGCCACGAACTCGACCGTGCCGGCGGAATCGTAGTTGACGGCGCGGGCCAGAGCCACGGCCTGATCGCCCATGGCCTTGCGCGTGGCGTCGTCCAGCAGGGGCGACGGCGCCTCTTCGATGACCTTCTGGTTGCGGCGCTGGATCGAGCATTCGCGGTCGAACAGCGAGACGATGTTGCCGTGCTTGTCGCCCAGCACCTGGATCTCGATGTGGCGCGGATTGACGATGAACTTCTCGAGGAAGACCCGGTCGTCGCCAAAGGCGGTCAGGGCCTCGGCCTTCACCGCGGCGAAACCCTCGGCCATGTCGGCGTCGGAATGGGCGACGCGGATGCCCTTGCCGCCGCCGCCGGCGCTGGCCTTGATCATGACCGGATAGCCGATTTCGTTGGCGATCTTCACCGCCTCGTCGGTCGACTCGATCAGACCCATGTGGCCCGGCACGGTCGAGACACCCGCTTCAGCCGCGAACTTCTTGGACGTGATCTTGTCGCCCATGGCCTCGATGGCGTGCGGGTTCGGGCCGATGAAGGTGATGCCCTCGGCCTCCAGACGACGCGCGAAGACCGGGTTTTCCGACAGGAAGCCGAAGCCGGGGTGGACCGCCTCGGCGCCCGACTGGCGCACCGCGTCCACGATCTTGTCCTGGATCAGATAGGACTGGGCGGCGGGCGACGGACCGATGTGGATGGTCTCGTCGGCCATCTCGCAGGCCAGCGAACCGGCGTCGGCGTCCGAATAAACGAGCACCGTCTTGATGCCCATCTTGCGGCAGGTCTTGATGATGCGAACCGCGATCTCGCCCCGGTTGGCGATCAGAATTTTCTTGAACATTTCTGGGCCTTAGAGCGGAATGTTGTCGTGCTTCTTCCAGGGATTCTCCTGGGTCTTGTTCTTCAGCGTCTTCAGGGCCTTGATCAGGCGACGGCGGGTGCCGTGGGGCATGATGACGTCGTCGATGTAGCCGAGGCCCGCCGCCACGAAGGGGTTGGCGAAGCGTTCCTTGTATTCGGCCTCGCGCGCCGCCAGGGCCTCGGGGTCGCCGGCCTCCTTGCGGAAGATGATCTCGACCGCGCCCTTGGCGCCCATGACCGCGATCTCGGCGGTGGGCCAGGCGTAGTTGACGTCGCCGCGCAGGTGTTTGGAGCTCATGACGTCATAGGCGCCGCCATAGGCCTTGCGCGTGATGACCGTCAGCTTGGGCACGGTGGCCTCGGCATAGGCGAACAGCAGCTTGGCGCCGTGCTTGATCAGGGCGCCGTACTCCTGCTTGGTGCCCGGCATGAAGCCCGGAACGTCCACCAGCGTCACCAGCGGGATGTGGAAGGCGTCGCAGAAGCGGACGAAGCGGGCAGCCTTGCGGCTGCTGTCGATGTCCAGAACGCCCGCCAGCACCTGGGGCTGGTTGGCGACGATGCCGACGGTCTGGCCGTCCAGACGGCCTAAGCCGCAGACGATGTTCTTGGCGAAGTCAGCGCCGATCTCGAAGAAGTCGGCCTCGTCGACCGTCTTCAGGATCAGCTCCTTCATGTCGTAGGGCTGGTTCGGATTGGTCGGGACCAGGGTGTCCAGCGAGGCCTCGTCGCGATCCGCCTCGTCATAGCTGTCGCGCACCGGGGGCTTTTCGCGGTTCGACAGGGGCAGGAAGCCGATCAGGCGGCGGACCTCGGACAAGGCCTCCAGATCATTCTCGAAGGCGCCGTCGGCGACCCCCGACTTGCCGGCGTGGACGCGGGCGCCGCCCAGGTCCTCGTGGCTGACCACCTCGTTGGTGACGGTCTTCACCACGTCCGGGCCGGTCACGTACATGTAGGACGTGTCCTTCACCATGAAGATGAAGTCGGTGATGGCGGGCGAATAGACGTCGCCGCCCGCGCACGGGCCCATGATGACCGAGATCTGCGGGATGACGCCCGAGGCCAGCGTGTTCTGCAGGAAGATGTCGGCGTAACCGGCGAGGCTCTCCACGCCTTCCTGAATACGGGCGCCGCCCGCATCGAACAGGCCGATGATCGGGGCGCCGGCCGTCAGGGCCATCTTCTGGATCTTGACGATCTTGGCCGCGTGGGCGCCCGACAGGGAGCCGCCGAAGACGGTGAAATCCTTCGAGAAGACATAGACCAGACGACCGCCGATGGTGCCGCGTCCGGTGACGACGCCGTCGCCGGGGATGCGCTGCTGGTCCATGCCGAAGTCGTGGCTGCGGTGCTCCACGAACATGTCGGTCTCTTCGAAGCTGCCTTCGTCCAGCAGCACTTCGATGCGTTCGCGCGCGGTCAGCTTGCCCTTGGCGTGCTGGCTCTCGATGCGCTTTTGACCACCGCCCAGTTTGGCGGCGGCGCGACGGCGCTCGAGTTCCTCGAGGATGGCCTGGCTCATGGTTTGGGCGACTCCCTGAAATCTTTCGTGATCACCAAGCCGCTTCGTTGCAAAAAGGCAATCGCAACTTTGCAAAAGGGGCGTAAGTGCGTAAGCCTGCCAAGGTCGATGGACTGTTTTGCAAAGTTGCGATGGCGGAAAAACTCTATCTCGGGGCCAAGGTGCGCAAGCTGCGCGAGGCGCGCGGCTGGACGCTGGAAGCCTGCGCCGGGCGGCTGGCCCTGTCGCCCAGCTACCTGTCGCAGATCGAGACCAATCAACGCCCGGCGACGGCGCGGGTTCTGATCGCCCTGACGCGGGCCTTCGACGTGGACGCCAGCCTGTTCGATCTGGACGGCGACGCCCGCCTGATCGCCGACCTGCGCGAGGCCGTCACCGACGTGGCCGGTCACGCCGAGGCGCCGTCCGCCGTCGAGCTCAAGCAGGCGGTGGCGACGACGCCGCGGCTGGCGCGACAGTTCCTGGCCCTGCATCAGGACTACCGCCGCCTCGACGAGCGGCTGAAGACCCTGAACGAGACCCTGGGCCGGGACGAGCGGGCGCAAGCGGCCCCCGCCCTGCCCTACGAGGCCGTGCGCGACTTCTTCCACTATCGCGACAACTACATCGACGGGCTGGATCAGGCGGCAGAGGCGCTGGCGGAACAGCTGGGCCTCGGCGCGGGCGGCCATCCCGAGCGCGATCTGGAGGCGGCGCTGAACGACCTGTGCGGGGTGCGACTGGCCACCGGCGAGGGACGCGGGGCCATGCGGCGCTTCGATCCGGCGGCGCGCATCCTCTATGTGGACGCCAGCCTGCCCGGCGCGACGCGATCCTTCCTGATGGCGCACCAGCTGGTGTTGCTGCGCTTCCACGACCTGATCGAGCATGAGCTGGACCGCGCGGCCTTCGACATTCCCGCCGCGCGCGACGTCTGCCGGGTCGGTCTGGCCAACTATGCGGCGGGGGCCTTGCTGCTGCCCTATCGTCGCTTCCTTGACGCGGCGCGCGAGCTTCGTCACGACGTGGACCGGCTGAGGAACCGTTTCCACGTCAGCTTCGAGCAGGTCTGCCACCGGCTGAGCACCCTGCAACGCCCCGGCTGGCGCGGCGTGCCCTTCTATTTCGCGCGGGTGGACATGGCCGGGAACATCACCAAGCGGCACAGCGCCACGCGCTTCCAGTTCGCCCGCTTCGGCGGCGCCTGCCCGCTGTGGAACGTGCACGAGGCCTTCGGGGCGCCGGACCGCATCCTGGTCAATCTGTCGGAAATGCCGGACGGATCGCGCTACATCTGCATCGCCAAGAGCGTGTCCAAGCCGGGCGGGTCCTATCTGGAGCCCGATCGCCGCTACGCGCTCGGCCTCGGCTGCGAGATCGAGCATGCCCGTTCTCTGGTCTACGCCGAAGGCCTGGATTTGAACGGACCGCCGACGCGCATGGGGGTCAGCTGCCGCATCTGCGAGCGGACCGATTGCACCCAGCGCGCCTTCCCTCCGATCGACCGCATCCTGCGCGTTCCAGAAAACAGCCGAGGCGTGATACCCTATTCTCTGGAAGCCGATCCGCGCCCTGGGGCGTTGTAGAGCCGCAAGCTCTATCGGCTGCATGAGGGAGACTGCCGGATGCGCCACATCCTCCTTGCCGTCGCCGCCGCGTCCGCCCTTGCCGCCTCAGGGACGGCGAGCGCCGAAACCGTTCAGGTGACGATCAACCTCCATATTCCCGTGTCCTGCGGCGCCCGTCTGATCGGAGCGGTTCCCGTGGGCGACCGGGTCGAAGTCGCCGTCCGGCGAACCTGCAACACCCCCCACGCCCTGACCTTGAGCGGCCCCGGCATGGACAAGGCGTCGGTGACGGAGCTGAACTCACGCGCCGTGCGCCCGGCGCAGCAGGCCGTGTTCAGGCACACGGCCCTGACCAGCGACACCACGGATCATTTCGTGATCGAAGGCGCGACCGACGTGGCTCGAACAGCCGCAGGCCTGCAGGTCGCCATCGGCGCCCTTTAACGAAAAGACCGACGCCGGAAGATCCGACGTCGGCCTGAAGTTCGAAGCGCCCGTCAGCCCATCGTCGGGATGACGAAGGAGCTGTCTGCATGCTCCAGTTCGCTGTCGGGCCAGCGGGCCGTGACCGTCTTGGTCTTGGTCCAGAAGCGCAGACCTTCCATGCCGTGCTGGTTGATGTCGCCGAAGGCCGAACGCTTCCAGCCGCCGAACGAGTGATAGGCCACCGGCACCGGGATCGGCACATTGATGCCGACCATGCCGACGTTGACGCGGGCGGCGAAGTCGCGGGCCGCGCGGCCGTTCTGGGTGAAGATAGCGACGCCGTTGCCGTACTGATGCTTGCTGGGCAGGCTCAGCGCCTCCTCGAAGCTGGCCGCGCGCATGATCTGCAGCACCGGACCGAAGATCTCTTCCTTGTAGGACTCCATCTCCGGCTTGACGTGGTCGAACAGCGACGGGCCGATGAAGAAGCCCTTCTCGTGCCCCTGCAGGCTGAACTCGCGGCCGTCGACGACCAGTTCGGCGCCTTCTTCCACGCCCTTGTTGATCCAGCCCAGGACCTTGTCCTTGTGGGTCTGGGTGACGACGGGGCCGTAGTGAGCCTCGGCGTCGGTCGAGACGCCGACACGCAGGTTGGGGATTTCGGAAACCAGGCGCTCGCGCAGTTCATCGGCGGTGCGCTGACCGACCGGCACCACCACCGGCAGGGCCATGCAGCGCTCGCCGGCCGAGCCATAGGCCGCGCCGGTCAGGTCCTTGATCACCTGATCCATGTCGGCGTCAGGCAGGACGATGCCGTGGTTCTTGGCGCCGCCCATGGCCTGGACGCGTTTCCCGTGCTGGGCGCCCATCTGATAGACGTAGTGAGCAATGTCGGACGAGCCGACGAAGCTGACGGCGTGGATGTCGGGGTGGGTCAGGATGGCGTCGACCGCCACCTTGTCGCCGTGGACGACGTTCAGCACGCCCTTGGGCGCGCCCGCCTCCATCATCAGCTCGCCCAGACGCACCGGCAGCGACGGGTCACGCTCCGACGGCTTCAGGATGAAGGTATTGCCGGCGGCGATCGCCATGCCGAACATCCACATCGGGATCATGCCGGGGAAGTTGAACGGGGTGATGCCCGCCACCACGCCCAGCGGCTGACGCATGGAATAGACGTCGATGCCGGGGCCTGCGCCCTGGGTGTATTCGCCCTTCAGCGCGTGGGGGATGCCGCAGGCGAACTCGATGACTTCCAGACCGCGCTGGATGTCGCCCTTGGAGTCAGCAATGACCTTGCCGTGTTCCGAGGACAGCAGTTCGGCCAGCTCGTTCATATTGGCCTCGACCAGGCGCTTGAACTCGAACATGACGCGGGCGCGGCGCTGAGGGTTGGTGCTGGCCCAGCCCTCGAACGCGGCCTGCGCGGCCTGAACCGCGCGGTCCAGTTCCGACGGGGTCGCCAGTTGGACGCGGGCCTGAACCTCGCCGGTGTTGGGGTTGAACACGTCGCCGAAACGGCCCGATGCGCCGTCGAAGGCCGCACCGTCGATGAAGTGGCGAATGTCGCGCATTGAGGCGTTTCCCTATGATGTCGTTATTCGTTCCAGCATGGCCTAGCAGACGAACGCGCCTCCACCCATTGCAATCTTGCATCCTATGCTGTGCATTCCTGCAATGTTCGACTGGGACGACGTTCGCATCTTCATCGCCGCCGCGCGCGCGGGATCGCTGGCGACAGCGGCGCAGCGGCTAGGCATCGACGCGGCCACGGTGGGCCGACGCGTGGCGCGGCTGGAGACGGCGCTGAAGTCTACCCTGGTGGTGCGCTCGGCCTCCGGCCTGCTGTTGACGGCGGCGGGGGCGCAACTGCTGGAGACCGCGCTCGACGCCGAAAGCGCCATGGAGGCCGCCGAGCGCGTGACGCGGCCCGACCTGATCGCCGGCACGGTGCGGATCAGCGCCTCTGAGGGTTTCGGCGGCGCCGTCCTGGCCCCCGCCCTGCCCGGTCTTCTGGCGGCGCATCCGGGGCTGAATATCGAATTGGCCGCCAGTTCCGGCTTCCTGTCGCCCAGTCGGCGCGAGGTGGACATGGCCATCACCCTGAGCCCGGCCGCCAGTCCGCGCCTGATCGTCGAGCCGCTGACGCCCTATCAGCTGGCGCTCTACGCCGCGCCCGAACATGTGCAACGGCATGGCGCACCCGAGACGGTAGACGACCTGCCCCGCTTCGACATCGTCGGCTACGTCGATGACCTGATCTATGCCCCGGAACTGCATTACCTGGACGAGATCAGGCCTAATCTGCGGCCGCGCTTGGCCTCCTCCTCGATCCGGGCCCAGCGAGACATGATCGCGGCGGGCGGTGGGATCGGGGTCCTGCCCTGCTTCCTGGCCGAGGGGCTGATGCGGGTCCTGCCCGACGCCGTCCTGATCGAGCGCCGCTTCTGGCTCAGCACCCACCGCGAGGTGCACGGTACGGCGCGGCTGAAGGCGGCGCGGCGGTGGATCAAGACCCTGTGCCGCGACGCCGCCGAGCGGCTTTCTCCCTACTAGAGGCCCAGCAGATCCGACCAGCGCCACTGGCCGGTCCCCAGCGCCAGCTTGGGCGCGCCGGGATCGTCGCTGAGGGTCACGACCACATAGCCGCGCACCGTCTGCGACTTGCACTCGCGCGGCGAGAAGCCGACCACCACGGCGACGGCCTGACGCACGCCGGCCAGACCCTTGCCGTCCTGACCGGGGCTCAGCACCCAGTCGCCGTTCCAGATGACGATGGCCCGACCACGCGCGCCGGACGACTGATAGGCCTCGGTCAGACGCGCCCGGATACGCGGATCGTCGCGCAAGGCGTTCTGCAGACGCTCGACCATGTTGCAGACCCCGCCCCTCCCCGATCCGGACCCTGAGCCTGAACCGGCGCCCGATCCTGTGCCCGCCCCTGTTCCCGCGCCGCTGCCGGCGCCCGCGCCACCGCCCGCCGTCATGGCCCCGGCCAGGGCGCTGTCGCCCAGAAAGACGTAGGAAACGCTGGGCTCAGGCGCGGTGATCGGCACAGGCTCCACGGTCGGAGATCGCGGGGCCGGGCGACTGGGCCGCGGAATCGGCCGGGCGACCGGCGCCGGCGCCGCCTTCGTCGGGGCCTTCACCGGCGAAGGCGACGGCGCAGGCTTGGGTTCAGGCGTCGGGGAGGCGGCGGGCTGACCGCCTCCGACTTCCTTTTCCGCAGGCTCCGGCTCAGGAGGCGGCGGCAGGGGCTCCACGAGCTCCACCTCCACCGCCCTCCATTCCGGTGGAAAGACCGGCGTCTTCACGGGGGCCAACAGGATGACGAGCAGCACCAAGGCATGCGCCAGAAGACTGACCGTCACGGTCGCCGACCGCATGAACCGCCGCTTGCGACGCGGCGCTCTCATTCGGCCCCTCCGGACAGAAGATGCATGTCAGTATGGTAAAGCTTCGCCATTGATACTCTGAAGTCGAACTCGAAACCCATGACCGCCACATTGGAGATCATTCGCACACGTCAGGATCATGGCGCTCGAAGCATAACGTTCGAGAGCAGCGAAAAACGCAGATATCTCAAATTTTTCTATAGTTAAGCTGGCACCTTTTCTTTCGTCGCGCGTCTCTACCGCGCCGTTCCTGCGCAAACAGGACTGCTTGCGCATGAATCCGGGAATAGCGCACCGGGACGAAGGAGACTGAACTTGATCAAACTGACCTCTCGCGCGATCGCTGTGTCCAGCATCGTGCTGATCGGCGGCCTGGCCGCCAGCGGCTGCGCCAGCCACCGTTTCGTCCGCGACAACGTCGCCGTGGTCGATGGCCGCGTGACCGAAGTCGATAACCACCTGACCCAGGTCGAAGGCACCGCAGGGGAAGCCCTGAACCGCGCCAACGCCGCGCACAAACTGGCCGAAGGCAAGTTCCTGTACGAAGTCGTGCTGTCGGACGACTCGGTGAAATTCCCGGTCAACCGCGACGCCCTTTCGCCTGAAGCCGAACAGCGCCTGGCCGAACTGGTCCAGCGTCTGAAGGCCGAGAACCGCAACGTCTATCTGGAAATCCAGGGCCACACCGACTCGTCGGGCGACACCCACCAGAATGAAATGCTGGGCCAATCGCGCGCCGAAGCGGTCCGCCGCTTCCTCAGCGACCAGGGCATCGCCCTGAACCGCATGGCCACCATCTCCTACGGTGAAACCAAGCCGGTCGCGCCGAACAACACGCGCGAAGGCCGCGCCCAGAACCGTCGCGTCGCGATCGTCGTTCTCAGCTGATCCGGAGGCGGCGGCTCACGGCAGGGCCGCCGCCCAGGCACGCTTGCCGAAAGATCAATTCAGCCCGGCGATCTTCGCCAGGGCCGCGATGTCGAGGTGCGCCTCGAGAACCGCCGCGATGCGATCCAGGGCCTGATCGACACGATCATGCTGATCTTCGCCGTCGCTGGCGGCGCCCAGTTCGTCCAGTATAGCGGCGCGCGCCTCCCCCTGATCGAACAGACCGTGGACATAGGCGCCGCTGATGCGCCCGTCCGCCGAAACGGCCCCATGGGGTCGCCCCGCGATATGGGCGAAAGGTCGAGCCGTATCCGGGCCGTCGGTCACGCCGATGTGGATTTCATACCCCTGAACCCGAGCGCCTGACGTCGCCAGGCGCCCTTCGACCTGACGCAGAACCTTGTCGCCCGCCATCACGGTGGCGACGTTCAGCAACCCCAGACCGGCCGCCGATCCCGGTGCTCCCTCTGCCCCGTCGGGGTCGCTGATGCGGCAGCCCAGCATCTGATAGCCCCCGCACACGCCCAGCACCCTTCCGCCCCGACGCACATGGGCCGCAATGTCCACGTCCCAGCCCTGGGCTCGCAGGAAAGCCAGGTCCGCCAGGGTCGCCTTGGTGCCGGGCAGGATGATCAGATCCGCGTCGCCCGGCAGCGCCCGCCCCGGCGGCACAAAAGCGAAGTCCACCCCGGGTTCACGCCGCAGAGGGTCGAAGTCGTCGAAGTTGGCGATACGCGACACCATGGGCACAGCGATCCTGACGCGACGCCCCGCCAGGCCCGCCGTCGTCCGGTCAAGCGCCACGGCGTCCTCGGCCGGCAGCGCCCGAGCATCGACCAGCCAGGGCGCCATGCCGAGATCAGCCCAGCCTGTACGACGCGCAATCTCGGCCCGCCCGTTGTCGAACAGGGTCGGGTCACCGCGGAACTTGTTGATCAGGAACCCCTTGATCATGGCCCGATCATCCGGATCCAGCACGGCGTGAGCACCGACCAGGGCGGCGATGACATGCCCCCGGTCAATATCGCCGACCAGCGCCACCGGCACGTCGGCAGCGCGGGCGAAGCCCATGTTGGCGATATCGCCGGCGCGCAGGTTGGTCTCGGCAGGACTGCCGGCGCCCTCGACGATCACCAGATCAGCTTCTGCCTCCAGCCGCCGAAAACTCTCCAGAACGACATCCAGCAGACCGGCCTTGCGGTCCTGATAGTTCGCCGCCTGCCAGACGCCCTCGACCCGTCCGCGCACCACCAGCTGGGCTCCGGTGTCGCTTTGCGGTTTCAGCAGGACCGGGTTCATGTCCACGGTGGGCGCCGTGCGACAGGCGACTGCCTGCAAGGCCTGGGCCCGGCCGATCTCGCCCGACCGCCCGTCGGCGTCAGGCGCGGTGACGGCGGCGTTGTTGGACATGTTTTGCGGCTTGAACGGCCGAACCCTCAACCCTCGGTTCGCGAAGACCCGGCACAGGCCCGCGACCAGAACCGACTTGCCCACGTCGGACCCGCACCCCTGGATCATCAAGGCGGGCATGTCGCCTAGCCCTTGAGGCCGCGCAGCATCAACTCATGACGATAGGCCGCGATATCTGCCAGAGCAGCGTCCAGAGCGGTCCGCACCCGCTCGAGCCCGGCCGGAGCCGCCGCCTGTTCGCCATGCTCGACCTCGCGGCAGATCGTGGCCAGATCGCCCGCCCCGATACCCGCGCTGGCGCCGCGGATGGTATGAACCGCGTCTCGCCAGCCCTCGGACGATGCGTTCAGAAGCGGCCCCCAAAGCGCCGCCTGCTGGACGAACAGACCCAGGACCTCTTCGGTGATGTCGTCCATGCCGCCCGTCATGGCTTCAAGGATGGTGAAGTCCACCGCCCCCGTCAGATCGCGCCGCGCCATCAGGCTTCCGGGCTCTTGGCCAGGCGGGCGTTCTTGGACGACCACAGCAGATAGATGGCCAGACCGAACAGGTTCCACAGCAGGAAATAGAACTGCGTCGAAGCCTTCAGGCTGAAGAAGAAGACGATGCAGCCGATGATGGCGACGCCGCCGACCAGCCACCACAGGGGGGTCCTGAACTTGCGCTCGCGGTTGGGCTCGCGGACGCGCAGCACGATCAGGCTGATCCCCACGGCCATGAAGGCCATCAGGGTGCCGGCGTTGGCCAAGGAGGCCAGTTCGTCCAGACGCATGATCCCGGCCAGGATGGCCACGACGATGGCGGTGAAGACCGTCACCACGACCGGCACGCCGCGCGTCGAGATCTTGGCCAGACGGTTGGGCAGCAGGCCGTCGCGCGCCATGCCCAGGAAGATGCGGCTCTGGCCGAACAGGAAGGCCAGCAGCACGGTCGGCAGGGCGATGACGGCGGCGGCGGCGATCCACTGGGCCGCCACGCCCTGGCCCAGGCCGCGCATGATCAGCGACAGCGGCTCGGGGCTGTCGGAGAAGCTGGCGACCGGCGCGGCGCCGATCGCGGCGGCGGCGACGACGATATAGAGGACGGTGCAGACCACCATCGAGCCGATGATGCCGATGGCCAGATCGCGCTCGGGCTTCTTGGTCTCCTCGGCCGCCGTGGCGATGGCGTCAAAGCCGTAGAAGGCGAAGAAGATGATGGCCGCCGCCGCCATGACGCCCGTCTGGACGAAGGGCGCGCCGAAGCCATGCGGCATGAAAGGGGTGAAGTTGGCGGCGTCGAAGTGCGGCAGGGCGATGGCCACAAAGGCCACCAGGGCGGCGATCTTCACCAGCACCAGGATGGCGTTCAGCGTGGCGCTTTCCTTGGTGCCCATCAGCAGCAGACCGGTCACCACGGCGATGATGAAGACGGCCGGCAGGTTGATCAGCCCCCCCTCGACGTGGGGTCCGACCGTCAAGGCCAGCGGCAGGTCGACGCCCAGTCCGGCCAGGAAGGGAATGGCGTAACCGGACCAGCCCACGGCCACCGCCGAGACGACCAGCGAATATTCCAGGATCAGGCTCCAGCCCACGACCCAGGCGAAGATCTCTCCCAGCGAGGCGTAGGAATAGGTGTAGGCGCTGCCCGAGGCGGGCATGATGGTGGACAGCTCGGCATAGGCCAGGGCCGCGCAGGCGCAGACCAGACCCGCCAGGGCGAAGCTGATCAGCACGGCCGGGCCGGCCAGACCGGCGCCGACGCCGATCAGGGTCAGAATGCCGGTGCCGACGATGGCGCCGACCCCCAGGGCCATCAGGTGCGGCCAGCTCAGCGTCTTCTTAAGCGCCGGCCCCTCATGCGGGACCAGCATGGCATCGATCGACCGCCGACGGTTCCAGAAGGCCATATGTTCAATTTCCCCAAGACCGCTCTGTCGGCGGCTGATTCCGACTGCGACCTTAGCGCGCGGAACAAACTTTAGAAAATCCCGTAATCAGCCCTTGCGCCCGCCCAGCTTCCTGAGTAATAGGACGGCCCTTCGGGCAGCCCAGCGGGTCGCCACGAAGAACCGGCGCCACACCAAGGGCGCAGACGACGGTACGGGTGATTAGCTCAGTTGGTAGAGCAGCTGACTCTTAATCAGCGGGTCCACAGTTCGAACCTGTGATCACCCACCATCGTCTCTCTTGATATCCCGAAAAAGCAGCATCCCCTTCAGGCTCCCCCCGAACTGAAGTTCGCTGTGTGTTGCGTGAAGGCGAAGGCCGGCCTCTTTCCAAGACGCCTTGTCGCAGGCAGGAAGAAAGCTCTGCGTTTCTCCCTCCCCTCTGGTGCGCCTCATGCCCTCTGGACTTATGGCCCTGATCGACGATGTCGCGGGCATCGCCAAATCGGCCGCGGCCTCCATCGACGATGTCGGCGCCGCCTCCAGCAAGGCCGCCGGCAAGGCTGCGGGCGTGGTGATCGATGACGCCGCCGTGACGCCCAAGTACGTCACCGGCCTGTCGCCCAGCCGCGAGCTGCCGATCATCGGCAAGATCGCCGTGGGCTCCATCCGCAACAAGCTGTTGCTGATCCTGCCCATCGCCCTGTTGCTGACCGCCTTCGCGCCCTGGGCCATCACGCCCCTGCTGATGTGCGGCGGCGCCTACCTCTGTTTCGAGGGAGCCGAAAAGGTCATGGAGATGTTCGGCGGGCATAAGGCAGAGAACAAGCCGGTCAGCGACGATCCCGCCCATCTGGAAAAGGCCACGGTTTCCGGCGCCGTGCGCACGGACCTGATCCTGTCGGCCGAGATCATGACCATCGCCCTGGCCGACGTCGCCGATGCGCCGCTGGCGACCCAGGCCGGCGTGCTGATCGTGGTTGGCCTGGCCATGACCGTGGCCGTCTATGGCGCGGTCGGTCTGCTGGTGAAGCTCGACGACATAGGTCTGCACATGGCCGGCCGCGCCTCCAAGTCCGGCCGTGCGATCGGGCGGGGACTGGTCAAGGCCATGCCGGGCGTCTTCTCGTCCCTGTCCGTCATCGGCACCGTGGCCATGCTGTGGGTCGGCGGCGGCATCCTGCTGCACGGCACGCACACGCTGGGCCTGGCCTGGCCCGCGGAGCCGGTCGAGCATCTGGCCCACGCGGTCGGCGCCCTGGCCGGGCCCCTGGCCGGCGCGGTCAACTGGACGACCACGGCCCTGCTGTCAGGCCTTCTGGGCCTGGTCGTCGGCGGGGTGCTGGCGGTCCTGCTGCATCAGGCGATGCGGCTGTTCGGGCGCAGCGCGCACTGACGGGTCGGCGTCAGGTGACCTGACGCTTTTCCAGCTTGCGAGCCAGGGTGCGGCGATGCATGCCCAGGCGACGCGCGGTCTCCGAGATGTTGAAATTGGTCTCGGCCAGAACCTCGTGGATGCGCTCCCACTCCAGGGTCTTGATCGAGGTGGGGCGAGCGCTCAGCGCGGCGTCCGGATCGCCGTCCTGGCGGGCGAAGGCGGCCTCGATCTCATCCGTGCCGGCGGGCTTGGCCAGATAATGGCGCGCGCCCAGCTTGATGGCCTCAACGGCGGTCGCGATACTGGCGAACCCGGTCAGGACCACGATGTCCAGATCGGGATCAAACGCATGCAAAGTCTGGACGCAGGTCAGGCCCGAGGCCGCCCCCAGCTTCAGATCCACCACGGCGTAGCGAGGATGATGCACCTGCAGCAACTCGACCAGTTGCTCGTGGCTGCGGGCCGATACGACTTCATAGCCGCGCCGCTCGAACGACTTGCGCAGGGTCTTGGCGAAGGCCTCGTCGTCCTCGACGATCAGCAATTGACGAGGGGCGTCGGTCAGGTCGGTCATTTCGGAGCCAGAGCCTCCAGGGGAAGGGTCAGGCGGACATTGGCGCCGCCGTCGCGTCGGTTGGCGGCGACGACGCCGCCACCCAGCTTGCGCATCACATTGACCAGCAGGAAGAGACCCAGACCCGCCCCTGCCCGGCCCTTGGTCGACTGATAGGGCTGGCCCAGGCGCTCGAGGATCTCGGGCGTGAAACCCGGGCCGTCGTCGTTGAACTCAACCGACAGCAGATCGCTTTCCAGCGTCGCGGCGATCACCATGCGCTCGGCGCCGGCCTCATGCGCATTGTCCAGCAGGGCGCTGAAGACCTGCTTCAGGGCCGGGTCGGCGATGATGCGGGGATCACGTGGGGTCGGCGGCTTCAGCACCACGGCCATGGCGTCGCTGGACTTCTCGCGCCAGTCGGCGACGATCTCGGACAGGAAGCCGCCCAGGGTGGTGATGGTCGGCGCCACGCCCCGCGCCTCGCCCGCCGACATCAGGATCCCGGTGACGATGGTCTTGCAGCGTTCGACCTCGGCCTGCATCTCGACGATGTCGGAGGTCAGGTCGGCGTCGGCGGTCAGGGCCGGCATCCGCTTCCAGTCGCTGAGAATGACGGACAAAGAGGCCAAAGGCGTGCCCAGTTCATGCGCGGCGCCCGAGGCCAGAAGCCCCATGCGGACGATGTGGTCCTGTTCCGCCGCCTGCTGGCGGGCGTCGGCCAGATAGGCGTCGCGCGCACGCACGTTCTGGGTGGTGCGGGTGACAAAGGCCACCAGAAGCACGGCGATCAGGATGAAGTTGACCAGGGCGCCAGCCTGGATCAGGCCCATGTGGGCGTCGGTGTCCGGCGGCAGCAGCAGCGGCTGGTGCCAGATCGCCAGAAAGGCCAGACAGCCGCTGGTGACCAGCACGAAGCCCCAGGCATAGGGCGGCCGCAACAGCACCGCCGCCAGCACGATCTGCATCAGATAGAGGGCGACGAAGGGATTGCTGGTCCCGCCGCTGAAGAAGAGCAGCCAGGTCAGGGCGGCCACATCCACGAACAGGGCCAGCATCAGCTCCGGGTCGGTCACGCTCTGCCGACGCAGGGTCACAGGAGCGCTGGCCAGATTCATCAAAGCGAGTCCGGTCGGCGCCAGCAGCAGCATCCCCAGAGGCAGGGGAATCTTAAGCCCCCAGTGAACCACGGCGATGGTCACCACCTGGCCGATGACCGCCAACCAGCGCAACTGGATCAGCAGCAGCATGTTGCGCCGTCCGGCGGCGCCAGGAGACACCGGGGCTTCGGCCCGGTCGTCCAGACCCAGAAGGCCGCGCGCGAAACCGGCCGCGCTCATCGCGTCGCTCTCCGGCGCTTTTCTTCACGCCAGAACAGGACAAAGCCCGCCGCCGACATCAGGGCCAGTCCGAACCAGGTCAGGGCGTAGATCAGGTGGCTGTTGGCGAAACGCACCACGGTCAGGCCGCCGCGCGGCCAGCCGGCCGGATTGGGGGCGGCGTCGGCGTCGATGAAGTAGGACGCCACCGGCCCTTGCAGCCCCCTCGCCCTGGCGATGGCGGCCACATCGCGCGAGAACCAGCGGTCGCCTGCGGGGTCATTGGCGCGCAGGAAGCCACCGTCCGGTTCGCTGAGGCGCAGCAGGCCTACAACCTGGATCGCCCCCTCGACCTGAGCGGCGGCGCGATCGGCCGCCTTCTGACGCTCGGACGGGACGAAGCCCCGGTTGATCAGGACCGTGAAGCCGCGATCGGTCGTCAGCGGCGTGACGACCCAGTAGCCGGGACCGAGGTCCGTCACCGCCTTCACCAGGGCTTCATGCCGATGATCGAAACGGCCGCTGACGACGACCCGACGGTACTGATCGGCCTGGCGCGTGACGACCTGTTCCGGCGGCGGCGCGGCGACGGGCGCGGCGTGGATGCGGGCGTCGACCTGACGGATCAGGTCCTGCTTCCAGGCCAGCCGCCGCACCTGCCAGACGCCCAGGGCCGAAAAGCCCGTGAACAGGACGGCGAACATGACCACGCCCAGGATCAGGGCGGTCATGCTGCGCGGCGGCCGGACAGGTCGCGACGACGGCTCTATGGCGCTTCTCCCCGGCTGGCCGTCAGGCTCAGCCCATGGTCTGCATGTCGTGGGTGGGCATCATGTTGGTGTTCAGGTGATACATCACCCAGACCGAACCGGCGACGGCGATCACCACGATGACGATCGTGAAGATCAGCGCCAGCATGTTCCACCCGCCCTCGGACTTGTGGTTCATGTGCAGGAAGAAGACCATGTGGACGATGATCTGAACCACGGCGAAGGCCGTGATGACCAGACCGGTCGTCTGGGGCGCCAGGGCCTCGGTCATGACCAGCCAGAACGGGATCGCCGTCAGCACGACCGACAGCAGGAAACCGATCATGTAGGTCTTGAACGAGCCGTGATCGTGGTCGTCGCCGTGGTGATGATCGTCGTGATGATGATCGACCGCGTGGTCGTTGTGGGCCTCGGCGCTCATCGCAGCATCCCGAACAGATAGACGAAGGTGAAGACGCCGATCCAGATGACGTCCAGGAAGTGCCAGAACAGGCTGAGGCACATCAGCCGGCGCTTGTTGGCCGGGATCAGGCCCTTGCGCCACACCTGCACCATCAGGGTGACCAGCCAGATGCAGCCGAAGGTGACGTGCAGGCCGTGGGTGCCGACCAGGAAGAAGAAGGCCGACAGGAAGCCGCTGCGCTGGGGCGTGGCGCCCAGGTGGATCATGTGGGCGAACTCATAGAGCTCGATCCCCAGGAAGCAGAGGCCGAACAGACCGGTGATCGCCAGCCAGGTCTGCATCTGGGCCGTGCGGTTCTTCACCATGGCCAGCATGGCGAAGCCGTAGGTGATCGACGACAGCAGCAGCATGGACGTGTTCAGCGCCACCAGCGGCAGGTCGAACAGGTCCTTCGGCGCGGGGCCGGCGGCGTAGTTGCCGCCGATCACCGCATAGACGGCGAACAGCATCGCGAAGATGAGGCAATCGCTCATCAGATACATCCAGAAGCCCAGCATGGTGCTGTGGCCTTCCGGGTGATGCGGCTCCTCGACCGGGTGGTAGATCGGCCGCCCGGCCTCATCGACGTAGTCAGGGTTCAGGGAAGCTGCGTGGCTCATCGGATCACCCCTTCGCCGCTGCGGCCGCCAGGGCCTTGGTGTGCGCGTCTTCCGTCGCCTGCACCGTCTCGGCCGGGATGTAGTAGTCGCGCTTGTAATTGAAGGTGTGGAAGATGGCGTAGGCGATCAGGGCGAAGAAGCCCAAGGCCGCCAGCCACCACATGTACCAGATCAGGGCGAAGCCCACGACCGTCGACAGGCCGGCCAGGATCACGCCCGCCCCCGTGTTGGACGGCATGTGGATGGGCTTATAACCGTCGGTGGGACGTTCATAGCCGCGCGCCTTCATGTCCCACCAGGCGTCCGAGTCATGGATGATCGGCGTCTTGGCGAAGTTGTAGTCCGGCGGAGGCGAGGAGGTGGCCCACTCCAGGGTGCGGCCATTCCAGGGGTCGCCGGTCTCGTCGCGCAGCTTGTCGCGGTTGAGGATCGAGACGGCGAACTGGATCAGCATGGCCAGAATGCCCATGGCGATGATGCCGACGCCGACCGCCGCGATGATGAACCAGATCTGGTAGGACGGATCGTCAAAGACCCGCATCCGCCGCGTCACGCCCATGAAGCCCAGGACATAGAGCGGGGCGAAGGCGACCCAGAAGCCGACCACCCAGCACCAGAAGCTGACCAGGCCCCACTTCTTGTCCAGCTTGAAGCCGAAGGCCTTGGGCCACCAGAAGTTGATGGCGGCGAACAGACCGAACAGCACGCCGCCGATGATGACGTTGTGGAAGTGGGCGATCAGGAACAGGGAGTTGTGCAGGACGAAGTCCGCCGGCGGCACCGCCAGCATGACGCCCGTCATGCCACCGACCACGAAGGTCAGCATGAAGGCCACCGTCCACATCATCGGCAGCTCGAACCGGATGCGGCCGCGGTACATGGTGAAGAGCCAGTTGAAAAGTTTGGCCCCTGTCGGGATCGAAATGATCATCGTCGTGATCCCGAAGAAGGAGTTCACGGACGCGCCCGAGCCCATGGTGAAGAAGTGGTGCAGCCACACCAGGTAGGACAGGATGGTGATCACCACCGTCGCATAGACCATGGAGGTATAGCCGAAGAGCTTCTTGCCCGAGAAGGTCGAGGTGACTTCCGAGAAGACGCCGAACAGCGGCAGGATCAGGATGTAGACCTCGGGGTGGCCCCAGATCCAGATCAGGTTCACGTACATCATCGGGTTGCCGCCGAAGTCGTTCGTGAAGAAGTTGGTGCCCACGTAGCGGTCAGCCGTCAGCAGGGCCAGAACGGCGGTCAGGACCGGGAAGGAAGCCACGATCAGGACGTTGGCGCACAGCGAGGTCCAGGTGAAGACCGGCATCTTCATCAGGCCCATACCCGGGGCGCGCATCTTCACGATGGTCGCGATCAGGTTGATGCCGGACAGGGTGGTCCCCACCCCGGCGATCTGCAGGGCCCAGATATAATAGTCGACCCCGACGCCGGGGCTGTAGCCGATCCCGGACAGGGGCGGATAGGCCAGCCAGCCGGTGCGCGCGAATTCGCCGATGAACAGCGAGGCCATGACCAGCACCGCGCCCGCCGTCGTCATCCAGAAGCTGAAATTGTTCAGGAAGGGGAAGGAGACGTCGCGCGCGCCGATCTGCAACGGCACCAGATAGTTCATCAGGCCGGTGATCAGGGGCATGGCCACGAAGAAGATCATGATCACACCGTGAGCGGTGAAGATCTGGTCGTAGTGGTGGGCGTTCAGGTAACCCTCGGCCCCGCCGAAGGCCATGGCCTGCTGCAGGCGCATCATGACCGCGTCGGCGAAGCCGCGCAGCAGCATGATGATCCCCAGGATCATGTACATGATGCCGATCTTCTTGTGGTCGACCGTCGTGAACCATTCGGTCCAGAGGTAGCCCCACAACTTGTAGCGGGTGATCAGGCCCAGGGTCGCCAGGCCGCCCAGCACGACGACGGCGAAGGTGACGACCAGGATCGGCTCGTGGAACGGCAGCGCGTTCCAGTCCAGCCGGCCGAAGATCATGGATGCGATTTGCTCAATAGACATGTCGGTCAGGCGCTCAGGATTGGGACGCGGAGGCGTCGGCCGCGGTCGGCGCAGGAATACGGGGAGCGAAGGGCCAGCCGGCAGCAGCGACTTCGGTGCGGGCGGCTTGACCCGGGCGGGCCAGACCCATGCCCATGATCTGTTCGGTCGGGGCCGCGCGGGTCATCTGCACGGCCAGTTCCTGACGGCGACGTGCGGCGTCCACGGCGGCCTTCTCGGCTTCCAGCGGGGTGCAGACGGCCATGACGTAGGAGTCGCCCGAGCCCAGAACGGCCTGGCCGCGACGGGCGTACTTGTCATGAACCAGAGGCCAGGTGGCGTGGACCGCAGTCAGACCCAGGCCGCCCTTCTTGTCGATGGCCATCATCTCGCCCATGCACATCTTGCCCGGCTCAACGCACATGTTCAGCACGGCGTCGAACAGGCCTTCGTCGACCGAGGCGTAGTGAATGACCGGCACCTTCTCGCTGGGCTTCTCCAGCTCCAGATAGGTTTCGCGATCCAGGCTCTTGCTGTCGGCGCGCACGCCCGCGATCCACTGATCGAAGCCCGCCTGATCCAGACCGTGGAAGGCGAAACGCATGTTGGAGAAGCCGTCGCCGGAATAGTTGGCCGAGAAGCCGACGTATTCGCCCGGGCGGTTGATGACGGCGTGCAGCTTCGTCTCCATGCCCGGCATGGCGTAGATCTGACCGGCCAGGGCGGGGATGTAGAAGGAGTTCATCACGCCGGTCGAGGTGATGTGGAAGCGGATCGGCCGGTCCACCGGCGCGGCCAGTTCATTGACCGTAGCGATGCCGTACTCCGGGTAGATGAACAGCCATTTCCAGTCCATGGCGACGACGTTGACCTGAAGCGGCTCCACGCCGGCGGCGACGGCCTGACCCTTGTTGACCCGATCCAGCGACCGGTAGGGGTCCAGCAGGTGGGTGCCCGACCAGGTGATGGCGCCCAGGCAGATGATGATCAGCAGCGGCGCGGCCCAGATCACCAGTTCCAGATGGGTCGAGTGATCCCAGTCCGGCTCGTACCGGGCTTCCTTGTTCGACTCCCGGTACTTCCAGGCGAAGAAGACGATCATGGCCATCACCGGGATGACGATGAT
The DNA here is from genome assembly GCF_055397675.1 of Brevundimonas sp. T2-11. NCBI lineage: Bacteria > Pseudomonadati > Pseudomonadota > Alphaproteobacteria > Caulobacterales > Caulobacteraceae > Brevundimonas > Brevundimonas sp. T2-11. Next base: position 2,253,098 of record NZ_AP027920.1, read on the forward strand.
CAGCATCAGCACCACCGACCAGACCAGAAGATCGCGCTGCTGCACCGCGATGTCGCCCGCGGGCGACAGGACAACGGCTTCACAGCCCGGCAGCAGGGCCAGGAGCGGCAATAGCAAGAGAGGTCGCAGGCGGCGCACGAAGGCTCCTGTCCGGAATTTGGGTGCTGGCTCGGTCATCGTGCGCGGCCCGTAGCGCCGCCTGCCAAATGGCGACATTGGACAATCCGTCCTATCCCCCCCGACGAGGATCGGGAGCAAATGGCCGCTTTCGTCATTCTTACCGTGTCGGCGCGCGTGTCGCGCCCGGGTCCAGGGAACGTCATCGGTCATGAACGCCACCAGCGGCGCGCCTTCTTCAGAGTCCCTCGAGCGGGACGCCAGCCAGATCAACGCACGACACGGCAAAATCGACGCCGGAGAAATTGCGATCGGCGTGATCATTGGTCGCACGTCGGAATTCTTCGACTTTTTCGTCTATGCGATCGCCTCGGTCGTGGTCTTCCCGCAACTGGTCTTCCCCTATGCGGGCGCACTGGGCGGGACCCTGTTGTCCTTCGCCGTCTTCGCCGTGGCCTTCATCGCCCGCCCGCTCGGCACGGCCCTGTTCATCGAGATCGACCGGCGCTTCGGGCGCGGCACCAAGCTGACCATCGCCCTGTTCCTGCTGGGCCTGTCGACGGTCTGCCTGGGCTTCCTGCCCAGCTATGATCAGGTCGGCCACTGGGCGGCGGTCATGCTGATCGTCCTGCGCATCGGTCAGGGCGTGGCCCTGGGCGGGGCCTGGGACGGCATGGCCTCCCTGCTGGCCGTCAGCGCGCCCGAGAACCGTCGCGGCTGGTACGCCATGGTGCCGCAACTGGGCGCCCCCTTCGGCCTGATCGTGGCCAGCGCCCTGTTCGCCTATTTCCTGACCAAGCTGTCGGCCGCCGACTTCCTGGACTGGGGCTGGCGCTATCCCTTCTTCGTGGCCTTCGCCATCAACGTGGTGGCCCTGTTCGCCCGCCTGCGCATCGTGGTGACGCCCGCCTTCCAGGCCGCCTTCGAGACGCTTGAGCTGCACCCCGCCCCCGTGACGAGGACCGTGCGAGAGGAAGGCGGCGGCATCGTCATCGGCGCCTTCGCCCCCCTGGCCAGCTTCGCCATGTTCCACATGGTGACGGTGTTCCCGCTATCCTGGGTCTTCCTCTACACGGACGAATCCCCCGCCCGCTTCCTGATGATCGAACTGGTCGGCGCCGTCTTCGGCCTGATCGCCATCCTGGCCTCGGGCTGGCTGGCCGACCGCTACGGCCGCCGCGCCCTGCTGGCCGTCACCGCCGCCGGCATCGCCGCCTTCTCGGGCTTCGCGCCCCAGATGCTGGACGGCGGCCCCATGGGCGAGCTGGCCTACATGATCCTGGGCTTCGTCCTGCTGGGTCTGTCCTTCGGTCAGGCCTCGGGCTCGATCGCCTCCAGCTTCAGCCTGGGCAACCGCTACACGGCCTCGGCCCTGACCTCGGACCTGGCCTGGCTGTTCGGTGCGGGCTTCGCCCCGCTGGCGGCGCTGGCCCTGTCGGGCAAGTTCGGCCTGGTCGCTGGCGGCGGCTATCTTCTGTCGGGTGCGATCTGCACCCTGCTGGCCCTGTGGCTGAACCGGGAGCTGGGCCGAGGCCGAGCCGGCGCCAAGACCTGACGGTCAACCCCTCATGAGAAACGGAGAAGGGGCGGACCCGCGAGTTCCGCCCCTTTTTCATGCGCGCTTCAGGTCAACAAGGTTATCGCCAGTTTACAATAAGGCTTCAGCCTCCGCTAAGCCTGTCTGATCGCCTGAAGTTAAGAGGCGCTGCGTATCGTCGCTCTTGAAATCAAGGGTGATGAGGACGTCATGACCAAGTTGAAGTCGGCAAAAGGCCGTTCCCTGCTGGCGCTCGCCGCCGGCCTGACCGCCATGCTGGCGCCGCAAGTCGCCTCGGCCGGCCCGACCGCAGGCTATTCCTATCGCCTGAAAGCGACTGTGCCTGTGTCGTGCTGGGTGCGCCCCAGCAGCACTGTCATGGCCGAGACCGGCCGCACCGGTTCGGTCGTCGAGGCTTGCAACAGCCCGGGCGGCTTCACCGTCTCGGCCCAGTACCGTCCTCTGGGCGACAGCGAAAAGGCCAAGATCATCTATGGTGATCGCGCCCTGGACCTGGCCAAGACCGGAATGCTGGAGCTGCGCCGCTCCAGCATGGCGACCATCCGCACTGTCGATTATCGCTTCGACGAGGTCGAACTGAACGAGCCCCTGATCCTGGCCCTGACCATCCAGCCGATCTGATCTCCTGATCTCCGGCGACAAAAACGCCCCGCAGGATCTGCGGGGCGTTTTCGTATTCGACAGACCTCAAGGCGGCGGACGCCGCCGCTATCAGATCGCGGCGACGGTGAAGGTCAGGATGTCGCTGTAATCCCCTGCCCGCTTGCCCGAGGTGTCGCCGATGCGCACCGTCAGCGGATAGTCGTCCCGACGCGCCTGGGCCGAAACCACGTCAAAGCTGTAGGGCGCGGTCAGGTTGACGTTCCGCGAACCCAGCTGAAGACCATAGTCGATATACCAGCTGGTGCCCGCCTGGCGCAGCCTGCCCAGGTTCTGCGAGGTCACTGAGACCCGATAGCCGGCGGTGCTGTGGACATAGACCGAGGTGTTCAGGGCGCGCGTCCCCTCGCTGAGATCACCCAGACTGATGGTCGGGATGCCGTTCTGCCGCGTGAACTCGCCCTTGAGCCCGATGACCGTCGCCGGCGCCGTTTCCAGCACCAGGGTCACCGGCCGTTCGGCATGCACGTCGCCGTTGGACGCCTGCAGGGCGATGTAGGCGACCTGGGTATAGCGGCCATAGGCCAGGTTGGCCGGCGGCCGAACCGCCACACGAATCCGCGCCAGTTCACGTCCTTCCCGGGGCACGTGGATCTGCGATCCTGTAACGATTCCGCTGGTCCCCGAGCGCGGCGTGATGTCCGCCCCGCTCTGCTGATCCTGCATGGCGTAAGGCACACGGACGGATGAGCCCGGCGTCCGCAGACCGAAGGGCTCGCCCCGCAGCGAGACGCTAAAGCGCCCGTTGCACGGCGTCTGGCCAGTGTTGATCAGGGCCAGATCGAAGTCGCGCACGGCGGCGTCGTCTTCCAGCGGATTGTAGCGGATGATCCACTGGTCGGCGCCGGGATCGAGGGTCAGATTGCACTTGGCCTGAGCCGCAGCCTGACCCGCCAGGGCCATGCCGCCCAGAACGACGGCAGCGGCCAGCATATTGCGAACGGATCCGGAGATCATGGTCATCTTCCTTCCAGTCATTCTTCCGGCACGTCTATCGGCAGGGTGACGGTCTGCATGTCCAGCAGACCTTCGTTGTCCGCCGGGACAGTGAACTCGAACCCGGCCGACGGGCTGGTGAACAGATCGACGCGATAGGTCTTGCCGGGCTTCAGCTTCTGAACGGCGAAACGCCCCACCGAGTTGGTGAAGAACAGCTCGGGCTCGGCGTCGGGCTCATCGACCGGCCGCACCCGGCCGGACAGAAGGGCGGCAGGACGCCCGCCATTGCCGACGACCCGGCCCAGAGCCGAGACGAAGGCGTCGCTTCCGACCTGGATCGCGTAACCGCTCTTGTAGGCGGGGTGAACGCGCAGAATGCCCTCGCCGATGTCATAGCCCAGCGGCGCATCCAGCACGTCATAGCGCACCGACTGGTTCACATAGGAAGTCAGGGTGTTGGACAGGGCCGGCCCCAGGGCGCCGCTGCGTGCGGTGTAGTTCCCGCGCGCGAACGACTCGCCGACGATGACCGGATGATCCTCCAGGGTCTCGTGCGGATAGACGATGGCGAAACTGTCGTAGATGTTCCGGCCGATCGCGACCTTGCCCCCGGCCGTCGCGATGGAGCTGCCGATCCTCAAGGTGGTGACCTGTTCGTCGGTGATATCGCTGAACGACTGGCCGAAGGCGGTATGGGACAGGCTGGCGTCGAAGCGGTTGCCGACATAGTCGACCTGACCCGACACCGTTCCCGGGCCATCGTCATAGGTCGACTGGACGGAATAGCCGATCGAGCCGACGCGGTTCTCGCTGGACTGCTGGAACCGGACGCTGCCCGTGTTGCGCGCCGAACTGTAACGCGCCTCGCCCCGGCGATCGTAACGCGGCGACCAGATCAGGGCCAGGGTGAAACCGAAGCCGTCGCGGCCGGCGCCGAAGGTGGAGCCGTAGTCGGTATACTCGGCGCCGAACTGCAGCCCCCACTCTGGCGTCACCCGATAGGTGGTGGTCGCGCCGAGGGTGTAGGAATCGTCGAGGAAGGCGCTGCGGCTCATCCGGTAGGAAGCCGTGGCGTTGGCCAGCCAGTCGGCTGAAAAGCGATGCGAATAGGCGCCCGTGAATATCCACGAGATCGGGTTCTGCGCCGTGGCGTTCCCCAGGCTGGCGTAGTCTTCGGACGTATAGTCCGCCACGAAGGTCCAGCTGTCGTAGGTGTCGCCCTGATCGACCGCCAGGTCATAGCTCAGGGCATAGGCGTAGCCGCCGCCGCGATCGCTGTTGCTGGCCGAAACATCCAGACGCGCCCGCGCGCCGTTCTTCAGAATGATCTGGCTCTGACCGGTCAGGTTCTGCACCTGCTCCGAAGCCTGCAGACCGATGCCGAGAGCGGGCCTGTTCTCGAACGCCTTGCGCCAGTAGCCGGTGAAGGCCAGCTCGCCGTCCTCATAGTCCGGCGAGCCGAACAGGCCGGTGTTCGTCACCCCCAGGTAGGCGCCGTATTCATAGTCGCCAGGCTCCAGGTCGATGGCGTCCAGATAGGCGCTGTAGGCGATCGTCTCTGTACGGCCGGATTCATTCTGAACCTCCAGCTGGACATCGTTGGAACCGATCTCGAGCGGCAGGTTGGAAAGATCATACTGGCCCGGATCGAGGCGGAACTCGCGCACGAAGACGCCGTTACGCAGCACCCGAACCGTCGAGGCTTCCTGCAGGACGAGTTGACGCCCCCCGGCCAGAACATTGTTGCGGAAGGTCTCGAAGCGCTGGCGCTGACGCGCCACCCCGACGCCGCCCATCTGGACATAGCCCTGACGGCCACGGGTCTCCGGGTCCATGTCCCCCAGATACCAACGCCTGAACGCCTCCGGTTCGTCATAGACGAAACGCGCATAGCGACGGCTGATCTCATAGTCCCCGGTGAACAGGTCCTCCCGTCCCTGGACATCGCTTTCAAAGACCAGATTCTTGAACCGGATCGCGCCGTTCAGATAGACGCTGGGCGTACCGACGTCCCCGGTGGAATTGCGACGCTGCACCAGCATATTGGTGTTGAGGTAGGCCGAAATATCCTCGGGCGCGGAGCCGGGGTCGTCCGGGCGGCCGCCCTGGAACAGCGACTCGATCGACCGCTTGGTCGGATCGATTCTCAGCACCAGGACCGCCAGTTGATCCGGATCATATTCCAGACGGATGCCAGTGGCGTTGATCTCTTCAGGAGCGAAAGACTCGACCCCTTCCAGCCTGGCGGCCAATTCCGCCTGGGCTTCGGGCGTCAGCAAGGGATCGATCAGCTTCCTGAAACCCTGGCTCTCTACGATGAAGCGATCATCGCGCGTCAGCAGAACCGGCATCTCGCCCAGGACGCGCCGGTTGAAATTCAGCGGCACCGTCATGGCGATGTCGCGGTCATAAGGGTTGATGTTCGGACGCTGGCTCGGCGCCTCGACCGCCTGCCCTCCCGGCAGGTCCTGCGCCTCCGGGGCGCTGATCGGCGCGTCATCGATAACAACGGCTTCGGCCCGCGCGACGCCGGCCGCAGCGGCCAGGGCCGCGATCAACGCGATACGGGACGTCGTCCCGGCGATCCCTCCCCCCCGGATCTTCATCGCGCGAACCGCAAGGTCACAGGCTTGGCCGGGTCCAGAGCGACGCCCGTCGGCACCTTGAAGGTCCGGCGACCGCCGCCCGGCGCCAGATAGCCGACGCCGACGGTCTTGGAGACTTCATCGCTATTGAACTCGCGACGGAAGGGCTGGCCCGAAACGTCCGTGCCTTCAATCACCCAGGTGGCGCCGCTCATCAGGGCGTAACGCTTGCCGCTGTTGGCCACGACGATCTCGACGCCCGGCTCGGCCGGCGGTTGAACAACCGGCGCGCCGCCAGTCAGGGACGGATCAATCTCGGGCGCCGGCGGGGTCACCATGGCCGGTCGCACCGACACGACCTCGACCTTGGGCTCGGCGCCGGGCGGCGCCACCACGATCAGGGCCTTCATGGTGTAGAGCACCTGAACCGCCACCGCGCCGCCGCTCTCGGTCACGGTCGGATCGGTCGCCACCGGCAGTTGCTTCACCCAGAGGTAATAGGCGCGCGAAACCTCGATGTTCGGCTCGCCGATCCACTGGACCCGAACCACCTGACGACCGCTGACCGGCACCAGTCCCTGAGGCGGGAAGACCAGAAAGTCCTCGTCGGCCGGCGTCTCGACGATGTTGCCGTCCGCGTCGATATCCATGCGCGTGATGCGCGTCTCGAACGGAAGGGCGGCCGTGCCGACGTTGCCGACCTCGATGCGGGCCGCCGAACCGGCGCCGGACGTCGTCAACTCCGACACCATGGGCGACACTCTCATCGCCCAGGCGGCCGTGATGAACAGAAGCCCCGCGACCAGCGCCGCCATGCCCCCGACAATCCGCTTCATCTGCGGGAAACGCACACTCTGTCGCATCATCGCCGACACTTCCCCAAAACCGCCGTGCTTGGCGGTGTCCCGTTCCAGAGCGCCGCAAGGCGGCGAGATCAAATCTCGCAAACTTCGCGCCACAGGCGAAATCGCGCCCCAGCCTAGCGATCAATGGTCACTGAAAGGAAAACGCGCGGCGCAGCCACAGCCACCCCGCGCGCAAACCCTGTTGATCGTCAGTCGCTTAGAAGGCGGCGATGTTGACGGTCAGGTCGCCCTGGTAGTTGCCGGCGAGCAGCGACTTGGAGGGGACCGGGATGTTGACGTTCAGGGCCATGGCCGACTTCCAGGCGCCGTGCTGGGCGCTGACGCTGTTGGAGTTCGCGCCCAGAACCAGCGAGGTCGGCGAAGCCGTGCCCGCCACGCCGACGGCGCCGGCGGTGTAGTTTGCGGTCACCGAGAAGGGCAGTTCAGCCTGGAAGACGTTGGTGTCGTAACCGGCCGAGCTGTTGTTCACCAGGCCGCGGATGTCCGACTTGGACAGGGTCACGGTGTTGGAGGTGTTGCAGCCCGCCAGGTTGCTGTCGATCGTGACATTGGCCGGGGCCGTCATGTCGAAGGCGGCGGCCGGACCGGTGTTGTCCGAGGCGTAGATGCCGATGGTGCCGAAGTCGATCGTCTGCGAGTTGCTGCTGCCCGAGTAGTAGGCGCAGTCCGTCGAGACCACGCCCTTCAGCGTGAAGGTCGCGCCGTCGTTGTTGGCGGCCGTGCCGTTGTTGTCATAGGCCCGGCCGACAGCATGCCAGGAAGAGGTCGCCGAGCCGCCGTCCTGAGCGTTGGCCAGATTTTGCGCCGGGGTGAACTGGTTGGTGGGGACCGTATAGGTGACGCCGCCGATGGTTTGCTGTCCCTTGTTCACCGTGCCGGCCGAAGCCGCCGAAGCGGCCAGAGCGACAGCCGCGACGCCAGCCAGAAGCGAGAGAGTTTTCATTTCAGTTTCCTTGCAAATGGAAGCAGCAAGAGCGGCCGACCCGACAGGATCGATCGCCCTCGCCTATGGAGGTCGTCGCTTAGAAGGCGGCGATGTTGACGGTCAGGTCGCCCTGGTAGTTGCCGGCGAGCAGCGACTTGGAGGGGACCGGGATGTTGACGTTCAGGGCCATGGCCGACTTCCAGGCGCCGTGCTGGGCGCTGACGCTGTTGGAGTTCGCGCCCAGAACCAGCGAGGTCGGCGAAGCCGCGCCCGCCACGCCGACGGCGCCGGCGGTGTAGTTGGCGGTCACCGAGAAGGGCAGTTCAGCCTGGAAGACGTTGGTGTCGTAGCCAGCCGAGCTGTTGTTCACCAGGCCGCGGATGTCCGACTTGGACAGGGTCACGGTGTTGGAGGTGTTGCAGCCCGCCAGGTTGCTGTCGATCGTGACATTGGCCGGGGCCGTCATGTCGAAGGCGGCGGCCGGACCGGTGTTGTCCGAGGCGTAGATGCCGATGGTGCCGAAGTCGATCGTCTGCGAGTTGCTGCTGCCCGAGTAGTAGGCGCAGTCCGTCGAAACCACGCCCTTCAGGGTGAAGGTCGCGCCGTCGTTGCTGGCGGCCGTGCCGTTGTTGTCGGCCGACAGACCCTTGATCTCGATCATCGAGATATTGGCGTTCGAGTCATGGATCACCAGCGGGCTGATGCCCTGCAGATAGTCACGACCGACCGTCGGAACGCCGCCCTGGGCGTAGGTTTCATTGATGGTCGAGTTGGGGTTCAGGTAACCCATGCCCAGACCGGGGATATTGACGGTGGGCCCGGGCAGAGCGCCGGTCGTGGCCGTGGCGTGATAGACTTCGCCAGCCTGAGCGGCGGCTGCGGACAGCACAAGGGCGGCGACGCCCGCGAGAAGCGTAACAGTTTTCATCTTGTTTTTCCTGAGGTTCTGCGGACGGCGCCGAAAACGGAGGGGCCGAAACCCCTCCGTCAGGCGTCAGTCGCTTAGAAGGCGGCGATGTTGACGGTCAGGTCGCCCTGATAGTTGCCGGCGAGCAGCGACTTGGAGGGGACCGGGATGTTGACGTTCAGGGCCATGGCCGACTTCCAGGCGCCGTGCTGGGCGCTGACGCTGTTGGAGTTCGCGCCCAGAACCAGCGAGGTCGGCGAAGCCGCGCCCGCCACGCCGACGGCGCCGGCGGTGTAGTTGGCGGTCACCGAGAAGGGCAGTTCAGCCTGGAAGACGTTGGTGTCGTAACCGGCCGAGCTGTTGTTCACCAGGCCGCGGATGTCCGACTTGGACAGGGTCACGGTGTTGGAGGTGTTGCAGCCCGCCAGGTTGCTGTCGATCGTGACATTGGCCGGGGCCGTCATGTCGAAGGCGGCGGCCGGACCGGTGTTGTCCGAGGCGTAGATGCCGATGGTGCCGAAGTCGATCGTCTGCGAGTTGCTGCTGCCCGAGTAGTAGGCGCAGTCCGTCGAAACCACGCCCTTCAGCGTGAAGGTCGCGCCGTCGTTGTTGGCGGCCGTGCCGTTGTCGCCTTGCGAGCCGCCGAAGGCGTGCCAGGCCGAGATCGGCGAACCGCCCCATTGGGCGTTCACGCGGTTGGCGGCCGCAGCGATGTTTTCAAAGAAGTTGCCGCCTTGGACGTTGACGGCCAGAGGGCCGTTACCGCCGAACTGGCCGCGGTTGATGGTGTCAGCCGAGGCGGCCGAGGCGGTCAGGGCGACGGCGGCGACGCCGGCCAGCAGGGTAGCGATTTTCATAGCAAGTTCTCCAAACGAGGTTCTGACAATAATGTCGACCGAGATGAGAGACGCTTCCTCGATCTATACAAACACTAACGAAATGTAAAAAACGTGTCAACAACAAAAACCGATGTTATTCAGCAAAATCAAAGTATTCGCCTCTAAGGGGAATCTTGCCGGAGACACAATTTTTACAAACAGGACGCACACATCTGAAAATTACTTCAGTCTACAGCCCTAGACTCTAGGCTGAAGGGTGACGCTAAGGGTTTCGACATACTCACCCGCCAGAAGCCCCGCGCCTTGCGGCCGCTGCGTGCGGATCTGCAACTGCCCGCCGCCGGCGGCGATCGCCTCGCCGCTGGTCAGGGTCTTGCGCGCCGTCAGGTCGGCGCTCGAATAGGCCGCGCTCATCACGCCGGCCTGGGGCGCCAGGACCGGCACGGCCACGTTCAGGGTGTAGGCCAGGGTGCCGGCGAACGGCCCCTCGCCCCGAGGCTTGGCGACATGGGCCAATCCGCCGCTGGCGGACTCAAAGCTGAGATCGAAGGGGACATTGCAGCGCAAACCAAAATCTGCGGTCACCACCTCATTGCCGGTCAACTCGCCCAGATCGATGGTGCCACCGCCCGTCAGTCGGCAGTCAGACACGATGCGTCCGGTCACGGCCACGTCGAAACCCGACGTGCTTTCGAGCGAATCCGCCTGAACCGCACCCGCGCCCGTCAGGACAGCCGCGGCGCCCAGCAGGGCGATAGCCCGCACGACGGGGCGCACGCTCGCGCCCTTCACTTTGGAAGTGGTCAGAAACCAGCCCACCATTCGCCTCCCACAGCCGCCCTCTCGCGGCGCCCCCGCCACCAGGAGGGGGTTCGTTGGTCAGCGTTCCAAGAGGCGTGCCATCCCAAAATGGCACACATACCCAGCAATTACGGCGTCAGCCCCGGCCGCAAGGGTTAATGAAACGTTAACGGACGCCGTTCTACGAGCGCCGTTTACGTTTGACAAGGTTTCGCTTCATTTTGGGACAGCAGCGGTATTCCGCCCTGTCGTCACCCCGCCTTGGCGCGGCGTCGCCAGGTGGTCAGCAGATGCTCGGTATAGCCGTTGGGCTGCTCGCGCCCCTTGAACACCAGGTCGCAGGCCGCACTCCAGGCCGGACCGTCGAAGGCCGGCGCCAAGGGGCGATAGGCGGGATCGCTGGCGTTCTGGCGATCGACCACGGCAGCCATGCGCTCCAGCGCCGCCCTCACCTCGCCCTCCGTGACGACGCCGTGGCGCAGCCAGTTGGCCAGATGCTGGCTGGAGATGCGCAGGGTGGCCCGGTCCTCCATCAGGCCGATGTCGTGGATATCCGGCACCTTGGAGCAGCCGACGCCCTGATCGATCCAGCGCACGACATAGCCCAGGATGCCCTGGGCGTTGTTGTCCAGTTCCTGCCGGATCTCCTCGTCGCTCGGCGCTTGCGTCGCGAACGGCGGGGTCAGCAGCGGCGTCAGGCCGGTGGCGGGTCGCTGCGCGATCTCGGCCTGACGCGTCCAGACGTCGACCTCATGATAATGCAGGGCGTGGAGCGTCGCCGCCGTCGGCGACGGCACCCAGGCGGTCGAAGCGCCGGCGCGCGGATGGCCCGCCTTGGTCGCCAGCATCTCGCCCATGCGGTCGGGGGCCGCCCACATGCCCTTGCCGATCTGGGCGCGGCCAGACAGACCCGCTTTCAGACCGATATCGACGTTGCGGTCCTCATAAGCCTTGATCCAGCCGGTATTGCGAACCGCCTCCTTCCGAACGACCGGCCCGCCCTCCATCACCGAGTGGATCTCGTCGCCGGTGCGGTCCAGGAAGCCGGTATTGATGAAGGCGACGCGCCCCCTGGCCGCCGCGATGCAGTTGGCCAGATTGACGCTGGTGCGCCGCTCCTCGTCCATGATGCCCATCTTCAGCGTCAACGGCGGCAGGCCGACCATCTTCTCGACCGCGCCGAAGACGGCGTCGGCGAAGGCGACCTCCTCCGAGCCGTGCATCTTGGGCCGCACGACATAGATGGAGCCCGCCGGGCTGTTGCGCTGATCCGCCGGGCGCTTCAGGTCGTGCAGGCCGAGCAAGCCCGTCATGGCGATGTCCAGCAGGCTTTCCGGGACCTCGTGTCCCTGCCCGTCCAGAACCGCATCGGTCGTCATGTGCAGGCCGACGTTGCGGACCATCAGCAGGCTGCGCCCCTTGAGCGACAGGCTCGATCCGTCCGCCGCCCTATAGGCGCGGTCGCCGTTCATGCGCCGCTGCATGGTCCGACCGTCCTTGACGAAGTCGGCAGACAGGTCGCCGCGCATCAGGCCCAGCCAGTTGGAATAGACCAGCCGCTTGTCCTCGGCGTCCACGGCCGCGACGCTGTCCTCGGCGTCGGCGATGACCGACAGCGCCGCTTCCATCACGACATCCGCGACGCCCGCCGGATCGGCGCGCCCGATCAAGTGGTCGCGGTCGATGACGATCTCCAGATGCAGGCCGTTGTGGCGCAGCAGGACGCCCGAGGGCGCCGCCGCCTCGCCGACATGACCGAAGAAGACCGTCGGATCGGCCAGCCCCGTCGTCCGCCCGCCCGACAGGCCAACGACTAGCCGCCCGCCCTCGACACAGTATTCCACCGCCTCGGCATGACCGCCCTCGGCCAGGGGCGCCGCCTGATCCAGCAGGGTGCGAGCGCGCCCGATGACCTTCGCCCCGCGCTCGGGGTCATAGCCACCGCCCTTGGACGCCTCGCCCAGAGCGTCCGTTCCGTAGAGCGCGTCATACAGACTACCCCAGCGCGCGTTGGCCGCGTTCAGCAGGTAGCGGGCGTTGGTCAGCGGCACGACCAGTTGCGGCCCGGCCATGGTGGCGATCTCGGGATCGACATTGGCGGTTTCGGCGCGGATGTCCGTTCGCTCCGGCTCGATATAGCCGATCTCGCGCAGGAAGGCCTGATAGGTCTCGGGGTCCGGCTGGCCCGGATGGGCGCGGTGCCAAGCGTCCAGTTGCGCCTGAAGTTCGTCACGCCGCGCCAGCAGCGCCCGGTTCGTCGGCGCGTGCTCCGCCAGCAGGGCCTCGAACCCGACCCAGAAGGCCTCCGCCGTGCCCCCTGTCCCCGGCGCCGCCTCATCGCGCACGAAGGCGTCCAGTTCGGCGGCGACGCTCAGGCTTCCGTGGCGGACATAGGTCGTGGACATGGCGGCTTCTCCTTGAGCCTCAACCCTAGCGGCGCGCCCGCCGCCTAGCCACGGCGAAGATCGACGGCTATCTTTGCATAAATCGCAACGATGAGACCGCGCCATGCTGGCCGAGTATGAGATCTTCGTCCGGGCGTTGGAGGAAGGCAGCCTGTCGGCCGCCGCCCGGCGGCTGGACCTGTCCCCCGCCGTGGCCTCACGAAGGCTGGCGCGGCTGGAGGACCGGCTGGGCGTGCGGCTGATCGAGCGCACCTCGCGGCGGCTGGCCCCGACCGAGGCCGGGCGGCTGGTCTATGATCGGGCGATGCAGTTGCTGGACGGGGTCGAGGACCTCGAGGCCCTGGTGTCGCGCCGCACCACCCAGGCCCGCGGCCTGCTGCGCGTCTCGGCGCCGACCTCGTTCGGGCGACGACGGCTGGCCCCCCTGCTGACACCCTTTCTCGACGCCCATCCCCGGCTGACGCTGGAGCTGAACCTCAGCGACGCCTTCGTCGACCTGATGGCCGAGGACGTGGACGTGGCCGTCCGCATCGGCAGCTACGAGTCCGGCGATCCGGCCATGCGCCGTCTGGCTCCGAACCGGCGCGTCCTGTGCGCCGCGCCGTCCTATCTGGTCGAACACGACGCACCGCAGACACTGGACGACCTGCGCCATCACGCCCAGCTGGCGGCCGAGAACCAGTCCGCCTGGCGGCTGGAAGGCCCCGACGGCCCCGTGACCTTCCGCGCCCGCAGCCGGGTGCGGACCAACTCCTCGGAAGTGGCGCGCGAACTGGTGCTCGCCGGAGCCGGGATCGCCCTGCGCTCGACCTGGGACGTAGGCGAGGAACTGCGCGACGGGCGGCTGCTGCGGGTCTTGCCGCAGTATGCGGGGGCCTCGGACGTGGCCATCTTCGCCCTGACCGCCGGACGGGCGCGCGCCGAAAACCGGGTGCGGGCCTTTGTCGAGTTTCTGGCCGGCCTCTATGGCGATGTGCCAAAATGGGACAGATAACCCCTTCCTTCTCCCCTTGAGGGAGAAGGTGGATTGCGAAGCAAGACGGATGAGGGGGGGGCGAAGAACCTGGGCTGGCGGCTTCCAATCCAGCGTCGAGCCGACACCCCTCATCCGCCCCTGACGGGGCACCTTCTCCCTCAAGGGGAGAAGGGTCTAAGTTACTGCGCCGCCGTCGCCTTGGGCTTCAGGTAGCGGTCCAGCCAGCTGACCATTTCCCACTGGGTGTGTCCGACCGACTCGCGGGCGCGATAGCCGTGGGCTTCCAGCGGCAGGACGACGTAGCGCACCGTCGCCCCATTGCCCTTCAGCGCGGCATAGAAGCGCTCGGACTGCACCGGGAAGGTGCCCGAATTGTCGTCGGCGCCGCCGTGGATCAGCAGGATCGGCTCATTGACCTTGTTGGCGTAGGTGAAGGGCGACATCTCCGTATAGGTCTCGGTCGCTTCCCAGTAGGAGCGCTGCTCGGCCTGGAAGCCGAAAGGCGTCAGGGTGCGGTTGTAGGCGCCCGAACGCGCGATGCCGGTCTTGAACAGGTCGGTGTGGGCCAGCAGGTTGGCGGTCATGAAGGCGCCGTAGGAGTGGCCGCCCACGGCGATCCGGTCGCGGTCGGCGACGCCCAGAGCCACCACCGCATCGACCGCCGCCTTGGCGCTGGCCGACAGTTGCTCGATGTAGGTGTCGTTCGGCTCGGCCCCGTCCTTGCCGACGATGGGCATGGAGGGGTTGTCGAGGATGGCGTAGCCCTGGGTCAGCAGGAACAGGTGGCTGATGCCCGCCGGACGCACGAAGCGGTTCTCGGTGTCCACCACCTGACCGGCCACGGCGGCGTCGGTGAACTCGGCCGGATAGGCCCACATCAGCAGCGGCAGCGGACCGTCGCGATCCTTGTCGTAACCGGCCGGCAGATAGAGGGTGCCGGACAGCTGAACCCCGTCGTCGCGGGTATAGGTGATCAGTTCGCGCTTCACGTCAGCCAGTTGCGGGGCCGGATCGGGGAACTGGGTCAACTGGCTCACGCCGCCGTCCAGATCGCGCAGGCGCAGGTTGGCCGGATCGGTGCGGCTCTCGCGATAGGTGACCAGCTTGCGGCCCGCGTCGTCCAGAATGCCGACGACGGTTTCGAACTCGCCCTGGGCCGAGCGCCACAGACGTTCCGTCTCGCCGGTCTTCAGGTCCAGAGTATCGAGGAAGGGATATTCCCCCTGACGCGTCGCGCCGTCGCCCTCGACGAAGACCCCAGAGCCGTCGGCGGTGAAACGGATGGTCGAACGGCCGCGTGCATTAGGCTCGACAACCACCGAACCCGGATCATTGTAGCGGTCCTGATAGTTGCGATCGACCAGGACGCGGCCCGCGCCGGGGTTCGACGGATCGACCAGGGTGCGGGTCTCGTGACGGGTGTTGAACCAGCGGCTGTTGACGATGGCCACATCGTCGCGGCCCCAGTTCACGCCGGCATAGCGTTCCTTCAGATCCACCAGGGTGCGCGGGCGGTCGTTGAAGGGCGCCGGCAGCATGAAGACGCGATCCCGAACCTCTGCGGCGTTGCGCGGATCGCCGCCATCCTGAGCCTCGACCCAGACCAGGGTGGCGTCGGCGTCAGCCCGCCACTGGGCCGAGCGCGGGCCGGGGGCCACGGCGTCGAACGGCGTCGGCACGTTATCGCGCAGCGGCAGGTCGGCCACGCGGTGCGCCTCACGCCCGTTCAGATCGGTGATGACGACGTCCGCCGGGAAGAGGCTGGCGGGCACGACATAGGAATAGGGCTTCTTGACGCGCGTCTGCAGGATATAGCGCCCGTCCGGCGACACCGAGACGTTCAGGAAGACACCCGGCTGGCCGATGGTGCGCGCGCGACCGTTCAGCGGCACGACGGTCAGCTGGCTGGTGAAGTAGTGATCGAACAGGGCCTCGTCGCCCGCGTCGGACAGCAGATCCTGATAGGTGCGCACAGGCGCCGCGCGACCGCCGGTCTCGGCCACGGTCGGGCCCGAGGGCGGGCGCGTCACGTCGGGCGCGGCGCGACGACCGGCCGGAACGGCTTGAACCAGCAGGCCCGAGGCGTCGGGCAGCCAGCTGAAGCCCGTGCTGTTCGCCGCGTTGACGCTTGGGCCCGTCAGGCGGCGCGCCTGGGCCGAGGCCACGTCGGCGGTCCAAAGCTCAAGGCCGGTCGGGGTGTTCACCAGGAAGGCCACGGCCTTGCCGTTCGGCGCCCAGCTGACATTGGTCAGACGCGCATTGGCGGGCAGACCGGCGACCGGTCGGGCCGCGCCGCCCTCGACGGTCTGGAAGCTGAGACCCGTCAGCCAGGTCACGCGGCTGTTGGCCGGACCGTTGTTCTGCGGATTGATGCGGTATCCGGCCAGACGCAGCATGGGCTCGGCCAGTTCGGCGATGCTCGGCAGGCTGGCGCGTTCCTGCAGGAGCAGGGTCTGGCGGTCCGGGCTCAGGCTGGCCGTCGGATTGGGCCTGGAATCAAGAATCTGGGCGATCGGCTGGGGCGGCTGCTGATAGGTCGGCGCTGCGCCGACAGCTTGCGCCGAAGCGGGTTGGGCCAGGGCCGGCACGGCGGCCAGAATAACAAGCGCCGGCAAGGCGGCTTTCAGGATCGTGTTGCGCATGGTTCTTTCCCCGAAACTCAGCCTTGAACGCGGCCTCGTCCGGTTTGACGAAAGATTATGGGCAGGGTCAACCGCCAAGGTCGCCAGCCGGCGCTTGCCCGCCGCTCGCGCGCGCTTTAAGGACGGATAAGACCGCAATATTCATCAGACGGTGAAAAAGGGAGAGCGATGCGCAAGATCTACGCTGACGTCACGTCCGCGCTGGAGGGCCTGACCTTTGACGGGATGACCGTCATGTCCGGCGGCTTCGGCCTGTGCGGCATTCCCGAAAATCTGATCGCCGGGCTGAAGGCCTCGGGCGTCAAGGGACTGACCGTCATCTCCAACAACGCGGGCGTGGACGGCTTCGGCCTGGGCCAGCTGCTGGAGACCAAGCAGATCGCCAAGATGATCTCGTCCTACGTCGGCGAGAACAAGGAGTTCGAGCGCCAGTACCTGGCCGGCGAGCTGCAGCTGGAGTTCAACCCCCAGGGCACCCTGGCCGAGCGCATTCGCGCAGGCGGCGCGGGCATCCCCGCCTTCTTCACCGCCGCCGGGGTCGGCACCCTGGTCGCCGAGGGCAAGGAAGTCCGCGACTTCGACGGCCGCAAGTATGTGATGGAGACCGGCCTGGTCGCCGACCTGGCCATCATCAAGGCGTGGAAGGCCGATGAGCGCGGCAACCTCGTCTTCCGCAAGACGGCCCGCAACTTCAACCCGATGATGGCGACCGCCGGCAAGGTTACCGTCGTCGAGGTCGAGGAGATCGTCCCCGTCGGCTCGCTGGACCCCGACCACATCCACACGCCGGGCGTCTATGTCGACCGCCTGATCCAGACCGTGTCCGAGAAGCGCATCGAACAGCGCACCGTCCGCAGCCGGGAGACCGCATAAATGGCTCGTACTCGCGAACAACTGGCTGAACGCGCCGCCAAGGAGCTGCAGGACGGCTTCTACGTGAACCTGGGCATCGGCATCCCGACCCTGGTGGCCAACTACATCCCCGAGGGCATGGTCGTGACCCTGCAGTCGGAAAACGGCATGCTGGGCATGGGCCCCTTCCCCTGGGAGGGCGAGGAAGACCCCGACCTGATCAACGCCGGCAAGCAGACGATCACCGAGATCCCCGAGTCGGCCTATTTCAGCAGCGCCGACAGCTTCGCCATGATCCGCGGCGGGCACATCAACCTGTCGATCCTCGGCGCCATGGAAGTGGCCCAGAACGGCGACATCGCCAACTGGATGATCCCCGGCAAGCTGGTGAAGGGCATGGGCGGCGCCATGGACCTGGTCGCGGGCGTCAAGCGCGTGGTCGTGGTCATGGAGCACGCCAACAAGCACGGCCAGTCCAAGGTCCTGAAGGCCTGCACCCTGCCCCTGACGGGCACCGGCGTGGTCAGCCGCATCATCACCGACCTGGCCGTCTTCGACGTCAAGCCGGACGGCTCGGGCCTGGAGCTGATCGAACTGGCCGAGGGCGTAACCCTGGACGAGGTCGCGGCCAAGACCGAGGCCGACTACACGGTGGCGGCCGGCCTGGGCTGACCCGCCCTTCCCGTCTGAAAAGCGAAACCCCGGCGACCGCGAGGCCGCCGGGGTTTTTCTTGGCCTGAAGGACCCTAGTTCCGCGTCGCCTGGAACCCCTGCTGATCAGTCCACAGGACAATCTGGCGGCTGGCCTCGGCGGTGGCGCGGTCGAAGGCGGCGACGATGGCCGACTGACGGTTCTCGCCGGCGCTTTCGCTGACCGTGATGCGGTCCTCGGCCACGATCGAGCGGTCCCCCGGTCGGATCAGACGCAGCAGCACCACGATGTTAGCGCTGGGCACGGCGCCCGGCGCGGCGTAGTCGGCCTCGAACCGGCGTACGTCCACGCTCAGCAGCAGACCGTCGCGTGTCAGCGGCCCCGAACTCAGGACCGTGCAGGTCCCGCCGTCGGCGAAGGCGTTGCGCAGGGCCTCCTCGAACAGGGTCTCGGCCGGCGACACCCAGCGCGCGCCCTTGATGTAGGCGGCCTCAGCGCCGGTCACGGCCAGGATGCGGTCGCCGCGCGCCGCCTCGGGGAAGTCCACCCGGCGCATCGAGACGTGCACGTCCGGGCAGGCCGAGGTCGCCCCCGTCCCGGCGAAGGCCGAGGCCCCGCCGAAGCGATAGAGCTGGACCGGATCGGGCGAGGCCAGCAGGGCGCAGCCGGACAGGGCGCCGGAAACCGCAATGGAGGCGGCGGCGATCAGCAGGGAGGAACGGATCACGGTTGCACCTCGATTTCCTTGGACGGTGCCTTGGCGATGAAGTCGCGCGGGCTTTCACGCACATTGTCGATCAGCGACTGCAGCGAGCGCGTCGCCTGATCCAGCTGGCGGATGGTGTCGTTCAGCTGCGGCACCGTTTGCGTGCCGAAGTCGCCCAGCGGTCCTTCCAGCCCCGTGGCCGAGCGGTTGATCGAGGCGATGGCGGCCTGGGCCTCGCGCGTGGCGGCGTTGATGTTGGCGATGGCCTGCCTGCCGTCGCCGTCAATCATCTGACGCGCGCTGACGCCCAGGGCCTGATACTCGCCAACGGCGGCGTTGGCCTTGGTGATGGTCTCTTCCAGTTGCTGGAACATGCCCTTGCGGGCCTCCAGCTCGGCGGTCAGGGCCTCGACGTTCTTCACGCTGGACGAGAAGCTGCGGATGTTGTCGTCCGACATGACCCGGTTGATCCGGTTCAGCGCGTCCACCGTCTGGGCCAGAACCGTGCCAGACCCGCTGAGCAGTTCCGCAATGGGACTGGGCTGGCTCTGGATCACCGGCACGACGTTGTCGGGATACTGGTCCTTCAACAGGGCGCTGCTCGGCTCGCCGGCCGTGATCTGGATGTAGTTCAGACCGGTGATGCCCTGCGGTTCCAGCTGGGCGCGCGAGGTGACGCGCACCGGGGTCGTGCCGTTCAGGCGCACGCGGGCGATGACCTGATCCCCCTTCTTGGGATCCAGGTTCAGGGCCGTGACCTCGCCGACGCGAATGCCGTTGAAGTGGACTTCGCCGCCTTCCGACAGGCCGCGCACAGGGCCGTAGAATACGATGTCATAGACATCATAGTCGCTGTTGAACTGAAGGCGGGCCAGCCAGATCGTGAACACGGCCAGCGCCAGCAACAGGGCGACGGTGGCGATGCCGACGGCGGCGTAGTGGGCGTCTCTTTCCATCTCGTCCCGCTCTCCTCAGGCGGCGCTCTGGTGGGCGGCGCGTCCGCGCGGCCCCAGGAAGTATTCCTTGATCCACGGATGATCGGAACGCTCCAGTTCCTGAACCGTGGCCTTTTCGACGACGTGCTTGTCAGCCAGCACCGCCACCTCGTCGCAGATGGCGTAGAGGCTATCGAGGTCGTGGGTGATCATGAAGACCGTCAGGTCCAGATCGTCCGACAGGTCGCGGATCAGCTGATCGAAGGCGGCCGCCCCGATCGGGTCGAGGCCCGCCGTCGGTTCGTCCAGAAAGATCAGCTCCGGGTCCAGGGCCAGGGCGCGCGCCAGGCCGACCCGCTTGCGCATCCCGCCCGACAGCTCGGCGGGTTTCAGATAAAGCGCCTCGGGCTTCAACCCGACCATGGCGATCTTCATCTCGGCCAGTTCACGGATCACGTTGCGCGGCAGATTGGTGTGTTCGACCAGGGGCGAGGCCACATTGTCCAGCACCGTCAGCGAAGAGAACAGCGCCCCCTGCTGAAACAGGACCCCGGTGCGCCGCTCGACCTCGGCCGCCTCGGCCTTGGTCATCGCATCCCGGTCATAGCCGAACAGTTTGACCGACCCGCCCTCGGGCTGCTTCAGACCGATGATGGAGTTCAGCAGCACCGTCTTGCCGGTGCCGGAGCCGCCGACGACGCCCAGAACCTCGCCGCGACGCACGTCCAGATCGAGGTCCTGATGGATGACCCGGTCGCCGAACTGGCTCAGCAGGCCGCGCACCTCGATGACGTTGTCACGCTTCGGCTTTTCCTGGCGCGGCGTCACAGGTTCAGCTCCAGGAAGATCATGGCGAAGACAGCGTCCAGGAAGATGATGGCGAAGATGGCCTGGACCACGGCCGCCGTGACCCGGCGCCCCAGGCTTTCGACATCGCCGGCCACCGACATGCCCTGGCGACAGCCGATGGCGGCCACCACCACGGCGAAGACCGGCGCCTTGACCAGGCCGACCATCAGGTGGGTGTCCATCATGGGGTCTTCGGTGATGCGCTGGATGAAGAAGGCCGGGCCGTAGGCCAGCTCGCTCCAGGTCACCAGGGCTCCGCCGAACAGCCCCGCCACCATGCCGACGAAGGTCAGCAGGGGCAGCATGATCAGCATGGCCGCCAGACGCGGAATCACCAGGGCCTGGAAGGGGTCCACGCCCATGACCTGCATGGCGTCGACCTCCTGGTTCATCCTCATCGATCCGATCTCGGCGGCGAAGGACGAGGCGGAACGACCGGCCAGAAGGACCGAGGTGATGACAACGGCGAATTCACGAAGCACCGACACGGCGACCAACTGGACGGTGAAAACCCCCGCTCCGAACTGGGTCAGCAGATTGGCGCCGAGAAAGGCGATAACCGCGCCGATGAAGAAGTTGGTCACGGCGATGATGGGGATGGCGTCCAGCCCCGACCGTTCGGCCTGACTGAACCAGGCCGGCCAGCGAATGGCGCCGGGGTGCTTGAGTGCCGAACCCACGGCGACGATCAATCGCCCCAGGAAGGCCAGGGACAACAAGGCCTCAGCCAGAAAATCGTAAACGCCCAGACCGATCTTGGCGAAGGTGCGGGTGACTGGATGCGAACGACGCGGCGGGTTGCAGGACGCGCGATCCAGCTTCTCGACCATGGCGTAGATACGGCCCGCTTCCGGACGCTGGGCCCAGGCCGCCTCGGGAATGGGTTGAGACGTGGCGCTGGCGATGGCCCAGGCCCCGGCCGTGTCGAAACGGCCAAGTTCAGCCAGGTCCAGCCCGCTCACGGCGCGACCAGCCAGGTCTGCTTCCAGACGATCCCCCTGACGACCGATGCCGGTCGAAGACCAGTCGCCCGTCAACCTCAGGACCGCCGCCGTCGATCCGTCTCCGTCCTGGATTTGATACTGCGCCGCTCGGCTCATGGATCAGTCTTCGACGCTGGCGAAACAAGGCCTGCGGCAAGGCTTAGACCGAGCCACGCCGCAGCTGTCAACGTCTGATGACTTCTATCCGCGCCTCTCGTCGCCCTGCCCTGCAAGCTTCGCCCTCCCTTTACGGCGCAGCTTGATAACGCCGGCCGCGCGGTTTCGTTCAGTCCCGCCGCGGCATGAGATCATCGCCGGTGTCAGCGCAGATAGTCGAGCAGCGACACCTGACGCAGTTGGCTGATCACCTGGGCCGAGGCCTGAAGAGCGATCTGGGCCATCTCAAGCTCGGTCACGGCCTCGGCCATGTTGGCGTCCGTCTTGCCTGACAGCATGGTGTCGATCGAGATCTTCCGCGTCTCCTGAGCCTCCAGAAGACTATCGACCCGGGCCTGCATCGAACCGTTCTTGGCCTGAATGCTGACCACGTCCTTGGCCGCCGTTTCGAAGCGCGTCATCAGGGTGGTCAAGGCGGTTTTCTGGGCGTCGGTCATCTGACCGTTCATCGGATCGGTCTGTTGCAGAAGCTGCAGGTCGCGGAAGACGTCGAACAGAGCCTGCCCGGCGTCGCTAGCCAGGAATCCGGTGTCCATCGTGACGGTTTCGTCCAGCACTGACGACTGCTTGAGCTGGTCGTTCATGAAGACGCCGGCGGCGGCAGGCATGGCCGCGAGCTTCTCCAGGTCCGTCGCCCCCGGAGGCACGTTCGGCAGAACCACCGCCTGCTGGTCCACAGCCCCGCCCGAAAACAGGAACTTGCCCTGATGCTTCATGTTCAGGCCGTCCTGAGCCATCTTGAAGATGGTCTCCATCTCTGACATCAACCCGTCCACCCGACCGGCGGCGATGGCGTCCCCGATCGCCTGGCGTGCGGCGGTCGCCGCGTCGGCGACCCGCCCCAGACCGAGATCCTGCATCGTCAAACGATCAGCCACCGTCTGGTTGGTGTCGATGAAACCCTGAATCCGGGTCTGGCTGGACTTCAGGGCGATGACGGTTTCCGACTGCCGGCCGAAGCCGACCAGATCGGTGGCGTTCTTCTTGGTGTTGACCTTGTTCTGCGCCTCTTCACCCCGCGCCTGCGCGTTCATCAGGTGCAGCAGGGCCGACTGATAGTTTCCAAAGGTCGAAACGCGGGTCATCGCATCATTCCGATCAGGGTGTCGTACATTTCCGACGCCGCCTGGATAAGGCGCGCCGAAGCGTTAAAGGCTTGCTGATAGGTGGTCATCAGCACCAGTTCCTCGTCCATGTTGACGCCCTCGACCGAACTGCGCCGCGTCGAGGCCTCCTGATACAGGGCCGTGGCGTTGGTCGCCCGGTTCTTGGCGATGGTCGCCTTGCTCCCGATCTCGCCGGACATTTCGGACGCGTAGCGCGACAGGGACATCGAAACGCTGCTCGCCCCGCCCGCCGCCGAGAAGGCGGTCGCGTTCTGATCCGCCTTGGCCAGCAGACGCCCGCCCCCGCCGTCGTTCTTGCTGAGCGCCGCCGTCCCCGCCGCCGCCCCGAGATTCAGTTGAGCCAGGGCGAGGTTGGCGGGATCCTTCGCGATATCCGCGCGAACGGAAAAGCCGCCGGCGCGGGAGGCGCGCGCGCCGCTCAGACCGAAGAGGTCGCTCATCGACACGCCCGAGGGAACCTGGCGCGTTCCATCCTCGATCACAGACATGGTCGACGGGGGCGCGCCATAACCGCTGAAGAGCAGTTCGCCGGCGCCGTTCAGGCTGAAGGCGCCCTGGCCGCCGACTCCCGATGTGGGATCGTTCAGAGCGGTCAGCAGTTCGGCCATCGTGCCCGCACCCGCCGGCACCGCCACCTCGATGTCCCTGACCCGCGAGCCGGAAGCATCGGTAAAGCGGAACCGGATCGTCTCGCCGGGCGTGAACCCATGCTGCGAGGCCGGCGTCAGGCCCGTGTCGTAGAGCGCCGGACGATCACTCGTGACCAGATCGTTCAGACCGAAATAGTGCGAGAAGCCACGCCCCGCCTTGGTGCTGGGGTTGGTCGCGTCGTCAGCGATGGCGACTCCCTGCCCCGCCGGCGCCTGGATGCTCAGGCGTCCGTCTATAAAGCTGGCGGTCGCTCCACCCAGTTGACCGTTCAGGGTGGCCAGGAAGGTGGCCGGCGTCGCCGCCACGCCATTGATCGTCATCGTCCCGCCCGAGAAGACGATCTCGGCCGAACTCTGGATCACGCCCTGGTCGTTGACCGTGGTGATCGTCGTCGTGCCGGTAAAGCCGGTCAGCGCCGTCTCCAGCGACTGCCCCATATTGCGACCGTTCAGAACGGCCGGCGGCGGAACGGCGGACGAGGCGTTGTGCGCGCGGTTCAGCTCATCCGCCAGACGCGTCATCAATTCGCCCAGGCGCTCGGCGGCGGCGGGCGCATCCACGTCGCGCAATTCCAGCAGACCCTTGATCTCGCCCGAAGCCAGCCCCTCGGTCAGCGGTCGCCGCTGGCCGTTAGGCTCTGTGATCATGATCTGGTTGAAAACGGTTTCCGGCGACACGGCGCCGGCGCGCTGATACTCCAGCTTGGCCGCGCCCTGTCCGGCCAGAAGGATGCCGGCGCCGGTGCGCACCTCGACACCGCCCACCGAGCGGGTCGTGATCCGCACGTCCATCAACTCGGACAGTTCATTGATCAGAGCCGCCTGCGCGGTCTGCGCTCCGGTCGAGTCCGTGCCGACGACATTGGCCTTGGCGATGTCGACGTTCAGCTTTTCGATCTGTTCGACAAGGCCGTTCACCCGGTCCACGGCGGTTCGCAAACGGCCGTCGGCCTCTTCGCGCGTGCTCTGGATCTCCTTGGCGACGCGCGCGGCCTCGTCGAACATGGCCTGGGTCTTCCAGACCGCATCCTGCCGCAGCGGACCCGAGGTCGCGTTTTCGGCCGAAGCCGAGAAGGCCGAAAAAATCTTGTCGATCTGGGCGAAGAATCCCGTGTCCGCGCCGGGGTCGCCGAACTGCGACTGGATGTGGTTGTACAGTTCATAACGCACGGCCTGGCGCCCGGCGTCAGCGCCAGCGTTCAGGCTGGCCGCCTGAAGGAAGCGGTCAGTGGCGAGGCGGATACGCGCGATCTCGACCCCGGCTCCGGCGCCCTGGCTGGCCCAGGACTGCTGGTCGGCCACCTTGCGGATATAGCCGGGCGTGTTGACGTTCGAGACGTTGTCCGAAACCACCCGCAGCTGCGTCTGGGCGGTGTTCATGCCCGAGGTGGCGATGTGCATGATCGAGTTCAGGGACATCAGACACGCGCTCCATGCAGGGCCGCGCCCGGCAAGCCTTGCTGGCCTGCGCGCAAATCTTGCCCGGCTTTCCGGTTAGCCATTCTAGCCAACTCCTTGAATTTATTAAACATCGGCTTTCCAGCCCCTGTGCGTTCGCCAAACACGGCGCAATTCGCGGGCCATGCCGCCGCCAGGTCAGGACCGCCCGGCGTCGCCCGGCAAAAAGCGCAAGGTGCGGCAAGATCCGCCGGGCGAAAGCACCGCACCGATCACCGCCGAGTATCGTAAATTTCTATATTTTTCTGACAGTTAAACCTCACCCAACAACTTGGCCCGGACCTTGCGCCACGCTTTTCGAATAGCCCGAGCGCAGTAGGCGCCGCCCATCCAGCGAAAGCCCTGCCGCCTCTCATGTCCGCGCTCAGCGTCATGTCCCTGATCGCCCCGACCGCTCCGGTCAGCGCGAACGCCGCCACCGTCGACACGGCGGCGGACGAGGCCCTGTTCGCGGGTCTGGTCGCCGCCGTCGCGCCGTCGCTCAAGACCTCGGGCGAGGATGGCGCTTCAGTTCCGGATGCGGCGTCCGCTGAATCCGAGGCCGTCGGTTCGCTCGCGCCTGACCTCGTTGCAGAGACCGCGCCCTCCTGGCCGCCGGTCCCCTTGATCGCCCCCGCTCCCCTTCCGGTCGCGCCGACCTCGACGCCGCCCGCCGCCGCCGCAGATGCATCCCCGGCGCCGACCGAAGCGCCCGCCGTCGCTCCCAGCCCGCCGATCACGTCTGCACCGTCTCTCGACACAGCCCCTGACGCGCCGCCGAGCAAGGCCGCGACGACGGCGCCGGCTGGCGACGCTCCGGTCCAAGCGGCTGCGCTGCCGATCTCGGACGCGGCCCCGTCACCCGACACGCCGCAACAGACGCTCGTCGCGGTGAAGACTTCGGCCGCTTCCGTCCCGCCCGCGCCAGCACCCGCGCCGCCCGAAGCCCGCCCGGCCCAAGCCCCGGCCCAATCTCCGGCCCAGCGCGTCGCCGCCACGCCTCAGCCGATCGCGCCGCAAACCGCGGCGCCCTCGATTGAAGGCCTGCCCCAGACCGGACGGCCGACGCACCAGGCCGCCGCCCCGGACGGCCCGGCGGTTGCGGCCACGCCCGTCGCTCCGATCGCGCCTGCGACGGCTTCAGTCGCCGACGGCACGACCGTCCTGCCGCGCACCGAGACCGCTCCCGTAGCCCGCGTCACGTCTCCGGCGCAGACGCGCGTCGTCATGACGGTTTCGTCGCCCCCTACCGCTGCCGCGACCGCGGCGCGCCCCGCGCCAGAAGCCGTGTCGGCTCAGCCCTTGGTCGCTGAGCCTGTCACGCCAACTGCTCCAACCTCCCTGGCTGAAGCTGCCGCCCCGGCTGCGACTTCCGCTCCGGTCGCAGCGCCAGCCTCGCGCCCGACGGCGACCGTCGCGCAGCAACCTGCCGCCCCCTCGACCGCGCAGCCTGCCCCGTCCGCCTCGACCGACGACGCAGCCGATGCGGCGGAGCCGGCCGCCGCCCCCGCCGTCGCTTCGAGCGACGGCGAAACCGAGGTCGCGGCCCAGACCCCGCCGCAAACGGCCCCCGCCCCGGCCCGCAACGGCTCGGCGCGTCTGGACGAACGCCGCTCCAACGCCGCCACAGCCAACGCCCCGGCTGAAGCCAAGGCTGACACGAACATCAGCGCCCGGTCGATCCTGCCGACCTCGACGCCGTCCGTCGCCGCTCCCGCCGCCACGCCCCCCGCCCAGGGCGACGCAGCCGCCCCCGCACTCGCGCAGCCGGCGGTCGTGGACGCCGCCCTGCCCGACGCCCAGCCAGATCTGGCGCCGTCGCAACAGTTGCTGGACGCCCAGACCGCTGCACCGACCACCCATCGCGATCTGGGCCTGTCGCAGCTGTCGCGCGCCACGGTCGAAACCACCGCTCAGCTGGCCGCGCAGATCATCAGGAAGCTGGAAGGCCGCTCGACCCGCTTCGACATGGCTCTCTCCCCCGAAGGCCTCGGTCGGGTCGACGTCAGCCTGGAGATCGATTCCGACGGTCGCCTGGCCGCCCGTCTGGCCTTCGACAATCCGGCGGCGGCCACCGACATGCGCGCCCGCGCGGACGAGCTGCGTCGTCAGCTTCAGGACGCCGGTTTCCAGCTGACCCAGGACTCGCTGCAATTCTCGGATCGCAATCCTTCGTCGGGCTTCGGCGGAAACGGCGCCTTTGAGCGCGCGCCCGATCGTCGCGCCTTCGCCGGCGCCGCTCGTCTGGCCGACCAGGCCGACACGGCCGTTCCGCCTCCCGGCCCCTGGGCCTCCCTCTCGCTGACGCCTGACCGCGTCGATATGAAGGTCTGACCGATGGTCACCGCCGTCACAGCCAATACCGCCACCGACAAGCTCAACACCGGCTCGACCATGCTGGCGTCGAACTTCGAGACCTTCCTCTCGTTGCTGACCGCCCAGCTGAAAAATCAGGACCCGCTGTCGCCGATGGATTCCAACGAATTCACCGGCCAGCTGACCCAGATGGCCGGCGTCGAGCAACAGTTGCTGTCCAACCAGCTTCTGACCGCGCTTCTGAACGGTCAGGAAGGCGACGGCCTGGCCAACGCCTCGAACTATATCGGCAAGAACGCCACCGCCGTTTGGGACGCGACCAAGGCCGCCGACGGCAAGGCGTCGTGGAGCTACGAGCTGGGCTCGAACGCTTCGGAGGTCGAGCTTCAGGTCCTGAACGCCTCTGGCCAGGTCGTGTGGAAGGGGCCGGCCCCGGAAGCCGGAGCCGGCGTCCACGACTTCAACTGGACCGAGGGCCAGGACGGCAGCGTCTATACCCTGAAGGTCACGGCCAAGGACGCCTCGGGCGGCAAGGTCGACGCCCAGGTTCTGATGCGCGGCCGCATCACCGGCGTCGAGATGTACGCCGACCAGCCCTACGTCACCATCGGCAGCTCTGTCATGCCGCTCTCCAGCATCATCGCGCTCGACGAGAAGAACGCCAGCGTGAACCCGCCGACGACGGACCCGACGCCGACGCCGCTGCCTACAGATCCCGAGACCGACGCCTGAACGGCGCCTCTCTCCATTCCCCTATTTCCGCTTAAGGAGCCGCTTCAATGAGCATCAACAGCGCCATGCAGGCCGGGGTTTCCGGTCTTTCCGCCAACTCCGCCGCCCTGGCCGCGATCTCGCAGAACATCGCGAACGTGAACACCATCGGCTACAAGCGCACCCAGGGCGAGTTCCAGACCATCGTGAACAGCCAGAGCAAGGGCGCGGGCGGCTATGCGGCCGGCGGCGTCATGACCACGGCCCGGCACTTCATCAGCCAGGAAGGCCAGCTGCAGCGCACGACGGAAAGCACCGACCTGGCCATCGACGGCCAGGGCTTCTTCGTCACGACGGAAAAGGCCGAAGGCGTCGGCGCCACAGACAGCCGCCTGTTCACCCGTGCGGGCGCCTTCCGCATCGACAACCTGGGCTATCTGAAGAACAGCGCCGGTCTGTACCTGCAGGGCTGGCCGGTGGACTCGAACGGCGACATCGCCACGGACCCGTCGGACCTGACCCGTCTGCGCTCGATCAACATCGGCACGGTCGGCGGCACCGCCGAGCCCACCACCCGCGCCCAGATCAACGCCAACCTCTATTCCGGCCAGACGGTCTCGAACGCCGCCAGCCCGAACAAGTACACGAACGTGCCCATCGTCCCCGCCGCTTCGGGGCCCAAGGACTTCACCGTTCGCTACTCGCCGACCGGCAACGCCAACGAGTACAACGTCACCGTCAAGACCGGCATCCAGACCATCAACGCCGTGGCGACCTATGACGCCGCCGGCGCCCTGGCCAGCCTGACCGTCGGCGGCGTGGCCCAGTCCCTGACCGACCTCGACCTGGGCGGCGGCGACACGGTGTCGCTGGGCTCGCCCGGCCTGGGCATCATCAACAACAACGTCGCCAAGACCAAGTACGACCCCTCGATCAACTCGATGGCCATGTACAATGGCGAGGACGACAACCCCCTGGGCGTGAAGCCAGACTTCAAGATCAACATCCCGGTCTCGGACTCCAAGGGCGGTCAGCGCAACATCGAAATCCGCCTGCTGAAGAGCGATCAACCGAACGAATGGTACGCCGAGATCGTCGCCGTTCCGGCCGATGACGTGATCACGGGCGGCGCCTATTCCAACGGCCAGATCAAGAAGGGCATCATCGCCTTCACCCCGGCCGGCCGTCTGGACATTTCGACCATGCAGACCTGGCCCGCCGGCAAGGGCCTGTTCGACGACCCGGCCAATGCCGTGCTCGACTTCGGTCGTTCGGATCCCAATACCGTCATCGATCCGGCCAACCCGGCCGACGACTTCAAGGTGAAGTGGGCCGACGGCCTGGGCATCTCGGCCCAGACCCTGACCCTGGACCTCGCCACCTCGGCCGGCGGCCTCAGCCAGCTGAACACGGCCTCGATCGTGCAATCGACGGTCACCAACGGCACCGCCTTCGGCAACCTGTCGGACATCAAGATCGACGAGAGCGGCTTCGTCACCGCCATCTTCGACAACGGCGTCATGCGCCGGATCGCCCAGGTCGCCATCGCCACCTTCCCCAGCCCCGACAGCCTGCGCCAGGTCACCGGCAACGCCTTCCGCGTCAGCCTGGACAGCGGCACCTTCAACCTGAAGGCGGCGGGCACGGGCGGCGCGGGCATGATCGCGGCCCAGCAGCTGGAATCCTCGACCGTCGACCTCTCGGCCGAGTTCACCAGCCTGATCACCACCCAGCGCGCCTATTCGGCCTCGTCCAAGATCATCACGACAGCGGACGAGATGCTGGCTGAGCTGCTCAGCATCAAGCGCTGATCGGCTAACCGGAATCGATGAGTAAGCCTCCGTTAGACTCGATGAATCCTTCGTTTCCGGCGCCGCGCATACGCCGGGGACGGAGGATGCGTCTTAGCCATTCCTTCACCACGACGCTTAAACGCCCCTTAGCCGGGGCGCCCCTAGGGTACGCGTCGATGGTGGTGGTGAAAGAGGCTTAAGCCCATGCTGCAAGAGCGACGCCTGAATAGTAGAGGCGAACAATATGTGGTCGGCCCGACGGGCACGCCGCTGACCCTGCGGGATCTTCCGCCGGCGGATACGAACCGCTGGGTGATCCGCCGCAAGGCCGAAGTGGTCGCCGCCGTTCGCGGCGGTCTGATCAGCCTGGAGGACGCCCTGACGAAGTATCGTCTGACGGCCGAGGAATTCATCGCCTGGCAACAGGCGA
The DNA here is from genome assembly GCF_055397675.1 of Brevundimonas sp. T2-11. Classification (NCBI taxonomy): domain Bacteria; kingdom Pseudomonadati; phylum Pseudomonadota; class Alphaproteobacteria; order Caulobacterales; family Caulobacteraceae; genus Brevundimonas; species Brevundimonas sp. T2-11. The sequence continues at coordinate 2,282,936 of NZ_AP027920.1, forward strand.
TCGACAAATGGGGCATGCAAGGCCTGCGCACCACGCGCATCCAGAGCTACCGGGATTAGGGTCTCGCGCCTCGACAAGATCAAAAGGCCGCCCCGAAACGGGCGGCCTTTTTCATTGAGGCCTGCGTTACTCACTCCGCCGTCATCCTCGGGCTTGACCCGAGGATCGAGCGTCGGGGCGCACTCGACGTTTCAACATCGCGCAGGCGGACAATCTGATCCTCGGGTCAAGCCCGAGGATGACGGCGAGCATGGTTTTAACGCCTCCGCCTCGAAATCGAACGCAGGGGCCTCTATATGGCGGCGATGACCCTGGCTGACGACATCTGCCCCGTTCCGACCATCGCCCCCATGTCCGGCGCCGCCGACATGGACGCCGCGATCGAGAGCGCGCGACAGGCCGTCGGCCTGCCGGTCGGATCGCGCGTGGTCGCGGCCATGTCGGGCGGGGTGGATTCCACCGTCGTCGCCGCCCTGCTGGCCAAGGCCGGCTATGACGTGGTCGGCGTCACCCTGCAGCTTTACGATCACGGCGCCGCGCTCAAGAAGAAGGGCGCCTGCTGCGCCGGGCAAGACATCCACGACGCCCGTCTTGCCGCCGAGCTCATCGGCATTCCCCACTATGTCCTCGACTACGAAAGCCGCTTCAAGGACGCGGTCATCGACCAGTTCGCGGACTCTTACCTCAAGGGCCAAACGCCGGTCCCCTGCATCCGCTGCAATCAGACCGTGAAGTTCCGCGACCTGCTGGACGTCGCCCGCGACCTCGGCGCCGAGGCCATGGCCACAGGCCACTACGTCCGCCGCGCCGCAGTCGGCAACCGCTCGCAGATGCGCAAGGCGATCGACCATTCGCGCGACCAGTCCTACTTCCTGTTCGCCACGACCCAGGATCAGCTCGACTACCTGCGCTTCCCCCTGGCCGATCTGGAAAAGCCCCAGGTGCGCGGCGTCGCCGCCGCTCTGGGCCTGCGCATCGCCGCCAAGCCCGACAGCCAGGACATCTGCTTCGTCCCGTCGGGCGACTACCGGACCCTGATCGACCGCCTGCGTCCGCAAGGACGCGAAGCCGGCGAGATCGTGCACATGGACGGTCGGATTCTGGGTCAACACGGCGGCATCACCGACTACACCATCGGCCAGCGCCGGGGTCTGAACGTCGCTGTGGGCGAGCCCCTGTTCGTGACGAAACTGGACCCCGACAATCGCCGCGTTATCGTCGGCCCGCGCGAGGCTCTGCTGACCGCCAGCCTGACGCTGGAAGAAACCAACTGGCTGGGCGATCAGGCCACCATCGAGGAAGCCGCCCGCGACGGCGCCCCTGTCCTGGCCCGCGTCCGCTCGACCCGCCAGCCCTCGCCCGCCCGCCTGGCGCTGGACGAAAACAACGTCGTCTCGGTCGTCTTCGAACAGGGCGAAGAAGGCGTCGCGCCCGGCCAGGCCTGCGCCCTCTACGATCCGGTCGACCCCGACCGCGTCCTCGGCGGCGGCTTCATCAGCGGCACGACGGCTGTCACCGCCTGATTTTCGGGCTTGGCGGGCGCCGCTCTCGCGTGTAGAAGCCCGGCTCCGAAATCGAGAAACCCATGTTCTTCAACATTCACCCTTCGCAACGGCCCATGACCGTCGACCGCCTGTTGGTCGAGGGCAAGGGCGCGTGCGTGGGAGGGGTGTAGAAGAGCCGTCGGTCATTCGACTTCGGTTTCCAGCAACCCCTCCCGCCAACCGGCCGGAGGGGTTTCTTGTCTGTGCAAACGGCATCCCCTCCGCCCGGTCCGGAAGGCTCACAGACAGAAGAGGAGACGTCAGCCATGCGTGGCTATGACGTAATCGAAAGCCCGGGCGTGCCGATCAAGGCCTGGACCCGGGGCGTGCCCATCGAGGATGCGGCGCTGAAGCAGCTTAAGAACGTGGCCTCGCTGCCCTTCATCCACAAGCACGTTGCGGTCATGCCGGACGTGCACTGGGGCATGGGCGCGACGGTGGGGTCGGTGATCCCGACGCTGAAGGCGATTATCCCCGCCGCCGTGGGCGTGGACATCGGCTGCGGCATGATGGCGGTGCGGACCTCGATCCGCGCCGAGCACCTGCCGGACGACCTGTCGGGCGTCCGCTCCGCCATCGAGGCGGCGGTCCCGCACGGTCGCACCGACAACGGCGGGCGCAACGACAAGGGCGCCTGGCAATCGGAGCCCCCGGCTTCGGCGGCGGCGCGCTGGGCGGACCTGAAGGCAGGCTATGACGCCGTAGTCGAGCGCCACCCGAAGGCGGGGCACCCGCGCGGCTACGGTCATCTGGGCACCCTGGGCACGGGCAACCACTTCATCGAGCTGTGCCTCGATGAGACCGGCGACGTCTGGGTCATGCTGCACTCAGGTTCGCGCGGGGTGGGCAACCGCTTCGGGACCTACTTCATCGAGCGGGCCAAGCACGAGGCCCGTCGCTGGCACCTGAACCTGCCGGATCAGGATCTGGCCTACTTCCCCGAGGGGACGGACGGCTTCAACGACTATGTCCGGGCGGTGTCGTGGGCGCAGAAGTACGCGCGCGCCAACCGCGAGGTGATGATGGAGCAGGTGCTGGGGGTGCTGAGGGCCGTCTGGCCCGATCTGACGACGACGAAGGAGGCGGTGAACTGTCACCACAACTACGTCTCCAAGGAGAAGCACTTCGGCCAGGACGTCTTCCTGACCCGCAAGGGCGCGGTGTCGGCCAGGGACGGCGAACTGGGCATCATCCCCGGCTCGATGGGGGCCAAGTCCTTCATCGTGCGCGGCAAGGGCAATGCGGACAGCTTCTGCACCTGCTCGCACGGCGCGGGCCGGGCCATGAGTCGGACCGAGGCCAAGCGCCGCTTCACGGTGGAAGACCACGTCCGCGCCACCCAAGGCGTGGAATGCCGCAAGGACGCCGAGGTGATCGATGAAACCCCGATGGCCTACAAGGACATCGACGCCGTCATCGCCGCCCAGGCCGACCTGATCGAGGTCGTCCACACCCTGCGTCAGGTGGTGTGCGTCAAGGGATGACGGGAGCCGGTCGTGCGCAAGCGCGGCCGGCTTTCGTCGTTCCGGGCCCGGCGTGGCGGAACGACGATCATTAAGATTTCGACAGAGCGCATCCGTATGCGCATGGTGAAGCCTCATCAGGTCATCACGCACCCCACGAGGCTCAGAATGCGCTCCTTCGCCTGCATGGTTTCCGCCCTCGCCCTGCTCACCGCACCGCCAGCTCTCGCCTCGCCGCCAACGGGCGCGTCTCCTGCGGCCCAGAACCCGGCGCCCCCCGCCGCCTACACCGCCGCCCAGTTCTTCGAGACCAAGAACTACCGGATGCCCACCGCCTACGGCCTGGCCTTTTCGCCGGACGGCAAGTCCCTGCTCTACGCCTCGGACGAAACCGGAGTGTTCAACGCCTACGCCCTGCCGGTGGACGGCGGCGCCGCGACGCCCCTGACCCGTTCGACGTCGGACGCCACCTTTCCGCTCAGCTACTTCCCAAACGACGCCCGCCTGCTGTTCACCGCCGACCAGGGCGGCAATGAGCTGAACCACGTCTATGTCCGCGCCCTCGACGGCTCGATCCGCGACCTGACGCCGGGCGAGAATCTGAAGGCCGACTTCCTGGGCTGGAACGCCGATGGCAAGACCTTCTACATCACCTCCAACGCCCGCGATCCCGAGGCCTTGGACGTCTACGCCTATGACGCCGAGACCTACGCCAGCCGGATCGTGTTCCAGAACACCGGGTTCACGCCTTCGGAAATCTCGCCGGACGGGCGCTGGCTGGCGCTGGACAAGTCCAACACCAGCGCCGACGTCGACATCTATCTGGCCGATCTCCAGTCGGGCGGCGCGCCGGTGCTGATCACCCCGCATCAGGGCGCGGTCCAGCACGGCAGCTACACCTTCACGCCCGACAGCCAGGCCCTGATCTACGGCACGGACGAACACGGCGAGTTCACCCAGGCCTGGCGCCGCGACATGGCCACCGGCGCCGTCTCGCCCCTGCTCCAGGCCGACTGGGACGTGCAGTACGTCTCCTATTCGCCGTCCGGCCGCTATCGCGTCTCGGCCCTGAACGCCGACGCTTCGACCGAACTGACGGTGCTGGACACCCGCTCCGGCCAGACCATGCGCCTCAGCGGCGCCCCGGCGGGTGATCTGGGCGGCGTGCGGTTCAACAAGGATGAGACGCGCATCGCCTTCACCGTCACCTCCGACACCTCGCCGACCGATCTGTTCGTGGCCGACCTGTCGAACGGGCGCGCGCGACGCCTGACCCATGCGCTCAACCCGGCGATTCAGGAGAGCAACCTCGTCGAGGCGACCATAGTCCGCTATCCCGGCGAAGGCGGGGTGATGGTCCCGGCCGTCCTCTATCGGCCCAAGGGGGCCTCGGCGGCCCATCCGGCGCCGGCGATCGTCCTGGTCCACGGCGGGCCGGGCGGCCAGACGCGGCGCGGCTATTCCGCCATGGTCCAGCATCTGGTCAATCACGGCTACGCGGTGCTGGGGGCCAACAACCGGGGCTCGTCCGGTTATGGCAAGACCTTCTTCCACATGGACGACAAGAAGCACGGCGAGGCCGACCTGCGCGACATCGTCGCCGGGGGCGACTGGCTGCGAGCGCAGGACTGAGTGGCCGATGATCAGGTGGCGGTCATGGGCGGCTCCTACGGCGGCTACATCACCGCCGCAGCCCTGGCCTTCCACCCCGAGAAGTTCGAGGCGGGCATCGACATCTTCGGCGTGACCAACTGGGTGCGGACGCTGGAATCCATTCCGGCCTGGTGGGGGGCACAGCGCGCGGCCCTGTTCGACGAGATGGGCGATCCGGCGACCGACGCCGAACGTCACCGCGCCATCTCGCCCCTGTTCCACGCCGACAGGATCCGCCGCCCGCTTCTGGTGGTCCAGGGCGCCAACGACCCGCGCGTGCTTCAGGTCGAGAGCGACGAACTGGTCGAGAAGGTCCGCGCCAACAATGTGCCGGTCGAATACGTGGTCTTCCCCGACGAGGGCCACGGCTTCCAGCGCCGCGCCAACCGCGTCACCGCTCAGGAGGCCTATCTGGCCTTCCTGAACCGCTACGTGCGCAAGACCGACTGAGACCTCAAACCGCTTCCTCGACATGAAGGACGGCCCGGTTGCGGCCCTCCTTCTTGGCGCGATAGAGGGCCGCGTCGGCCGCCTGCAGCGCGGCGCGGCCCTCGCGGTCCATGCCGGGCCGCCAGCTGGCGACGCCGAAGGACATGCTGGTGCTGCCCAGAGCCTGATTGCGATAGCGCAGCGAGATGCCGGCGATGGCCTGACGCACGGTCTCGATGCGTTGCAGCAAGGCTTCGGGCGTGGTGCCGGGGGCGATGATGGTGAATTCCTCGCCGCCGTAGCGGCAGACGATGTCGCCGTCGCGGAAGCGATGCCCCAGCTCGGCTGCCACGGCCTGCAGCACCAGGTCGCCCGCATCGTGACCAAACTCGTCGTTGAAACGCTTGAAATGGTCCACGTCGCACATGACCACGCACAGCGGTGCGCCCGACCGGGCTGACCGCGCCACTTCCAGCGCCAGGGCCTCTTCCATGTAGCGGCGATTGAACAGACCGGTCAGCGGATCGCGGATCGTCTGTTCCTTCAGGTCTCGCTGTAGCTGCTGGTTGACCATGGCCGAGGCGATGTTCTCGACCAGAACCTTGATGCGGAAGCCGCTTTCAGTGTCCAGAACCCCGTCCAGATGCAGGACCCCGATAACCTCGCCCGAGGCCAGCAGGGGTTCGCAATGGTAGGCGTGGTCCTTGTCGCCGACGTGGTCGCAGACGATGTCTGTGCCCGGCTCGCTGACGAAATGGCTCTGGCCGCGCCGCAGGGCCCAGCACTGGTCCGGCGCGAAGGCGTCGCCGTCGCCCTCGTGCTCGCCCCAGGTCGAAAGCGGGACCAACAGGTTGCGTGAGTTGTTGTAGGCGTAGAGCGCGCCCGGCAGGCCCGGCAGGACGCGCGGCACGAAGGCGTGGATGACCTGGGCCAGCTCGGCCTCGGTGCGGGCCGCCTGCATCCGGTGGGCCATGCCGCCCAACAGTTCGATCACCTCGCCCCGCTCGCGCAGGACCTGACTGCTGGTCAGAAGCTCGTCGTGGACCTGCTTCAACTCGCGCTCGCTGCGCCTTTGATCGGTCGAGGCGGCGGCCAGCCGATCCGCCATCCGGTTGTAGCCCTGGGCCAGACGATTGAACTCGCGCGAGCCCATGCGCTCGGCGACGCGCTGATCCAGATGGCCCTCGCCCAGACTGGTCATGGCGCGCGTGATGACGCGCACGGGCTGACGGATGCCGCGAATGACCATGACCGACACCGACAGGGAGAAGAGGGCGATCAGCGGCCCGCCGATCAGGGCCAGCCGCTTGCCCCATTCCAGGCGGTGCTCGGCCGCCTCGATCCGTTCGGCGTGCAGGCGACGCTCTTCGCCCAGGAACTCCTGCGAGGCCAGCAAGACCTGCCCCATGGAGTCCAGTCCGCGTCCGCCGACGATGGCGGCCTCGGCCTCTTCAAAGCGGCCCTGACGCGCCAGATCCAGCGGCTGACGCAGCAGTTCGGTGCGTTCCGACAACAGGCCGCCGAGGGCCTGGACACGCGCCCTCTGGGTCGGGTTGTCCTTGGTCAGCTCCACCAGTTCCGAAAAGGACCGCAGAGAGTCCGCCACGCGCCGATCAAAGGACTGAGCATAGCCGGGGTTGCGCGTCAGGACATAGCCGCGCTGGCCGGATTCGGCGTCGCGCAGCCCGGCCATGGTCTCCTCCATGGCCTCGATCACCTGGGCGGAATGCGTCACCCAGCGGAAGCTCTCGCGACTTTGCCGCGAGGCGTCGACCAGGGAAGCCACCAGTGCCAGCAAGGCGATCACCACCAGGGCGCCGACCGCGGCGATCCTGGACGTCAGGGACAGGAACATGGCCCAAAGGTTAACGGGCGAGGGTTGACGGAAACTGAACGCTCACGGCGCGCTCACCCCAGGACGAAGTCCACCGCCGCCATGGCGTGAATGTCCGTGCTGTCGAAGGCCGGAACCGGGCATCCGTCGACGTCCAGGATCATGCCGATCTCGGTGCAGCCGAAGATCAGGCTGTCCGCGCCCTGGGCCCTGGCCCGATCGACCAGACCCAGCAGGGCGTCGCGCGAGGCGTCCAGCACCTTCCCGGCGCACAACTCGTTGAAGATGATGTCATGGGTCAGCGCCCGCCCCTCGGCGTCGGGCGTCATGACCTCGATCCCCTGGCCCGCCATGCGCGCCTGATAGAAGCCGTTCTCCATCGTATAGCGCGTGGCCAGCAGCAGCGGCCGACGCGCACCCGCCGCCTTCAGCCGCTCGGCCGTGACATCGACGATGTGGATGAAGGGAACCGCCACCGCCGCCTCCACCGCCGGGGCGACCAGATGCATGGTCACCGCGCACATCATCACCGCCTCCGCGCCCGCGCTCTCCAGCCCCCTGGCGACCGAGGCCAGATACGCCCCCGCATCGTCCCAGCGATCAGCCTTCTGCATGTCGACGATGGTCTGGAAATCGACCGAGTGCATGATCAGGTCGGCGGAATGCAGCCCGCCCAGCCGCTGACGAACCGCCTCGTTGATCTTGCGGTAATAGAGGGTCGAGCCCTCGAAGCTCATGCCGCCGATCAGTCCGATTTTCCGCATGGAGCCGCTCCGTCTTCGTTCAAGACCGACCACGTAGCAGATGCAGGCGACGTCGCTCTACCTGTCCGTCAAGGCCGGGGTCGGCGTTCCGGCTGTGAGCGTAGGTCTGCATGCGATCCGTTGCGGACACCGCCCGACTAAGCTCTACTTTGGACAGAACCGACGGAGGGGGCTGGTCAAACGTGTTATTCGCAACGCACATCGCCCGACGGTATCTCGCGTTGATCACGGCAATCGCCGCGTTTTTGGCGATGTGGACCTTCACCGACAGACCGCTGGTTTGGGAATGGATGGGACGCCCAAACGAGGTCTATCCCGAGATGGGCTTCCTAGTGTTCGGTCTTCCCGCTTCCCTGGTAGCGGTTGGGTCGGGGGCATATATCGCATGGAAGGCGCGCGCTTCGACCGAGCCTTCAGGGGCCCTAACAATCGCGCGCATTCTCAGCTTTGTCGCGCTCGCGATATGCGCATGGCTTTCTTGGTTCGCGTTGTCAGCATTTCTCACCCGCGCCTGAGCTCCGCTTCCCACCCTTAAGCGAACATCGGCTCACGCCCAATGCGGACCTTCGAGGAGCTTGAACAGTGACCGCTTCAAGCTGATGTTCGATCTGGGGGAACTGCTATGTTTCGACGTGACGTCTTCATACTCATCGCCGCGACATTGGTCGGGTGCGTGGCGGTCTTTTACGCGAGCCTTGGTGATATCCCGTTCTTCCCTGCGTCCTTGCAGACCAGTGTTGGCGAGTGTCCTAAGCACGGGCCGATCCCTGCTCACTGGCGACCCATTCTCGAACCGGACGAAGCTTCCTGGTTTGGACATCGACTGCAGGCGCTGCATGAGAACCCACTAGCTTCGCCAAACGCGGCCCAAGAAGCGACACTCCGTTTCACGCTACTGGCTAATGGTGGAGTGGCCACTACGGTCAGAGTAGTCGAAGCTGAAGACGGTCGGTTCCATCTCACCGGAAAGTGGTTGAAACCGTGCAGAGACGAAGGAGGATGCGTCGTAGAGAAGCTCTTGTCGCCTGCGGAGCAAGAACGTCTTGAAGCAGCCGTTAAGCCTCTCCTGCGCGTCCCGTCATATGGCTGCTACGGCCCGGTCGACAGCGACATTTCCATCATGGAAATAAGGGACGAAGGCACATACCGGATGTGGCACCAACTAGGCTCGCCGAACGGCGAGCTGGGCGCGACAGGAATGGTCCTACTCCAACTTGCCGGGTGGCCGCTTGCCGGTAACTATCGCCCATCCGGCTCCGCCCCCCTCCGCTCTTTACCCGAGTGAGGCTGGTTGCCGCTTCCCGCCCATAGCGAGCCTTCAGTGCATCCTCTCCTGGCCTTCTAGGCCGCCTCGTCCTTCGGCAGGACGTCGCCGACCGTCGGGCGGTTCTCGGCCCAGGTGAGTTCGATGTCGCGTGGTTTGACGATCTCGTTGCAATGGCCGCAGGCGATACGGGGCTTGAGATCGTGGCCGCAGGTCTTGTGGACCATGGAGATGCCGCTGTCGGCCTCTCCATAGACATGCTTCTCGCCCCAGGCGTGCAGGGTCACCAGCACGCCATAGAGATCCTTGCCCTTGGCGGTCAGGACGTATTCGTTGCGTGGCGGGCGTTCGGAATAGAGCTGCGGCTCCAGCACCCCGTGCTGCACCAGCGACTTCAGCCGCGCGGCCAGAACGTTGCGGGCCACGCCCAGCCGGTCCTGCCACTGCTCGAACCGGCGCACGCCGTTGAAGGCGTCGCGGATGACCAGCAGGGTCCACGGGTCGCCGATCACCTCCAGCGTGGCGGCGATCGAGCAGCTCTGGCGGCTATAGTCGGCGGTGCGTCCCATGCCCGGAAAGTGACCCCGCGTCAGGCTTTTGACAAGTGGGTTGCCAATCGCGACCCAGTTTGACAGTTTCTTTTGGCAACGAACTTGCGACAGTCCTGTCGCGATTTCTGCATTCCTCGACTTGCGGGCGGCGACGCTTCAGTCTCCGCCCGCCTCTTTCGACAGTTGCGTGGACCGATGACCGAAGCCGACCTGCTGCATGACGCCCTGACCCTGACGCCCGGCGAAGAGGGCCTGTCGGCGCATCTGTCCGGCGAATTCTCAAACGGCCCGATCAGCGCCCCGCCTGAAGCAGGCTTTCCCTTCGGCGGCCTGCTGGCGGCCCTGTGCGCCGGAGCCATGCGTCAGGGGTTGGAGATCAAGGCGCCCTTGCGCAGCCTCAGCGTCCAGTATCTGGCCGCCGCCCGATATGGTCAGCCGATCCATTTCCGTCCGCGCCTGCTGCGCGGCGGCCGCAATGTCGCCTATGCCGTGGTCGAGGCCGGGCAAGGTTCGCGCCTGACCCACCACGCCAGCGCCACCTATGGCGCCGACGGCGAAACCGCCCAGCCGCTCAGCCCGCTCCTGGTCCCGCCGCCCGCGCTGGATCTGGACGCGCCAGGTCTCAGCGGCCCCATGGCCCCCCGCTTCTCGCAACACGTCGATTATCGCTTCAACGGCGGCCCCAACATCCTGGGCGGCAACGAAGGCAAGGCCGTTGTCGAGCGGGTGTGGATGCGGACCCGGGACGGCGCGCCTCTGGACGAACTGCGGATGGCCTATCTGCTGGACGCCCTCTATCCGCCCGCCTGGACCGCCTTCAAGGCGCCGCCCATGATGACCACGGTCGATCTGCGCTACGACTTCCTGGCCGACCCGACACCGGAAACCGCGCCCGACGGCTGGGCCTTCTTTGAATACCGGCTGCTGGATCACGGTCTCGGCTGGTCCGTGGACGAGGCCGTCGCCTGGGGCGTCGACGGACGCCCCCTGGCCCTGGCCCGCCAGCGCCGCAAGCTGCTGTAGGGCGGCCGCGCTTGCCAGCAGGCCTCCGCCTCCCCTAATCCCCCGGCAAACGATTCATACTGGAAACGCCCCTCATGACCGCCGCAACCGATCCCGTCGTCATCGTCTCCTTCGCCCGCACGCCCATGGGCGGCTTCCAGGGCGCGCTGTCGCCGGTCAAGGCCACCGACCTGGGCGCCGCCGCGGTCAAGGCCGCTGTCGAACGCGCCGGCGTCGCCCCCGAAAAGGTCGAACAGATCTTCATGGGCTGCGTCCTGCCCGCCGGTCTGGGCCAGGCCCCGGCGCGTCAGGCCGCCATCGGCGCGGGCCTGGGCAAGCACGTCGAGGCGACCACGGTGAACAAGATGTGCGGATCGGGTCTGCAGGCCGCCATGATGGCGCACGACGCCCTGCTGGCCGGCACGGCCGAGGTCATCGTCGCCGGCGGCATGGAGTCCATGACCGGCGCCCCCTATCTGATGAACAAGCACCGCGGCGGCGCCCGCATCGGCCACGACGTCATCGTCGACAGCATGATGATGGACGGCCTGGAGGACGCCTATTCCCCCGGCAAGGCCATGGGCGTCTTCGCCGAGGACGCGGCGGCCCAGTATCAGTTCACCCGCGAGGCGATGGACGAATACGCCATCGAAAGCCTGACCCGCGCCCAGGCCGCCATCGCCTCCGGCGCCTTCAAGGCCGAGATCGTCCCGGTCGAGGTCGCCACCCGCAAGGGCCCCGTCACGGTCAGCGAGGACGAGCAACCCGGCAAGGCCGACGCGGCCAAGATCCCGACCCTGCGTCCCGCCTTCACCAAGGACGGCGCCATCACCGCCGCCAACGCCAGCTCGATCTCGGACGGCGCCGCCGCCCTGGTCATGACGCGCGAGAGCACGGCCAAGGCGCTCGGCCTGCCCATCGTCGCCCGTGTCGTCAGCCACGCCGCCCACGCCCATGAGCCGGGCCTGTTCACCACCGCCCCCGTCCCCGCCATGCAGAAGGCGCTGAAGAAGGCCGGCTGGTCGGTCGAGGATGTGGATCTGTGGGAGGTCAACGAGGCCTTCGCCGTCGTCGCCATGATCGCCCAGCAGGAACTGGGCATCGACCGCGCCAGGCTGAACGTCAACGGCGGCGCCACGGCCCTGGGCCACCCCATCGGCGCCTCGGGCGCGCGCATCCTGTCCACCCTGCTGGCGGCCCTTCAGGCGCGCGGCGGCAAGAAGGGCGTGGCCTCGCTGTGCATCGGCGGCGGCGAAGCCGTGGCCATGGCCGTGGAACTGGCCTGATCCCATCGCGTTCTCCACGGTCACGCTAACCTTGGCCGTGGAGACTACGCCTTGAAAATCCTCCCCTCCCTCTTCGCCGGGGTCGCCGCCCTGACGCTGGCCGCCTGCGCCACCGCCCAGGCCGAAAGCCCGAGCGCGCCCTCGGCCCAGGCCGAGGGCGCCGGCGCGCTCAAGGCCTTCCCGGCCGCCGCCGCAGGCCAGACGCGCCACGTCATCACCCTGCCGGCCCAGACCGATGAAAGCGCGCTGAAGGTCGAGCTGATCCTGGGCAAGACCCAGACGATCGACTGCAACCGTCAATTCTTCGGCGGTCGCCTGGAGACCCGCACGGCCGAGGGCTGGGGCTATGACTATTACGTCCTGCCGGCCCTGGGGAACGCCGCCAGCACGATGATGGGCTGCCCGCCGGGCTCGGAGCGTCAGGCCTTCGTGACGACGCAAGAGCAGCCGCTGATCCGCTACAACTCGCGCCTGCCGGTGGTGGTTTACGCCCCGTCGGACGTCGAGGTGCGTTACCGCGTCTGGCGCGCGGGCGAGACCCAGACGGCGCGCTGATCGCCGCCGTTCATTGAAATCAGACGCGGGCGTCGGTCGGATTCGGTCGGCGCCCGTTCTGTATTCGGCCCACGTCTTCCGTCGGCGTCACGCTGCATGAGCGAGGCCAGCGAGGCGCATCCGGCGCTCAGGATGATCATGGGACGACTCCTGCATTTGCGAACCATTTTCAGGTTTGCGCAGAGTCGCGGGTCGTGCAAGCGTCCGCCTCCATTTTCTGGAGAGTCGCCATGCGCGAAGACGGCAAGCTGGACTATCTCGAACTGCCCGCCACCGACATGGCGGCGCACAAGGCCTTTTACGCCTCGGCTTTCGACTGGGTCTTCCAGGACTACGGTCCTGACTATGCGGCGTTCGGCGAAGGTCTGGACGGCGGCTTCACCACCGAGGCCATGACGCCCAAGCCTCTGCCCATCCTCTATGCCCATGACCTGGAAGCCATGCTGGCCAGGGTCCAGGCGGCGGGCGGGGAAATCACCCACCCCATCTTCGCCTTCCCCGGCGGTCGCCGCTTCCACTTCCGCGACCCGTCCGGCAACGACCTGGCCGTCTGGTCCGAATAGACCCGAGTTCTATTTAGGATCGACCGACTGGGCGATCCGTTCGGCGGCGTCGCGGTCGGCGCCGTCGAGGCTCATCAGCCAGACATGGATCTCGGTCGGCGCCACAGGTCGCTGGAACCAATGTTCCATGGCGATGCGCCGTGTCCCTTCGGGCACGATGACCGAGACACGCCCCGCCGCCGTCACCTGCTCGCCGTCATAGATGGGAAACTGCGAGGACGGCCCCGCATAGATCATGGCCAGCGTCCTGGTCCCCTTGCGGACCGACCAGACCTTGGCGTCTGGCGCACCGCGCCCCTCGAACAACTGGACGTCGCCGGGCAGTTCAATGCGGAACGGGAGGGCGGCCACGGCCGATGCGCCGAGCGCGCCGGTCGCCGGCGCTGGTCTCTGGGCCTGAGCCGGGGCGGATGGGGCGGCTGAGGTTCCAGCGCGGTTCTGTACGACGGGCGCCGAGGGAGCGGCCGGGGACGCAGATCGTGGCGTCGAGGAAGAAGGCGCGGTCGAAACCGTCGCGGGCCTCGCCGGCGCCGGTCGCTGCGCGTCAGGCTGAGGGGGCGCAGGCCGCGCCGCCGCTGCCGGCCCGCCGTTCAGCAACCGGGTCAGATCTTCGGCGCTCTGGGACTGAGCGTGGGCGATCGCCGGCGTGGCCGCCGACAGGAGAGAAGCGATGAGGGCGATTTTCATGCCCTGAGCTTGGCCACCGTCCCGGCCGAGGGTCAAGCCGCAGCCAGCTCGATCCAGAAGGTCGCGCCCTGCCCCGCCGCGGAGACCACGCCGATCTCGCCGCCCTGCAACTCCGTCAGACGCTTGGCCAGGGCCAGGCCGATGCCGTGCCCTTCGATCGCCGAACGCTCAAGCCCCAGACGGTTGAACGGTTCAAACAGTTGTCCCTGCTTCTCCGCCGTCAGGCCGGGACCAAAGTCGATCACCTCGATCCGCACCCGCTCGTCCGCCCACATCGCCTTCAGGACGACCCGGCCGCCCGAAGCGCCGTACTTGACGGCGTTGCCGGCCAGATTGCCGATCACCTGGGCCAGGCGTTGCGAATCCGCCTGAGCGATAAGGGCGTCGCCTTCCAGCATGACTTCGATCGTCAATCCCTTGGCCTCGGGCTTCAGGATCAGGGTGCGCCGCACGTCCTCCAGCAGTCCCGCGACGTCGGTCGGTCGCAGCTCCACCTTGACCGCGCCGGACTCGGCGCGCGCCACGTCCAGCAGATCATGGGCCAGGGTCTCGACCTGACGGGCGGTCTTCACCAGCATCTGCGCCATCTCGACCTGCTCGGCCGAGGTCGCGCCCAACTGCCCCCCGGCCCAGAGCTCGCCGATGCCGATAATGCCGCCGACCGGGCTCTTGATCTCATGCGCCACATTGGCCAGCAGACGCGACTTGGCGGCCGAGGCGCGCTCGGCGCGTTCACGCCCCGCCCGGGCGCGTTCCGCCAGACGATCGCGCTCTTCAAGCAAGGCGGCGACCATCAGGATCGGCATGTAGCCGAGCAAGACCAGCAGCTGGGCCAGAAGCGCCCGGTCCTCGGCGCCGAAGGAATGATAGGGACCATGCCCCGCCATGGTGCCGCCGATGGCCATGACCGTGACCAGCACGAGCGCGGCGGCGATGCCAACGACCCGGAACCGCACCGCCATCATCAACAGCAAGGGCATCAGCAGGAAGCCATAGGGCAGGCTCAGATGAGAAAAGATCGCATAGCAGGCGACGCCGATCAGCCCGAGCAAGACGGCGCCTTCAGCCAGACGCCCCGGTTGACGAACGATCACGACATGTCGGCGCTGCAAGGCCAGGCCGAAGGCGCCCACGACCGCAAAGCCGAGCGCATGGCCGCACCACCATATACGGAAGCCATCCAGAATATCGGCGCCTGTCATGGCTTCCAGCGCCAGCGCGCTCAGAATGGCTGCGGGCAAGGGCGCGACAGCGCAGACGCCGAGGAAGCGGGCCAGCCCCTCGACAGAAGTGATGCTGAGCCCGGGCACAAAGCGCCGCACAAGCATAACCCCGAGCACAATCTCGATCAGGTTCACCACGGTGAACATGGTCGACAGCACGGGGCCGTTGCCGACCAGGAACTCGCCGGCCAGGATGCCCGTCGTCACCAGAACGCCGAACCCCAGGTCATAGGCCAGGCCGCGCCCCCCCCTCAGCCACACCGCCAACGCCAGTCCGCCCGCGCCCCAAAGGGCGGCGACCAGACCGTTGGTGCGTGCAAAACTGATCGCCAGAACGACGAGCACGGTCACGCCGACCGCTGTCAGAATCGGGGCCAGGGGTTGTCGGAAGAAGGCCGCGTTCGGCGCGCTCGCAGGCACGCCTCTGCCATCAGCAGGGGTGACGTCGAGAACGGGTTCAGGCCTGTCGAGCGCGCGGCTCATGGTCATGATCGGGTCCGATGTACGCGACTAACGCCCCATACTGGCCGAGCTTCCTAAACATCCTCTGAAGTCAGAAGGCCGTCGCCAGGACGCCGTTGAACGCCCGCACCGCCGCCGCCGGGCCGTCGGGGTGCTTCCAGACGCCCGCGCTGACGGCGACGAAATCGGCGCCGGCGGCCGCGACCACGGCCGCGTTCTCGACGGTGATCCCGCCGATGGCGACGCAGGGCGTCTCCATGGTCTCCTGCCAGATGGTCAGCTCGATCAGTTCCGGCCGATGCGTGGTTTCCTTGGTGTCGGTCGCGAAGAAGGCGCCGAAGGCGACATAGTCGGCGCCCGCCTCGGCCGCCTCCATGGCCAGGTGGCGGCTGTCGTGGCAGGTCGCGCCGATCATGGCGTCCGGCCCCATGATGCGCCGCGCCTCGGCCACCGACGCATCATCCTGGCCGACATGGACGCCGTCGCAGCCGGCCGCCCTGGCCAGATCGGGTCGATCATTGAGGATCACCGCCACGCCGTGCGCCTGGGCGATCGGCGCCAGCCGCGCCACGGCGGCCTTGATCTGCTCGTCCGAGATATCCTTGAGCCGGATCTGAAGGGCCGCGACCGGCCCCGCCGACAGGGCCTGTTCCAGCAGACCGGCGAAGGCCTCCAGATCGGCGATGGCCGGGGGCGTGATCAGATACAGCTGACAGGGCGGACGGGGCGGAAGCGCAGTTTGACGAGCCATGTCCTCGCCCTGCCCTTCCCCGCGTCGGGCGTCAATGTCGCAGCGCCATGCGAACGATTTGCACTCGCCTTAATAAATGCTATAGCGAGCCATTCTCAGTAACTGCTTCGGGGCTTCCTCGCCTTGTACGTCTGCAACTGTAACGGCCTTCGCCAGCGTGACGTCGCTCAAGCCATCGAAGCTGGCGCGACCCGTCCCAAGGATATTTTCGCGTCCAATCAATGCGCTCCGCAATGCGCCAAATGCGTCTGCGAAATGCGCCAGATGATTCAGGACACCCAGGCGGCCTTTGCCCTGGCGGCGGAATAGAACCCCGCTTCTGAAAGTCGATTTCACTCGCATTATCAATGCAGTGATAAGAACTCGCAAATGATCCACGGCCCCGAAGCCGTGATATGAAAGTCCTCACGGGCGGCGTTCAGAGCCGCGGCGTCATGACGACGTCGTCCAGCGCCGCCGCATCAAGAGGACGACGACCATGAAGGGCGATCCGGCGATCATCCGCACCCTCAACGCGGTGCTGACCAACGAGCTGACGGCGGTCAACCAGTACTTCCTGCACGCCCGCATGTTTGAAAGCTGGGGCCTCAGCCACCTCGGCAACGTCATCTACGAAGAATCGATCGGCGAGATGAAGCACGCCGACATGCTGATCAAACGCATCCTCTTCCTCGACGGTCTGCCCAACCTGCAGGACCTGCACAAGCTCAAGGTCGGCGAGGATCCGATCGAATGCCTGGGCGCCGACCTGAAGCTGGAGATCGACAGCCGCGCCACCACGCGCGACGCCGTCACTCAGTGCGAAGCCGCCCACGACTACGTCAGCCGCGACCTGCTGATGAAGATCCTGGCCGACACCGAGGAGCACGTCGACTTCCTGGAGAACCAGCACAAGCTGATCGAGCTTCTGGGCGCCCAGAACTACCTCCAGTCCGCCATGAGCGAGATCAAGACCGACGGCGCCGCCACCGGCAACTGACGCCCATCAAGACGCCGGGCGCGGGAACGAGTTTCCGCGCCCGGCCATTCCGGCTTCATGCCCAGTCTCGAAAACGCCCTAGACACCGCTCGCCATCAGACCGCCGACCTCCTCAACGCCGAGGGCCGCAACTGGCCTCATGTGGCGCTCGGCGTCGTCCTGACCGCCGGTTTCGCCCTGGCGGCGACCACCGCGGCCTCGAAGCTGATCCGCCCGCAGCCGCGCCGCGCGCCGCAGCCCCTTGGCGGCGATGCGCCGATCACAGAGCGCCCGCGCGGCCCGCTCAGCCTGATCCTGCCCGCCATGTTTTCGGCCACCACCCTGTCGGCTGTGCGTGTCTGGAACGCCCCGGAGCGACCCGAGCGTCGCAGCGCCATGACCCTGTGGCTCGCGGCTCAGACGGTCAGCGCCGTCTGGCTGGCCGTTCGCCCCACCCGACTATCGACTCAGATCGCGGCGGCCATGTCCTCGGCAGGGCTCGCCGCCGCCTTCGCCCATGAGGCGCGCAAGCTGGACCCCGGCGCCGGCAAGCTGGCCTCGCCGACCGGAGCGGGCGTCCGCCTGGCCAACCGGGCTGAAGCCAGGCTTGGAAACCGACCGACGCTCCACTGATCCGCCGACCAGCGATCAGCGTCCCCATTGCCCTTTTTACGCGCTTCCTCTACGGCTCGCCGCGATTTCGCGCGCCCGCCCACGAGCGGCCGGGCCGCCTCCAGCCCTCTACATCCAGCGGTTTCAATGAAAATCAACGGCAACACCATCAAGCCCGGCATGGTCCTGCAACACAACGGCGGTCTGTGGGTCGTCACCAAGGCCAGCCACGTCAAGCCCGGCAAGGGCGGCGCCTTCGCCAACGTCGAGGCCAAGAACCTCGAAACCGGCAACAAGCTGAACGAGCGCTTCCGTTCGGAAGACAAGGTCGAGCGCGTCACCCTGGAGCAGAAGGACTTCTCCTACCTGTTCGACAACGGCGACAGCCTGGTCTTCATGGACGACGCCACCTACGAGCAGATCGAACTGCAGAAGGACTGGGTCGGCGAAGACCGCATCCCCTATCTGCAAGAGGGCATGAAGGTCGTCATCGAAATGCACGAAGGCCGTCCGATCGGCCTGGAACTGCCGGAACAGGTGGTTCTGGAAGTCGCCGAGACCGAGCCGACCGTGAAGGGCCAGACGGCTTCCTCCTCCTACAAGCCCGCCATCGCCAACAACGGCGTGCGCATCATGATCCCGCCCTACATGTCGGCGGGCGAGCGCATCATCGTCGACACCACCTCGGGCGAGTACGTCCGCCGCGCGGACTAAAAAACACCGTCTTTCCCGGTCAAGGCCGGGCGCTTAAGACAAGACTGCAGGGGCGCGGATGGTCCGCGCCCCTTTTGCTTCTCCGTCCATCCGGGCTGTGGCCTTTCGAGGATCGACGGATCAGGAGAACCGCCTATGGCCCTCGCTTCCGCCCTGCTCCAGGTCATGATGGACGCCGTCCGCAAGACCGCCCGCCCCATGCTTCGCGACTTCGGCGAGGTCTCGCACCTCCAGGTCTCGCGCAAAGGCCCCGGCGACTTCGTCACCGCCGCTGACGTCAAGGCCGAACAGACCCTGTTCGAACTGCTGCTCAAGGCCCGCCCCGGCTACGGCTTCCTCGGCGAGGAACGCGGCATGGTTGAAGGCACCGACAAGTCGCACACCTGGATCGTCGACCCGATCGACGGCACCACCAACTTCATGCACGCCATGCCCCACTTCGCCATCACGGTGGGCCTGGAGCGTCGCCACCCCGACGGTTCGTCCGAGATCGTGGCCGCCGTCACCTACAACCCGGTCATGAACGAGATGTTCTGGGCCGAAAAGGGCAAGGGCTGCTACCTGAACGACCAGCGCATTCGCATCGCCGGCCGCAAGGACATGTCGGAAAGCCTGATCGCCACCGGCCTGCCCTTCATCGGCAAGACGGGTCACGCCCAGGCCATCAAGGACATCCACGCCGTGGGCCAGCGCGTCGCCGGCATCCGCCGTCTGGGCGCCGCCTCGCTGGACTTCGCCTGGGTCGCGGCCGGCCGATTCGACGCCTACTACGAACGCAACCTGCAGCCTTGGGACGTGGCGGCGGGCATTCTGCTGGTCACGGAGGCCGGCGGCCTGGTCACCACCATCGACATCGACGGCGATCCCAAGCTGGGCAAGCAGATCGTCGCCGCCAACCCGGAACTGCAGCCGCAGTTGCGCAAGGTGCTGCAAGCGGCCTGATCCGCTTCACTCCCCTGAATCAGGGCGGCGCGGCGAAAGCCCCGCCGCCTTTTTTCTGCGTCCTTCACAGCCGCGTCGTGCGCGCCCCCTACCCTCGTGTCATGATCCGTCTCATCCTGACCGCCGCCCTCCTCCTCAGCGGAACCCCGGCCATGTCTGCGCCTCTTCCCCCCGTCGTCGCCAAAGTCATCGCCCATCGCGGGGCGTCCGGCGAACGGCCCGAGCATACGGCCTCGGCCTATCGTCTGGCGGTGGAACAGGGCGCGGATTTCATCGAACCGGACCTGGTCATGACCCGCGACGGTTATTTCGTCGTCCGCCATGAGAATGAGATCGGCGGCACGACCGACGTGGCCGAGCGGCCTGAGTTCGCGGCTCGCCAGACCACCAAAGCCATTGACGGGGTGGAGACCACCGGCTGGTTCACCGAAGACTTCACCCTGGCCGAACTGAAGACCCTGCGCGCCCGAGAGCGCCTGCCCCTGCTGCGCCCCGGCAACACCGCCTGGGACGACCGGGAGCCCATCCTGACCTTCGACGAAGTCGTGGAGCTTGCCCGCGAGGAAGGCGCCCGCACCGGTCGCCTCATCGGCGTCGCGCCGGAACTGAAGCACCCCTCCTATTTCGCCGGCGTCGGCCTGCCGATGGAGGACGCCTTCGTCGCGGCGCTGGAGCGTCACGGCCTGACCGGCGCCGACGCTCCCATCCTGATTCAGTGCTTCGAGATCGGGCCTCTGCAGCGGCTAGGGACGCGCATCGACGCGCCCTTGCTGCAACTGATGAGCGTAGCCGGCGGCCCCGCCGACCGTCCCGACCTGACCTACGCCGCCATGAGCACGCCTCAGGGCCTCGGCGCCGTCGCCGCCTACGCCGACGCCGTCGGGGTCGAGACGGGTATAATCCTGCCGCGCGACGACATGGCTCGCAGCCTGACGCCGACCTCTCTGGTCGCCGACGCCCACGCTGCGGGGCTCAAGGTCGTGGTCTGGACCTTCCGCGCCGAAAACGTCTTCCTGCCGCTGGAACGCCGCCACGGCGACGCCCCCGCCGACCACGGGGACCTCGACGACTATCTGAAAGCCTTCTACGCCCTCGGCGTCGACGCCGTGTTCAGCGACTTTCCCGGCGCGGCGGTCGCGGCGCGCTAGACCTCACGTCTCCTGGAACTGCAGCTTGGCCAGCCGCGCATAAAGTCCACCGCGCGCCGTCAGTTCAGCGTGCGTGCCTTCCTCGACCACCTTGCCGCCGTCCATGACGACGATGCGGTCGGCCCGCAGGACGGTGGCCAGACGGTGGGCGATGACCAGGGTCGTGCGCGCCTCCATGGCCTGATCCAGCGCCGCCTGCACCAGACGCTCGTTTTCGGCGTCCAGGGCGCTGGTGGCCTCGTCCAGCAAGAGGATCGGGGCTTCACGAACCAGGGCGCGGGCGATAGCCAGACGCTGGCGTTGACCGCCCGACAGGCTCTTGCCGCGTTCGCCCAGGGGCGTATCGAAGCCCTGCGGCAGGGCTTCGATGAAGCCAAGCGCCTGAGCCTCGTCGGCGACCATGCGCGCCTCGGCCAGGGTGGCGGCCTCGCGGCCGAAGCGGATGTTCTCCAGCGCCGAGCCCGAGAACAGGGGCGCCTCCTGCGACACCCAGGCGAAACGATCGCGCACCTCGACCGGATCGGCCGAACGCACGTCCACCCCGTCCACCGAAACCAGACCCGACTGCGGATCATAGAAGCGCAGCAGCAGGCGGAAGACCGTTGACTTGCCCGCCCCCGACGGCCCGACCAGGGCCACGGTTTCGCCCGGGCGCACGGTCAGGCTGAAGCCCTTCAGCGCCGGCAGGTCGGGACGGCCCGGATAGGCGAAGTCCACCGCCGACATCGACACCTCGCCCAGAGGCGGCTGCGGCAGGGCCACGGGGTTGGCGGGCGGCGCGATGGCGGGCACGGCCCGCATCAGTTCGTCGATCCGCTCCATGGCCCCGGCGGCCTTCTGCACGTCGCCCCAGCTTTCGCCGAGCGCGCCTACGGCCCCGGCAGCGAAAACCGACAGCAGGACGAACTGCAGCAGGGCGCCCGGCGACATTGTCCCGGCGATCACGTCCTGCGCCCCCAGCCACAGCACCAGGGTGACGCCGCCGAACATGACGGTGATGATCATGGCCGTCATGACCGCCCGCGCCCGCATCCGGGTCAGGGAGACGCCGAAGGCCTCCTCCACCGCCGCGCCGAAGCGGCCGATGGCGCTCTTTTCACGGCCAAAGGCCTGGACCGTCTCGATGGCGTCCACGCTCTCGCCGGCGAAGCCGACAGCATTGGCGAAGGTGTCCTGCGACCTGACCGTCAGCTTGCGCACCTGACGGCCGAAGATGAACAACGGCACGATCAGCACCGGCACGATCAGCAGGACGAAGCCGGTCAGCTTGGGGCTGACGAAGAAGAGCAGGATCACCCCGCCGATCAGGGTGAAGAAGTTGCGCAGGGCGTAGCTGACCGAGGTGGTCAACAGGGTGTCGACCAGCTGGATGTCCGTCGTCAGGCGCGACAGCACCTCGCCGGTCCGCATATGGGCGAAGAAGACCGGGTCCAGCGTCAGGATGCGCTTGAACAGGGCGGTCCGCAGATCAGCGATGACCCGCTCGCCCGTCTTGGTGACGTAAAAATAGCGGAAGGCCGTCGCCAACCCCAGAATCAGGGCGTTGGCGCCCAGAATCAGGAACCAGGTGTTGATGTCCCGGCCGCCGTTCTCGAAACCGTTGTCGATGGCTCCACGCGCCGTCGCCGTCAGCGCCAGCGAGGCCACGGTCGAACCGATCAGCCACAGACCTGCGATCGCCGCGTCCAGCCGATGCCGCATCATGAAGGGCAGCAACTGGGCCAGGGGCCTGATGTTACGGGTCTTGGCGCGCTTGCCGCCCGCCTCCTCCATCTGCTCGGCCAGCAGGGCCCCGGCGCCGGGGCGCCCCCGGGCGGCGGCGTCTTGCGGGACGGAAGGCGAGGAAACTTGGGTCATGCCCGCGCTCTTGCCCCGGAACGCCCCCCGGTGTAAACGCCGCCGCTCATTCCCGCCGTTTAGCCTCGGCGGGTTTCTCTATTTACGCGCACTGACGGTCGGCATCGTCGAAGCGCAGAGACGGATCAGACCCATGAAAGCGGACACGCACCCCGACTACCACTTCATCACGGTTGTGAAGCCGGATGGCAGCACCTTCCAGACCCGTTCGACCTACGGCAAGGAAGGCGCCTCGCTGGCCCTCGACATCGATCCGTCGACTCACCCCGCCTGGACTGGCGGCAACGCCCAGATGCTGGACCGCGGTGGCCGCGTGTCGCGCTTCAACAACAAGTTCGGCGGCTTCATCAAGAAGTAAGCCTGACGGCCTGCGACATAGTCGCCACAGAAGCGCCGGTCCGATGGGCCGGCGCTTTTTGTTTGCCCGGAACGTCGATAACATGCGGGCGTTCGATCCTTCGGGGCGCAGACGACGGGTCTGGCGCCGGACCGGACTTGAAGAGCTGTAGAATGAACCGACGGGAATTGGGCTTTGGCGTCGCAACAACGACCCTGACCCTTGGCGCGGCCTCGTCCGCACTGGCGCAGACCCGACCGGTCGACCCCCAGATATTCATCGCCGGATTCGACGCCCAGGCCGGCCGTCTACCGGAGGCGGTTCAGGCCGACGTCCGCGCCGTCTATCAACTGACCGGCGGCAAGCCGATCTGGACCGCCGACCGCCTGCGCGTGCTCCAGGAAGTCGCCGCCGGGGCCGAGCGCCACGCCCTGCCCGCCGGGGACTTCTTCGACTTCGTCGGCCTGGCCGCCGATCCCGGCTCGGCTGAGATCCGCACCACCGCCGCCGCCGTGACCTACGCCCGCGTCCTGGCCGAGGGCCGCGTCCGTCCCGAGACGGTCGAGGACCTGTGGGAGATGCAGAAGAACAGCGTGGACATCCCGCGCGGCCTGACCCAGGCGGTCAGCGCCAATCAGCTGAGCCAGTGGTTCGACAACCTGGCCCCCACCGACATCGGCTACACCAACCTGTCAGCCGGTTACGCCCGCTATCGCCGCATCACGCGCGCCGGCGGCTGGCCCGCCTTCCGTCAGGGCGGCACCATCGAACCGGGGACCAGCGACAACCGTATCCCAGCCCTGGTCGCGCGCCTGGTGGCCGAAGGCGACCTGAGCGCATCGGCAGGCGAGCGCCTGAAGGGCAATCTGGCCTATGGCCCCGAGCTGCAGCAGGCGGTTCGCAGCTTCCAGACCCGTCACGGCCTGGGTTCGGACGGCCGCATCGGCCCCGGGACCCAGCGCTCGCTCGGCGCCACAGCCGAGGACCGCGCCCGTCAGATCGCCCTGAACCTCGAGCGTCGCCGCTGGCTGAAGCGCGAGCTGAATCCCGAACGGATCGAGGTCAACACCGCCGCCGCCATCATGGTCTACTGGAAGGACGGCAAGCCGGTTCACTCCAACCGCGTCGTGGTCGGCTCGGCCGAGAACCAGACCCCGAGCCTGGAAAAACCCTTCGCCTCGGTCGTGGCCAACCCGCCCTGGACCGTGCCCATGGGGATCGCCCGTCGCGAAATCCTGCCCAAGGGTCCCGGCTACCTGGCCGCCCATGACATGTACATCAACGCCGACGGCTGGGTGGTGCAGCGCGCTGGACCGCAGTCGTCGCTGGGCTATGTGAAGTTCGAGCTGCGCGACAGCTACGCCATCTTCCTGCACGACACCCCGTCCAAGGGCGCCTTCAACCTGTCGGTGCGCCAGCGCAGCCACGGCTGCGTCCGGGTCCAGAACGCGGTCGAGTTCGCCCGCCTTCTGCTGCAACCCGACCCGACCAAGCTGGCCCAGTTCGATACGGCCCAGGACAATCGCCAGACCACGCGCGTCACAACGGGCCGCGAGATCGCCGTGCGCCTGCTCTACTGGACCGCCTTCGTCGATGGTCAGGGTCGGGTCGCCTTCCGCGAAGACGTCTATCAACGCGACGCCAAGCTGGCTCAGGCCCTGGGCATAGCCGTCAACCTGCCCCGCGTCATCGCCGACGGCCCCAGCGACGCCAACGACGTCGGACCGTAACCCCGGGCTTCTGGATTTTTCAGGTCATTCGGGGGTTCAGCCCCCGAAGGCCGCCTGCAGTCGATCCAGCTGGCTCTGGACCGGATTGACGGGCTGATCTTCCGGGCCGTCCAGATACATGCGGCGGTCCAGGTGCAAAACCCGATCATAGAGCTTCTCGGCCCGAACCGCGTATTCGATCAGGGCGATGGGCAGTTCACGATGGCTGGGCTCGCTTTCGACCTTGCGGTCGCCCAGGCGATAGCGGGGCTCGCAGGCGGCGTCGGCGCTCATGTCGTCCTCGCGCACGGCGCGCTGGACCAGCAGCCACGAAGCGATCTGCATCAGCCGCGTCGTCAGCTTCATGCTTTCGCCTGCATAGGCCAGAGCCGCCGCACGCGACAGCAGACGCGAATCCTGACGCCCGTCGCCGTCCAGATAGGCCGCGGTCTCCTCGACCAGGTCCATGCCTTCCCTGAAGGTGCGGTCGAACAATTCGGAGCGCGCGAAATCCAGCACTTCCGCGCTGCGCGAACGCAATCCGACCATGTCAGCGTCGATGGCGGTCAACTCGATTCTACCCATGAATGGTCACGCGCGTCCGTCAAACTCGCGGGTCAGGACGACTCCGCACGGACCGGAACTGCAATCGTCATGCCACGGATTACGAAAAGACGGGAGAGGCTGATCAGCGGAAATTGAACAGGGCATCGGCCGCGCTGCGCTTAGACGACTTGCCGTCGATGGCGGCCTTGGAGCGCGCGATCTCGGCTTCCAGGGCGGCGATGCGCTCGTGCAGTTCGTCCACGGCGTAGAGGTCCAGGTCTTCCCGTCCCAGCGCCTTCAGCGCCTCGCCGGCCTGGGGCCGCGGCTCAAGATCTTCGAACGACATCATCGCCTCCGTGGTCAGCGACCGCACGACCCCCTATGAAAACGCCCCATAGACAAGGATTGCAAGCGGCGGAGACATCATGCGGGTCATCGAGATCAAGGGCGGCCACGGTCCAGCCGAAGCGCTGACCCCGGCCGAGCGTCCCGAGCAGACGCCCGGACCGGGCCAAATCCGTATTCGCGTGCAGGCCGCCGGGGTCAATCGTCCCGATATCGTTCAACGAGAAGGTCGCTATCCGCCGCCGCCCGGCGCATCGGACCTGCTTGGCCTGGAGGTCGCGGGCGAGATCGACGCCATGGGCGACGACGTGACCCGATGGGCGCTCGGCGATCGGGTCTGCGCCCTGCTGGGCGGCGGAGGCTATGCGGAGTACGTCGTCGTCGACGCCCGCCACGCCCTGCCTGTCCCCGATGGTCTTGATTTCATACAGGCCGCCGCCCTGCCCGAAACCGCCTTCACCGTCTTCGCCAATGTCTTCGAGGGCGGGGGCCTGAAGGCGGGCGAGACCCTGCTGATCCACGGCGCCACCAGCGGCATCGGCGTCATGGCCATCCAGATGGCCAAGGCCGCCGGCGCCCGCGTCATCGCCACCTCGCGCGGCGCGGCCAAGACCCAGGCCGCCCTCGCCCTGGGCGCCGACGTCAGTCTGGACGCCACGGCCGACGATCTGCTGGCCGCCATCAAGGCCGAGGGCGGGGCCGATGTGGTGCTGGACATGGTCGGCGCCGCCTACGCCGACCTGAATCTGAACGCGTTGAAGCCCGGCGGCCGCTGGGTGATCATCGCCACCCTGACCGGCGCCCTGGCGCAGATCGACCTGATGCGGATCATGCTGAAGCGCGTGATCCTGACCGGCTCGACCCTGCGTAGCCGCCCTGCCGATGAAAAGGCGCGCCTGGCCGCCGCCGTCGAGCAGACCGTCTGGCCCTGGGTCGCCTCGGGCCAGGTTCGGGCCAAGGTCGAGGCGACCTTCCCTCTGGAAGAGGCCGCCGCCGCGCACCAGCACCTTGAAGCCGGCAGCCACGTCGGCAAGATCGTCCTGACGCTTTAGAAGCCGTAAGGAAGAACGGGAGGCCGAAGCCTCCCGTTCAGCGCCTCACCAGCCGCCGCGGCGCGCCGGACGCAACGACGAGACCCGGTCGTTCAGGCCGATCTGACGCAGGTCACGCAGATCGCCGTTGATCACCTGGCAGTTGCCGCGGAAGTTGGCGTGTTCGCAAACCTCCCAGCTGCCGCGGCCCAGACGGACCGAGCTGATCGCGTCGTTCATGCCGCTGTTGCGCAGATCCGTGACTTCCCGACGGAAGCTCATCGACGGGCCGCGATACTCGGAGTCGCGATAGACGGTGATGCCGCTGTTATTGCCCCAGCCGCCGCCGTTGCCTCCGCCCCAGCCGCCGCCATTGCCGCCTCCCGGGCGTCCATTGTCTTCATAGTCGCCGCGATAACGACCGCACACCAGCAGGCCGTTGTCGTTGCCGATATCGCTGCTCGAACAGCGCGCCAGCTCGATCGACGTCTCTCGCATCTGGCCGCGGCGGTCCCGGCAATCGGCGTAGAGCCGACCCTGGTTCACATAGGACCCGTTGCAGGACTGGGCATAGCTGCCGCGCGGCGCGCCGCGGGTCTGAACCTGAGCCTCGGCCGAACTGGACGGCACGGTGACGGCGCCGCCAAAGGCCATGACTGCGCTGGCGGCGATAATCGCGAACTGTCTCATGAGAGCTGTCCTTCCCTGAATCGCTCGGCGCACCAACGCGCCACAAGCGAGACTGTTCAACATTCTCCATGAACCTTTGCTGTACGCCGCATTCGGACGGCGTTTTCTTTTGTCGAGAAAGCGCCTATACAGAAGACCTCAGCGCCCGGCCGAAAGGTCGGGCGCCGTCGATTCAAACGCCCGAATTTCGGGCCGCAAACGCCGGGACGCACGCCCCATGACCGACATCCTGATGCCCAAGGCCACCGCGGTCTGGCTGGTGGACAACACCTCGCTCTCCTTCGAGCAGATCGCCGACTTCTGCGGCCTGCACCCGCTGGAAGTGCGCGGCATCGCCGACGGCGACGTGGCCCGCGACATCCGCGGCGCCGACCCCATCGTCAATGGTCAGCTGACGCGCGAGGAACTGGAAAAGGCCCAGGCCAACCCTGACTATCGCATGAAGGCCGTGGTCAGCCGCCACGCCGAACTGCTGAAGCCCAGCAAGAGCGGTCCCAAGTACACGCCGGTCTCGCGCCGTCAGGACCGTCCGGACGCCATCGCCTGGTTCGTGCGCAACCACCCGGAAGTGACCGACGCCCAGATCGCCAAGCTGCTGGGCACCACCAAGTCCACCATCGAGACCGTGCGCAACCGCACCCACTGGAACTCGGCCAACATCAAGCCCGTCGATCCGGTGACCCTGGGTCTGGTCGGTCAACTGCAGCTGGACGAGATCGTCAAGAAGGCCGCCGACAAGAAGGCCAAGGAAGACGCCAAGAACGGCGGCGGCGTGCTGCAGGCCATCGAGGCCGAGCCGGAAGAGCCCGAGTTCGTCCCGGAAGAGCGCGTGCGCCCCGGCGCCGAGCCGACCGCCGAGTCGGTTTTCGGCCGCAACGACGATTGATCGTTTCGACCTGAATATGGAAACGGCCCCGAAGAGCGATCTTCGGGGCCGTTTTGTTTTCGGAGACGGGTCCTAGTGGGACCTGGCCTCCAGACTAGTGATTTCTTCCTTCAGCCTGAGCTTTCTCTGCTTGAGTTCCCTGAGGTGTGTCGGGTCCGCGGTGGGCCGGCGGGTCTCCTGCTGGATGGTCTCATCCAGCGTCCTGTGCCGATTTCCCAGTTCGCGAATACGAGCCTCGATCGTCATGGCTTGCGCCTCCATGTCTTAGGGACCACTACACTGAGCGCCCGGAACGACGGCCTGTGGAATCACATTGCGGTGACCCCGAGTCGTTCCGAACACGGAGACTGTGGAAGTCAAAATGGCCGATGATGTGAACTCGACCATACGGAACCCGAAGCCTTCGCGGTTGATCGTTGGAATCTCTGGCGCTTCCGGCGTCGTCCATGGCGCGCGTGTGCTGGACGCCCTGCGCGAACTGGGCGTCGAGAGTCATCTTGTGGTCACCAAGGCCGCCCTGCTCACATTGTCGCAGGAGACGGACCTGAGCCCCGACGACCTGATGTCGAAGGCGGACGTGACCTACAGACTGGCCGACGTCGGCGCCGCCATCGCCTCGGGCTCGTTCCGCACCATGGGCATGATCGTCGCGCCCTGCTCGGTGCGGACCATGAGCGAGATCGCCACCGGCGTGACCTCGACCCTGCTGACCCGCGCCGCCGACGTGGTGCTGAAGGAGCGCCGCCCGCTGGTGCTGATGGTGCGCGAGACGCCGCTGCATCTGGGCCACCTGCGCACCATGACATCGCTGGCCGAGATGGGCGCGACCATCGCCCCGCCCCTGCCCGCCTTCTACGCCAAACCCGCCAGCGTCGCCGAAATGGTGGACCAGTCGGTCGGCCGGGCCCTGGACCTGTTCGGTCTGGACTGGTCGGCCGTGCGCCGCTGGGAAGGCCTGAATACATGAGCGACCTGTGGACCTGGGCCGTCGCGGCCTATGACGCCCCCGGCGTGGCCGAGGCCTGCCTGAGCCTGCAGGAACACAACGAACAGAACGTCCCCCTGCTGCTCTGGGCCGCCTGGGTCGCCGTCACCGGCCGCCGTCCGGACGAGGAGACGATCGAGGCCGCCTGCGACGCCGCCCGCGCCTATGACACCGTCGTTGTCGCCCCCTTGCGCGCCGTGCGCCGCACGCTGAAGGCGCCCATTCCCGACGTTGACCATGGCCACCGCGAGGCCCTGCGCCAGCAGGTCAAGGCGCTGGAGCTGGACGCCGAGCGCCGCCTGATGCTGGAGCTTGAAGCCCTGGCCCCATCCCCGTCGGGCGCCCCGCGCCGCGCCATCGACGGCCTGGCCGAGACCGCGAAGCTGTGGGCCCGCGTCGTGCCGCGTCCGGCGCTGACAACCCTGGCGGATCGCCTTCCCGCCTGACCGCCGGTCGGTTATAAGACAGGGCTTCCGGGGCGAGCCATGAACGACGACCAACCTTTCCTGTCCGATGAGGACAAGCAGCTTCGCGATCAGTTGAAGGCGCTCCTGCAGGAGCACGCCGACCTCGACGCCTCGATCGAGGCGCTCGGCCACATGCCGATCCCCGATCAGTTGCGTATCGCCCGCCTGAAACGCAAGAAACTGGCCCTTCGCGACGAGATCGTGAAGATCGAAGACCGCATCCTGCCCGACATCATCGCCTAGGCAGGCGAAGGCTCAGCGCGCCTTCTTCCGCAACCACATGGCGGCGTCGGCTTCGGACAGCCAGACCTCGGGATCGGTCTGCCCCGCATAGGCGCGAACGCCGAACGAACCGCCCAGGGCCACCGTCTTCCCCTCCCAGACGAAGCCTTCGGTTTCCATGGCCGTCGCCAGACGCCTGGCCTTTTCGCGCCCCTCGTCCGCGCCGGCGTTCATCAGCAGCAGGGCGAACTCGTCGCCGCCCAGACGCCCGACCGCATCGGACTCGCGCACATTGGCCAGCAGCAGTTCCGCCACGGCCATCAGGGCGGCGTCGCCCGCCGCATGGCCCAGACCGTCGTTGACGCCCTTGAAGCCGTCCATGTCCAGATAGAGCAACGCCGCCTCGACCTCATGGCGGCGGCAATAGGCCATGCTGCGGCTCAGCACGCTCATGAAGCCCCGCCGGTTCAGCGCTCGCGTCAGAACGTCGTGATCCGCCAGGGCCTCGGCCGTCTCGGCGCGGGCGGTCAGGGCGGCGACTTCGGCGCGCAGCCGTTCGATCTCGGCGTGCAGATCGGTCTCTGCAGTCGGTTCGGCCACGTCGGTCAAGTCAGGCTCCGGCGTCGCGAATCCCGGGCGACTCAGGCCCTCGCGACGGCGATGATTCTAACGACCTTGGTTGCGGGCGCAACGCGCGTGCTGTAACGGGCCGCTTTCCGTGTGGGGAGCCTTCGCATGACCGCCTCGACGCCACCCGTCGCCATCATCATGGGCAGCCGGTCCGACTGGCCGACCATGAAGCTGGCCGCCGAACGCCTGGATCAGTTGGGCGTCGCCTGGCAAGCCAAGGTCGTCAGCGCCCACCGCACGCCCCAGCGCCTCTATGATTTCGCGACCAATGCAAAGGCGGCAGGCCACAAGGTCATCATCGCGGGCGCCGGCGGCGCAGCCCACCTGCCCGGCATGGCCGCCTCGATGACCGACCTGCCCGTCCTGGGCGTGCCGGTCCAGTCCAAGGCCCTGAAGGGCATGGATAGCCTGCTCTCCATCGTCCAGATGCCCGGCGGCGTGCCGGTCGCCACCCTGGCCATCGGCGAGGCGGGCGCCGCCAACGCCGGCATCCTGGCGGCGCAGATCCTGGCCCTGTCGGACCCCGCCCTGGCCGAGCGCCTCAGCGCCTTCCGCGCCGCCCAGACCGCTTCCGTCGCCGAAACCGTCGAGGACTGACTTGCCCCAGCTGCCCCTGAGCCCCGGATCGACCCTCGGCATTCTCGGCGGGGGCCAGTTGGGCCGGATGCTGAGCCAGGCCGCCTCGCGCCTGGGTTTCGACGTGGTGATCCTCGACCCCCAGCCGGACTGCCCGGCGGCCCGCGTCTCGCGCGCCCAGATCACCGCCCCCTATAATGACCCCGACGCCCTGCAGGCTCTGGGTCGGCTGTGCGACGTCGTCACCTTCGAGTTCGAAAACGTCCCCGCCGCCTCGGTCGAGACCCTGGCCGAGGCCGGCGCCCTGGTCGCGCCGGGACCGACGGCGCTGGCGGTGGCTCAGGACCGGGTGGACGAGAAGACCTATCTGAACGCCGTCGGCGCCGTGACCGCTGACTTCGCCGCCGTCACCACCCAGGACGACCTGATCCAGGCCATCGACAAGCTGGGCCTGCCCGCCGTGCTGAAGACCCGTCGCGAAGGCTATGACGGCAAGGGCCAGGTCTGGATCCGCGACGCCGCCGACGCCGAAGCCGCCTTCGACGCTATCGGCCGCCGCCCCGCCGTTCTGGAAGCCGCCGCCGCCTTCCAGCGCGAACTGTCGGTGATCGCCGCGCGCGGCCATGACGGCGTCGTCGCCGTCTATCCCCTGGGCGAGAACATCCACGCCAACGGCGTGCTGAAGACCACCCTGGCCCCCGCCGCCGTCGATGCGAAGACGCAAGCCCGCGCCGTGGAGATCGCCTCGGCGGTCCTAGACGGCCTCGATTACGTCGGGGTCATGGGCATCGAGCTGTTCGACATGGGGGACGGGGTCCTGCTGGTGAACGAGGTCGCCCCGCGCGTCCACAACACCGGCCACTGGACCCAGGACGGCTGCGTCTGCGACCAGTTCGAACAGCACATCCGCGCCATCGTCGGCTGGCCCTTGGGCCCGACCGACGCCCACGCCCGCATCGAGATGACCAATCTGCTGGGCGACGAGGTCGATCAGTGGCGCGCCCTCGCCGCCGAACCGAACGCCCGCCTGCACCTCTACGGCAAGCACGAGGCCCGCGCCGGTCGCAAGATGGCCCACGTGAACCGCATCCTCTGACCCCTCTCCCGTCGGGAGAGGGAGTCTAGGCTTCCTTCGCCCCATACCTCAGCCGGCCCAGGGCGTCCGTGACGGCCTTGACCGGCGCGTCGAAATCCTTGCCCGCCTTCCACTTCTCGAAGGCCATGACGTTCTCGATGCGGCGGGCGACGAAGGCTTCGGCGGCCTCGCGCCCCTCGAACCAACGCATGGTCAGGGCGGGGATCAGGATGCCGCCCAGGATGGCGCGCTTGGAATAGTGGTTCTGGTCCGTCGCCGTGTCGCCCGCCCAGCGCCACAGATGGTCGGCGCTTTCCCAGGCCAGCTTGAAACCCAGGTCGACATTGGTCGGCAGGGTCAGGAAACCGGCGCAGCGCTTGGCCGCCTCGATGTCCTGCGCCCCCGCCTCCATCCGCGCCGAGACGGCGGCGGCGATTCGCTCGCGAATCTTCATCGTGGCCGCGGGCGTGGCCTCCAGCGCCTGCAGAGCCCGCGAATCGTGACGGCGCGACAGCAGGACCGCCAGGTCGCGCGCCCCGTTCGGCAGCAGAAGTTCCTCATCCCCCAGCGACAGCCCGTTCGCCTCGCAGGCCGCGCGCGCCAGGCGACTGTTCCAGCCCAGGTCGGGCGCGCGTTCTATGGCGGCGTCCAGCACGGCCTGCTCCATGCGGGAGGCCCAGTCTGTCTTGGGAGCGGCGTCGGCGGTCTCGGTCATATCCCCAGAATAGTCCGCTCCGGCGGGCATTTCGAGCCATCACGATTGGCTGTGACGATCTGGACAGGCCCCCCTGTGTCGTGTATCAGCGCGCCTTCATCCGAAAGCCCTGTCTTTCGGGAGAGATTTTATTTTGTCTGCCCGTCTCCCTTGGAAAGGACGCGGCGGGCGGCCAAAGGAGAGATAACCCTGGTTCAGATTTTCGTCCGCGACAACAATGTCGATCAGGCGCTGAAAGCCCTGAAGAAGAAGATGCAACGCGAAGGCAGCTTCCGTGAAATGAAGCGCCACGTGCACTTCGAGAAGCCCTCGGAAAAGCGCGCTCGTCAGAAGGCTGAAGCCGTTCGCCGCGCTCGCAAGCTGGCCCGCAAGCGCGCCCAGCGCGAAGGCCTGCTGCCGGCTCCGAAGCCGCGCTCGCCGCGCTGATCGGATTCAGCCCAGGCTGACAAGATCAAGGCCCGCCCGGGAAACCGGAGCGGGCCTTTTCTTTGGCTGGTGATCTGACGGCGGCCTAGAAAACGCCGACCGCTGCGTCAGCCCAGACAAGCAGAACGCCAAGCAGCAAACCCGCGCCGACCGCCAGGCGCCACATCAGGCTCCGCGTCGCCCTGGCGGCCAGTTCGAACAGAAGCCCCGCCCCGACCAGCAATAGGCCCGCAAAGGCGAAATCCGCGCTGTCCCAGACCACTTCCGCCGTGAACTGCATGGCGACCAACGGGAGCAGCAGAAGCGCCGCGATCAGCCCCCAGAGGCCGACACGCCAGAGCCGACCGATACGGCCGACGTCCATCCTCGCCAGACTGGTCATCGTTCCGCTCCACGCATGAAAGACCGCCTCAGTATGACTGGGTTTCGGCGGTTCGCACGTGAAGAAACCGGGAGTTCCGGCGGCGCAGCCCTTAGGCCCGCACCGCCCGGCTGGCGTCGACGCCCAGGGCGGTCAGGGCGGTCGCTGCGATGTGGTCGGCGTCTAGGCCGGCCTGGGCGTACATGACCTCGGGCTTGTCCTGGTCCTGGAAGACGTCGGGCAGGTTGAGGGTGCGAATCTTGAGGCCGCTGTCCAGCGCGCCCTTCTCGGCCAGCAGCTGCAGCACGAAGGCGCCGAAGCCGCCCATGGCGCCCTCTTCCACCGTGACCAGGCACTCATGCTCGCGCGCCAGGCGCAGGATCATGTCGGCGTCCAGCGGCTTGGCGAAGCGGGCGTCGGCGACGGTGGTCGAGACGCCGCGCGCGGCCAGCAGGTCGGCGGCTTTCAGCGATTCCTGCAGACGGGTGCCGAGCGACAGGATGGCGACCGAGGTGCCTTCGCGGACGATGCGGCCCTTGCCGATCTCCAGCGGGACGGCCAGTTCAGGAATCTCGACACCCACGCCGTCGCCGCGCGGATAACGGAAGGCGCTGGGACGGTCGTCGATGGCCAGCGAGGTCGAGATCATGGCGGCCAGTTCCGCCTCGTCCGAGGCGGCCATCAGCACCATGCCGGGCAGAGCCCCCATGAAGCCGATGTCGAAGCTGCCCGCATGGGTCGCCCCGTCGGCGCCCACGAGCCCTGCGCGGTCCATGGCGAAGCGCACAGGCAAGGACTGGATGGCCACATCGTGGACGACCTGGTCATAGCCGCGCTGCAGGAAGGTGGAATAGATGGCGCAGACCGGCTTGATGCCGTCCGCGGCCAGACCCGCGGCGAAGGTGACGGCGTGCTGCTCGGCGATGCCGACGTCGAAGGTCCGGTCGGGGAAGGCCTGACCGAACAGGTCCAGCCCCGTGCCCGACGGCATGGCGGCGGTGATGGCGACGATGCCGGGATCATTACGGGCGTGCTTGATCAGCTCGGTCCCGAAGACCTTGGTGTAGCTGGGGGCGTTGGAGACGGCCTTGGCCTGCTTGCCCGAGACCACGTCGAACTTGACCACGCCATGATACTTGTCGGCGCTGTTCTCGGCGGGGGCGTAGCCCTTGCCCTTCTGCGTGACGACGTGGACCAGGACCGGACGGTCGGTGATGGCGGCGGCGTTCTTCAGGATCGGGACCAAGTTCTCCATGTCGTGACCGTCGATCGGCCCGATGTAGTAGAAGCCCAGTTCCTCAAAGAAGGTGCCGCCGACGATCATGCCGCGAGCGTATTCCTCGGCCTTGCGTGCGGCGTCGCGGAAGGGGCGCGGCATGTGGTCGACGAACTTCTTCCCGACCTTGCGGATGTTCTGATAGGCGCCGCCCGAGACCTGTTTGGCCAGATAGGCGCTCATGCCGCCGACAGGCGGAGCGATCGACATGTCGTTGTCGTTCAGGATGACCATCAACTGGCCGTGGGTGGCCTCGGCGGCGTTGTTCATCGCCTCATAGGCCATGCCCGCCGACATGGAGCCGTCGCCGATGACGGCCACGACGCGGTTCTTCTCGCCCTTGGCGTCACGAGCGGCGGCGAAGCCCAGCGCGGCGCTGATCGAGGTCGAGGCGTGGGCCGCGCCGAAGGGGTCGTATTCGCTCTCGGAGCGCTTGGTGAAGCCCGACAGGCCGCCGCCCTGACGCAGGGTGCGGATACGGTCGCGCCGCCCCGTCAGGATCTTGTGAGGATAGCACTGGTGGCCGACGTCCCAGATCAGGATGTCTTTCGGCGTCTCGAAGACATGGTGCAGGGCCACGGTCAGCTCGACCACGCCCAGCGCCGATCCCAGATGGCCGCCGGTGACGGAGACCGCGTCGATGGTCTCGGCCCGCACCTCGTCCGCCAGCTGCTTCAGCTGGGGAACGTCGAAGCCCCGCGTATCGGCGGGAAACTTGACGGTGTCGAGAAGCGGGGTGTGGGGCATGGGTGTCGGAGGCCTTTGACGCGGGACGTCATATTCTAACCCGCGGGAGGCGGGCGCGTTTCCTATCAGGACCGGCGTTTAAGCACAAAGTCCACGCTGGCCTTGAGGATTTCGGCCTCATGACCGAACAGGTCAAGGTGCGAACGGGCCTGATCGGCCAGGTGCGCGACCCTCTGTCGCGCCGCTTCGACGCCCAGCAGGGTGACGAAATTGGTCTTGCCAAGCGCAGCGTCCTTGCCGCCAGCGGCCTTGCCCATCTCTTCGGCCGAACCTTCCGCGTCCAGAACATCATCGATGATCTGATAGGCCAGACCCACGTCATGGGCGAAGCTGGTCAGGGCGTGCCAGGCGGCGTCATCGGCGCGCGAGATGATCAGCGGGATTTCGAAGGCGTAGGCGAACAGGGCGCCGGTCTTCAGGCGCTGCATACGGGCGACGCCGCCGAGGTCGTCGCGAACGCCCAGCAGATCGATCATCTGACCGCCGGCCATGCCGCGCGCGCCGGACGCAAACGACAGGCGACGGGCCAGCTCGCAGCGCACGGCGGCGTCGTCGTGGGTGTCTTCGTCCAGGATGATGTCGAAGGCGGCGGTCTGAAGCGCGTCGCCGGCGAGGATGGCGGTCGCCTCGTCATAGGCGATGTGCAGGGTCGGACGGCCGCGGCGCACGTCGTCGTCGTCCATCGCCGGCAGGTCGTCATGCACCAGGGAATAGGCGTGGACGCATTCCAGAGCGCAGGCGGCGCGCAGGACGGCGCACTCCTCGACCTCCAGCATCCGGCCAGCCTCGATGGCGAAGAAGGGGCGCAGGCGCTTGCCGGGGCCCAGCGCGGCGTAGCGCATGGCCTCGGTCAGACGCGACTCTGGCCCGTCGGCGCGGGGCAACAGTTCATCGAGCGCCACGGTGACCAGATCGGCGATCTCGGCCACCCGGTCGATGACGGCCTGTTCCGGGGAGTTGGCGGCGAGCACGGTCAAAACAGCCTCCCGCCCAGCGGCAGGTCGCGGTCGACGCCGACCAGAACGACCTCCCCGTCTGCATCGGGGAAGCCCAGGGTCAGGACCTCGGACTTCACCGGGCCGATCTGGCGCGGCGGGAAGTTGACCACGGCGGCGACCTTGCGACCGTGCAGTTCGTCGAGGGTGTAGTGATGGGTGATCTGGGCCGAGGACTTCTTCACGCCGATGGCGGGGCCGAAGTCGATAGTCAGCTTGTAGGCGGGCTTGCGCGCCTCCGGAAATGGCTCGGCTTTGACGATCTGGCCGACGCGAACGTCGACCTTCATGAAGTCGTCGAAGCTGATCAGAGGCGCGATGGAGGCGTCGGACATCAGCCGAACTCGGCGGATTCGACGCCCTTGGCCTGGCCGTCGGCGCCGACGACGATCTTCTCGACCCGCAGCTGGGCGGCCTTCAGCCGGGCCTCGCAGTGGGCCTTCAGGCGCGCGCCTTCTTCGTACAGGGCGATGGATTCTTCCAGCGGGGCCTGGCCGGACTCCAGTCGCGAGACGATGCCCTCCAGACGCGACAGGGCGTCCTCGAAGCTGAGATCGGCGGAAACGGCGGGGGAAGCGGAGGCGTCGGTCATGATGCGGGCAACCTAGAGACGCCCGCGCGGCGCATCAACGACGAAAGGGCCGCACCCGCCACCCTTTCGGGTTCAACGCTTCTCGTAGCGACGCTGGGACCAGTATTTGAAGCCCTGGTTGTGGGCCAGACGCCAGCCGTGGGCCTTCAGCTTCTGGCCGACCATATGGTTGAAGTAGCCGTGGGCCAGAACCAGGACGTCATGGCCTTCCGAGGCGCGGGCGATCAGGACGCGGGCGGCCTGGTCGGCGCGGACCTCGGCCTCGGCGCGGGTTTCCTGGCCTTCGTGGTGGTTGAAGACGTGCCACCAGAAGCGCGAGATCACGCCCCAGTAACGCGGCGACAGCTTGATCCACGACGGGAAATGCGGCGGCGGCAGAGGCGCCTCGATGAACAGGGCGTCGACCAGGACCTCGCGATCGCGGGCCACGGCGCGGGCCGTTTCCTGAGCGCGCGGACGAGTGGAGGCGTAGATGGCCCCCGCCCCCTCGGCGGCGCTCAGCAGGGCCTGGGGCGGCGTCTGGCCTGCGCGCAGCCCGCCGACCTCGTAGCGTCCCCACCAGTCGCGATAATCGTCCGAGGTGATCAGACATTTGCGCGACAGGGCCGGTTCGCCGTGACGGGCCAGGATGATGGCGCCGAAGGCCGGCGTCGCCTGGACGGCGCGGGGCGCCTCAGAAGGCGTCGATGCGGCGGATTCGGTGTGAGTCATGAGAGCGGGAGACGTCATAGCACGGGGAGCGGCCTGTGAAATCAAGGCTTTGGCGTCCCTCAATCCCCCCGATTGCGGTTGACGGGGCCAGCGTTCGCCAGCCCCTTGGAAGATGGTGGTAGCTCCCGCCGCGCGCCCCTGCAACCACCAAGCGATGACAGGCTCGCGAGCAGCCCCTGCGGCCTCGACCGCGGCCTTCGGCGGCGCTATGGCCGAAGCCATGACCGAAGCCCTGATCCGCCCCGCCCGCCCCGACGACGCCGCCGCCCTGGCCGCGCTGGGCCGACAGACCTTTGTGGACACTTTCGTCGAGGGTTTCGGCATTCCCTATCCCGCCGCCGACCTCGCCGCCTTCCTCGACAAGAGCTTCAGCGTCGAAACCATTTCGACGAAGCTGGCCGAGCCCGGCGCCGCCTGGTGGGTGGCCGACCGCGACGGCGAGATCCTGGGCTTCGCCAACACCGGCCCCAACACCCTGCCCCATCCCGACTCGCGGCCCAGCCACGCCGAACTGCGCCGCCTCTACATCAGCCGCGACGCCCAGGGCTTGGGCCTCGGCACCAAGTTGCTGAAGCTGGCCCTGGAATGGATGGAGGCCCACACTGACGGCCCCCTGTGGGTCGGCGTCTGGAGCGGCAACGAGAAGGCCCAGAAACTCTACGCCGCCTATGGCTTCGAGAAGGCCGGCGAGTACGACTACCCCGTCGGCGCCTGGAACGACCACGAGTTCATCTTGCGGCGGGGATAGACCAATGATCGGCGAAATGCTGTCCTGACTGACAGATCATGTCTCCGGGGAGTTCGTCGTGAAAATTGGGCCGATTGCAGCAACACTAGCCGTTGTGTGCTCAGGGATGCCGTCGTGGGCGTCGGCGCAAGATGCCGCCAATCCTCCGGCCACGCCCGAGGAGATCACAACGGCCAGCGCCTATGCGGATCAGCTCATCACCAAGGGCGGCGCCACGAAGTATTTTGAGAACATCACCAAGGACGCCTCGCCGACCGTCGCCACAAGGCGAGCGGCCTGACCTGTTCGTTTTCCGACGAGCGGTACGACGCCATCCGTATCCTCCCCAGCGCCTCCTCGGGCATCCCCGAAGGTGAGGATGTAAGTTGCAACACGCGGCTTATGGACACCGACATCAGCCTTTATGCGACGCGCTATCCGCAGCGTCCCAGCCCGGAAGAAGTTATGCAGAGCGCCGTAGCCGCGATTGGTCAGCGCTGGCCGGATGCAAAAGCACGCCGCGACGAGTTGATCTCGGTCAGCGTCAATGATGGACCCACTCCGCTTGTCACAGGCTACGATATTCAAGTGAACGGCCAGGCGATGGCCACCTTCACCTTCGTCGCGCACCAGGATGACTGGAGCTTCAAGGGGCGAGCCACCGGGCCTGCCGGAGATACCCCCGTCAATCTGCTGGCCGCCATCACGTTTACGACCAGCCTTCCCGGCAACCGCAAAGACTGATCTGCTGGCCGTTTGCATTGGCGGCAGCACACATCAGGATTAAAGATCGCCCATGCTCCTGCCCTTCTTCACCGCCCTGCGCGAAGCCCGTGTGCCGGTTTCGCTGAAGGAATGGCTCCATCTGATGGAGGCCATGGACAAAGACGTGGCGGGTCGGGACGTCGAGGGCTTCTACCATCTGTCGCGGGCGGTGCTGGTCAAGGACGAGAAGCACTATGACCGCTTCGATCAGGTCTTCGCCAAGGTGTTCAAGGGGCTGGAGACGGTGGGTGCGGGCGATGACCTGACCACCGACATTCCCGAGGACTGGCTGCGGTTGCTGACCGAGAAATTCCTGACCGACGAGGAAAAGGCCCAGATCGAGGCGCTCGGCGGCTTCGACAAGCTGATGGAGACGCTGAAGCAGCGTCTGGAGGAGCAGAGGGGCCGGCACGAGGGCGGCAACCGCTGGATCGGCACCGGCGGAACCAGCCCCTTTGGTCACGGCGGTTATAACCCCGAGGGCGTGCGTATCGGCGGGCCGGGGAAGCATGGCCGCGCGGTCAAGGTCTGGGAAAAGCGCGAATACAGGAACCTGGACGACACGGTCGAGCTGGGCACCCGCAACATCAAGGTCGCCCTGCGCCGCCTGCGCCGCTTCGCGCGTGAGGGCGCGGCCGAGGAGCTGGATCTGGACGGCACCATCGACGGCACGGCGCGTCAGGGCTGGCTGGACATCCAGATGCGGCCCGAGCGGCGCAACACCATCAAGGTCCTGCTGTTCCTCGACATCGGCGGCTCGATGGATGGCCATATCCGGCTGTGCGAGGAGCTGTTCTCGGCGGCCAGGACCGAGTTCAAGAACCTGGAGTTCTTCTACTTCCACAACTGCCTCTATGAGGGCGTATGGAAGGACAACCGGCGGCGGCACAACGAGAAGATCCCGACCTGGGACGTGCTGAACAAATACCCCGGCGACTGGCGGGCCATCTTTGTCGGCGACGCCACCATGAGCCCCTATGAGATCACCATGCCGGGTGGCTCGGTCGAGCACTGGAACGAAGAGGCCGGCGCCGTCTGGCTGAAACGCGCGCGTCAGCAGTGGGACAAGTCGGTCTGGCTGAACCCCGTGACCGAGCGCTACTGGAGCTATACCCAGTCGGTCAGCTTGGTCCGCGAGGTCATGGACCAGCGCATGTTCCCTCTGACGCTGGACGGGCTGGACAAGGCCATGCGCGCGCTGACGCGCTAGGCGAGCCTTACGGAAAGGTAATCCGGCCGGGCGCATCCGCGGGTGCGGTTCGTCGCCTCTTGCCCCCATCGCGTGACGGTCACGCCTGGGGGATTTGTAGTGTCAAAGACGGTTGTTTTCATGGGGCGCGTCGCCGCGCTTGGGCTGGCGGCGTTGAGCCTGTCGGTCGTTCCGGCCCTGTCGCAGGACGTGGACCGGATGGATCAGGTGATCCGCGCCTCGGCCGATCAGGACGCCTTTTCAGGGTCGGTTCTGGTGGCGCGGAACGGCGAGGTGCTGCTGGACAGGGGCTATGGCCTGGCCAATCGCGAGTGGGGCATCGCCAACGCAGGCGACACCCGCTTCCGTCTGGCCTCGGTCAGCAAGCAGTTCACCGCGGCGGCCGTCATGATCCTGAAAGAGCGCGGCCTGGTCGACCTCGACGCCCCGGTGAAGACCTGGCTGCCCGACGCGCCTGCCGCCTGGGACGGGGTGACGGCGCGCCGCCTGCTGAACCATACGGCCGGGACGCCGGACTTCACCCGCTTCGAAGACTATGAGGCGCTGAAGACGCAGGCCACGACGGTTGAGGCCCTGGTCGCGCGCTTCCGCGACCGACCGCTCGACTTCCAGCCGGGCGAAAGGTTCGCCTATTCCAACTCAGGCTACATCCTGCTGACCGCCCTGATCGAAAAGGCCAGCGGCCAGACCTATGCGGACTTTGTCAGAGAGAACCTGTTCCAGCCTCTTGGCATGAGCGACAGCGGCTACGACGACCACGCCGTCGTCCTGCCCCGTCGGGCTTCGGGCTATGTGCCGACCGATGACGGCGTGGAAAACGCCGACTATGTGGACATGAGCGTGCCGCAGGGCGCGGGCGGGCTCTATTCGACCACGCGCGACCTGCTGAAATGGGAGTTGGGCCTGTTTGGCGGCCGGGTGCTTCAGTCGTCTTCGCTCACCGAACTGATCACGCCGGGCCGGGGCGATTACGCCCTGGGTCTGGAGGTGAAGACCGACGGCGCGGACACGATCGTCAGCCACTCGGGCGGGATCGAGGGTTTCAACACCTACCTGGCCCATGACCTGAGCAAGGGCATGACGGTGGTGGTCCTGGGCAATCTGAACGGCGCCGCGCCCGAGAAGCTGGGCGGCGAACTGATGACCCTGGCGCGCGGCGGGACGGTGACCCTGCAAGGCGAACGGCAGGCGGTCGCCCTGGCGCCTGAAACGCTGCGAACCTATGAGGGGGTCTATGAGCTGGCGCCCAACTTCGCCCTGACGTTGAGCCTCGTGAATGGAACACTGACGGCCCAGGCCACGGGGCAGAAGCCGCTGGAGCTGTCCGCCGAGGCGACGGACGCCTTCTTCCTCAGCGCCATGGACGCCCAGATCGTCTTCACCCGCGATACGACGGGGGCGATCACCGGACTGGTCCTGCATCAGGGCGGTCGCGAGATGCCGGCCAAGAAACGCCCTTAGACGTGAAAAGGCCGCCGTTCCTTTCGGGAACGGCGGCCCGATCATTCAAACAGAGGCTAGTTGCGGCCGTCGCGCAAGGTGTCCTTGAGCCCCCCGATAGCGTTCTGGACCTTGCCGGCGACCTGATCGGCGCGGCCTTCGGCTTTCAGCTTCTCGTCGCCGGTCAGCTTGCCGGCGGCTTCCTTGATCTTGCCGCCGATGTTCCTGGCGGCGCCTTCGACACGGTCATGATCAGGCATGGGAACCCTCTGTACTGACGCCGCCGGATTGACGGCGCTTCGACAGAAACAACCGTTCCCGACGGGTCAGGTTCCCGAAGCTTGCGCACGCAGCCATCTGGCCACGGCCCAGGCATGCGCCTCGTGACGCAGACGGGCCACAGCCTCCAGCGGGTCCAGCCAGACCAGTTCATGGTCGGCCTCGCACTGGGTCGAGGCGTCAAATCCGGTGATGCGGGCCGTCCAGAACCCGCCCACATTGTTGACCGGCGAACCGTCCGTCTTGCGGAAATACTGGGCCGCTTCGGCCAGCCGATCCTCGGGCTGGATGATCAACCCCGTCTCCTCGCCGAACTCGCGAACGAGCGCCTGCTGTTCGCTCTCCTCGCCGTCGACCGCGCCGCCAGGCAGGTCGAAATAGCTGCCTTCGCCTCGATCCACGCGGACACAGGCCAGCCTGCCGTCCCTTTCAGCCAGACCAAAGGTCGCGGCGCGGTGGGTGTAGTCTAGACCCGGACGGGCCGTTCCGAACTGCAGCATCATTGCGGCACACTAACGCGCGCCGAAGGCGATGCGAAAGCCTTAAAGGTC
Source organism: Brevundimonas sp. T2-11 (assembly GCF_055397675.1). Taxonomy (NCBI): domain Bacteria; kingdom Pseudomonadati; phylum Pseudomonadota; class Alphaproteobacteria; order Caulobacterales; family Caulobacteraceae; genus Brevundimonas; species Brevundimonas sp. T2-11. The sequence continues at coordinate 2,325,492 of NZ_AP027920.1, forward strand.
AAAGATCAATCGCGCGCGAACGCCCGGATAATGGGGGTCGAATTCGACCGCCGAACGCAACCCGCCCGCCATGGCGGATACGATCTTAGCGCCCAGCCCCGTGCCCTTCGGCGCACCGTCGCCCAGGCCGGGTCCGTCGTCCTCGACCGTCAGGACGGCGCGACCGCCTTCGCTCGCCTCCAGCACCACGCGGATCTCGCCGCCGTCACCGGGCGCATAGGCGTACTTCACGGCGTTGGTGACCAGTTCGGTGACGATGACGCCCAGCGAAACCGCCTGATCCGTCGTGACCCGCATGGCTTCCGCCCGCAACGCCAGACGAGGTGAACCGTCCCCCGGGCCGACCGACTTGCCCAGCTCCTCGACCAGACCGGCCAGATATTCATCCATCGCCACCGTGGCCATGTCGGACGACGTGTAGAGGCGACGGTGCACGTGAGCCACAGCCTCGATCCGCACCTGGGCTTCGCGCAGGGCCGAGCGCGCGCCCTCGTCGCCGAGTTGGCGCAGTTGAAGCGAAATGAAGCTGGAGACCAGTTGCAGGGAGTTGCCGACCCTGTGGTTGACCTCACGCAGCATGGCTTCGGCGCGATCGCGCGCCAGGCGGACCTCCTCCTGGGCCTCCTCGTTCTCGCGTTCGAGACGGCGGCGCAGCAGCGCGTCCTCGATCGCCGACCGCAAGAGGGCGGTGAAATCCTCGGACACGTCCTTGATGACATAGTCGGCGGCGCCTGCCCGCAAGGCCGCGACCGCGATGCGGCCGTCCTGAGCCCCCGTGACATAGACCACCGGCGGCGGCGTCGGCAGGGCCAGGATGTCGGGCAGGACATCCAGCCCCTCGCGCCCGGGCATGTAGTGATCCAGGGCGCAGATGTCGAAGGTCCCCGCACGCAAGGCTTCGTAGCCGGCGTCGGCGTCGGGCGCACAGGTCACCTCATAGCCGTGACGCGACAGCTCCTTCTGGACGAGACGGGACAAGCCCCGGTCGTCGTCGATGTAGAGCAGACGGATGGACGCCCCCGTGCCGATCACGCCGGTCAGATCTCCGGAGCCTGCATAACCGACAGGAACAGCCCCAGCTGGCGAATGGCGCCCGCAAAGGCCTCATAGTCCACCGGCTTGGTGATGTAGACATTGCAGCCCAGATCATAGCAACGCTGGATCTCGACCTTGTCGTCCGTAGTGGTCAGCACCACGACCGGCGCACGACGCAGGCGCTCGTCCGACTTCACCTTTTCCAGAATGTCCGTTCCCGACATGTCGGGCAGATTCAGGTCCAGCAAGATCAGCAAGGGCCCATTGGCGCGCACTTCCTCGCTGAAGAGGTAGCCCAAGGCCGCATCGCCGTGGTCGAAGTGAACAATGTCGTTGGCGATATTGGCGCGACGAATGTTCTTTTCGATCAGCTTGGCGTGACCATGGTCGTCCTCGACCATGACGATCTTCACCGAGTGGCTCACAGAGGGTCTCCTTGATCACCCAGCACAATCAACCGTGTGGGGAATTTCAAATGGAAAGTCGAGCCTTGTCCGAGCTCTGACTCCACGTCGATGGTTCCGCCGAGACGACGCACGCTGTTTCGGACGAAGGCCAGCCCCAGGCCTTCGCCCGGCTGATCCTGTTTGCCCGCACGACGGAACAGTTCGAAGATACGTTCATGATCGCGCGATGAAACGCCGCGCCCATTGTCGGTTATGCGATAGGACACCCAGCCCCCCGCTTCCTCCTCGCCCTTGACGACAATATGGATCGGCCGATCCGGTTGCCGATACTTGACCGCATTGTCGATCAGATTGCCGAAAATCTGCTCGATCGACAGCCGGTCGCTTTCGATCACGGGAAGATCGTCCACCGCGATCTCCCCCCCGGTCTCCACCACCTGATGCCGGACGCTGTCGGCGATGCCGCGCACCAGCGACGTCATGGGCAGAACCTCTGGAACCAGCCCCCGGCGCCCCTCGCGCGACAGTCTCAGGATGGCCTTGATCAGACCGTCCATCTTGGTGGTCGAGGCCCGGATGAAGTTGACGGCCTCGGGCACATCCTCTCGCACGGCGCGAACGGCTTCAGGATCGATCAGGTCCGGATGGGTCTGCTCGATGCGCGACAACTGCTCGTTCAGCGTCAGACCGACCTGCTCCAGTTCGGAGGTGTAACCCATGACGTTGACCAGCGGCGAGCGCAGGTCGTGGCTGACGATATAGGCGAAACGTTGAATCTCTTCGTTGGCGCGGGTCAGCTCGGCGGTCCGGTCACGCACCTGGTTCTCCAGGCCGGCGTTCAGGCGATCCAGCTCGAAGTGCGCGGCCTGAATTTCATCGACGTAGCGTCGAACGAGCCAGACGCTGATGCCGGCCAGAATCAGGATGAGCACTCCGGCCAGGGCATTGACGGACACCGTGATCGCTGAAGCCCGTTCCGATTGGCGGGTGCGCTCGACCAGTCGACGCGCCTCAATCGCATCGATCGCCGTCAGTTCGACCCGCATGGCGTCCATCAGCGCCTTGCCGCGTCCGCCCCGGATCAGCGACACCGCCTCGCCGATCCGCCCCGTCCGCGTGAGCTCGATCGTATCGAGCATCAACTGCATCCGCTCATGATACAGCGCCTGAACCAGCTCCAGCCGGGGAGCCAGTTCGGGATCCTCGCCGATCAGCCCCTCCAACCGCACCATCACGCCCGGCAAGGCGGCGACGGCGCGGTCATGGACCTTGAGGTATTCCGGCCTCGCGGTCAGCATGAAGCCCCGCTGCCCCGTCTCGGCGTCCACGACCAGGTTCAGAACATCCTTGGCGGCCAGGCGGACCTGCTGACTGTGATCGACCGTGTCGTTGTAGGCGGTCGTTCGCTGGATCATCACGAAGGTGGCGGCGTTCACCGCCAGCAGCAGCAGGATGGCCAGGGCCAGCAGGGCGATAATCGAACGACTGAGGGTCGGCGTGCGCAGGAAGACGCCGAAGGTCCTGAGGGCCGGCCGAATACGTTTCATATGTTGAACATCAACGACCTAACTCCCTGAGTCCAGTCGTTAACCTCGACGGCGGTCAGACCGTGCCGACCGTGCGCAGTCGGGCCTTGGGATGGACCTCGTTCTGGCTCATCACCACGGTCTGGCCGCGGAAGCGCTCGATGATGGAGCGGACATAGGGGCGCACCTGGGGTCCCGTCAGCAAGACCGGATTCTCACCCGCCATGGCGGCGCGCTCAAACACATCGCGGACGTTGCGGATGAAGTCCTGCAGGCGGCTGGGCGCCATGGCCAGTTGCTTGTCCTCACCGGGGCCGATCAGGCTCTCGGCGAAGGCCTGCTCCCAGTCCGGCGACAGGGTGATGATGGGCAGGGCGCCGTCGTCGCCGCGGTTGGCCCAGCACAACTGACGCGCCAGACGGGTGCGGACATGCTCGACCAGGGTGGTGACGCTGGTGGTGTGGGGCGCGGCCTCGGCCAGCCCTTCGAGAATGGCGGGCAGGTCGCGGATCGAGACCTTCTCACGCAGCAGGCTTTGCAGCACGCGCTGCAGGGTGGTGACGGTGACGACGGTCGGGATCAGTTCCTCGACCAGCTTCTTCTCTTCGCCGTTCAGTTCGTTCAGCAGCTTCTGCACCTCGGCGTAGGACAGCAGTTCGGCCATGTTCTCCTTGAGGATCTCGGTCAGGTGCGTGGTCAGCACCGTCGAGGGATCGACCAGGGTGTAGCCGCGGAAGGTCGCCTCTTCGCGCAGGCTTTCGTCGATCCAGGTGGCGGGCAGGCCGAAGGCGGGCTCGCGCGTGTGCTCGCCCGGCAGTTCGACCTGACGGCCCGCCGGGTCCATAGCCATCAGCGACGACAGACGCACCTCGCCGGCTCCGGCCTCCATCTCCTTGATCCGGATGGCGTAGCCCTGATTGGGCAGACGCATGTTGTCGAGGATGCGCACGCTCGGCATGACGAAGCCGTATTCCTGGGCCAGCGAACGGCGCAGGGCGCGGATCTGATCGGTCAGGCGACGCCCCTCCAGATCATTGATCAGCGACAGCAGGGCGTAGCCCAGTTCGATCTTGACCTCGTCGATGGTCAGGGCGGTCGAGATCGGCTCCTCGACGTCCTCCTTGGGCTTGCCCAGGTCCACGGTCTCGACCGGGGCGGGCTTGAGCCGGTCACGCCCAAGCTTCCACGCCATGAAGCCCGAGCCCAGGGCCAGGGCGGCGAAGGGGATCAGCGGCATGCCGGGGATCAGGCCGATCAGGCCCGCCGCCCCGGAGACGACGCCCAGACTGACCGGATTGGTCGCCAACTGGTTGACCAGGGCCTTGTCCGCCGAACCCTCGACGCCCGCCTTCGACACCAGGAAGCCGGCGGCGACCGAGACGATGATGGCCGGGATCTGGGTCACCAGACCGTCGCCGACGGTCAGCTGGACATAGGTGTTGGCCGCCTCGCCCACCGGCATGCCGTGCTGCGTCACCCCGATCAGCAGACCGCCGATGGCGTTGATGAAGGTGATGATCAGACCGGCCACGGCGTCGCCGCGCACGAATTTGGAGGCGCCGTCCATGGCCCCGAAGAAGGTGGATTCCTGCTCCAGCTCCTTGCGACGCAGCTTGGCCTGGTCTTCGTTGATCAGGCCCGACGACAGGTCGGCGTCGATGGCCATCTGCTTGCCCGGCATGGAGTCCAGGGTGAAGCGGGCCGAGACCTCGGCGATACGGGTCGAGCCCTTGGTGATGACGACGAAGTTCACCACCAGGATGATGGCGAAGATGATCACGCCGATGATGAAGTTGCCGCCCATCATCAGCTCGCCAAAGGCGTTGATGACCTGACCGGCGCTGTCGTGGCCTTCCTGGCCGTGGGTCAGGATCAGGCGCGTCGAGGCCAGGTTGAGGCCCAGCCGATACAGGGTCGAGACCAGCAGGACCGTCGGGAAGATGGCGAAGTCCAGCGGCCGCTTCATCATCACGGCCGTCATCAGGATCAGCACGCTGGACACCAGCGAGATCGCCAGCAACAGATCCAGAAGCATCTTCGGGATCGGCAGGATCAGCAGCATGATGACCGCGATCACGCCGATCGCCAGCCCCACGTCGCCGCGCAGCAGCCAGCCGAGCGCATCGCGCCCGGTGGGGCGCGCGTAGCCATCCTTCATCAGGATCGGCGCATCAGCCATGGCGGCAAGCGAAGGTCATCTCGCCTGATGACAGGATTCGCGTGGTGTCAGCCATGCCCGAGGGCCTTCAGCGCCAGACGAGTCGCGTCGGCGATGACGGCTTCGCGCTGGGCGTCCGTCGAATCCCGCGTGGCGTGGAAATAGACGGCGATGACGATGGGCTCACCACCGTCGGGGCGCTGGATCAGGCCGATGTCATTGGTCGGACCATAGCCGCCGGTGCCGGTCTTGTGCGCCACCGTCCAGCCGGTCGGAACGCCCGCCTTGATCCGCCCCGCCCCCGTCGGCGTCTCGGTCATCCAGCGCATCAGCAGGGCCCTGGACGCCGCGTTCAGCGGGGTGTCGGGCGCGACCAGCAGGCGGCTGATGTTCTGCACCGACTGGATCGGGGTGATGGTGTCCTTGTCGCCGTCGAGGCGGTTCATCTCGGGCTCGAGACGGTCGACGCGGGTGCTGTCGTCGCCGATGCCGCGATAGAAGGCGCGCAGGGTCTCCAGCCCGCCCATCTCGCGGATCAGGATATTGGCGGCGGGGTTGTCGCTCAGCTCGACCGTGGCCTTCATCAACTGTTCGACCGTCAGGGTCGAACCGACCGCCTTTTCCGTGGTCGGGGCGTGGTTGATCATGTCGGCGGCGGTGATCGGAACGGCGCGGTCCAGCCGCTCCTGCCCCGTCTGGACGCGCAACAGGGTGGCGGCGGCCAGATACATCTTGAAGGTCGAGCAATAGACGAAGCGCTCGTCGCCGCGCCAGGCGGCGTTCACGCCCCCAGAGGCGACGGCCAGACCCAGGCGGCCGCCATGACGCGCTTCCAGATCCGACAGATCCAGGTCCAGGGCGCCGGCCTCCTCGACGTCGGCGTCCAGATCGGTCTCGGCCGACTGCACCTCGCGCGAGCAGGCGGCCAGCGCCAGCGCGCCTGCTCCCAGCAGAACCGTGCGGCGGTCGGCGCGCATGGGTCTAGCCCGCCGCGCCGTAGGCGGCGGCGACGCCCGACTGGGGCGCCGGAATGGCCGTGCCCTCGTCGGCGTATTCGTTCAGCTTGTTGCGCAGGGTGCGGATCGAAATGCCCAGGATGTTGGCCGCATGGGTGCGGTTGCCCAGGCAGTGGTTCAGGGTGTCGAGGATCAGGGTCTTTTCCATCTCGGCGACGGTCTGACCGACGAAGCTGCGGGTCATGGCGTCAGCCATCTGGGCCGCGTGACCGGCGACGCCCGCGTCATAGACCGAGGCGGTCGGCGACGGGACGGTCGAACCGCCCTCCAGCAGGGGGCGGCCGTCCGGCAGGCGGATGGCGTCGATGTCGATCTCGGCGCCGGTCGCCAGAAGGACGGCCCGGTGCATGGCGTTTTCCAGCTCGCGCACATTGCCGGGCCAGCGGTGGCCGACCAGGGCGCGGCGGGCGTCCGACGAAATGGGGCGCGGCGGCACGCCGTTGGCGGCGGCGTATTTGCGGATGAAGTGGTCGCACAGGACGGCGATGTCGCCCGGGCGCTCACGCAAGGACGGCAGACGCAGGTTCACCACGTTCAGACGGTACAGCAGGTCTTCGCGGAAGGTCCCCTCGGCCACGGCCTTGGCCAGGTCGCGGTTCGAAGTGGCGATGATGCGGATGTTGACCGGCACCGGCTTGGAGCCGCCGACGCGATCAATGACGCGTTCCTGAATCGCGCGCAGCAGCTTGGCCTGCAGGCGGGCGTCCATCTCGCTGATTTCGTCCAGCAGAAGCGTGCCGCCGTCGGCCTCCTCGAACTTGCCGATGCGGCGGGCCACGGCGCCGGTGAAGGCGCCCTTCTCGTGGCCGAACAGTTCGGATTCCAGCAGGTTGTCGGGAATGGCGGCGCAGTTGACGCTGATGAAGGGCTTGTCCGCGCGCTTGGAGCCGGTGTGCAGGTGACGGGCCATCACCTCCTTGCCGACGCCGCTTTCACCGGTGATCAGGATCGAGGCTTCCGAACGCGCCACCTGATCGGCCAGGCTGATGACGGCCTTCATCGCCGGGTCGGCCGAGATCATCGGGCGCTCGTCGTCGGCCACGGCGGACAGGACGGCGGCGATCAGGTCCGCTTCGGGCGGCAGGGGGATGAACTCCTTGGCCCCGGCGCGGATGGCGTCGGCGGCTTCACGCGCGTCGGCGTCCACCCCGCAGGCCACGACCGGAACGTGGATGCGCTCGGCGTCGTTGGCGGCGATCAGGGCGGCGATGTCGATGCGGTAGTCGACCATCATCAGGTCGGCCCCCTGCCCCCGGCGCAATTGCTCGGTCGCCTGATCGGCGCGTTCGACGTGCTGGACCTTGGCGCCGTGCGCCATGGCCATCTTCACCGCCGTCGCCAGCTGTCCGCTGAGCCTGCCAACCACCAGAAGCCGCATGGGTCTTCTCCTCTAGATCTCTACTGCGAAAACCGGGCGGCCAATCAGGCGCCCGAGTCCTCGGTCTTGATGATTTCCGTCATGGTCACGCCCAGGCGGTCCTCGACGACGACGACCTCCCCACGGGCGACCAGGCGGTTGTTGACGAAGATGTCGATGGCCTCGCCGACCTTGCGGTCCAGCTCCAGCACCGAGCCGCGGTTCAGCTTCAGCAACTGGGCGACCGACATATGGGCCTTGCCCAGGACGGCGGAGATGTTGACCGGCACGTCGAAGACGGTGGCCAGGTCGGCGGCGGACTTGTCTCCGGCCTCGTCGGCGAGGGTCAGGGCGGTGGAGTCGCCGAACTCTTCCAGCGAGAGATCGTCGGTGGCCATCAGAAGGCGCTCCTGTCGAGGGATTCAGCATGACCGGCCTCGGCCGCGAGCGCGGCCTCCAGCGCGGCGGAAACACGGGCGGCGACGCCCTCGGGATCGAACTCGGCGCGGCCGTCGGCCCATTCCAGGGCGAAGGCGGCGGCCGGCGCGCCGGCGTCCTCGCGGAAGGCGATCAGACCGGTGAAGCCGGCGTCGGCGCACAGGGCCTCGATGTGGGCGCGGGCCGTCTCGTCCAGACCGGCGGCGCGGACCAGCAGGCGCGGCGAGGCGTCGATCTCCTGGCCCAGTTGCTCGATGGCGGCTTCCAGCGGACGGCGGGGGAAGCGGTCGAAGGCGGTCGAGGCCAGGACGCGGGCGGCGGCGACCGCCAGCTCGGCCGACTGACGGCGATGGGCCTCGGCGATGGTGCTGAGGGCGCCGGCGGCATGGGCCGCCTGCTGGGCCAGGGTCGACAGGGCGTCGGCGCGCAGGGCCTCGACCTCGGCCAGGGCCTGCTGACGGGCTTCCAGCCGAGCCTGCGCCACCAGGGCGTCGACCTCGGCGGGGGCGAAGGATCGCTTGACCGGTTGCCAGGCCGAGGGGCGCACGACGTCGCCCGAGGCGTCGAACTCGGTGTCGAAGATGAAAGGGCGGGCTGTAGAGGGGATGCCGGTCATGTCAGTAAATCAACTCGTCGTCGCCGCTCTGGCCGGCCAGCATGATGTCGCCGCGCGCGGCCAGGTCCTTGGCCACCTGGACCATGGTCATCTGGGCGGCGTCGACGTCCTTGAGGCGCACCGGCCCCATCGACTCCATGTCCTCGCGCATGATCTTCGAGGCGCGCTCGGACATGTTGGAGAAGAACATTTCGCGCAGGGCATCCGAGGCGCCTTTGAGCGCCAGGGCCAGTTGGTCCTTCTCGACCGCGCGCAACAGGGTCTGAACCCCGCCGGGGTCCAGCTTGGACAGGTCCTCGAAGACGAACATCAGCGAGCGGATACGCTCTGCGGAATCACGGCTGCGCTCCTCCAGGGCGCCGATGAAGCGGGCTTCGGTCTGGCGGTCGAAGCTGTTGAAGATGTCGGCCATCAGTTCGTGGCTGTCGCGCTTGGAGGTGCGGGCCAGGTTGGACATGAACTCGGTGCGCAGGGTCTGCTCGATCTTGTCGAGGATGTCGCGCTGCACCGGCTCCATGCGCAGCATCCGCTGGACGCACTCCAGGGCGAAGTCCTCCGGCAGGGCCGTCAGCACGCGCGAGGCGTGGTCGGGCTTCACCTTGGACAGGATGACGGCGACTGTCTGCGGGTATTCGTTCTTCAGATAGTTGGCGAGGACGGCCTCGTTCACGTTGCCGAGCTTGTCCCACATGGTCCGCCCGGCGGGGCCGCGGATTTCCTCCATCAGGGCGTCCACGCGGTCGCCCGGCATGAAGGAGGCCAACAGACGCTGGGTCTGCTCATAGCTGCCCATCAGGGCGCCGGCGCCGCCGATGCCCGAGACGAACTCGACCAGGACTTCCTCGACCACCTGAGCCGCGACGGTGCCAAGACCAGCCATGGCCTGGGAGATTTCCTTGATCTCCTCCTCGTCCAGCTGCTGCCAGAGGATGGTGTGCTCCTCGCCCAGCGACAGCAGGACGACAGCGGCCTTCTCAGGCCCCGTCAGCTTGCGGATATCGTCGATCGGCCCCTTTTTTCCCACGAGACGGGTCATCAGCTTTCATGCACCCAGGAGCGGAGGATCGCGGTGGATTCCTCCGGATGCGTGTCCACGAAGTCGGCGACCTTCTTGATCGAAGAGGCCTTCACCTGACCCTCGATGCGAGCGATGTCGAGGCGTTGATCCATGTCGCTGGGACCGGCCAGCATCTGCGGTTGGCCCGGCAGGGTTCCACCGACCAGTTGCGTGTCCAGCGGCGTCACAGGCATGCCGTTGGCGCCGACCAGCGCGGGCGTCGCCGCACCGCCCGTCGCAGCCTTCAGCAGGGGACGGACAACGAAGAAGATCAGCAGGAAGCCGGTGATGACCAGCACCAGCAGCTCGATCCCGCGCATGATGTCGTTCTTGTCGAAGTTGAACATCGACGAGCCTTCGTCCGCGCCCGGCGCCGCCGAGGGTTCGCGATTGAAGCGGACGTTGACAACTTCGATCTTGTCGCCGCGCGTCTCGTCGATGCCGACAGCGGCGGCCACCAGGGTCTTGATCTGCTGGACCTCCTCGGCCGTGCGAGGAGCGTAGGTCGGCGCGCCCTTGCCGTCGGCGGCGGGGGTGTACTTGCCGTCCACGGCGACCGAGACCGACAGCTTCTTGACCTCGCCCGGCTCCTTCACCGTGGTGGTGGTGGTGTTGGAGATCTCGTAGTTGGTCGTCTCGGTGTTTTCCGAGTTGGTCGAGCCGATGGGCGTCGTGTTCGGAGCCTGACCGCCGGGGATGTTGTTGGTGGCGGTGACGCCGCCGTCGGCCTGACCCGTCGTATCCTGGGACTGCGAGCCGTTGGTCGAGGTCGAGCGGACGACCTGGCCGTCGGGGTCGAACTTCTGCTCCTGGGTGGTCGAGCGGCTGTGATCGATGTCGGCCGTCACCTGGACGCGCGCCGCGCCGGCGCCGACAACGCCCTCGACGATGTCCTTGATGCGGGTCTGCAACTGGGACTCGGTCGTGGCCTTGGCCGCCTCGGCGGTGGCCGAGGTGAAGCCGGTGTCTTCCGAGCCGGCCGCCAGGGTCCGGTTGGACTGGTCCGTCACCGTGACCTTGTCCGGCTTCAGGTTCGGCACCGAGGAGGCGACGACGTTGCGGATGGCCCGGACCTGATCGGCGCTGAGGTCGCGACCGCCGACGCCTACGACCACGGCGGCGGTCGGGTCGGTGGCGGCGGCCTGGAACATCTCACGGCGCGGCATGGTGATGTGCACGCGAGCCGAGGTGATGCCGCGCATCGACATGATGGTGCGCGACAACTCGCCTTGCAGGGCGCGCTGTTCGTTCAGGTTCTGCTGGAACTCGGTCTGACCCAGGACCGACTGGTTATCGAAAATCTCGTAGCCGACGCTGCCCGAGGTCACCAGCCCCTTGCCCGCCAGCATCAGGCGCGCCGTGCCGACTTCGTCGCGGCTGACGAAGATGGTCGAGCCGTCGCCCTTGGAGCTGTACCTGATGCCCGCCTGATCCAGGGCGGCGCCGATCTCCGACGCCTCGCGCAGGTCGAGGTTGGAATAGAGCAGAGCGTCGGGCGCTTGGCCCACCCGCAGCATGACGGCGACCAGCACCGCGGCCACGCCGGCGGCGACGCCGAGCACCGCGGCCAGACGGCCGATACCGAACTTCTGCAACGCCGCCGTGAAGCCGCCCACGCGTCCCCGCCCATCCACTGGCGGGATGAACTGATCCCGCTAGGCAGAAACTGCCGCCTGGATGGTAAACGCCGCGTTAAGATGCGTTAAAGATTGAGGGAATCCCGCTTCACCATTCCGCCACGCGGCAGGGTTGGAGTCCGCACAACGACGGTATACATCATGAAGGAAAGGCGGGGCGATGAAACGGGAAGCTTGGATTTACAGGGCGGCAGCGATCCACGGGCTGGTCCTGCTGCTCGCTGTCTTCTGCGTTTGGCAAGTCATTCAACTGGCGGTTTGGGTCTGGCCCCATCTGCCCGAGTGGGCGACCCGCCCGGCCGGTCGCGGGTTGGCGCTTGCCGACTACCCGTTCGTCGCGCTCGGAGCCTACGCCTTGGTTGGCTTGGCCCACTATGTGCTTTTCCCCTTGTATCGCTTGATGCGGGTGCCGGACGACGTGCTTGATCCCGAAGGACAGACGCCCGACTACCCGTTCAAGTCACAGCCAAAGACGCTCGAGGAAATCGCGAAGCGCGAGGCGCAAAGAGAGCCTTAGGCCGCCTTCAGCAGCTCGGCCTTCTGATCGCCGGCCGCCTTGATGCGGGCTTCGGCGATGGCGTCGGCGATCAGGTGGGTCGGCTTGTTCTCGACGACCGAACGCTCGAGGATCTCCTCGAAGGTCTCCATCAGACGCGACAGCTTGCCTTCGACCCACGAGGCGTCATAGGCGCCGCCCGACTGGCGAGCATTCATTTCCGAGGCGACGTTGATGATGCCGCCGCCGTTGACGACGTAGTCGGGGGCGTAGAGCACGCCGCGACGGAACAGCTCGTCGCCGATGTCCGCGGTGGCCAGCTGGTTGTTGGCAGCGCCGCAGACGGCCTTGACCTTGAGGCGGTCCAGGGTCTGCAGGTTCAGCGTCGCGCCGAGGGCGCAGGGCGCATAGATGTCGGCGGCGACGCCATAGATGGCGTCGGGGGCGACGATCTCGGCGCCGGTCGCGGCGGCGACGGCTTCCAGGTTGGCCTGGTTGACGTCGGTGATGATCAGCTTGGCGCCGGCCTTGTGCAGCTTCTCGGCCAGATAGGCGCCGACGTGACCCACGCCCTGGATGGCGACGGTCAGGCCGGTCATGTCGTCCTGCTTGAACAGTCGGCGCGCGACGACCAGGTTCGAGCGGAACACGCCCTCGGCGGTGACGGGGCTGGGGTCGCCCGAGGCTTCCGGGCCGTCCTTCAGGCCCAGGACGTATTCGGTGACCTTGCGCGCTTCGGCGATGTCCTCGACCGAGGTGCCGACGTCTTCGGCGGCGTAGTAGTTGCCGCCCAGGCCGTTCAGGGCGCGACCGAAGGCGCGGAACAGTTCCGGCGATTTCTGGGTGCGGCTGTCGCCGATGATGACCGACTTGCCGCCGCCCATTTCCAGATCCGCCACGGCGTTCTTGTAGCTCATGCCCTTGGACAGACGCAGGACGTCCTCCAGCGCCTCGGCGGCGGTGGCGTAGTTCCACATGCGGGTGCCGCCGACGGCGGGACCGCGCGCGGTGGAGTGAACCGCGACAATGGCCTTCAGGCCGGTTTTCTCGTCGTGGAAGGCGTGGACGCCTTCATGGTTCGCGAAAGAGGGGGAATCAAACAGCGTCTTGCCCATGACAGGCCTTTCCTGGGGTATTTTTTATGCGCGTGGAGATACGCCGCGCCCGCCTACAGGGCAAGCGTGTCGGTTTCACGTCAGGAAAAGGCGGGTTCAGCGGGCTTTGGGGTCGGCCCGCAGGGCCGGAAGCACAGGTCCGGCGCCGGACGGCAAGGGGGCGGCGGCGTCGCGCAGCCAGGCCTCGACGTCGTGATAGACGACCTCGCCCTGCAGGTCGCGGTTCAGGATGTGCCAGCCGTCCGGATAATAGCCCGTGTGCAGGTTGGGTCGCTCGCCCGCCCGCTCCAGCGCCAGCCGCATCGGCCCCTTGCGCACGATCTGGTCATGGGCGCCGTAGAGCAGCAGGGTCGGCTTTTCGACCGCCCCCAGACGCATGGACGCCGCCTCCATCAGGTCGACCAGGCCGTGCATGGAATCGAACCGGGTGGAGAGGATGCTCTGCGGATCGCGACCGTTGCGGATCAGCTCCAGCGTATTGTCCGAGGCGCGGATATTGCGAACGGCGAAAGCAGGCGGCTCGACAGTCTTGGCCCCCATCAGACGGGCGGCGGCCCATAGGCCGGCGCGGTTGAACGGGCTCTGGCTGGACCAGCCCCAGACGCCAGGCGCCAACAGGACCACCCGGTCGGCGTCGGGCGGCGCCTCGCCCCCGAAGGCGGCGATGGTCGAGGAACCGCCCATGCTTTCGCCCGCCACCACGATCAGGGCGTTGGGGCGTTCGGCGCGCACCAGGGCTACGATAGTGCGCAGGTCAGCGCTGGTCAGGCTTTCCTGTGCGAACTCGCCGCGATGGGGCGACAGGCCGAAGCCGCGCTGGTCATAGGCCCAGGTCTCGATGCCGCGCGTCGCCCACCACGGTCCGGCCAGACGGAAGGAGGCGTAGTGATCGTTGAAACCGTGCAGGGCGACGATGACCGCCCACGGCTCCTGCCCCTCGGGGCTCCAGCGCAGGTAGGGCAGCCGCGCGCCGTCCTGAACGATAAAGGCGCCGCGTCCCAGCGTCCCGGCCTCGATACGCGGACCATGAAAGCCGTTGGGCGGAGTCTGCGGCCCTTGCAGATGTGGCGTGGCGCAGGCGGACAGGGCGAGCGAAAGCGCCAGAAGACCCGCCGTCAGTCCGCTTCGTCCGATGCTCACGCCAGTATCTCCGCTGTCCTCTGGCGAAGGTAGGGCAGAACATCGGTCTCGAACCACGGGTTTTTCTTCAGCCAGGCCGTATTGCGCCATGACGGGTGCGGCAGGGGCAGGACGGCGGGGGCGTAGTCGCGCCAGGCGCGGACGGTATCGGTCATGTTGGGCTTGGCCGCCGCGCCCAAGGCCCAGGCCTGGGCGTAGCCGCCGACCAGCAGGGTCAGCTCGACCTTCGGCAATTCGGCCAGCAGTCGGGGCCGCCACAGCTCGGCGCAGCGGCGCGGCGGCGGATAGTCTCCGCCCTTGGGGTCCGTGCCGGGAAAGCAGAAGGCCTGGGCCGCGACGCCGAGGCGCGGATCGCCGTAGAAGGTCGCCTCATCCACGCCCAGCCAGTCGCGCAGGCGATCGCCGGACGGATCGGTAAAGGGCAGACCGCTCTCATGCACCCGTCGGCCCGGCGCCTGACCGCAGATCAGCAGACGCGTTTCGGGCGCGACCATGACCACCGGGCGCGGCGTGTGGGGAAGTTGTCCCAGGCACGCCCGGCAGGCGCGGATTTCGGCCAGGACGTCAGCCAGGCCGGTGCCCGTTTCAGTCGAAATCGTCATCCGATTTTTCGACGGGCGGCAGGGCCGCCAGGGCTGCGGCCGTCTCGGCCTCGGTCGGCAGGCGCAGACGGATCACGCCCTTGAAAGCGTTGGGGTCGACCGCCCTGCCCTTCTTGGTGATGGTCAGCTTGCCCTGACGCATCAGGCCCAGGGCCGTGGCGCGGACCTTGGGCAGCATGCGCTGCCACTGCTCGGGCTGCAGCGCTTTGGCCACATCCGAGGGTTCAATGCTCTTGCCGCCGACGTTCTTGGGATCGGCCTTGGCCAGTTTTTCGAAAATGGCCGCTTCGATTGGATCGTTCATCAGGTCTATATGCTGCACCGCAAGATCGGAAAGAAGGCGTAATCGGCATGGTCGCGAAAATCACCATCACGGAAGGCGAGTTCGCCGGCTGGCAGACCTATGACCTGCACGACACCTTCGACGTGGTGGTCGGCCCCTTCTACGGCAAGCTGGATCCCGACGGCCACATGCGCTGCGCCTTCCGCGCCGAGCAGAAGCACATGAACGCCGGCGGGCGGATGCACGGCGGCTGCCTGATGACCTTCGCCGACATCGCCATGTTCCAGATCGCCTATCAGGAGATGGAGGGCGCGTCGGGCGTGACGGTGCAACTGGATTCCACCTTCATCGACGGCGCTTACGTGGGCGAACTGATCGAGGCGACCGGCCAGGTCACCAAGGCCGGCAAGAGCCTGATCTTCGTCCGTGGCCAGATCAATACGGGCGAACGTCTGCTGATGACCTTCTCGGGCGTGATCCGCAAGTTCACGCCTCGGGACTGACGCGGGCGAAGACGGCCAGACCCGCCGCCAGCGCGGCCGCCGCCCACAGGGCGTTCAACCCCAGCGCGCCGTAGCTGAAGGCGCCCACCACCGCCCCGCCGAACAGGCCGGCCCACAACAACAGATAGGGCGCGAAGGCCGTGCGATGTCCGCCGCGCATGGCACCGGCCAGCGCCTGCCCCAGCTTGACCAGGGCCCCGGTCATATAGGTCAGTCCTACGCCGACCTCGCCGTCACGCAGGAAGACGGCGTTCTCGATCCCCATGGCCAGAACCATCAGGCCCACCGCCAGCGGCACCAGCCCCGTCGGCGCGGCCAGGGCGGCGCCCGCCAGCAGCGCCGCCTCCAGCATCAGAACGCGGCTGCGCGAGCGCATCCCCTCGCCGCCCGCGACCAGCGCGCCCACAGCCGCGCCCAGGACGAACAGGATCAGGATCGCCGCCGCCACGCCCACGGTGCGCCAGTCGCCCATCGACACCCCGACCGCCATCCGGGTCGAGTTGCCGCTCATGAAAGAGACGAACAAGCCGCCCAGTTGCAGGAAGCCGAGACTGTCGACATAGCCGGCCAGGGCCGCCAGCAGCACAGCCATGCCCCGCTCGGGCGGGGCCAGGGTCCGCATGGAGGCTAGACCCCGGCCTTCGCGGCCGGACGGGCGCGGCAGGCCTCCATCCAGCGGGCCAGATGGATCAGGTCTTCCGGCGGGCGGTATTTGACCAGGCGGGCGAAATCCAGACCCACGGCGGCGACGATGTCGGCGATGGTGAAACGATCAGCGGCGATGAAGTCGTGCTCGGCCAACTGACGGTCCAGCAGGCGCATGAACTTCTCGGCGCCGAGGCGGCTGTACTCGGCCACCTGGGGCTGGGGCGCTTCAAGGGCGGCCAGGGCCGGGTGGCTGAAGCGCACGTTCAGCATCATGGGATTGGCCAGGTAGATCTCGCAGCGGCGAGTCCACATCTCGATGATCGCCTGCTCCTTCGGGTCGCGCCCGAAAAGATTGGGCTCGGGATGCAGGGCCTCCAGATAGCGGCAGATGGCGATGGATTCGGAGATGCAGGCCCCGTCGTCCAGTTCCAGCGCCGGGACGTGGGGCACGCCGACCCTGGCGCGATAGGCCGGGGTGCGGTGCTCGCCCGCGAGCAGGTCGATCTCGACGAAGTCGACATTGTCGATACCCTTCTCCGCCATGACCCAGCGGACCCGGCGCGGGTTGGGCGCGCGATAGGAGGTGTAGAGCTTCATCGGATGCTTCCCCCGGTTCAGATCAAACCTACTGGCCGAACACCGAGGCCGGCATGGCCCCGACGATGCAGGCGGTCATCAGGGTGGCCAGGAAGCCCGCCAGCAGCGCCTTCCACACCAGACCCAGAACCTCCTCGCGGCGTTCGGGCATCAGGACCGACAGGCCGGTGACGGTGATGCCCACCGAGCCGATGTTGGCGAAGCCGCACAGGGCGTAGGTCATCAGCATGCGCGTGCGCTCGGTCATCTCTCCGTCCGGCACAGCGCCCAGTTTGATGAAGGCGACGAACTCGGTCAGGGTCAGCTTGACGCCCAGCAGCCAGCCGGCCGTCTGCGCATCGGCCCATTCCACCCCGATCAGCCAGGCGACGGGGGCGAAAACCACCCCCAGGATGCGCTCGACGCTCAGCGGCTCGCCGCCGATCCAGAAGGCGCCCAGCATGACGTTGGCCAGGGCCACCAGGGCCACGAAGACGATCAGGACGGCCGAGATGTTCAGCACCACCATCAGGCCGTCGGACGTGCCCTTGACGATGGCGTCGACGGCGCTGTCGTATTTCAGCGCCGAGTTGTAGTCGGCGACCGCCCCGCCCTCGCCCGGCTTCTCGGGGATGATGACGCGGGCCAGCAGGACGCCCGCAGGCGCCGAGACGATGGAGGCGACCAGGACGTGGCCCGCCGCATTGGTCAGGACGGGCGCCAGGATGGTGGCGTAGGCCACCATGGTCGAACCCGCCACCGTGGCCAGGCCGACCACCATCATCAGGAAGACCTCCGAGCGGGTCAGCTTGTCCAGATAGGCGCGGATGACGATGGGGCTCTCGATCATGCCCAGGAAGACATTGGCCGCCACCGCCAGGGCCGAGGCCCCGCCCAGGCCCATGGTCCGCTGGAACAGGAAGCCGAAGCCGAGGGTGATCCACTTCAGGATCTTCCAGTGCCACAGCAGGGCCGACAGGGCCGAAATGACCAGGATCAGCGGCAGGACCTTGAAGGCGAAGGTGAACAACGCCCCTTCATTGGCGACGGCGTAGGGTTGGTCCCCGCCCGCCAGATAGCCGAAGACGAACTTGGTCCCCTCCTCGGTCGCCAGTTCCAGCCCCTTCACGGCGTTGTTGACGCCGTCCAGCACCACCTGCGAGCCGGGAATGGCGAAGGTCGCCAAAATCAGGGCCGCCTGCACCAGCACCGCCCCGATGGCCAGACGCCAGGGGAAGAGTTTGCGGTTCTCGGACAGGGCCCAGCAAACGGCGATGATGACGACCAGGCCCAGCAGGCTCTGCAGGTTCAGAAGGCTGAACATGGGAAAAGGCGGCTCCGCGACCGGCCGACGGCCAGCAGCCGCCCTTGAAATCTGCTTGAACGCTACCGTGCGCCCTCTGGTCAAGAGCGCATGCGGCGTCCTGCCGCGCCCGCCTCGGCCCAGGCGTGAAGGCGCGCAAGAAAAAGGCGGAGGGTGAACCCTCCGCCTGATCTGATCAGAGCTGGCCGCGGACCAGCTTGCCGTAGTCGTCCATCAGGCTCAGCGACAGCTCGCCGGGCGTGAAGCGGTAGTCGCCGATCTCGCTGACCGGCGTGACCTCGGCGGCCGAGCCGGTGAGGAAGCACTCCGAGAAGCCCGACAGCTCTTCCGGCAGGATGTCGCGGATCACCACCTCGATGCCCTTGGCCTGCGCCATCTCGATCACGGTCTGACGGGTGATGCCGTCCAGGATGTGATCGACGCGCGGAGTGTGCAGGGCGCCGTTCTGGACGAAGAAGACGTTGGCGCCGGTGGCTTCGGCGACATAGCCGCGCCAGTCCAGCATCATGGCGTCGGCGAAACCGCGCTTCTCGGCCGCCGTCTTGGACATGGTGCAGATCATGTAGAGACCGCCGGCCTTGGCCGTCGAAGGGGCGGTGGCCGGGTCGGGTCGACGCCACTTGGCCCACTCCAGACGGATGCCCTTCTTCTTGACCTCGGGGTCGAAGTAGCTGGGCCATTCCCAGGCGGCGATGGCCAGGTGGACCTTGCTGTTCAGCGACGAGACGCTGAGCTGTTCGGCGCCCAGATAGGCCACCGGACGGATGTAGCAGTCGGTCAGGCCGTTCTTTTCACAGGTTTCCTTGCAGGCGGCGTCGATCTCGGCCACGCTGTAGGGAATGTCGAAGTCCAGCAGCTCGGCCGAGCGCTTCAGCCGTTGGCTGTGCGCCGTCAGCTTGAAGATTTCGCCGCCATACATACGCTCACCCTCGAACACCGACGAGCCGTAGTGAAGGCCATGGGTCAGAACGTGCGTTTTCGCGTCCCTCCAGGGCACGAACGCGCCGTCAAACCAGATCCAGCCGTCACGATCGTCGAAAGGAACGAAGGCCATTGAATAACGTCTCCTCGGGATGTGGTCCGGTTACACTCTTCTCTCCCGCCGCCGTCAACGCCTTTGCGTTCGGCAGGATCGCCTAAGACATGACTGATACGCGCTCGAACGGCCGCTCCGGCCCCATCGCTGCTCCCGGCGCCGGCCGTCACCTGCTGGTCGTCGACGACGACGACAGAATCCGCGAACTGCTGAAAGAGTTCCTGACCCGCGAAGGCTATCGCGTCACTGGCGCCGCCCACGCGGGCGCGGCGCGCCGCCTGGTCGAACTGATCGAGTTCGACCTGATCGTGCTGGACGTCATGATGCCGGGCGAGAGCGGTTTCGACCTGACCAGCTGGATCCGCAGCCAGGCGTCCCTGTCCAAGACCCCGGTCCTGCTGCTGACCGCCAAGGGCGATCCCAACGACCGGATCGAGGGCCTGTCGCGCGGCGCCGACGACTACATGTCCAAGCCCTTCGACCCGCGCGAACTGGCCCTTCGGGTCGAGGCCATCCTGCGTCGCACCGGCGGCAAGCCGATGACGCCACGCGAGATCCGCATGGGGCCGGCGGTGTTCGACATGGAGCGGCTGGAACTGACCCGCGACGGCGAGTTGCAACGCCTGACCGAGGCCGAGGCGCAACTACTGAAGACCCTGGCCATCCACGCCCACTCGCCGGTCGAGCGCATGAACCTGTCGCCCGACACCGCCGACATCACCGGCCGCGCCGTGGACGTCCAGGTGACGCGCCTGCGCCGCAAGCTGGAGGCCGACCCCAAGAACCCGCGCTACCTGCAAACGGTGCGCGGCGTCGGCTACATGCTGGCGCCGGACTGACCCGTCGATGAGACTGCTGCCCTTCAACGTCTGGGCGCGAATGATAAAGCGCCGCCTGCCGACCTCGTTGTGGGGGCGGTCGTTGCTGATCATCGTCCTGCCGGTGCTGATCATGCAGGGGGCCGTGACCTGGGCCTTCTTCGACGCCCACTGGCAGGCGGTGACCGCTCGCCTGTCCGAGGGGCTGGCGGGGGATGTGGCCTGGGCGGCCGAGAGCTACCGCGACCAACCGACGCCGCAGAACCTGACCGTCATCGCCGATCGGGCCGAACGATCGATGCAACTGTCCATCGCCTTCCAGGACGGAGCGGTCCTGCCCAAGGAACAGCGACGCGGCGCGCTCGGCGTGGTCGACCGCACGCTGGAAAAAGCCCTGGCCTCGCGCCTGGATCAGCCCTTCTGGTACGACACCACCCGCTATCCGGCCTATGTCGACATCCGTGTGCAGGAGCCCGGCGGCGTGCTGCGCGTCATCGCCCCGCGCGAACGGGCCGTGGCGACCCAGGCCCATATCTTCGTCCTGTGGCTAACGATCGCGACCGTCCTGCTGCTGGGAGTGGCGGTGCTGTTCATCCGCAATCAGGTGCGCGCCATCGAACGCCTGGCCGACGCCGCAGAAGCCTTTGGCCGGGGCGAAAGCGTGCCGCGCTTCAAGCCGCACGGCGCACGCGAAGTGCGAGCAGCCGCCTCCGCCTTCCTGGACATGCGCGGGCGTATCCAGCGTCATATCGACCAGCGTACAGCCCTGCTGGCCTCGGTCAGCCACGACCTGCGCACGCCCCTGACCCGTCTGCGCCTCGAACTGGCCCTCGCCCCGCCGTTCAAGCGGGCCGAGGCGATGAAGGGCGACCTGGACGAGATGGAGCACATGATCGACGAATACCTGGCCTTCGCGCGGGGCGAGGCGGGCGAGGCCATGCAGTCGATCTCCGTGCCCGAAATGCTGCGGCGCGCCGCCGAGGACGCGCGTCGCGCCGGCGCCGAGGTCACGGTCGAGACGCCGGACGAACTGGACGCCATGCTGCGCCCCCTGGCCTTCCGCCGCGCCCTGAACAATCTGGCAGGCAACGCCGCCGTTCACGGGGAACATGTCCGTCTGTCGGCCCGCCCCCTGCCCTCGGGCGGCATAGAGATCGCGGTAGAGGACGATGGACCGGGCATTCCCGACGACATGCACGAGGAAGCCTTCCGGCCCTTTTCGCGGCTGGACGCCTCACGCAACCAGAACAGCAAGGGCGTCGGTCTGGGCCTGGCCATCGCCCGCGACGTGGCCCGCGGCCACGGCGGCGACATCACTCTGAGCCGTAGCGATCTCGGCGGCTTGAAGGCCTCGATCCGCCTGCCGGGATAAATCGTCACGCGCCCTCTGGCGTGACTGTAAAATCATCGCCATCTTGCGAGTGTTCCAGGGGGGCCTGGATCAGGAGTCCGTATGATGCGCCGTTTCGCATTTCTCGCACCGCTCGCCGCCACGCTGGCCCTCGCCGGCGCCGCAGCAGCCCAACCCTCCGCCGTCATCGTCACTGTCAGCCCGGATTTCGCCAAGACCGCCGAGGAACTCGGTCAGCGCGACGTTCAGCAACAGGTCGACGACCTGACCGCCACGGTCACCCGCGTCCTGACGGAGCGCCACGCTCTGGACGGGGCCCGGATCGAGCTGACGATCACCGATCTCAAGCCCAATCGCCCCACCATGCAGCAGACCGTCGCCAAGCCTGGCCTCGACCCCATGCGCAGCATCTCCCTGGGCGGCGCCGCCATCGAGGGCACGGTGACCACCGCCTCGGGCGAGGTTCATCCGGTCAAATATGAACGCTATTCGACGACGCTGAGCGACGTGCGCGGGTTCAGCACCTGGCAGGACGCCAGCACCGCCTATGGCCGCCTAGCGCGCAACCTTGCCGAAGGGCGCTACGTCACCCGCTGAGTTCGGTGGACTTGGCCACAGCCGCCTGAACGGCGCTCTCGACCGCCCGGTCGAGGGCGCTGTTTGCGTTCAGGGCCAGAAGACCGGCCTGGGTCACGCCGCCGGGCGAGGCCACACGGTCGATCAGAGCGTCCAAGGCCTCTGTCCCTTCCACACCCGCTGCGGCGGAGCGCAGGGTGGCGCGCGCCAGACGCACAGCGGCCTCAGGCGACAGGCCTTCCTCGATCCCGGCCTGGGCCAGGGCGCGGGTGAAGGCGAAATAGTAGGCAGGCCCGCAGCCCGACACGGCGGTCGCGGCGTGCATGGCGGCTTCCTCGTCCAGATGGACGGTCTCGGCGAGGGGGGCGAACAGGGCCTCGCCCACGGCGCGGGCCGCCTCGTCGCCGGCCCAGATGGTGGCCACGCCCTGGGCCTGGGCCACGCCGGTCGTCGGCATGATGCGGACGACAGAGCGGCCGTCGAAGCCCTCGGAAATGGTATCGCCCCTCACCCCGGCCATGACCGAGACGATCACGGCGTCAGCGGCCAGATGCGGCAGGACCGGACGCGAGGCCTCGAACCACTTGGCCGGCTTGACGCCGATGACGAAGGCGCGGGCCTCGGCCAAAGCCTCCGATGGCGGATTGATCCGCGCGCCCAGGGCTCGCGCGGCCTCGGCGGCGGGCTTGTCGGAAGGTGTCAGGATGATGAGGTCGACGGGATCGACCGCCCCGGTCTTCAGCCAGCCTTCCAGGATGGCCGAGCCCAGCCGCCCCACGCCTTGCAGGACGACAGGGCGTCCCATGTCAGGCGGTGCCCACGGTTTCGAACAGGCAGGCGTCGATGGCTTCCTGCGCCTTCTTGGAGCCGCGCACCATGAAGTCGAAGGCGGGGTAGTAGCGGTCGGCGGCCTCGATGGCGGCGTCGATCATGGAGGCCGCCTGGGCCAGGGTCGGCCTCTCGCTGTGCGGCAGGGCCAGGGAATGACGGAAGACGATCTCGCCCTCGTCCGGCCAGATCTCGAAGTGACCCAGCCAGGTGCGCTGGTTGATCATCGACACCAGTTCATAGGCGGCCGCGCGCCGCGTCTTCATGACCCGCAGGTCCAGGGCGCAACACAGCTGAAGGCAATCGCCCTCGGGCCGCCAGGCGAACCACAGCTCATAGTCCTTCCAGTCGCCCGCCAGGGCGAAGGCCAGGTCACCGTCGTCCGTGCGGTCGAACGGCAGGTTCTCCGCGTTGAGGACATGCTCCACGACATCCAGAGGATCGTAGGGAACGTCGACCTCTTCGGGCCGGGCTGCATCCATCAGGGGTTCACAATCTTCACTCGAGGGGTCGCGACTCACGACCTGCAAACGAACGGTAAACGCGTTCGCAGATTCGGCTCAACCGGTGGCGTCGGCGTCAGGCTTCGCAGCTGTGGACGTTCCGGAGGACGACTTTTTCACGGGCGTTTTCTGAGCCTTAAGCTCCGCGATCTCGGCGCGCAGGGCAGCGATCTCGTCCTTCAGCACGTCGAACTCGTCGCGGCGGACCAGGTCCATCTCGGCGACGAAACGATCGGTCTGGGCGCGCCATGCGGCCTTGGCCTCATCGCCCGCGGCCTGGGCCAGACCCATGGCGCCCGTCGTCAGCTTGGCGAACTCGTCGAGGATCGGATTGCGCGTCTGCATAGTGAACTCTCGCGTCTTTGCCGCACCAGTATATGGTTAATGGCGTCGTAAATTGGGTGAACGAAACCTTGCCGTCAAACCGGCTATAAACTGCTTCGCGGGAAAAGCGCGCGACGAATGCGGTCTCGCTTGCTAGATGATTTCGGGTTCCAAACGGCGCTGACGGAGGCCCTGTGCCCTTCCCCGAATTCGACCCTGTCCTGATCCATCTGGGGCCCCTGCCCATCCGCTGGTACGCCCTGGCCTATGTCGCCGGGATCGTGCTGGGATGGTGGTACGCCTCGCGACTGGCCAAGACGGAACGACTGTGGGCGCCGGGCAAGCCGCCCGTGACGGGACCGCAGCTGGACGATCTGGTGCTGTGGATCACCCTGGGCGTCATCCTGGGCGGCCGCTTCGGTTACGCCCTCTTCTACAAGCCGGCCATGTTCGCCCAGTTGTTCACCGGCGACAGCTGGGGCGAGCGGCTGGAGCTGCTGCAGCTGTGGACCGGCGGCATGAGCTTCCACGGCGGCTTCCTCGGCGTGGTCATCGCCATCGCCCTCTACGCCAATCGCCAGAAGGTGAACCCGCTCAGCCTGGGCGACCTGATCGCGCCGGTCGCGCCGTTGGGTCTGTTCTTCGGCCGTATCGCCAACTTCATCAACGGCGAGCTGTGGGGCCGCGAGACGACGGTTCCCTGGGCCATCCGCTTCTGCAACGCCCGCATCGAACAGATGTACGGCTTCTGCCCCGCCGGCAACGAGCCGCGCCATCCCAGCCAGCTGTATGAGGCGGGCCTGGAAGGCCTTCTGCTGTTCGTCATCCTGTCCCTGGCCATCTGGAAGTGGCGGATGCTGAAGCGTCCGGGCTTCGTCACCGGCCTGTTCCTGCTGGGCTATGGCGTCTGCCGCGCCGCGCTGGAGAACGTGCGTCAGCCGGACGCCGGACTGGAGAACCTGCCGCTGGGTCTGACCATGGGCATGATCCTGTCGATCCCGATGATGCTGGTCGGCGCCTGGCTGATCTGGCGGGCGCTGAACAAACCGGCCGTCGCGGAGGCGTAAGGCGTCATGACCGAGACCCTCAAGGACCGTCTGGTCCGCGAGATCGTGCTGACCGGGCCGATGACGGTGGCGGACTATGTCACCCGCTGCCTGCACGACCCGAAGGGGGGCTATTACGCGACGCGGCCCGCTCTGGGCGAAGGCGGCGACTTCATCACCGCTCCCCTGGTCAGCCAGATGTTCGGCGAGCTGATCGGCCTGTGGGCCGTCGAGACCTGGAGCCGCATGGGCGCGCCCGAGCGCGTGCGGCTGGTCGAGGTCGGGCCGGGCGACGGGACGCTGATGTCCGACGCCCTGCGCGCCGCGCGACTGGTTCCCGGTTTCCTCGAGGCCGTGGACCTGATCCTGATCGAACCCAGCGCCCCGCTGCGGGCCGAACAGGCGCGACGGCTGGCCGACGCCGACGCCCATGCCCGCTGGCTCAGCGCCCTGCACCAGATCGAGACCGACGCCCCTGTCATCCTGATCGGCAACGAGGTGCTGGACTGCATGCCCGCGCGCCAGTTCATGAAGACCGAGGGCGGTTGGGCCGAACGCCGCGTCGGCGTGACGGACGACAACGAGCTGACCTTTGGGCTGGTCGCCATCTCCGGCGGTTTCGACCGGCCTGAGTACGACGTCGAGCCCGGTCAGGTGGTGGAGATTTCCGAGCAGCAGGCCGCCTTCGCCCGCGACCTGGCGACCCTGGTCAAGGCCGCCTCGGGCGCTGCCCTGCTGATCGACTACGGCCGCAGCCAGCCGGGGCCGGGCGACACCCTGCAGGGCTTGCGGCGCCATCAGAAGGTCGATCCCCTGACGACGCCCGGCGAGGCCGATCTGACCCAATGGGCCGACTACCCCCTGGTGCTGGAAGCCGCCGTGCGCAGCGGCGCCGACGTGACCGGCTGCGTCGGTCAGGGCGCCTTCCTCAAGGCCCTGGGGATCGAAGCCCGCGCCCAGCGGTTGATGCAGGCCCGCCCCGACGCCGCCCCGGTCATCCAGCGCCAGCTGGACCGCCTGACCGCGCCGGACCAGATGGGCGAACTGTTCAAGGCGGCGGCGATCTTCTCGCCCCGCGCGCTGGCCCTGCCGGGCTTCTGAGGACTGCGGACGGTTTCCGCAGGGAGTGTGACGATGCGTTTTTCCGACCGGGAACGGGAAATACTTCTGGCCGTGAAAGGCGTCGGCCCCAAGGTGGTCGAGCGTCTGGAGGAACAGGGTCTGGGCGCCTTCGAGCGGCTGGCCTTGGCCGATCCGACCGTCGTCTGCGCCGGAGCCGCCGTCAGTGTCGGCTCGACCTGCTGGAAGAACAGCCCCCAGGCCCGTAAGGCCGTCGAAGCCGCCGTCGAAGCCGCCCGTAGCTCGCTGGAGGCCGCATGAGCCTGAACCCCATCACTCACCCCCTGCTGGACAAGGCCGGGATCCGGCACGGCTTCTTCACCCGCGAAGGCGGCGTGTCGGAGGGGATCTACGCCGGGCTGAACACAGGCGTCGGTTCAAAGGATGACCCGGCGCGTGTGGCCGAGAATCGTCGCCGCGTGGCCGACTGGATGGGCGGCGCGCTGGACGACCTGTGCGGCTGCTATCAGATCCACTCCGCCGTGGCCCGTGTGGCCGAGGCAGGCTGGGCGGGCGAAAGGCCGGAGGGCGACGCCGTGGTCAGCGCCGTGCGCGGCCCCATCGCCTCCGTTCTGACTGCCGACTGCGCGCCCGTCCTGTTCGCCGACGCCGAAGCCGGCGTGGTGGGCGCGGCCCACGCGGGCTGGAAGGGGGCGCTGGGCGGGATCATCCACTCGACCGTCGCAGCCATGGAGGCCTTGGGCGCAAACCCGGCGCGCATGGTCGCCGTGGTCGGCCCCTGCATCGCCCAGGCCAGCTATGAGGTCGGCGCCGATTATCAGGAGCGCTTCGCCCACCACGACCCCGGCAGCGAACGCTTCTTCGCCGCCGGCGCCGCTGAAGACAAACGCCTGTTCGACCTGCCTGGCTTCGTCCTGTGGCGGCTGGAGCAAGCTGGCGTCGCTGACGCCGCCTGGACCTGCGACGACACACGCGCGGACGCGGGCCGCTTCTACTCGAACCGTCGAGCGTTTCTGGCGGGAGAACCGGATTTCGGACGGCTGATCTCGACGATCAGCCTGGGCTGAACTAGCCCGCCATCGCCATGTCGGGGACGCGGGTCGTGACGCGCCAGGCGTCGGGCTGGGCCAGCAGGGCGCGGACCAGTTTGTTGTTCAGGGCGTGACCCGCCTTGACGCCTTCGTAGCGGCCCAGCAGGGGCGCGCCGAGGACGTAGAGGTCGCCGATGGCGTCCAGGGCCTTGTGGCGCACGAACTCACGTTCCATGCGCAGACCGCCGGGGTTCAGGATCTCGTCGCCGTCGATGACCACGGCGTTTTCCAAGCTGCCGCCGCGGGCCAGACCGGCCTGACGCAGGGCCTCGACCTCATGGGCGAAACCAAAGGTGCGGGCGGCCATGATGTCCGAGCGGAAGGTCGCCTCGTCCACGACGAAGTCCACCACCTGATTGCCGATGACCGGCGTGGGGAAGTCGATCTCGAAGCGCATCTCGTAGCGGTCGCAGGGCAGCAGGACGGCGGACTTGTCGCCCTCCCCCACCCGGATCGGCTTGAGAATCTCGATGTAGCGGATCGGGGCTTCCTGGCGGCGGAAGCCGGCGCGGTCCAGCAGTTGCACGAACTGCAGGGCCGAGCCGTCCAGGATCGGCAGTTCGGGGCCGTCGACCTCGATCACGGCGTTGGAGACGCCGAGCGCGCACAGGGCGGCCATCAGGTGCTCGATGGTCGACAGACGCACGCCCGCCGCGTTCTCGATCATGGTGTTCAGGCGCGCATCAACGACAGCCTCGCCCGAGACGGGGATGCGGTTGTCGCGATCCGTGATGTCGGTGCGCACGAAGACGATGCCCGCGCCGGGCGCGGCCGGACGCACGACCAGCTTGACGCGCTGGCCGGTGTGAACGCCGACGCCGGCGGTGATGGCCGGGGCGACGATGGTCTGTTCGTGATGGTCGTTACGGACCGACAAGCTGAAACTCTCTGTATTGCGCGGCCCCGCACGGTCGCGCGGAGTTCGCCTCGTCTGTCGTTTAACCACGACGGCTCAAGCCTGAAATGAAAGATGGGTTTCGGATTGTTTCGGTCTGGCGACAGCCCGTAACAACGCAAAACGCCCCGGAGCCTAGCTCCGGGGCGTTTCAGTCAGGATTTCTTCCGATCAGTTCGCGAGGCGGCGAAGAAAGGAAGGGATTTCAAGGTCGTCGTCTTCAGCGTGACCTGCCTGGAAGTCCTGGGTCGGCTGGGTCGCCTGGGTCTGGCGCAGCTGTTGGGTCGTGCGGTTCGACGAGGGTTGCGGTGCGTAGGAGGGCTGCTGCTGTTGCGGCTGCTGGCGCTTCTTGCCGAACAGGCTCCAGCCGCTGCGACGGTGATCGCGGTCGTCGTAGTATTCTTCTTCAGCGACCGGCTCTTCGCGACGCGGGGCCGGACGGGCCGCCGGCTGCTCAGGCTGGGCGCGGTCGAAGTAGAGGTCGCCCTGCGAAGCGGCGGCCGGTTGGGCGCGGACCGCGCCGGATTCGTATTCCTCAACCCAGGGATCGACGATCGGCTCCAGGTTGCGGGGCGCGTCATGGATGACCGGCTCGGGGCGCGGCTCGGGCGCGGCGCGCGCGGCCGGGGCCTCATAGACCGGGGCGGGCTCGGGCGCGCGGGCCGGTTCGCGAACCGGGTCGATGCGGACTTCAGGCTGACGCGGCGCGGCGGCGGCCGCAGCCGGACGGCGGTCCGAGAAGGCCGACCCTTGGGGCTCGATCTTCTGGATGACGGCCTCGTCCATGCCGGTGGCGACGACCGAGACGCGGATCTTGCCGTCCAGGGCCGGGTCGAAGGCGGCGCCGAAGATGATGTTGGCGTCGCCGTCCACTTCGGCGGCGATGGCGTTGGCGGCCTCGTCCACTTCCAGCAGGGTCATGTCCAGACCGCCGGTGATGTTGACCAGCACGGCCTTGGCGCCCTTCAGGCTGGTCTCGTCCAGCAGGGGGTTGGCGATGGCGTTCTGGGCCGCCAGCAGGGCGCGGTCGTCGCCCGTGGCCTCCCCCGTGCCCATCATGGCCTTGCCCATTTCGGACATGACGGCGCGGACGTCGGCGAAGTCGAGGTTGATCAGGCCCGGCAGGATCATCAGGTCGGTGATCGAGCGCACGCCCGAGTGCAGGACCTGGTCGGCCATGCCGAAGGCGTCGGCGAAGGTCGTGCGCTCATTGGCGACGCGGAACAGGTTCTGGTTCGGAATGACGATCAGGGTGTCGACATAGCGCTGCAGCTCGGCGACGCCGGAGTCGGCCAGACGCATGCGGTGACGGCCTTCAAAGGTGAAGGGCTTGGTCACGACGCCGACGGTCAGGATGCCGCGATCACGCGCACACTTGGCGATGACGGGGGCCGCGCCGGTGCCGGTGCCGCCGCCCATGCCGCAGGTGATGAAGACCATATGCGCGCCGTCCAGGTGCGCGTGGATCTCGTCAGCGCTCTCCTCGGCGGCGTTCATGCCGACTTCGGGGTGGGCGCCGGCGCCGAGGCCCTGGGTGATGGTCTCGCCCAGCTGGATGCGGCGGTCGGTCTTGGCGAAGCTGAGGTGCTGGGCGTCGGTGTTGGCGACGACGAACTCGACCCCTTCAAGGCCGGCGTCGATCATGTTGTTGACGGCGTTACCGCCCGCGCCGCCGACGCCGAAGACGACGATCCGGGGCTTCAGTTCCGTGTGTTGCGGCTTCACCAGCGAGAGAGACATGATTGTTGTTCCGACTTTCCGACTCTGCCCGTTAACCCCAATGCGAAATCCCCGCCGAATCGCATTGGTTATGAGCGCGTTAAGGAAAACCCTCTTTGCGTTAACGGAGTGTTACTGCGTTAATATGAGTCGGCGCTTTTGGAAGCCGCAACCGTAGCTTGGCTGCAGATTCCGATAAGGTTTATCGCCAGAAGGCCGTCGGCCGCCTTCCGAAGAAGCCTCGACTAGAGGTTGTCGCGCAACCAGCCGGCGGCGCGGGCCACCATGCCGCCGCGGTGCACCTTGGGGGCGTCGGCGGCGGTGATCTGACGGGACATCAGCTTGCGGGCGGAAACGGCCTCGCGCGGACCATAGGCGGCGCGCAGCAGGACGCCGGAGGCCGAGCAGAAGGCCGGGCCCGAGGCGGCGTCGGCCAGGTGGGGGGCGCGTTGTGGCTTGCCCAGGCGGACCGGGCGGTCGAACACGCGCACAGCCAGTTCGCGCACGCCGTTCAGCTGGCTGGCGCCGCCGGTCAGGACGATGCCCGCGCCCGGGTCCATGCCGACGCCGGCGTGCTTAAGCCGGTCGCGCAGCAGCTCCAGCGTCTCCTCGACACGCGGGGCGATGACGGTCTTCAGCATGGCGCGCGGGACGATGACGGGGCCGGCGGAGGGGTCCTCGCCGCGCGGCGGGGCCTCCAGCATCTCACGGTCTTCGTTGGCGCTGGCCATGGCCGAGCCGTGCAGGGTCTTCAGGCGCTCGGCGCCGACCTTGGAGGTCGACAGGCCGCGCGCGATATCGGCGGTGACGTGATCGCCGCCGACGTTCAGGCTTTCGATATGAAGCAGACTGCGTCCGCCCCAGACCGCCGCCGAGGTCGAGCCGCCGCCCATGTCGATGCAGACGCTGCCCAGCTCCATCTCGTCCTCTTCCAGCGCGGCGAGCGAGGAGACGACGGGGGCGGCGGCCACGCCTTGCAGGTCGAGGTGGGCCAACTCCAAGCAGTGGCTGAGGGCGCCGAAGGAGCCTTCGGACATGGAGACGACCAGCAGGTCCAGCCCCAGCGAGCCGCCGCGCATCGAGCGCGGGTCATGAACGCCACGCGCCCCGTCCACCGACCAGGCGATGGGCAGGACGTGGATCGGACGGCGATTGGGCAGACGGATCTGGGCCAGGGCCATGCCGATGGCGCGGGCCAGGTCGCCGTCGCTGATCGGATGGGCGCCCAGGGAGACGCGGGCCTGGACCCGGTGGCTGGCCATCTGGCCGATGGCCGTGGTGACGATGACGCCGGAGACGGGCGAGCCGGCGGCGCGTTCGGCGCGCTCGACCGCGTGACCGATGGCCTGGGCCGCCTCGTCCATGTTGACGATGGCCCCGCCGCGCACGCCGCGCGACTGGACGTGGCTGGCCCCGGCGACGCGGATGGTGCGGTCGGCGTGACGCACGCCCTCGGGCTTCATGATGAAGCAGGCGACCTTGGACTGGCCCAGGTCGAGCGCGGCCACGGCCGGAGCGCGCGGGGCGCCCTTGGCTTGGTCCGTGTTCGTGTCTCGGCTGCGTCCGGCCATGATGCTGGTGTCCTGGGTATTCGTTGTCAGACGGCGCCTTCGGAGGGCCGGACGGCGACCTCCTCGGGCGTGCGGAGATCGACCCGGGCGAAGCCCAGATCGAGAAGGCGTTCGCGCTGGTCCAGCGCGTCGAGGCGGATCAGGGCGCTGTCCTGATCGACGGCCGGCAGTTGGATCAGAGCGCCGTCCTTGAGGCGCAGATCCCAGCGGCGCTCGTCCACCCGGACCAGGGCTTCAACGCGCGCCATCAGGCGCGGGCGCTGGGCCAGAAGAGGCAGAATCTCGGCGGCGGTCTGATCCGCGCCCTTGCCTACGACCAGCGGCAGCCCGGGGTAGCGGCCGGCGTCGGCGCCCTGGATGACCTGGCCCCGGCTGTCGATGACATAGGCGTGGCCGCCGGTCTGCCAGACGGCCAGACGGTCGTGCTCCTTGACGTCGACGATCAGGGTGTCGGGCAGCAGGCGCACCACGCGCGCCTCCTTGACCCAGCCCACGGCCTGCACCCGGTCGCGCACGGCGTTCAGGTCCAGACTGACGATGGGCTGGTCGGCGCTGACGCCCACGGCCTGCTGGATGGCCGCCCGGGCCTCGGGCGAGGCGCCGGTGACGTGCAGGTTCCTGACCTTCAGGCCCATGCCCGAGGTGATGCTGTCGAACTTGTTGGAGACCGAGTTAGAGATGCGCTCGGCCCGCGCGCCGGTGGCCAGGACCCCGCCCAGAACGACGACGCCCGCCACGATGGAGATCAGGACGGCGCGCGGCGACAGGTCCAGCCGACCGATGGCGGCGACCTTGCCCGGCGTGGCCGGAGCGTTGCGGGAGCCCTGCCCCCTGCCCTTCGTCGCGCCCTGTCGCCGACCGCCGCGCACTACCGCGGGCATGAGGCGTCCTCCACCATCCACCGAACCAGATCACGATACGCCATCCCGACATGGGCGGCCTGCTCGGGACTGAGCGAGGTCGGCGTCATGCCGGGCTGGGTATTGACCTCCAGAAGAACGAGAACGTCGTTAACATCGTCATAACGAAAATCGGACCGGGACACGCCGCGACACCCCATGGCCGCATGGGCCAGCTCCGACTGACGCAGGGCCTTGTCAAAGACGTGGGCGGGCAGCTCGGCGGGCAGGACGTGCCTGGAGCCGCCCGGCGCGTACTTGGCCTCGTAGTCGTAGAAGCCCTTGGTCGGGGTGATGTCGGTGACGGTCAGGGCGCGCGGGCCGCTGGCCTCGCCCAGAACCGTGACCGCCAGTTCCTTGCCCGCGATGAAGGGCTCGACCATGACCAGATCGCCATAGGTCCAGCTGTCGTCGCCGACGACGGCGCAAGGCGCGTCGCCCGGCTGGATGACATAGACGCCGACCGAGGAGCCCTCGGCGTTCGGCTTGACGACATAGGGGGGCGCGATGACATGGCCCGCCGCCACCGCCTTGCGGTCGAACAGGCCGCCGCCGGGCACGACGACGCCCGCCGCACGCAGCACGGCCTTCGACTTGTCCTTGTCCATCGCCAGGGCCGAGGCCAGGACGCCGGAGTGGGTATAGGGAATCCGCAGGGTCTCGAGGATGCCCTGAACGCAACCGTCCTCGCCCCATTCGCCGTGCAGGGCGTTGAAGACGACGTCGGGTTTCAGGGCGGTCAGCACCTGGGCCAGATCGCGACCGGCGTCGACGCGCGTGACCTTGGCGACCTGTCCTTCCAGGGCGTCGGCGCAGCCTCGGCCCGAGGACAGCGAAACCTCGCGTTCGGACGACAGGCCGCCCATCAGGACAGCGACGTGAAGAGTGTTCAGGGGCGCGCGCATGGGACGATCCGACTACTAGCCCGCCCCTATGGACTGAATACGGTTAACCGGTTGGAAACGATAGCGGGCCGGAAGCGGAATTTAAGCTGCCGATCAGCTTCCCTTCTCCCGATGGGAGAAGGTGGCCCGTAGGGCCGGATGAGGGTCGCGGGCGTCCTTCGGCGCAAGCCGTCGCGCAGCCCGCGCCAAGGCTGTCGCCTACTGAAAGGTTAGCCCCTCACCCTTTCGCGCAAGAACGATCGCTTCGCGCTCGTGCGCTCAAGCCCTCTCCCGCCGGGAGAGGGTTACTTCCGCCCGATGCGCTTGATTTCCCAGTCGAGCTGAACACCCGTCTTCGCCAACACGTCGGCGCGAACCGCCTCACCCAGACCTTCGATGTCGGCGGCGGTGGCCTCGCCCGGGTTGATCATGAAGTTGGAGTGCAGTTCGCTGAACTTGGCGCCGCCGCCGGTTTCGGCGTGCAGCTTGCCGCGCCAGCCCGCCTCGTCGACCAGCTTCCACGAGGAATGACCCTCGGGGTTCTTGAAGGTCGAGCCGCCGGTCTTTTCGCGGATCGGCTGGGTCGTCTCGCGGCGGCTGGTGATCTCGTTGATGCGGGCCGTGACGGCCTCGGGTGCGTCGGGCCTGCCGCGATAGGTCGCCTCCATCCAGATGACGCCCGCCGGGGCGTTGGAGTGACGATAGGTGTAGCCGAAGTCGGCCAGCGTCAGCTCGATCCGCTCGCCCTGGCGCGTCAGGCCCCAGGCCGAGACCAGGACGTCCTTGGTCTCCGAGCCATAGCAGCCCGCGTTCATGGTCAGGGCGCCGCCGATGGTGCCCGGGATGCCGGCGTAGAACTCCAGCCCGGCGATGCCCGCTTTCGCAGACGCCTTGGCCACCATCGAATCCAGCGCGCCCGCACCCGCCGTGATGGTCTCGCCCTCGGTCGTGATGGCGGCGAAGGCTCGTCCGGCCAGACGGATAACCACGCCCTCGACCCCGCCGTCACGCACGATCAGGTTGGAGCCGACGCCGATGATGGTGACCGGCACGGCCTCGGGCAACGCCTTGAGGAAGTCGGCCAGATCCTCGGCGTCCGCCGGGATGAACAGGGCGTCCGCCGCACCGCCCACGCGGAACCAGGTGTAGGGCCCCAGCGGCTCGTTCAACAGCAGCTTGCCGCGCACGTCAGGAAGAGCTTCAGTCCAGGTCGTCATTCAAATCTCTTGCGCACGTCCAATGTGCGATAAGGCTGCGATGCCCCGAACCACGTCGACACGCAAGGGAAAGCGCTTCCTTCCCGCCCTGCAAGAGCCGCTGCGCTCCATCCTGTTGATCCTCGCGATCACGCCGCCCAGCGTCATCGGGATCGGCGCCCTGTGCATCGGCCTGCTGTTCGCGGCCGAGGGTATGGGTCGCAGCCTGACCTTCGAACAGTCGCTCAACGGCGTTCTGGCCGTGCTGATGGCGGTCTTCTTCCTGCCCCTGTGCCACGCGGGAACCTATCGCTGGTTCTGGCATATCGAGAAACGGCGCGTCGCCGGCGATTTCCTGCATGGCGCGGCGATGCCGGACGCCTTTTCCGAACCGACGGAGCCGCCGCCCGCCGTTCCGATCAGCCTGGGGCAGCGAGCCTTGTACGCCCTGCTCTATCTGGCGGCGATCAGCCTCTTGCTCTTCGT
This sequence comes from Brevundimonas sp. T2-11, assembly GCF_055397675.1. NCBI lineage: Bacteria > Pseudomonadati > Pseudomonadota > Alphaproteobacteria > Caulobacterales > Caulobacteraceae > Brevundimonas > Brevundimonas sp. T2-11. The sequence goes on from NZ_AP027920.1 coordinate 2,359,729, forward strand.
CTATCTGCCGCTGGGCCACCAGGAAGTCATCCACGGCTTCATCGCTCGCTTCAGCTCCGGCCGCGCCTCGGCGGGATCCCTGGCGTCCCTGCTGACGGCCTGGCTGCCGCTGCTGGGCGGCATGGCCGTGGTCCTGCTGGCGCTGGAGGGCGACATGAAGAAGATCAGATCGGGCCAGCTGGACCCGGCCGAGACCCTTCGTCTTCAGGGGCGCGTCGAATGGCTGGGCGCCTTTGTCACGGCCTTCGCCATGACCAGCCTGCTCTGCTTCTTCTTCGGCGCGATGATCGCGCGCTACCTGGGCTGAGACCTCAGCCCAGGGCCTCCAGCTGCGCCGGCAGGGCGTAGGCCCAGCTGGTGATGTCGCCGGCGCCCAGCAGGACGACCAGATCGCCCGGCTTCGCCTCATCCTTGATGACGCGCGGCAGGACGGCGGCGTTTTCCAGGGCGGCGACCTGACGGTGGCCATAGCGGCGGATGCCCTCGGCCAGGGCGTGCTTGTCGACGCCCTCGATCGGCTGCTCGCCTGCCGGATAGACATCGGCGACCAGAACGCTGTCGGCGTCGGCGAAGCAGGTTGAGAAGTCCTGCATCAGGTCGCGCAGGCGGGTGTAGCGATGCGGCTGGACCACGGCGATGACGCGGCCCGGATTGTCGGCCGACTGCACCACCTGACGGGCGGCCTTCAGCACGGCGGCGATCTCGACCGGATGGTGGCCGTAGTCGTCTATGACGCGCACCCCGCCGACCACGCCCGTGGTGGTGAAGCGACGCTTGACCCCGCCGAAGCCGGCCAGACCCTGACGGATGGAGTCGTCGTCCACCCCGAGCTCGCGGGCCACGGCGATGGCGGCCAGAGAGTTCGACACATTGTGCCAGCCGGCCATGGGCAGATAGAGGCCCTCGATCCGCGTCGGCTCGTCCAAGGCGGCCAGTCCCTGCCCCTGGATGACCACGTCGAAGCGCGAGCCGTCGGGCGACATCTGCACGTTTTCGGCGCGAACCATGGCCTGGGGATTCAGACCGTAGGTGACGAGACGGCGGTTATCGATCCTGGCCGCCAGCTTCTGCACTTCCGGGTGGTCCAGACACACCACGCCGAAGCCGTAGAAGGGAATATCCTCGATGAAGTCGCAGAAGGCCTTCTTGACCGCGTCGAAGTCGCCGTAGTGGTCCAGGTGTTCCGGGTCGATGTTGGTGATGACCGCGACCGTGCACTTCAGGCGCAGGAAGGAGCCGTCGCTCTCGTCGGCCTCGACCACGATCCAGTCGCCCTCGCCCACCTTGGCGTTGGTGCCGTAGGCGTTGATGATGCCGCCGTTGACCACCGTCGGGTCCAGCGAACCGGCGTCCAGCAGGGCTGCGACCATGGAGGTCGTCGTCGTCTTGCCGTGGGTGCCGCCGACGCCGACCGAGAATTGCAGACGCATCAGCTCAGCCAGCATCTCGGCGCGGCGCACCAAGGGAATGCGACGCTCGCGCGCCACGACCAGCTCGGGGTTCGTCGCCTTGACCGCGGTCGAATAGACCACCGCCGAGACGCCCTCGGTGACGTGGGCCGCGTCATGGCCGATGTAGATGCGGGCGCCCAGCTTCTCGAGCCGCTCGGTGTTGGCGCTGGCCTTGGCGTCCGAGCCGGACACCTGATAGCCGATCTTCAGCATGATCTCGGCGATGCCGCTCATGCCGATGCCGCCGATGCCGACGAAGTGGACAGGCCCGAGGGCGAACGGAACGGGGCGAAGGCGTGCGATCATGTTCGCGTCATAGCTCAGACGGGATGCGTTTTGCATACCCTTCTTTCCTTCTCCCCTTGCGGGAGAAGGTGGCAGGCGGAGCCTGACGGATGAGGGGTCTCGCCACGTTTTGGCTGCGGGCCGTTCCAGCGTCGCGCAACCCCTCATCCGACCTCGCTTTGGCTCGGTCACCTTCTCCCGCAAGGGGGGAAGGATTTTGTTGATCCGCCCGGATCTTAAGTTTGGTTACTCCGCCTTAACCGTAAGGATTCACCATAAGCCTCTCATCTGTCCGGGGCCGCTTTTCCATGTCCGAGTTGAAGACCGACGTCATCCTGCGTGGCGACTGCATCGAGGTGCTGAAGGGCCTGCCGGACAAGTCGGTGGACATGGTCTTCGCCGACCCGCCCTATAACCTGCAGCTGGGCGGCGACCTGCTGCGCCCCGACAACTCCAAGGTCGACGCCGTCGACGACGACTGGGACAAGTTCGACAGCTTCGCCGCCTATGACGCCTTCACCCGCGCCTGGCTGACCGAGTGCCGCCGGGTGCTGAAGGACGAGGGCAGTCTCTGGGTCATCGGCAGCTATCACAACATCTTCCGACTGGGTTCGGCGATGCAGGACCTGGGTTTCTGGGTGCTGAACGACATCATCTGGCGCAAGTCCAACCCCATGCCGAACTTCAAGGGCACGCGCTTCACCAATGCGCACGAGACCCTGATCTGGGCCGCCAAGTCGCGCGAGCAGAAGCGCTACACCTTCAACTACGACGCGCTGAAGGCCTTCAACGAAGACACCCAGATGCGCTCGGACTGGACGCTCGCCCTGTGCACGGGCGCCGAACGGCTGAAGGACGACAACGGCGACAAGGCCCACCCGACCCAGAAGCCCGAGGCCCTGCTGCACCGGGTGCTGCTGTCGGCCAGCCGCGTCGGCGACGTGATCCTGGACCCCTTCTTCGGCACCGGCACCACCGGGGCCGCGGCCAAGCGTCTGGGCCGCCACTTCATCGGCATCGAACGCGACGAGACCTACGCCAGGCTGGCCGAAAAGCGCATCAAGGCCGTCATCCCCGCCGCGCCGGAAGACCTGGTCGTCACCGGCTCCAAGAAGGCCGAGCCCAAGGTGCCGTTCGGGGCCCTGGTCGAGGCCGGCCTGCTGGCTCCCGGCGACAAGCTCTACTGCCCCAAGGGCGACCATGAGGCTCGCGTGCGCGCCGACGGTTCGCTGGTGTCCGGCTCCATGACCGGCTCGATCCACAAGCTGGGCGCCCTGCTGGAGAACGCCCCGGCCTGCAACGGCTGGACCTACTGGCGCTTCAAGACCGACACAGGCCTGCGCCCCATCGACGCCCTGCGCGCCGAGATCCGCGCCGGGATGCAGTAGACCCGCAAGCCACTGTAAAGCTTGCGACTATCGTTCCAGCCAAGCTGGAACCCCGCTCACCGACCCGTGTTGACGATTCCAGTGCGTCTGCGGGGGCGCGGGAGTCGGATGATGAAGATCGCCCAGGTCACGCCCCTCTATGAGGCGGTGCCGCCGCGTCTCTACGGCGGCACGGAAAGGGTCGTGGCCCATCTGACCGACGCCCTGGTCGACCTCGGCCATGACGTCACCCTGTTCGCCAGCGCCGAGGCCGCGACACGGGCGCGGCTGATCCCGGTGCGCGATCAGGCCATCCGGCTGGACCCTGAGCCGCTGAAGTCCGACCTGGCCGCCCACATGACCATGCTGGCCGAAGTGCTGGATCGCGCCGACGACTTCGACGTCATCCACTTCCACACCGACATGGTGCATTTCCCCTTTTTTCAGGAACTGGCCGACAAGACCGTCACCACCCTGCACGGACGCCTCGACCTGAAGGACCTGCCCGAGGTTTATGAGCGCTGGCCTCAGTTCGGCCTGGTCTCCATTTCCGACGATCAGCGCCGCCCTCTGCCCGGCGCCAACTGGAAGGCGACGGTGCATCACGGCATGCCGGGCGACCTGTATCGTTTCTCGCCGAAATCGCAGGGCTATCTGGCCTTCCTCGGCCGCATTTCACCCGAGAAGCGCCCCGACCGGGCCATCGAGATCGCCACGCGTCTGGGCAAGCCGCTGAAGATGGCGGCCAAGGTGGATGCCGCGGACAAGGCCTATTGGGAGACGGCCATCAAGCCCCTGGTCGAGGGCGACCCGCTGATCGAATTCGTCGGCGAGATCGGCGACGATCAGAAGTCGGCCTTCCTCGGCGGGGCCGAAGCCCTGCTGTTTCCCATCGACTGGCCCGAGCCCTTCGGTCTGGTGATGATCGAGGCCCTGGCCTGCGGCACGCCGGTCGTGGCCTTCCGCTGCGGCTCGACGCCCGAGATCATCGAGGACGGGGCCACAGGTTTTCTGGTCGAGACGATGGACCAGGCGGTCGCCGCCGCCGGACGGGCCCGCACCCTCGACCGCGAGGCGATCCGGGCGCGGTTCGACCTGCGCTTCTCGGCCACGGCCATGGCCCGGCGCTATCTCGACGTCTACGGCGACCTGCTGGCCCGCCGCCCCTATGCCGCCCATGTGCTGGACGCAGCGCGGCCCGGGGTCCGCATCGCCGGCGAGGATCGCAGCTTCGCCGCCCTCGGCTGAACCCTTCGCCCGTTCGGCCATTTTCCTGAGGGGCGGCTGAGCGACTTTCGCGCTGAAGCGAGGCAGACCATGGACGACGCCTATTCGGTCCAGACCACCGCCGCCGACAACAGCGATCAGGACGGGCTGGAAACCCTGATGGCGCTCAAGGACGCCGACACCTTTCTGGTGGCGGACCACTGGGGCGACGTCAAAAGCGGGGCCGACGGCCTGTTCGACCGGGACACGCGCCTGCTGTCGCACTTCGTCCTGACAGTGGGGCGAGCGCGGCCCTCGCGGCTGAGTTCGGGCGTGACCGAGGACAACGTCTTCTTCACCTGCCATTCCACCAACCGCCCCCTGCCGCCGATGGGCGGGCGCTCGGCCCCGGCGGGGGTGCTGCACCTGGAGCGGCGGCGCTTCCTCTGGGACAAGAGGCTGTTCGAACGGGTGCGGATGGTCAACCACGGCATCGAAGACATCCTGTTGCCGCTGTCGTTCGAGTTCGGAGCCGATTTCGCCGACATCTTCCAGGTGCGCGGCACGCCCCGCCTGACGCGCGGCGAGGTCCACGCCCCGGTCATGGACGGCCGCCGCGTCAGCTTCAGCTATACAGGGCTGGACGGGGTCTTGCGGACCAGTTGCCTGGCCTTTTCCGAACCGCCCGCCCGGCTCAGCGCCAACCGGGCCGAATTCATGTTCAGCCTGCCCAAGGGCAAGAAGCTCGACCTCTATGTCGAATGCGGTCTGGACGCCTGCGACGCCCCCGATCAGGCGCGCTGGCGCTGGAATTCCATTCAGGCGCGGCTGGCCATGCGCCGTCGGATGCGTCGGGGAGCCAGCGTTCAGGCGGCGCGCAATCCCCGCGTCAACGACTGGTTGAGGCAGTCGCGAACGGACGTGGCCCTGCTGACCACCGATCTTCCGACCGGCCCCTATCCCTATGCCGGCGTGCCCTGGTTCTCGACCCCCTTCGGGCGCGACGGCATCATCACCGCCTGGCAGATGCTGTGGATCGACCCCAGTCTGGCCAAGGGGGTCCTGACCTACCTGGCGGCGCGTCAGGCGACCGAGGTCAACGCCTTCATGGACTCCGCCCCCGGCAAGATCATGCACGAGACGCGCGGCGGCGAGATGAGCGTGCTGGGCGAGGTGCCGTTCGGCCTCTATTACGGCGGGGTCGACACCACCTGCCTGTTCATCGCCCTGGCCGGCGCCTATGCCCGCCGCACTGACGACATGGAGACCATCCGCGCCCTGTGGCCCCACCTGATCGCGGCGGCGGGCTGGATGAGCGACTACGGCGACAGCAACGGCGACGGCCTGATCGACTACGCCCGCGGGGCCGAGACGGGCCTGTCCAACCAGGGCTGGAAGGATAGCGAGGACTCCATCTTCGACCGCGACGGCTGCTTCCCCCAGGGTCCCGTCGCCCTGCTGGAGGTCCAGGGCTACGCCTTCGCCGCCTGGAAGGCCCTGGCGGAAATCGGCGCCCGCCTGGGGGATGACCGCGCCGAACAGTGGCGGGCGCGGGCCGAGACGGTGCGCGCCCTGGTCGAGGAACGGTTCTGGATGGAGGACCAGAACTTCTACGCCGTGGCCCTGGACGGGAACGGGCGTCAGATGCGGGCGATCGGCTCCAACGCCGGGCATCTGCTGTTCAGCGGCCTGCCCTCGCCTGAGCGGGCGCGGATCGTGACGCGGCGGATGCTGACGGCGGAGTTCCGTTCAGGCTGGGGCCTGCGGACCCTGGCCAAGGGTCAGGCCCGCTTCAATCCCATGAGCTATCACAACGGCTCGGTCTGGCCGCACGACACGGCCATGGCGGCGGCGGGCATGGCGCGCTACGGCGAACGGCAGGCCGTCTCCATGCTGCTGGGCGAGGTCTTTGGCGCGGCGGCCCATTTCCAGTTGCGCCTGCCGGAACTGTTCTGCGGCTTCGTGCGCGAGACGGGCGAGCCGCCCATCGCCTATCCGGTCGCCTGTCTGCCGCAGGCCTGGGCGGCGGGCTCGGTCTTCCTGATGCTGAAGGCCGTTCTGGGCGTGTCGATCAACGCCGCCGAGGGGCTGGTCGAGGTGTCCAACCCCGCCATGCCGACAGGACTTCACCAGATGTCGATCCTGGACCTCGAGGTCGGCGACAGCGCCATCGACCTGACCTTCCAGAGATTGAACAACCACGTCGTCGTCATACCGCGCGAACGGCGGGGCACGGTCAGCCTGAGAGTGACCGGCTAGGCCGCCAACCCGCGCTCCAGCGCCTTGCGGAAGACAGTCGGCAGTGTCGCCAGCGCCTCGTCCGGTTCGATCCACAGGAAGTCGCCCGCACCATCGCCGACATGGACAGTCAGGGTCAGGCTGAAGTGGGTGAAGACATGCTCGACCGCCCCGGCCTCGGTCCAGTTCGCCGTAGAGGGAGCGTCAAAGGCGGGCGCCGCGCTCCAGTCCGAGGTCGGCAGGCCAAGCATGCCGCCCAGCAAGCCCTTGTCCGGGCGACGCACCAGACCGACGCGCCCCGCCTCGTCGCGCAGGACAAAGGCATGGCCCAGACGGTGCGGCCGCTCGGCCTTCTTCACCCTCAGCGGATAACGCGCCGGTTCGCCGGTCTTCAGTCCCTCGCAGCCGAAGGCCAGGGGGCAGGCCTCGCACGACGGCGACCTGGGCCGACAGACGCCGGAGCCCAGGTCCATCAGGGCCTGGGGCCAGTCGCCGGGGCGCTCGTCGCTGACGAACAGGGCGGCCAGCCGCTTCAGCTCGGGCCGGGCGGCGGGCAGAGGCGTCTCAAGCGCGAACAGGCGGCTCATGACCCGTTCGACATTGCCGTCCACGACATTGGCGGGCCGGTCGAAGGCGATGGCGGCCACGGCGGCGGCGGTATAGGCGCCTACCCCCGGCAGGGCCAAAAGCGCCGCCTCGCTGTCGGGAAAGACGCCGCCGTGATCGCGCGCCACGGCCCGGGCGCAGGCCAGCAGGTTTCGGGCGCGGGCGTAGTAGCCCAGCCCCGCCCAGGCGGCCATCAGCTCAGAGTCCTCGACCGCCGCCAGATCGCTGATCGTCGGCCAGCGCGTGGTGAAGCGCTCGAAATAGGGGGCGGCGTGCGGCACCGTCGTCTGTTGCAGCATGACCTCGGACAACCAGACCCGATAGGGCTCGGTGCGCCTGTCCGCCCCCGGCGGCGCGCGCCACGGCAGGGTCCGCGCATGGGCGTCGTACCAGTCAAGCAGAGCAGCGCGGAGGGAAGAGACGTCGGGCATGGGTCGAGCTATATAGGACGAATGCGTCGTCCTCTGCCCACCGAAAGCGAAGCCCGCGAAATCCTGGCGCGGCGCCGGACGCGCCCGCAACTGCGCCCGCCGCCCCCGGCCGGCAAGTCGCTGGCCCCGCTGATCAAGAAGCTGGACGCCCAGTTCGGACGCGGCGCCGGCGCGCTTGAGCCGCGCTGGGTCGAGATCGTCGGCGAACGCCTGGCCCGCGTCACTCGCCCGCAGAAGCTGACCAAGGGTCGCGGAACCGCCGGGGGGACGCTGGAACTGCGCGTGGCCGGTCCCGCCGCCCTGCTGGTCCAGCACCAGTCCGAGGACATCATCCAGCGCGTGAACCTGTTTCTCGGCGCCGGATCGGTCGAGAAACTGCGCATCGCCCAGGGGCCTGTGAAGCCCCTGCCCGTGGCGGGCGCCAAGCCCCGCGCACGCGGCAGAGCCGTCCTGCCGCCCCTGCCCGCCTCGGTCGAAGCCGAACTGGCCGCCGCCGTCGAGGACGCCCCGGACAGTCTGAAAGCCGCGCTCAGAAAACTGGGCCGCGCCGTGCTGTCACAGCCTGCTGACGACGAGCGCCGTTGACAAACCTTCGCCGCACCTGTTCTCGACAATCAAGCGGATCGCGCATGCCTCAGGGAATCGCGCCATCCTTCAGAGTCACACTCTCGTTCAAGGACGCCCCATGGCTACGTTCCGTTATGCATCGATGAGCCGCCGCGCGGCGCTGACCGCCGCCGCCCTGGCCGCCATGGCGACCGTCGCCGGCTGCACCGCCAAGTCCGGCGGCGCCGCCGAAGGCGATATGAGCGTCGGCGCCGGTGCGGACGCCAAGGTGACGGTTGTCGAGTACGCCTCGGTCACCTGCGGTCACTGCGCCGTCTGGAACGAGGAAGTCTGGCCGGAATTCAAGACCAAGTATGTGGACACCAACAAGGTCCGCTACGTCTTCCGCGAATTCCCGACGCCGCCGCAGGATATCGCCGTGGCCGGCTTCCTGATCGCGCGCTGCGCCGGGCCGGACAAGTATTTCGACGTCGTCCACGACATCATGGCCAGCCAGAAGGAATGGATGGCGGGCGTGGCGCCGCGCACCACCCTGTTCCGCGCCGCCGCCGCGGCCGGCCTGAGCCAGGAGCAGACCGAGGCCTGCATCCGCGACAAGGCCGCCATCGAAGAAATGAGCAACCGCATCAAGGCCGGCATCGACGCGGGCGTGACCGGCACGCCGACCTTCATCGTCAATGGCACCAAGGTCGCCGACAGCAGCCTGTCGGGCCTGTCGCAGGCTATCGACGCCGAACTGGCCAAGTAAATGGCGGTGCAGGCGCGACCGGACATGTTCAAGGCTCTGGCCATGATTATCGCCACGGCCACGGCGACCCTGACGATCGCGCCTGCCGCTTTCGCGGCGGACGTTCCTTCAGCCACGATCACGCGGACCGTGGCCGCCGTGCCTGCGGTCACAGCGGCGGATCGGGTGGTTGGCCGGGCCGACGCCCCAGTGACGGTGATCGAGTACGCCTCCTTCACCTGCAGCCATTGCGCGGACTGGACCAACGACGTCATGCCGACCTTCAAGGCCCGGTATATCGACACCGGCAAGGTCAGGCTGGTGTTCCGCGACCTGCCTACGGCTCCGGCCGCCATCGCCGTCACCGCAGCAGCCATCAGCCGCTGCGCCGCACCCGGCCGTTTCTATGACGTCGCCCGCAGCTTCATGTCGGGACAGGCCGCCGCCTTCGCCGCCGGAAACGCTCGCACATGGTATCGTGACGCCGTCGCCGCCAGCGGCCGCAGCGAGGCGGAAATCGAGACCTGCCTGACCGATCCGGCGACGAGCGAGGCCTTGCAGCGTGACGTCGCCGCCGCCCAGGCGGCCGGCGTGACCGGCACCCCCACCTTCTTCGTCAACGGACGACGGATCGCCGACCACTCGCTCGAAACCCTGGCGGCGGCCATAGACCCGCTGCTCAAGGGGCGCTAAGCCCCCGCCGATGCAATTCCAGAGACTGAAGCTCGTCGGCTTCAAATCCTTCGTCGACGCGGCGGAAGTCCAGATCGAGGCCGGCCTGACCGGCGTCGTCGGACCCAACGGCTGCGGCAAGTCCAACGTGCTGGAAAGCCTGCGCTGGGTCATGGGCGCCAACTCGGCCAAGGCCATGCGCGGCCAGGGCATGGACGATGTCATCTTCGCCGGAGCCGCGGGCCGTCCGCCGCGCAGCCACGCCGAAGTCGTCCTGACCATCGACAACGCCCAGAAACGCGCGCCCCAGCCCTTTACCGACTCTCCCGTTCTGGAGGTGTCGCGCCGCATCGACCGGGGTCAGGGCTCGACCTATCGCATCAACGGCAAGGAGGTCCGCGCCCGCGACGTCCAGCTGCTGTTCGCCGACGCCTCGACCGGCGCCAACAGCCCCGCCCTGGTGCGTCAGGGCCAGATCTCCGAACTGATCGCCGCCAAGCCGCAGAACCGCCGCCGGATTCTGGAAGAGGCCGGCGGCGTGGCCGGTCTGCACACCCGTCGTCACGAGGCCGAACTGCGTCTGAAGGCCGCCGAGACGAACCTCGATCGGCTGGACGACATCGGGCGCGAGCTGGAGACCACGCTGAACCGGCTGAAGCGCGAGGCGCGTCAGGCCGAGAAGTACAAGAAGATCTCGGCCGAGATCCGCGCCCTGCAGGCCGCCCTGCTCTATGTGCGCTGGAACGACGCCAAGGCGGCCGCCGAGGTCGCGGCTCAGGAGCTGCGCGACGCCGACCGCGCGGTGGCCGAGGCGACAGCCGCTGCGACCAGGGCCGAGGCCGACGCCCTGAAGGCCCAGGAGGCGATGAAGCCCGCGCGGGAGGAAGACGCCGTCGCCGGCGCCCTGCTGCACCGGGCCACGCTGGAACGCGACCGCCTCGACATGGCGGAGCAGGCCGCCCGCGCCGAGGTCGACCGCCTGAAGGCCGAGGCGACCCGCATCGCCTCTGACGTCGAGCGCGAGGAGCGGATGGCCGCCGACGCCAGGCGCGAACTGGACCGGCTGGACCACGAACTGACGAAGCTGAAGGCCGAGATCGCCGCCGCCCCCGAGCGCGCGCCCGAGCTGGAAAAGGCCCTGCTGGCCGCCGAGGACGCCCGCAAGGCCGCCGACGCCGAGGTCGAGCGCCTGGCCGGGACCCTGGCCGCCGTCGAGGCCCGCGCCAACGCCGAGAGCGCCCGTAAACGCGACGCCGAGGCCCGTCTGGCCCGCGTGGTCGGCCAGTTCGAGCAAGCCAGACGCGAACGCGAGGCGCTCGGCCCGCTTGAGACGCCGGAACTGGCCGTCGCTCGCACCGCGCTGGAGACGGCGCAGGCCGAGCTGACCGCCGCCCGCGAAGCCGTCGAGGCCGCCGAAGCCGCGCGCGGCGATCTGGCCCGTGTCGAGGCCGAGGCCCGCACGAATGCTCGCGCGGCCGAGGATCGGCTGGGACGTCTGCAGACCGAAGCGCGCGGACTGGCGCAACTGCTGGTCACCGGCAAGCGCGACCACCCGCCGGCTCTGGACAAGGTGTCGGCGGCCAAGGGTTATGAGGCGGCGCTGGCAGCGGCCCTCGGCGACGATCTGGACGCCGCGCTGGACGCCCGCGCCGCCGCCCACTGGGCCGGGGCCGACGCCCCCTCGCCGGTCTGGGCCGAGGGCGTGACGCCGCTGGCCGCTCACGTGACCGCGCCTGTCGAACTGGCCGCGCGTCTGGCCTTGTGCGGCGTCGCGCCCAAGGAACGGATCGCAGCCCTCGCCAGGACCCTTCCGACCGGCGCCCGTCTGGTGACGGTGGAGGGCGACCTCTATCGCTGGGACGGCTTCGTCAGCCGCGCCGAGGCCCCGCGCCCCGCCGCCGTGCGTCTGGCCCAGCGCACGCGTCTGGCGGAGCTGGAAGCCGAGATCGACACGGGCAAACCGGCTCTGGAGACCGCGCAAGCGGCTCAGAAGGCCGCCACCGAAGCCTTCCGCGCGGCGGAAGAAGCTGTGAAGACCGCCCGCCTCAAACCCTTCGCCGCCGACAAGGCCGTGGTCGCCGCGCGTGACCGGGTCGAGAGCCTGATGCGCGACCAGACCCGGCGCGAGGCCCGCGCCCAGGCCCTGGACGAGACGGTGGCCCGTCTGGACGGCGAGGTGGCCGAAGCCAAGGCCGCGCTGGAGGCCGCGCAAAGCGTGGAGGCCCCGTCCGAAACCATCGCCGGGCTGCGTGACGAACTGGCCGGCGCCCGCGTCGCCGCCGATGCGGCCCGTCAGGCCGCCCAGACCGCCCGCTCGACCCGCGACGAAGAGGCTAGAGACCGCGCCGGACGCGAACAGCGTCTGGGCAGCCTGACCCGCGCCCACGAGGGCTGGGCCGGACGCTCGAAGGAGAGCGCCGCTCGCGTCGCGGCCCTGGGCAAGGACGCCGACAAGACCGCCGCCCTGCTGAAACAGGCCGAGATCGCGCCGCAGGGCTTCGCGGAGCAGCGCGGAACCCTGATGGACGCCCTGATCGCCGCCGAGACGCGCAAGAGCGCCGCCGCCGAGGCCCTGTCGCTGGCCGAGAGCACGGCGGGCGAGAGCGACCGCGCCAGCCGCGCCGCCGAGGCCGGCGCCGGCGCCGCGCGTGAGGCCCGCGCAGGGCTCGCCGCCCGCGCCGAGGCCGCGACCGAACGCCTGGCCGAAGCCGAGGCCAATGTCCGCGAGACAGCGCAGATGTCGCCGGACGAGCTGGGCCAGAAGCTGATCGACGACGCCATCGCCCGCCCGCCGGACACGGCCGGCGCCGAGAGCCTGCTGACCGGGCTGGAGCGCGAGCGCGAGGCCCTGGGCGCGGTCAACCTGCGCGCCGAGGAAGAGGCCGCCGAATACGGCGAGCGTCTGGGCGCCATGAAGTCGGAACGGATCGACCTGACCCAGGCGATCGCCAAGCTGCGCGACGGCATCGACGAGCTGAACGCCGAAGGCCGCGAGCGGCTGGTGGCGGCCTTCGACGTCATCAACGCCAACTTCAAGGCCCTGTTCGAGGCCCTGTTCGGCGGCGGTCAGGCCGAACTCAAGCTGGTCGAGAGCGACGACCCGCTAGAGGCCGGTCTGGAAATCTACGCCTGCCCGCCCGGCAAGCGGCTGTCGGTCATGAGCCTGATGAGCGGCGGCGAGCAGGCCCTGACGGCGGCGGCGCTGATCTTCGGCGTCTTCCTGGCCAATCCGGCGCCCGTCTGCGTGCTGGACGAGGTGGACGCGCCGCTGGACGACGCCAACGTCGACCGTTTCTGCCGGATGCTGCACGAGATGCGCAGCCGCACCGACACCCGCTTCATCGTCATCACCCACAACCCGGTGACCATGAGCCGGATGGATCGCCTGTACGGCGTCACCATGCCGGAACGCGGCATGAGCCAGCTGGTCAGCGTCAACCTGAAACAGGCCGAGCAGATCGTGGCGGCCTGATCAGAGGCGTCCGTTCGATGCCGGATAAAAACAGAGTCCAATTCGTCTGAATCGTCTGAAATCGGCGCTGATGCCTCCCCGTCGTCGCGCCATGGGCCCGGCGCCTCGGCCAGTATGGGGGCGCGGGGAAGCCTGTCAGGTCGATTGCGTCTGTTTCGGGCGAAGTCGTGGAAATTCAAAGCCCCGGCCAGCGTCATTGCGATGGCTCGACGAGCGCCCCTGATTCAGCGCTTCTTGCGCCGCATCGCCTCGCGCACATCGCCCAGGGCCGGGCCGATCAGGAACCAGGGCTCGACGCAGTAGCGGGTGAACAGGCGTTTCGGGTCGGCGAACAGGCGGAACAGCCATTCGACGCCGAGCCGGCCCATCCAGCGGGGCGCCGCCTTCTGGACGCCCGCCTCATAGTCGAAAGCCGCGCCGACCGGCAGGATGACCGCATTGGGCAGCGCATCGATGTTATCGGCGATCCACAACTCCTGACGCGGCATGCCCATGCCGACGAAGAGGACATTGGGTTGGAAGTCACGCACGGCGGACAGGACGGCGGTATTGCCCGCCGATCCCGGCGTGGCGTCGAAATAGCCGGACAACCCCTTGATCACGGCCCCCGGATAGCGCGCGCCCAGACGCTCCGCCGCCGCCGTCGCCACCCCGTCGGCCCCGCCGACATAGAGGACGCGCCAGCCTTTGCGGTCGGCCATGCTCCAGAACTGGTCGCGCCAGTCCAGATAGGTGCAGCGGTGGAAGGGTCGGCTGTGCAGGCCCAGCAGCCGGGTGAAATGGATCAGGGGGGTGGAATCCAGCTCGACCACGTCGGCCAGATCATAGAGCCGTCGCATCCCCGGCGTGCGCGGCAGCAGATAGAGGCTGTGCAGGTTGTGGTTGGCGATGATGCTGCGCGCGCCCGCCTCGATGCAGCGCTCGACGTGCAGCAGGACCTCTTCGGGCCGCATCAGATCGACGGTCTCGCCCAGGATGCGGACGCGCTCCTCCGGACGGCGCTTCTGCCGGAACGGGCGACGTTCACGCGCCCGGCGGTCGGGCGGGGCGACGGCGAGATCGACTCCGAGCGGTTCCTGATACATGGCTTGGTTCTAGACGCGGCGTCTCAACACGTGGTTTGCGGATGCGGTTAACGAAACACAGGATGCCACGATGACGCGAGCCCTGACGGTCCTGACAGCCGCTCTCGCCCTGTCCGCGACCACAGCGGCGGCCCAGGATCACGCCCTGGTCCTGACCGGCGTGGGACGGTTCGCCGTTTTCGCCGACGCGGCCTCTCTAACGCCGGATGGCGACGGGGTGCGGATGCGGTCCCTGCAGGTCAGCGAGGAGGTGGTCATCGGCGGCGTGGCCTATGCCGGCGGCTGGTCCTGGTGGCGGTTCGATTGCGTCGCGCAGACGGCGGATCGGCTCGACTTCGCGTCATTGAAAGCCGACGGGACCGAGGGGCCGATCACGCCGGAGAACGCCTCGCCCTACGCCATTGCGCCGGGCGGGGATGCGGCGGAGCTGGCGGCGGTGGCCTGCGGGGCGGACACGCGGACGGCGGATGCGCTCAGCACGGCCGACGCCGTGCGCATCGGGCGCGAGCAGATGAAGAACTAACGCCCCTCTCCGCCCCCTTCGTGCCTAGGGAGAGACAGGCCCGAGTTCCGATCCAGGTCCACCCGATCCCTCGGCAGGGCCTGCGGGCATTCGTCTCGCATGAAGGCCAGCATCTTCTCGCGCACCTCGCAGCGCAGGTCGAAGGCGACCGAGGCGTTCCTGGCGCTGGTCAGGCAGCGGACCTGGGCCACGCGGGCCGTGATGTCGGTGACCTGTAGCGACACCACGTCGCCGTCCCACAGGGGCGAGGCGTGGGCGATGGCCTCCAGCTTGACCCGCAACCGGTCGATCGGCGCCTCGTAGTCCACGTAGAGGAAGGCGACGCCGATCAGGCGGCTGTCGTCGCGGGTCCAGTTCTGGAACGGCTTCTGGATGAAGTAGGTCAGCGGCAGGACCATGCGCCGCCAGTCCCACAGCTTGACCACGACATAGGTCGAGGTGATCTCCTCCACCCGGCCCCATTCGCCCTCGACGATGACGGCGTCGTCCAGACGTATGGGCTGGGCCGTGGCGATCTGGATGCCCGCGATCAGGTTGGTCAGGAAGGGTTGCAGGGCCAGACCGGCGACGATGCCCACCACCCCCGCCGAGGCCAGCAGGGACAGCCCCCACTGGCGCACCCCCGGAATGGTCATCAGCGCCAGCCCCAGGGTGATCAGTCCAATGAGGATGGCCGCCACCCGCTGCAGGATGCGCGTC
Organism: Brevundimonas sp. T2-11; assembly: GCF_055397675.1. Classification (NCBI taxonomy): domain Bacteria; kingdom Pseudomonadati; phylum Pseudomonadota; class Alphaproteobacteria; order Caulobacterales; family Caulobacteraceae; genus Brevundimonas; species Brevundimonas sp. T2-11. The sequence continues at coordinate 2,375,058 of NZ_AP027920.1, forward strand.
TGGGTGACGTGTTTGCGGGCCAGGAGGTTGTCCTCCGTGTCCATGTTGAACTTCTTCAGGTGGACGACGGCCCCCATGTCCACCGCCCCGGCGATCATCCAGCCGCACACCAGGATGAAGCCGAACAGCAGGGTGCGCCGGATCAGCAGCGACGGCTCGGGGTCCAGCGGCGACACCGTGACCGCCAGGGCCAGGGCGATGATCATGACGGCGATGCGGACCTTGAGCCGGGCACGGCCCAGCATCCCCTTCCAGAAGACGTCGCGGTTGCGCACCGCCAGCTTCAGCAGGGCGAAGACCACCTGATTGGCCGCCCAGCCGATGAAGACGAAGACGACCGTGATGATCGAGATCACGGCCCATTCGGGCAGCCAGTAGAACTGGTTCCACAGGGCGAAGACGTTGTTGGTCAGGTCGACGACGAACTGGGGCATGGGCGAAGGTTAGACGGGACAAACAGGATCGTCACCCGCTTCCCTCTCCCGCCGGGAGAGGGGTCCTAGACCGCAGCCTCCACCAGATCGGCCAGACGGGCGGCGGCGTCGGGGATGGCGACTGAACGGGCGGCGGCGGACATAGCGGCCAGCCCGGCCGGGTCCGACAGAACCTCGGACAGGGCGACGGTCAGGCTGTCGACCGTCACATCGTCCTCGGCGATGACGCGGGCGGCGCCGGCCTCGGACAGGGCGCGGGCGTTCAGGGTCTGGTGGTCGTCCATGGCGATCTTCAGCGGGATCAGGACCGACGGCAGGGCCGCCACCGCCAGCTCCGAACAGGTCGAGGCCCCGGCGCGGCCGATGACCAGATGGGCCTTCGACAGGCGCTCGGCCATGTCGCGGAAGAAGGGGGCGACCTCGGCGTCGATGCCCGCCTCCAGATAGATCTGGCGGGCGCTCTCCAGGGTCTCGGGCCGCGACTGCTGCTGCACCTTGAGGCGACCGCGGATGACCTCGGGCAGGGCTGCGAGCGCACGCGGCGCGGTCTCGGACAGGATGCGGGCGCCCTGGCTGCCGCCGGTGACCAGCACATGGATCGGGCCGTCGTCTTCGGGCGCGACATAGGCGCGGTCGAACAGGGCGCGGATATCGGGGCGAACCGGGTTGCCGACGACCTGGGCGCGGGCCTTCACCGCCTCCGGCGCGCGGCCCAGGGTCGGAAAGGCCGAGGCCACGCCGCCGACGCGCGGGGCCAGCATCCGGTTGGTGCGGCCCAGGACGGCGTTCTGTTCGTGGATCAGGGTCGGGCGCTTTTGCAGGATGGCGGCGACCAAGGCGGGGGCCGACGGATAGCCGCCGAAGCCGACCACCACGTCCGCGCCGGTGCGGTCAAAGGCCGACTTCGCCTGGCCCACGCCGCGCCAGATGGCCAGACCGGCCTTCAGCAGACCAATGGGGCCGCTGCCGGTGGCGGCGTCCAGCGCCAGACGTTCCTCGGCGGGAAAGGCGTGGGCGTATTGCTCGCCGCGCGCATCGGTGGCCAGCACCACGCGCCAGCCGCGCGACGCCAGTTCGCGAGCCAGAGCCTCGGCGGGGAACATGTGGCCCCCGGTGCCCCCGGCGGCGACGACGCAGACCTTGTTCATGCGAATACTCTCTTACGGCAGCAGGCGACGGCGCGGCGGGGAGATGTTGGAGCCCGGCTCATAGGCGCCCGGACGACGACGGGTCAGGGCCAGGGCGAAGCCCATGGTCAGGCCCATGGCCATCATCGACGAGCCGCCATAGCTGATGAAGGGAAGCGTCATGCCCTTGGTCGGGATCAGGTTCAGGTTCACCGCCACATTGATGCAGGCCTGCAGCCCGATCAGCATGAAGAGGCCCGCCGCCGCCGTCTGCTCGAACGGATCGTTCAGCTTCATGGCCTTCCTCATCCCGCGAATGACGATGAAGGCGTAGAGGCCGATCAGGATCAGCGACAGGACCAGGCCGAACTCCTCGGCGCCGACCGAATAGATGAAGTCGGTGTGCAGGTCGGGCACATGGCGCTTCATCACGCCTTCGCCGATGCCGCGTCCGACCAGGCCGCCGGCGCGGATGGCCTCGGAGGCGCGGTCGATCTGGTGGGTGTCGGTCGTCTCGGGCGACAGGAAGCGGCTGAGGCGATCGCGCATGTGGCTGAAGGTGAAGTAGAGCGACACCACGCCGCCCGCGCCCATGGCGGCGATGACGGCCACCCATTTCAGCGGCACCCCGGCCATGAAGAAGACGGCCATGAAGGTGGTGGTGATCAGCAGGGTCTGGCCGATGTCGGGCTGGATCAGCAGCAGGCCGACGGTCAGGGCCCAGAAGCCGAAGGCGATGCTGACGCCCGGCACCCCCTGCCCTTTCTGGGCCTCGGCGAACATCCAGGCGGCGAAGACGATCAGGCCGGGCTTGGCGAACTCGGAGGGCTGCAGACTGAAGGGGCCGAGATTCACCCAGCGCGCGGCGCCCTTCACCGTGTCGCCGATGAAGGGCAGGGCCGCCATGACCACGATGGCCCCGAACAGGGCCAGGACCGCGATCCGCCGCACGCCGCGCGGCGACAGCAGGGAGGTGGTCAACATCAGGGTCGTGCCCATCGAGGCCCAGACGATCATCCGCCACGAATAGTGGAAGGGATCGGTGATGGATTCATCCGCCAGAATGGCCGCCGGGCTGGAGGCGAAGCTGAGCGACACGCCCAGCGCCACCAGGGTCAGGGCCGCGCCCAGCAGGCCGCGATCCACGGTCCAGAACCAGCGCGCGATCAGGCTCTGGTCATTGCGCGAGAAGGGGTGGCTGTAGCTGCCGTGGCTCATGCGGCGGGCTCCGGCTTGGCGCCCAGGGCCAGGACGGAGGCGCGGAAGGCCTCGCCCCGCACCTCGAAGTCAGGGAACTGGTCGAAGCTGGCGCAGGCGGGCGACAGCAGGACGACCTGCTCGCCACCGGCAGCAGCCGCATCGGCGGCGGCCAGTTCGACGGCGCGCTCCATGGTGTGGGCCACGACATGCGGCGTGTCGGCCAGGGTGACGGAAAAGGCGTCGGCGGCCTCGCCGATCAGATAGGCCTTGGCCACATGGGGGAAGAGGTCGCGCAAGCTGTCGATGCCCCCCTCCTTCGCCTTGCCGCCCGCGATCCAGAAGACGGAGGGGTAGGAGGCCAGGGCCTGACGCGCGGCGTCGGCGTTGGTGCCCTTGGAGTCGTTGATGAAGCGGACGGCGCCGAGACGGCCCACGGCCTCCATGCGGTGCGCCAGACCGGGGAAGGTCAGCAGGCCCTCGACCGCCGCCTCGTGCGACACACCGAGCGCGCGGGCGGCGGCGTAGGCGAAGGCGGCGTTCTGGGCGTTGTGCCGGCCGGGGAGCGAGCGGGCCAGACGAAGGTTCACTTCAGGGGAACCTGTCGCTCCGTGATACACGCCGTCGGCGTCATACGAATAGCCGACAAATGGGGACCCGGGCTTACCTGGAGCTATTGCCATGACGCGTCCTTCCCCCCGCGCCATCAGCTCCTGATGTATCTCCGCCCCAAAGGCATCGTCGATCCCGATCAGAGCAAGCGGAGACCCATACACGTCGAACTCCGGCCCGACTTCGGGGTCGAGTTCGATCCAACGCGAATGAAGATTGGCGAATATCCGGCGCTTGGCGGCGACATAGCCTTCCATCCCGCCGTGACGGTCCAGATGGTCGGGGCTGATGTTGGTCAGGATGGCCACGTCGGGCACGAAGCTGGTGGTCAGGTCCAGCTGATAGGACGAGACCTCGATGACATAGACGGCCTCGGGCGTCGGGGCCGGCAGGGCCAGAACGCCGATGCCGATGTTGCCGCCGATGTGGACGCTCAGACCCGCCGACTTCAGCACCCAGCCGATCAGGGCCGTGGTGGTGGACTTGCCGTTGGTGCCGGTGATGGCGACGACGCGGGGACGCTGGCCTTGCGGCAAGGCGTGCAGAGCGCGGGCGAACAACTCCACGTCGCCGATGACCGGGACGCCCGCCGCATGGGCGCGCTCGACGGTCCAGTGCGGCCTGGGATGGGTCAGGGGCGCGCCCGGCGACAGGACCAGGGCGGCGAAACCCGACCAGTCGGCGCGGGTCAGGTCCTCGACCACGAAGCCCTCGGCCTCGGCCTGCATCCGGCCCGAGACGCCGTCGTCCCACAGGATGGGGATGGCCCCGCCCGCCTGAAGCGCGCGCGCCGCCGTGATCCCGGACCGGCCCAGGCCGAAGACCGCGACGCGTCTGCCCTCGAAGCCGGGAACCGGGATCATGGGATCAGCGCAGCTTCAGCGTGGCCAGACCGAGCAGCGCCAGCATGGCGGCGACGATCCAGAAACGGATGACGACGGTCGATTCCGGCCAGCCCATCTTTTCGAAATGGTGGTGGATGGGCGCCATCAGGAAGATGCGCTTGCCGGTCAGCTTGAAGTAGCCGACCTGGATCATGACCGAGGCCGCCTCGACCACGAACAGGCCGCCGACGATGCCCAGAACCAGCTCATGCTTGGTCGCGACGGCGATGGAGCCGAGCGCCCCGCCGAGGGCCAGCGAGCCGGTGTCGCCCATGAAGATCTTGGCCGGGGGGGCGTTATACCAGAGGAAGCCCATGCCGCCGCCGATCATGGCGGCGCAGAAGATGGCCAGTTCGCCCGCGCCAGGCACGTGGTGGACCTGCAGATAGTCGGCGAACAGGAAGTTGCCGACCAGGTAGGAGATGATGCCGAAGGCGCCCGCCGCCATCATGACCGGCACGATGGCCAGGCCGTCCAGACCATCGGTCAGGTTCACGGCGTTGGAGAAACCGATGATGGTGAAGGCGGCGAAGGCCACATAGAACCAGCCGATGTTCAGCAAGACCGCCTTCAGGAAGGGGAAGGCGATGGAGGTTTCCAGGCCCGGCGAGGTCGGCGACTGAGTCATCCACAGAACGGTCAGAACGCCCGCGATCACGGCCACGACCGCCTGGGCCGCCAGTTTCTGCTTGGAGGTCAAGCCGGCCGAGGTCTGCTTGGTCACCTTGGCGTAGTCGTCGATGAAGCCCAGCACGCCGAAGGCCGCCGTCACGCCCGAGACGATCCAGATATAGGGATTGGTCAGGTCGCCCCACAGCAGGACGGCCACGCCGATGCCCGCCAGGATCATCAGCCCGCCCATGGTCGGGGTGCCGACCTTGGACAGGTGCGAAACCGGGCCGTCGTCGCGGATCGGCTGGCCCCGGCCCTGCTTGGCGCGGATCCAGTTGATGAAGCGGCTGCCCATGGCGACCGCCACGATCATGGCCGTGGCCATGGCCAAGGCCACGCGCACCGTCTGATACTGGATCAGGTGCAGCAGCGGATATTCCTGGGCGATGTCCGCGTAATAGAGATAGAGCAGGTAGAACATGGCTTTTTAGTCCCCTATCGGACCGCGCACGGCGCGACCCTGCTTGAGGGGGTTTCTCCTCATTTCTCTATCGAGCCGCGCGCGGCGTCATGCAATCCGGCCAGAGCCGCAGCGACCAGCGAGGCCCTGGACCCGTTCGAGCCCTTGACCATGACCACGTCGCCCGGCTGGATCAGGGTCGCGGCCTCGGCGGCCAGCTCGGCGGCGGTCTCGCGCCATTGGCCGCGCAGCGCGGGCGGCAGGGCTTCATGCAACAGGCGCATCTGCGGCCCGGCCGTATGCACCAGGTCGAGACCCGCGGCGACGATAGCCGGGGCCAGACCTTCGTGCAGGGCGCGGCTGTGGTCGCCCAGTTCCAGCATGTCGCTCAGGACGACGACGCGGCGCCCGCCCTGCCCGACCGGCTTGGCGCCGAGGCTGACGAAGCCCGCCTTCATCGACAGCGGATTGGCGTTGTAGCTCTCGTCGATCAGGGTGAAGGCGCCGCCGGGGATGGCGACCGTCTTCATCTGGCCGCGCCCGGCCAAGGGCTGGAAGCCGGCCAGGGCCTGCAAGGCGGTGTCCAGCGACACGTCCAGGGCCTGCAGCATCAGGATGACGCACAGGCTGTTCAGGCCCCAGTGGACGCCGGATTGGGCCAGACGATACTCGATGCGCCGGCCGTCCAGCTCGGCGACGACCGCCGCGCCTTCGCTGTCAGGCGTAAAGTCCAGCAGGCGGGCGTCGCAACCCGCGTCGCGGCCGAAGCTGCGCAAGGTCGCCCCGGCGTCCAGCGCGCCCTGGCGCACGATGTCGGCGTGGGCGTCGGCGGCGTTGACCACGGCGATCCCGCCGGGGACCAGACCCTGGAAGATGGCGGCCTTCTCGCGCGCCACCCCGGCCTCGCCGTCGGCGAAGGCCTCGATGTGGACCGGGCCGACCGTGGTGACGCAGGCGGCGTGCGGGCGGACGAAGGCCGACAGCGGCCCAATCTCACCCGGATGGTTCATGCCGATCTCGAACACGGCGCGATCCGTGCCGTGCGGCATCCGCGCCAGGGTCAGCGGCACGCCGATATGGTTGTTGTAGCTCTTGATCGAGGCGTGGCTGGACCCGGCCAGATCGAGACCCGCCTTGATGGCCTGGGTCACGCTGGTCTTGCCGACGCTGCCGGTGACGGCGCCGCGCAGTCGGGCGCGCTCGCGGGCGGCGACACCCATGGCCTCCAGCCCCTTCAGGGTGTCGGGAACCTGAACATAGGGCCCGCCCTCGACGGGTCGGTCGACCAGGGCGACCGCAGCCCCGGCGGCGAAGGCGGCGGCGGCGAACTCATGCCCGTCGCGCGCGCCGTGCAGGGCCAGGAAGAGGTCGCCGGGCTGAATTTCGCGGCTGTTGTAGGTCAGGCCCGAGACAGTTGCGTCGGGTCCGTGGAGCTGGCCGCCGGTCGCCGAGGCGATGGCTTCGGCGGTCCAGAGCGGCGTTTGGGTGTCAGGCATGATCGCGCAGGGCTTCAGTCGCTTCGGTGGCGTCGTCGAAGGGATGCACGACCCCGGCGACGATCTGTCCCTGTTCATGCCCTTTTCCAGCGATCACCACCACATCTCCTTCGCGCATCAGCGATACGGCGTGGCGGATGGCTTCGCGGCGGTCGCCGATCTCCAGCGCGTCGGGGCAGCCGGCGCGGACCTGGGCGCGGATGGCGGCGGGGTCTTCCGAGCGCGGATTGTCGTCGGTGACGATGGCCACGTCGGCCAGACGTCCGGCGATCTCGCCCATCATCGGCCGCTTGGCGCGGTCGCGGTCGCCGCCGGCGCCGAAGACGACGATCAGGCGACCCGTCGCGTGGGGACGAAGCGCGTTGAGCACGGTCTCCAGTCCGTCCGGCGTGTGGGCGTAGTCGACATAGACCTCGCCGCCGCGCGCGCCTTCGCCGAGGATGCGCTGCAGACGGCCCTGCGCGCCCTGGATGAACTCCATGGCCGGGATGACGCGGTCGGGATCTTCGCCGCCCGCGATGCACAGGCCCGCCGCCACCAGGGCGTTCGAGGCCTGGAAGGCGCCGGCCAGGGGCAGCAGGATGTCGTGGATACGGCCGCGCGCGTCGATGGTCAGGCGCTGGCCTTCCGGCGTGGCCCGGCGCGCCAGCAGGCTCAGGTCGCGCCCGCGCTCGCCCACGCCCATGACGCCCAGGCCGGCCATGATCGAGGCCGAGGCGAAGGCCGAATAGGCGTCCGAGTCCGCGTTCAGGACGGCGGTGCGGCCGCGCGGCAGCAGGGCCTCGAACAGGCGCAGCTTGGCGGCGCGGTAGTCCTCCATCGTGCCGTGATAGTCGAGGTGGTCCTGGGTCAGGTTGGTGAAGCCCGCGGCGCGGATGGCCACCCCGTCCAGACGGCGCTGCTCGATGCCGTGCGACGAGGCCTCCAGCGCCAGATGGGTCACCTCCTTGGCGGCCAGTTCGGCCAGCAGGCGCGCGGCGTCGGCGGCGTCGGGGCTGGTCAGGCCGGGGCCGGTCAGGGCGTAGGTCTTCTCGCCCTTCTGACCCACCACGCCGAGCGTGCCCATGCTGGCCGACTTGAGGCCCAGACCCGCCCAGATCTGACGGCAGAAGTTGGCGACCGAGGTCTTGCCGTTGGTGCCGGTGATGGCGACGCAGGTTTTCGGCTGGGCGCCGTAGAAGCTGCGCGCGGCCAGGGCATAGGCGCGGTGCACGTCGCCCGATGTGACCAGCAGGGGGGCGGCGCCGGCCGGGGTGTCGGACGGAGCCAGAATGGCGGCGGCGCCTTTTGCCAGAGCTTGCGGAATGAAGGCGCGGCCGTCCGCCGCCGAGCCCGGCAGGGCCACGAACAGGGCGCCCGGCGCGACCTTGCGGCTGTCGGAGGTGACCGAGGTGATCTCGGGGTCCGAGCTGACGTCGCGACGCAGGATTTCGGAGAGGCGAAGCGCGCTCATCGGCCGTCGCCCTCGACGTCCTGGAACTCCGGGATCTTTTCGCCCAGCGCGGTGGACCAGCGGTCGGCCTTGCGCTCGACGCCCAGGAAGGGGGCGATGCGGTCGGCGATCTTGCCGACGGCGGGCGCGGCGACATAGCCGCCGGTGCGCGGATAGGAGGACGGCTCGTCCACCAGGACGAAGATAGTGTAGCGCCTGGCCGTCACCGGGCCGTCGGCCGGGAAGACGGCGGCGAAGGAGCCGACGGCGTGGGTCGGATCATAGCGGCCGTTGACCAGCTTGTTGGCCGAGCCGGTCTTGCCGCCGACCCGCAGGCCCGGCGCATCGGCGAAGCGGCCCGAGCCGCGCGTCACGTTGCGGCGCATCAGGTCCAGCATGGTGGCCGAGGTCTCGGGCGAGACGACCTGACGGATGCGGGCGTTGGGCAGGCCGCCCTTGCGCAGGGTCAGGGGCACATAGCGCCCGCCGTTGGCCAGCGAGGCGTAGGCGGCCACGTACTGGATCGGCGTGACCATGATGCCGTAGCCGAAGGACAGCGAGGCCAGGGTGCTGTCGTCCCACTTGCGCACCCGCGACGGACGGGCGGATTCCTTCAGCTCGATCGGGGCGGCGTCCAGCAGGCCCAGCCGCTGGAAATAGTCGCGCATCACATCGCCGCCCATTTCGACGGCCAGACGCGAGGTGCCGATGTTGGACGAATGCAGATAGACCTCCTCCAGCGTCAGCACCTTGTTGGTGGCGTGGAAGTCCTTGATGCGGCGATTGCCGATCTGCAGGGCCTGAGAGGCGTCGAACAGGGTGTTCATGTCGGCCCGGCCGGTGTCGATGCCGGCGGCGACGGTGAAGCTCTTGAACACCGAGCCCATTTCATAGTGGCCCGAGGTGACGCGGTTCAGCAGGGCCTCGTCCGGCGCGCTGTTGCGGCGATTGGCGTCGTAGGTCGGCCAGCTGGCCATGGCCAGGACCTCGCCGGTCTGGACGTCGGTGACCACGGCGACGGCACCCTTGGCCCCGGCGGCCTCGGCGGCGGCGGCCAGTTCGTTCTCGACCACGCCCTGGACGCGCAGGTCGATCGACAGCTGGAAGTCCTCGCCGGCGGCGCCGGCGGCGCGGATTTCCTGGTTGAAGGCCAGCTCCGTGCCCGACACGCCCTCGCCGCCCGTGTCGGCGCGGCCGATCAGGTGGGCCGCCGAGGTTCCCAGCGGATAGACACGGCGATCCTCGGGCTCGAACGAGACGCCGCCCAGGGCCAGGGCGTGGACCGCGCTGCGCTCGGAGGGGGTCAGGCCGTTCAGGACCAGCAGGCGGCGCTCGCCGCCCAGCACGCGATCCAGACGCTTGGCCGAGACGCGCGGCAGGGCGCGGCGCAGCTGGACCTTGGCGCTGGCCGGGTCCCAGATTTCTCGCGGGTCGATATAGAGGCCGTAGTGGGTGATGTTGGTGGCCAGCAACTGGCCGTTGCGGTCCACCAGATCGGCGCGCGTCAGGGCGTTGGCGTTGAACCCTGCGCCCGACCCGCCGCGCGGCGCGAACAGGGCGGCGTGGGCCGCGCCCAGGGCAAGGCAGGCGAAGACGGCGGAAAAGACCGCCAGGATCAGGAAGATGCGGACGCGGGTGTCTTCTTCGGGGCGGCCGTCGGCGCGGGCGCGCTCGAACGAGTGCTCCATCCACCAGACGCAGTTGGCGACCCAGCGCCCCCAGGCGGCGAACAGACCCCCGACCGACGGGCCTTGCGGGCGCGGCTGCGGGCGACCCGGCGCAGGGCGGCGGTAATCCATGCCGTGGTGATCATGCACGCTCAATGCAGGCTCTCCCCGGCGACGGGTTCGGCGGCCCGCGCGACAGGCGCGGCGGCCACGGGCGCGGGCGCAGCGGCGACCGGCGGAGGCGGCGCGATGGCGGGCAGACCGGCCTCGACCGCCTGCTTCTTCACATCAACCGGCCCCAGGCCGATCTCGCGCGACAGGGCCTCCAGCCGCGCAGGCTGCTCCAGGCGGGTCGCCTCGGCGCGCAGCAGGCGGACGCGCTGGCGGTTTTCGCGGATCTCGCTCTCGATGCGGCTGATCTCGGCGCTTTCGCGGGCGGCGGCGGCCTTGGCGATATAGACCGAAAAGACCAGGGCGGCGACGCAGACCACGCCGATGATCTCGACGCAGCGCACGCCGCGGACCTTCCAGTCGAACAGACGCTTCACCGGAACGGGAACGGCGATCATGCGCGCTTCCCTCCGATAGCGCCCCAAGCCGGAGCCGTCGTGCGGACGGCGACGCGCAGACGGGCGGACCGGGCGCGCGGATTGGCGGCCAACTCGGCCTCGCCCGCCTCCTTCGCGCCCTTGAACATCAGGTCGAAGCTGGGCTTGCGGGTTTCCACCGCGACCGGGGCGTGACGCGAACCGCCCGGCGCATTGCCGGTGCGCTCGGTCAGGAAGGCCTTGACGATGCGGTCTTCCAGCGAATGGAAGGTGACGACGACCAGACGGCCGCCCGGCGCCAGGGTCGCCTCGGCGGCTTCCAGACCGCGCTCCAGCTGGCCCAGCTCGTCGTTGACGGCGATGCGCAGGGCCTGGAACACGCGGGTCGCAGGATGGATGGCGGCGCCGCGACGCCCGCCCAGGGCCTTTTCGACCACCTCGGCCAGATCCAGGGTGCGGCTGAAGGACTGCTCGACGCGGCGGCGCAGGATGGCGGTGGCGACGCGGCCCGACTGACGCTCGTCGCCGTACTGCTTGAAGATGTGAGCCAGCGGCCCGTGATCCCAGGTGTTGACGATATCGGCGGCGGTCGGCCCCGTATCGCCCATGCGCATGTCCAGCGGCCCGTCACGCATGAAGGAGAAGCCGCGCTCGGCCTGATCCAGCTGCATCGACGAGACGCCGATGTCGAAGACGGCGCCGTTCAACTGGGCCTCGCCGCTCTCGGCGAAGGCCTCGGCCAGACCGGCGAAGGGGGTGCGGATCAGCTGGAACTGGCCCGGCCAGGCGGCGGCGACCGCGTCCGCGTGCGGCTGGACCGTCGGATCGCGATCCAGACCGATGACTTTAGCCCCGCGCTCCAGAATGGCGCGCGTATAGCCGCCAGCGCCGAAGGTGGCGTCGATGACGACGTCGCCGGGCTGGGGCGTCAGCGACTCGAGGACCTCAGCCAACAGGACGGGGGCGTGCGGAGACGTCATGCCGCGCCTCCGGTCTTGGCGACCGCAGCCTGACGGCGCATCTCGCCGAACTGCTTCAGGCCCTCGCGCGCCATACGGCGCTGCTCGGCGCGGTGCGCGGCCCACTTGTCCTTGTTCCAGATCTGGAAGCGCTCGCCGACGCCGTAGATGACGACCGTCTCGGACAGGTCGACCTCGGCGCACAGGTGCTCGGGCAGGGTGATGCGGCCCGCCGAGTCGTAGGACAGCGGCTTCTGCTCGCCGAAGATCGAGGCCTCCAGCGCCGAGCGATAGGGATCGCCGAAGGGCAGGCTTTCGATGACGGCGCGGTATTCGGCGAACAGCTTGTCGCCGCCCGCTTCCAGGCAGTCGGCTTCGATGGAGGGAAAGCAGAAGACGCCGTGCTCGGCGCCGTTTTCAGCCGTGCGGAATTCCTGGGGGATCAGGAGACGGCGCTTGCCGTCCAGCTGCTTCTCGTAGGTCGAGAGAAACACGCCCTGCCCCAATCGAGCCCCTCGGCCCGTCCCTGAAATCCGTTGATGACACCACGCGTCGGGCGACAGCCCTACTCATGAGGCTGTGGGATAGCATGGGATCAGATGGGCCTCAATGGGATTAGTTGACACCCTTTAACCAAATTTGCAGTTCGCCGAACATCTCAGCAAGTGCAAAAAGAGAACATACAAGCAACATCGAGAGTATTCACAGCCTGTGGACGGCTTTTTCCGCCATATTTTCAACGCAGGGGTTAATGGCGCGACGCCTCTTCCCTTCTCCCGATGGGAGAAGGTGGTCCGCAGGACCGGATGAGGGTTTCCCGGCTGCCGTCGGCGTGAGCCGTGGCGCTACGGCTAACGCCGAATGACAACCTAGCCCCTCACCCTTTCGCCTTTCCAATCGCTGCGCTCTTGGAGGCTCAAACCCTCTCCCGCCGGGAGAGGGAGAAGCTTAACCGGCCTCAAGCAGCGCGAAGCGCGGTAGGCCAAACAACATGGGCCTCAAGTAGGCCGAAGGCCGATAGGCCCAAGAAAAACGCCAGACGGCCTGTAAGCCGGGTTCTGTTCCGCCCGAAGGCGGCGACGATCATTCCTCTGGACCGCCCATTGCTGAGCGGTTCTCGCGACCTACCCGGACGCCTCGGGCGGTGAACCCTGCGGTCGAAACCGCGCGACGTCCCTATTCGGTCTTGCTCCAGGCGGGGCTTGCCATGCCGCCGACGTTGCCGCCGACGCGGTGGGCTCTTACCCCACCCTTTCACCCTTCCCCGGGCCGGAGCCCAGGCGGTTTGCTTTCTGTGGCGCTATCCCTCGGGTCGCCCCGGGCGGGAGTTACCCGCCGCCTCTTCACCGTGGAGCCCGGACTTTCCTCGACAAGAGCAAGCTCTCGCCGCGACCGCCCGGCCGTCTGGCGGGGGCTAAGTGCGCGTTTCGGACGGCGGCGTCAATGTCGCCGGATCGGCGGAAGCGTAGCCGTAAAGCCAGAAGGTGCGTTCGCGATCCTCCCGAAAGGGAATGTTCAGCCGCTCCAGAATAGCGCGCAACTGGTCGGTGCAATCGCCCGCGACCCGATACGGCGTCAGAGCGCCGGTGAACTCGTAATAGCGAGGAATGAGCCGCAACCATTCGATCGAGTAAAAGGGCTGGATCGTCTCGTGATCCCAATGATGGCCCTGCCAGCAGTCATGAACGCCAGCGAGACGTTCCGGCGGTTTGAGCACGTCCTGGCGTTGGGCGGCGGGAACAAAGGGCAGTTCCACCATGACCGCCCGCTTCAGTTCGGCCCATTTCGTCGCATTCATGAAGGAGGCCAGGCCGCGCCGCTCGACTTCGGCCCGCACCGCCGCCTTGTGCGCCGCGACCGGGTCCAGCGCGCCGCTCAATCCAGCACGCCGGTGACGCTCTCGGCCGAGGCCAGTTGCAACAGCCCCACCAGGCGGGCTCGGGTCTCGCCGTCGGCGACTCCGTCGATGCGGTCGGGCCGCCAGTGACGCTGGAAGGCCTCGACGGTCAGGCGGGTTTCGTCGTCGTAGTCGCCGCCCGGCTTCAGGCCGTAGCCCAGCCGGTGCAGGCCGGAACGCAGAACGATGACGCCCAGCCCCTCGTCGCCCGGCGACAGGTCGGCGCCCAGGGCGGCGACGCGCTCGGGCGCAGGGGCGAACCAAAGGCCGTGCCCGGCCTCGGCCAGACGCCGCCACGGGAAGAGCTCGCCCGGATCCTGTTTGCGATCCGGGGCGGTGTCGGAATGGCCCACGATGCGAACATCGGGGATGGTCCAGCGCGAACGGATGTCGGCTACCAGGGCGATCACCGCCTGAACTTGCGCTTCCGGAAAGACGCGATAGCCGAACTCGTGGCCCGGATTGACGATCTCAATGCCGATCGACGCGGCGTTGACGTCGGTCTCGCCCTGCCAGGCCCCGCGACCGGCATGCCAGGCGCGGCGCTCTTCCGGCACAAGCCGCAGGATGACGCCGTTCTCGTTGACGACATAGTGGGCCGAGACCTCCGCCGCCGGATCGCGCAGACGGGCGACGGCTTCGTCCGCCGTCTTCATCCCGGTGTAGTGCAGGACCAGCATGTCCGGCGGACCGCGCCGGGCGTTGAAATTAGGCGATGGAGCGTCGATGAAGCTCAGCATGGCGCCCGATCAGCGCCCTTCGCGTTCCCAGCCGTAGGCGACCCAGGTGTCGCCGACCTTCTGGGCGTCGATCACGCCCTCGTCGCGGCGGGCCGTGGCGGCGCGGGCGCGACGGGCGCGGAAGGCGAAGCCGGCGAAGAAGACCACCAAGCCGGCGATCAGGGCGATCACCGCCACGGCGGCGGCGGTCAGGACCGCCAGCACCGCGCCCACGGTCACGGCCAGAGCCGTGGCGATCAACCCGCCGAGCCAGACGAAGGGCGCCAGCAGGCCGCCGCCGGTGCGACGTCGGACATTAGGGCCGATCTGAACAAAGGGGTTGGACTGGATCATGGAACTGCCTTTCGCGGCGCGCCGATGAAGGAACGCCTGAAACCCAATGTCGGTCCATCGCCCTGAACGGTCAATGGACTGCGACATCACGCATCAGTCAGGGTCTTTTTGCGGTTGCGGCCATCAAAACGCCGGCTGGTCGGCCAGCACCACAGCGCCGCGGCTGCGCAGACGCTCAAGCTCGACCCGATTCAGCATGGCCTGGGCCGCCGGATCGCCCATGACGCGCCCGACCGAGATCATGGCGTCAGCCGCTTGGCCCGAGGCGCCGAAGGCGCTGGCCAGAGCCTCCCACGGCGACTGCGGCGTGGGGAAGCGCTTGAAGCGGACCGACTCACTGGTGGGGATATTGGCCAGCTTGCGGGCCTTGATGATGGCCTCATTCAAACCGCCGAGCTCATCGACCAGACCCAGGCCCTTGGCCTGGGCGCCGGTCCAGACGCGCCCCCTGGCGATCTCGCGCACGCGCTCGACCGGCAGTTTGCGGCCGGTCGAGACGCGGGCGACGAATTCCTCGTAGGTCCGGTCCATCGAGGCGGCGAAGGCGGCGCGTTGGCCCTGATCAAAGCCCTGCACCGGCGAGAAGGCGTCAGCGTAATCGCCGCCGACCGACAGGCCGCGCATGTCCAGGCCGAAACGACCCAGGGCGTCAGCCAGGACGAACTTGCCGCCGAAGACGCCGATGGAGCCTGTCAGGGTCGAGGGCTGGGCCACGATCCAGTCGGCTTCCGAACTGATCCAGTAACCGCCCGAGGCCGCATAGGCGCCCATGGACACCACCACCGGCTTGCCCGCCGCCTTGGCCGCACGCACGGCGGCCAGGATCTGTTCAGAGGCTTCCGGCGAGCCGCCCGGCGACGAGACGCGGAAGACGATGGCCTTCACCGCCTTGTCCTCGATGGCGTCATAGATGGCCTTGGCCGTGTCATCCGAGCGGATGTCCGAACCCGAGCCGAAGGGCGAGGCGCTCTGGCCGCGCCCGGTCATGATCGCGCCCTCGCCGCCGACGATGGCGATGGCCGACTTGCCCGAACCGTTACGCGCGCCCTGCATGGAGGCGTAGTCGCCGAAACTGAGGATTGTGGCGTCCTTGCCTGCCTTGGTCTTGGCGGCGGCCTCGGCTTCCTCGACCTGGCCGATCTTGTCGACCAGCTTCAGCGACAGGGCCTGCTCCGCCGAATAGGGACCGGCCTCGATAGTCGCCTTGAGCGCCTCGAGCGTGGTCTTGCGGTCGCGCGCCACATTGGCCAGGGCGCTGTCGTAGATGGAGGTCATCCAGGCCGTCATCGCCTCGCGGTGCGGGCCGGTGTAGTCGCTCTGCGTGTATTCGTTGACGGCGTTCTTGTACTCGTAGCGCTGCTCGAACTCGGCCTGCACGCCGTATTTCTGGAAGGCGCGGCCCAGGAAGAGGCTGTCGCTGGCCAGGCCGGTCGCCTGGAAGTTGGCGGTGTTCTGCATCCACAGCTGGTCGGCGCTGGCCGCCACCATATAGCTGGACACCACCGCGCCGATGGGCATGAAGCCCTGGCTGTGGGCGATCACGGTCTTGCCCGAGGCGCGGAAGCGGTGAATGGCCTGACGCACCTCGTCGGCGGCGGCCGGGGTCATGCCGCTTTCGGGCGCACGGACCAGCAGAACCTTGACGCTGTCGTCCTTCTCGGCCTGGGCCAGGGTGTCGACGATGTGGACCACTGACAGGCCGGAACCGCCGAAAGCCGCGAACGGATTGGTCGGCTGCTGGTCGGTCAGACCCTCGCGCAGGTCCAGCTCCAGCACCGTATGGGCAGGCGTGGCGGGCTTGGAGGCGCTGGCGGCGGCGGCGAAGAACAGAAGGGCCGCGATCGGCAGGACGATGAAGAAGGCCACGAGCCCGGCGAAGACGCCGAGCATGGTCAGGAAGAACTGTTTCATGAAAAGGCGGCCGTCCCGTCAGTGGCCACGCGCGGCCTGCCGCGAGCATAGGGCGCACGCCGACAGCGTCAAATGAAGGCGCGGTAATGAAATGGGAAAAGGGCCCGCCGTCGCCGGCGAGCCCTCCCCGTCTGATCGCTCAGCCGATCAACGGCCGATGTCGTAGGTCCCGCTGATGTCGATGCGGACCGTCAACTCGCCCGCCGAGACCGGGGTCGAGGCGCCGCCTGCGTCCATGGCCATGGCGCGGGCGTACATCGGACGCGGGGGTTCCGGCGTGTAGCCGCCGCCCTCGGTCAGGGTGCGGACCCCGCCCAGCTGGACGCCCAGAGCCTGGGCGTAGAGCCGCGCCTTGTCCTGCAGGGCGCGCACGGCCAGCTGGCGCGCCTGATCCTCGGCCGCCTTGGCGTCCTTCAGACCGAAGGCGATGCCGTCGATCTGGTTGACGCCCGCCGCGACCACGGCGTCGGCGGTCGCGCCGACCTTGCTCAGGTCGTTGATGACTACGGTGACGCGGTTCTGGGCCTGATAGCCGCGCAGCTTGGGCGGTTCGTTCTGCTGATAGTCGTACTGGGCCGACAGGTTCAGGCCCGAGGTCTGGATGTCGCGCTCGGCGACGCCGGCCCGACGCAGGGCGGCGACGACGCGGGTCATCTGTTGCGCGTTCTGGGTCATGGCCTCCTGGGCCGTGGCCGCTTCGGTGACGACGCCGAAGTTGATCGTCGCCTGATCCGGCGCGACCTTGACCTCGCCATAGGCCGACAGGTTGAGGGCGGGTTGTTGCGCCATGGCGTGCACCTGCATCGGAGAAGCGCCCGTAGCCTGGGCGGAGGCGACGGCGGGAACCGCCAGGGTCATCAGGGCCGTGCCCAGCATCAGGGCGCGTGCGGTGCGGGTCATCATAGTCTCCGTCGAAATCCATCGGCCGGGCGTCTTCGCCAGCCACGACCCTACCTTGGCCGTTTCAAGCTGAACGAACGCAAAAGCCCCCCATGCAGGTTCCGTTCATCGGCATGAAAAGCACGACAGGTCCGCGGCGGCTTTGCAGCGGCCCCATCCCCTGCTAGGCACGTCCTCCCTGCTTCGGGGGCCTGTAGCTCAATGGTTAGAGCCGACCGCTCATAACGGTCTGGTTGGGGGTTCGAGTCCCTCCGGGCCTACCACCCCACCTATATTTTCATTTAAAAACAAACCACTTACAGGGTTTTGACACAAGCGGGTTGACACACCCCGTTCACGTTCCGGCCTTTTCCAGCCGGTCCATAGTGGCATCTGACAGCTTCTCCTGATCCGCCGAGCGGGTGTAGCGCTCGACCTCTGAGAGCGTCGTGTGACCGAGGACGGAAGCGATCTCTTTGGCTGTGCAGCCCGCCTCAGCCAGGCGCCGCCCTGCCGCCGGCCGACGCCGTCGAGACCGACAGGCAGGTGTTCGGGATCGAGCAGACCGATCAGCTCGCCCGCGCCAACGGACGCACGGCGGACGTGGTGGAGATCGTGACGTCGTGCGAGGCGCGGGATGCGGCGGCGGTCAGGCGAATAGAGCAATCGTAGTGGCGGCGGCAAAGGAAAAAAGCATCTCTGCATCTACCGCACCCCTACAAACAACCCCCTCCAGGACACTCCTACACCGTACAAAACTCCTCCAATTGCTGGAGCAGCATAAAAATACAATGTCCCAGAGCCATCAAATTTGCTTAATATAGCTATGACAGCAAACCCAATCATTATGATTGAGATTCCGAAATACCTAAGAAATTTATTATACTTGACGATGAAATAGTATGCTCGACCCCTTTTTTTTGCTGCCCTCTCATCATCAACATCAGATTCTCTAAAATCAAATTTAAACTTTAGAAAACCGTCTGCAAGCCAAATTAACGCCGGAGATATGATGATAATAATAAACGACATCATTGCTTGCAAACAGCCTCTTCAACTGCATGTTGAGCGGTGACTGCGATTGTCAGCCTTGTCCAGCGTGTAGGTGGTCGTGCGGCTGTCACCGCCAGTCGGCCGCGCCGGTCTCCGTGAGGCGGCCGCGGACGTCGAGGTGAACGTTTGAACGTGCTGCGCCGCCGCCACGGAAGGCATGGTCAGCCCTACAGCACTCATTGAAAAAACAAGGAATTTCACAACACCCCCAAGCTGAGAACGCATCGTTCGATGAACGGTCAAGCAAGGTCAAGCTTGGAGGATAGTTAAAGAAATCTGATGCCATTCCCAGAGCGTGGCAAACTTGTCCGCGAATAGCCTACATCCGCGTCAGTTCATCCCGAGAAAGTCGCGGGCAAATGCTTCGTCTGGGCAGCAGGTTTGCGTGTCCATGTCATCCTCCGAGGTTGCCGACCCGGGACGGACCCCTACGGCGCCGACTGCGGCAACGCCAAGCGATTTGCTCCCTTTTCGTTCACACGCCTGTGGAGTATCGAAACAGGACGCCAGGTAGGCCTAGAAGGTTTGACACCGAGGCTGGAAACCAATGAGGGCGGGACTGGCGAGTTCCGGTCAGATATCGCCAAGGCGTTGAAATTTCACAGGACGTTCAGTCCCTCTGGGCCTACCACACTCGCCGCCTGCGACGCTGTCGCGCGTCGGGGCCCGTGGGGTCGCGACTATCCCCGTCGGGTGTTGCGGATGGTCGCGCCCTTGAAGAACATGCCGGCGCAGACGACGCCCTCGACCTTGCGCCCCGTCGGGCCTGTCGCCTTGAACTTGGTCCTCAGGGCGTCGTCCTCGCTGCAGCCGAACCAGTCGTAGCCGCCGACCTCGACATTGCTGTAACCGGCGTCCAGCAGCACTTCGCGGGACTGGTTCGGCGCGGTGCAGGCGGACAAGGCCAGAGCGGCGGCCGCGACAATGATCGTGCGTTTCATGGTCTGGTCTCTCGTATTGGCGGCGCCAGGACGATCAAAGCCGCCGCTGCAGCTCTCGGCCGCCCGCCTGAAGCCTGGCCTTTACAACGTCAGTCTGGACGCGCCAATGGCTACGCTTGCGTCATCAGATGCTGTCGACCGGCATCGGAGCGCCTCTCCTCGCATCGTCGCCTGAACCGCGCCTTCAGCCAGCCGGTGCAGGTCCCGGCCCGAGCAACGCGACCAGTCGATGCCGTCCAGAAGACGCGCCAGCTCCGTCGAGGCCGGCCGCGCCCTGCTCACGAATTGGCTCACGACGGGGCCGTCCCGCCACGCGTCATGCCCGCGATCAAGCCGATCAGCAGACCCACGGCCAGAGCCCGGTTGCCGGGCTCGCCGGCGCGCGCCTCCTCGACCCGCAAGGCCAGTTCGCGATCCAGCCACGCCATTTGCCGCGCGAAGTTTTCGTCCGCCTGCGATGCTCCGTTCATTCCGCTCTCCCCAAACGCGCCCGCTGCGACAGGCATGAGCGAAGCTAACGCGCGACGCCCGAGTCCCTCAAGTCAATTGTTCTTCATTTGTTCCGATTTCATCGACGACGCCCACCCCTTTGTGCCGCGCAGCCTTAGCCTATATGGCGGTCTCGAGAAGGAGAGCCGCCATGTCCTATGTCGCCCGCGACGACCGCCCCGCCGACAAGGCCGAACGCTATGCCGAGGTCGAGACCGAGATTCTGGCCGTGCTGGACGGCGAACCGAACCGGACGGCGCGGATGGCCACCGTGGCGTCGATGCTGGCCGACGCCTTTCCCGCCTTCTTCTGGACCGGCTTCTACGTCGTGGACGAGATGAAGCCCGAAGAGCTGGTGGTCGGTCCCTATCAGGGGACGCTGGGCTGCCTGCGCATTCCCTTCGGGCGCGGCGTCTGCGGCGCGGCGGCGAAGACGCGCCAGACCCAGGTGGTCGAGGACGTCCACGCCTTCCCCGGGCATATCGCCTGCGACAGCCGCTCGGCCAGCGAGATCGTCGTGCCGGTGCTGGATGGGGCCGGCGAACTGATCGCCGTGCTGGACGTGGACGCAACAGAAAAGGCCGCGTTTGACGCCGTGGACGCCGAGGCGCTGGAGCGGCTGATGGCCAGGGTGTTCGGCGCCAAGGCTTCTGCAGCATGAGCCGCGTCCGCAGCGTCCTCTACCTGCCCGCCTCCAACCCCCGTGCGGTCGAGAAGGCGCGCGGCCTGAGCTGCGACGTGGCGGTGCTGGACCTTGAGGACGCCGTCGCGCCTGAAATGAAGCATGACGCCCGCGCGGCCGCCGTCGCGGCGGCGCACGAAGGCGGCTTCGGCCCGCGTCTCGGCGTGCGGATCAACGGGCTGGACACGCCGTGGGGCGCCGACGACCTGAAGGCCCTGAAGGACGCCCCCGTCGATCTGATCGTCGCGCCCAAGGTCGAGAGCGCGGCCATGGTCCACGCCCTGTCGGAGGGAATGCGCCCCGGCGCCGACCTGTGGGCCATGATCGAGACGCCGCGCGCCCTCGTGGACCTTGGCGAGATCTCCGGGGCGGATGGGGCCCTGAGCGGCCTGATGCTGGGCGTCAACGACCTGGCCAAGGACCTGAAGACCGGCCCCTCGCCTGACCGCGAACCGCTGAAGCTCTGGCTGGCCGCCGTCGTGGCCCACGCCCGCGCCAACGGCCTGAGCGTCATCGACGGCGTGTTCAACCGCATCAAGGACGAGGCGGGATTCGCCGCCGAGTGCGCGCAAGGCAGGCTGTACGGCTTCGATGGCAAGAGCCTGATCCACCCCTCGCAGATCGAGGGGGCCAATGCGGCGTTCGGCCCCTCGGCGGACGAGGTGGAATGGGCGCGCAAGGTCGTCGCCGCCTTCGCCGCGCCCGAGGCCGCCGGGCTGGGCGTCATCCGCGTCGAGGGCGAGATGGTGGAGCGGCTGCACCTGCAACAGGCGCAGGATGTGCTGGCGACCGCCTAAACCCTTCTCCCCTTGCGGGAGAAGGTGGCCGAGCAGAGCGAGGTCGGATGAGGGGTCTCTCGACCGTTGCAAAACCCCTCATCCGAACGCCTTCGGCGTCCACCTTCTCCCGCAAGGGGAGAAGGAAGAGCGGGGTGGCGCCTTCTGACGGCAGACCGTAGACAAACCCCATGACCGCACCGCTTCCGCCCCTGTCGAAAACCCGCGCCTGGGTCTGTGCGCCGGGGGTGCTGAAGGTCCCCTTCCTCTCTGCCTTCCTGCCGGATTATGACCTGTCCGCCCTGCCGGGTTCGTCGATCGAAGCCGTCCTCGGCTGGGGCATGAAGCCGACGGCGGAGGCGGGCCGGCGCTGGGCGGCGAAGCACGGCAAACCTTATGTCGCGCTGGAGGACGGCTTCCTGCGCTCGGTCGGCATCGGCGAGAGCGGGGCGACCAGCCTCAGCCTGATCGCCGATGACGTGGGCGTCTATTACGACGCGACCCGACCCAGTCGGCTGGAGCATCTTATCCAGACCGCGCCCGACTGGTGCGACCCCGCCATGAAGGCCCGCGCGCGCGGCCTGATCGACCGCATCATCGCCTCGGGCGTGTCCAAGACCAATATGGGCGGGCCGCTGGACCTGTCCTTGCTCAAGCCCGGCCGCCGGGTGCTGATCGTGGACCAGACCTTCGGCGACGCCTCCATCGGCTACGGGCTGGCGACCGAGGCCAGCTTCTCCGACATGCTGGCGACCGCGCGGCGCGATGAGCCGAACGCCCAGTTGAT
Organism: Brevundimonas sp. T2-11; assembly: GCF_055397675.1. Lineage (NCBI taxonomy): Bacteria > Pseudomonadati > Pseudomonadota > Alphaproteobacteria > Caulobacterales > Caulobacteraceae > Brevundimonas > Brevundimonas sp. T2-11. Next base: position 2,396,974 of record NZ_AP027920.1, read on the forward strand.
CGTCAAGCGCCATCCCGCCGTGGCGGCGGGCCGCAAGTCGGGCTGCATCCCGGCCAGCGAACTGGTCGGCGTCACCCTGATCGACACCGACGTGCGGCCCGCCGACCTGCTGGCGGCGGTGGATGCGGTCTATGTCGTGACTTCGGCCCTGGGGTTCGAGGCGCTGCTGAGAGGCCTGCCGGTGCGTTGCTTCGGGGCACCCTTCTATTCGGGCTGGGGGCTGACGACCGATGCGGTCCAGACCGGGCGGCGCGGCGTCCCGCGCGATCTGGAGCAGATCGCGGCGGCGGCCCTGATCGCCTACACCCGCTATGTCGATCCCGTCACCGGCCGGCGTTGCGAGGCGGAACAGGCGCTGGAACGGTTGATCGCCCTGCGCGACCGAGCCGACCGGCTGGCGGGCGACTGGGCGGCGGTCGGCTTCGCCCCGGCCAAGCGGCCGCCGGTGCGCCGCCTGCTGAACTCGCCCAAGGGCCGCGTCCGTTATTTCTGGCGCGCCTCCGCCGCCGTCGCCCATGCGCGGGCCACGGGCGGCAAGCTGATCTGGTGGGCCGGCAAGGAGACGCCGCAGATCCGCGCCGCCGCCGACGCCTTCGAGGGGCCGGTCGTGCGGATGGAGGACGGCTTCATCCGCTCGCGCGGCCTGGGATCCGACTTCTTCGGCGCCCTGTCCGTCGCCCTGGACGATCAGGGCGTCTATTACGACCCGACCCGGCCCAGCCGTCTGGAGAGCCTGATCGAGGCGGGTGAGACGTCGCCGGATCAGGCGGCGCGGGCCGAGGCCCTTTGCGCCCGCGTGGTCGAGGCGGGGCTGTCGAAATACAATCTGAAGGGAGCGGGCGTTCCGGCAAGCTGGCCTAAGAACAAGCCGATCCTGCTGGTCGTCGGTCAGGTCGAGAACGACCGCTCGATCCTGATGGGCTGCGGCCCCGACATCCGCACCAACTCAGGGCTGGTGAAGGCGGCGCGGGCGGATCACCCCGACGCCTTCCTGATCTATCGCAACCACCCGGACGTGACGGCAGGCAACCGGCCCGGCCTGCTGGACCATGCGGCGATGGAGGAGGTCGACGCCTCGGCCGACGATCTGGACATAATCGACTGCCTGAGCGCCTGCGACCGGCTGGCGACCCTGACCTCCCTGACGGGGTTCGAGGCCCTGATGCGCGGCAAGGCCGTCAGCGTCTATGGCCGCCCCTTCTATGCGGGCTGGGGCCTGACCGACGACCGGCTGACGTTCGAGCGCCGCACCCGCCGCGCCAGCTTGCAGAGCCTGATCCACGCGGCCCTGATCGGCTATCCGGTCTATGTCACGCCGGGCGGCTGGCCGTGCGAGGCCGAGGACCTGGTCGAGGCCCTGATCGCCGCGCGCGACCACCCCCTGCCCGCCCCGCCGCGCGGCCGGATCAATCGCTGGATGCGGGGCATGAAAGCCAGTCTCGACCGGAGCCTTCCACCGGCCTATTGAGGAGGTTCGTCATCGCAACGGACGCCCCTCATTCAACGAGGCGCCGGGCGAGAGGGAAAGAGAAGCCAGTGCCCCAAGCCGTCATTTCCGCCACCGGTCTGTTCACGCCGGAGCAGTCGATCTCGAACGCCGAACTGGTCGCCGCCTACAACGCCTGGGCCGACAGCTGGAACGCCGAGAACGCCGAGGCCATCGCCGCCGGCGAACTGGAGTTGAAGACGCCCTCGTCGGAGGCCTTCATCGAGAAGGCTTCGGGCATCAAGGCGCGCTTCGTCATGGACAAGGCGGGCATCATCGACCCCGAGCGCATGCTGCCGCACCTGGCGGCGCGCGGCGACGACGAGCTGTCGATCCTGGCCGAGATGGCCGTGAAGGCCGCGCAGGACGCCATCAAGGCCTGGGGCAAGCCGGTCAGCGAAATCGGCGCCGTCATCTGCGCCGCGTCCAACATGCAGCGCCCCTATCCCGCCATGGCCATCGAGGTGCAGCAGGCCCTGGGGATCGAGGGCTTCGCCTTCGACATGAACGTGGCCTGTTCCTCGGCCACCTTCGGCATCAAGACGGCGGCGGACTTCGTGGCCTCCGGCTCGGTCAAGGCCGTGCTGATGGTGAACCCGGAAATCTGCTCGGCGCACCTGAACTTCAAGGATCGCGACAGCCACTTCATCTTCGGCGACGTCGCCACCGCCGTGATCGTCGAGGCCGAGGACCAGGCCGGACCGGGCGGCTGGGACATTGTCGGCACGAAGCTGAAGACCCGCTTCTCGAACAATATCCGCAATAATTTCGGCTTCCTGAACCGCGCCGCCCTGCCGACCGACGCGCACGAGCCGGTGTCGTCCGATGGCCTGACCGACAAGATGTTCGTCCAGCAGGGCCGCAAGGTCTTCAAGGAGGTCGTGCCCATGGTCTCGGAGATGATCCTCGACCACGCCGCCGAGCTGAACCTGGACCCGCACGGGCTCAAGCGCCTGTGGCTGCATCAGGCCAACATCAACATGAACCAGTTGATCGGCAAGAAGGTGCTGGGGCGCGAACCGGAGCCGAGCGAGAACGTCATCATCCTGGACGATTACGCCAACACCTCCTCGGCCGGGTCGATCATCGCCTTCCACCTGCACCACGACGGCTTCGCGCCGGGCGAGACGGGCCTGATCTGCAGCTTCGGCGCGGGCTACTCGGCAGGCACGGTTTTTGTGCAAAAGCGCCCCTGAAGCCAGATAACGGGAATCATTATTTCCGGCGGCGCTTGCACTGTTCGGAAATTTTTGCAAACCGTTACGGGTGTTGAGAACCAGGGGGATGGCGCCCGCATGACTCAGACCGTTTCACCGTGGGCTGAAAAGCTCAACGATCCGCTGGCCCACGACGTGGCCACGGTGCTGAAACATATGGGCGGGTCGGCCCATCAGGACATCGTCGTCAACTGCGTCGCCGCCCTGAAACGTCAACGCGGCGAGTCCGTGACCCAGGACCTGAAGGCCCGGATCGTGGAAGTGTTCGAGCGCTATCGCGACTTCTTCATCAAGCCCTTCGGCGAGAACTCGCTGCGCTGGGCCCTGGCCCCCGGCCTGGCCTAAGCGCCCTTTCCAGACCAACGAAAAGGCCCGCTCCTTCCGGAGCGGGCCTTCGTCGTATACAGCGCCAGAGCTTGCAATCAGGCCTTAGAAGCGACGGACGTAGCTGACCGAATAGGCGTCGGCCTCGCCGCCGTTGTCGCGGAAGTCACGACGGGTCCAGTCGGCGCGAACGCCATTCACCCCGTCCAGATAGTAGTTGGCGCCGACGCCGTAGTTCCAGCTGTCGCCGCCCACGTCGGTATTGGCGCCGACGATCTCCTGCTTCAGTTCGGTGTGGCCGTAACCGCCACGCGCGAACAGCTCCAGCTTGTCGTTCACAGGATACTTGCCGACCACGTAACCGGCGGCGTCCCACTCGTGCTTGATGGAACCGTCCACGCCGGCGACGGTGAAGTCGTCGTCCTTGACGCCGACCGAGGCCTCGGTCTCGACGGCCAGGTAGCGGTTCAGGTTCACGCCCAGGCGGCCGGTGACGGCGCCGGTCGTGGCGGAATCACCCTCAAGATGCGTGTAGCCCAGCGAACCGTATCCACGGGCGTCCGGACCCGATTGCGCGAACGCCGGAGCGGCGAAAATAGAAATGGCGGCAGCGGCGAGAAGAATGTTACGCATTGTTTCTATAACTCCTAACAAACCAGATGTGGTGACTTCTACGGCCACCAGCCCCATCCAGCATGGGAGTTAAATGGACGCCTCTATCGAGCGTTCCACAGAGAGGCGAATACATATGCGCAACTGTGTGCAACTTGACACACACAGCGTTACGTTGATCTTGACCTCAATCCGGCACGAAAAAGGCGGCCCCGAAGGGCCGCCTTTGCACGCTCAATCCTGAATCAGACCTTTAGAGCCTGATCGGTAGATCAGGCTCCAGGATTGATGCTGGAGCGAATATCTGGGTTCAGATGTGATCGCATCTGAACCGATTTCGCTCTAGCGGTCCTTTTCGCGCTCCTCGCCCGAACGGGCTGCAAGCGCGGCCTGGGCCGCCGCCAGACGGGCGATCGGTACGCGGTAGGGCGAGCAGGAGACGTAGTCGAGGCCGACGCTCTCGCAGAAGGCGATGGAGGACGGATCGCCGCCGTGTTCGCCGCAGATGCCCATCTTCATGCCCGGCTTGACCGCCCGGCCCCGCTCCTCGGCGATGCGGATCAGGTCGCCCACGCCGCTCTGGTCCAGACGGACGAACGGGTCGGTCTCGAAGATGCCCTTGTCCAGATAGGCCTGCAGGAAGCGACCCGAGTCGTCGCGGCTGATGCCGAAGGTCGTCTGGGTCAGGTCATTGGTGCCGAAGCTGAAGAACTCGGCGTGTTCGGCCAGGTCTGCGGCGCGCAGGGCCGCGCGCGGCAGCTCCACCATGGTGCCGACCAGGTATTCGACACTGTCGCCGGCCGCCTCGAACACGGCCCGGGCGGTCCGGTCGGTCAGCTCGCGCAGGTATTTCATCTCCAGGCCCAGGGCGACCAGGGGGTGCATGATCTCGGGGATCGGAGCCACGCCCGACGTCTTCTTGACCTCCAGAGCCGCCTCGAGGATGGCGCGGACCTGCATCTCGTAGATTTCAGGATAGGCCACGCCCAGGCGGCAACCGCGGTGGCCCAGCATGGGGTTGGTCTCGTGCAGTTCACGCGCGCGACGCTTCAGCTTCTCGGCGTCCAGGCCCGAACCGGCGGCCAGGGCGTCGATGTCGGCGTCGGTGTGCGGGATGAACTCGTGCAGCGGCGGGTCCAGCAGGCGGACCGTCACCGGCAGGCCGCTCATGATGGTGAACAGCTCGACGAAGTCCGACTTCTGGAAGGGGGCGATCTTGGCCAGGGCCGCGCGACGGCCCTGCTCGTCGTCGGCCAGGATCATCTCGCGCACGGCGGCGATGCGGGCCTCGTCGAAGAACATGTGCTCGGTGCGGCACAGGCCGATGCCCTCGGCGCCGAAGCCGCGCGCGGTGCGGGCGTCCAGCGGGGTCTCGGCGTTGGCGCGGACCTTCAGGCGGCGCACGGCGTCGGCCCAGCCCATCAGGGTCTGGAAGTCGCCCGTCAGCTCCGGCTCGATCATCGGCACCGCGCCGTCCAGCACCTCGCCCTTGCCGCCGTCGATGGTGATGACCTCGCCGGCCTTGAAGATACGACCGCGCGCGGTGAAGGTCCCCGATTTCTCGTTGATCGAGATTTCACCGGCGCCGGAGACGCAAGGGCGCCCCATGCCGCGCGCCACCACGGCCGCGTGGCTGGTCATGCCGCCGCGCGCCGTGACGATGCCGCGCGCCGCGTGCATGCCGTGAATGTCCTCGGGGCTGGTTTCCTCGCGCACCAGGATGACGGCGTCGCCCTGCTGGGCCAGACGCTCGGCCTCGTCGGCGTCGAAGACGATCTTGCCGGTGGCCGCACCCGGCGAGGCCGGCAGGCCCGCCGCCACCACCGAACGGGCGGCGTCGGGGTCCAGGGTCGGGTGCAGCAGTTGGTCCAGGGCGGCGGGCTCGACCCGCGACACGGCCTCTTCCTGCGAGATCACGCCTTCGGAAGCCAGATCGACGGCGATCTTCAACGCCGACTTGGCGGTGCGCTTGCCGTTGCGGGTCTGCAGCATCCACAGGCGGCCCTGCTCGACCGTGAACTCGATGTCCTGCATGTCGCGATAGTGGCCTTCCAGCCGGTTCACGACATCGACGAACTGGCCGAAGACGACCGGCATGGCCTCTTCCATCGAGGGAGCGGTCTCACCCATCTCCTCGCGGCCCGCCTTGGTCAGGGACTGCGGCGTGCGGATGCCCGCGACCACGTCCTCGCCCTGGGCGTTGATCAGGAACTCGCCGTACAGGCGCGCTTCGCCGGTCGAGGGGTTGCGGGTGAAGGCCACGCCGGTGGCGCTGGTTTCGCCCATGTTGCCGAACACCATGGACTGGATGTTGACGGCGGTGCCCCAGCTTTCGGGGATGTCGTGCATGCGGCGATAGAATTTCGCCCGATCGTTCATCCAGCTGGCGAAGACGGCCGAGACGGCGCCCCACAGCTGGTCATGCGGGGCCTGCGGGAAGGGCTGGCCCAGTTCGCGCTCGACCAGAAGCTTGTAGTCGGCGACCACCTTTTCCCAGTTCTCGGCGGTCAGTTCGGTGTCGACCGAGACGCCCAGACGATCCTTGTGGTCGTCCAGAACCTCTTCGAACTGGTCGTGGCCGATGCCCAGGACCACGTTGGAGTACATGGTGATGAAGCGACGGTAGGAGTCGAAGGCGAAGCGGCGGTCGCCGGACAGGGCGGCCAGACCCTCGACCGTCTGGTCGTTCAGGCCCAGGTTCAGCACCGTGTCCATCATGCCCGGCATCGAGGCCCGCGCGCCCGAGCGCACCGAGACCAGCAGGGGGTTGGCGGCGTCGCCGAAGGTCTTGCCGACAATGCCCTCGACGGTCTTCAGACCGGCGGCGGCCTGTTCGGCCAGCTCGGCCGGATAGGTCTCGCCGTTGGAGTAATAGTGGACGCAGGCTTCCGTCGTGATCGTGAAGCCGGGCGGCACCGGAAGGCCAAGAGACGACATCTCGGCCAGGTTCGCGCCCTTGCCGCCGAGAAGGTTCTTCATCGACGCATCGCCGTCAGCGGATCCGCCGCCGAAGCCGTACACCCACTTGGTCATCTTGCAGTCCCTGAGCCGTGGTCTGTCGCGGGATCTGGTGAGTCCCGCTTACGGGGGACTTCACTAGCGCGCTGCACCTGCGAAGGCGAGGCCGGGGGCGTAACAATCCGTGAGAGGATGTATCGCGATGCAGATTTTGAGCCGTCTGCGCCGCCCCCTCCGTCTCGTCGGCTCCGCCGCCGATCCACCTCCCCATCGCTACGCGACAGGGAGGAAAGACACGCGCCCCTTTCCTCCCCACTTTGTGGGGAGGGGGACCGCGAAGCGGTGGAGGGGGCGACGCGACGGTCGGTTCGGAGAGAGCCCTACCCCGCGATCTGGCCGAAGTCGGCGACCCGGCCCATGACGTCGCGCACCTGGCCCAGCAGCTTCAGGCGGTTCTCACGCTCTTCGGCCACGTCGGAGTTGACCATGACGGCGGTGAAGAAGGCGTCCACCGGACCGCGCAGGGCGGCCAGGGCCGTCATGGCGGCGGCGAAGTCCTCGGTCTCCAGCGCGGCGTCCACGGCGGTCGCGGCGGCGGCGGCGGCGAAGGCCAGGGCGGTTTCTTCCGCCGGCTGGTTGGCCAGGCCGGTGGCGACGGCGCCTGTGGGCAGCGGGGTCGGTTTCTTCTCCTCGGCCTTGAGGATGTTGGACGCCCGCTTGTAGCCCGCCAGCAGATTGGCCCCGTCGTCCGTGGCGAGGAAGGCGGCCAGCGCCTCCACCCGACGCACGATCCGCACCAGATCGTCGTCGCCCAGCGCAAAGACGGCCGCCACGAGGTCGTGACGCTGGCCCTGATCACGGAGGAGGACGGTCAGCCGGTCGGCGAAGAAGGAAGTCAGGCCCTCGGAGAGAGCATCCCAGCCATTTTTCTCGTTGAGTTCATCGAAAATCTTGTCGGACTTCTGCGACCAAACCTTCAGAGCAACGCCCTCATCGACGCCCGCCAAAATGTTGTCCAGGGCTTCCTCCTGAGCGGCATCTTGTCCGACCAAGTATGCGCGACGCACATTTCGGAAATTAGCACCCTCAAGGATATCTCGAAGCGAAGCTCGCACGTTGTTGTCGAGAATCAGACGGATAACACCCAGAGCGGCGCGGCGAAGGGCATAAGGGTCTTTCGAGCCGGTAGGCTTCTCGTTGATCGAGAAGAAGCCCGACAGGGTGTCGATCTTGTCCGCCAGAGCAATCGCGACTGTCAGCGGTGCAGTCGGCACATTGTCGGTCGGCCCCTGCGGCTTGTAGTGGTCGCGCACGGCGTCGGCGACGACGTCGGGATGACCGGCCAAACGGGCGTAGTAGCCGCCCATGATACCTTGCAGTTCCGGGAACTCGCCGACCATGCCGCTGGCCAGATCGGCCTTGGACAGGCGCGCGGCCTGTTCGGCCTGATCGGCGTCGGCGCCCACCAGAGGCGCGATCTCAGCCGCCAGTTTGGCGATGCGCTCGACGCGCTGCGCCATCGTGCCCAGCTTGGCGTGGAAGGTGACGCCAGCGAGCTTCTTGCCCCATGCGTCAAAGCCGACCTTCTGATCCTCGTCCCAGAAGAAGCGGGCGTCGTTCAGGCGGGCCGACAGGACTTTGGAGTTGCCGGCGGCCAGGGCCTGGCCGCCGTCGGTCGCCTCGACGTTGGCGACGACGAGGAAGTTGGGGGCGAGGCCGTCCTTGGAAGGATCACGCACGGCGAAATACTTCTGGTGCACCTTCATCGACAGGCGGACCACTTCGGGCGGCAAGGACAGGAACTGCGGGTCCATGTCGCCCAGGATCGGCGTCGGCCATTCGGCCAGACCGGCCACCTCGTCCAGCAGGCCGTCGTCGTCGACCAGCACCAGACCGCGCGCGGCGCAGGCGGCCTTGGCGGCTTCAAGGATGCGCAGCTTGCGGTCGGCCACGTCCAGCAGGACGTATTCCTTTTCCAGCTTGGCGCGATAGTCGGCGAAGTCCTTGACCGCGAACGGCTGGCCGCTGCCGAGGAAGCGGTGCCCCTCGGTCACATCGCCGGATGGAATGCCGTCGATCTCGAACGGAACCACCGCCCCGTCGAACAGGGCGATGATGCGCTTGATCGGGCGCACCCAGCGCAGGGCGCCCGTGCCCCAGCGCATCGACTTGGGCCAGGGGAAGCTGCGGATGATCTGATCCACGGCCTCGGCCACGACCTCGGTCGTCGCGCGGCCCTTGCTGCTGATCTCGGCGAACCAGATCCCGTCGCGTTCGACCAGCTGGTCCTGCGTCAGGCCGGTCTTGCGCAGGAAGCCTTCCAGCGCCTGGGCCGGGGCCGAGGTCTTGGGCCCCTTGACCTCTTCGTTGCGGTCGGGCGTGGCGGCGGGCAGGCCGTCGATCACCAGGGTCAGGCGACGCGGCCCGGCGAAGACGTTCAGCGCCTCCCAGGCCAGGCCGGCGGCCTTCAGGCGCTCGGAAGCCATGCGCTCCAGATCGCGCGCGGCGCCCTGCTGCATGCGGGCGGGGATTTCTTCGGAGAAGATTTCGAGGAGAAGCTGGGGCATCAGTTTTCGTCCCGCACCCATTGATCACGGGCGCGCCAGAGGGCCCTTCCCCCTTGATGGGGGAAGGGTTGGGATGGGGGTGACAGCACGGCCGAACGGATCGCATCGACCACGTCCGGCAAGCCGTCCGTCACCTGTTTGGTGGAAAAGCGGATCACGCGAAAGCCCTGGCTTTCCAGCCAGGCGGTGCGTTCGGCGTCATAGGCGACGGCTTCGGGTTCGTCGTGCAGCGGTCCGTCGATTTCCACAATCAGGCGGCTGTCATGATGAGCGAAGTCGACGATGTAGCGGCCGATCGGCGCCTGACGGCGAATGTTGAGTTTCAGGCGGCGCAGTTCATCCCAGAGAATACGTTCCGGGAAGGTCATGTCGCGCCTCAGGCGGCGGGCGCGACCGACGGCGCCGGTCAGATGACGCGCGCGCAGGGAGGTGGGGGCGTCACCCCCATCCCCAACCCTTCCCCCATCAAGGGGGAAGGGCGCTTGCGCTTCACCATCAATCGTCAAGCTGTCGCCTTCTCGTGTTCGACTTGGGCCAGGGCGCAGGCTTTGCAGAGGTCGCGGATGCGGCCGATGTAGCTCTGGCGTTCGGCGACGGCGATGGCGCCGCGGGCGTCCATCAGGTTGAACAGGTGCGAGGCCTTCAGCACCTGATCATAGGCGGGCAGAACCAGCGGCTGGCCCTGCGGTCCTTTCAGCGTCAGGAAGTGGGCGGCCTCGCGCTCCATGTCCTCGAAGCGGCGCTTCAGCGCGGCGACGTCGTAGCCGTGGAAGTTGGCTTCCGACTGCTGGCGCTCGTTCTCGAGGAAGACCTCGCCGTAGGTCAGGCCCTCCTTGTTGAACTTCAGGTCATAGACGTTGTCGACGCCCTGAACATACATGGCCAGACGCTCCAGCCCGTAGGTCAGCTCGCCCGAGACCACGTCGACCTCGATGCCGCCGACGCCCTGGAAATAGGTGAACTGCGTCACCTCCATGCCGTCGCACCAGACCTCCCAGCCCAGGCCCCAGGCGCCGACGGTGGGGTTCTCCCAGTCGTCCTCGACGAAGCGGATGTCGTGCAGTTTCGGGTCGATGCCGATGGCGGCCAGCGAGCCGAGATACAGCTCCTGCAGGTTGTCCGGGTTCGGCTTCAGGATGACCTGATACTGATAATAGTGCTGCAGCCGGTTGGGGTTCTCGCCATAGCGGCCGTCGCCGGGACGACGCGAGGGCTGGACATAAGCGGCCTTCCACGGCTTGGGACCGAGCGCGCGCAGCACCGTGGCCGGGTGCAGGGTGCCGGCGCCGACCTCGATGTCATAGGGCTGCAGAATGGCGCAGCCCTGGTCGCCCCAGTATTTGTGCAGGGTCAGGATCAGGTCCTGGAAGGATAGGGGTTCGGTCGTCACGACGGCTCGTTTTCGCAGCGCAAAATTTGAGCGCGGACCCTAGAGGGCGGCGGGGCCGAGTTCAACCGGACGCGGGATTTCCCAACAGGCAGGATCGCACCCACCAGCCGGGGCGCCGCAGCGTGACCGCAGCGTTTTCCGCCGCCGCCGCATCCTCGAACAGGCCGAAGACGGTCGCGCCCGAGCCCGACATCCGCGTCAGGCGACAGCCGGGCGCGGCGCGCATGGCCGCCAGCGCCTCGGCAATGCCCGGCGTCACGCGCAGGGCGGGGGCTTCCAGATCATTGCGCTGAGCGGCCAGCCAGTCGATCACGGCGGCGGGCGACCAGTCGTCGGGCGCTGCGGGACAGTCGGCGCCGCCCGCGGGCGCATCGTCATAGGCCCGATAGACCGCCCCCGTCGGCGACGGCAGGCCGGGGTTCAGCAGGACGGCGTGCAGCGGCGGCAGGCGCGGCTCGTCGCGCAGGTCGTCGCCCCGGCCGGTCGCCCAGGCCGGACGCGCGCGCAGGCACATGGGGCCGTCCGCCCCGACCACGCCCGCGACGGCCTCCAGCGCCGTCTCGTCCAGATCGAGGTCCAGCAGTTGGGCCGCCAATCGGATGGCCGTCCCGGCGTCGGCCGAGCCGCCGCCCAGCCCCGCCGCGATGGGCAGTTGCTTGTCCAAGGCGACGGCGACCGGCGGCGCGCCGATCCCGGCGGCCTCGCCCAGCGCCCGCAAGCCGCGCAGGATCAGATTGTCGCCCTCGCCCGCCAAGGCCCCGCCGAACGGGCCGGTCACGCTCAGCGACAGGGCGCCAGCCCGTGCGACCGTCACGGCGTCGCCCACGTCGGCGAAGACGACCAGACTGGCCAGGGGGTGATAGCCGTCGTCCGCCACCGGCCCGACGTGCAGGAAGAGATTGATCTTGGCCGGAGCCAGGCCGCTCAAGGTCACCGGATCAGTCCGTGACGCCCGCGCCGCTGTCGTCGGTCGGCGCCTGCCCCAGCCTGTCGCGCAGCTTGGCCTCGACCTCGGCCTTGCGCTCGGGCTCGACGTCCAGGGTCAGGACGCGATTCCACTGGAAGCCGGCCTCGCGCTGACGCCCCACGGCCCAGTAGGCGTCGCCCAGGTGGTCGTTGATCTCGGCGTTGGCGGGCTCCTTGGCCACGGCCTGTTCCAGGGTCTCGACCGCCACGTCGAATCGACCCTGGCGATACTGGGCCCAGCCGAGCGAGTCCTGGATATTGCCGTCCGACGGATCGGCGGCGAAGGCGCGGGCGATCATCTCGGCCCCCTGCTCGACCCGCGTCCCGCTATCGACCCACAGGTAGCCCAGGTAGTTCAACACGGTCGGATTGTTGGGCTGTTTCTGCAGGGCGGCCCACAACTCGGCCTCGGCCTCGGGCTTGCGGTTCAGCGCCTCATAGGCGGCGCCGCGCAGGAAGTTGACCTCGAAACCCTGATCGGCCGTGTTGAGCAAGGGGGCGTCGAGCAGCGCCAAGGCCTCGTCGAAGCGCTTCATCTGCACCAGTTGCCCCGCCAGAAGATAGGCGATGCCGGCCTCATCCGGACGCGCTGCGACGGCGCGGCGCAGTTCGGCCAGGGCCTCGTCCGCCTGCCCTTCCTTTTCAAGACTGAGCGCGCTCTGCACGCGGGCGGCGGCGTAGAGCTCGACATCGCGCGGCCCGATCTGGGCCAGAATCGCGCGCGCCGCCGGCTCCAGCTCGGCCTGCTGCAAGGTCTGACCGATCAGGAAGCGATTTTCATCCGTCGGCTCGAGATTCAATGCGAGTCGCAGGTAGACGACGCCGAACTCAAGCGCCCGCTGGGCGATGATCTGATCGGCGGCCGTCTTCAGCGCCAGCGCGGCCCCCCGTCGATAATCCGGCGCGGCGGGCGGACGCCCCTTGGCCATGACGCGGGCGCGCGCCGACATGGTGGCGCGGTCAGTAGAGCCCGCCGTGACCGCGGCCTCGTACTGCACCAGGGCTTCATCGCGTTTTCCGCGTCGCTCCAGAAACTCGCCATAGGGCAGACGGAACAGGCGCGAAGCCAGGGCGTGGCTGGTCAGGTCGCGCCACTCGGCGTCGGCCTCGTCATAGCGGCGGCGCAGCTCCAGCAGACGGGCGCGATTGGCGCGCACCAGAAGGGTGCTGATCGGGTCCAGGTCGGTCGGCGCGACAGCCAGGGCGCGGTCCCAGTCGCCGGCGGCGGCGGCGATCCACGGCTGGACGTAAAGACCCGCGCGGGCGTGAGGCTCGCCGATGGGTGCGGCCTTGAGCATGGCGTTGGCGCGGCGCGCGTCGCCGCCAACGAAGGTCTGCACCGCCGCGACCAGACGTCCGGCCTGGACGATGACGGGCGAGACGCCCTCCCCTTCCGGCGCGATGCGGGCGGCGACGTCGAGATCGCCCGCCAGCAGGGAGGCGGTGAAGGCCTGTTCGCGAATACGGGGCTGTTCGGGCGTCAGGGCCTCCACGCGCGCCAGATAGTCGGCGCCGGCCTCGCTCTCGCCGCTGGTCAGGGCGTTGCGGCCCGCCAGGTAGTAGCCATAGGCGCTGCGCCCCTCGGCGTCGGTCGGAATCGGGGCCCAGACGGCGGGGATGGGCGGCTGCTCAGGCGCCTCCGGGGCGTCGGCGATGATGATCTCAGGGTCCTGCGCCCCGGCGTCGACCGGGGTCGCTGCGTCAGGTTCCGACGGTTCCGACTCAACGACCGGCTCGTCGGTCGGCTCAGCCTGCTGCGGCGCGGCCTCGACGGGCGGGGCCTCCTGCGCCAGGGACGGCGCGGCCAGGCCCAGCGCGATCAGCGAGGCGGCGGCGAACAGGGCGGAGCGGCGGAAGGCGAAGCGCATGGGCGGACCCTTCACGCTTTCCCTTCCGCCCGCAAGGGGCTGAAACCCCTCAGGCTTACATGTTGGGGTAGTTGGGGCCGCCGCCGCCTTCCGGCGTGGTCCAGACGATGTTCTGCGACGGGTCCTTGATGTCGCAGGTTTTGCAGTGGACGCAGTTCTGGGCGTTGATCTGGAAGCGCGGGTTCTGGCCCTGCTCGTCGGTCAGGACCTCATAGACGCCCGCCGGGCAATAGAGCCGCGCCGGTTCGCCGTACTTGGGCAGGTTGACCTCGATCGGCACCGAAGCGTTCAACAGTTTCAGGTGGGCCGGCTGGTCCTCGGCGTGGTTGGTGTTCGAGATGAAGACCGAGGACAGCTTGTCGAACGACAGCTTGCCGTCAGGCTTGGGATAGGTGATCGGCTTGAAGTCCTTGGCCAGACCGGTCGAGGCCGCGTCCGTCTTGGTGTGCTTCATCGTGCCGAAGAAGGAGAAGCCGCCGGTCAGGTGGTTGACCCACATGTCGAACATGGAGACCGCCCCGCCCATCATGGTGCCCAGCTTGGACAGCATGGGCTTGGCGTTACGAACGACCTTCAGTTCCTTGTAGACCCACGACGCCTTGTAGGCCTCTTCGTAGGCCTCCAGCACATCGCCCTCGCGGCCCGCGATCACGGCCTCATAGGCGGCGTCGGCGGCCAGCATACCCGTCTTCATGGCGTTGTGGCTGCCCTTGATACGCGGCACGTTCACAAAGCCCGCCGAGCAGCCGATCAGGGCGCCGCCGGGGAAGGCCAGCTTGGGCACCGACTGGAAGCCGCCCTCGGTGATGGCGCGAGCGCCATAGGAGATGCGCGTGCCGCCCTCCAGATGCTCGGCGATGGCCGGGTGGTGCTTGAACTGCTGGAACTCGTCGAACGGCGACAGATAGGGGTTCTGGTAGTTCAGGTGCACGACGAAGCCGACCGACACGTAGCGGTCGCCGAAGTGGTAGAGGAAGGACCCGCCGCCCGTCTTGTCGTCCAGCGGCCAGCCGGTCGTATGCTGGACCAGACCGGGCTGATGCTTCTCGGCCGGGATCTGCCACAGCTCCTTGAGGCCGATGCCGAACTTCTGCGGGTCCGAGTTCGCGGTCAGGTCATGGCGGGCCATGATGGTCTTGGCCAGCGAGCCGCGCACGCCCTCGGCGATGAAGACATACTTGCCGTGCAGTTCCAGACCGGGCTGGAACTCGCCGGTCGGCTTGCCCTCGCGGTCGATGCCGAAGACGCCGGCGACGACGCCCTTCACCCGACCCGAAGGCTCGTCCCAGACCACATGGCTGGCGGCCATGCCGGGATAGACCTCGACGCCCAGGGCCTCGGCCTGCTCGCCCAGCCAGCGCGCCACATTGCCCAGGGAGGCGATATAGCAGCCGTGGTTGTGCATGAAGGGCGGCATGGCGAACATGGGCAGAGAGGCCTGTCCCTGGGGGCCCAGCACCAGGAACTTGTCCGTCTTGACCGGGGTCTCCAGCGGCGCGCCGCGTTCCTTCCAGTCGGGGAAGAGCTCGTTCAGGGCCTTGGGATCGATCACGGCGCCCGACAGGATATGGCCGCCGATCTCGGCGGATTTCTCCAGAACGGCGACGGAAATCTCTTTTCCGTCCTTCTCGGCGCGCTGCTTCAGGCGGATGGCGGCGGACAGGCCGGCGGGGCCGCCGCCGACGATGACGACGTCATATTCCATGACCTCGCGCTCGACGCCCTCCAGCGCTTCAGCCGGCGGCAGCTTGTCGATGACGGCTTCCTGCCAGGCGTTAATCGCGCCGCCTTCGATCGCTTGCTCAGCCATCTTCCCCTGAATCCTCGTTATCATCGTGGTTATCCGTCTTATCGTGAGGTGACGCAGCGGCGGTCAAGGCTTATCCCTGTCACGGAATGACGCCCCAGCCCCTCGACGCATCCGCAACCGAAGCCCTGCTCGCCTTCTGGCGCGATGCGGGGGTGGACGCCTGCTATCTGGACGCGCCGATCGACCGCACGGTCTTCGTCGCCCCGCCGGCGCCCCAGGCCGTGCAAAAGGCCGCCGCCACGGTCACAGCCCTGCATGGAGGCATGTCAGGAGCCGACGCCGTGGCCGAGGCGCGCCGCCTGGCTGCGGCCGCGACCTCGATGGACGACCTGGCCCAGGCGATCGCCGCCTTCGAGGGCTGCCCCCTGCGGGCCATGGGCGCCAAGCAGGCCGTTTTCGCGCGCGGCAACCCCAAGGGCTCCATCCTGTTGATCGGCGAGGCGCCGGGCGAGACCGAAGACCTGCGCGGCGAACCCTTCGTCGGACAGGCCGGACAACTTATGGACCGGATGCTGGCGGCGGCGGGTCTGGCGGATCAGGCCTTCCTGACCAACACCGTCTTCTGGAAGCCGCCCGGCAACCGCCCGCCGTCGCCGCAGGAACAGGCCGCCTGCGCCCCCTTCCTGGAACGCGCCTTCGCCCTTATGCAGCCGAAGGCCGTGCTGCTGGTCGGCGCGGCGGCGGCGAAATCGGTGCTGAACACCGAAGAGGGCCTGATGAAGATTCGCGGCCAGTGGCGCGAATGGCGACCGGCCGAGGGCGGGGTTTCGGCCCCCGTCATGACCACCCTGCACCCCGCCTTCCTGCTGCGCCAGCCCCAGGCCAAGCGAGTCGCCTGGGCCGACATGCTGTCCCTGGCGGCGCGTCTGGATACGGCCCAGGTTGAGCCGAAGACCTGATTCAGGCATGGTTAGCGGCTGACGACCAGTCCACAGAGCGCTGACAATCCCGAGTCGAGACGGGAGCGGCGCCGACGAAGGGGGCCGCCGCGTATGTACCTTTTCCGCCGCGCGACCCTCGCGCCCCTGCTTGCCGCCGCGCTCTGCGCCACGGTTGCGTCCGCCGCCCTGGCCGCGGAATCCGGTGCTGACGACGGCGGAAGAGCCTATGTCGCGAACGACACTGATCGAACGCCGACCGCGCTCAGCAGTTCCGACCGGCTCAGCTACACCACCGCCTTCGACGCCCTGCGGCGCGGCGATCTGGAGCTGGCGCGCACTTCGGCGCGTCAGGCCCAGGACCGCATCCTGTTGGGCCAGGTCGAATTCGAGCGCCTGTTCCACCCCGCGCATGTCGCCACCTATGACGAACTGGCGGCCTGGCTGGAAACCTATTCCGACCTGCCGATGGCCCAGCGGGTCTACACCCTGGCCATGCGTCGCATCCCCGATGGGGCGGCCGAACCGAAACGTCCCGGCAATCTGCTGGAACGCACCTGGGCCAGCGTCACCGGCGCAGGAAGCGGCGGCGTCACCGATCCGGCCAAGGCCGCGCGCGTCGCGCTGAACAATGATGACCTGACGGGCGCCTGGCGCACCGGCGCCGAGATGGGCGACTGGTGGAGCGCCGGTCTGGCCGCCTGGCGGATGAACGAGTTCTCCAACGCCTACCGCGCCTTCGAACGCGTGGCCCAGGACCCGACGGAAGACCCCTGGGTCCGCGCCGGCGCCGCCTTCTGGACCGCCCGCGCCGCCGCTCGCTCGGGCCGTCAGGATCGCGTGGTGGAAAACCTGCGCCTGGCCGCCCGCTGGCCCGCCACCTTCTACGGCCAGGTCGCCCTGCGTCAGTTGGGCGAGGAACCGGTCATCGAGAACATGGGGCCTCGCGCCTATGGCGCGACCTTGCAGCGCGCCAGCCTGGCCCCCGAGCCCGCCGGGGTGGAGGCGCGCGAACTCAACGCCTTCATTCGCTCCGACGAGACCGCTCGACGGACCGTGGCCCTTTATGAAGTCGGCCGTCGCAACGAAGCGGAAGAAGCCGCCCGCGTGGGATTGCGCACCGCGGACGGCGACGCCGCCCGCCGCCTGTGGGCCGGCCTTTACCGCACCGTGGCCCCCAACCGCGCGGCCCAGTCCGAGGCCAGCCGCATCGACGCGACCCGCTACCCCATGCCGGTCCTGGAGCCCGAAGGCGGATTCACCATCGAGAAGGCGCTGGTCTACGCCATTGCGCGCAAGGAAACGGACTTCAACGCCAGCGCCCGCTCCGGGGCCGGCGCCTATGGCATGATGCAGGTCATGCCCGCGACCGCCGCCTATATGACCGGGGACCAGGGCTATGTGCGCAACCCGGAGCGGCTCTATGTCCCGGCCACGAACCTGAAGCTGGGTCAGGACTATGTGAACCGCCTGTTCCAGATCGAATCCTTCCAGGGCGATCTGTTGAAGGCCGTGGCCTCCTACAACGCGGGACCGGGACCGATGCTGGCGGCGGTGCGCAAGCTGGGGCCGGACGCCGACCCCCTGCTGCTGATCGAGACCATCGACGTGCCCCAGGCCCGCGAATACGTGGAAAAGGTCGTGGCGGCCTACTGGATCTATCAGCGCATGCTGGGCGCGCCGCTGAACACGCTGGACGCCGTGGCCTCAGGCGCGAAAACCGTGCCGATCCGTCTGGACTATGTGGCGCCGCCGCCGGCCGCGCCGATGCAGGTGGCCGAGGCCGCACCGGTCGCCGGAACGCGCTAGAGCTCAGATTTGTGCGCCGGTTTGAAGCCCGTCAGACCAGGCTGGACAGCAGCATGGCCCAGACGAAGGCGAAGGCCAGGCCGGCCAGAAAATAGCCGCGGGCGACCTTGCCCCAGTTGGTGTTGCGACTGATCGTCCGCATCGCCTGTCCCCCACGGCCCGACGCCGCGAGGACAGAATGTAACATCACTCGTTAATCGCCGGTTTTCGACCAGGCTTAAGCGGCGTTAGCCAGGGCGTCCTCGCCCCAGGCGATGAAGTCGGGCTGGGCCAGCAGGGCCTCGACATAGGCGCGGGCCACGCCATCCGTGTCGCCGTGCGCGGCCAGGTCGACCTGGAAGTGACGGAAGCGCGCCGCCACCGGAGTGAAGAAGGCGTCGGCGATCGACCATTCGCCATACAGGTAGGGGCCGCCCGCGCCGAAGCGAGCGCGCGCCTCGCGGAACATCTGCACCAGACGGCGGATGTCGGCCGCCGTGTCCTCGCCCCTTGGCGGCGGACTGCGGTCAGGACCGACCATGGCGTGATCCGGGGCCATGCCGCATTCCGTGCGCAGGGCCATGAAGCCGGAATGCATCTCGCAAACCACCGACCGGGCCTGCCAGCGCGCATGGGCGTCGGCGGGCCACAGCCCGGCCTCGGGATAATGTTCTGCGCACCAGACCGAGATAGCCAGGCTGTCCCAGATGGTCTCGCCGTCGACCTTCAGAACCGGGACGCGGCCGGCGGGCGAATGGCGGGCGATCTGCTCGGCCGTGTCGGGCCGATTGAGGCGGATGACCGTCTCGGCGAAATCCGCGCCGCAGCGCTTCAACACCAGCCAGGGCCGCAGCGACCAGGTGGAATAGAGTTTGTCGCCAATCACCAGTTCCATGGTCGCTGCTCCCTGGGCCATGCGCCATCAATGGCTGGACGATAGCTTCAGCACAACCAAACCGGAAACGATCAGGACCGCGCCGCCGATCCGCATGGGGGTGATCGGCTCGCCCAGCACGGCGATGCCGACGACGAAGGCGCCGACCGCGCCGATGCCGGTCCAGATGGCGTAGGCCGTGCCCAGCGGCAGGGTCTTCATCGCCATCGACAACAGGCCGAAGCTGACGATCATGAAGGCGATGGTGCCGATAGTGGGCCAGGGTTTGCTGAAGCCGTCCGACGCCTTCATCAGAAAGGCCCAGACGACCTCGAACAGGCCGGCGAGAAGAAGGAAAATCCAGGCCATGACTTGCTCCCTTGCATGGCGAGCCGGGTCGTCCCGGCGGTCATGCCCACAATAAGGGAGAGGTCGTCCTCTGAGACCGCCTATTTGGGACAAGGGGGCGAGAAGTCAATGGCGAACCTTGACTCGCGGCCCCTGTCGAACGACACGACGCGTCCATGATCACGCGCTATTCCCGCCCCGACGCCGTCGCCATCTGGTCGCAAGAGACCAAGTACAAGATCTGGTTCGAGATCGAGGCCCACGCCGCCACCAAGATGGCCGAGCTGGGCGTGATCCCCAAGGAATCGGCTGAGGCCATCTGGGCCAAGGGCAAGGACGCGACCTTCGACGCCGACCGCATCGACGAGATCGAGCGCACCACCAAGCACGACGTCATCGCCTTCCTGACCCACGTGTCGGAAATCGTCGGCGAGGAAGCCCGCTTCCTGCACCAGGGCATGACCTCTTCGGACGTGCTGGACACCTGCTTCGCGGTGCAGCTGGCGCGCTCGACCGACCTGCTGCTGGGTGGCGTTGACCGCGTCCTGGCCGCGCTGGAAGTCCGCGCCAAGGAGCACAAGTACACCCCGACCGTGGGCCGCTCGCACGGCATCCACGCTGAGCCGGTCACCTTCGGCCTGAAGCTGGCCGGCTATCACGCCGAGTTCCAGCGCGCCAAGCGCCGCCTGATCACGGCGCGTGAAGAGATCGCCACCTGCGCCATCTCGGGCGCCGTCGGCACCTTCGCCAACGTCGATCCGGCCGTCGAACAATACGTCGCCGACCAGATGGGCCTGGCCGTCGAGCCCGTCTCGACCCAGGTCATCCCGCGCGACCGTCACGCCGCCTACTTCGCCGCCCTGGGCGTCGTCGCCTCCTCGGTCGAGCGTCTGGCCGTCGAAATCCGCCACCTGCAGCGCACCGAAGTCCTCGAAGCCGAGGAGTTCTTCGACAAGGGCCAGAAGGGCTCGTCGGCCATGCCGCACAAGCGCAACCCGATCCTGACCGAGAACCTGACCGGCCTGGCCCGTCTGGTCCGCTCGGCCGTGACCCCGGCGATGGAGAACGTCGCCCTGTGGCACGAGCGCGACATCAGCCACTCCTCGGTCGAGCGCGGCATCGGCCCGGACGCCACCATCCACCTGGACTTCGCCCTGCACCGCCTGGCGGGCGTGATCGAGCGCCTGAACGTTTACCCTGAGAACATGCAGAAGAACCTCGACCGCCTGGGCGGCCTGGTCTTCTCGCAACGGGTCATGCTGGCCCTGACCCAGGAAGGCGTCTCGCGCGAGGAGGCCTATGCCGCGGTTCAGGAGAACGCCATGAAGGTCTGGCGCGGCGAAGGCCGCTTCATCGACTTCCTCAAGGCCGACGCGCGCGTCACCCTGCCCCACGACCAGCTCGAGGCCCTGTTCGACCTCGGCTACCACACCAAGAACGTGGACGTGGTGTTCAAGCGGGTCTTCGGCGAGGGCTGAATCCCTTGTCCCTGGTCGGGCGTTCGGTCGGCTTCGCGCCTGTCGTCGACGCCCGCACCCGCATCCTGATCCTGGGCAGCCTGCCCGGCGACGCCTCGCTGAAGGCGGCCCAGTATTACGCCCATCCGCGCAACGGCTTCTGGCCGCTGATGGGCGGCCTGCTGGGCGAGGCCCTTCCCGCGCTTGCCTATGAAGATCGCCTGGATCGTCTGAAGGCGCGCGGCGTCGGCCTGTGGGACGTGATCGCCTCGGCGGAGCGCTCAGGCAGCCTGGATGCGGCCATCCGCTCGCCCGAGGCCGCCGACCTGCACAGTCTGGCGGCAAGCCTGCCGGAACTGCGCGCCGTCGCCTTCAACGGCGGACTGGCGGCGAAGATGGGGCGACGCATACTGGCCGGTCTGGGCGGCGTCGCCCTGCTCGATCTGCCGTCCTCCAGCCCCGCGCACGCAATATCCTTGTCGGCAAAGGCTGAAAGCTGGGCCATACTGAGCGACTTCCTTCCCGCTTAAGTCGACCGCTCGATGATTCTGACCCTTTCCTGCCCTGACCGTCACGGCATCGTGGCGGCCGTCTCCGCCTTCCTGCTGGAGCGGGACGCCAACATCTCGGACGCCCAGCAGTTCGGCGACGCCCTGAGCGGCTACTTCTTCATGCGGGTGGTGTTCGAGCCGGCCGAGGGAGACGCCGAGGCCGCCATTCGCAACGGCTTCGCCTCGCTGGCCCGACGCTTCGAGATGGACTGGACCCTGCGCGGGCCCGAGCCGCGCAAGGTGATGATCCTGACCTCACGCTTCGATCACTGCCTGGCGGACCTGCTGTATCGCTGGCGGATCGACGAACTGCCCATGCAGGTGACGGCCGTCGTCTCCAACCATCCGCGCGACATGATCGGCCACGTCGATCTGGGCGACCTGCCCTTCCACCACCTGCCGATGAGCGGCGACAAGGCGGCGCAGGAGACCCAGTTGCTGGCCCTGATCGAGGCGACCGGGACCGAGCTGGTGGTGCTGGCGCGCTACATGCAAATCCTGTCGGACGATCTGGCCGCGCGGCTGACGGGGCGCTGCATCAACATCCACCACTCCTTCCTGCCGGGCTTCAAGGGCGCCAAGCCCTATCATCAGGCCCACGCGCGCGGCGTGAAGGTGATCGGCGCCACGGCCCACTACGTCACCGCCGACCTGGACGAAGGCCCCATCATCGAACAGGACGTGGAGCGCATCAGCCATCGCGACGCCCCCGCCGACCTGATCCGCAAGGGCCGCGACATCGAGCGCCGGGTGCTGGCCCGCGCCGTGTCGCACCACCTGAACGACCGCATCCTCATGCACGGAGGCAAGACGGTCGTCTTCGCGGACTGACGCCAGCCGATCACACGCCGCGCCGGAAAATTTGAACCATTTGCCCTGCTCGCCCGTAGTTCTCCCCGACCCCGCCGCCCCGTCGGGCGGCCGTCGATGGAGAGACGCCATGAAGATGATCCGTACCGCCGCCCTCGCCACCGCATCCGCCGCCGCTTTGCTGACGCTCGCCGCCTGCGGCAACAATGAAACCAAGGTCGAGAAGGCGCCCGCCGACGCCATGCCGGCCGAGCCCATGACGCCTGCGGCCACCGAGCCCATGGTCGGCGGCGTCGCCATGAACCCGGCCGACAACATCGTCACCAACGCCGCCAAGGCGCCGAACCTGACCACCCTGGTCAGCGCGCTTCAGACAGCCGGCCTGGCGGAACGCCTGCAGGGCGCCGGCCCCTTCACCGTCTTCGCCCCAGACAACGCCGCCTTCGAGAAGATCCCCGCCGCCACGCGCGAGGGCCTGATGCAGCCGGCCCAGAAGGCGGCGCTGACCAAGATCCTGACCTATCATGTGGTGCCCGGCCGCCTGACCGCCGCCGACATCGCCGCCCAGGCCCAGGCCAACGGCGGAACCGCCACCCTGACGACGGTTCAGGGCGAGAAACTGGCGATCAAGGACGCCGGCGGCGGCAAGTGGACCATCACCGACGCCAAGGGCGGAACCTCGACCATCACCCAGGCCGACGTCGGCCAGTCGAACGGCGTGGTCCACGTCATCGACACGGTGCTGATGCCGAAATAATCGCTTCAGAACAGAAGAAGGGCCGCGACCTTGCCGGTCGCGGCCCTTCCTTCTGAATTCGGTCGGTTGGAACCGAGGCCTATTCGCCGGCGCGAATCTGGTCGCGAGCGATGGAGGCCAGTTCGTCCATCTTGGAACGCAGTTCGCCTTCCGAGACCGTCAGACCCGAAGCCTTGAAGTCGCCGGCGATCTTGCGGAACACGTCTTCCTCGCCCGGCTGTTCGAAATCGGCGCGGACCACGGCGGCGGCGTATTGCTCGGCGCTGTCAGCCGACAGCTCCATCTTCTCGGCCGCCCACAGGCCCAACATCTTGTTGCGACGCGCGATGGCCTTGAACTCTTGTTCCTGATCGAGGGCGAACTTGGTCTCGTAGCCCTTTTCCCGATCGTCGAAGGTCGTCATGCGCGTCGTAACTCCAGTCGCGGACGGAAAGTAGGGCCCGCATCGCCGTCTATAGCCCCCTCGCGGGCGAACGCAACCAGACTCGCGGTCGCGCCCCTGACGCTAGGTTACAGGAGGATATTTGTGTCACAGACGCCCTTCGGTTAAAGGGCGTGCGGTCTTATATAGCCGCCGTCGATTCAGGATCGCGCCGCCCCCGGTTGACCTTTGGGCCAGGGCCGCGCGTTTTTCGTTTTGAGGCTGTCCGTTTCCTTCCCGTTCGGGACCCGATTGATGAACACCAAGCGCAAGAAGCTCTACGAGGGCAAGGCCAAGATCCTGTACGAGGGGCCTGAGCCGGGCACGCTGATCCAGTACTTCAAGGACGACGCGACCGCCTTCAACGCGCAGAAGAAGGCGACCCTGGAAGGCAAGGGCGTCATCAACAACCGCATCAGCGAATTCATCATGTCGCGCCTGAACTCGATCGGCGTGACCAACCACTTCATCAAGCGCCTGAACCTGCGCGAGCAGCTGATCCGCGAAGTCGAGATCATTCCGCTGGAAGTCGTCTGCCGCAACGTCGTCGCCGGCTCGCTGGCCCAGCGCCTGGGCCAGGAAGAAGGCACGGCCCTGCCCCGTTCGATCATCGAATTCTACTACAAGAAGGATGAGCTGAACGACCCGATGGTGACGGAAGAGCACATCACCGCCTTCAACTGGGCCACCACCCAGGAGCTGGACGACATCCTGGCCATGACGGTCCGCGTGAACGACTACCTGTGCGGCATGTTCGGCGCCGTCGGCATCACCCTGGTGGACTTCAAGATCGAGTTCGGCCGGGTGTGGGAGAACGACTTCGCCCGCGTCATCCTGGCCGACGAGATCAGCCCGGACAGCTGCCGTCTGTGGGACTCGACCACCGGCGAGAAGCTGGACAAGGACCGCTTCCGTCGCGACCTGGGCGACGTGATCGAAAGCTACACCGAGGTGGCCCGCCGCCTCGGCATCATGAAGGACATGCCGACCGTGATCCAAGGGGGACTGCACTAATGGCCAAGGTTAAGGTTCACGTCTTCCTCAAGCCCGGCGTCCTGGACGTTCAGGGCAAGGCCGTCGAGGGCGCCCTGCAAGGTCTCGGCTGGGCCGGCGTCGCCAACGCCCGCGTCGGCAAGCTGATCGAGTTCGACCTCGACGACAGCCTGTCCGACAAGGAGGCCGAGGTGAAGCGCATGTGCGACACCCTGCTGGCCAATACGGTCATCGAAAGCTACCGGATCGAAGTCGCCTGAAGGCAATGACGGTTCAGACGATCAAGGCCGCTCGCAAGAGCGGCCTTTTTCTTTTCCTCCCCATGCAATGGGGAGGTGGCGCGGAGGCGCAGCCGACGTGACGGAGGGGCGGCTTGGTTCCACTGTCGCAAGCCCCTCCACCGCTACGCGGTCCCCCTCCCCATTTCATGGGGAGGAAAGCCGTTTACCCGCACAGATAATCCCGGCTTAACGGGACCGCCGTCTGCTTCTTCGTCAGCTGCAACTGGAAGACCATGTGGCCCAGTTCGCGGAAGGCGACCTCGCTGGCGGCGAGATAGAACTCCCACATTCGACAAAAGCGTTCGTCATACATGGCCAGCGCCTCGTCGCGCCGGGCCAGGAACCGCTCGCGCCAATGCCGCAAGGTCTCGGCGTAGTGCAGGCGCAGCACCTCCATGTCCGTAACCCAAAGCCCCGATCGTTCGATGGCGGGCAAGACCTCCGACAGGGCCGGAATATAGCCGCCGGGGAAGATGTACTTGCGGATGAAGGGTTGGGTGCGGCTGGGCGGCGACTTGCGGCCGATAGAGTGAATCACCGCCACGCCGTCGTCATCCAGCAGGCGGGCGACGGTGTCGAAATACTCCTGATAGTTCGGCACGCCGACGTGCTCGAACATGCCGACCGAGATGATGCGGTCGAAGGTCTGGTTCAGGTCGCGATAGTCCTGGATCCGGAAATCCGCCCGGTCCGTGACCCCCAGAGCCGCCGCGCGTTCATTGGCTGTTCGGTGCTGTTCGGTGGACAGGGTGACGCCCGTCACCCGCGCCCCCCGCTCGACCATCGACAGACCCAGTCCGCCCCAGCCGGCGCCGATGTCCAGGGCGGTGTGTCCCGGCTCCAGAAGCAGCTTGTCGATCAGGCGGCGCTTCTTGGCGACCTGGGCCTGCTCCAGGCTCGCGTCCGGCGTCTCAAAGAAGGCGCAGGAATACTGCAGGTCCGGATCCAGGAACAGGCGATAGAAGTCGACGGTCAGGTCATAGTGATGATGGACGTTGCTGCGCGCGTGCAGCCGGTCATTGGCCTGCTCCGCGCCGCGCCTGATCTTCTGCATCCAGCTCAGTCCGGGAGACCGCGGCCGCAAGGCCAGTTGTGACGTGGTCAGTTGCAGGAAGTCGTAGATCCGCCCGCCCTCGATCCGGAACGTCCCGTCCATGAAGGTTTCGCCCAGGGCCAGTTCGGGATTGGCGGCGATGGACAGGGCGGCTTTCGCCTCGGCGATCACCACCGTCAGTTCCGGCTCGCCCGGCCCCGCCGTCAGCTCTCGCCCGTCCGGCAGACGCACGCGAATGGAGCGTGTCAGATAAGTCCGGTCGAGAAGGGATTGCAGCATCCGGCTCTCCGCCCTTTGAACGTCGATCAAGCTTAGCTAGGAACAGACTGTCGCAGCGCAACGGTGTGGAGACCCGACCGTTCCGTTGGCGAACCAGATACAAGGGAGCGCCGTCATGACCTTCACCCTCACCTCCGCCGATTTCCGCGACGGCGACATCCTGCCCGACGCCCAGGTCATGGCGCACGGCAACACCGCGCCGCAGTTGTCCTGGTCCGGCGCGCCTGAGGGAACCAGAAGCTTCGCCATCACCTGCTATGACCCCGACGCCCCGACCGGCTCGGGCTTCTGGCACTGGACCGTCGCCAACATCCCCGCCGAGGTGACGGACCTGGCCGCCGGCGCCGCCCTGCCCGCCGGCGCGATCGAAGGCCGCACCGACTTCGGCGAGCCCGGATACGGCGGCGCCGCCCCGCCGGCCGGACACGGCCCGCACCGCTACATCTTCACCGTCTTCGCCGTGGATACGGACAGGCTGGACGTGACCGCGGACAATTCCGGCGCCGTCTTCGGCTTCAACCTGCACTTCCATACGCTGGCGAAGGCTTCGATCACCGCGACCTACGAGAACCGCGCAGGGCGATGACGGCGCCTCTGGATCACGCTCAACGTCTGGCGACGGTTCCCGAACTTTTCCGCCGCCTGATGGCCCAGCCGCTTCACCCGCTGACCCGGGCGCGCCTGCCCGCGCCCAGAGCGGTCTACGTCTTCTATCGCGAGAACGAGCCCGTCCACGTGGGCAGCCCGCCCCACCTTGAGGAAGGGATGCTGGCGCCGTCGCTGCGCCTGTCGCTGTCGGCGCGAATGCACAGGCCGGGCGGCGGCGGGGCGGCCCGCATCACGATCAGCGAAGTCCCGCCGCGATCCGGCCGCCGCAAGCCGATCGAGGCCCGCTGGCTGGCCCTGGACGATGATCAGGATCGTTTTCTGCTGGAGCTCTACGCCGCGCAGAGCCTGGGTCTCTCGGTCTCGCATCCCCGCGTCCGGGCCGAACTGATCAGCGCCTGATCCGACCCGCACACAAAGTGTGATGGATCGAACGTCTTCTCCGGGTTGAAGCGCGGGACTCCGCCCCTATTTTGCGACGCAGCGTAAGTTTTGTTGCATTGCGATAGTTCATGGCCCCCACCGACACCACCGCCTGTATCGACGACCGCGCCTGCGCGCCGTCGCCCGCGATGGAGACGGTCGCCGCGCCCGGCAAGGTGGCGCTGGTCCTTCTGGCCCTGGCCATGGGCGGCTTCGCCATCGGGGTCACCGAGTTCGCGGCCATGAGCGTCCTGCCCGACTTCGCAGCCGGTCTGGGCGTCGATGAACCCACCGCCGGTCACGTCATCAGCGCCTATGCCGCCGGGGTCGTGGTCGGGGCGCCGATCCTGGCCGTGCTGGGGGCGCGCCTGCCGCGCTGGCTGCTGCTGATTGGCTTCATGGCCCTGTTCGCGGTCGGCAATGCGCTCAGCGCCCTCGCGCCCACCTATGAGTGGATGCTGGCCTTCCGCTTCCTCAGCGGCATTCCGCACGGAGCCTATTTCGGCGTGGCGGCCCTGGTGGCGGCGTCGCTGGTGCCGCTGCGGCTAAGGACGCGCGCCGTCTCGACCATCCTGCTGGGCCTGACCGTGGCCACCGTCATCGGCGTGCCGATCGCCACCGCCGTCAGCCATGCCTTCGGCTGGCGCTGGACCTTCGCCATCGTCAGCGTCCTGGCCGTCGTCACCATGGCCCTGGTCGCCCTGTTCGCCCCGCGCGATCCGGCCCACGCCGACGCCAGTCCCCTGCGCGAGCTGGGCGCCCTGAAGCGCGGGCAGGTCTGGCTGACGCTCGGTGTCGGGGCCATCGGCTTCGGCGGCATGTTCGCGGTCTACGCCTATCTGGCCTCAACCCTGACCGCCGTGACCGGCGTGGGGCCCGAGGTCCTGCCCTGGGTCTTCGCCATGTTCGGCCTGGGCATGATGAGCGGCAATCTGCTGGGGGCCTGGGCCGCCGACCGTTACGGCATGACGGCGGCGGGCGGCCTGCTGCTGTGGAGCGCCGCGGCCCTGGCCCTCTATCCCTTCGCGGCCCCGCACCTGTGGGCCATGCTGATCGTGGTCTTCCTGATCGGCGGCGGCGGCGGGCTGGGCTCCATCCTGCAGACCCGGCTGATGGATGTGGCCGGCGACGCGCAGACGTTGGCCGCCGCCTTGAACCACTCGGCCTTCAACACCGCCAACGCCATCGGCCCCCTGCTGGGCGGCATGGCCGTGGCGGCGGGCTGGGGCTGGACCTCGACCGGCTGGGTCGGCGTGGCGCTGTCGCTGGGCGGTTTCGCGGTCTGGGTGGTCGCCTGGATGACCGGGCGCAAGACGGGTCAAAGCCACGCCTGACATCCCGAACAATTGATGCTAGGAGGCCCGGCCATGAGCGCAGCCGTCATCGTCTTCCCGGGTTCCAACTGCGACCGCGACTGCAAGGTCGCCGTCGAACGTTCCACTGGCGAACAGGTCCAGATGATCTGGCACGCCGAGACCGAGCTGCCGAAAGGCCTCGATCTGATCGTCCTGCCGGGCGGCTTCTCCTACGGCGACTATCTGCGCTGCGGGGCCATGGCGGCCCAGGCCCCGATCATGCAGGCGGTCAAGAAGGCCGCCGATGACGGCGTCACCGTGGTCGGCATCTGCAACGGCTTCCAGGTCCTGTGCGAGGCCGGGATGCTGCCGGGCGCCCTGCTGCGCAACGCCGGTCTGAAATACGTCTGCAAGCCGATCAGCCTGACGGTCGCCAACGGCCAGACCCGCTTCACCTCGGGCTATCAGGGCCAGCGCGAAGTGGTCATGACCCAGGGCAACGGCGACGGAAACTACTTCGCCGACGCCGAGACCCTGGCCCGTCTCGAGGGCGAGGGCCAGGTGGTCTTCCGCTACGTCGACAACCCCAACGGCTCGGTCGCCGACATCGCCGGCATCCAGAACGCGCGCGGCAATGTCCTGGGCATGATGCCCCACCCCGACCGCGCCTTTGAAGCCGAGCTGGGCAGCGCCGACGGCGCCGTCCTGTTCCAGAGCATCTACGCGGCGGCCTAAGCCCTTCAGCGGCTAGGTCTTGCGGTCCAGAACGCTGGCGCTGCGGCCCATTTCGTCGACTTCGATCTCGGGCTCCACCGGTTCGCCGTCTTCATCCAGCGGACGCTCCAGCGTGCCCGCCGCGCCGGATTCGCCTATGGCGGCCAGTTCACGGGCGCCGACGCCCAGGCCCTGTTCCAGGGCGCGGTTGGTTTCCACCTCGTCGGTGTCGAGGGCCGGATCTTCCGGCAGGTCGTCAGGGTCGGCCATGGCGGTCTCCTCGTTGAGCCTTTCCTGACCTAAGCGAGGTTCCGCCTTCACGGTTCCGGTGAACCAAACCGACGCCCGGCGCGTAAGTAAGGCGAAGCTGAGCCGGAGCCGCCGCCATGTCCGCCATCGAACGCCCCACGCCCCGTCAACAGACCCGTCGCCTGGCGGTCCTGGCGGCCGCCGTCTTCGCCGTCGTGGTCCCTGTGGTTCAGAATCTGGGCGGGTTCGGCCTGTCCCAGGCCGAGTTCGCGGCGGAGGGGAACCAGACCCTTCAGGTCGCGGGCTACGCCTTTTCCATCTGGGGCCTGCTGTATCTGGGTCTGCTGATCTACGCCGGGCGCCAGGGCCTGCCGCAGACGGGCGAGAGCGTGCTGATCCACCGCATGGGCTGGCCCTCGGTCGTGGCCCTGTTCGGCATCGGCATGTGGATCATCGCCGCCGCCCTGAACCTCAAGGCGGCCAGCGTGGTCATCATCTTCGCCTCGCTTCTGGCTCTGCTGGTCCCCTTGCTGGTCAGCGGAAAGACCATCCGCACGACCGGCGTGGCGGATCGCGACCGCTGGTTCCTGATCTGGCCGCTGGCGGCGCTGGCGGGTTGGCTGACCATCGCCGCCCCGCTGAACCTGATCACCACGGCGACCGCCTTCGACGCCCTGCCCGCCTTTGCCTCGCCCACCGCCTGGGCCATGGCGGCGATCGTGGTCGTGGTTCTGGTGGCGATCGAGGTCACCCTCTACCTGCGCACCATGGCCTACTCCCTGCCCATCGCCTGGGGCCTGGTCGGGGCCTTCGTGGCGGAACAGGAGTGCAATCCGCTGCTGGGCTTCACCGCCCTGGGCGCCGCCTTCGTGCTGGTCGTGGCCGCCGTCATCCTGGTCTTCGGCCTGAAACGCGGTGTTGAGCGCCGCCGATAACCAGACGGGCTGACAGGAGGCTCAGACCCGGCTAGAAGCCCCGCCCATGAGCGCTCCGCAAAAGACCATCGCAGAATTGGCCGCTGAATACGGTCTGGCTCCGAACGAGTATGAGGTCCTGCTGGACCGGCTGGGCCGGGAGCCCAACCAGGTCGAGCTGGGCGTCTTCTCGGTCATGTGGTCCGAGCACTGCTCCTACAAGTCCTCCAAGAAGCAGCTGATGAAGTTCCCCGTCACGGGCGAGCGCGTCATCTGCGGCCCGGGCGAGAACGCCGGGGTCATCGACATCGACGACGGCGACGCCTGCATCTTCAAGATGGAGAGCCATAACCACCCCTCCTACATCGAGCCCTATCAGGGCGCGGCGACGGGCGTGGGCGGCATCATGCGCGACGTCTTCACCATGGGCGCCCGCCCGGTGGCCCTGCTGAACGCCCTGCGCTTCGGCGATCCGTCGCACGAGAAGTCGAAGCGCCTGGTCAAGGGCGTGGTCGCTGGTATCGGCGGCTACGGCAACTGCGTCGGCGTGCCGACGGTCGCGGGCGAGACCAACTTCCACAAGGGCTACAACGGCAACATCCTGGTCAACGCCATGTGCGTGGGCCTGGCACGGGCCGACGAGATCTACTACTCGGCCGCGCCGCAGGCGGGCCATGACGTGGTCTACTTCGGCTCCAAGACGGGCCGCGACGGCATCCACGGCGCCACCATGTCCTCGACCGAGTTCACCGAGGATTCGGAAGAGAAGCGCCCCACCGTCCAGGTCGGCGACCCCTTCGCCGAGAAGCTGCTGATCGAAGCCACGCTGGAGCTGATGGCCTCGGGCGCCGTGGCAGCCATTCAGGACATGGGGGCGGCCGGCCTGACCTCTTCATCGGTCGAAATGGCCGGCAAGGGCGGCGTCGGCGTCGAGCTGGACCTCGACAAGGTGCCCCAGCGCGAAACCGGCATGACCGCCTATGAGATGATGCTGTCGGAAAGCCAGGAGCGGATGCTGGCCGTCCTGAAGCCCGGCTTCGAGGATGTCGGCTATCGCATCTTCACCAAGTGGGGCCTGGACTTCGCCATCATCGGCAAGACGACCGACACCGGCCATCTGGTGCTGAAGCATCACGGCGAGGTGGTCTGCGACGTGCCGCTGGCCCCGCTGTTCGACGACGCGCCGCTGTATGACCGTCCGTGGGTCCAGCCGGAACTGCAGCCGCGTCTCGACCCGGCCGAGGTTCCCGCCCCGGAAAGCTGGAACGACGCGGTGATCAAGGTCATCGCCTGCCCCGACATGGCGTCCAAGCGCTGGATCTGGGAACAGTACGACCGCCACGTCATGGCCGACACCCTTCAGGACTCCTCGACCGGCGCCGACGCCGGCGTGGTCCGGGTCCACGGCACGGACAAGGGCCTGGCCGTCACCAGCGACTGCACCCCGCGCTATGTCCAGGCCGACCCCTATGAAGGCGGCAAGCAGGCGGTTGCGGAAGCGTGGCGCAACCTGACCGCCGTGGGCTCGCGTCCCATCGCCATCACCGACAACCTCAACTTCGGCAACCCGCAGCGCCCCGAGATCATGGGCCAGATCGTCCGCGCCACCGATGGCATGGCCGAGGCCTGCCGCGAACTGGACTTCCCCGTCGTCTCGGGCAACGTCAGCCTCTACAACGAGACCAACGGCGTCGCCATTCCGCCGACCCCGACGGTCGGCGCGGTCGGTCTGCTGACCAACTATGACGTCGTGACCGGCTTCGGCGGCGTGGTCGAGGGCGACGTGCTGGTTCTGATCGGCCAGACGCACGGCGAACTGGGTTCCTCGATCTATCTGCGCGAGGTTCTGGGCCGCGAAGACGGCGCTCCGCCGCCGGTGGATCTGAAGCTGGAACGCAAGACCGGCGACTTCGTGCGCGGCCTGATCGAAACCGGCGAACTGACGGTCGTCCACGACCTGTCGGACGGCGGTCTGGTCGGCGCCGCCGCCGACCTGGCCCTGGCCTCGGACGTCGGCATCGAGCTGAACGCCTCCAGCGCCGCCCACGCCCACGGCTTCCTGTTCGGCGAAGACCAGGCCCGCTATCTGGTCGCCGTTTCGGACGCCGAGGCCCTGATCGCCAAGACGCATGAGGCCGGTCTGCACGCCTCGGTCGTCGGCGTCGCCAAGGGCGCGGACTTCGCCTCCTCGGGTCCGAAGGGCGAGCTGTACCGCATCCCTGTCGCCCACCTGCGCGAAATCCACGAAGGCTGGATGCCGAACTGGATCGAGGGCTGATGCGCCAGCGCGCCGCCATTGTCGTAGTCTGCAGCGCGGCCTTGCTGGCCGCCTGCGACTTCGAAGGCGGCGACCCGGTCCAGCACGCCCTGCGCGACGCGGCGGCCGCCCGGCAGGCCGCGGCGCTGAAGACCACCGAGGAAGAGGCGGCGTCACGGCCCTCCGCCGAGGCGGGCGAGGAACTGGCGCGCCTGATCGCCGCCCGTCGTCAGGCGGTCGAAGACACCCGCGCCCTCCTGGCTACGACCACGGATCCGGCCCTGAAAGGTCAGCTGACGGCCGATCTGCGCGCTGACGAAGGCCGCTTGCGCGCGCTGGAAGCCCGGCAAGCCGCGATGGCGCGGGACGCAGCGACTTCGCAATAGGGGCAAGGCCCTTTCTTTTGACAATATCGTCAATAACTATGGAGCGAACCTGAGAAGGAGCGTTCCATGACCGACGCCGCCGCCTCGACCTTTCGTCCCTGGACACCGCCGCGCCGGACGGAAAGGCTCAGCCTGCTGCCCTTCCTGTGGCAGAGCTGGCGTGATCCTCTGGCCATATGGGGCGAGGCCCATTTCAAGGAGTTGTACATCTCGGGCCAGTCGCCGCTGGGCCGATCCCTGGTGATCAGCGATCCGGCGGGCGTGCGCCATGTCCTGACCGACAACGCCGCCAACTACGTAAAGGGCGACCTGCAAAGGCGGGTTCTGGGCCCCATGCTGGCCGACGGTCTGCTGCTGACCGAGGGCGAGCAGTGGCGACGGGCGCGGCGGATCATGGCCCCCCTCTTCACCCCCGCCCACACTGCGCGCACCGCCGAAGTCATGGACCGGGTCTGTCGGCGCCGCGTCGAGAGCTGGCGGCTGGAACACGGCGCGCGGGTGCTGAACATCGACAGCGAAATGAGCGGCCTGACCTTCGACATCCTGTCGGCGACCCTGTTCTCGGACGATCTGGACGGCGACGCGGCGGGGTTCGAGAAGGCGCTGAACCACTTCCTGTCGGTCGGGGCGCGGATCAGCCCGCTGGACGCGCTGAAGGCGCCGGACTGGATTCCCCGTCTGGGCCGCGTCGCCTCAAACGGCGACGCCCGCTTCTTCAAGGAGAGGGTCGACGCCCTGGTGGCCCGTCGGCGCGCCCGGATCGAACAGGACGGGGACGCGCCTGACGACCTGCTGACCGCCCTGCTCAGCGCCCGTGACGACGAAGGCGACGGCTCGGGCCTTTCGGACCACGAGGTCGCGTCCAACATCCTGACCTTCATCCTGGCCGGGCATGAGACGACGGCCCGGACCCTGGGCTGGACCCTGCATCTGATCAGCCGCGACAAACGGGTGGCCGACATCCTGAAGGCGGAAGCCGACGGCTGGGACCGCGACCCTTCGGGCGTGCGCGACCTGGTCTGGCACCGGGCGGTGATCGAGGAGGCCATGCGCCTGTTCCCCCCCGCCCCGGCCATGATCCGGCAAGCGCTGGAGGACGACGTGATCGGCGGTCATGAGGTCAAGGCGGGCCAGAGCGTGCTGATCGCGCCCTGGGTCATCCATCGGCATGAAAAGCTGTGGGACGAACCCGACGCCTTCCGCCCCGAACGCTTCCTGCCCGAGAACCGCAAGTCCATCGACCGCTACGCCTGGCTGCCTTTCAGCGGCGGCCCGCGCATCTGCATCGGCGCCGCCTTCGCCATGCAGGAGGCCGTGATCGCCCTGACGGAAATCCTCAAGGCCGCCGAGGTCGAGGCCGTCACGCCGATAGAGCCACGCCCCGTGCATCAGGTGACCTTGCGCAGCAGTCGAACCATGCGGCTGCGGCTGCGGGCGCGGCGCGATCAGCCCGCCGCCTAGACCTGGGGGATGGCCTGGCTCAGGCGCCCGCCGACGCGGATGGCCTCGACGCGCTTGGCAAGGCCGGTACGGTCGTCCGTCTCGACGAAGACGCCGCAGATGGTGGCCGGACCGCTGGCGGGGGTGTAGCGCCCGCCCGACAGACGGGTGGTGAAGCGGCGCAGCGGCTCCTCCTTGTCATTGCCGATGACGGAGTCGTAGTCGCAGCAACCGCCAGCGTCGGTCTGATAGGCCGTGCCGTGGGGCAGGATCTGCGCATCGGCGGTCGGAACGTGGGTGTGGGTGCCGACCACCAGGCTGGCGCGGCCGTCGCAGAAGTGGCCCATGCCCATCTTCTCGCTGGTCGCCTCGGCGTGCATATCGACGATGACGGCGTCGGCGACGACGCCTAGCGGCGCCGCCTCCAGCTCGCGCTCGACGGCGCTGAATGGGTCGTCCATCGGGTCCATGTGGACGCGACCGAGCACGTTGATCACCAGCACCCGGCGACCGTCGGCGGTGACGAAGACGTCGGCGCCCCGTCCCGGCGCGTCCATCAGGCGCGGATAGTTGGCGGGGCGGATCAGGCGCGGCTCGCGCACGATATAGGTCAGGGCCTCGCGCTGGTCCCAGCTATGGTTGCCCAGGGTCAGGACGTCAGCCCCGGCGTTGAAGATGTCGTTGGCCGTGTTCTCGGTGATGCCGAAACCGCCCGCCGCGTTCTCGGCGTTGACCACCACGAAGTCGAGCCTGAGGTCGCGCCTCAGCCCCGGAAGATGATCCGCCAAACCATCGCGCCCGGACTTGCCGACCACGTCACCGAAAAACGCCAATCTCATGGGACCGCTCTATAGCCGGTCTCGGTCAAAACGCCATGCAGGCGGATATCGTGCGGCTCCAGATCGAGCCGATCGACCACCTGCCCGGCATAGGCGAAGCCGACACGCAGCGCGTCCGGCAGGACGGCGAAGGTCCGGTCGTAATAGCCCCCGCCCTGCCCCAGCCGCCCGCCGTGGGCGTCGAAGGCCAGCAGGGGCGTCAGGATCAGGTCAGGCGTCACGGTCTCGGCCAGCGGCAGGGGCGCGGGGCAGCCGGCCGCGTCCAGCTCCAGCGGCTCGCCCGGCGCCCAGGCGCGAAAGATCATGGCCGCGTCGCGCTCGATGACCACCGGCAGGCACAGGCGACGCCCCGCCTGATGCAGAGCGACGGCCAGGGCGTCCGTGTCCAGCTCCGACCCCATGGCGCGATAGAGGGCGACGGTCTGCCCCGAAGGCAGGGCCTCGGCGTGACCGGCCGCGCGCTCGGCGGCTTCATTGTCGACCTCGGCCAGCCGCTTGCGCAGGGCGCGCATGGCGGCGCGGAGTTCGTGTTTGGAGGTCATGGGACTTCTCTACACCAGCCCGCCCGTCTTTCCTCCCCACTTGTGGGGAGGGGGACCGCGTAGCGGTGGAGGGGCTTCCATTGCGGAAACGGCCCCTCCGTCTCGGACGCTGGCGCGACCGATCCACCTCCCCACAAAGTGGGGAGGAGAAACGCGCTCAAGCAGCGAGCCCCCGCGCGGCGAGCGATAGCGCAAAAAAGATGGGGTGGCGGCGCCGCGTGAACCGTGAAGACGGTTTAAATCCTCTCGACCTGGGTAGCCAGGTGGGCTCCGTATGCCCAAGCCCTCGAGCCCGGACAGGGACAGATCCCTATGAGTGAATTAAGGTCAGAAGGATATGTTGTCTTCGACGTGAGCCGCAGCAGGACCCGCCGTCGGACAAGATAGGCGGTCCGGGGCGTTTCAACAATGGCGAACGCTCACCCTTTCCTCCCCACCTTGTGGGGAGGGGGACCGCGTAGCGGTGGAGGGGGCGGCACAAACGTCAGCCGTGGAGTCGTCCCCTCCGTCTCGTCGGCTACGCCGCCGATCCACCTCCCCATTCGCTCCGCGAACAGGGAGGAAAGATCAGAGTCGTCAGATCGTCTGGCAGATCTTCTCGATGCGCGCCGCCACCGCGTTCAGCGCCTCGGCCACGCCGTCGCCCGGCGGAGGCGGGGGGGCCTTTTTCGGGCCGTCCTCGACCGCCGGCCCCTGCCCGCTTTCCAGCCGCTGACGCGCCTCGTGCAGTTCATCGGCCAGCATCAGGGAGGCCATCAGGAACAGGCGCAGGTCGCCGACATGGCCGACGTCCCCGGCGATCTGGCGCACATGGGTGTCGAATTGGCGGGCCAGAATACGGACGCGCTCTTCCTGACCGTCGGCGCAGCCCACCGCATAGGAACGGCCGTTGACCTCTACCGTGACGGTCGCCATCAGCGCGCCTCCTGCTCGGCCAGAACCTCGCGCACGGCCTCGGCCGCGCGGCCCAGGGCCTCGGCGGCGTCGCGACCGGCGGCTTCCAGTTCGGTGATCCGCACCAGGTCGGCGGCGTTCGACGGTCGCGGCGCGAACAGGTCGTCGTCGGTGATGGCGGGGGCGGTGGCCGGACGCGCTTTCAGCTCCAGCACCCTGCGTTCCAGCAGGGCCAGGGCCTTGTCGATGCGTGTCTTTGCGGCCGTAACGGCGTCCATTGGGGTCCTTTCGTCCAGATTCCGTATAGAACCTGTGCGCGCGTCGGGGTAAAGGCGGCGCGCCCCCGCTTTATCCTGTTCCTGAGGAAAGGTCTCGCCGTGACCGACGCCCAAGCTGCATTCGCCAAGCCTTCGCCCAAGCAGATGGCCGACGCCATCCGCGTCCTGTCCATGGACGGCGTTGAAAAGGCCAAGAGCGGCCACCCCGGCATGCCCATGGGCATGGCCGACGTCGCCACCGTCCTCTACTCGAAATTCCTGAAGTTTGACGCCAGCCGCCCCGACTGGGCCGACCGCGACCGCTTCATCCTGTCGGCGGGCCACGGCTCGATGCTGATCTACAGCCTGCTGCACCTGACCGGCTACAAGGACGCGACGCGCGAACAGCTGGAAAACTTCCGTCAGTGGGGCTTCAAGACCGCCGGCCACCCGGAGTACGGCCACATGGCCGGGATCGAGACCACGACCGGCCCCCTGGGTCAGGGTCTGGCCACCTCGGTCGGTTTCGCCCTGGCTGAGCGCCATCTGGCCGCTCGCTTCGGCAAGGATCTGGTGGATCACCGGACCTGGGTCGTCGCCGGCGACGGCTGCCTGATGGAAGGCGTGTCGCAGGAGGCCATTGCGCTTGCCGGCCGCCTGAAGCTGAACAAGCTGTGCGTGCTGTGGGACGACAACGAGATCACCATCGACGGCAAGGTGTCGCTGTCGGACGCCACCGATCAGCTGGCCCGCTTCAAGGCCTCGGGCTGGGCGGTCAAGGCCATCGACGGCCACGACTACAAGCAGATCCAGAAGGCCCTGGCCTGGGCGACCAAGCAGGACAAGCCGACGCTGATCGCCTGCAAGACCAAGATCGGCAAGGGCGCCGCCACCATGGAGGGCAGCCACAAGACCCACGGCGCCGCCCTGGGCGCCACCGAGATCGCCGCCACCCGTCAGGCCCTGCACTGGCCGTTCGAGCCGTTCGAACTGCCCGAAGGCGTGCAGAAGGCCTGGGCCAAGGTCGGCAAGCAGGGCGGCAAGGCCCGCAAGGCCTGGGAAGGCCGTCTGCTGAATCACGCCCAGCGCGACGACTTCACCCGCGCCATGGCCGGCGACCTGCCCACCGGCGCCTTCGAGGCGCTTGAAGCCAAGCTGAAGTCGCTGGTCGTCGACAAGCCCGCCCTGGCCACGCGCCAGTCCTCGGGCGAGGCGCTGGAGACGGTGTTCAACGCCATCCCCGAAATGGTCGGCGGTTCGGCCGACCTGACCGGCTCGAACAACACCTTCGTCAAGAACACCCAGATCCTGGATGCGCCGGACTATGCCGGTCGTTACCTGAACTACGGCATCCGCGAGTTCGGCATGGCCGCGGCGATGAACGGCCTGGCCCTGCACGGCGGGGTCATCCCCTACGGCGGCACCTTCATGGCGTTCGCGGACTACAGCCGTCCGGCCATCCGTCTGGGCGCCCTGATGGGCGTGCGGGCGATCCACGTCCTGACGCACGACAGCATCGGCCTGGGCGAAGACGGCCCGACGCACCAGCCGGTCGAGCATCTGGCCGCCCTGCGCGCCATCCCCAACCTGCTGACCATGCGCCCCGCCGACACGGTCGAGGCGCTGGAATGCTGGCAGGTCGCCCTGCAGAACAAGACCACGCCGACCGCCATGTGCCTGTCGCGTCAGAAGACCCCGGCCGTGCGCGTCACCGACGCGGGCGAGAACCTGTCCCGCAAGGGCGCCTATGAGCTGAAGGCCGCCAACGGCGAGGCGAAAGTCACCCTGTTCGGCACCGGCACCGAGGTCGCCCTGGCCCTGAAGGCTGCCGAGACGCTGGAGGCCGAAGGCGTGCCCACCCGCGTGGTGTCGGTCCCCTGCTTCGCCCTGTTCGAGCAGCAACCCAAGGCTTATCAGGACGCCGTCATCGGGCGCGGCACCGTCCGCGTCGCCGTTGAAGCCGCGATCAAGCAGGGCTGGGAACGCTTTATCGGCGAGGACGGCGGCTTCGTCGGCATGACCGGCTTCGGCGCCTCGGCCCCGGCCGAAATCCTCTACCGCGAGTTCGGCATCACCGCCGAGGCCGTGGTCGAAGCCGCCAAGGCCCGGCTGTAAGCCTCATGCGCCGCCTCGCCCTCGTCCTGAGCCTCGGCTTGTCGATGGCGGGCGGCGCAACCGCCCTCGCCGCCGCAGTCGAGGACGCGTCCGCCGTCGCCGAGACGCCCATCGTCATCGGCCGCTCCTACGCCCTGCCCTCGGCCATCATGGGCCAGGCGCGCCAGATCAATGTCTGGCTGCCGCACGGCTATACGGAAAGCGGCCAGACCTATCCGATCCTCTATGTGCTGGACGGCGGACAGGATCAGGATTTCCACCACATCTCGGGCATCGCCCAGTTGGGGACCGTCGTCGGCACGACGCGCGATGTGATCGTCGTGGGCATCGCCTCGGTCGACCGCCGCAACGAGCTGGCCCTGCCGACCGAGAACGCCGAGCTGATCGCCCGCTATCCGACGCAGGGGCAGTCCGACCGCTTCCGCCGTTTCGTGTCCGACGAGGTCATGCCCTTCATCGAAGGCCGCTTCCGCACCAGCGGCGAGACGGCCCTGATGGGCGAGTCCCTGGCCGGGCTGTTCGTGGTCGAGACCTTCCTGAAAGAGCCGCAGATGTTCGACGCCTATGTCGCCGTCAGCCCCAGCCTGTGGTGGGACGGCGGCCAGCTGGCGCGGCAGTCGGGGGCCCATCTGCGCGACCACTCCAACGACCCGCGCACCCTGATCCTGACGCTCGGCGACGAGGGCGAGGAGATGCAGGCGCCGATGGACGTCCTGACCGCCAACCTGCGTGATCACGCCCTGCCCGGCGTCAAATGGGACTTCACCTCGCGCCCGACCGAAAGCCACGCCAGCATCTATCACGGCGCCGCACTGGACGCCTTCCGCCGCCTCTATGCGGTGCCGGCGCCCGAGACCGCCCCATGAGCCACCTCGGCGCCGTCAGCCTGCTGGTCCGCGACTATGACGAGGCCATCGCCTTCTACGTCGGCAAGCTGGGCTTCGACCTCAGCGAAGACACAGACATGGGCGGCGGCAAACGCTGGGTCCGCGTCACGCCCAAAGGCGGCCAGACCTCGCTTCTATTGGCCCGCGCCGCGACGCCGGAACAGGTCGCACGGATCGGCGATCAGGCGGGCGGCCGCGTCTGGCTCTTCCTCCATACCGACGACCTGATGCGCGACCACGCCGCCTGGCTGGAGGCCGGCGTCGTCTTCCGCGAAACGCCCCGTCACGAAGCCTATGGCAAGGTGGTGGTCTTCGAAGACCTCTACGGCAATGCCTGGGACCTGATCGAACCCGCTACCGGAGCCTGACACCATGAAGATCGGCACGCCGCTTACCGACCACGCCACCCGCGTCATGCTGCTGGGCTCCGGCGAGCTGGGCAAGGAGGTGGCCATCGAGCTGCAACGCCTCGGCGCCGAGGTGATCGCGGTCGACCGCTACGCCAACGCCCCGGCCATGCAGGTGGCGCACCGCAGCCACGTCATCCCCATGACCGATCCTCAGGTGCTGAACGGCATCATCATGGCCGAGGCCCCGCACATCATCGTGCCGGAGATCGAGGCCATCGCCACCGACGTCCTGGCGGCCGTCGAGGCGGCGGGTCTGGCCCGCGTCATCCCCACTGCCCGCGCCACCCAGTTGACCATGAACCGCGAGGGCATCCGCCGTCTGGCCGCCGAGGAACTGGGCCTGCCGACCAGCCCCTACGCCTTCGCCGGTTCCGCCGAGGAACTGGCGGCGGGGGCCGAGGCCGTCGGCTTCCCCTGCTTCGTCAAGCCGGTGATGTCGTCCTCGGGCAAGGGTCAGTCCTATGTCGAGAGCGCCGATCAGGTCGCGGACGCCTGGGCCTATGCCGAGGCCTCGGGCCGGGTCGCAGGCGGCCGGGTCATCGTCGAGGGCAAGATCGACTTCGACTATGAGATCACCCTGCTGACCGTACGGTCTTTGCGTGACGGCGCGGTCCGCACGGACTTCTGCGCCCCCATAGGCCATCGCCAGCAGAAGGGCGACTATGTCGAAAGCTGGCAGCCGCAGATCATGAGCGAGGCCGCGCTGAAGGCGGCTCAGGACATCGCGGGCAAGGTGACGGACGCCCTGGGCGGGCTCGGCGTCTTCGGCGTTGAGCTGTTCGTCACTGGAGATCAGGTCTGGTTCTCGGAGGTTTCGCCACGCCCGCACGACACCGGACTGGTGACGCTTGCCACGCAAGTCATGAGCGAGTTCGCCCTGCACGCCCGCGCCATCCTCGGCCTGCCGGTGGACGTGACCCTGCGCGAGCCGGGCGCCAGCGCCGTCATCTACGGCGGGATGGAGGCCGAGGGCGTGGTCTATGAAGGCGTGGCCGAGGCCCTGTCGGTCCCGACCGCCGACCTGCGCCTGTTCGGCAAGCCCGAAGCCTTCGAGCGTCGCCGCATGGGCGTTGCCCTGGCGCGCGGCGCCGACACGGATCAGGCCCGCACGCGGGCGACCGAGGCGGCAGGCAAGGTGCGGGTGGTCGCTCCGTAATCCTTCTCCCTCTCCCGATGGGAGAGGGCTTGAGCCCCCAAGAGC
This sequence comes from Brevundimonas sp. T2-11, assembly GCF_055397675.1. NCBI lineage: Bacteria > Pseudomonadati > Pseudomonadota > Alphaproteobacteria > Caulobacterales > Caulobacteraceae > Brevundimonas > Brevundimonas sp. T2-11. Next base: position 2,438,092 of record NZ_AP027920.1, read on the forward strand.
GCAGCGATTGGTTGGGCGAAAGGGTGAGGGTTCGCGGGTGAAGTCGGCCGAAGGCCGTGGCTGATCGTCAACGCGACGGCTTACGCCGACGGGCAAGACAAGCCCCTCACCCTTTCGCTTGGCGGATCGCCTTCGGCTCTCCGAAGCTCAAGCCCTCTCCCGCCGGGAGAGGGTTGAGACCCCAGCCATGCTCGCGGCTACGCTTCTTCGACTTTTGTCGATTGGCGCCAAGCCCATAAAGGGTTCAGAAATGCCGAAAGGTCGCACCTAGTCGGCCCGGAGGACCGTTTCGCCATGGGCAAGCTCAAGACCGCGCTAATTTTTGGCGCCATCGCCATACTGGGGGCCATAGCCCTCGCCGTCATCGCCCTGCATCAGGGCGAGAGCATCAGCGCCGTATGGATCGTGGTGGCGGCGCTCTGCGTCTACGCCATCGCCTATCGTTTCTACGCCCGCTACCTGGCCGGAAAGGTCATGGGGCTGAACGCGCGCAGGCCGACGCCTGCCGTGCGGCACAACGACGGGCTGGACTATGTGCCCACGCCCCGCAACGTCCTGTTCGGCCACCATTTCGCGGCCATCGCAGGCGCGGGACCGCTGGTCGGGCCGGTGCTGGCGGCGCAGATGGGCTATCTGCCCGGCGTCTTGTGGATTCTCGTCGGCGCCGTTCTGGCGGGCGCGGTGCAGGACATGATGGTCCTGTTCATGTCCACCCGCCGCGACGGTCGCTCGCTGGGCGACATGGTCCGCACCGAGATGGGCCCCATCCCCGGCATCATCGCCCAGGTCGGCGTGCTGATGATCATGGTCATCATTCTGGCGGTTCTGGCCCTGGTCGTGGTCAAGGCCCTGGCTGAAAGCCCGTGGGGCACCTTCACGGTCGCCGCCACCATCCCCATCGCCATCTTCATGGGCCTCTATACCCGCTATCTGCGGCCCGGCCGCGTGGGCGAGGTCTCGGTCATCGGCGTGGTCCTGCTGATCCTGGCCATCATCGGCGGCGGTCACATCGCGGCCGATCCTTTCTGGGGCCCGGCCTTCACCCTGTCGGGCACGACCCTGGCCCTGGCCATGATGGCCTATGGCTTCATCGCCTCGGTCATTCCCGTCTGGCTGCTGCTGGCCCCGCGCGACTACCTGTCCACCTTCCTGAAGATCGGCGCCATCGTCGCCCTGGCCGTCGGCATCCTGATCGTGCGCCCGCACGTCCAGATGCCCGCCATCACCCCCTTCATCGACGGCACCGGCCCGGTCTTCTCCGGCGCCCTCTTCCCCTTCCTGTTCATCACCATTGCTTGTGGCGCAGTCTCGGGCTTCCACGCCCTGATCTCGTCCGGCACCACGCCCAAGCTGCTAGAGAACGAGAACCAGATCCCGCTGATCGGCTATGGCGCCATGCTGTGCGAAAGCTTCGTGGCGATCATGGCCCTGATCGCCGCCACCGTGCTGGATCCGGCCGTCTATTTCGCCATGAACAGCCCGGTCGCGGTGATCGGCGACAACGCCGCCTCGGCCGCCGCCGCCGTGGCCCAGTGGGGCTTCCACATCACGCCCGCTGAACTGGAGCAACTGGCCCGCGACGTGGGCGAACACTCCATCCTGTCGCGCGCGGGCGGCGCCCCGACCCTGGCGGTCGGCATGGCGCATATCCTGTCGGGCGTCATCGGCGGCAAGGCCATGATGGCCTTCTGGTACCACTTCGCCATCCTGTTCGAGGCCCTGTTCATCCTGACCACGGTCGACGCCGGCACCCGCGTCTGCCGCTTCATGATCCAGGACCTGCTGGGCGTGGCCGTGCCCAAGATGCGCGAGACCAAGTCCTGGACCGCCAACGTCGTGGCCACGGCTCTGACGGTCAGCCTGTGGGGCTACTTCCTCTACACCGGCGTGGTCGATCCGCTCGGAGGCATCAACAGCCTGTGGCCGCTGTTCGGCATCGCCAACCAGATGCTGGCCGCCGTCGCTCTGATTCTGGGCACCGTGGTTCTGTTCAAGATGAAGCGCGAGCGCTTCGCCTGGGCCACGGCGGTTCCCGCGGTCTGGCTGCTGATCTGCACCCTGACGGCGGGCTTCCAGAAGTTGCTGCACCCCGACGTCAAGATCGGCTTCCTGGCCCACGCCCGGAAGTATCAGGACGCCCTGACCGCCGGCGACATCCTGGCCCCGGCCAAGACGGCGGGCGACATGCACCGGATCATCATCAACGACTACGTCAACTCGGCCCTGACCGCGGGCTTCCTGTTCGTGGTCCTGACCATGGTGGTCTACGGCGTGCGCGCCTGCCTCAAGGCCCGGAAGATCAACCACCCGACCGTGGTCGAGCAACCCGCCGCCCACGAGCTGACGCTGGAGGACGAAGCCATGGACACGGCCCGTGCCTAGGCCCGCGCCCGCATCACCGGAGCCGGCTGGCGGCGCAGACCTGCTCTGCGTCTGTCGCGACACCCTGGTGCGGTGGGGCAAGGACGCCCGCCGCACCGCCAGCCTCATGGTCGGCCAGCCCGACTATGAGGTCTATGTCGCCCATGCCGAGGCGACCCACCCCGAGCAGCCGCCGCTGGACCGCACCGCCTTCTTCCGCCTGCACGAGGCGCGACGCTTCGGGGCCGGCGGCGCCTTCCGCTGCTGCTGAGACCCTGCGCCCGTCCCCGAGGCTGGCGGATTCGGGGAACCGTCCGACCTGAATCGGCTCTCGCCGCGCCCGGACGGTTACAGGCGATCACACCTTGTTACGGCGACGGGGTTGCAACCGCGCGCGCTCCGTCCCACTAAGGCCGCCGAACATCATCCGCCCTGCTCAGGAGACCTCCCCATGACCGTTCGCGTCGCCATCAACGGCTTCGGCCGCATCGGCCGCCTCGTGCTTCGCTCGATCGTCGAGCATGGCCGCAAGGACATCGAGGTCGTGGCGATCAACGACCTGGGTCCGGTCGAGACCAACGCCCACCTGCTGCGTTATGACTCGGTGCACGGCCGCTTCCCCGGCACCGTGACGAGCGGCGAAGACTGGATCGACGTCGGCACCGGCAAGATCAAGGTCACCGCCGAGCGCGACCCGGCCAACCTGCCGCACGCCGAACTGAAGGTGGACATCGCCTTCGAATGCACCGGCATCTTCACCTCCAAGGACAAGGCCTCGGCCCACCTGAAGGCCGGCGCCAAGCGCGTCCTGGTCTCGGCCCCCGCCGACAACGCCGACAAGACCATCGTCTTCAAGGTCAACCATGAGACCCTGACGGCCGACGACATCGTCGTGTCGAACGGCTCGTGCACCACCAACGCCCTGGCCCCGGTGGCCAAGGTGCTGAACGACCTGTTCGGCATCGAGCGCGGCTACATGACCACCATCCACGCCTACACAGGCGACCAGCCGACGCTGGATACGATGCACAAGGACCTGTACCGCGGCCGCGCCGCCGCCCTGTCCATGATCCCGACCTCGACCGGCGCCGCCAAGGCCCTGGGCCTGGTCCTGCCGGAACTGAAGGGCAAGCTGGACGGCTCGTCGATCCGCGTCCCGACCCCGAACGTCTCGGTCGTGGACCTGAAGGTCGTCGCCGCCCGCGACGTGACCGTCGAGGAAATCAACGCGGCCCTGCAAGCCGCCGCCGACGGCCCGATGAACGGCGTCCTGTTCACCACGACCGACCCGCTGGTCTCGTCGGACCTGAACCACATCGCCGCCTCGTCGACCGCCGCCCTGCCGCAGACCCAGGTCATCGACGGCAAGCTGGCCCGCGTCCTCAGCTGGTACGACAACGAGTGGGGCTTCGCGACCCGCATGGCCGACACCGCCCTGGTGATGGCCAAGTTCCTGTAAGACGAAACGCTGAGCCCTCTCCCGATGGGAGAGGGCTTGAGCGCCCAAGAGCCAAAGGCGATTGGCAGCGCGAAAGGGTGAGGGTCGGCGGCCATGACTGTGGAACGCACCGCCTTCGCCCGCACGCTTCGACAAGACGCCGGACTGGCCGAACAGCGCGTCTGGGCTTGCTGCGAGGTGGCCGGATCGACGGCCACAAGTTCCGCCGCCAGCATCCGATCAGCCGATATGTCGCGGATTTCGCCTGCGATCGTCTGAAACTGGTGATCGAGATCGACGGCGGCGTCCATGATCGGGACGAGGTCGTGACCAGCGATCACCTGAGGCAGACCGAGCTTGAAGCCCTAGGATGGACCATCTTCCGCTTCACCAACACTCAGGCGTTGAGCCAACCAGAACTCATCGCCGCCGCCATTCGCGCGCACGCAGCTTGATCACACCCTGACCACGGCTTACGCCGACTGATACGTTCGACCCTCATCCGGCCCTGCGGGCCACCTTCTCCCACAGGGAGAAGGAAGACCTGGAAATGCCACCATGACCTTCCGCACCCTCGACGACGCCGCTGACCTGTCCGGCCGGACCGCTCTGGTCCGCGTGGACTTCAACGTGCCGATGGAGGACGGCAAGGTCAGCGACGACACCCGCCTCAAGGCCGCCCTGCCGACCATCCACCGCCTGCGCGAAGCCGGCGCCAAGGTCGTCCTGCTGGCCCACTTCGACCGCCCCAAGGGCGAGCGCGTCGCCTCGATGAGCCTGCGTCCCGTGGTCGAGCCGCTGGAGCTGCTGCTGCACGGCCCCGTCCGCTTCGCCGACGACTGCGTGGGCGATGACGCCAAGGCCGCCGTGGCCGATCTGGACGCCGGCGGCGTGCTGCTGCTGGAGAACGTCCGCTTCCACAAGGGCGAGGAAAAGAACGACCCGGCCTTCGCCGCCCAGCTGGCGGAACTGGGCGACCTCTACGTCAACGACGCCTTCTCGGCCGCCCACCGCGCCCACGCCTCGACCGAGGGGCTGGCCCGCCTACTGCCCGCCTACGCTGGCGAGGCCATGAAGCGCGAGCTTCAGGCGCTGGACGCCGCCCTCGGCGCCCCGCAAAAACCCGTCATCGGCATCGTCGGCGGGGCCAAGGTTTCGACCAAGCTGGACCTGCTGAAGAACCTGGTCGCCAAGCTGGACTACCTGGCCATCGGCGGCGGCATGGCCAACACCTTCCTGTTCGCCCAGGGCGTCGATGTCGGCGGTTCGCTGTGCGAGAAGGACCTGGCCGACACCGCCCGCGAGATCATCGAGGAAGCCCGCCGTCAGGGCTGCGAGCTGCTGCTCCCGGTCGACGTCGTGGTGGCCAAGGGCGTCAAGCCGGGCATCGAGTCGGGCGTCCGCGCCCTGGACCGCATCGCCGCCGACGATCTGATCCTGGACGCCGGTCCTGAAACCGTCGCCCGCCTGACCCGCGCCATGGACCTGTCGAAGACCCTGATCTGGAACGGCCCGCTGGGCGTGTTCGAGGTCCCGCCCTTCGACAAGGCCACCGTGGCCGCCGCCAAGCACGCCGCCGAACTGGCCCACGCCGGCAAGCTGATCGCCGTGGCCGGCGGCGGCGACACGGTCGCGGCCCTGAACCACGCGGGCACGGCCGACGACATGACCTTCGTCTCCACCGCCGGCGGCGCCTTCCTGGAATGGATGGAGGGCAAGGTCCTGCCGGGGGTCGAGGCCCTGCGCGCCTGACCTGACCTTTTTCCGTATCTTTCAGCCCCGTCTCCTTGCAGAGACGGGGTTTTCTTTGCCACAGGCTTTACAGAACACCGGATTGGTCCTGTTACACGGCGTGACTTCCATCCGCCTCCGGGCTAAAGCCTCCGCAAAACAATATCGGCTCAGGAGACTACCCATGGCGCGCATCACGCTGCGACAGTTGCTCGATCACGCGGCGGAAAACGACTACGGCCTGCCCGCCTACAACATCAACAACATGGAGCAGGGTCTGGCGATCATGGAGGCGGCCCACGAGGTCAACGCCCCGGTCATCATCCAAGCCTCGCGCGGCGCCCGTAACTACGCCAACGACATCATCCTGGCCAAGCTGATCGACGGCCTGGCCGAGCTCTATCCGCACATCCCGGTCTGCATGCACCAGGACCACGGCAACGGCCCGGCGACCTGCGCCACCGCCATCCAGTACGGCTTCACCTCGGTGATGATGGACGGCTCGCTGGAAGAAGACGCCAAGACCCCCGCCTCCTACGAATACAATGTCGACGTCACCCGCCGCGTCACCGAGATGGCCCACAGCTGCGGCGTCTCGGTCGAGGGTGAACTGGGCGTGCTCGGCTCGCTGGAGACCGGCATGGGCGAGGCCGAAGACGGCCACGGCTTCGAAGGCAAGCTGGACCACTCTCAACTGCTGACCGACCCGGATCAGGCCGTCGACTTCGTCAAGGCCACCAAGGTCGACGCCCTCGCCATCGCCATGGGCACCTCGCACGGCGCCTACAAGTTCACGCGTCAGCCCGACGGCGACGTCCTGGCCATGAACGTGATCGAGGAAATCCACCGCCGCCTGCCCAACACCCACCTGGTGATGCACGGCTCGTCCTCGGTGCCGCAGGACCTGCAGGACATCATCAACGCCTACGGCGGCGAAATGCCCCAGACCTGGGGCGTGCCGGTCGAGGAAATCCAGCGCGGCATCAAGCACGGCGTGCGCAAGATCAACATCGACACCGACAACCGCATGGCCATCACCGGCGCCATCCGCAAGGTTCTGGCCGAGAAGCCCAGCGAGTTCGACCCGCGCGCCTATCTGAAGCCCGCCAAGGAAGCCATGAAGAAGCTGTGCATCGAGCGCTACCAGCAGTTCGGCTGCGAAGGCCAGGCGTCCAAGATCAAGCCCCTGTCCACCGCCCAGATGGCCAAGCTCTACGCCGCCGGCGACCTGGACCCGCGCATCGGCTGATCACCCTCACAGGTCCCTTCTCCCAATGGGAGAAGGTGGCCCGAAGGGCCGGATGAGGGTTCTCGCTCTCAGTCGGCGTAGGCCGCAGCACTGCCGCTTACGCCGACTGAAGCCTTAGCCCCTCACCCTTTCGCCTTGCGGATCGCCCTTGGCTCTCCGAGGCTCAAGCCCTCTCCCGCCGGGAGAGGGCGACGTATCTCACCACACCCCGTACCGACCGCCGATGGCGCCGACCACGGCCCGCGCCTCGATCTCGGCGTAGCGCAACTCCTCCTCGGCCCGACGCGCGTCGCGGCGCGCGTCCTGAAGCTCGCCCCGCACCTCACGGATACGCTCGCGAATGCGTTGGCGCTGCTCGTCGGTCAACCCGTCCTGCCGCAACTCGCGCTGCTTGGCCTCCAGCTTGTCTTCGCGGTCATTGATACGGCTGATGGCCGAGTTCAGCGCGCTTTCCGCCGAGGACACCGCCTGTTCGACAACGTAGATTTGTCGCCCGTCCTGATAGGCTGGCAGGAAGTCGCGCTCCTCGGCCGGGGCGCACACCCCGCCGTAGCTGTTTCCCTGCCGCCCCTGCCGGAAGCCGTTCTCCCAGGTGCAATAGGTCCTCAGTCCATCCTCGCGCGACGCCAGATAGGCGCTCATGTTGGGCGCCACGCCATACTTGGCGCAGGCCTTGGCGTGGTCGTCCAGACGGCTGGTCTGACGTCCGGCGGCCCCGTCGCGCCAGCCCTGCCCGCCCCAGTCGCCGACCAGGCACTGGTCCTCGCTCATGGTGGCGCAACCGGACAGCAGGACCACGCCCGTTGCGGCGATGGCGGCGGCGATCAGAAGCTTCATTTTCGTCCTCTCCGGGGCGTTTCAAGCTGCGGCCAAGGACAGATGAGGCCTCGTCCCGCAAGCCATGCTATTTCGCCCTATGGCCGATGAACCTTTGCTGACGGAAGACGACGATGCGGAAATGCTCGAGGCGCGGATCGACGCGCCCGGCGTCCGTCTGGACAAGGCCCTCGCCGCCGCCTTCCCGTCCCTGTCGCGCGCCCGGCTGCAGGCCCTGCTGGCCGAGGGCGCCGTCACCCGCGACGGCCAGCCGATCAGCAGCGGCTCGGCCAAGGCCCAGGCCGGCCTCTACGCCGTCGTCCTGCCGCCCGTCGCCCCGGCCACGCCCCTGCCCGAGGCTATCCCCCTGACCGTCCTGTTCGAGGACGCCGACCTGATCGTCATCGACAAGGCGCCCGGCATGGCCGCCCACCCGGCGCCGGGTTGCGAGACCGGCACCCTGGTCAACGCCCTTCTGGCCCACTGCGGCGACAGCCTGTCGGGCATCGGCGGCGTGGCCCGCCCCGGCATCGTCCACCGCCTGGACAAGGACACCTCGGGCGTCATGGTCGCCGCCAAGACCGACCGCGCCCACCAGGGCCTGTCCGCCCTGTTCGCGACCCACGACATCGAGCGCACCTACATCGCCCTGACGCGCGGCGCCCCCACGCCGGAAAAGGGCCGCATCCAGACCCTGATCGGCCGCTCGCCGCACGACCGCAAGAAGATGGCCGTGCTCAAGGGCGGCGGGCGCGAGGCCGTCACCGACTATGTGGTCCAGCGCACCTTCGGCCAGCCCGCCAAGGCCTCCGGCGCCCCCATGGCCGCCCGCGTCGCCTGCACCCTGCACACCGGCCGCACCCACCAGATCCGTGTCCACATGGCCTCGAAAGGCTCGCCCCTGCTCGGCGACCCCGTCTATGGCTCTGGCAGCCCCGCCACGCCGGTCCGCACCGCTATCGCCGAGGCCGGTCTGACCCGCCAGGCCCTGCACGCCGCCGTCCTCGGCTTCGTCCACCCAGTGACGGGAGAAGCCCTGCGTTTCGAGACCCCCCCGCCCGAGGACATGCGGCGGCTGGAGGCCCTGCTGACCGAACTCTGACGCGTCGCCGCGCAGAATTTGATCCGCAACACACACTGTGCTAATAAGCCTTCACCCGAAACGGGTGGCTTGGGAGCCACAGTCACGTCTTCGTGTGACGATCCGCCCCTACACAAGGCGGCAACCCATACCCATCTGGATCGGTTGAGGGGTGAGGCGATGGCGCACGCATGTGGTCATGGCCGCGGCGCCTGCTCTTTGCTTTCGGTCGGAGGGACCACGTCTCATGGCTAACTCGACACTCGCGGTGATGTCGCCTGAACAGGGACTGTCGCGCTATCTCACGGAAATCCGCAAGTTTCCGATGCTCACCAAGGACGAGGAGTTCATGCTCGCCAAGCGCTGGAGCGAGCATCAGGACCCCGAAGCGGCCCACCGCCTCGTCACCTCTCACCTTCGTCTCGTGGCCAAGATCGCCATGGGGTATCGCGGCTACGGCCTGCCGATCGGCGAAGTGATCTCAGAGGGCAACGTCGGCCTGATGCAGGCCGTGAAGAAATTCGATCCCGACAAGGGCTTCCGCCTGGCCACCTACGCCATGTGGTGGATTCGCGCGTCCATTCAGGAATACATCCTGCGTTCCTGGTCGCTCGTGAAGATGGGCACCACCGCCGCGCAGAAGAAGCTCTTCTTCAACCTGCGCAAGGCCAAGAGCCAGATCTCGGCCTTCGAGGAAGGCGACCTGCATCCGGAACACCTGTCGGCCATCGCCACCAAGCTGGGCGTCACCGAACAGGACGTGACCGACATGAACCGCCGTCTCGGCGGGGACGCCTCGCTGAACGCGCCCCTGCGCGCCGACGGCGAAAGCGAGTGGCAGGACTGGCTGGCCGACGACAATGCGGTGTCACAGGAGACGGCCCTGGCCGACTCCGAGGAAAAATCCATCCGCATGAGCCTGCTTGAAGAAGCCATGCAGGAGCTGACGGACCGCGAGAAGCACATCCTCACGGAGCGCCGCCTCAAGGACGATCCGGTCACCCTGGAAGAACTCGCCGGCCAGTATGGCGTGTCGCGCGAGCGCGTGCGTCAGATCGAGGTCCGCGCCTTCGAGAAGCTGCAAAAGGCCATGCGCGCCGCCGCTGAAGAGCGGAACCTGGTCGACGCCTGAAACCCCTTCTCCCCTTGAGGGAGAAGGAAGTCCTAGCCCGCCCGAGACAGGCTCTCGGGCGAGGCCAGCGCCAGCACGGCCCCCACCGGCCCGGCCAGGGTCGCCTTGGTCGGCACGCCAGCCGCCAGGTTCGTCTCCAGTCCCGCGGCCGCAATGGCCAGCGAGGCGTCGCCCGTCTTGATCGCCAGGGCCTTCAAGGTCTCGGCCTGCTGCTTGATGGCGCGCACCGCCTGCATGGGATCGCTGTCGAACTGCGCCATGGCCGAAGCCAGGATCCGCATGGCCTGGTCCTTGACCGCCACCACGGCCTCCGCCGCCGACGCCGGCTTGTCCGCCTTGCGCTTGCCCGGCCCGGCGTAATCATCGGAGTTGAAGCGGCGGCGATCCGGCCCGATATAGCCCACCGCCTCGACCCAGTCGCGCGGCTTGGTGGCCAGGTTCTCGACCCGGCGGAACAGGTCGCCGCTCGTGAACGGCTTCCTCAGAAACTCGTGCACGCCGGAATCCCGCGCGCCCTTGATGCTGCTGGCGGTGGCCTCGGCGGTGACCATGATGATCGGCACGCGGCGGCAAGACAGGCTGGACCGGCGGATACGCCGCACCAGGGCCTCGCCGTCCAGCTTCGGCCCGGTCCGCTCGGTCAGGATCAGACCCGGCTCCATCTCGCGCGCCAGATCGATCACACGCGCCTCGTCGCCCTCGACCGCGACATCGCGCGATCCGAAACCCTTGAGCAGGTCCGACAACAGGCGCGCGGCGGCGGGATTGGGATCGACGATCAGCACCCGGCGCACGACCGGGGCGATCCTCTGCATCGTCTTGGCGTCTAAAGCGAACACGGCTCGGCTCCATACTGGAACCGGAAACGTAAACTCAGGGAGTTAAGGGGCCGTTTCCCTTTTCGGGACGCAGCCCCTCGACCCGGATCTTAACCCTGGAACGGGTCGCGCATCAAAATGGTGTCGTCCCGCTCGGGGCTGGTCGACAGCAGGGCCACCGGCGCGCCGATCAGCTCCTCGATCCGGCGCACGTACTTCAGGGCATGGGCGTTCAGGTCCTTGAAGGTCCGCACGCCGCCCGTGCTCTCGGTCCAGCCTTCCAGCTCCTCGAACACCGGCTCGGCCGAGGCCTGGTCCTTCAGGCTCGACGGCAGGTAATCCAGCACCTCGCCGTTGATGCGATAGCCGACGCAGATCTTCAGCGTCTTCAGCCCGTCCAGCACGTCCAGCTTGGTCAGGGCGATGCCGTCGATGCCGTTGATCGCCACCGACTGACGCACCAGAACCGCGTCGAACCAGCCGCAGCGACGCGCCCGGCCCGTATTCACCCCGACCTCGCGGCCGACCGTGGCCAGATGCTCGCCGACCTCGTCATTCAGTTCGCAGGCGAACGGGCCTTCGCCGACGCGGGTCGTATAGGCCTTCACAATGCCCAGCACATAGCCGACGCCGCGCGGCCCGATGCCCGAACCCGCCGCAGCCTGACCGGCCACGGTGTTGGACGACGTCACATAGGGATAGGTGCCGTGATCCACGTCCAGGAAGGCGCCCTGCGCCCCCTCGAACAGCACCCGCTTGCCCTCTTTCTGGGCTTGGTCCAGCACGCGCCAGGCCGGCTTCACATAGGGCAGGATCTTCGGCGCGATCTCCAGCAGTTGCGCCAGCAGGGCCGCCGGATCGATCGGCTCCAGCCCCAGACCCGCGCGCAGCGGATCGTGGTGCGAGCGCAGACGGTCGATCTTGATCTTCAGGTCGTCTTCATTGGCCAGATCGCAGACCCGGATGGCGCGACGGCCCACCTTGTCCTCATAGGCCGGCCCGATGCCGCGACCGGTCGTGCCGATCTTGGCGCCCGGCGCGCTGGCGGCGGCCTCGCGCGCCACGTCCAGGGCCGGATGGATCGGCAGGATCAGGCAGGCGTTGTCGGCGATGGTCAGGATGTCGGGGGTGATGGCCACGCCCTGGGCCTGGATCTTCTCGATCTCGCCTACCAGGTGCCAGGGGTCCACCACCACGCCGTTGCCGATGATCGAGGGCTTGCCCTGCACCACGCCCGACGGCAGCAGCGCCAGCTTGTAGACCTTGCCGTCGACGACCAGGGTATGGCCCGCGTTGTGGCCGCCCTGGAAGCGCACCACCATGTCGGCGCGATTGGACAGCCAGTCCACAATCTTGCCCTTGCCCTCGTCGCCCCATTGGGCGCCGACCACTGCGACGTTAGCCAAGACCATTTCTCCGCAATCCAGAATGCGGTGGGAGCCTATAACCCCTGAATCGTCCGGAGTCGCCCCGACGGAGAAGAATTATCCGGCCAGTTCGCCTACCGCCGTCTGGAACGCCCATTCCAGCCACGGCGTCGCGGCCACAACATCCGCCGTCTCGACGGTGCAGCCGCACCACAGGCGCAGGCCCGGCGGCGCATAGCGGTGCGGCTCCATGTCGAACACCGCCCCTTCGTCTTCCAGCAGGGCCTTGAACCGCTTCACAAAGGCCTTCTGGCCCGCCTCGTCCATCGCCGCGATGCGCGGATCGACGAACTTCAGGCAGACCGAGGTGGTCGAGCGGATTTCGGGCCGATCGGGCAGGAAGGCGATCCAGTCCGTCCGCTCCACCCATTCCGCCAGCGCCGCGTAATTCCGCTCCGTGCGCCGGACCAGCTCAGGCAAGCCGCCCGCGCCCTTCGCCCACTCCAGAGCGTCGATCCAGTCCTCGATGGTCAGGATCGAATAGGTGTTGATGACCACCCCGTCCGCCAGCGTCCGGTCAAAGCCCTTCTTGTCCGTCAGGCGCAGCACCTTGGGGATCGACCGCACGGGCCGATAGGCGTCCAGCCGCGCCACGGCGCGCGGCGACAGCACCATGACCCCGATGCCCGCCTCGCCGCCCAGCGCCTTCTGGAAGCTGAAGGTGGTCACATCCAGCTTGTCCCACGGCAGGTCCATGGCGAACGCCGCCGAGGTCGCGTCGCAGATGGTCAGCCCCTCGCGGTCGTCGGAAATCCAGTCAACGTTATCCACCCGCACGCCCGAAGTCGTGCCGTTCCAGGGGAAGACCACGTCCTTCTTCGGATCGACCTGCGTCATGTCCGGCAGTTCGCCCCAGGGCGCCGTCAGCACCTCCGGCTCCAGCTTCAGGTGGTCGCGCACGTCGGTCGCCCAGACCTGACCGAAGTTCTCATAGGCCACGACCTGCACCGGCCGCTCGCCCAGCATCCCCCACAGCGCCGCCTCGACCGCGCCCGTGTCCGACCCCGGCGTATAGAGCAGCACATAGTCCTCAGGCGGGCTCAGCACCTCGCGCGTCAGTTGCAGCCCATAGGCGAACCGCTCCACCACCTCCGGCGCGCGGATGCCGCGTCCCAGCAGATTGGTCGGCAACCCCGCCAGCGACCACCCCGGACGCTTGGCCGTCGGACCGGCGGAGAACCACGGGCGAGCAGGCTTGGCGTCAGGCTTGGCGATCATGGCGTCGTCGTTCCTTGGGGAGGAGAAACAGAAAAGTCGGAAATCAGCGTCCGGGCTTGTAGGGGCGCTTGTCGCGCCATTCGGTCGCGAAGCGGATCAGTTCGTCGTCCGGGGTTTCCGGCAGGGTCACCGCCAGCTTCGCCAGCAGATCGCCGCGCTTGCCGCCGGCATAGGCGCCGCGCCCTTTCAGCCGCAGCACCTTGCCGCTGTTCGAGCCCTTGGGGATGGTCATCATCACCGCGCCCTCGGGCGTCGGCACCTGGATCTTGCCGCCCAGCACCGCATCGGGAACCGACACCGGCAGATCCATCGTCAAATCCGCCCCGTCGCGCTTGAACACCGGGTGCGGCGCGATCTTCAGCTCGATCAGGGCGTCGCCCGCCTGACCGCCGCGTCCCGGCGCGCCCTGGCCCTTCAGGCGGATCACCTGGCCGTCGGACGCCCCCTTGGGAATGGCCACGTCCAGCATGCGTCCGTCCGAGAACTGGATGCGGCGCGTCGTCCCGGCGATGGCGTCCTCCAGGCTGACGTCCAGCGTGGCGCGCACGTCCTGGCCCTTGCCGCCGAACCCGCCGCCAAAGCCGCTCTTGGCGCGCCCGCCGCCGCCGAAGGCGCCGAACAGCTCCTCCAGGTCGATGTCCTCGAACCCGCCGCGTCCGCCCGAACCGCCGAAGCCGCCAAAACCGCCCTGGCGTCCGCCGCCGCCCGGATGACCGCCGCCGAAGCCGCGAAACTGCTCGCGTCCGTCCGAGTCGATCTCGCCCCGGTCGTACTTGCCCCGCTTCTCGGCGTCGCCCAGCAGATCGAAGGCGGCGGTGATGCGCTTGAATCGCTCCTCGGCGGCCTTGTCGCCCGGGTTCTTGTCCGGGTGCAGCTCCTTGGCCAGCTTGCGGAACGCCTTCTTGATCTCGTCCGCGCTCGCGCCCTTGGAAACGCCCAGTTCCTTGTAGGGATCGCCAGCCACGTCGAGTTTGCTCCGAGATCAGAAAAGACAGAGCGTCAGTTAAGCCATGCGCCCCCCCGCTGGAAGGGGCAGACGTGGTTTAGAGCAAAGGCGCGACCGCCTCGTCCCCCCAGCCATACCCCTCGCCCCATTGCGCGACCGCGACCCGCGCGTCGCCGCTGACCCCGCCCGGCCAGTCCGTCGCCAGATCCCCTGCCGCATAGACCGCCTCTACGCCCTCGACCTCCCGGACCCGCTTCTCGACCGCGCCGTCCAGCACCCGCACCCGGAACCGGCGCGGATCGACCTCGACCGGTTGCCCCTCCCAGCCCTCGCCGTTCACCCGCACGCGCGGCGTCCACGACAACCGACGCCCTCCGCCCTCGACCACGACACGCAGATGCGCCGGTCGCCAGGGTCGCCCCGCGCGCCCGTTCCATACGAAATCGAGCTGCGAAAACCCGTTTCCGCCCGGCGGCGCGCCGACCGGTCCGGCCCGCCAGACGCGCGGCAGCCCCCGCTCTCCCGCCGCGACCTCCGCCCTCGTCATGTCGCGTTCCAGAAACACCACGACCGCCCCGACCACGGCCCCCGCCGCCGTCGCCGCCTCGCTGCCCTGCTGCCCGCGCAACAGACCGCTCAGCCGCCAGACCTCGCCGCCGACCAGGTCCGCCCGCCGATACTGCACCACCTCCCAGCCCGCGGCCGTCTCGACCGCCAGCGCATTGCCGCCGTCCAGCACCGCCCCCGCCGTCAGGCTCTGCGGCGCCCGTCCCTCGACGCGCACCATCAACACGTTCGCCTCGTCCCAGCGCCCGACCACCCCGCGCCCGACCGCCTCGGTCAGCACCCCGATCGTCGTCGGTCGCTCCACCGTCGCGCGCGGCGTCAGGACGTCGGTGCACGCGCCCCCATGCACCGCCATCGGCGTCCATGGATCGGCCGCGACCGCCACGACGGGCCGCCCGTCGCCCTCAGCCCCCGGCAAGGGCGGCAGGTCCAGCAACCGCAGGAAGGGCGCCCCGACCACCGTCGGACCATCTCCCGGCCGCCAGTCCGTCGGCGCCTCGTCCGCCCGCACAATCACCACCGGCGCCAGAACCGCCGACGGCTGCTCGTCCACGTCCAGCCGCGTCACGCGCCAGTCGCCCGCACGCCCCTCGACCTGAACCACCTCGCCCGGCTCCAGCCGCAAGGCCTCCAGCGGCCCCAGCCTCACCGTCAGCCGATCCGCCTCGCCCCCGGTCGCCGCCAGGGTCCGTCGCGCCAGCGCCCCGGCCACGCCCGCGCCGCACACCGCCGGCAGCTCCAGATCGACGCCCCCGCCGTCGCCCGCGCCGCGCACCACCACCGATCCGGTCTGATAGTCCGCCGCCTCGTCGATGAAGCGCACCCGCGCCGCGCCCGGCCTCGGCTCCAGCGAGCGATCCGCCGTGACGCTCGCCCCCTCGTCGGGCAAGGCCATCGCCTCCGCCGTCAGCGTCATCCCCGTCGCGGCCTCGCCCAGCACCCCGATACGCCCGCCGCGCTCGGCCGCCGTCGCGCCCAGCCCCGCCAGCAGCGGCTCCAGCGCGTCGCGCGTCCGCATCGGCCGGTCGATCACATAGCCGGCGATCTCGCCGTCCAGCGCCCCGACCTCGAACGCTTCGTCTTCCAGCCCCCCGCGTTTCAGGACCGCCGCGACAAGATCCGCCGCCTCGCCGCCCATCCGCCCGTTCAGCCAGTGCCCGGCCCGCCACGCCCCGGCGTCGGCCCAGACCTCGCCCCGCGCCGGAAAGGCCGGAAACGGCCGCGCATCCCAGCACCAGGCGTCCGCCCCCTCGACCATCCGCTCGCCATAGACGCTCGACACCGGATTGTTCTGCCCATCCTCAAAATGCGTCAGCACCGCCTCCAGCGCCCGCCGCTGCATCCGGTCGTCGCGCGCTCCCGTCGAAAACGGCGGCAGGGCGTTTTCCGAACTCTTGGGGTCCTGGAACAGGTTGGGCGCATTGCCGCCCCGGTCCACCGCCGCACAGCCGAACTCGGTCAACCGGATCGGCTTCATCATGGGGACCCAGGCCGTCGGCGTCGCCGACCGCACGCCCGCGGCCCGCTCATGGTGAGCGTTCGACCACCAGCCCTTCAGGTCCTTGGCCCGATACAGCCAGTCCTCCCCGTGCGCCCCGTCCACGATCAGCGTGCGCACCTGCGCCGCCCGATCCTCGGCGCTCGCATAATACCAGTCATAGTTCTCGCCGCCCGCGACCTGCATCGCCAGATAGGCCGGGTCCGCCGCCCCTTCATAAGCCGCCGCATCCAGCCCGCCGTCCCCGGCGCGCCAGTCGCCCAGCGGCGGATACCAGTCGATGCCGACGTAATCCACGTTCGGATCAGCCCACAGAGGGTCCAGATGGAACCGGACCTCGCCGTCCTTGTGGAGCCCGAAATACTCGGACCAGTCAGCGGCGTAGCTCAGCTTCACCCCCGCCCCGACAATGGCCCGACATTCCGCCGCCAGCGCCCGGAACTGCGCCACGGCCGGAAAGCCCCCGCCCGCATCGCGCGTCCCCGTCAGCCCCCGCATCTCCGACCCGATCAGCAGGCCATCCGCCCCCTCCTCCGCCGCCATCCGCGCATAGTGCAGCGCCAGCCGCCTCAGCCCCCAGCCGCTCGCCGTCCCGAACAGGGCGGCCACCTCGCCCGCCGCCCCCGCGCCGTCCGTTCCCGCCACGCGCCCGCGCCACGGATAGCCCGCGCAGTCCATGAAGACGAAGGGATACAGGGTCACCTCCAGCCCGCGCGCCTTCAGACTGCGTATGGCCTGACGCACGCTCTCGTCGGACGGAGTCCCGCCATAGGCCGGTCCGCCATCGACCTGCGACACCAGGTGCGCCTCATCCCGCTCCAGCCCCGCGACGCTCCAGCGCATCGGCGCCGTCACCTTGTCGCGGCGATCCACCCCCGGCCGAATGCGGCAATGCCCCGCCCTCAGATCGTCGCCGAACCAGCCGATGATCAGGCTGACCCGCTTCAGGTTCGGCGCCTGGGCCGTCAGCTGATCCAGCGACACCTCGATGTCCGCCCGCCCCTCGGCGTTGTTGACGTTCTCGGGCGTGCTCTTGGTCAGCCCTTCGCGGCGCATCACCGCCTCAGTCGCCAGACAGAACTCCCCCGCCCCGGGGATCAGACAGACCCCCTCCAGCCGATCCTCCAGCCGTCGCTCCACGCCCTTCGGCCGACGAAACACCTCGAACGCCAGCTGCGGCGGCCGATTGCCGAACGGCCCCAACGGCAGGTCTTCGAACACCACATAGGCCGTGCCCCGAAAGGCCGACGCCGCCCCCTCCACCGCCTCGATCAGCGGGTCCGGCGTCTGATCCGCCGTCCCCCGATGCACCCGCATCGTCACCCCGGTCAGGTCCAGCGGCTGGCCGTCGGCCCAGACCCGTCCCACCCCGTCGATGACGTCTTCGCCCAAGGCCACGGCGAAGCTCAGCGAATAGTCGTACTCGACCGTCTTCTGCCCGCCCTTGCCGCCTGACCGCTTGTGCTTCGTCTCCAGAAACCGCGCGGCCCAGATCACCTGACCCGTCACGCGCGCCCGACCGAACACACAGGCCATCGGCGCTCCGTCCGCCGACGACTGCAGGTTCAGCGCCTCAAGCCTCGGCCCCCTCTGCCGCGCCGGCGACAGGCTGGCGATCACGCGACTGTCGATGGCCCGCCCGATGGTCGCCCCGATAAAGGCGCCGACCGGCCCGCCGATGGACCCGCCGACCGCCGTCAGAACCACCTGCGCCATTCAGTTCTCCTTCATCGCCGGCCAGCGGAAGGCCGCGACCAGTCTTCGCCGCCACCACGGCCCCATCCAGCTCTCGACCACCGACCGTCCCCAATAGGCGTGGATCATCCTCCACTCCGGCCCGTCATCCGCGCTCAGGATGGCGCAGTGTTTGACCGGACACCCCGCGCTCATGCGGAACAGCAGCACGTCGCCCGCCCGCGCCATCGTCGGCGGAACCTCGACCAGCAGCCGCCTCGCCGCCTTCAGCAACGCCTCCTCGCCCCCGACCTCGGCCCAGTCTGCGCGATAGGCGGGCGGCGCCTCCGGCTCCTCGCCCACCACCTCGCGCCACACCCCGCGCACCAGGCCCAGACAGTCCGTCCCCTCGCCCCTCACGCTCGCCTGATGCCGATAGGGCGTCCCCAGCCAGCCGCGCGCGGCGGCCAGGACCGCGTCACTCAATCCTCCCCCGCCCTGCGGGGGAGGGGGACCGCGAAGCGGTGGAGGGGGCGGACACATCCGCTTCATCTCCAAACCGCCCTGCCCGACCTCGCCCCCTCCACCATGCTGCGCATGGTCCCCCTCCCCCGTCGCCTCGCGACAGGGGAGGATGGCTTCAAAGCCCCTCATCGCCGGCTCCCGCCGTCATTGCGTCCGCCCCCCGCCGGTCGCGCCGTCAGGAAGTCGTCGCCCGGAATGTCGGGAAAGCCCTGGAAGTTGACGCCGTTGCCGAACACGCCCGCACAGGTCGCCCACCGCTTGTCGCAGCGCCGCCCCGCGATCTCCGCCGCGCCCAGACCACAGCGCCCGTCGCCGAAAACCGCATCACAGGTTCGGCCATAGGTCCGCCCCACCACCCGCTCCAACGCCGCCATCGGCCCATCCAGATCGGCGATGAAGGCTCCATTCTCGCGCCGGATCCGCGCCAGCGCCCCGGCCCACAGCCGCACCGCCAGGTCCGGCCGCGCCCAGTCCACGCGCCACAGCTCCACCCGCGCCCCGTCGTAGAGGCCTGCCGCCACATCCCCCTCGGTGATCGCCTCGTCGTCCAGCCCGCCGGACGCCGACAACCCGCCCGCCGCCAGCCCCGCCTCGCCCTCGCCCGCCCCCGCCGTCCATCCGCTGCCGGCGCGGCAAACCACGCCCTCGATCGTCAGGTCCCGATCATGATCGGTGAAGCCCATCGCCGCCCCGTCCGTCCGCCTCAGCACCCAGGCATGGCACAGCGTCGCCGCCCCGCTCTCGATGCGGGCGACCAGTTCCTCCGGTATGTCGCGCATGCCTAGACCCGCACCTCGATCAGCGGCATGGCGACCATCCTTCCGGCGCCGAAACTCTCCAGCGTCACCTCGATCCGGTCGGCGTCGAACCGCACCGGCGTGTCGAACATAAAGCCCGCCGTCACCGCCGCGCCCGAGGCCGGCGCCGTCGCCAGCGTCACCTCGCCCGTCGCGTGATCGACCTCAAACCCCGTCGTCTCCACGCCCCCGACCGCGACCCGCACCGAGCCTTCAACCGGCTTCCTGATTCGTCGCTCGTGGTCGCCATAGGTCTTGCTCAGGCCAAAACCGCGTCGCGCCCCGTCGCCCGTCCCGATCCCCTGGTCCGTCGCGGCGACCGCCGCGCCCGGAGCGCAGCTCTTGAAGTCGGCGAAGTCGCGGAACCGGAAGCCGTACAGCCGCCCGCGCCGCGCCTCGAAAAAGGCCGTCAGCGCCGCCATGTCGTCCAGCGACCTCAGCCCCGCCCCGATCAGATACCGCCTTCGCCCCTCGGCCCAGGGCGTCGAGCGCCGCTCGAACCCGGACCCCAGGGTCATGATCTCTGTCCGCCGTTCGACCCCGCCGGTCGAACCGAACGCCAGCCGCGCCGGCAGCCGCACCTCGTGAAAGGCCATCAAAGACTCCCGTTCTCTTGCTTTTCCGCGACGCCCTGTCCAAGGACCGGAAGCGGTCCCTCCGACCGCGGGTCGGGGGCCATGCATGCGCGGTGAAATTCTCAGCTACGACGCCGTCAGCGGCGAGGGGCTCATCAGCGGCGACGACCTGATGCGCTATCGTTTTTCACGCGGCGACATGGGCGGATCCCAGCAGCCGGTCCCCGGCCTGCGCGTCGACTTCATGCCGCTTGACGACCGCGCCGCCCAGATCATTCCCCTGCTTATTCAGACGCGCGGACTGACGCCCGACAGCTTCCCGCCCGGCGAGCCGCCCCTGGGCATGTGGGCCTATTTCGTCCGCTGCATCCGCCAGAAATACGTAGACGGCGAGGGCCGCGCCCGCCGTCTGGAATACTGGTCCTTCGTCCTGTTCGCCTGGCTGAGCATGACGGGCTTCATGTTCGCCGTCTTCATGCTCACGGCGCTTTTCGGGGGCCTCGATCAGGACAGCCCGCCCGCCGGAACCATGTTGGCCATGATCCTCATCCTCGGCTGGATGCTGTTGCTGGCCCCCGCCGGAATCAGCGTGGCGGTGCGGCGGCTGCACGACGTCGGCCTGTCGGGCTGGCTCTACCTCATCAGCTTCGTCCCCTATGTCGGCGGAATCTTCCTGCTGGTCGTCGCCTGCATCCCGTCCCAGCCCCACCCGAACGCCTACGGTCCCGCACCGCGGCGTTTCTGACCCAATTTGAGATTCGTTCTTAAAATCTGCACCTAAGGTCACGCTTCGGGTTGTCTGGAAACCGACGCTCGGTCATGTTCGCCTCAAGGCGGCAGGGGCCGTTCAAATCAGGAGACTTCCGAGTGCGCGGTGAAATTCTCAGCTATGACGACGTGTCGGGCACCGGCCTGATCAGCGGCGACGACAGCATCCGTTACGGCTTCGCCCGTTCGGCCATCCAGGCCGGCGGCGTCGTCCGCACCGGCGCGCGCGTCGACTTCGTGCCGGAAGGCCTCGAGGCGACCCAGATCATGGTGCTCGCCGGCGACCCCGCCGCCGCCTTCGGCCAGGCCGCCAGCTCGGCCTATGTCGCCCGCGACACCGGCGGCGGCTACGACTTCGCCAGCGCCATGTTCTCGTTCAACGGCCGCCTGCGCCGCCAGCACTTCTGGATCAGCTGGCTGATCCTGTTCGGCGCCGGCCTGGTCCTCGGCTGGATCCCGATCATCGGCGCCCTGATCTCGATCGTGATGATCTGGCCCAATATCGCCATCACGGTGAAACGTCTGCACGACATGGGCAAGACCGGCTGGTTCGCGGTCATCCCCTATGTCGCCATGGTCATCGGCTTCATCATGATCATCGGCGCTGCGGGCACCGCCATCTTCACCAACCCCCAGGCCTTCGAAAGCGAAGATCCCACGGTGGCCCTGTCGATGCTCGGCTCCATGATGGGCGGCTTCGCCGTCATGGGCCTGGTCGGACTGGGCTTCCTGCTCTGGATCGGCATCACCGACAGCCAGCGCGGCGACAACAAGTTCGGCCCCAATCCCAAGGGCGAGTAAGTTCAAGGGGCGCTCTCCGGAGCGCCCTTTTTTCTTTAGAGGCTAACGCGACCCGCGCGGCGGCTCGCTGCTTGAGCCTCGCTTTTCTTGGGCTACCGCAAAGTGCACGGCGCTTCGCTGCTTGATCCCGCCACGCTACATCCTTCGCGCGCCCAGGGCCGTCGCCCGCGCCAGCATCCGCGCGATCTGCGCCTCGGACCGCAACAGGCCCTGCGCCCCGCCGTCCACGCTGACATTGACCGTCACGCCCCCCATTCCAGAGTGACCGCCGCCCATCGGCTCTATGCTGCCCGCGCCTCCGGTCGAAACACCTCCGGCCCGCGCTCGCCGACCAGATAGGCGCCGCCGCCCAGCACCGGCCCGCCCTCGGCCCGCGTCCCGCCAAACCCGCTCATCACCGCCGCGATCGCGTCCGACAGACCGCCGCCTCGGCCCGAGCCCGCCGCCGCATTGACGGCGTTCAGCACCGCCCGCGCCAGTTCGGCCAGGGTCACCTCGCCGTCCGCCGCCGCCCGCGTCAGCGACCGCGTCAGACTCTCCCCCGCCCGCCCGAACGCCTCCTCGATCGAGGCCGCCGCCCGCTCCGCCGGCTCCCGCAGCGCCTCCAGCGCCGCCGCCGCCTCCGCCGCCTTGACCGGGACGGCGTCGATCCCGTCCGGCCTGAAACTGTCGGTCATCTTCTTCTCCTCCCCATTTCATGGGGAGGGGGACCACGAAGTGGTGGAGGGGGCGTCGCCGCCCTCTCCCGACGTCCCGCCGCCCCCCCCCTCCCTCACGGACGCTGCGCGCCCGCGCCACCTCCCCATGAAATGGGGAGGAAATCCGCATCAATCCGGCCACATCTCCTGCATCCGCTCCAGCTCGCTCCGCCCCAGCGGCGCCGCCTGAACCGGCCCCGCCGTCAGCATCCGCCATTCCTTCAGCGACAGCCGCCAGAACCCCTCCGGCCCCACGCCCATCCGCGCCGCCGCCTGCATCATCTCGCTCCATTGCCGGTCTTGGGGCGTCATCAGGCAGCCGCCGCAAACGCCTTCGCTACCGCCTCCGCCGCCTCGCGCGGATCGACCGCAGCCCCCGCCAGCCCGTCCGCCAACGCCCCCTCGCCACCGCCGCGCAGCAGGGCCGCCAGCACCACCATCAGATCCCGCGCCGACAGCGCCTTCATCCGCTCGGCCAGCGCCGCCATCCCGGCCACGCCCAGCCCCGTCTCGATCTCGGCCAGGGCCCCCAGCGTCAGACACAAACGCCTCTCCACCCCCGCCAGCACCGCCGCCGCCTCGCCCCGCACGCCGTTCGCTGAAACCATTGCGCTTCCCACCCCACGCGATAGCCTCGCGCCATGTTGAAACTTCAGACTGACTTCAATGCCCTGTCGGTCACCGATCAGGCTTGGCTCCTCTGGCTGGATGGCCAAGCCTTCGAACACATCGCTGATTCAGTCGGTGCGAGTGTCGGGGGTCGCGTCACCATTCTCGAACCTGACGACTTCGAGGTTGAAGGCTACCTGGCCTTCGGTCTCGTCAGCGTGCCCGCCCCGAACGACCGCGAAATGTGGTTCGTCAAAATCGACTGGACCACGCTCCGCCGCCTCTAAACCACAGAGAACCCGATCTCGCCCGCGCTCGCCAGGCTCAGCGCAAAGCTCGCCTCCCCCTCATGTTCGCCGGCGTACTCCAGCGCCGCCACGATGAACGCCCCCTCCAGCACGCCGAAGTCCGGCACGATCAGCCGCCACGTCTTCGCCGCCTGTTCAAAGAAGGCCTCGCGGATCAGGGCGTCGGACGCCGCGTCGCGGAAGATCCCCTGCCCCGACACCGCCGCTGACTTCACGCCCGCGCCCGCCAACAGCTCGCGCCAGCGCCCGGCGCTGTCGCCGTCCGTCGCGTCCACCGTCCTGGCGTTCAGCGAGATCGTCCGCGCCCTCAGCCCCGCCACCGTCGTGAAGACGCCAGCGGCGCCCTCGATCTTCAGCAAGATGTCCTTGCCCCGTTGCGTCGTCATGTTTCCCTCACTTCATTTGCCGTTCCCTTCTCCCGGTGGGAGAAGGTGGCCCGAAGGGCCGGATGAGGGTCGCCCCTAACCGTCGGCGCAAGCCGTCGCGTTACGGCGACCGCCGACTGGGCCCGTCGCCCCTCACCCTTTCGCGCCAGAACGATCGCTTCGCTCTCGTGCGCTCAAGCCCTCTCCCGCCGGGAGAGGATTCAGGTTTCTTCCGTCACCGCCCGCAGCCGCATCACCGCCCAGGCCCGTTTCAAATCCGCGCTGCGAAACACGTCGGTGAAGGTCACGCCCAGGCTGACCGCCCTCACCCCGTCGGCCTCGACCGGCGCATCCGCCACCCGCGCCCTTGCCGCCGCCGCCACGGCCCGCGCCTCTTCCATGCCGGCGAAGCGGCTGGCGCAGGTCAGCATCAGCCGATGCTCTACCCCGCCCCCGTCGGCGTTCAGCCCCCGGCTCTCGCCCTTGCCGATCAGCAGATGCGGAAACGCCGCCCCCTCCGGCGGCTGGTCCCAGACCCTCACCGGATCGCCCAGCAGCGCCTGCAAGGCCCCGTCGCCGCGCAGATGTTCGATCAAGGCCTTCACCAACGCCCCTTCGTGATCCTTCATCGCGCCCGCTCCAGATTCAGCCGCACCCTGCCCGCCGCCTTCGGATCGGCCTCGACCCCGACGACGCCCCAGTCCGCCCCGCCGAAGCGCACGATCAGTCCCTCGGCCAGTCGCGGGTCGACCCGCACAGTCGCGCCCAGCGTCTCCACGCTCCGCGTCACGCCGCCCTCCGTGCGCTCGCGCCTTCGCCGTGCGCCAAGGCTCAGCCACAGCGACCCGACCGGCTCATAGCTGACGACCCGCCCGCCATAGGGCGTCTCCGCCTCCACCGGCCGCACCAGGCTCGCGACGACCTTCACAGCCGCACCACGCGATAGGGCGCGATCCACCCCTCGACCGGCGCCGCCGACATCTCGCTCTCGCCCCGCTCATAGGCCCGCAGCACCAGCATCATCACCGCCAGCCGCAGCGGCGCCGGCGAGGTCGAGGTCAGGCTCAACCCCACCTCCCCCTCCACCCGCGCCCTCGCCGCGTCGATCAGGGTCTGGATCAGCCCGTCCTCCGCTTCATGCTCGACGCGCAGGAACAGCTTCGCCTCCGTGAGGCTCACGGGTGCGGTCATGCCTAAATCTCCAATGTTTTCTGCAGCCCTTCTGCCGATGGGAGAAGGTGGCCCGAAGGGCCGGATGAGGGTTCCCGGCCTCCGTCGGCGTAAGCCGCCGCGCAGCGGCTCACGCCGACTGATTCACCAGCCCCTCACCCTTTCGCCTTGCCAATCGCTTCGCTCTTGGAGGCTCAAGCCCTCTCCCGCCGGGAGAGGGCTCAGCTTCAGCCCATTAGCTCGCCGCGAACTTCATCAGCTTGATCGCGTCGAAGTTCTGCACCCCGCCGCCCACGCGCTTGGTCGTGTAGAACAGCACATAGGGCTTGGCCGAATAGGGATCGCGCAGCACCCGCACCCCCGCGCGATCCACGATCAGATAGCCGCGCGAGAAGTCCCCGAACGCAATCGACAGACTGTTGGCCGCCACGTCGGGCATGGTCTCGATCTCGGTCACCGGATAGCCCAGCAGGCTCGCCGTCTCGCCCGGCCGTGTCGCCGGCGACCAGATGTAGTTGCCATCCGCATCCTTGAACTTGCGCACCGCCGAGACCGTGCGCCGGTTCATCACGAAACGCCCGTTCGGACGATACTGGGCCTTGGGCGCATAGATCAGGTCGATCAGCCTGTCCGCCGGGCTGGTCGAGGCGAAGGCGCCGGCCGCGCCCGAGGCCACCGTGCCGATCTGGCCCCAGGTCTGGCTGCCTTCCGTCGCCGTCGCATAGGCCAGGAAGCCCTTCGGCTTGTTGACCCCGTCGCCGCTGACGAAGGCCGCCGTCTCCTGCGCCGCAAAGGCGTCCTCGACCTCGGCCGCCAGCCATTCGTCCAGGTCGATCAGGGCGTCGTCCAGCAGGCTCTGCGTCGCCGCCGGGCAGGCGTAGAGATCGGCCGACGAGAACTCCAGCAGGGCCAGGGTCGCCGGGTCCGTCTCGGGCCTGGCCGCCGTCTCGGCCACCCAGCCCGCCGTCACGCCCGCCGTCGACACCGGCTTCCTGAACACGCCCGAACCCACCGTGCGCACCGTGGCGATTTCGCGCATCGGCGAGCCCGCCATCAGACGTCGCTCGATGGCCCGCTCCGTCTCCGGCGGCACCACATAGCCCGCCGAGTTCGACGCCGACGACAGCCCCGCCTTCAGCTCCAGACCATGCGAAGCGCCCGACTTCATATAGCCGTCCCACGCCGCCTTGGCCTCCGGCGCCGCCGCCACGACAGCGGGCTCGGCGCCCAACATCGGACGACGCCCCTCGCTCAGCGCGCGATCCAGCCGCGCCTGCGCCCCCGCCACCGCCTGATCGATGCGCGCCACCTTCTCCTCCAGCAGCGCATCGGCCGACGCCTTCTTCTCGATCTCGTCCAGCCGGGCGTCATTGGCCCCTTTGAACGCCTCGAACGCCGCCATCATCTCATGCATGGCGGCGCGCGCCTCGGGCGATGCCGAGGCGGTCTTGGTCTCTTTCATGCTCTCTCCGGTGTTTGCGCCCGTCCTCCGGTGCGCCGTCATCCGAGCCTGACAGCCCGAAACCTCACTGCAAGGCGGTTGCCTCATCGCCGAACCGTGCTACCGATCCGCGAAATCTCTGGGGACCACAGGCCAATGCTCAGTCTCTCAATCGCGCTGTCGGGCGCGCTTCTCGTGCAGTCGGCCTCGCCCGCGCCGACCGGCGACCTCACCCCTGCCCAGGTTGAGCAGGTCGTGCCCCTGCTGATGCAGACGTTCGAAACCTTCGGGTCATGCGAACACTTCTTTCCGCCCGAAGTCGTTCAACAATTCCGCAGCCAGTTCGCCGCCCCGGAAGACGCCGACTTCGCCACGCTGATGGTCCAAGGCCTGCTCGAAGAGGCCTATGAAAGTGGCCAGCAATCTCCGGAAGCGAAGACCATAACCAGAGAAGAATGCTCCACAGCCCTCAGAGAACTGCAGGCGACCGCCGACGATATCCAGAGCCAGGCCGACTGAACCTGCCGTGCGGTCCGCCCTCACCCCGCTCGAACGCGCCGTCCTCGACGCCCTGGCCTGGGAGTTGCGCGACGCCGCACCTGACCTCGCCGGTCAGGTCGAGGACAGCCTCCCGGGCCTGCGCCGCAACACCAGCGCCGGTCTGCTGACTGAACTGATCGTGGACCGCCGTCGGCCCGCGTCCGACGCCGAGGCGACCGGCCTGTTCGGCACGACCCACGCCGTGATCGACGGCCTGTCCGATCCCGTCGCCTTCCAGGTCGAGCTTCGTCAGGGCCGTCTCATCGCCCTGCACGGCTTCAGCTATGATCAGGACACCCGCGCCGTCGACTTCGCGACCGTCCCATTCGAGGACGTCTTCCTGATCGACGAAGCGGGAGAATCCGTTCTGTTCGATCCGGCTAGAACCCTGCCCGACAGCCCCCTGCTTGACCTGCAAACGCCGCCGCCCGACGGCTTCGGTTTCGGTCCCAACGGCGCCCTCCTCGGCCCCGGCCGCCCGCCCGCCGACACCTCGCCGGGCTCGGACATCATCGCTGCCCTGAATCTGCCGCCGCGCATCAAGCTGGCGGCTGGCGTCGGCTACGGGATCTTCGGCCTGGTCGTCATCCTGTCGGTGCTCACTCCCGTCCTTCGTGACCATTTCGGCCTCGACTGGCTGCACCTGCCCTTCGGCTTCATCTTCATCGCCCTGGTCATCAGCGGCGTCCTGACCCGACTGCCGAAAGCGCCCCGGGCATGACGCCGGATTCTTCAGACCAGCTCGAGATTCGGTCTACGCTTCAACGCGCCACGGACGGCCGCCTAAAGGCGCCCCTTCGCGTCATGCCGATGGAACAACCGGGACTTGTTCTCGGCGGCGTTCTCGTCATCGCCTTCGTCGTCCAACTGGCGTCGGGCGATCCCCTGCACGGAGCAGTCTCCGCTCAAGCCCTTTCTCAGGGCCGTTTCGAAACGCTTCTGACCCACATGTTCGCGCATGGCGGCGTCAGTCACCTTTTGATGAACGTTTCCGCCCTGTTCGCCCTTAGCCCGCTTCTCATCTCTCGCCTTGGCCTGTCCCTTCAAGGATGGCTGCTCTACCTTGTTTTTTTCCTCGCCAGCGGTCTGGTTGGGGGCCTGTTCTACCTGGCGATCCACCCTACCGGCGTCGTTCCTATGCTCGGAGCTTCCGGCGCTGTATCCGGACTGTGGGGCGCCGCGGCCCGGATCGGTTCTGAGGCTGAGCTTCGTCCTCTCCGATCTCGCCATGTGCTGCGCGTCGTGCGTAGTTTCGCCATCACTAACGCGGTTCTTTTTGCGCTCGTCTTCCTCCTGGTTTTTCTCGCCAGAGGTCAAGGCGGCCTCGCATGGGAAGCCCACCTCGGCGGTTTCCTGTTCGGCCTTTTGTCCATTCCCTTCTTCAAGTCAGGCCAGACGCCTCCATCCTGAACCGCGCCCCCGGCAGCATGGGAAAGGTCACCAGCGACACCTCCCACAACTCCACCGCGCTCAGCACCCGCAACCGCCCCTCGCGCCGCGCCTTCGCCGCGCGAAACCCGATCGACAACCCGTCCAGCGCCCCCGCCCGCGTCAGGGCGGCGGCATAGCGCGCCTCGCCCGACCAGTCGTGGATGCGTCCGCGCACCCTTAAGCCCCGCTCGTCCTCGACCACCTCGTCCCAGACGCCGACCACGGCGCGGCTCTCGTGCTGATGCAGCATCCGCACCCCGCCCGCGCCCGTCTTCGCCAGACTGTCGGCGAACGCCCCCCGGGCCACGACATCCCCGTTCAGGTCGGCAGCGCCCCACAGCGAGGCGTAGCCTTGGATCGAGAGCGATCCTCCCCCGCTTGCGGGGGAGGGGGACCGCGCAGCGGTGGAGGGGGCGGCTCCCAAGCGCGACTTCAACATCAGGCCCCGACCGTCTTCGCGGTAAACCTGCTGGACGGGTCCGCCCCCTCCACCAGCCTGCGGATGGTCCCCCTCCCCCGCTCCGCAGGGGAGGATCGGATAATCTCGCATCACTTCTCCTCCAGCCGCCGCTCGATCCGGTCCACCGTCGCGCGCACCGCCTCGCCCTGGGCCTCCACCCGCGCCAGCCGCTCGGCCACCAGCCTCTGCTCGCCGACCCTCTGCTCCAGGGTCGCGATCCGCGCCGCCGCGCCCCCGGCCCAGACCAGCCCGCCGATGGTCTGCACCAGCAAGGCCGCGATCAGGGCGACGGGGATCTTCTTCACCTGGTCCATCACACGCCCACCCCCGCCATCCGACGCCGCTCCTCATCCGTCAGGAAGCTCGCCGCATTCAGCCGCGCCCACAGCGCATCCCGCTCGACCTGCAGCGCCGGGACCGCATCCAGGTCCGGCTCGATGCGGCAGTCGCTGAACCGCCCGCCCAGCCACCCCGTCATCGCCCCGGCCGCCTTCCTCACCAGCGGGATCACCGTCGCTCGCCAGAAGGCGGCGTTGGCCTCGCGATAGTTGGCGTAGGTCGCATCGCCCGGAATCCCCAGCAGCTGCGGCGGCACCCCGAACGCCAGGGCGATCTCCCGCGCCGCCGCGTGCTTGCCGGCGATGAAGTCCATGTCGTGCGGCGTCAGGCTCATCGGCTTCCAGTCCAGTCCGCCTTCCAGAAGCAGCGGCCGTCCGGCGTTTCGCGCCCCCGCATGGGCCTCGCCCAGCTCCGCCTTCAGCGCCTCGAACTGCTCGCCCGTCAGTCGCTCGCCGTCCTTCGCCCCATAGACCAGAGCGCCCGAAGGTCGCGCGGCGTTGTCCAGCAGCGCCTTGTTCCAGGCCCCCGAGGCGTTGTGCACGTCGATGGCGAAGGCCGCCGCCTCCAGCGGCGAAAACCCGTAGTGATCGTCGGTCGGGTGAAACAGCTTAAGGTGCATGACCGGCGACCAGCCGTCGCCATGCCGCGCGATCCGCACCGCCTGCCCGCCGACCGCATACTCATAAGCCTCGGGCCAGCCCGCCCGCCCCGGAACCACCTTCACCCGGTCGGGCCGCAAGGCCCACAGCTCATCCGGCGCGCCGTCCCCGTCCGCGTCCCCCGACGCCTCGACATAGGCGTTCCCCGCCGTCTGCAGCGCGCCGTACAGCGCCTCCATCAACTCCCCGCCCGACTGCTCAGGATTGGGCTTGGCCAGCAGCCGCGCTAGCGGATGCTCCGCCGTTCGCACGCCCCCAACCATGACCACCAGCGGGGTCGAGGCCGCCGCCTCCGCGATCATCCGCACGCAGCGATAGGCCACGGCGTTCTTCGCGAACCCCTCCTCCGCCAGATGCGCATAGTCCCGCGGCGTCCACCGCGCCCGGCCCGCCCCCGTCAGGGCGATCAGGGGCCCCGCCCGGCTGTCCTTGACCTCAGGCGCAGCTACGCGCCGCCGACCGAACGGTCGTCGCCAATCCATGTGGTTCTCCATTATCTTTTTCCTCCCCACAGCGTGGGGAGGGGGACCGCGTAGCGGTGGAGGGGCTCGGTCGAGCCAGGCGTCTGCCCGCCCCTCCGTCTCGTCGGCTGCGCCGCCGATCCACCTCCCCATTGCATGGGGAGGAAAGGCTAGAGCGCCCGCAGCCTCGGCTGCGTCTTCCCGGCCAGCAGCAGGTGGGTCAGCGCCCACACCAGAGCGTCCGCGCGGTCGGGGCTTTTCGCCCCCGCCGCCTCGCTCCCCAGCGCCATCATCTCTTCCTCCAGCGCCGGAAAGGCCCCGCAGTGGACCACCCGCCCCTGCTCATAGAGGGCCGCCACCGGCTCGGCCCGCGCCTTCTTGGACCGGCTGGCGTGGACCAGCTTCACCTGCGCCGGACAGTCCGCCTGCCCCAGCAGGGTCCGCACCATCTCCCCGCCCTGATTGGCCTCGGCCAGCACCAGGTCGGCCTCAAATTCTCTCGCCGTCTCCGCGACCCGCTTCGCCCATCCGGCGGGCGACAGGCCCCGCGCCGAACGGTCCGCCAGCACATAACCGGTCTTGTCCTTCCTTCCCGCCACCACGATGCCGCAGGCGTCGCCGTGGGCGCTGGCCGGCGGGTCCACCGCCACCACCACCCGCTCGAACCGCGCCGGTCGATGCCCGCGCGCCCGCGCCAGATCCTCGGCCCGGAACAGGGCGCCGTCGGCCTCGACGATCAGCCCCTCCATCTCCTGCGCCTCCAGCCGCGTCCCGGCGTAGAGGGCCTTCAGATGCGACAGGAACCCCGGCGCCAGATTGTCGGCATTGGCCGCCGTCGCCAGCCGCGCCTTCACCACCCCCGGCTCGGCCAGTAACCGCCGCAGCGCCGCGATCGGCCTCGGCGTCGTGGTGATCGCCAGTTTCGGGTCCGCCCCCAGCCGCAGGCCGAACCTCAGGTTCGACAGCGTCGCCTCCACGTGCCGCCAGGCGCAGAACTCATCCGCCCAGGCGGCATGAAACTGCGGCCCTCGCAAACTGTCCGGGTCCTCCGCCGAAAAGGCGTAGGCCGCCGAACCGCTCGGCCAGATCAACCGCCGCCTTCCCGCCTCCCAGCGCGGCCGGTTGTCCCGCGCCGCCTGGGCCTTCAGCCCCGACGGCCCTTCGACCATGACTTCGCGCACGTCGTGCAGCGCCGGCCCGACCAGAGCAAAGGTCCAGTCCTTCTCCCGCGCCAGTTCGTTCAGCCAGAAGCCCCCGGCGAAGGTCTTGCCCGACCCCCGCCCGCCCAGCAGCACCCAGGTGCGCCAGTCCGCCTCACGCGGCCATATCTGTTCGTCGTTCAGCCTCGGCGTCGCCTTCATCGCCGCCCTCAGCGCCGCCGCCTGCTGTTCGCGCGGCAGGCTCTCGACCCAGTCCCGCAGCCAGAGACTTGCGTTCGAAGGCTGCGACGAGATGATCGACACGGGCGAAGAATTCGGCCTGGAGCCCGGCCAGTTCGGCGTCGCTGACATCACGATCGTCTTCGCTCATCTCATCCTCTTCGGGGGTCCGGCTCTTGCGGGCGGGGCTCATCGTCAAGGCCGCCACCGCCTTGGCCGTCCGCGCCAGGACGCCCACGGCCCGCGCCCGCTTCTCGGCCTCGGCCACGTCGGCCGGAGGCTCCGCGGCGGCCACCACGGCGATCGCCTCGTCGGTCAGGGCCTTCAGCCGGTCGAACACCGCCTCCAGCCACCCCGCCTCGTCCCTTTTTCCCGCCATGCCTGAACCATAGCCGACCAGCGTCCTCAGGCTGGCGAACAGCCGCGCGCACGGATCAATCCCGGGAACTTACTGGGTTTGCGCCCGCCGACTGCGACAGCCGACGCAGGATGGCGTCTCTTTCCTCCCCATTCATGGGGAGGGGGACCGCGTAGCGGTGGAGGGGGCGGCGTCGCGGTCGGCGATCTGGGGCGCAAATGCGGACAAGGCGGCGTCGCCCCCTCCGTCACGTCCGCTGCGCGTCCGCGCCACCTCCCCATGAATGGCGAGGAGCAAAAGCGCCTAGCTCGCCAGGGCCGCCGGATCGCCGCCCGCCAGCCAGTGGGCCAGGGCCCCGGCCAGCTCCGGGATCTGGATCGGCTTGGCCAGATGCCCGTCCATGCCCCAGTCCAGGCAGCGCGCCACCTGATCCGCCTGGACGTTGGCCGTCAGCGCCAGGATCGGCGTCCTGTGTCCGGTGCCCGCCTGCATCCGCCGGATTTCCCGGGTCGCCGTCAGCCCGTCCATGACCGGCATGTGCACGTCCATCAGCACCAGGTCATAGCTTCCCGTCTGCATGGCCTGCACCGCCTCGGCGCCGTCGCAGACCGTATCGATCTCCAGCCCCAGGCCGCGCAGGATGGCGCTGACCAGCTCGCGGTTCCCCGGCGCGTCGTCGGCCATCAGGATGCGCCCGCCGGCCAGACCGCCCGAGGTCGCCATCTCGTCCTCGCCGCCGGCCAGCGCCCCGACCGTCCCGCCCTGGGCCAGGGGCGTCTCGAACCAGAAGGTCGCCCCCTCGCCCGGCTTGCTGTCGACCCCGATCTCGCCGCCCATGATCTCGATCAGACGCCGCGAAATCGCCAGCCCCAGGCCCGTGCCGCCATAGACCCGCGTGGTCGAGGCGTCGGCCTGCGAGAAGCGCTGGAACAGGACCTCGATCTTTTCCGCCGGAATGCCGATGCCGGTGTCCGTCACCGCCACCCGCAGACGCCAGCGGCCGTCGCTCTCGGGTCGTCCCCCGACCCGCAGCGTCACCCCGCCCTTGCCGGTGAACTTCACCGCATTGGACAGGAAGTTCAGCATGACCTGACGCAGCCGTCCGGCGTCGCCGGTCAGCACCTCGGGCAGGGCCGCGTCGGCCACCACCTTCAGGCTCAAGCCCTTGGCCAGGCACTGACCCTCGACGATGGCCGCCGCCCCGTCGACCAGGGCCGCGACCTGGAAGGGCTCGGGGTCCATCTCGATCGCGTTCGCTTCCAGCTTGGAATAGTCGAGGATGTCGTTGATCACCCCCAGCAGGGCCTCCGACGCCGTGGCGATACGCTCCACATAGGTCCGCTCCTCGTCCGGCAGGGCCTCCGACCCCTGCAACAGGCCCGAGAAGCCGATCACGCTGGTCAGCGGCGTGCGCAGTTCGTGGCTCATGTTGGCCAGGAATTCGCTCTTGGCCTGGGCCGCCTTCTCGGCCCGCTCCTTGGCCTCGATGACCTCGTCCTCCAGCACCTTGCGCTGGGTCATATCGCGGATCACCACCACCACGTCGTCGACGTGGCCGTTCTCGTCCTTCAGCGCCTTGAAGGTGCACTCGACCCAGATGGTGTGACCCTTGCGGTGCACGGCGCGGTGCTCCAGCCGCGTCGGCGTCCCGGTCTTCACCGCCTCGCCGATCGCCTTCAGCACCAGATGGCGGTCCTCCGGATGGACGTAGTCGGTCGACTGCCCGCTCATCTCCTCGAAGGTCCAGCCCAGAAGTTGCTGGATGGCCGGCGAGATATACTTGCTGGACCCGTCCATCTTCACGCGGGTGATGACGTCGCCGATGTTCTCGGCCAGCAGGCGATAGCGCCCCTCGTCGCGCCGGGACCGCGCCAGGACCTTCTCCTGCTCGGTGACGTCCTGAAAGACGCCGAACATGGCGACGACCCGGCCCGTCTCATCGACCTCGGTCTCGGCGTGGGTCAGGATCCGCCGTTCTTCACCATCCGGCCGCACGATCTGCAGCTTGGCCAGATAGCCCTCGCCATGCTCCACCCCGCGCTGGATCAGATCGGCCAGCGTCTTTCGATCCTCGTCGACATAGAAGTCGAGCGCGCTGTGCAGATTGGGGTTGAAGCTCTCCCGCTCGACCCCGTGAATGCGATAGACCTCGTCCGACCACTCGACGACGCCGGTGTTGCGTTCCAGCCGCCAGTGGCCGACGCCCGACATCTGCTCGACCAGCCGCAGCGTCTCCAGCCGCTCGTCGCGGATGCGCGCCGCCTCGATGCCGGCGATGATGTCCTCGGCCATCCCGGCCAGCAGCTTGAGCTGCTCCAGCTCGCGGTCGCTCGGCATGGGCAGGCTGTGGTCGTGCAGGACGCTCAGCGCCCCGATCGGCAGACCGTCCGGCCCGCACAGGGTGGCGGCGGCGAAGAACCTCAGATTGGCCTGCCCCGTCACGATCGGATGGTCCCTGACACGCGGGTCCTGCGTCGTGTCCGGAATCACCAGCACCGCCCCGCGTCCCATCTCGGTCACCAGAAGCGCCAGGCTGTTTTCCCGCGGGGTCCGCGTCGAGCACAGCCCCGCGTTGGAACGGATGATCGCCTCGGTCGGCGTCAGCAGGGTCACCACCGCCGCCCGGCAGTCGAAGACCGTCGCCGCCAGGTCGACCAGGCGATGGAAAGGCCCGGCCGGGGCGTCAAGCGCCTCGATGCTCTTGCTGGTGAATGACAAAGGCGCCCCCTTCCTAGCCTTCCTTCTCGCTCATACCGGCGAACGAAACGTTATCGGCCGGGGTTTTTCGACCCGCGTTCCAGCATCCACTCCGGCGCCTCGAAATCCAGCGCATCCTCCTCGGTGGCCAGCGCCGTCTCCGAAATGGTCTGGCGACGGATCGACACCCCCGCCGTGTGCACCGTCTCGGGATCGCCCGAGATCAGCGGATGCCACCAGGCCAGACCCCGCCCCTCATGCACCCGGCGATAGCCGCACGACGGCGGCAGCCAGCGCAGCCCCCCGATCTTGCCGGGCGTCAGCTTGATGCAGTCCGGCACATGCTCCTGCCGGTTGGCGTAGTCCGAACAGGTGCAGCGGTCCGGATCAAACAGCTTGCAGTGCACCCGTGTCGGCACGATCTCGCCGGTGTTCTCGTCCTCGAAGCGAATGACGCAGCACAGACCGCACCCGTCGCACAGGCTCTCCCACTCGGTCGCCGACATCTCGGTCAGCGGCGTTGTTTCCCAGAAGGGTTTCATGGGCGGGGCCTATACGCCCCCTGCACGCCCCTGTCGCCCTTCAGTGCGTCACGCTCTTCGAGAAGAGGTTGATCACCACCACCCCGCCGACGATCATCACCAGACCGACCACGGCCGGCAGGTCCAGCTTCTGCTTGAACAGGAACAGGCCGATCACCGAGATCAGCACCACCCCCAGCCCGCTCCAGATGGCGTAGGCCAGCCCCACCGGCATCTGCTTCAGGGCGATGGTCAGCAGGTAGAAGGCCAGGCCGTAGCACAGCGCCAGCCCCGCCGTCGGCCAGGGTCGCGTGAACTGCTGCGACTGCTGCAACAGGGTGGTGCCCAGCACTTCAAAGCCGATGGCGCCCAGCAGGGCCGCCCAGGTGGTCGGGTTCATTCGAAACCCTGGGCTTCGGTCAGGATGCTGCCCGGCGTCAGCAGGGACAGCAGGGCGCGGCGCTGCTCGGGCGAGACCTCATGGGTGCCGAACAGGTCGCTCATCCACAGGCCGTCGGCGATCAGCCGCAGCATCAGGGCGTCATCCTTGCCCGCCGGATCGACCGGGTCGTCCTCGGCCAGGGTCCGCATCGCCGCCCGCCAGCGCGCGATCAGGCTGGGCTCCACCGCACAGGCCACCAGGGCCGCCCGGCCGATGCTGACGTCGCGCTCGGTCACCGGCTCGTTGACCGTGGCCCGCAGATAGGCCCGCGCATTGCGGCCATAGGGATTGGGGTCGCGCGCCGCCTCGGCCAGGATGGCCGCCGTCATCTCGTTCGCCAGATGGTCGATCACCCCTTCCAGCAAGGCCAGCTTGGTCGGGAAGTGATGCAGCAGGGCGCCCTTGCTGAACGGCAGGCGCGCCACCACCGCGTCCAGTTTCAGCCCGGTCGCCCCCTCCTCGGCGGCGGCCTCGATGGCCATGTCGATGATCTCGGCGCGGGTGGCTTCCGGCGCGCGGCGGCGGGTCTGAGCGTCCATGTCGCTTTACATACCAACCGGACGGTTTCCTTTCAAACCATTTTCATCGAACGACGAACTTCGACTTGCCGCCCGCCGGACCGCCCCGCTACAGACAGCCATCGCGACAAGGGGGCTTAGCGTGATTATCGGCATCGACCTGGGAACAACCAACAGCGCTGTGGGCGTCTGGCGCGACGGCAAGGCGGAGCTGATCCCGAACAGCCTGGGGCACCTGCTGACCCCCTCGGCAGTCAGCCTGGACGAAACGAGCGGCGAGGTTCTGGTCGGTCTGGCCGCGCGCGAGCGCCAGTCCACTCACCCCGAACTCACCGCCACGGCCTTCAAGCGCTACATGGGCTCCAGCCGCCCGACCAGGCTGGGCAAGCGCACCTTCCTGCCCGAGGAGCTGTCCGCTCTCGTCCTGCGCCGCCTGGCTGACGACGCCGCAGCCTACCTTGGCCAGCCGGTGACCGAGGCGGTCATCACCGTCCCGGCCTATTTCAACGACAAGCAGCGCAAGGCCACGCGCCGCGCCGGCGAACTGGCCGGGCTCAAGGTCGAGCGTCTGTTGAACGAACCCACCGCCGCCGCCCTCGCCTACGGCATTCACGAACTGGACGATGAGAGCCGCTTCCTGGTCTTCGACCTCGGTGGCGGCACCTTCGACGTCTCTGTGCTGGAGATCTTCGAGGGCGTCATCGAGGTCCGCGCCTCGACCGGCGACAACCGCCTGGGCGGCGAGGACTTCAACCAGGTGCTGATCGAGGCCTTCGGCAAGGTCATGGGCGACCGCCTGTCGCCCGCACAGCGGGCCGACCCACACCTGCGCGAACGCATCCGCGCCGCCGCCGAACGCGCCCGCCGCGCCCTGACCGAGGGCGCCGCCGCTTCGATGGCCGTGACCTGGAAGGACGAAAGCTACGAGCACGGCTTCACCGCCGACGCCTTCGAAGAGATGTGCTCCGGCCTTCTGACCCGGCTGCGCGATCCCGTCCTGCGGGCCCTGCGCGACGCGGGCCTGCGCGCCGACGGCCTGAAGGAGATCGTCATGGTCGGAGGAGCCACGCGGATGCCGGTCGTGCGCCGCGCCCTGACCCGGATGTTCGGCCGCTTCCCCTCCAACGCCGTCGACCCCGATCAGGCCGTGGCCCTGGGCGCCGCGGTCCAGGCCGGGCTCAAGGCGCGCGACACGGCCCTGAAGGAGGTCGTCCTGACCGACGTCTGCCCCTACAGCCTGGGCGTCGAGGTCAGCGAGCGCGGCCCCGGCGGCATGGTCCGTCACGGCGTCTTCTCACCCATCATCGAGCGCAACACCGTCATCCCGGCCAGCCGCATCCAGGTCTATTCGACCATGGAAGCCAACCAGCGCCAGGTGAAGCTGCCCATCTATCAGGGCGAATCCCGGGCGGTGATCGACAACATCCGCCTGGGCGAGCTTGACGTGGCCGTCCCCGCCGCCCCGGCCGGCGAAATCGCCATCGAGGTCCGCTTCTCCCACGACATCAACGGCCTGCTCGAAGTCGACGTCCATGTGCCGAAGACCGGCGAGCGCCGCGAACTTGTGATCGCCGACGAGGACGTCATGTCCGGCGCCGACTTCCAGAAGCGCCGCGAGGCCCTGGCCGCGCTGAAGCACCACCCGCGCGACGCTGACGTGAACCGTGTCGTCCTGGCCCGCGCCGCCCGCTGCTACGAGGACTCCCTGGGCGACCAGCGGCACTTCATCGGCCAGCATCTGGACCGCTTCACCTTCATCCTGGAGCGTCAGGACCCGCGTGAGATCGAACACGGCCGCGCCGAGCTGACCCAGGTCCTCGACCAGTTCGAAGGCGCGACCTGGCTGTGAGAACCTCCATCTGGCGCGAGCTCGCCATCTCCCCCTCGACCGACGAACGCGAGATCCGCCGCGCCTACGCCCGGCGACTCAAGATCGTCCATCCCGAGGACGATCCCGAAGGCTTTCAGGCTCTTCGCGCGGCCTTCGAGCAGGCCCTGAACCACGCCCGTCACGCCGCCTGGGAGGCCGACAACGGCTGGAATGAAGACGACGCCGTCGACGAGGGGCTGGACGCCTCCGCCGCGCCCGTCGGCGAGAACCACGCCCCTCCTCCCGCGACGCCCTCGACCGACGCCTCGCCGCAAGACCCCGTCCTGGTCGCGGAAATGGCCCGCGACCGCGCTGACCGCGACGAGCACCAGCGCCGCTGCGACGCCCTGAGCGAGGCCCTGCGCCGACCGGCGCCCGACGACGACGCCGTCCTGACCGCCCTGGTCGCCGTCTTCCGCTCGCCCGCGCTCGGCGCCCTCGACGTGCACGATTCCACCGAGCACTGGCTGGGCCAGCTGGCGGCCCAGCGTGGCCCCGCCTTCGAGGCCCTGCTGGAGCCGACCATCGCCTTCTTCGGCTGGGACCACCGCCCCGTCGGCGACCACTGGAACCCCGGCCTCGCCGCCCTGCAGCACCGCGAGGATGTCGAGACGATCCGTCGCCTGCGCAACCCGGATTCACCGGCTCATGACTCCTACATGGCCCTGAGCCGACCGGTCGGCTGGCGAATGCGCCTCGACGCCCGGTTGAAACCCGAGTTGGGACGCCGCATCGCCGACCTTCTGGCGCGCATCGATCAGGAAGCTCCCTACGTCCTCGGCTACCTCAACGCGGACTCCGTCGCCTGGTGGCGGACCTATCTGTCACGTCCGCGCCTGGGAGCGACCAGTTGCTGGTTCATTATCGCCATCACCCTGCTTGCGGGCTTTTACGCAGCGTCGGAGGCGCCGGCCGGCGCTGGCGGCGTCCGCTTCATGACCGGCCTCGCCGCAGGACTGATCTCCTCGACCTTGCTCGCCCTGGCCGCCCATCACCTCCTCGTTCTGCCGCGCTGGAAACGGCTCAACGACATAAGCCGCGAACCCGGCTTCTGGATACGCTCAGGTTGGGTCCCGGCCTCCGCCGCGCTGATCCTTATCGCGTCGTTCATCAGTACGGACCTCAGCGCCGCCGCAGCCCCCGTTGTGCAGGCGATCTTCGGTTTGACCGGGCTTGCGATCGCGGCCTGGGCAGTGGTCATGGTTGACGACGATCCATGGTCCCAGCGTCTCACCCGGCTCTGGGCCTGGGCGCCGCTCTTCCTGCCCCTCTGGTTCATCAGCGGCTTCGCCACCGCCGACCGTCATGCCCTGCAACTGACGATCATGACTGGCTTGCTCGCATTCGCCGCGGGCGGCCTTTATCTGAACCGTCGCTGGCCCGCCGACGACCAGGGCCATAAGCGGAGCGGCGCCCTGCTGGCCATCGCCGCGACCATCGGCGCCGTCCTGGCCGACCAGTCCCAGAGCTTCCCGGTTCTCGCTGGCCCGGCTCTTGCCGTGCTCTTGCTGTCCGCAACAGCAGCCGTCGTGGCCGGACCACGACAGGCCTCCGGCCTCGTCCTTGTCCGAAGCTGGCTGGTCCCGCTGGCGGTCTTCTTCATCGCGCTCATCGCCGAAGACGCGCCACCGCCCTACAACCGCAACCTTTTCGCCTGGGGCGGCCTGTGGTTCGGCGGCCTCCTTGCGCTGACGACGCTCTGCGATGTCCTGGGCCTTGGCCACAACCCGTTCAGCCGCAAGCGCCGCAAGTCCGTCGACCGCTTCGCCTGACGCCCCGTCGCGTCGGGCGTGGCGGTCGGGCGCGGGCCGCGCTATAGGCCCCGCCATGGCTGCTCGTCCCCCTCTCGTCGCCCTCAAGGATGTCCGTCTGCAGGATGGTCAGCGCCCGCTGTTCGACGGTGTCGATCTGGCGGTCGAGCCGCGCAGCCGCGCCGCCGTGGTCGGCCGCAACGGGGCCGGCAAGTCGACCCTGATGAAGATCGTCATGGGCCTGATCGAGCCGGATTCAGGCGACCGCGCCGTCCAGGCCGGCACCCGCTTCGCCTATGTGGCGCAGGAGCCGGACATCACCGGCGACACCCTGCTGGACTACGCCGCCTCGGGCGGGGCCGAGCGCTGGACCGCCGAGAGCTGGCTTGAGACCTTCGGCCTGTCGCCGTCCAAGTCGACCCGGGGCCTTTCCGGCGGCGAGACCCGCCGCGCAGCCCTGGCCAAGGCCTTCGCCGAGGAGCCGGACGTCCTGCTGCTGGACGAGCCCACCAACCACCTCGACATCCTGGCCATCGAACTGCTGGAGAACGAGCTGGTTCAGGCCCGCTTCGCCGTTCTGGTGGTCAGCCACGACCGCGCCTTCCTGAACAAGGTGACCAACACCGTCCACTGGCTGGACAACCGCCGCGTCCGCACCCTGAACAAGGGCTTCGACGCCTTCGACGACTGGGCCGCCAAGGTTCAGGAAGAAGAAGCCCTCGCCCTCGAAAAGCTGACCAAGACCATCGAGCGCGAGACCGAGACCTTCTACCGCTCCATCACCGCGCGGCGCACCCGCAACGAGGGCCGCGCCCGCAACCTGGCCGCCCTGCGCGCCGAACGCGCCGAGAAGATGAAGGACGTCCCGCGCGACCTCTATCTGGGCGTGGATTCCGGCGCCGTCTCGGGCAAGCTGGTGGCCGAGCTGAAGGGCGTGACCAAGGTCTTTGGCGACCGCACCATCTTCAAGAACCTGACCACCCGCGTCATACGCGGCGACCGTCTGGCCATCGTCGGCCCCAACGGCGCGGGCAAGACCACCCTGGTCAAGACCCTGCTGGGCGAGCTGGCCCCCGACGAGGGGACCATCCGCCTCGGCGCCAATCTGGAGCCCGTCTATCTGGACCAGTCGCGCGAGGGGCTGAAGTCGGACATGACCCTGTGGGACGCCCTGACGCCCGGCGGCGGCGACAGCATCCTCGTGCGCGGCTTCTCCAAGCACGTCGCCGCCTACGCCAAGGACTTCCTGTTCCAGGAAAGCCAGCTGCGCCAGCCGATCTCCACCCTGTCGGGCGGCGAGCGCAACCGCCTGCTGCTGGCGAGGGCGTTGGCCAAGCCGGCCAACATGCTGGTCCTCGACGAACCGACCAACGACCTCGACATGGACACCCTCGACAAGCTGGAAGAGCTGCTCGAGGGCTATGACGGCACCCTGATTCTGGTGTCGCACGACCGCGACTTCGTCGACCGCCTGGCCACCTCGACCATCGCCATGAACGGACGCGGCGACATCGTCGAAACCCCCGGCGGCTGGCAGGACTTCCTGCGCCAGAACCCGACCTTCCTCGCGCCCCCGCCGACCCACGCGGAAACGGCCCCAGGGGCGCGTCGGGTCGAGAAGGCGGAGCCTTCTGACCGCGCCCCCAAGAAGACTGCGAAGCTCTCGTATAAAGACGCGCGTCGTCTGGAAGAGGTCGAGAAGCTGATGGAGACTCTGCCGGTCGAGATCGCCAGGCAGGACGCCATCCTCGCCGACCAGTCCCTCTACACCCGCGACCCCGCCGCCTTCGACCGCGCCATGAAGGCCGCCGAGAAAGCCCGCGCCGACCTCGAAGCCGCCGAACTGGACTGGCTGGAGCTGGAAGAGAAGAAGGCGGCCCTGGCGGGGTGAGTTGCAGGTTCCACGGTGGACAACCCAGCAGCCCGCCAAGGGTGGAAAGCGACCTTCCTCGATCTGAAAGCGGAGTTTGGTCTGGCCTAGGGACGGGCAATCAGACCGTCGGCGAAAAGGGAGAAATCGCGCTAACCGAGCCGGCGTCTTAGAAACCTTACAAACCCAACTATCGCCAGCCCGCCCATGAAAACCGCGAACAACAGTGCGAAGGCATCAAGGGTGTACGCGGGTGGCTCTCCGATCAGATTGGTGAGAAGAGCGTGCGCGGCCAGAGCGGCAGCCCCGATCATCACCCACCACCCTGATACTTCCATAAGTGCGAGGGTGGCTGGGCGAGGCTTGAGCATGGCGGGAGCTTACGGCCGTCTATCTCACGAGGAAAGACTCCAGCGGGTCGCCAGCGGCCCTTCTTCCCCGGCCCGAAAGCCGTCCTGCCTGCCGGCGGGTGCTGGCCGTCAGGGTTTCGCCGCCCGCTTCAGGTTTTCGGGTTGGTGCAGACGCCCGTTCTCCATCACGGCCGCGACCCGGGTCAGGGCGCGAATGTCGAGCGACGGATCGGCTTCCAGAAACAGGATGTCGGCCTCCATGCCCGGCGCCAGACGCCCGGCGCGATCCTCCATCTTCAGGGACTGCGCGGCGTTGATCGTCGCCATCTTCAGCACCTCCCAGGCCGGTACGCCGGCCTCGACATGCAGCTCAGCCTCGCGGGCCAGACTGGCGCCGGGCGCGACGAACGGGTTGTTCATGTCGGTGCCCAGGGTCAGCGGCACGCCCCCCTCGTGCAGCATCCGCACGAAGCGCTGGACCCTGGGCCACACGGCCCGGGCCCGCGCATGATCCTGCGGCTCCCATCCCAGGTCGAAGCGGAAAACCGTGCGCCAGTTCTCCACCAGATCGGGATGGGCCGCATCCACGTCCCGCTCGCGATAGGCGGCGTCGTCGCCGTGAAAGGCGAGATCGAAGGCGATCAGGGTGGCGTCCACCGTCACGCCCTTCCCGGCCAGCGCGCGGATCATGGCCTGAATCTCCGGGCCGTCGAGATCGACCTGCTCGTACCATTCAAAGAAGCCATAGGCGCCCGGGCGGCGGTCGGCCAGGTATCCGGCGCGCCTGTCCGCCGGCAGCAGGTCCGGGGAAATCGGCATGGCGTGGACCAGGGAATCCACGCCCAGGGCGGCCGCCTCGGTCCAGCTGACGTCGCCCAGATGAGCGATGACGCCCACGTCGGCGGCGTGCGCCGCAGCCACGCCTTCCGCCAGGTCCTCGAGCGTCAGGGCCTCGTAGAGCTTCACATAGTCCACCCCGGCCGCCGCCTGGGCCCTCACCCGATCCGCGACGCTGTGCGCGTCATCGACGCGATCGACCAGACCGATCACGGGAAAGGCCGATCGGTCGATCACCCCGCCCGCGATCCGGGCCTCGGGTCCCGTCAGCCGCCCCTCGGCCACCGCCGAGCGATAGGCCAGCATCCGCGCCGTGTCTCCGCCGGGGTCCCGGATCGTCGTCACGCCGGCCGCCAGCAGCATAAGGGCGTCATGACGGGTGATGTCGTCGCTCCCGCCCACCACCAGACTGACGGCGCCGTCCACGACCTGGGGCGTCACAGGGCCCAGGGTGATGTGGGCGTGCGTGTCAAACAGGCCCGGCATGGCGAAGCGTCCGCTCATGTCCGAATGAACCGCCCCGGCGTAGCGCTCAGGCAAGCGCCCCTCGCCGATCGCCTCGATACGGGCGCCGCGCACGACCACATAACTGTCAGGCGTCCGGCTTTGGGTCTGCGGATCCAGAATGGTGACGCCGGTGAAAACCCGCGCCTCATCCGCAAGGCTCGGCGAAGAGACGGCGCCCAGCATGAGGGCGGTCGCGAGAAGCAGGATGTGTCGCAAGGTCAGACCTCTTGTGGGGCGGTGGAGCGCCGCTCCACGGCGGCTCGCAGGAAGGACAGGGCGTCGGTCAGGGCCGGATCGGCCATCATGCGGCTCGCCACGCGACGCAGCGCCTCGGCCTCGGGCGTGTCGCCGGCCGGCATGTCCAGCGCGGCGGCCAGCGCCAGCCAGCGAGCGGCCAGAGCCTGGCCCCGCATTGATCCCGGTTCGCCTTCCGCCGCCGCAATGACGGCTTCCGCCAGCAGGTCACCGATCTCGGCCTCGATGAACGGGTCGGCGACGCGCCGCCCGATGACCACGCCGATGGCGGCCCGCTCCGCCTCATCCAGCGTCGCCGCCTGGATCGCGGCTCGCACGTCCGCCAGCGCCAGAGCCGGCGCCGGCGCCAGGTCGCGAGCCAGGGCCAGCAACAGGGCGTCCGGGACATGTCCCTCGTTCGCCAACTGGTCACGCGCCTGCTGAACCCGTTTCAGCTGATCGCGCGCCGCACCTATGGTCCTGGCCAGACGCAGGGCCTGCAAGGTCATGATCTGGCTGATCGCCAGGTCGTCACGCTCCAGGGTCTCCCGAATATCTTTCAGCGACAGGCCCAGCGCCTTGAGCGCAAGAACCTGATGCAGACGCGCGACGTGTTCCGGTCCGTACAGACGCCATCCGCCCTCGCGACGTTCCGGCGTGAGCAGCCCGGCCTTTTCATAGACCCGCAAGGCCTTGATCGAGATGCTGGCCTGACGCGCCAGATCGCCGGGGCCCAGCCAGCGCGGCCTGATCGGTGATGAGTTACGGTTCGACATGAGCCGACCTTGGGACCGGACCCTGGGTCCGATGCAAGCCCCCTTCGAAGACGTCCTGCACGCCTCCTGCGGGGCTTTCCTGTGGAGCGTCGCAAACCCTTGATCCTTGAACGCGAATTCGGTCCGTTCACAGATATCCACAGACTTGCCCACCGGGGCCGGGACAGTTCCGCACAGCCAGCCGGTCAGGCGCGCTTGCCGGATAGAGGATTCCGCGAGAACGTCAACAGGCCAGCGGGACACGGCGGCGCGGAAATCCCAAACTCAGCAATGGGTTAGCGGGATATCGAGCGAACCGGTCCGGCTCTCTGACCCAGGGTCCCAAGGCCTCTTCGGAGGACGCGGAGACACCGAGGCAGGGCCACAGGCTCCCGATCCATCAGCGCTCCGGCGCGGGGATCACGGAGAACCAGGCCGGGATCGAAGACGACGCGTCCCGACGACGCGCCCGATGCGACCAGGAGCCGCCAGGAGACCAGCCGACGCCGCCGGGTTCGCCCGACGGACCAGAGCGAAATCGGTTTGGACGCTTGCGCGTTCAAACTCAGATCTTCGCTTCGGAAGGAGGCCAGGCCCTGACCCGAACGGCCAGGTCCAACCCGGACTTGGCGAGGGGACGTGATCGGGCTTCGGCCAGGGTCGCGTCCCCTCGCTCAATTCCGCCGACTCGATCCCCTGGCCCACTTCCGGTGTGCAGTGCGGCGCCGGCGACCTTTCCAAGATCGCCGCCGCCGCCTAAACCATCCCTCGATGACCTTCGACCGACTCTCCCGCCGCAAGATGCTGCTGGGCGCCGCCGGCCTGACCGCCGTCAGCACCCTGTCCGCCTGTGGTCGCGCCGAGGCTCCGGTGGACGAGTCCGGGCGGGTCCGCCTGCGCCTGGCGGCGGGCG
Organism: Brevundimonas sp. T2-11; assembly: GCF_055397675.1. Taxonomy (NCBI): domain Bacteria; kingdom Pseudomonadati; phylum Pseudomonadota; class Alphaproteobacteria; order Caulobacterales; family Caulobacteraceae; genus Brevundimonas; species Brevundimonas sp. T2-11. The sequence continues at coordinate 2,482,997 of NZ_AP027920.1, forward strand.
GCCCGGTCACCGCCGCCCACGGCGGCTTCTATCAGGCCCTGGCGACCGGCGCCTATGAACGACGCGGCCTGAACGTCGAGATCCTGACCGGCGCGGCGGGCGCCGATATTCCGGCCCTGCTGGCCGCCAGCGCCGTCGAGCTGGCCGTCGGCGTGGACAGCTTCGCCCCCATGCGGCTGATCGCCGACCGGGCCCCGGTCAAGGCCGTCGCCGCCTTCCTGCAAAAGGACCCCGTGGTCCTGATGGCCCGGCCCAACCAGCCGCTGGAGACCCTGTCTGCCCTGCGCGACCGCCCCATCCTGATGAGCCACGCCGACCAGGCCGGCTTCTGGAACTGGCTGCGGACCCGCTTCGAGCTGGCCCCCGATCAGGCCAGATCCGGCACGCCCGAGGACAACCTCAAGGCCTTCCGCGAGGACCCCAGGTCGGTTCTGGTCGGACGACTGACAGCGGGGGATCCCGCGCTGATCGCGCGCGAGGCCGGCTTTACGCCGCGCGTCCTGATCCCGGCCGATGACGGCTACCCCTCCTACGCCGGCCTGGTCCTGGCCCCCAACGCCTTCGCCCGCGACAACGCCAGGGCCCTGCGCGACTTCATCGCCGCCTCGGTCGAGGGCTGGCGCGACTATGTCCACGGCGACGGGTCCAAGGGCGACGCCCTGATCCGTCGGGCCAACCCCGATCTGAACCAGCGCCTGCTGAACGCCGTGCGCGACAGCCTGAAGACCGAGGCCGTGGTCGATGGCGGCGACGCCGCCCTCTACGGCCTGGGGACCATGACCGCCGATCGCTGGCAGGCCTTCGCGGAACAGACCGAGGCCGCCTACGCCTCGCCCCCCGACTGGCGCGAGGCCTTCACCGTCCAGTACCTGCCCGGACGCGGCTGAGGCGATCAAGCCCGGCGTTAGCAGCGGATTAAGTCGTCACGACCTAGTCTGTCCCTTCAACGCCGTCTCTTGCAGGAGGCCGTCCGTGCGACGCCCGCCGATCACCGCCATCCTGACCGCCGGGGCCTACGCCCTGGGCGTCGTCGCGCCCGCTGCGGCCCAGGACAGCGGCCAGAACGGGGCGGGTCAGCGCTACCTCGCCTGGCCGACCAAGGCCCAACGCCCGGACACCGGCCCCGTCGCCGACCGGGCCCTGACGCCGGTTTCCGCGCCGGTCGCCGCCACGACGCGTCGACGCGCCCCGATCATCCCGCACGGCGGCTTTGGCCGCCTGCCCGACACGACGCCCGCGCAGAACCTGACCCCCGCCAGCGCCTGGCTCGGTCCGAACGCCCCGACCTATCAACCGGTCCCCCCGCCCCGGCCCTACGCCGCGCCCGCGCCCGCGCCCTGGTCACGCGACCTGACCCCGCCGGCGCCCGCCTACGTCGCCGCACCGCCGCCCGAGGCCTATGCTCCTCAACCGCAGCCGCAGCCTGTCTACGCGCCTGCTCCGGTCCCTGCCCCGCCGCCTCGCCCGACGCCGACCCATGCGGCGCCCCCGCCCGCGCGCCTGGTCGAGGCCCCGCCGGCGCCCGCCTACGTCCCCGCACCGCCGCCCGAGGCCTATGCTCCTCAGCCGCAGCCGCAGCCTGTCTACGCGCCTGCTCCGGTCCCTGCCCCGCCGCCCCGCCCGACGCCGACCTATGCGGCGCCCGCGCCCGCCCACGTCGCGCCCTCGCCGACGCCCCCGGCTTCGCCGCCCTATGTCGAGGCCGCTCCCGCAGCGGTCGTCGAGGCCGCCCCGGCCCCGGCCCTGGCTCCGACCCCAGCCCCGGCTCCCGCGCCCACGCCCACGCCCACGCCTCCGGTCGCACCAGCCGAATCCGCGCCGCCAGCCGCTCCCGCCTTCGACCCCATGGCCCCGCGACGCGATGCGCCGATCTTCCGTCTTCAGCGGACCGCGCCCGACGCCCCGGTCGCCGCATCGACGCCGCCCACGCCGACGCCCGCGCCCGCTGCGCGCGCCGAGCCCCAGGCGGCGCAACCCCAGACGCCGCCCCAGCCTCTCGCCGCCGCACCGCAGGAGGGCGCCCGCTACTATTCGCTGCACCGCCAGGCGGGACGGCAGCCCGACGCCACGCCCCTGCCGGCGACGGTCTATCTCGACGCCCTGCCGGTCGAACTGACCGCGCCGCCCGCCGCGACGGACCTGGCCGAACCCCCGGCCCAGCCCGCCCTGATCCGCAATTCCAACGGCCGCCTCCAGGCCGCTCCCGACACCGAAGTCCAAGATCAGCCATGAGCGACGGCGCCGCCCTCCCCCTTGCCAGCGACACCGCTTCGCGCCTGCCCGATCTGATCGCCCTGGCGAAGGAATCCTCCAGTGAGAAGCGGCGCGCCCTTCTGCGCGAACTGACGGACTGCTTCTTCGGCGACCCCGAGCGCAACGACGCCGAAAACGCCCTCTACGGCACGGTGCTCAGCGACCTGACCGACGCCATGGAGGTCGCCGTCCGCGCCGAGTTGGCCGAGCGTTTCGCCGCCGTCAGCGACGCGCCGATCCAGTTGATCCGTCGCCTCGCCAACGACGAGGCCGAGGATGTGGCCCAGCCGGTTCTGCGCGCCTCGCCCGTCCTGACCGAAGCCGACCTGATCCAGGTCATCCGTTCACGCGGCCAGGGCCATATTCGCGCCGTCAGCCAGCGCGCCGAAGTCTCCGAGGCCGTGTCGGACGCCATCGTCGAGCGCGGCGACGACGAGACCCTGGGCGTGCTCCTCGGCAATGAAGGCGCCCAGCTTTCGCGCGCCGCCTGCGAGGCCGCCGTCGAGCGCGCCCGCGTCAACCCCGCCCTTCACGCGCCGACCGTCGAGCGCGCCAACCTGCCGCCCGACCTGCTCAACGAGATGTATTTCGAGGTCGAGGCCCGTCTGCGTCAGCGTATTCTGGAGCAGAACGCGCGCATGGACCCCGCCCTGCTGGAAAGCGCCCTGGCCGCCGGCCGCACCCGCGTCGCCACCGACGACGGCGCCCTGCCGCCCGACTATGCCGAGAGCCTGGCCTATGTCGAGGAACTGCGCGCCGCCAACCAGTTGACCCCGACAGTCCTGGCCCGCTTCCTGCGCTCGGGCAGCCGGACCTCCTTCCTGATCGCCTTGTCGCAGCTGGCCGAGATCGACTTCCACACCGCCCGCCAGATCATCGACCGGCGCGAACTGGACGCCCTGGCCGTGGTCTGCAAGGCCGCCGATCTGGACCGCGCCCTGTTCCTGACCTACGCCGTGGTCCTGCTGAACACCGACGGCGACGCCATGGGCAAGGCCCGCGCCTACGCCGGCATGTACAACGACCTGACCCAGGAAGCCGCCCAGCGCACCCTGCGCTTCTGGCGCATGCGCAAGGCCATGCACGCGGCCTGATTCCTTCCTTCTCCCGCTGGGAGAAGGAGGCCCGAAGGGCCGGATGAGGGCCGACGCCTTCAGTCGGCATGAGCCGTTACGCCCCGGCTTACGCCGACTGGCCTCTTAGCCCCTCGCCCTTTCGCGCTAGAACGACCGCCTTTCGGCGCTCGTGCGCTCAAGCCTTCTCCCGCCGTGAGAGGGAGCTGCAGAACAAAAAACGCCCGCCCTCGAAGGGCCAGACCTACTTCTTGGCGCGACCGGCGCGGGCGGGTTTGCGGCCGCCCTGGCCCAGGCCCATCTGCTTGGCCAGGTCCGAACGCGCCTTGGCGTAGTTCGGCGCGACCATGGGGTAATCCTTGGGCAGGCCCCACTTGGCCCGGTATTCCTCGGGGCTCATGTTGTATTTGGTGCGCAGGTGGCGCTTCAGCGACTTGAACTTGCGGCCGTCTTCCAGGCAGATCAGGAAGTCAGGCGTGATCGACTTGCGCACCGGAACCGCCGGTTCCTTGGGCTCAGGCTCGGCTTCCACCGGCGCCGAGGACACGCCCGACAGAGCGGCGTGGATTTGAGCGATCAGACCGGGCACGGCGTCGGCCGAGACGGTGTTGTTGCTGACATAGGCCGAAACGATGTCAGCGGTCATTTCGAGCAGTTCGGGTTTTTCTTCCATGGGGGATAGCCTGTTTCAGGAGCCAAACGCATTCGACTGATCAGACCCGATCCGCCGCTGTGCAGTTTCATACGGATGTTCCGCGATGAAAGCAATGCAAGCACAAGGCGTCATTGAAACGGCGAGTTTCTCTACTGATCTTGCCGCGAGATCAGTCGTCGCGACTCAGCGACCAAAGTTATCCGCAAGCGCCAGCATGGCGGCGCGCTCAGGCGCGGAGTATTCGTCGATCAGCTCGTCGTCGCCCTCGCGAATAGCCCGAAGCAGGGCTGGGGTCAGCGCCGAGGACAGAGACCAGTTCCAGTAACGCAGGACGGTCTGCGCCCGATCCACCGCCAACATCTCATAGGTGATCTGCACACGCTCCCAGTCGGGGTGGACCTCGCCGTCGACCGTCAGCTCGGGCCGGCGCATGGCGCGCCACAGGGTCTGCAGATCCAGCCGCGACAGACCCGTGGCCTTGCACAGGATGGCCAGGGGCTCGCCGCCCGCGTCGCCCATGATCTTGGCCGAGGTCAGGGGCTTGATCCCCGACAGATAGCCGATCTCGCCGACCAGTTCGCGCGTCATGCCCTGGCCGGCCGCCGCGACGGCGGCTTCCAGGCCGCTGTAGGGGCTCTTGTCGATAGCGGCGCGGTTTCGCTGGCGCCGCTCGATGAACTGCAGGGCCTTGCGCGCCACAGGGTCGGACCAGCCCTCGGCGGCGGCGGCGGCGAACAGATCCTCGACGCTCTCCTGCAGCACTTCGCGTGAGACGGCGAACCGCTGCAGGACGGTGCGGCGCTCCTCGGCGTCACACCACCAGAACATGACATAGGCGCCTGAGGGGCGCAGTTCGGGACGACGCAACAGGGGCGCGCACAGGGCGCGATTCTGACGGCTCAGCGCCACCACGCCCTCGATCGCGCCCTGGGCCAGGCGAGCGGTCCTGTTCTTCAGCACGGCCTCGACGACGGCGTCCTCGCCAAGGCTCAGCAGGGCCTCGGTCACCACCTCCGACAGGCCGCGCCGTTCGGCGATCAGCAGCCGGTGCTCGATTCCGGCGTCCCGGGCGCAACCGATCAGGTCCACGTCGGTCAGCGAGGCGCACTGTTCGATCAGCGGCCCCGCCACCGACGGCTCGTCCCGCAACAGCAGCCGCGCCAGGCTGTCGGGCAGTTCCGCCAGGGGCGCCAGACGGACCGCCACCCGCCGGCGCTCCTCGACCGGCGCCAGCCTCAGCATGTCGACAAGAAGGTCGCCCGTCACCGCGCGTTCAAAGGCGTTGATCCGGCTGGCGGGCAGGCAGACGACGTCCGCCAGCCGCCGCAACAGCGTCTGGCGGGCCTTCGACGCCGCAGGCGGGACGTCGGCGTCTGAACTGACAACCGGACTGGACATGACTTCTACTCTAGCGCGAGCCGGTTAACCGCGCGTGAGGGCGCAACCGTCTTTCCTCCCCATTCCATGGGAGGTGGCGCGGCGGCGCAGCCGACGTGACGGAGGGGCGGCGCAGCGGTGAATGCCTGAGGCGCCAACAGAGGACAGGGCGGCAGCGCCCCCTCCACCACTTCGTGGTCCCCCTCCCCATGGAATGGGGAGGAAAACGGAAGCCGCCTACAGCCCCTCGAACAGGGCCGTGGAGAGGTAACGCTCGGCGAAGTCGGGCAGGACGACGACGATGGTCTTGCCCGCGTTCTCGTCCAGAGCCGCCTGACGGAAGGCGGCGACCAGGGCCGCGCCCGAGCTGATGCCCACCGGCACGCCGTCGGTGCGCGCCACGCGGCGGGCCATGTCGAAGGCGTCTTCGTTGGACACCTGCTCGACGCCGTCGATCACGCCGGTGTCGATGACCGGCGGAATGAAGCCCGCGCCGATGCCCTGGATCTTGTGCGGGCCGGGCGCGCCGCCCGACAGGACCGGCGAGGCGGTCGGCTCGACGGCGATCATCTTCACCGAGGCTTTCTTCAGCTTCAGGGCATGGCCGACGCCGGTGATGGTGCCGCCGGTGCCGACGCCCGAAATGACGATGTCCACCGCGCCCGCCGTATCGGCCCAGATTTCTTCCGCCGTGGTGACCTCGTGGATGGCCGGGTTGGCCGGGTTCTCGAACTGCGAGGGGGTGACGGCGCCGGGCGTGCGGGCCAGCAGGTCCTGAGCCATGCCGATCGCGCCCTTCATGCCCTGTTCGGCCGGGGTCAGCACCAGTTCAGCGCCGAGAAGCGCCAGCATCTTGCGGCGCTCGATCGACATGCTCTCGGGCATGACCAGGATCAGCTTGTAACCCTTGGAGGCCGCGACGAAGGCCAGGGCGATGCCCGTATTGCCCGAGGTCGGCTCGATCAGGGTCGCGCCCGGCTTGATCTTGCCGGCCTGTTCCAGGGCCTCGATCATGGCCACGCCGATGCGGTCCTTGACCGAGTTGATCGGGTTGAAGAACTCGAGCTTGGCCAGCACGGTCGCCCTGGGCGCCAACTCCTTCGTCAGGTTGGGCAGACGCACCAGGGGGGTGTCGCCGATGGTGTCGACGATGCTGTCATAGACCCGGCCGCGTCCGGCCTTGGTGTGGCGGCTGGCGTCGTAAGCGGTGTCGGACATGGGGAGCGCTCCGTAGCGGCGAGTTCAGCTTAAGTGACAGCCCTTATACGCGTCAGGCAAGATCATGCCGCACAGGAATTCTGCGCGCCGGTTAAGCCTGGCTATCAGGGCCGGCGCGCCAACCCCCGCCGCGCCGGGTCGAAGGGCAAGACCTCGCGGATCGAGATCAGGGTCTTGAAGGCCCGCACCCGCGCGTCGTCGTTCAGCACCTCGCGGGTGAAGACCTCATAGGCCTCCATGGTCGGCACGCGGACATAGAGGACGAAGTCGGTCTCGCCGGTCACATACCAGGCGGCCTGGACCTCGGGCCGGGCGGTCAGGCTCTCGATCAGGGCGTCCAGCACGGCGGTGCCCTCGCGCTCCATCTCGACCAGGACATGCATGGTCAGGGCGCGCTCCAGCCGGCCCTCGTCGATCACCGCGACGTCGGCGACAATCACGCCCTCGTCGCGCAGGCGCCGCAGGCGCCGCGACACCGCCGATTCCGACAGCCCCACCTTTTCCGCCAGCACCCGCGCCGGCTGCAGGTTGTCGCGCCGCACCAGGTCCAGCAACCGACGGTCGAAGCCATCAAGGACGAACGTTTCCTGCATCCCAATTCACTCTGACGCTGTTTTCTTGCATTCTATCAGCAGATTTCAGCGAGAAACACAGACGGCTTTTCACTAGGTTCCCGGCCGATGTCCTCCCCGACCCTTCACCTGAATTCGCCGCGCCTTTCGGCCGCCCTGCCCTATCTCGCCCTGGTCGGCGGGATGGTGTCGCTGGCGGTCGGCACCTCCTTCGCCAAGGGCCTGTTCCCCCTGGTCGGCGCCGAGGGAACGGCGGCCTTGCGCGTCGGCCTGTCGGCCCTGTTCCTCGTCGCTGTCTGGCGGCCGTGGCGTTTCCGCCTGGCGCGCGCCGACGCCGGGCGGGTGCTGCTGTACGGCCTGGTTCTGGGCCTGATGAACCTCAGCTTCTATATGGCCCTGCGGACCATTCCCCTGGGTCTGGCCATCGCCATCGAGTTCAGCGGCCCGCTGACCCTCGCCCTGATCCATTCGCGCAAACCGGTGCATTTCGCCCTGGTCGGCCTGGCGGTCGCCGGTCTGGCCATGCTGCTGCCGATCTGGAGCGGGGTCGAGGGCCTGGACCCCGTCGGCGTCGGCTACGCCGCCTTCGCCGGCCTGTGCTGGGCGCTTTACATCGTCTTCGGCAAGCGTCTGTCGCACATGCACGCGGGTCAGTCAGTGGCCCTGGGCATGAGCACGGCCGCCCTGGGCATCCTGCCCTTCGGCGTCTCGACAGCGGGCGCGGCGCTTCTGGCCCCCTCGGTCCTCTTGTTGGGTCTCGGCGTCGCCCTGGTGTCGAGCGCCCTGCCCTATTCGCTGGAGATGATCGCGCTGCGCCATATCCCCAAGCGCACCTTCGGCGTCCTGCTCAGCGTCGAGCCGGCCATCGGCGCCATGGCGGGCATGGTGCTGCTGCATGAACAGCTCAGCCCGATGCAATGGCTGGCCATCGGCTGCATCATCGCCGCGTCGATCGGCGCGGTGCTGACGGCGCCCAGAGGTCAGGGCCAGGCCCTGGCCGAACCCGGCGCGCCAGCCTGACGGCCCGACGATCGTGAAGACCCTGATCGCCTGCCTGCGCACGCCCGTCGGCAACCTCGCCGTCGGCCTGATCTTCGGCCTGATCCTCGCCGTCGTGATGCGGCTGGCGATCCAGCGCGTCTTCTAGAGGGTCAGGCGACCGCGGCGCGCAGCCACGACCGTTGATCCTCCAGGGCGGGCGGCGTCCCGGCCTGTCCGGTGCGGAAGCGTCCGACCAGCCGCGCCAGACCCTCCGCCTCGGTCTTGAGGCTGAGCGCCGCCGCCGTGCTCTGCTCGACCATGGCCGCATTCTGCTGGGTGACCTGATCCATCTGGTTCACCGCCGCATTGACCTGGCTGAGACCCGAGGACTGTTCCTGGGACGAGGCGGCGATCTCGGCCACCAGGGCATCCATCTCGCTGACCTTGCCGACGATGGCGTGCAGCGAGGCGCCGGCCTCGCCCACCAGCCTGACGCCCTGCGCCACCTCGGCGGCGGACGCCGAAATCAGGGTCTTGATCTCCTTGGCCGCTTCGGCCGAACGCTGAGCCAGAGCCCGCACTTCCGAGGCGACCACGGCGAAGCCGCGCCCGCTGTCCCCCGCCCGCGCCGCCTCGACCCCCGCGTTCAGGGCCAGAAGGTTGGTCTGGAAGGCGATCTCGTCGATGACGCCGATGATGTCGCTGATCTGGTCCGAGCTCTTGCGGATGCCGTCCATGGCGGCGACCGCCTCGCGCACCACCTCGCCCGAGCGATCGGCCTGGCCCCGCGCTTCGCCCGCCACGGCGGCGGCCTGACGGGCGCCCTCGGCGCTGCGCTTCACCGTGGCGGTGATCTCGTCCAGGGCGGCGGCGGTCTCTTCCAGCGAGGCCGCCTGCTGTTCGGTGCGGCGAGACAGGTCGTCCGAGGCGCTGGAGATTTCATCCGAGCCGCCGCGCAGCCCCGCCACCGAGTGCAGCACCTGGGCCAGGGTCTGTCCCAGGCATTCGACGGCGTTGTTGAAGTCGTCCTTCACCCGGCCGTGGGCGCCGCTCATCTCGCGCTCGATGCGGGCCGTCAGGTCGCCGTCCGACAGACGCGCCAGACTGCCGGCCAGGGCCTCGACCAGGGCGGTCTGCGCCGCCTCGGCGCTCAGGCGGTCGGCCTCGCGGCGGGCGAACGCCTGTTCCGCCTCGGTGATGTCCACCGCCAGCTTGATGACCTTGCTGGGCCGCCCGTCCGGCCCCATGACCGGGTTGTAGCTGGCCTGCAGCCAGACCTCGCGCCCGCCCTTGGCCAGACGGCGGAACTTGGCGGCCACGAAGCGCCCGTCGTTCAGGTCGCGCCAGAAGGCGGCGTAGGCCGGGCTGGCCGCCTCCTCCGGATCCATGAAGGTGCGGTGATGCTGGCCCCGGATTTCATCCAGAGAATAGCCCATGGTCTTCAGCAGGTTGTCGTTGGCGTCCAGGATGCACCCGTCCAGATCGAACTCGATCAGGGCCTGGGACCGGCCGATCGCGGCCATCTTGCTGTCGAGATCATGGAGCTTCTGCTCCTCCACACGATTCTGACGACCCTTGCCGAACATCCAGTCTGCTCCCCAGCGAAAGACTTGAGTGATGACGCGCCACAGGGCCGAAATGTAAAATCTGAAACCTTAGTTTTCCTGCGGTGCAGCATAAGGGCCTTCCCGTAGCCCGGCTTCACCGCTCGTTAACCACGATGGCCCATTCGTTAACGGATGCATTTTTGTGGGCTGCGGTCAGAAGGCTCCGCCTTCTCGATCCGACGCAGCCTGAGGGGCCCCGCTTGCGTAATCTCGTCGCCGCCGTCGAAGCGATCGACCCGCTGGTCGTCACCGGCAAGGTGGCGGGCGTCAGCGGCCTGCTGATCGAATCCCGCGGCGGCCTGTCGCGACTGGCGGTCGGCGCCCGCGCCGAGATCGAGCGGCGCGGCCAGCCCCCCCTGCCCGCCGAGGTCGTCGGCTTCCGCGACGCCAAGGCCCTGCTGATGCCCTTCGGTCCGGTCGAGGGCGTGGCCCCCGGCGCCGACATCCGCATCATCGACACGGCCGCCAGCGTGCGCCCGACGACCGCCTGGCTGGGGCGCATCATCGACGCCTTCGGCCAGCCCATCGACGGCCTGGGCCCCCTGCCGCAAGGCCCGGCGCCCTATCCCCTGCGCGCCTCGCCGCCGCCGGCCCATTCGCGCGGCCGGGTGGGCGAGCGGCTGGATCTGGGCGTGCGCTCGATGGACGTCTTCACCACCACCTGCCGGGGTCAGCGCCTGGGCATCTTCGCCGGTTCGGGCGTGGGCAAGTCGGTGCTGCTGTCCATGCTGGCCAAGCAGGCCACCTGCGACGTCGTGGTCGTCGGCCTGATCGGCGAGCGGGGCCGCGAGGTCCGCGAGTTCATCGAGGAGACCCTGGGCGAAGAGGGCCTGCGCCGCGCCGTCGTCGTGGTCGCCACCTCGGACGAGCCGGCGCTGAAACGGCGCCAGTCGGCCTATATGACGCTCGCCGTCTCCGAATACTTCCGCGATCAGGGGCTGGAAGTCCTGTGCCTGATGGACAGCGTCACCCGCTTCGCCATGGCCCAGCGCGAGATCGGTCTGGCCGCGGGCGAGCCGCCGACGACCAAGGGCTATACGCCGACCGTCTTCACCGAACTGCCCAAGCTGCTGGAGCGCGCCGGCCCCGGTCCGATCCGCCCCGACGGCACCGAGGCCGGGCCGATCACCGCCCTGTTCACCGTCCTGGTGGACGGCGGCGACCATGACGAACCCATCGCCGACGCCGTGCGCGGTATCCTGGACGGCCACATCGTCATGGACCGCAAGATCGCCGAACGCGGCCGCTTCCCCGCCATCGACGTGCTGAAGTCGGTCAGCCGGACCCTGCCCGGCTGTCAGACCCCGCCCGAGCGTGAACTGAACCGCCGCGCCCGCCAGTGCCTGTCGGCCTACGCCAACATGGAAGAGCTGATCAAGATCGGCGCCTATCGCACCGGAGCCGACCCCATCGTCGACCGCGCCATCGCCCTGAACCCCGCGCTCGAGGACTTCCTCGGTCAGGACAAGGACGACCACACCAGTCTGGACGAGAGCTTCGTGCGGCTGGAGGCCATCCTGAACCAGGGGATGGCCGCCCCCTAGGGCCTTCGCCGACCGTCGTTCCAAAGTATTAACCCCCGCAACCGCATCGTGACGCCATGACCGCCTGGGCCCAATCCCTGATCCGCATCTCTAACTACGAGGTCGAGACGCTGCAGAAGCGTCTGGCCGAGGTCGCGGCTCGCAAGGCCGAGGCCGAGATGCGCGTCGCCGTCCTGGACGCCGAGGTCGAGATCGAGCGCCAGAACGCTCGTCTGGATCCCGCTTCGGGCATGATGCTGCAGGCCTATCTGAAGGGCTGGGCGCTGAAACGCGCCGACGCTGAAGGCGTGGTCGCCGCCGTCTCCGCCGAGGAGGAAGGCGCCCGCGACGCCCTGACCAGCGCCTTCGAGGAGCTGAAGAAGTTCGAGCACGTCGCCGAGACCACCCGTCTGAACAGGCTGATCGCCGCCGCCAAGCGCGAAACCGCCGCCTTCGACGAAATGGGCCTGAGGCGCCGTGCGGGGGGTTAACCGCCTTTCCTCCCCATTTCATGGGGAGGTGGCGCGGGCGCGCAGCGGCCGTGACGGAGGGGGCGACGCCGCCCTATCCTCATCGCATTTCAACGCCAACCGTCGCGCCGCCCCCTCCACCGCTTCGCGGTCCCCCTCCCCACGCGTGGGGAGGAGAGCGGTCCGATGATCGACCGCCGCGCCTTCCTCGCCGCCCCCGTCGCCCTGGCGGCCTGCGGTCCCGGCGAGGCCGCCGTCCTTCCCAGCGGCCCGGTGCGCCCGCTGAAGTCCCTCGTCCCCTTCCCCGTCGGCACGGTCTGCATGACCGGCCAGCTGTCGGATCAGGCCTGGTTCCGCCTGGTGTCGGAGCACTTCTCCCAGCTCACGCCCGAGTGGGAGATGAAGATGGAGTACATCCTCCAGGACGACGGCTCGCTGCGCTTCGACGCGCCTGACCGCATTGCATACTTCGCCCGCGACCTGGGCCTGCGCCTCTTCGGCCACGCCCTGATCTGGTACGCGCAGGACCATCCCTGGTTCAAAGCCCTGACCGGCGACCGCGCCCGCTTCGCCGCCGAGTACGACCGCTATATCGCCGCCGTCGCCGGGCGCTGGCGTAGCCAGGTCGTCGGCTGGGACGTGGTCAACGAGCCGGTGACCCACGACGGCAAGGCCCTGCGCGACTGCGTCTGGAGCGAGGGCCTGGGCGGAACCGACGCCTACATCATCCGCGCCTTCGAACAGGCGAAGGCGGCCGCGCCCGAGGCGGTGCTCTTCCTCAACGACTACGACCTTGAGAACAATCCGGTAAAGGGCGCCACCTATCTGCGGCTGGTCGAGCGGCTGCTGAAGGCCGGAGCCCCGGTCACCGGCCTGGGCACGCAGAGCCACCTCGACATCGACATCCCGAGGGGTCAGAGCGCCGCCTTCATCCGCGAACTGGCCCAGTTCGGTCTGCCCGTTCACGTGGCCGAACTGGACGCCTCGCTGCGCACCGGCAACCGCCTGTTCGACCTGAAGCCTCGTCGCCAAAGGATCGAGCAGCAGACGGCCCGCGTCGCCGAACTGGCCGAGGCCTTCATGGCCCTGCCCCGCGCCCAGCAGTTCGCCTTCACCGTCTGGGGCGTGCGCGACACCGACAGCTGGCTGCGCCGCGGCTCCGAGGACGACGGCAAGGACAGCCCCCTGCTGTTCGACGCAGGCGGGCGGGCCAATCCCATGTTCCACGCGGTCGCGTCTTCCTTCTCTCCTTGAGGGAGAAGGCCAAGAAAACAAAACGCCCGCCGGTTTCCCGGCGGGCGCTTCAATATCCAACCTGAGTGGAGGCTCAGGCCGTCATTCAGGCGGCGACGTTGATCGCGCCTTCCGACGGGTCGCGCAGAACATAGCCGCGGCCCCAGACGGTTTCGATGTAGTGCTTGCCGCCGGCGGCCGTCGCCAGCTTCTTGCGCAGCTTGCAGATGAAGACATCGATGATCTTCAGCTCGGGCTCGTCCATGCCGCCGTACAGGTGGTTCAGGAACATTTCCTTGGTCAGGGTCGTGCCCTTGCGCAGCGAGAGCAGCTCCAGCATCTGGTATTCCTTGCCGGTCAGATGCACGCGGTGACCGTCCACCTCGACCGTCTTGGCGTCCAGGTTCACGGCGATCTCGCCGGTGTGGATGATGGCCTGGGCGTGACCCTTGGAGCGACGGACCACGGCGTGGGTGCGCGCGATCAGCTCGTCCTTGTGGAAGGGCTTGGTCAGATAGTCGTCGGCGCCGCCGCCGAAGGTCTTGACCTTGGTCTCGATCTCGTGGCTGCCCGAGAGGATCATCACCGGGGTATTGATCTTGCCGACGCGCAGCTGACGCAGAACCTCGAGGCCGCTCATGTCGGGAAGGTTCAGGTCCAGCAGAATGAGGTCGTAGTCATAGATCTTGCCCAGATCGATGCCTTCTTCACCCAGGTCGGTCGTATAGACATTGAAGCCTTCCGACTTGAGCATCAGTTCGATGCTCTGGGCCGTGGCGTGATCGTCTTCAATCAGCAGGACGCGCATTCATGCCCCTCCAGGCAAAGCTTTGGTTCGGCCGCCAAGGGAGCGACGGCCAGGTAACCTTGTTCCAACGTTAACGGGTCAAAACCTTAAGAAGGGTTAACGGGTCCCGATATGGAACGCCTAAGGTGATTTGCGAATCGCCGTCCAGAGTCCGGAGTCAAGGATTCGTTAATTTATTAACCATGTGGCGCGTCTTGCCCCCTTGACGCGCGCATCATCCCCCGCCGCGCATCCATTTGCTCCACAGCCGATCCCGCGCCGGACAAGGCGAAGCGACCGATTCTGACGTTCGTTAGGACAAGATTCCTAACCCACCCCTCGGCCTACTGCACGATGGGAGAACAAACGAGCGTTCGGGAGCAACTGACGACATGGAATCCTATCGGGCCGAGCCCTATCGCGTGCCGGTGACGGAGGGCGACCGCATCCGCGCCGACGCGGCCCTGCATCTGGCGGCCTACGCCTTCGGGGTGCCCGCGAGCGAGATGCTGCGGCGCGAGCGGACCCGTCCACGCGCCTGCCGCGCCCGCTGGTCGGCCATGTATCTGGCCCATGTCTCCTATGGCTGGCCGCTGGAGCGGGTCGGCCACGCCTTCGGCCTGAACCGGGCCACGGCCTCGACCGCCTGCCGCTGGGCCGAGGACGCGCGCGACGACGACCGCTACGACGCGGTGATGGACGGCCTGGAGGCGGGCCTGCGCGCCGTCTCTGAACTGCCCGCCGTCGACCTGGCCCTCGCCCTGGGAGCCGCCCGATGAGCCTGCCCCGGAAGCGTATGCTGGAACGCGCCCGGTCCCTGCTGGACCGGCCCGGCGCCTGGCTGGACCAATCGGGCGAAGCCTATCCCTTGAGGCTGGGCGGCGACCGGCGCGGGCGGGTGGTGCTGACCCTGGACGAGGCGGCGTTTCGCGCCCTGGTCGAACGGCCGGGCCTGAGGCGGCGCGACGGCGGCGGCTGGCTGCCCCGCCCGACGCCCGCGGCCAACGCCTCCCTGTCGCCCAAGCCGCCGCCGGGCCGCCCCGGCCTGATCGAGGGCGAACGCCCGGTCATGGAGGCCGACGGGCGCATGACCCTGCGCCGCGCCAATCTGGGCGAAAGCCCCGTCGCCTGGCTGGCCCGGCGCAAGGACGCCTCGGGCCGCCCCTGGTTGACCCCCGCCGAGGTCGTCGCCGGAGAACGCCTGCGGGCGGACGGCGAGATCGCCCTCAGCGGCCCGTCCCTGACCATGCGCTGGGACGCCCTGCCCCGCTCGGGATCGGGCGGCGGCTCAGCCGGGATGGAGCCGGGCGACCGCGCCCTGGCGGCTTCGGCTCGCGTTGAAGCGGCCCTGACCGCCTGCGGTTCGCGCCTTCGCGCCATGGTCGAGCGCGTCTGCATACACGGCGCGTCGCTGCAACTGGCCGAGCAGGACCTGTCCCTGCGTCGCCGACAGGGCAAGACCCTGCTGAAGCACGGCCTTCAGGCCCTGGCGGAGCACTATGGTCTCGGCTGAAGAAAAGCCCGCCCCGGGATCACCGGGGCGGGCCAAGGTCGAGGGATCACACGATCCGTCGACGCGCCCTGCAGGTCAGACGCGTCCGGCCGGTACGATCAGGGCCTTTCCGGGAACCCCATCGCATCGCCATGAAGTCCACCAATTTACTCAAATGTCAATACATCTGGTCCCCGCCCCCAAGGCGCTCATGACTGACGCTTCCGAGACGGCGCGGCGCAGATCGACCAGGCCCCGTCCCGAACACGCCGTCCGCAATCACCTGTTGAGAACCCGGGACGCCCTCTCGACGGGGTCCGCGAACCACCCTTTAGAGCGGCCCATGAAACGACTGACGCCGCTTGAACACGCCCGCGCCAAGGGCAAGATCATCGCCATGAGCACCTCGGATCGCGGCCCCGAAGCCCGCGCCCGGATGATCGCCTGGCTGGAGCAACGCCCGAGCGACGGCTGGTTCTACGCCAGCGGCGACAACTTCTATTTCAGCGCGGCGGTAGACGCCAACGCCTTCAAGCAGCGCCTGATCGCCGAAATGGCGACCTGACCTCGGCGGGCTTCGACGGCGTCCAACAACAGCCTAGATCGCGCCCATCGCCAGGAAGGCGCGAGCGGCGGCGAAATCGCCGGCTTCGAAGCGGGCCTCGGCCACGCTGTCGTCGCGGAAGAGAAATTCGATGACGAAGGTCTCGCGCGGGTCCAACTGGGCCAGGGCGTCGAGCGTCCCCGCCGGGAAGGTCCAGATTTCGCCCTGACGCGCGCCTTCGCTCAGAAGGCCGACAGGCGCTGATCGGGCCGAGGCGGCGAAGAAGACCTGCCGCGCGGATTCAGGCGGCAAGCCGCCGCCGGTCAGCCAGACCCGGGGCGCCTGCCGGCGGTCGCGCATCGCCAGTCGCGCCGCATAGGGCCGGGGCCGCCCGACGAAGGAGACCACCGCCGCCGGCGTCGTCGCCGTCGGCCCGGTTCCCGCCAGACCAAAGCGCACGGGCGAGCCGCCGGTGGCGGTGTCCTGCACCAGACGCCAGCCCGTTTCCCGGCTTTCATAGCGGTCGCCGCGCCAGACGGCGCGGTCGCCAGGGAAACTCATCCGCGCCGCGCGCGACCAGCCGGCGAAGCCCGCCTCGACCCGCGCCCGCACCCGGCCCAGATCACTGTCGTCGCAAGAGGTGCGCGAGGCCCTGGATCGGGCCCGCGCCGCCGCCGCCGTCAGGTCGCCCGCAGGCGCGCCCGCCCGTAGCGCCGCATTGCGCGCCTGCAAGGCCGCGGCGTCCAGAGCGATGATCAGTTGAGGTTCGAACAGGTCGCACTTCTGATGCGCGGCCAGCATGAAGACACGATCGTAGAAGGCGTCGGTCACCGCCGCACGCGCCGCGCCGCCCGGCGCCGCCAGCATCGCCAGCAGGGCCGTCGCGGCCAGCATTCTGCTAGCGGATCGGGGGGAAAGGCCTATCCTCATGCGTCCGACTTTAGAGCCGCAAGGTTCCGGTCCCGTGTCCAATCAGGGTTAGCGAATTGCTTCTTTCCACCGACGTCTGGGCCGGCGCCCTGATCCGCCGCGCCGAACTGGAAGGCGCCTACGCCACCGTGGTGAAAAAGGGCGACGCGCGCGGCGGGGCCGTGATCGTCAAGGCCTACAACACCGCAGACCGCACGGCCCGCCTCTACACGGAGGCGACCGGCCAGGACGGCGAGCCCCTGTGGATTCAGCCCGTCGTCAGCGAAAGCGAGAGCGAACTGGACGCCTATATCGAACGCCAGCGCCGCTACGACCCCGACCTCTGGGTCGTGGAGATCGAGGACCGGCAGGGTCGGCACTTCCTGACGGAGAAGGTGCAGGAGGAATAGAGCGCGCCCGTCTTCCTCCCCATTCCATGGGGAGGTGGCGCGGCGCCGAAGGCGACGTGACGGAGGGGGCGGCGGCGCCCTGTCCAAGTTTGCGTTTCAAATTGCCGCCGTCGCGTCGCCCCCTCCACCGCTACGCGGTCCCCTCCCCACAAGTGGGGAGGAAAGAAGCGGCAGCGCGAAGCGCGATAGGCCCAAGAATAATGGTAACCGTCCTGTTCACCGCGTTCGTGAACGGGACCGCAAGCGAGACGGTCGTAAACCGGTCTCATCGGGCCAGAAGGGCCTGGGTAGCGGTGGACGGCCCATGCTGTTTCTCTTGAACGACGTCGTCTTCGATCTGGACGAGGCCTGCCCGGCCCCGAGCCATGACGTGCGACGCTTCGAGAAGCTGGACTTCGACTATGTGCTGGAGATGGGCTGCGACCTGTTCGCCGAGGACCCGATGCTGCACCGGAACGATCCGGCCCGCGCCCGGCGTCTGGCCTGGCTGATCGCGCACAAGACCGAGGGCGTGAACGCCGCCCTGTTCGCCGCCCCCGACGCCGGCTGCGCGCCCGAACTGGTCGAGCCGCGCTTCTGCGCCCTGCCAGAAATGATCATGCGCCAGCTTCAGGCCCGCGCCGCCCACGGCCGCCTGAGCGCCGTCGCCGCCGACAAGGCCGTCTGGGGCCGGCTGGCGGCCTGACCGCGACGCCGGCTTTTCCCCTTCTTTTACATCGCGCCGTTTGCTAAGCCCCGCCTGCCGGTACGGCGGGGGAACTCAGTATGCTTTTCAAACAGATAGTAGCGATCGTAACGACCTCGATCCTGGCCCTGGCCGCACCGGCCCACGCCGAATGGCGCAAGGCGGAGAGCGATCGTTTCATCGTCTACAGCGACGTCGGCGAGCGCCAGCTGCGCGATTTCGTGCAGAATCTGGAATCCTACGATCGCGTGCTTCGGTTCCGCATGGGACTGCCCGGCGACACCCCCACCCTGCGCAAGCTGCCGATCTATCTGGTGGGGTCGTCAGCGGAGCTGGCCCGCGTTCGCCCCGGCGCATCCGCCACCCTGGCCGGTTTCTATCACAGCTCGAGCGAAGACATCTTCGGCGTCGCCATCCGCGACCGGAGCGTCGACACCCTGAAGCACGAGTATGCGCATCACTTCATGATGCACAACTTCTCCTACGCCTATCCGGGCTGGTTCGTGGAAGGCTTCGCGGAATACTACGCCACGGTCGAGATCAAGCCTGATCGCTTCACCGTCGGACGGTTCAACGAGAACCGCGCCTCGTGGCTGATGAGCGCGCCGTGGATGGAGATGTCGGACCTGCTGTCGCGCCGCCCCCAGGAACGCGTGGCCAATCAGGAGACCTATTATCCGCTGGCCTGGCTGCTGACCCACTGGTTCATGAGCGACCCCGAACGGCAGAAGATGCTGTCGGCCTATCTTCTGGACGTCGGCGCCGGCGGTGATTCCGTCGAGGCGATGGAACGCGCGACCGGCATGACCATGATCCGCCTGCGCGACACCTTGCGCCGCTACACCACGGGGACCCTGTCCTTCCAGATCGTGACGGCGACCATTCCCACCGCGCAGATGACGATCACGTCCCTGCCCGCCTCCGCCGACGACCTGCTGCTGCTGAACCAGAGGCTGAAGCTCGGCGTGCCGCAGGCGATGCGCGCCGCCACGGCGGCCGAGGTGCGCCGCATGGCCGCCCGCCACCCCGATGATCCTCTGGCCCTTCTCGCCCTGGGTCACGCCGAGCTGCATTTCGGCGATCCCGCCGCCGCCGAGGCGCCGCTGCAGCGTCTGCTGGCGCTGGAGCCCGATCATGTCGAAGCCCTGCAATACCTGGCCCGCGCCCGGATGGAGGCGATGGAAAACACCACGGACCCGGCCGAAATCGACAGACTGACGGCCGAGGCGCGCGGCTTCCTGGTTCGGGCCCATCGCCAGGATGATCTGAACTACATCACCCTGATGCTGGCCGCGCGCAATCGCCGGAACGGGCCCGGCTATCCGAACGACAACGACGTCGCGGTTCTGGAACAGGCTTTCGCCCTGGCGCCGCAACTGAGCGAGGCGCGTTTCGACCTGGCCCAGGCCCTGATCACGCAGAACCGCAACCCGGAAGCCATCGCCCTTCTGGAGCCCCTGGCCAACCATCCGCACAACAGTTCATCCGCCGCACGAGCCCTGCTGGCCAAGGCGCGCGGTGAAGCACCGGCCGAAGACGTCGACGATGAAGCGGCGGCCGTCGACACGCCCGACGACGACCCCGCGGTCCGAACGGATCAGGCCCTGAACTTCTAGATCAGGCCGAACAGGATATGTACGCCCGTCGCCAACAGGGCGATCAGGGCGAAACCCGCCACTAGACAGATTGCGGGGTGGATCTCCCTTTCGCTACGCGCGGGCGGGACCTTGCCCGGATGCACCAGAGCCATGTCGTTTCCTTTCCCTTGCGGCGTCGATCTCATGGACCGGCGTCTCACAGAAACGAGCATGCCCCTAAAAGCCCCGCTTCGCGAAGGGTCTTTCACGGCATCGTGACAATCGACTTTCGGCGCTGCGCGCTGTAGGTCCCGCGCCATGTCGAAACTGACCCTGCCCGAAGAAGCTGCGCGCCGTCGCACCTTCGCCATCATCGCCCACCCGGACGCCGGCAAGACCACCCTGACCGAGCACATCCTGCTGGCGGGCGGCGCCGTGCGCGCGGCCGGGGCGGTCAAGGCGCGAGGCGACAACCGGCGCGCGCGCTCGGACTGGATGAAGATCGAGAAGGAGCGGGGCATCTCGGTCACCGCCTCGGTCATGACGTTCGAGCACGACGGCAAGATGTTCAACCTGCTGGACACGCCGGGCCACGAGGACTTCTCGGAAGACACCTATCGCACCCTGACCGCCGCCGACTGCGCCATCATGGTGCTGGACGCCGCCAAGGGCATCGAGCCGCAGACGTTGAAGCTGTTCGAGGTCTGCCGCCTGCGCGACATCCCGATCATCACCTTCATCAACAAGCTGGACCGCGAAGCCCAGGACCCCATGGCCCTGCTGGACGAGATCGCCAACCGGCTGCAGCTGGACCCTTCGCCCATCTGGTGGCCCGCCGAGAGCGGCAACCGCCTGCGCGGCATGGTCCAGGTCGGCGGCGACGGCCGCTTCCAGCCCTATACGCGCAAGATCGCCGGCTCGGACGCCGACGCCGAACACCCCGCTCCCCTTCCCCTGGGCGAGGCGGCGCAATATTTCGAAGGTTCGGAACAGGCCGACCTGACCGACGCCCTGGAGCTGGTCGAGGCCGGCTACAAGCCCTTCGACCGTCAGGCCTTCCTGGAAGGCCACATGACGCCCGTGCTGTGGGGCTCGGCCCTGCGCCACTTCGGCATCGAGGAGCTGCTGAAGGCCATCGGCGAATGGGCGCCGCCGCCCAAGGTCATGAAGGCCCGCAAGGAGGCCCCGCCCGAGACCCGCAACGCCCCGACGCCGGAAGACATCACGGTCGAGCCGGGCAAGGATGAAGTCACCGGCTTCGTCTTCAAGGTCCAGGCCAATATGGACCCCAACCACCGCGACCGCATCGCCATGTTCCGCATGGCCTCGGGCAGCTTCAAGCGCGGCATGAAGCTGAAGGTGCAGAACACCGGCAAGCAGCTCAGCGTCAACGCCCCCATCATGTTCTTCGCCTCGGACCGCGAACTGGCCGAGGACGCCTTCGCCGGCGACGTGATCGGCATCCCCAACCACGGGGTGCTGCGCGTCGGCGACAGCCTGTCGGAAAGCGGCCTGATCCGTTTCGCCGGCCTGCCCAACTTCGCCCCGGAAATCCTGCAGCGCGTCCGCGTCAAGGACCCGCTGAAGGCCAAGCACCTGAAGAAGGCGCTGGAAGGCCTGGCCGAGGAAGGCGTGACCCAGCTGTTCCGCCCCGAACTGGGCTCGGACTTCATCGTCGGCGCCGTCGGCCAGCTGCAGTTCGAGGTCATGGCCGACCGTCTGGGCGAGGAATACAACCTCGACGTCGTCTTCGAGCCCTCGCCCTACGCCGAGGCCCGTTGGGTCGCCCCGGCCGGGGACGGAACCAGGGCCGATCTGGAAGACTTCTCGAGCAAGTACCGCCCGCAGATGGCCGTCGACATCGACCAGAACCCGGTCTTCCTGGCCAAGTCGGCCTGGGAAACGGGCTATGTCGCCGAACGTTTCCCCAAGATCAGCCTGACCAAGACCAAGGAGCGGGGCTGACCGCCCTTGCATAAAGGGCCATGGGCGGGTTCCATCCGTTCATGGCTGTTCAATATCGAAGCAATCTGGTCCTCGGCATCTGCGGTGTCGCCCTGAGCGGCAACATCACCATCGTCATCTGGCGGCTGAGCCAGGGCCCAGACACGCCGCTCGCCTGGATGTTCGTGGCGACGCACGCCCTGATCGCGCTCGCCATGGCCTTCATCCTGCGGCGCCACTGGCGTCTGCCCGCCTGACGACAAGGGCTGCGGACGAACAGCGACGGCGCCCGTCTCAGGTCTTGCTGATCGACACGCCGCCGTCGACCAGCATGGCCGTTCCGGTCATGAAGCTGGAGGCGTCGGACGCCAGGAACAGGGCGGCGCGGGCGATCTCGTCCGGCGTCGCCATCCGCTTCAGGGCGTGCATCCCCTCGACGAAGGCGATGATCTCGGGCGTGTGGGCGAACTCGCGCCCGGCCTCGGTGTCGGTCCCCCCGGGCAGCAGGCAGTTGCTGCGCACGCCCCGTGCGCCGCACTCGGCGGCGATGACCCGCGACAGGCCGACCAGACCCGCCTTGGCCGCCGCATAGGCCGCCATGCCCGGCATGCCGATGGCGTGACCGACAAAGGTCGAGGTGAAGATCAGCGAGCCGCCGCCCCGCTCCAGCATCACCGGGATCTGATGCCTGGCGCCGAGGAAGGCCGCCGTCAGGTTGACGTCCAGGGTGTCGCGCCAGCGCTCCAGCGTGATCTCGGGCGTCGGCTCATTGACCCCGATGGCCCCGGCGTTGTTCAGGGCCACATCCAGCCCGCCGAAGCGCTCGATCGCCGTGCTCACCAGCCGCTCGGCCAGGGCCTCGTCGCGGATGTCGCCCGCCACGGCGACAGCGCGGCCGCCCTCCGCCTCGATCTCCGCCACCAGGGCCAGAAGCTGGACCTCGCGCCGGGCGGTGACGACCACCGCCGCCCCCTCCCGCGCAAACAGGCGGGCGGCGGCGGCCCCGATGCCGGAGCTGGCGCCGGTGATGACGGCGACCTTGTCAGTGAGAGCAGGCATGACGACCTCGTGCGGG
The DNA here is from genome assembly GCF_055397675.1 of Brevundimonas sp. T2-11. NCBI lineage: Bacteria > Pseudomonadati > Pseudomonadota > Alphaproteobacteria > Caulobacterales > Caulobacteraceae > Brevundimonas > Brevundimonas sp. T2-11. Next base: position 2,505,382 of record NZ_AP027920.1, read on the forward strand.
ATGAAGGAGGCCGCCTTCCTTTCATGGCCCGACGCCGAGGTCTGGCGGTCTTCGGACGCGGCGTTCAGCCTGCGGCCAACCGTCGTTTTGCGATTGTCACGCGCGGTCGGTAATCTGTGAAACGGGGGGATGCCGACATGATGATTCAGCGAGATGGCGCGCGTGGCCGCCGGTCGGCCTCGGCCTGGCGCGGTCTGCTTCTGGGCGGCGTCGTCCTGCTGCTTTCGGCGCAAGCGGCTCAGGCCGAGTGGCGGCGCGCCGAGACGGCCAACTTCCTGGTCCATGGCGAAGGCACCGAGGGCGACCTGCGCCGCCATGCCGAGCGGCTGGAGCGCTTTGACGCCCTGCTGCGCCGCCAACTGAGCGTGCCGCCGATGGACGGGGCGAGAAAGCTGCCCGTCTATCTGGTCTATACCAACAAGGAGCTGCGGCAGGTGAACCCCAACCTGGCCGAGGGGGTCGCCGGCTTCTATTCCGCCAGCGAGACCGACGTCTATGCCGTGCTGAACCGGCGCAGCGGCGACGACATCCTGTTCCACGAATACGCCCACCACTTCATGTTCCAGAACTTCCCCGGCGGCTATCCGGGCTGGTTCACCGAGGGCTTCGCCGAGTTCTTCATGACCGCCTCGGTCGATAATGCGGACAAGGTGACGGTCGGCTATTTCAATCCGGGTCGCCTTCGGACGTTGAACGAAGTCGACTGGATTCCGGTCGAACAGTTGCTGACCAGTCGCCCCCGAGACCTTGAAAACCGACGCGCGCGCAGCGCCTTCTACGCCCAGTCCTGGCTGCTGACCCACTACATGTTCATGGACGCCGGGCGCCGTCAGGGGCTGGACGCCTATCTGGCGGCGGTGGCGCAGGGGACGCCGCCGGTCGAGGCGCTTCAGACCCATCTGGGACACACGCCCGACAGTCTGGAGGCCGCACTGAAGGCCTATCTGCGCGGAACCATGAACTATGCGGAGATCCGCATGGCTGAAACCGGTTCGGCGATGCGCTTCCAGACCCTGCCGCCCAGCGCTGACCGGATGCTGCTGGACAGCCTGAACATCCGCTATCCCAAGGACGAAGCCGAAGGTCAGGCCCTGCTGCAAAAGGTGCGCGCCGACGCCGCTCGCCATCCTGCCGACCGACTGGCCCTGGTCACCCTGGGGCGGGCCGAACTGAACTGGGGCGACGCCGCCGCCGGCGAGGCCGCTCTGGAACAGGCGCTGGTGGTCGCGCCTGAAGATTCCGAAGCGCTGCAACTGCTGGCCGGCGCCCGCATCAAGGCCGGGGACGACGCCCCCGACATGCGGGCTCAGAGATACGTCGAGGCGCAAGCCTATCTGGCGCGGGCGCTGCAGGCCGACCCGACCGACTACCGCATCTATCTGGCCCTCGCCCGCCTCCGACGGATCGCGGACACCTATCCCAATGAAAACGACTTGCAGACCTGGCGGCTCGCCGTAGCCTATGCCCCGCAGGTGATGAGCGCACGGGCCCAGGCCGCCGACGCCCTGCTGCACGTCGGTCAGCGCGAGGAGGCGGCGGCCATGCTGACGCCGGTGGCTAACAACCCGCACGGCGGCCCATACGTGGAGCGCGCCCGCGCCCTGCTGGATCAGATCCGAGCCGAGACGGACGAAGTCGCCTCAGACTGACGGCGCGAGCTCGGTCTCCCGCTTCGGGGCGATCTCGAAGCGGGCCATGAACCACTGGACCAGAGGCCCGTTGGCCAGGGCGTAGAGGACGGTGCCGACCCCGGCGACGCCGCCCAGCAGCCAGCCCATGACCAGGACCCCGACCTCGATGGCGGTCCTGGCCCAGCCGATGCGCCAGCCGGTGATGCGGACCAGACCCGTGGTCAGGCCGTCGCGCGGCCCGGGGCCGAGGCCGGCGCCGATATAGGCCGCCGTCGCCGCGCCGTTCAGCACGATGGCGGCGGTCAGGAAGGCGATCCGCAGCGCCAGACCCTCGATGGGCGGCAGGGCCCACAGGGCCACATCCGCCGCCGTGCCGATCAGCAGGACATTGCAGATGGTGCCCACGCCCGGCTTCTGGCGCAGCGGGATCCAGACCAGCAGGACCAGCAGCCCGACCAGATTGACGACCATGCCCAGACTGATCCCGGTCCGCTCCGACAGGCCCTGATGCAGGACGCTCCACGGATTGAGGCCGAGGTCCGCCCGAACCATCAGGGCCAGGGACGCCCCGTAGAGCAGGAGGCCGATCTGAAGCTGGATGAAGCGACGCATGAACATGGGGCCATACAGGCGTTAATTGGCCTTGTTTTATAGAGCCGCTTTCGTGACGATGGCCTTATGCGCGATCTGCTCGTCAACCCCGTCTCCCTATCGCGTCAGCTGAACAACTGGCGCGGGCCGGACGGCGAGCCCGCCTATCGCCGCCTGTCCGAGTCGCTCAAGCTGCTGATCCTCGACGGGCGGCTGTCGCTGAATGCGCGCCTGCCGGGGGAGCGGCGACTGGCCGAAACGCTGGGCGTCAGCCGCATCACCGTCAGCGCCGCGCTGGACCGGCTGCGGGCCGACGGTTTCGTCGTCAGCCGGACGGGATCGGGCAGCGTCACCGCCCTGCCCGCCAGCGCCGCCTCGCGCCCCCGGCGGCTGGACGGGCCGATGCAGGGCGACGACACGCCCGGCGTCATCGACATGGCCACCGCTTCCATGCCCGCCGACGAACAGGTCCACGCCGCCTATGCCCGCGCGCTGGAGGCCCTGCCCGCCCATCTGCCGGGCCGGGGCTATGAGCCGGTGGGGATCGAGGCACTGCGCCGCGTCGTCGCCGACCGCTACGCCGCCGAGGGTCTGGCCACCGCCCCCGATCAGATCGTGGTCACGGCGGGGGCGCTGGGGGCCCTGGCCATCCTGCTGCGGGCGACGACGCGGCCCGGCGACCGGGTGGTGGTCGAGCATCCCGGCTATCCCCATGCGCTGGACGCCCTGGTGCAGGCGGGGCTGGACCTGACGCCGGTGGCCATGACGCCGCAGGGCTGGGACATGGACGGGATGCTGGCGGCCATCGCCCGCGTCCGGCCGCGCCTGGTCTATCTGATCGGGGCGCACCAGAACCCGACCGGCCATGTCCTGTCGGCGGCGGACGAGGCGGCGCTGGCGACGGCGGCGGCCCGCGTCGGGGCCCTGCTGGTGCTGGACGACACCCTGCGCGAGCTGTGGTTCGACCGCCCGCCGCCGCCGCCCGTCGATCACGGTCCCCACGTCGTGCGGCTGGGCTCGACCAGCAAGCCCTACTGGGGCGGCCTGCGGGTCGGCTGGCTGCGCGCCCACGCCGACGTCATAGACGTGGTGATCCGCCGACGCCCGTCGCTGGACCTGGGCGTGCCGGTCATGGAGCAGTTGGCCGCCGCCGTCCTGCTGAGCGGCGACCCTGCGCCGCTGGACGCGCGGCGCCGGACCATCGCGCGGCAGGAGGTCCATCTGCGCGCCCGGCTGGCCGAGGCCCTGCCGGACTGGAAGACGCGCCGTCCCGAGGGCGGCCTGTCGCTCTGGGTCGAACTGCCCCGGGCCGACAGCACGCGGCTGGCCCTGGCCGCGCCGGACCACGGCGTGCGCATCGCGCCGGGCGTGCGCTTCGGGATCAACGGGGCCTATGAGCGCTTCCTGCGCCTGCCCTTCAGCCGCCACGAGGCCGATCTGGACCGCGCCGTCGAGGGGTTGGCCGCCGCATGGACCAGGCTGGACCGCCGCGCGCCGCGCCGGGCGGCGATGTGCGTGGACGCCGAGCCGGTGATCTAGGCCCGCCGCTCCAGCCCGAAGGTCATGGCGAACATCAGGACGCAGACGAGGCTGGAGGCCAGAAGCGCCAGTCCCGCCGAGCGGTCCAGCACCATACCGTAGCTGAGCGGCGCCGCCGCCTGAAGGAAGCGCGCCGGGGTCAGGATCAGGGCCTGACGCGTGGCGTAGTTCGCCTTGCCGAACAGGTGCAGCGGCAGGACGCCCGAGGCCACGGACAGCAGGCCGTTGCCCGCCCCCTGACCCAAGGCCACCGCCCCGGCCAGCGACTTGCCGCCGAAGAAGGCCACCGCCGCCCCCAGCGGGTGCAGCAGGGTCGCGAAGCGCAGGACCACGACCGGCGAGCCCTTGCCGACGGTCAGGAAGGACAGCAGCCGCACGACCACCGCCGCCCCGGCCATCAGGCTGGCCGCGCCCGCCGCCTGGGCCGGGTCCAGCCCCAGCCGGCCCAGCAGACGCGGCAGGTGGGCGCTCATGGCCGTGGCGATCCACCAGGCCCCGGCGAACAGGACCGCCAGCCGGATCATCCGCCCGTCCCAGCGTACAGGCTCGCCGTCCGCCGAAGGACGCGGCCCCGCCCGCCCGTCCGGCAGCAGGGTCAGATACAGCGGCAGACAGACCAGCAGGTGCAGCCCCGCCCAGCCGAAACAGGCCCCGCGCCAGCCGACCGTCTCGATCATGGCCAGGGTCATGGGCCAGCCCAGGGCCCCGCCGAAGGCCCCGATCAGGGACACCGCCGTGATCGGCTTTTTCGCCTCCTCGCCGTGGATGGCCACAAGCACCGCGAAGGCGGGACCGTAGAAGCCGACGCCCATGCCGATCCCCAGCGTCAGGATGGCCCCGACCACGCTGACCGGCCCCTGCGACAGGCCCAGCCCCGCCAGACCGAGCGTGAAGACCACCGAGGCGACGGTCAGCACCTCGCGGCCGCCGCGCCGGTCGACCCAGCGCCCGCCAAACGGGCTGAGCGCCGCCGAGACCAGAAAGGCTCCGGACAGTCCCGCGAAGACCAGCGACGGCGTGGTCCCCGTCCCCGCCGCCAGCGGCTCGGCCAGCACCCCCAGCAGGTAGTAGCTGGAGGCGAAGGCGACGATCAGGCCGAAGCCGAGGACGGGAACGATCAGGCGGTGAGCAGCGGGCGACGACATGGGCCGGTGTCACCGCATTGCCGCCGGAACGAAAGCGACCTATCGGGAAAGGCATGTTCGAAAACCTCACAGCTTCCGGCGCCCTGCCCTCGCTGAACGCGCTGCGGGCCTTCGAGGCCATGGCGCGGACCGGCAGCGCCACCCTGGCCGGGGCCGAGCTGAACGTGACCCACAGCGCCGTCAGCCGTCAGGTCAAGGCGCTGGAGGCGCAGATGGGGGTCCGGCTGTTCGAAGGGCCGCGTCACGCCCTGAGCCTGACGCGGGCGGGGCGCGACCTGCTGCCGGGCCTGACCGCCGCCTTCGACGGCCTCGCCGCCGCCGTGGCGCGGGCCCGCAGCGAGGGTCAGGACCTGCATGTCGCCGTCAACGCCAGCCTGTCGGTCAAGTGGCTGATCCCGCGCCTGGCCGACTTCGGGCGGCTGCACCCCGAGATCCGGGTGCATCTGGTCGAACTGGCGCCCCATGCGGTCAGTCGGCGCGGGGCCGACGTGGTGCTGCGCCTGCTGGGCCCCGAGCGGATCGAGACGCTGAAGGCCGAGCGCATCATCCCCAACGCCGTCGGTCCGGTCATCGCGCCGTCTCTGGTCGGGGCTCTGGCGGGCGAGGACCTGCACGCGGCGGTGCTGGACGCCCCGCGTCTGGTGGCCCGCACCCATCTCAGCGGCTGGAAGGACTGGTCGGCGCTGAGCGGGCGTCGCTCGACGGCCGCATCCGAACGCCCGGTGGCCCACCTGCACTTCGTGCTGGACGCGGCCCTGGCCGGTTGGGGCGCGGCGGTCCTGCCCTGGGCCCTGGCGGCCGAGGCCGTGGCCGATGGTCGGCTGCTGGCGCCCTTCGGGTTTCAGGCCGACGGCGGAGCGGTCGCGGCCATCCCCGGCGCGGGCGAGCCGTCACGCGCGCGACGCGCCTTTGTCCGCTGGCTGGTCGATCAGGGCCGCGCCATGCCGACCGCGCCCGCAGACGGATGGACTGCAACCTGAAGCTTTACTGAACACGTCTTTCATCCGACACACGACCGTGGTTCTCTAGGGAGATGCGGCGCCGGGCTTCTTTTTCCTCGGGGCGCCGTGGAGTTTCTGATGTTCATCGCTGTCGTCGCAACCGCGCTAGCGGTTCTGGGCCCGGCCCAGACGACCCGGCTCGTCTCCTACGACGAGGCGGTGCGGTGCGCTGGCCTGACCCAGGCGGCGTCGGAACTGGAGGGCGGCGAAAGCCGCTACGGCCGGAGCCTCTATGACGCCGCCCTCTATTGGTCGCTGGCGGCCATGCAGGCGGCCACCGCCGCTGGACGCAATCCGGACGACGCCGAGCTGGAACAGACCCGCGCCCGCCTGGATTCGGTGAAACGCCTGTCAGCGGGCGAGGCCGAGGCGCGCGCCGTGCTGCAGCGTTGTCGTCAGAAGACTCCGCGCCTGGGCTGAACGCGGCGATGACCGCTTTCCTCGCCATGGAATGGAGAGGAAGGCCCGGTCCACAATTCGCGAATATGCTCAAGTCGAACCCATCCGGCGGCGCTGCGTTTGCTTGTGCGTCTGCAGGATCGCCCTCGCGATCCCGAAGCGGGACGACAAAGGTCTGGGATGTTCGAATTCGGCAGGGATCTGCGACGGTTGTTCGAAAAGGCGCGTGACAGCGACGATCTCGGCTGGCTGGAGCTGATCGGAGTCGGTCTGGTCGAGGCGGAGGCCCGCCAACAGTCCGTGGAAGCCGGCCGCGTCTCCTGCGCCCGCCCCCACGACGCCAGCTTGCGCGCCTCGGCCCTGTGGCGCGAGCACGCCCGTCGCAGCGGTGCGGCGAGCAGCCTTGAGCGCGCCGAGGCGGCCGCCCGCGACGCCGCCCGCCACGCCCATAACGACGACCAGACCATTCGCGCCACGCTGGAACTGGCTCAAAGCGGGATGCTGGCCTTCGACCTTTGCGGCGAGCCGGGGCGGCTGGACGCCGTCCTGACCCTGCTGGCCGCCCTGCCGACCGCGCGCCGAAGCGACACCGCCGCCGCGGTCGCCGCCCTGCACGCCCGGCTGCGGGCGCGGCAAGCCTCGCTGTCCGGCCAGAGCGACGCGCTTCAGGAGGCCGCCTTGTTGCTGGACGGCGCCCTGCGCGGGCTGAAGGGACAGCAGCGCCCGATCGAGGACGACCTGCGCCTGGACCGGGCCGGCCTGCTGCTCGAGGCCGGGCTGGCGGCGCATGATCCGGGTTTGCTGGACGAGGCCGGCGGCGACCTGCGGGCCCTGGTCGAGGCCGCCGCGCCTGAACAACGCCCCCTCAGCCGCGCCCGAGCCCTGGCCCTGTGCGCGGCGGGCATGGCCGCCCTGGCCGCCATCGCCGACGACATGCCCGCTCGCGATCAGGCCCAGGCCCTGTTCGACGCCGCCGCCGACCAGTTCACCCCCGATCACAGCCCGCTGGACTGGGCTGCCATCCAGGTGCTGCGCGCCGAACGCGAGGCCCTGCCCCTGCTGGCTCTGGTCCAGGCCGAAGCCCTGACCGAGGGCGGCGGCCTGATCCTGGGCGCCCTGGCCCACGAACGGCGCGTGGCCCAGGAGACGTCACGCGCCGGCTCGGTCGGCGATCTGACCGCCCTGCTGGAGATCGAGGCCGGACTGCGTCGACGCCTGGTGCGTCCTGCCGTGGTTTCGACGCCGCTGGACTGGGCCGCCGATCAGATCGGCATGGCGCGAATCGCCCTGGCCCGCGCCCGCTGGACCGGTCAGGCCCCTCGCGAATTGGGTCTGATGCTGACGGAAGCCGCCGCCACGGCGCGCGAATACGGCGCCCCGGTTCTGGCCCAGCGCGCCGAGCGTCTGGCCCGGGCGCCGGAAACCGCCTGAGCCCTTACGCCGCAGCGGCCTTGACCCGGCCCCATTGGGCGCCTAGCTGACGGGCTTCTCTGAAAGGCCCCTTACCGTGACCGATCAAACCACTGTCGACGCCGCCGCCGATCCCGTCCACGCCTTCATCGCCCAGACCGTGGCCGAGCATGACGTGGTCCTGTTCATGAAGGGCACGCCGGATTCGCCGCGCTGCGGCTTCTCCTCGCTGGCGGTGCAGATCCTCGATCACGTGGGCGCCCCCTTCGTCGGCGTCGACGTGCTTCAGGACGAGGCCCTGCGCGACGGCATCAAGAGCTTCACCGACTGGCCGACCATCCCGCAGCTCTATGTGAAGGGCGAGTTCGTCGGCGGATCGGACATCGTCCGCGAAATGTTCCAGGCCGGCGAACTGCAGGCCCTGATGACCGAGAAGGGCGTCGCCCTCGGCGAGGCTTAAGCCCGGATGGCCCGGCCGCAACTGACCCCGCGCGAGGACCGCGAGGTCTTCGTCGTCCCGCTGGACGTGCGGCCGGAACACATCGACGAGAACAACCACGTCAACAACGTGGTCTATGTCGGCTGGCTGCAGGACGTCGGCACGGCCCACTGGAACGCGCGCTTCGACGAGGAGACCCGGGCGAAGTGGTCCTGGGTCGCCCTGCGGCACGAGATCGACTACCTGCGCGCCATCGCGCCGGGGGCGACCGGCGTGACCGCCCGCACCTGGGTCGGCGAACCGCAAGGCCCGCGCTTCAACCGTTATGTCCGTATCGAGGATAGCGAAGGCCGGGTCTGCGCCCAGGGGCTCTCGGAGTGGTGCCTGGTCGACGCCGCCACCCTGCGCCCCGCCCGCATCCCCGCGGAAATGCTGGGGCCGTTTTCGGCCTAGCCTCTTCCTTCTCCCCTCGAGGGAGAAGGTGGCAGGCGAAGCCTGACGGATGAGGGGTGTGTGCGCCTCGTATCCGATAGAGACTTCGCCGCCTGAGTGACGTAAGCGGTCGTCGCGCCGACACCCCTCATCCGGCCCTAACGGGCCACCTTCTCCCTCAAGGGGAGAAGGGCTTTTCCCTACAAGCTGACGGGATTCAGCACGCGCACGTGCTGGCCGGTGTTCAGGCCCAGCTCGGCGTAGGTCCAGCTGACGGCGACGCCTTCGCGGACGATGGCCTTGCACAGGTCAGGCGCGCGGCGGATCAGGCTGAGTTCGGCCGGGTCCGTATCCTTGATCCTGACCTCGAAGCTGGACGCCTCGGTGCAGCCGTTGGAGCCGACCACGACGGTCAGGCGCTGGCCGTCGAAGTCGACCTTGCGGACGGCTTCCAGGGCTTCGGCCTGGACCACGGCCTGGTTGTTGATGTTGACCTTCCGCTCCTCGCCATCGCTCGAATAGATGACGCAGCCGCCCAGCAGCGGCAGCAGGGCGACGGTCGCGACGACGGCCAGACGCATCAGTTCGACTCGGTCGAGTTCGAGTGGATGACGCGGGTGGTCGGCTTGTCGCTGGCGATGATGATGCAGCCCGAGAGCATGGGCGCGGCGATGGCGGCGACGGCGAGAGCGATGACGATACGGCGCATAGGTGTTCCCCTTCTTTGCTGGCCGGAAACTGCCAGCGTCGCCGTTCCAGATCACGTGAATAATCGGAAAGGCGGGACTTGAACGGAACCGCCACAGTCATAGCTACTGTGGCCGCCTCCCCGGGACATCATCGAAAGATCATTGCATGAGCCTGCTGTTCACCCCGCGCGCCGTCGGGCCGCTGACGCTGAAGAACCGCATCGTCATCGCCCCCATGTGCCAGTATTCGGCCGTGGACGGCGTGCCCCAGCCCTGGCACGCCCAGCATGTCGCCCGCCTGGCCCTGTCGGGCGCCGGACTGGTGGTGATAGAGGCCACGGGCGTCGAGGCGGCGGGCCGCATCTCATGGGCCGACACAGGCCTGTGGAACGACGAACAGGAAGCCGCCTTCGCCCGGATCATCCGCGACATCCGCACCTATTCGGACACGCCGATCGGCGTCCAGCTAGCCCATGCGGGGCGCAAGGCCTCGACCAATCCGCCGTGGATCGACCGGGGCGGCCCCGCCCCCGCCGACAAGGCCTGGGAGACGTTTTCGGCATCCAGCCAGCCCTTCAAGGACGACTGGCACACGCCGACGGCCCTGGATCAGGCCGGCATGGACCGGGTGGTCGAGGCCTTCGTCGATTCGGCCAGGCGCGCCGACCGCGCCGGGTTCGATCTGGTCGAATTGCACGCCGCCCACGGCTATCTGCTGACCCAGTTCCTGTCGCCGCTGTCCAATGAACGGACGGATGAATACGGCGGCTCGCTGGAGAACCGGATGCGCTTCCCCCTGCGGGTGGCCCAGGCCCTGCGCGACGCCTGGCCCCGCACCAAGGCCCTGGGCGTGCGCTTCAACGGCTCGGACTGGACCGAGGGCGGCATCACGCCCGACGAGGCCGCCGTCTTCGGCCAGGCCCTGCACGCCATGGGCTACGACTATCTGCACCTGACCAGCGGCGGCAATGTCGCCACGGCCCGCATCCCCGGCGCCGAGCCCGGCTATCAGGTCGCCTTCGCCGAGACGGTCAAGGCGGCGGTCCCCGAGGCCAATGTCATGGCGGTCGGCATGATCATCACCCCGCAACAGGCCGAAGCCCTGCTGGCCGAGGGCAAGACCGACCTGATCGCGGTCGCCCGCGCCGTGCTGGACGACCCCAACTGGGGCCACCACGCCGCCGTGGCCTTGGGTCAGCCGGAGGCCCTGCCCGTCCAGTACGAACGAGCGGGCGCCGCCCACTGGCCTGGCTATGCGGCGGCGCGGACCCCGGCGGGCTGAGCCTCGCCGGACGGCGGCGTCGCCACCACGGCGGCGCCGTTGGTCAGGGCGTCGGCTTCGGGCTGGGGACGGCCCAGCAGATAGCCCTGGACCTCGTTGCAGCCCTGGGCGCGCAGGAAGGCCAGCTGTTCAGCCGTCTCCACGCCTTCGGCCAGCACGGGGATCGACAGGCTTTCACCGATGGTCAGGACGGCGCGGATGATGGCCTGGGACTGAGGCTCGGCGCCGTCCAGTTCGGTCATGAAGGACCGGTCCAGCTTGATCTTGTCGAAGGGGAAGGCCCGCAGGGTCGACAGCGAGGAATAGCCGGTGCCGAAGTCGTCCATGGCGATGGTGACGCCCAGGGCCTTCAGTTGCCGCAGCACATGGGTGGTCCGCTCCATGTCGCTGATCATGGCCGTCTCGGTGATCTCCAGCTCCAGACGCGTGGCGTCCAGACCCGTCTCCTGCAGGACCTGTTGCACCAGACGCGGCAGGTCCACATGGCCCAGTTGCACCGGGGACAGGTTGACGGCGATCTTGTGCGGCTCGGGCCAGGCGGCGGCGTGCCTGCAGGCCTGACGCAGCACCCATTCGCCGATCGGCAGGATCAGCCCGGTCTCTTCCGCCACCGGAATGAAGTCGGCCGGCGAGATGTAGCGGCCGTCCTCGTCCTTCCAGCGCAGCAGGACCTCATAACCCGTCGCCTTGCCGGTCTGGACCGAGGCCTGGACCTGATAGTGCAGCTCGAAGCGCTGGTTATCGATGGCCTCGCGCAGGGCTTGGGTGACCCGGCGGCGCGCACGAACCGCCTGATCCATGTCCGCCTCGTAGAAGCAGATGTCCTGGGTCAGCGAGGCCTTGGCGCGATACATGGCCAGGTCGGCGTTATTGATCAGGGTCGACAGGTCGTCGGCGTCCTCGGGCCACAGGGAGACGCCGATGCTGGCGCCGCACGACAGGTCGGCGTGTTCGATGGTCACCGGACGGATGACGGCGGCGCGCAGGCGACGGGCCACGGCCTCGGCCTCGGCGCGCGACGACACCGGCGCCATGGCGACGAACTCGTCCCCGCCCTGACGGGCGATGAACTCGCCCTCATGCAGGACCTCGCGCAGGTGGTCCGAGATACGGCACAGCAGCTGGTCGCCGACCGCGTGGCCATAGAGGTCGTTGACCTCCTTGAAGCGGTTCAGATCCAGAGCGAAGAGGGCCAGGGTCTCGCCCGGCCTGATGGTGGCGGTCTGGCGCGTGAGGCGCTCCAGGAAGGAGGCGCGGTTCGGCAAGCCGGTCAGGCTGTCGTTGCGGGCCAGGTGGGCGATGCGACGTTCCTGGGCCTGGCGCGCACGCAGGTCGCGCACGGCGTAGATCATGACCTCGCCCTCGCTGCCGTGGTCGCGCTTGGCCGCCAGTTCGATCGGCAGGACCTCGCCCGCCTCGTTCGTCAGCGACGACTGCACCATGTCCCCGTCGGTCAGGCGCGCGACATCCTCGGCCCAGCGCGACAGCTTCTGGCCCAGCAGGGCCTCGCGTTCGACGCCCACCAGCTGCAACAGGGCGCTGTTGACGCCGACGATGACGCCGTCGCGTTCGACCGCCATGCCGTCCACGCCGCCCTCGATCAGGTGCTGCAGGCGGACTTCGGCCTGGCTGCGCGACTGGGCGTCCAGGACATAGCTGGCGGCGCCGGCGCCCAGGACCAGCAGACCCACGCCCGCCACGCCGATGGCGAGGGCCTGCTTGGCGTCGTCGCCCGTCAGGACGCCGTCCAGCGGCGCGAAGGGCAGAACGGTCATGGCCGACATGGCCGTGAAATGCAGGACGACGATGCCCAGGACCAGCAGAAGAACCGCCAATCCGCCGCCGCGCGCCGTGGTGGACAGCTTCTCGACCTTGAAGGCGGCGGCGCCGAACAGCAGGGAGCCGGCCACGGCCACGGCCACATAGGGGCCGGACCACTGGATCACGGCGTCGACCGCGAAAGCCGCCATGCCGATGAAATGCATCCCCGCCACCGTCAGACCGAACAGAAGGCCGCCGGCCAGGGCCGCCCCCTTGAACCGCTGCGAGGCCGTCAGCAGGGCCGCGCCGCTGCCGCAGATCGCCACCAGCAGCGACAGGCCGGTCAGGCCCGGCTCATAGGTGACCTGGACGCCGGGTTCATAGGCGATCATGGCGACGAAGTGGGTGCACCAGACCGTGGCGCCGCCGGCGACCGAGCCCAGGAAGACCCAGGCGGCGCGCGTACCGGTCCGCGTACTGCGAACCCGCTTCAGCAAGCTTACTGTGATCCAGCTGCCCAGAACGCAGATCAGGGCGGCCAGGGCGACCAGCGCCAGATTATGGGCGTTGGCCAGGCAGTCGACGATACGCATGAAAACCGAACGGAGAATGCGACAGGGGGGATCAGGCCCTTACCCGTCCATTCCTTAATCCGCGGTCGTCCGACATGACTAACAAAGCCTTGCCGAAGATCAGGAGGCCCCGTTGGCGGCGCTGTCCTGCGGCATCATGTAGGGATTGTTGACCGAAACCTCGGCGCCCGGCTCCAGCCCCAGCTCCTCGAACGACCACTGCAGCTGGACCCCGTCCGAACGAACATCCGAACAGCGGTCCTCGTCCACGCGGCGCAGGGTGATGACCGCGCTGTCGCCTGTGTGGGTGATGAAGGGCTGGACGTCCGCCTTGCTGGTGCAACCGTTCGAGCTGACCCGGAAAAGCGCGGTGTCGTGCGTGAAGGCGGCCGCGTGGACGGGCTCCAGCTGTCCCGGCATGCCGGCGGTCGACACCCGGGGATCGCCGGTCAGGGCGCAGCCCGCGACCATAAGGGCGGCGGCGGCGACGCAGAGGGCGGTGGTTCGTCTCATCGGGACCTTCCGGAGCGGAGCCTCTCCGCCGGGGCAGAATGCGCTGCTTCCTTCCGTAAGGGAACAGCGCAGGCTGAATAAGAAAGAAGCCCCGGTTTTCACCGGGGCTTCCATCAACTCTATCGTCGATCGCCTGAAATCAGGACGAGTAGTATTCGACGACCAGGTTCGGTTCCATCTTGACCGGGTACGGCACGTCCGACAGTTCCGGCACGCGCACGTAGCGGACCGAGAAACCACGGTCGCCCTGTTCCAGGTAGTCAGGCACGTCGCGTTCCGACGACTGCTGGGCTTCGAGCACCAGAGCCATGTTGCGCGACTTTTCCTTGACCTCGATGACCTGGCCCGGCTTGACGCGGTACGAACCGATGTCGACCTTCTTGCCGTCGACGGTCACGTGGCCGTGGCTGACGAACTGGCGAGCGGCCCAGACGGTCGGGACGAACTTGGCGCGGTAGACGATGGCGTCCAGGCGCGATTCCAGCAGACCGATCAGGTTTTCCGAGGTGTTGCCCTTGCGGCGGCCGGCTTCGGCGTAGATGGCCGAGAATTGCTTCTCGGTGATGTTGCCGTAGTAGCCCTTGAGCTTCTGCTTGGCCTTCAGCTGCAGGCCGAAGTCCGAAACCTTCGACTTACGACGCTGGCCGTGCTGGCCCGGGCCGTACGAACGCTTGTTGACCGGCGACTTGGCGCGGCCCCACAGGTTTTCACCCATGGCGCGGTCGATTTTGTACTTGGCGCTATGGCGCTTCGACATAGATCACTCTTCATGCTGATGCGGCCCGGCCCCTCCCCGATTGGAGCGGCGATCTCAACGGCGGTCCACGCATCGTCCGTAGTCAGTTCGCGCCTCGGGCCGAAACCCGATGCGAGAAGGGCGGGCTTATGAAGGCCCGCCCCCCCGGAGTCAAGCTGCGCGGGCGTTTCAGCCCTTGGCGGCTTCGTACAGTTCGTTGACCTTGTTCCAGTTCACCACCGACCAGAAGGCCTTGAGGTAGTCGACGCGGCGGTTCTGGTACTTGAGGTAATAGGCGTGCTCCCAGACGTCGGCGGCCAGCAGGACAGCGCCCTTCTCGTCGGCCACGTCCATCAGCGGGTTGTCCTGGTTCGGGGTCGAGGTGACCTTCAGCTTGCCGTCCTGGAGGATCAGCCAGGCCCAGCCCGAACCGAACTGACCGGCGCCGGCGGCGTCGAAGTCAGCCTTGAACTTGTCCAGACCGCCCAGTTCGGCGTCGATCTTGGCGGCCAGCTCGGCCGAGGGTTCGCCGGCCTGGTCGGCCGGGGCCAGCAGTTCCCAGAACAGGCTGTGGTTCCAGTGGCCGCCGCCGTTGTTGCGCACCGCCTTGGGCAGCTTCGACATCTCGGCGAACATCTCTTCCAGCGACTTGCCCTGCAGCGAGGCGTCGGCGTCCACGGCCTTGTTCAGGTTGTCGACATAGGTCTGGTGGTGCTTGTCGTGGTGGAAGGTCATCGTCTCCTTGTCGATGGCCGGTTCCAGCGCGTCATAGGCGTAGGGCAGCGGGGGCAGGGTGAAGGCCATGGGAGGTTCCTCTTCCGGGTTATGATTCGTCTGGCCCCTATCTAGGGCGGCGCACGAAAGACCCAAGCCTTTACGGCGGAGTTTGTTCAGTTTTTTCCCTCGATGCGGCCCAATCCGGAACCGGAAGGGCGAAACAGCCGTTTCCAAGGTTCGCGCCGCCTCCCCGAGGCGCATTGATGGAGGATCGCCGTGCCTGCCCGATCCGCCCGCTCCGTCGCGCCGCTCAGCGACGCCGAAGCGGAGACCCTGAGGCTGCAACTGCTGGAGATCATCCCGCGCCTGCGCCGCCATCACCTGCTCGACCTGGCCGACACCCTGCACGACGCCGCCCGCGAACGCCGCGACGGCGAACCGCGCCATTTCGACCTGAGAATCTAGTCCGCGCCCCGAAACGCGCCTGGGGACTTGTGCGGCCCGCCGCGTCAGGCAGACTGGCGATCGGTCGTTGCGAGGGGGATCCCATGTTGAGATTTTACGTCGTCCTGGCGACCGGACTGGCCCTGTCCGCCTGCTCGACCGGCCCGACGGAGGCCCTGCGCGCGGCGGACGCGGCCGCCAGCACGCAATGCCGAACCACGCCTCAGCCCGGCGGCGGTTCGTCAATGGACTGCACCCTGTGGGAGCGGACCACGACGACGACCACCACCACGACCACCGGCCCCGACGGCGAGAGCCGCACGACCGTGGAACACACCCGGACAGGCGGTGGCGGGTGAAGGGCGAAGGCCCTCGCTTCTCCGCGCCTAGCGAGACGTCGCCGGGCACCGGCGCCGAACGAAGGGTTCGACGCTCTCGCTATATTCCGTGAGGCGGCTTCCATCGGCCGAAACGCCAAGCCGCAAGGCGGTCGTCGAGGTCTCCTCCTCGCCGCTGACCTCAAGCACGATCAGGACCTGATCGGCCCCGTCGAGGAAAGCCCCTCTGACGCGGCCCGAGCTTTCGTAGAAGTCGATCCGGTCGGCCGCGATCACCATCACGGAATCATTGTCGGGCGTTCCGCAGTCGGCCGGATTGCTGTTCCACTCACCGCGAAACCGTTCGGGAATGGTCCGCTCGTCAGGCAGGGGCGCCGCAGCGCACGACATAAGCGCCACAACCGGCATCAGGGCTTTGAGAATTTTCATAAGCTCCGATACCCCACGCGCGCTTCATCGGCCAAGCCGCCGACGATGACGCCTGATCGAGGTCAACAGCAACGATCGGCGCCCGAGCCTTGCCCGAGAGCAGAACCATGGATTGGCCGCCAGGGGTGGGAAGCGGATATTGACGTTTGGACGGAGTCGCTGTCGTTAAACGCATGGCCGTCCGCAAAAAAATAACGCTTCAAGACTTTTTCGAGCGCATCTCATCGGAGTTTCTCTATCAGCGTCCAAAGGCGCGACTGAGGATTAATGGAGATGATGGCCTCCTTATCTGGCGCAGGAATGGGCTTAAGACCGGCGTTGTGGTCAGTCCCTCTCTAAAGGGAGCGTTCGTCTTTCTCGGCCATGCCCGCGTTCAGGTCGAGGCGGTCACTGAATGTGTTGCCATACTTAAGGCGATCTTCGCCGGAGAGATTATCGAAGTGACGGCAACCGGTCGCGACGCCGACATTTGGATGGCTCACGCCTCCGCTCCCGGCACCCACATCAATAAGTATGACCGGAGCAAAAGCGTCGAGGTCCCCGTCTTTGCCCGAATGGATTTCCGATCTTGGCCATCTGACTGATACCGCCGTCTTCGTCCGTAACGGGTCGTGAACCGAAGTTTACCTGAGGGTGGTTAGCGGACGCGCGGTCAGTGAATCGAGCGATCTGGCGAACGAGCGCTGCTCCAATCATACCCATCGAAGCTCCGCCCAAGGCTAGGTCGACCCGGGCCCGAACTCTCGAAGGGGGCGCAGGGTCACGCCACGGTTGCGAGCAGCGATCTTGTCCGCTCCCAGAGCATGATGACGCTCAGGACGGCGAATACACCTGTTGCGATGATGAGCAAGAAGACCAGTCCTGCCTCGGGTCGCTTTTCCATTTCACCCCCCGTGTCGCCAGCGCGGCCTAGGGTACGCGATAATTGATCACATCGGGATGGACGGTGAAGCCTGATCGCACGGCAAGAGCCGAGGCGCTTTCAACGGTGGCCATCATGTGGGTGGGCCGCCGCTTGGGCCTGCCATTCACTAGCGGTGCATACTCGTACCAGATGCGATCCGGCCGATCAGGCATCAATCGCCTGCAACGAAGGATGACTGCGTCCACCATAGCGCCCTCCCCATCGGAGAGGCGATTTGGCGGGGCAAAACCGATGGTTTTCAGCTCGCATTCTACCGTTGATCGGCAGGCAGAAAGCAGTGGCACATATCCCCTGGCTTATCCATCGTTTGATGCCGGAGGCGGGTGAAGCCGAGCAATCGCTTCCGGATCGGCCATCAGGGGTGCTGCTCTCGCAGGAAGCTGGCGACGACCTGAACTGCCCTGAAATCCAGTCCGTCACACCTCTGCCCGGCGGCGACGTTCACAGCGACCACATCGAGCATCGTCGCGGCTTCCGGCAGTGATTTCGGATTGTGCTTGAGGACCATGACCTCCAGCCGATCCATGACGTCATAGTTTTCTGTCTCGCCAATCGCCCGCAACACTTGCGCGGAACGGTTCAGCAACGCTTGCCCCATGGTCAGCCCTCCTGACTGATGATCACGCCCCCGAAAACTCGCGTAACGCGAGTCTCGGAATGGGACAATGCCCAGAATATTGAGCGAATAATCACTCGGCGCACACTGCGCGCCCAGCCGGGCGCGCTTGGGGGCACGCCCAGATACCTTTCCCACAACCTGAACTGGAGACCATAGAGCGCAAAGCAGACGCCGGCCGCCTAGCCGGAAAGCGGTCGCCGTCGACGTCAGCTATCGGCCCTTTTCAACCTCGTCGGCTTGCGCCTTTCGGTTCTTATCGCGGGCCCGCCGATAGCCAATATAGACCGACACAAAGGCGGTGAGCACGATCGGCGCCGCGAAGATCAGATTGGGCTGCAGAGGCAACTCGTAGATCTTGCCGATGGTGAACAAGACGACCATCGCAACAACCGCACCGCAGGCTCCAGCCAGCCAGGCGCCTCCTGTTGGCTTGGGGGCGTAAACCTCAGCACGCTCCGCGGCTTCCTTCCTTCGGGTTTCCATCGCGGTCATCTCAGGCGGGCGCCGTAGCGGTTCGCGCAAGAAGGCGTCCGCTTTGCCATAGCTCAAGAGCCGGCGCTGCATGCCGGGCGGCTGTCATCTCTTTCAGAGCGCATTCGTCGGTTTGGCAATCGACTTCGGTCGTGCCGATCAACTCGCTGGCCAAGCCAAAACGGAAAATACGGTAGGGATTCACAAAACAGCTCCTGCCTTCAGGCGGGAGTGTGCGGCGTGCGTCACCGATCTCTTCCAGCCGCTGACGCCCGATAAGTCTGGCCAGCGATGAACCACCATAACACAGATCATCGCTAGATCGGGCGTCTTTCCGACGGGAGATTTTAGCACTGAGGTCTAGGCGGCGGGCCTCAGCGCCTCTGCATTGACGGCAGCGTCGGCGATTGAGGTGAGATCGACGTCCGTTTGAGACTCTTCTTGAAGCGTCTCGTCGAGCAGGGCTGCTGCATCCGCCAGCCCCAGCACGTTTGCCCATCGTTTCAGCGTTCCGTAGCGAGTGATCTCATAATGCTCGACGGCTTGGGCCGCAGCCAGGAGGCCAGCGTCAAGGGCGGGCGTCCCCTTGTATTCCTCGATAATTTCGTCGCCCTCAGCGAGAATCCCTTCGATGGCGTCGCACGTTTTGCCGCGCGCAGGTTTGCCGATGATTTCGAAAACCTGCTGAAGTCGCTCGATTTGCCCTTCGGTCTGATCCTTGTGCTTTTCGAATGCAGCCTTCAGCTCCGGAGCTTGTGCGGCGCGCGCCATTTTTGGCAGTGACTTCAGGATTTTCCGTTCGGCGTAATAGATGTCCTTGAGCGTGTCATGGAACAGCGTGTTGAGATTTTTCTCAGCCATTTTTCTCTCCTGGCGATCAAGGTCTCGCCGTTGAGGCGAGACCTCTATTGGTGATGCAGGATCAGGCGTTGTCAGCGCGCGATTGCTCCACGCCAGGGTTTTCCTGGCTGTGTTCTTGCCCCTCGTCGTCCCCCTCATTGTCCGGCTCAGGCGCTGGCAAGTCGTTGGGGTCCAAGTCGTCTCCCGGTTCGGGATTCGACGGGTCAGGCTGGATATCTGTCATGTAGTTCTTCCTTTGATCACCCGAAGGAAGCGTCCTGACCGGTGCCTGTTCCGACTGCAGCGCTACACGAAAGAGTGCCCCAAACTATCAAGGGGCGATGCAACTCTGGGAGCAAAAGGCGGTTCGCCCGCGCGCATTACAGGACTCGTCCTGGCCCGGATTAAGACAGGCTCTTGCCGCTCCCTGCATTGTCGATCTTCGACGAGACGCTGACATCATTATCACGGAGGGGTGAAGATCATCCCTGCGCGACAGCCTCGTTGGACCAGGCGGACGCGATAAGGTCGAGGGCGGTGGCGCTGTCACGATCGACAAGCAGACCTGCCCAAGGGCTCATTCGCGTCAAGAATTGCCCTTTGGGCTGGTCCGCCTGAATGTCCGCAATGGGTCGTTTGCGGACATCGGCCCCCGGCTTGAAAGCGGACTTTCGTTCCCGCGCCTTTCCCCGCCGTCATCCCGACCGCAGCGGAGCGAAGAGCCGGGACCCAGGCGCCTGGACCTGCCGGGACCCAGCCTGTGATCCGCCGCCTGGGTCCCGGGTTCTGCGGCGTAGCCCCGGGATGACGGCGGTGCGGGCTCAGGCCGCGTGCAGTTCCTGCTTCACGCGTTCGGCCAGGGTCTTGATGTCCAGCGGCTTGGGCAGGAAGGAGACGCCGGTCTCGTCCTGCAGCAGGTCCGAGAAGTCGCTCTCGGCATAGCCCGAGATGAACATGACCGGGGCGTCGCCCAGATAGGGCCGCGCCTTGCGCAGCAGGGACGGACCGTCCAGGCCCGGCATGATGACGTCGGAGATCATCATGTCGATCTGACCCGCCCATTCCTCGGCCAGGATCAGGGCCTCCTCGCCGTCGGCGGCCTCGATCACCTCATAGCCGCGCTGGCGCAGCAGGCGGGCGGCGATGCCGCGCACGGCGGCTTCGTCTTCCACGAACAGGATGCGGCCCGCGCCCGACAGGTCGCGCGGCGCGGCCTTGACCGCTTTCTCGACCACCGGGGCCGCGACCAGTTCCTCGGCCGAGGCGGCGGGCAGGAAGATGCGGAAGGCGGCGCCCGCCCCCTCGATATTGGTCACGCTGATGTGGCCGCCAGCCTGCTGGACGATGCCGTAGACGGTGGCCAGGCCCATGCCGGTGCCTTCGTTGACCGCCTTGGTGGTGAAGAAGGGCTCGAAGATCTTGTCCAGCAGTTCGGGCGGCACGCCGGGGCCGGTGTCCGACACCTCGATCAGGGCGATCTCGCCCGCGGCCTCGCGCCAGCCCATGTCGCGGGCCTGGGCCTCGGTCAGGCGGCGGGTCTTGATGGTGACCACGCCCGCGCCCGGCTCGACCACGCCGCGCATGGCGTCGCGGGCGTTGACCGCCAGGTTCATGACGGCGGTTTCCAGCTGGCTCTTGTCGGCCAGAACCAGAGGCATGTCGCGGCCGTAGTCGGTTTCCAGACGCACGTCCTCGCGCAGCAGGCGGCGCAGCAGGACGGCGAACTCGCCGACCAGTTCGCCCAGGTCCAGCCGCTCGCGCCGCACCGTGGACTTGCGCGAGAAGGCCAGCAGCTTGCGCACCAGATCGGCGGCGCGGATGCCGGTCTGGCGGATCTGGTTCAGGCCGTCATAGGAGGGGTCGCCGACCGGGTGGCGCTCCAGCAGCTCCGACAGTTGCATCTGGATGGCGGTCAGCAGGTTGTTGAAGTCGTGGGCCACGCCGCCCGCCAGCTGGCCCACGGCCTGCATCTTCTGGGCCTGCGACAGCTGCAGCTCCATCGACTTCTGCGACGAGACGTCGAACAGCCAGACGCGGCGCTTGTCGCCTTCCGGCGCGACATAGAGGTGCAGGTGGCGATCCGGATAGGCGCGGGCCACCAGCTCGATCGGTCCCGAAGACCCGGCGGCCAGCTTGGCCTTGGCCTCGGTCACGCCCGCCAGGTCGAACAGGTGGCCGAAGGCGGCGTCACCCGAGGCGGCGGGGCCGGTCAGGACGGCCAGGGCCGCATTGGAATCCTCGGCCCTGCCCGCGAACAGGTCGTCGCCGGCGATGACGGTCGAGCCGAAGGGGGCGCCGGCGGCCATGGCGCGGGCCTCGCCGCTGACCTTGGCGGGTGCGGCGGCGGGGGCGGTCTGCGGCACCGGCAGGACGGCGTCGGGCGCGGCGCGGACCAGGAAACGCCCCTGCCCCGCCTGACCGATCAGGACCTCGATCTCGCGGGCGCCGATCTGGACGATGGCGCGGCCCTGATGCCCTTCGCGGGCCTGGGCGAAGGCCATGTAGAGGGCCTGGGCGGACTTGCCGCGCGGAAGGGCGGTGACGGCGCCGTTCTCCTCGGCCCAGGCGCCGTTGTAGGCCAGGACCTGACCCGAGGGCCAAACGAGGGCGGCCGGCTCGGCCATGGCGTCCAGCATCTCGACCGCCGTGTCGCCGTGGGCGCGGCGCACCTCGGCCCGGCCGAAGGCGAACAGCCAGATCAGGGCCGTGGCCCCCGCCGCGAAGATCAGGATCAGCCCCGGCGCCGTGAAGGCGTTGGCGCGGAACGCCGGATAGACCATGGCGGCGACCGCCAGGGCGAAGCCCAGGGCCATCACCACCAGCAGGGGATCAAAGGTCGGACGGCGCGTCGTCGCCGCCTTCGGCCGGGAAATCGTCATGGCGTCCTGCCCGCGCGAATCATTAACCATCAGCATACCGAAGCTCGTTCGTGCGCCCTAACGAGAGAGCGATCCTCCCCTGCAACGCGGGGGAGGGGGACCATGCGCAGCATGGTGGAGGGGGCGGGATCGAGACGCGTCCAGGAAGAGCCAAGGCGCGGCTCACGGCGCAAGAAGATCAGAGCGCCAGCCTGAAGCCGCCCCCTCCACCGCCTGCGGCGGTCCCCCTCCCCCGTTGCACGGGGGAGGATCAAGTGGGCGCGCCTCACCGCCGCTTGCGTCCCTGCATGACGAAGCCGATCACCTTGGCCGCCGCCTCGAAGTGTTCGCGCGGGATGACCTCGTCGACATCGACCGTCGCATAGAGGGCGCGGGCCAGGGGCACGTTCTCGACGATCGGCACGCCGCTCTCCCTGGCCAGCTCGCGGATGCGCAGGGCTACCGCGTCCACGCCCTTGGCCACGCAGATGGGCGCGCCGTCGCCCTGATCCGGCTCATAGCGCAAGGCCACCGAATAGTGGGTCGGGTTGGTGACGATGACGGTGGCGGTCGGCACGGCCTGCATCATCCGCTGGCGGCTGCGCTGCATGCGGATCTGACGCAGCTTGCCCTTCACATGGGGGTCGCCTTCGGTCTGCTTGTAGTCTTCCTTGGTCTCTTCCTTGGTCATCCGCATCCGCTTGGCGAAGCGGAACTTCTGCCAGATGAAGTCGGCCCCGGCGGTGAAGCCCAGGAAGATCAGGGCGGCGATCATCAAGGACCCCGCCAGGTCACGTGCGAAGGGCAGGATCATGGCCGGGCTCATGGCGGCCAGGTTCTCGAACTCGCGCGTGTGCGGCTTCAGCACCCACCAGCAGACGGCGCCGATGGCGATCAGCTTGAGGAAGGTCTTGATGAACTGGACGATGCCGTCCGGGCCGAAAATGCGCTTGAAGCCCGACAGCGGGCTGACCGCCGACCACTTGGGCTTGATCTTCTCGGCGGTGAACAGGAAGCCCGACTGGGCCAGGTTGCCGCCCACCCCGCCGATGACGACCGCCAGCATCAGGGCCGCCAGAAAGGGCGTCACGGCCCAGACGGCGCGCATGCCGATCTCGATCCCGGCACCGGCCTCCAGTCCGCCGATCATGGCGTGTGGCTCGGCCAGGAAGGGCAGCATGTCCTCGGCCATCTGCTGCGAGAAATAGCCGCCCCCGATCAGCAGGACCGCGACCGCCCCGGCCAGGGACATGGCCGCCGCCACGTCCGGCGACTTGGCGACGTCGCCCTTTTTTCGGGCCTCCTCAAGCTTTCGCGGGGTGGCCTCTTCGGTTTTCGACTCGGGATCGGAACCTTCAGCCAAGGCTCCCTCCCGTGAACACCCGCGCCAGGGCGCGATAGCGGTCGATGAAGATGGTCCCCATCACGCCCAGACTCAGCGCGAAGATCGACAGGCCCAGAAGGACGCTGAGCGGGGCGGCGGCGAAATAGACCTGAAACGCCGGCATGACCCGCGCGATCAGGCCAGAGGCCAGGTTGAAGATCAGGGCGAAGACCAGGACCGGCGCCGACAGCTGGACCCCCAGCATGAAGCTCTGGCCCAGGGTCTTGACGGCCAAGGCGGCGAAATCGGAGGCGATCATCGGCTTGGCCGGAGAAATGGCCTCGTAGGACCCCAGGATGCCGGCGATGAAGAGGTGATGGGTGTTGGTGGCGAAGATCAGCGTCACCCCCAACAGCATCAGGAAGGCCGACAGGGTCGAGCCGGGCGAGGCCTGCAAGGGGTTGGCGGTCTGGGCGAAACCGAGCGTCGTCTGCTGCGAGATGATCTCGCCCGCCGTGACCAGGGCCGTCATGAAGCTGCGCAGGATGACGCCGATGGCCAGGCCGGTCAGAACCTCGCGGATGATCCAGCCCACCATGCCGCCCAGGGTCGGCGGCAGGGCCGGCAGGGTCCCGGCCACCAGCGGCCACATGACCAGCGACAGCAGGAGCGCCAGCGACAGGCGCACGCGCGGCGGCACATAGGATTCACCAATGCCGGGAATGGTCATCAGGATCGCGCCGATGCGCGCGAAGATCAGGCCGCCGGCCCAGATCTGTTCGGCGGTGGCGTAAGGCTCCATGCGGCGACCTACATGCCGGCGATGCGGGCGGCGATCTCGCGCATGAAGCCGCCCAGAAGCGCCCCCATCAGCGGCAGGAACAGCAGCAGCGAGACGAAGATGGCGATGATCTTGGGCGCATAGATCAGGGTCTGCTCCTGGATCTGCGTCAGGGCCTGAAACAGGCCGATGACCACGCCGACCACCAGTCCGACGACGAGCACGGGGGCGCACAGCTGGATCGTCAGCCAGATGGCGTCACGGCCAATATCCAGAACTTCCGCGCCGCTCATCACCACTCCCGGGAACTGGGCAGAAAATGCCGACAGGATGGTTAACAGGCCGTTTAGAAACGCACGATCTCCCTTCTCCCCTTGAGGGAGAAGGTGGCAGGCGAAGCCTGACGGATGAGGGGTGTGAGCGCCTCGTATCCGATGAAGCCCGCCGCGCTCGCGCCACAGCTTCCAAGGCGTCCCGCCGACACCCCTCATCCGGCCCTGACGGGCCACCTTCTCCCTCAGGGGGAGAAGGAAGATGCGGTGACGGCTGGATTGATCGGCCGGTCCGGCTATATGGACAAGCCATGACCGACCACGCGCACAAACCCTCCGTCTCGCAGGCCGAAGCCGAAGCCGCCGTCCGCACCCTGATCCAGTGGGCGGGCGACAATCCCGACCGCGAGGGCCTGCTGGAAACGCCCAAGCGCGTGGCCAAGTCCTATCGCGAGCTGTTCCAGGGCTATGAGGTCGAGCCGCGCGAATACCTGGAGAAGACCTTCGAGGAAGTCGGCGGCTACGACGAGCTGGTGGTCCTGAAGGACATCCGCTTCGTCAGCTTCTGCGAGCACCACATGCTGCCGGTGGTGGGCAAGGCCCACGTCGGCTACCTGCCGACCGATCGCGTCGTCGGCATCTCCAAGCTGGCCCGGGTGGTGCGCGGTTTCGCCCGCCGCCTGCAGATCCAGGAAAAGATGACGTCCGAGATCGCCAACGCCATCCAGGACGTCCTGCGTCCCCACGGCGTCGGCGTGGTCATCGAGGCCGAGCACAGCTGCATGACCATGCGCGGCGTCGACGTCCCCGGCGCCAGCCTGTCGACCAGCTGCCTGCTGGGCACCGTCCGCGAAGACCCCCGGACGCGCGAGGAATTCCTGCGCCTCGTCCGGGGCTGATCCCCGCGCCCTAGCTTCTGATGAAGGCCAGCAGGTCGGCGTTGATGACGTCGGCGTGGGTGGTGCACATGCCGTGCGGCAGGCCGGGATGGATCTTCAGCGTCCCGTTCTTCAGCAGGGGCGCCGACAAGCGGGCCGAGTCGTCGATCGGCACGATCTGATCGTCGTCGCCGTGCAGGACCAGGGTCGGCACGGTGATGGCCTTCAGGTCCTCGGTGAAGTCGGTTTCGGAAAAGGCCTTGATGCAGTCGTAGTGGGCCTTGGCCCCGCCCTGCATGCCCTGCCGCCACCAGTTGTCGATGACGCCTTGCGACACCTGCGCGCCGTCCCGGTTGAAGCCGTAGAAGGGCCCCGACGGCACGTCGCGATAGAACTGCGCCCGATTGGCCGCCAGGGCGGCGCGGAAGCCGTCGAACACCTCCAGCGGCAGGCCGCCGGGATTGGCCTCGGTCTTCAGCATCAGCGGCGGCACGGCGCCGATCAGCACCGCCCTGGCCACGCGTCCGTCCGGCTCGCCGTGGCGGGCGACGTAGCGCGCCACCTCGCCCCCGCCGGTCGAATGGCCGATGTGGACGGCGTCGCGCAGGTCCAGATGCCGGGCCAGCGCCGCCACGTCGGCGGCGTAGGTGTTCATCTCATTGCCCTCGGCCGTCTGGGTCGAGCGGCCATGTCCGCGCCGGTCATGGGCGATGACGCGATAGCCCTGCCCTAGAAAGAACAGCATCTGGGCGTCCCAGTCGTCCGCGCTCAGCGGCCAGCCGTGGTGGAAGACGAGCGGCTGCCCGCTTCCCCAGTCCTTGTAGAAGATCTCGGTCCCGTCGTCGGTCGTGATGAAAGGCATGGTTCAGCATCCTGTGGCCATGGGCCCGCGGGCCCGTCGGAAGGGAGCACGCACGCGCCTGCGCCACGGACGAAGACCGTGCGTCAGGTCGGGAACTGGAACTGAAGGGGCCGGGAAGGTCGCCCCGTGTCGCAGCCTAGCATGGCCGGAGCCGCGCCGCGCCCAAGCCGCTGATCACGAATCCGCGCGGCCCCCTTCTTGCGAGTCTCGCGGCCGAAGGAGGCCTCGTCATGGGCTGGAAGGTGTTTTCGTCTCATAATGAGCCGCCGCCGATCATGCGCGGCGGGTGGCTGGACGCCCTGCGATTCATCGTGGCGTCGCTGATCATCCTGCATCACTTCCAGGCCTCGGCTCCCGTTCACCTGGCCGACGCCGTGCATCCGGTGTTCGAGCGGGGCGGCTTCCTGCTGACCAACTTCTTCCTGATCGACAGCGGCTATGTGCTGATGCGCGTCTACAGCGCCTCGGTCGCGGGGGGGCGGATGTCGAAGACCGACTTCTTCCTGAAGCGCTCCCTGCGGGTCTATCCCGCGCACCTGATCATGGGCGGCTTGCTGGTGGCCATGGTGCTGCTGGGCACGGCCATCGGCCTGCCGCCCAGCCACCCCGAGTGGTTCGCCTGGGACCAGCTGCCGGCCCAACTGGCCCTGGTCCAGTCGTTCGGCGTGTATGGCGGGCTGGGCTGGAACGCCCCCAGCTGGTCGATCTCGGCCCTGCTGGGCTGCTACCTGGCCTTCCCCTGGGTTCTGCGCGGTCTGACGCGGGTCGGGCCGTGGCTGGCGCTGGGGCTGGTGGTGGTCGGCTATCTGGCGGCCAATGAACTGAGCTGGGCCCTGCTGGACTATCCCGTCTATCAGATGCCGCTGAACCTGGGCATCTGGCGCGCCCTGCCCCTGTTCGTGCTGGGCATGGGGCTGGCCTGGTTCGCGCAAGGGGTCTGGATCGAGCCGCGCGCCGCCGGCTGGGCCCTGTTGCTGGGCTCGGTCGGCCTCGCTGTGGTGCAGTACTTCGACAAGAACGCCCTGATCTCCCTGGCCTTCATCTCCATCATCATCCTGGCGGCCGGGGCCGTGCCGGTGACGAAGCCGTCGAAGCTGGTCGAGCAGGCGGCCGTGGTCTCCTTCGCCATGTTCATCTCCAACGAAGTGGTCCGCATCGGCTGGTTCGGCCTCGCCGAGGCCACGGCGAACCGGCTGAACCTGGGCGAGGCCTGGCGCTGGCTGCTGTGGGTCATGGGCGTCGGCGCGGCCTTCGTCTTCGCCTTCCTGTTCCACTACGGCGTCGACAACCCGATCCAGAAACGCATCCGCGCCTGGCTGAAGAAGCGCGGCCACGCCAAGGCGGAAATCAAGGAGCCTGTGGTCTCGCTGGAGGGCTGAAGTTGATCCTCCCTTGTCGCGAAGCGACGGGGGAGGGGGACCGCCGAAGGCGGTGGAGGGGGCGAGCGTCGCGCGCCGTCCCTTGGTCTTTCAGAGCCGGTACTGCATCCGCCCCCTCCACCATGCTGCGCATGGTCCCCCTCCCCCGCTGCGCAAGGGAGGATCGCCCATTTCACCCCGTCGAACCGACCAGATGCAGGATGTTGCCGTCGGGGTCCTTGAACCAGGCCAGACGCATCGAGCCGCAGACGTGGATGTCGCCCTGACGACCCATGTCGTCATAGTGCTCGAACGCCACCCCCTTGGCCTTCAGCCCCGCCACGATGTCGTCGAGTTCGACGCCGACGTCCCAGGTCACGGCGTTGGCCTGATTGGTCCCGGCGAAGTCGGATTTATAGACGGTCAGCCAGGTCGAGCCGGTGCGATAGCCCAGCACGCCCTCATTGGAGGTGTCGGCCAGATTCAGCTCCAGCACGTCGGAATAGAAGGCCTTGGCGCGATCCAGATCCTTCACCGCCACGATGGCCGAGGAGTTCTTGTTCTTGAGCATGGGGTCTCTCCGTGATGCGGAGAGAACCGCTGAGGGCGGGGGTTCGATCCCTTTCCTCACTGTCGCGAAGCGATGGGGAGGTGGATCGGGCGCGACAGCGACCGAAACGGAGGGGTCGGCTCCGCGCTGTCATGTTGAGCGGCTCAAGGTCAGGCGTCGCGTCGCCCCCTCCACCGCTACGCGGTCCCCCTCCCCACGAGTGGGGGAGGAAAGCCCTCAGATCGGCATCCGCATGATTTCCTGATAGGCGGAAATGACCTGGTCGCGGACGGCCATGACGGTTTCCAGCGAGGCTTCGGCCGAGGAGACGGCGGTGACGACGTCGATCAGGCTGCCCTGGCCCTGAACCATCTGGGCCATCTGGGTTTCGGCGCCGCGCGTCTGTTGCGCCGTCTGGGTCATGACGTTCTGCAGCAGTTCCGAAAAGCCCGGTCCCTGGGCCGCCGAGGCCGCGCCGGGCGGCGTCGCGGTCGGCATGGCCCCGCCCTGAACCGCCGCATAGGCCTTGGCCACCATCATGGGATTCATGGCCTAGCCCCTACTTCTTGATGATGTCGAGGGTGCGGGACTCCATGTTCCGCGCCGTCTCGATGACGTTCAGATTGGCCTCGTAGGCGCGCTGCGCCTCGCGCATGTCCATGGCCTCGACCAGGGTGTCGACATTGGGCCGCTGGACATAGCCCTCGGCGTTGGCCGCCGGATGCGAGGGGTCGTATTCCACGCGGAAGGGGCTCTGGTCCGGGCGGACCTCGGCCAGGACCACGCCGGTGGCGCCGTCGACCTTGCGCGCCTGGAAGACCGGGGTCTGGCGGCGATAGGGCTCGCCGCCCGCCACGAGGGCCGTCGACTGGGCGTTGGCGATGTTCTCGGCGATGATGCGCATGCGCGACTGCTGCGCCTTCAGGGCGCCGGCGGCGACGCCCATGGCGGTGTTGCGCGGGGTGACGGGACGGCCGTTGACGGGATCGGGCATGGTTCAGTCTCCCTCAGACGCCGGGCTTCTTGGCGGCCATGCGGATCATCTGCATGGACTTCTGGTAGAAGCCGATGGCCGCGTCATAGGCCATGCGGCTCTCGGCCATCTTGAGCATCTGCTCCTCGACCACGACCGAGTTGCCGTCCAGCGTGGTTTCCGAATCCGGCGCGTTCAGCGACTCGAACCGCGCGGTCTGCCCCGCGGGCGTGATGTGGCGGGCGTTGGTGGCGACCATCCGCAAGCCGCCGCCGGTGCGCATCGCCTCGGCGAAGTCGGTCGGCGCCTTCAGGTCGCGGGCCATGAAGCCGGGGGTGTCGGAGTTGGCGACGTTCTGGGCGATCACGCGCTGACGATCATCAAGCCATCCGAGACGGCCCTTGATCTGGTTCAGCAGCGGAATGTCGGTGACGGACACGAAGGACCCTCGAACGATGGACCGGCAGAATTTGCCGCCTGCATGGTTAATATTCCGTGTTTCTAAACGCGGCGTTAACCACGAGCCGCGAAACGTGCGGGCGAAGCGGCGCGTCTGTGAGCGCCGTCGGGGCCTCGAAACCGCATGAATTTCCTCGATCTGTTCCGGGCGGTGTTCGGCCTGGCGATCACCCTGGGCCTGATCGGCCTGACCGCCTGGGCGGCGCGTCGCTATGCGCCCCAGGTGCTGGCCAGGTTCCAGGCCGAACGCGGCGCGCGGCGGCTGCAGGTGATCGAGACCCTGGTGCTGGACCCTGCAAGGCGTCTGGTCCTGGTGCGGGTGGATGCCGAGGAGCGGCTGATCCTGCTGGGCGAAGGGCGCGAACTGATCGAACCGCGCGGTCAGGGAGAAGTGAAATGAGCCGGCTCAGCCTTTCCTCCCTGTTCGCATCGCGAATGGTGAGGTGGCGCGGGCGCGCAGCGACCGTGACGGAGGGGGCGACGTCGCCTTGCTCCCGTTCGCACTCTGACGCCCGCCGTCGCGCCGCCCCCTCCACCGCTTCGCGGTCCCCCTCCCCACGTCGTGGGGAGGAAAGTCGAGCGGTTTTCGCCCTGCCCAGCCGCGCCGAGCTGAAGCGCGCCGCCCTGCTGTCGCTGATCACCACGGCCCTGTGTCTGGTCTGGCCGCTGGGCGCGCTGGCGCAGGAGGTGGCGCAGGGCGGTTCCGCCATCAACATCGACCTGGGCACCGGCGCGGGCCTGACCCAGAGGGTGGTGCAACTGGTCGGGCTGATGACCGTCCTGTCGCTGGCCCCCTCCATCGTCATCATGACCACCAGCTTCGTGCGCATCATCGTGGTGCTGTCCTTGCTGCGCACCGCGCTCGGCATGCAGCAGTCGCCGCCCAACGCCGTCCTGGTGTCCCTGGCCCTGTTCCTGAGCGCCATCGTCATGGCCCCGACCTGGCAGGACGCCTATGATTCGGGCATCCGTCCGCTGATGGATCAGCAGATGGAGCTGCCCCAGGCCTTCGATGCGGCGTCCGAACCGGTGAAAACCTTCATGCTGGCCCAGGTGGATCGCGGCGACCTGGCCCTGTTCACCCGACTGTCGAAAGTCACCCCTCCGACAGACGTGCAGGAACTGCCCCTGCGGGTGGTCACTCCGGCCTTCATGATCAGCGAGTTGAAGAAGGCATTCACGATCGGATTTCTCCTTTTCGTTCCGTTCCTTGTCATCGATCTGGTGGTCGCCAGCGTGCTCATGTCCATGGGCATGATGATGCTGCCGCCGGTGGTCATTTCCCTGCCGTTCAAGCTGATCTTCTTCGTCCTGGTGGACGGCTGGCGACTGGTCGCGGGCAGCCTGGTCGAGAGCTTCCAGAGAGGCGTCGGCGGGGGATAAGTCCCGCCCTCAGGGGCTTTGAGCGTCATGCGGGCTTGCCAAGCTGAGGCAAACGCGTGTTGATCCTCCGGTCTTCGCCCGGGAATCGGGCGACCACCACTGGGAAAACCCTTATGACCACTCAAGCCGAACTGATCGCCGCCGTCGCCAAGGACGCAGGTGTTTCGCAGGCCGACGCCGGCCGCGTCCTCGACGCGATCGTCAAGAACATCCACAAGAGCCTGGTTTCGGGTTCGGACGTCCGCATCTCGAACCTGGGCGTCTTCGACACCGCCGAGCGCGCCGAGCGCGAAGGCCGCAACCCGGCCACGGGCGCGACCATCAAGATCGCCGCTTCGAAGGCTGTGCGCTTCCGCGTGTCGAAGCCGCTGAAGGACGCCGTCAACGGCTAAGCCTTTCCGGCTCGCCCTTCCCTCCGCGCGAGGGAAGGGCATCGGCCCGTCTCCCTGTGGGAGAGGGCTTGAGCCTCCAGGAGCGAAGCGATTGGATCAGGCGAAAGGGTGAGGGTTCTCGGCATAAGTCGGCGCAAGCCGCCGCGCGGCGCTCCTTCGGAAACCTTAGCCCCTCACCCTTTCGCTTTGCGGATCGCCTTCGGCTCTCCGAAGCTCAAGCCCTCTCCCGCCGGGAGAGGGTTTTTCATTTAGGCCCCGGTCCGGGTCCTGAACTCGGCCTTGGTCGCCGCGATCCAGCCGGCATAGGTGTCGGCCCCGGCGCTGAGCGTGGCGAAGTCCTGCGGACGACCCGAACCGTCGGCTCCGTCCAGACCGGCCAGGGCGATGCGAATGCCGCCCGGCGAGCGGGCCTTGTCGGCGAAGCCCGAATAGTTGGCCGACAGACGGTTGAGCGCCCCGGCGTCGCGGGCCAGTGAATAGCCCACCCCGGCGCGGATCAGGCGATTCTCCTCGTCCGCGGTCAGCGGGATCAGGGCGTCGCGATAGCGATTGCCCAGTTGCTGTTCGTAGAGGGCGGCCGCCGCCCCCCACTGCTGCTGCTTCCAGAAGATTTCGGCCCGCACGTCGCGAGCGGCGGGCGAGGCGTCCCGGGCCAGGACCTCCAGCGCGTGGTCGTAGCGCCCCAGCTCCATCAGGGCGCGCGCTTCCAGCGCCCGGCGTTCGCTGTTCATGGCCGTGGGCAGCAGGGTCGTGCGCGACGACCACAGGGCCTGCAAGGCCTCCTCCGGCTGACGGTTCATCAGATAGACCATGGCCAGATTGGTCGAGACCTGGGCCTTGGCCACACCGTCCAGACGATTGTCGGCCTGATACTTCAGCAGCTCGGCCGCCTGATCCAGCAGGTCGACGTCGATCAGGCGGCGGGCCAGACGGCGCACCATCTCGTCGCCGTCGGCGCCGACCGGGGTCAGTTCGCGGAAGTCGAAGAAGAGGGCCAGGGCCTGAACCGGCTGCAGGCCGTCGGCGGCGCCGTCGAGGAAGAGGGCGCGGAAGGCGTTGTCGAGGTCGGTCTGCAGCTTGTCGCCGCCGGGCAGGACCACGATCTTGCGCCCCGCCGCCTTCAGCGTGGTCAGGGACTCGCGATAGCGGCCCTGCGACAGATAGAGCTCGCCCAGGCTGCGGATCACGGCCAGCTCCGTGCCGTCGCCGCGCCAGCGCCACTTCAGCGCCTCCAGCTGGGCGGCGGCCGCGTCGGGCTTGAGCGTCCCCCTGGCCATCTCCAGTCGGACCACGCCGAGGCGGGCGGGCGTCGAAATCCCGTCCAGCGGGGCGCGGGCCACGGCCTTGTAGAGGGCGAGGGCCTGGGCCGGCTTCTGTTCCAGCTCGAACAGCCGGGCCTGCACCAGACGGGCGGTCAGCTGGTCCGCCGCCGAAATCCCCGGCTGGCTGAAGACATAGGCCAGCAGCTCGCGCGCGGCGTCCAGATCGCCGGTCTCGACGGCGGCCAGAGCGTGGGCCGTGCCGAAGCGGGCGCGCCATTCGGGGGTGAAGTTGTCGACCACCCCGGCCCCGGCGGCGAAGGCCTGACGCGCCGTGGTCCAGTCGCTGCGCTGGGCGGCGATATAGCCCTGCCAGACGCGGGTCGAGGAATCGCCCGCCAGGGCGCCGGACGAGAAGTCGGCCTCGGCCTCGGCGTAGCGGCCGATGGAGGCGCGCGCGGCGCCGCGCAGACCGCGCACCTCGGCGACGCCCTGCATGGCCGGGGTCTGCTTGACCAGGGCGTTCAGCACGCCGATCGCCTCATAGCCCAGCCCCTGCCCCACCAGGAAACGGGCGTAGGCCAGACGGGATTCAATAGGGGCGCGCGGGTCCTCGGCGGCGCGTCCGCTTTCCAGCTCGGCGGCGGTTTGAAGAAGGCGATGACGCTCGCTGAAGCTGTCGTCGCCCAGATCGGCCCAGTCGGAGATGATCAGGGCGGGACGGACGGCGGCGCGCGGGGCGCGGGCCTCGGCGGCGACGGCTTCCAGCCCCACGGTCGGGGGCGACAAACGCAGGCCTTTCGGCCGCGACAGGGTGACGATATCGCCCTCGGCCTTGACCGTCAGATCGTCGGTCGGGGTCTCGACCGCCAGGCCGTGGGCGGTCGGCAGCAGGGCCAGGTCGACCGTGCGCCGCCCGGTCCTCAGCCCCTTGCCGGGGGCCAGGGCGGTGACGGCGGCGAAGCGGTCGCCGACCATGGGATCGGTCAGCCAGACGGTCTTGGTCGCCCCGGCCATGCGCGCGATCAGGGCCGTCTGGACGCTGTCGTCGCGGCCGATGTCGATGCCGCCGGCGGCGGCGGTCGGCCCGCCCAGGGTGATGGTCCAGGCGGCGCCGTCGGCACGGGCGGACACCCCCTGCCCCTCGGCCACGGGAATGCGGATGGCGGTGAAGTCCGGCCCGGCGGCCCAGCGCGCCTTGCTGGCCAGTCCCGCCCCGGCGGCGGCGGGCATGTTCATGCGAGCGGCGGCGTCGAACACCACCCAGACCGCATCGCCCCGGCGGAAGACGGCGGCCCCGACCGGCGCGGCCCAGGCGAAGGTCAGGCGGGTCGTCTCGTCCGCAAGCTCGGCGGTGACCGGAACAGCGCCGCCGGCGGGCACGACCGAGGGCTTGCTTCCCTCCGGCGCAGCGCCCGGGGCGTAGAGGTTGAGCCAGACCGCGCCGTCGGCGGCGCCGGAGCGGACGCCCGCCCCCTCGGCCAGGGTCAGAACCAGTTCGGTCGCGCCCTGGACCGCGCGGGTCTCGACCTTCTCGACCCCCTTGGGCGGATCAACGCGCAGGCGGCTGATGTCGGGAGCGGCGGTCGTGCCGATGCGGATGATGACGGCGCGGCCGTCCTGACGCACCCTGGCGCGCGAGCCCACGGCCCCGGCGAATTCGATCTTGGTGAAGCCGGTGTTGGCGCCGACGCGGATCTCGACCGGGCCGCCGCCGAGATTGGCCCCCTCGGCGTGCGGGGCCAGGGGCGCGAGCACGACGACGCCCGCCGCGGCGGCCGCCACGGTCGTCTTCAGAACACGCTTGCTGGCGGTGGCCCCGGACATACGCGCGCATGCTCGCGCGAAAGGGCTTTAATCACAGTTAACGCCGGTTAAAGAGGCGACGGAAAAACCTTACCGCCCGGGTAGGACAAATCACCCGCTTGCGACGCGCGCGCGAAAGGCCGACATCGGCGGTATCGACGTTATCGTCACCCCGTTCTGTCAGGTGTAGCCGTGTCCGACCCCGTCTATCCGCCCCTCAGCCCGCTGAAGACCGGCGTGAGCTGCCGCTGCCCGCGCTGCGGCGAGGGCCCGCTGTTCCAGGGGTATCTGACCATCCGCAAGGAATGCACGAACTGCGGCCTGGACTACGGCTTCGCCGACCCGGCCGACGGCCCGGCCTTCTTCGTCATGTCGGCGGTGGGCGTGGTCGGCATGATCGGCTTCATGATCTTCGAGTTCAACGTCCACCCGCCGGTCTGGGTGCATTTCGTCGTCACCCTGCCGATCCTGGCCCTGATGTGCCTGGGCGTTCTGCGCCCCTTCAAGGGCTGGATGGTGGCCGAGCAGTATTTCCACAAGGCCGAGGAAGCGACCTTCGTCAGCGTCGGCAAGCATGGCGAAGGCTACGGCTGGCGCGGCCAGGCCGAGCGGGCGGCGCGGGATGAAGCCCGCGACAAGGGGTAGTCGCAGACCGTCTTCTGTCCCTTCTCCCTGTGGGAGAAGGTGGCCCGCAGGGTCGGATGAGGGTCGTCGGCTTCCGTCGGCGCAAGCCGCAGCGCGACGACGGCTTGCGCCGACTGAAACCTTGGCCCCTCACCCTTTCGCCTATCCAATCGCTGCGCTCTTGGAGGCTCAAGCCCTCTCCCGCCGGGAGAGGGTGAGGCTTTAGCGCACTATCCTTAGCGTCACGCCCACGGTGCGCGGGGCGCCGAGGAAGGCGCCGAGGGTGCCCGACTGGAAGGGCGCGCCGAAGGCCACCTGGCGGTAGTCCTGATCGAACAGGTTGCGGCCCCAAAGCTCGACGCTCCAGGCCCCATCCCCAGCATCGTTCTTGGCCAGGGCCACGCGACCGTCCACCAGCCAGAAGCCGGGCTGGCTCTTGGCCGGGTCCAGGTCCGAGCCGGTGTTGTATTCCGACGAATACTTGGCGGCGAGGGTGACGCGGCCCGTCAGGCCGGCGCCGAGCGGCCGCTCATAAGTCCCGGCCAGCGAACCGCTCCACAGGGGGGCGAAGTTCAGGCGGCGGCCCGCCAGCAAGGGCAGGCCGGCGATCGGGTCATGACCATATTCGGTCTGGGCGTAGGTCACGCCGCCCTGCAGCGACAGGCCCTCGACCGGCAGGAACATGAAGTCCGCCTCGACGCCCTTGGCCCGGACCTGCGGGATCGAGCGCACCAGGAAGGTGGTGCCGAGGAAGGTATTGAGCTGGAAGTCGTCATAGGTCTGACGGAAGGCGGCGGCGCCGACCAGCAGGCGGCGCTCCAGCATCACGCTCTTGATCCCGGCTTCCCAGGCGTCGGCGGTTTCGGCGCCGAAGGCGCGCGAGGCGTCGGGCGCCAGATTGGTCTGGCCCCGGTCCAGGTTGAAGCCGCCGTTCTTGCGACCGCGCGACCAGCCGGCGTAGAGGCGCGCCCCCTCGGTCGCCTGATATTCGGCGCGCGCCAGACCGGTCCAGGCCTGATCCTTGACCGTCTCGGACGTCTTCAACCCGTTGAAGGCCGGGTTGGACCAGGGCAGGCACAGGGTGCCGTTGACCACGCCGTTAGCCAGGGCGGCGGCGCAGGCGCGACCGCCGTCCGTGTTTTCATAGGCCGCGTCCATGTCCTTGGTCTCATGGGTGCGGCGCAGGCCTCCGGTCAGGGTCAGACGGTCAGTCACAGCGTAGGAGGCCTGGGCGAACAGGGCCGCGCTCTGCGTCGTCTGCCAGTAGCGATCCAGTTGCCCCTCGCCCTCGACGAAGCTCTGGCCGACAGCCAGTCCGGTCAGGGTCGAGACATAGGCCGGGTCGCCCAGCGGAGCGCCGCTGTTGCGCGACAGCAGACGGCTGACGTAGCCCTCGTAGTCGGCGCCGTAGAGTAGGCTGTCGCGACGCGTCAGCTTCTCGTCGGACAGGAAGAGCCCCGCCGACCAGTCCAGACGATCGCGCCGGCCCGACAGGCGCACCTCCTGCGTCAGGGTGCGGAAGCGGTTGGACCAGCTGCCGTCGTCGGGGCGATAGGCCAGGTCGGCGGAGGTGAAGTCCCAGTCCTGACTGATGACGCCGCGCCAGTCGCGCACCGCCGTGGTGCTGTCCAGCCGCGCCCAGCCCAGGTCGGCGCTCAGATGCAGGGCCAGGCCCTTGTCGCGGATGCGGGTGTTGGTGTCGCGGTTCGACCAGGCTGTCCGCGCCCAGGGGTTGGGCGTGGCCGCCACCCCGCCGTCGGGGGCGAAGGTGGCCAGCAGGGGCGCCGTCCCGCCCGTCGCCAGTTGCACGCCGACGCAGCAGCGCTCGTCTCGCTCGGTCCAGTCGGCGGTCAGGCGGGCGGTCAGGTCGGGCGTCGCGCGCCACAGCAGCTGACCGCGCACGGTGTCGTAGTGCTCGTTCTGATCATCGGTTTCGGTGCGGGGGCCGTCGCCGGTCTTCACGTCATAGAGGCCGTCGCGGCGGCGTGCGGCCACATAGAGCCGCCCGGCCAGAACCTCGTCCACGATCGGGCCGGTCAGGGAGACGGAGCCGCCTGCGGTCCCATAGTCGCCGAAGGTGGCCTCGCCCGCCATCCGGGGCGTGAACGACGGGGCGGCGGTGACGACATTGATCACGCCGGCCGAAGTGTTCTTGCCGAACAGGGTCGCCTGCGGCCCCTTCAAGACCTCGATGCGCTCGACCTCGCCGAGATCGCCCAGGGCCACGCCGTTGCGCGGGCGATAGACGCCGTCGATCATGACTCCGACCGAGCTTTCCAGCCCCGGATTGTCGCCCACCGTGCCGACGCCGCGAATACGGGCCGTGGTGAAGGTCTGGTTCGAGGTCGAGGCCACCACCAGGCCGGGCGTCAGGATCTGCAGGTCCTTGATGTCGCGCACGCCGACGTCGTTCAGAAGGGGCTGGGCCGCCACCGTCAGCGACAGGGGCGTGGACGCCAGGGTCGCCTCGCGCCGCTGGGCCGTCACCACGATCTCGGACACCTGGGTCGGCCCCTCGGTCGCCGCATCCTCCGCAAAGACAGGCGCGGCGAAAACAAGCAGGGGCAAGGCGACGGACGCGAGATACGCGGCGCGGACAGGGGAGTTCATGAAAGGGGAAACCGCTTTGCGGAGCGACGGCGCACGGCCTTTGTCGCGGACAGAAACCGCGCTCTAGCAGTCGGTTTCAGCCGTTGAAAGCCTTACCTCGGGTCAGCAATCGGTGACTTTTCGTCAGCAGACGATGACTTTTCAGGCCCGACCGGCGAGAGGACCCGAAGCCTGAGGGGCGAAACTGACCTCGACGCGACTGCCGTGGCGGCCGATGTCGTTGCGCACCGCCCCGCCGACCCGGCACAGTCCTCCGAGGTCGTCGCCGGCCCCCGTTTCATGGACCGCGATCAGATCCAGAAGACGCTCGGCCTCCGCCAGCGAACTCGGCCTCTGATCCAGAAGCCAGGATTCCACCGCGTCGAGGTCGACCGACAGCCCGGCGAGACGGACCGCCCCCTCGACCTTGCGTCTATTCCATTGAAGCAGCAGCGCGCGCGCCGCCTCCATGGTCCATTCTTGCGCCATCACGCCCCTCCCGGGCGAAACGTCGGTCGGCCATAACCTCCCAGACGCCGAAGAACACCGTAATGCTGACAAGGGTCCAAACGCCCCACAGCAAGGTCACCAGAGCCCAGGCCAGGCGCTCCTGCGCGAGGAAGGGTGCGAAATGCCCGAGCAAGCCGATCAGTTGGAAGCCCGCCGCCAGCACCAGCCACCAGCGCCCCCCGCGCTCAGCCAGCGCCCACAGGAACAGGAAACAGAGCAGGTCCATCGACAGCAGCCCCGCCCGCATCCCGTTCCACGTGACTTCGGTCAGCGCGAACGACCCGATCTGGGTCAAGGTCATGACCAGCACCGCCAGGCGATCGTCCAGCCGCCCCTTCCACAACAGAAGGGAAAAGCCGACGGCGTTGGCTGCGATGAGGGTAATCTGAAGAGGATGCATCCTCAGGCTCCAGCGCGCTGCGCACGACAGGGACAGCCGACCTCGGCCGTGAAATTATCTAAATCTGACGCCCACGCCCACCTCCGATGACGACCACGTCACCGCAGGCGATGGATCAGCTCTAGAACGGGATTGGCGAGACTGGCGCCGACCGCGGCGATCAACAGCCAGGCGAGCGCCCAGCCCAGGATCAGCCACAGCAGGGAGCCCCCCAGCTTCCTGGGCCGGCGCCAGCCGTCCAATGCGGCGTAGCGTTCGTAGAGCGAACGCCGCATCGTCCCGTTCTCGAGCGCTGTCGAAAGCGCTGCGGAGACAGGCGCAGATGGCTCGGCGTCGGGTGTCGGGGATATGGGGATTGATCCCCCTGAGTAGAGATCACTCAGGCGACGCGCGGCCTGCAAACGGTCGGAAACGCCCAGCTTTTCGTAGGCGCGATGCAGGTGGTTCTGAACGGTGCGCGGCGACAGGTTCAGCTGTTGCGCGATCTCCTTGTCGCCCAGCCGACGGCCCGCCAGCAGGAGGATCTCCTGCTCTCGCGGCGTCAGTCGGGGAATCTCGGCATCCTGTGTCACGCTTCGCCGTTAACGATGGAAACCATGCTTCGTCCAGTGGGCAGGGCGCGCAACCTGACGTTTTATTGACTCCGTGGTCATCAAGCTTCACCCGCCCGGCGAGGTCGGCATGGCCCGATCCAGCACCCATCCTTGATCGACGGCCGCGTCAAAGGCCCCATACTGGGCGCCGCGCGACTGCAGGCGCAAACGGCAGAAGGCCTCGGCCGCCGGACTTTCCGCCTCCAGCAAGACCGCCGCCTGCAGCGCCAGGGCCAGACGTTCGACAGTCCAGCGCGCGCCTGCCTCCGACGCGCCCGCCAGATCCAGACCGGCGAGCCAGGCGTCATAGACCGCATCATGCCCGCCTTGCGCCTCAAGGAAGGCGCGCAGGGCGGCGACCGCCTCGGGCTCTCGACCGAAGGCGCGCTGGACGTCCAGGGCGATGACATTGCCCGAGCCCTCCCAGATGGCGTTCAGCGGCGACTGGCGGAACAGGCGCGGCATGGGGCCGGTCTCGACGTAGCCTGCGCCGCCCAGGCTCTCCATCGCCTCATAGACCATCCCCGGCGCGCGCTTGCAGACCCAGTATTTGGCGATCGGCGTGGCCAGGCGGGCCAGGGGATCGTCCTGATCGAAGGCCTGGGCCAGACGCATGGACAGGGCCGTGGCCGCCTCGCTCTCGACCGCCAGATCGGTCAGGACGGCCGCCATCATGGGCTGGTCAATCAGGCGTTTCTGGAAGGCGGTGCGGTGGGCGGCGTGCCAGACGGCTTGCGCCAGAGCGCCGCGCATCTGCTGCGCCGAGCCGATCACGCAGTCCAGCCGCGTGTGCTGGACCATGCGGATGATGGTGGCGACGCCCCGCCCCTCCTCGCCGATCCTCTGGGCCAGGGCGCCATGGTACTCGACCTCGGACGAGGCGTTGGAGCGGTCGCCCATCTTGTCCTTCAGCCGCATGACGCGGAAGCCGGCGTTGCGCGTCCCGTCCGGCAACCAGCGCGGCAGCAGGAAACAGGTCAGGCCGCCCGGCGCCTGGGCCAGGGTCAGGAAGGCGTCGGACATGGGGGCCGAACAGAACCACTTGTGCCCGGTCAGGCGATACCAGCCCTCCTCGCCCGTCGGCTCGGCGCGGGTGGCGTTGGCGCGCACGTCAGACCCGCCCTGTTTCTCGGTCATGGCCATGCCCAGGGTCACGCCGGCCTTGTCCGGCGCAGGCCGGACGGCGGGATCGTAACGCCCGCCTCTGATCTTCTCGATCCACGACGCGCCGACGCCCGGCTCGACCGCCAGCGCCGGAACCGAGGCGTAGGTCATGGTCATGGGACAGCTGGTCCCCGAGTCCGCCTGGCCCGTCAGGAACAGGACGGCGGCGTGCAGGACATGGCCGTTCGCCGTCCCGTCCCAGGCGGCGGAGGCCAGCCCCGCCTCCAGCCCCAGCGCCATCAGCTGATGATAGGCCGGATGAAAGGTCACCTCGTCGATGCGCCGGCCATAGCGGTCGTGGGTGTCCAGCACCGGCGGGACGCGGTTGGCCTGAACGCCCCAGTCGATGACCTCGGCCGAACCGCAGCGCGCGCCCAGGGCCGACAGTCGCGCCTCGTGCTGCTCGCCTCCCGCACGGCGCACGGCGTCGGCCAGGGCCCGGTCGCCGGTGAACAGGTTGACGTCCTCCAGCGCCGGCGGCTGGTTGGTCACCTCATGGGTGTCCAGATCGGCGACGGGACGGAAGGACGACATGGGCGGGCTCCGTTCAGGCTGGGAGCGAGCATGGCACGCACGTCGCCCTGCCGCGAGCCTCCCCTCTCCCGATGGGAGAGGGCAGGTCTATTTCTGCGCCGCGCCCACATGCCCGACGCCACGCCGCGCCGCGATCTCCATCTGCTTCTGCCGCTCGGCGTAGCCCTCGCGCTGCTCGTCGGTGCGCGTGTCGTGGCAGCGGTCGCAGCAGACGCCCTCGACATAGAGGGGCGACAGGCGCGCCTCGGGGCTGACCGGCATGCGGCAGCCGCGGCACAGGCTGTGGTCGCCCTCCTTCAGGCCGTGACCCACCGCGACCCGCTCGTCGAAGACGAAGCAGTCGCCGCGCCACAGGCTCTCGGGCTCGGGGATGGTCTCGAGGTATTTCAGGATGCCGCCTTCCAGGTGGAAGACCTGCTCGACGCCCTCGGCCTTGAGGAAGGCCGTCGCCTTTTCGCAGCGGATGCCGCCGGTGCAGTACATGGCCACCTTGGGCGGATTGGGCCGGTCCAGCAGGGCGCGGCCCTCGGTCCGGAACCAGTCGGGAAACTCGCGGAAGGTGCGGGTGTTGGGCTGGATGGCGCCCTCAAACGTCCCGACCTCGACCTCGTAGTCGTTGCGGGTGTCGATGACGATGGTGTCGGGATCGGCGATCAGGGCGTTCCAGTCCCGGGGCGAGACATAGGCGCCGACGCCCTCGACCGGGTCGATGTCGGTCACGCCCATGGTGACGATCTCGGCCTTCAGCCGCACCTTCAGGCGGTGAAACGGCATGACCCCGGCGGTCGAGTATTTCAGCTCCAGCCGGTCGAAGCCGGGCATGGCGCGCACCCCGTCCACCACGCGGGCGACGGCGGCTTCGGGTCCAGCGATGGTGCCGTTGAGGCCTTCGTGCGCCACCAGAAGGGTGCCGCGCACTTCGCTACCGCACAGGTCCAGCAGGCGCGCCTGCACGGCTTCGCGATCCGCAATCGGCGCGAAACGATAGAGGGCGGCGACGCAGACGGGCGTTGCAGTTTCAGTCGTCACGAAAGGCGTCCCGGCGGGCGGCGGAGAAAAGGGAGCGGCCTCTATAGGCCCTGCGGCCCCGCGCGTCACGGCGACGGCTTGTTTACAACTCTGGGTTACATCCAGCGTTCAACCCAGAGGACCGATCGCCTTGCTGGACACCGCCCCCACTCCGGTTCGAGACCCTCGCATTCGCGTCATGGTGGTGGACGACAGCGCCATCGTGCGCGGCCTGATCGTGCAGACCCTGGAACGCGATCCGGCGCTCAGCGTCGTGGCCCGCGCCGCCCATGGCGAGGCGGCTCTGATCGAGCTGGCGCGCACCCCGGTCGACGTGGTGGTGCTGGACATCGAGATGCCGGTCATGGACGGGCTGACCGCCCTGCCCCTGATCCTGCAACGTCAACCGGACGTGAAGGTGGTCATGGCCTCGACCCTGACGCGGCGCAACGCCCGCATCAGCCTGCAGGCGCTGCAGGCCGGGGCCGCCGACTATGTGCCCAAGCCCGAGACGGGAGGGCTGGTCGGGGCTGACGAGTTCGCGCGGGAACTGGTCGCCAAGGTGAAGGCCCTGGGCCAGAGCCGGGGTCGGCCGGGTTCGACCGCCAGCGCCCCGACCCTCGCGGCTCCTGTCGTCCGCCCCGCCCCCCTGTCGCCGCCGGTCCGACCCCGGGTCGTGGCCATCGGCGGCTCGACCGGGGCGCCGCCCGCCCTGATGAGCCTGTTCGCCGACCTGAAGGGCGAGCTGGAGCAGGCGGTGCTGCTGACCCAGCACATGCCGCCGACCTTCACCGCCATGCTGGCCGAGCAGTTGGAGCGCGCGGGCGGACGTCCGGCGGCCGAGGCCCTCGACGGCGAGCCCGTTCTGCCCGGCCGGATCTATGTGGCGCCGGGCGGCTGGCACATGGCGGTGGGTCAAAGCGGACGTGTGCCGGTGATCCGTCTCAATCAGGAAGCGCCCGAGCACTTCTGCCGGCCCTCGGTCGATCCCATGCTGCGCTCGGCGGCGGCGGTCTATGGCCCCGGCCTGCTGGCGCTGATCTTGACAGGCATGGGCTCGGACGGGGCCGAGGGCTGTCGCGCCGTGGCCGAAGCCGGTGGGCGCTTCGTCGTGCAGGACGAGGCGACCAGCGTGGTCTGGGGCATGCCCGGCGCCGCCGCGAAGACGGGACTGGCCGAGGCCGTCCTGCCGCTCGACCAGATCGGCCCCTGGCTGCGGAGGGCCTGCGCATGACCGTCGCCTATGAGGGTTTCCGCAAGCTGGTGCTGGATCGCTCCGGCCTCGTGCTGACGGCGGACAAGGACTATCTGCTGAAGAGCCGGCTGGAGCCGCTGGCGCGCAAGGACGGCTTCGACGGGCTGGACCAGATGCTGGCCCGCGTCGGGGCCGAGCCATCCG
The DNA here is from genome assembly GCF_055397675.1 of Brevundimonas sp. T2-11. Lineage (NCBI taxonomy): Bacteria > Pseudomonadati > Pseudomonadota > Alphaproteobacteria > Caulobacterales > Caulobacteraceae > Brevundimonas > Brevundimonas sp. T2-11. The sequence continues at coordinate 2,548,281 of NZ_AP027920.1, forward strand.
GAGCCCTGGCCCAGCGCTGCATCGACGCCATGGCGACGCATGAGTCCTTCTTCTTCCGGGACACGACGCCCTTCGACCAGTTGCGCGACGTCATCCTGCCCGACCTTCTGGTGGCGCGGGCGCAGAGCCGTTCCTTGCGCATCTGGAGCGCCGCCTGTTCCAGCGGACAGGAGCCCTACTCCCTCGCCATGCTGTTGATGGAGGAACAGCACCGGATGCCGGGCTGGTGCCTCGACATCCTGGCCACGGACATGTCCCAGCCGATACTGAAGCGCGCCCGCAGCGGCCTTTACAGCGACTTCGAGGTCAGGCGCGGTCTGACCGAAACGCGGCTGGCCCGCTGGTTCACGCGTCAGGGGGATCAGTGGCTGCTGTCGCCGCAGGTGCGGTCGATGGTGCGGTTCGCGCCGCATAACCTGCTGGCCGGGACGGCGGGTCTGGGCCGGTTCGACCTGATCTTCTGCCGCAACGTGCTGATCTACTTCGACCGCGAGCACAAGCGCGCGGCGCTGAGCCAGATCGGTCAGGCGCTGGAGCCCCATGGGGCGCTGGTTCTGGGCAGCGCCGAGACGGTGGTGGGGCTGGAGAGCGGATTCGCGCCGGCTGTGGGGCTGAGGGGCGTGTTCAGACCGGGCGGCTGACCTTGATCCTCCCCCGCCTGCGGGGGAGGGGGACCACGCGCCAGCGTGGTGGAGGGGGCGGCCTCACGCACAGGCTCCAACAAGAAGGCGCGGCATTCGTTGCTCGCCCCCTCCACCGCTACGCGGTCCCCCTCCCCCGTCGCTGCGCGACAAGGGAGGATTGGGTGAATGACTCGGGGGGCGAAGGCGTGTCGCGCGCCCTCGCCCCCTCTCCGTCCCGTCGCGGCCTGCTGGGGGTCAGGCGGCGGCGAGACGATCCATTTCCGCCGTCAGGGCCTCGGCCTGGCGGGCCAGTTCGCCGGAGGCGTTGAGCAGTTCCGAGGAGGCGTCGCTGGTCTGGACCGCCGCGGCGTTGACCCCGGCGATGCTGGTCGAGACCTGACGCGTCCCCTCGGCCACCTGGGTCACGTTGGCGGCGATTTCGCGGGTGGCGGCCGATTGCTCCTCGACCGCCCCGGCGATGGCCGAGGCGATATCGGCCACGTTGCGGATGGTGTCGGTGATGCTGCCGATGGCCCCGACCGAGGTCTGGGTCGCCGCCTGCATGGCCGAGACCTGGGACGAGATTTCATGCGTCGCCCGCGCCGTCTGGTCGGACAGGCTCTTCACCTCGGACGCCACGACAGCAAAGCCCTTGCCCGCTTCGCCCGCCCGCGCCGCCTCGATGGTGGCGTTGAGCGCCAGCAGCTTGGTCTGGCCGGCGATGTCGTTGATCAGGGTGACGACGTTGCCGATCTTCTGAGCGGCGTCGGCCAGTGTGCGGATGGCCTCGCTGGTGCGGTCGGCCTCGGTCACGGCGTGCTGGGAGATGCTGCTGGACTCGGCCACCTGACGCGCGATCTCGGCGATGGAGGCGGTCAGTTCCTCGCCCGCTGACGAGACGGTCTGGACGTTGACCGAGGTGACCTCGGCCGCCGCCGTCACCGATCCGGCCTGACGCGTGGTTTCCTCGGCCGTGCCCGCCATGCCCTCGGCCGTGGCCCGCATCTGCGAGGCCGCCGAGGCGACGATGCCCGAGATCTCCGTCACCCGCGCCGCCACCTGCTTCTGGGCGCTGATGTCGGTGGCGAACTTGACCACCTTGAGCGGCGTGCCGCGCGCGTCGAGGATGGGATTGTAGCTGGCCTGCAGCCAGACTTCTCGCCCGTCCTTGCCGACCCGGCGATACTGACCGGCGTCGTATTCCCCGCGCCCCAGCTTCTCCCAGAAGGCGCGATAGGCGCCGGACTGGACTTCGGCGGGATCGACGAACATGGAGTGATGGCGGCCGACGATCTCCTCCAGCCGATAGCCCGTGGTGCTCAGGAAGTTGCCGTTGGCGCTCTGGATCACGCCGTCCAGGCTGAACTCGATCACCGCCTGGGCCTTGCTGAGCGCCTCCAGCATGCCGGCGTGCTTGCGCAGTTCGGTGACGTCGTTCCACTCCAGCACATTGCCGACGTAGTCGCCGCCGGCATCCAGAACCGACATGACCCTGAGGGCGAACCTCAGGTCGCCGACGCTGATCTCGGCGATGTGCGGGCGGGCCAGGGGCTGGGCCAGCATGGCGCGCTGATGGCTGGGGTCCTTGTGGAAGACGTCGATGGAGGTGCCGACCATCCGGTCCAGCGCCACCCCGGGGAAGGCGCGGGCGAAGGCGGCCTCGTTGGCCTTGAGCAGGGCGCGCGTGGCGTCGTTCAGGTCGATGATGGTCAGGTCGCGGTCGACCATCATCAGGGCGGCGGAGGTGGACCGCACCACTGCGCGGGCGAAGGCGTCGGGATCGTCCTCAGGTCCGGCCACGATCAGGTCGTCCAGGCGTTCAGCGGCGTGGGCAGCGGCGTTGGCGGTGCGCGACATGGCAGGCTCCTTGGTGCTCCGCTCAGGCCGCGACGGCCGGGGCGGACAGGGTGAAGGTCTGTTCGATGTTGAGGATCAGCAGGGAGGCGTCGTCGTGGCGGTAAAGGCCGTCGCACAGGGCCCGCCATTCGGGCGCCAGGGTGACGGGCAGAGGCTCCCTGGCCGCGCGATCCAGCCACAGGACGTCGCCGACATCCTCGACCTGCAGGGCGTAGAGCTCGCCCCCGCGTTCGACGATGACGCTCATGTGCGGCTGGCCGATCTCGCGCGGCGGCAGGCCCAGACGGCGGCGCATGTCGACGGCGGTGATGATGCGGCCGCGCAGGTTCAGCGACCCGGCCACCTCGAACGGGGCCAGAGGCACGCGATCGATGCGCACGGGGGCGATCACGTCCTGAACCCGCAGAAGCGGGACGCCGATCATCTGATCGCCGACGCGGACGGCGACGAATCCTTCGAGCGAAGGGTCTGTTGAAGCAGGGCTCATGCGGCCTCCTGATCATTGGAAAGGACTTCGGCCACCTCGCTCAGCAGGGCCTCCTGCGGCGGACCGCTGAGGAAGGCGGCGCCCAGACCCAGCAGGGGCGTGGCGTGCCAGGCCGAGGCCCGGCCAAAGGCGGTCGCCATCCGCCGCGCCGCCGATCCGGCGGGGCTGGTGTCGGCCAGGATCAGGTCGAAGGCTGCGCCCGCGTCGTGCAGGGCCAGAGCCGCCTCGGGGTCGGACGCCACCTCGACCTCATAGCCGGCCTGGGCCAGCAGGGGGCCGAGCAGCATCCGCACGAAGGGGCTGTCGTCCACGACCAGCAGGCGTTTGGCGGCGCGGACCGAGGTCTCGGCGCGTGGCTCGCTCAATCCGTCGCAGCGCCGCCAGTAGTAGTCCACGTCGATCAGTTCGGTCGCCCGGCCCGCCACCACCAGACTGCCGCTGACCCCGGTCGAGGCCCCCGTAAGCTCGGCGTTGGCCGCCGCCTCGACGATGTCGACGATCTCCTCGGCCATCAGGCCCAGGCTGCGCGCCCCGCGCGAGAAGACCAGCAGGGGCCGCTTGGCCTCAGGCGCGCGCGACAGGGCCGCCCCGTCGGCGCCCAGCACCGGCATCAGCTGGCCGCGATACTGGACCAGCGAGCGCCCGTCGGCCCATTCCAGCATCGAGGGCTCCAGCTCCTCGATGCGCGCCACGCCCGCCAGGGGCGCGGCCTTCAGCCCGTCGTCGGCGGCGCGGAAGACCAGCAGGGCCTCGGCGTCCGCCTCGCCGGTCGCGGCCTCGATCGGGACCTCGTCGCCGCCGTTCAGCAGGGCGCCGGCGCCCGCCTCGACCGCCATGCCCTTGAAGTCCAGGATCATGATGACCGCCCCGTCGCCGAGGATGGTCGCGCCGGAATAGAGCTTCAGGTGACGCAGGATCGAGGCTGTCGGCTTGACCACGATCTCCTCGGTGTCGAACACCCGGTCGACGATAACGCCGAAGTCGAAGGCCCCGACGCGCGCCACGACGATGCAGGCCTCGCCGCGCGGCCCCTCGGGCGCCTCCAGCCCCAGCAGGGCCTGCAGGGACACCAGCGGCAGCAACCGGTCGCGCAGGCGCAACACCTCGGCGCCGTTGATCTGTTCGATGCGGCGACCCGCCGTCCCGTTGGCGCTGACCAGTTCGATGATGCTGGCCTGGGGCATGGCGAAGCGCTCGCCGCAGCATTCGACCACCAGTCCGGCGATGATGCTGAGCGTCAGGGGGATGCGGATGGTGAAGCGCGTCCCCTGCCCCTCGACCGAGGTCAGTTCGACCGCCCCGCCTATGGCCTCGATATTGGTGCGCACCACGTCCATGCCGACGCCGCGTCCCGACACCGCCGTCACCGAAGCGGCGGTCGAGAAACCGGGCAGGAAGATCAGCTGGCGCGCCTCGGCGTCGCTCATGGCCGTCGCCTGGGCCGGGGTGATCAACCCCGCCTCGACCGCCTTGTCGCGCAGACGGGCGGCGGGCAGGCCGCGCCCGTCGTCGGCCATCTCGATCAGGATCGCCCCGCCCTCGTGGCGCGCCGACAGGGCGATGCGGCCCATCTCCGGCTTGCTCGCCGCCCGGCGCTGGTCCGGCGTCTCCAGGCCGTGATCAGCGGCGTTGCGGATCATGTGGGTCAAGGGATCGCGGATCAGCTCCATGACCTGACGATCCAGCTCGGTCTCCTCGCCGGTCATGACCAGATCGATGCGCTTGCCCAGGTCCGAGGCCAGGTCGCGCACCAGACGCGGCAGCTTGGCCCAGGCCCCGCCGATCGGCTGCATCCGGGTGGTCATCACCCCTTCCTGCAGTTCGCTGGTCACCTGATTCAGGCGGTGCAACGGCCCGGCGAAGGGAGTCTCGGGCTGGTCGCGCAGGGTCTGGATCAACTGGTTGCGGATCAGCACCAGCTCGCTGACCATGGTCATCAGGCCTTCCAGCGTGTCGACGCCGACGCGGATGGTCTGCGGCCCCTTGGCGGGCTCGGCGGCGGCGCGGTCCGCGCGCGACGGCTCAGCCTCGCCCCCGGCGGACGGAGCGGCCAACAGGACATCGACCGCCTCGACCTCGGCTTCCAGGTCCAGCAGACACTGGCGCACGGCGTCGATGAAGGCCGCTTCCCGCCCCGCCAGCGCCGCGCCGAAGGTCTCGACCAGGGCCCGCTGAAAGGCGCCGGGCGCCGCCGTGGCGCGGGCCACGCCGCACAGGGCCTCGCGCCATTCAGCCTGCACCCGGTCGAGGTCGATCCCGGCGAACAGGGAGCCGATGTCGGGAGCCGTGACCAACAGGGCCAGCGCCCCTTCGCAGGCGGCGTCCAGCGTGGCCTCGCCGCCGACCCGTTCCAGCAGGGAGCGCGACGCGGCGGGCGCGACCGTCGCCGATGCGCCTTCGCCCGCGTGAATGCGGTCCAGCCGGGCGATCAGGGCGCGGTCGTCGCCTTCCGGCTCCACGCCGGCTTCGGCCAGACCCTCGATGATGTTGCGGACCACATCGACCGCGTCGAGGATGACGGTGACGGAAGGCCCGTCCACCGCCAGCGTTCCGTCGCGATAGAGGCCCAGCACGTTCTCGGCGGCGTGGGTCACGCTCTGCAGCCGCATCAGGCCGAGAAAGCCGGAGCCGCCCTTCAGGCTGTGGATCAGACGAAAGATGTCCCCCAGCAGGTCCGGATCGTCCGGCGTCTGCTCGAAGCGGACCAGCTTGGCGTCCACGGCCTCGATGCCCTCTCGGGCCTCGGACACGAACTCGATGATGACGTCGTCCACGGCTCATCCCCCGGCTAGGGCGTCCCTGCGGGGCAACCTGCGCCGCCCCACGAACACAACCATGAGTCGCATCGGTTAAGTCAAGCTTAAGCGAATACACCTTATGAGTGTGTCGCGACTTCGCGAAGTCGGCGCGTCCTTCAATCACAGCGGCCCGTTCGGCCGCGCCTGTGCAAAGAGGAATGGAATGGCGGCGGACAAGAGCATGAACGTCCTGGTGGTGGACGACTACAAGTCGATGGTGCGGATCGTGCGGGGCATGCTGAACCAGCTGGGCTTCGTCAACGTCGATGATGCGCCCGACGGGGCGGCGGCCATGGCCCTGCTGAAGGAGAAGAATTACGGCCTGGTGCTGTCGGACTGGAACATGCAGCCCGTCACGGGTCTGGAGCTGCTGAAACAGGTTCGCGCCGAGGAGAAGACCAGGGCCACCCCCTTCGTCATGGTCACCGCCGAAGCCAAGGTCGAGAACGTCATCGCCGCACGTCAGGCGGGGGTGAACAACTATGTCATCAAGCCCTTCACCCTGGCGGTGCTGAAGCAGAAGCTGACTTCGGTCATCGGCGAGATCTGACGCCATGACGCTCTCCATGACGCCGCAACAGATCCTGGCCGAGATCGACCATCTGAGGCGCGAACTGGCCGCCGCAGCCGACGACCTTCTGTCCGCCGCCGAACAGGGCCTGGCCCTGACCCGGGCGAAGCCTCTCGACGCCGACGCGGTGACGGACAGCTTTCATCGCATCCTCGCCGCCTGCAGCTTTCAGGACCTGGCCGACCAGAGGATCGCCCGGCTGCTGACCGCCCTGACCGGACGCAAGGCCCCGCCCCGGAGTTCGGAAGAGCACCCCGACGCCGCCCTGCTGAACGGCCCGGCCCTGGCGGGCGAGACGGGATTGAACCAGTCGGCGGCGGACGCCCTGTTGGCGAGATAAACACCCCCTCTTCCCCGCTCATCCCGGCGGACGCCGGGACCCAGTGCTTGGGCTGCATACGCAGAGCTGAACTCACTCCGCCGTGGTGGTTGAGGCTCTTACTAGGCCCCGGCGTCCGCCGGGGTGAGCGGGGTCAAGCGTTCACGCCAATATAAACCCTTCACGGCTTGCCAAGCCGTCGCCAAAGGGGTGCAGTAGGGGCTCGTTCCGCAGTCACTGTTCAGGCGTCGCCATCCTGATCTCCCGTTCCAGCCGGTCCGCCTCATGAGCGCCCCCGAGACCGCGCCGCCCGCGCGCACCGGGGCGCTGGCCCCGCTGAACCATCCGGTCTTCCGCGCCGTCTGGATCACCAGTCTGGTGACGAATTTCGGGGGGCTGATCCAGTCTGTCGGCGCCGCCTGGATGATGTCCTCCATCGCCTCGGCCCAGATGGTGGCCCTGGTCCAGGCCTCGGTCACCCTGCCCATCATGCTGCTGTCGCTGGCGGCCGGCGCCCTGGCCGACACGGTGGACCGGCGCAAGATCATGCTGGCGGCCCAGAGCTTCATGCTGCTGGTGTCGGCCGGGCTGGCGGTCATGACCTATGTGGGCTGGATCACGCCCTGGGTGCTGCTGACCTTCACCTTCCTGATCGGCTGCGGCACCGCCTTCAACGGCCCGGCCTGGCAGGCCTCGGTCGGCGACATGGTCCCGCGCGAGGATCTGGCCGGGGCCGTGACCCTCAACTCCATGGGTTTCAACCTGGCCCGCAGCGTCGGCCCCGCGATCGGCGGCATGATCGTGGCGGCGGCGGGTGCGGCGGCGGCCTTCGCCGTCAACGCCGTCAGCTATCTGGGCCTGCTGGTGGTCCTCTTCCGCTGGAGGCCCGAGCGGCCGAAACAGACCCTGCCGCGGGAGGGCCTGCTGGCGGCCATGGCCGGGGGCCTGCGTTACGCCTTCCTGTCGCCGCGCGTGACGGCGGTCCTGCTGCGCGCCGTGGTCTTCGGCGTCGGGGCCAGCGCAGTTCAGGCCCTGATGCCCCTGGTGGCGCGCGAAGGCGGCGGCGGGCCTCTGGTCTTCGGCCTGTTGCTGGGCGCCTTCGGGGTCGGCGCTGTGGGCGGGGCCCTGTTCGTCGGCAAGCTGCGCGCCAAGTATGAAACCGAGACCGTGGTGCGGGCCGCCACCCTCGGCTTCGCCGCCGCAGCCGCCGTGATCGGTTTCAGCCCCTGGCTGATCCTGACCCTGCCGGCCCTGATGATCGCGGGCGCCGGCTGGGTGCTGACCCTGTCCAGCTTCAACGTGACGGTGCAGATGTCGGTGCCCCGCTGGGTCGTGGCACGCGCCCTGGCCCTCTATCAGATGGCGGCCTTCGGCGGCATGGCGGGCGGCAGCTGGCTGTGGGGCTCGCTGGCCCAGACCCAGGGGCTGGACATGGCGCTCGGCCTGTCGGCGGGCGTGCTGGTCCTGTGCGTCCTGATCGGCCTGCGCGTCCCCCTGCCCTCGACCGCCAACCTGAACATGGACCTGCTGCGGCGCTGGACCGAGCCTCAGACCCGGCTGCCCATCGAACCGCGCAGCGGGCCAGTGGTCGTCACCATCGCCTATCGCATACGGGAAGAGGACATCGACGCCTTCCTGGCCGTAATGGACGAGCGCCGCCGCGTGCGCCGCCGCGACGGGGCGCGCCAGTGGCACCTGATGCGCGACCTGGCCGAGCCGGACGTCTGGGTCGAGAAATACCAGACCGCGACCTGGCTGGATTACGTCCGCCACAACCAGCGCATCACCCAGGCCGACGCCGACATCTCGCAGCGCATCTACGCCCTGCATCAGGGGCCGGACAAACCGGTGGTGCATCGCCTGATCGAGCGGACGACCGCGCCTCTGGCCGCCAACCTGCACGGCGACCGCCACTATGGCGAGCCGCTGACGGACGCGACGCGCTCGTCGTAACCCTCCACAGAAAAGGCCGCGCCCGAGCGATCGGACGCGGCCCCTTCATGTCCACGTCGTGAACCTAGTGCGGCGAGGCGACCGGGCCTTCGCTATCCCGGCCCTTGGTGCGGGCGCAGGCCACGGCGAAGACGGTCAGCAGCAGATAGCCCGCCACCGGCACGAAGAAGCCCAGGTGGATGTCGCCCGAGCGGTCGGCCACCTGGGCCGCCAGCAGGGGCAGCAAGGCGCCGCCGATGATGCCGAAGACCAGCAGGCCCGAGGTCGCGGCGGCGGGCGCCGAGGACCGCTCCAGCGTCAGGGTGAAGATGCTGGGGAACATGATCGAGTTGAAGAAGCCGACGGCCAGGGCCGCATAGGCCGCCGTCACGCCGCCCGTCTGGGTGACGATCAGGCACAGGGAGGCCGCGACCACGGTGCAGACGCTGAGCAGGACCCCGGCGTGGATGCGGGTCAGCAGCCAGGAGCCGATGAAGCGGCCGACCATGGCTCCGCCCCAGTAGAGGGCGACCATCTTGCCCGCCGCCTCGACCGGGATGTTCAGCACGTCGGGGCCCGACAGGAAGTTGGTCAGCATGTTGCCGATGGCCACTTCCGAGCCGACGTAGATGAAGATGGCCAGGGCGCCGAACAGGGCCCAGCGCGACTTCAGCGCCGAGAAGATGGCGGCGGCGCCGACCGGCTCGGCGGCGTCATGAACCGGGGCGGCGGCGTTGATCTGCTTGCGCGCCGAGAAGATGAAGGCGGCGATCAGGGCGAAGAAGGCGCCCATGCCCAGAAAGGCGATGTCGATGCTGCGCAGGGACTCGCCGCGCGTAGCGACCGTGACGACCGCCCCGGCGGCGAAGACCCCACCGGTCAGCAGGACGTGCGCCCCCAGCCACGGCCCGACCGTGGCCCCGAGCGAGTTGAAGGCCTGGGAGAAGACCAGGCGGAAGTGCGAGCTCTTCTTGGTGCCCAGCTCCGCCACCAGAGGATTGGCGGCCACCTGCAACAGGGTCACGCCCGAGGCGATCACGAACAGGGCCAGCAGGATGCCGGGATAGAAGTCGATGATGGTGGCGACCGGCACGATCAGACAGCCCAGGACCATGGTCAGCAGGGCGGCGATGATCGAGCGGCTGTAGCCGAGACGCGTCAGCACCGCCGCCGCCGGCAGGGAGGCCACGCCGTAGGCGATGAACCAGGCGAAGGTGGTCAGGAAGGATTCAGTATAGCTGAGGTCGAACACCCGCCGCACCGCCGCGATCAGCGGATCGATCAGCGAGGTGGCGAAGCCCCAGGCGAAGAAGAGGCTGGTGACATAGGCGAAGGCGAGGCCCGTGCCGCGCACGGCTCCCCCCGTCCCGTTTTGCGGTTGGCTCATGGTCGCTCCCCGAAGGACCGCGACGACGGCGCCGCGATTTACAAGAACTGTCTAGGCAAGAGGGCTGTGCGTCCAGAGCGGTCGCCGCCCCCGAAATCCCGTCTGGCCAAAAAAGAGGGGGCCGGCCTCGAAAGACACGGCCCCCAGTCGGCTCAGAAGAGAGAAGGGATCAGAAGCGGTAGTTGACGCCGACCAGGAAGGTGCGGCCGTACTTCTGGAAGTCGATGGTGCGGCGCTCGTCGCCGTTTTCGAAGGTCTTGAACGGCTCGTCGGTCAGGTTGTTGACCTGGGCCAGGATCGACAGACCCTCGGCCGGTCCCGACTGGAACTCGTAGCCGATCTGGGCGTCGATGATGCTTTCCGCCGCGACCGAGCGCAGGGTGCGGCCGTTGCCGAAGCCGGCGACCTCGCCCAGGAAGTCCGAACGGTAGCGGTGCGAGACGCGGGCCTGGAAGCCGGCCCTTTCATAATAGACCGTCGTATTGACCACGGTTTCCGACAGACCCGGCAAGGCCGTCGGGGCCTGGGTCGGATCAGGCTGGATCTCGCTGTCGGTCCAGGAGGCGCTGAACTGGCCGCCGAAGCCTTCCAGCATCGGGTGGAAGATTTCGAACGGCGCCGAAACCGTGAATTCCGCCCCCTTGATCCAGCCGCCGTCGCCGTTGTCCGGCGCCCCGATCAGGCCTTCACGCAGGACCGGTTCGGGATTGCCGACGCCGATCGGATAGCCGGAGAAGTCGAAGATCTGGTTGTGGTTGTAAACATAGCTCTCGAGGTTCTTGTAGTAGGCCGCCAGCGAGACATAGCCTCGACGGTTGGCGAAATACTTCTCGATCGAAATGTCGGCCACGTCGGCGATGAAGGGACGCAGTTCCGGGTTGCCGCCGCCGCCGGACCAGGGCGAACGGTTGATGTCGCCGGACTGGGCCAGGGCCGGATTGTAGCTGTAATTCCGCGAGGCGCGCATGTCGTCCATGCGCGGACGGGCCAGGGTGCGGGCCGCCGCGAAGCGAACGAACAGGTCGTCGCCGGCTTCCACGATGAAGTTGGCGCTGGGCAGGATCTCCAGGTATTCCGCGCCGCCCTGCACGGCGAGCGTCTGCGACACGCCCGGCGCCAGCTGGCTGGCCGAGAAACCGCTCGAGGACTGATCGGTGTAGACGGCCTGGACGCCGACGTTGCCGGTCAGCGGCTTGCCGAAGAAGTTGTGGTCGATGTTGGCGCGGATGAAGGTGGTGGTGACCTTCTCCGACACTTCCCAGTTGCCGGCGGCGACGTCGGCGTTGGGGTTGCGGATGCGATCCAGGGCGCCGCTGTTGACCAGGGCCAGGGCGTCGTAGCTGATGACCTGCGAGATGCCGAGGTAGCCCAGGTCGGTCGGCGACAGCAGGAACTGCGCCGGGATCGACAGATCGCCGCCGCCCGGAACGGCCAGATAGTACTGGTCGTTGACGAAGGACTTGCTGCGTTCCGAATAGTTGACGCCGAAGTCGATCGAGCTGAACGGGCTCTGGTGCAGCTGACGGGTGGTGACGAAGCGGACCGCCTTGATCTCGTCCTCGATGGAGGGCGTGTTCATATAGCCGGCCTGACCGCCCGGAATGACGTCGCCGCCCCAACCCTGCGGGCTGGTGATCTTGATCAGGGTCGGATCGGCGTAGTTCAGCTGGCTGGTGAAGCGGGTCACGCCGTCGCTGGTCAGTTCGAAGCCCAGGGTGTCCAGGGCGCCGTTGATGTTGCGGCCGGTGCCGGCGTTGGTCTCCAGGATGATGTCGTTGCGCTCGACCTTGGAGTAGTTGAGGTCCAGGTTGAACGACCAGTCGTCATTGGCGAAGAACTCGGTGTTCCAGCCGATGGCCGTGATGTTGCTGTCGCGCTTGTTCAGGTCGTTGCGGACCACGCCCTTGATGTTGTCCCACGTCCCGGCGACGATCATGCCGTCCTCGACGGTGTAGCCGGGGCGCAGCGACGGGCCGGGACGGCAGACGTCCGGGGTGGCGACATTGCCGACCGAGGCGCAGTCGCCCGACGATCCGCCCCAGGCCAGCGGGAACTCGATGCCGCGCAGGACCTGGGTGTTCTTGAACTCGGAGTAGAAGGCGTCCAGCGTGGTGTGGAACCGGTCGTTCGGGCGCCATTCCAGCACGCCCATATAGCCGTCGCGCTCCAGTTCCGACGACATGACATAGGGCTTGACCCCGCCGGTCAGCAGGTTGCCGTCGCTGTAGTTGGGATAGCCCCAGGCGTTGAAGCGCTCGGACTGATAGGGCGACGTCATGTGGGCGTAGCCCAGGGCGATGCCGATGGTGTCGTCCGCGAACTGGTCGACGTAGCTGAGGGTGTAGCGCTGGCCGTGGTCGGTGGTGCCCGAGTTCAGGGCGCCGATGTCGTTCCACTCATAGCGGGCGTTGGCCACGATGGCCCGGCGGCCGTAGTCCAGCGGACGGATGGTCTTCATGTCGACCGTGCCGGCCAGGCCCTGGCCGGTCAGGGCGGCGTCGGGCGTCTTGTAGACCACGACGCTGGACATCATTTCCGACGGGAACTGGTCGAACTCGACGCCGCGGTTGTCGCCGGTCGTGACCATCTCGCGCCCGTTCAGCAGGGCGGTGGTGAAGTCCGGGCCGAGGCCGCGAATGGAGATCAGCTGGCTGCGGCCGTCGAGGCGCTGCATGGTCACGCCAGGCAGGCGGGCCAGGGATTCGGCGATCGACACGTCGGGCAGCTTGCCGATGTCTTCAGCCGAGATGACCTCGACGATCGAGGTGTTGTTGGCCTTGGCCGAGATCGAGGCCTCGATCGAGCGGCGGATGCCGGTGACGACGATCTCGTCGACCTGGGTCGCCTGCTCGTCCTGCGAAGCCGTCTGCGCCTGAACGCCGCCCGCGAGAGCCAGGGTCATGACGACGCCCAAGGCGCCGCCGGTCATGAGGCGCGCACGCCGGGTGAAGCCATAAGCCATCGTCATCCTCCCATGAGTGTCGCTCTCTGATGAAGCGATCTGACGCAAACTTATGCAAATCTATGACAACCTTGCAAGCCGGTAATATTTGGGGCCGGACGATGTTCGCTCAAAAACCCCGCAATATGGATTATTATTGCGACGCAACATGGAAGCAGCCTTGGAAAACAAGGCGAAAACGGCGCAGTTGACAGGCCCGCCCGTCGCTGCAAAAACTTGCAAATCGATCTTTCCGGCATCGTATCGGAAGGACAGGACAGGGAGGGCCGCCAATGCCCAGGACGCCACGCCGCTGGAACGCTCTGCTCGGAGCCGTGTCCGGACTGAGCCTGCTGGCCGCCGGAGCCGCCACGGCCCAAACAGCGACCCAGACGCCCGCCGCCTCGACCGTGGAGGCCATGCGCCAGCGCCCGCCCCAGGACGAGGTCATCTACTTCCTGCTGCCTGACCGGTTCGCCAACGGCGACGCCGCCAACGACCACGGCGGCTATGCGCCCGACCGACTGGTCAGCGGCTTCGATCCGTCCAGCCCCGAATTCTATCACGGCGGCGATCTGGCCGGGGTGATCCAGAAGCTGGACTATCTGCAGGGCCTGGGCGCCACCGCCATCTGGCTGGCCCCCGTCTTCAAGAACAAGCCGGTGCAGCCCACGGTCGGCCGGCCCATGGCGGGCTTCCACGGCTACTGGATCACAGATTTCACCCGCCCCGACCCTCACTTCGGCGAGCCGGAGACGATGAAGGCCCTGGTCGAGGCGGCCCATGCGCGCGGCATGAAGGTCTATCTGGACATCGTCACCAACCACACGGCCGACGTGATCCAGTATCGCGAATGCCCGGCCAATGACTGCGCCTATCGCTCGGTCGCCGACTATCCCTGGACCCGTCGCGGCGGCATGGACGGGGCGGCGATCAACGACGGCTTCCGCGGCGACGGAGATGCGTCTGACTTCGCACGGCTGACCGATCCGACCTGGGCCTACACGCCCTACATCCCGGCCGGCGAAGAGACGGTGAAGGTCCCGGCCTGGCTGAACGATCCCCTGCTCTACCACAACCGCGGCGACTCGACCTTCCGGGGCGAGAGCTCGACCCACGGCGACTTCGCCGGTCTGGACGACCTGTTCACCGAGAACCCGCGCGTGGTTCAGGGCATGATCGAGATCTTCGGCGACTGGATCGACGACTACGGCATCGACGGTTTCCGCATCGACACCGCCAAGCATGTGAACCCCGAGTTCTGGCAGGCCTTCGTCCCGGCCATGATGGAGCGGGCCCGGGCGCGCGGCATTCCCAACTTCCACATCTTCGGCGAGGTCTATGACCACGACCCGGCGGCCCTGGCCCGGCACACGCGGGTCGACAAACTGCCCGCCGTGCTCGATTTCGCCTTCCAGTCGGTCGCCACGGACGTGGCCAACGGTGCCAAGGCCCCGGACGCCCTGGCCCAGCTGTTCGCCGCCGACGCCCTCTATGAAGGGGGCGCCGAGGCTGCGCTGCAGCTGCCGACCTTCCTGGGCAATCACGACATGGGGCGCATCGGCGGTTTCGTGCTGAAGGCCCATCCGCAGGCGTCGGATGACGAACTGCTGGCCCGCACCACCCTGGCCCACGCCCTGATGATGTTCAGCCGCGGCGTGCCCACCCTCTACTACGGCGATGAACAGGGCTTCGCGGGCGGCGGCGGCTATGGCGGCGGACGCCAGGACATGTGGAACGGTCAGGTCGAGACCTATCGCACCGAGCAGCGCATCGGCGGCCTGCGCGACGCTTACGACCGCGAGGCCCCGCTCTATCGCGCCATCAGCGAAATGGCCCGCCTGCGCGCCGCAGATCCGGCCCTGCGTCGCGGCGCGCAGACGGTGCGCGCCGCCGCCGAAGCGCCCGGCCTGTTCGCCATCACCCGCGCCCTGCCCGATCAGGCCGGCGAGACCCTGGTGGTGTTCAACACCGGGACCGAACCGCTGAGCGCCAATGTCGTGGTCGACGCCGCCTCGACCCGCTGGACCGCATCGCGCGGGTCCTGCCCCACAGCTTCCGCCGCGCCGGGCGTGGTCCGCGTGACCGTGCCGCCGCTCGACTACATGATCTGCGTTTCCGAAGGCCCCGCCCAGTGACCCTTGCGACCCTCCCCGTCGTCCCCTCTCCGGAGCAGGCCCACCAGGAATGGTGGCGCGGCGCCGTCGTCTATCAGGTCTATCCGCGCAGCTTCGCCGACAGCAACGGCGACGGCGTCGGCGATCTGAACGGCATCACGGCCCATCTGGATCATGTGGCCTCCCTGGGCGTGGACGCGGTGTGGATCTCGCCCTTCTACACCTCGCCGATGAAGGACTTCGGCTATGACGTCGCCGACTATTGCGACGTCGATCCGGTGTTCGGGACCCTGGCCGACTTCGACCGGCTGGTGGAGAAGGCGCACGGCCTGGGGCTGAAGGTCATCGTCGATCAGGTCTGGTCGCACACCTCGGACCAGCATGAGTGGTTCAAGGCCAGCCGTCAGGACCGCGCCAACCCCCATGCCGACTGGTATGTCTGGGCCGACGCCAAGGCCGACGGCTCGCCGCCCAACAACTGGCAGTCCGTCTTCGGCGGGCCGGGCTGGACCTGGGACGCGCGGCGCGGCCAGTATTACCAGCACAACTTCCTGCCCGAGCAGCCGCAGCTGAACGGCCGCCATCCGGCGGTGCAGGACGCCCTGCTGGCCGCAGGTCGTTTCTGGCTGGATCGCGGAGTGGACGGCTTCCGCCTGGACGCCATCAACTTCATGATCAACGACCCGTCGCTGAAGGACAATCCGGCCTTCCCGGCGGGCGGCAAGCGGACCCGGCCCTTCGACTTCCAGGACAAGATCTACAACCAGTCCCACCCCGACATCGCCCTCTTCCTGGAGCGGGTGCGGGCGCTGACCGACTCCTATGGCGACGGGCGCTTCACCGTGGCCGAGGTCGGCGGCGACCACGCCGACCGCGAGATGAAGGAATACACGGCCGACGACCGTCACCTGCACAGCGCCTACGGTTTCCTCTACCTCTACGCCGAGCGGATGTTCGCCGACCTGGTGAAGACGGGCGCGGCCATGTGGCCCGGCGCTCAGGGCGAGGGCTGGCCGTCCTGGACCTTCTCCAACCATGACGCGCCGCGCGCCATCTCGCGCTGGGCCGAGGGCCGCAACGAACGTCAGCTGGCCGAGATGCTGATGCTGCTGCTGGTCAGCCTGCGCGGCAATGTCTTCGTCTATTACGGCGAGGAGCTGGGCCTGCCTCAAGGGCAGGTGCCGTTCGAGCGTCTGGTCGATCCCGAGGCCATCGCCAACTGGCCGCAAACCCTGGGCCGCGACGGCGCCCGCACGCCGATGCCGTGGACGGCCGACGCCCCCTTCGCCGGCTTCTCGACCGTCGAGCCGTGGCTGCCGGTGGACGCGCGCCACCCGGCGATGGCGGTCGACGTCCAGAACGCCGATCCGAAGTCGATGCTGAACGCCACGCGCCGCATCCTGACCCTGCGTCGCGCCCATGCGGCCCTGCGCGTCGGCGAGATCGAGGTGCTGACCACCGAGCCTGTGCTGACCTTCACCCGCGAAGGCGGCGGCGAGGCCCTGCTGGCGGCCTTCAATCTGGGGCATGAGGCCCAAGAATGGACCGCGCCTGCGGGCTACGCCGTCATCGACAGCGTGAACCTCGGCGAGGCGGGCGCCCTGCCGCCGCTGGGCGGCGTCCTGCTGCGCAAAGAGGCGGGCTGAGGTGGGATCAGCCGCCGCAGCTCTCGCGCACGATAAGGTCGGTGGGCACGCGCTCCGAGCGGCCGGCGGCGTCGCCGCCGTGGTCCAGCAGCTTGGACACCATCAGGCGGCCGGCCTTCATCGTATCCTGGGCGATGGTGCTGAGGGCCGGGCTGGAGTAGCGGCTGAAGGGCACGTTATCGAAGCCGATGACCGAGACGTCGCCCGGCACGCTGCGACCGGCGTGGATCAGGGCGCGCACGGCGCCCAGGGCGATCTGGTCGCTGGCGCAGACCACGCCGTCAAAATCCACGCCGCGGCGGATCAGGGATTCGACCGAGGCCTCGGCGGACTCGACCTCGAAGTGGGCGTCCACGATCAGGGCCGGATCGACCGGCAGGCCCGCGCTGGCGAGGGCGTCCAGATAACCGCGATGGCGCTGCATGGCCTCGGGCGGATCGAGGTCGCCAAGGAAGACGATGCGCTTTCGCCCCAACCGCGCCAGATGCAGGGTCGCCCGACGCCCGCCGTTGATGTTGTCCGAGCCGATCGAGCAGTAGAGCTGATCCGGCAGTTCGGCGCCCCAGACGACAAAACGCGCCTCGGTCTCGACCAGACGGTTGAAGGCGGCGTGCAGGGTGCTCTGGCCCAGGAAGATGACGCCGTCGGCGCGGCTGGTGGTCATGGCGGCGGCCACGTCCTCATAGGTCGCCGGGGCCAGATGGCTCATGATCAGATCGCAGCCGCGTTCGCGCGCCGCCTCGCCCACCCCGGCCAGAAGCTCGAGGAAGAAGGGGTCGCTGAGACGCCCCTCGCGCCCCTGCGGACGCGGCACGACCAGGGCGATGGTCGCCTCGGCGCCGATGGGTCCGGCGGGCATGTAGCGGCGGAACGGATAGTCGTGCTCGCGCGCCAGCTTCCAGATCAGCTGCTTGGTCCGGTCATTGACCGCCGGGTGGTCGTTCAGGGCGCGCGACGCCGTGGAGATCGACACCCCCGCCAGCTGGGCCAGGTCTTCCAGTCGCGTGGACTTGCGGCTCAAGGGTCGCGGGCTCCGGAATCAGTCGCTGCAAAATTTGCTGCAAATCTTGCTCTTTCATGCGCCCGTCAAACGGCGTCTGGCAAGAGCCTTCGTAACAGGACGTGATTATGTTGAAACGCCGGTCATTCCTCGCCCTCGGGACCGTCTCCGCTCTCGCCTTCGGCGCGCCGGTTGCGGCGCAGACGACCTCGAACGCCGTGCGCGCCTCGTCGCCGGGCGGGGTGCTGACGATCGAGATGGCCACCGACAACGACGGGCGTCCGACCTATGCGGTCAGCCGTCTGGGCAGGAAGGTCGTGGACACCTCATGGCTGGGCTTCCTGCTGACCGACGCCCCCATGCTGGAGCGCAACATGACCCTGACGGCGGGCGCCCCCGTCACGGTGGACGAGACCTGGGAGCAGCCCTGGGGCGAGCGCCGCTATGTGCGCAACCACTACAACGAATGGCGGGTCACCTTCACCGAGAAGGCGGGTCTGCGCCGTCGCTTCGACGTGGTCTGCCGCCTCTATGACGACGGTCTGGGCTTCCGCTACGAATTCCCCGAGCAGGACGGGCTGAAGACCGTCCGCATCGGCGCCGAACTGACCGAGTTCAACCTGTCCGAGGACGGCGAGGCCTGGTGGATTCCGGCCTGGGAATGGAACCGCGAAGAATACCTCTACAACCGCACCCGCATTGACGCGGTCGGCAGCGCCCAGACGCCGATGACGGTGCGCGGCGACAGCGGCCTGCACGTCTCCATCCACGAGGCGGCCCTGATCGACTATGCGGGCATGAACCTGCGCCGCGCCGAGGGACTGAAGTTCCGCGCCCAGCTGACGCCCGGCCTGACCAACGCCGCCGTGGTGCGCGAGGCCCCCTTCCACACCCCGTGGCGGACCCTGCAGATCAGCGACAGCGCCGCCGGCCTGGTGGAATCCAGCCTGATCCTGAACCTGAACGAGCCCAACAAGCTGGGCGACGTCAGCTGGTTCAAGCCGATGAAATACCTCGGCGTCTGGTGGGAGATGCATCTGGAGCTGAAGTCCTGGGGCTCGGGCCCGAAACACGGCGCCACCACCGAGAACGCCATCAAGCACATCGACTTCGCCGCCGAACACGGCTTCGGCGGGGTGCTGGTCGAGGGCTGGAACAAGGGCTGGGACGGCGACTGGTTCGCCAACGGCTCGGACTTCAGCTTCACCGAGGCCTATCCCGACTTCGACATCGAGCGGGTGACGGCGCACGGCCGGGCCAGGGGCGTGCAGCTGATCGGCCACCACGAGACGGGCGGCAACGCCTTCCACTATGAGCAGCAGCTCGAACCGGCCATGGCCCTGTATCAGCGACTGGGCATGCATTCGGTGAAGACCGGCTATGTCGCCGATGCGGGCGGGGCGCGCGTGGCCGGTCCCGACGGTCGCGCCGTCATGGTCTGGCATGAGAGCCAACCCATGGCCCAGCACCACATGCGCGTCATCGAGACGGCGGCGAAACATCAGGTCGCGGTCAACGCCCATGAGCCGTTCAAGGACACTGGCCTGCGCCGCACATACCCCAACATGATCAGCCGCGAAGGCGCGCGGGGCATGGAGTTCAGCGCCTGGGGCCAGCCGGGCAACCCGCCCGAGCACGAGGCCAATCTGGTCTTCACCCGCCTGCTGGCCGGGCCGATGGACTATACGCCCGGCATCTTCGGCATGGAGACGCGCAGCCCCGGCGGCATCCAGACCACCTGGGCCAAGCAGCTGGCCCTCTATGTCGTCATCTACAGCCCGATCCAGATGGCGGCGGACCTGCTGGTCCACTACGAGGCCAACCCCGCGCCCTTCCAGTTCATCAAGGACGTGCCGGTCGACTGGGCCGAGACGAAGGTTCTGGCCGGCGAGATCGGCGACTTCGTCGTCATCGCCCGCAAGGATCGCCATTCCGACGTCTGGGCCCTGGGCGCCGTTTCGGACGAACATCCGCGCAGCCTGAGCGCCGCGCTGAGCTTCCTCGACGCCGGTCGCCGTTATCGCGCGGAGATCTATCGCGACGGCCCCGACGCCGATTATCGCGGCAAGCGCGAGGACATCGTCATCGAGCAGCGCGAGGTGACGTCCACTGATACCCTGACGCTCAACCTGGCCTCCGGCGGCGGTCAGGCCATCCGCTTCGTGCCGCTGGGAAGGAAGTCGCGCCGATGAAAGACGCCCTGTCCGCTGAAGGCCGGACGCCGCGCGCCACGCGTCCGAAACTGCCCCGACCTCGTCTGTCGATGTGGGCGATCTGGAACATGTGCGTCGGCTTCTTCGGCATCCAGATCGGCTTTGGTCTGCAGAACGCCAACACCAGCCGCATCTTCCAGACCCTGGGCGCCGAGATCGACAGCCTGGCCATCCTGTGGATCGCCGCGCCGGTGACGGGCCTGCTGGTCCAGCCGATCATCGGCCATTTCAGCGACAAGACCTGGGGGCGGCTGGGCCGTCGTCGGCCCTACTTCCTGTTCGGGGCCCTGCTGACCTCGGCGGCGCTTGTGCTGATGCCGAACAGCCCGACGTTGTGGTTCGCGGCGGCCATGCTGTGGATCATGGACGCCTCGATCAACATCACCATGGAGCCGTTCCGCGCCTTCGTCGGCGACAACCTGCCCGAGGAGCAACGCACCGCCGGCTATGCGATGCAGAGCTTCTTCATCGGCACGGGCGCGGTCTTCGCCTCGGTCCTCCCGTGGCTGCTGTCGAACGTCTTCCACGTCGCCTCGATGGCGGCGGAGGGGGCGGTGCCCCTGTCGGTGAAGATCGCCTTCTACGTCGGGGCGGCGGGCCTGCTGGCCACGGTGCTGTGGACCGTCTTCACCACGAAGGAATACAGCCCCGCCGAGATCGCCGCCTTCGACGGCGTGACCGAGAACGATCCGGCCCCCACCTCGCCGGAGCGCGGCGCCGGCCTCTATGGCCTCGGCGGCCTGACCTTCCTGGGCCTGGGCGCGGCGGTCGCCGCCGTGGTCTTCACCGCTGGATGGGAAAAGGAGCTCTATATCCTGGCCGGGGCTTTGGCCGTCTTTGGCGCCCTGCAGTTGGCTGTCTCAGCCTTCCGCCGGGCGGCGCAGACCAACGGCCTGACAGAGATCCTCGACGACGTCTTCGCCATGCCCGACACCATGAAGGGTCTGGCCGTGGTCCAGTTCTTCAGCTGGTTCGCCCTGTTCTCGATGTGGATCTACACCACCGCCACGGTGACTGCGGTCCACTATGGCTCCTCCGATCCGACCAGCGCGGCCTACAACGCCGGGGCCGACTGGGTGGGAGTGCTGTTCGGGGTCTATAACGGGGTGGCGGCGCTGGCCGCCTTCCTGATCCCGGTCGTCGCCCGACGGACGGGTCGGCGCGGCGCCCACGCTATCAATCTGGTGCTGGGCGGTCTCGGCCTGATCGGCGTCGCCATGATCCGCGATCCGGCCCTGTTGTGGCTGCCGATGATCGGGGTGGGCTTCGCCTGGGCCTCGATCCTGTCCATGCCCTACGCCATCCTGGCGGGCGCCCTGCCGGGGCGGAAGATGGGCGTCTACATGGGCGTCTTCAACATCTTCATCGTCGTGCCCCAGCTGCTGGCTGCGACCATCCTGGGCCTCATCCTGAAGCACCTGTTCGCGGGTGAGGCGGTCTACGCCCTGATCATCGGCGGGGTCAGCTTCTTCATCGCCGCCGTCTCGGCCCTGTTCGTGCGCGAGCACAAGGCATGAACCTCTCGCGCCGCACGGCGCTGGGCCTGCTGGCCGCCTTGCCCTTCGCAGGCAAGGCGATGGCGGACGTCCCGGTGGATGGAAGGCTGGTCGAACACCCGGACTTCGCCTCCGCCCACGTCCAGCCGCGCAACGTCACCGTCTGGCTGCCGCCCGGCTATGAGGCGGGGTCAGGCCGCCATCCCGTCCTCTACATGCACGACGGCCAGAACCTGTTCGACGCGTCGAAAGCCAATTTCGGCGAGTGGGGCGTGGACGAGCATCTGGGCCGGCTGATCGCCAAGGGTCAGGTCCGCGCCCCGATCGTGGTGGGGATATGGAACACGCCGCTTCGCTTGCGCGAATATGTCCCCGCCGACCTGATAAGCGCCCTCCCGGCCGAGGTCCGCGACGATGTTCAGGCCATCTATGGGGGCGCGCCCCTGTCGGACCAATACCTGCGCTTCATGGTCGAGGAGCTGAAGCCCTTCGTTGACCAGACCTATCGCACCCTGACCGGGCCGGCCGACACCCTGATCAGCGGCTCCAGCATGGGCGGCCTGATCTCGCTCTATGCGGTGATGAAGCACCCCGAGGTCTTCGGAAGCGCCGCCTGCCTGTCGACCCACTGGCCGCTGCGCATCGACGGTCTGGACGACCCGGCGGCCCTCGCCGTCTGGCGCGACAAGGTGGTCGGGGCCTGGACCCGCGTGGTGGCGAACGGCCTGCCCGCGCCGGGGTCGCACCGCTTCTACTTCGATCGCGGCGACGAGACGCTGGATCAGTTCTACGCCGTCTTCCAGAGTCGCATCGACGCCGTCTTCCGCGAGCGCGGCTACGGCCCGCGTGACTTCCAGACCCTTCTGTTCCCAGGCGCACAACACAATGAGGCGTCGTGGAACGGCCGCCTCGACGTGCCGCTGAAATTCCTGCTGACGCCTGCCTGAGTGAGAGATTTTCCCATGCGTGTTTTCAAGAGCCTGATCCTCGCCGGCGCCGCCGCCTCCGTCCTGACCGGCGCCGCAAACGCTCAAACGGCGCCGGGCGCGCCGGGCGAGGCCCCGACCTGGGCCTATGCCGCCAAGGTCGGCGCGGGCACGGCCTACGAGGCCTATGTCGACGGCGCCTATCGTGATGGCGGGCCTACGGGAACGGTGTCGAAGGTCTGGTTCTCCATCGCAGACGGGGTGCTGACCGAAACCATGTACGGCCTGATCCACGAGGCCCAGATCAAGCAGCTGCGCCTGGCGGTCGCCACCGACAGCGGTCTGGCCGTCGAGGGCGCGGACACCGACTTCACCATCGACTACCTGCACAAGGACGCACAGGGTCGCCCCCTGTCGCCCGCCTATCGCGTCACCACCACGGACAAGGCCGGGCGTTTCGCCATCGACAAGCAGGTCTTCACCGATCCGGACGGTCAGGCCCTGATCCTGCGCGTCACCGTGCGGGCGCTGAAGGACGGCGTGACCCCCTATGTCCTGCTGGAGCCGCACATGGCCAATACCGGCGTGGACGACCGGGGCGAGGCGTCGGCGACCGGCCTCTACGCCCACGAAGGAACCGTCCATCTGGCCTTGCGACCCGGCGCCCCGTTCGAGGCCGCCAGCGTCGGCTTCATGGGCGCATCGGACGGCCTGACCGGGCTGAAGGGCGGCGCCCTGCCCGCCTATTCGACCACGGGCGACGCGGGCGGCAACATCATGCTGACCGGCGCCCTGCCGCGTCTGGAACAGGGCCAGAGCCTGAGCCGCGACTTCGTTATCGGTTTCGGCGACAGCCGCGCCGCCGCTGAAGCTCAAGCCGACGCCGCCTTCGCTACAGGCCTCGACGAAGTGCTGAAGCGCTTCAACGGCGAGGGCGAGCGGGTGGGCTGGGAGGACTATGTCGCCTCCCTGAGCGAGCTGCCGCGCGTGGCGGCGCAATCCACCGACGGCGGCAAGCTGGCCTACGCCTCGGCCCTGATGATCAAGTCGCTGGAGGACCACACCCACGCCGGCGCCCTGATCGCTTCGCTGTCCAACCCCTGGGGCGACACGGTGGACGCGTCGAAGCCCTCGACCGGATACAAGGCGGTCTGGCCGCGCGACTTCTATCAGGTGGCCATGGCCTTCGCCGCCCTGGGCGACAAGGAGACGCCCCTGGCGGCCTTCCACTACCTGCCCCAGGTCCAGGTCGGGCCGGACACGCCGGGCAACAAGGGCGACGGCGGCTGGTTCCTGCAGAAGACCCATGTCGACGGCACGCTGGAGTGGATGGCGGTCCAGCTGGACCAGACGGCCATGCCCATCATGCTGGGCCATCGCCTGTGGACCATGGGCTGGCTGTCCGACGCCGACATGGCCGAGATGTATGCTAAGATGCTGAAGCCCGCGGCCGACTTCCTGGTCGACGGCGGTCAGGTGGACATCGACTGGAACCAGAACGAGATCCGCCCGCCCTTCACCCAGCAGGAGCGCTGGGAGGAGCAGCAGGGCTATTCCCCCTCCAGCACCGCCGCCGTGGTGGCCGGCCTGACGGTGGCCGCCGAGATGGCGCGGGCCGCAGGCGACGCCCCGGGCGCCGCCCGTTATCAGGCCGCCGCCGATCGCTATGCCGGTCAGATCGAGGCCGGCATGTTCACCACGAATGGCGACTTCGGCGACGGGCGCTACTACGTCCGCATCACCCGCAACAACAATCCGAACGACAAGGCCCCCATCGGCGAGGCCAACGGCCAGATCGCGCCCCCCGAGGACCACGTGATCGACGGCGGCTTCCTGGAGCTGGTCCGCTATGGCGTGCGGGCGGCCGATGACGACCATGTCGTGGCGACCCTGGGCGAGTACGACGACACGGCGCGCGAGGACATGTACCGCGTCCGCTACGACTTCGGACCGGCGGGCGACACCACGCCCGGCTGGCGCCGCTACGGCGTCGACGGCTATGGCGAGGACGTCTCGGACGGCAAGGGCTACGGCGTCGGCGGGATCATGGCGCCGGGCCAGCGCGGCCGGGTCTGGCCCTTCTTCACCGGTGAACGCGGTCATTATGAACTGGCCCGCGCCCTTCAGGCCGGGACCGCCGACGAGGCTTCGCTGAGCGCCATCCGCCAGACCTATGTGCGCGGCATGGAGCGCTTCGCCAACGCGGGCCTGCTGCTGCCCGAACAGGTCTGGGACGGGGTCGGCGCTCCGACCGCGCACCAGGAGGCCATGGGCGAAGGCACCAACTCGGCCACGCCCCTGGCCTGGACCCACGCCGAATACCTGAAGCTGCTGCGTTCGCTGGCGGACAAGGCGGTCTGGGATCGCTACGCCCCGGTGGAGGCGCGCTTCATAAAATGAGCAAATAATCGGCCCGGATCAGCGTGATCCGGGCCGAACTGTTTCAACAAACACACATGGTGCAGCGCACACGTTCCGGCGGCGCTCGACAAACGCAAAAACTGGTCTAGGGAACTGGCGCGGGGAACTTCGCGTAAGGTCAAGACCATGAAGATCGCAGTCCTGGGCGCCGGCGTCATCGGGGTGACGACGGCCCACTATCTGGCCAAGGCCGGGCATGAGGTCACGGTGATCGACCGCCAGAGCGGCCCGGCGCTGGAGACCAGCTTCGCCAACGCCGGCGAACTGTCGCCCGGCTATTCCTCGCCCTGGGCCGCGCCCGGCATTCCGGCCAAGGCGGTCAAGTGGCTGTTCATGCGCCACGCCCCGCTGATCCTGCAGCCCCACATGAACGTGGCGACCGTGCGCTGGCTTCTGGCCCTGCTGCGCAACTGCACCTCGGCCCGCTATGCCCTGAACAAGGCGCGGATGGTGCGTCTGGCTGAATACAGCCAGGAGATCCAGACCGCCCTGAACGCCGAGCTGGACCTGCAATACGACCACCGCACCCAGGGCACCCTGCAGCTGTTCCGCACGCAGAAGCAGCTGGACGGCATCTACAAGGACACCGAGGTCCTGCGTCAGGGCGGCGTGCCGTTCGAGGTTCTGGATCAGGACGGCTGCATCGCCGCCGAGCCGGGGCTGAAGGCCACGCGCGACCTGTTCGTCGGCGGCCTGCGTCTGCCGAAAGACGAGACCGGCGACTGCTTCAAGTTCACCAATGCGCTGGGCGAGGTGGCGGCGGGGCAAGGCGTGACCTTCCTCTACGACACCGCCATCAAGGCTCTGGTCACCGACAAGGGCCGCATCTCGGGCGTCCAGACCGACAAGGGCGTGATCACGGCCGACGCCTATGTCCTGGCCCTGGGCAGCCATTCGCCGCAGATGGTCAAGCCGCTGGGCCTGACCCTGCCGGTCTATCCGGTGAAGGGCTATTCGATCACCGCCCCGATCGTGAACGAGCCCGCCGCCCCCGTCTCGACCATCATGGACGAGAGCTACAAGGTAGCCATCACGCGTCTGGGCGACCGCATCCGCGTCGGCGGCATGGCCGAGATCTCGGGCTACAACAACGTCCTGCCGGAACAGCGCCGCAACACGCTGGAGCATTCGGTGGGTTCGCTCTTCCCCGGCGCGGGCGATCTGAAGGCGGCGACCTACTGGTCCGGCCTGCGCCCAATGACGCCGGACGGGACCCCGGTCATCGGCAAGACGAAGTTCGACAACCTGTTCCTGAACACCGGCCACGGGACGCTGGGCTGGACCATGGCCTGCGGCTCGGCCCGCGTCATCGCCGACATCGTCAGCGGCCAGACCCCGGACATCGAGACGGCGGATCTGGGGATTGCGCGGTACGGCCAGTAAATCCTTCTCCCCTTGAGGGAGAAGGGATTATGTATCCTGCCGCGCCTTCGCCGCCACGGATCGCAGACCCAGCAGAAGGGCGTCGCTGGTGGCGTCGGCCTTGCAGCCGCCAGTCAAGATCAGGCGCATGGCCTGGACGTGGACGGCGACCGTGGGCCAGCTCCAGGCGCCGCTGGTCTGCATCCGGTCGGCCACGTCGCACAGGCTGTAGCCCGCCTCATACAGCGGCCCGGTATCGAAGAAGCCTGCTGTCGCCAGCAGGTTCGAAGCCAGGCTGTAGACCTGCGGCTCGCTGCCGGGCGCGGCGGCGGCGGCGACCAGTTCCAGCTCGGTGACGGTCCCGGCGACGGTGATCATGACGTCTTCGCGGTGCCGCTCCAGCCGCTCGTTGGCGCGACGCTCGATGTCGGCGACAGTGCGGCCGCCCGGCTGGGCCATCTGACGCGCCAGGGTGGTCTTGATCTTCAGGGTACGGGCTTCGGTCACTTGGCGGTGCTCACAGGGCGACCCTTTGGGGCTTCATCAGCATGTCGATATCGGACTGGTCCATATTCTCCTCGACGGCGGCGCCGACGTGAGCGGACAGATCGTCCTTGCGGCGTCCGGCCATGCCAAGCGGCGGGCCGAAGTTGCGCACGCGGCGGTCGGGTCCGACATAGTTCTCGCTCTCGACGAACTCGCGCTCGTCGCCCGCCAGCCACAGGATGCGGCGCAGCAGGACCGCCGGGGTCAGCGGCTTGGTGACCACGAAGCTGACGCCGCAATCGCGACCTTCCTGCACCTTGGCCTGGGAGGCGTGGCCGGTCAGCAGGATCACAGGAATGAAGCGCAGGGGCGCCGGGGTCTCGCGCCGCAGCCAGCGCGCGAAGGCGTAGCTGTCCATCTCGGGATCGGCGCAGTCGATGACGATCAGGTCGACGGCGCGGTTCTGGATGACGCGCACGCCCTCGGTCGCCGAGGCGCACTTGATCTGCTCCTTGACGCCGAAGCCCTGGAAGACAGAGCTGAGCATGTCCAGCGCCTGCGGATTGTCGTCGATCAGCAGGACGGTCGACTGCTCCAGATTGACGCGTTCGGCGGCGCTCATCAGTCGAACAGCAGCAGGTCGCCGGAGACGGCGGCAGGCGCGGACGCCGAGGTCGCCGGCTTCACGCGGAAGGACAGTTCACGCAGGCGGTCGGCCATTTCGGCCAGAGGCAGGGCGGCCAGGGCCGTGTCCATCGGCTGATCGGCGGCCAGGGCGCCGGCCAGACCCGACAGGGCGTCCACGCGCTGGCTCAGGACGTCAAAGGCCTGCATGCGGGTCAGATAGGTCAGGCGCTGCTCGGGCGGGGCCAGGCGCAGCAGTTCGGAGACCAGGCCGCCGGCCTCGTCCACGCCCGCGCGGATGTCGGCCAGTTCGGCGGCGACCGCCGTCAGCAGGCCCTTGGTGTCGTAATCGCTCATCAGAACAACTCCAGCGCACCGGAATCGACGGGCGGCGGCGGGGGCGGCGTCGGGCGCGGGGCGACCGCATCCGTGACCGCGCGTTGCAGCGCCCGACCGGTCACCGGCCAGTAATGCAGTCGACGCCCCCCGGCGCCCCTGAGGCTGGCGCCGACGACGGGGATGCCCTCGTCGGCCAGAAAACGCTCGGCGAAGTCGGCGTTGGAGGTTCCCACGTCCTTCAGCGAGTCGAACATGCGGCCGCCGCCGAACAGCTTGGCTTCCAGACGGTCGCGTCGCCCGCCGGCCTTCAGCACGTCGTTGATCAGCAGTTCCATGGCGTAGGCGCCGTAGCGACGCCCCGCGTCGGTCCCCGCCCCCGCGCCTTCGGGCAGCAGGAAGTGGTTCATGCCCCCGACCCCGGCCACGGGATCGCGCAGGCACATGGCGACGCAGCTGCCGAGCACGGTCGAGAGCACGACATCGGGATCAGACGTCACATAGTGCTCGCCCTGACCGACGTGGACCCGCCGTTCCATCATGTGCTGGTCGCCCGCGCGGATCATGTCAGCGGGCCGAACACGCCTTCCAGCTTGTCTTTCAGCTGGGCGGTGGTGAAGGGTTTGACCAGATAGTTGTTCACGCCGAACTGCACGGCGCGCTGCACCAGTTCACGGTCGGCGCGGCCGGTCAGCATGATGAAGGCCGTCTTGGAGGTCGGCGGGTGGGCGCGAATGGCGCGCAGCAGGCCCAGGCCGTCCAGGTTCGGCATGTTGAAGTCGGAAATGACCAGGTGAACCGGCTTGGTGATGATGGAGCGCAGGGCCAGTTCGCCGTCGGCGGCTTCTGATATCTCGCGCACGCCGATCTGCTGCAGACTGTTGCGGATCAGGGAACGCATGGTCAGTTGATCGTCGACGACCAGGACATTGAGGGCGGAGGCGGCAGGCATACGGGTAGTCCTTACGCGACAGGCTTTGAGGCGTGGGCGCCGGCGGCGCACAGGTCGAGAATGGCGGGGGCGAGACGGGGCAGAGACAGCTGGCGCTCCACGGCGCCCAGCTCGAAGGCGGCGCGCGGCATGCCGTAGACGACGCTGGAGGCTTCGTCCTGGCCCAGGGTGCGGGCGCCGGCCTGACGCATGGCCAGCAGGCCCTTGGCGCCGTCCTTGCCCATGCCCGTCAGGATGACCCCGGTCATGGGCCGCCCCAGACGGGCGACCGAGTTGAACAGGACGTCCACAGAAGGACGGTGGCCGTTGACCGTATCGGCGGCGACCAGACGGCAGCGCCCGCCGGACACCTCCAGGTGCTTCTCGCCGCCCGGGGCGATGTAGACGTGACCGGGCGCCAGGGGGGCGCCGTCGACGGCCTCGGTGACCGTGGCGCCGGACGCCTTGTCCAGACGGGCCGCGAAGCTCCTGGTGAAGGTGGCGGGCATGTGCTGCGTCACCACCGTCGCCGGGCAGTTGGCGGGGAAGGCCGTCAGGATGTTCAGCAGGGCCTCGACCCCGCCGGTCGAGGCGCCGATGGCCAGGATGTGGTTGGGATCGGCTCGATAGGCCCCGTCCACCGCGCGCGCTTCACGCGTCTCCAGCGGACGGACCCGGGATCGGGCGGCGATCTTCACCTTGTCGGCCAGGTCGGCGAAGGCTTCCTGGGCCGGAACGCCCGGCGCGGGCTTGGCCACAGCGTCCACGGCGCCGACTTCCAGCGCCGCCAGGGTCACGTCGGTCCCCGCCTGGGTCAGGGTCGAGACCATGACCACGGGCATGGGCCGCAGGCGCATGATCTTCTCGAGGAACTCCAGCCCGTTCATATTGGGCATCTCGACGTCCAGGGTGATGACGTCGGGATTCAGCTCCTTGATCGCCGCGCGGGCTTCCAGCGGGTCAGCCGCCGTGCCGACCACCGAAATCTCGGGATCGCGGCGCAGGACGGCGCTGATCAGGCTGCGCATGGTGGCGCTGTCGTCGACGATCAGGACGCGGACCGGGTTCTGGCTCATGCCCGGCCCGCCAGCTTGTAGGCGGTCAGGCCGCAGGTCTGAAGCTGGCTGGTCGCCGGGCCGCTGACGCGCTCGGAATGACCGATGTAGAGGGTGGCGCCGGGCGTCATCATCGGGGTGAAGCGGCTCCAGACCATTTCCTGGGTCGCGTCATCGAAATAGATGACCACGTTGCGGCAGAAGATGACGTCGAACTTGCCGCGCATGGGCCAGTCGCCGATCAGGTTCAGTTCGCGGAAGGACACCAGACGCCGCAGGGTCGCGTCGGCGCTGAACAGGCCGGGACGACCCGCGACGGGCTCGAAATGCTTGCGGCCCGAGGCCGGGACCGGCGACAGCAGCTCCTCGGAATAGACGCCCGCCGCCCCCTCGGCCACCATGTTGGGATCGATGTCGGTGGCCAGGATGCGCACGTCCAGATCGGCGGCTTCCGGCAGGACGTCCAGCACGGTCAGGGCCATGGAATAGGGCTCCTGTCCGTTGGAACAGGCCGCCGACCACAGGCGCACGCGCCCGCCCGCCCGCGCCCGCGCCGCCAGCTCCGGCATGACGTGGTCGCGCAGGTGATCGAAGTGGTGCGGCTCGCGGTAGAAGCGGGTGACGTTGGTGGTCAGGGCCGCCGTCATGGCCTGACGCTCGTCGACGCCCTCCACGCCCTCGATCAGGGCGCAGTAGTCGCGGAAACTGCGCAGCCCCAGCAGGCGCAGGCGCTTGGCCAGGCGCGAATAGACCAGGGCGGCCTTGCCCTCGCTCAGGGCGATGCCGGCGTGGGCGTGCAGGGTCTGGGCGATGTGGCGGAAGTCCTCGGCGGTGAAGACGAACTCGCCTTCCACCAGGGACGCCCGCCCGGAGGCGGTGGTCATGCGGCTTCGACTTCGCTTTCGGCCGGCAGGACGTGCTCCAGGTCGATCAGGCTGATCATGCGGCCGCCCTCGACGGCGAAGATGCCCTTGACGAAGGTCTTCACGTGATCGCTGGCGACGTCGGGCGTCGGCTGGATGGTCGAGTCCGTCAGCTGCACGATGTCCGACACGGCGTCGACCAGCAGACCGACCAGTCGGTTGCCGATATGGGCCACCATGATGACGTGGCGGGCGGTCGGCTCGGCGGTTTTCAGGCCGAAGCGGGCGCCCAGGTCGATGATCGGCAGGACGATCCCGCGCAGGTTGATCACGCCCTTCATGTAGGAGGGCGAGCGCGGCAGCGGGGTCGCCGGGGTCCAGCCGCGAATCTCGCGGACGTTCATGATGTCGACGCAGAATTCCTGCTCGCCGATGCGGAAGGCGATCAGTTCGCGGTCGGCGCCGGCGACGTTGGAGGTGACTTCGGTCATGGGTCTCAGCTCGCCATCTTCAGTTCGGGGCGGTTGGATTTGCGGCGCCCGGCGATGACCAGGGCGTCGATGTCGAGGATCAGGGCGACGCTGCCGTCGCCCAGGATGGTCGCGGCGGAAACGCCGTCGACGTGGCGATAGTGGGTTTCCAGGCTCTTGATGACGACCTGGCGCTGGCCGTTGATGGCGTCCACGAGCAGGGCGGCGCGCGAGCCGGCCTCGGTCTCGACGATCATCACCACCCCGCCAGCCAGCGGCGTGGCGTCGTCGCGGAAGCCCATGACCCGTCCCACGTCCACCAGGGGCACGAACTCCTCGCGGAAGCGGATCACGGCGTCATGGCCGCCGACGTAATGGATATCCTCGACGCGCGGGGTCAAGCTTTCGACGATGGCCGACAGGGGTGCGACCAGGGTCTGATCGGCGGCCGACACCACCATGCCGTCCAGCACGGCCAGGGTCAGCGGCAGGCTGAGGGTGAAGGTCGAGCCCTTGCCCGGAACCGAGCTGATCGAGATGCGGCCGCCGAGCGCCTGGATCGAGCGCTTGACCACGTCCATGCCGACGCCCCGGCCCGAAACGTCGGTGACGGTCTCGGCGGTCGAGAAGCCCGGCAGGAAGATCAGGTTGTCGACCTCGTCGTCGGTCAGGACGGCGTCTTCGGCGATCAGGCCGCGCGCCACGGCGATGCCGCGCACGCGGGGACGGTTGATGCCTTTGCCGTCGTCGGCGATCTCGATGACGATCCGGCCCGAACGGTGCAGGGCGGCCAGACGCACCGTGCCCTCGGCGGGCTTGCCGGCGGCCTCGCGCTCCTCGGCGTTTTCCAGCCCGTGGTCGATGGCGTTGCGCAGCATGTGGGTGATGGGCTCGGCCAGACGTTCGACCACGGTCTTGTCGACCTCGGTGTCCTCGCCGGACGTGACCAGACGGACGCGCTTGCCGGTCATGTCGGCGACTTCGCGAACCAGACGAGGCATGCGCTGGAAGACCGATTTCACCGGCTGGGCGCGGATGGCCATGACGCTGTCCTGGATGTCCCGCGTCAGCAGTTCCAGGTCTTCCAGACCCAAGGCGATGTCGGACGACCGGGCCAGACCGCTCTCCATGACGCGCTGGGCCAGCATGGCCTGCTGGATGACCAGTTCGCCGACCACGTTGATCAGGCGATCGACCCGATCCAGATCGACGCGAATGGTCACCGGGGCGACGGCGGCCGGGGCCGAGGGCGTGGCGGCCAGAGTCGGAGCCGGAGCGGCGGGTGCGACCGGCTTGGGCGCGGCGGCGACAGGCGCGACAGGCGCGGGCGCAGGCGGGGGCGCGGCAGGCGCGACAGGGGCCGGGGCGGCGACGACCGGAGCGGGCGCGGGCGCCTCGACCGGCGCGGCGGCCTTGGCCAGCAGGGCGGCGATGTCGATCTCAGGCTCGGCGGGGCGCGCGTCCAGAACCGGCAGCGGCGGCAGCGAGGCCTCGACCGCAGGCTGGGCGCCGCCCAGGGCGGTGATGCTCAGGTCGCAGTCCATCTCGACGAAGTCGAAGACGTCGCGCACGGCCGCCTCGGCCACGTCGCCCGACAGCTCGATCGTCCAGATCAGGTGGGCGTCCTCGGCGTCCAGGGCGTCCAGCGACGGCAGCCCGCTGTCGTCCAGCTCGACCGAGGTCGGGCCCAGACGCGCCAGTTCGCGCAGCAGCAGGCTGACGTCGTTGGCGCTGGCGTAAAGACGCGGATGCGGACGGAAGACGATCCGCCAGCCGGCCGTCGCGACGGCGGCGCTCGCCGTCTCCAGCGAGGGCAGGCCCAGCGGCGGCAGGTCCAGAGACGGCAGCCCGGCCGGAGCGCCGAAGTCGGCCAGATCCAGCGTCAGGGGCGTGAAGCCGAAATCGTCTTCATCGGCGGCGACGACCGGCGCCGGGGCGACCGAGGCGGCCTGGCCGTGGGTCAGGACTTCCAGCTCGGCGACCAGGCCAGCGGAGCGCGCGGCGTCCACCGGCGCGCCGGTCCCCTGCGCGGCGGCGATATGGTCGGCCAGGACGTCGGAGGCGCGCAACAGGGTCTTGATCGTGACGTCGTCGCAATCCTTGCGGCCCGAGCGCAGCTCGTCCATCAGGGTCTCGAAGACGTGGGCGAAGCGGACCAGGTCTTCGAGACCAAAGGCCCCTGCCCCGCCCTTGACCGAGTGGACGGCGCGGAAGACGGCGTTGATCGTCTCGATGTCGCCGTCGCCGGTCTCCAGCGCCAGCAGATTGGCTTCCAGATCGCCCAGCAGCTCGCTGCATTCCTGGAAGAAGGTGACCTTGATGGTCTCGAACGGATCGTCGCTCATCCTGTAGTCCTCAATCCTCTAGGCTCAGGCCGCGACGCGACGAACAGCGTCGACCAGCTTGGCCGGGTCGAAGGGTTTGACGATCCAGCCGGTGGCCCCGGCCTCGCGGGCGCGCTGCTTCTTGGCGGCGTCGCTCTCGGTGGTCAGGACCAGAACCGGGGTGGCCTTGTGGTTGGGGTCGGCGCGCATGCCCTCGATGAAGCCGAAGCCGTCCATGCGGGGCATGTTGATGTCGGTGATGACGATGTCGGGGTTTTCGGCCCGCAGCACCTCCAGACCGTGGACCCCGTCCTCGGCCTGAACCACGCGATAGCCGGCGTCTTTCAGCGCCAGCATCAGCATGTCCCGCATGGTGCGGGAATCATCGACGGTCAGAATGGTCTTGGTCACGCGAGTTGTCCTTGCGGAGCGAGGTCCGCGGCGGAGGCCCCGAAGGCGCTCCATTGCGAGGCCAGGGCCTCGGAAACATTGATGAAGGTCAAGGCCTGACCGTCGGCGCGCCAGGTCGCCAGCGCCGACAGCAGGACCTGAAGGCAGAGGCCGCCCAGACGCTCGACGGCCGAGGCGTCCAGGGTCGCCTCCTGGCCGCGCACGGCCAGGAGTTGCGCCTTCAGGGGCTCGGCCGCGCGCAGGTCAAGCACGGCCGAAAGCGCGATCAGGTTCGACATCAGAACTCTTCCCAGCCGTCTTCGACCGGTTGCGCCTTGAGGGCGGCGCCGCCGCGACCGACGGTCTTGAGCGCGGCGATGGTCTGGGCCACCGGTTCCGGGGTGCGGACCGGAGCGGGAGCCGCGACCGGAGCCGGCTTGGGCGCGGCGACCGGCGCCGTCGCCTGACCGGTGCGGAAGCGCGACACCGAGGCGGCCAGGACGTCGGCCTCCTGGGCCAGGGAGTGGCTGGCCGCGGTCGATTCCTCGACCATGGCGGCGTTCTGCTGGGTCACCTGATCCATCTGGTTCACGGCGGTGTTGACCTGTTGCAGGCCGGTGGCCTGCTCCTGGGCCGAGGCCGAGATTTCGCTCACCAGACCGTCGATCTCCGCCACGCGGCTGACGATGCGCTGCAGGGCTTCGCCGGTCTGGCCGACCAGGGTCACCCCCGCCCCGACCTGCTGGCCCGAGGCCGAGATCAGGGTCTTGATCTCCTTGGCGGCTTCGGCCGAGCGCTGGGCCAGGGCCCGCACTTCCGAGGCGACCACGGCGAAGCCGCGACCAGCGTCGCCCGCACGGGCGGCTTCGACGCCCGCGTTCAGGGCCAGGAGGTTGGTCTGGAAGGCGATCTCGTCGATGACGCCGATGATGTCGCCGATCTGGTTGGACGAGGATTCGATCTGGCTCATGGCGGCGACGGCGTCGCGCACCACCTGACCGCTCTTCTCGGCGTCGCCGCGCGCGGCCTGGACCACGCCGGACGCCTGACGGGCGCCGTCGGCGGTCTTGTTCACCGTGGCGGTGATCTCATCCAGGGCGGCGGCGGTCTCTTCCAGCGAGGCGGCCTGCTGTTCGGTGCGACGCGACAGGTCGTCCGAGGCTTGGCTGATCTCGCTGGAGCCCGAACGGATGGCGGCGACGTTGGACACAACCACCGAAACAGCCTGCTCCAGCTGCGAGATGGCGGCGTTGAAGTCGCTCTTCAGCTGCTCGGCCTTGGGGGCGACCTGGGCCGTCATGCGGTGGGTCAGGTCGCCGCCGGCCATGGCCTGCAGGCCCTCGGCCAGGGCGGTGATGGCGACGCGGTCCTCCTCGGCGGCGCGGGCCTTCTCGGCTTCGACGCGGGCGCGCTCTTCCTCGGCGGCGGCGCGCTGGGCCACGGCCTCGGCTTCCAGACGGGCGTTGGCGATGGCCGCGTCCTTGAAGGCGACGACGGCGGCGGCCATCTGACCGACCTCGTCCTTGCGGCCCATGGCCGGGACGATGATCGAGGTGTCGCCGCCGGCCAGTCGACGCATGGCCGAGGTCATCGACAGCAGGGGCTTGCCGAGCAGGTTGGTCAGCATGAAGGCCATGGCGGCGGCGATGATCAGGGCCAGGACGACCCCGCCGATCAGCACCATTCGCACCGACTTGGCGACGGAATCCTGGATCTCGCCATAGACGCGGCTCTGTTGCGCCTTCTCTTCGACCAGGGTTTCCAGCGCGTCCTCCGCCGGGCTGATATACTTGTCCGCAGCGCCTTCACGGCCGACCATGGCCACGGCCTGGCCATAGGTCGCGGAGTCGGCGACCAGCACGCGTCCGGTCTCGACCACGTTCCGGGTCCATTCGGCGGCGGCGGCGCGGGCGGCGCGGACTTCATCCTCGCTGGCGCGGTCCAGCTGGGTGATCCGGTCCAGGCTCTTGCCGAAATTCTCGCCGTGAGCGGACAGACGCTCCAGGTAATAGGGATCACGCGACAGCAGGAAGCCGCGATAGCTGCTCTCCTGGCGCGCCAGATAGAATTTGGCGGACTCGGCCTCGCGCTGCACGGCGGAGGCGCGCACGCGGTCCATGCGCGCCTTCTCCAGCGCATTGACCTGCATGAAGACCGTGCCGCCCATGGCGACGATGGCCAGGATGACCACGGCGAAGGCCGCCATCAGTTTTCTTTCGATCTTCAGATCGTTCAACATGCTCATCTTCTCTTCCCCCCGGAATTCGGTTCAATCGGCTCAGAGCGCGAACGTCAGCGCGCCCACCAGGCGGCCGTCGTAGTTCTCGCCCAGGGCGTGGCTGTCGGTGTCGTACCAGCGCAGATCAGCCGACAGCTTGTCGGTCAGCTTGTGCTTCACGCCGATGTTCCATGCGGCGTATTCGGCCCCGCCGTCGGCGGTGCGGTCGGCGATGGCGACCGAGGCCCTGGTCCTGGGTCCGACCGAAACCGTGCCCTGTAGTTCGACCCACCAGGCTTCCTTGGTCCCGGCGAAGCCGTCGAGCGTATAGTTGACGCGCAGGCGGGTGTTGACCGGTCCCAGCTTGCGCGAGGCGTCGGCCTGATATTCCCAGTAGTTGGCGTCGACGCCGGCGCGGGTGCCGGGCAGGTCGCGGTTCACCACCGAGAAGTCGAACTTGTAGCCGGCCGCCTCGGGGCGCCAACCGATGGCGCTGACGATCTCGGCGTCCGAGCCTTGCGACAGCTTGGCGCTGGAAACAAAGACGCTGGCGTAGAAGTCGCCGCTGGACGCTTCAACCGAGCCGTTGAAGCTGGGGTCGCCGGCGCTCTTGCCCAGGCCCTTGCCGACATATTGGCTGGCGACGCCGATCTGGGCTTCGAATTCGGGCGGCTGAATGGATTGCGCCTGCACGGCGCCGGCGCCCATCGCCACGGCGAAGCCGGCAATGAGCGGAATGATGGCGGCGCCGTTCTGGCGCGTTACGCAACGCTGTTCGAGCATTTTTACCTCAATGATCCTGAGGTTCTGTTTGACCGAACAAGCGTAGATTTTTGTAAATCAGCGACTACGTAGAAATCCGCACATCGTCAGATGTCGGACGGGCCGTCGCGCCGACGCCGGCTCCCGGCCCAGGGACGCAGAAGCAGACGCTTCAGAGTTAACGACAGAAAATCTACGCTTTAGTAATGGACATTTTTTCGCCACTATATAATCCGGCGACAAAGATCGAACATCAACACGCTTGCCCA
This sequence comes from Brevundimonas sp. T2-11, assembly GCF_055397675.1. NCBI lineage: Bacteria > Pseudomonadati > Pseudomonadota > Alphaproteobacteria > Caulobacterales > Caulobacteraceae > Brevundimonas > Brevundimonas sp. T2-11. Next base: position 2,585,105 of record NZ_AP027920.1, read on the forward strand.
AAGGTCGTAGTTAACGTCGTGTTGCGAAACGTCCCGCCTGTGTATAGAAGGCCCGCCGCGGCCGGATACGCACAATGACGGATCGCAGCCCTCTCTGTCAGTATTCCAAAAGTCCGAGGACCACCCCCCATTCAACCGGTGATGGAAAGCCTGCTATCTGCCGCCAGCGCCGTGTCGCGCCGGCGTTGGAGCGGTGTCTTGCTGGCGATCGTCGCGGTCAGCGGCGCCGTCGGCTTCCGAAGCCTGCTGGAGGGGCTGGGTCAGTTCTACTATCTGCCCATGGTCCCGGCCGTCATGATCACGGCCCTGCTGGCGCGACGACCGGCCACGGCCCTGGCCGTCGCCCTGTCCATCGCCGTCAACCTGGTCCTGGTGCCGCGCGAGAGTCTGACCGATGCGGCGACCAACGCCGTCCTGTTCGCCAGCGTCTCCTGGATTCTGGCGGAACTGTGCTGGGCCTTTCGGGCGCAGGACGGCCAGCGCCGCGATCTGGCGCGGGAGTTGGCCGCCAAGGACGCCATCCTGAACACCGCCCTGGCCTCGGTGCCGGTGGTGATGCTGACCGCCAATGGCGCGATCCAGCGCCTGAACCCCGCCGCCGCCGCGCTATTCGCCCTTGACGACAAGGCCGCGCGCGGGCGTCCGTTCAGCGAACTGGCGCCCGGCTTCGACCTGACCGCCATCCTGACGGACAAGAAGGCCGGCGGTTCGCTGGAGGCCAAGGACGGTCACTGGACCGGTCTGCGTCCCGACGGCGCCAGCTTTCCGCTGAGCATCCAGTACGGTCTGGTGCCGGCCTCGACCGGGGGCGAACTGGTCGCCCTGTGCCTGACCGACCTCAGCCGCTGGCACGCCGCCGACGCCCAGGCCCGTGAACTGCACGCCCAGTTGAACAAGGTCTGGCGCCTCAACTCCCTGGGTGAAATGGCCGCCACCCTGGCCCACGAACTGAACCAGCCCTTGAGCGCCGCCGCCACCTATCTGCACGCGAGCCAGGTGGACATGGAAAGGGCCGGCGCCCTCGGCGACAGCGCCCTGCGCACCGTCGAACTGGCCAAGGGCCAGCTTTTGCGAGCCGGCAAGATCATCCGCCGCATGCGCGAGCTGCTGACGCTGGAAGCGCGCAAGCTGGACAGCGAACGCGCCTCGTCCATGGTCGAGGACCTGAACCCTATTCTGACCATGATCGGATCCGCCCGAGGCGTCGCCATTCGCCTGGACATGGCCGCCGAGGACGACCGGGTTCTGGCCGAGCGCATCCAGTTCCAGCAGGCCATGGTCAATCTGACCCGCAACGCGGTTGAAGCGGTCGGCGACCGTCCGTCGCCGGAAGTGCTCATCATCGGCCGCGCGATCTCGGACACCCATTATAGCGTCAGCGTCGAAGACAACGGCCCCGGAATTCCCGACGACCAGATCGAGCGCATCTTCCAGCCGCTCACCACCACCAAGACCGGCGGCATGGGCCTGGGCCTGTCCGTCACCCGCACCATAGTCGAAAGCCACGGCGGACGACTGCAAGTCGCGAGAAGCGCGCTGGGGGGCGCCGCCTTCTCGTTCAACCTCAACCGAGAATCGAGCGTCGAGAACGCATGAGCCTCCACTCCGTCTTCATCATCGACGACGACGCCGCCGTCCGCGATTCCCTGCTGATGCTGCTGCGCGGCGAAGGCATCCGGGCCCGCGGTTTCGCCAGCGGCGTCGACTTCTTCAACAACCTGCCCGAGGACGCCACCGCCTGCGTCATCACCGATGTGCGCATGCCGGACATGGACGGCGACGAGGTCGTCCGTCGCCTGGCCCAGTTGCGCGGCCACGCCTGGCCCGTCATCGTCATAACCGGCCACGCCGACGTGCCCATGGCGGTGCAGATGATGAAGGCCGGCATCGTCGACTTCATCGAAAAGCCCTTTGATCCGCGCCGACTGATCGAAACCGTGCGCGGCTGCCTGGCCCGACTGAACGACGTCGGCCATGAACAGGCCGCTCGCGTGGCCGCCGAACAGCGACTGACCCGCCTGACCCCGCGCGAACGCCAGGTCTTCGACGCCCTGATCCACGGCCACTCGAACAAGGCCATCGCCCTGGAGCTGGACATCAGTCCGCGCACCGTCGAGGTCTTCCGCGCCAAGGTCATGACCAAGATGGAGGCCGACAGCCTGTCCGCCCTGGTCCGTCTGGGGATGACCCTGGGCTAGGCGACCGCCTTGCTCCGGCCCTTGGACATTTCATCGTCTTGCAGCTGCGGGCTTTGCGGCGCGTTATGACGGCTCCCCTCTCGTCAGGAGCCGCCCCATGTCCGATCCCGCCCGCTTGATCCGCACCCAGGCCTATGTCGACGGCCGCTGGATCGACGCCGACGGCGGCGGAACCTTTGAGGTGACCAACCCGGCCACGGGCGAGGTGCTGGCCACGGTTCCAGACATGGGCGCACACGAGACTCGCAGCGCCGTCGCCGCCGCCGAGGCCGCGATGAAGCCCTGGGCCGCGAAGACAGCGGGGGAACGCGCCCGCATCCTGCGCCGCTGGTTCGACCTGATGATGAGCGAACAGGACGCCCTGGGCCGCCTGCTGACCCGCGAACAGGGCAAGAGCCTGACCGAGGCCAGGGGCGAGATCGCCTACGCCGCCAGCTTCATCGAATGGTTCGCCGAGGAGGGAAAGCGGACCTATGGCGAAGTCATCCCGACCCATGACGCCGGCAAGCGGCTGATGACCCTGCGCCAGCCGGTCGGGGTGGTGGGGGCCATCACGCCGTGGAACTTCCCCGCCGCCATGATCACCCGCAAGGTCGGCCCGGCCCTGGCCGCCGGCTGCGCCGTGGTGCTGAAGCCCGCCAGCCAGACGCCGCTGACCGCCCTGGCCCTGGCCGTGCTGGCGGAAGAGGCGGGCCTGCCGGCCGGCCTGTTCAACGTCGTCACCGGCTCGGCCTCGGCCATCGGCGGCGAACTGACGTCCAACCAGGCGGTGCGCAAGATCAGCTTCACGGGGTCCACGGAAATCGGCCGCCTGCTGATGCAGCAGTCGTCGCAGACCATCAAGAAGATGAGCCTGGAGCTGGGCGGCAACGCCCCCTTCCTGGTCTTCGACGACGCCGATGTGGACGCCGCCGTGGCGGGCGCCGTGGCCTCGAAGTACCGCAACGCGGGCCAGACCTGCGTCTGCACCAACCGCTTCTATGTCCAGGCCGCCGTCCACGACGAATTCGTCGCCAAGCTGACCCGGGCCACGCAGGCGCTGAAGGTCGGAAACGGCCTGGACGACGGCGTCCAGATCGGCCCCCTGATCGACGAGAAGGCGGTGAAGAAGGTCGAGGAGCACGTCGCCGACGCCCTGGCCAAGGGCGCAAGCCTGCTGACCGGCGGCCAGCGTCACGCCCTGGGCATGACCTTCTTCCAGCCGACGGTCCTGTCGGGCGTGACCCAGGACATGCAGATGTGCCGCGAGGAGACCTTCGGCCCCGTCTCGGGCGTGGTCCGCTTCGAGACGGAAGAGCAAGGGATCGCCCTGGCCAACGACACCATCTTCGGTCTGGCCGGCTATTTCTACGCCCGCGACCTGAGTCGCGTCTGGCGCGTGGCCGAGGCGCTGGAGACCGGCATGATCGGCGTCAACACCGGCCTGATCTCGACCGAGGTCGCGCCCTTTGGCGGCATCAAGCAGTCGGGCCTGGGGCGCGAAGGCTCCAGCCACGGCATCGAGGACTACCTGGAGATCAAATACCTCTGCATGGGGCTGTAAGCCCGATCAGTCCTCGGACGGTTCGGTCTCGCCGCCCTCGGCGCGGCCGGCCGCCTTGGCGGCGCGCTTGGCGGCTTTCGCCGCCGCCTTGGCCTCGGCCTTCTTGGCCTCCGCGCGTTCGCGTTCCTGTCGTTCGAAGCTGTAGTTGGGCTTGCGGGCCATGGATGTCCTCTCGCGCCAAGGTCGCCGAACAGCGACGCCAAGTCTTCATGTGATGCCTGTCGCGGCCCGGGACAACACGGAAACGCCCGCGCGCCACGGATTTCGCATCCCACACGGACGATAGACGCCGTTCGACCAAAGTCGCTCTCTCCAAAACCCGCGACCTGCTGTCACTCTCCCTTTCGACGATCCGGCCACAGGATCGCGAGGAAACGGCCGCGCCACGCGGCCATACAGGAAGGGACTGCCCATGACCGACCGCACCGTGGGTGCGGCGGAGGGCGCGGAGCACACGGTCGACAAGAACGACCGGCTGGTGATCCTTGCGTCGTCCGTCGGCACCGTCATCGAATGGTACGACTTCTATCTCTACGGCTCTCTGGCCGCGATCATCTCGGCCCAGTTCTTCTCGGGCGTGAACGAGACCACCGGCTTCATCTTCGCCCTGATGGCCTTCGCCGCAGGCTTCGCGGTGCGTCCGTTCGGGGCCATCGTCTTCGGGCGCATGGGCGACCTGTGGGGACGCAAGAACACCTTCCTGGTCACCATGCTGCTGATGGGCCTGTCGACCTTCGTCGTCGGCCTGCTGCCGCCCTATGCGGCCATCGGCATCGCCGCACCGATCATTCTGGTGCTGATGCGTCTGATCCAGGGTCTGGCGCTCGGCGGCGAATACGGCGGGGCCGCCACCTACGTCGCCGAGCACGCCCCGCACGGCAAGCGCGGCTTCTACACCTCCTTCATCCAGATCACCGCCACCGTGGGCCTGCTGCTCAGCCTGATGGTCATTCTGGGCGTCCGCTTCGCCGTGGGCGAGGAAGCCTTCGTCAGCTGGGGCTGGCGCATCCCCTTCATCGTCTCGATCCTGCTGCTGGGCGTGAGCCTGTGGATCCGCCTGAAGCTGTCGGAAAGCCCGGCCTTCAAGCGCATGAAGGCCGAAGGCAAGGGCTCGACCACGCCCCTGAAGGACAGCTTCATGAAGTGGCCGAACCTGAAGCTGGTGCTGATCGCCCTGTTCGGTCTCGCCGCCGGTCAGGCCGTGGTCTGGTACACGGGTCAGTTCTACGCCCTCTTCTTCCTCGAGAAGACGCTGAAGGTCGATCCGGCCCTGTCGAACATCCTGATCGCCGCCGCCCTGGCCCTGGCCACGCCCTTCTTCGTCTTCTTCGGCTGGCTGTCGGACAAGATCGGGCGCAAGCCCATCATCCTGGTCGGCTGCCTGCTGGCCGCCCTGACCTACTTCCCGCTGTTCAACGCCCTGACCGGCGCGGCCAACCCGCGTCTGGCCGCCGCCGCCGCCTCGGCGCCGGTGACCGTCTACGCCGACCCGGCCGACTGCCACTTCCAGTTCGACCCCGTGGGCAAGACCGTCTTCAACAGCTCGTGCGATCTGGCCAAGACCCATCTGGCCAAGGCCGGCGTCACCTATGTCAACGAAGCCGCTCCCGCCGGAACCGTGGCCCAGGTCCGCATCGGCGACCGCGTGGTCGACAGCTTCAACGGCAAGGTCCTGGCCAAGGCCGACTTCGACGCCCAGAAGAAGACCTGGGACGCCGGTCTGACCGCCGCCCTGACCGAGGCCGGCTATCCGGCCAAGGCCGACAGCGCCCTGGTCAACAAGCCCATGGTGATCGGCATCCTGTTCCTGCTGGTCCTCTATGTGACCATGGTCTACGGCCCGATCGCCGCCGCCCTGGTCGAGATGTTCCCGACCAAGGTGCGCTACACCTCCATGTCCCTGCCCTATCACATCGGCAACGGCTGGTTCGGCGGCTTCCTGCCGACCACGGCCTTCGCCATGGTCGCGGCCACGGGCAATATCTACTACGGCCTCTGGTATCCCATCGCCATCGCGGTGCTGACCCTGATCATCGGCGTCCTCTTCGTGAAGGAAGGCAAGGATGTGAACATCCACGACTGAGGTCGATAAACTTCGCCAACCTGCAGGGGCGGTCCGGTTTCCGGCCGCCCCTCTTTTTGTTCTTGTCCCACAGCCCCGCTCCGTCCCAGATGCCGGTCATGTTCAGCCTCGCGACCCTGGCCCTGGTGGCCGCCTATATGGCCGTCCTGTTCGCGGTGGCCTGGTGGTACGAACGGCCGTCGATCAAGACGCGCGGCGGGGCGCTGGGACCGTCGCTCTACGCCCTGTCCCTGGCCATCTACTGCACCTCCTGGACCTATTACGGCGCCGTGGGGACGGCGGCGCGCTCGGCCTGGGAATACCTGCCCATCTATATCGGTCCGGCGCTCGGGGTGACGGTGCTGTTCCCGCTGTGGAAACGGATCGCGGCGGCGGCCCGGCGCGAGAACGTCGGCTCGATGGCCGACTTCATCTCCTCGCGCTACGGCAAGAGTCCGGCGCTCGGCGCGGCGGTCGCCGCCGTCGCCATCCTGGGGTCCCTGCCCTATATCGCGCTTCAGCTGAAATCCCTGTCGATGGCCGGCGAGATGCTGACCGAGGGGACGCCGGTCGCCGGCTCCGAGAGCCTGACGGTGCTGGTCATGGCCGGGGTTCTGGCCGGGTTCGCCATCCTGTTCGGGGCGCGCCGTCCCGACCTGACCGAGCACAACCGCGGCCTGATCCAGGCCATCGGCATCGAGTCCATCGTCAAGCTGGCCGCTCTGCTGGCGGTGGCGATCTTCGCCCTGATGCTGCTGCGCCATGCGCCCGCCTCCGCCGACGTGACCGTCAGCCTGGGCGAGCTGGCGCGCTGGCCCGATCTGGACGGGCGCTTCTGGGCCATCGTCCTGGTGGCGACCCTGGCCATCTTCTGCCTGCCGCGTCAGTTCCACGTCGCCTTCGTCGAGGGCGGGGATCCGGCCCAGGTGCGGCGCGCGCGCTGGATCTTTCCGCTTTACCTGCTGCTGACCAGTCTGGCCGTCCTTCCCCTGGTGGCGGCGGGCGGTCTGTTCGCGCCCAGCGTCAATCCCGACCTGCTGGTCCTGGCCCTGCCGCTGAACAGCGGACATTCGACCCTGACGGCCATCGTCTTCGTCGGCGGCTTCTCGGCCGCGACCGCCATGGTCATCGTCGAGGCCGTGGCCCTGTCGGCCATGGTGTCCAACAACCTGGTCCTGCCCTTGCTGGCCGCCGAACGCCGCCGTCGCGGCGAACGCGCCGGAGACATGGCCCGCGCCATCCTGAACATCCGCCGGGTGGCCATCGTCGCCCTGCTGCTGATGGCCTGGGTCTATTATCAGGCCATGGACCAGTCCAGCGGACTGGCGGCCATGGGGCTGGTCTCCTTCGCCGCCCTGGCCCAGTTGGCCCCCGCCCTGTTCGGCGCGGTGCTGTGGCGCGGCGGGCGTTCGCGCGGGGCCCTGGCGGGGCTGATCGTCGGCATGACGGTCTGGCTGGTCATGCTGGCGGCGCCGCAACTGGCGCCCGGCTTCGGCCTGAACGTTCCGGCCATGCTGGGACTGGCCGACCCGTTCGCGGCGGGGGTCTTCCTCAGCCTGACCCTGAACCTCGGGGTCTTCGTCGCCGTGTCCAGGCTGGGGACCCCGCGTCTGATCGACCGGGTCCAGGCCCGCGCCTTCGTCGATCGGCTGGGGCCGGACTGGATGGAGGGGCGCGGGGCCTCCGCCGGGGCCTCGGTCGGAGACCTGAAGGCCCTGGTCGCCCGTTTCATCGGCGACGAACGCGCCGAGCGCGCCTTCGCCGCCTGGGCGCGCGAGACCGACCGCAAGCTGCGTGACGCCGACCCGGCCGACGCCGGCCTGGCCCGCGCCGCCGAGCGGATGCTGGCGGGGGCGGTCGGCGCCGCCTCGGCCCGGCGGGTCATCGCCGCCGCCCTGGCCGCCGGAGGGCGCGCGCCCGAGGACGTGGTGCGGATGCTGGACGAGGCCTCGCAGGCGGTCCAGTTCAACCGCGACCTGCTGCAGACCACGCTGGACAACATCGACCAGGGCGTCAGCGTGGTGGACGAGGACCTGCGCCTGACCGCCTGGAACCGTCGCTATGTCGAGATGTTCGACCTGCCCGTCGGCTTCGTCCACGTCGGCCTGCCCATCGCCGCCGTCTATCGCCTGAACGCCGAGCGGGGCGAGACCGAGGCGGGCGACATCGAGGCCTGGATCGAGCGGCGGCTGGAGGCCCTGTCGCGCCGCATCCCCCACGACCATGAACGCGAACAGCCGGACGGCCGCATCCTGCGCTCCTCCGGCGCCCCCATCCCCGGCGGGGGCTACGCCACCAGCTATACCGACATCACCGCCCTGCGCCGCGCCGCCCGCGATCTGGAAGAGGCCAACGAGCGACTGGAGGCCCGCGTCGCCGACCGCACCGAACGACTGGAGGAGGCCCGCCGTCTGGCCGAGGACGCCACGGCGTCCAAGACCCGCTTCCTGGCCGCCGCCAGCCACGACCTGTTGCAGCCCCTGCACGCCGCGCGCCTGTTCATCGCCGCCCTGAAGGAGGAGCCTTCGCTGGCTCCGGGGTCGGCCGGTCGCGGGCTGGCGACCAACGCCGACCGTTCGATCGACAGCGCTCACCGCCTGCTGACCGCCCTGCTCAACCTGTCCAAGCTGGAAGCGGGCGGGGTCCAGCCCGCCGTGGCCCCCCTGTCGCTGGACGCCCTGTTCGCCGAACTGCGCCGCGAGTTCGCCCCCATGGCCCGCGCCAAGGGGCTGCGCCTGACCGTCATGCGCTCCGGACTGTGGGTCGCCTCCGACCCCGACCTGCTGAGGTCGATGCTGCAAAACCTGACGGCCAACGCCATCCGCTACACCGACCGGGGCCGGGTTCTGGTCGGGGCCCGGCGCGACGGCGACGCGGTGCAGATGCTGGTCTGCGACACCGGACGCGGCATTCCCGACGCCGACCGCGAAAACGTCTTCGGCGAGTTCGTGCGCCTGCCCGGCGCTCCGGTGGACGAGCCCGGCGCCGGTCTGGGCCTGGCCATCGTGCAGAAGCTGTCGGACCTGTTGCGACATCCGCTGTCGATGGCGTCGCGCGTGGGACAGGGCACCACCTTCCGCATCAGCGCGCCGCGCGCCGCCGCCCTCGGCGCGACCGCTCTTCCCGCCGAAGGCGACGCCCGCCTGCCGCTGGCCGGGCTGCGGGTCCTGTGCGTGGACAACGAACCCGCCATCCTCGACGCCCTGACGGCCCTGCTCAGCCGCTGGGGCGCCCAGACGACGACGGCGCGCACCGTGGCCGACGGCATCGCGGCGGCAGGACCGTTCGACGCGGCCCTGGTCGATCTGCACCTGGGCGACGGGGCGGACGGATTGACGGTGGTGGACGCCCTGCGCGCGCGCGGCCTGCGCCGCATCGGACTGGTGACCGCCGACACGCGAGAAGGTCTGAAGGAAACCGCGACGGCGGCGGGCGCGACCCTGCTGCCCAAGCCGGTCAAGCCGGCGGCGCTGAAGGCGTTTCTGTCGCGCTGACTCTTTCCTCCCTGTCGCGCAGCGATGGGGAGGTGGATCGGACGCGAAGCGGACGAGACGGAGGGGGCGGCGCGGTCGCTCGCCTCATCTGCGTTTCACATCTCAGACGTCGCGTCGCCCCTCCACCACTTCGTGGTCCCCCTCCCCATGGAATGGGGAAGAAAGAAGCGGCGTTACAGATCGATCGACTGGGCCAGGATCACCGCCTGGGTGCGGTTGTGGACGCCCAGCTTGCGGAAGACGCTGGTCAGATGGGCCTTGATCGTGGCCTCGGTGACGCCGAGGTCGAAGGCGATCTGCTTGTTCAGGCGTCCGGCCTTCAGTCCTTCGAGGATGCGCAGCTGCGACGGCGTCAGGCTGGCGATGCGGGCCTCAAGGTCGCCCTCGTCCGCCCCGGCCTCGCCCACGTCGGGCGCCCAGCTGTCGCCGGACAGGATGGCCTCGATGGCCTCGACCATGACCGGCAGGGCGGCGGACTTGGGGATGAAGCCGGCGGCGCCCAGGGCCAGGGCGCGGCGCACGGTCGGCGGCTCCTCGCTGGCCGAGACCACGGCGACCGGCACGGCGGGATGGTCCGCGCGGATGCGGGTCAAGCCGCCCATGCCCTCGCTGTCCGACAGCTTCAGGTCCAGCAGCAGCAGGTCGGCCGCGCCCTCGCCTAGCGTCGCCAGAACCTCGGCCAGACTGGCGCATTCCGCAATCACGGCGCCAGGCGCGGCCTTTTCGACGGCCGATCTCAACGCCGCCCGAAACAGAGGGTGGTCGTCAGCGACGACGATGCGATCCATGAAAATCCTTCCCGCGCGCGCTTCTTTTTCGGGTCGAGGCCGCGCTGTGACGACACCATGCCGCGCCTCGACTTTGGTCGAAACTAGACCAATGGCTAATGGCCGCATACCGCCCTCGCGCGGAATGCTGCCGTCTCGAGGTTCGCATCAGATGAACCCGGGAGGACATGACATGGGAAGATTCCGTCTGCTCGGCGGCGCGGCTGCGGCTGCGCTCCTGTTCGCGCCCGGCGCCGTCTGGGCGCAGGACGCCAATGCGGCCCTCGAGGCCCGCATCGCCCAGCTAGAAGCCGAACTGAACAGCCTGAAGTCCGAGGTCGCCGCCGCGCGCACGCAGCAGAGTGCGCAAGCGCAGGACATCATCCGTCTGGAAACCCGCCCGGCCGCGCCGCCGGCGCCGACGCCCGTCTCGACCACGACGCGCGAGGAAGGCTTCCGCATCGGCGACCACACGGTCAAGTTCGGCGGCTTCATCAAGGTCGACGCCACGGCCTCGAACTACTCCGGCGGCGACCCGGCCAACGGCGACCTGCTGCGCGACTATCACCTGCCCGGCTCCATCCCGGTCGGCGGCGCCGATGAAGACACGGCGATGGACTTCAACGCCCGCCAGACCCGCTTCTGGCTGACCACCGACGGTCTGGTCGGCGGCCACAAGGTCGGAACGCGTCTGGAAATGGACTTCCAGAGCCTGCCCGGAACCGGCGACCAGCGCATCACCAGCGCCTCGACCCCCGCCCTGCGCCGCGCCTTCGTCACCATCGACAACTGGCTGATCGGTCAGGAGTGGACCAACTTCCAGAACACCGCCGTCCTGCCGGAATCGGCCGACTTCGTCGGCGCCGCCGAGGGCACGGTCTTCGCCCGTCAGGTCCAGGTCCGTTACACCCGCGGCCCCTTCTCGATCGCGGTCGAGAACCCCGAGACCACCGTTACCCCCTTCAATGGCGGCGCCCGCGTGATCGCCGACGACAGCAGCCTGCCCGACCTGACCGCGCGCTATGCGATCAGCCGTCCCTGGGGCGATCTTCAGTTCGCAGGCCTGCTGCGTCAGCTCAAGTATGAGAACCCGGCCAGCAATATCGACGACACGGCTGTCGGCTGGGGTCTGTCGGCATCGGCCAAGGTCAAGGTCGGCGCCCGGGACGACATCCGCCTGATGCTGACCGGAGGCGAGGGCATCGGTCGCTACGTCGGGCTGAACTTCTCCAACGATGCGGTGCTGGACGCCTCGAGCCAGCTGGACGCCATCGGCGTGCTGGCCGGGTTCGCCGCCTATCGCCACGTCTGGACGCCGGGCTGGCGCTCCAGCCTGATCTGGTCGGCCCAGCGCGTGGACAACGACGTCCTGCTGACCGGGACGGGCGCCAACCGCTCGGCCCAGAGCCTCCACGCCAACCTGATCTGGTCGCCGGTCACGGCGTTTGATGTCGGAGCCGAACTGATGTTCGCTGACCGCAAGCTGGAATCGGGACTGGACGGCGACATGACCCGTCTGATCCTGTTCGCCAAATACGGCTTCTGACCAAGAAAAAGAACGAGACTGGAGGAAACGCGTGTCCACTGATCCGGAAATCTATCCCGTCCCCGCCGACCTGGCCGCCCGCGCCCACATGGACCGCGCCGGCTATGACGCGGCCCGGATCGCGGCGCGCGAGACCCCGGACGCCTACTGGGGCGAACAGGCCAGGCGCCTCGACTGGATGACCTTCCCGTCCAAGATCAAGGACGTGTCGTTCAACAAGGAAGACTTCCGCATCCGCTGGTTCGAGGACGGGGTGCTGAACGTCTCGGCCAACTGCATCGACCGCCATCTGCCTCACCGTGAAAACGATGTGGCCATCATCTGGGAAGGCGACGAGCCGACCGACAGCGAGCACGTCACCTACGGCCAGTTGCATGAACGCGTCTGCCGCATGGCCAATGTGCTCAAGGCCAACGGCGTCCAGAAGGGCGACCGCGTCACCATCTATCTGCCCATGATCCCCGAGGCCGCCTACGCCATGCTGGCCTGCGCCCGCATCGGCGCGGTCCACTCGGTTATCTTCGGCGGCTTCTCGCCCGACAGCATCGCCGGGCGCATCGAGGACTGCGGCTCGACCTTCGTCATCACCGCAGACGAGGGCTGCCGCGGCGGCAAAAAGGTTCCGCTCAAGGCCAATGTCGACAAGGCGCTGGAAAAGGTTTCGGGCGTCGACGGCGTCCTGCTGATCCGCCACACCGGCGCCGACGTGGGCTTCGTCGAGGGCCGCGATCTGGACTATGAGACCGAGGCGGCCAAGGTCACGACCAGCTGCCATCCCGAGCCGATGCAGGCCGAGGACCCGCTGTTCATCCTCTACACCTCGGGCTCGACCGGAAAGCCCAAGGGGGTGCTGCACACCACCGGCGGCTATCTGTTCTGGGCCAGCTACACCCACGAACTGGTCTTTGATTACCGCCCCGGCGAGGTCTTCTGGTGCACCGCCGACGTGGGCTGGGTGACCGGCCACTCCTATGGCGTCTATGGCCCCCTGGCCAATGGGGCCACGACCCTGCTGTTCGAGGGCGTGCCCAACTATCCGAGCGTCAGCCGTTTCTGGCAGGTCATCGACAAGCACAAGGTCGAGATCTTCTACACCGCTCCCACGGCCCTGCGCTCGCTGATGCGCGAAGGCGACGCCCCGGTGAAATCGACCAGCCGCCAGTCCCTGCGTCTGCTGGGCAGCGTCGGCGAGCCGATCAATCCCGAGGCCTGGCGCTGGTATCACGAGGTGGTCGGCGACGGCCGCCTGCCCATCGTCGACACCTGGTGGCAGACGGAAACCGGCGGCGTCCTCGTCTCGCCCCTGCCGGGCGCCACGGACCTCAAGCCCGGATCGGCCACCAAGCCCCTGCCCGGCGTCGAGTTGCAGATCGTCGACGCCGAAGGCGGCGTGCTGGAGGGTGCGACCGAGGGCAACCTCTGCATCACCGACAGCTGGCCGGGCCAGATGCGCACCGTCTATGGCGATCACCAGCGCTTCTTCGACACCTATTTTTCGACCTATCCGGGCAAGTATTTCACCGGCGACGGCTGCCGCCGGGATGAGGACGGCTACTACTGGATCACCGGCCGGGTCGACGACGTCATCAACGTCTCGGGCCACCGCATGGGCACGGCCGAGGTCGAGAGCGCCCTGGTCCTGCACGACGACGTGGCCGAGGCCGCCGTGGTCGGCTTCCCCCACGACATCAAGGGTCAGGGCATCTACGCCTATGTCACCCTGAACAAGGGGGTCGAGGCCACCGACGCCCTGCGCAAGGCCCTGGTCGCCCAGGTCCGCGAGGAGATCGGCCCCATCGCCGCGCCCGACGTGATCCAGTGGGCGCCGGGCCTGCCCAAGACCCGCTCGGGCAAGATCATGCGGCGGATCCTGCGCAAGATCGCCGAGAACGAGATCGGCGCCCTGGGCGACACCTCGACCCTGGCCGACCCTTCGGTCGTCGACGACCTGGTGAAGAACCGGGCCGCCTGACGACCCTCCCCTGCTCTCCCCGGAGCAAGCGGCCGGCGTTCCTGAAAAGGGCGTCGGCCGTTTCGTCATTTGAGCCTGGGCTGCGGCGGCGCTAGACAGCCCCGACAGCGAACAGGAGCAGATCATGAGCGGAACCGTCCTCATCACCGGCGCCACGGCGGGCATCGGACAGGCGGCGGCGCGCCGCTTCGCCTCGGCCGGCTGGAGGATCATCGCCACCGGCCGCCGCGCCGCGCGTCTGGACGCACTGGTCGCCGAACTGGGCGCCGACGTGGTCCATCCCCTCGCCTTCGACATCCGCGACGAGGCCGCCATCGACGCCGCTCTGGACGCCCTGCCCGAGGGTTTCCGCGACATCGACGTCCTGATCAACAACGCCGGCCTGGCGCTGGGCACGGCCGCCGCGCAAGACGCCGATCTGGATCAGTGGCGTCAGATGATCGACACCAACATCACCGGTCTGGTCACCATCACGCGCCGCCTGCTGCCGCGCCTGATCGCGCGCAAGGGCGCCATCCTGAACATCAGCTCGGTGGCCGCGACCTATCCCTACAAGGGCGGCAACGCCTATGGCGGCACCAAGGCCTTCGTGCGCCAGTTCTCGCTGGGCCTGCGCTCGGACCTGCACGGCACGGGCGTGCGCGTCACCTCCATCGAGCCGGGCATGACCGAGACCGAGTTCACCCTGGTCCGCACCAGCGGCGACCAGGCGGCCTCCGACGCCCTTTACGGCGGCGCCCAGCCGATGACGGGCGAGGACATCGCCGAGACCCTGTTCTGGGTCGCCACCCTGCCGCCGCACCTGAACATCAATGCGCTGGAGCTGATGCCGGTCAGCCAGTCCTTCGCCGGCTTCCAGGTGGCGCGGGACTAAAACCTCCCATCCTCCCCCGTTCACGGGAGAGGGGGACCGCCGCAGGCGGTGGAGGGGGCGGATGCAAACACCGCCCGCAATCCGCTGCACGCCGCCTCCTCCCAGCTTTCGCAACACCGTCCCCGATCTCGCCCCCTCCACCATGCTGCGCATGGTCCCCCTCCCCCGCTGCGCAGGGGAGGATCGCCCTCCAGCTTCGCTGCTTCCGGGATGACGCCGAGAGGCCTACAATCCCCCCCATGGCTTCGTCCGCGACCGAAACCGAACTGAAGTTCCGGCTCGGCCCCGGCGCGGTCGTGCGTCTGTCGGGGCATCCGGCGCTGCAGGGGCCGCAGACCAGCCAGTCGCTGCGTTCGGTCTATTTCGACACCCCCGACGGCGTGCTGCGCGCGGCGGGGTGCGGCCTGAGGGTGCGGACCACGCCCGACGGCTTCGTCCAGACCCTGAAGCGCCAGACCGCCCCCGGCCAGACCGCCCGCGACGAATGGGAAGCTCCCGTCGTCTCCGAGGCGCTGGACCGCGCCGCGCTCAAGATCACCCCCGCCCACAGGCTGCTGAAAGGCCGCCGCGACGACCTGTCCCCCCGCTTCGCCACCACGGTCGTGCGTCGCGTCCGCATGGTCGACTGGGAGGGCGCCCGGATCGAGGTCGCCTTCGACGCGGGCGAGCTGTCGGCGGACGACAAACGCGAGCCCATCTATGAACTGGAACTGGAACTGAAGGCGGGCGAATCCGCCGCCCTGTTCAGCCTGGCCCGGCGGCTGGCGCGCGACCTGGCCATCGTTCCGGTGTTCGAGAGCAAGGCCGAGCGCGGCTGGCGGCTGGCCGACGGGATCAGCCGCAGCCCGCGCCGCGCTGTCGCCACGCCCCTGTCGCCCGACGCGACAACCGCGACCGCCTTCCGCCGCATCGCCATGGCCTGTCTGGCCCAGGTCTCGGCCAACGCCGAACTGCTGCGCGTCGTGCGCCGCCCCGAGGCCGTGCATCAGATGCGTGTAGGCCTGCGCCGCCTGCGCGCCGCCGTCGGCGTCTTCAAGCCCCTGCTGGCAGAGGCTGATCGCGAGAGGATCGAGGCGGAACTGAAGTGGCTGGCGCATGAGGCCGACGCCGCGCGCGACCTCGACGTCTTCATCCGCGACATCTTCCACCCGACCGCGCTCGAGGCGCCGTCGCCCGACCTGGCCCCCTTGGGGCGCCACCTGCTGACCATGCGGAGTCAGGCCTATGATCGCGTGCTCAAGGCCGTCGCCTCGCCGCGCTACGCCCTGCTGATGCTGGAGACGACCGCCTGGATCGAGACGGCGCCCCTGCCGGACGGCCCCGTCGCCCCCTTCGCAGCCGAGGCCCTCGATCGGCTGCACCATCAGGTCGAGAAACGCGCCCGTGACCTGACCGATCTGGACGCCGACGCCCGGCACCACCTGCGTATCCGCGCCAAACGCCTGCGCTACGCCGCCGAGTTCTTCGCCGACCTCTTCCCCGCCCGTCGCCGCAGGCCCCGCTACCTGAAGGCGTTGGAACGGCTGCAGGACGAACTCGGCGCACTGAACGATCTGGCCGTGGCGCGCGACCGCATCCCCGGCGAGGCCGCCCTGGACGACGCAAGCGTGGCCTTCGCCGCCGGCCGCGTCATCGGCCGACGCGAGCGCGACGAGGCCGCCCTGCTGGCCGCCACGGTCCAGGCCTGTGGGCGTTTTCACGACGCCCGCGCCTTCTGGACCGGGCGCCGGTCACGTCAAAATCGGTCGTAGATCGCATTTTGTTCTCATCGCGCAAATGAGAACATCTTGTGAACCAGAACAAACCATGCACATAGTCCGCCTCACAGAGGGAGCGGGTCCTGGCGGGTCTCTCCCAAAGCCCAGAATGGAATCATGGCAAGGGAGAGAAAACCAATGGCACAGGCGGCATTGAAGCTCGTGGGTAAAGAAGACGGCGAAAAGCAACGCGCTCTTGAGGCGGCGATCGCACAGATCGATCGCGCCTTCGGCAAGGGCTCGGTGATGAAGCTCGGCAAGGCCGGGCAGGTGAACGAAATCGAGAGCGTCTCGACCGGTTCGCTGGGACTGGACATGGCGCTGGGCATCGGCGGTCTGCCGGTCGGGCGGGTGATCGAGGTGTTCGGCCCGGAATCCTCGGGCAAGACGACGCTGGCCCTGCACACCGTGGCCGAGGTCCAGAAGAAGGGCGGCGTGGCCGCCTTCGTCGACGCCGAGCATGCGCTCGACCCGGTCTATGCGCAAAAGCTGGGGGTGAACCTGGACGACCTGCTGGTGTCGCAGCCCGACGCCGGCGAACAGGCGCTGGAGATCGTCGACACCCTGGTGCGCTCGGGCGCTGTGGACATCGTGGTGGTCGACTCGGTCGCCGCCCTGACGCCCCGCGCTGAAATCGAGGGCGAGATGGGCGACAGCCTGCCCGGCCTTCAGGCCCGCCTGATGAGCCAGGCCCTGCGCAAGCTGACGGCCTCGATCTCCAAGTCCAAGTGCATCGTCCTCTTCATCAACCAGATCCGTCACAAGATCGGCGTCATGTACGGCTCGCCGGAAACGACGACGGGCGGCAATGCGCTGAAATTCTACGCCTCGGTCCGCCTCGACATCCGCCGCACCGGCGCGATCAAGAACCGCGACGAGGTCGTCGGCAACACCACCCGCGTCAAGGTCGTGAAGAACAAGGTCGCCCCGCCGTTCCGCGAGGTCATCTTCGACATCATGTACGGCGAAGGCATCTCCAAGATCGGCGAGATCATCGACCTGGGGGTCAAGGCCAACATCATCGAGAAGTCGGGCTCCTGGTTCTCCTACGACTCCACCCGCATCGGTCAGGGCCGCGAGAACGCCAAGGAGTTCCTCAAGAACAACCCCGACATGGCCGCCGCCATCGAGAAGGCCGTGCGCCAGTCCACGGCCAAGATCGCCGACGACATGCTGGGCGCGCCCGAGCCTGATGAAGGTCAAGATCTGGAGGGCTGATCCAGCCCTCCGACACCGCTTCCGTCCGTCGTCCCCGCGACCCGCCTACCGACCCCGCGGGGTCGGTCGGACGGAGCCGGCCCGCCCGAGCAATCGGGCGGGCCTCTTTTTTGTTTGGAGACGAAATTTGAGCCCTCCCCCTTGATGGGGGAGGGTTGGGTGGGGGTGACACACGGCTCGATAAATGGCGACGCCCACACCCCCATCCCCGACCCTTCCCCCATCAAGGGGGAAGGGGGCCGGTCAGCGACATCCCCGCATGACCAGAGGAAGTCGCGCCTCTTTTCTCACCGTCCCGACTGTTCCTCCCCCTCCCCGCCGGGCAAACTTGGCCGCGAAGAACCGGAGCCTCCCCATGTCCACCGCCACCGCCGACCTCTGCGACGCCCACCCCGACGTGGTGAAGGTCTGCCACATCCCCTTCCGCAGCTTCGGTCAGACGGCGGCCTTCCACGGCCCGATCCGCACCCTCAGCGTGCTGGACGACAACGCCCTGGTCCGGCAGGCGCTGGAGCGCCCTGGTCAGGGGGCGGTGCTGGTGGTCAACGGCGGCGGCTCGCTGAAACGCGCCCTGGTCGGCGACAACCTGGCCAAGCTCGCCATCGACAACGGCTGGGCCGGGATCGTCGTCCATGGCGCCATCCGCGACAGCGGCGTCATCGACACCATGCCGATCGCCGTGAAGGCCGTCGGCACCATCCCCCTGCGCGCCGACCGCGACGCCATCGGCGAGATCGACATCCCCACCGCCTTCGGCGGCGTCATCTTCACCCCCGGCGACTGGCTCTACGCCGACGCGGACGGGGTCATCGTCACGCCGCATCGCCTGCACGATTAGAGCCCGCCCGGCCGGAAAAGCGCGCGCCGACGCACGCGATCACGCGCCAATGATGCGCTCGGCGCAAAATCCCTATATGACGCCCGTTCCGATATTCTCCCCGCGCGCCCGAATTCCTTAGAGCGATACGCCATGACCAGCCTGAAACAGATCCGCTCCACCTTCCTCGACTACTTCGCGGCCGACGGCCACGAGAAGGTGCAGTCGGCTCCGCTGGTGCCGCAGAACGACCCGACCCTGCTGTTCGTCAACGCCGGCATGGTGCCGTTCAAGGACTACTTCACCGGCGCCGCCGTCCCGCCCTACAAGCGCGCCACCTCTTCGCAGAAATGCGTCCGCGCCGGCGGCAAGCACAACGATCTGGACAACGTCGGCTATACCGCGCGTCACCACACCTTCTTTGAAATGCTGGGCAATTTCTCGTTCGGCGACTATTTCAAGGACCACGCCATCGAGAGCGCCTGGACCCTGCTGACCAGGGAGTTCGGCCTGGACCCTGCGCGTCTGCTGGTCACCGTCTATCACACCGATGATCAGGCCTTCGACATCTGGAAGAAGGTCACCGGCTTCGCGGACGAGAAGATCATCCGCATCCCGACCAACGACAACTTCTGGGCCATGGGCGACAGCGGCCCGTGCGGCCCCTGCACCGAGATCTTCTACGACCACGGCGACCACATCTTCGGCGGTCCTCCCGGTTCGCCCGACGAGGACGGCGACCGCTTCGTCGAGATCTGGAACAACGTCTTCATGCAGTTCGAGAAGGAGAACGACGAGATCGTTCGCGAACTGCCCAAGAAGTCGGTCGACACCGGCATGGGTCTGGAGCGCATCGCCGCCGTCCTGCAGGGCGTTCATTCCAACTATGAAGTCGACCTGTTCAAGAGCCTGATCAACGCCTCGGAAGAGCTGACCTCGACCAAGGCCGAGGGCGAGCGCGCCCCGTCGCACCGGGTCATCGCCGACCACCTGCGCTCGACCGCCTTCCTGATCGCCGACGGCGTGACGCCCTCGAACGAGGGCCGGGGCTATGTCCTGCGCCGCATCATGCGCCGCGCCATGCGCCACGCCCACCTGCTGGGCGCCGCCGATCCGCTGATGCACCGTCTGGTGCCGACCCTGGTGCAGGAAATGGGCGAGGCCTATCCGGAACTGGGCCGCGCCCAGGCCTTCATCGAGGACACGCTGAAGCAGGAAGAGATCCGCTTCCGCACCACGCTCGGCCGCGGCATGAACCTGTTCGATCAGGCGACGGCCGATTTCAAGGCCGGCGACATGCTGGACGGCCAGACGGCCTTCACCCTGTACGACACCTACGGCTTCCCGCTGGACTTGACGCAGGACGAAGCCCGCCGTCGCGGCTTCAGCGTCAACGTCGACGGCTTCGAGAGCGCCATGGCCGAGCAACGCGACCGCTCGCGCGAGCACTGGAAGGGCTCGGGCCAGACGGCCTCGGCCGGCGCCTGGCTGGCCCTGCGCGACCAGCACGGCGGCACCGAGTTCACCGGCTATGAGTCCGAAACCGGCGAGGGCAAGGTCCTGGCCATCGTCAAGGACGGCGCCGAGGCTGCGTCCGCCGCGACCGGCGAAACGGTCGAGGTCCTGCTGGACAAGACCCCCTTCTACGGCGAAGGCGGCGGTCAGGCGGGCGACAAGGGCGCCTTCGTCTGGAGCGGCGGCGAAGGCCGCGTCCTGGACACCAAGAAGCACGGCGGCGACCTGCATGTTCACACGGTCCAGGTGACCCAGGGCTCCCTGGCGACCGGCGCATCCGTGACCGCCACGGTCGAGGAAGGCTCGCGCCCGACCACCCGCGCCAACCACTCGGCCGCCCACCTCTTCCACGCCGCCGTCAAGAACGTCCTGGGCGCCCACGTCGCCCAGAAGGGCCAGATGGTCGACGCCGAGCGCATGCGCTTCGACTTCAGCCACAACGCCCCGATGACGGACGAGGAGATCGCCCGCGTCGAGGACGAGGTGAACGCCGTCATCCGCCAGAACGTCCCGGTCACGACCGAGCTGATGACGCCGGACGCCGCCATCGCGGCCGGCGCCGTGGCCCTGTTCGGCGAGAAGTACGGCGACGAGGTCCGCGTCCTGACCATCGGCCGCGCCCTGAACGGTCCCGGCGCCTATTCGGTTGAACTGTGCGGCGGCACCCACGTCTTCCGCACCGGCGACATCACCCTGTTCAAGATCGTCTCGGAAGGCGGCGTGGCCGCCGGCGTGCGCCGCGTCGAGGCCCTGACCGGCGAGGCGGCACGCCGCTTCCTGCTGGATCAGGCCAATGTCGCGCGTTCGCTGGCCCAGGGCTTCAAGATCCAGACCGCCGAGGTTCCGGCCCGCGTCGAGGGCCTGCAGGCCTCGGTCAAGACGCTGGAGAAGCAGGTCGCCGACCTGAAGAAGCAGCTGGCCCTGGGCGGCGGCGCGGGCGCCAATGCGGCCCCCGAAGAGATCGGCGGCGTCAAGCTGATCGCCCGCGTTCTGGACGGCGTGGACGGCAAGGGCCTGCGCGGCGTGGCCGAGGACTTCAAGAAGCAGCTCGGCTCGGGCGTCGTCGCCCTGGTCGGCGTCGTCGACGGCAAGGCGGCCATCACCGTCGCCGCCACCCCGGACATGGCCGGCAAGGTGAACGCGGCCGACCTGGCCCGCGACGCCGTCATCGCCATGGGCGGCAAGGGCGCCGGCGGCAAGCCCGACTTCGCCCAGGGCGGCGCCCCGGACGGGTCGAAGGCCGAGGATGGCCTGAACGCCATCCGCGCGGCCCTGAAGGGCTGATCTTACCTCTACCCTCTCCCAATGGGAGAGGGTTTGAGCCTCCAAGAGCGCAGCGATTGGCGAAGGCGAAAGGGTGAGGGTTCAACGGTAAAGTCGGCCGAAGGGCGTCGCGCGACGGCTTTCGCCGACTGATGGGACAAGCCCCTCACCCTTTCGCGCAAGAACGGCGGCTGCGCCGCCGTGCGCTCAAGCCCTCTCCCGCCGGGAGAGGGAAGTCATTACTCCGGCCTGCTCAGATCAATCCCCGCCAGCTTCCAGCCGAACAGGTTGCGGCGCTTCATCAGCAGGGAGACCTGCTCGTCCGGCTGGTCGTCGCGGGTCAGGGTGACGGCGAAGGTGTCGAGGTCGCGGTAGCTCCAGGACTGGCGCACCTTCTTGCTCTCGGACTGGTCCTCAGGCTTCGGTCCGGTCTCCGGTTCGACCTTGGCCAGGTCCGGCTTGGGCGCCTCGCCCTCTCGCACCATGGCCGATATGGCCTGGGGGGTGACGAAGGCGTCCACCGCGCCGCCGACCAGGGCCGGGGCCAGAAGCATGCCCAGACCCGACAGGCCGCTGTCGCCCAGTCGGCTGTCCTTGCGCATCTCGGACACCATGCGGGCGCTCAGCTCGTCCTTGAGGCTGGCCCGAAAGGCTGGAAAATCGACCTGACGCTCCAGCGCCCGTTCGTCGCCGCTCCTGGCCGCCTGCACCAGCGACCGCGCCGCCAGGAACGGCGAGGCCGCATAGGCCAGAACGAAGGCCGCCACGGCGACGCCCCCCAGTCGAATGATCAGTTTCCGGTTCATCGGCCCTCCCCTGCCCTACGAACGCGACGGGTAAGCGACATGCTGCGGCACAACCTCGAAAACCCCCAACAGCATTAAGGGCATGGTTCGACGGGGGGCTCAAGGGCGTCGTTAACACCCGGTGTCATTCCGGGACGCGCGCAGCAAAAAGGCCCGCCGGATTTCTCCAGCGGGCCTTGATATTCGCACCTACGCGCTCAAGCAGCGCGAAGCGCGGTAGCGCTACTAGCCGATGTTCGGCAGGGCCTTGCGCAGGTTCTCGGACACCTTGTCCAGGAAGCCTTCGGTGGTCAGCCACGACTGCTGGTCGCCGACCAGCAGGGCCAGGTCCTTGGTCATGAAGCCCGACTCGACGGTTTCGACAACGACGCGTTCCAGCGTCTCGGCGAACTCGAGCAGCGCACCGTTGTCGTCCAGCTTGGCGCGGTGCTTGAAACCGGCCGACCAGGCGAAGATCGAAGCGATCGAGTTGGTCGAGGTGGCCTCGCCCTTCTGATGCTGGCGGTAGTGACGGGTCACCGTGCCGTGGGCGGCTTCGGTTTCCATGATCTTGCCATCCGGCGTCATCAGGACCGAGGTCATCAGGCCCAGCGAGCCGAAGCCTTGCGCCACGATGTCCGACTGCACATCGCCGTCGTAGTTCTTGCACGCCCAGACGAAACCGCCCGACCACTTGATGGCGGCGGCCACCATGTCGTCGATCAGACGGTGTTCGTAGGTCAGGCCACGAGCCTTGAACTCTTCGGCGTAGTCGGCGTCGAACACTTCCTGGAAGATGTCCTTGAAGCGGCCGTCATAGGCTTTCAGGATCGTGTTCTTGGTCGACAGATAGACCGGGTAGTTGCGGGCCAGGCCGTAGCTGAACGAGGCGTGGGCGAAGTCACGGATCGACGAGTCGAGGTTGTACATGCCCATGGCCACACCGGCCGACGGGGACTTGAACACTTCGTGCTCGATGACTTCACCGTCGTCGCCGACGAACTTGATCGACAGGGTGCCGGCGCCCGGCATCAGGAAGTCGGTGGCCTTGTACTGGTCGCCGAAGGCGTGACGGCCGACGACGATCGGCTGGGTCCAGCCCGGAACCAGACGCGGCACGTTCGAGCAGATGATCGGCTCGCGGAAGACCACGCCGCCCAGGATGTTGCGGATGGTGCCGTTCGGCGACTTCCACATCTTCTTCAGGCCGAATTCCTTCACCCGGGCTTCGTCCGGAGTGATGGTGGCGCACTTCACGCCGACGCCGTGCTTCTGGATCGCGTGGGCCGCGTCGATCGTCACCTGATCGTCGGTGGCGTCGCGGTGCTCCATGCCGAGGTCGTAGTAGTCGAGCTCCAGGTCCAGATAGGGGAAGACCAGCTTGTCCTTGATCATCTGCCAGATGATCCGGGTCATTTCGTCGCCGTCGATGTCCACGATGGGGTTGGCGACCTTGATCTTGGCCATGCTCTGCCTCTGTCTCTTAATCAGGGAAGGAATATCGTGCGGGCGGTATAGCGAGACGCGCGCGCGGGCGCAAAGGCTGAGCGGGCAGATCGGCGCCCCGGCGTAAAAAGCCCCCTTACCGCTTGAACCACAGGCCAGCTTGGCCGTTGATGGGCTTCTCCTTTTTCTTCGCCCTTCTGCCGACGAGACGCCCGACATGACGCTTCGCAGCCTGTTGCTGACCGCTTCCGCCGCCCTGACCTTGCCGCTGGCTCTGGGGGCCTGTGGCGACAGGAAGGGCGAAGCGCCGACCGCGACGACGCTCGCCGCCGCCGACGCCGCGATCGAGACCGCGGCGACATCGCCCGCCCCCGCCGCTCAGGCGACGGCCAATCCGCCAAGCGTGACCCGCGAGTTCCGTGATTGGACCGCGACCTGCGACAACACCAACCACTGTGTGGCCTTCGGTTCTGCGCATGAAGACATGGGCTTTGTCCTGGTGTCCCTGGCCCCCGGTCCCGAAGCCCGCCCCGTCGTCCATATGGGCGGCTGGGGTCTGGAGGACGGCCAGGGCTCCGTTTACGCCGTGATCGACGGCCGCCGCTATGCGGGCCAGAACACCAAGATGGACGAGGAGGGCGACGTCATCGCCTTCAGGACCCCCTCGCCCGAACTGCTGCATGATCTGGGCAACGGATCCTTCATGGCCCTGCGACGCGGGGACGAGCAGATGAAGGTCAGCCTGGGCGGGGCCGCCGCCGCCTTCCTGTGGATCGACGAGCGTCAGGGGCGACTGAACACGCCCACGGCCCTGATCCGGCGCGGCGACCGCCCGGCCGCCGAGGTGCCCGCCGGCCCCGCCGCGCCGCGCGTGGCCGTGGCGGCCGCCGTCGCCCAGAACGGACTGGTCCAGGACGATCTTTCCCCCGCCCTTCTGGCCCACGCCAAGGTCAAGGAATGCCTGGCTGAAACCCGCAGGGGCGAACGGTTCGAACCGAGCGTCGAGGTCTTCCGACTGGCGGCTGACAAGCTGCTGTGGGCCGTGCCTTGCGGCGAAGGCGCCTACAACTTCAACCAGGTCTATTTCATCACCCCGGCCGACCGAACCTCGCCCCAGCCGGTCGTCTTCCCCACAGCGACGGGCAGCGAGGAGACCCTGGTCAACAGCCGCTATGATCCCAAGACCCGCACCCTCTTCGCCTTCGGCAAGGGGCGCGGCATCGGCGATTGCGGCCGCATGGGCGTCTGGGCCTGGACCGGCGAGCGCTTCGCCCTGCTGGACGAGAAGGTCATGCCGAGCTGCACGGCCGTTCCCCAGGACCTGTGGCCGACCACCTGGCGCGCGGCGACCTGATCCTCGCTCGGCGTCAGAGATGAAAACGGCCCGGACGCGCGAACGTCCGGGCCGTCTTTCGTTGCAGTCCTGCGCGAGGCCTCAGGCCCGCATCTGGGCCTCCAGCACCGCCAGCGGCAGGGAGCCGTTCATCAGCACCTTGTCGTGGAAGGCGCGCAGGTCGAAGCCGGGCCTGGCCTCGGCCTCGGCCCGCAGGCGGGCGATGACGGTGTGGCCGACCTTGTAGGCGCAGGCCTGGCCCGGCCAGACGGTGTAGCGGTTGATCTCGCTGTTCGAGGCGTCCAGCGGCTTGGCGCCCGAGGCCGCCATATATTCCACCGCCTGCTCGCGGCTCCAGCGCTCGGAATGCAGGCCGGTGTCGACCACCAGGCGCACGGCCCGGAACAGGTAGGACATCAGGAAGCCCACGCGGCCCAGAGGATCAGCCGCATAGGCGTCCAGATCATTGGCGGCGACCGCCTCGGCGTAGAGGGCCCAACCCTCGTTATAGGCCGAGAAGCCCCCCGCGCGGCGCCATTGCGGCAGCTCGCCCGACTCGCGCTGCAGGGCGACCTGCAGGTGGTGGCCCGGCGAGGCCTCGTGATAGGTCAGGGTCGGCAGAGCGAACTTCGGCCAGTTCCCGCTGTCGCGCAGGTTGATGTAGTAGGCGCCCGGACGCGAGCCATCCAGCGGCGGTCCCTGATAGTATCCGCCTGGCGCACCCGACTGGATCGACACCGGCACGCGGCGGATCTCGACGTGGGTTTTCGGCAGACGGCCGAAGACGGTCGGCAGTTTCGGCTCCAGCGCGGCGACCTGTTCGTTCAGCCAGGCCAGCAGTTCTTCCTTGCCCGCGTCGGTGTTGGGGAACAGTTGCGCCGGGTCCCGGTTCAGGGCCTGGACACGTTCGCCCACGGTCCCTTGCGTATAGCCCTGCGACTTCAGGATGGCGTCGATCTCGGCGCTGATCTCGGCGACCTGCGCCTTGCCCATCCGGTGGATCTCGGCGGCGCTCAGGGTGGTGGTCGTGTTGGACTTCAGCCCGTTGGCGTAGAAGGCCTCGCCGTCGGGCAGGCGCCAGACCCCGGCGTCATGCGTCGCCTGCGGGCGGATGGCCTCCAGGGCCGCGACCTGACGGGCCAGGGCGGGCTTGATCTGCTGGTCGACGATGGCGGCGGCGCGGGCGTCATAGCCGGTCAGGTTCAGCGCAGCGGTCTTGCGCACCAGCGACTTGATCATGGCCATGTCTGCGGCCTTGGTGTCGCGCAGGGTGCGGACCTGGGGCAGCATGCGGTCGATGATGAAGTCCGGCGGGATGACGCCCAGGCCGGCGTCCTCGCGCACCTTGTCCGTCTCACCGTCCAGCACGCCCGCGAAGGCCGACAGGCGCGACAGGAAGGCGTCGGCGCTCGCCGCATCCTCGATACGGTGCTGGTTGTCCATGAAGTCCGGCGTCTGGAAATAGGCGCCCGACAACTGGGTCACGACATAGGGCGAGGGCCGGCCCGGCCCCGCGCCATAGGCGAAGCGCGAGGTCTCGGCCGAGGTCTCGCGGCCGAAGGCGGCGATGGCGTAGTTCAGGGCGCCGGCTTCGCTGAGCCCCGTCTGGTCGAAGGCGCGCAGCGCAGCCCAGCGGTTGATGGCCTTGTCGCGATCCTTGCGGATGGCGTCGGGACCGGCTTCGCTGAGTTTGGACGACAGACCGGCGCGCGCGCCCTTGTCCAGACCCAGGTTGGTGGCGCGCTCGGGCGACTCATCGATATCGGCCTCGAACCAGCCGTCCAGCAGGGCGTTCAGGCGCGCGTCGGCGTCGGCGCCAGCGGCATGGGCCAGAGAGGGCGCGACGGCGGCCGTGGCGGCGGCGGTCAGCAGAAGGCGACGGCGATCGATCATGGTCTTTCTCCCCGATGAGGACGGCGCGACGCCGCACGCCCCCTCCCTACGCATACTATCGTCAGGCCGGCGCGCCCGTGTCGTGGTTTAGGCGGGCGTCCAGGCGTTGATGGTCCGCTCCAGCACCGTCAGCGGCACGCCGCCCAGGTTCAGGCCGGTATCGTGGAAGCCCTTGATGTCGAAGCGGGCGCCCAGGCGACGCTTGGCGTCCTCGCGCAGCCTGACCCAGGTGGTGTGGCCGACCTTGTAGCTGGACGCCTGGCCCGGCCAGACGCAGTAGCGCTCGATCTCCGTGGCGATGCTGGATTCCTGATCGCCCAGGGTGTCGACCATGTAGCGGATGCCCTGCTCGCGGCTCCAGCGCTTGTGGTGCAGGCCCGAGTCCGCCACCAGGCGCGCCGCGCGGAACATCAGCGACTGCAGATAGCCGATCTGGCCGAAGGGATCGTTTTCATAGGCGCCGATCTCGTCCGCCAGTTGCTCGGCGTAGAGGCCCCATCCCTCGGAATAGGCCGAGAAGCCCATGACCTTCATCAGCAGAGGGGTGTCCGGCTTCTCCTGCTGCAGGGCGATCTGGAAGTGGTGACCCGGAACCGCCTCATGATAGGTCAGGGTCGGCAGGGTCCACTTGGGCCATTCCGCCGTGTCGCGCAGGTTGATGTAGTAGGCGCCCGGTCGCGATCCATCCAGGGCCGGCCCCTGATAGTAGCCGCCCGGCGCGCCGGCCTCGATGGCCTTGGGCACGCGCTTGATGTCGCACGGCGACTTGGGCAGGCGGCCGAAGTATTCCGGCATGCGCGCCTGCATGGCGACCATCTGGACGTTGAGCTCCTTGATCAGCTCTTCCTTGGCCTCGTCGGTATTCGGATAGACGAAGCGCGGATCCTTGCCGAGAGCGGCGATCCGCTCGCCGACCGAGCCTTGCGTCATGCCCTGCGCCTTCAGCAGGACGTCGGCGCGGGCCGAGATTTCCGCCACCTGTTCCAGACCCATCTGGTGGACTTCATCCGGGGTCATCGACGAGGTGGTGAAGTATTTCAGACCGAAACGGTAATAGTCCTCGCCTTGCGGCAGGCGCCAGACGCCACCGTCATGGGTCGCGCCGGGCCGCACAGCCTTGAAGGCGTCAGCCTGACGCTGGATCGCGGGATAGACCTCATTGGTCAGGATGGCCTGGGCGCGCGCGGCCCAGTCGCCGGGGATGTTCTTCTCGGCGGCGCGACGGGCCAGGGACTGGCTCATGACCGAATCCGCCGGAGCCGTGCCGGTGATGGCCGCCATCTGGGTCAGGGTGCGGTCGATGACGAAGTCAGGCGGCACGGCGCCGGCGGCGAAATCGGCCTGCATGCGGGCGCGCTCGTCGTCCAGACCTTTGGCGAAGTCCGACAGGCGCGACAGATAGGCGTCTGCGTCGTCAGCCGCCTCGATACGGTGCTGGCTGTCGAGGAAGTCGGGGATCTGCTGATAGGCGCCGCCCAGCTGGCTGACCGTATAGGGCGAAGGGAACATGCCGCCGCCATAGGGGAAGGCGTAGCCCTCCTCCACCGTGTCGCCGAAGAACTCCAGCGAGTCGTAATAGGTCTGCTCGTCAGTCGTCAGCTGGGCCCGGTCGATGGCCTTCACGGCCTTCATGCCGTCGCGGAACCTGGCCTTGTCGGCGTCGATCTTGGCCTGCGAGCGGTCGCTCAGCTTGAAGCGGGCGGCGGCCATCGGTCCCCGGTCCATGCCCAGGGCGGTCAGGGTCTCGGGGTCGGACAGGATCATCTCCTGCGCGATCTTGTCCAGCAGGGCCAGGAACTGGGCCGAGGCGGGTCCCGCGGCGGGCGCCGTCGTGGCGGCCTGCGCAAGCGCGCGGGCGGCGCCGGAGGTCGCGAACGCGCCTCCCAGGGCGGCGGTCATCAACAGGCGGCGACGGTCCATCATCGGGCTTCCTCCCAAAAGCAATGGGAGGGGACACTAGCGAAGCCTTGCCGCCCCGCAAGCCGTCACGGTCATGACGCAGATGAAGTTTCGTCCATGCTGCGCCGCCGCATGAAATCAGACCGGCTGGACGTGGGCCTTGAGGCAGTCGCGCACGGCCTTCTTCAGGTCGCCCGGCGCATTGGGCTCGTCCACGCCCTCGGCCGCCAGCACCGCCTTCATCGCCGCGTCCAGACCCTTGGGCAGGGCCGCGATCACCTTCTTCTGACCCTTGTCATGCAGGCAGAAGCCGACCTCGCTGCACAGGGCGGCGAACATCGCGTCGAGGTCCACGTGGGCGAAGTCGGGGGCGGCGTCAGTCATGAAGTCTCAGGCTTTCAGGCGGGTCGCATGGAAGGCCACGTGGTCGTCCACGAAGCTGGCCATGAAGAAGTAGGAGTGATCATAGCCCGGCTGCATCCGCAGGGTCAGCCCCTGGCCCGCCTTTTCGGCCGCCGCGGCCAGCAGTTCCGGCTTCAGCTGATCCGTCAGGAAGCTGTCGGCGTCGCCCTGATCCACCAGGATGTCGTCAAAGCGTCCCGCCGCCGCGCCGCCTTCGATCAGCAGAGCCGCATCGTGTTTCGCCCATTCGGCGCGATCCTCGCCCAGATAGGCGGTGAAGGCCTTCTCGCCCCACGGACAGCGCGTCGGCGACGCGATGGGTGCGAAGGCCGAAACGGACCTGAACAGTTCGGGATGGCGCAGGGCCAGGGTCAGGGCGCCGTGCCCGCCCATGGAATGGCCGAAGATCGAACGCGTCTTCGTGGTCGGAAACGCGGCGTCGATCAGGGCGATCAGCTCGTCCGTGACATAGGTCTCCATGCGGAAATGCGGCGCCCAGGGCGCTTCAGTCGCGTCGACATAGAAGCCCGCGCCCTGGCCCAGGTCATAGGCGGGATCATCCGCCACCCCTTCGCCCCGCGGCGAAGTATCCGGCGCGACGATGATGACGCCGTGCTCGGCGGCGGCCTTGTAGGCCCCGGCCTTGGTGGTGAAATTGTCCTCGGTGCAGGTCAGGCCCGACAGCCAGATCAGGACCGGGAAAGGCCCTTCGCCTGCGGGCGTGAACACCGACAGGGTCATGGGCGTGCCCGTCGTCGCGCTGTCGTGCTTCAGATAGCGCAGGGTTCCGCCGTGAACGACGTGGGTCTTGACCGTTTCCATCAACTCAAACTCCGATCAGTCAGGCCAGACGCGGGCCATGAAGGCGTCGTCCAGTCGGCCGCCGTCCTTCGAGAAATGCGCATACCATTCGCGCGGAATTGGCGGGCTGGCCCCGGCGGGCGGCGCGCCGCCGCCCCAGGCCTCGAAGCCGACCCCGACCAGGATGGGTCCCTCGCGCACGGCGGGCGCGGGCACGGCCTCGACCGCCTTGACCACCGCCGCGAGCGTCTCGGTGTTCGGCGCCGGATCGCCAGTGACGACCCAGGCCTTCGCCCGCCCGCCCGGCTTGACCATCAGCAGCAGCATGCCCGAGGCGCCGGGCTGAACCGGGGCGGCGCGCACGGCGCCCTCGGCCGCCAGCGTCGCGGCGTTGACATAGGGCGACAGGGCCGAGACCTCGACCCGCGCCTTCATGACCGGATCGGGCAGGTACAGAACCACGTCCTTGCCCACCCAGGCCTCGGCCGGCGCTTCGGCCACAGGCGCTCTGTCGGCGCCCCGATCGCAGGCCGCCAATCCCAGCGACAGGCTGAACGCCGCCAGCCCCGCCGTCATCGCCGCTTTCGCCCTCATCTCGTCTCCGCCTTCAAACCCAGGCCCTGCTTTATCCCGTGCGGACCAAGGCAGATAGGCCCGCCGTCAGCCTTCGGGCGTCACCACGCGCGTCGCCTGACCGTTCTCGTCCATAAAGATGATCCGCGCCCCGCCGTCGGCCGCCACGCTGAGCACCAGACGCGCCTTGCCCGCGCCGTCGCGCAGCACCAGTTCCGACGCGCCCGAGCCCTGACGCCCCAGGAAGGCGCGCGGGAAGCCCTCCAGATTGGCGGTCTTCATCGCCTCTTGCTGCTGTTCGGGGGTCAGGCCCGCCAGACTCTCCAGCACGGCGAAGTCGATCGACTCCTCGGGCCGGTCGTTGACGAAGACGCCGGACACCCGTCGCGCCCCTTGCTGGAAGCCCATGATCTGGACCGTCTGGTCCTGTTCATAGCCGTCGAAAGTCAGGCTGCCGCCCGACGTCTTGACGCCGTCGGCGTTCTTGCCGCCGAACACCAGGCCGCCGACCTCGGTGCCTTCCTCGTTCATGAACAGCATGCCCGCCGAATCGCGCCCCGGATGCGGAACCTCGCGCCCGCGATAGGGGATTTCCGGGAAGGCGGTCTGGTTGGAGATCACCATCCGCAGCGTGCCGTCCGGCTCGCGCACATTGATGCGCTGGACGTCGATCTCGGTGAAGCGGGCCGGACCGACGCCCGACACCGCGCCCGAGACCATCACCCCCACAAAGACAGCCGTCAGCACGCCCGAATAGGCGATCAGAGCCTTTTGCGCGTCGAATTTCATGATGATCCTCCCCATTGATCGAGGGGTGGTAGCGGATCAGGCCGACGTCGCCCCGTGGTCAGTTGTCGCAAGCCGGGCTATTTACGACGGCCGGTGAACGGCGCAGATCTTGTTGCCCGACGGGTCGCGCAGATAGGCCAGGTGCATCTCGCCGAAGGGCGTGCGGCGCGGACCGGCCGGGTCCTCGATGGCGACGCCGCCCGCCGCCACGCCGGCCTCGGCGAAGGCGATGACCGCTTCGGGGCTGGCCGCTGCAAAACCGATGGTGCCGCCGTTGGCGTGACAGGCCGCCTGGCCGTCGCGCGGCGTGACCACGCCCAGCATGCCGCGCGGCGTCATGTACCAGATGCCCGGCAGAGGCACATCGCTGGGCGTGCCCGGCTGATGGCCCAGGGCCCCCAGCACCGCGTCATAGAATTTGCGCGACGCCTCGACGTCGTTGGCGCCCAGGGTGACGTGGGTGAACATGGTCTTCCTCCCGATGATGCGCCCGGCCGGTTCGCCGGGCGCAGCAAGCTAGGCCAATAAGGTTTCTTTTGGCAACTGACTAGTTGCACTTCAGCTAGGTGTTAGGTCGCCAGACAGAGCCGTCGCCGCTGACGTCATAGAACCCCACGCCATTTCGCTTGGCGAGGACAAGCCCCAGCTCGCGAGCAATCTCCACCCGCTGCCAGGCGAAGCCTGCATAGATGGCAGTGGGCGCGCAGGAAAAATCACCCGCGTCATCCGGCCTCAACCATGGCCCGAGCCGTGAACGGCGCGGACCGTTGAGAGGCCAGAAACGTCGTCGCATCCCGGCCTCCCACTGCTGCAGACGCGGTGAACAGACAGCAGGATCGTTGTAATCCCACGCCCCGTCCCAGCGCATGAAGGCCTCGTACCATGCCTTGAACGCTTCGGGCTCAGCCGGCACGGCGGACGGCTCAAACACCAGCAAGTCGTAGCTCATCCTCGCCCCCACCCTCGCGCATCAGGTCAAAAGCCTCTTCTGGCAACCGACTATCGCAGAACTCAGACCGGCTTGGCGCCATCGCGGGCATAGCCTTCCATCAATCGACCGTAGTCCTCCACCGGCGGGAACTCGGGATAGTCCACCCGCGCGCCGGACTGGACGCCCGGCAGTCGCTCCGTCGCCCAGGTATCGGCATAGGGGACGACCCAGCCCCCGTCATCCAGCAGGCTGGGCCTCAGGTTCACGAATGCGCCCCCGGCGATGCCGCGCGTGAACAGCCAGTTCTTGCACGACGGACAAAAGTGATGCTCCGGCACAGGATTGTGCAGGCCGCCGATCTCGGTCTCGCCCTCAATCGACAGCCCCGAGGCCGGTAGCATCAGGCTGAGCGAATAGGCCCCGCCCGTCAGCTTCTGGCAGGCGCGACAGTGACAGGCGGCGGCGACAACCGGCGCCTCGGTCACGCGGACCCGCACCTGACCACACAGGCAGGCGCCGCTCCACGGCAGTTTCCAGTCACTCATCGCGCGTCCTTCCGCGTTTAGAAGACGATCACCGAGCGGATGCTCTTGCCTTCGTGCATCAGGTCGAAGGCCTCGTTGATGCGTTCCAGCGGCAGGGTGTGGGTGATCATCGGGTCGATCTCGATCTTGCCGTCCATGTACCAGTCGACGATCTTCGGCGTGTCGGTGCGGCCGCGCGCGCCGCCGAAGGCCGAGCCCTTCCAGACGCGGCCGGTGACCAGCTGGAACGGACGGGTGGCGATCTCCTTGCCCGCCTCGGCCACGCCGATGACGACGCTCTCGCCCCAGCCGCGATGGCAGGCTTCCAGCGCCTGACGCATGACCACGGTGTTGCCGGTGCAGTCGAAGGTGTAGTCGGCGCCGCCGTCGGTCAGTTCGACCAGATGGGCCACCACGTCCGGGACCTCCTTCGGATTGACGAAGTGGGTCATGCCGAAGCGACGGCCCCACTCTTCCTTGTCGCCGTTGATGTCGACGCCGACGATCATGTCGGCCCCGACCAGCTTCAGCCCCTGAATGACGTTCAGGCCGATGCCGCCCAGACCGAAGACCACGGCGTTGGCGCCCGGCTCGACCTTGGCCGTGTTGACCACCGCGCCCACGCCCGTCGTCACGCCGCAGCCGATGTAGCAGGCCTTGTCGAAGGGAGCGTCCTTGCGGATCTTGGCCACCGCGATCTCGGGCAGGACCGTATAGTTCGAGAAGGTCGAGCAGCCCATGTAGTGGGCGATCGGCTGGCCCTTGTAGCTGAAGCGCGAAGTGCCGTCGGGCATCAGGCCCTTGCCCTGCGTGCCCCGGATCGAGGTGCACAGATTGGTCTTGCGGCTCAGGCACGACTTACACTGGCGGCATTCCGGGGTGTACAGCGGGATCACGTGGTCGCCGACCTCAAGGCTGGTCACGCCCGGTCCGACCTCGACCACCACGCCCGCGCCCTCGTGGCCCAGGATCGAGGGGAAGATGCCCTCGGAGTCCAGACCGTCCAGCGTATAGGCGTCGGTGTGGCAGACGCCGGTCGCCTTGATCTCGATCAGCACCTCGCCCGCGCGCGGGCCTTCCAGATCGACCTCGACGATCTCGAGCGGGCGTTTGGCTTCGAACGCGACGGCGGCGCGGGTTTTCATACTTCTGGTCCTTCGGACGTCCCTACGCTCGCGACGCGGTCGCTCGCTGCTTGAGGGACATGAGGGTGGGCGATTGGCGTCTGTTCTACGCCCGTCTGCGTCGTCCCGAAACGGCGACAACCGCAAAACATTATTGTCGTACGACAACAATCATGATCGAACGTCCCGATGAGCCGCTGGGACGGGATCGACGAATTCACCGCTGTCGCCGAGCAGGCCAGCTTCTCGGCCGCCGCCCGGCGTCTGGGTCTGTCGACCTCGGCGGTCAGCCGCGAGATCGCCCGGCTGGAGGACAGGCTGCAGACCCGCCTGCTCCATCGCACCACCCGCCGGGTCGAGCTGACCGACGCGGGCCGCGACTTTCTGGCCTGCTGCCGCCGCCTGATCGACGAGCGCGACGAGGCCCTGGCCGCCGTCCAGCCCGATGATCAGGCCCCGCGCGGCCTGCTGCGCATGACCTGTTCCGTCTCCTATGGCGAGCGCTTCATCGCCCCCGCCGTCAACGCCTTCGCGCGCCAGAACCCGGAGCTGCGGATCGAGCTCGACCTCGATAACCGCCTGCGTGACCTCGTCGGCGACGGCTATGATCTGGCGGTGCGGTTCGGCCACCTGACCGACTCCCGCCTGATGGCGCGACGGCTGGCCTCGCGGCGGCTGATCCTGTGCGTCAGCCCCGACTATCTGGCCCGCCGCGGCGCTCCGCGCGACCTGTCCGAGATCGCCAGCCACGACGGCCTGATCGGCTCGGCCGAGCACTGGCGCTTCACCGAGGCCGGGCGCGAGGTCAGCCTTCGCCCCTCCGGCCGCTGGCGCTGCAACTCCGGCGCGGCGGTGCTGGATGCGGCCTTGCAGGGGCTGGGCCTGTGCCAGCTGCCCGATTTCTATGTGGCCGAGGCCCTGGCCTCGGGCGCCCTCGTCTCCCTGCTGGACGAGGCCCGCCCGCCCGACGAAGGCGTCTGGGCCGTCCATCCCCACCCCCGCCACGTCCCGCCCAAGGTCCGCGCCATGATCGACTGGCTGCACGAGCGGCTGTCGCCGGCGCCCGACCGGCGTTAGGGTCAGGCGAATGCGAAGCCTGCACCCGACCTATCTGAAGATCCGCCGCTGGGTGGATGACAAGCTCGCGAGCCCCGCCAGCCATATTCAGGTCGGCCCGCTTCCCGTTCGGCGCACCCACCTTCCGGCGCTGATCGCGTTCGCGGCCTTCGCACCGCTGCTCGCGCTTCACCTGATCATTGGCCCCCTTCCCGCGCCCGCCTGGTTGATCGGCTGCCTGTGGGCCGTAACCTCGACCGCCTTCATGGGATGGCGCGGCTGGCGATTGATGCGCGCCGCAGGGATCAAGAGCGCGCGCGACTACGACCGACGCGCCAAGTTCAACCTGCCGCGCGAATACGCCGCCTCGGAAAGCCTGCTCGCGCATCAGCGGCGTGAACGGAGAACCAAGCGATGAACCTCGTCGTCCTCACCGGCGCCGGCGTCTCGGCCGAGAGCGGCGTGCCGACCTTCCGCGCCTCGGACGGGCTGTGGGAGGGGCATCGCATCGAGGCGGTGGCGACGCCCGAGGGCTTCGCGGCCGACCCGTCTCTGGTGCAGGACTTCTACAACCAGCGGCGGCGGCATCTGGCCAGGGTTCAGCCCAACGCCGCGCATCGGGCCCTGGCCGATCTGGCGGCGCGGTGGACCGGCGACTTCCTGCTGGTGACGCAGAACGTCGATGACCTGCACGACCGGGCGCACGTCGAGACCCCGCCCGCTGCGGGGTTCGAGCTGATCCATATGCACGGCGAGCTGCTGAAAGCGCGCTGCACGGCGTCGGGCGTCGTCTGCGACTGGACCGGCGATCTGGAGGCCGCGCATGCCTCGCCGCATCACCCGCGCGGGACCTTGCGCCCGCACATCGTCTGGTTCGGCGAGATGCCGCTTCAGATGGAGCGGATCGAGGCGGCGCTGGACGCCTGCGACCTGTTCGTCTCCATCGGCACCTCGGGCGCGGTCTATCCGGCGGCGGGCTTCGTGCAACAGGCGCGCATGGCCGGGGCGCGGACGGTGGAGATCAATCTGGAGCCGACCCAAGGGCATCGCCTGTTCGACGAGGGCGTCTATGGCCCGGCCAGCGAGACCGTGCCCGCCTTCTTCAACGCGCTCTAGCCGCGCGGCCCGAACAGGATCACCCCCGCCCCGATCAGGCAGACCACCCCGCCGATCAGGTCCCAGCGGTCCGGCGTCGTCTTCTCGACCAGCGCCATCCACGCCAGCGAAGCGACGATATAGACCCCGCCATAGGCCGCGAACGCCCGCCCCGCCGTCTCGGCCGGCACAAGCGTCAGCAGCCAGGCGAAGGCGATCAGGCTGAGCACGCCCGGAACCAGCCAGACCGGCGACCGATCCAGCTTCAGCCAGGCCCAGAAGGCGAAGCAGCCGCCGATCTCGGCCAGAGCAGCGAGGGGGTAGATGAGGGCGAGTTTCACGCCTGCACGCGCCGAACCCATGCCCAGAACGGATCAGCCGAAGCCTCGTCGTCCATCCCGGGGGCCGTCTCCACGACCTCAGACGCCGTCTCCGGGATCACCACGCCGAAAGCTTGGCTCAACCAACGTTGGAAATTCAACGGAGGATCAAACGGCGGTGCCTCGGCGTCTCCCCCCCAACAAGCCCCATAGGCTTCGACCGGACGCAGCCGGTGCTCTTCCGGCCAACAGGCATCCAGGTAGCCAATCGCGAGAAAGCGCAGAAACTGGACGGCATCATCGGTAATCACCCCCATCCAAGTGGATCCCGATCCCGACCCGCAATGAACAAACCGCAACCGCCCCTCATCGTCGCGCCACAGACCTGCGTAGGAGCCGTCCCCTCCCGTCCTGACAAACAGATTCAAACGCCTCGAAACTTCGGGGGCGTCAGATACCCAAGTGCCACCCAGGCTCGGTTCAAACTGAATCGCGGACCGGCCAGTCGGAACACCCCATTGGCTGCCAGCATAAAGACTCGCGAAGAGCCGCCCGTCTCGGTCCGCCTCCACCGCCCCAGAGCTCTCCAGCCAATCGAGAGCCTGAGTGATCGGTTCCGGCAGGAGCATCCCCGGCATCGACGCTTGAACCGTTTGACTAAACCGACCTTCAGGCATGGCCTCTACTCGCCCTTCTTCGCTTCCGCCGCGCGCTTTTCGGCCAGCTTGGCCAGCACGCGGCCGCGGCCCTTGGCGAGGGCGTGGATGGCGCCGCGCATGGTGGCGACTTCCTGTTCGGTGAAGGCGGCGCGGCCCAGCATGACGCGCAGGTTCTGGCTCATCGACGGCCTTTTCTCGGGCGGGTGGAAGAAGCCCCCGGCCTCCAGCTCGGCCTCGAAGTGTTCGTACATGCCGATCAGCAGTTCGTTCGACGCGGGCGGCTCGCCCTCGCGGAAGCGCGGCGGCGGGGCGTCGAGGATCAGGGTGCGCCACTCATAGGCGTTGATGGCCACGGCCTGGGCCAGGTTCAGCGAATGGTGCCTGGGATCGATCGGAATGGTGGTGATGCCGGCGCACAGGGCGATGTCGGTGGTCTCAAGACCCGCGCGCTCGCCGCCGAACAGCAGGCCGGTCTTCAGGCCGGACGCCGTGTCGTCATAGAGGATGCGGGCGCTCTCGCGCGGGGTGCGCACCGGCTGGCGCGTCTCGCGCGGGCGGGCGGTGGTGGCGAAGACGGTGTTCAGGTCGTGGATCGCCTCGGCCACGCTGTCGAAGACCCGCACGCCCTCCAGCACCCAGTCGGCGCCCGAGGCGGTGGCCCAGGCGCGGTCCTGGGGCCAGCCGTCGCGCGGGCTGACCAGCCGCAGTTCCGACAGGCCGAAGTTCGCCATGACGCGGGCGACCGCGCCGATGTTCTCGGCCATCTGGGACTTGTCGAGGATGACGACGGGGGGCGTGAGTTCAGTCATGGGGGCTGCATAGTCCTTCTCCCCTTGCGGGAGAAGGTGGCTGGCGAAGCCAGACGGATGAGGGGTCGCGCTGACGCCGACCGCCTCATCCTTTTCGAACCTTGAGAAACCCCTCATCCGAGCCCTTCGGGCCCACCTTCTCCCGCAAGGGGAGAAGGGAGAAATTTAGTCCTCGCCGATCATCGACACCCACGGGTCGACCGTGCCGGCCTCGACCTCGGCCACCTTGACGGCGGGCCAGCCGATGGAAGCCGCGCCGCTCTCGCGCCAGCTGAGAATGATCAGGTCGCGCAGTTCAGACGCGCCCGCCGCCAGACGCTCGTTGACGAAGGCCGCGCCGCGCGGGTCGGCGTCCTTGAAGCCGCCCGCCTTCTCCAGACGATAGAAGGGAATGACCGTACCCAGGGTGGTCTTCAGATAGACGGCGGTGCGGGCGCGCAGGTCCAGACCCGACACCTGCGGCTGGCTCATGGCCGCCTCGACCGTATCGAGGCGGGCGACGCGCGAGGTGAACTCGCCCTCGAAGATCCCGTGGGTGCGGCGCGAGTTGGTGAAGCCCTCGGGGTTCGGGTAGTCGCCCCAGCCATTGAAGTGGATCGAGGTGTGGTGCGGCTGCGAGCCGTCGCCGACATAGTGGGCCAGGACGCCGATGTCGCGCAGGATCAGGGCCTCGCGGCGCTCGCGGTCGGCGCGATACCAGGCCTTCTTGCCGGGGTCGGCCTCGCGGCCCTCGGCGGCGGTGAGGACGCGCCAGTAGGCGAAGTCGCGGCCCAGGTTCTGATAGGCGTCCATCAGGGCGTAGGGCAGGTAGCCGACCTCGTCGATCTTGATCCCCGCCTGCACCAGGGCCGTGTCGAAGTCCGATTTCAGCCGCGGCAGGGCGTCGATATGCGGACCGTTGGCCGTCATCGCATGACCATTGTCGTCGAAGTCGATGAAGTGGGCCGTGTCGCGCTCGCGGTCATGCGGCTGGCCGGCGCCCTTCCAGCGGTCGGGCTCGCGCGCCAGTTCGCCGACGTCGGCGACGGCGCCCGGCGTGCGCAGGAAGGCCGGCAGGTCGTCGCTGAGACCGCGCATGGCCGCCACGCCGATCAGGCGGTGGCCGGTATTGCCCCAGGCGTCCACATGAACGGCGGGGGCCGCGACCAGCATCAGGGCGGCGGCGGAGATCATCAGGCGTTTGACTTGACGCTTCATCGGAGAACACCGGCGGAAAAATTCGTGGGGAAACGACCGCTTATCCCATTCCCGGCCGCGCCTCCAGCCATGCGCCCCACGACGTGGCCGCACGATCACGCCGCCGTTATCTTGAGCCCGAACGCAGACTTTCTTCGCAATAAAGTGTTACATAGCCAGACTTAGGTGTTAACCGAAAAGCTGATCCTCACAGTATAGAACCACAAAGCGCCGAATACTGATTTCGTTGCTGCCACATATGCTGTGACATTTGAGCGATATGCTCATGCACCTGTGGA
This sequence comes from Brevundimonas sp. T2-11, assembly GCF_055397675.1. Lineage (NCBI taxonomy): Bacteria > Pseudomonadati > Pseudomonadota > Alphaproteobacteria > Caulobacterales > Caulobacteraceae > Brevundimonas > Brevundimonas sp. T2-11. Next base: position 2,624,045 of record NZ_AP027920.1, read on the forward strand.
TCAATCGAACGATGATCGTGCTTCGGGCGCACGCCTGATCTCAAGCGACACGTTTTCGCCACAATTGACGGCCAAAAATCCGTCGCCGGATCGTGTCGGGACCGGTGCTTTCCGAGTCTGTTCGATGCTGAACACAGCCGCTGCGCTTGCCATGTTCTGGGCCATGGCCTTCTCCGGTTCCGGAGAGCCTCAACCCTATGAAGCCGTTGTCGCACTCGAAACGGCTGCAATGGAAACCGCTGCGGCGGCTGAAAGTTCCGCTGATGCGTCCGCCCTCTCCGCCGAACAGGCCGAGCTGATGGCGGGCGATCCCGACTGGCGCGCTTCGGCCCGCCTCTATCACGCAGGCGGCGGCGGCGCGACGGGCAACGACTCGCTGGGTTGCCGTCCGATCGCCATGCGCACGGTCGCCGTGGACCCGCGCGTCATTCCGCGCCGCACCAAGCTCTTCATCCGCGAAACCGTCGGCCTGCGCATGAGCGACGGCACCATTCACGACGGCTACTGGTACGCCTCGGACACCGGCGGCGCGATCAAGGGCGCCAAGATCGACCTCTACACCGGTCACGGTCGCGGCTCGATGCGTCAGGCCATGAGCCTGAACATGAAGACCCTGACCATCGCCGACGCCGGCGATTTCGAGGGCTGCCCCCCGGCCTGGGAAACGGCCTCGAACTAAGGGCGACGACGCCCTCCGACAAAAAAGAGCGGCCGGAGCGATCCGGTCGCCCTTTTTGCTTAGGCGGAAACTTGCGAGCCTCGCGACCTCCCGGGCAGGTCCGATCAGAACTTCCGCTTGCCGCTCACGGTCTCGAAGAAGAGCCGGAAGTCGCCCATCAGGCTCCACAGGGGATATTTGAAGGTCGCGGGCCGGTTCTTCTCGAAGAAGAAATGCCCGACCCAGGCGAAGCCGTAGCCGACCAGCGGCATGGCCAGCAGCCACCAGGCGTTGCGCGTCGCGCAGAAGGCCAGGAAGGCGGCGATCACCAGACCCGTCCCGACCACATGGACGCGGCGGCAGGTCCGGTTGGAATGCTCGTGGATGTAATAGGGGTAGAAGGCCCCGAACGAGGCGTATCGGCCTTCTGGCCCTTGGGCGGACTGCTCGGTGTTCATGGCCCCAGCCTGCCCCCGGATCGAACCGGGGGCAAGTCAGGGATCAGCGGTCAGTCGAAGCGCTTGCCGCTCTTCGGACCCTTGGGGCCCTTGGCGAAGGGCTTGCCGGCCGGCTTGAAGCCCGGCTTGCCGCCGGCCTTGAAGTCCGACTTGGGCTTGAACGGCTTCTTGGCGCCCGGCCCCTTGGCGAAGGGCTTCTCATGGGGCTTGTCGAAGAACTGGCTGCTTTCCGGCGCGTCGGCGCGCGGGGCGTAGGGCTTCTTCTTGAAGGCCGGACGTTCGCCCTCGGCCTCGCCCTCGCGCGGTTGCCACGGCTTCTTCTTGAACGGCGGACGGCCGCCCTCCCCGTCCTCGTCGCGGCGGAAGGGCTTCTTGGCGTAGGGGCGCTCGCCGCCCTCGTCGCGGCGGTTGCGCGTTCCGCCCTTGAACATGCCCGAGTGCGGGGCTTCCGAAGGCGTGATGTTCGCCTCCTGGGTGTTCATGGACGCCAGCTTCCTGAAGGCCTCGACGTGGGTGTTGGCGATCTCGAAGCGGGTCTCTTCGGGGAAGGTCTTGATCGAGCCGATCTGCTGCTTGGTGATGCCGCCGATGCGGCAGATCATCGGGATCAGCCACTTGGGATCGGCGTTGCGGTTGCGGCCGATGTCCATACGGAACCAGGACACCTCGTCCGCCTGCAGGCGCTCGAAGGGCGAGGCGCCGGCGGCGAACTTGTCGCCCGGCTCGCGCGGCTTGCGCTGCGGTCCCTGGCCCGGATCGGTCAGGTCTTCGGGCGCCGGCAGATCCTTGCGCAGCAGGACCAGCAGGGCGCGGGCCAGATCTTCCGGCGTGCGCTCGGCGACCAGCTTGGCGATCAGCCCGGCGTCGTCCTCGGCGCCTTCCTGAGCGAAGACCGGGGCGGCCAGCAGGCGCTGCTCGTCCTTGGCCAGGATTTCGTCGGCGGTCGGGGCGGCGGCCCAGGTCGCCTCGACGCCCGCCGAGCCCAGCAGCATCTCGGCCTTGCGGCGACGGCTGCTCGGCACCAGCAGGATGGAGGTGCCCTTCTTGCCCGCGCGGCCGGTGCGGCCCGAGCGGTGCAGCATGGTCGCCTTGTTGATCGGCAGCTCAGCGTGGATCACCAGACCCAGGTCGGGCAGGTCCAGACCGCGCGCGGCCACGTCGGTGGCGACGCAGACGCGGGCGCGGCCGTCGCGCAGGGCCTGCAGTGCGTCGGTGCGCTCGCGCTGGCCCATTTCACCCGACAGGGCCACGGTCGCGAAGCCGCGCTCCAGCAGCGACGACTGCAGGTGACGCACGCTGTCGCGCGTCGAGCAGAAGACCAGTGCGCCCGGCGCCTCATAGAAGCGCAGCACGTTGACGACGGCGTGCTCGATCTCGTTCGGGGCGATGCGCAGGGCGCGGTATTCGATGTCGCTGTGCGGCTGGCTGCGGTCGACGGTGTCGATGCGCACGGCGTCGCGCTGATAGCGCTTGGCCATCATGGCGATGTCGCGGGCGATGGTGGCCGAGAACAGCAGGGTGCGGCGATCCTCGGGCGACTGCTCGAGGATGTATTCCAGGTCCTCGCGGAAGCCCATGTCGAGCATCTCGTCGGCCTCGTCGAGCACCAGGACCTTCAGCGCCGACAGGTCGAGGTTGCCGCGGTCGATGTGGTCCTTCAGGCGGCCGGGGGTGCCGACCACGATGTGGATGCCGAAGTTGAGGGCGCGGGCTTCCTTGCGGGCGTCCATGCCGCCGACGCAGGTGGTGATCTTGGCCTTGGACTCGCCGTACAGCCATTCCAGCTCGGCCGAGACCTGCAGCGCCAGCTCGCGCGTCGGGGCGATGGCCAGCATCAGCGGGGCGTCGGCGGGACCGAAGGTTTCGTTCTCGCCCAGCAGAGACGAGGCCGCCGCCAGGCCGAAGGCCACCGTCTTGCCCGATCCGGTCTGGGCCGAGACCAGCATGTCGGCCTCGCCGTGGCCTTCCAGAACCGCGGCCTGGACGGGGGTGGGCTCGGCATAGCCCTTGTTGGCGAGGGCGCGGTCTAGCGCGGGGTGGATCGCGGGAAAGGGCATATACGACCTGAAAAAGAGCATGGCGGTCGCCGAAACGACCGCGCCCGGCCAAGGCGAACAGCCGGCCGGGCGATGAGGAGGCGGTCTCTATACACCAATAACGGCCCCGATGCGGCGGATTTCCGCAAAAAGACCGCCGTTCACCACGCTTGTTCAGGCGTCATTGACCTCAAAGCCACGATCCTGACCGTCCGCAGAGTTCCTTTCGCCGCCCGGAGACCGATCATGACGATCCCGCCCCTGAGCATCGCCGCCGCCGGAATGCAGAACGCCGCCAACCGCTTCGAGGCCAGCGCCCGGCGCACGGCGACAGGCTCGCTGGACAATCTGGCGGTCGAGGCGGTCGAGCAGATTCGCGCCAGGCAGGACTTCTCCGCCAACGCCGCCGTGGCGCGGACCGCGGACGAGATGACGGGGACCCTGCTGGATATTCTGGTCTAGGCCGGACCCGCCACGCCCTCACCCCGCCTTTTCCGGCAGGTGAAAGAAGTCGATGAAGCGGGCGAAGACGGCCCGGTCGCCCTCGATGCGCATCGCCCCCTCGCCTTCCAGCGCCGCCAGCGGAACCTTGCCATAGACGGCGGCGGCCACGATCGGCGGAGCGGCGCGCACCACGACCTCGGCCTCCTCGACCTCGCCGCGCCGCGTCTCGATCCGCCCGTCGGCCACGCTCACCACCATGCGGTCCTCGTCCAGGGCGAAGCCCAGGCGCATGAGGGCGCCCCCAGCCCGCGCCGGATCGAACATGGTCTCGAACGACTGCATGATGGACACGGCGCTGATCGGCAGGGTCGGATCGTGTTGCGGCGAGCGCGCGGCCCAGCGGCCCAGCACCATGAAGACCGGCTTGATCTCATAGCCCCAGTCGGTCAGCTCATAGACCTGGACCGAGGCGGGCGGCGGCAGCTTGCGCTTCTGGACGATGCCCGAGGCCTCCAGCCCCTCCAGCCGCTGCGTCAGGACATTGGCCGACAGGCCGCACAGGTCCTTTCGCAGGTCGCTGAAACGGCGCGGCCCCATCATGAGTTCTCGTATCACCAGCAAGGCCCATCGCTCGCCGACAAGGTCGAGTCCGTGGGCGGCGCCGCAGGCGTCGTGATAGCGGCGGGAACGCCCGGCGGACTCGTTGGTTACTTTTTCTAACTTCATAGTTGACTAACATAACACGATAGGACACCGTTACGCCAGATCAGGGAGGATCGCCAAATGAACAAGCTCATCTTCGTCAATCTGCCTGTCACCGACCTGCCGCGCGCCGTCGCCTTCTATGAGGCCGTGGGCGCCACGAAGAACCCGATGTTCTCGGACGACACCGCCGCCTGCATGGTGTTTTCCGACACCATCCACGCCATGCTTCTGACCCACGAGAAGTTCTCCAGCTTCACTGACCGCGCCATCCCGGACGCGCACAAGACGGCCCAGGTGCTGATCTGCGTGTCTGAAGACAGCCGCGACGCCGTGGACGCCGTGATCGATCGCGCCGCCGGGGCCGGCGGTCAGGCCGACCCCAACGCCAAGCAAGACTACGGCTTCATGTACGGCCGCAGCTATGCCGACCCGGACGGCCATATCTGGGAGGTCATGTGGATGGACCCCGAAGCCGCCGCCGAGGGCCCCGAGGCCTTCGCCGCCCAAGTCGGAGGCGGCTGATCATGAGCGATCTGTTCGAGCTGAGCGTCAGCCGCGTCTTCAAGGCCTCGCCGGAAACGGTCTGGAAGGCCTTCACACAACACGGAACCGAGTGGTTCACGCCGCGCCCCTGGACCACGCCCCGGGTCGACTACGACCTGCGTCCCGGCGGGCGCGCCGACATCGTCATGCAGTCGCCCGAGGGCGAGCGGCACGAATATCGCGGCGTGGTGCTGGAGGTCATTCCCGAGCGCCGCATCGTCACCACCGGCGCCATGACCGAGGGCTGGATCCCGCAACCGGGCGAGATGAACTTCGTGCGCATCGACACGTTCGAGCCCGAAGGCGACGGCACGCGCTACACCGCCCGCGCCCGCCATTGGGACGAAAAGGCCATGCAGACCCACGCACAGATGGGCTTCGAGCCCGGCTGGGGCGCCGCCGCCGATCAACTGGGCGAGGTGGCCGAGCGTCTCGCCGCACGGGAGACGACGTCATGACCGACAAGATCATTCCCTGCATCTGGTACGACCTGGGTCAGGCGAAGAAGGCGGCCGAGTTCTATGTCTCGCTGGGCCTGCCCGACAGCCGCATCGACCGCGTGGCGACCAGCCCGACGGACAACCCGTCCAGCCCAGAGGGCGCCGAGCTGGTGGTGGAGTTCACCCTGGCCGGACGGCCCTATATGGGTCTGAACGGCGGCCCGACCTTCCCTCAGACCGAGGCCGTCTCCTTCATGATCATGACCGATGATCAGGCCGAGACTGACCGCCTGTGGAACGCCATCATCGACAACGGCGGACGCGCCAGCGACTGCGGCTGGTGCAAGGACCGCTGGGGCGTCAGCTGGCAGATCACCCCGCGCCGCCTGATGACCTTCTTCAGCGACCCCGACCCCGCCCGCGCCAAGGCCGCCTTCGCGGCCATGATGACGATGCAGAAGATCGACATCGGGGCCATCGAGGCCGCTGCTGACAAGGCCGGGTAATCGGCCAAGCTAAGCCGCCTGCCCTGCCGCTTTCCACCAAGACGCCAACCACGCCTGCCCCGACTATCCGCCCCTGCCCCCTCATGCAGCGAGCCGCCGCGCGGCGAGCGTTAGGGGCCAACCTCCGAAGGAGAATGCAAGATGGCCTACATCACCGGCTTCCTGACCCCCGTGAAGACCGAGAACAAGGACCGCTATATCGAGTCCGCCCGCGTCGCCTGGCCCCTGTTCAAGGGCTACGGCGCCCTGGCCCATGTCGAGAACTGGGGCGAGGACGTGCCCGACGGCAAGGTCACCAGCTTCCCCATGTCGGTGAAGCTGGAGGACGGCGAGGCGGTGGTCTTCTCCTGGCTGATCTGGCCCGACAAGAAGACCGCCGACGACGCCTGGGCCAGGATGCAGGAAGATCCCGCCATGGCCGACATGGACATGCCCTTCGACGGCAAGCGCATGATGTGGGGCGGCTTCGAGACCGTCTTTGACGAGCGCGCCTGACGACAAGCGCGGGGGCCGGTCAAGCGCCGGCCCCATCTCTTCAGTGGGCGCTGTCCGGCCTGGCGCGGTGAGCCCGCAGGCAGGTCGCGACACTGAGCACCACCAGGACGAAGGCCAGCGCCTCCATCATCGTCGGCAGGCGTTGCTCCCAGGCGAAGCCGTAGATCAGGGCGAACAGGGTCTCGAACAGGATCATCTGGCCGACCAGGGTCAGCGGCAGCAGCCGGCTCATCCGGTTCCACAGGTTATTGCCGACGATCGAGGCCAGCACCGCCACGCCGACCGAGACGCCCGCCAGGCGCATCCAGTCCCCCGCTTCGTGCTGTGCGCCCGAGGCGATCAGCAGGGCGACCGGCAACAGCAACAGGCTCTGCGCCCCGGTGACGACCCCGGTCAGCAGGTTCCAGTCGTGGGCCGACACCGTCTTCAGTTGACGAAGCCTCCGCGCGTTATTCACCGCAAAGAAGGTCCATGAGGCCAGGGCGCCGACGGCGCAGCCGAAGCCGATCAGCCGCGTCATGTGCGAGGTCTCGGCCGGTGCGGCCAGGGCCTGCCAGCCGATGCAGACCGCCCCGGCGATGCAGAGAAGCAGCGGCAGATGCAGCCGCCTCAGCGGCACGGCGCCATGGTCGCGACTGCCGATGATGGTCACCGCCACCGGCAGAAAGCCGATGACCAGGGAGGTCATGGCGATGCCGCCCGTCTGCACCGCCCCCGACAGCAGGATGTAGTAAAGCGTGTTGCCGGTGAGGCCGAGCCAGAACAGGCTCAGCCAGTCGCCCCGCCCGATCCGCGCCGTCACCGCCTTCCAGCGCGGCGCCAGCAAGGCCGCGGCGATCAGGCCATAGGCGAGGTAACGCCCCACCGTCAGCTGCAGGGGATTGAAGTCCCGCGCCAGCTCCGGAGCCAGGAAGACCAGCCCCCACAGGGCCCCCGCGCCGATCCCGCAGGCCACGCCCGCCGCCGTCCGGTTGCTTCGCCCCTGCTCGATGATGTCCGTCGTCATTTCAGTTCCCGCCTTGTTCGGCGGCGAGCTATATCAAGGGCCGGACGGGGCGTTTCCTCTCGATCACAGGCCCGAACGCAACAAAAACTCGCGCAAAAAAGATCGCCGATGGCCGCACGACCCGCCTCTCCCCAGCGCCCGCTCGACAGCTTCGATCGCGCCATTCTGCGCATCGTGCAGCGCGACGCCCGGACGCCGCAGCGCGCCATCGCCGAAGCCGTCAACCTGTCCGCCGCCGCCGTCCAGCGACGCATCGCGGCCATGGAGGCCAGCGGCGTCATTCGCGGCAATGTCGCCCTGGTGGACCCGAAGGCGATCCCCCTGACCATCACCGCCATCGTCGAGGTCTACCTGCAGGACGAGCGGGCCGAGACGGTCCAGAACGCCAAGGCCCGGTTCCAGAGCGAGCCGGAGGTGCAGCAGTGCTACTACGTCACCGGCGGCACCAGCTTCATCCTGATCGTCGTCACCACCGACATGGCGGCCTATCAGGCGCTGACGCAGCGGTTGTTCGAGGAAAACGACAGCGTCAACCGCTTCCGCTCCCTGATCGCCCTGGACCGGGTGAAGACCGACGCCTCGCTGATCATTCCCTGACATGGGAAAAGGGCGGCCCCGACGAACCGCCCTCTTCTCGCCTCAGCCTTGCGGCGCCTCGACGACCAGACCGACGATCCGGCGCACCAGCGGCAGGATCAGCAGCAGGGTGGGAAAGGCGACCAGCCAGGACAGGCCCCACGCAGACATCCAGACGCCGGGAAAGTCCGGCGCAAGGCCCAGACTGCGGGCCGTGGCGATGGCCGAGACCACAAGGGTCATCAACAGGGACAGGACCAGCGGGGTCACCAGAGCCGCATAGCGCGCCGGCAGGCGACGCAGGGTGATGAAGGCAGGATAGCTCATGAAAGCAGTCTCATGAATGAGGTCGTCGGCCGATATGCATCCGCCCGGTGAACGGGCTGTTCCGGCCGGGACCGGAGGATGCGTTGCCTGACGTGAGACGCTTACGACCTTCACAAGGAAGACGAGTTCGACCTATCGCACCCTCGGGGCCGATACAAGGTCGCCGGTGCGCGCCCCGGCTCCCGGAACGAAAAACGCCGGCGAGGTCGAACCCCGCCGGCGTTGATCGTCAGGCGATCGGACCGATCAGCTGTCCAGGAAGGACCGCAGCTTGCGCGACCGCGAGGGGTGCTTCAGCTTGCGCAGGGCCTTGGCCTCGATCTGACGGATGCGTTCGCGGGTCACGCTGAACTGCTGACCGACTTCTTCCAGCGTGTGGTCGGTGTTCATGCCGATGCCGAAGCGCATCCGCAGGACACGCTCCTCGCGCGGGGTCAGCGAGGCCAGGACCCGGGTCGTGGTCTCGCGCAGGTTCGACTGGATGGCGGCGTCGATCGGCAGGACGGCGTTCTTGTCCTCGATGAAGTCGCCCAGGTGGCTGTCTTCCTCGTCGCCGATGGGGGTTTCCAGCGAGATCGGCTCCTTGGCGATCTTCAGGACCTTGCGCACCTTCTCCAGCGGCATGGCCAGCTTTTCGGCCAGTTCTTCCGGGGTCGGCTCGCGGCCGATCTCGTGCAGCATCTGGCGGCTGGTGCGGACGATCTTGTTGATCGTCTCGATCATGTGAACCGGGATGCGGATGGTCCGCGCCTGGTCGGCGATCGAGCGGGTGATGGCCTGACGGATCCACCAGGTGGCGTAGGTCGAGAACTTGTAGCCGCGACGGTACTCGAACTTATCGACCGCCTTCATCAGACCGATGTTGCCTTCCTGGATCAGGTCCAGGAACTGCAGGCCGCGGTTGGTGTATTTCTTGGCGATGGAGATGACGAGGCGCAGGTTGGCCTCGACCATTTCCTTCTTGGCCTGACGGGCTTCGCGCTCGCCCTTCTGGACCGTCTGAACGATGCGGCGATAGTCGTCGATCGGCAGGCCGGCCTCGGTGGCCACGGCGGCGACGTCGGCGCGGATCTGGGCGATCTGGGCGGCCTCGACCTCGCTGAACTTGGTCCAGCGCACGCCCATTTCCTTGACGCGGTCGGTCCAGTTCGGATCCAGCTCCGAGCCGAAGTAGGCCTTGAGGAACTCGGGACGCGAGATGCCGTAGCTGTCGGCCAGGCGCAGCAGGCGGCCTTCGAGACCGATCAGGCGCTTGTTGATCGCATACAGCTGCTCGACCAGGGCCTCGATGCGGTTGTTGTTCAGCTTCATCGTCTTCAGACGATCGCTGATGGCCGCGGTCAGGGTCTCATAGGCCTTGTGGTCCTTGGCGTTCAGGACCTCGCCCTTCAGGCGGGCCTCGACCAGCTTGTCCTGCAGCTTGCGGAAACCGCCGAAGTCCGAAGCGATCGCGTCCAGGACTTCCATGACGCCGTCGCGCAGCTCGGCTTCCAGAGCCGAGATCGACATGCCGCCGCCGTCGTCGAAGTCGTCCTCGTCCTCGTCCTCGCCTTCCGGCTTGTCGCCGTCGCCGTCAGGCTCGCCGGTCGGCTGTCCCGGCGCAGGCTGGTTGTGCGGCAGGGACGAGGGATTCAGGATGCCGTAGGTGGCGTCCAGGTCGATCACTTCGCGCAGCAGGATGCGGTTGTTCGCCAGTTCCTCGCGCCAGACCATGATGGCCTCGAAGGTCAGGGCGCTCTCGCACAGACCCGAGATCATGGCGTCGCGGCCGGCCTCGATCCGCTTGGCGATGGCGATTTCGCCCTCGCGGCTCAGCAGTTCGACCGAGCCCATTTCGCGCAGATACATGCGCACGGGGTCGTCGGTGCGGTCATAGGCGGACTTGGCCGGGGTCTCGGCCACGGCGGTTTCGGCGGCGGCGGTGACGTCGGTGCCGGTCGCCTCGGCGGCGTCCTCCTCGGCCTCGACGACGTTGACGCCCATTTCCGACAGCATGGCCAGGGTGTCTTCGATGGCGTCCGGGGTCACTTCTTCGGACGGCAGGACCTTGTTCAGTTCCTCCATCGTGACATAGCCGCGGGCCTTGGCCTGCTTGATGAACTTCTTGACGCCGGCGTCCGTCAGATCGAGCAGGGGCCCGTCGGTATTGGCTTCAGTGTCCTGCGTCTCGGTCTGCGCGCTCATTCAGTCTGTCTCCACGACCGCTCGGGGGTGATCAGTCCCCTGCGGCGAAAATACAACGCCCGACGACTTCGTTGGTTACGAAGAAGCCGCGTCTTCCCAAATCGTTCCGGTCTTGATGGCCCGTCGCAATGCATCGCGCTCGGCTTTCACCAGGGTGAAGGCCGAGTTGTCGAACGCCTTGTGGGCATCCGACTTTGCTGACGCCAGCGCCTGCTCCAACGCCGCTACGCGGGTCAGAGCGTCGAACGCCTGCGACCACCGGATCCTCGCCTCGCCGAGGGGCTTGTCTGCAGCCAGGAATGGCGCGCCGGACTTCGCCGCCGCCTTCTCGACCTCGTGCATCAAGGCATCATGACCCGAGTGGGCCAGATGGCGTCGGATCGCGGCCGAGTCAAGGCTCTGCCCCGAAAAGCGTAACCGGACCAGTTCCTGGGCCAGTCCGTCCAGCGCCGGATCGCCGAAGCCGTGCCGGGCGATGGCCTCCAGATGGTCGTCCATCCGCTCGGGGTCATCCACCGCGCCGTGAGCCAGGGCGGCGGCCACGGGCTCGATGGAGCGGAACAGGGCCTGCATGGCCTGGGCGCCCTCGGCCGTCTGGCCCAGCTTGGGCGGCGGCCCACGCCAGCGCCCGCCGGGACCCGGTCGCCCCCCGCCCTGCTGATAGGCCTGCTGCTGTTGCTGCTGACGCGGAAACAGGGCGTCGAAACGCTCGAACAGGTCGCGCCGGTATTGCTCGGCCAGGTCCTTGTCCTGAATGGCGCTGGCCGCCTGACGCAGCCGCCCCTTCAGGCCCGCCTTGCGCTCGGGCGTGTCCAGCGGTTCGGCCTCGGCCTCGCGGCGGAACAGAACCTCGATGAAGGGCCGGGTCTCGTTCAGGGCGTGACGCAGGGCCGGCGCCCCCTTGTCGCGCAGGATGTCGTCCGGGTCCTGCCCGCCCTCCAGCAGGGCGAAGCGGAAGGACCGGCCCGACTTCAGCAGGGGCAAAGACCGCTCGATCGAGCGATAGGCGGCCCGCAGCCCCGCCGCGTCGCCGTCGAAACACAGCACCGGCTCGGCCGAGACCCGCCACAGACGCTCCATCTGCTCCTCGGTCAGGGCCGTGCCCATGGGCGCGACCGCCGGCAGGCCCGCACGCTGGCAGGCGATGACGTCCATATAGCCTTCGACGACGATGATCCCCTGCTCGCCCCGGCTCTCGGCCCCCAGGATGCGGCGCGCCTCGGGCAGGCCGTAGAGGGTGGCGCCCTTGTGAAACAGCGGGCTCTCCGGCCCGTTCAGATACTTGGCCCGGTCGTCGGGGTTCATGGCCCGCCCGCCGAAGCTGACGATCCGCCCGCGCGCGTCCAGGATGGGGAACATCAGCCTGTCGCGGAAGCGGTCATAGGGGGCGCCGCCGCTGTCCGGCGCAATCAGCATCCCGGCCTCGACCAGGTCGCCGGGCCGCGCTCCGCGCTGGATCAGGGCGTTCTTCAGGCCTTCGCGGTCGTTGGGGGCGTAGCCCAGACCAAAGCGTTCCCACTGGTCCTCGGGCAGGCCGCGCTTTTCCAGATACTCGCGCGCCGCCTTGCCGACCGAGCGACGCAGGTTGGCGGCGAACCATTTCTGGGCCAGATCCATCCAGTCGGTCAGGCCCTGTTTCCTGGCCTCGCGCTCCGCCGCCTGAGGGTCCTCGGCGGGAAGCTGCATCCCCGCCTCGCCCGCCAGCCGCTGCACCGCCTCGACGAAGCTGAGACGCTCGGTCTCCTGCAGGAAGCTGATGATGTCGCCGTGCTTGCCGGACGAGAAGTCGTGGAAGAAGCCCTTGTCGTCGTTGACGAAGAAGCTGGGCGACCGCTCCTTCGAGAAGGGGCTGAGGCCCACATATTCCCGGCCCTGCCGCTTGAGCTTCACCGTCCGGCCGATGACGTCGGACGGGCGAAGGCGGGCCTTCAATTCTTCAAGGAAACGATCGTCGAAACGCACGTCTTCAGACACCCCGGCGTGGCGATGAGGGAAAGGCCCGCCGCGACCTCAAGACATGATGATCCCCGACGACCTTTTCCACAGCCCTGTGAAGATCAGGGATAAGTGCGTCGAAACCGGACGCCGCCCTACTTCCACGCCTCGCCGGTGCGGCCCAGGGCCTCGCCCAGATCATAGACGGCCTGCATCGAGGCCTGGTTGAAGTCCAGGCTGTTGGCGCCGTCGTAGTCCTCGGGAATGGCGGCGACATGGAACTCCAGCCCGTTGCGGCTGGCGAAGGCGCGGTTGGCGGCGATGGTGGCGCGAAGCTGGCCGCCCAGCACGGCGTCCAGACTGCGGGTCAGCACCGGGATGGCGGCGTCGCGCGTCACGGCGAAGCGCGGCGCGTCCTTGCCGTTGACCACGACATGCAGGCGCGCGCCCTGGAAGACCCCGGCCACGTCATCCCAGTTCCACATGATCTGCGGCAGGGCCACGAAGGGGTTCATCACCCCGCCGTCGACGTGCATCTCCTCGAACACCGCGCCCTGCCCCTGCGAGCGGATCATGACGGGGGGAAAGGCGCCGGGAATGCTGGCCGAAGCGACCAGCACGTCGCGGAACAGGGCCAGGGCTTCCGGTCCGCCGCGCTCGGCGATGGCGCCCATGTTCCAGATGACGCCGCGCTGGGCGTCCAGATCCGTAGTGGCGACCAGCAGCAGCCGCCCCTTGGCGTGCTCGGCCGCCACCTCGGCCAGCAGGGCCTCGTCGACATTGCGCTCGACCAGTTCACGCAGCGGCAGACCGCTGAACACGCCCGAGCCGACAAAGGCGCGCAAGCCCCGGCTCTTCAGCAGCCCGGTCGCCTCGCCGCCGGTATAGGCCTCCTTCAACCGCGCATCCCAGCGCGGGCCGAGGAAGACGAAGGGGGCGGCCAGGGCGCCAGTCGACACCCCCGTCACCACCTCGAAATCGGGCCGCTTGCCGCTGGCGGTCCAGCCGTTGATCAGGCCCGCCGTGAAGGCGCCGTTGGCCCCGCCGCCGGACAGGGCGATCAGGTCGAAATGACCGTCGGGTCCTTTCGGCACGCCCTCGCCCAGCTGCTGCTCGATGCTCTGCGCCGCCGCCTCGTCCTCGACGGAATAGCGGACATTGGGAAAGCCCACGGGCGAGGCCGCATCACGCTCGTTCAGGCCGAAATCGCTGCGCGCCCCGCTGGCGCAGGCCGACAACAGCAGACCGGCGCTCAGAACGACGGCGACCGTCCGCAACAGGCTGAAACTCATGGGCGTCCTCCAAGGACGAACACCTTAGGCGTGATCGATGACAGATGGAAAAGGACCGGCCACGAAAAACCGCGTTAGGCTTTGATTAACCAAGAAGGCCGCCCCAGCCTCGCCATGGTCCGAATACGAACGAAATACGGGACGACAACCGCATTATCCACAGCCTGTGGATTGATTCGCTTTATGGAAGCTTCCGATGTTCATCGCCATCGCCCGCCCGGCGGTGGAGCCCCAAGGCCCCGACGCCGTCGCCGTCCCCGGCTCCCCCGCCATTCCGTTCCTGACGCCCCGCGCCCTGCACGCGCGCCTGCTGGACAACGCCGCCGCACGGCGTCGCCGGGGACTGGAACGACGGCAGGCTCGCCGCGCCGACGACGCCGCCTACTGGATCGCGGCCGCCCCGATGGCGGTGCGAAAGGCCTGCGAGCTGCGACGGCATTCGACCTTTGTCGAACTGCCCTAGGGCTTTCGCAACCGCAGGAATTACAGAAAACTTCAGAGATCGGGCGCACACCGGCAATACGATCTTCTCGAGTTTTCAATGTCCGATTCCGACCTTCCGCCCGCCGCCTTCCTTCGCCCTCTTCTGGAGATCATGGCGGAAAGACTGGGCGGCGCGGCCATTCTGCACGCCGCGCCTAGCGGACGCATCCTGATGGTGGCGGGCGGCGTGCCAGGCCTGAAAATCAGCGATCCGATCGGCGCCTGCCCCGAGGACTACGCCGACCGCTTTCAGGTTTTCGCCCAGGACGGTTCGATCGCCCGGTTCGAAGACCTGCCGGTCGTGCGGACCATGGCCTCGGGCGAAGCCATCACCGACGAGGTCTGGCTGCTGGGCGGCGTCGACGGCCCTGTGCCGGTCTTCGTCGACTCCTATCCGCTCAAGGACGAGGCGGGCGTCATCATCGGCGTGATCGCCGCCGCGACCGATCCCAAGCGGTGGAGCACACGCGCCGAACGCCTGAAACACACCATATCGGTGCGCGACGGATTCGCCCGCGGCTGAAACCGCCTGCGAAAACCGCATGCCTTGGTCGCGCCCGCCCGCTATATCGGCGGCGTTTCCATCGGCCTGAAGGCGATCATGAGTCTCTCCTCGGACAAGAAGCCCGCCGTTCTGGTAGCGGGCGGCGCCGGCTATATCGGCAGCCACGTCTGCGAGGCCCTGGCCGCGGCGGGCTATCTGCCGGTGACGCTGGACAATCTGTCGACCGGCCACGCCGCCTTCGTCCGCTGGGGCCCTCTGGTCCAGGGCGACGTGACGGACGCCGAAGCCGTGCGTCGCGCCCTGATCGACCATGAGGCGGTCGCGGTCATGCATTTCGCCGCCTCGTCCGTCGTCAGCGAATCGACGGTTCAGCCGCTCGACTACTATCGCAACAATGTCGGCGGTCTGCTGAGCCTGCTGGACGGCATGCGGGCGGCGGGCGTGGACAAGCTGGTCTTCTCCAGCACCTGCGCCATCTATGGCGATCCGAAGGGCGCGGTGATCCGCGAAACCCTGACCCCCGCCCCGATCAGTCCCTACGGCCGGTCGAAACTGATGTGCGAACAGATCCTGCAGGACGCCGCGATCGCCCATGACATCAGGGCGACGGCCCTGCGCTACTTCAACGCTTGCGGCGCCTCGGCCACGGCGGACCTGGGCGAATATCGTCCCGTCGAAACCCACCTCATTCCGCGCGCCATGATGGCCGCCCTGGGTCAGATCAGCGATTTTCAGGTCTATGGCGCGGACTATGACACCGCCGACGGCACTGCGGTGCGCGACTACGTCCACGTCGTCGATCTGGCGGCCGGTCATCTGGCGGCGCTGAACCAGTTGCTGGAAGGACGTCGCGGCTTCACCGCCTTCAATCTCGGGTCTGGCGAAGGCCGATCGGTTTGCGAGGTTCTGAGCGCCGTCACGGCGGTCTCGGGCGCCCCCGCGCCGCGCGCCGTGGGACCGCGCCGCGCCGGCGATCCGCCCTGTCTGGTGGCCGATCCGTCGCTGGCGCGCCAGGAGCTCGGCTTCACCACACGCCATTCCGACCTGGAGACGGTGATCAAAAGCGCCTGGGCCTGGCACAGTCGTCACCATGCACGCGGCAACGTCCTGACGTCCTGACCCCAAGCCTGCGCCCGAAAGAAAAAAGGCGGAGCCTGCGCCCCGCCTTTTTGATCCCTAGGCCTTCATCGAGTCCGCGAAACGGTTGAACAGGTAGAGGCTGTCGGTCGGCCCGGGCGAGGCCTCCGGGTGGTGCTGAACGCTGAAGATCGGCTTGTCCTTGACGGCGATGCCGCAGTTGGTGCCGTCGAACAGGCTGACGTGGGTTTCGACCACGGCGTCAGGCAGGCTGTCGCGGTCCACGGTGAAGCCGTGGTTCATCGACACGATCTCGACCTTGCCGGTCGTCAGGTCCTTGACCGGATGGTTGGCGCCGTGGTGGCCCTGCTCCATCTTCACCGTCTGGGCGCCCAGGGCGATGGCCAGCATCTGGTGACCCAGGCAGATGCCCATCAGGGGCTTGCCGCTGGCGACCAGCTTCTTGATCTCGGGCACGGCGTATTCGCCCGTCGCGGCCGGATCGCCCGGACCGTTAGACAGCACCACGCCGTCGGGATTACGGGCCAGGATGTCTTCGGCCGGGGTATTGGCCGGAACCACGGTGATCTTGGCGCCAGTCGAGGCCAGGGCGCGCAGGATGTTGCGCTTCACGCCATAGTCCACGACCACGACCTTCTTGTCGGTCGCATCGACCTTGGGATAGCCGGCGGGCCATTCCCACACGCCCTCGTTCCAGTCGAAGGCCTGAAGCGTCGAGGCGTCCTTGGCCAGGTCCAGGCCGACCAGGCCGGTCCAGGCCTTGGCCTGGGCCACCAGGGCCTCCAGGTCGAACTGGCCGTCCGGGTGGTGGGCGATGACGGCGTGGGGCGCGCCCTTGTCGCGGATGATCTTGGTCAGCGCGCGGGTGTCCACGCCCGACAGGCCGACCACGCCGCGGCGCTTCATCCAGGCGTCCAGATCCCCTCCCGAGCGCCAGTTGGCCGGATCGGTCGGGACGTCGCGGAAGATGGCGCCGCGGGCCGAGGTCCCCGAACCGTCGCCGATCTGCTCCACGTCCTCGACGTTCACGCCGACATTGCCGACGTGCGGGAAGGTGAAGGCCAGGATCTGGCTCATGTAGGAGGGGTCGGTCAGGATTTCCTGATAGCCCGTCATGGCGGTGTTGAAGACCACCTCGCCGAGGGCCGTGCCGACGGCGCCGACGCCGATCCCCTGCAGGATGGTGCCGTCAGCGAGCGCGAGGACGCCAGTGGCGCCGGACAGAATCTGGGTCGTCATGGCGCAGGCTCCTAACAATGAATACGGGCAGACAAACGGCGGCGTGACTAAAGAGATGCAGGGGCGGGGTCAACACGCCCCGGAGATTAAACCTTCTGGCCCTTTCGCACCCAGACCCAGGCCAGGCTGGTCAGGGCGAAGAATCCGACGCTGGGCAGGATATAGTCGCCCGCCGCCGCCGCGACGGCGAAGGCCGAGAAGACCACGCCCCCGACCGCCAGCAGCCGCCAGCCCGTCTTGCGCGTCAGCTTCCACAGCGTCAGGGCGCAAAGCGCATACATGCACAGGGTCAGGACCGAGGTGACGCCGATCAGGGTCTCGAACTGCTCGTTCAGCTTGGGCTGGGTGCTGGCCACGACCATGGCGCTCATGATGACGCAGTTCAGAATGGGATTGCTCAGCGGCGCCTTGCCCTTCTGCGCCCCGCCGAACCAGCGCGGCAGCCAGCCGGCCTCGGCGGTGCTGCGCGCGGTCTCGCCCGCCAGCATGGTCCAGCCGGCGATGGTGCCCAGCACCTTGATGACGGCGCAGGCCGCGACCAGACCGGCCACCGACGAGCCCATGACCCGCGCCACCAGATCGGCATAGGGGCTGGTCGAATGGACCAGGATATCCGCTGGAATGACGCCGAAGACGGCGATGCTGGCGGCCACATAGACCACGAAGGCCAGGGCCACGCCGCCCAGAGAGGCCCGGCCCACGTCGACCGAGGGGTTCTTGACCAGGCTGGACAGGGCCGCGGCGCTTTCCACGCCCAGGAAGGCCCAGAAGATGATGACCAGCGAGGCCGGCACCGACTTCAGCAGGGGCTGCTCGCCCGGGCTCCACGAGCCGAGGAAGGTGTCGCCGCTGAAGGCCAGGGCCCCGGCGATGATGGCCAGGACGATGGGGATCAGGCCGAGACCCAGGGTGATGGCGCCGAAGCGGGCGGCCGTCTTGGCCCCGCTCGCATAGGCCGCCGTCGTCAGCCAGATCAGGGTCAGGTTGCTGACCATGCCCCACAGGGGCTCCTTCAGCACCGGGAAGAAGAAGGCCAGATAGCCGGTCCCCGCCACCGCCAGTGCCACATTGCCGCTGAGGCAGGCGGCCCAGTAGGCCAGCCCCGTCTGATAGCCGATGAAGCGGCCCATGCCGCGCCGGGTGAAATCCGAAAGTCCGTCGGCGTCGGGCTGCATCCGACCCAGACCGCCGAACACCAGCGCGAGCGTGACGGCCCCCAGGCCGCAGATCAGCCAGCCGATGATGCTGCTGCTGCCCGTCGGCGCCAGGGTCGCCGGCAACAGATAAACCCCCGAACCGATCATGTTGCCGGCCACCACCAGGGCGGCGAGCGCCCATCCGATGCGGTGCGGCGGGTCGGGCAGAATTTCCGTCTGGGTCATCTTCGCCGCATAGACCGAAATGTCGCACCCGTCGCCCCTTTCTCTCCGTCATCCTCCGGCAAGCCGCGCAGCGGCGCCGACCGGGGGACCCAGCGGCGCCCGTCAGGGCGACCCGAAGGGTGGTGCGTAGCAGCCCAAACCCACACGCTGCGCTTGCCGCAAAGATCGCCTTCGGCGCCGCTGGGTCCCCCGGTCTCGCGATGCTCGCCGGAGGATGACGGAAAGTGCTAAACGCCCGCCGACACCTGCGGAGCCTCCCCATGACCATCACCACGGTCGGCCTCGATGCCGACGACACCCTGTGGCACAACGAGACCATCTTCCGCCTCAGCCAGAAGCGTTTCGTGGACCTGCTGGCCGACCACGCCGACGAGCCGGTGATGATGGGGCGTCTGGCCGAGGTCGAGCAGCGCAACCTTCGCCTCTATGGCTACGGCGTGAAGGGCTTCACCCTGTCGATGCTGGAGACGGCCATGGAGTTGTGCGACGGCGCCGCCCCGCCCCATATCGTACGCGAGATCCTGGCCGCCGGCCGCGAGATGCTGGCCCACCCGGTCGAGACCCTGCCCGGCGTCGACGAGGTCCTGGCCGAACTGTCCGGAAAATACCGTCTGGTCCTGATCACCAAGGGCGACTTGATGGATCAGGAGCGCAAGCTGGCGGCCTCGGGCCTGGGCGAACTGTTCGCCGCCGTCGAGATCGTGTCCGAAAAGGACCGCTCGACCTATGACCGCATCTTCGCCCGCCACGGCACCGGCGCGGCCGAGGCCGTCATGGCCGGCAACTCCATGAAGTCCGACGTCCTGCCCGCCATCGAGGCCGGGGCCTTCGCCTGTCACATCCCCTACCACATCACCTGGGCCCACGAGCTGGCCGAAGCGCCGGAGGGCCACCCCCGCTATGTCAGCCTCAGCCGCATCGGCGAACTGCCCGACTGGATCGCCGCCATCGACCGCGCCGACTGAATCCACAACCGCCTCATTCTGGCCCTTGCCCCTCCGGCCCCTCCTCTCTAAACGGGCCGCTTAACCGACAACCTGAACGGATCGGTCGCGGGGGCTCGCCCTGCGTCCGGTTTCTTCGCGCGCGTGGAGCCCGGCGCTGAACAGTCACGAGGAAAAGGATGCTATGGTGCGCGCTGCTCTGGCCGAGCAGGGCGACAGCGGGATCACCCCGCGCCATACGTTGTTCTATTTCTACGGCGACGAGGATGCGCATGGCGATCTCTGCGAGGTCGCGCGTCGTGCGGGTTTTCTGACTCGGGGCCAGGGCGACATGACCGTTCTGGAAACCACCATGCCGGTCGACGAGGCGTCGTTTTCGCCTGTGTCGGCCATGATGCAATCCTGGGCCGCGGCCTTCCAGCTCGACTACGACGGCTGGGAGTGCGCGGTCGTGACGAACTGAGTAGACGCCGATGCCCAAGCGCACAGACATCCAGTCCATCCTGATCATCGGCGCCGGCCCGATCGTCATCGGCCAGGCGTGTGAGTTCGACTATTCGGGCGTTCAGGCCTGCAAGGCGCTGAAGGCCGAGGGCTACCGGGTCATCCTGGTCAACTCGAACCCCGCCACCATCATGACCGACCCGGAGGTGGCCGACGCCACCTATATCGAGCCGATCACCCCGGACATCGTCGAGAAGATCATCGCCAAGGAGCGCCCCGACGCCCTCCTGCCGACCATGGGCGGCCAGACCGCCCTGAACACGGCCCTGGCCCTGAACGCCTCGGGCGCCCTGGCCAAGTACGGCGTCGAGATGATCGGCGCCAAGGCCGAGGTCATCGACAAGGCCGAAGACCGCCAGAAGTTCCGCGACGCCATGGACAAGCTGGGTCTGGAATCGCCCCGCTCGCGCGCCATCCACCACATCGAGGAGGCCGACGACGCCCTGGCCTTCGTCGGCCTGCCCGCCATCATCCGCCCCAGCTTCACCCTGGCCGGCACCGGCGGCGGCATCGCCTACAACATCGAGGAGTTCCACGAGATCGTGGAGCGCGGCCTCGACCTGTCGCCGACCACCGAGGTCCTGATCGAAGAGTCGGTGCTGGGCTGGAAGGAATACGAGATGGAGGTCGTCCGCGACACGGCGGACAACTGCATCATCATCTGCTCGATCGAGAACGTGGACCCCATGGGCGTCCACACCGGCGACAGCATCACCGTCGCCCCGGCCCTGACGCTGACGGACAAAGAATACCAGCTGATGCGCACGGGCTCGATCAACGTCCTGCGCGAGATCGGCGTCGAAACCGGCGGCTCCAACGTTCAGTGGGCGATCAACCCGGCCGACGGCCGCATGGTCGTCATCGAGATGAACCCGCGCGTGTCGCGCTCCTCGGCCCTGGCGTCCAAGGCCACCGGCTTCCCCATCGCCAAGGTCGCCGCCCGTCTGGCCGTCGGCTACACCCTGGACGAGCTGCAGAACGACATCACCCAGGTCACGCCCGCCTCGTTCGAGCCGAGCATCGACTATGTCGTCACCAAGATCCCGCGTTTCGCCTTCGAGAAGTATCCGGGTTCGGAGCCCCACCTGACCACGGCCATGAAGTCGGTCGGCGAAGTCATGGCCATCGGCCGCACCTTCCAGGAATCGATGCAGAAGGCCCTGCGCGGTCTGGAAACCGGCCTGTCGGGCTTTGACGAGATCGAGATCGAGGGCGTCACTGACGCCGACGACGACGCAGGCGCCCGCGCCGCCGTCGTCCGCGCCCTGGGCGAGCCCACGCCGGACCGCATCCGCGTCATCGCCCAGGCCTTCCGCCACGGCCTGACGGTCGAGGAAGTCCACGCCGCCTGCTCCTATGAGCCCTGGTTCCTGCGCCAGATCGCCGACCTGATCCGCACCGAGGGCCACGTCCGCGTCCAGGGCCTGCCCGCGACCGAGATCGAGTTCCGCAAGCTCAAGGCCAAGGGCTTCTCCGACGCCCGTCTGGCGACCCTGACCGGCAAGTCCGAGGCCGAGGTCCGCGCCGCTCGCCGCGCCCTGAAGGTCCGCCCGACCTTCAAGCGCATCGACACCTGCGCCGCCGAGTTCGCCTCGGCCACCGCCTACATGTATTCGACCTATGAGACCGGCGCCCTGGGCCAGATCCCCGAGTGCGAGGCCGAACCGTCGGACAGGAAGAAGGCCATCATCCTCGGCGGCGGCCCCAACCGTATCGGTCAGGGCATCGAGTTCGACTACTGCTGCTGCCACGCGGCCTTCGCCTTCGCCGACATCGGCGTCGAGTCGATTATGGTCAACTGCAACCCCGAGACCGTCTCGACCGACTACGACACCTCGGACCGCCTCTACTTCGAGCCCCTGACGGGCGAGGACGTGCTGGAGCTGATCGACGTCGAGCGCTCCAAGGGCGACCTGATCGGCGTCGTGGTCCAGTTCGGCGGCCAGACCCCGCTGAAGCTGGCCCACGCCCTGCAAGAGGACGGCGTGCCGATCCTGGGCACCAGCGTCGACAGCATCGACCTGGCCGAGGACCGCGAGCGCTTCCAGCAGATGCTGCAGGCCATCGGCCTGCAACAGCCGCCGAACGGTCTGGCCCGCTCGGCCGAGGAAGCCGCGCAGAAGGCCGAGGAAGTCGGCTATCCCGTCGTCCTGCGCCCCTCCTATGTGCTCGGCGGGCGCGGCATGATGATCGTCCACGACCGCGAGCAGCTGGACCGCTACGTCCATGAGGCCATGCGCGTCTCGGGCGACGATCCGGTGCTGATCGACCACTATCTGAACCGCGCCACCGAAGTGGACGTCGACGCCCTGTGCGACGACGAAACCGTCTTCGTCGCCGGCGTGCTGGAACACATCGAGGAAGCCGGCGTCCACTCGGGCGACAGCGCCTGCTCCATGCCGCCCTTCTCGCTGCGCGCCGAGATCGTCACCGAGCTGAAGCGTCAGACCACGGCCATGGCCAAGGCCCTGAAGGTGCGCGGCCTGATGAACGTCCAGTTCGCCATCGAGGAGCCGCACAGCGAAAACCCGCGCATCTTCGTGCTGGAAGTGAACCCGCGCGCCTCGCGCACGGCGCCCTTCGTGGCCAAGACCATCGGCCAGCCGATCGCCGCCATCGCCGCCAAGGTCATGGCCGGCGAGAAGCTCGCCAGCTTCGGTCTGGTCGATCACGAACTGGACCACATCGCGGTCAAGGAAGCCGTCTTCCCCTTCGCCCGTTTCGCCGGGGTCGACACCATCCTGGGCCCGGAAATGCGCTCGACCGGCGAGGTCATGGGTCTGGACTGGAAGCGCGACGGCGAGGCCGATCTGGCCCCCGCCTTCGCCCGCGCCTTCGCCAAGTCGCAGATCGGCGGCGGCACCACCCTGCCGACCGAGGGCTGCGCCTTCGTCTCGGTCAAGGAAGCCGACAAGCCCTTCATCGTCGAGGCCGTCCGCTCGCTTCTGGAGCAAGGCTTCTCGGTGATCGCCACCTCGGGCACCCATGACTATCTGAAGGCCCAGGGCGTCGAGGTCGGTCTGGTCAAGAAGGTGCTGGAAGGCCGCCCCAACATCGTCGACGCCATGAAGAACGGCGAGGTCCAACTGGTCTTCAACACGACGGACGGCAAGCAGGCCCTGGCCGACAGCTTCTCGATCCGCCGCACGGCCCTGATGATGAAGATCCCCTACTACACCACCGCCGCCGGTTCGCTGGCCGCGGCGCAAGGGATCGCCGCCATCCGCGCCGGCGACCTGGATGTCCGCCCGGTGCAGTCCTACAACTGAGCCTCGGCCCAGGCCTGAAAGTCAGCCCCCGGCGTTTCGACGCCGGGGGCTTTTTCATGGCTTGCGCTCGGCCAAGCTTAAGCTACGAGCGAGCGCAACAAGGAGATTTCGCCGATGAGAACCCTGCTGCTGTCGATGACCCTGGCGCTCGCCGTCGCCGCCCCCGCTGCGGCCGCAGAGAGGGAGTATCCTTCGATGACGGACGCCCAGGCGGCAGGGATCGAGCGAGTGACGACGCCCTTCTTTTCGTCGTTGAAGGAAAAAGCCTACGCCAAGGCCTATACGGATCTCTTCGCCGGGACGCTGCTGGCCAGCAAGACCGTCGAGGTCCAGCAGCTGATCAGCCAGACCACCTTCATCATGGAAACCTACGGCCCCATTGAACGGTGGGAGGTTTTCGAATCGGAATGCGCCACCACAGACATCTGTCGGGTTAAGCTCGCGACCTATACGACCAACGGCCCTGTCTACTTCTGGATCAGCCTCTATCAGAGAAACGGGGAGTGGAAGCCGACCTACATCCTGATGGGGGATACGCCCCAGTTCGTCTTCTGAGCCAGACGACCTCCTGTCGGCGCTCACCCTGATCCT
The DNA here is from genome assembly GCF_055397675.1 of Brevundimonas sp. T2-11. Taxonomy (NCBI): domain Bacteria; kingdom Pseudomonadati; phylum Pseudomonadota; class Alphaproteobacteria; order Caulobacterales; family Caulobacteraceae; genus Brevundimonas; species Brevundimonas sp. T2-11. The sequence goes on from NZ_AP027920.1 coordinate 2,647,665, forward strand.
GCTGCCCCTGACGCTCGCCAACCTCGTCGCCTTCGGTCTGTTCGCCATTGACAAGGGGCGGGCCAGAGCGGGCCGGCGCCGCATCCCCGAGCGCACCCTGCTGACCGCCGCCCTGTTCGGCGGCCTCGGCGCCGGGCTGGGCCAGCGGTTGCTCCGCCACAAGACACGCAAGCAACCCTTCGCGACCCGGCTGAGCCTGATCGTCAGCCTCTACGGATTGGTCCTGCTGGCGGCTGCGACCCTCCTCGCCTGGCGCAGCCTGACGACCTGAACCGCCGGGCCGCTGATCCGTTCAGGCTTCAGTCGCCCGGCTTTCACGGAGTTCCTCCATGCGCCTGCCCCGCCTCGCCACCCTTCTGGGCGGTCTGCTGCTGTCGCGGCGCGGACGCGGCTTCGCCGGTCGTCACGCCGGCAAGCTGGCCTTGGCCGCCCTGGCCTTCGAGCTGTGGCAGAAGCATCAGGCGGGCCGTCCCGACGCCATGCCGCGCGCCAAGGCCAAGCCCAACGCCAGGCATCACGCCCGCAATCGCTGGAGCGGTCGTCCTCGTCGCTGATCCCTCTGGACGGACCCGACGTCAAGCACTCAAGCTGAGCCTTCATCAGACGGAGCGCGCCCATGATCGTCGTCCATCACCTGAACAACTCCCGCTCGCAGCGCGTGCTCTGGCTGCTGGAGGAGCTGGGCCTGCCCTACGAGATCAGACGCTACGAGCGGAACCCCGCCACCATGCTGGCCCCGCCCGAGCTGAAGGCGGTGCATCCCCTGGGCAAGTCGCCGGTGCTGGACGACGGGGACGTCCGCGTGGCCGAGACCGGGGCCATCATCGAGCACCTGCTGGATACCCATGATCCCGAGGGCCGGCTGCGCCCGGCGCGCGGCACGGTTGAGGGACGGCGTTTCACCTACTGGCTGCACTACGCCGAGGGCTCGGCCATGCCGCCCCTGCTGCTGAAGCTGGTCTTCAGCCAGTTGCCGAAGCGTGCGCCCGGTCTGGTGCGCCCCGTCGTCAACGGCATAGCCGCCAAGGCGCAGAGCAGCTTCATCGACCCGCAACTGAAGGCGCATGCCGATTGGCAGGAAGAGGAACTGGCCGCCACCGGCTGGTTCGCCGGGCCTTCGTTCAGCGCCGCCGACATCATGATGAGCTTCCCGCTGGAAGCCGCCGCCAGCCGCGCCATCGACCTGTCGGCCTATCCCAATATCGCCCGTTTCCTTCAGACCATCCATGCCCGGCCGGCCTGGAAAAGGGCGCTGGAGCGCGGCGGAGATTACGCCTACGCCTGATCCCCACGTTCCCCGATCACGGCTTCGCGACCACGCAACCCCACACGGGCGTTAACGTTTACGACCCCATGCGTCTGTCCGTCATTCAAGTCGTCGCCGCTCTCGCCGCCGCCGTTTGCACCGTTATCGCCTTCATCGCGGCGGGTCTGGGGTTGATCTCGGGTCTGTTCATGCTGCTGGCGATGCTGGCGCTGATCTTCATCGCCTGGACCGCGCTTCGACGCGCCCTGGGACAGGATCGCGCACAGGCCTCGGCGGGTCGCAATACAGGGCCGCCCCGCGCCGAGTCCTGAAGCCCAACCGTGACGATGCTCTTGAGTTTGGCCGAAGGGCGCCCTACCCTCTTGGCCCCGATCGCGTGCGCCCCGTGATCGTGTCTGTGCTGATTTACGTCTCTCATTAGTCTCCGGGCGAAGCAAGAAACTCACGACACAATGGAAAAAGTGCCGATGACGGCCGAGGGCTACCGTGTCCTCGACGAGCAACTGAAGCAATTGAAGCAGGTCGAACGGCCGAGCGTGATTGCGGCCATCTCGGAGGCCCGCGAACACGGCGACCTGTCCGAGAACGCCGAGTATCACGCCGCCAAGGAACGCCAGGGCTGGATCGAAGGCTCGATCGCCGAGATCGAGGACAAGCTGTCGCGCGCCCAGGTCATCGACGTGACCAAGCTGTCGGGCAGCCAGGTCAAGTTCGGCGCCACCGTCACCTTCGTCGACGAGGACACCGAGGAAGAGGGCGTCTATCAGATCGTCGGCGAACACGAGGCCGACGTGAAGCTGGGCAAGATCTCCATCGCCTCGCCGATCGCCCGCGCCCTGATTTCGAAGGAAGTCGGCGACGTGGTCGAGGTCAACACGCCCGGCGGCGTGAAGGCCTATGAAATCCTCAAGGTCGAGTGGAAGTAAGCTCCCCTCCGCACGAGGACGCCACAGGGGCGCGCGGTTCCGCCGCGCGCCCTCTGTCTGTCTGGGTCGCATCCGACGGGCGAACCGGCATCCAGAATCAGGCCCTGGGCCTGGCCGAGGCCGTCGCCCGCCTGACCCCCGCCGAGATCGCGGTGAAGACGGTCCGCTGGCGCCCCGCCTTCGACCGCTGGCCCTCAAGCCTGAAGACCCCCGCCATGCTGGCGCCGGGGTCGTTCGATCCGCGCAGCGTCGCCGAATGGCCCGACCTGTGGATCGCCACCGGCCGCGCCAGCCTGCCCCTGTCGGCGCGCGTGCGCGACTGGAGCGGCGGCAAAACCTTTACGGTCCAGACCCAGGACCCGCGCTGGCGCAACGACCGCTACGACCTGATCATCGCCCCGGCCCATGACGGCCTGTCGGGCGACAATGTCTTCGAGATCATCGGCAGCCCCCACCGTATCACGCCGCAAAACCTGGCCGAGGCCGCGCCCGCCTTCGCCGACCGCATCCAAGCCCTGCCCCATCCGCGCGTCACGGTCATGATCGGCGGCAGGTCGAAAGCCTTCGACCTGACGCCCGCCCACGCCGCCGCTTTAGCCGACCAGATCAGGACGGCGGTTCAGGCGACGGGCGGCTCGCTGCTGCTGACCTTCTCACGCCGCACGCCCGAAGCCGCCAAGGCCGTCATGACCGAGCGCCTGTCGGCCCTGCCCGGCTGGATCTGGGACGGGACCGGCGACAACCCGCTGTTCGCCATGCTGGACGCCGCCGACCATGTCCTGGTCACCGAGGACAGCGCCAATATGGCGACCGAGGCCGCCGCGACCGGCCAGCCCGTCCACATCCTGCCCATGGTCGCGCTGAAGCCCGCCGGCAAGTTCGCCCGCCTGCACGCCGACCTGGCCGCCCATGGCGCCGCCCGGCCTTTCGACGGGTCCCTGGACAGCTGGAGCTACGCCCCGCTCAACGAGACCGAGCGCGCCGCACGCGCCGTGCTGGAGGCGATGCGGACTCGCTAGTCGCAGCCGCCCCCGCCGCCGTCCGACGAACAGCCCGCGTCGCTAGCAGACGACGAAGCGGAAGATCCGGTGTCGGAAATGAAGGTCGCATCGGACCCGCCGCCTTCGCTCTTTTTCTTCGTCTGAGCCAGCATCGCCCCCATCAGGGCCACGCCCAGGCCGCAGCCGATGGCCACGCCCAGGGCGAGCCCCAGAGCCAGGTTGCCCGTCGCCACGCCGACCCCCACCCCGATGGCGACGCCCGCGCCGACGCCGATGGGCAGGAAGGCCGCCGCCTTGGTCGTCGATTTCATCCCGTCTCCCCTCGATGAAACCCGGTCTAGCTGAGCGCCAGTCGGGCCAGATTTTGGTCGCCGCGCTGGCAGGCCGGCCCGGCCTCGTCGCGGATCGACACCCCTGCCGCCGCCAGTTCGGCCAGGAAGACCTGACCCGCGTCCGGTTGGGCCTCTCGGTCGTCTGTCGCCGGCGCGCCGGGCGCCGGGCGGCACAGACTCAGCGCCGGACTGGCCCGCCAGCGCGCCAGGGCCCAGACGGCGCGGGCGCGCGCGTCCGCATCACCCAGGTCCACCGACTTCGGCTCCTGCACCGGCGGCGTCACCCAGACGTCCACACCGTCGAATCGCGCCCGCAGGGCGGCTTCCAGGGCATAGGCGCTGTTCAGATCCAGCCCCGCGTCGGGTCGCAGCAGGACGATGGCGCGCCGCCCCTCGGCGTCGGTCATCACCGCATCGGTGGCGAAGGGCACGGCCTCGGCCAGACGGTTGCGCAGGGCCGCCGCCGGATCGGGCGCCGTCGCCTGACTGGTCTGGACCGCGCGGGCCGCCGCCTGCGGATCGGCCACGACGATCTGATCCAGGGTCGCCGCCACCGGCACGTGCAGGGCCGCCGTCAGCCGCTCCTGCAGCCGCGCCTGGGCGTCGGCCACCAGCTTGCGCGTGCTGACCAGGGTCGAGACGGTCACGCCCCGTCCCTCGCTGCGGGCGTCCAGCAGGGTGATGCGCGACTCGCCCCCGGCGAAGATGTCTTCGACCGCCAGCCGCGTCTCGGCCGTGGCCCGGCTCTCCAGGGCGATGCTGCGCAGCGACAGGGCCAGCGGCACGGCCAGGAGGACGAAGACCACCATGACCGCCACCCCGCGCCAGGGCTTGGGCCGCTCCAGTAGGCGCGGCCGAAAGCCGTAGAAGCCCGCCGTCACCGTCGCCGCCAGGGCGATCGCCACCAGGTTGGTCATGAACAGGAAGAAGGCGCCCCCCGCGATCGACAGGTCGCCGGTCCCCAGGCCGAAGCCCACCGTCGCCACCGGCGGCATCAGGGCGGTGGCGATGGCCACGCCGATGATGGTCTCGCCGCGCTGCCGGATCACCGCATAGGCGCCCGCGACGCCGGAGAAGACCGCGATCAGCAGGTCGAAGAAGTTGGGCCGGGTGCGGGCCAGAATCTCGGCCGTCGGCTCCTTGAGCGGCGACAGCAGGGTCAGCAGGATCGCCACGAACAGCGCCAGCCCCACCCCGACGCCCAGCGCCGTCAGCGACTGCTTCAGCTCGTTCCAGTCCAGCAGCGCCAGCGAGAAGCCCAGGGCCACGATCGGCCCCATCATCGGCGACACCAGCATGGCCCCGATGACCACGGCCGGCGACGACAGCATCAGGCCCAGGGCGGCGATAGAGGCCGAGATCACCGTCATCATCAGATAGCGGCCGTTCAGTCCGCCGTTCTCATAGACGGCCTGGGCGACTTCCGCGTGCTCGACCCCGCGCCGGGCGCTGACCAGCAGGCGGCGCAGCAGGTTGCGGGTCTGGTGAGCGGCGGGATTCTCGACGGTCATGCCCTTTCATACCGCCCTGTGAGGCTTCACGGAACGACGGGCGTCGCGAAATCGGGAATCAGCGCCTAAATAGGGCCATGACCCAAGCTCGTACTGTCCGCCTCGCCGTCATCGGTTCCGGTCCCGCCGGCTGGACCGCCGCCATCTACGCCGCCCGCGCCTCGCTGAACCCGGTGGTCATCGCCGGCCTGCAACCCGGCGGCCAGCTGACCATCACCACGGATGTCGAGAACTATCCCGGCTTCGCCGAGACCATTCAGGGTCCCTGGCTAATGGAGCAGATGCAGGCCCAGGCCGTGCACGTCGGCACCGAGGTCATCCACGACATCGTGGTCAAGGCCGACCTGTCGCAGCGCCCCTTCCGCCTGACGCTGGACAGCGGCGCGGAACTGTTGGCTGAAACCGTGGTCATCTCGACCGGCGCCCAGGCCAAGTGGCTGGGTCTGGACAGCGAAGCTGAATACCAGGGCTTCGGCGTCTCGGCCTGCGCCACCTGCGACGGCTTCTTCTATCGCGGCAAGCAGGTCGTGGTGGTCGGCGGCGGCAACACCGCCGTCGAGGAGGCCCTGTTCCTGACCAACTTCGCCGAGAAGGTCACGGTCATCCACCGCAAGAACGAATTCCGCGCCGAGAAGATCCTGCAGGACCGCCTGTTCGCCCACCCGAAGATCGAGGTGATCTGGGACGTGACGGTCGATGAGATCCTCGGCGTCGTCGACGGCGTGGCCCGCAACGTCACCGGCGTGCGCCTGAAGAACGTCAAGACCGGCGACCTGTCGGAAATCCCCGCCGACGGCGTCTTCATCGCCATCGGCCACGCCCCGTCGTCGGAACTGTTCGCCGGCCAGCTGGAGATCAACTCGGGCGGCTATCTGCGGGTCAAGCCGGGCACGGCCTCGACCGCCATCGAGGGCGTCTACGCCGCCGGCGACGTGACCGACGACGTCTATCGCCAGGCCGTCACCGCCGCCGGCATGGGCTGCATGGCCGCGCTGGAAGCCGCCCGCTTCCTCGCCGAGGAAGACCACAAGGCCGCCCACAATCCCATCAGCCACAAGGAAGCCGAAAAGATCGGCGCCTGGTGATCGACTAAGGCCCGCCCTGTTCCGGCAGGGCGGGCGTCAATCATATTCTCTCAGTCGGGGCAAACGCATCGTCGCCCTCAGCCCGCCCTCGGCGTGGTTGCTCAGGCTCACACGCCCGCCGCTGCGCTCGATGATTGAGCGGCTGATCGACAGCCCCAGCCCCGCCCCGCCTGTGGCGCGGCTGCGCGAGGCCTCCATACGGCGAAAGGGTGAAAAGACCGCCTCCAGTTGATCCGGCGGCAAGCCCGGCCCCGCGTCGTCGATAACGCAGACGATCTCGTTCGCTTCGGACGTCACGGCGACGTCGGCCCGATCGCCATACAGCACAGCATTGTCGATCAGGTTGGTCAGGGCCCGCTCCAGCTGGTCCCGGTCGCCGCGAACCAGATGCTCGCCGTCCGCCGTGAGAGTCACGGCCCGACCCATCGCGACCTGCCGCATCACCACCTCGCGCGCCAAATCCGCCAGATCCAGCGGCTCGACGGTCCACGGCGCGTCCTCGCCCCGGACATAGGTCAGCAGTTGGGCGATCAGACGCTCCATCCGCGCAATGTCGGCGACGGCGACCTCGCGCGGCCCCGCCGCCAGCCCCTCGACCCGCAGGCGCAGGCCGGTCAACGGCGTCCTCAGATCATGGGCCACGGCGGCCATGATGGCGCTGCGCTCCTTCAAGGCCTCGCCCAGACGGTCGCGCATGGCGTCCAGCGCCCGCGCCGCTTCCTGCGCCTCACGCGGTCCGCCGACGAAGGCCTCGGCCCGCCCCTCGCCACGCGCCGCCTCAGCCAGCCGCTGAAACGGCGCCGTCAGCCGTCCCGCCCCCCACAGGGCCAGGGGCAACAGGACAGCAGCGGCGATCAGGAAGGCCAGCCCCATGCGCAGGCGCTGCGGCGTCAGCCAGGGCGACGGCGGCGTCGCCACGACCCAACGCCCGTCCGCATGACGCGCCGCCGCCTCGAAGGGGGCGAAACTCATGCCGGGCGACAGGGCCATGCCCGCCAACAGGGCCTTCAGCCCCTCCGACGGCGCGCGTGACGGAGGCCCGCCCGCCGGAATGCGCTCGGGGCTCAGCGGTCGCACCCGCACCTCGGTCATGGGCGCGTCCAGCAGCACCGCCAGCCCGGCCTGGGCCACCAGAGCCTGTCCCTCGCGCGCGGCCTCAAAGGGCGGCGCGGCGACCACGCGACGCCGCCAGCCCGTCTCCGTTTCTCCGCTCAGGGCCGCCTGCGCATCGGCCAGCGTCACCCGCGCCGGCGGCGGAGCGGGAAAAGCCAGGGCGATGACGAAGGCGACCGTCAGGCACAGCAGGATGGCCGCGACAGTGAAACCTGCCGCGAGAGTTCGGATAGAGAGCCTGTTCATCGCCGTACCGGTGCGCGGAAGCGATAACCTGCCCCGCGCACAGTCTCGATCAACGCCGCCTGCCCCGGCCGCTCCAGCTTGCGCCGCAGACGGCTGACCGCCAGATCGACGGCCCGGTCGAAGTTCTCGGCCAGGGGCCCATGGGTGTTCTCCAGAATCTGGTCGCGGCTGAGGATGCGCGCCCCTGACCGCACGAAGGTCAGCAGCAAGGCGAACTCGCCCGCCGTCAGCTCCACCGCTGCTCCCCCGGGATCCAGCAGGCGCCGCGCCTCGACCTCCAGCCTCCAGCCCTCGAAGGCCAGCGGCCGATCCGTCGCCTCATCGGGCAGCGCGGGACGGCGCAGCACCGCGCGGATGCGGGCCAGCAGTTCGCGCGGCTCGAAGGGCTTGGGCAGATAGTCGGCGGCGCCGACCTCCAGGCCGACGATGCGGTCGGTCGTCTCGCCCATGGCGCTGAGCATCAGCACCGGCGCCCGCCCCTGCAGCCGCCGACAGATCGACAGCCCGTCCTCGCCCGGCATCATCACGTCCAAGACGACCAGATCGGGCAAGGCCTCGGCCAGCCGCGCGTCCATGGCCGCCCCGCCGTCCGCCGTGCGCACGGCGTAGCCCGCGCCCGACAGATAATCGCCCAGCGCCGCCCTCAGGCTGGCGTCGTCATCGACGATCAGGATGTCGGCCGTCGCGGTCATGATCCCCCAGTCCTAGCGCCCCTTCTGTATCTCTGTTGTGTCGGCGCGCTCCGGGCAAGCGCCCTGTCGGACATGAAGGCGATACGGACGCCCGCCAGCCTGCGCCTCCACCTTCGGAGACGCCCATGTCCGCCCTTGTCCTGCTGCTGACCACGACCGCCGCCTCGGTCGCCCTGCTTCACGCCTCTGATTCCCTCTGCACGCGCGCCCTCGCCGCTGCACCTGACCTCAGCTGCGCCGAGGCGGGACGCGGCGTCGCCCTGGCCGCCACCCCGGAGGAGGCGGCGCGGTTGGCCGGCTATGCGCGCGCGGCCGAGGCCCGGTTCGCCGCGCAGTTCGGTCGCGACATCGCCCCCTATGTCGTGATCTCGACCCCGCCCGTCCCGCAGCGCGCGGCCCTGAGCGCCACCGGTTTCACGCACATCCTGCCCTGGCCCGCCCTGCGCACCTTCGACGAGGCCGCCCGTCGCGGGGTTGAACAGGGAACCCGGCGCTTCGCCGCTTCGCAGAACATGACCCCGGCCCAGACCGAGGACGTCGTCGCCCGCGCCCTGTCCCAGATCCCCGACGCCAAGGCCCAGGCCGCACTCGACGCCGGCATGGTCCCCCATGAACTGGGCCACCTGTGGTTCACCCAGGCCTTCTGGCCCCAGCGCGCCTCGACCGACGCCGACGCCCCCCACCACTACGGCGGTCCCGGCCCCGACTGGCTGGACGAAGCCGCCGCCGTCGTTCTGGAGGACGAGGCGACCGCCGCCCAGCGCCGCGACCAGTTCCGCGCCCTGATGAGGGGCGAGACGGTCCCCGCCGTCGGCCCCATCGACGGCCGGTCCCTGCTGCTGGACCTGCCCGGCCTGCTGTCGCGCGAGCATCCCGGTCTGGCGCGCGCCGTCGCCGCCGCCCCTGACGTCGCGGCCAGCGGCGGGATCGGCGTCAGCTTCACCCCGGCCGGCGCCGGTCCCCGGCCCGCCGCGCTGGAGCGCGTCTTCTACATCCAGACCCGCGTCTTCGCTGACTACCTGATCCAGACCTCCGGCCGCCCGACCATCCTCGCCGAGATCGCCGAGGCCCTGGCGTCGGGACGCAGCTTCGAGGCCTGGTTGACCAGCCAGGGCGCCGCCCACGGCCTGCCGGCCTCCATCCCCGATCTGCAGAAGGGCTGGCGCGCCTACGCCGAGCGCCAGTGACCCAACACCCCTTGAATAGCGCCGTTCGCCGCATAGGTTCAGACGGACCGAGGGGGGAAGGCCAATGCTTGTTTTCATGACCGTGACCATGCTGTTGCTGGCCGCTCTGCCCACGACCTCCATAGGGCGGAGCCTGCACCGGCTGCTGGTCGAAGCCCCCGCGCGGTGGCTCAACGCCCTGTCGCCCGGCCGTGTCGCCTTCTACGCGGCCCTGGGGGCGGCGGGCCTGATCCTGTTCGGCCTTTTCGAGCTTGAGGGCCTGCGCCTGTTCAGCCTGTTCACGCCCGAGTTGATCCTCTGGTTCGGCATGTTCGACGTGGCGGTCTTCCTGGACGTCTTCATCCTCGCCGCCGCCCTGGGCGCGACCGCCCGCTTCCGCGCCATGCGCGCCGCTCTGGTGCAAAAAGTCAGTCAGGTCGGCGCCTCCTTGCGGCGACGGCCCGCCGCGAGGCCACGCGCGCCGAAAGCTCGCCCGGTTCGCGCCGACAAGACCGGTTCAGAACCCGACCCAGGCTGGGCTGTCTTCGCCTGACGCCTCGCGCGTCGGGTCAGGCTCCGGGCTTGCCGACTTCCTCGACCGCCATGGCGGTCACGCCGGGCGGCGGCGGCGCCACGGTGACGGTCGGCGCAGGCGCGGCCTCATAGGCCTTCAGCCGCTCATTGATGGCGGCGATCTCTTCCTTGCTGGCCTGGCGACGGCCGCCCAGGCTGGCGACGCCGACGACGCGGGTCTGGCCGTCGATCTCGACCGTGCGCAACTGGTTCGGCGCGGCGCCGGCCAGAGCCTCCTCGACGCTGTCGGCGGCGGTGGCCAGCAGGATGCGAGGCCTGGCGAAACGGGCCTCGTCAATGACGGGCTCGCGGCCCGCCGATCTCTGGACGAAGGCGGCGCTTTCGCCCGGCGCGCCCTTCCAGCGATAGAAGATGTGCGCCCCGACCTGGGTGATCTTGGCCAAGGTCGGCGACCACCAGGGGTGGACGTAGTCGGCGTGATAATGGGTCGCCGTCCCCACCCGCGTCGCCACATGGCCGGCCAGGGCGCGCTCGGCCACGCGGGCCGCGCGGGTCCAGGCCCAGTTGATGGGGGCGCGGCTGAGGGCCCCGTCGCAGGTGAAGCTGAACTGGCAGCCCGTGGTCCGCTCGGCGCCCTGATAGACGACGCCGCAGACCGTGTTCGGATAGTTGGGATCGCGCACCCGGTTCAGCACGACCTGGGCCACGCCCTCCTGCCCCTCGGTCGGCTCCAGCGCCGCCTCGTAGTAGACGGCCTGGGTCAGGCAGCGCAGGGCGCGCTTGCGGTCGGCCTCGGTGGCGGGGCGCAGGTCGAAGGGCAGAGCCGGTTGCAGGGCGCCGAAGGCCGTGGGCATGGCCGCGTTCAGTTGCTGGGCGGCGACGCCCGAGACGCCCGCGTCCAGCGACGGCTTGCCGCCCAGGCTCAGGCTCTCCCACCCCGGCGTCAGGCCGTACAGCTCGGGCAGGTTCAGCGCCGGATCGAAGCGGCGCGCCACGGCCAGTTGCCCGGCGTCCAGCCGCGCCATGACCAGCTGCAATCCGCGCGGGGTCAGATCGCCGCCGGTCGCGCGGGCCACGGCCTCGGCTGTGCGGTCGATGTCGGGGCGCGGGCTGGAGCTGGCCGACATGGCCACGCCCATGACCGCCAGGCTGACGGCCACGGCCATGGGCGCCATGGCGAGGGCCTGACGTCCGGTCGTCTTCAGCTGCGGCAGGCGGCCTTTCAGCATCCAGCGTCCCATGTGCGGCGCTGGCGAGCGCCGGAAGACGATCTCAGTGACCGCCCAATCCGGCGCTTTTCAGGCCCGAAGATTACTGTTCCGTGAGGAGGCTAGCGATCGCCCAGGCTGGAGCGCAGCATCCAGGCGGCCTTTTCATGGGCGGCCAGACGCTGGGTCATCAGGTCGACGCTGGCCTCGTCGCCCACCTCGTCGGCGGCGTCCAGGGCGGCGCGGGCCGTGGCGATCAGCACGCCGTGGTCCTTGATCAGCTCCTTGAGCATCTCGCTGGCGTCCTTCTCCGGGTCGCCGTCCTTGATCGAAGTCAGGTTGGCGAAGGCCGAGGCGCTCTGCGGCGCCAGTTCGCCCAGGGCGCGGATGCGCTCGGCGATGTCGTCCAGCGCGGCCCAGATCTCGTTGTATTGCTGCTCCAGCAGCTTGTGCAGGCTGAAGAACTCCGGCCCGCGGACGTTCCAGTGATAGCCGTGCGTCTTCTGATAGACGGCGAAGCTGTCGGCGAGGACCTTGGACAGTTCGCGGGCGACCTCGTCGCGTTCCCTGGGTTTCAGGCCGGTGTCGATGGCGGCGGTCATGGCGGCTCCTGTTTGCATCACGGTGTGAGTATCCAGCCTAGCAGTTAGGAAATCCGGGCCGCGATCCAAGGGGTCGCGTCCGGCGCCCGACCGGAATCTTCCATCCGCTAACGCCGCAGGTTCGAGCCTGTTGCGTCGTGGAGGTCCCCAGATACGCGGAGCAGAAGTCCCATCACGGACTTGCTACTTCAAAAAGCAATGTTTTCCATGAGAGCTTGCAACCTCAACGCAACTGGAGGTGGCAAAATGACCCGTTTCAAACAGGCCCTGGCGATCATCGGCGTGGCCACGGCGACGACCTTGTCGGCGACCGCGCCCGCCATGGCGCTTTCCGAACCGCTTTACGACTACATCTACTACAGCGACGCCACCAAGACCGTTCAGGTCGGTTCCTGGACGGGGGTCTGCTACAACGGATGGGCGGGCGTCGCCGAATTCCCGGACGGCACGGTCACCGCCCACTTCGACAAGATTCGCACGGGAACCTGCCTGGATAACGGCGGCACGATTCATCAGTAAATGCGACAGCCCCGGCTCGGGCCGGGGCTGATCAACATCAGCGCTGGCGCGCCTTGCGAGCCGCATAGCGCGCGTCACGGGCGGCCTTCTGCTCTTCCTTGGTCAGCTGCTTGCGCTCCTTGCGGGCGGCGCGTCTGGCGGCGTCGACCTCGTCCTGGGCGGCCATTTCGGCGGCCAGACGGGCGGCTTCCTTCTCAGCCTTCAGGCGGCGCTGCTCGGCCTTCTCCAGCTCGAACTGCTGGCGCTGGGCTTCCTTCTCGGCGGCGCGCTTCTCAGCCAGCTTCTCGAACTCGGGGTCCTGCACCGTGGGCTTGGGCTTGAACTTGGCCAGAAGCGCCTTCTTGGCGTCCTGCTGGGCGGAGATACGATCGTTGAAGCCGGTTTGTTTGAGGTCTCGCATGCGTAGAGGCGGTCTTCCTTGAAACTCTGATGGAGGGGCGACGCCGACGTACGGCGGCCCGGCGGGCGTGCAGACATGCGAACGGCCCGGCGCGCTGCCAAAGCCGAATCCGGCGCAAAAAGCAAGCTCTGCCGCCGTTTCGAACCGTCAAACACGCAATTTCGAGCGGAAATCGACGCTCGACAGCCGGATGGGGCGCTTCAGCGCCGCAGACAGGCGACGACTGGAATTGTCAGTCAGCGGTGCGGCTTGTCGATATGTCCGACCGCCGCGCCGGCCGCACCGCCCACGGCCGCGCCGACCGGTCCGGCCACCACGGCGCCGGCGATGGCGCCGGTCGCCGCCTTCTGCTCGATCGTATGGCCGCAGGCGGCGAGACCCAGGGCGGAAGCCCCCAGGGCGAGAACAGCGACGGCGCGGATCGAAATACGGGTCATCAGGCGGAGAACTCCTTGAAATGGTTGAGCTTGCAACGCCTTCGGCCGCGATCAGTTCCGATCTATGGCCGGACTCGGAGCAGAAAGTAGACACTGCCCCCGCAATAGGGTTTCCGCTCCGCCCATCCGGCGATCAAAATCATCGCATTGTAATCGAATACAGATTTCAGAAGATGTTCTGAAGAATAAACACGCCGCATTCATCAAGTGGAAATTGGACAGCTCTAACCGGCGGGCCGCTTTGCTGCGCCGCAATAACAATTGTCGAATCAACCACATTGAGGCCATAAACCGATGGCTTAAGGCCCGCCTTCCGGTGGTCGGCCGTTCGTCGACCCTGGGTCCGGAGCTGGTTCGCGACGCGTCATGTCGCCTGGTTTCGATGAGTACGGGGGCGGCATCCTCGCCCTGCTGAACAGGACTACGCCATTGAGTTTCTCTTCGCACACGCGTGCGCTGATGCACGCCGCCCAGTCTGTTCGCCTGCGCCCCAAGACGGCGGCCGCGGCGTTCGGCGGCGTGGTCAGCCTCGCAGTCGGCGGAGCCTATCTGGGCGGCATGGCCGCCCAGGCCTCCACCGTGCGCGCCCAGGCCGAGCGCCTGCAGGGCGCGGGCGCCGAGGGCTATACCCAGGAAGCCATGGCCGCCGCGGCCGGCGGTCTGGACGCCAGCGCCCTGGCCATCGCTGATCGCCACGATCCCTATTCCGTCGCCGGGTCCGCCCAGCGCGACCGCCAGGCGGAGCTGCTGACCGCCCGTCTGGATGAATCCCGGAACGGCCTGCGCCGCGCCAACCTCGCCAATCCCGCCGCCCAACCCTTCCGCCTCGGAAGCGCCCTGGACCAGTCGCGCGATCTGGATTGCCTGACCAAGGCCGCCTACTACGAAGCGCGCGGCGAAGGCGTCGACGGCATGAAGGCCGTGGCCCAGGTGGTCCTGAACCGCGCCCGTCACCCCGCCTTCCCCAATACCGTCTGCGCCGTCGTCTATCAGGGCTCCAACCGCAGCACCGGCTGCCAGTTCAGCTTCACCTGCAACGGCGCCATGCGCGGCGCCGTGAACCGGGCCGCCTGGAATCGCGCCCGCGACGTGGCCTCCAAGGCCCTGTCGGGTCAGGTCTACGCCGCCGTGGGCAACGCCACCCATTTCCACACCACCGGGGTCTCGCCCGGCTGGCGCAACAGCCTGGTCCGGGTCGGACAGGTCGGCGACCACCTCTTCTATCGTTTCGGCGGCCGCTCGGGCTCCAGCGAATCCTTCCGCTACACGCCCCGCCCTTCGACCGCCGAGCCGCGCCTGATGCAGGCCAGCCTTGAAGCTTCGGAACCGGCCCGATCGACCGGGGGCGCCGTCGCCTATTCCGCGATCCTGGCTCGCGAAGGCGTCAGCCTGCCCAGCGCCCAGCCCGCCTCGTCCGTGACGACCGTCGAGGGCGCGGCCGAATAATCCCGGTCCGCTTCAGCGGTTCTGCGTCTTCCACTGGGGCGTCATGTTCTGCCTCATATTGCCGAACCGCCCTTGTTCACGGGTGTTGACGTCTGCGTCGCCCGGCTGACCGGACTGAACGCCAAGGGCCAGGTCGCGACGATCCCTGGCCTCCTCGACGGAACGCGCGCCGTGGTCCGCGAAGCTGCGCTGCTCCTTCGGGACAGAGGGGGACTTGCTCATGGCGCTCTCCTTTCACTGAAAGGAAACGAGGTCCGGCGCACAGACGTTCCCGGCCTGCTTCTTGCTAGAAGCGGGGCAAACGTCCCAGACGTCCCGGAAAGCGCCGCATGACCCTGACCTCCGCAGCCCCGCCCGCCGCCTCCAAGATGCGCGGCGGCGCGCTCGACGCCCTGAGATTCGTCGCCGCCCTGTTCGTGGTGGTGTTCCATTTCGGGGATACGGCGCCGATCTCGCTGCAGTCGATGCACGGCTTCCTCGGTCGCGGCTATCTGGCCACCGACTTCTTCCTGATCCTGTCGGGCTTCGTCCTGGCCAAGGCCTATGGCGCGGGCGTCGCCAGCGGCAAGGTCTCCCTGGGCCGCTTCTGGCTCAAGCGCTTCGCCCGCTGCTATCCGACCCACCTGATCACCCTGGCCATTCTGGTCGTCATGGTCCTGACGGCCGGCGCCCTGGGGATGCAGGCGACGAACGCGGGGCGTTTCGACCTGGCCGGCCTGCCCGCCCAGATCTTCCTGCTGCACGCCTTCGGTCTGGGCGGCGGTCACTGGAACATCCCCAGCTGGACCATCTCCACCCTGCTGATCTGCTACGCCTTCTTCCCCATGCTGTGGCGGGGCATGCTGAGGATCAACAGCCTCTGGATCAGCCTGGGGCTGGGCCTGGCCATCATCGTCGGCTCCAACGCCCTCAGCCTGGCCCTGCTGGGCGAGCAGCAGTTCAGCCTGCCCTTCCAGTGGTGCATGTTCCGCGCCGCCCCCCTCTTCCTGGTCGGCCTGACCCTGGCGCGGGCGGTTCAGACCGGACGATGGACGGGCGGCTCGGCCCGTCTCGTCGGCTTTGGCGGCGGCGCCGTCCTTCTGGCCAACGCCTGGCTGGTCGGGCCGGACCTGATCAACGTCCTGGCCATCTGCGCCGTCATCATCGGCTGCGGCGCCTCGCCGGTCACCAGGCCTATCCCCGGCGCCGAATGGGGCGCCAAGGTCAGCTTCTGCCTCTTCATGGTCCACACCATCACCGGCGCCGTCTGGTTCGACGTGATCGAGCCCCTGGCCGCCCGCCTGCACCCGGCGGTCGAGAGCGTGGCCTGGGAGGCCTGGGCCATGTGGTTCGGCGCCCTGGCCTTCACCCTGATCGCCTCGGACCTCTACAACCGCTTTATCGACGAGCCGATCCAGAAATGGATCGGCCGCAAGTGGTTCGCCCGGCCGGCTAATTCGCGTCCAGACCCACGTCCAGCTGCGGAACAGAGTGCGTAAGGGCGCCGACCGAGATCACGTCCACGCCCGTCGCGGCGATGCCCGCCACCGTCGTCAGGTTGACCCCGCCTGAGGCCTCCAGCACCACCGGCCCGAAGGCGCTGTCCTTCACCCGGCGCACGGCCTCTTCCAGATCGGCCAGGCTGAAGTTGTCCAGCATGATGACGTCGGGGCGTTCGGGCAGGACCTCGTCCAGCTGATCCAGACCATCGACCTCGACCTCGACCTTCATCAGGTGGGGCGCGAAGGCTTTCGCGCGGCGCACCGCCTCGCCCGCCCCGCCGCAGACAGCGACATGGTTGTCCTTGATCAGGATGGCGTCATCCAGCCCGAAGCGGTGGTTCAGGCCGCCGCCGCAGGCCACGGCGTGCTTTTCCAGCGCGCGCAGACCCGGCGTGGTCTTGCGGGTGTCGGCGATGCGGGCGGTCGTTCCCGCCACAGCCTGCACATAGGTCCGCGTCAGGGTGGCGATGCCGCACATCCGGCCCAGCAGGTTCAGCGCTGTGCGCTCGGCCGCCAGCAGGGCGCGGGCATTCGCCTCGACCTCGACCAGAATGGTCCCGGCCTCGAAGGCCTCGCCGTCGGCGACCTTGAGGTTCACCGTCGCCTGCGGGTCCATGGCGTGAACCGCGATCCGCACCACCGCCCCGCAGGCCATCACCCCGGCCTGACGCGCGGCGAAGACGGCGCTGAGGCGGGCGTCCTCGGGGATGCAGGCCTGGGCCGTCACGTCGCCGACGCGGCCCAGGTCCTCGGCCAGGGCCATCCGTACGACGGGCTCGATCAGCAGGTCCGGCAGGGTTCGGGTCACGCAGGCGTCCTTTAAAATCAGATGGTGGCGGCCAGGGCGGCGAGCACCGCCGCCTCGGCCTCGTCGTCGCGGGCGAGCGTCAGCCGCATCCGCGTATGCTCCGCCGCCGGCAGGCTGTCGGGATAGTCGGCGCGGAAATGCCCGCCCCGGCTCTCGCGCCGGTTCAGTGCCCCCTCGGCGATCAGCCGGGCGGCGGTCAGGACCACGGCGTCAGGATGCGCCCTGGCCAGTCTGTCTATGACGGTGATCAGGGCGCTCAACCCTTCCTCGTCGCGCACCACGCCCGCGAACCGGGTCATGGCGGCGCGCAGTTCGGCCATGGCCTCGGGCGGCAAGTCCCTGGAAACCCGCGTCGCCCTCAAATCAGCCTTCGGCGACTGCACCTCCTGCGCCGCCGCCCGTCCGGCCCGCCGCCCGAAGGCGCCCGCTTCCAGCAGGGAGTTGGAAGCCAGCCGGTTGGCGCCGTGCACCCCGGTCGCCGCGCACTCGCCGATTGCGTAGAGGCCCGGCACGCTTGTGCGCCCCTCGTCGTCGGCGACGACGCCGCCCATGTGGTAGTGGGCCGCCGCCGCCACCGGAATGGGGCTGACGCGCGGGTCCAGACCGGCACGCATGCAGGCGGAAAACACCGCCGGAAACTCATGCGGAAAGGCCTCGCCCACCGCCTTTGTCGCGTCCAGAAACGCTCCGCGCCCGTCCACGCGCGCCGCATGGACCGCCCGCGCCACGATGTCTCGCGGGGCCAGGTCGGCGTCTTCGTCCGCGCCCAGCAGGAAGGCGCCGGTCCCGTCAACCAGCCGCGCCCCCTCGCCGCGCAGGGCCTCGGTGGCCAGGGGCGCGGGGTCCAGACCGACGTCGATGGCGGTGGGGTGGAACTGCACGAACTCGGGATCGAGGATCTCGGCGCCCGCCGCATAGGCCAGGGCCAGCCCCTCGCCGCGCAGGGCCGAGGGGTTGGTCGTCACCTCATAGAGGCCGCCGACCCCGCCGGTGGCCAGGACCACGGCCGGTGCGAAGACCTCGTCCACGCGACCGCCGCTGCGTTCGATCAGGGCGCCGCGCACCCGGCCGTTGACGTCCTGGATCAGGCCGCGCAGCCGCCCGTCCTCCCAGATCTCGATATGCTTGGAGGCCCTCGCGGCGGCCACCACCGCCGACAGGATGGCGCGCCCCGCGCCGTCGCCGCCGACCCGCGCCACGCGCGGCAGGCTGTGCGCCGCCTCCAGCGACACGGAAAAGCCGCCCGCCTCGTCCCGGTCGAAGGGCGCGCCCAGCGCGGCCAGCCATTCCACCGTCTCGCGCCCGCGCTCGGTCAGGGCGCGCGCGGCGTCCGGCTCCACCAGACCGGCGCCCGCCCCTTCGGTGTCCTGCGCGTGCAGCAGGGCGCTGTCCTTCGGCGACAGGGCCGCCGCCAGCCCGCCCTGGGCCCAGGCCGAGGAACAGGCGTTCAGCAGGGGCTCGGGCGTGACGACAAGGGTCTTCGCCGGCGCCGCCTCCAGCGCGGCCGACAGCCCCGCCAGCCCGCCGCCGATGATCAGCGGCCCCTCATGCCGGATGCGCGCCATGCGTCTAACGGCCTCCCACGCCGATGAATCTCAGGCCCATGTCGAAGGCCGGCTCGACCGCACCGCCGGTCAGAGGCAGCAGGGCGCCGATCGCCGCCGCCGCACAGACCGCCGCCGTCGCCAGATAGAGGGCCAGGCTGCGCCCCGCCTCGGGCCAACTCAAACGCCCCCAGGCCGCGCGCCAGACGCCGCGCTTCAGATGGCTGATGACGGCGATGCCGAGGAAGACCGCCAGGATCAGCCGCCCGGTCGACAGCCCCCACCAGACGGCCAGACCGCCGACGGCCAGAAGCGCGACCTGCTCCAGCCGCGGATGCACCCGCGTCAGCACCGGGCCCAGGGCCTTGGACCCGTCCAGCGGCGGGGCGGGCAGCAGGTTCACCAGATTGATCATGGCGATGAAGAAGGCGCCCATCAGCCATTCGGGCGAGCGCAGCCACAGCCCCGCCGCCACGAAGGGGATCATGGCGATCAGACCGAAGGCCGGCCCCGCCAGCGAGACCAGCACTCCGTGCCACTCGCTCTTCGGCTCGCGCTGCGCCTTGGCCAGTCCGCCAAGGAAGGGAATGATGTAGATGCGCGCCGGCCCCATGCCGAGGCGGTTCATCGCCAGAACATGGCCGTATTCGTGGACGAACAGGCCGAACAGGACCGCCCCCGCCACGATGACGCTGCCTGTGATCCACCACAGGAAGCCCGCCATCAGCAGGGTCGAGGCGATGGCCCAGGCCGGATGCTGGCCCTTGTCCTCCAGCGGCGCGGCCTTGCGAGCGCGTGCGGGCTCAGGCGAGGCCTGTTCGGGCGGCAGGTCCCAGGGACCGGGACGGCGCGTGGTGTGGTCGGTGTCGCTCATGGCGTCGAACTGGGCGCGCGACGACCGGCCCGCAACGGGCCGCATCGCCGCAGGGCCTCAGATCAGCTCCACATCGACGTGGTGCCTGGCCTTGATCAGGTCATAGCGCGCCGGGATCGCGGGCGGCGGCAGGTCGATCATCCGCTGCACCGCCAGGGCCGCGCGCTCGGCCATGTCCGGCTCCACCGTCACCTCGAACTTCATGTCGCGCAGGCAGTCGCGAATGTTCTCCAGCGTGATGCGCTTCATGTGCGGGCACAGGTTGCACGGGCCGATGAAGTCGACGCCGGGCACGTCGCCCTTGACGTTCGAGGCCATGGAGCACTCGGTGATCATCACCACCTGCTTCGGCTTCCTGGCCTCGACATAGTCGATCATCGCCGCCGTCGATCCGGCGAAGTCCGACGCCGCCAGCACCTCTTCGGGGCATTCCGGGTGGGCCAGGATTTCCGCGCCCGGATAGGCGGCGCGCATCTCGGCGATGTCATCGGCGGTGAAGCGCTCATGCACCTCGCAGCGGCCCTTCCAGGCGATGATGCCCACGGTCGTCTGGGCCGCGACGTTGCGCGCCAGATATTCGTCGGGGATCAGGATGACCTTGTCGACGCCCCATTCCTTCGCCGCCCATTCCACCACCTGAACGGCGTTGGCGCTGGTGCAGCAGATGTCGGTCTCGGCCTTCACGTCGGCGGTCGTGTTCACATAGGTGACCACCGGCAGGCCCGGATGGCGCTGCTTGATCAGTCGCACGTCGGCGCCCGTGATCGACGACGCCAGCGAGCAGCCTGCCCGCAGGTCGGGGATCAGGACGGTCTTGTCCGGCGACAGGATCTTCGACGTCTCGGCCATGAAGTGCACGCCCGCCTGGACGATGACCCTGGCCTTCGACTTGGCGGCCTCCTTGGCCAGACCCAGGCTGTCGCCGACATAGTCGCCGACCCCGTGGAAGATCTCGGGCGTCATATAGTTGTGGGCCAGGATGACGGCGTCGCGCTCCTTCTTCAGCGCATTGATCTCGCTGATCAATTTTGCCTGCTCCGGCCACTCCAGCGGGGTCACCAGACCCTTGACCTTCTCCCAGACAGGAGCGGTCTCTTCCGCCAGTTCCTTCGACAGACCGAAAGCGCCGTCCGCCATCGCCTCAACTCCCTTGCGGCCGTCTGCGCGGCCCCGACTTATGCTCAAAGTTAGCATAAGCAGGCGCAATGTAGGCTCTTCCGCACACGGCGCAAGGGAAAAGGGCGCGAGCGCCCCTACAGCGCCTCCGCCGCCAGCCGCGCGATCCACAGGGCGGCGCGCTTCTTCAGCTCGTCCTTGCGGGCCATGTCGGACAGGTCCGGCGACAGGCGATCCAGTTGCTCGAAGCGGAAGCTGTCGGCGCCGTGGGCGTTCCATTCGGTCTGAAGCGACCTGTAGGGGCTGCCGCCCATCCTGAGCGCGAACCACAGGCCGTTCTGCTGGGTGTCGATGTGGCGGCTCTGGCCCACCCAGGCGCGGCCGGTGGCTGAACAGATGACAGCGAACACCCCGGCGACGGTTTCGCGGTCCTTGTAGTCGTTGATGAGCGCCTTGCGGTCTACGGACGTCATGGACGCCTCCTTATGTTTTACCCGGATCAAATAGACGAACATATTACCCGGGTAAATATGCAGCGCACAAACAATCCGCCAAGCGCCCGCCGCAAGACCCTTCCCCCGCGTGCGAGTTCTGGCCTAGACCAGAGGTCGTTTGATCCTCCCGACCGCACCGTTTCGAGTTTATTCGTGCAAGACACCGTCCGCCGCATCCTGACCGCCCGCGTCTATGACGTGGCCGAGGAAACCCCTCTGGACCCGCTGAAGCGGCTTTCGGCGCGCATCGGCCGCCCCGCCCTGCTCAAGCGCGAGGACCTGCAGCCGGTCTTCTCGTTCAAGATTCGCGGCGCCTACAACCGCATAGCCAACCTGAGCGAGGCCGAGCTGGCGCGCGGGGTCATCTGCGCCTCGGCCGGCAATCACGCCCAGGGCGTGGCCCTGGCGGCGGCCAGACGCGGCGCGGCCTCGACCATCGTCATGCCCACCACCACGCCGGGCATCAAGGTGGCGGCGGTCAAGGCGCTCGGCGGAAACGTGGTCCTGCATGGAGACAGCTTCGACGACGCCTACGCCCACGCGCGGAAGCTGGAACAGGAGACGGGCGCCGCCTTCGTCCATCCCTTCGACGACCCCGACGTCATCGCGGGCCAGGGCACGGTGGGGCTGGAGATCCTGCGCCAGCACCCCGACCCGATCGACGCCGTCTTCGTCCCCATCGGCGGCGGCGGCCTAGCGGCGGGCGTCGCGGCCATCGTCCGCTTCCTGCGCCCGGAGACGAAGATCATCGGCGTCGAACCCGCCGACGCCCCGACGATGAAGAGCGCCATAGACGCCGGTCAGGTGGTGACCCTGGATCAGGTCGGCCTGTTCGCCGACGGGGTGGCCGTACGCCGCGCCGGCGACGAGACCTTCCGCCTGTGCCGCGACCTGCTGGACGAGATCGTCCTGGTCGACACCGACGCCATCTGCGCGGCGGTGAAGGACATCTTCGACGACGTGCGCGCCGTGGCCGAGCCCTCCGGCGCCGTGGCCCTGGCCGGGCTCAAGGCCTGGGCCGCGCGCAACCCCGGAAGCGGCGCCCTGGCGGCGATCAACTCGGGCGCCAACGTCAACTTCGACCGCCTGCGTCACGTGGCCGAGCGGGCCGAGATCGGCGAGGGCGCCGAGGCCCTGCTGGCCGTGGCCATGCCCGACCGCCGCGACGACTATCACCGCTTCCTGCAAAGCCTCGACGGCCGCTCTGTGACCGAGTTCAACTATCGCTGGTCCGGCGACGGCACGGCCCAGATCTTCGTCGGCGTCTCGCTGAAGACCGGCGGCGCCCTCAAGCAGCCGAGCGCCGCGCGCGAGGCGATAGGGCAAGAAAAAGAAGACCTGATCGAACGCCTGCGCGCCGACGGCTACGCCGTCGAGGACATGAGCGACAACGAAACCGCCAAGCTGCACGTCCGCTACATGGTCGGCGGGCGCACCATCGGCCTGCCGCACGAGCGGCTGCTGCGCTTCGAATTCCCCGAGCGGCCGGGCGCCTTCCTGCGCTTCCTCAACAGCCTGCAGCCCGCCTGGGCCTTGACCCTGTTCCACTATCGCAACCACGGCGACGACGTAGGCCGGGTTCTGGCCGGGATCAGCGTCCCGCCGAACCAGGCGACCGACCTGACGACAGCCCTGGACGAGCTGGGCTATCCCTATGTGGACGAAACCGACAATCCGGCCTGCCGGCTGTTTCTCGACGGCGCGGCCTAGCCTCACGGCCGGGCGAACCAGCGCCAGACGAACAGGACAGCGATCACCGCCAGGGTCACGAGGGCCACGGCCCCGTGCGACATTTCCAGAAAGCCGGTCTGCCACGGGTGCGCGGCGCGCGTGGCGGCGTCGAACGTCCACCATGTGTCCGGTCCTCGAACGCTGGCGCCCCGCCGGATCATCTCGCCGTCGAGGCGTTCCGCCATGGCGGGCCGCACCACGGCGTTCAGCAGGACGCCGACCGCCAAGGGGAGCACATACCAGAGGGAATCGATAAGGGCCTTGCGCCGCAGCGTGGTCATGGACGGAAACAGAGAAGGCCCGCTGGACGATGTCAACGCCGCCGTGCGGTTAGGCCCGGCTGATCGCCTCCGCGATCTCTTCCGCCGGTCGACCGGCCAGATCCTTGGGGATTTCACCGACCAGGCGCTCCTCCAGCGCCTTGTGCCAATGCTTGCGCAGCTGGCCGAGCGTCGTGGGCGCCGCGACCACGGCCAGGGCCTCAATCCTGTTGGTCAGGGCCATGTAGTTCAGAGCCTCGGCCACCCCCATGGCGAAGCCGTCCTCGGCCTGGGTGTCGTTGTCGGGGTTGGCGTCGCTGGATCGGCGGCCCGGCGCGCCGGACAGACGCTCGGGAATCTCTGGCGTCGCCATGGGCTTGAGCTGGATATCGAGGTTGTGGCCGCCGTTGCGGAACAGGCTCAGCTTCGCGCCGTCGGCGACGGCGACGAGGGCCCCGTTGGGCAGGTTCATCATCTGACTCCGGTTTGAGCGCCGGAAAGGGAGGGCGCTGTCAGTCTAGCGCGAACGCCCCTTGCACCGTTCCATCCTGCGACGCTTCGTGCGCCAGCAGCCACCGCTTGCGCTCCAGTCCGCCGGCATAGCCCGTCAGGGTCCCATTGGCGCCGACGACCCGGTGGCAGGGCACGATGACGCCGATCGGATTGGCCCCGTTGGCCAGCCCCACGGCGCGCACGGCGGCGGGCTTGCCGATGGCCTGCGCCAGTTGGCCGTAGCTCCAGGTCCGACCCGCCGGAATGGTCCGCAGCGCCGCCCAGACCGACCGCTGGAATTCCGTGCCGCCGGTCTTCACGGCAAGGTCGTCCAGCGCCGTCAGATCGCCGTCGAAATAGGCGACGACCGCGCCGCGCACCGCCTCCGGCGCCCGCCCCGGCGTCAGCCGGACCTCGCCGTAATGACGGGCCAGCAGCTTCATCATCCGCGCCTCATAGTCGGTGAAGTCGAAGGCGCGCACGGCGCCGTCGGCGTCCGTGACCAGCAGCACCTCGCCCACCGGCGTGGCGATGCGATCCAGGATGAAGACTTCAGGCTGCGTGTTTTTCATCGTCATTCTCCATGATCGCCATGCCGCCGATCCCCGCCTCGCGCAGGTGCAGCACGCCATAGGCCCGCCAGGGCCGCCATTGCTCGGCCCGCCCCGCCAGCCGCTCGTCTTCCAGCCGGTCGCTGGCCATGTCCGCCGCCTCATCCAGCCAGAGGCCCGGCAGACGCAGACCCGGCCGCGCCTTCACCAGCGGCGCCAGCAAGGGGTCCGCCGCCAGATCGCGCCGGATCGCCTCGGGGTCGGCCGACAGGTCGAACAACCGCCGCACCCGCGCCAGCACGCTCGGCAAGGCCTTCAGATCATCCAGCGCCGCCGTGACCGCCAGCCGCTCGCCCGCCTCGAACCGGGCCGAGACCTCGCCCGTCGCCCCGTCCGTCGCGGGGTTCAGAACGCGGCGCCAGACCCCGCCCTCGACCGTCTCGCCGTTCGCTTTCAGCGCCGCCAGCATGGCCTCGACCTCATAGGGCGGGCGATAGGGCAGGCTCAGCCGCACCCCTCCATCCCACGGCCGCTCGGCCCGTGCCCGCAGCGCCGACGGCGGCCGCCCGTACAGGGCTTGAAACGTCTCGTTGAAGCGGCGCACGCTGCCGAAGCCGGACGCCATCGCCACCTCGGCCATCGGCAGGTCGGTCTGGTGGATCAGGGCCTTGGCCAGCAGGACGCGGCGCGTCTGGGCCACGCTGACCGGGGCGGCGCCCAGATGCTGGCGGAACAGGCGGCGCAGGTGTCGCTCGCCCACCCCCAGCCGCGCGGCCAGGGCGTCGACGTCGCCCTCATCCAGCGCCCCGGCCTCGATCAGATTCAGCGCCCGACTGACGGTGTTGGAGGTGCCGCGCCACGCCCCCATGTCGGGCGCAGTCTCGGGCCGACAGCGCAGGCAGGCGCGAAAGCCCGCCTCCTCAGCCGCCGCCGCGCTGACGACGAACCGCATATTCTCCCGCTTGGGCGTCCGCGCCGGGCAGACCGGGCGGCAATAGATCCCGGTGGTCTTCACGCAGGTGAAGAAGCGCCCGTCGAAGCGCGGGTCGCGCGTCAGAACGGCCCGATAGCAGGCCTCCTGATCCAGCATGTCGCGGGCGTTTTCCATGCCCGCAACATGCGCCCGCCGCGCCGCCCTGTCTCGCGGTTTTCGGACATGACGGCGCCGCGTGGTTCAGCGGCTGCGCGCCGTCGCGATCCGCCACAGGTTCTGCGCGATGCTGAAGCCGTAGCCGATCATGGCGA
This sequence comes from Brevundimonas sp. T2-11, assembly GCF_055397675.1. Taxonomy (NCBI): domain Bacteria; kingdom Pseudomonadati; phylum Pseudomonadota; class Alphaproteobacteria; order Caulobacterales; family Caulobacteraceae; genus Brevundimonas; species Brevundimonas sp. T2-11. The sequence continues at coordinate 2,672,746 of NZ_AP027920.1, forward strand.
TCACCAGAACCCAGCTCAGGACCGCCCCCAGGGTCACAGCGGTTTCCTCCAGCCCGCGTCCTTCCAGACGCAGCGCCTGCAACAGTTCCGTGCCGATCCGGTCAGCAGGCCCGCCCGTCACCTTCGCGACCTGCTCGCCCTGGGTCAGGGTGAACCACCAGCCCGCCTCGAACAGGCGCCACGCGATCCAGATCCCGGCGCCCGCCAGAGGAATTCGCAAGACCCAGGTCACGCGATCCGCTCCACCGCGCGCCACGGTCACGGCGTCCACGACCAGACCCGCGATCACCCAGGCCAGGATGACTCCATAAAGGGTGGACCAGACGGGCGCAGCCGCCACCGCCACCTCGCCGCTGCGCAACATGAACTGGCTCAGCCCGTCAAAGCGGATCACGCCCATCCACCACAGCAGGAAGACGCCGCTGAAAACGATGGACCACAGGGCGTCGGCCACGCGCGCGCCCTGCGCCTTCGCGCCCGCGCCCTTCATTCCCCTAGACAGCCACTCAGCCTTGGCCTTCTCGGTTCCAGCCATCGACGCGCCCCACTTCGCCGGATCGGCCAGACCGAAGGCCGACAGGTCGCGCACCCGCCATTTCGTCAACCAGGCCGGCTTGATGTCGTAATGCTCCATGATCGCACCGGCGAGCGTCAGCGCGCCCAGCAGGGTCAGGGCGCCGGAGAAGAAGCCGTGGAATCCCTGGCTGATGGCCCGGCCGAAATCGGCGGGCGCGCCCAGCACATGGACCATCAGCCCCAGCACCTGCACCGCAGCGATGACGATCAGGCCCGCCTTGGCCCCGAACAGCCAGTAGGGAAACAGCTCCGGTCCGATCAGGCTGTCCGGCCCCTTGCGATAGCGGGCGGCGACGATCAGGGGATGGCCGATCTCGTGCAGGATCGCCTCCTTCTCCTCGTCGCTCAGGGCGCGGCCCAGTTCCTCTTCACGCGCCTCGATCCGGCTCAGGATCAGGTCGCGCAGTTCGGCGACGATGTCCTCGCGGTCCTCGACCGACAGTTGGGCCGCCACGGCCTCCAGATAGCGTTCGATCACGTCCATATCGGTCTCCCTCCCCCGAAATTTCACAGCATTCGATCCAGCGAGGCGTTGATGCCGCGCCATTCCTCGGTCAGGGCGGCCAGCATGGCCTCGCCCCCCGGCGACAGGACGTAGAAGCGCTTCTTGCGCTTCTCTTCCTCGCGCCATTCACTGGTCAGCAGCCCCTGCCCCTCGAGGCGCCGCAGCAGGGGGTAGAGGGTGGATTCCTCCATCTCCAACCCGTCCGCCGCCAGGGCCTGACGCAGGGTGTAGCCGTAGCGTTCGGTCCGCAGGCAGGCGAGCACCGCCAGCACCAGCGATCCGCGCCGCAATTCCAGCCGCATCGTTTCGAACAGATCCTTGTCCACCCGCGGACCACCTCACCTGTCGCCACATAGTGTGTGACACACAGTGTATGAGGCATACTGTATGAGGCTGTCAACAACCTGGGTTGTCTCATTATCGTCGGGACGAGCGCCAAAGCTCTCCTAAGGCGACGTCACCACATCCGTCACGGGCAGGCCGTCGACGATGACGGCGACAATGCTGCGGCTGTTCTCGATCTGCGTCAGCGGGTTGCGGGCCAGGAGCACCAGGTCGGCCTCGTAGCCGGGGGCCAGGCGACCGATCCGGTCAGAAGCTCGCAGCATGGCGGCCCCGCCCGGGCCTGCGGCGTGAAGCGCCTGGGCCGGTGTCAGGCCGGCCCGGACCATCCAGGACAGTTCCTCGTGCGCCGAGTATCCGGGGAAGACGAAGGGATTGTTGACGTCCGTGCCAAGGGCGATCGGAACACCCGCAGCGGCCGCTCGCCTGAGATTGTCCGAGGCCTGAGCCAGATAGCCAAGCGCCCCCGCCTCATCCTCCGCCGCAGCATCCAGAAAGGGCGGAGCCATCAGACTTTCAATGGCCGAAGGCTCGACGCCCGCCAGGGCGTAGGGATCGGACTCTCGCGCCCTGCGCGCCCAGGTAAGGAGACCGTCGTACAGGGCGAACGTCGCCACGAAGGTCATGCCCTGATCGGCCATCCGGCGGATCAGATCATCAGGCAGCGGGTCGACCGGCGCATGCATGAGCCCGTCGACGCCTGCATCCAGCGCGATCCTGACATGATCCGAGGCGCTGACGTGGGCGTACACGGGCAGCGAGTGATCATGCGCCGCCGCGACGATCCGGCTTACCTGGGCGTCGGTCAGACGCGGTTTGGGACGCCAGGGCGGCGGCCCGTCCTCGATGATGATCTTGATCGCATCCGCGCCCGCGGCCTTCCTGGCCGCGATCAGGGCGTCGATATCGGCATCCGCCGCCAGCATGGTCACGCCGACAGCCTCCATGGCCGCTGACGGCGGATCGACAGGCAGGTTGAAGATGGTGGAGATCGGGTGGCTTCCCGGCGCCGTGATCAGAGAACCCGATCCATAGAGGCCGGGACAGGCGCCGCCGTCGGAACGGCAACGCTCGCGCAAGGCCGCGAAGTCCGCATCATTGGCGCCCGTCCCGCCAGGGACGAAGATGGTCGTCACCCCATAGCGCAGGAGCTGCCGCAGGGCTCGCGACCGGGCGGCCTCGTCGGCCGGCGCGATCCCGCCTTCGCCGAGGTGGGCATGAACATCGATCAGCCCCGCCATGGCGAAGCGACCGGCGCCATCGACGCTCGGCGTTCCAGCCGGCGCCGTCAGCGCGCCCGCCGGCGCGATCCTCGCGATCCTCCCGGCCTCGATCAGGATATCCTGCGGCGCCGACGTCGATCCACTTGCGGGATCGACGATCGAAACGCCCGTTACGAGCAGGGACCCCCGCCCCGCCCCGGTCATTGACGGGTCCTCTGTGGACAAGGGCTGCGAAGCCATGGCGCACGACGCCGCCAAGACTGTCAGGCAAGGAAGCAGAGCAGCCAGCGAACGCATCGGCATTCTCCGTCAACACAGGGCGGACCTGTCCACATTCATATATCACAGGTCAATAAAAAGGCCCCAGACCGACAATGTCGGCAGGCGCCGATCAACAGCGAGCCGCCTCATTTCACCGACGGCTGCGCTCTTCGACGAGACTTCCCTTCGTCGTGAAACGACGGTTAAGCTGACGATCAGTCGGGGGAAGTCTCATGTCACGTCGTCGCATCGCCACGCGTCCTTTGCTCGCGCTCAGCCTGGTTCTGGCCGCCGTCGCTTCGCCGGTGACGGCGCAGCAGACGCCGCCGACGCAGGAGGCCGTCCTGGGCCACGCGTCCGGCGAGCGCATCACGCCGCCGGCCGAGGTTCGTCGCTATTTCGAAGCCCTGCGCGCCGCCGCGCCTGAGCGCATGGTCATCGGCGAATACGGCTCGACCTGGGAAGGGCGCCCCCTGTTCTGGGCCGCCGTCGGATCGCCGCGCAACATCGCCCGACTGGACGAAATCAAGGCTTCGGCCCGCGCTCTGGGCGACCCGCGCAAGACCTCGCCGGACCAGGCCCGCGCCCTGATCGCCGACATGCCGGTCATCGTCTGGATGGCCTATTCCGTCCACGGCAACGAGATCAGCCCCGCCGACGCCGCCATGGCCGCCGCGCGCCGCCTGATGGACCCCGCTGACGCCGAGGCCCAGGGCTGGATGCAGAACGCCGTGGTCGTCTTCGTGCCGACCCAGAATCCCGACGGACGCAACCGCTTCATCAACAGCTTCGAAGCCGGCCTCGGGGTCCAGCCCAACCCCGACCCCCTTTCCGCTGAACGCGCCGAGCCCTGGCCGTCCGGCCGCTTCAACCACAACCTGTTCGACCTGAACCGCGACTGGTTCATCCAGTCCCAGCCCGAAACACAAGGCCACGCCGCCCTGATCCGCGACTGGCGCCCCCAGGTCCTGGTCGATTCCCATGAAATGGGCACGGACGAGAGCTTCTTCTTCCCGCCTGAGGCCGAGCCGCTGAACCCCTGGATCTATCCGCCGATCCTGGAAGCGCGCGAACGCTTCGGCCGCAACAACGCCGGACGTTTCGACCAGGCGGGGCTCGACTACTTCACGCGCGAGACCTTCGACGCCTTCTATCCCGGCTACGGCGACGGCTGGCCCGCCTATTTCGGCGCCGTCTCCATGACCTATGAACAGGGGTCGGCGCGCGGGCTGATGGCGCGCCGGTCCACCGGACAGGTCATAACCTATGCCGACACCGTCAAGGGTCACCTGACCGCCACCCTGTCGACCATCGAGACCGCCGCCAGGGATCGCGAACGCCTGCTGAACGACTTCTACGCCTTCCATCGCGACGGCGTGGCGGGCGGACGCGGCGCCTATGTGATTTCACGCTCCGCCGCAGCCGACCCGGCGGCGGCCGACAAGCTTGCGGGCCTGCTGGTCCGCTCCGGCCTGGAAGTCGGCCGCGCCACAGCATCTTTCTCGGCCTGCGGCCAGGCCTACCGGGCGGGCGACTTCGTCGTGAACCTATCGCAACCGCAACGGCGAATGGCGGAGGTGCTGCTGGCCAGAGACGTGCCCCTGGATCCAAAATTCCTGGCGGCCCAGGAAGCGCGTCGCGCCCGCGGTCTCAGCGATCAGATCTATGATCTGACCGGCTGGTCCCTGCCCCTGCTGTTCAATGTCCCCAGCCAGAAGTGCGGCGCCGCTCCTGCGGTGCAGACGGCGGCTGTCGGCCCGGAGATCATCCGCCCCGCCGCGGTCGCCTCGGGCGAGGCGACCTACGGCTACGCCATTCACCCGGGTACGGCGGGGATGCGCTTCCTGACCGCGGCCCTGACGGACAAGCTGCCGGTCCGCTCGATCGAAGAGCCCTTCACCCTGGACGGTCAGGCCTATCCCGGAGGCGCCTTCATCGTGCCGCGCGCCGGCTCGCCCGCCGACCTGGACGACCGTATCCGCCGCCTCGCAGCCGGCAGCGGCGCCCAGGTGACGCCCCTGGCGACGTCCTGGGTTTCCAGCGGCCCCAATGTCGGCTCCGAAGCGGCGACCGTCATCACGGCGCCCCGCGTGGCGATGGCCTGGGACGAACCGACGGATCCGGAGTCCGCCGGTTCGATCAGACACGTGCTGGAGCGTGAATACGGCTGGCCCGTCACCCCGGTCCGCACCCGTCGCCTGTCGAGCGCCGACCTGGCGCGCTATCAGGTGCTGATCCTGCCCTCGGGCGGCGACTATGAGCGCATCCTGGGCGAAAGCGGCGTCGCCAATCTTCGGTCTTGGGTCCAGAACGGCGGCGTGCTGATCGGCGTCGGCTCGGCCAGTCGGCTGCTGACGGATCCTGACGCCCAACTGCTGGACAGTCGCCGCGAAACCGCCGTCTCTCCCAAAGGCGAGCAGGCCGACGCCGGCTCAGGCGCCACCGTGGCCGGCACCGAGATCGCCTCCGATATCGACTACCTGGAGCGGACGGCTCATCGCGACGGCTCGCCGGATTCGGTGGCGGGGGTTCTGGCCCACGCCGTCGTGGATCAGGAACACTGGCTGGGGGCCGGCGTGGCGCGCGAGCTCAGCGTCATGGTGCGCGGCTCGGACATCTACACGCCCCTGACCCGCGATCAGGGCGCCAACGTCGTCCGTCTGGCCGGGCCGGATCAGGTTCTGGCCTCTGGCCAGCTATGGGCCGAAAATCGCCGGCAACTGGCCTACAAGCCGGTCGCCATGGTTTCTGAGGTCGGGCGCGGCCAGGTCGTCGCCTTCACCCAGGACGTCACCATGCGCGCCTTCCTGGAAGGGTTGAAACCCCTCTTCCTGAACGCCGTCTTCCGCGGCCCTGCCCATACGTCGGGGGTGAAGGGCGAATGAGCCCACGTGCGTTCTGTGAAGGAAGCTGAAGCCGTGTTCAGGGCGATAGGGACGTGAGCCGCGCTCCCTGGCCCGGTCTTGCGGCAAGCGCGATCCTGCTCAGCGGTTGCGCCTCCGGCGTCGGCGGCCTGCCGGTGCAATGGCGCGGCGACGGCCCGCCGGTCGTGACCGCCCCGCCCGGCGACTGCCCGCCCCTCGACGGCGCCTACGCCTCGGTCGGCCAGGCGCACGGCGACGAAACGCGGCCGGCCGCGCTCCAGTCCGTGTTCGGTCACGAGCTGGGCCTGACGGAGCTGCTGGCGAGACACGCCGAACCGGCCGTGACCGTCGTCATCGCCCGCGCCGCGGACGGCGACGCCTGGCGCCTGTCCGACGCCCACGGCGCGGTCCGACTGGCGACGGACCGAACGCCCGTTCCCCTCGACCCCGACTGGGCGGTGCACGGCGCGCGCGTCGCCGGTTGCGCGGGCGGACGCCTGTGGATCGGCCTCAGCAGCGTCCGCACCCAGTATGAGACCATGACCGAGACCCGCGCCCTGGGCGTCCTGTCCGTCGGCCCCGACGGCGCCCTGATCGTCGAGACCCGGACGGAGCGTCGCCACCACGCCCTCCTGCCCTGGCCCTCCGTCCAGCGCCGCGCAATCCGCTACGCCTTCCCCGCGATCACTGAAGCCGCGTCGCCAGCGGCGGGGCGGCCGTAACGCTCCAGGCCCGAGGCGCGACCAGAGGACGGCCGCATTTCGCCTCGATCACCGCCCCCTCCTGCGTGGTGAAACGCACCGGCGAGGCGGCCGCGCAGCGCGCCTGGACGGCGAAGAACATCGCCGTCGCCTCCGTCATCGGATCGTGACCCTCGACCGCCGCCAGCAAGGGATCGCCCGACAGCACGCCGCACTTGTCGCCCGTATCCAGCCGCACGCCCTTCTCGGTGCGATAGAAGCCTGTGCTCCCCCCGGCGCAGTTCTCGCCGTTCAGGTGGAACAGGGCCGCCGCGCGGTATTCGTCCGGCGAAGGCTTTTCCTCCAGTGTGACGCCCAACGCCGCCAGCCGCCCGGCCACGCCGTCCCAGCGCGCCGCCCCCGGCCCCTCCATCAGCAGGGCGACCGCGCGTTCGCCCTCAGGCCGTGCGCGGAACTCGGCGACCCCGTAGCCGTCGCCCGCCATGCCCTGGTCCAGAACGTCCTTCCACAGATCGAAGACGTCGCGCGCGCCCGACGACGCCCGGCGCGTCTCCAGGTCGGCCAGCCACTGCACCACCGTCCCGCAGTCATAGACCGCCGAACCGGACCGCAACCGCGCCGGATCATAGTCCCGGTCGCCCAGCGCCTTGCGACACCCGTTCAACCGCTGCGACAGAGCCTCATGCGCCGCCGTCTCCGTCACCGCGCCTGTGGAGACCGCCGCCGCCCAGGCGCCGTATTCAGCCGCGCCCTCGTGCAGCCAGGGCGCCGCCTCGCCGTCCCGGTTCTCCAGCCGATGTCCGTTCCACAGATGGAAGGTCTCATGCCAGACGAAGGTCGCCAGAGCAGAAGCCACGTGCGCCGGCGGTTCGTCCCAGGCCACCCCGTGAAACCGGGTCGAGATGACGCCGCTGTCGCTCACGTCGCCGCGAAAATCCACCGGCCCCGGGCTGTCGGTCGTGACCAGCAGCACCGGCTCATACGGCAGATCCCGCCCCAGCCGCGCGCCGTAGAAGGCCTGGGCCGCGAAGAAGCCGTCGCGCATGATTCCGGCCAGGCTCGGCGACACCGTCTCGCCCATCGCCACCTTGGCCCCTGGATAGGTTTCGACCTGGCTTTGGGGGCCGAGATAGACGGAGCCCCTCTCCGCTTTCGTCGTCGGCAGGGTCGTCTCGCCTGCGGCGGGGCGCGCCGTCAGCTCGGCGTCCATGCCCTGCAAGGCCAGGGCCGGTCCGTACAGAATGCTTCCCGATCCGATGCGCGCCAGGGCCAGGTAGCCGCGGTCCCGCTCGGTCGTGTCGGGCGCGATCAGGATCTCGAAGCTCTGGAACGGCACCTCTCCCTCAACCGCCCCATCCGCCAAGGTCAGGCCCGGCGTCGTCACCGTCCATTCGGTGCGGACAATGTTCTGATCCAGAAACGCCACGCGCGTCGTCGGCTCGGCCAGGCGCCAGGTCACGGCCACCCCGCCGGGCGTCGAGCGCGCCTCGACCGTCGCCGCCTGCTGGGCCAGGGCGGGCGCCGCCACGCCGCACGTCATGACCGCCGCCGTCGCCATCGCGGCGGCCGCGCGCAGAATCGTCTTGTTCATGGTCGCTCCCCTACGCCCCTGGGAGCAGAGCTTGGCCGCGTCGCGGCCGCCTCGTCAACCGAGGTTCACTCGACGGTTTCGGCGTCTCCGCCCTGGACCATGCGAACCACGGCCAGGTCGGCGGTGACATTGCCCAGGGTGCGGAAGATGTCAGGGATGACCTCCACCGCCAGCAGCAGGGGCAGCATTTCCAGCGGCACCCCCATGGCGATGCAGATGGGAGCAATGGAGGCGAAGAAGCTGGCTTGCCCCGGCAGGCCCACCGTGCCGATCGAGATCAGCACCGCCGTCAGCATGGCCGCCAGCAGCTGTCCCGCCGACGGCTCGATGCCGAACAGGTGGGCGCAATAGACAGCGACGCCCAGATTGGCCACCGGGCTGGTGATGCGGAACACCGCCACCGCCAGCGGCAGGACCAGCCCCGCCGTCGATCGCTTGACGCCCAGGTCGTCGACCGCCCGCTCGACCATGACCGGCAGGCTGGCCAGCGACGACTGGGTCGAGAAGGCCACCACCTGGGCCGGGGCCGCCGCACGCGCAAACCGGCCCAGGCTCACCCGACCGAAGATGACGGCCAGCGGATAGAAGATCAGGCCGATGCCGATACAGGCGATGGAGATCAGCGCCACATAGTGCAGCAAGACCCCCGCCGCGCTGGCCCCCGCCGTCAGCCCCACCCCGATCGACAGGGCGAAGACGCCCAGCGGCGCCGCCTTCAGCACCCAGCGGACGATGATGATCATCGTCTCGCCCACCGCCTCGAAGAAGGTCATCAGCGGGACCCGCAGCCGCTCGGGCAGGCCCGAGGCCGCAAAGCCGAAGAAGACCGCGAACACCACCATGCCCAGAATGGCGTCCTCAGCCGCCGCGCGGATCGGGTTGGACGGGGCGATGGTCTTGACGAACTCGCTGAACGGCGCGCCGGCGCCCAGCCCCTCGGCGCCCTCCGGCTTGATCGCCAGTAGCAGGCGCGCGCCCTCCGGGTCGATCGGCCACAGGGCGTGCAGGCCATAGGCCGCCGCCACGGCGTAGACCGTCGCAAAAACGATCAGCCCCCCGAACCACGACACCGCCCTCAGCGCCAGCCGCCCGGTCCGCGCCGCGTCGGCGATGGAAGCGATGCCCGTCACCAGCAGGCTGAACACCAGGGGGATGATCGTCATCCTCAGCGCATTCAGCCACAGCTGGCCCAGCGCCTGAATGAAGTCCGCCGTGACATGGCCGCCCGGCAGGCCCCAGCGCTGCGCCGCCGCCCCGGCCAGCAGGCCCAGCACAAGCGACAGCAGCACCAAGGTGCTGAGAGAGGTCAGGAAAGAACGCGCCGATTTCATGACGGTCACGCTAGCAGCCGCCGCGCCGCGCGCCAGCGGAAAACGCCGTGGACTCCACGCCCTACTTCGGTGCGCCCGAGTTGGCCGGGTCCAGCGGCAGGCCCGCCGCCTGGCGCGCCTTCATCACCCGCAACCAGCCGTGCATGGCCTCCGAATCCAACCCGTGCATCATCAGTCGATAGCCCGCCTGCAACGTCGACAGCGCCACCAGCGGATGGCCGTTCTTGACGAAGGCCATGTGGTAGCTCGTGCCCAGAATGCGAGCGATATAGATGGCCATCACCTCGTCCAGCTGCAGCGAACTGGACGCCCGCACGAAGTCGTCCCTCGGCAGCATCAGGGCGTAGATCGGGGTGTAGAACTCCACCGCCGTCTGCACGTCGACGAAGTTGTGCCACTTGCGCGGAAACTCCTCGAACGGCGGAAACGCGTCCGAGATCATGGAGAAGTCGATGCGTTCCGGCGGCGTCAGCTCCCGCCCCTCGGCGCGCAGGGCGGCGTTCATCTCGATGACGAAGTTGAAGATGTTCAGGTCGTGCTGAAGGAACAGGTCCGGCTCGATGTCCTTCAGCCGCGTCGGCGTCAGCGGCCACTTCGTCACCTTGTCGCCCACCCCCGCGTTCTCGCGCACGAAGGCGGTCAGCTCGGACCCGACGTGGAAGTGCCGCAGGATCACCCGATTGCCCTCGGGCGTCACAAAGGTCCGCAGCCCCCAGTGGATGGTCTTGTGCAGCAGGCCGTTCAGGTTCGGGTATTTGGGCGAAATGACCCGCAGCACCTTCACCAGGCAGAAGAACAGAAACACCAGCGGCCGCGCCACCGGGAACAGCCAGCGCCGCGAGCGCGACCGCGCCCCCAGCAACAGGTCGCGCTTGGCCCCGTCGTCGATCGGCAGGCTGTGGTCCAGATACAGGGCCATCCACGGATCAGGATCCTTGGGGTCGAACCGCGCGGGGTCGAACGGATCCTCGTGCGGCTTGTAGTATCTCACGCCGCGATCTCCTCGATCTGCAGGGCGTAGAGGCGGGCCGTGACGCGGGCGGTCGTGACGATGCGTTCGGCGATGAAGGGATCGGGCAGCACCATGCCCAGCATCTCCTCGAACTCCTTCATGTGCTCGGCGTCGTTGTCGCCATGATAGAGCAGGAAGCGCACCGCCTCGTCGGGCAACTCCAGCCGCTCCTGCACCTTCAGTCCCCACGGCCTGGCCTTGATCGAGCCCAGCCCCTCGATGATGAACATGGCGCCCAGCAGGCCGAAGGGGTCGGGCTTCGACGCCTCATGGAACATCCAGGCCGACAGGGCCTCGGACCCCACGTTCTTGGGCGCCGACTGGATGTCCTCCAGCGCCCCGCCCGCCGCTGTGAAGTCGGCCTCCAGCAGGCGGAAGTCGCGATGCTCCGTCACCGCGTGGCGCATCAAGGTCGAGCGCAGCTCCAGATGATCCTCGCCGATGTTCGACGCCGCCCGGCTCATCCACAGCGCCCCGTCCTTCACCTGCTGGCGCAGGTTGATCAGGAAGGCGTGGTAGTCGGCGACCTCGAACCGCCCGCGCGTCAGCTTGCGGATCAGCGGCGTCGCCTCCAGCCGCTGCTCGAAGTCGGCGAAGACCACCGCCAGCTTCCGCAGAGTATCGGCCACCGCCGCCTCGGCCAGTTGTTCCGCCATCACACAATCTCCAGCATCATGAAGCCGATCATCGCCCGCCCGCTCTCGGGCACGATGCACAGCACCTTGTCTCCGCGCTTTGCGCGTCCCGACTTCAGGAAGGCGTCCAGCATGACCCAGATCGAGGCCGAGCCGACATTGCCGCTGTCCGGCAGCGTCGTGAACCACTTCTCCTCGGGGATCATCGCCGCCGTGCTTTCCAGCAGGCCGACGATCTCCTGACGCAGCGACCGCGCGGAGTAATGGCACAGCAGATGATCGACCTGATCCGGGACGATCCTTCCGGCGTCGACCTTCTCCAGCCAGACGCCGATCCAGGCGCGAATGACGATCTTCAACAGCTCGAAGTCCTGCAACAGCGCCACCGCCCCCGCCGCATGGGCGGCCACAGGGCCTGCGTGGCTCCAGGCGCTGGTCATGTCGGCGCGCGCCTGCGGCGTTGATCCGGCCCACATACAGGGATCAAAACGCCCGGCCAGGGAGGTCATGTCGATCCATTCGACCTTCAGGCTCAGACCGTCGGGCTTCGGCCTCGGCTCCATCACCACGGCGCCCGCCCCGTCCGACAGGGTGAAGCGCAGGAAGTCCGCCTCGATCCGCGCCCGGCCCTTCTCGTCCACCAGGGCCGTGCCCTCATAGAAGGCGGGGCGGAACCAGCGTGAGGAAAACTCGCCCGCACAGGCGGCGGCGGCCTCCGCCTCGCCCGCGCGCACGCTCAGCCACGCTCCCTTGGCCGCCATCAGGGCGCTGGCGCAGACGGACTGATAGCTGAAGGCTTCCAGCGGCCCCGCCCCCAGTTCGGCCTGAACCGCGCTGGCGTGGCCAGGCACCAGATAGTCCCCCTGCGTCGCCGCCGCGCCCAGATGCTGCAGGTCGCCGAGGCTGAGCCCCGCCTCGTCCAGCGCCGCCCGCACGGCGTCGGCGCACATGGAGGCGTTGGAATGCAGCGGTTCGCCGTCCGTGTTCAGGGCGTAATGCCGCCCCTCGATCCCGTTCCAGCGCAGGGCGCGCCGCCCGACGGCGGACGCCCGCCCGCCGATGCGGCCGATGAAGTCCTCCATCCGGTCATTGCCGATCCGCTCGCCCGGCAGGACGGCGCCGGTCCCGGTGATGAAGACGTCGCGAAGCATACTCATGGCGCGGACCTTGGCCGTGCGGTCGGTCCGGCGCAAGCGCGGAAGCACGGGTCGCCGCAAACGAAAAAGGCGGACCGGATGGCTCCGGCCCGCCCTTCGATGTCGCCCTGCCCGAAGGCCGGCGGATCAGTACTTGACGCGCAGGGTCACGCCGTAGGTGCGCGGCTGGCCCATGAAGGCGTTGTAGGTCTGGGTGTCCAGCGCCGGGTTGAAGTAGGTGCCGTTCGGCTGGACCGTGGTCTGGAAGGCGGAACCTTGCAGCGGGGCGTTGATGGCGACCTGCTTGTATTCCTCGTCCGTCAGGTTCTGGGCCCAGAGGTCCAGCGCCCAGCGCTCGTCTTCCGAACCCAGGGTGATGCGGCCGTTCAGCAGGGTCATGGCGTCCTGCATCTTGTAAGGCAGCAGGTCCGAACCGGTGTTGTATTCCGTCGTGTACTTGGCCGACAGGTTCAGACCCAGACGCAGACCCGCGCCGATCGAGCGATCAAAGGCGACCGAGCCGGTCGCCGACCATTCCGGCGCGAACGAGGCCCGGGCGCCCGGCAGCAGCGACAGTTGCGGGAAGTTGCCGGGGTTGGTCAGGTCGGAGGCGACGAAATCACCATACTTGGTGTCGGTGTAGGTCACGCCGCCGTTGAACGACAGGCCCTCGACCGGGGTGAACCAGACGAAGTCGGCGTCAACGCCCTGCGACTTCAGCTCGGGGATGGATTCGACCACGAAGGCCGTGCCCAGGAAGGTGTTGAGCTGGAAGTCTTCGAAGGTCTGATGGAAGTAGGTCAGGTTCAGCAGGACCGTGCGGTTGAACAGGGTGTTCTTCAGGCCCAGCTCGAAGCTGTCGACGGTCTCCGAGGGGAAGAGCAGCGAGCTGGCCGGGGTCACGCCGGTCTGCACGCGGTCCAGGTTATAGCCGAACGACTTGTAGCCCCGGGCGTAGGAGCCGTAGGCCATGACCGAGTCGTTGAAGCGATAGGCCGCCTTGATCGTGCCGCTCAGCTCGCCGTCGTCGGTTTCTTCCGAAATGCGACGGTTGTCGAAGAAGGGGTTGGCCCAGGGCAGGCAGATGTTGCCCGCGACGCGCTGGGCGCTGGCGGCGGCGGCAGTCGGCGTCAGGCCGGCGCCGATGAAGGCGTTGGTCAGGTTGGTGACATTGCCCAGCGCCCCGCCGCAGGCCGCGCCGTTCGTGCCCAGATTGTCCTGCATGCCCAGCAGACGCTTCTTGTCCTGGGTGTAACGCAGGCCCAGGGTGAGGTCGAACTGGTCGGTGACGTGCCAGGTGTTGTTGGTGAACAGGGCCAGGGAGTCCGAACGCTGACTGTAGTGGTCCTGCACGCCATGACCGACGCCGAAGCCCGGTCCGGTCGGCGCCAGGGGCCCCGAGGCCGACGTGCCGCCGTTCAGCAAGCAGCCGGCCAGGAAGGTCGGCGTGGTGCCGGGCCGCGTCAGACAGCCGATGATGTTTCCGCTTTGCGGAATGACGCCGCCGGTGCCGGCGTTCAGCTGCGACGAGATCAGCAGCGACAGGAAGGGCGTGTAGCCGGCACCGTACCAGTAGCTGTCGTTGCGGCTGATGTTCTCACGCGTGGCGAAGACGCCGACCAGCCAGTCCAGCTTGTCGGTCGACCCGGCCAGGCGGAACTCCTGGGTCAGGTTGTCCAGTTCGAAGCCGTAACCGCCGTCGTCCACACGATACAGCAGGTCCGCCGTCGTGTAGTCGAGGTCCATGGCGTTGATCCCCTCCCAGCTCCGCCAGGAGCTGACCGAGGTCAGGGTCGCGTTCCACGAGGGGATGTCGATGTTGGCTTCGGCCGAGAAGCCCATGTCTTCCATGGTCTGGCCGGTGCTGCGGTTGGCGTAGGCCGTGCGCGAGAAAGGCAGGGCGCCGAAGCCGGGCGCCGGCGCCTGTTGCTGGCCGCCGACGGCGGTGATCGCGCCATAGGTCTGGCCCGTGCGCACCTGGGTCGAGACGCAGCAGTATTCGTCACGCTTGGAATAGTCGGCGATCAGTCGGATCGACACCTCGTCCGAGGGCAGGATCAGAAGCTGGCCGCGCGCGGTCCAGAAGTCCTGGTTCTGGTCGTCCTTCTCCTGACGCGGGCCGGCGCCGGTGATCACGTCGTAGAAGCCGTCGCGCTCACGCTTGGCCACATAGAGGCGACCGGCGACCTGATCCGTGATCGGACCGGTGATCGAGCCCGCCACGCCCCAGGCGCCGAAATTGCCATAGGTGGCCTCGGCGTTGAAGCCGGGGGTGAAGGACGGGGCCTCGGTGATGATGTTGATGACGCCGGCCGAGGTGTTCTTGCCGAACAGGGTGCCCTGCGGCCCCTTCAGAACCTCGATGCGGCTCAGTTCGCCCAGATCGCCGAAGCCGACGCCGTTCCGCGAGCGATAGACGCCGTCGATGACCACGCCGACCGAGCTTTCCAGGCCGGGGTTGTCGCCCACGGTGCCGACGCCGCGGATACGGGCGGTGGTCGAGGCTTCCGACTGGGTCGAGGTCACGGTCATGCCCGGGGTCAGGATCTGCAGATCCTTGATGTCGCGCACGCCGGCGCCGTCCAGCGCCTCCTGCGACAGGGTGGTGACCACGATCGGCACGTCCTGCAGGTTCTGCTCGCGCTTCTGGGCGGTGACGATGATGTCGTCGATCGTGGTCGGCCCTTCCTGGGCCGAGGCGGTCCCGGCCAGGCCGAAGGCGACAGCGCCCACGACGACGGCGGACGCGGTGCAGCGAAGAATAGTGTTGAAACGCATATGGCGGCTCCCCGGCTCTATGGCCCGGCCGCCCGCGGCGACCGTGGCGATTCCTGTCCCTGTCGATCCACGCTCATTGAACGGCGTGAATTCTCCGTTGATAGGGGTAAGCCAGGGTCGGGAAAGCGACAAGAAGCCGCAAAGCTGCGAACGGCGATTTCAGCCAACGTCGCTCTACGTGTGGCGAGAAAGCGACAAAAACCGATTACGCAAGGTCAATATTATCAACGTTCACTGCAAGATTTTAGCAGATGAAGCGTTTTCCCTTTGCTGCTGACGGCGCGCGGCGAGGTTCAGAATCACGGCGGCGGCGACAGCGGAAAGCACGGAACCGCCGATCACGCCCAGCTTGACCTCGATCTGCTCGGGCGAATCCACGGCGCCGGGGAAGGCCAGGACGCCGATGAACAGGCTCATGGTGAAGCCGATGCCGCACAACAGGCTGACGCCGTAGAGCTGCAGCCAGCTGGCGCCCGAGGGCTTGTCGCCGATCTTCAGCCTGGCGGCCAGCCAGGCCGCGCCGAAGACGCCGACCTGCTTGCCGAGGAAGAGGCCCAGGGCGATGGCGATGACCAGGGGGGCGAAGGCCTGTTCCAGCGACAGGCCGGCGAAGGAGACCCCCGCCTTGGCGAAGGCGAACAGCGGCAGGACCAGGAAGGCGACATAGGGGTGCAGGTCGTGCATCGCCTCCTTCAGCGGGCTCTGCGAGGTCTCGCGACGCGGCTCGACCGGCACGATCATGGCGAAGGCCACCGCCGTCAGCGAGGTCGACAGACCCGACAGCACCGTCAGATACCAGACCGCGCCGAAGCCCAGGACCCAGAAGGGTCCGGCCAGACGACGACGGCCGATCAGGGCCAGCGCGGCCAGAACACCGGCCACACCCAGCAAGGGCAGCCACTGCACGCCCTGGCTGAACAGGACGGCGATCAGGGCGATGGCCCCGAGGTCGTCAACGATGGCCAGGGTCAGCAGGAAGACCCGCAGCGACGACGGAAGGCCCTTGCCCACCATGGCGAAGACGGCCAGGGCGAAGGCGATGTCGGTGGCCAGGGGAATGGGCCAGCCCTGCGACGGCCCGCCCAGCATGCCCGCCACGGCCAGATAGACCAGGCCCGGGACCGCCATCCCGCCCAGGGCGGCGATGATCGGCAGGGCCAGCTTCTTGGGATTGCTCAGCTCGCCCTTGAGAATCTCGTATTTGATCTCCAGCCCCACCACGAGGAAGAAGACCGCCATCAGGCCTTCCTTGATCCAGCCCGAGATCGTCTCCTCCAGCCGCAGCGGGCCGATCTGAAGCACGTGAACGCTCTTCAGCCAGGCGAAATAGTCGGCGGACAGCGGCGAGTTGGCGACGATCAGGGCGGCGATGGCGGCGAGGCCGAGCACCGCGCCCGATCCGGCTTCGGTCTTGAGAAAGTCGAGCGTGAGCTTCTTGGCCACGGCGGTCTCCGAAATCAGAAAGGACTGTCGTGGCGTCAGGTTATCGACGGACGCCGGACCGGGTTCGCTCCGATGGAGCGCCAGCCTGGCCCCGGCGCGCAACCAGCGGCGCGGGACCTGATCTCTGCGGGGGAAAATACCCAAGCCGCCCCGAGGTTCAACCCTGCTTTCGCGGTTGCGAAACGGCAGACGAACGCGCATCTGCCGCTTCATGCCCGTTTCCCCCGCCTATCGTCCCGAACCGCGTTTCCTCGATCTCGGCCCCGAGTTCGGCGACCCGGTGTCCGCGGCGGACTTCCCCCAGACGATCCTGCGCGTGCGCAACGACCGCGCGGCGGCCGAGGTCGGGCTGGAAACGCTGAGCGACGAGGAATGGCTGAACCACTTCGGCCGCTTCCAGCCCCTGCCCGGCCAGCCCGGTCCCGTGGCCATGCGCTATCACGGCCACCAGTTCCGCACCTACAACCCCGACATCGGCGACGGGCGCGGGTTTCTGGCGGCGCAGCTGAGGGAAATCCCTCAAGCAGCCTTGCTCCGCGAGCAAGGCGATAGGGAAAACAAGGAAGCCCGCCTTCTCGACCTTGGCACCAAGGGCTCGGGCCAGACGCCCTGGTCGCGGCGCGGCGACGGACGACTGACGCTGAAGGGCGGGATGCGCGAGGTCCTGGCCGCGGCCATGCTGGAAAGCCTCGGGGTTCCGACCTGCCGCATCCTGTCCCTGGTCGAGACCGGCGAGGCGCTGGAACGCAACGACGAACCCTCCCCCACCCGCTCGGCCGCCATGGTGCGGCTGTCGCACAGCCATATCCGCTTTGGGACCTTCCAGCGCGCCGCCTACTATGGCCGCAAGGACCAGATCGAGGTCCTGCTGGAGCACGCCCGCAGCCTGTATCACCCGTCCGTCGCGACGGGCGACGCGCCCGGTTTCCTGGCCGCCGTGGTCGAGGCCTCGGCCCGGCTGACGGCCAAGTGGATTTCGGCGGGCTTCGTCCACGGGGTGCTGAACACCGACAATCTGAACGTGACGGGCGAGAGCTTCGACTACGGACCCTGGCGCTTCCTGCCCCATTACGACCCGGCCTTCACCGCCGCCTATTTCGACACCTCCGGCCTCTACGCCTTCGCGCGCCAGCCCGAGGCCGTGTTCTGGAATCTGACCCAGCTGGCCGGCTGCCTGAAGCTGATCGCCGAGGATCAGGTCACGGCCCTGACCGAGGCGCTGAACGGCTTCGGCCCCGCCTATATCCGCCACCTGCGCGCGGCCTTCCTCAACCGCCTGGGGGTCAAGAGCCTGGGCGAGGCGGCGGATCAGCGGCTGCTGGACGCGGCCCTGGCCCTGCTGCGCGACAAGGGCGAGGCCCTGCGCTGGGAGCCGCTCTTCTTCGACTGGTTCGGCGGCTTCAGTTCGGGCGCGCGGGCGCTCGGCGGCGTGCGCGGCAAGATCTATCAGGGCGAGGCCTTCGACGCCTTCCGCTTCGCCCTGCTGGAACATGAACCGGATCGCCCCGAGCGGCTGGAGCATCCGATGTTCGCCGCGTCCGAACCGGAGGAGATGCTGATCGACGAGGTCGAGGCCCTGTGGGCGGCCATCGAACAGGGCGACGACTGGGCGCCTTTGCACGCCAAGCTGGCCCGCCTGGACGCCGCGCGGAGCGCTTGGGCGCTTTAAGTCATCAGCTGATGTCATCAATCGTTGACAGCTCGCTTCGACGGGCCTAGACCACGCTCACGTCCTGCGTCGGGTTACGGGGAATTGTGGTTTCAGCCACGCCGCCGCCGCAGGTCGCGCCTACCCCCGGTTCACAGATTGTTACACTTCCTTGACGATCGCCCCCGGCAATCTGATCTAGCAACTGTTACCAATTCAACCCCCCACGGTTTCGGCCATGACCTCGACGACCTTGACGCCCCGCTCCCGCGCAAAATCCGACTACCTGAACCTGGCCCTGTGGACCTTCCAGGGCTGGATCGCGATGTTCTTCATCGCGGCCGGCTACGCCAAGCTGACGGAGTCGATGGAGAACCTGACCGTGCTGATGCACTGGCCCGCCATGGCCAGCGTCAACTTCGTGCGCGGCCTGGGCGTGGTCGAGATCGTCCTGGCCCTGATGGTGCTCAGCCCCCTGGTGTCGTGGCGCTTCGGCCGCCCCCTGCTGCTGACGGCCAGCGTCGGCCTGCTGGCCCTGCAAACCATCATGCTGATCCTGCACGCCACGGAACTGAATGTCGGTCTGGCCCTGACCAACCTCTTCCTGATCGCCATCACGGCGCCGGTCTTCTGGTTCCGCCGTCACTGATCGCCTGACACAGTTTTCCTCCCCGGATCGGCCGCGGCGGGCGCAAGCTCTCCGCGGCCGATTTGCGTTTGCAGACCCGTGTCGATCACATCTGTCGTGACGGCGATCGAGAAGCTTCCCTTTACGTCCGCGTCAAGTTATGGATGACGCATGGCGACCGCTGACGATCACCGCACCTATTCCATCCGGCACCTGTGCCGCGAGTTCGGCGCGACCGCGCGCGCCCTGCGCTTCTATGAGGACAAGGGCCTTTTGACCCCGGCCCGCAAGGGTCAGACCCGGGTCTACGACGCCCGCGACCGCGCCCGACTGAAGCTGATCCTGAGGGGGCGCCGCATCGGCTTCACCCTGCAGGAGATCCAGGAGATGCTGGATCTGTATGACCGCAAGGACCACAACGTCCATCAGATGGCCGTGGCCCTGCGCCGTCACCGCGCCCAGGTCGAGGCGCTGAAACAACAACTCGAAGACATCGAGGGCGCCATCCAGACGGCCGAGGAGGCCTGCGCCTGGATGGAGTCCAAGCTGGGCGAACACCGCCCCGATCTTCTGCCGGGGGCGGACGAATACGCCAGCCTGCTGAGCGAACGGCTCAACCCCGACAACCACTTCCAGCCTTTCAAAGCGAGAGCTTAACCATGGCCTACAAGGCGCCTGTCCGCGACCTGTCCTTCGTCCTGCACGACGTGCTGGAGGTTGAACGCTACGCCAACCACTTCGCCGACGCCGACCTGTCGCGCGACCTGATCGACCAGATCATCGAGGAAGGCGGCAAGTTCGCCGAAGAGGTCATCGCCCCGATCAACCGTCCGGGCGATCAGGAAGGCTGCCACATCGAAGGCGACGTGGTGACCACGCCCAAGGGCTGGAAAGAAGCCTATCACCAGATGGTCGAGGCCGGCTGGACCAGCCTGGCCTTTGGCACGGAATACGGCGGCCAGGGCCTGCCCTCCATCGTCTCGATGGCCGTGGGCCAGTTCACGGCTGCGGCCTCGGCGGCCTTCTCCATGTATCCGGGCCTGACGGGCGGCGCCTATCACGGCATCGAGGCCTCGGCCTCTGACGAACTGAAGCAGAAGTACCTGCCCAAGATGGCGACCGGCGAATGGACCGGCACCATGAACCTGACCGAGCCGCAGTGCGGCACCGACCTGGGCATGGTCCGCACCAAGGCCGTGCCGAACGGCGACGGCTCCTATTCGATCACCGGCCAGAAGATCTGGATCTCGGCGGGCGAGCACGACTTCGCCGACAACATCATCCACACCGTGCTGGCCCGCGTCGAAGGCGCGGTTCCGGGCATCAAGGGCCTGTCGCTCTTCGTGGTGCCCAAGTTCCTGGTGAACGAGGACGGATCCATCGGCGAGCGCAACGGCGTGTCCTGCGCCGGCCTCGAGCACAAGATGGGCATCCACGGCAACGCCACCTGCGTCATGGCCTATGAGAACGCCAAGGGCTGGCTGATCGGCGAAGAAGGCCGGGGCATGAACAACATGTTCGTGGTCATGAACGAGGCCCGCCTGGGCACCGGCCTGCAGGGCCTGGCCATCGGCGACGCCGCCTATCAGGCCGCCGTCGAGTTCGCCAACGACCGCCTGCAAGGCCGCGCCCTGACCGGCGCCAAGAACCCGGACGGCCCGGCCGACCCCATCATGGTCCACCCCGACGTGCGCCGGATGCTGCTGGAGTCGAAGGCCTTCGTGGAAGGCGGTCGCGCCTTCATCCTGTGGACCGCCCTGCAGGCCGACCTGCAGAAGTCCTCGGACGAGGCCACGGCGACCAAGGCCAAGGACTACATGGGCCTGATCACGCCCGTGCTGAAAGCCTATCTGACCGACAAGGGCTTCCACGTCGCGTCGCTGGCCATGCAGGTCCACGGCGGCTCGGGCTATACCGAGCACTTCCCCGCCTCGCAGTATCTGCGCGATGCGCGCATCACCATGATCTATGAGGGCACGAACGGCATTCAGGCCCTGGACCTGGTGGGCCGCAAGCTGCCGTCGAACGGCGGCCGCGCCATCATGAGCTGGTTCGCCGACATCGACGCCTTCGTGTCCGAGAACGGCGACGACGAGGCCCTCAAGCCCTTCGTCGACGGCCTGGCCGACACCAAGAAGAAGCTGCAGGAAGGCACCATGTGGCTGATGCAGAACGGCATGGCCAACCCGGACAACGCGGCGGCCGCCTCGACCGATTACCTGCACATCTTCGGCCTGACGGCCCTGGCCTATATGTGGGCCCAGATGGCCAAGTCGGCCCAGGCCAAGATCGCCGCCGGCGACGCCGACCCCTACTACGTCACCAAGCTGCAGACCGGGCAGTATTTCGTCGAGCGCATCCTGCCCGACGCCGCCGCCCACCTGACCAAGCTGAAGACCGGCGCCGAAGTGCTGATGCAGATGCCCGCCGAGGCCTTCTGATCCACGACTGACCTACAGGGCCTCTTCCGCTGACGCGGGAGAGGCCCTTTCTCTATCGACCGCGCCCAGACGACCGCCAGAGTCCGAACCGCGCCCGCAGGAAACGCCACGATGAACGTGCTCAACACCCCCGATCCCGACTTCATGCAGGAAGAGGAGATCGTCCTCTTCTCCGACAGCGTCGGCAAATGGATCGACGAGCACGCCCCGCCCGAGAAGATGTCGGAATGGATCGCCGCCTCCAGCGTGCCGCGCGGCCTGTGGAACACGGCGGGCGAAGCCGGACTTCTGGGCCTGTCCCTGCCGGAAGAGGACGGCGGCTTCGGCGGCGACTACCGGCACGAAGTCGTGCTGATGCGCCAGCTGGGCTGGAAGGGCGCGGACCACTTCGGCATCTCGCTGCACAACGCCATCGTCATGCCCTACATCTGGCACTACGGCACGGCCGAGCAGAAGACGCGATGGCTGCCGCGTCTGCAGTCAGGCGAACTGGTCGGCGCCATCGCCATGACCGAGCCGGGCGCCGGGTCTGACCTTCAGGGCGTCAAGACCACCGCCATCAAGTCGGGCGACCACTATGTCCTGAACGGCTCCAAGACCTTCATCACCAACGGCCAGCTGGCCAACTTCATCATCGTCGTCGCCAAAACCGACCCGGCCGAAGGCGCCAAGGGCACCAGTCTGATCTGCCTCGAAACTGATGGAGCCGAGGGCTTCGAACGCGGCCGCAACCTGCACAAGATCGGCATGGAGGCCAACGACACCTCCGAGCTATTCTTCAACGACGTCAAGGTTCCGCTGGAGAACGCCATCGGCGGCGGCGAGGGCATGGGCTTCGTCCAGCTGATGCAGCAACTGCCGCAGGAACGCCTGAACATCGCCGTGCAAGGCGTGGCCGCCGCCGAGCGCGGGCTGGAGGCGACGCTGGACTACGTCAAGCAGCGCAAGGCGTTTGGGAAGCGGGTGATCGACTTCCAGAACACCCAGTTCAAGCTGGCCGAGGTCAAAACGAAACTGACCGTGGCCAAGGTCTTCGTCGACCACTGCATCGGCCTGCACCTGAAGGGTCAGCTGGACGCCGCCACGGCCTCCATGGCCAAATACTGGGTCACCGACATCCAGGGCGAGACCATCGACGAGATGCTGCAGCTGTTCGGCGGCTACGGCTACATGACCGAGTATCCGATCGCCCAGCTCTACAAGGACGCCCGCGTCCAGCGCATCTACGGCGGCACCAACGAGATCATGAAGCTGCTGATCGCCCGCACCCTGTAAAGCGAACAGCCGGGGCGCTAAGGGTGGCGCATGATCGTCCGCTCCCGCCCCGGCCCGCTGCAAATCCTGTTTGCAATTAACGGGTCCATCCTGCCCCGCATCGTCGGGCGACTGGCCCTGACCGTGGTCATCACCGTGGCGGCGGTCATGCTGCACCGCGCGCGGCCGGACCTGCCGGTGCATCTGGCGGCGGCGCCCTTCGCCCTGATCGGGCTGGCGCTGTCCATCTTCATGAGCTTCCGCAACAACGCCTGCTATGACCGCTGGTGGGAGGCGCGAAAGCTGTGGGGCGAGCTGATCATCGCCGTACGATCCTTCATCCGCCAGACGGTCCTGCTGCCCGAGGACCGCCGCACGCCCATGCTGGACGGCGTCGGCGGCTTCGTCTTCGGTCTGGCCGCCCGGCTGCGCGACCGCGACGAAGCGGGCGAGATCGCCCGCTGGACCAAGGTCGCGCCCGCCCACCACGCCACCGACGCCGCCCTGACCGGCGTGGGCCGCCAGTGCGCCGAACTGCTGCGCGACGGCCTGATCGACCCGATCCGCTATTCGGTGCTGGAGCTGCGGCTGACCGAGATGAGCCACGTTCTGGCCGGGTGCGAGCGGATCAAGACCACGCCTCTTCCCTTCGCCTACGCCCTGCTGCTGCACCGGACAGCCCACGCCTTTTGCCTGATGCTGCCCTTCGCCCTGGCGCCGGCGCTCGGGTGGTGGACGACGGCCGTGTCCCTGCTGGTCGCCTACACCTTCTTTGGTCTGGACGCCCTGGGCGACGAACTGGAAGACCCCTTCGGCGACGATCCGAACGACCTGCCGCTGGACGCCATGAGCCGGATGCTGGAACGCGAACTGCGCCACGCCCAGGGCCAGGGCCACGCCGACCTGCCCCCCGTCTGGCCCGCAAAGCGTGACCGGCTGAGCTGAACGGCTGACACAAGAAGTAACTGCGTTATTCTACCCGCTCATCCCCGCGAAAGCGGGGACCCAGTCCTTTTGCGGGGCAGACCGTCGCCTTCTTCACCTACATTATCGCCAGTGGGCGGAACGGCGCCCTCTACACCGGCTCGACCGACGACATCGTCGAACGCACCTCACAGCACCGCGAAAAGGTGTTCAGGGGGTTCTCGGCCAAGTATGGGTGCGCTGTTCTGGTCTGGTACGAGCTTCACCCGACCCGGCACGACGCCTTCATTCGCGAACGCCAGATCAAGAAATGGAACCGCGTCTGGAAACTGGAGCTGATCGAGCAGGCCAATCCGGGCTGGTGCGATCTGTTCAACGACCTGTTCTAAGGCTCTCACTGGGTCCCCGCTTCCGCGGGGATGAGCGGAAAATATGATACGCCTTCACGTCACCTCCGACCTCGCCCCCGGCCTCGCCGTCGCTCCGACCCTCGACCAGTCGCGCTATCTGACCCAGGTCATGCGGCTGAAGGCGGGCGACGACCTGCTGGTTTTCAATGGTCGTCACGGCGAGTGGCGCGCCAGCGTCGCCGAGGTGCTGAAGAAGGGCGTCATCCTGCGCGCCGAGGAGCTGGTGCGCGAACAGACCCACGGCCCCGATCTGGAGCTGATCGTCGCCGTGGTGAAGAAGGCGCGGATCGAAACCATCGTCGAGAAGGCGACCGAGCTGGGCGCCAGCCGCGTGCGACTGGTCCTGACCCACCGGACCAACGCCGACCGGCTGCGGCTGGACCGGCTGGACGCCATCGCCGAGGAGGCCGCCGAACAGACCGGCCGTCTGGACGTGCCCCTGGTCGACGATCCGGTCAAGCTGGACGCCCTGCTGGACGGCTGGGACGCCGAGCGCCGTCTGATGTTCTGCGACGAGACCGGCGGCGCGCCCGCCGTCTCGGCCCTGACGGCTGCGGGCGGAGAAAAGTGGGCCATCTTGATCGGCCCCGAGGGCGGTTTCTCGCCCGAGGAAGGCGAGCGGCTGCGCGCCCTGCCCTTCACCACCGCCGTCTCTCTGGGCCCGCGCATCCTGCGCGCCGACACCGCCGCCATCGCCGCCCTGACCCTGTGGCAGGCGGCCATTGGCGACTGGGAACGTTAGAAGTTTGCTCGCCCCCTCTTGAGCAGGGCCGTATCCTCGCCCATCTAGCCGCGACAGCAGAGGTTACAGATGTCCGACACGGCGCCGCTTTCGAAAGAGCAACTGATTCACGCCATGTCGAAGGGCGAGAAGCCCGCCGACCAGTGGCGCATCGGCGCCGAGCACGAAAAGTTCGGCTTCGACAAGTCCACCCTGCGCCGCCCCGCCTATGAGGGCGACAACGGCATCCTGGCCATGCTGACCGGCCTGCAACGCTTCGGCTGGTCTCCGGTCGAGGAAGCCGGCCACGTCATCGCCCTGGAACGCAAGAACGCCGAAGGCTTCACCGCCTCGATCAGCCTGGAGCCGGGCGGCCAGTTCGAACTGTCGGGCGCCCCGCTGCAGACCATCCACGACATCTGTTCGGAAACCGGCCAGCACCTGATGGAGGTCAAGCAGGTCGCCGACCAGCTGAACCTCGGCTTCCTCGGCGCCGGTTTCGATCCCCTGTGGCGGCGCGAGGACGTGCCGATCATGCCCAAGGGCCGTTACGGCATCATGCGCGCCTACATGCCCAAGAAGGGCTCTCTGGGCCTCGACATGATGCTGCGGACCTGCACCATCCAGGCCAATCTCGACTTCGACAGCGAAGCCGACATGGTCATGAAGTTCCGCACCTCGCTGGCGCTTCAGCCCATCGCCACCGCCCTGTTCGCCTGTTCGCCCTTCACCGAGGGCAAGCCCAACGGCTTCCTGTCGGCGCGCGCCAATGTCTGGACCGACACTGATCCGGACCGCACCGGCATGCTGGACTTCGTCTTCGCCGACGGCTTCGGCTACGAGCGCTACGCCGACTATGCCCTAGACACCCCCATGTATTTCGC
Organism: Brevundimonas sp. T2-11; assembly: GCF_055397675.1. NCBI lineage: Bacteria > Pseudomonadati > Pseudomonadota > Alphaproteobacteria > Caulobacterales > Caulobacteraceae > Brevundimonas > Brevundimonas sp. T2-11. The sequence continues at coordinate 2,698,054 of NZ_AP027920.1, forward strand.
CAAGCGCGGCGAGACTTACGTCGACCTGTCGGGCCAGTCGTTCCGCAAGTTCATGACCGAGGGTCTGGACGCCCTGCCCGGCGAGCGCGCCACGGCCAAGGACTGGGCCGACCACCTGACCACCCTCTTCCCCGAAGTCCGCCTGAAACAGTATCTGGAGATGCGCGGCGCCGACGGCGGCCCGTGGAGCCGCATCTGCGCCCTGCCCGCCCTGTGGGCCGGGATCCTCTACGACGCGCCGTCGCTGGCTGCGGCCTGGGACCTGTGCAAGGACTGGGACATCGCCGATCATGAGCGCCTGCGCCGCGACGTGACCCGTCTGGGCCTCAAGGCCGAGGTGGCGGGCCGCAGCGTCCGCGACATCGCCGTCGATCTGGTCGAGATCGCCAAGCACGGCCTGAAGAACCGCGCCCGCTTCAGCGGCGGCATGGTCGACGAGCGCGGCTATCTGTCGGAACTGGAAGACATCGCCGACAGCGGCGTGACCCCCGCCGACCGTCTGCTGGAACTGTATCACGGCGAATGGCAGGGCGACGTCAGCCGCATCTATCGCGACTTCGCCTACTAGGCCGGTCAACGACCTCATCACACGACGGAAATGCGACCTTAACCGGCGTCGTCTAGAAACGGCGGCCAGTATGTAAGGATCGCCCATGACTTTCGCCCCGGCCGCCGCCCCACCGCTGACGGGACAACCGCAGCCGGCGCGCGACACGGCGGCCGATCTGGCGACCTTCTTCGACGTGTCGCTGGACCTGCTGGTGATCCGGGACCTGGAAGGTTTGATTGTCCGGGTCAGCGCGTCCTGGGCCGCCACCCTGGGCTATCGTCCCGAGGACCTGATCGGTCTGGCCATCCTGACCCTGGTCCATCCCGACGACCTGCCCGGCACTCTGGACAGCGTGGCCGAGGTTGAAAATCGTCGCCCCGACGCGCCGGTCAAGGGTCACGTCAATCGCTATCGCCACCGCGACGGCCATTACATCACCCTGGAATGGCGGGCGCGGAAGTTCGGCGACCGCATCTACGCCGTGGCTCGGGACGTGACCGCCAAGATGGCCGCCGAGAAGGCGTTGATCGAGGCCAAGGCCGCCGCCGAAGCCGCCAACCGCGCCAAGTCGGACTTCCTGGCCAATATGAGCCACGAGATCCGCACCCCCCTGAACGGCGTCATCGGCATCGTCGACGCCTTGTCGCGCACGCCGCTGTCACCCGATCAGGCCGAAATGCTCGCCCTGATCGGCGCGTCGGGCGTGACCCTGGAACGACTTGTGTCCGACATGCTGGACGTGTCGCGCATCGAGGCCGGCAAGCTGACGCTGGAGCTGCGCCCCTTCGACCTGGACGAAGCCCTGGCCGCGCCGCTGGACACCCTGCGACGGCGAGCCGAGGACAAGGGCCTGGCCTTTCACCTGGAGCGCCCTGACCACGTGCGCGGCGCCTTCGTCGGCGACAGCGTCCGCATCGGCCAGATCCTGGGCAATCTGCTGTCCAACGCCGTCAAGTTCACCGCCGAGGGTTCGGTCGCCGTCCGTTTCGCCCTGGACGAGGATTACGGCGCCCCGACCCTGTTGTCGTTCGAGGTTCACGACACCGGCGTCGGCTTCGACGCCGACCACGCCGCCCGCCTGTTCCAACGGTTCAGCCAGGCGGACAGCAGCATCACCCGGCGGTTCGGCGGCACGGGCCTGGGCCTGTCGATCTGCCATTCCCTGACCGAGATGATGGGCGGTCGCATCAGCGGAACCTCCACCCCGGGCGTCGGCAGCCGCTTCCGGGTCGAACTGCCCCTGCCGCGCGCCAGTCACGCCGAAACGCGCGCCGCTGCGGCGCCGCCCGCCCTGCCCTCGCGCCCCCTGCGCGTCCTGTTGGCCGAGGACCACCCGGTCAACCAGCGCCTGGTCCAGTTGATCCTGGCCGATCACGTCGCAGAACTGGTCATGGTCGAGGACGGCGCCCAGGCCGTGGCCGCCTTCGCGGCCCAGAGCTTTGATGTGGTGCTGATGGACATGCAGATGCCTGGCATGGACGGCCTGACGGCGACCCGCGCCCTGCGCGCCGCCGAGGCCGCGCGCCCCTCGGTTCGACGCACGCCGATCCTGATGCTCAGCGCCAACGCCATGGCCGAACATCGCGAAGCCGCCCGAGATGCGGGGGCCGACCTGCACCTGGCCAAACCGGTCACCGCCCGCGACCTTCTGAGCGCCCTGACCATGCTGACGCCCGAGGGAACGGAAGCGTCCGCCTAGCCGAACCAGCCCGCGATCATGATCCGCAGAGGGTTGGCCGGATCGGACAGCAGCCGCGCGGTGATGGCCAGGGAGATGATCACCAGAAGAGGCCGGATCAGACGCGGACCGAAGCGCATGGCCGCGTGCGACCCCATCCGCCCGCCGACGAACTGACCCACGGCCATGATCCCGGCCAGGGTCCAGACGATGTGCCCGCCGACCGCCAGCACGACGATGCCGACAACATTGCTCATCAGGTTCAGCGCCTTGGTATGGGCTGTCGCCCGCGTCAGCCCCATGCCCAGCAACATGACCAGGCTGAGGGCGAAGAAGGACCCGGTGCCGGGCCCGAAGAAGCCGTCGTAAAAGCCGATCCCGCCCGCGACCAAGGCGTAGGCCAGGGGCGTCAGCCGGGCGTGGGCGTCCTCGTCCGAGGCCCTCGGCCCGAACAGGAAATACAGGGCGATGCCGATCAGCAGCACCGGCAGCAGGATCATCAGCCAGCGCGAATCCACCAGGGTCACGGCGAAGGCGCCCAGTCCCGCCCCTCCCGCCACCAGAGCCAGAGGCCAGCGGATCAGACGGAAATCCACACGCCCCTTGCGCCAGAAGTTCCACAGGGCGCTGGCCGTGCCGACGCTGCCCTGAACCTTGTTGGTGGCGATGGCGGCGACCGGGTTCAGCCCCACCGACAGCAGGGCCGGCAGGGAGATCAGCCCCCCGCCGCCCGCGATGGCGTCGATGAAGCCGGCGATCACCGACGCGGCGCCCAGCAGGGCGATGATCTCAGGCGTCAGTTCCGGCACGCGCACAACTCTCCCACGACAGCGGCGCTATAGACCCCGGCCGCGCCGCACGCCACTCCTGCCCGCCACGCCTGCCCGCTTGACGAACGCCGCGGTCGCGGGGTTGATGCGAGGTCTTCGGCTCGGCCGGAATCGCAGGGGATGCGTGATGAAGAAGACCGTGGTCGTGGGCCTGCCCATGGGACTGATCATCGGCGTCATCCTGGGCGCCCTGATCGACAATATGGCGATCGGCATCCTGATCGGCCTGGCGCTCGGTTTCGGCGTCATCAAGTTCGGGGGCGGCAAGAAGCCGGCCGACGAAGGCGAGGCCTCACCGCCCCGCGACATGGACGAGCAAGCACCCAAGCCCTAAGCGGGACAGTTGGGGGGGCCGACATGAGCGCATTCGAATTCTTCTTCAGCTTCTACGGCCTGGTGCTGGGCCTGTCGGTGGCGGTGATCGCCACCGGGGCCGCCCGCGCCTTCAAGCACCGCAAGACCGTGAAGATCGGCTGGAAGACGCCGATGCTGGCCGTCTTTGTCGCCCTGGACATCGCCACCTTCTGGGACGCGGCCTGGATGAATTTCAGCTCCGCCCCCTACAGCTACGGCCTGCTGATCGCCGGACTGTTGGTGGCCACGGTCTATTTCGTCGCCACCAGTCTGATCTTCCCCGAGCCGGATGACGAGGTGCAGGATCTGGACGCCCACTTCTGGGCCAACAAGCGCGCCATCATGCTGTTGCTGGTCCTGGCCAACCTGTTGATGATGAGCGGCTCGATCTGGATGAGCCTGCCCAAGGCGCAAGGCGCGCTGATCGCCGGCGGCTACGCCTTCAACATGGCCATCTATCTGATCCTCGTCCTGCCTGCGGCCCTGACGCGCCGGGCCTGGGTGTTCGCTCTCGCCATGGGTCTGCACATCGCCCTGTACCTGGTCCTCGCGGCCGTCAGCATCATCAACCCCGCCGCCATGATGGCCACCTCGATCGGCGCGTCCTGATCCGGTTCGCCGTTGCCCGAGAACCCGCGCCGGGTGCATGAAGAGACCCGCACCCCAGGAGGCACGGCCATGACAGGTTCCATACACATCGGCGTCGGCGGCTGGACCTTCGAGCCGTGGCGCGGGGTCTTCTATCCCGAGGGCCTGACGCAGAAGCGCGAGCTGGAGTTCGCCAGCCGGGCCCTGACCTCGATCGAGATCAACGGCACCTATTATTCGACCTTCAAGCCCGACAGCTGGATGAAGTGGCGCGACGAGACGCCGGACGGCTTCGTCTTTTCGGTCAAGGCCAGCCGTTACTGCACCAACCGCAAGGTCCTGTCGGAAGGCGGCGAGAGCTTCGACCGCTTCCTGTCGCAGGGACTGACGGTGCTGGGCGACAAGCTGGGGCCGATCAACTGGCAGTTCATGGGGACCAAGAAGTTCGACGCCGAGGACTTCGAAGGCTTTCTGAAGCTGCTGCCCAGGGAGAAGGACGGAGTGCGGCTGCGGCACGCGCTTGAGGTGCGCAATCCGACCTTCGCCTGCCAGGAATTCTATGACCTGGCGGCCAAGTACGGCGCGGCCATCGTCTATGCGGTCGACGACGAGGAGCCGACCTGGCCGCAGATCGACCAGGCCACCGCCGACTTCAGCTACGCCCGACTGATGTCCAGCCGCGAAGACGAACCAACGGGCATGACCTCGACCGAACTGGACGCCGTGGCGGACCAGACGCGCCGGTGGGCCGGGCGCGGCGACGTCTTCGCCTACTTCATCTCGGGGGCCAAGGTGCGCAACCCGGCGGCGGCCCAGGCCCTGATCGCCAAGCTGAAGTGACGGACAGCGCACGGACATGCGTTATCGCTTCGTCATCGACATGGGCCAGATTGATCAGGCCGCGTAACAGCGTCTTCTCCAGCAACGCTTGCCAAGCTAAGGCGTAGTCTTGAGGGTGGGGCGTCGTCGGCGACGGCGCCTCAAAATAAAGACAGGGAAACGCATCATGGCGCGAGTGGCTTTGGTTACGGGAGGCACCCGGGGGATCGGCAAGGCGATCGTCCAGCGGCTGAGGGAAGACGGCATGTCCGTCGCCGCCGGTTATTCCGGAAATGACGAGGCGGCGGCCGCGACGGCCCGCGAACTGGGCGTCATGGTCATCAAGGGCAATGTCGGCTCATTCGACGACTGCGCCCGTGCGGTGCAGGCGGTCGAGGCCGAACTGGGGCCCATCGACACCCTGGTGAACAACGCCGGCATCACTCGCGACGGCTTCTTCCACAAGATGAGCGCCGATCAGTGGTCCGACGTCATCCGCGTCAACATGGACAGCGTCTTCAACATGACGCGCCAGGTGATCAACGGCATGCGCGACCGGGGTTTCGGCCGGATCGTCAACATTTCCTCGATCAACGGCCAGAAGGGCCAGATCGGTCAGGCCAACTATTCCGCCGCCAAGGCCGGGATGATCGGCTTCACCAAGGCCCTGGCGCTTGAAAACGCGCGCAAGGGCGTGACCGTCAACTGCATCGCGCCCGGCTATATCGACACCGAAATGGTCGGCGCCATGGATCAGAAGGTGCTGGACAGCATCATCGCCCAGATTCCGGTCGGCCGCCTGGGCAAGGGCGAGGAGATCGCCGACATGGTGTCATGGCTGTCGGGCGAACGTGCCGGATATGTCACAGGCTGCACCCTGTCGTTGAACGGCGGCCAGTACCTGGTTGGCTGAACCCGTTTTGCCTAAAATCCGCCGTTCGGGCGTTCCACGACTGCTGTCATGATGGCTACGGTCGAGGTTGAGGCGGAGAATCCGCCATGCTTCGCCGCCCAGGCGCGCCGCGCCCGGGCGGTTGCGGGCGTGCGCCTCGACCTCGCCGCCCTGCTGGCGCTGACGGCCTGCCTGGCGACGACGCCGGCCGCCGCCCAGGCCCGCTCCAATGTCCAGTCGGAGCAGAGCCGCGCCATCCGCAGCCAGACGGTGACCCGCACCCTGCCCCCGCCGGCGCGTTACGTCTCCGAGGCCGGCCAGGGCTTCATCCTGGACCGGGCAGGAACCCTGACCCTGCTGCGCTTCGACCGATCCGCCGAGACCTGGGCGCTGCGCCCCTCTTCAGCGCCGCGCGGCGACACCATCTATCGCAACGACGCCGGCGAGCAGGTCCTGCGCGTGACGCCCAGCGGGGGCATAACCGTCTATACGACACGCAATCCGGGCGGCTCGCCCGTTTCCGTGGCCGGTCCCGCCGTCAGCCTGGAGCCGACCAGCCTCGGTCCGGTGCAGATGTTCAACCTGATGACCCGGCGCAGCAGCCTGGTCAGCGAGGCCATGGGTCGACTGGTCCGCATCAACCTGTCGGGGGCGGAATCCGAGGCCCTGTGCATCGAGGCCCTGATCGTCACCACCGACGCCGTGGTCCGCATCGCCCGCTCACCCAGCGCCCGCCCCTTCCTGGACCGGCTGCGCAGCATCACCGTGGTCGAAGGCTCGCGCGCCTCGGTCACCTATTCCGGCGGCGACCTGCGCGTCGTGGTCGACCCCAAGCGCGGCATCGCCGGCCGCCCCTCCTCCGCCCGCGTCATCCGCGCGGTGATCCCGCAGGACTGACCGCCGGAAACGGACGGCGCGGGCGTCTGCTTTCGACCCGTTGCGGACGCTGGAGCGCGCTTTCGCTTTCGTCATCCTCCGGCGAGCGCAGCGAGACCGGGGGACCCAGCGGCGCGCGAGAGCGCGAACCTGTCGCACAGATAATCGTCGAACATCTCTCGTAAACAGATCGCCTTCGGCGCCGCTGGGTCCCCCGGTCTGCGCCGCCAAGAGGCGGCTTGCCGGAGGATGACGAAAGCGAAGAAAACGCCGCTCTGGGGATGTCCGCTTCCCACCCTTAGCTGAACTCCGCCTTCCGCCCGACAGTGGACATTGCTGCGCCTCGCGACCAAGCTCCGGCTCCTCAATGGCGGAGGCTTCAGTGACGAACGATTTCCCTCATGGCGTCGTCCATGAAGCGGGCGCGGATATGCAGACCGCCTTGCGGGCGGATCCCGAGGTCTTCGCCCTGTGGTCAGGCCTGACGCCCCTGGGGCGTAACGAGTTCATCTGCTGGGTCGAGGACGCCAAGCAGGCCAAGACGCGTCAGCGCCGCATCGAACGCACGGTTGAGGAACTGCTGGAGGGCAAGAAGCGCCCCTGCTGCTGGGTCGGCTGCATCCACCGCACAGACAAGGCGCCCAGCCCCTGGCAGCAGGCCGTCCTGATCGACGGCAAGGCGAAGGACCGCCCCTAGCCCTTAAACCCGTCCTTGGCCGCACGCCGGGCGGCGAAGTCGGCGGCGTCGGCGGCGCGCAGGAAGGGGTTGAAGCGGCGCTCGACTGCGACCGTGGTCGGCACGGTCGGCTGGCCGCGTTCGCGGGCGGCGAAGATCGCATCAGCGTGGGCTCGCATCTCGGGCCGCTCGTCGAGGCTGAGGGCGAATCGGGCGTTGGACGCCGTATATTCGTGGGCGCAGTAGAGCGTGGTGCTTTCCGGCCAGGCCGCGATGCGGCCGAGGCTGTCCCACATCTGCTCGGCCGTGCCCTCGAACAGGCGGCCGCAGCCCAGGGCGAAGATGACGTCGCCGACGAAGGCCATATCGTTGTCCGCCGCGCGATAGACCACATGGCCCAGGGTGTGCCCGGGCGACAGCACCACCTCGAACACGGTCTCTCCCAATCGCACGACGTCGCCATCGACGACCACGCGGTCCAGCGGGGCCGCGCGCCGGACTTCTTCGGGGCCGACGATCTCGCAGCCCGTCACCGCTTTCAGCCGCTCATTGCCGCCCGTGTGGTCGGGGTGCCAGTGGGTGTTGAGGATCAGGTCCAGCCGGCCCCAGCCCGAGGCCTCGATCTCGGCCAGGACGGCCTCGGCGTCCGGCGTGTCCACGGCGGCGACCATGCCGGTCGCCTCGTCGCGGATCAGGAAGCCATAGTTGTCGGACAGGCAGGGAAACTGGCGCACGGTCAGGGTCATGGACGCATCCTAGCAGCGGGAGCCGTCCGGGGACTATAGTAGCTCCATGAGGCGCAGCATTGACGATCTCCGCACCTTCTACGGCGAGCCGACCGGCGCGCTGGTGCGACGCGTGCTGGCGCGACGACTGGAGGACGCCTGGGGCGAGGCTGAGGGCTGCGACGTTCTGGGCCTGGGCTACGCCACGCCCTGGCTGGACGGCTTCGTCGGGGCCCGGCGCGTCATCGCCGCCATGCCGGGCGGACAGGGCGCCGAACAATGGGCGACGGGGGGACGCAACCGCACCCTTCTGGTCGATGAGAAACGCCTGCCCTTCGCGGCCGGAACCTTCGACCGCATCCTGCTGGTTCATGCTCTGGAAGAGGCCGACGATCCCCGCGCCCTTCTGACCGAGGCGGTACGCGCCCTGGCCCCCGCCGGTCGCATCATCCTGGCGACGGCGGCGCGCGGCGGCATGTGGGCGCGGGCCGAAACCACGCCTTTCGGCCACGGCCGCCCCTTCACGCGCGGCCAGCTGGAGCGGCTGGTCCGCGAGGTCGGACTGGAGCCCGCCGCCTGGTCCCAGGCCCTCTATGTTCCGCCCTGGAGCCCCCTGTTGCCGATGGCCGATGGCATCGAACAGGTCGGACGCTGGATGCTGCCCGGCGCGGCGGGCCTGATCATGCTGGAAGCGACACGTCAGTCCTATGCCCGCATCCGGCCCCAGGGCCTGGCCCAGGCGGTGCTGGCGGGACGGCCCGCCCTGACCCCCTCGCCCGCGTCGCGCGACCATGGGCCGCCCGCCCATGCTCTGGTCGGCGAGCGCAAACGGCCTTAAGGCGAGCCCCATGCAGCGACTGATCATCATGCGTCACGCCCAGGCCGAGAAGAGCGCGGCCGGCGGCGACATCGACCGCCCCCTGTCCAAACGCGGCCGCACCGACGCCCTGGCCATGGGCAAGGCCCTGGCCGAGCGGGGCCTGCGCCCCGACACGGCCCTGGTGTCCAGCGCCCGGCGCACGCATCAGACCTGGGACGCGGTCAGCGAAGCCATGGGCGACGTCGAGGTGCATCTGTCGCCCGCCCTCTACAACGCCTCCTCCGACGTGCTGCGCCGCGCCGTCGAAGCCGCCGAAGACGACGCGGCCTGCCTGATGCTGGTGGCCCATAATCCGGGCGTGCATCAGCTGGCGGTTGAATACCTGATCGAGAGCGCCGCCTCGCCGAGCGTGCTGGACAAGATGAGCGGCGGCTTCCCCACCGGGGCGGCGGCCGTCTTCACCGTCGATGTCGCGGGACGGCCGTCCTACGAAGGCTGGCTGACGCCGCACGATCTGGAAAAATGACCGACGCCCTGCCGACCACGGCCTTCAAGATCCTGAGCCGCGCCGACTGGCGGGCGACCCTGGCCGAGGGCGCCTATGACGGCTCGCCCGTCGACCACGCCGACGGCTATATCCACCTGTCCGCCGCCGACCAGTTGGCCGTCACCGCCGCCAGGCATTACGCGGGGCAAGACGACCTGATGCTGGTCGAGGTCGACCTGGACGCCCTGGGCGAGACCCTGGTCTGGGAGCCGTCGCGCGGCGGCGCCCTGTTTCCCCATATCTACGGCCCCCTGCCTGTTGCGGCGACGCGGGGCGCACGCGCCCTGTCGGTCAGCGCCGACGGCGACATGATCCTGAGCGAAAATCCATGAGCCTGACCAACCTCGGCGCTGTCCTTTTGCGCCAGATGGACCCCGAGACGGCGCACCGTCTGGCCATTCGCGCCCTGCAGGTCACGCCCCTGCCCGCGCCCGGCGGCGACGATCCGATCCTGAAGACCCGCATCGCCGGGCTGGAGATGACCAACCCGGTCGGTCTGGCCGCTGGCCTGGACAAGAACGGCGAGGCGCTGGAGGGCCTGTCGCGGCTCGGCTTCGGCGCCGTGGAATGCGGCTCGGTGACGCCGCGCGCGCAACCGGGCAACCCCAAACCCCGCCTGTTCCGCCTGTCGGAAGACCGCGCTGTCATCAACCGCATGGGCTTCAACAACGAGGGGCTGGAGCCCTTCGCAGCGAGACTGGCCTGCCGCCCCAAGCGCACGCCCATCGGCGCCAACCTGGGGGCCAACAAGGACACCGAGGACAAGGCGGCGGACTATGTCGCGGGTCTGAAGCGTCTGGCCGGTCTGGCCGACTATTTCACCATCAATATCTCCTCGCCCAATACGCCGGGCCTGCGCGCCCTGCAGGGCCGCGAGGCGCTGGACGATCTGCTGGGCCGCATCCATGAGGCCCGTCCGTCCGACGGGGCTCCGGTCTTCCTGAAGATCGCGCCGGACCTGATCGGCGAAGAGATCGGCATGATCGTCGAGGCCTCCCTGGCGCACCACATCGACGCCCTGATCGTATCCAACACCACGCTGGAACGCCCCGTCACGCTGAAGTCCGCGTTCGCAGGCGAGGCCGGCGGCCTGTCGGGCGCGCCATTGAAGCCCTTCGCCCAGAAGGCGCTGGAAGCCGCCGCCGAGGCCGCCGCCGGCCGGCTGCCGCTGATCGCGGTGGGCGGCATCGAGAGCGGCGCCGACGCCTGGGCGCGCATCCGCGCGGGCGCCTCGGCGGTGCAGGTCTATTCGGCCCTGATCTATGAGGGGCCGGGTCTGATCGGCGCCATCAAGCGCGATCTGGGCGCCCGTCTGCGCGCCGAGGGGTTCAGCCACATTTCTGACGCGGTTGGTTCAGGTCGTTGACGGAGCATTAGGGCAAGCGGCCGCATCATCGCTCCGATAGGCGAATTCGCCTGCTCGGAAGGTCGCATGACGCAAACCGCCGCCGACGCCCCGACCATCTGGGCGCCCGCAATCCGCCAACGCCGCAAGGCGATGCTGCAACGCATCGTCATGGGCGCGGCGACCGCCCTGGTGTTCAGCCCCATGCTGGGCTGGCGCTTCAGCGCCATCTGGTTGGCGATCTACACCCTGATCCAGTTTCTGGAGGCCGAGGTCTTCGCGCCCGTCGTCGCTGGCAAGGTCACAGAACCGGTCGGCTGGCGCGGCGTTTACGGCGATCTTGTTCTGATGCTGAACGCCGGCTTCTTCGGCGTCATCGCGGTGCCTCTATGGATTGTCGGCGGCGCCATGGGCGGCGTGGCGGCGTCCGTTCTGCTGTCGGCCGGCATGATCAACTCGGTCATCATGTCCGCCGGATCGATGCGCATCTTCGCCTGCACGGTCCTGCCTCAGCTGGCGATCTTCGCCCTGACCCCGCTGTTCATGGCCCGCTCGGGCGCGGCCCCGCATATCGTCACCGCCGTCTCGGTGGCCATCCTGTCCTACACGGTCTTCTGTCTGAACACGCGACGCCATCTGTTCCGCGCCAACCGGGCGGAGACAGAGGCCCGTATCGAGGCCGATCGCAAGCGCGCCGAGGCCGAGGCGGCCATGGCCAGCCGCAGCGCCTTTCTGGCCGCCGTGGCTCATGATCTGCGCACGCCGATCAGCGCCATCCTGACCGGCGCCGACGAGCTGGATCGCGCCGGGCGCTCCGCCTCGACGCGTCAGCAGGTCGCCCTGATCACCGACGCCGGCATGATGATGAAGGATCTGCTCGACGACCTGCTGGACCACGCCCGTCTGGACGCGGGACGCATGAACATCGAGAGCCGCGACTTCGACCTGCGCCTGTTGCTGTCCCAGACCGCGCGCCTCTGGCAGGGCCCGGCGCGCGCCAAGGGGCTGCGTCTGCGGATGGAGGGCGCCCGCCAGATGCCGCAGATGGTGCGCGGCGACGCCATGCGCCTGCGCCAGGTTCTGAACAATCTGATCTCCAACGCCATGAAGTTCACGGACCAGGGCGCCATCACCCTGCGCCTGCAGTCCTGGCCGGACGAACACGGCGCCCATGTCCTGCTGATCGACATCGCGGACACCGGCTCCGGCATGAGCCCCCGTCAACTGGAGCGCCTCTTCACGCCCTTCGATCAGACCGCCGAGGGCGTGGCTGAACGGTATGGCGGCTCAGGCCTGGGCCTCGCCATCAGTCGTGACCTGCTCGGCCTCATGGGCGGACGCCTGACGGTCCGCAGCACCCCGGGCCAGGGATCCATCTTCACCGTATCCCTGATTCTTCCTCGCGGTGCGGCGATCGACATCCAGCCCGCCTTGGCGCCTGAGGCGCGCGCGACCATCACCCGTCCGCTGGCCCGGTCCGCCCCGATGGTCTCCCCGCCCGAGCCCCTGCCCGAACCGGAGGCGCCGCCCGCCTTGCCGGTCAGTGTCGAGGCCGAGGCCCAGCCTCTCCCGGCAGAAGAGGCTGACGCCGCCTCGCTTCGCGTGCTGATCGTCGATGACCATGCCATCAATCGGCGCGCTATCCAGTTGATCCTGCAGACCATCGACTGCGAGATCGTCATGGCGGAGGACGGCATGGCGGCCCTGGACGCCTGTGGGCGAAGCCAGTTCGATGTGGTCTTCATGGATGTCCGCATGCCGGAGCTGGACGGGCGGGAGACGACACGCCGCCTGCGCGCCGGGGGCGGGATGAACGCCTTGGTGCCGGTCATCGCCGTTACAGCGGACACCGCGCCCGAGGACATCGCGGCCTGCACGGCCGCGGGCATGAACTACTTCGTGTCCAAGCCCCTGACGCCCGGCTCCCTGCTGGGGGCCCTGTCACAGGTGCTGGACGAGGCCGCCGCCGCCGCCGAGAGCGCGGCGGCCTGATCGCCCCGGATCTCGGCCAGGAAAGCAGCCTCGAAGGCCGGGTCTCGCAAGCGGCATTCCCAGACCTTCGTCACGCGCCAACCTTCCGCGCACAAGGCCGCCTCGACCCGCGCGTCGCGCGTACGATTACGCTCGATCTTGGCGCCCCAGTAGCCGGCGTTGGCCTTGGGTTTTCGCGCCCCGCGCGGGCAGTCATGGCCATGCCAGAAACAGCCGTGGACGAAGACGACGAGCTTGCGCCCCTTCATCACCACGTCGGGCCGTCCGGGCAAGCCGCAGCCGCCCAGACGGTAGCCGATCCCGGCGGCGCGCAGCATCCGCCGGACCTTGAGCTCGGGCGCGGTGTCGCGCCCCCTCACCCGACGCATGACCGCGCTGCGTTGTTCCGGGGTGAAGACGTCCGTCATGGATCAGACCATGACAGGCGCGATCAGAGCTGGGCCAGAAGGTGCTCGGCCGAGGACACCTTGAACTCGCCGCCCTGTTCGATGTTCAGCTGGTCGACCACACCGTCCTTGACCAGCATGGAGTAGCGCTGCGAACGCTCGCCCATGCCGAAGCCCTTGGCGTCCAGGGCCAGGCCGACGCTGCGGGTGAAGTCGCCGTTGCCATCGGCCAGCATGATGATGTCGTCCGTGCCGTTCAGGTCGTTGGCCTGGGCCCAGGCGCCCATGACGAAGGCGTCGTTGACCGACAGGCAGGCCACGGTGTCGACGCCCTTGGCGGTCAGGTCGGCGCGGTTGTCGACATAGCCCGGCAGGTGGCGCGCCGAGCAGGTCGGGGTGAAGGCGCCGGGGACGGCGAACAGGGCGACCGTCTTGCCGCCGAACAGTTCAGACGTGGTGACCGGCTTGGGGCCGTCAGCGGTCATGGTGGTCAGGGTCGCGTCGGGGATGCGGTCGCCGATCTGGATGGTCATGGGGGTCTCCGGGGCTGAAGGCCCGGGACATCCGGGCGGCGTTCAGATCCTCAGATAGAGAGCGCGACGGCAATCGCCAAGGCGGCTTCGTCTTCTCCCGATAAGCCGCATCTTGCATCGGGGCCACCGCCCCCCGATGATAGGGACATGACCGCCTTCTCCTCCCTGACCGGGCGTCTTCTGGTGGCCATGCCGGGCATAGACGACGACCGTTTCCGCCACGCCGTCATCCTGGTCTGCGCCCACGACGACGAGCACGCCATGGGCCTGCGGCTGGATCAGCCGGCGCCGGGCGTCACCCTGTCCGAAGTGCTGAAGAAGCTGGACACTCCCGTCTTCGACGCCATGTCGGACCGGTCGGTGCTGATCGGCGGACCGGTCGAGCGCGAGCGCGGCTTTGTCCTGCACACCGACGACTGGACCAATGAGGACGTCACCATGACCTTCGGCGACGGCCTGGCCGTGACCGGCACGCGCGACGCCCTGAGCGCCATGAGCGATCCCGAGGACGGGCCGGCGCAGTCGATTCTGCTGTTGGGCTATGCCGGATGGGGCGAGGGACAGCTGGAGGAGGAGCTCGGCGAGAACGTCTGGCTGACCGCCGACGCCGATCCCGACCTGATCTTTGACGCCGACTATACGACCAAATGGAGCCGCGCCCTGGCCGGTCTGGGCGTCGACGCCGCCCGTCTGTCGACCCAGAGCGGGCGGGCCTGACCTCTAGGCCGAGCGCGCCTTGATCGGGGCCGAGCCGTCGGCCAGGGATTCGTTCAGATAGACCTCGGCCTCCTGGGCCGGAAGCGCGGGGGCGTAGCCGAAGCCCTGGCCGTAGTGGCAGCTGGCGTCCAGCAGCAGGCCGGCCAGTTCGGCGTTCTCGACCCCTTCGGCCACGACTTCCAGGGACAGATCGCGACCCAGGTTGACGACCGACTTGACGATCTTGGCCGAGCCCTCGTCCTTGTTCATCGTCAGAACGAAGTAGCGATCGATCTTCAGCGTGTCGAAGGGCAGTCGCGCCAGATAGGACAAGGACGAGAAGCCGGTGCCGAAGTCGTCCAGCGCCAGACTGGCCCCCGCCTCGCGTAGCTGGGTCAGGACCTCGGCGGCATGGGCGGTGTCGCGCATGATGTCGCCCTCGGTGACTTCCAGCTTCAGCGCGCCGCGCGGCAGGCCGGTTTCCTGAATGATGCGGGCGACATCCTCGACCAGGTGCGGGCGTTCGATCTCGCCGACCGACAGGTTGACGCTGCAGAACAGCTTGCCCGCGCCGGGATGACGATGCAGCCATTCGGCCAGCTGACGCGCCGCCTGGGTCATCATCAGCAGGCCCAGCTCGTTCATCAGACCCATTTCATCGGCCAGGGTCAGGAACTCGTCCGGCGGCACCAGACCGCGCTGCGGGTGGCGCCAGCGCACCAGGGCCTCGAAGCCCGCGACGGCGCCGGTCTTCAGGTTGACGATAGGCTGGTAGAAGGGCTCGATCTCGCCGCGCACGAAGGCGTTGCGCAGGTCCGATTCCAGCGCCAGCCGCGACAGGCTGTCGGTTTCCAGCGCCCGGCCATAGGCGGCGGCGCCGCCACGCCCGGCGGTCTTCGCCTGTTCCACGGCCAGTTCGACCCGGCGCAGCAACTCGGCGGGATCGGGCGCATCTGGTCCGCCCTCGGCGGCGACCGCGCCGATGGAGACGGTCGGATAGATGTCGAAGCCGGCGACGCGCAGCGGCTGTTCCAGCGCCTCGCGCAGACGTTCGCTGGCGCTGGTGACGCCGCGCGGGGCCAGGACCGCGAACTCATCCTCGCCGATGCGGGCAGGCAGACAGTCCTGAGCAAAAGCGCCGGACAAACGCGACCCCAGAGCCGACAGCACCAAGTCGGCGCGTTCATGGCCCAGGGCCTCGTTAAGGCGACGCAGACGATCCACGTCAGCCACGACCAGCTCATAGTCGCCCGGCTGGGCCAGGGTCTCGGCCACCCGAACCAGGAAGGTGCGGCGGTCCAGCAGACCCGTCAGGGTGTCACGGTCCGCGCCCGCGAACTTGGTTTCCAGCGCCACGACCCCGGCCGCGCGCAGACCGTCCTCCAGCCAGACGCCGCGCCACAGGCAGGTCTCGCAACCGCGCATGCGCAGGCGCACGGCGATCTCGGTCCCTTCGGCCTGAGGCTTGAGCAGACGATCGGCCAGGGCGCGGTCCTGGGGCATGGCCAGGGCGGCGAAGGCGGCGCCCGAGCATTCCGGGGCCAGCGGGCCGAGGCCCAGCGAACGGGTCGCGCCGGTGAAACGAATCTGGTCGTCGGCCGGCGTCCAGATCCACAGGGCGGCGTCGGCGGCGGCCAGCGCCTCGATCGCCGTCGTCGGGTCCCAGGCCAGGGCTCTGGATCGTGTGCTCAAAGCGAATCCCGGGTGTAAGAACTGAACGCAGTCGGCCCCGGGACGAACTCGTCCTCGATGACGCCGAACAGCAGATGATCTGCCCATGCGCCGTTAATTTTCAAATAAGCCTTCGCCAGTCCCTCGTGCCGAAAGCCCGCCTTTTCCAGAACCCGGCGCGAGGCCTGGTTGGTCGGCACGCAGGCCGCCTCGACCCGGTGCAGCTTCAGAGCGCCAAAGGCGAAGCCCAGCATGGCCTTGGCCGCCGCCGTGCCGACGCCCTGGCCCGCATAGGGCTGGCCGATCCAGTAGCCCAGGGTGCCCGTCTCGGCCACGCCGCGTCGAATATTGGACAGGGTCATCGCCCCCATCAGCCGCTCTTCATCCGGATCGAAGACGAACAGGGGCCAGGCCGTGCCCAGCTCCATCTCGCGCGCATAGACGCCGAGGCGGCGTCGAAAGGCGGACCGGGTCAGGTCATCCTCGGCCCAGGCCGGCTCCCAGGGTTGCAGGTAATCGCGTGAGCCGCCGCGAAGCTCGGCCCATTCGGCATGGTCCGACGGACGCGGCGGACGCAGCAGGACCCCCTGTCCGCGCAGGACCGGTCCGGTCGCCTCCGCCATCCAGTCGAACAGGGCCATGGCGGCAGATTACCGAGAAGCGCCGCCGACGCCAGCCACGACTTAGCTCGCCTTCAATCGCGCGGCGAAGGCGGCGCCCGCGGGCGCAGCGGCCCTGGGCCCCAGCACCGCCGTGGCCGACCGCCCCGCCTCGATCATCAAACGCCCCACGGCGCGCAGGTCATCGCTGGTCTGGGCCAGGATGCGCGCGGCGCTGTCCTCGGACGAAACCGGCGCGCCGAAGACCAGGGTCTGGGCGGCGTTGCGGCCCGCGCGGCTGGCGGGGCTTTCGTCAGCCATCCACAGGGTGGCGTTCAGCACGGCCTTGGCGCGCGACAGTTCGGCGTCGGTCGGGCCCTTCTCGGCCAGGTCCAGCAGTTCGGCGGCGCTGACCTCGGCCAGTTCGACGGCGCGGTCGGCGGCCGCCCCGGCGTAGATTCCCAGCAGGCCTGCATCCTCATAGGCCTCCTGATAGGCGTCGATGGCGTAGGCCAGACCCCGGTCCTCGCGCGCACTCTGGAACAGGCGCGAGGCCATGCCGCCGCCGAGGATCTCGGTGAACAGCCGCAGGGCCGGCAGACGCGGGTCCAGCGCGCCCATGGACGGCAACTGGAAGACCAGGTTGGCCTGTTCGATCTTGCGCGTCAGCCTGGCCTCGCCGCCGACGAAGACGGCGGGCGCCAGGGGGTCCAGCGGCGTCGCCGCCTCCTGGCCGAACCAGCGCTCGGCCAGGGCCAGAAGCTCGTCCTCGTCGACAGCGCCGGACACCGCCACCACCATGCGGTCCGGCGAATAGAGCCGGGCGCGCCAGTCTGCCACGGCGGCGCGGTCGGCGGTCTTCAGACTGTCCACCGTGCCGAGGATCGGCCGGCCCAGCGACTGCCCGGCGTAGGCCTGGGTCTGGGCCATCTCGAAGACGTGGTCGTCGGGGGTGTCAAAGGCCTCGGCGATCTCCTGGGCCACCACATCCTTCTCGCGGACGATCTCGACCGGGTCGAGCGTGGGGCGGAAGACCAGATCCGACACCACCTGCATGGCCAGGGGCAAGGAGCCGTGCAGGGCGCGTATCTCAAAGCTGGTGCGCTCATAGCCGGTGGCGGCGTTGATCGAGCCGCCCTCGGCCTCGATGCGTTCGACGATATCGCGCGCCCCCATGCCGCCGGCGCCCTTGAACACCAGATGCTCCAGCAGGTGCGACCAGCCTGAGCGGGCCTCGTCCTCCATCCGCGCCCCGCCACGCACGGCGACGGTCAGGGCGAAGGTCCGCAGACCGGGCATGGGGTCGCAGACGACGCGGACGCCGTTGGACAGGGTGTGAAGGCGAGCGGTCAGGATGCGGTGTCCTTGCGGGTCATTCGGCGGCGCAGCAGCACCGCATAGAAGGCGATCAGGGCGACGGCGAGACCGAACCAGGTCAGGGCGTACCCCAGGTGGTTGTTCGTAAAGGCGGCGGGCGGCGCCGAGGGCTTCAGCGCGGCCCAGTCGGGATTGGTCGAGGTGGTGGCGAAGACCGTGAAGGGCGAGACCGGCCCCTGGACCTTCAGGGCGCGGGCCATGGCCTCGGCGTCGCGGCCGTAGAAGCGGCCCTCGGCGGGCGGCGGCGTAAGGGCGCTGGGGGCCGGCGAGCGGCGCAGGACGCCGGTGATGACCACGGGCATGGTGTCGGCGGCGTTGACCGGCGGACGGCTTGAAATCTCGGCGGAGACGAAGCCGCGATCGACCAGCAGGGTCGGGCCGCCCTCAACCGCACAGGTCGAGACCAGACGCACGCCCGCGTCGCTGTTCTCGATGGACTGCAGTTCGACGAAGGGCGCCGCCGACAGGCCGCGGCAGGTCAGGATCACCCGGCGAAACTCGGGGTTGTCGAGCTTCAACGCTTCGTCCAGCGGCAGGGGCGGCTGTCCAGCGGCGGCCTCGGCCGAGGCGATCAGGCCCTCCTTCCACTGCATCCGCTGCACCTGCCAGACGCCGAGCGCCAGCAGGACGCCCAGCAACAGGACGGCGAGGATCGTCAGGATGATCGGGAAACGAGGACGGGCGGCGGACGTCATTTCAGGTCTCGGGTTCTCAGCATCTGCAGGGCCGTCATCAGCCCCTTGCCGGGGCGCATCAGGCCGAGCGCCAGGGCGGCGACCAGCGGCAGCCAGATAATCAGATGCAGCCATATGGGGGGATGCCAGGCGACCTCGACCGCCAGGGCCGAAAACCCGACCAGGAAGCCAGCGATCTGCATGATGAAGGTGGCGGCGCCGTCGCCCGTCTCGACCGAGGCGAGATCATAACCGCAGACCGCGCATGCCGGGCGGACTTTCAGAAAGCCCTGGAACAGGGCCCCCTGCCCGCAGTTCGGGCAGCGACCGCGCAGACCTGCCCGGATCGCCTGTCCTCCAAGCAAATCGGCGCGGGACTGCTCGTCCCGCGCCGTTTGAAGTTCAGAGGCTGGTTGGCCCGTCCTCACCCGAAGGTGACGTAGACGAAGGCGAACAGGAACAGCCAGACCACGTCCACGAAGTGCCAGTACCAGGCGGCGGCTTCGAAGCCGAAGTGTTTCTGCGGCGTCATCTGGCCGGCTTGCAGACGCAGCAGGCAGACGGCCAGGAAGATGGTGCCGATCAGCACGTGGAAGCCGTGGAAGCCCGTCGTCAGGAAGAAGATCGAACCGTAGAGCTTCGAGTTGGCGGCGGCTTCGTTGAAGAAGAAGCCCTCGTGCAGGATGTGGTGATACTCGTAGGCCTGAACGCCGGTGAACAGGACCCCCAGCAGCACCGTGATCAGCAGCCCCAGCTTGGCGGCCTTGCGATCGCCGACCTGCAGCGCATGGTGCGCCCAGGTGACGGTCGTGCCCGACAGCAGCAGGATGACGGTGTTCAGCAGCGGCAGGCCCCAGGGGTCCAGCAGCTCGACGCCCTTGGGCGGCCAGGTCGACCAGGCCTTGCCCGTGTCCATCCAGTTGCCGACTTCGGGAATGATGGCGCGCGACTCGTTAAAGATCGCCATGTCGAAGAACATCCAGAAGAAGGCGACGAAGAACATCACCTCAGACGCGATGAACAGCACCATGCCGTAACGCAGGCCGATCGAGACGACCGGGGTGTGGTCGCCCTTCTTCGATTCCTTGATGACGTCCGACCACCAGCCGTACATGGCGAACAGGACGCCCGCCAGACCAGCGAAGAAAAGCCACTTGGTGCCTTCCGGCAGGCCGAACAGGCCCTTCATCCACATGACCGCGCCGACGAACATGACCACGGAGGCCAGGGACGAGATCAGCGGCCAGGGGCTCGGGTCCACCAGGTGGTAATCGTGATGCGGTTTCGCGTGCGCGTCGGCCATTCCAGGGTCTCTGAATTAAGGCGAGAGATCGTTCTTACAGGGGCTATAGCGTCCGCTATCCGGCTTTGCCAGTAGCTGATTGACCGGAAGCGGCCTGCTGGAAGCCCTTGGTGGGGAAGAAGGTGTAGCTGAGCGTGATTTCGCGCACCCCCTTCGATTCGGCGTCCGTGGCGATCTCGGGAGCGACGAAGTACTGGACGGGGAATTCCGCGGTTTCACCGGGACCGATTTCCTGCCCCTCGAAGCAGAAGCACTGCAGCTTCTGGAAATAGGGACCGGCGCGCTCGGGCACGACGTTATAGGCCGCCGTGGCGTGGATCGGCTGATCCGAGGTGTTGGTCACCTTGAAATAGGCCATGCCGGTCTCGCCGATTCGCACCCGCTGGCTGACCTGCTCGGCCTTGAACTCCATCGGCAGGTTGCGGACGTTGGTGTCGAAGCGGATCAGGACGCTCTGATCCAGAATCTGGGTCGGCGCCGCCTCGGCCTTCTTCACCGTGCCGTCGAAGCCTGTAACCTGACAGAAGAGACGATACAGCGGCACCGCGGCGAAGGCCGCGCCCGTCATGCCCATGACCACGGCGGCGCAGATCAGGGCGACGAGGTTCTTGCGGTCCTTCACTGCGCCGGCTCCGAAACCGGCGCCCCTTCGACGGGGGCGGGCGCGGGCAGAGCCGGGTCGGCGCGCTCGACGGTGGCCAGAGCCGCCGCCTCGGCCGCCTTGCGGGCCTCGGTGTTGCGCTGAAGATTCGTCACGGTGACGATGAAGACCAGGACGATGAAGCCGACCAGGCCCAGGGCGATGGCCACGTTGCGGCGCTTGCGCGCCTGAACTTGCTCGTCGGTCAGTTTGACAAAATCAGGACGGGTCACGCGGTCAGGCTCCCAGGCCCGGCAGCTGTTCGACCAGCAAGGCCGAGAACAGCGCCATCAGATACAGGATGGAGAAGGCGAACAGGTTACGCGCCGGTTTGGCCTCCGCCCGGACGTCATACAATGCGGCCTCTCGCCCCACCGCCTCGGCCTTGTCCGGCTGGTCGCCCGCGCGCGAGCGCCACAGGCGGAAGGCCAGGGCCAGGAAGAACAGACCGCCGGCCACCGACACCGCCAGATAGACGACGCCGCCGAGGCCCAGGAAGGCCGGGGCGATGGCCACGGGCACGAAGATCAGGCTGTAGATGAGGATCTGCAGGCGGGTCGACCGGGCGCCGCGCGCCACCGGCATCATCGGGATGCCCGCCTTGGCGTAGTCGCCGGCCGAGTAGAGGGCCAGGGCCCAGGAATGCGGCGGGGTCCACAGGAAGATGATGGCGAACAGCAGCCAGGCCTGCCAGGGCGCGTCGCCCGTCACCGCCGCCCAGCCGATCACCGGCGGGAAGGCGCCGGCCGCGCCGCCGATGACGATGTTCTGGGGCGTCCGGCGTTTGAGCAGCAGGGTGTAGAAGCCCGCGTAGTAGACGATGGTCAGGGCCAGAAGTCCGCCCGCCAGCCAGTTGGTCGTCATGCCCAGCAGCATGACCGAAAAGATCGACAGGACGACGCCGAAGGCCATGGCGTCATTCTTGCGGACGCGGCCCGCCGCGACAGGGCGTCCACGCGTGCGCCGCATCAGGGCGTCGGTCTCGCCTTCCAGCGCCATGTTCAGGGCGCCGGCGGCACCGGCCCCCACGGCGATGCAAAGGACCGCGATGGCGGCCAGCAGCAGGTTGGAATGCCCCGGCGCCACGACCAGCCCGGTCACGGCGGTGAAGACCACCAGCGACATGACGCGCGGCTTCAGCAGCTGGAAGAAGTCTTCCGGCTGGGCGGTGGTCACAAGGGGAGCTTGGCGGTCGGTCATGGTCATAAAAAGCCGAAGGCCGCCCTTCCGGTTGCGAAAGGGCGGCCTCTCCAGGGTTATCCGGATCGGATCAGTGGTTGTCCGCCTTGACCACCGGCAGTTCGTTGAACTGGTGGTGCGGCGGGGGCGACGACAGGGTCCACTCCAGGGTGGTGGCGCCTTCGCCCCACGGATTGGCTTCGCCCTTGCGACGACGGATCGCGGCTTCGGCCAGCATGACCAGGAAGACGCCGACGCCGACAACGGTGATCAGGTAGCCGACCGACGAGATGTGGTTCCAGTAGGTGTAGGCTTCCGGGTAGTCGATGTAACGACGCGGCATGCCCTGCAGACCCAGGAAGTGCTGCGGGAAGAAGACCAGGTTCACGCCGACGAACATGATCCAGAAGTGGGTCGCGCCGAGGAACTCGTTGTACTTCACGCCGAACATCTTCTCGAACCAGTAGTAGAAGCCGGCGAAGATCGAGAAGACGGCGCCCAGCGACAGCACGTAGTGGAAGTGCGCCACGACGTAGTAGGTGTCGTGCAGGCTGTAGTCGATGCCGGCGTTCGACAGGACCACGCCGGTCACGCCGCCGAGGGTGAACAGGAAGATGAAGCCCATCGCCCACAGCATGGGCGTCTTGAAGGTGATGGAGCCGCCCCACATGGTGGCGATCCAGCTGAAGATCTTCACGCCCGTCGGCACGGCGATGATCATCGTCGCGGCCACGAAGTAGGCGCGCAGGTTGATGCTCATGCCCACGGTGTACATGTGGTGCGCCCACACGATGAAGCCGATGAAGCCGATGGCGACCATGGCGTAGGCCATGGCGAGGTAGCCGAAGATCGGCTTCTTCGAGAAGGTCGAGACGATGTGCGAGATGATGCCGAAGCCCGGCAGGATCATGATGTAGACTTCGGGGTGGCCGAAGAACCAGAACAGGTGCTGGTACATCACCGGGTCGCCGCCGCCGGCCGGATCGAAGAAGCTGGTGCCGAAGTTGCGGTCCGTCAGCAGCATGGTGATGGCGCCCGCCAGAACCGGCAGCGACAGCAGCAGCAGGAAGGCCGTGATCAGCACGCCCCAGGCGAACAGCGGCATGCGGTGCAGGGTCATGCCCGGCGCGCGCATGTTGAAGATGGTGGTGATGAAGTTGATCGCGCCGAGGATCGACGAGGCGCCGGCGACGTGCAGCGAGAAGATCGCCAGGTCGAACGACGGGCCCGTGTGGCCCATGGTGGAGAGCGGCGGATAGGCCGTCCAGCCGCCGCCGAAGCCCTTGCCCGGGCCGCCGTCGACGAACATCGAGATGACCAGCAGGACGAAGGCGGCGAACAGCAGCCAGAACGAGATGTTGTTCAGGCGCGGGAAGGCCATGTCCGGCGCGCCGATCATGATCGGCGTGAAGTAGTTGGCGAAGCCGCCCATGGTCGCCGGCATGACGACGAAGAAGACCATGATCAGGGCGTGAGCCGTGACCGTGACGTTGTAGCCGTGCTTGGAAGCCTCAACGATCCCCAGTTGCTGGATGATCGTGCCTTCCTTGAACAGCTGGATGCCCGGCTCGGCCAGTTCCCAGCGGATCAGGCCCGACAGGGCGCCGCCCACCAGACCGGTGAAGATGGCGAACATCAGGTACAGCATCCCGATGTCTTTATGGTTGGTCGACAGGAACCAGCGGGTGAAGAAACCCGGCTTGTGATCGTGATGATCGTCGTGTGTTGCGGCAGCGGTGGCCATGATCGTTGGGCTCTCGCGTCTGTTACTGGGCGGCCGGCGCGGCGGGCGCGGCAGCGGCTGCGGGGGCCGCGGGAGCGGCGGCGGTCGGGGCCGGAGCGGCGGCGGCGGCGGCCGAAGCAGCAGCGTCGTCAACCACGGCGGCCGGAGCAGCGGCGGTTGCGGCAGCGGCGGCGGCAGCGGCGGCTTCGTCAGCCTTCTTCGTCATGGAGCCGCCCTTGGAGGCGACCCATGCGGCGAACTCGGCCTCGGTGACGACGTTGATCTGGATCGGCATGAAGGCGTGATCGACGCCGCACAGCTCGGAGCACTGACCATAGTAGACGCCCGTCTTCTCGGCCTTGAACCAGGTGTGGTTGATACGGCCGGGAACCGCATCGACCTTCAGGCCGAAGGCCGGCAGGGCGACGGCGTGGATCACGTCGGAGGCCGTGATCAGCAGTTCGACGGTCTTGCCGACCGGAACCACCATCGGCTCGTCGGCGGCCAGACGATAGAGGTGGGCCGGGGCCTTGTCCTCGGGCGTCATGTTCGAAATGTACTCGGCCACGCCCTGATCCGGGTATTCATAGGCCCAGTTCCACTGGTTGCCGGTGACCTTGACCGTCAGATCGACTTCCGGCGTGTCGTGGTAGGCGAACAGCAGGCGGAACGAGAACAGCGAGATGCCGACCAGGATCAGCACCGGCACCACGGTCCAGATGACCTCGATGACCGTGTTGTGGCTCCACTTGGCCGGGGTCGGGTTGGCCTTCTTGTTGTAGCGGATGGCGATCCAGATCAGCAGGCCCAGCACCAGCAGGGTGATGATCGTGATGACCGGCATCAACACCACATTGTGGAAGAAGATCGCCTCGTGCTTCAGCGGCGACGCAGCCGGCTGCAGATCAATTCCGCCCGGGGTCGGTTGACCCAGCAGATCCTGCGCCCATGCCGGCGCGGCGAAGAAGGCGGCAAGGGCGGTCGCGGCGACACCGCCTCCGATCCGCGCCATGGCTCGCGTGCCCATCCCCATTCGATTCCTCATAAACCGTTTCGCAGCCGATACTTGCGAGCAATTCGCAAACACCCCCGGGCCCTTGCGGACCTCGGCGTTTCAGGCCGGTCCTTATCGGCTCGGGTAGCGCTTGCCAAGCGATCAAGACGCTCAAGTGGCGGGTTGAGGCAAAAGTTCGGCGGATTAATTCGCTGTCATGTAGCGACAGCTACCTTGCAGCGCATGATACCTTGCGATATCCATTCGTCATCACCGAAGGGAACGCCATGCCCGACTCCATCGACATCCAACTGAAGAAAGGCGTGCTGGGATTGTGCGTGCTGGCCCTGCTGGCCCGCGACGACAGCTACGCCTACGAAATCGCCAGCCGCCTGTCCGACGCCATCGGCATGGGGGAAGGCACCATCTATCCGCTGATGCGCCGCATGCAGACGGACGGCCTGGTCGAGACCTATCTGGTCGAATCATCCAGCGGTCCGTCGCGCAAGTATTATCGCCTCACCCACGCGGGCCGAACGGCCCTGGAAGGCCAGACCGCCGAATGGCGGGCCTTCGCACAGGCCGTCGAGGCCCTGGTGGCGAACACGGCGCCGCACAGCGAAGCCATAGCGGCGGGCGCACCGGTCGAGCCGGCCGCCCTCACGGACCAATCCGCAGACGCTCAACGGGGAGCTGAACAATGAACCGCGCAGAATTTCTGGCCCGCCTGAAACGCGGACTGGTCGGCCTGCCGACCATCACGGCCAATGAGATCGTGGCCGATTACGAAAGCCACTTCGCCGACGGCGCCGCCGCTGGCCGCACCGAGGCGCAGGTCGCCGAGGCCCTGGGCGATCCCGATCGTCTGGCCCGCGAACTGAAGGCCGAGGCCAGCGCCAAGCGCTGGACCCAGGAACAGTCGCCCCCCGCCGCCGCCGGCGCCATCTTCGGCATCCTGGGCCTGGGCGCGATCGACATCCTGATCCTGCTGCCCATCGCCCTGCCGGTGTTCGGCACTGTCCTGTCCATGCTGATCGGCGGGATAGGGGTCTTCGTGGCCGGCGGCTTCGTCATGGTGGCCGGCTCCTTCATGGGCCTGCCCGGCGGCGCCCTGGCGGCGGCCCTTCTGGGCGTCGGTCTGATGGGCATGGGCGTCTTCATGGTCGCCCTGATGGCCCTGCTGACCAAGTGGCTGATCGACGCCACCATCTGGTACGCCCGCCTGCACTACCGCGTGCTGAAGCCCGCGCTCGAACCCCAAGCCTGAGCCAAGGGAGAATAATGTCATGATCCGCAATCTGCTCATCATCTCCGGCGCCGGGCTGGTCCTCGCCATCGTCGGCATCGGCGGCGCCTTTGCTGTGGGAGGCCGCGACCTGGCCCGCCACGACTGGACCTGGGTGGTCACCGACGACGAGCCCGGCGACGACGGCTTCACCATCGAACGCGGCCAGGTCTCGCCCGACATCACCCGCACCATCGCCTGGGTCGAGGGGCAGCGCCTGGCCATCGATATCCCGGCCGACGTGGTCTACGACCAGCAGGCCGACGCCCCCGGCATCACCGTCTCCGGCGCCGAAACGGTCGTGAACCGCGTCCGCTTCTCCAATGGCCGGCTGACGCTGGATGAAGGTCCGCGCGGCGACCGCAGCTACGTCCGCTGGACCCGGACCGGCATTCGTGGCTGGAGCGAGACCGACGCCCTGAAGATCGTCATCAAGGCCCCCTCGGTGAAGAGCTTCGACCTGTCCGGCCCCACTGAACTGAAGATCCGCGGCTATGACCAGCCGACGCTGGACCTGACCCTGACCGGTTCGTCGGACGTCCGGGTGCAGGGTCGCGCCGAAACGGTGACCGTGGACGTGTCCGGCGCCGGCGACGCCCGCCTGGACGAGCTGATCGTCAACGACGCCAAGGTCCGCGTCAGCGGCTCGGGCGATGTCCGGGTCGGCCCCAACGGCAAGGCGGACGTCGATGTCTCGGGCAGCGGCGAGGTGCGGCTGACTCGCCGTCCCGCCGAACTGCGCCAGTCCGTCAGCGGTTCTGGAGAAGTCACGGAAGACTGATCCGCGACATAGACGATGACTTCACGGCCCCTTTCGTCCCGCGAGAGGGGCCGTTTCGTATGCAGAGCCCGTGACGGCGGCCCCCTCAGCCCCTATCTAGCCAGCATGAGCACCGTCGCCTCCCCCTCCCCCATCCTCGACGCCGCAGGCGTAGCCCCGGACGAGGCCCTGTCGATTCTGCAGACCGCCCTAGCGGGCGCCGACGACGGGGAGCTGTTCCTCGAAAAGACCGAGAGCGAATCCCTGGTCTTTGACGACGGACGGCTGAAGGGCGCCTCCTATGACGCCGTGGAAGGTTTCGGCCTGCGCGTGGTGGCGGGCGAGACCGCAGGCTACGCCCACGCCAATGAGATTTCCGCCGCCGCCATCCGCCGCGCCGCCGACAGCGCCGCCCTGGCCAAGCGCGGCTATGACGGAACCGCCGCCGAGGCGCCGCGCGCCACCAACCAGCGCCTCTATGATCCGGTCGACCCGCTGCTGGCCCCGGTCTTCTCGGACAAGATCGCCCTGCTGGCCGAGATCGACGCCTGGGCGCGCGGCCGCGATCCGCGCGTGGTGCAGGTTTCGGCCTCCCTGGTCGGCGAGCGCCGCGCCATCGACATCCTGCGCGGCGACGGACGGCTGCTCAGCGACCTACGCCCCCTGGTCCGACTGAACGTCTCCGTCACCGTCGAGAAGGACGGCCGCCGCGAGAGCGCCTCGTCCGGCGCGGGCGGCCGCGCGGGCTTCGAGGAATGGGTCGCCCCCGAACGCTGGCAGGCCCAGGTGGACGAGGCCCTGCGTCAGGCCCTGGTCAATCTGGAGGCCGTCGACTGCCCGGCGGGCGAGATGGACGTGGTCCTGGGCGCGGGCTGGCCCGGCGTCCTGCTGCACGAAGCGGTCGGCCACGGCTTCGAGGGCGACTTCCACCGCAAGGGCTCGTCGGTCTTCACCGGCATGATGGGCAAGCGGGTGGCCGCGCCGGGCGTGACGGTCGTAGACGACGGCTCCATCGCCGGGCGTCGCGGCTCCCTGTCCTTCGACGACGAAGGCACCCCGACCTCGCGCACCGTGCTGATCGAGGACGGCATCATGGTCGGCCTGATGCACGACCGGCTGTCGGCGCGTCAGCTGGGGGCGAACGCCACCGGCAACGGTCGGCGCCAGTCCTTCGCCCACACGCCCATGCCGCGCATGACCAACACCTTCATGGAAGGCGGCAAGGATTCGCAGGCCGACATGATCGCCTCGACCAAGCGCGGCCTCTACGCCGCCAACTTCGGCGGCGGCCAGGTGGACATCACCAACGGCAAGTTCGTCTTCCAGTGCACCGAGGCCTATCTGATCGAGGACGGCAAGATCACCGCCCCGGTGCGCGGCGCCACCCTGATCGGCGACGGCGCCACGGCTCTGACCCAGATCCAGATGATCGGCGACGACTTCGCCTTCGACCCCGGCGTCGGCACCTGCGGCAAGGCCGGTCAAGGCGTCCCCGTCGGCATCGGTCAGCCCAGCCTCAAGATCGGCGGCCTGACGGTGGGCGGCACGGCGGTCTAGGGGGCGGCGATCTCCGCCGGCGCCGCCTTCCACTCGGGTCCCTCGACCTCATAGCCCTGGGCCTCCAGCGCATCGAGCACCCCGCCCGTCTCGGCCAGGACGCGCAACTGGGCCACGGCCATGGTGACGCCGGGCTCGCCCAGGGCGGTCTGGATCGCCTCGGCCCACTGACGGCGCAGCAGGGGGGCGATCTCGGGATCGCCCCAGGGCCAGCACAGGCCCAGGGCCTGCTCCAGCGGCTGGGCCATGACCTCGGGCACGCGACGCGCGCGCCAGTCCTGAATGCGGATCGCGGCCCCTTCCGGCCCGGCCTCGGCTGCGGCCAGGGCGCGTTCCAGGCAGACTGCATAGGTCGCAGGCGGGGCGGTGATCAGGCTGTCGACGATCTCGTCGCCCCGCACAGTCCCGACCGGCCGTACAGGGATGCGGGCGTCACGCGCGGCCTTCTTGATGACGTCGGTGGCGTTGCGCGTGCGACCGCGCTCATAGCCGGCCTTGTCGCTCAACAGATCCATGCTGAGAATCATCAGGCTGCTGGTGCGCCAGCCGTCATTGCGTTGATCCGCCATGACCACGTCCAGGCGGGCCTGAACCTCGGGCGACAGATAGTCGGCCGTCGTGGCGCCTTTGGGCAGACTGGCGATGGTGCGAATTCGCCAGATCAGCCGAAAGACATCCGCGGGAGACGCACGCCCCTCCTGCGGGAACAGGATGCGTTGCGAGCGCCGCGTGGCCGCCTCCAGCGCCTCCGGCCGCCATTCGACATCGCGGGGAACTCCGCTGATGGCGCCCACCAGGATCAGGGTGCTGTCTCCCTGCGTCACCTGCCAGATCGGCGCTTCAGAGCGACGCGCGCTGACGATGACCTCGTCCACCGTCGTCACGGGCGAACCCTCGGACAGGTCCTGCGCTCGCGCCGACGTCCCCGACGAGCAGGCGAACACAAGCGCGGAAATCAGCAGGACACGAGACAGCATGGAGCAGGAGGTAACATGCGCGCCGACAGCGTGTAATCTGACTAAACTGTAATGCTGTCAGCGATTTAATCCACCTGTCCGGCTTGTAACTGGAGACTTGGGCTCGTCCCCGCCAAACCTCTCGACACGACCGAGGGAGAGGACGACGCCCATGACCAAGACCATTCTGCTGGCCACCACCGCCGTGCTGACGATCGGTGCCGCCGCGCCTGCTCTCGCCGCCGAAACCGCGCCGACCGCGCCGCGCCAGACGGCCCAGGCCGGCGACCAGGGCGTCCTGGTCTTCACCCCCGACTTCTTTGCGGACGCCCGCCCCAATACGGCGCTGGACATGGTCAACCGCGTGCCGGGCTTCTCGATCAACGACGGCGACGGCGCCCGCGGTTTTGAAGGGGCCGTCGGCAACATCCTGATCAACGGCTCGCGCCCGGCGTCCAAGAACGACACCGGCTCCAATGTCCTGGGCCGCACGGTCGCCACCCAGGTCGAACGCATCGAGCTGGTTCGGGGCGGCGCCCCCGGCATCGACATGCAGGGCTATTCGGTCGTCGCCAACGTCATCCTGAAGACCACCTCCAGCCGCGAGCATGTGCTGACCGCCAACGCCAGCCTGTTCGAAGGCGGCCAGGACCTGTTCGGCGGCTCCTATCAGTTCACGGCCCGCGAAGGCGACCGCACCTGGGGCGTGACCCTGAGCGACGGCATCTCCTCCAGCGACTCCAACGGAGCCGGGCCGGTCGTGCGCGTCGACGCCAACGGCGCCGTCCTGCGCAACGAGCAATATTACAACGACGGCTACGGCGGCGGAAACTCGATCCGCGGCAACTTCTCCACCCCCTTCATGGGCGGCAAGGTCGATCTGACGGCCCGCTACGGCGTCAACGACTGGCACAACATCAACCGCCAGACGGCCCCCGACATCCTGCGCGAGAGCCTTTACGACGAAGACGGCCACAGCGGCGAGTTCGGCGTCGTCTTCACGCGCCCCCTGTCCGAGAAGCTGAAGCTGGAGACCCGGTTCATTCACGAATTCGGCGATTTCGACTCTGTCTCCACCTCTCGCACCCGACTGGGAACGACAGACGAGCCCGAGCAACTGTTCAACGCCGACGGCGAGTCGTCCGAGACCATTCTGCGCGGCCTTGTCCGTTACGAACGTTCGCCCGCCATGGACTTCGAGGGCGGCGGCGAAATCGCCTACAACATGCTGGAGGTCCAGCAGGCCTATTCGGTCGGCGGCGTCGCCGTTCCCCTGCCCTCGGCCTCGGTCAAGGTCGAGGAGACGCGAGGCGAGCTGTTCGGCAAGGCCACCTGGCGGATCAATCCCAGGTGGACGCTGGAAAGCGGGCTGCGGCTGGAATCCTCGACCATCAGCCAATCGGGCGACGCCTCGCAGGAGAAGAGCTTCTTCTTCGCCAAGCCGCGCATCCTGGCGACCTGGACGCCCATGCCCAACAACCAGCTGCGCCTGCGGCTGGAACGCACCGTCGGCCAGCTGGACTTCGGCGACTTCGCGGCCTCGGCCGAGTTCGCCGACGAGAACGTCTTTGGCGGCAATGTGAATCTGGAACCCGAATCGCGCTGGGTCGCCGAAGCCACCTATGAGAAGCGCTTCTGGGGTGAAGGCATCATCAGCATCGGACTGCGCCACGACGAGATCACCAACGCCATCGACGTGATCCCGCTGGACGGCGGCCTGGCGGCGGTCGGCAACATCGGCGACGGCACGCTGGACCAACTGGCCCTCAACGTGACCATCCCCACCGACAAGCTGGGCGTCTCGGGCGGCAAGTTCGGCTTCCGCAACACCTGGAACAAGACCGAGGTCACCGACCCCACCACCGGCGAGAAACGCCCCATCTCGGACGTGCGCGCCAGCCAGGCGACGATCACCTTCCAGCAGGACATCACCTCGTGGAAGCTGCAATGGGGCGGCGCCTGGATCCCTCTGCTGGGTCAGAAGGGCTATCAGCCCGATCAGATCTCGGGCTGGCGCGGCACGGACTATTACGAGATGTGGGCCGAGTACAAGCCGACCCCGACCCTGTCGATCCGAGGCCAGGTCAACATCTGGAACGACTTTGACGTGACCCGCACCGTCTTCGCCGACCGCGACACGCGCCCGGTCCAGTTCGTCGAGACCCGCTTCATCGACCCGCGCACCTTCTGGCAAATCCGCGTGCGCAAGACTTTCTGAGGCTCAAGACCAAGAACCCTCCCCCTCCCGTCGCCCCCAAGCCTGCAGGGGATCAAAAGGGTCTTCCCATCAAACTGAAAAGGGCGGCGCCTCCTGCGAGGCGCCGCCCTTTCCTTGTTCGAAGCCGGTCAGGCGATCAATGAACGCCGGCCATGCCCTTCTTCAGCAGCGGCGACAGGACCAGCAGGACCACGCCGACGGCGACGCCCGTCCAGCCGATGGTCCCGAAGATCGAGCCATAGGTCTGCAGAGCCAACTCCGGGTTGGTCACGACGCCGGCCACGGTGTTCGTGGCCGTGGCGGCGGCGATCCAGCCGGCGACGATGTGAGCCACCGACGACGACAGGAACCAGACGCCCATCATCAGGCCGACCACGCGCGCCACCGACAACTTGGTGATCATCGACAGGCCCACGGGCGACAGGCACAGCTCGCCGATCGTGTGGAAGACATAGGTCAGGAACAGCACCAGCAGCGGCACGCGGAACGACTCGTTGAAGTTGTTCGCGGCCGCCCACGACAGCAGCAGGAAGCCCGCGCCGACGAAGACCAGGGCCGCCGAGAACTTGACCGGCGTCGAGGGTTCACGATTGCGCTTGCCCAGCCAGACCCACAGGGCCGCCATGATCGGACCGCCGATGACGATGACGCCCGGATTGAACATCTGCGTGTAGCCGGCGTTGAACCAGCCCGGCATCTGCGTCGACTGATCGGCGAACAGGGTCAGGGACGAGCCCGCCTGCTCGAACAGGGCCCAGAACAGCACCGAGAAGAAGATCAGCACCTGGGCGACCAGCATGCGCGAGCGCTCGGCGCCCTTCAGACGGAAGACGGTGAAACCGACCACGCCCGCGAAGGTCAGGACCGCGATCGGGATCAGGATGGTCTGAACCACTTCGTGGCGCTGCATCAGCAGCCAGGTCGGAATCACGGCGACGATGCCCGCGATCCAGAAGAAGGCCTCGACCGGCACGCCCAGGATCGAACGCCCCTTCAGCGGAACCGGAGGTCCGCCGCGGCCTTCCAGCCAGGGCTGGCCCAACAGGAAGGTCATCAGGCCCAGCAACATGCCGATGCCCGCCAGACCGAAACCATAGGCCCAGCCATAGGTGAAGCCCAGGTAGGAACAGGCGGCCGTGGCCAGCAGCGACCCCAGGTTGATGCCGACATAGAAGATGGTGAAACCGCCGTCGCGGCGGGGATCGTTCTCTTCATAGAGCGCGCCCACCACGGTCGAGATATTGGCCTTCAGGAAGCCCACGCCCATGATGATCAGCGACAGGGCCAGGAACAGGACCGGCTCGCCAAAGGCGAGGTCCCGCTTGGTCTCGACCTTGTAGCCGCTGGTCGGCGTGAAGGCCGGGAAGCCCTCGTTCGCCGCCGGGCTCGCCGCAGTCTGGCCGGCCGCAGGGACCGTCGCCTGCTCGGCGCCGACCCTGGACACGCCTTCGGGCGTGATGGAGATCTGGACACGCTCGTCGCCCTGGACGGCGAACATGGTGCGGTTCTGGTCACGACCGACGACTTCGATCTGATAGGTCTGATCGCCGATGGTCAGGCTTTCACGTCCACCCGTGCCCTCGAAGGCCATGGTGAAGTGGCCGGCCACCAGCAGAACGGCGCCGATGATCACGGCCTTGCGGGCGCCCAGGTAGCGGTCGGCGATCATGCCGCCCAGAACCGGCATCAGATAAACCAGAGCGGCGTAGGCGGCGTAGATGCCCTGGGCCTCGCCCGGACCGAACAGGAAGTGCTGGGTCAGGTACATGACCAACAGCGCCCGCATGCCGTAGTAGGAGAAGCGTTCCCACATCTCCGTGAAGAACAGGATCACCAGCCCCCGCGGGTGACCCAAAAAGGTCTTGCGAGGCGCCGTAAGCGCGCCCCCTCCATCCGTCGTGCTCAACGGCGAACTCCATGTCAGACGCCCCCGACGGGCGCTAAAGCGGGCAGAAACAGCACGGCCGGGCCGCGCGAACAAGCGTTAACGCCGCGTCCTGTCACCGCAATGACGCATTTGTCACCCCCATCAACACTACCTTAGATTGTTTGAGGCACCTTTTCGACGCGCCATTCAACCCAAGGTGACAGGGGCGCGATCTGAGAAAGGCCGTCGCGCATGACCGTTCGCCGCTTCCTCGCCACCGATATTCCCGCCGTAAACCGGCTTCATCACAACGTCTGGTGGCCTGAACGATCGGCGGAGGGCTGGCGTTGGCTGGACGACAACCCGGTCAGACGCCTGCTGGACGCCCCGGCCGGCTGGGTGATCGAGAACGACGACGGGCAGGCCGCAGCCTTTCTCGGCAACTTCACCCAGCGTTTCTGGATAGGCGATCGCCCGCTCTATGGCGCCACGGGCTTTTCGGTGATCGTGCCGCCTGACCTGAAGGGTCGCAGCCGGGATCTGATCACCGCCTTCCTGCGGCAACCTGGCTGCTTCATCCGCTACACGCTGAACGCCAACGCCCGTTCCTGTCCGCTGTATCAGCGCTATGGCATGCGCCCCTGGCCGCCCGCGACACACGCTCTCAAACTGTCCTGGATCCTCAACCCGACGGCCTGCCTCTACAGTCGAGGCCTGCGGGCGATCGTCGCGCGGGAGCCGCGGGCGGCGCGCTGGCTTGGCGAGCAGTTGATGCCGCTCGGAACCCGTTCGCAAAACGGATTTTCGCCGGACCTTGGGGGCGACGTCCGGCTGTTTGACGATGCGTCCGACGCCCCCGCCTATTCGCGCTTCTGGGATGCTCTACGCGGCCAGGGCCGTCCGGTGGCCGACCGCAGCCCCGCCATGTTGCGATGGCGGCTGACCGACCCGGACATGACGCATCGCCCGGTCCGCCTGGTTCGAGGGATAGACGACGACATCACCGCTCACGCCCTCGCGCTGCTCGGCAAGGGCAACTCCATCGAGCCGCCGGCCCTGGAGATCCTGGACCTCGAAGCCCTGGACCGCGACCGCGCCGCCATTCCCGCCCTGGTCGCCGCCCTGCTGCGACTCGCGCCCTCCCTGGGCGCCGCCAAGGTCCGGCTGCATGTGGTCAGTGAACCGCTTCTGGCCGATCTTGGCGATCTGGCGCGCCGTGCGCGACATGAAGGCGGCTGGGGCCATTGCCATGTCGCCTTCGAGCCGGGCGCCGAGCCGGTCGGTTGGAGTCCGACGCCGTTCGACGGCGACTACTCCTTCTGCATACGCCCCCTGCCCGCGCGAAAGCCCCGCGGGCAAAGGCGAGCCCACGGCTACGAGGTGGAACCCACGGAGGCGAAAGCCGGAG
This sequence comes from Brevundimonas sp. T2-11, assembly GCF_055397675.1. Lineage (NCBI taxonomy): Bacteria > Pseudomonadati > Pseudomonadota > Alphaproteobacteria > Caulobacterales > Caulobacteraceae > Brevundimonas > Brevundimonas sp. T2-11. The sequence goes on from NZ_AP027920.1 coordinate 2,732,572, forward strand.
CGTGGAGCGTCAGGGGCGCGCCTTGAGCTCGTCGCGGATCTCGGCCAGAAGGGCCTCGGTCGCGGTCGGGGCGGCGGCCTCGGCCGGCTGCTCGCGACGCATCTTGTTGATGCCCTTGACCAGCAGGAAGACCACAAAGGCCACGATCAGGAACTGGATCAGGGTGTTGATGAAGGCGCCGTACTGGATCGCCACCTTCTCGACGGCTTCGGTCGCCGGATTTTCGGGCACCAGGACCCACTCCAGCTTGGAGAAGTCCACCTTGCCCAGCAGCAGGCCGATGGGCGGCATGATGATCTGATCGACCAGGCTGGTGACGATCTTGCCGAACGAGGCGCCGATGATGACGCCGACCGCCAGGTCGACGACATTGCCGCGCGCGGCGAATTCACGAAACTCGGTCAGCAGGCTCATTCTTCAGTCTTTCGTTTCAAGCGTCGCCAGAAGCGTTCAGACGCTCGCGAAGTTCCTTGCCGCTCTTGAAAAAGGGCACGGCCTTGGCGGGAACTTCCACCGTCTCGCCGGTGCGGGGGTTGCGGCCCGTGCGCGCCGGACGGCTGCGCACCGAAAAGGCGCCGAAGCCACGAAGCTCGACCCGCCCGCCATCCGACAGCGACTCGGTCATCCGCCCCAGGATGACGTTGACGACCCGTTCCACCTCGGCGTGGGTCAGGTGGATGTTCTCGGCCGCCAGCTTCTCGATCAGTTCAGACTTGATCATTCAGGCCCCCGCCTGTGGCTGTTTCAGATGCAGTCGCTTCCGCTCAGGCCCGCACCCTAACCGTCTGACGCCACAGGAATAAAGAGGGCGCATCAGATTAAGAGCGATTCTCACAGGGTAGCCTCGCCATTGGCGCGGGTTCTTGCCCTTGGCGCAAGAAAAAAGGCGGCTGGATCACTCCAGCCGCCCCGTTTTCTGGTCGAAAAGGAAGATTATTCCTTCGAACCGGCCTTTTCACGCAGCGCGGCGCCCAGGATGTCGCCGAGCGAAGCGCCCGAGTCCGACGAACCGAACTGTTCGATGGCCTCGGCCTCGTCCTTCATTTCCAGCGCCTTGACCGACACCGAGACGCGGCGCGTGGCCTTGTCGATGCCCGTGATCATGGCGTCGACGCGATCGCCGACGGCGAAGCGTTCCGGACGTTGCTCGTTGCGGTCACGCGACAGGTCCGACTTGCGGACGAAGGCCGTGACCGGCGCGTCGTCTTCACCGAACTTGACTTCGATGCCGCCCGACTCGACCGCCGTCACCGTGACGGTGACTTGCTGGCCGCGCTTGTAGGTGTCGCCTTCCATCGGATCGCCGCCGAGCTGCTTGACGCCCAGCGAGACGCGTTCCTTCTCGATGTCGACGTCCAGCACCTTGGCCTTGATGGTCTCGCCCTTGCGGTAGCGCTGGATGGCTTCTTCGCCCGAGACGTTCCAGTCCAGGTCCGACAGGTGGACCATGCCGTCGATGTCGTTGTCCAGGCCGACGAACAGGCCGAACTCGGTGGCGTTCTTGACTTCGCCCTCGACGACCGAACCGATCGGGTGGGCCTCGACGAAGGCTTCCCACGGGTTGTTCTGAGCCTGCTTCAGGCCCAGCGAGATACGACGCTTGGCGCTGTCGACGTCCAGGACGATGACGTCCACTTCCTGCGAGGTGGAGACGATCTTGCCCGGGTGGACGTTCTTCTTGGTCCAGGACATTTCCGAGACGTGCACCAGGCCTTCAACGCCCGGCTCCAGCTCCACGAAGGCGCCGTAGTCGGTGATGTTGGTGATGCGGCCGGTGTACTTGGCGTTGACCGGGTACTTGGCTTCGACGCCGTCCCACGGATCCGACTGCAGCTGCTTCATGCCGAGCGAGATGCGCTGGGTGTCCGGGTTGATCTTGACGATCTGGACCTTGACGGTGTCGCCGACGGCCAGGACTTGCGACGGGTGCGAGACGCGCTTCCACGACATGTCGGTGACGTGCAGCAGGCCGTCGATGCCGCCCAGGTCGACGAAGGCGCCGTAGTCGGTGATGTTCTTGACGACGCCTTCGCGGACTTCACCCTCTTGCAGCTGGCCGACCAGCTCCGTGCGCTGTTCGGCGCGGGCTTCTTCCAGGATGGCGCGACGCGAGACGACGATGTTGCCGCGCGGACGGTCCATCTTCAGGATGGCGAAGGGCTGTTCCTTGCCCATCAGCGGACCGACGTCGCGCACCGGGCGGATGTCGACTTGCGAGCCGGGCAGGAAGGCCGAGGCGCCGCCCAGGTCGACGGTGAAGCCGCCCTTGACGCGACCGACGATGGCGCCGTTGACCGGCTGGCCTTCGGCGAAGACGACTTCCAGACGGGTCCAGGCTTCTTCGCGGCGAGCCTTGTCGCGGCTGATGACGGCTTCACCCAGGGCGTTCTCGACGCGCTCCAGGTAGACTTCGACGTTGTCGCCGACCTTCGGCAGCACGGCGCCTTCGCCCTGGCCGAACTCGCGCATCGGGATGCGGCCTTCGGTCTTCAGGCCGACGTCGATGATGACGATGTCTTTTTCGATGCCGACGACGCGGCCGTGAACGACCTGGCCTTCGCCGAGGTCGCGACCCTGCAGTTGTTCGTCAAGCAGCGCGGCGAAATCGTCGCGCGAGGGGTTGAGAGTGTCGGTCATGGAACTCTGGGGTTGAGGCGCGCGACCGAATGGTCCCGCGCGGGTGGATAAACTTGGAAAGGGAAAATCAGGTCGTCAGGACGCGAGGCCGGCGCAAGGGGCGCGAACAAGGAAAGCCAGAACGCCCGCGGAAGCCGAGGTCAGGAGCGTTGGATTTGTCCAGCAAGGTCTAAACCCCGGCCCGGACGCGCGCCGCCTCGACGATACGGCGGGCCGCATCGAAGGCGGCCTCTATACCCAGATCGGTCGTATCCAGCAAGACCGCGTCCTCGGCCTGGACCATGGGGGCGGAATCCCGGCCCGAGTCCCGCTCGTCACGACGGCGAATGTCCTCCAGCATGTCAGCGAAGGCGATGTCCTGCCCTCGTGCGGTCAGCTGCTTCCAGCGCCGCTCGGCGCGAACCTCGGGCGTGGCGGTGACGTAAAGCTTGGCGACGGCGTCGGGGGCGATGACCGTGCCGATGTCGCGACCGTCCAGAACCGCGCCGCCGGGCTGGCGGGCGAAATCCTGCTGCAGCTTCAGCAGGGCGGCGCGCACGCCCGGATGGCTGGCGACCCGGCTGGCCGCCTCGCCCGCATGACGCTCGGTCAGCCGAGCATTTTCAGACAGCCCCGCGAGGTCCAGCGACAGGGCCGCCGCCTCGGCTGCGGCCGCGTCGCCCAGATCCCGCCCCGCATCCAGCACCGCCAGACCCACCGCGCGATACAGCAGGCCGGTGTCCAGATGCGGCAGGCCGTAGTGCGCCGCCAGACGGGCGGCGATAGTGCCCTTGCCCGAGGCGGCGGGGCCATCGACGGCGATGACAAGATTCTTGTTCAAATCGATATTTCCTTCACGGCCCGCCGGGCGTGTCCGCTGCTTCTCACGGCTTCGGTCTCAGGACGCAAGCGATCCTGAAGCATCCGAGCGCGAAAACCAGCAGAACCGCGCTCGATCCCAGCATAATCCCGATACGACGCCAGAAACGTTCGACCGCGACGGTTTCCGACAGATCCAGGGCCGCGTGACCGTTCATACGGCCGTCCGAAAGGTCCCACAGGCCCTCGGCGAAAAAGCCGAGCGCGAACAGCAGAAAGCTCAGACACAGAACCAGCAAACCCGCGCCGATCGCCCTGAGAACGAGATGCGGGGGCAAGGGTCTGGATGCGGGCGTGCTCACGCCGCGCGCCGCGTCAATGCGACCGCTCCCGCCCGAAAAGCGCTCGCCAGGCCGACAGGGCGCAGATCAGCGTCACGCTGGCGCAGCACGCCAGCCCCGCGCCGATAAAGGCGATCATGGCCCAGAAGGCGACCGGATGATCGCCGGCGCTAAGGCCCGGCCCCTTTCGGCCCGGCAACCAGCCGCTCTGAACGATCTCGAACAGCTCGCGGCCGCCGATCCACAGCAGGGCTCCGAGAAGACCAGCCGCGACGGTATGACCCAGCCAGGGCATGCGGGCGGCCGATCCAGACGCCCTCATCCGACGTCCGCGCCCAGCCCGTTCATCACCTCGACGAAACCGGGGAAGCTGGTGGCGATCATTTCCGGGTCCAGCACCGATACCGGCTGCTCGGCGGCCAGGCCGAGGATCAGATGGCTCATGGCGATGCGGTGATCGTGGGCGGTGGCGACGGTCGCACCGCCCTTGACCGAGCCTCCGGTGACGATGAAGCCCTCGGCCTCTTCCTCGACCGCCACGCCGCAGGCGCTCAGACCGGCGACCATCAGGGCGATGCGGTCGCTTTCCTTGACCCGCATCTCGCCGATGCCGCGCATGACGGTGCGGCCCTCGGCACAGGCGGCGGTCGCCGACAGGATGGGGTATTCGTCGATCATCGAGGCGGCGCGGTCCTCAGGCACGACCACGCCCTTCAGCGCCGAATGGCGGGCGGTGATGTCGCCGACGTCCTCGCCCCCGCTGACGCGGCGGTTGGAGATGGTCAGGTCAGCGCCCATCTCGATCCAGGTGTCGAACAGACCGGTGCGCTGCGGGTTCAGCATGACGCCCTCGACCGTCACCTCCGCCCCCGGAACGATCAGGGCCGCCGCCAGGGGGAAGGCCGCCGAGGACGGATCGCCCGGCACGGCCACATGGGTTCCGCTCAGCTTCTGTCCGCCCGTCAGGCGAATGCGCCAGCCCTCGCCTTCCTCGGTCACGTCCACCGTCGCGCCGAAGGCGCGCAGCATCCGCTCGGTGTGATCGCGGCTCTTTTCCGGCTCGACCACGACGGTCTCGCCCGCTGCGTTCAGCCCGGCCAGAAGGATGGCCGACTTGATCTGGGCCGAGGCGACCGTCTGCACATATTCAACGCCGCTCAGGCTCCCGCCGTGCAGGGTCAGGGGCACGCGATCCTCGGCCGCGTTCCAGTCGAAGCGGGCGCCCATGTCGGCCAGGGGACCGGTGACGCGCTTCATCGGCCGCTTGCGCAGCGAGGCGTCGCCGTCAAAGGTCGCGCTCAGGTCATAGCCGGCGGCCGCGCCCATCAGCAGCCGCACCCCGGTGCCGGCGTTGCCGCAGTCGATGACCGAAGCCGGGGTCTTGAAGCCGCCCTGACCCGTCACGCGCCAACGCCCCTCGCCCAGGCGCTCGACCCCGGCGCCGAAGGCCTCGACGGCGCGGCCGGTGGCCAGGATGTCGTCGCCCTCCAGCAGGCCCTCGATCTCGGTCACACCCTCGGCCATGCCCCCGAAAATGAGCGAGCGATGCGACATCGACTTGTCGCCCGGCGCACGGACGACGCCCTTGAGAGAAGCGACAACGGGGCGCGCAGTAAGGGTCGAAGAGGCGGTCACCTGGCCAAAAACTCCAATTGTTCAGGAAACGCCGCGCTGACGCGGGTAAGAAGGCTTTTGACAGCGGCCCCCGTGGGTGGCAAGGGAGCCGGCCGAATTCCGGAATTTCAACTCCTGCCGAAGGTAATCCCGTGGCCAAACCCGAACTGGGCCAAAAGCAGGTCTGCCCGAACTGCCAGGCCAAATTCTACGATCTGAACCGTCGCCCGGCGCACTGCCCCAAGTGCGACACCGAGTTCGATCCGCTTGAAGAAGCAATGCGCAACCGTCGCGTGCGCGGTCGCGCCGGCGCCGGCTTCGCCGCCGACGACGAGGCCGAGGATCAAGTCGCCGACAAGTCGGCTGACGGCGACGACGAGGAAGAAGACACCGAAGCCTCGACCCCCGAGATCGACGAGGAAGGTCATGAGCCGATCTTGACGCCCGACGATGACGACGACGGCGAATCCGGCGCCGACGACGCCGGCATGGGCTCGTCCGACGGCGACGACGACGACGCCCTGGGCGACGACGACGATGACTCGGTGCCCTTCATCGAGGACGAAGACGACGACAGCCTCGACGACGACATCGTCAAGCCGTCGCGCGACGACGATTGATACCAAGGGTCGGAAAAACAAGCGGAAAAAAAGTTGTCAGGGCGGCTTGATCTCTCAAAAGCCCTGACATAGTTTCCGCCCCTCGCTGGGGGCCAAAATCTCCGGCGAGGCCGACCGAAAGGTTCGGGGCTTTAGCTCAGTTGGTAGAGCGCTTGCATGGCATGCAAGAGGTCAGCGGTTCGACTCCGCTAAGCTCCACCATTCGTCGATACATACCCAAGCCGCAAGGCGCGGGGCTTTAGCTCAGTTGGTAGAGCGCTTGCATGGCATGCAAGAGGTCAGCGGTTCGACTCCGCTAAGCTCCACCATCGAAGGCCTCGCGGAGCACCCGCGGGGCCTTCGTCCTTTTCAGCCCTCAGTGATGCGACGTTAACCGCCACGGCCTATCGCCGACGGCAGTATGCGTTTCCAGACCTTCGCCGCCGCCCTCGTCCTGATCCTGCTTTCAGCCGCCTGGCTGACTCTGAATGACGAAAGAGGATCGGCCGCCGCCGGTGCGCCTGCGCCGTCCTGGAATCGGCCGCCCGGCGACGCAGACCTGCTGTGCCGCGTCGCCTATGTCCACGACGGCGACAGCCTGAGGTGTCAGGACGGCGCCCGCATCCGGCTGCACGCGATCGCCGCACGCGAAAAGGACGAAACCTGCTCTTCCGGCCACCCCTGCCCCGTCGCCTCGGGCGCGGCGGCGACCCAGGCGCTGAAGCGCCTGGCCGAAGGGCGGGAGCTGACCTGCCGGTCCATCGGTCGCAGCTATGACCGCCTCACCGCCGTCTGCTGGACCCCCGAAGGCGTCGAGGTGAACTGCGCCATGATCCGCAGCGGCACGGCCGTGATCTGGCCGCGCTACAATCGTCAGACGCCGATCTGCAGCTGACGACGGCGCCGGACTGCCTTTTTCCGCCGATAGAGGGTATGGAAGCCGCCATATTCGCATTCAGAGGCATGATCCGCCCGTGAGCTCATCGCTGACCGCGTCCTCCGCCGAGGACAAGACCAAGACCCGCGCCATCGTCCCCGTGTCGATGAAGGGCTATGACGCCGACTTTCAGGCCTTCGCCGACGCCCTGGGCGCCTCCTTCGCCCGCTACGGCTTCGCCGTCATCGCCGACCATGGCCTGGAGCAGGGTCTGATCGACGCCGCCGTTTCCGACGCCAAGGCCTTCTTCGCCCTGCCTGAAGACGTGAAGCGCCAGTATCACCAGCCCGGCACCGGCGGCGCACGCGGCCTTACCCCCTTCGGCGTCGAGGCGGCCAAGGGCGCCAAGGCCGTCGACCTGAAGGAGTTCTGGCACACCGGCCGCGAGCTGCCTGAAGGCCATCCCTATCGCCAATACATGCGCGACAACGTCTGGCCGACCGAGGTGGCGGGCTTCCAGGAGCACGTCTACGGCCTCTATGACGGTCTCGACGAACTGGGCCGCCGCGTGCTGAAGGCCATCGCCCGCTACCTGAAGCTGGACGACGCCTACTTCGAGGACAAGGTCCAGCTGGGCAACAGCGTGCTGCGTCTGCTGCACTATCCGCCGGTCCCGGCCGACGCCCCGGGCGTGCGCGCGGGCGCCCATGAGGACATCAACGTCATCACCCTGCTGCTGGGCGCCGAAGAGGCCGGCCTGCAGCTCAAGGACGCCGACGGCGAATGGCTGGACATCGCCCCGCCGCCAGGCGCCCTGGTGGTCAACATCGGCGACATGCTGCAGCGGCTGGTCAACCACGTCCTGCCGTCGACGACGCACCGCGTGGTCAATCCGGCGCCCGAGCGTCGCGGCTTCGCCCGCTATTCGACGCCCTTCTTCCTGCACTTCAACCCGGACTTCCCGATCGAGACCCTGCCGTCGACGATCACGGCGGAGAACCCGGACCGCTATGCGGGCAAGACCATCCTGGCCGAGGACTTCCTGACCGAGCGCCTGAAGGAAATCCGCCTGATCTGACCGGACGGAACCACCAGAATGAAGAAGGGCCGGCGGAGCTATCCGCCGGCCCTTTTATCTGTCCCGCGTCCAGCGTCAGCGCGCGATGCGCAGTCGGGTGATGTCGCGACCGATGGCCTTGAAGGCCTCCTTCAGGTCCGTGCCGCTGCTGGCCTGGAAGAAGTGCTTGTCCTTCGAGGTCGCGCAGGCCTCCATCACCTCGATGGCGGTGTCGACGCCGGCGCCGCCGCGGTTCGTGCCCAGACCGAAGCCAACCGTATAGACGACGACGTTCTCGCGCTTCATGGCGTCGCACATGGCGACCGACTGGGCGAAGGGACTGCCGTTGTCGGAGCAGTTGATCTGAAACTCCGCCCGCCCGGCGCTGCCGTTGGACGGCGCGTCGCGCGAGATGACGCCCTGACAATAGGGGGTGTTGAAATCGCCGTCCGTCATCAGGACCACCGCCTTCAGCGTCTTGGAAGGCTCATAGTCCGCCGGGCGGCTGTCGGCCGAGCCCCACAGCGAACCGAACGAAGGCGACACCATGTACCAGCCCCAGGCGATGCCGATCTGACCAGCCGTGGAGCCTGTGGCGGTGTAGCCGTTGATCTTGCTCTTCAGACTGTCGATGTCGCTGGACAGAGGGGAAATCTGGCTGCCCAGGCAGGAATTGTTGCTGTCGGGATAGTTGCGGCCGATCCACTGGCCGACCGCCGGGGCGGCGTCGGTATAGGCCTGCGCACCCGCGCGCTCACTGACGCAGTTGCTCTTCGGCAGGGTTCGCAGCTGATCGTAGCGATTGATGAAGATGCGCTCGTTGCAACCGTCGTAGCCGCACTGGGCCGAGCCGCCGCGACTGTAGTTCGCCTGGTTCGGACCCAGCAGATCGACGCGAAACTGATTGGCGTCGATACGCGTGGCCTGGAAGGTGGCGTTCAGGTTGGTCATCCCCTGCACGCCGGAAATCCGCACGAAATCACCATCCGACAAGGTGTGTCCGGTCGAGGTGACGACCACCGTGCAGTCCGAGCGCCAGCACTTGCGCACCGTCCCGCCCGTGCCGTCGCGGCTGTAGCCGGTCGTGCTCACCCCGTTGAGGCGGAACTGACTCGCGCTCACCCTGGTCACTGTATAGATGCGGTCGTTCAGGTCGGTCATGCGGCTGACGCCGGTCAGCCAGACACGATCGCCGGTCTCGAGACCATGGCTGTTGGCGGTCACCACAGCCGGATTCTGACGGCTGATGGTGCTGACCGTCTTGGCGGCGTCCGCCCAGCCCGCCGCCGTCACCGTGGTCGCCTGTTGCAAGGCGCCGCGCACGGAATCAGCATGGCTTCCGACGTTCACGCCCATCGAATAGGGCACCAGGGCGACCCTGGAATAGAAAGGCGTCTGCTCCTTCTGCACCACCAGATCGATCAGATCCTTGGCCGCCGTCTTCAGATCCGTCAGTCGCGACCCCGCCATCGAACCCGTGATGTCCAGCGCCATCGCCACCTCGACGTTACGCGAGGCGCGCAGCACTTCAGAGGTGCTGCCGACCGGCAGGTAGTCGTCCAGCAGCTTGCCGTAGGGCGGCAAGACGATGTTGGCGACCAGGACCTTCACATTGACGTTGGCGTCCGCGACGATCTTGTTGCCCTCCAGGGTGAAGCTGGCGGTATCGCCGGTTCCATCCTGAAAATAGGCGGGCATATTGGCCTTCAGAGCCGCCATGCCGACACGGTTCAGGTTGACGTCGTCGGTGTACTTGGAGCGCGCCGCCGCCAGTGCGGCCGCGTCGAGCGCATCCTGCAGGTTGGCCTTCACCTTGGAGGCCTGATGGATGTCGATGGCGCCGAAACTGACCATGACCAGGACCGGCAGGGCCAGGGCGAACATCATCGCCACATTGCCGCGTCGGGCCGCCACGAATCCGCGCGCAAGGCCGCACCCCCTTCGCGCCCATCGGTTCACCCCATTCGTCAGCCCGTTCGTCACCGTCTCGGCCCCTGAATTCCACAACGGACACAGGTCCGCATTCAGACGAATGGTGACGCCGTTCGGTTAAGGCTTGGCCCTACAGCGACGGTTAATGCGGCCTTAGCGGTCGACGCAGCGGTCCAGCCCGGCTTCTCGCACCGTGCCCATGGCGGCCTGGATGCGGCTGGCCCGCCTGCGGACATAGGGACCGGGCGAGGCGGCCTTGTAGCGACGGGGGCTGGGCAGGATGGCGGCCAGGCGAGCGGCCTCGCGCGCCGTCAGGTTCTCGGCGCTCTTGTCGAACCAGTGGCGCGAGGCGGCCTCGGCGCCATAGACGCCCGGCGCCCATTCGGCGACGTTCAAGTACATCTCCATGATCCGGCGCTTGCCCCAGACCAGTTCGATCAGTCCGGTGTAGCCGGTCTCCAGCCCCTTGCGGACCCAGTCGCGGCCGGGCCAGAGAAAGACGTTCTTGGCCGTTTGCTGACTGATGGTCGAGCCGCCCCGCACCTTGCCTGAACCGCGCTGCTCGGCGCGTTCATTGGCCTCCAGCGCCTTCTGGATAGCCTCCACGTCGAAGCCGTGGTGCTGACAGAAGCGGGCGTCCTCGGCGGCGATCACCGCCTCGACCAGACGCGGCGAGATCCGGTCAAGCGAGCGCCAGCGATAGTCCATGCCGTGACCGGCGACCGCCTGCTTGACCATCAGGATGGTGAACAGCGGCGGGACGAAGCGGTGCAGCACCACCCCCCCGATCGGAATCAGGGCCAGGATCAGCAGCAGGGTCAGCAGCGGGCGCCGCTTGCGGGTCTTCGCACGGGTCATGACGCCATCCTGCCGGGCTCAAGCTTCAGCGCAAGCGCGATCTCAGAGCGAGACCACGCCCGCCTGACCGTCTTCGTCGGCCCAGGCGACGCGGGCCGCGCCCGAGCTCATGGCCAGGGCGACGATGGGCGCGCCCTTGTCCTTCTTGATGAAGTCCAGCCCCTGCCCCGCCGGATCGGCCCACCAGACGCGGCCGTCCTCCAGCCCTGCCGCCAGACGACCGTGCGCCGGCGCGGCGGCGACCTGGGCGATCAGGGTGGACTCGTCGAAGCCGATCTCGGTCGCCTCGCGGCCCATCGGACCATTGGCGCCGATGAAGGGCCACAGCACTACGCCCTGGGCGCCGGCGGTGGCCAGCAGTTGGCCCTTGGCCAGGAAGGCGAAGCTCTTGATCTTGGACGGATAGCCGCCCATCCGCATGTTCTTCTGATCCTTCAGGCGCCAGCCGTGCATCTGGTTGTCTTGCATGGCGGTGACGACGAAGGCGCCGTCGGGCGAGAAGCCGACCATCAGGTGCGAGCCCGCCCAGGCCATCTTGACCGGCTGCTGCTGCTCGATGCGCGCATACCACAGCCAGGCCCCGCCATAGGTCGAGGTGGCGATGCGGCGCCCCTTGGGATCGAAGGCCACGCCCGAAACCGTGCGTTCGTGCTGGAAGTCGCGGCGGAAGGCCACGTCCTTGCTGTCGATCACCGACAGGGTGCGCCCCGCCGAAAAGGCGATCAGGCCGCTCTCGGCCGAGGCGTCGATGGAATCGATCCACTGTCCTTTCGATGTGGCCAGGACGACGCTCTCGCCCTCGCGGCTCCACACCACCTTGCCGTCGTCGCCGCCGGTGACCACGCCCTCGCCCGAAGGATGGACGACGGCGCACAGGACCGCCCCGTCATGGACCTCGCTGCGGGCGCCGTTCTCGAAGCGCACCGAGCCGTCGCCCAGGGCGAAGATGGCGCCCGTCTTGTCGAACAGGGCGGCGGTGACCTGGGCGTCGAAGGAGAAGGTCGGCATGTCGGCTCACGCAAGGCAGAGAAAGTCAGACGCGCCTCATAGCCTTCCGCGTCGCGTCTGTCGCGCCGCACGCCGACATGAGCCTATAGAGACCGTCATGACCCTGCTGCTCATTCCCGGCTTCATGGCTGACGCCACCCTGTGGGACGCCATGACGGACAATCTGGCCCCGTTCGGGCCTCTGGTCGCTGTCGACCTCAGCCGGGGCGAGGACATCGAGACCATGGCCGCCGCCATCCTGAGCGATGCGCCGGACCGCTTCGTCGCGGTGGGCTTTTCGATGGGCGGCTATGTGGCGCGCGAACTGGCGCGGATCGCGCCGGAACGGGTCACGGCCCTGATCCTGATCGCCACCTCGGCGCGCGGCGACACCGAGGAACTGATCCGCCAACGCCGTTCGGCGCTCAAGGCCGCCCCCCGGGCGTTCAAGGGCCTGAGCCGTCCGGCCATCGTCTCGTCCCTGCATCCCGATCTGGCCGGGGACGAAGCAATGATCGCGCGGGTGCGCGACATGGGCCTGCGACTGGGCGGCGAAGTCTTCCATCGCCAGTCGGCCATGGCGCGGGCCGGCGACCTGGACCGTCTGGGCGAGATCCGTCAGCCGACCCTGATCGTGACGGCGGACGCCGACCGCCTGCGCGGAAGGGATGAGGCCGAGGAACTGCATCGCGGGATCGCGGGCTCGACGCTGGTTCACGTCGCGCACAGCGGGCACATGATCCCGCTGGAGCAGCCGACGGCGCTGGCGAAGGTGATGACGGACTGGCTGAAAACCCTCTCCCATTGGGAGAGGGCTTGAGCGCGCGGCGGCGATGCCGTCGCCCTTGCGCGAAAGGGTGAGGGTTGGCGGCCGAAATCGGCCGAAGGCCGTGGCGGGACGGCTCACGCCGACGGAAAGCGTGAACCCTCACCCTTTCGCCTTCGCCAATCGCTTCGCTCTTGGAGGCTCAAGCCCTCTCCCAATGGGAGAGGGTTGGCGACTTACTTATGCGTCTCGACCCAGCGCTGGGTCATCAGAGCGCCCGAGGCGTAGGCCTCCTGCAGTTCCACGTTCCAGTAGTTGAGCATGTCCAGCGGAATGGCCGCGCCCGAGACGGCGCAGACGACGTGGTCGCCGCCCTTGACGATCTCGAACTCGGGCGTGCCGTAGATCAGCTTGGCCTCGACCCGCGCGCGAGGGGGCGGGTTCATGCCGCGCAAGCCTCGAACCCGGCCTTCAAGGCGGCTTCGTCCAGATCGCGGCCGATGAAGACGGCGCGGCTCCAGCGACGCTCCTTGTCGCCCCAGGGCTGCTGCAGGTCGCCTTCCAGAATCATGTGCACGGCCTGGAAGACCAGGCGGCGATCCTCGCCGTCCACGTCGATGATGCCCTTGGCGCGCAGGATGTTCTGACCCTGCTCGCCCAGCAGCCTGTCCAGCCAGGCGGTGAACTTCGCCCCGTTCAGCGGGCGGTCCAGCGTCAGCGAGATGCCCTTGATGTCGTCGTTATGGGCGTGCCCGCGCGGGCCATGCGCGTGGTCATGGTCGTGATGATCATGGTCGTGGCCACAATGCTCGTCATGAACATGGTCATGCCCATGATCATGGCCGCAGTGTTCGTCGTGGACGTGGCCCTCGGCGCCGTGGGGCGGGTTCACGAAGTCCGGCTTGACCTCAAGGATCCGGTCCAGATCGAAGGCGTGCAGGCCCAGCACCTGATCCAGCGGCACGTTCGAGCGCTCGGCGCGAACGATGGGGGCCAGGGGGTTCAGCGCGCGCAGGCGGGCCTCGACCTCGGCCAGAGCGGCCTCGTCCACCAGGTCGATCTTGTTCAGGATGATGCGGTCCGCGAAGGCGACCTGCTCGCGCGCCTCTTTGGAGTCGTCCAGACGCGCCATGACGTGTTTGGCGTCGACCAGGGCGGTGACGCTGTCCAGCTGGGTCTTGGCCTTGACCTCATCGTCGACGAAGAAGGTCTGGGCCACCGGGCCGGGGTCAGCCAGGCCGGTGGTCTCGACGATGATGGCGTCGAAGGCCGGTTTGCCGGGACGTTGCCGCTTCATCAGGCCGTTGACCACGCGGATCAAGTCGCCGCGCACCGTGCAGCAGACGCAGCCGTTGTTCATCTCGAACACGTCCTCGTCAGCGCCGACCACCAGGTCGTTGTCGATGCCGATCTCGCCGAACTCATTGACGATGACGGCGTAGCGCTTGCCGTGGTCCTCGGTGAGGATGCGGTTCAGCAGGGTGGTCTTGCCGGCGCCGAGGTAGCCGGTGAGGACGGTGACGGGAGTCTTCTGGGTCATGGGCGGCTAGATGGCGGCTGAAGGGCCGGAAGGGAAGAGGCGCCGGGCGCTTAACAGGTCGGACAATCCGGCAGGGCGCCGCTTTCCAGCTGGAAGGTGGTGTGGCTGACGCCAAAACGGCCGCGGGCCACGCCTTGCGCCTCGGCCAGCAGGGCGTCCACGTCGGGTCGGTCGTGGACGAGATGCGCCGTCAGGGCCGTGTCCGTGGTCGACAGACCCCAGACGTGCAGATCGTGCACGGCGCTGACGCCCGGCAGGGCCAGGAAGGCCTCGCGGACCTGATCCACCTCGACCCCGTTCGGCGCGGCGTCGAGCGCCAGATTGACCGAGTCCTTCAGCAGACCCCAGGTGCCGATCATGATGACGGCCACGATGCCCAGGCTGACCAGGGCGTCGATCACGGCCCAGCCGGTCAGCAGGATGACGGCGCCCGCGACCACAACGCCCAGCGACACGGCGGCGTCGGCCATCATGTGCAGATAGGCGCCGCGAACGTTCAGATCCTTGTGCTGGTCCTTCATGAACAGCAGGGCCGTGCCCAGGTTGATGACGAAGCCGATGCCCGCCACCGCCATGATGACGCCGGACGCCACCGGGGCCGGCTCGGCCAGACGCCGAATGGCCTCGAAGGCGATGGCTCCGCAGGCGAAGATCAGCAGCAGCGCATTGCCCAGGGCCGCCAGCACGGTGGCCTTGCCGTATCCATAGGTGCGCTTGGGTCCCGCCGCGCGGCGCGCCAGCCAGGCTGCGCCGCCGGCCATGGCCAGACCCAGGACATCGGACAGGTTGTGGCCCGCATCGGCCATCAGGGCGGTGGAATCAGCCCAGATTCCGGCTCCGAACTCGCAGGCCACAAAGGCCAGATTGACGATCAGGCCAACGGCGTAGCGCCAGTCGCCGGTGTCCACCGGCCCATGATGGTGCCCGCCGATACCGTGTGAATGACCATGATCGTGCCCATGGCTGTGGCCGTGCGCGTGGCCGTGACCCGCATGCGCGTGGTCTTCATGGTCATGGTCGTGTGCGTGATCGTGCGCCATGCACCCCCTCTAGGCCCGCCCACTGCGCCTCGTCAACGAAACTGAACGCAAGTCATTGAATGTAAATATATAACCTATCAGCTACTCAGTGCTGATGGGTCATCACCAGGAAGCCGATCAGGATCAGGGCCACGCCCAGAATGGCCCCTTCATAGCGCGCCCAGCGTTCCAGCCGCAGGATGGAATAGCCGGCGCTGGCGAGCGCCGCCAAAAGGGTCATGCCCAGCACCGTCCCCGCGGCGAAGCTGAGCGTCAGCAAGGCCAGGGCCATGACGCCCTCTGTCGCCGACGACAGATAGATAGGCAGCAGGACCTCGCCCGGCGTCACCGCCATCATCAGCACCAGGCCCCAGAAGGCGGCGCGGTCCGACACGGCGGGCTCGGGAACCTCGGCCTCAGGTCCTGTCGCCGTGATCGGCTTCTGCAAGGAGGCCCGCGCCAGATAGAAGGCGCCGAAGATAAAGAGCAGGGCCGCCGACAGGTGGGGCAGCAGCCCCCCGATCCAGGCGTTCAGCGCCAGACCCGCAGCCACGATCAGCGACCCGACCAAGGCGGTGGAGGCGATGTGGGCCAGGCCCGCCGTCACCGCCACCGTCATGACCCGCATCAGGCTCCAACGCTGCGCCCGGCCCACCAGGACAAAGGGCAGCCAGTGGGTCGGCAGGGCCGCATGCAGGAAGGCCGCGACGAATCCTCCGCCCAGAAGCGATATCAGAACAGGCTGCTGGAGATCGGGCGGCGACATTCCGGCCGCTATATCGTGTTACTTTGTAACGGTCGATACCCTTTTCGCTATCGATAGAGGCTGGCGCGATCCAGCGGCAGCCCCGATGGCCCTGCCCGACGCTTCTGAGCTACGGTCTGATAGACCTGCACCGCGCCTCGCTCGAAACCTTTGGCGAACAAGGCGAAATAGATGAGCCACAGCCGCGTGCGCGCCTCCCCCGCCAGACGGTAGGCGTCCTCGCGACGCTCATACAGACGCCGCGTCCATTCACGCAGCGACAGTTCGAAGTGTTCGCGCATGTCCTCGACGTCCAGGGTCTCGAAGCCCAGACGCCCCAGGTTGGTGACGGTCATGCCGATCGTGTCCAGTTCGCCGCCAGGGAAGATGAAGCGGGTGATGACCCTGGTGGTCGGCGTGGGTCGCAGTTCGCCCTTGCCGCCGCGCCGTACCGACGCCTGATGGAAATAGAGCCCCCCCGGCTTCAACAGACTCCGCATCTGCTCGAAATGCCGTTCGTGGTTGGCGAAACCGGCATGCTCGAACATCTCGACCTGGGCGATGGCGTCATAGGCGCCGCGCTCATCGACCTCGCGATAATCCTTCAGCTCCAGCGTCACCCTGTCCGCCAGGCCGAGTCGTTCGACCTTGGCGCGGGCGAAATCGAGCTGAGCCTGGCTGAGCGTCACGCCGTGAACATGGACGCCATACTTGCTGGCCGCCCAGCAAGACAGCCCGCCCCAGCCGCAGCCGACGTCGAGCATGCGCTGACCGGGCTTCAGCCGCAGCTTGCGACAGATACGGTCCAGCTTCTCCTGCTGGGCCGCCTCCAGCGTCGCATCGTGGCTGGTGAAGTAGGCGCTGGAATAGACCATCTCCGGATCGAGGAAGAGGCCATAGAAGTCATTGCCGACATCATAGTGGAACTGGATGAAGTCCTGGTCCCGCCGACCGTTGCGGTCACGCCCCACGCCGTCATCGCCCGTGGCGTCCCACGCCGGCAGCCGCTCCGCTCCGCCCTCGCCTCGCCCGAACAGGAAGGGCACGGCTTCCCGCAGGACGAGCCCGCGATCCAGCGACCGCTTGAGATGAACCGCCCGACCATGATCCCAGCGATCCGCCGCCTCCAGCGGGCTGCCGCCCTCGATCCGGACGTCGCCCGAGGCGAACAGTTCGAAAAGCGTCATCAGACTGGGCTTGAGAATGATCCGGCGCACCGCGCTCGGCCGCGCGACCACAATCTGGATATCCTCGCGGGCGCCCGGCCCCAGAGGAAGGACCTCGCCATTCCAAAGCCGAAGCGACAGATCCGCCTTGAGATGCTCCGCCACATGACCGACGATGCGACGTGCGGCGACGATGCGCCTGTCTGCGGATTGTTCCATTTCGAGTCCCCTCCTGAACCGTGTTCGCCAATTGCACGGAAGACAGGCCCGGGATAGCTTGTCCGAGGTTTTCAGCCTGCGGACGGGGTTTTCACCCCCGGCACGTTGACTCTGGCGCGCCCTTCCGTATATGTCGCCGCTCTTCGCCCGCAGGGTCTCCTAGCGGGCGCATTCTTTTTTGCGTTCACGCTGAGGCTTCCAAATGTACGCGGTGATCAAGACCGGCGGAAAGCAGTACCGGGTTCAACCGGGCGATGTGATTGTTGTCGAGAAACTCGACGGCGACGCTGGCGCTGCCGTCAATTTCGGTGAAGTCCTCATGCTGGGCGGCGACAAGGGTGTTACGGTCGGCGCTCCGCTGGTCGACGGCGCCGCTGTCGCAGCCACGCTGATCGAGACCCGCAAGGGCGAGAAGATCAAGATCTTCAAGAAGATCCGTCGCCAAGGCTACCGCCGCACGAACGGCCACCGCCAGATGGAATCGGTCCTGCGCATCACCGGCATCGAAGGCGCCGGCGAGAAGGCCAAGTGGGACGGCAAGGTCGAACTGATCACCAAGGCTGAGATCAACGCTCGCGCCCGTGGCCTGGCCCCGCGCGTTGAAGCTGTCGAAGCCGAGGCTCCGAAGGCCAAGAAGGCCCCCGCCAAGAAAGCCGCCAAGGCTGAAGGCGCCGAAGCCTAAGATATTCACCGGCGCTGTCGCAGCGCCTAGCAGGACGAAGGTCGCGCTCAAGCAGCCCGCAAGGGCGGTAGCGCACCAAGGAAGAGGAGCAGCAAGATGGCTCACAAGAAATCCGGTGGTTCGTCGCGTAACGGTCGCGACTCCGAGTCGAAGCGCCTTGGCGTGAAGAAGTACGGCGGCGAGAAGGTTCTGGCCGGCAACATCCTCGTGCGTCAGCGCGGCACCACCTTCCACCCGGGCGACAACGTCGGCCTGGGCCGCGACCACACCCTGTTCGCCACCGTGAACGGCTCGGTGAAATTCACCACCAAACGTGGCGGTCGTTGTTACGTGTCGATTCTCGCGGCCAACGACGACGCTCAGGCCATGGCCGCCGAGTAACGCGAACTGGACAAAATCCGGGATCGCGTTGCTCAAGAAGCCGCGATCCGGACCAGGGAAATTTTCCGCGGGGAGTCTGGATCACCAGGCTCCCCGTTTGCGTTTCCCCGCCTCGCTGACCGCCCGAGCCCTGATGAACAAGGACGGCGGTCGCACCAAAGGGGCGTGACCCATGTGCGTGATTGAAACCTCTCCCGTCGTCGAAACCCGGCGCCTCATCCTGCGTGCGCCCGGCGCCCAGGACGTGACCCGCATCGCCGCCCTGGCCAACGACCGCGACATCGCGCGCATGACCAAGCGCATGCCCCATCCCTTCCAGGTGCAGGACGCCGAGGACTTCGTCCTGCACGTCGCCGCCCAGGACCCGAAGCGGGCCAACACCTTCGTCATCGAGCACGAGGACCTGGGGCCGGTCGGCGTCATCGGCCTGTTCGAGGGCGAGGACGCCGTGCCCGAGGCCGGCTACTGGATCGGCCGTGAATTCTGGGGCCGGGGCTTTGCAACCGAAGCCCTGGAAGGCGCCCTGGTCTGGGCGTCCAAGCGCTGGAAGCGCCGCGCCCTCGTGGCCGGTCACTTCGCCGACAATCCCGCCTCGGGCCGCGTGCTGGAGAAGGCCGGCTTCCTCTACACGGGTGAAACCCGGCCCGCCTTCAGCCAGGCGCGCGGCGCGATCGCCGACACTCGGATGATGGTCTGGCTGGCCTGATAGAACGCTGATTTCACGGGAATTTCGGTCAACAGTGCAGTTTTTTCAGAGATCGGAAAAAAGGCTGTTGACCGCCCCGAAGGTCCCCCCTATTAGATCGCTCCTCGGCGGGGCGACCCACCGGGCCCAGATGGCGGAATTGGTAGACGCGCTGGCTTCAGGTGCCAGTGACTTAACGGTCGTGGAGGTTCGAGTCCTCTTCTGGGCACCATATTCTCAAACGGCGTCGCATCCCGAAGGATGCGGCGCCGTTTGTCATTTCGGCCCCCTGCTTCATCATCGATAACGGCGAAGGTCGGCGCTGCGTCCTAGCGATAGCGTGCGGTTCGTCTATGTTGTCGCCCTGAACGACCACCCGAGTTTCTGCCCATGACTGTTTACCTGCACGAAGGCGACCTGCCCGACGGCCTCGACCTCGGCCCCGAGGTCGCGATCGATTCCGAGACCATGGGCCTGCGCTTCCGTCGCGACCCGCTGTGCGTGGTGCAGCTGTCCTCGGGGAACGGCGACGCCCATGTCGTGCGCTTAAGCCGTCCCGACTACGACTGCCCCAACCTGAAGGCCCTGCTGGCCGATCCCAAGGTGCTGAAGCTGTTCCACTTCGGCCGTTTCGACATCGGCATGTTCGACCTGCACCTCGGCGTCGAGACCCGCCCGGTCTATTGCACCAAGATCGCTTCCAAGCTGGCCCGCACCTACACCGACCGTCACGGCCTGAAGGACGTGGCGCGCGAACTGGCCGGCGTGGACATGTCCAAGGCCCAGCAGAGCTCGGACTGGGGTTCCCCGGTCCTGTCGCAGGCCCAGTTGGACTACGCCGCCTCGGACGTCCTCTACCTGCACGCCATCAAGGCGAAACTGGACGTCATGCTGGAGCGCGAAGGCCGCGCCGAGCTGGCCCGCGCCTGCTTCGACTTCCTGCCCACGCGTTCGCGTCTCGACCTGGCCGGTTGGGACGAGATCGACATCTTCGCCCACGCCTGAGGACGAGCATGAGCGACCGCGACGCCCAGGAAGCGCGCAAGCGCGCCGACGAGGCCCGGGTCGCCCAGGCGGGCGAGCGCTGGCGCGCGCGCTCACGCCGGGTCAAGCTGTATCGCCGCGTCCTGCCCATCGTCATCCTGATGCTGGCGGGCGGGGCCCTGACCTGGACCGTGTTCCGCACGGTCATGTCGGGGGTCGAACGCAAGGCCAGCGAAAGCCGCGAAATCCGCCTGGACAACCCCATGTTCCACGGCCAGGACGCCCAGGGTCGTTCCTTCGTCATCGGCGCCAAGGGCGCGATCCGCGACCCGGCGACGGGCCATTTCCGACTGGTCGGCCCCCTGCTCCGCCTGAACCTGGGCGGCCGCAAGACCACAGAGCTGACGGCGGACGGCGGCACCTATATCGAAGCCAGCCGCAAGGTGGTGATCGGCCCGAACGTCAAGATCTCCGACGGCGGCTCCGGCTTCGTCCTGACCACGCCCGAGGCCGTGGTCGACACCAACACCGGCGTGGTGACCGGCGACAAGGGCGTTCAGGGGCAAGGCCCTCTTGGAACCATAAACGCTTCGTCCTATGCCATCCATGATCAGGGCCAACGGGTCGTCTTCAGCGGCCAGGGCGACAACAAGATGAGCGGGACCATCAACCCCGCAGGATCCGACAGATGACCATGTCCAAGTCGAACACCATGATCGCAGGCGCCGCCCTGCTGCTGGCCCTGACGGTCCCGGCTTCATCGGGAGCGCAAAGCCGCGCTGACGCCTCGAAGCAACCGGTCCAGTACGGGGCCGACGGCGGCGAATACACGCCCAACGGCTTCGCCCTGCGCGGCCGGGCCGAATTGACGCAAGGCGGCAATCGCCTGCGCGCCGACGCGATCACGGGGGTCACGGCCAATGGCGAGCTGAACCGGGTCGAGGCGACGGGCAATGTCTACTTCGTCACTCCGGACCAGAGCATGCGCGGCGATCGCGCCGTCTACACCCTGGGCAACGCCGAGGTGGTGGTCACGGGCGACGTCATCCTGACCCAGGGCAAGAACGTCCTGACCGGCAACCGCCTCGTCTATAACGTCCGCACCGAGAGCGCCCGGATGGAAGGCGGCAATGGCCGCGTCCAGGGCGTCTTCTATCCTCAAGGGAACTGACCCCGCTTGGCGCGCAAGGAACTTTCAGCCCTCAACCTTGATCAGACGGCCGTCGAGGACACGCCGCCCGTCGAGGTCGCGCGCCAGACCGGCCTGCGCGTCGAGCACATCGCGCGCAGCTTCGGCCAACGCCAGGTGGTCAAGGACGTGTCCCTGACCGTCCAGCGCGGAGAGGTCTGCGGCTTGCTGGGTCCCAACGGGGCGGGCAAGACCACCTGCTTCTACATGATCACCGGCCTGATTCCGGCCGACAGCGGCTCGATCTGGCTGGACGGCGAGGAGATCACCCAGCAGCCCATGTACCAGCGCGCGCGCATGGGCCTGGGCTATCTGGCGCAGGAAGCCTCCATCTTCCGCGGCATGACGGTCGAGCAGAACATCAAGGCCGTGGTCGAACTGCGCGAAAAGACCGCCGCCGGCGTCCGCGACGAGACGACCCGCCTGCTGGAAGAGCTGCGCATCGACCACCTGCGCCACGCCCCGGCCACCGGCCTGTCCGGCGGCGAGCGTCGCCGTGTCGAGATCGCCCGCGCCCTGGCCGCCCGCCCCAGCTTCATGTTGCTGGACGAACCCTTCGCCGGCATCGACCCCCTGGCCATCGCCGACATCCGTCACGTGATCCGCTACCTGTCCAGCCAGGGCATCGGCGTGCTGATCACCGACCACAACGTCCGCGAGACCCTGGACATCATCGACCGCGTCTCGATCATCTCGGCCGGTTCGGTCCTGTTCGAGGGCACGGCGGACGAAGCCGTCCACGACGCCGAGGTGCGCCGCGTCTATCTGGGCGAGATGTACGCCTGACGCGTTGCGTCCCTCTGACGAACGCCCCGTTCGCCAGACGTTAAGGTCTCTGCCGCACGATCCCAGCAAGAACCGGGCCAATCGCGCCCGCCGGAGGGATTGAAACGCCGTGATCGGTCAGAGGCTGGAGGTCAGACAGGGTCAGGGGCTGGTCATCACGCCCCAGCTGCAGCAGGCGATCAAGCTGCTGCAACTGTCGAATCTCGAGCTGGAAGCCTTTGTCGAGGGCGAGCTGGAACGGAACCCCCTGCTGCAACGCGACGAGGGCGAACCGGGCGGAGACGCGCCTGCCGAGCCTGCCGAGGCCGCCGCCTCGGGCGACGCCGCGGAGCTGCAGTTCACCGAACCCTCCGGCGAGGCTGAACGCGCGATGGATGCGCGCACCGAGGACCTTTACGACGACGCACCCGGCGAACGCGACGCCGAGCGCAAGCGGGATGCGGGCGAAGCAGGCGAACAACCCGGCCTGTCCGACTGGTCCCGCGCGGGCGGCGGCGGGGGCCTGGACGGCGATGATGTGGAACGTCCCGACACCCGAGACCTGACCCTGTGGGAGCATCTGCAGGCCCAGGCCTCCTCGGCCGGCTTCAGCGCCGCAGACCACGCCATCGCCCTGACCCTGATCGACGCCACCGACGAGGGCGGCTATCTGCGCGGCGAACTTCAGGAGGTCGCCGACCGACTGGGCGTCGATCTGGAACGGATCGAGGCGGTCCTGGCCGTCTGCCACGGCTTCGAGCCGACGGGAGTCATGGCCCGCTCGGCGCCCGAGTGCCTGAAACTGCAGTTGATCGAACGCAATCGCTTCGATCCGGCGATGGAAGCCCTGCTGGACAATCTGGAGCTTCTGGCGCGCCGCGACCTGCCCGCCCTGCGCAAGGTTTGCGGCGTCGACGCCGACGACCTGAGCGACATGATCGCCGAGCTGAAGGCCCTGACGCCGCGCCCCGGCGCCGGCTTCGGCGGCGAGCCGGCCCAGACGGTCGTGCCCGACGTCCATGTCCGCCCCGATCCGGCCGGCGGCTGGCGCGTGGAACTGAACAGCGAGACCCTGCCCCGCCTGCTGATGGACAAGCGCTATCACGGCGTGGTCGCGGCGGGCGCGCGATCAGAGACCGAAAAGGCCTATGTCGCCGAATGCGCCGCCCAGGCCAGTTGGCTGGTCAAGTCCCTGGACCAGAGAGCCAAGACCATACTGAAGGTGGCGTCCGAAATCGTGCGCCAGCAGGACGCCTTCCTGGCCTTCGGCGTCGAGTTCCTGCGCCCCCTGAACCTGAAGACCGTGGCGGACGCCATCGGCATGCACGAATCGACCGTCAGCCGCGTCACCTCGAACAAATACGTGGCCACACCGCGCGGGGTCTTCGAGCTGAAATTCTTCTTCACCGCCGCGATTCAGTCGTCGGACGGCGGCGCGTCTCACTCGGCCGAAGCCGTCCGTCACCGGATCAAGGCGATGATCGACAACGAAGCCGTCGACGGCGACGTGCTGAGCGACGACCGGATCGTCGAAATCCTCAATGAAACCGGGATCGACATCGCGCGACGGACCGTGGCGAAATACCGGGAAGCCCTTAGAATTCCGTCCTCTGTTCAGCGCCGACGCCTGCTGAAGGCCGGTTGATCACGCTGCGGCGAAGCGTCACCACAAATCGGTGATCGGCGTTGACACCAAACGCGACCCGTCGCGTTCTATGCCTATGCAGATCCAAGTCAGCGGCAAGCAAGTGGATGTCGGCGAAGCGCTAAGCTCGCGCATCTCCCAGGAACTCGAAGAGGGAGTCGGCAAGTATTTCGCCCGTGGCGGCGAGAACGCCGAGGTCGTGGTGTCCAAGGACCGCCACGGCTTCCGTGTCGATTGCTGGGTTCGCCTGGCTTCGGGCCAGAGCCTGGTGACGACCGGTTTCGGCGGCGACGCCCAGGGCGCCTTCGCGGACAGCCTGGACAAGCTCGAGAAGCGCGTTCGTCGTTACAAGCGCCGCCTGAAGGATCACCACATCGGTCCCAAGGGCCTGTCGCCCGAGAAGACCGAGGACGCGGCGCGCGAGGTCGCCGCCCTCACCGTCTTCCGCAACCCCGACACGGTCGAGGACGATGCCTTTGGCGACGCCGGGGCCCCGGACGAGCCGCCGCCGGTCGGCATGGTCATCGCCGAAACCGAAGCGGAGATTCGCACCATCACTGTGGGGCGCGCCGTGCTGGAACTGGACATGACCGGCTATCCGCTGGTCATGTTCCGCAACGCCGCCCACGGCGGCCTGTCCGTGGTCTATCGGCGGCCCGACGGCAATGTCGGCTGGATCGATCCGGAACGGACGCTCAAGACGACAAACGGGGCCAAGTCCTAAGACTTCCCCGCGGGGGGCGAAGGCGCTAGAAGACGCCTCGCCCTTCCGCAATGTCGGGTACCAAGGTTCGGGGTGATTATGGACATCGCTGATTTGCTGTCGTCGGACGGAATCGTCCTGCGGGGCGCTGTTTCATCCAAACGTCAGGCGCTGCACACCGTGGCCGAGGCCGCGGCGTCGGCTCTCGGGCTCGATGAGGATCGCGCTCTTGAAGCCCTTCTGGAACGTGAGGCTCTGGGGTCCACCGGACTGGGTTCGGGCGTCGCGGTTCCGCACGCCCGGATCAAGGGCCTGGATCGGGTTTGCGCCGTCTTCGTTCGCCTGGAATCGCCCGTGGCCTATGAGTCGCTGGACGACCGCCCGGTTGATCTGATGTTCGCTCTGTTCGCCCCGCTGAACGCAGGCGCCGAACACCTGCGCGCCCTGGCCGCCGTTTCGCGCGCCATGCGTTCGCCGGAACTGCGCGAGCACCTGCGTCAGGCGCGTACGGTCGATGCTGTTCGCGCCCTGTTCGTCAAGGACGCGCCGGCGACCGCCGCCTGAGACAGGGCGGTCCGGCGCGCCCGGTCACGGATCAATGAACCGAAACCGGCTCCAATTCATGAGCCGCGGCGGCGGCGAAAGCTGTTTCCCGATCCAGCATGACGGCCAGGCGTTCGCCATCGGCGCCATGGACGGCGTAGAGAATCTGATCGGGGTTGATGTCGATGCCCGAGCCGATCTCGACATGGGCGTCTTCCATCAGGTCCGAGGCGCGGATCGCGCGCACATAGACCAGGTCAGGCGCGCCCAGGCCCGCGAAATCCGTCTTGTTCATCATCGGCGTCATAAGACCGCCTCCTTACGCTTGACTGAACGCCCGGCAAGCCGGGCGGTTCGACGGCCGTGTTTCAGCCCGTCGTGATGGGAATGCGCCGGATCTGACGCTCTTGCTCCGGGCGGATCAGATCGACATGCAACAGGCCATGCTCCAACCGCGCCTCGGCGACTTCCAGGCCGTCCGCGAGCACGAAACTGCGGACAAATCCTCGCGCCGCGATGCCACGGTGCAGGAAGGCTTGCTCGCCCTTGCCGGTGTCGTCGCGCTTGCCCGCTATGGTCAGTTGGCGGCCTTCCAGGGTGATGGCCAGTTCCTCGGGCGCGAACCCGGCCACCGCCAGGCTGATGCGCACCGCCGCCTCGCCGCGCTGTTCCACATTATAGGGAGGGTAGCTTTCCGCCGCCGCCTTGGCCGCACGATCGATCAGGGCCCGAGTGTGGTCGAAGCCCAGCAGGAAGGGGCTGTCGAACAGGATGGTGCGTGTCGTCATCGGTCCTCGCAAACAAGCGACCCGACCGTCCGCGTCCTCCCTGAAGCGGCAAGGACGCGCGGTCGTTTGCAACAAATGGTTATAGGCGGCTGCGGGGTCAACCGCACCGCTGGCCGAGGCGAGCGTTCACGTGACATACAGGTTGGAACCTTCACTGTAGGGCCACGTTTTTCGGCCTGACCGTTCCACCGCAAGAGGACATCCCATGCGCGCCAAGCTCATCGTCGCCAGCGTCAGCATCGCCGCCATGCTCGGCGCCGCCGCCTGCACCACGACCGATCCCTACAGCTCGACCCCGAACCGCAACAACACCGGCACCGGCGCCATCGCCGGCGCCCTGGGCGGCGCCCTGCTGGGCTATCTGACCAACACCTCCAATGGCGAACAGGGTCGCAAGAACGCTCTGATCGGCGCCGGCATCGGCGCCCTGGCCGGCGCGGGCGTCGGCCAGTATATGGACCGTCAACAACGCGCGCTGGAGGCCGAACTGTCCGGCACCGGCGTCGGCGTGGCGCGTCAGGGCGACAACCTGGTTCTGCGCATGCCGTCCGACGTGACCTTCGCCACCAACCAGTCGAACCTCGACAGCCGCTTCCTGCCGGTCCTCGACGACGTGGCCCGCGTGCTTCAGGAGTATGATCGCTCGATGGTCGACGTCATCGGCCACACCGACTCGTCGGGCGGCGACGCCATCAACCAGCCGCTGTCGGAGCGCCGCGCTTCGTCGGTCGCCTCATACCTGATCGACCGCGGCGTCATCCGCGAACGCCTCTATGTCGCCGGCAACAGCTCGCGCAACCCGATCGCCGACAACACCACGGTCGACGGCAAGGCCAAGAACCGCCGCGTCGAGATCCTGATCCGTCCGTTCACGGGCTGATCCGGCGACATTGCCGAAACGACAAAGGGCGGCGCTTCGGCGCCGCCCTTCTTGCTTTCCGTCGCGCGACTAGCGGGCGCTGTCAGGCCGGCCGATGGAGGTGTAGCGGAAGCCACGCGCCTTCATGTCATCGGGGCGATAGACGTTGCGCAGATCGACCATGACCGGCTGCTTCAGCAGCAGCTTGACGCGGTCCAGGTCCAGGGCG
The DNA here is from genome assembly GCF_055397675.1 of Brevundimonas sp. T2-11. Lineage (NCBI taxonomy): Bacteria > Pseudomonadati > Pseudomonadota > Alphaproteobacteria > Caulobacterales > Caulobacteraceae > Brevundimonas > Brevundimonas sp. T2-11. The sequence goes on from NZ_AP027920.1 coordinate 2,759,180, forward strand.
CGGAACTGATCCCATTCGGTCAGGATGACCACCACGTCGGCGCCCTCGACCGCGTCATAGGGCCCCTCGCGGAAGATCACGCCGTCCAGCAGCTTGGCGGCTTCATGCATGCCTTCGGGATCGAAGGCCTGGACCGTCGCGCCCATGGCGATCAGAGCCGGAGCCACGTCCAGCGACGGGGCGTCGCGCATGTCGTCGGTGTTCGGCTTGAACGTCAGGCCCAGCAGGGCGACGGTCTTGCCCTTCAGGTCCGCGCCGCCCAGGGCGGCCGCGACGCGGTCGGCCATCGCCTTCTTGCGCGCATCATTGACCTCGACCGTGGTCTCGATCAGGCGCAGGGGCGAACCGGCGTCGGTCGCAGTTCTCACCAGGGCCAGGGTGTCCTTGGGGAAGCAGGAACCGCCATAGCCCGGTCCGGCGTGCAGGAACTTGCCTCCGATCCGGTTGTCCAGGCCAATGCCGCGGGCCACCTGCTGCACGTCGGCCCCCAGGCTCTCGCACAGGTCGGCCATCTCGTTGATGAAGGTGATCTTCAGCGCCAGGAAGGCGTTGGCGGCGTACTTGGTCAGTTCCGAGGTGCGACGGCCGGTGAACAGGATCGGCGTCTCGTTCAGGTTGAGGGGGCGATAGAGCTCGGCCATGACCGGACGCGCGCGCTCATCCTCGAGCCCGACCACGACACGATCAGGGCGCTTGAAATCGCCGATGGCGGCGCCTTCACGCAGGAATTCGGGGTTTGAGACCACAGCGAAATCGGCGTCAGGGCGGCGGGCGCGGATGATGCGCTCGATCTCGTCGCCGGTGCCGACCGGGACCGTCGACTTGGTCACCACCACGGTGAAGCCCTCGATCAGGTCGGCGATCTCTTCGGCGGCGGCATAGACATAGGACAGGTCGGCATGACCATCGCCGCGGCGCGAGGGCGTGCCCACGGCGATGAAGACGGCGTCGGCCGAGCGGATCGCCTCGGCGCCGTCCAGGGCGAAGGACAGGCGGCCGTCGCGCACATTGGCCGCGACCAGATCCTCAAGGCCCGGCTCATAGATCGGCATCCGCCCGGCGTTCAACTGGTCGATCTTGGCGACGTCCTTGTCGACGCAGGTCACGACGTGGCCGAAGTCGGCGAAACAGGCCCCTGAAACAAGCCCGACGTAGCCGGTGCCGATCATTGCCACGCGCATGCGCTCATCCTCTTGATGCAGTCAGGCCGAGATAACGTCCAAGCATGACATTCGCCAGTCAACCGGTCGCCCCCGGGCAAAGAAAAAGGGCGGCCGACCCGAATGGATCGACCGCCCTCAATCTTATCGACCATCGAGGTCATCGGGACCGGTTTTGGCCGGTCCCTCAGAGCCTTAGAAGTTGATGTCGATGGTGGCGCGACGGTTGAGCGGCTCGCGCACGCCGTCGGCCGTCGGCTTGGCCAGGTTGGTTTCACCCTTGCCGTCGAGGGCGATGACGCCGCCGTTGACGCCTTGGGCGACCAGGGCGTCGGCGACGGTGCGCGAACGACGGTTGGACAGACCCAGGTTGTAGGCCGGCGAACCCGAGGTGTCGGTGTAGCCGACGATCAGGACGCGGGTCGGAGCGCCCGACTTGGCGTAGTTGGCGGCCTGCGTGACCACCGAACGGGCCTCAGCCGTCAGGTCCGAGCGATCCCAGTCGAAGTAGACCACGAACTGACGCGCAGCCGGCTTGGCCGGAGGCGGCGGAGGCGGCGGCGGGGGCGGCGGGGGCGGCGGCGGGGGCGGCGGGGGCGGAGGCGGCGGCGGGGGAGCGACCGGCTCGGCGCCGAAGGCGTAACGCAGACCCAGGGTCACGGTGTGCGACTGGTCATAGTCGCCCGACCATTCGCCGAACGGAATGGCGCCCGTGCCGGCCACCGACGAATCAAACGCGGCGTCGCCGGTCAGATAGCGGTAGGTCAGGTCGATGTTGGCGCGGTCCGAAACGGCCCAGGCCAGACCCGCGATCGCCTGAGCGGCGAACTTGGTCGAGCTGTCGTCGGCGGTGAAGGTCACGCCCGGGGTGGCGCGCAGACGACCGACGGTGTCGGTGTTGACGCGGTTCACGCCGACGCCCAGGCCGACGAAGGGACGCAGGGTCCATTCCGGCGAGCCGAAGTCATAGATGACGTTGGCCATCAGGGTGGTCGACTCGATGTCGCCTTCCGGCGAGTGGCAAGGACCGGTGGCCGGCGTCAGGTTGCACAGGCCCTGCGTGCCCGAAACGGCGCGCACGGTGCCGATGTCGCCCGAGCGGTAACCGCCCTCGAGCTCAACGCGCCAGTTCGGGTTGAAGCGGTAGCCGAGGCGAGCGAAAGCCGCCCAGCCGTCGTTCACTTCCCAGTTCCAGTTCGCGCCGGTCGTGGACGATTCAGCGTTGATGTCGTCGATGATGTGGTAACCGGCGTCAATCGCGCCGTACCAACCATCCGGCTCAGCCGACGCGGCGCCCGCCGACAGGGCCAGAGCCGCCGCCGCGCTGGATGCCAGGATCAAACTCTTGACGCGCATATAAGCGGCCCTCCGAGATCAGTTATGCGAAGACGACAGAGATGTCGCCTATCCAACCCTTATCAGCGTTGCCGTGAGGGGTCGAGCCGCAAACGCCGCCAATACCAAGGGTTGCAACAACACCGTGGCCCCGAGGCTACACAAACTTAACCCGCAAGGCGTTTTTGTTAACCCAATGTCGCCCGGGGATCCCAATCCTCGCCAAGCAGATGAGAAAAGACGGCCAGCTCCGAGAAGGCTGAAACAACATGATACAGAGAACTGGCGGGCGCTTCTTCATCGACGAAACTGCCGTTCGGCAGCTTCTTGTCTCGCCAGAGACCATCCGGGGTCAAATATAACCACAAGGCCCTCAAGGCCGCCGAGGCGTCATTCATGTAGGCTGTACGAGCAGGCTCTGCGGCTTCTCCAGCCATGATCAACGCCGCCTTCAGCCATTCCGTCTGCGGCCAGAGACGAGCCTGGCTGACACGCACGGAACCATCGCCGTTCAGGGCGTCGATGGCGACGTCATGTCGCTGGCTGATGCCGTCACGACCCGAGACATAGAGACGGCGAGCGACCTCCATCTGCTCCTCGTCGGCACGAAGACGCGCATGGCGCGCCAGCAGCCAGGCCCATTCGAACTGGTGGCCCGGCTCGACCCGCTCGCCGCCTTCCAGTTTCCAGGTCTGGTCCAGCAGCTCACCCAACCGCCCCGTGGCCGGATCGATGAAGATCGTGCGCGCCAGATTGGCCACCCGATCCGCCAGAGCCGCCCATTCGGGATCATCGCTGACCTCTTCCCAGGCCAGGGCGGCCTCGAGAAGATGCATGTGGGCATTGGACTGGAACGGGAAGTCTCCCGCCTCATGGAACGCCCCGTTCTGAGCCGATCGGGTTTCCAGAGCGGCGCAGACGGCCGCACCGCGCGACACCGCCGCCGAGCGGTCCAGCGCCCCCGCCTTCAACGCCGTGGCCAGAGCCAGAAGGTAAAAGGCCTGATCATAGACCATGGCGGCCTCGTCCAGAGGGCGATCGTCCCCGTCCAGCAGGGTGCGCATCAACCCGTCCTCGCGCAGAAAATCCGTTTCCAGACTGGCGAGGCCCGACCGGACGGCGCGCGCCCACGGCCCCTGCCAGCCCAGCAGGCCAGCCTGGGCGTAGACATAGATCTGTCGTGCCTGGACCCGTGCGCGACGCGGCGCCGACGATCGCCGCCCGTCCAGAGCCAGACGCTCGACGAAGGCGCCGTCCTCGCGCTGTCCCAACGTCGACCAGATCGGCAAGGCCCGACGCTGCAGCCAGTCTCGAAGGCGCCTGGCGTCCGCGTCGATCGGCTCGTGCGCACGCCGGGCGAAGTCGGCGTGCTGAGGCGACGACAGCCGGATGCGCTCCACCACCTTCTTGACGTCCTGCGACCGGCTCAGATCACAGACCAGCACCGCATCGGGCTCGGCTATGATCGCCAGATTGCTGACGCCGACGGCGGCGATCAGCATGCCGTCGGCCGCCCGCGTCAGACAGCCGTCGACATCCTCAAGGATCAGTTCGCCCGCCTCGCCCTGCCCGCTGGCGGCGATGGCGTCCCAGGCGCCGAGATCCGACCAGTTGAAGTCCACCTCCAGAACCGACGCCAGGGACGTCTTCTCCATCAGGGCGTAATCGATGGAGACCTTGGGCGCCTGCCGGAAGGCTTCGCCCAGCACGCCGACGTTGCCGCGTCCCAGGGCGTTCATCGAGCGACGGACCGCGCTTTCGATCTCTGGCGCGTGCGCCTTCAGCTCCGCCAGCAGAACCCGGGAAGAAACGATGAAGTTGCCGCTGTTCCAGAGATAGCCGTCGCGAATGTATTGAAGCGCCCGTTCCGTATCCGGCTTCTCGACGAAGGCCGCGATGGGGGACAGGCCCCGGCCTGTCGGCGCGATGTAGCCATAGGCCGAAGAGGGCTCGTTCGGGGTGACGCCCAAGGTGACGATGCGGGCCTCGCGCGCGGCCTCGACCGCCTTGAGAACCGCCGCACGGAACCCGGCATGGTCCGGGATATGGTGATCGGAGGCGATGAAGGCGTTCACGCCCGCAGGATCGCGTCCATGGGTCCAGACCGCCGCAGCCGCCATGGCCGCCGCGGAATCGCGCGCCTCGGGCTCCAGCAGCACCTGGGCGTGAACATTGATCTGCTCCAGCTGGTCCAGAATCCACGCCTTGTGGTCCACGCCGCCGACCACGATGACGCATCCGCCATCGGTCGTCAGCGGGTTCGCCCGCAGCACCGCCTCCTGAAACAGCGAATGATCGCCGCCCAGGGACATGAATTGCTTGGGACGCGAAGGGCGCGAAACCGGCCAAAGACGCGTGCCGGCGCCGCCGCACATGATCACCGGATAGAGAGCCATGACGCTTGGATAACCGACTTCGTCGCGATTGAAAGGCCTGTTTTGGCGACAATCGCCGGGAGATTTCAAAACCCTGGACAGAGGTAGATCGTGACTCACGCCCCCTTCATCGCTATCGAGCGGCCATTATGAAAGAGACTGAACGGCAATCCGAGGAACGCAGCTGGGAAACGGCGAAGACGCTCGCCGAGGCCCTGCCCTATATCCAGGTTTATGACCGCGAGACCGTGGTCATCAAATACGGCGGCCACGCCATGGGCGAGAGCGCCGTGGCGAAACAGTTCGCCGCCGACGTGGTGCTGCTGAAACTGATGGGCGTGAACCCCGTGGTCGTCCACGGCGGCGGTCCGCAGATCAGCGCCATGCTGGACAAGGCGGGCGTCAAATCGGCCTTCGTCGACGGCCTGCGCGTGACGGACAAGGACACCATGCAGGTGGCCGAGATGGTCCTGTCCGGCGCCGTGAACAAAGAGATCGCCCACTGGATCACCGTCGCCGGCAAGGAAGCCGACGTGCGCGGCGTCGGCCTGTCGGGCAAGGACGCCGGCCTGCTGACGGTCGAGAAGACCAAACGCACCAAGCGCGACCCCGACAGCATGATCGAGCACGAAGTCGATCTGGGCTTCGTCGGCGAGCCGACCAAGGTCGATCCCAAGCTGATCAAGGGCCTGATCGCCTCGGAGACCGAGGACTGGGTGCCGGTCATCGCTCCTATCGGCGTGGCCGAGGACGGCATGACCTACAACGTCAACGCCGACACGGTGGCGGGCGCCGTCGCCGGGTCGCTGGGCGCCAAGCGAATGCTGCTGCTGACCGACGTGCCCGGCGTGAAGGGCGCGGACGGCGAGATCATCCGCCAGATGAACCTGGAAGAGGCGCAAGGCCTGATCGACACCGGCGTCGCCAACGGCGGCATGATCCCCAAGCTGGAGACGGCCATGGCCGCCGTCCGCGCGGGCGTCGAGGCCGTGGTCATTCTGGACGGCCGACGTCCCCACGCCATGCTGGTCGAGCTGTTCACCGAGTTCGGCGCCGGCACCCTGGTGAAGGCGAAGTGACGGCAGAGGCGACCGCATCGTCGCTGACCGCGGGCACCGAGATCGGCGCCGACCTGCGTCATGTCCGGTCCTGGGTGTTCGACCTCGACAACACCCTCTACCCGCCGGAGACCAAGTTCCTGCGGCAGGTCGAACAGCGCATCAACCACTATGTGGTGCGCACCTCGGGGCTGGAATCCGCCGAGGCCCTGGCGGTGCAGCGTGGCTATCTGCACGACTACGGCACCTCCCTTGCCGGTCTCATGATGCACTACGAGATCGACCCGCATGACTTCCTGGCCGAGGTCCACGACGTGCCGCTGGACGTGCTGACGCCCGATCCCGGTCTTCACGCGGCGCTGGAGCGCCTGAGCGGCCCCCGCCTCATCTTCACCAACGGCTCGATCGGCCACGCCCGGCGCGTGATGGAAAAGCTGGAGCTGACGCGCTTCTTCGACGGGGTCTTCGCCCTGGAAGACGCCGACCTGATCCCCAAGCCGGACCCGCGCACCTTCCAGAAGATGCTGGGCCGGTTCGGCGTCGATCCGACCACCGCCTGCTTCTTCGAGGACACGCCCAAGAACCTGGAGCCGGCGCACGCCATCGGCATGACCACGGTTCTGGTCGGCCCCAAGGCCTGCACGGCCGAGGGCGCGCACATCCAACACCGGGCCGCCAGCGTCGGCCCCTTCCTGACCACCGCCATGCTGGACGGAGATCCGCAATGACCGACCTGACCCATCTGGAATCCGTGATCGAGGCCGCCTGGGAAGCCCGCGCCGAGGTCTCGGCCGCCACGCGCGGCGAGGTGCGCGACGCCGTCGACACCGCCCTGGCCCTGCTGGATTCCGGTCAGGCCCGCGTCGCCTCGCGCGGCGAGGACGGTGTCTGGACCACGCACCAGTGGCTGAAGAAGGCGGTGCTGCTGTCCTTCCGTCTGAACGACAACGTCATCATGCGCGCGGGTCACGCCCCGACCCTGCCGCTGTCGGCGGATCACCCGGTCGCCGTCGGCCCCTTCTGGGACAAGGTGCCCAACAAGTTCGGCGACTGGAGCGCCGCCGACTATCAGGCGGCCGGCTTCCGTTCGGTGCCGGGCGCCGTCGTCCGCCGCGGCGCGCACGTGGCCAAGAACGTCGTGCTGATGCCCTCCTTCGTGAACATCGGCGCCTTCGTCGATGAGGGCTCGATGGTCGACGCCTGGGCCACGGTCGGCTCCTGCGCCCAGATCGGCAAGAACGTCCACCTGTCGGGCGGCGCCGGCATCGGCGGCGTGCTGGAGCCGCTGCAGGCCAACCCGACCATCATCGAGGACGGCTGCTTCATCGGCGCCCGCGCCGAGGTGGCCGAGGGCGTTATCGTCCGCGAAGGCGCGGTCCTGGCCATGGGCGTCTATCTGTCGGGTTCGACCAAGATCGTCGACCGCGCCACCGGCGAGATCTTCCGCGGCGAGGTTCCGGCCTATTCGGTCGTGGTGCCGGGCGCCCTGCCCGACCCGAACGGCGGCCCGAGCCTGTACTGCGCCGTCATCGTCAAGCGCGTCGACGCCCAGACCCGCGCCAAGACCGGGGTCAACGAACTGCTGCGCGACTAGGACGAATTTGCTCCGGCCACGCTCGAAAACAGGCTCGCCAAGGTCACGAAACATGGCCTAATGGCGCCCTGGGTTTGGGGAGACTCCGGTGGCTTGTCATCGTGTTCGCAGCATTGCCGTTTCACTCGGCGTTCTAAGCCTTCTGGCCTTCCCCCTCGCCGCGTGCGGCGGGGGCGGAGGTGGATCGGGCGGAGTGGTTACGCCTCCGCCGCCACCCCCGCCTCCACCGCCGCCGCCGCCGCCTCCTCCTCCGCCGCCCCCGCCTCCCGGTCCGCCGCCGTCGGACACCTCGAGCGAATACCGCCGTAACTACGGGGTCGGAAACACGGGCGCCATCAAGGCCTGGCAGGCCGGCGCCACGGGACAAGGCGTCACCGTCGGCGTGATCGACAGCGGCATCAAGATGGACCACCAGGACCTGGCGGTGAACATCTCGCCTCGATCAACCGACATCATCGGCGGACGCAACCAGCCCCAGGGGCCAGACATGCACGGCACCAGCGTGGCTGGGGTCATCGCAGCCGCCTACAACGACTACGGCACCGTCGGGGTCGCCTATAATTCCTCCATCCTGTCGATCCGCGCGGACGTCAGCAACTGTTCCGATCCGGATGAGGATTCCTGCTTCTACGGATCCGACCTGGCGCGAGCCATCGACTACGCCGTCAACAACGGCGCCAAGATCATAAACCTGTCGTTGGGCGGCGAGGATCGGCTGGGCGCCGCATTCGAGGCCGCCCTGCAACGCGCCGTCAACGCCGGCGTCGTCTTCGCCATCGCCGCCGGAAACGAGGGCGGCGGCAGCCCTGAATGGCCCGGACGCTACGCCAGCGATCCCCGCTTCAGCGGCGGCATCATCGTCACCGGCGCCCATGACAGCAACAATCAGATCGCCAGCTTCTCGAACCGGGCCGGCGTCTCGCTGACCTATTTCCTGTCGGCGCCTGGCGTTCAGATCTACACCGACTGCGAGGGCGCCTCGTGCTGGGTCGCCAATGGCACCTCCTTCGCTTCACCCGCCGTCGCGGGGGCCCTGGCCCTGCTGCTCGAAGCCTTCCCCAACCTGACCGGAAAGGAAGCGGTCGACATCCTGCTGCGCACGGCGCGGGACGCGGGCGAGGCAGGCAACGACCTGATCTACGGCAGGGGCTTGCTGGACATCGCCCAGGCCTTCCAGCCTGTCGGCGCCACAAGCTCGCCGATGGCGACGGGGCGCTCGATCCAGGTCGCCATTGAGCCCGGCGCCTATGTCGGCGGCGCGTTCGGCGACGCCATCGGCGGCACGGACGCCCTGTCGACCATCGGCTACGACGACTATCAACGCCTGTTCCGCATCGACATGGGCGCGGCCTGGCGCATGGCGCCACGTCGCAGCTATCAGCCGGAAAATCCGACGCCGATGCGACAGTCGCAGGTGACGATGGATGGTCCCGGCGGGGCGCGCCTGTCGCTGGTCGCCGCCGCGCCGGTCGAAACGCCCGAACCGATCCTGAACCGCTACACCCCCTTCGACGCTCCCTGGCTGGGCGACGAGATCAAGCAGGAAGCCCTGTTCGACGTCACCGCCGGGCGCATGTCCTTCGCCGCCTGGCAGGGCAAGGGCGGTTCACGTTCGCCCTTCCGCACCGGCTCGGGCGACGGCTTCGCCGCCCTGGCCCAGGCCGACCACGCCGTGCGCGGAGCCATGAAACTCGGCGATCTCGGCTTCGGTCCGTTGACCCTCAGCGCCGAGACCGGCGCCGGCGACCGCCGCGCCCCGCTGCGTTCGGTCGAGCAGGACGTGTCGTCATATGCTCGGGCCGCCCTGGACTGGCGCGGCGCGCGCGGCGGCCTGTCCTTCAGCATGGGGGCGCTGGACGAGAAGATGGGACCTCTGGGCGCCTATATGCCGACGCGCTCGGACTTCGCCCTGCCGTCGCGCACCCGCTTCGCGGCCTTCGGCGGCGACCTGTCTCTGGGTCACGGCCTGGTTCTGAGCGGCGAGGCCGGCTTCGGCCGCACTGAAATCGAAGGGCGGTTCCTGAACCTGTCCAGCGCCGCCGTCAGCTCGACCTGGCGCCTGGCCTTGCAGTCGGACTGTCCGAGCTGGGCCTTGGGTTGCAGTCGCCTGACCTGGGAGATCTCCCAGCCGTTGCGGATCGAGAGCGGGACCTTCAGCGCCTTCCTGGCCGACGCGCCGCTGGAGTATTTCGATCCCGTCACCTTCTCGGAGCGCCGCTTCTCGGCCAGCCCCTCGGGGCGTCAGATCGATTTTTCGGTTCGCAGCCTGCACCCCCTGCCCGGCGGGTCGGTGCTGCAACTCGAGGCCGTGGCCAGCCGCGACGAGCAGCATCGTGCGGGCGCCCCGACCGGCTACGCCCTGCTGGGCAGCTGGCGACGCGGGTTCTGATCACCTGACCGGGACATGAGAAAGGCCGGCGGATCGCTCCGCCGGCCTTTTGCTTTTCAGCCTGCCCTCGTGAGGTGGTTAGCGCTCGACGCACAGGGCGACGCCCATGCCGCCGCCGATGCACAGGGTGGCCAGGCCCTTCTTGGCGCCCGAACGCTTCATCTCGTGCAGCAGGGTGGTCAGGACGCGCGCGCCCGAGGCGCCGACCGGGTGGCCGATGGCGATGGCGCCGCCGTTGACGTTGACCTTGGCCGGGTCGAGGCCCAGCTCCTTGACCACGCACAGCGACTGGGCGGCGAAGGCTTCGTTGGACTCGATCAGGTCCAGGTCGGCGACGGTCCAGCCCGCCTTCTCCAGCGCCTTCTTCGAGGCCGGGATCGGGCCGGTGCCCATGATGGCCGGATCAACGCCCGCCGTGGCCCAAGAGGCGATGCGGGCCAGCGGCTCGAGCCCGCGCGCCTTGGCTTCATCTGCCGACATCAGCACCAGGGCGGCGGCGCCGTCGTTGATGCCCGAGGCGTTGGCGGCGGTCACCGTGCCGTCCTTGACGAAGGCGGGCTTCAGCTTCTCGATCGCCTCGAGGGTGGCGCCGTGGCGGATGTACTCGTCCTGATCCACGACCACGTCGCCCTTGCGGGTCGAGATGGTCACGGGGGCGATCTCATCGACGAACTTGCCGGCTTTTTGGGCGGCCTCGGCCTTGTTCTGCGAGGCGACGGCGAATGCGTCCTGGGACGCGCGGTCGATGGACCATTTGTTGGCGATGTTTTCGGCGGTCTGACCCATGTGATAGCCGTGGAAGGCGTCAATCAGGCCGTCCTGCAGCATGCTGTCCTTGAAGGCCAGCTCGCCCATCTTCTGGCCGTTGCGAAGCTGGGCCGTATGCGGCGACTGGCTCATGCTTTCCTGACCGCCGGCGACGACGATCTTCGCATCGCCCTGCATGATCTGCTGATAGGCCAGGGCCACGGCGCGCAGGCCCGAGCCGCACAGCTGGTTCAGGCTCCAGGCCGGGGTTTCATTGGCCAGACCGGCGCCAATGGCGGCCTGACGCGCCGGGCCTTGCCCTGCGCCCGCCTGAAGCACCTGGCCCAGGATGACTTCGTCGACGTCCGCCGGCGCCACGCCCGCACGCTCCAGCGCCGCCTTGATCGCGACCTCGCCCAGCTTGGAGGCGGGCAGGGACGACAGGGCGCCGAGGAAGGAGCCGACCGGGGTCCGGGCGGCGGAAACGATCACTACGTCAGTCATGATATTCACTCCGGGGAGAAATTCTGATCGAGGTTGTGCCGCATTGCACACTCCGCGTCACCTCTCGCAAGTGCGAAGTTCAGCACTTCGTCATCATCCAGGCGCAATCTGACGGGAACGATCCCCACGGCGAACGCTTTTCAGGAGTGATGCTGGTGCGGCTGAAATCCTTGGCGAGACGGGTGTGGACGCCCGACGACCTCGACATGATCGAGCACTATCAGTCGCGCGCCGAACGGCTGGCCGACCTGTGGGTCCATATCGTCGGTCTTGGTCTGGCCGCCATCGGCGGCGTCGTCCTGGCGGTGCTGGCCGGACTCTACAGCGGGATCAGCGCCGTGGTGGCGACCGCCATCTACGCCGTCTGCCTGCTGGCCATGCTGACGGCGTCGACCATCTACAACCAGACCCATCCCTGCGCCGCCCGCCCCGTGCTGCGACGCCTGGACGAGGCGGCCATCTTCCTGATGATCGCCGGCAGCTACACCCCCTTCACCACACAGAGGTTCGAAGGCGCCTGGTCGATCGGCTTCACCCTGACAGTCTGGTTGATCGCCCTGTCGGGCGTGGCGGTGAAGATGTTCGCCCCGCGCATCTCCGACGTCTTCTGGAGCGCGGTCTACGTCCTGTTCGGCTGGGTGGCGATCTTCGCGCTGAAACCGATGATCGAGACGGTGCATCCCCTGGCCCTGGGTCTGCTGGTCGCCGGCGGCCTGATCTACACCTCGGGCGTCTTCGTCTTCATCAGCCAGAAGGTGAAATTCCGCCGCGCCATCTGGCATGGCTTCGTCGTCGCCGGCGCCGGCGTGCACTGGGTCGCCATCCTGATCGGGGTGGTCTTGGCGCCTGGCGCGGCCTGACCTGACGGCGCCCTCTGGCCTTCGCGCGCGCAACGCGTGATAGTGCGGCGTTGCAACAACGCGAGAACAAGCGTGGCGGACAAGAAATCCGAGGGCGGAAAAACCCATGACGGCGTGGTCGTCATCAAGAAGTATGCGAACCGGCGGCTCTACAACACCGCCACCAGCGCCTATGTGACGCTAGAAGACCTGGCGCAGATGGTGCGCGAGGGGGTCGAATTCGTCGTCTATGACGCCAAGACCAATGACGAGCTGACGCGTCAGATCCTGACGCAGATCATCTTCGAGGAGGAAAGCCGCGGCGAGGCCCTGCTGCCCGTGCAGTTCCTGCGCCAGCTGATCGGCTTCTACGGCAACTCGATGCAGTCGGTCCTGCCGTCCTATCTGGAGATGTCGCTGGACAGCTTCACCCGCCAACAGGAGCAACTGCGCAGCCAGTTCAGCCGCGCCTTCGCCAACACGCCGGGCGGCGGACTGATGGAAGAGGCCGTGCGCCAGAACATGGCCATGTTCGAGCGCGCCATGAAGATGTTCCCCGGCATGGCCGCCTATGGCCGCCCCGAGGCCGAAGCGGAAAAGGCGCCCCAGGCCGAGACCGCTTCCGCCGCCAAGGCTGACCCCGCCCTGGACGAAATGCGGCGTCAGATGGACGAGATGCGCGCCCAGATCGACCGTCTGGCCGGCGCCGGCAAATGACCGACGGCGTGCGCCCGGTCGGCCCGCTGGAGGGGCCCACGGTGCAGGAGCGCCGCGAAGGCGACCGGCGCGGCCGTGACCGGCGCGCCGCCGCCGAGACTGAAAAGACGTCACGCGCCGTCGTCCCCGTCGGCGAGCGGGTCGATCATGCCGCCTCCCCGGCAAAGCCTGCCGTGTCGCCGCTGGCGCCCCCTGCCCTTTTCGCCGCCCAGGTCCTGGGTCAGAAGGGGCAGAAGCGCGGTCTGAAAGGGGGCGCCCCTGTGCTGGACGCCGCCCGCTCCACCTATCTGGGCGCGGAATACTCGGGCAAGCACGACCGACGCCCTCCCGTGGGCAAGGCGAAGCAGACCGAGGTCTAGGCCCCTTCAGCCGATGGCACGAGGTTTGCGACGGCTCCGGCGTCTTCGACCGGAGTTTCGTCCATGGCCGTCCTCAACCTCGCCGCCCGCCTGTTCGACGTGACCGTGGTCGCCCTGGTCTTCGTCGCCTTCAGCTGAAGCCCGACCTCAGCGCGGGTTCAGGTCGAAGTCACGCCGCGAGGCGATGATGGTGACGATGAAGCCCGCCAGCACGTCCAGCAGCACCATGGTCAGGATCAGGAAGAAGACCGATCCGGCGAACCCCGGCAGCAGCAGGAACTCGACCAGGCAGATCACGAACAGCGCCATCGACAGGGCGTGATTGACGATGGCGACCCGCTGGCTGGAGGTCGACTTCAGCAGCTCGACAAACAGCAGGATCAGCGACAGGAACAGGATCAGGTCGCCGATGCTGACGCTCCACACCGCGCCCGAGGTCATGGGCACGCGGAACAGGACCTCGCCCAGCACCGATGTCGGCCCGAGCAGCGGATCAGCGCCCGCTCCGCCGAGCAGGATCACCAGGTTGTAGATCACGACCGGCACGATCAGCAGCGGTATGGCGATCAGCATGGGCGGCCCCTCCAGATCGCCCTGCTTAACCCTGTTTTCGGCGCGCGGCCATATGGCCGCCAGAACCGGAATGGCGCGATCAGAACTCGCTGATCGCGCCCGGACGGCGCGAGCGCGACTTCAGCCACATCACGCCCAGCAAATCCGAGAACGACGCCCGCAGTCGGCCCCAGTTGGTGTATTTCGACTGGCCCGTCTCGCGATGACGGTGATCGACGTCGAGGTAGCGGTTCTCATACCCCTCGCGGATCATCAGGGCGGGCAGGTAGCGGTGGATGTGATCGAAGTAGGGCAGCCGCAGGAAGACGTCGCGACGAAAGGCCTTGAGCCCGCAGCCGGTATCGTCGGCGTCGTCGGACAGCAGCTTCTTGCGGATGCGGTTGGCCCACAAGGAGGCCTGACGCTTGGCGTTGCTGTCCTGACGCTTGGCGCGAACGCCGCCGACCAGGGCGACGCTGGGCGGCGCGGCGATCAGGGCGTCGGCCAGACGCGGCGCATCGGCGGGCGGGTTCTGGCCGTCGCCGTCCAGGGTCACGACAATCGGCGCGCGGGCGGCGAGAACGCCGGTGCGCACGGCGCGGCTCTGACCGGCGTTGGTCGAATGCGACAGCACCCGCAAGGCCGGCAGTTCCGTCATCGCCGCCTGCAGCTCGGCCAGGGTCGTGTCCCGGCTGGCGTCGTTGACGAAGATCATCTCATAGGACCGACCGGCGAAGGCCTCGGCGATCTCGCGCGCCAGGGGCACGGCGGCGCCGGATTCGTCATGAACGGGCACGACGACGGAGATGTCAGGAGCGGAAGCGAGGCTGTCGGTCATTTGTCGCTCTGTAGCGCATCGCCGGGCCCGAGGAAAACCGGGCCTCGTGAAGAGCTTGCAAGCTGAAGCTTCCGGGGGGCGGCGTCGGCGTGATACGACAGCGGCATGAACCGCCCGAACCTGGATCACCTCATCGCCGGCTGGCGCGGCCCCGTTCTGGCGGCCCTGCTGGCCCTGATCGCCGGCCTGCCCAGCCTGATGCTGCTGCCGCCGCTGGACCGCGACGAGAGCCGCTTCGCCCAGGCCACCGCCCAGATGCTGGAAAGCGGCGATTACGTCGACATCCGCTTCCAGGACGAACCGCGCTGGAAGAAGCCGGTGGGCATCTACTGGATGCAGGCCGTGGCCGTCGGCCTGACCTCGGACGTCGAGGACCGCAACATCCAGCCCTATCGCCTGCCGTCGCTGTTCGGGGCCATGCTGGCCGCCTGGGCCGTGGCCTGGGCGGGCGCGGCCCTGTTCGGCAATCGCGCGGGCTTTCTCGCGGGCGCCATGCTGGGCGCCACCTTCCTGTTGTCGTCCGAGGCGGGCATCGCCAAGACCGACGCCATGCTGTGCGGCCTGACCACCCTTTCGATGGCGGCCCTGGCCCGGATCTATATGGCGACGCGGGCCAATGAGAAGCCGGTGCGTTGGCACAAGCTGCTGTTCTGGCTGGGCATCGGCCTGTCGATCCTGATCAAGGGTCCGATCGGCCTGCTGGTCGTGGCCCTGTCGATCATCGCCCTGTCGGTCTGGGACCGGAACATCAAATGGCTGGGGCGTCTGGGCTGGGGCTGGGGTCTGCCTCTGGTGGCCCTTCTGGTCGGGCCCTGGGCCATCGCCATCACCATCGCCACCGACGGCGGCTTCTGGCGTGAAGCCATCGGCGGCGATCTGGCGCCCAAGCTGGCCGGCGCCCACGAAAGCCACGGCGGCTTCATCGGCATGTACGCCCTGCTGTCGCCGCTGCTGTTGTTCCCCGTCACCCTGATGCTGCCCGCCGCCCTGTCGACGGGCTGGCGCCGCCGGGCCGAGCCGGCCATCCGCTTCGCCGTCTGCTGGCTGGTCCCGGCCTGGCTGATGTTCGAGATCGCCCCGACCAAGCTGTGGCACTACACCCTGCCCACCTTCGGTGCGATCGCGCTTCTGGCGGCCGCCGCCCTGACCCAGCCGATCGGCAAGATCTCCCGCGTGACCGGCGCCCTGCTGGGCCTGTTCGCCGCCGTGATCATCTGCCTGATCACCGTCTATGGCCTGACCGAGTTCGGGCGTTCGACGGCCCAGACCTGGGCCACCGTGACCATCGTCTTCGCCGTCATGGCCGCGGCGGTCGGCGGCTTCCTGCTGCTCAATCGGGCGGCGATCACCGGGGTTCTGGCCGCCATCCTGTGCGGCGTCATCGCCCACGCCGGTCTGGCCGGGACCATCCGCCAGTTGCGCCCCCTGTCCATCGCACCGCGCCTGGTGAAGACCATGGAATCGGCCGAGCTGAGCCCGGCCCAGGGTCGCTATCCCGGCCCGGTGGCCATCACCACCTTCCATGAGCCCAGCTTCGTCTTCCTGACCGGCCGCGACACCCAGCTGACCGACGGCCCCGGCGCCGCGCGCGCCCTGGCCGAGGGCCGCCCCGCCATCGTCGAGGCCCATGACGACGAAGAGTTCCGTCGCGCCCTCGCCGACCTCGGCGCCGCCGGACGCGCCGTCGGCGTGGTCAGCGGCCATAACTATTCCTCGGGCGACGACGTTCGCCTGACCGTCTATGCGCCTGCCGGCGCCGGCGAGAGGAGCGCCCGCTGATGGGCCGCTTCATCCAGATCGTCGAGGTCGGGCCGCGCGACGGCCTGCAGAACGAAAAGGCGGTGCTGGAGCCCGCCGTCCGCGCCGACTTCGTGCGTCGCCTCGAAGCTGCAGGCGCCAAACGGATCGAGGCCGTCAGCTTCGTCCACCCCAAGTACGTGCCCCAGATGGCCGGCGCCGAGGAGGTCATGGCCGCCCTGCCCCCCGCCGAGGGCCACAGCCGCATCGGCCTGGTCCTGAACGGGAAGGGGTATGATCGCGCACTGGGGACGGCGGTGGACGAGGTCAATATCGCCATGTCCGCCACCGACGGCTTCGGCCTGAAGAACCAGGGTCTGAACGTCCACCAGCAGGTGCAGATGCTGGCCGACATCATGGCAGGCCGCGCCAATGCAGAAGGCGCGCCAGGCGCGACGCCGAAGCTGTCGGCCACCCTGTCCTGCGTCTGGGGCTGCCCCTTCGACGGCGAGGTCTCCGTCGAGCAGGTCAGCGATCTGGTCGCCCGCATCGCCGCGCTCGGCGTCGAGGAGATCGCCCTGGCCGACACCATCGGCGTCGGCGATCCGTGGAGCGTGACCAGGAAGGTCGAGGCCGCCCGCAAGGCCGCGCCTGACGCGACCCTGCGCCTGCATTTCCACGACACCCGCAACACCGGCCTGGCCAACGCCTACGCCGGGGTCGAGGCGGGGATCGATGTCCTGGACGCCTCCGCCGGCGGCATCGGCGGCTGCCCCTTCGCGCCCGGCGCGACCGGCAACATCGCCACCGAGGATCTGGTCTACATGCTGGAACGCGCCGGCTTCTCAACCGGCTACGACCTCGACCAGCTGATAGAAACCGCCCTCTGGATCGGCGAGCGGATCGGCAAGCCGCGTTTGAGCGCCTTGAGCCGCGCTGGCGACTGGCGGCCATGAAGGGCGAGGCCTACTTTAATAGCCAGCCCATGCAACCAATCACCGGTTTGCGGATTGATTTTGGCCACGCTGCCTGTGCATCGACACTGGAAAGCTCAACTGCCGAAGAGTTCTGTTCCTAAGTGTCGTCTCAAGATCGCCTGAAGATCGCCGAAGCACGGGGGTCGGTCGTCTGCATCGACGGCTTCAACCTCGCCCTTCCCAAGGGCTCGGGCATTGCCACCTACGGCAGAAATCTCGCTCACGCTGTGAGAGGGTGCGGGCTGTCGCCCCAGGTGCTTTACGGCCCTGCCGGTGCATGCTCGCGCGATCCGCTCGCCAATCTCGCGGCGATCGCCGACGGCCCCCCGCCCAGGCATCGGATCAACAAGAACGAGCGTTGGCGCCGGACCCTGACGACGCGCTTTGGACGCAAGGCCTTTCCTGTCGCCCCGAGCGATCAGGTGATCTGGTCCTCCGCCGGCGGCGGCCGCCCCGAGGCCGATCTGTTCTGGTCGTGCCCTGACCTCTTCACCCTGGCCAATCGGGCGTTCGATAAGTACGGCGTTCTGACGCCCGTCAGGTTCGAAGGCGACCAGCCGCCGCCGCCCGTCATGCACTGGACCTGCCCCCTGCCGGTCTATGCTCGCGACACCCTGAATGTCGTCACGGTTCACGATCTCATCCCGCTGCGCCTGCCCCACACGACAGTAGACGACAGCGTCGCCTACGCTCAGCGCCTGAAGCGGTCGCTGGATCGCGCGGATCATATCGTCGTGGTCTCGGAACAGACCAAGCGCGACCTGGTCGAATGGATGCATGTCGACGAAAGCCGGGTGACCAACACCTATCAGGCGGTCAGCATCCCCCCCGCCCTGGCCCAGCGTGACGAAGGCCTGGCGGCCGTCGATGTCGAGAACGTCCTGAATCTCGGCTGGAAAGACTACTTCCTCTATTTCGGAGCGGTCGAACCCAAGAAGAATCTTGCTCGCGTGATCGAAGGCCACCTCGCCTCCGGGGTGAAGGCGCCCCTGGTCGTCGTCGGCGGGCGCGGCTGGCTGGACGAGGACGAGAACAGCCTGCTGACGGATCTGGCGGCGCGAGCCGACGACCGCGTGCGGCGCTTCGCCTACATGCCGTTCCACCTGCTCATCAGTCTGATCCGCGGCGCCAGGGGCGTTCTCTTCCCCTCGCTGTACGAAGGCTTCGGCCTGCCGGTGCTGGAGGCCATGCTGCTGGGGACGCCGGTTCTCACCTCGCGCGAAGGTTCGCTTCCGGAAGTGGCGGGAGACGCCGCTCTCTTCGTCGACGCCTATGACGTCGATTCCATCAAGCGCGGGATTCAGGCGCTTGATGCGGACGAGAGCCTCAGGGTCGAGTTGAGCGACAAGGGCTCGCGCCAGGTCGATCGCTTCAGCATGGCGGCCTATCAGACGCGGGTCTCCGCTCTTTACGAAGGACTCGGGGTCCGTGTTGCAAGATGATCCCGCCGCCTGCCGCCCCCGCCACGATCACCCGCCGTATTTCCTGCTCTGGATCCTGTTGTCGTGAACGCGTCGAAGAAAAAGCGTAACAGTCCCCTGTCCAAGCGTATCGCGCGCTGGCGCCGGTCCTTGTCGACGCCACGGCCGCCCAGCGACCGGGAACTTGTCGAGGCCAGCGGTCTGTTTGACGCCAAGTGGTATCTTCAGAAGTATCCCGACGTCGCCGCTGCGGGCGTCGATCCCTTGTCGCACTATATGAACGACGGCGCCCGCGAGGGACGCAAGGCCAGCACGCGCTTCGACGCGCGATGGTATGTCGGCGCCTATCCGGACGCAGCGGATTCCGACATGAATCCGCTGCTCCACTACATCCGGAACAAGAAGGGCCGGGTAGGCACCCTTTCCGATCTCAAGGCCGTCACGCCTGAGCAGAAGTCGGATGTCGCCCTGCTGCTCGCCAATGTCCATTTCGACGGGGACTGGTATGCGGCGGCGAACGGACTGGGCAAGGCAGGTCGCCACGCCGCGCTCCATTACCTGCAGTTCGGCGCCGCACGAGGGCTGCCGCCAAGCCCCTCCTTCGACGGCGCTCGGTACTTGCAAACCTATCCCGACATCCGCGACGCCGGGGTCAATCCGCTTCTTCACTATATCCGCCACGGCGAGAACGAAGGTCGCGTCGCCTTCGCTATCGACGATCCGGCCCCCGCCGTCCTGAGCTTCCACACCGAAGCCTCGAAACCGGCGCCTGATCGTCCGGTCAACTGGGTCGCGGGTTCGGATCTGGTCGGCGATGACCTGTCGGGCGTCCTGACCCTGGGCAAGAGCCCGGTGGGCCTGCTGCCGCTGAACGCGACCGGTTCAGGCCTGCCCAAGCGCCTGGGTCAGGCCGCAGAGATTTTCTGCCGCTTGACCGGACGCCCCGCCGAAAGTCTGGCCGGGATCAAGGGCCGTCGCCGCAAGGTCCGGCTCATGATCGGCGACCTGCCCGATCTGAACGCCCTGCGCGCCCCCCTGGATGACGCCTGGTTCGTAAGCGACAGCCGGTTGACCCTCCGGCTGAAAGCCTTGCGCGGCGGACAATCTCCCAAGGACCATGTGCTGCGCGCCTATCAGTTTGTCGCACAGGGCAGCCGGCTGGCGTCCGTCGGCGAAGCGAAGATCGGCTCTCAGGGCGGACTGCTCGCCCTGTCGCTGGAAAACCCCTTCCTGCCCGTGCTGTGCGTGATCTGCAGTCGCGACGGCGCCGTGGTGGACGGCTTCCTCCTGCCCTTCCCCTCGCTTTATCGCGGCGGGGCGCACGCCGCTGAAGCGGAACTGTCGGGACGCGGATCCCAGCATGTGAACCGCGTGCGCGACTACAGTCGCACCCTGGTTCAGGAGCACCTCGGCTGGGATCAGGCGCAGCCTCTGGTCCTGGAGCGCATCCAGGTCGACCTGCGGCAAGCGACCGGCAACGAACGGATTTTCGGCGAACAGGCCCGCGCCTGGCTGGGCGAGATGGGGATCGCCGTCACAGCCGAACACGCCGAGACCCTGGACGCCGGCATTCGGTCCTACCTTGTCGACGCCGTCACGCATGAAACCGTGACGAAGCGCACAGGACAGGGGCTTCTGCGCCTTCCGCCGGACGCCCTGCCCAGCCTCGGCGTCGTCCACTCACGACGGATGCCGGACGGCGTCGGTTCCTATGTCATATGCAGCGCCGACGAGGCCGCTCGTCCCCGCCTGTTCGTCAGCCTGCCGCCGATGGACGAAGCCATCGCGCACCTGCAGCCTGTCGCCGGCGGCCATCCCTATCCCAGCCTGTCCGATACGGGTGTTCCGGTTTCAAAACGCCAACACCGGTCGAGTCTGCTGGCGATCCGCTTCCTGCCAGACGCCCCCCCGATCCCGGCGACCCTGGCCTTCGCCGTCGATGAAGCCACCGCCCGTCCCCTCGTGGAGGGCGGTCGCGCTTCCCGGTCGACGCGTGAACGCATGACCGCCGTCATACGGGCCACCTCCTCCGATGGTCTGCACCGCCTGCTTCGGAGTCTGGCCCGACAGAGCATTGCGGCCCGCCTCGACGTGGTTCTGGCCGTTGATGAAGACGTCACTCTGCCCGAGGACCTGGGCGACGCCTTCGCCGGGTCGATCCGGCGTGTCGACGGCCTGCGCGGCGCCAGCCCCGCCGCTGCGCTGAACCACGCGGTCCAGGACGTCCAGACGCCCTGGATGCTCCTGCTCGACCAGCATGTGGCGCTGCACGATTTCCGTACGCTCGAAACCCTTCGAGCCCTCGCCGGGTACCGACGTGCCGCCACAGTGTCCTGCATGCGCATCCGCCAGGCCGGTTTCCGCGACGGCGCGCCGCTCGTCTTCCATTCCGCAGGGAGTTTCCCCGCCCAGATCGACCTCCAGAGCGCCCCTGGTCTGACCTTTACCTCGCCCGTGACCACCGAGGCCTTCCCCCGCATGACCTATCCGGTGGCGGCCAACGGTCTGGAGTTCGCCCTGGTCTCTCGCAAGGCCTGGGATGAGCTGGGCGGGCTGGACGCCGAGGCCTATCCCTTCGAGGGCTATGGCCTGGCCTTCTGCCTCAACGCCCTGCGCGCCGGCTGGACCCATCTCAACACGACGGGGATCAGCGCCATGGATACGGTCCGCCGGCTTGACGAGCGGGCGGATGCTCTGGGCGTCGACGTGGTCTCCATCGAGGATTGGGGAGCCATCCTGGCGCGAACCGCCCAGATCAGGCGGCTCGACTGATGAAGATCGCCGTCGTTCTGCTGTCCGAGGGTCATGCCGCCCTGGCGGGCGCGCGCATCCGGTATCAGCGGATCGCGCAACCGCTGAAGGCCCTGGGTCATTCGCTCGACCTGCTGCCGATTTCGCAATTCTCAGCGGAGCGGCCGCCCGAGCATGACCTCTACCTCTTCAGCAAGTGCGAGGACGCCCGGAGCCTTATCCTGGCGCGCCAGTTGCGCCTGCAGGGCCGTCATGTCGGCATTGACGGATTCGACGACTATTTCAGCCAGCACCACGACAGCCGACACATACGCCATCGCGAATGGCTGAGCGCAATCGCGCCCTATTGTGATTTCTTCCTGACCTCGACGCCGCGCATGCGGGAGGTGTTCCAGTCCTACATGCCCGACGTTCCCGGGCATGTTCTCAACGATCCCTTCGGCGCCTTCCAGGAGGAAGGCGTCGCCAACCTGATCGACGGCAAACTTCGGGCCGCGCGCACCCATGGCCGGATATCCGTCGCCTGGTTCGGCGTCGGCGACCACCCGAGCTTCACCGTAGGACTGCACGATCTGAGCGCCCAGGCCCAGGCGTTTCGGGCTCTGCAACGCCGCGGTTTCGAGGTTCGCCTGCGGATCTTGACCAACCGCCGCGCCCTGACGCCCCAAGGTCTGGCCCTGCTCGGGCGTCTCGACGTGCCGTTCACCGTCGATGAATGGAGCCTCGCGGCCGAAAACGCGCTTCTGGCCGAAAGCCTGGTCGCCTTCATCCCCGTCAGCGCCCAGTCCTTCAGCATAGCCAAGTCGCTAAATCGCGCGGTCACGGCGCTGACCGCCGGCGCACAGGTCCTGTCGCCCGCCTACCCGCTCTACGACCCTCTTGGCGACTTCATCTATGGCTCCGCCGATGGTCTCGCCGACGACATCCGCAACGGGGACCTCAAGGTCAGCCGAACCCGTATGCCGGCCCTGTCGAAAACCCTGACACAATGGGGCAACCCGGTTCAGGAGGCTGACTTGCTGGCGCGATTCCTGAACAGTCTGCCGCCGCTCGCGGCTGACGCCGCCAGCCGGTGGGGCCAGGAGCGAGGCGGCGTCATTCATGGATGCGTCAGCCCCAGCGTCTGTACGGATCTGGCCCACGCCATGAACCACCTCTCGGTGACCCTGCCCTTCAACGACAGCCGCAAGTCGGACGACCTCCGCTTCATCAGGCAGCCGAAGGGCGTCCAGGTCAGACTCTCGCCCGCCGCAGAGGCCTGTCTCGACACCGAAGTCCGCAAAAAATTCAAGAAGTTCGGCGAACGTCTGGACGGCGGAGGCTTCAAGGCCCGACTCCAGGACATCCTGCCGGGCAGTCGGCTGGAAGCCTATATGATCGACCACCCCGTCACCGCGACGCCGTTGCTGTCGAGCTACGCCGACGGCGTCGCCATCATGCGGGAAACCCTGGCGCGAATGACGCCGGGCGTGGCCTACTTCCTGTCCGAGAAGAGCCCGCCGTTCAGAGAGGCGCCGCGTCCGTGACCCGTCGCAAGATCGTTTTTCTTTTCAACCTGCTGCAAGACGTCAACATTATCCGTCCCGTGGCCTTGCTTGCCCGCGAGATGGATGTCGACGTCGCCTTTCTCTGCTCGCACAAGTTCGCGCCGCGCGACAAGCAGAAGGTCTGGACCCGAGCCCTTCAAACCCTGGCGGCCGAATGCGGCGCGACCATTTCGGAATACGACAGCCCCTTTGCGGCCTATCGCCTGCTGCAGGGCGGATACGGCGCGCTGATCGCCGCCAGCGAATCGAACCTGCCGCCCCACGTCGAAGTCCATGACCTCTTCCGCGTCGCGCCCTCCGGGTACACGCGGGTGACCCTGCAGCATGGCTTCGAATGCATCGGCTTCCTGCAGAACCGCGAGCACGACAAGGCCCACGGTCGCAACGTCCGTTTCGCGGCGGACATCCTCGCCACCTGGATGCCCTCGCACAGGATGGCCTCGATGGCGCAATCCGAACGGGACAAGGTCTTCCTGACCGGACCTGGCCTGTTGCTGCAGCAACCTCGCGACGGCAAGAACCTCGCCGAAGGCATTGTTTGCGAGAACCTGCACTCCGTCCGTCTCAGCGCCAGCGGCGACTTCCGGCAGAACTTCATGACGGACTTCGCCCGCTTCTGCGTCCACCTGGCCGGGCGCGGCGAGACCGTCTGCCTCAGACCGCACCCAGGCGGCCAGTTCCTGATGCGAAACGACATCGCCGCTCCAGCCAATGCGCGGCTGGACGCCCGACCGATCCACGAGGTCGATCTGGGCGCTTTCGCCTTCGGGATCTCGGCGCCGTCCAGCGTCGTCCTGGACATGGTTCTCGCCGGCCTGCCCACCGCCGTATGGGCGGACGCCCGAGGCGTGATGGACCTGGACAACTATGAGGGGCTGACGGTCATTCGCCACCAGGACGACTGGCTGGCCTTCCACCGCGACGCCAGGCTGCGCCCGGACATGATCCGCGCCAGACAGGATCAATTCCTGCGAGGACTGGAGATGCCCCTCGATCCCGCTGACGTCCGTCAGCGCTTCATCGCCTTGCTCACGCTTGCGGCCTGTCGTTTTGACGCGCCCCCCGCCGCGTCCCGACTGGGCGGCCCGACATGCTGAGACCACGACGCCTTCTTGTTCTTTGCGACGCCGTCGGCGCGACGCAGACGATCAGCTTCGTCCAGCCCCTGGCGGAGGATGTCGCCGCCGGACGCCTGGACCTGCAGATGCTGCCGCATGATCCCGCCTGGGTCGATCCGGCGGCGGCCGCGGCCCTTGTCGCCGACAAGGCCCCGGATATCCTGGTCCTGTCGCGCTATACTTCGCACGGCGCCCTGAATCTGATCACGTCCGCCAGGGCCCTGGGGGCGGCGGTCATCTTCCATCTGGACGACGACCTTCTGGCTGTGCCCGAAAGCCTGGGCCCCGCCAAATATGAACACTATAGCCAGCCCGAGCGGGTCGCCGCCCTGATGGCCGCCCTCAACGCCAGCGACCTCGTCTACGCCTCCACGCCGACCCTGGCCGCGCGTCTGGCCGAACACGGCGTCACCGCACCGATCGCGGCGGGCGACATCTATTGCTCGGTCGTCGCGGCGAACATGCTGTCGCCCCTGCCGTCCACCGGTCCCGTCATCGGCTACATGGCGACCGGCGGTCATGGCGCGGATCTGGATCTGGTCCTGCCGGCGATCGAACGCCTGCTCGAAGACATCCCGGACCTCAGGTTCGAAACCTTCGGCACGATCCCGCCCGCTTCAAAACTAGCCCGGTTCGGCGAACGCGTCGCTCACTTCCGTGGCGAGCCCGACTATGGCGCCTTCCTGGCGCGGCTGAACGAACTGGGCTGGTGGGTGGCGATCGCGCCGTTGGAAGACGCGCCCTTCAACCGCTGCAAGGCCGATACGAAGTGGATCGAGTACGCCTTTTGCGGCATCCCCGCCGTAGCGTCGGATCTGCCCGTCTATCACAAGGCCTGCGCCGACGGCGCCGGCGCGCTGGCGGAGACGAACGCGCAATGGCACGACGCCCTGCGCCGACTGGTGTTGGAGCCGCAGGCGCGACAAGACATGCTGACCGCCGCGCGACACAGGCTGGAGGAGTGCTACGGGCGCGCCGTCCTCGCCCGGCAGGTCAACGATATTTTCGATCAGGCCGCCGCCCTGGCGTCCCGACAGAAACACGACCGGAGTTGAATTCATGACGGCGCTGCAAGGCAAACGGATCCTCATCACCGGCGGGGCCGGTTTCATCGGCTCACGCCTGACGCGCGCCCTGGCGAGCGCCGGCGCCTCGGTCGTGATCTTCGACAACCTTCTGGAACAGGTTCACGGCCCCGCTCCCGAACTGGACCTGGCCGGAGAACTGATCCGCGGCGATGTGCGCGACGCCGCCGCCCTGTCCGCCGCCGTCCAGCACGCCCGTCCCGACATCGTCTATCATCTGGCCGCTGAAACCGGCACCGGACAGTCCGCTGACGAGCCGTCGCGTTACGCCGCCGTGAACGTGGTCGGCTGCGCCAACCTGATCGAGGCGCTGAAGGCGCTGGACACGCCGCCGCAACGCGTCGTGCTGGCGGCCACGCGCGCCGTCTACGGCGAAGGCGCCTATGTGGACGCCGACGGTCTGACGTTCGCTCCCGAGCCCCGTTCGGTCGAGGCCATGGCCAAGGGCGTGTTCGACCTGTTCGACGCCCAGGGTCGTGTCCTGACGCCCGCCGCCACGAATGAAACCCTCCCGCCCCGGCCCGGCTCCGTCTACGGCTCCACCAAGCTGATGCAGGAATATCTGCTGCAGCAGACCCCGGCCCCGTGGGACGTCGTCGTTCTGCGGCTGCAGAATGTCTATGGTCCCGGCCAATCCCTGCGGAACCCGTACACGGGCGTGCTGTCCATTTTCTGCCAGCAGGCCATGGCCGGGCAGACGTTGCAGATCTACGAGGACGGCGAGATCTATCGCGACTTCATCTTCGTCGATGACGTGGTGGCCGCCTTTGTCGCCGCCGCGCGCCGACAGGAGGCGGGCGGACGACTGTTCAACATCGGCTCCGGCGAGGCCTCGTCGATACTGGCCGCCGCCGACATGATCCTGGAAGATCTTGGTCTCGTCGATCAGGGCCGTCGCATCAGCGGCGCCTATCGCGCAGGCGACATTCGCCATGCCGTGGCGGACGTGACCAGGGCCCATGCGGAACTCGGCTGGTCGGCACAGGTGCCGTTCCGCGACGGCGTGCGTCAACTGGTGGAATGGGCCCGAACCGACACGTCCATGACTGCGACAAAGGCCCGATAATGACCGCCCCCTTCCCTCGCCACATCCATTCCGGCGTTCAGTATCTGGACTTTCTGGGGCGTTTCGCGCCCGCCTGCGGCGCCAGATCCTACTTCGAGATCGGCGTCAATATCGGCAAGAGCCTGCGCAAGATCGACCTGCCGAGCGTCGGCGTCGATCCGCAGTTCATGTTCCGCGACGATATCATGGGCGCAAAACCTGAACTCCATCTCTTCCAGACCACAAGCGACGCCTTCTTCCAGACCCGCGACCTGAAGGCCTTCTTCCCCCAGGGCGTCGATCTGGCCTTTCTGGACGGCATGCACCTGTTCGAATTCCTGCTGAGGGATCTCATCAATACGGAAAAGGCGATGACGCCCGACGGCGTCATCTTCCTGCATGACTGTCTGCCGGTGAACGCGGAAATGACGGAGCGTGAGCGACGTCCCGGCCAGCGTCGCGATGTCGAGCTGAAATCCTACTGGACCGGCGACGTCTGGAAACTGATCCCCATCCTGCAGCGTCATCGCCCCGATCTCGAGATCACCTTCATCGACTGCCCGCCGACGGGCCTGGTGATGCTCCGCAAGCTGGACCCCGGTTCTCAGGCCCTGAGCACGGCCTATGACGCCATCCTCAAGGAATGGAGCGAGGTCCAATTGACTGACGCCAGTCTGGAAGACTTCTACAAGGGGCTGACGCTGTCCGCCGCCGCCGAGGTGCTGAGCCAAGTTGGCGGCTGAATCTCCACCACTGAGGTTCCTCCCGGTCGGGCGGGCGAAGATCGCCTTCGCGGGGTTCCCCGAGACGCGGATCAAGCGTCTGGTCAGGGCCGCGCGCGGCATCCCGATCAAGACAGGGCCGCTCGAACGCCAGATCCTGCCCGCCAGCGTCTTTCCCCTGACAGCCCAGGCGGGCGGGGTCTTCGTCGGCGGCGTCCGTGCCGACGACGGCGCGCCTGTCGGTCACGCCCAGATCCGACGTCACGACATCCACCAGGTGGTGTTGCCTCCGGAATCCGGGACCGCCTCTCCGACCGCGCCGATGCTGTCAGAAGCGATCTTCGGGGGCGTCCTGTTCAGCGGCTACGGCCATGTCCTGCTCGAGACGCTGAACCGCCTCTGGTATGCGAGCGAACGTCCGGATCTCGATATCCTGTTCGCGGGACTGCCAGGCCATGAAGACAGTCCTTCCTGGAGTCTGCTCGCGACCCTCGCCGACTTGCTGGGGATCGCGCCCAACCGTCTGAAGCTGGTCGTCGAGCCGGTCCGGGTCGCGCGCCTGCACGTGCCTGAACCGGGTCTGGAACTGGGGTTGCGCACCTCCACCCAGTATATCGACTTCTTCCGCTCGGCTCTGCGCGCCCGTTTCGCGGACACGCCCGCGCGCCAGCCGGTGGCCTATGTCTCGCGCTCTCGCCTGCAAGGCGCTGTGCGTCGAGCCTTCGGCGAGACCGCCCTGGATGACGCCTTCGCCGCGTCAGGCGCCGTCGTCTACTGGCCAGAAGCCCTGTCGCTGGACGAGCAGGTCAGGGCCTTCAACGCACACTCGACCTATGTCGGCTTCATCGGCTCGCACCTTCACAACCTGATGCTTCGCTTCGCGGAAGGCGCCGTCGACTGCGTCTACTTCTGCAGCGAAGCGCCCAACCTCAACTTCCTGCAGATCGACATGCTGTTCGAGGGCAAGAGGGTCTATTGCGCCTGCGCCCGCTATGAACCGATGTTCGAGTTCGGCAATCGCGCCCCGTTCCGCATCGCCATGAACCAGGCCATGCAGGCGCTTCAAAGCATAGGCGTCCACCTGCCTCCACCGCCCCCGGACACCATGGACGACGCAGCCTTCGTCGAGGAATGGGCCTATCTCCTGTTCTATTACAAGGTCTTCCGACCATTGGACCTGACGTCGGAAACCCACGGGCAGGACAAGGCCGAACAGGATTTCCGGGCCGCCGTCATGGGCCTTGTCCAGCGACTGGCCCGACAGGGAACCGATCTCGCGCCCCTGCGCTCCGCCTTGCTCAAGGCCTACGACAGGGCGGCCGCCGTCTATCATCGCACTGATCAGGAAGTGGTCCGCAAGGTTCGTGACATGCTGGAAGCCACCACCCCATGACCACGAGACTCTTGCGAAACATTCGCAATATGGCCAGGAATCCCTAGCCAGCAGGGGACGCCCCCCCTACACTCCCTCTCTCCCCGAACTTCGAGACGCCAGATGCTCAAGATTTATGTCGGCTACGATTCTCGCGAGGACATCGCCTGGCGCGTGTGCCGCTACTCCTTGCTTCGCCATGCCGCGGGCGAGATCAGCGTCAGCCCCCTGAAGCAGCCGAATCTTCGCGAGCTCGGGCTTTACCGGCGTCCGGCGGACAAGACGGCTTCGACCGAATTCTCGCTGACGCGCTTTCTCACGCCCTTCCTGGCGGACACCGACGGCTGGTCGATGTTCGTGGATTGCGACTTCCTGTTCACCGGCGACATTACGGCTCTGGTCGCCAGCCTTGACCCCGCCAAGGCCGCCTATGTCGTGCAGCACGAATATACGCCGCAGCAGTCGGTGAAGATGGACGGCAAGACCCAGACGCAGTACCCGCGCAAGAACTGGTCTTCCATGATGCTGTTCAACGGCCGTCACCCCGACGTTCAGGCCCTGAGGCCCGATGTCGTGAACACGGCTGAACCGGCTTACCTGCATCGTTTCAACTGGATCCGGAACGACGCCGACATCGGCGCGCTGGACCGGGAATGGAACTTCCTGGTGGGCGAGTACGAAGCACCGGCCAAGTCGCCCTCGGCCATTCATTACACCAACGGCGGCCCCTGGTTCCCCAACTGGGTTGATGTCGATTACGGCCCGTTGTGGATCGAGGAACGCGACCGCATGCTGGCCGAATATGATGCTCAGGCGGCCTGATCCCCTTGCGCGCGAGCGTCGCATGACGGCGGCCTTCATCCTCACGCCGGTCAAACCCTAGGTCCGCGCCATGGTCGAGCCCCTTCCGCCCTCATCCTCGCCGACCATCCTGGGGTCGATGACGGCGGACGACGCCCCGCTGCCCGCGACCCGGTCGGTCGATGAGGCCCTGATCATGCTGTCGGAAATGGAGCGGGGCGCGCTCTCGGTCCTGACGCGGGAGGGTCTGCCCGATGTTCCCGGCCTCTACAGGCGCAATGGCCCCGGCGCGCCCTGGAGCCTGCTGCCCAAGCCCGCCACGGTCGAGGATCGCTGGCAGGAGATTCTCGACCGGCCGCCGGACGCCGGGTTTCATTATCTGAAGCTCTCGGATGTCGCACGCGCAGAACGGCCGGGATCTGCAGACATCCAGTCGGCGGCGGCTGTCCTGGACCGAACGGACGATCTGCGCGCCCTTCTGACCCGCCCCGGAGAAGAAGAGGCCCAGAACGACGCCCTTCTGATGTTCTGGTCCACCGTCGAGCTGATGATCGTCCTGTTCGCGGGCGACAAGGACAAGGACCCGATCCGCGCCAACGCCCGCCGCGCTCTCGAGTGGGAAACCTGGCGTCGGGAAGCCCTGCGGATATGGGAAATCTCGCCCGCCCTGTCGCTCAGGGCGACGGCCAAGCTGGTGGTCGAACGGCTCGGTCTGTTAGAATCGCATCACTCGGTTCGGCGCCGTCTCAGCGGCCACCGGCCGGAAGCCTGACCGCCGTCCCGTCCAGGCTGGCGTCCAGCCAGTCCATAGCCTCCTGCGGATCGGGTCGCCTCAGGCCGTCGAACGGCCGGGACGAAGCCGTTCGCCAATGCGGATTGACCGATGGATCCTGACGCAAGGCCGGCCCCCACCGTGTCGTCAACGCCGTCCGCTCGGCCAGGTCCCAGGCGATCCGAGCCCGCGTGACGTCATGACCGCGCGTCCGCGATTCAAAATGAGTGGCCTCGATGTCGCCCGCATAGACGACAGACAGCCCCCGTCCGCGCACCGCCAGACAATAGTCGACGTCGTTGTAGGCGATCGCCAGCTCCTGCGCGTCAAAGCCCTCGACCGCGTCGAACACCTCACGTCGCGTCGCCAGGAAAGCCCCTGTCACGGCGGCCGCCTCCCGCGATCGAACCCACCGCTCCAGCGGCCCCTTGTCCCCGGGCGATGCGCCGACGCCCTCATGACGCGGCGAGCCCTCCCCCAGGCCCAGCACCAGGCCGCCATGCTGCACGGAACCGTCGGGATAGAGCAGACGCGCGCCGACCGCGCCGACGCCTGGCTTCTGGAGAATATCCAGCAAACGCCTGTCCCAACCCTGGGTCAGCAACTCGGCGTCATTGTTGAGGAACAGCAGGGTCTGTTCCGAAGTCCGCGACACCGCGAGGTTGTTCAGACGCGACCAGTTGAAAGGCTCGTCCGCAACCAGGGTTTCAAACCGCCCCGCCCGTACGCCGTCGGCCAGGTATCGAGCCGTTTCCGCTTCGACGCTGCGATTGTCGACGATCAGGATACGAACCCGCTCGGGCCGGTCCGCCCGCGACAGAAGCGCAGCGACACAGGTCTCCAGCATCCCGGCCTCGTCGCGTGTGGGAATGATCACGCGAATAGGCTCGTCGTCGCGGCCTGAAGACGCCTCCGTCCTCAAAACAGCCGGCGCGGGCGCCGCCTCCAGCCAGCCGGGTCCGGCGTCACCCGGTTCAGGAAGTCCGTCCCGCGCCGCCGCCGGCAACCTCATCTCGCTGGAGAGCAGGAAGGGCAGGTGGGCGGCGCGTCCGCGCGTAGCCGCATCGACCAGGCCCGCGCGCCCCTCGACCCCGGCGCGCCGCCACATCACCGCGGGCAGGATCGGCGTCGTCGAAAGGTCAATCGGCGAAGGCGTCGGAAAGAAGACAGGCGCGTCAAAGACTTCACCCTCGCCGCCGGTCTGGGTCAGATGATCATGGTCTGCGTAGACGACATCGGCCCCCGTGCGCGTCGCCGCATGGACGAGCCAGGCCAGGGCGAATGGATGCAGGACCACCCCCGCCTTCAACACGACATGCGGGACATTGTCGTCCGGCGAGGAGTCGGAAAAGACGATACGCGGATCCAGGGCCGCGAGCGAGGCGGCCGGATGCCCCGCATGAGCGCCTGCACCACGCACCACGGCCCGCCAGGCTACCCCTTCCTGACGCAACAAGGACTGCAAGGCGCCTCGCAGGCGATAGGGCGCGGCTCCGTCCGCCAGGACACAGACCTCAATGACCGTATTCGTCAGGTTGACCGGCGGCCCTTCCAGATCATAACGCCTGCGCCAGGCGTCATATTGCGAAAGCGGCGCGATGTCGGCGCAGCGCACAGCCTTGAGGACGGCTTCGCCTCCGGCGACCGCGCGCTGCAGAACAGCGAGGCTGCGTCGGGACGGCAGGACATGAAACTCAGGCAGGCGATCCCTCGCCCCGGCCATAACCAGCCCTTCGCGTCCGCCATGGTGACCGGGAAACCGTTTCAACACCTCGGCGAACAGATCCGCCGCCTCGTCCAGCCGCCCGTCGTTCAAGGTCAGATAGCCCAGCTGGATCAGGGCCTCCGGCGTCCGTCTCAGGGTCAGGCTGGCGCGATAGGCGTCCTCGGCCCCGGCGAGATCGCCTGCCTCCTTGAGCATGTTCCCCAACTGCAGCCGACTGCCCGAACGCTTGGGGCGCAGGGCGACATGCCGGCGATAATGACCGACCGCCTCGCTCCAGCGCCCCTCGGCCTGGGCCTCTCGCGCCCGACGCAGAACCTCGTCGGCTTCGGGTGTCGCGACGCCCCGGTTCCGCCCCAGCAGACGGGCGAAGATCGAACTAGACATGGGATCGCCTCCTGGCCGCCGGCCTGACGCGCAGCGCGGGTTGCGCCACATCCGGGTGTTCCGGCGCGTGGTCGCGATCCAGCGACAGCAGAGGACTGTAGAAAGGGTCTCCCTCTGCGATGACCCTTGCCCAGCGCGCCGCGAACCGCGCGGCGTCCTCAGGATGACGCACCTCGCCGGCAGGCCTCCGCGTGGCGGATTCATGATGGATCAGGCGGCTGAATCCGTCGTTGAGCACGGCGAAGCCTCGCTCTCCCAAGCGCAGACACAGATCCGTATCGTTAAAGCCCACCGGCAGAGCTTCATCGAACCCCCCGACGGCGTCAAAGACCTCTCGGCGCATCATCAGGCAGGCCCCTGTCACGGCGGACCATTCCCGGGTCACGACCAGACCGCAATTATAGCCGGGATTGGGTGCGCCGTTGAGGTGCAGGGGGGTGAACTTGAAAGCATGCTCGGCATACCCCCCAGGCCCCACGACCACGCCCGCATGTTGAACGCGACCGTCAGGATAGAGCAGCGTGGCCCCGACAGCACCGACGTCCGGCAAGGCCGCCAGCGCCCGCAGGCGCTCCAGCCACCCCGCCTCCATCGCTTCGATGTCGTTGTTCAGGAAGAGGACGAACTCTCCGGCCGGCGGAGCGGCGGCGACCGCGAGATTGTTCATGCGCGAATAGTTGAACGGCCCCGAGTAGGACAGCCGGGTCACGCTGTCGCCCAGTTCGCGGAAGTAGGCGTCCAGGGCGGGCTCGTCCGAGTCATGATCGATGACCACGATATCCAGCTCGTCGATCGGCGCCGTGGCCTTCAGGGATTCAATGCAGGCGCGCAGCAGATCCGCCCCGTTGTGGGTTGGAATGATCACACGGACACGCCCGCCAGGGTCCTGACGGTCGATGCGATAGGTGTTGAAGACCGGGCCGGGCGCCGCCTGCCCCGCCTCCCCCACACGCTTCAGATGACGATTGATGGCCTCGATCGTAGACGCCGTGGTTTCCGCCACGCGCCTGTGTCCGACGCTGCCGCCATGCGTCCGCCAACGGTAGAGCAGCCCCGGCAGATGCGCGACGCGATCGGCGCGTTCGATCAACCGCAGCATCAGATCGACATCGGCGGAGATGGTCAGCCTTTCATCCAGCCCCCCCACGGCCTTTACAAGGTCGCGCCTGGCGACCACCGGATGCACGAAATACGGATGGCCGAGATAATAGCGCCGGCTGAAGGCGGGACGCGCCACCAGGGCGCGCAGGTCGGCGGTGTTCTCTCCGGTGACGGCCTCGTCCCCATAGAGCAGATCCGCCGCTTCAAGATGCGGTGCCAGCCGAGCGACCGCGTCCGGCTCCAGCCGGTCGTCGTGGTCCAGGAAAAGCACATGCGCGGCCCTGGCCATGTCCAGGGCCCGATTGGTGGCCGCCGCCACCCCCTGGCTCTCCCTATGAACATGCAGCCGGACCCGGCGGTCTCTTTCAGCCGCAGCGGCCAGGATGGCCTTGATCTCGGGCGAGGTTGCGCCGTCATCGACGCAGATCAGCTCCCACCGACCGTCGCTCTGACCCAGAACCCCGCCCAGCGCCTCTTCCAGCCACGCGGGACGAACATCATGCACCGGCATCAGGATGCTGAGCAGCGGCGCTCCATCCGGATCAGAAGGCACGGCGACGGGCATGGGACGGCTCAACCACCTTTGCAGGCCACGGGTCGCGGTCAGATCCAGGGGCGATCCCGCCAGATCCAGCCCGTTATCCGCCCGTCGGACGTGAACCACATCGCCCAGACTTCCAGCACACAGCAACGGCCCGACTTCAAAGCGGAAGCCGGCGTTGATCGGGGCCAGGTCGAGCCCCGCCAGATCATCGCGGACGCTTCCGGTGCGCGTTCGCGCCACTTCACGTCCGTCACTCGTCAGCACGATCTCCACGGATCGGGCCGGGTCACGGGCGTCAAAGGCCCACCCCTCGATCGCCAGGTCGCGCAGGCCGTCGACGCCGCCATCGACCAGGCGCTCGCCGCGGTCGATCTGCAGGGCCGCCAGCAAGGGCAAGGCCTCTGGCCGCGTGAGCGCCAGACCCGCCGCGCGATCTCGTCCCGCCGCCCAGGCCTGGACGAACCAGATGACCGCCTGATCCAGCCGCCCCTGGTGCATCTCCAACTCGGCGCACGCCCTCAGCACCGCCGGGTCACCCGATCCTGTCTTCAGCAGGGTCGCGAAAACGGCGTGGGCGGCGGCGTAATCGCCGGCCTCCTTGTACATATTGCCCAGGCGCAGCCGCACCGCCTGGTGCTCGGGGCGCCGCGCCAGATATCGCTCATAGTGCAGGGCGGCGGCAGACCAGTCGCCGCGATCCCGCGCCGCATCGCCGGCGCGTCTATCCGGGTCGCCGCCTTTTCCCGCAACGGTCCGGAGGCGTCCCCAGATCGAGGATAGTCGCGCGACCGGGAACAGCTCTTTCAAGAACATGAGGGCGTCCCGCCCCCCGTCGCGTCAGTGGTCGACCGGCTCAACGCACAGCCCCCACCAGGGCGTCACAAACCGCGCTCGCCCCGTCGCCCGCCCGAACGGATCGGGTCAGGAAGGCGTTCTGGCCGCGTCGATCAAAACGACCGGTCGCCACCTGCTCGACAAAGGCGCGCCAGCCTTCCCATCCGTCCAGCAGATCCAGGCCCTTGTACAGGTCGGCGCCTTCCGTCGGGATCAGGGCCACCGGCCGATCCAGCCAGGCCGCATCCAGCGCCACGGTCGAGGGCGTGGTGATCACCGCGCTCAACCTGCGGATGACATCAAAGGCGTCATACCGAACGACATCATCTTCCGGATCGAACATCTGGATGTTCGAGGGCCATCCGCCTTCACCGAAACGCGGCAGCCAGCGACCGCCCGGATGCGGCTTGACGACAAAGCGAACGTCCGGAAAAGCCGCCGCCGTCTGTCGCAGATTGCTCTGGAAAGCCTTGCGGAACCCGTCGTCGTAAAGGTTCCAATGCAGATTCTCGAACACCCCGATCGACACGCCATCCTCGTGCCGGCCATGCGCGACGTCGGGAACAGCGCGCCCTGTGTGGGCCAGACGCGGCCGCAGCGCGGGCGAGCACTGCGCCGGGATATGGTTCTCGGGGAACCACACGCAGACCAGGTCGGCCTCGATCACATAGGGCGTCTGATTGCCGATATCGTGCGAACGCGAGATGCCGACATTATCGAGCCCGTGCTGCATGGTCGCCGTCACCAGCCGCGCCACTCGCGCCCGTCGGATGAACCTCTGGGCCAGGGCGTGTCGGGGATGGTTGGATACGACCGGCGCCAGGGCCAGATCGAAGTCCGCCATGGGCACGTCATCGATCGACGGGCTCGGCAGAAGAATGGCCCCATGCGACCGCGACAGCCGCTCAGCCATATGAGGACGCCCCTGCACGAAGGCCGGGGACAGAAAAGGCGTGAAGACGAGATCGCCGCGCATCTGCGCCCGCAGAATGACCGGAAGGATCGCCTCGACCTCGCCCGGCTGGTCTAGCAGCAGGGAGACGCGGACGCCGCGATCCGAGGCCGGTCGTGCGGGCATGGCGCTCACCGCGCCGCATCCTTCGCCGCCAGATATTTCAAGGCGTTTTCCTTGCGGCTGATCTTGCCGCTGGTGGTCTTGACCAGCCAGCCCGGCTCCACGATCTGGACGGACTGCAAGGTCAGGTCGAGCTGGGAGAAGACGCCTTCCTTCACTGCACGCTTCAACGCCGTCCAGGTCTCCGCCGGACGTTCGGATTCCACGACCACATAGCCCTCTTCGCTCTGGGTGCGATCACTGTACAGAGCGAAGGCCACGGCCCGCCCTGGCTTGACGCCGTCGATGCGATTGACCGCCTCTTCGATATCCGTGGCGTAGTAGTTCTTGCCGTGAACGATCAGCAATTCCTTGCGGCGGCCGCAGATATAGAGCTCGCCGTCGGCGAAGAAGCCCACGTCGCCGGTGGTGTACCAGCCGTCCCGCAAGGCCTCGGCCGTCGCTTCGGGATTGCGATAGTAGCCGGAAAAGAGACTGGCGCCGCGCACCACGATGTCGCCCGTCGTCTGGCTGTTCGCGGTCGCCGACCAGGGCAACCGACCGTCCGCGCCGTCGATGGCCACCTCGAGCCCGGCGATGGGACGCCCATTGCCCACATAGGCGCGCCCGTCGGTCGAGTTCAGCTTCACCCTCTGGTTCCGGTCCAGTTCATCGCCATCGACCCGACAGACCGCGGCCGGTGCTCCGAGTTCGGACTGGGTGACGGCGAATACGGTCTCCGCCATGGCGTAGCAGGCCTGAACGGAAGCGGGCGTCACGCCGCAATCGGCGAACTTCTCCGCGAACTGGACGAAGGTCTCCTCCTTGCAGGGCTCCGAACAGGCGATGAAGGCCCGCATCGACGCCAGATCATAGGTCGAGCCAGACGGACGAAGCCGCGCGATATGATTGAAGGCGAAGTTGGGCATCCAGGTCAGGGTGCCGCGATGACGCTGGATCGCCTCGAGCAGCATGGCCGGCTTCGCCACCCACTCGAAGGCGTCGAGCGAAACGATCGTGGCGCCGCGCGCCAGCGGGATCAGGAAGCTCGAGAGCAGCCCCATGTCGTGATAGAGCGGCAGCCAGCTGACGACGACGTCGCTCGATCGGAAGTCAATCGCCCTGGCGTAGCTCTCGGTCTGGACGGCGATTTCGTCGAAGGTGAGCATCACCCCCTTTTTCAGGCCCGTCGTGCCCGAACTGTGCTGAAGCAGGGCCACCTGGCCGGGCGCGGGAGGCGTGCCCGCTTCGCGCGGCTGAAACTCGGCGATCCGCGCCACGTCCGCCACCTCGGCCTTCAACCCCTCCAGCGCGTCGCGCAGCGGCGCGATATTGTCGGTATAGGTCAGAACCAGGCCGGGATCGACGCGGCGGAACAGCTCCCTGTGGCTCGACCAGTAGAGACCGGCGTCCTGCTTGGGCGTCGGAAAGGGCAGGAAGGACGGCGTCAGCCCGGCGTACATCGCCCCGAGGAAGGTGGAATAGAGCTCGACCTGATGGCGCAGCACGATGAAGACCACCGATCCCGGCTCAAGCCCCAGGGCGTCGAACATGGCGGCGGCCCGCAGAGCCTCGGCGCGCAGGGCGGCATAGGTCTGGGGTCGTGTTTCACCCTGGGCGACAAAATGGACGCCGATCCTGTCGCCGTTCTCGGCGGCATGACGATCCAGGGCATGAAGGAGGGTAGACGCGCTCAAAACAGCACCTTGCTTCACGTCAGCGGAATTTCTGCATGATCTCACGCGCAAAGACCGCGCTGCTATTGGGATAGGCCTCGGCATAGCGGTCCGCCACGCGCCGCGCCGCCGCCGATGCGCTCAAACCGTACAGATGAGGCAGGGCGATCCGCAAAGTCATCCCTCGAGAATCGTCAAACGCCAGGCGATGGAACAGAATAACCGCCGCATGCATCAGCTTTCCACGAGAAATTAGCGCACCGACAATATTGTTCGCCCACCGAAGATAGAACTTCTTAGCCTTGTAGAGACGCACACACGTCAAAATATCTGATACGCTCCTGGTATCACGATATGCTTTGAACGCATGATCAAACAGCGCAAAGGCTACGACCCCGTTTTCAGGGTTCGCCCGTTCGGTTTTCATCTTATGGTCAGCAGCGATGACATCGGCGGACAAATCCGCAGTTGTCCATGTCATCCCCATAGACTGCATAACACGAGGATCCGGCAGGGGACGCATAAGATGGCCGACGCCGGCGTCACGGCTTACGCTGTCAAGGAAGGCGTCAAAGCCTCCTTCGCCCAAGGCCTTATCGAGCGCCGAACCTCGCATCAAGCTGAACAGCCGTGCGAAGACCTTTCCCGTATAGTGCGAATGGCTATAAAATTCAGGACTCGACTGGAACGCTTCCAGGACATAGTCGATGTCCGTTGCGTCACGACCAGCCGCGATAGCGCTCATCTCATTGAAGATGCGATCTTTTCGAACTTCCAGGCGAATCTTACGCGCCGCATCCTCAGTATCCGGAAGATTATTGAGCTCAAACGCTCCCAATCTAATGAACGGCATCTTCACCAGTTCATGATCGACCCCCATCGCAAGCCACTTCTCTGACAGATAGTGTTTGCCCGGCGTCGCCTGGACGATGAAAATCGGCCGTTCGTCAGCTTCCCTTATCCAATCAAGGCCTTGAGTGAGGTCGGTATAGTCCGCCATGGCGCCACCGAAATGGATCGGCCCGTCATACGGAAGCCCCGCGACCTTCACCTCATGCTTCGTCAGCGCCTTCAAGGCCGCGCCCAGAAATTGCGCGTGACAATTGCCCCGGATCAGAATTCGACGCGTTTTCATCAAACAGCAGTCACGCTGGTCTTGCGGGCCACAGCAATCAGATCGCCTACGTTTTCACATTCCATAACCTGAGCGATCGGCAAGGGCCGGCCAATCTCTTCTTCAATAAGAAGAACGAGCTCGGTGTGCGTCAAGGAATCCCACCCATCCACATCCATGGCCACAGTGTCCGACGAGATTTCGCTCGCCGGGACTTTAAATAGGGACGCGATAATCCCCACTATTTTCTGATAGAAATCGTCCATCCGTATCTTTCCAATTCGCGCAGCGTTCTACTTGGCCGCAGCCAGGCGATCGCCTCTTCAGCCCTTAATAGCCGACCTGAGGTCCGACTTCATACGGTTGATCGTACTGGTCAATTCCAGAAACTCGATGCTCGGCAGGATCGCCTGGGCCAGATCCGCCTTGGCTATGGTTTCCGATCGCCAGTTCCGCTTGAGTATGGCGCGCAACCGGTCCGGATCGAAGGGCTTCAGGAACCCCGTCTGCATACGATAGGCGTCCGGCCTCTGCATCAGATCGGCATAGGCGCTCAGCAGGCTGAGGTCGTCATCAAAGGGATGCACCGTTCCCATGATCGCAACCGCATCCTCCATCGACACCGGCGCGTACACGAGCGTCGGCTTGGCGTACATCTCGAGCTCGAGCACAACTGACGACAAGGACGACACAGCGCGGGAACAGCAGCGGATCAGATCCAGCGTCGTCCGGCCGGCCATGGTCTCTCGGGTCAGAAGCTCGAGATTCTCTCCGACCTGCTCCATCAGCGGCGCATAGAGGGGCTCCAGCTTGCGCTGGAGCTCCGCCTGGTGAGGCTTCCAGAGGAAGCGGGTCTCGGGATGACGGCGCACCAGCTGCGCCACCCCCTCATAGAAGAGCCGCCGCTCGACCTCCGAAAAGACCGAACGGTGCAGGTTGGACAGGATCAGCACATAGCCGTCGTCCGTCGCCGGCTTCAGATCATGAAACTGGGGCAGGCCGATGCCGTCCTTGCCGGACCAGCCGACCAGATCGTCGCGGAAATTCCTGGCGGCGGCGCCCTGGGCGGCGTTCGCAAACCCCGATCCCGGGGTTCTGGACACTTCGACAAAGGCCGCGCCCTGCTGGAACAGGCCATGCTGCAGCTCCAGCACCGGCACGCCCAGACGCGAGCAGGCGGTGAAGATCTGCAACCCCTTGAGATGGGCGCGATGCGGGGTGGCCAGGGTGGTCAGGCAGACGGCGAAGTCGTCCAGGCGCAGAAGAACGTCGATCAGATTGCCGATCAACTGCACATTGGCCGGCGTCGCCATCGACAGGGGCGCCAGGGTTTCACCCGGGGCCTCGAAATAGACCGTCCAGTCCACCTCGGGCAGGGCCGTGAAAAGGCTGGCGTACATATCGAGGTGCCAGGGTCCCTGGGCCACCAGCAGAACCCGACGACCGCTCAGCTCACCGGGGCGAAAGGCCCGGGCGTAGGGCGTCGCGATCATGTCGACGCCTCTCGCCCGGCACGTTTCGTCAACCGTCGCCAGGCCCGCTTGAAGCTTCGGCCCGCCCGTCTGAACACAGTCGATGCGCCGCCCCACCGCCCCGTCGTCAGGCGGCGCAGGGCCGCCAGCTCTTCAGCGGTGCGGTTATGAAGCAGACGCAGTTCGCGGTTCTCGGCCACCGCCAGACGGAAGGTTTCCTGAGCGCTTTCAAGCGCCGCCTTGTCGCCCAGCGCCGCTTTCAACTCGGCGCCGGTCTTGGAAATCCGCGCCTTGGCCGTCTTGAGCGAACGCTCCAGGTCTTCATTGGCCAGCTGCAGGACTGCAAGACGACGTTCGGCCTCGCGATCCTTCTCGATCCGGGCTTCGGCTGAGCGGAGGGCGGTCCATGCAGAGGCCGCCAGCGCCTGGGCCGCATTGCCCGAAGAGATCATTCGCCAGGCCAGTTTCCCGCGCGCGGCCAGCAAGGTCGGCAGCAGCCGGTTGAACTGGTCCCCCAGATCGAGCGCGTCGCCGCCCTTGACGGTCTCATAGGCGCCGGCAAGCCCCGCGAGGGCCTCGCCTCGCATCCAGAAGATCGCGTGCGGCGCATGGAAGCTGGCCGCTTCACCCGGCCCCTTCACCCCCAGGGCGGCCGCCATCCGGCTGACCTCGTGCCTGTTCTTCAGCCAGAAGGCGTCGTCGCCCGCGTCGAGGTAGGGACTGGAGGGCGACATCACCATGTCGACGGCGACGTCTTCAAACTGTTGCGCCACGGCGTTCAAAACACTGTCTCCGCCGACCAGGTTGTCGACGTAGAAGGAGAGGCGATTATCCAGCCAGGCGTTCATCCGCCGGCCGCCCGAGAAATCGCCGAGCGAAAGGACCAGGTCGAACTGGCGGAAATCCACTTCGTCGGCCCACGCAAACAGCCCCTCGAGGGTGGAGGCAGGTGCGCCGACGCGGACGAGGGTCGCCTCGCCCGGCCAGACCTGCCCGACCTCCGCCGCCAGGGCTTCGGAAGGCGCACGCACATGGATCGTGACTCCGCTTCGCGCGATCACGGTCGAAAGGGCCTGCGCAAGACCTTCCAGGGACGCTGCATCGACCAGGTTCACGAACAGGCCGACCCGCCCCAGGGACAGGGCCTTGCCGACGGCTTGCGGCGCCGCGACCGTGATGGTCTGAAGATTGGCGGCGATCACGGTCGGCGAGGTGCTGCGCACCAGATGGTCCACGATCAGGCCGGCGTCATAGTCGGTATGCTGCCGAACATAATCCAGCGTCCGCGCCGGATAGGGCGCCTCGCGGTGACGCAGGCTCTCCAGGGGGAAGGTGAAGGCCCGATACTTCAGCGTCGGGCAACCGTCCGCCGCCTGCTGGATCGGCGAGGCGATCGTAACATTGCCGAACTCCCCGACCTCGGTCGGGAAGGCGACTTCCCAGGAAAAGCCCCTGGCGGCGAAATAGGCGGTGAACGCCTTTTCGTGATGCTCGATCGAGTCGTCGATCGACACGATGGGGGGCATGGCGGCCCAGTAATCCGCGAACGCCTGGCTGCCCGTCAGCCGCGATCGCGCGGCGATGAAATAGGACTGGACGAAGTTCTGCCGGGTGTCCTTGAAGTCCGTCACGCCCCAGAAGTCGACGCCCGACGCATCCATGCGCTCGAACATGGCGCCGAGGTCCGCCAGGGGGGCGTAGAAGGTGTAGTTCAGCAGGACGAACTCATCATAGGCGGCGATGGCCTCCACGCCGAGACGATCAACGGCGTACTTGTAGCCGCCGACGTCATACCCCTTGTTTTCCCGATACCAGACCTCGTCCGCAGCCTCGGCCAGAGCGTCCTGTCCGGTGCGGTCGACCTGTCCGTTCACGACCACGATCAGGGTTTCAAAATGGGGACGCAGCGCGGCCAGAGACACCTTCACATAGTCGTGGACGATCTCCTGGGGATCCCAGAACAGAAAGACGCCGAGACGTCGCACCGTGCGTCGCACATCGCCTACGGCCGCAGCGCTCTCGGCGACCGATGACGCGCCCTGCTTCGCTCGAGACTGCCTCACCATACCGAAAACTCTCCGCCCTGCTGCCTCGCCCGAACCGCATCGCGGCCCGCCTGCGCCCTAGTGCGCCAGATAAGCGACATCCGCGCTCACGAACTCGAAAGACCCGAGGAAATGCGCCGCCGCGGCCCACACCCGCAGCTCTGCAGCGACAGGTTGTTCCCATCGCTTGGTCAGCTCGACTTCATAAAGGCCGGCTGCGTCGAGTTGAAGCTCAAGAGTTTCAAAATCTTCGACGGCGCCCCACTCGAACTTCAGCGGAGATTCGCGCCCTTCCGGATCGAGATGGAAACGCAACCGCACGCGCCATTCTCCCGCCGGCAGCGAGAAACGCGGACCGTGGAACAGGACACGGGCGCGCCCCGTCAGATCGATATGGGGCGGCGCGACCCGCGATCGCGGCGTGGTCCGATAGTTGAACAGGTCCCACGGCCAGACGGTCTGATGTCCCGGTTGAGGCCCCTCCCCCGCGAACATGTCCAGCGGCGCGGGATCGAGCACCCCGGCCGGGGCCACTTCGGTCACCGGTTGGATCAGGACCTGGCCGATCAAGGGCAGGTCGGCGGAAGCAGCCGACGCCTGGACGACAGCCGCGCCCCGTCGCGCCAGGGTCGTCGCCGCCGCCAGACGCTCCGCGGCCACGGCATAGGCCTTGATCTTCTTGTCCGGGTAATGCGCGGCCATGGCCGCGCAGATGTCTTCCAGAGGTTCCGTGACGACCACGCAGGCGTCCAGATGCGGCGCCATGGCCAGAGCCTGCGCCCCGTCGCGGAGCAGTATGAT
Source organism: Brevundimonas sp. T2-11 (assembly GCF_055397675.1). Lineage (NCBI taxonomy): Bacteria > Pseudomonadati > Pseudomonadota > Alphaproteobacteria > Caulobacterales > Caulobacteraceae > Brevundimonas > Brevundimonas sp. T2-11. The sequence goes on from NZ_AP027920.1 coordinate 2,801,746, forward strand.
CTGGCTCTGGGCAGGCGCGTCGCCTTCGAGCGAGACGTCCGTCCCCTTGACCAGGCCCCAGCCCAGCCGGCGCGCCGCGCCCTTGAGACCGATACGCCAGGCCGAGCCCCGGGATGAAGGCATCTGCAGGACGCCCACTCGAACAGTCTTGCTCACGCAGCCCTCAGCCAGGTGTAGATATCGATGGCCTCGTGGATGTCGGTGAACATCTTGGCGCGCCCGCCCTCGATAATGAGCGCACGATCGCAGACCCGGCCCACCGTCCTCATGTCGTGCGACGCCATGATGAAGGCGCGCTGGGCGCGGCGTTCGAACAATTCCTCATTGCACTTGCGCTGGAAGCGGGCGTCGCCGACCGCGACCAGTTCATCGATCAAATAGCAGTCGAAGTCGATGGCCAGGGACAGGCCGAAGGCCAGACGCGCCCGCATGCCCGAGGAATAGTGCTTCACCGGCATGGCCATCTTCGAGCCCAGCTCGGCGAAGCCGTCGACCAGCCCCATCAGCTCCTTGAAGTCGCGCTGATAGACACGCGCCAGGAAGCGGACGTTGTCCACGCCCGTCAGGCTGCCCTGAAACGCGCCGCTGAAGCCGATCGGCCACGAGTTCGTCATGCGCCAGTTGACCCGGCCCTCGGAGGGCGCGAGCGCGCCCCCGAGGATCTTGATCATCGTCGACTTGCCCTGGCCGTTACGCCCCAGAATGGCGAGCCGGTCGGACCGACCGACCGTGAAGTTGAGATTGCGGAACAAGGGCGGCGCGCTGGCGGAGCGAGCATAAGTCTTCCCGAGATTGGAAACCTCGAGCCCGATGTCCTCCGTTGAGAACGACGTCAAAGTTGCCGGTGCTCCCTCAGGCCCGCCCACACGAGGCCGCCCACGCCGTACAGCAACAGCATGGTGACCAGGACCGCCAGAATGCCTCGCCAGCGACGAGGTTCCGTCGCCTTGTCCGGAAGATTCGGATTCACCACCCGTTCCAGATAGAGCTTCTGGCGGCGCGCCGAGTCGCGAGCGGCGTCTCGCGCCGTGCTGGCCGCGCTCAGGGCGCGGTCGGCCAGGGTCCGTTCCAGCATCAGCGCCTCATATCCGCTGACCTTGGTCGCCAGGGAGTCGGCATTGCCCGCCACCTTGCCGCGCTCGATCGTCAGTTGCTGTTCATAGGCGCGAATACGTGCGTCGAGCGCCGGCAACTGGGGACTTTGCGGCGCCTGGCTCGCGATCAGGGCCCGCTCGGCGCGCAGGCCCGCGAGGGTGCCCTGCAGCTCGGCCAGCAGGGCCGACCCCTCCTGGGCCGAGGCTTCCGGGTCGAGCATGCTCTCGCGATTGCGATAGGTGGTCAGACGCTGCTGAATGTCGGAAAGGCGTTGCTCAGCCTCCAGGACATTGCGCTCGGCGTCTTCGACGTCCTGGGCCGCGGCCCGATCATTGAGCCGGTTGACCAGGGTCTCGCCGCTGTCCAGCAGGGCGCTGGCGATCGCCTGGGAGTCGCGCGGCGTGAACGCCTGGACGCGCAGGGTGCTGATGCCGGTCGCGGTGTCATAACCCACCGTCACGCGACGCTGGAACGCCTTGTAGAGATCTTCCTGGGTCTGCCCCTGCCCGGGCGCCGGAAAGCGCGAGAAAATATCCACGCCTGGTCGCGACAGCATGGCCTTCACGTCCAGCCTCGGCTGGAGCGTGCTGAGCGCATCGCGTGAGCGGATGTATTCATGAACGGCGAACGAGTCTGTGCCGTTCGTCGATATCCCGACCCCCTGAAGCGCAACGCCAAGACCGGAAGGCTGCTGCTTCGACGCCGTCTGGACGACGAAATGCGCTTCCGACACATAGCGCGGGGAGGCGATGAAGAGCAGGTAGATCGCCGCCACCAGCGTCGGCAGCAGGACCACGACCCCGAACGAGATCGCCGCGGGCCCCAGGATGAAAGGCGTCTTTATGGCCCGCACCGGTTCACCCGGCGTCGGTCCGCCCAGAAACGTAACGCGAGAGTCGCTCATTCAGTCATTCCCCGCCCATGGCTCAGGCGCATTTGAGGGCTAGTCGGCATCAATATGTTCCTTGGCTCTCGAAATCATGATCAAGCCCAGGACGGTAAGCAGCCCCCCCCAGAAAAGGGGATAGAGCGGGTCGTAGTGAGTTTCAACGAACTCGCCGAAAACGCCCGCCCGCATCATCTCGACAGGATGGGGGATGGGAACGGCGAGATAGATCGCCCGATAGGTCGGCGGCAACCAGGCCGCCATGCTGAACGCGCCGGAAAACGGCAGGATCGCATACATCAGAACCGGCACGATGCGCTCGATCACGTCGAACTCCATCGCCAGGGCGCTGACCACCAGCGCAATGCCGACGGACAGGACAAACAAGGACATCCAGCCATAGTAGAGAAGCAGGGGATCGGCCGGCCAACCGACCTGGCCAAAGGCCACCAGGACCAGGTAGACGATCAGGAAGGCCAGGGTCGTCCCGCCCAACTCCAGCAGGAAGCGCGCCATATAGACGTGCAGGATCTTGATCTTCTGGTGGAACAGAAGCCCCAGGTTCCCTGAAACCGCCCCCATGGAATAGCTGATCATGTGGCGGAACATGATCAGGGCCATGTAGCCGGTCATGACAAAGGGCGCGAGGCGTATGCCGTGCTGATAGGGCGCCTTGATGAAGGACCAGAGCAGGATGACCGCGCCGGTGAACAGCAGAGGCTCGCCGACCAACCAGAGGAAACCCAGGCCGCGCCGCCCATAGCGCGTGATGATCTCCCGCAACATGAGGGAGATCACGATCGTGGCGTGCCGGGAAATCGGTTCGAAAATCATCACCTTGCCGCCTTCACGCCGCCGGAACCCACATCCTTGCAGGCGAGCGCGCCAGGGTTGTTCTCAATCTCGAGCATAGACTCTGAGCACGCCATTCAGCAACGGCGAAGCCGGGGATCAGGCCTGAAGAGGAAGAAGCGGACGCCCGTCATAGGCGAAGTCCACGTCCAGCCCATCCAGGCCCGGGAGGACGGCGTCCTTGTCGGACAGCACCGCGCCGTCGGCCGGCAGAGGCCAGTCGATGCCCACGGTCGGATCGTTCCAGCGCACGCCGCCATCGCAATCCGGCGCGTAGACGTCCGTCACCTTGTAGGCGATCTCGACATCAGGTTCGAGCGTCACGAAGGCATGTCCGAAGCCCACCGGAATATATAGCTGCTCGCCCCCTTCAGCCGTCAGTCGCGCCGACACCCAACGCCCGAACGTCGGCGACTGGCGCCGGAGGTCCACCGCATAATCGATCAGGGAACCGCGCACGCACCGCACGAGTTTGGCTTGAGCGTGGGGCGGCCGCTGGAAGTGAATCCCCCGCACCGTTCCCGTCTGACGCGAGAAGGACTGATTATCCTGAACAAAGGTTTCGTTCACCCCGTGCTTCGCCATCGCCGCTTGCGAATAGGTTTCGGAAAACCAGCCGCGGGCGTCCGCAAAGCGGCGAGGCGTCACCAGAAACACAGGTGATTCAGTCATGAGGCGGAGTCTCGTATAGTCACGCTTGAAAGCGAGCCATGCGGCTTGGAAGGGTCGAGGCCCTTCTAGGGTTGCCGACCGACGACGGCAAGACGACACCTTGACGACAGGCCACTAAGCGGTTGCGAAACCTCTGATCTTTGCTCAAAACCCTCTCAGACCGGTCGTTCCTTCCTGATCCACGATCGTCCAAACAGCGAGTTTCAATGAGAATTCTGGTCACCGGCGGAGCCGGCTTTATCGGCTCGGCGCTAGTGCGGCGATTGATCGAACACAGCGATCACGAGGTGCTGGTTTTCGACAAGCTGACCTATGCCGGCCTGCTCAGCTCGCTTGAGCCCGCAGCGGGGAGCAACCGCTACAGCTTCGTCCAGGCCGACATCTGCGACGCCGAGGCTGTCGCCCGCGTCCTGCAGGATTTCCAGCCGGACATCGTCGCCCACCTCGCCGCTGAAAGCCATGTCGATCGTTCGATCGACGGACCCGGCGAGTTCGTGCAGACCAACCTCGTCGGCACCTTCGTCATGCTCAATCAGACCCTGGGTTACTGGCGCGGTCTGCCCGAGACCCGCAAGGCGGCCTTCCGCTTCCATCACATCTCGACGGACGAGGTGTTCGGTTCGCTGGGCGAGGACGGCTTCTTCACCGAGACGACCCCCTACGACCCCCGCTCGCCCTATTCGGCGTCGAAGGCGGGCTCGGACCATCTGGTGCGCGCCTGGGGCCACACCTATGGCCTGCCGGTGCTGGTGACCAACTGCTCGAACAACTACGGCCCCTACCATTTCCCCGAAAAGCTGATCCCGCTGATCATCATTCGCGCCCTGAACGGCGAACCCCTGCCCGTCTACGGCGACGGCAGCAATGTCCGGGACTGGCTGTTCGTCGACGACCACGCGCGCGCGCTGCAGGCCGTCTTCGAAAAAGGCCGCCCGGGTCAGACTTATAACGTCGGCGGCAACGCCGAACGGAAGAACATCGACGTGGTGAAGGCGATCTGCGCCATCCTCGACCAGCTGCGCCCCCGCGCCGATGGCCAGGCCTACGCCAAGCAGATCACCTACGTCGCCGACCGTCCCGGCCACGATCAGCGCTACGCCATCGACGCCTCCAAGATCAGCGCCGACCTGGATTGGGCGCCCTCGGTGACCTTCGAGGAGGGCATCGCCCGCACCGTGCGCTGGTATCTGGAGAACCAGACCTGGTGGCAGGACATCCTGGACGCCCGCTATGCGACCCAGCGCCTCGGCGTCGCCAATGGCTGATCCACGCCACATCCTCGTGACAGGCGGCGCGGGGCAGGTCGGGCTGGAGGTGGCCGCAGCCGACTGGCCTGCGGACATCGTCCTGCATACGCCGACACGGGCCGATCTGGACCTGGCCAGCATCGAATCCGTGCGGGCGGCCTTTGCCAGAACCCCCTTCGCCGCGGTCATCAACTCGGGCGCCTACACCGCCGTGGACAAGGCGGAGACGGACGTGGCCGCGGCCTTCGCCGCGAACGCCATGGGCCCCGCCGTCCTGGCCGAGGTGACGCGCGAGGCCGACGTTCCCCTGATCCAGGTTTCGACCGACTATGTCTTCGACGGCTCGGGCGACGCCTTCTACGCCGAGGATGATCCCGTAGGACCGCTCGGCGTCTACGGCGCCTCCAAGCTGGCAGGCGAGCTGGCGGTTCGCACCGGCAACCCCCGCTCGGTCGTCCTGCGCACCGCCTGGGTGCTGAGCGTCCACCGCGCCAACTTCCTCAAGACCATGCTGCGTCTCGCCGCCGACAGACCGACCCTCAGGGTCGTGGACGACCAGCACGGTTGCCCGACCTCGGCGCGAGACATCGCCGCCGCCTTGCAGACCATCGCCTTGCGAATGATCGAGGACGACCAGGCGCCCGTCGGCGTCTTCCATTTCGTCAACGCCGGCGAAACCAGCTGGGCCGGCCTCGCCCGGGAAATCTTCGCCCGCAGCGCGGCGACGGGCGGCCCCTCGGCCGCTGTCGAGGGCATCGCCACCGCCGAATATCCCACCCCCGCCAGACGCCCGGCCAATTCCCGCCTGCTGACGACTCGGCTGGCCCGCGACTATGGCGTCGCTCCCCGCGCCTGGCAGGAGGCCGTCGCCGAGATCGTTTCCGAACTCAATGCCGAAAGGACCCCCGCATGAAGGGCATCATCCTCGCCGGCGGATCGGGCACGCGCCTGCATCCCATGACGCTCGTGACCTCCAAGCAGCTGATGCCGGTCTACGACAAGCCCATGATCTACTACCCGCTGTCGACCCTGATGCTGGCCGGCATTCGTGAGGTTCTGATCATCTCGACCCCGCGGGACACGCCCAACTTCCAGGCCCTGCTCGGCGACGGCTCGCAATGGGGCATGGAGATTCAGTATGCGGTCCAGCCCAGCCCTGACGGCCTGGCCCAAGCCTACATCATCGGCGCCGAATTCGTGGGCGACAACCCCTCCGCCCTGATCCTGGGCGACAACATCTATTACGGTCACGGCATCACCGAACTCTTCACCAGCGCCATGCAGCGCCAGGAAGGAGCGACGGTCTTCGCCTATCACGTCAACGACCCCGAACGTTACGGCGTGGTCGAATTCGATGCGGGCATGCGCGCCCTGTCCATCGAGGAGAAACCGGCGACGCCCAAGTCCAACTGGGCGGTTACGGGCCTCTATTTTTACGACGGCGACGTGGTCGACATCGCACGCAGCCTCAAGCCGTCTCCGCGCGGCGAGCTGGAGATCACCGACGTCAACCGGGCCTATCTTGAACGCGGCAAGCTGTCGGTCGAGATCATGGGTCGCGGCTACGCCTGGCTGGACACGGGCACGCCCGACAGCCTGGTCGAGGCCGCCGAGTTCGTCCGGGTCCTTGAGAAGCGCCAGGGCTTCAAGATCGCCTGCCCCGAGGAGATCGCCTTCACCAAGGGCTTCATCGACGCCGACCAATTGGAAGGCCTGACCGCGGCGCTCGGCAAGAGCGCCTACGGCCAGTATCTTCGCGGCGTGATGCGAAGCGCGCTCTAGGCGCGCTTCACTTACAGGTTCAACAGAGCCGGATCGCCGCCCTGGGCCGCGATGTTGACGCTGATGGCCTTTTCCGCCGCGTAGCGGATCAGGCTGTTGGGACCGCCGGCTTTCGGGCCGGTGCCGGACAGGCCCTCGCCGCCGAAGGGCTGGACGCCGACCACGGCGCCGATGATCGAGCGGTTCACATAGACATTGCCCGCCGGGACCAGACGCACGACTTCGTCGGCGAAGGCCTCGATGCGGCTGTGGACGCCCAGGGTCAGGCCATAGCCGCGCGCGGCCAGGCTGGCGGCGACCGACTTCAGGTCCTTCGAGTCATAGCGATAGACGTGCAGGATCGGGCCGAAGACCTCGCGCTCGAGGAAGTCGGGCGTCGGGATCTCAGCGATGGTCGGAGCGAACAGGTCGCCCTTGTCCGCACCGGGGGCCAGTTCGGCGCGGGCGACGATCCTGGCTTCTTTCGACAGGCGCGCGACGTGAGCTTCCAGGTTGGCGCGGCTCTCGGCGTCGATGACGGGGCCGATGTCGGTCTTGCTGTCGGTCGGGTCGCCCAGAACCTGGGTCGCCAGTGCGCCCTTGAGGCCCTCGATCAGGGCGTCGGCGGCTTCCTTGGGCGCATAGAGGATGCGCAGGGCCGAGCAACGCTGGCCGGCCGAGCCGAAGGCCGACAGGATGACGTCGTCGATGACCTGTTCCTTCAGCGCCGTGGTGTCCACGAACATGGCGTTCAGGCCGCCGGTCTCGGCGATGAAGGGGATGATGGCGCCGGGGCGCGCGGCCAGGCCGCGGTTGATGGCGCTGGCGGTGTCGGTGCCGCCAGTGAAGGCCACGCCGTCAATGCCCGGATGAGCCGTCAGGGCCGCGCCGACGATCTCGCCGCGACCGGGGACCAGAGCCAGCAGATCGGGGTTCAGGCCCGCCTTGAAGAACAGGCGGACGGCCTCGGCGGCGATCAGCGGGGTCTGTTCGGCGGGCTTGGCCACCACGGCGTTGCCGGCGGCCAGGGCGGCGGCGATCTGGCCGGTGAAGATGGCCAGGGGGAAGTTCCACGGGCTGATGGCGGCGAAGACGCCGCGGCCGTGCAGGACCAGTTCATTGGTCTCGCCGGTCGGGCCCTTCAGGGTCTGGCGACCGCCGAAGTCGCGCTCGGCCAGCAGGGCGTAGTAGCGGCAGAAGTCGGCGGCTTCGCGCACCTCGGCCACGCCGTCGTTCAGCGTCTTGCCCGCCTCACGCGACAAGAGGGCGACCAGACGGTCCATATCGGCTTCCAGCACGTCGGCCATGGCGCGCAGGACGGGGGCGCGACCCGCCCCGCCGATGCGGTCCCAGGCGACCTGGGCCTCGGCGGCCGCGTTGACGGCGGCGTCCACGTCCTCGACCGAGGCTTCGGACACATGGCCCAGGACCTGCGAGCGGTCGAAGGGATTGGTCACGTCCTGCGCATTGACGCCGGCGCGCAACTTGCCGCCGATGATGGGGCCGGACGTCAGCTTCTCGCTGTCGACGCGCTCCAGAGCCTTGGCGTGGCGCTCACGGTCGGCGGCCTGCGAATAGTCGCGGCCGAGGGAGTTCTGGCGATCGCCGTAGATGTTCATGGGAACCGGAATCCTGGGGTGACGGTCGGGCTGGGCCTCGACGGCGGTGATGGGGTCGGCGGCGACGGCGGCCGCCGGAACGCGCTCGTCCAGCAGGGCGTGGACGAAGGAGGAGTTGGCGCCGTTTTCCAGCAGGCGGCGCACCAGATAGGGCAGCAGTTCTTCGTGGCCGCCGACGGGGGCGTAGGCGCGGACGATAACCTTTTCGTCGGCCCAGGCCTCGTGCGCGGCGTCATAGAGGGCCTCGCCCATGCCGTGCAGACGCTGGTGCTCGATGGTCACGTTGCGGTCGCGGGCCATGCGGCGCACGGCGGCCAGGGTGTGGGCGTTGTGGGTGGCGAACTGGGCGTAGATGTATGGCGAGGCCTCGATCAGGGCCTTGGCGCAGACCAGATAGTTCAGATCGGTCGCCGGCTTGGTCGTGAAGACCGGATAGTCGGTTCGGCCGTTGACCTGGGCCAGCTTGATCTCGGTGTCCCAATAGGCGCCCTTGACCAGACGCACCATCAGGCGGCGGCCCGAGGATTTCGCCAGCTCGGCCAGCTTCTGCACCGTCTCGGTCGTGCGCTTCTGATAGGCCTGGACAGCCAGGCCCAGGCCCTTCCAGTCGCCCAGCGCCGGCTCGCGGGCCAGCCGCTCCAGCAGCTTCAGCGACAGGGCCAGACGGTCGGCTTCCTCGGCGTCGATGGTGTAGTTGATGTCGTATTTGGCGGCGATCAGGGCCAGACGCAGGATGCGAGGATAGAGCTCCTCCCAGACGCGGTCTTCCTGCACCGCCTGATAGCGGGGCGACAGGGCCGACAGCTTGACCGAAACGCCGTGGCCGGCTTCCGGGCCCTGACCCTTGGCGGTCTTGCCCACGGCCTCGATGGCGTCAGCGTAGATCTTCTCATAGCGCTCGGCGTCGGCGGTCGTGCGGGCGCCCTCGCCCAGCATGTCGAAGCTGCACAGCCAGCCTTCGCGGTCCGAGCGCTTGAGCGCGGCCTCGATGGTGCGGCCGACGACGAACTGCTCTCCCATGATCTTGACGGCGGTGGCCACGGCCTGACGGATGACCGGCTCGCCCAGACGCCCGGCGATACGCTTGAGGAAGCCCGACAGGTCGGTTTTCGCTTCCTCGTCCACGTCGACCAGCTTGCCGGTCAGCATCAGGCCCCAGGTCGAGGCGTTGACGAACAGGCTGTCCGACTGGCCCATGTGCGAGGCCCAGTCGGCCGAGCCGATCTTCTCGGCGATCAGGCGGTCGCGGGTGTCGGCGTCGGGGGTGCGCAACAGGGCCTCGGCCAGACACATCAGGGCCAGACCCTCGCGGGTGCCCAGCGAAAACTCCTGCAGGAAGCTCTCGACCACGCCCTGCTTCTTCTGGCTGGCGCGAGCCTGATCGACCAGGGCGATGGCGTCGCGCAGCACGGCGGCGCGCTCGACCGTGGTCAGGCCGGGATTGGCCAGCAGTTCGGCGACCACGGCGCCCTCGTCGCGGAACTTGTTCCGGTCAAGATCGTCCCAGTGCTTCAGGTCGTTCGGCGTCATTATCTCACCCTGGGATCAAACCCTTCGATTTGCGGCATATATGGCGGACTTGGCCGAATGTGCATTGTATGATGGCGACCTGAACCAGAGATTATTCGGCAATCAGGCTCATTCGCCATGCAAATTCTTGACGACACCGACCGCCGTTTGCTGCGCGTGCTGCAGATCGACGGCCGCATCTCCAACGCGGAACTGGCGCGAAGGTGCAATCTGTCGCCCGCCGCCTGCTTCGAACGTGTCAAGCGACTGAAGGACCGCAAGGTCATCACCGGCTACGCCGCCCTGATCGACCCGGCCTCGGCCGACCGCGCCCTGCTGATCTTCATCGAGGTGCTGCTGGACCGGACGACAGGCGACGTCTTCGACGCCTTCGCCGACGCCGTACGCCGCCAGCCCGAGGTTCTGGAGTGCCATATGGTCGCCGGCGGCTTCGACTATCTGATCAAGGCGCGCGTCGCCGACATGGACGCCTATCGCGTCTTCCTCGGCGATATTCTGGTGCGCATGCCCGGCGTGCGCGAGACGCGGACCTATGCCGTTCTCGAAGAGGTGAAGTCGACGACGGTCCTGCCGCTCTAAACCCGTCTCGCCTTCGTCATCTTAACCGTCTAGAACTTCCGGCTCAGCGAAACGGCCCGGGCCCACTCGACTTCATGCGCATTGTTCTGGTCACCGACGCCTGGGAGCCCCAGGTCAACGGCGTCGTCCGCACCCTGACCCGCACCGTGGCCGAGTGCCGCGCCATGGGCCATGAGGTCGAGGTCATCGAACCCAGCCAGTTCAAGACCATCCCCTGCCCCACCTATCCCGAGATCCGGCTGGCCCTGGGCGCGGAAGAAGAGATTCGCGAACGCCTGCGCGCCTTCGAACCCGAAGCCGTCCATATCGCCACCGAAGGCCCGCTGGGCATCGCCACGCGCCGTATCTGCGTGGAGTGGAAGCTGCCGTTCACGACCAGTTATCACACCAAGTTCCCGGAATACGTCTCGGCCCGCTTCCCGATCCCGGTCCAGGTCGGCTACGCCTACATGAAGTGGTTCCACAAGCCGTCGGGGCGTCTGATGGTGGCCACGCCCACCCTGCGCGACGAACTGGTCGAGCACGGCTTCCGCAACGTCTCGCCGTGGACGCGCGGCGTGGACACCGAGCTGTTCCGTCCCGATCTGGAGCCCATCTACAAGGAGATGGGCGGCGAGAACTGGCCCCGCCCCTTCTTCCTCAATGTCGGCCGCGTGGCGGTCGAGAAGAACATCGAGACCTTCCTCGAACTGGACCTGCCAGGCACCAAGATCGTGGTCGGCGACGGCCCCGCCCGCGCCGAACTGGAAGAAAAATACCCCGAGGCCAAGTTCCTCGGCGCGAAGTTCGGCGAAGATCTGGCCCGCTGCTTCGCCGACGCCGATGTCTTCGTCTTCCCCAGCTGGACGGACACCTTCGGCCTGGTGATTCTGGAAGCCATGGGCGCCGGCACTCCGGTCGCGGCCTATCCGGCCCACGGCCCGATCGACATCATTCCGGGCTCTGGCGCGGGCTTTATCGACGACGATCTGAAGACCGCCTGCCTCAAGGCTCTGGAGCTGGATCGCAAGGACGTGCGCGCCTATGCGGAAAAATTCAGCTGGCGCGCCTCGGCAGAACAGTTCGTCGAGAACCTGCAACCATATCCCGAGCCTGCGCGCGGCCGCTTTTGGCGGCGCCTGCGCCGCATCGCCCGGCTGAGGCGCAAGGCGGCGGCCTAGACCCCCTCTTCCCCGGCACGGACCACCATCGTCATCCTCGGGCTGGAAAGAACAAGAGCGCCGCAGTCTTTCGACCACGGCGCTCTCATTCTATCGGGCGACTTGAGCGTCCTTAGTTCGGACGAGCCATCGACGTCATGGCTGCGGCCTTGGCGCGTTCGGCGGTCAGCTGGTCGGCGGGCAGCGGCACCAGGCCGCGGTCCTGCAGGTAGCCGCCACGACCGGCGGCGCCTTCCGACATGAACTCCTGGACGAACTGCTCCAGACCCGGCGTCACGCCCACGTGGGCCTTCTTGACGTAGATGTAGAGGCTGCGCGCCAGCGGATAGGTGCCGTCGGCGATGGTCTCGGCCGAGGGGGCGACGCCGTCGATGGTCTCGGCCTTCACCGTATCCATGTTCTGCTCCAGGAAGGAGAAGCCGAACACGCCCAGCGAACCCGGCGTGCGGGTCAGGGTCTGGACGATGGCGTTGTCGTTCTCGCCCGAGTCGACCCAGGCGCCGTCTTCACGCAGGGTGTGGGTCAGGGTCTCGAAGCGCGTCTTGTCGCTCTTCAGCGCAGCCACCGCCGGAACGAGCTCGCCGCCCGGGGCCATGCCCAGTTCCAGGAAGGCGTCGCGCGTGCCCGAGGTCGGCGGCGGACCGTAGACCTGGATGCGCTGGTTCGGCAGGCCCTTGTTGACGTCGTTCCACGTCTTGGCCGGGTTGGCGACGAAGGCGCCGTTCGGGCCGGGCACCTCCTTGGCCAGACCCTCATAGAGGTCGTTCAGCTCGAAGTTGAAGCTGTTGCCGGTGCGAGCGGTGGCGATGACGATGCCGTCAAAGCCGATCTTGATCTCGACGATGTCGGTGACGCCGTTGGCGACGCAGCGATCGAACTCGCTCTGCTTCATCGGACGCGAGGCGTTGGCGATGTCCGGGGTCGAGGGGCCGACGCCGGCGCAGAAAGCCTGGATGCCGCCGCCGGTGCCCAGCGACTCGATGCGCGGGGCCGCGGTGTTGCCCGAGGTGCGGGCGAAGTTCTCGGCCGCGCGCGTGGCGAAGGGGAAGACGGTCGAGGAACCTGCGGCCCAGATGCCCGCGCGGGCCTTCTGGCTGCCGGGCGCTCCGCCCTCGTTATTGCCGCAAGCCGCCAGGGCCAGAAGCGCCGCCGCAGAGGCGGTGATTTTCAGGGAACGGATCATTGGCCGGACCTCTCCAGACGTCAGTTGGCGACGCTTAGAGCAGCGAAGTGTGACGGTCCGGCCAGACCTTTGTGACAGTCAGGGCAAACTTACCCCGACCGATAGCGATTACAGCAGGCGCTTGCGCATGACCTGCGACAGGGTGTCGATCAGGGTCACGGCGATGACCACGATGATGACGATGGCCGACACCGCGCGGAAGTTGAAGGCGTTCATGCTGTCGAACAGCACCTGGCCGATGCCGCCCGCGCCGATCAGACCCAGGACGGTGGCCGAGCGGCTGTTGGACTCGAAACGATAGAGGGCGAACGAGGTCCACAGCGGCGCGACCTGGGGAATCACGCCCCAGACGATTTCATGCAGCTTGGTCGCGCCGGTGGCGCGCACGCCCTCGACCGGTCCCTTGTCGATCGACTCGACGGCTTCGGAGAACAGCTTGGCCAGAACGCCCGCCGTGTTCAGGGTGATGGCCAGGACGCCGGCCAGAGGGCCGAGGCCCACAGCGGTGACGAACAGCAGGCCGATGACCAGATCCGGCACCGAGCGCAACAGGTTCATCACCCAGCGCACCGGCGTCACGACCCAGGCGGGCGCCATGTTGCGGGCGGCGGCCAGACCCAGGGGAATGCCGAACAGGACGGCCAGGAAGGTGCCCCACAGGGCGATCTGGACCGTCTCCCACATCTTGGCGACGAACATCTTCCAGTCGGAGAAGTCCGGGCGCAGCAGGTCCTGCACGAACAGGCGCGTGCTCTCATTGCCCGAGAACAGCCGCGAGATATTGCCCAGGTCGACGGCGTCGATGCTGTAGAGCAGGACGGCGATCACGCCGCCCCAGACCAGGATGTCCATCGCCCAGGAGACGGCGGACTTTTGCGGCGCGGCCGGAACCACGGCTGGCGTCAGCGGAGCAGAGGTCAAGGCTGGACCTCACGCAGGCTGCGCAGGCGTTGAAGCTCGGCGGTCGCGGCGGCGACGCCGGCCTTGTCGCCCTTGGCTTCGGCTTCGCCGCGCTTCTGATCGGCGATCATTTCGCGGATCGGGTTCAGGTAGCTGTCGTCGGCGGCGGCGAAGCGCGAATACTCCAGACCCGCCAGAACCTTGCGCTGACGCTCGGCTTCGGCGCCTTCACCCTGGCCGTAGGTCAGGAAGAAGCTGCGGATCTTTTCCTTCAGGACCGGGTCCAGGTCTTCACGCACGACGATGCCGCTTTCCGGGATCGGCGGCGAGACCCAGATCTCCTCGATCTGCTCAGCCAGTTGCGGGTTTTCGCGGCGGATGAAGATGGTGTTGACGCTGTTCGAGGTGGCGACGTCGATCACGCCGGTCGCCACGCCGAAGGCGTTGGCCTGGTGGTTGGCCGAACGCACCGTCTTGAAGCACTGCGACGGCACGACGCCGCGCGCGTTGAACAGGAAGGTCATGGGCGCCAGGGTGCCCGAGGTCGACTGGGCGTCGCCGATGCCGAAGTTGTACTGCTTGCCGCAGGCCAGCACCTTGTCCAGCGTGATGCCCGAGCCCTTCTTGACGATCAGGGTCGACTGGTAGCTGTCCAGACCCTCGCGGTTGACCGTGCGGGCGATGACCTCGGCGTTGGCGCGGTCGATGGCCTCGACCTCGGGCTTGGCCGAGAACCAGCCCACCTGGGTATGGTTGCCGCGCATGGCCTCGACCAGAACCGTATAGTTCGAACCGAAATAGGGTTTCACCGGCACGCCGATCGCCTTGGACATGTCGTCCAGCAGCGGCTGCCACAGCGGGCCCGACGAGGCCTGGCCCTCGGCTGACAGGATGGAGAAGGTGATCTCGGTCGGCGCGGCGCCCGAGGTCTTTTCCTCGCCCTTGCCGCAGGCGGCGAGGCCCATGGTCAGGGCGGCGACGGCGGCGACGCCGAGCAGGCGGCGGGTGATGGGGGTGCGGGTCATGCCTTGGCTTCCCAGAACGCGTCCTCGTACTCGGGACCGTAGATTTCAATCAGGCGCTTGGAGTCCAGACCGGTCGAGGGGCCGTCATAGACCACCTTGCCCTTCTGCAGGGCGATGACGCGATCGCAGTAGCGGATGGCGTAGTCGACCTGGTGCAGGGTGACGATCACGCCCATGCCGTCGCGCTTGTTCAGCTCGACCAGCAGTTCCATGACCTTGCGGGCCGAGACCGGGTCCAGCGAGGCGACCGGCTCGTCTGCCAGGATGGCTTGCGCCCCCTGGACGATGGCGCGGGCGATGGCGCCGCGCTGCTGCTGACCGCCCGACAGGGTGTTGGCGCGCTGGGCGGCGTAGTCGGACACGCCGACCCGGTGCAGGGCCGCCATGGCCTTGTCCTTGTCCGCCGCCGGCCAGACGCCGAAGACGCCGCGCCAGCCAGGCAGACGGCCGAGCGCGCCCAGCATGACGTTGGAGAAGAGCGACAGACGCCCCACCAGATTGAACTGCTGGAAAATCATGCCCAGCTTGCCGCGCGCCTTGCGCACGGCGCCGGTGATGCGGCCGTTCTGCTGAACGGTTTCGCCGAACACCTGGATCGTCCCCTTGCCGGGGTCGATGGGGTGCAGGCCGGTGATGGAGCGCAGCAGGGTGGACTTGCCCGATCCGGACGGACCGATCAGGGCGACCATCTCGCCGGCGGCCACTTCGACGGACACGCCGTCGAGCGCCTTCCTGGCTCCGTAGGTCTTCGACACATCCCTTACGGACGCGACGGCGGCGGTTGAAGAACTCATGAACCCGTGGGTGGCGGTTGCAACAGGGGGCGCCGCATGACGCGCCACGCGCGTTTCGACAAGTCTTAATGGCATGGCTGCGTCGATTTCGTCCAGTCTGAGGCCCTGACGCGCCGGTTCCCCTGTGGACGGGATGTGGATGGAGCCACGAAATTACCACTTTACATGACGGTCGCGCATCCCTACATCGCGCGTTCCGGCGGACCCCGTGGTCTAACCGTTAAGCGCTGCTAACGCCGGTCTGGGTTAACAATTAGCAGGGGGTTACGTGAATTGCGCACGTACCAACTTCCCCTGGACCTGGTCCGTGAGCGGTCCCCTGAACGTCCCGTCGCCCTCGTGCGACCGCGTTCGGTTTCCGTAGCGGCGCGCTGGTTCCAGGATAATCTGAAAGCCGACGTCTTCTATGCGGTGAAGGCGAACCCTTCGCGCTGGGTCATCGAGACCCTGGTCGAGCAGGGCGTCAACGCCTTCGACGTCGCCTCCCTGGCCGAGATCGAGCTGGTCCGCTCGGTCAGCCCCAATGCACGTCTGGCCTTCATGCACCCGGTCAAGAGCCGCGGCGCCATCCGTGCGGCCTACGCCGACCACGGCGTGCGCACCTTCGTGCTCGACAGCCATGACGAGCTGCAAAAGATCATCGAGGCGACCGACAACGCCGACGACCTGAACCTGGTCGTGCGCATGGCCGTTTCGGCCGACGGCGCCGCCTATTCCCTGTCGGGCAAGTTCGGCGTCTCGCCGGATGCGGCCCCCGCCCTGCTGCTGGCCGTTCGCCAGGCGGTGCAGGACGGCCTGATGGGCGTCAGCTTCCACGTCGGTTCGCAGTGCATGCGGCCTTCGGCCTATGAAGCGGCCATGTCGCAAGTCAGCCGCGCCATCAAGAAGGCTGGCGTCTTCGTCGATATCGTCGACGTCGGCGGCGGCTTCCCTTCGGTCTATCCGGGCATGGTCCCACCGGACCTGAGCGAGTACGCCGACGCCATCCACCGCGGCTTCAACGAGATGCCCGTGTCGGAAACGACCGAGCTGTGGTGCGAACCCGGCCGGGCCCTGGTGGCCGAGTCGTCGTCGGTGCTGTGCCGCGTGGACCTGCGCAAGGGCGACGCCCTGTATCTGAACGACGGGTCGTACGGCTCGCTGTTCGACGCCACCCACTCGCGCTGGCCCTTCCCGACCAAGCTGGTCCGGGACGGTGAAAGCGCGAGCGAGCTGAAGCCCTTCCGCTTCTACGGTCCGACCTGCGACAGCATCGACCACATGCCGGGTCCGTTCTGGCTGCCGGCCGATGTGCAGGAAGGCGACTTCATCGAGATCGGCATGCTCGGCGCCTATGGCGTGGCCATGACGACCGGCTTCAACGGCTACGGCGAGCACGAGATCGCTGCGGTCGAGGACGCCCCGATGGCTTCGCTCTACGGCCTGGCCCCGCGCTCGATCCCCACGGTCCGCACCTCGGCCGAGGAAGCCGCCCGCAAGGTGGTCCGCCTGTCGCGCCCCAAGGGCAAGGCCGGCGCTCGCAAGCGCAAGCGCTGATCGCGCGCATTCCGCCGTCATCACGGATGCAAGGCCGGTGGAGCGATCCACCGGCCTTCTCTTTATCGGGAACCCTGGCCCCGAGGCCCCGCGTTGTCTCTGGCGAAGGAGATGACAGATGACCGCCCCCAAGACAGACTCCGAGGAAGCCCGCGAAGCCGCCGTCATGGGCGAGAAGCCTGATCTGGGCCACACCCGGGACGCCCTGAAGACCGCGCTGGAAGGCACCGACGTCGGTTCGGATACCCGCGCGGGCTCGCTCAGAGGCGGCTCGGCGTCCGGTTCGGATATTGATCCGGACCAGGACGTCATCAACGCCGCTCTCGCCGCCGAAGGACGACGCGCCAAGAACGAGGGCGACAGACCCGCCGGCGGTCCCGAGGAAGCCCGCAAGGCCACAGGTCAGCCCGGCGACGATGTGGATGCGCCAACCGGCTGAACCGCCTTGCTGCCGCCGCATGGATGGGCCACGGTGTTCATCAAGTTGAACAGTCTCAAGGACGTAGGCGGAATGAAGCGTAGCGTGGCAGCCGTCGCCGTGGCCTTCACGGTCGGTCTTACCGGGTGCGACGGGCGTAGTGAGGCCGCGCCCGAGGCCAGTCCGCCGCCGACCGCCGACAGCGCGTCCGCCGCCGCCGAAACCTCGGCGGCCGAGCCGCTCGCCCCTGCCGCAGCGCCTGAAGCCGCCGTCCTGGCCGAAGCCACAGCCATCGACGGCGCGCCGATGTTCGCCGCCCTCTATCCCGGCGCCCAGGCCGACAGTCCCGCGACGCTCGCTTCAGGGCCGACGGGTCCCGGCGGCCTGATCACCTTCACGACCGACGCCCTGCCCGAAACGGTCATCGCCTTCTATCGCCAACGCGCCGAGGCGGCGGGTCTGGCCCCCGTCATGGCCATGAACCAGGGTGAGGCCCGCGCCTATGGCGCCGCCGCCCGCAAGACCGGCGGCGCCAGCCTGCAGGTCGTCGCCTCGCCTGGTGAAGACGGCCTGACCTCGGTCCAGTTGACCTGGAGCGCCGGGGTCTGATGCGCGGGGCGACCGCTGGATTGATCGTCGTCACCGCCCTGCTCTCGGCCTGCGCCGGCACTCCCGCCGCTCTGCGTCCCCAGGCGGTTCAGGCCGCCGCCCCGGAAGCCAGGGGCTATCTGACCGGTCCCCTGATTCAGGCCCTGGCCGACGCCACGCCGCCGGCGCCCGTCGCCGGTTCGTCCGTCGACCTGGCCGACAAGGCCCGCTCTGAACAGTTCACGGCGCTGGAAGACAGCGACCGTTGGCTGCTGGCCACCGCTCACGCCGAACTTCGCCCGCCACTGGCCCTGCAGCATTTCGACTGCGCCCTGGGCGTGCGTCTGGGCTCGGCGGCCACGCCCCGCCTGAACCAGATGATGCAGCGGCTGTTCGACGATTCCGACGCCGCCGCCGAATTGGTCAAGGCGCGCGGCTTCCGCGCCCGTCCGGTCGGCGACGATCCCGCGCGCCGTCCCTGCCAGCGCGTCAGCGAAGCAGGCCGCAGAAGCGCCTCCTATCCTTCCGGCAGCTCGACCGTGGCCGCCGTCTATGGCGAGGCCTTCGCCGCGCTGGAGCCACGGCACGCGGCCGAAGCCCGACACACCGCTCACGAAATGGGCCTGAGCCGTCTGGTCTGCGGCATGCACTATCCCAGCGACGTCGCCGCCGGCGAGGTGTTGGGCAAGGCCGTGTTCGACGCCGCCGCCGCCACGCCCGGCTTCGACGCCGATCTGGCCGCCGCCCGCGTGGAATTGGCCGCCGTGCGCGCCACCGGCCTGACCAGCCCCGGCTGCGCCGCCGAGCGCCTGGCCTTGGCCACGCCCCTGCCCTGATGTCGTCCCTGCTGGCGCTCCTGCTGTTGGGCGCCGCGCCGGATCCCTGGGCCCTGCCCGCCGCCCGCCCCTGCACGGCGGCGGAGCTGGCTGAGCTGACCGCCGAGGCGACAGCGCCCTATCTTCTGACCTGTCGCGCCGTGCTGTCCGACGACCAGAGCATCCTCCGTCCTATCCTGATCGAGGGCGCCGAGGCCTCGGGCGCCGGGCTGGACTGCAACGGCGGGACAGTCGGCCGCCCCGGCGTGACGACCACCACCCGTCAGCCGACCATCGCCGTCTGGTCGCGCCGCATCACCGCCGAGCACTGGAGCCGCCCGACCGATATCCGCATCGCCAACTGCGTCATCCACGGCGCGGTGCGTGTCTGGGGCATGGGGGCGGACGGGGGCTATGACGATCTGCGCGCCTCGTCGCGCACCGCCGACCATACGGCTATGACGCAAGGGTCGGCGCCCTCGCACATCGCACTGGACCGGCTGACCATCGTGGGGACCGGCTCCATCCCCCTCTATGTCGGGCCGGGCGTGACGCGACTCAGCCTGACGAACTCAACCCTGAGCGGTCGCAGCGACGCGACCGCCCTCTATCTGGACGCCGAGAGCGCCGACAACCGGATCGCGAACAACACCATCGCCGTGGCGACCCGGCGCGAAGCCGTCTCCGTCGACGGCTCCGCCCGCAACCGCATCACCGGCAACCGCTTCGACCTGGGCGGCAGGCCGGGCGTCTTCCTGTATCGCAACTGCGGCGAGCGCGGCGTGATCCGGCACCAGACCCCGTCGGACAATCAGATCACGGACAATGTCTTTTCCGGCGCCGAGCGACTGCGCCCGCAGCTGGTCGTGGTCGGCGCACGCGAAGGCCGCCGGTCCTACTGCGGCGAGGATAGCGGCTATCCCTGGGGCAGCAGCGCCGACGACGGCGACCGCGCCACGGGCAATGTCGTGGCGCGGAACACGCGTCGTTAGGCCGGGCGCCCGGTCGCCAGGGCGCCGTACAGTTCCGGGCGACGGTCGCGGAAGAACCCCCAGGCGGCGCGGTACTGATCCAGGAAGTCGAGGTCGAAGGTGTGGACCAGCACGCCCTCCTCGCCCGTCAGGCTCTCGACCAGATCGCCGCGATGATCAGCGATGAAGGAGTGGCCGTAGAAGCTCTGGCCGGTCTCGGTCAGGGTCTCGTGACCGATACGGTTCGAGGCGATGACCGGCATGGCGTTGGACACGGCGTGGCCCTGCATGGCGCGCTGCCAGGGGGCGGCGGTGTCCAGCGTGGCGTCATGCGGCTCGGAGCCGATGGCGGTCGGATACATCAGGATGTCGGCGCCCTGCAGGGCCATGGCGCGGGCGGCCTCGGGGTACCACTGATCCCAGCAGATACCGACGCCGATGCGGCCGAAGCGGGTGCTCCAGACCTTGAAGCCGGTATCGCCGGGACGGAAGTAGTACTTCTCCTGATAGCCCGGACCATCGGGGATATGGCTCTTGCGATAGACGCCCAGGACCTCGCCGTCAGCGTCCAGCATGACCATCGAGTTGAAGTAGTGCGGCCCCTCCTTCTCGAAGATCGAGACAGGGATGACCACGCCCAGTTCTTTCGCCACCGGCTGCAGCTGGACCACGGCCGGATGCTCGCGCCACGGATAGGCCGCGGTGAACCAGTGCTCCTCCTGCGTCACGCAGAAGTAGGGCCCCTGGAACAGCTCTGACGGCAGGATGACCTGCGCGCCCCTCGCCGCCGCCTGACGGATCAGGCCGATGGTCTTGTCGATGTTCGCCTGCATGTCCTCGCCGTAGGAGGTCTGGAGGGCGGCGACGGTGACGGTGCGGGTCATGTTTACGCGGGCTCCTGCTGGCTGATGCAGTGGAAGGATCCGCCGCCGGTCAGGACGGCGTTCGACGGCGACAGGACGATCTCGCGGTCGGGGAAGACGGTGGCCAGGGCCTCGCCCGCCAGACGTGCGGCCGTGTCATCGCCATAGGTCGGCACGACAATAGCGCCGTTGGCGATCAGGAAGTTCATGTGACTGGCGGGGACGGGGCGCTCGTCGACGTCCAGCACCAGGCCCGGCGACGGGATGCGCAGGACCTTGAGCTGACGACCGGCGGCGTCCGTCGACGCCATCAGGGTGCGGGCGGTCTCGTCATAGACCTCGGCGTTGGGGTCGTTGCGGCCGAAGGCGATGGGGCAGGCCACCACGCCCGGCGCGACGAAGCGAGCCAGGTTGTCGACGTGGCCGTCGGTGTGATCGTTCAGCAGGCCGTCGCCCAGCCAGACCACCACCCTGGCGCCGACCGAAGCGGCCAGGGCGGCCTCGGCGTCGGCCTGGGTCCAGGTCTTGTTGCGGTTCCTGTTCAGCAGGCACTGGCGGGTGGTCAGGACCGTGCCCTCGCCGTCGTGGTCCAGGGCGCCGCCTTCGAGGATGAAATCGTGACGCGTCGTCGGCACGCCGGAAAACTCGGCGATCTGGTCGGCGACCTCGTCGTCGTGGGGATAGTCGTACTTGCCGCCCCAGCCGTTGACGCTGAAGGTCTGGGCCGTCTTCGAACCCGCATTGAAGATCGGGCCGGTGTCGCGCAGCCAGATGTCGCCGAAGCGGGCGGCCACGACCTCGACGCCAGCCACGCCGTCCAGACGCGCGCGGGCGCCCGGCAGGGCCTCGTCATTGCCGACCATCAGCCTGACCTGCTCGCGGCCCGGCCCCGCCAGGGCGCGGACCAGGGCTTCGACCTCGTCCTGGGCCTGCGCGAAATACTCCCCCCACAGCTCGGGATGGCTGGGCCAGCCGACCCACATGGCGCGGTGCGGCGTCCATTCGGCGGGGATGGGTTGGGTCATGGGCGAGGTCGATCCGAATGCAGGGAAGTCAGCCGCGCCAGATAGGCCGAGACGCCACCCGGTTCAATGTTTGCGGGACCATGGGCCGCACCCAGGTCGGCTTCGGCCTCAGATAGCGCAACTCGGCAGGCCCATTCATAAAGAAAGGGCGGTCCGTCTCCGGACCGCCCTTCCCTGTCTTGATTGCGTCTGAACTTAGAAGGTCAGGCGCAGGGTGGCCATGGCGGTGCGCGGCGAGCCCAGGGCGGCGCTGCGGTTGCCCGAGATGTCCGTCGAGATGTTGCCGAGGTATTCCTCGTCGAACAGGTTCATGACGTTGACCTGGAAGTACATGCCCTCGTTGATGAAATCGAGGTCGTAGCGGGCGTCCAGATCGACCACGGTGTAGGCCGGGGTCTGTTCGTCGTTGATCAGGTTCGTCCAGCGTTCATCGACATACTTGCCTTGGACGCCGATCGTGAACGGGCCGCGCTTGTATTCGGCGCGCAGAGCGTACTGCCACTCCGGCACTTCAAACAGTTCCTTGCCGCCCGTCTTGTAGGGAGCCGGGTCGTTCGGGATGTCTTCCTTGACTTCGCTGCCCAGGTACGAGGCCGAGGCGTAGAGCGAGAAGTTGTCGGTGAACATGTAGCCGATCTGGCCGTCAGCGCCCCAGCGATCGACGTCGCCGGCGTTGATGTTCGTGACGATCGTCTCACCCGTCGGCGTACCGTCGGGGTTCAGCACGTCCGTGATGGCGCGAGCGATGTAGTTCTCGAACTTCGACAGGTAGACCGAGCCCGAAGCGATCAGGCGGCCCGACTGGTAGCGATAGCCCAGGTCGATGTTGGTGGCGGTTTCCGGCTCCGGCGTGGCCGGGATCCGGTCATACAGGTCGTCCGTACGCGGCGCCGACAGGGTTTCCGAATACGAAGCGAAAATCTGCTGGTTGGGGGCGAAGCGCCAGGTCACGCCGACGTTCGGCAGGATGTCGTCATACTTGCGCGAGAACTTCACCGGAGCACCCGCCGAGGCGTTCGAACCCGTGGGGGTTTGAGCCGAGCAGTAGGCGTCGAAGGTGTTGATCTGATAGCAGTAGTTCTGCAGGTCGCGCGAGAAGCGCGGCGCGCGCAGGCCCACGTCCAGGGTCACGGCGTCGTTGAACAGGTTGCCGATGTACTGAACCGCGAACTGGCTCAGTTCTGCACGCGAACGACGGTCGCGCTTCTGGAAGGGCGTGCCGTCCAGCGTCAGGATCGGATCGGCGCCACCGTTCTTGTAGCCGCCGAACGGGTTCACCGGGTCGCCGTTCTGACGCAGCAGGCCGTACTCGCCCGTCTGGCGGTGGTTGGCGGTGTCGAAGGTGTACGACAGACGCAGACGGTGGTTGTCGGTCAGAGCGTAGATCAGCGAGGTGTTGACGCTGTAACGGTTGGTGTTGGTGTTGGACGGCGAATACAGCTTGATCCGGTCCATCGTGTCGCCGTCGCCGTTCAGGTCGACGCCGTTGGCGTTCGGGTTCAGCGGATCGAACTTCGAACCCTGAAGGCGCTGGTCATTCTCCCAGATGTTCTGGGTGCCGCCGCCGTTGGCCAGGGTGTACTGGTAGGTCGGGTCGACCGTCAGCGTCAGCTTGTCCGTCAGCGTGAAGCGCGACTGGCCGCGCAGGCTGAAGGTGTTCGAGGGGTTCTGGAAGTAGTTGTAGTAGTTGCCGCAGCCCGGGTTGGCGCCGCCGGCCGACGAACCCTGGTCTTGAACCGTACCGTTGACGGCCGGATCGAACAGGCAGGTCGAGGTGTTGCCGGCGTCGATCGTGCCCGCGTTGAAGCGGTCGACGTTCTTGTTGCCGTAGGTGTTGTTGCGGTTGCGGACATAGCTGCCGGCCAGCGACAGGAAGTCGCCGTTGTCGCCCAGCGGCTGATAGATGCGGCCGTTGTAGGTGTGCTTCTTCAGCTCACCCGGGTTGTCGCCATATTGGTCATAGGTGGTGGCCGAAGCGGCGAACCAGGCGGTGGTGCCCCAGGGGCCGACTTCACCGGTGTCGATCAGGCCGAAAATGCGCTGATAGTTTTCACCGCCGACCGACGGCTGGACGATGGCGCCGAATTCCTTGGCCGGACGGCGCGTCGTCATGTTGATCGTGCCGCCGGTGGCCGAAGCGGTGGGGCTGTCGACGTCGGTCGTGCCCTGGTTGACGCTGGCGCGTTCAACCAGCTCGGGCTCGAGCTGCTGGTTCGAGTAGATCTGGTAGTTGCCCGAGTCGTTCAGCTGAACGCCGTCGAGGTTCAGCGAGATGCGCTGGGCGTCGAAGCCGCGGATGGTGATGTCGCCGCCCGAGTTGCCGTAGGCGTCGGTGTTGGTGAAGTTCACGCCCGGCTGCAGGTTCAGCGACTGCAGAACGGTTTGACCGGCGGCCTGGGTCGACAGGTATTCCTGCGTGATGGTCGAACGCGACTTGCCGACCTGCTCGGCGACGATGGCGCCGTTGATGTTGCGCGGGCCGCGAACGCCGGTCACGACGACATCGCCGACCTGCGAGGCGCGTTCTTCAACGGCTTGCGAAGCGGTCGACTGGGCCGAGGCGGCGCCGGCCATGAGAACGCCGCTCATGAGGGCGGTCGTCGCCCAGAACAGCTGCTTGCGGGTGGTCATCGGTCTGTATCCCCAGTGATGAAAAGGCGTAGCGCCTGCGCGGCAGGCCAGAACGCCTGTCGAGATGGGCAGGGCCTTAAGGCGCATGCAGGAAGTTTGGGCGACAGTCGTGTGACAGTGATATGACAAGCCCCAAAGGTGGCCATATCGCCACACCCCTGTGGATTATCGGATTCAGCCCTGCGACGACGCCTGCCGGGCGAACCTCTCGGCTATGGCCGAAGCGGTCCAGACCATGGCCCGGGGCTCGTGATAATTGCCGTTGATCTGGGTGCGCGCGATCACATGGGCGCGGAAGCGCGTGAAGAGCTGGGGGTCCGCCGCCACAGGCGCGCGCCAGAAACCGTCCAGCGGCTGCTGATCCGTCATGCCCTCGAAATCAAAGAAGGCCTGGCCCAGCACCTTCACCGGCGTGTGGAAACCCAGCGCCGACAGGGCCGCGCTCGAATTGTTGACCACCATGCCGCGAGAGGCGCGGCACAACTGCGCCAGGTTCCCGCCGTCGATGAAATCGACCCGGCCCGACAAGCCACGCTCGGCGGCCAGACGTCGGGTCACCGCCGCCAGATTGACGAGACCGGGATCCAGTGGGTGGTTCTTGACCACCAGGCGCTGATCCGCAGAAGCGTGACGCGCGAAACTGTCCATCACCTCCGCCAGGAAGCCGGCGTTGTCCGCGAACCGGGAGTATCGCAACAGCTGGGCGTCCCCCTCGCGCTGCAGACAGGCGATGAAGTAGGGGCCCCGGGCGGCGATCACGTCCGCCGCCAATTTGCGACGCGACTGGAAGATAAGCTTCAGATAGCGCGCCATGTGGCCAAGGCACTGACGCCAGGCGGGCGTGGTGTAGGGCGAGCGAAAACGGGGATAGAGAGCTCCCCCCGCCCAGACGATGAAATGATAGAGGCTGATATTGATGACGTGATGCGGCAGGATCTTGCCGATCGGCCGCGTCACGGGCAGAGGCGGCGTCGGCGCGCCGTAGCTGGCGGCGTCGCGCGCCAGGGCGCTGGAGGCGTTAACCCCGTTGCGCTCCACCGTGATCCAGTCGGGACGGAAATACCCGTTCTCGAGAACCCATATGGTCGCCTGCAACTGGCCGGCCTGGGCAAGCACCCCCTGATTATAGGGGCCGCCTTCGCCGAAAACGACGATGTCGGTGAAGTCCTGCGACAGTTCGCGCAAACGCGTCGGCCACTGGCTGACGCCCTGATCGAAACGCACCGCGCCGCCTTCACGCCAGCTCGCGGCGTCGCCGGCGTTGAAGATCATGCGGGCCACCTCGGCCCCACGACGGGTCAAGGCCCGGGCCAGCACGCCGCCGAAGCCGCCGAAAGGCGCCGTCACGATCAAAAACCGTCGGCCTTGCAGATCCTCGCCGACCTGCTGGTCGACGGGAGACTGATCAGGATCGAATGGCGCCAGCACGCACTGATTCTTTCTAGGGAGCGAAGCCCCTCCTAGAGCCGACATCCCCTTCATGACAAGTCCCGAGGAACACGCCAGGATTGTCGGGAACTAAACCCCAAGAGGAAGTCGCCGGCCCTTCGAAAGGCCGGCGACCCGCTTCGGTATCGACCATCGAGGTCATCGGGACCGGTTTTGGCCGGTCCCTCAGAGCCTTAGAAGTTGATGTCGATGGTGGCGCGACGGTTGAGCGGCTCGCGCACGCCGTCGGCCGTCGGCTTGGCCAGGTTGGTTTCACCCTTGCCGTCGAGGGCGATGACGCCGCCGTTGACGCCTTGGGCGACCAGGGCGTCGGCGACGGTGCGCGAACGACGGTTGGACAGACCCAGGTTGTAGGCCGGCGAACCCGAGGTGTCGGTGTAGCCGACGATCAGGACGCGGGTCGGAGCGCCCGACTTGGCGTAGTTGGCGGCCTGCGTGACCACCGAACGGGCCTCAGCCGTCAGGTCCGAGCGATCCCAGTCGAAGTAGACCACGAACTGACGCGCAGCCGGCTTGGCCGGAGGCGGCGGAGGCGGCGGCGGGGGCGGCGGGGGCGGCGGCGGGGGCGGCGGGGGCGGAGGCGGCGGCGGGGGAGCGACCGGCTCGGCGCCGAAGGCGTAACGCAGACCCAGGGTCACGGTGTGCGACTGGTCATAGTCGCCCGACCATTCGCCGAACGGAATGGCGCCCGTGCCGGCCACCGACGAATCAAACGCGGCGTCGCCGGTCAGATAGCGGTAGGTCAGGTCGATGTTGGCGCGGTCCGAAACGGCCCAGGCCAGACCCGCGATCGCCTGAGCGGCGAACTTGGTCGAGCTGTCGTCGGCGGTGAAGGTCACGCCCGGGGTGGCGCGCAGACGACCGACGGTGTCGGTGTTGACGCGGTTCACGCCGACGCCCAGGCCGACGAAGGGACGCAGGGTCCATTCCGGCGAGCCGAAGTCATAGATGACGTTGGCCATCAGGGTGGTCGACTCGATGTCGCCTTCCGGCGAGTGGCAAGGACCGGTGGCCGGCGTCAGGTTGCACAGGCCCTGCGTGCCCGAAACGGCGCGCACGGTGCCGATGTCGCCCGAGCGGTAACCGCCCTCGAGCTCAACGCGCCAGTTCGGGTTGAAGCGGTAGCCGAGGCGAGCGAAAGCCGCCCAGCCGTCGTTCACTTCCCAGTTCCAGTTCGCGCCGGTCGTGGACGATTCAGCGTTGATGTCGTCGATGATGTGGTAACCGGCGTCAATCGCGCCGTACCAACCATCCGGCTCAGCCGACGCGGCGCCGGCTGCGAACAGCCCGGCAGCAGCGACACTGGCGAGAAGTTTCAGCTTCATAGTGTCCTCGTTTTTTCTGTTAGTCCGAAAGCCGACGTTTTCACGTGACGCTCGTTGGGCCGAACGATGTCACATCGCTCAGGTTCCGCCTTTATCCCAACGATTGTGGCATGTGTGGCGCCATTCCAACACAAAAGGCGGTTTTTACAGTTGTTGACGCCTGCTAGGACCATTTTGAAACACAACGGAGGCAGGTGATGACGATCAGGTTCGACGGCCAGGTGGCGATCGTGACGGGTGCGGGCGGCGGCCTGGGACGCGAGCACGCCCTGGCCCTGGCGGCGCGCGGCGCCAGGGTGGTGGTCAACGACCTGGGCGGCGCTCGCGACGGCTCGGGCGGGTCGGCCACAGCGGCCGAGGCCGTGGTGGCCGAGATCGAGGCCGCGGGCGGTCAGGCCATGGCCAATGCGGCCTCCGTCACCGACGCGGCGGCGGTCGAGGCCATGGTCGCCGAAGTCATGGCTCGCTGGGGCCGGATCGACATACTCGTGAACAACGCCGGCATCCTGCGCGACAAGTCCTTCGCCAAGATGGATCTGGCCGACTTCCGCCTGGTCATGGACGTCCACCTGATGGGCGCGGTCCACTGCACCAAGGCGGTCTGGGACATCATGCGCGCCCAGAACTACGGCCGCATCGTCATGACCACCTCGTCGTCGGGCCTGTTCGGCAACTTCGGCCAGGCCAACTACGGCGCCGCCAAGATGGCCCTGGTCGGCTTCATGCAGACCCTGGCGATCGAGGGCGCCAAGAACGACATCCGCGTCAACGCCCTGGCCCCGACCGCCCACACCCGCATGACCGAGGACCTGCAGGGCCTGCCTCTGGAGGCCCTGGGGCCGGAACTGGTGACGCCGGGCCTGCTCTACCTGGTCAGCCGCGACGCCCCGACCCGCGCCATCCTGGCCGCGGGCGCCGGCGGCTTCGAGCGGGCCTATGTCACCCTGACCCAGGGCGACTTCGCCGTCGGCCCGGACGCCCCCGAACAGGTCGCCGCCCGCTTCGACGCCATCTCGGACCGCGGCAACGAGATCGTCCCGGAGATGGGCGCGGCGCAGGGCATGATCGAACTGACCAAGGCTCAGAAGCATCACTCTTCTTAAGGGGCCTACCGCGCTTCGCGCTGCTTGAGGCCGAGACGCGCTTAAATGATCTGGACGCGGCGCCTTCCTGCTTGAGGCCCGCGTTCACTTCATCAGAAGGCGCCTTGCGTTGACGTGACGTGAGGCGCCTATCCTCTCTTCGTTAGGCAGGAAACGCGCTCAAGCAGCGAGCGACCCCGTCGCGAGCGATAGCGCCCTTGAAACAAAGAAGGAGCATCGTAGATGCGTGAAGCCGTCATCGTCTCCACCGCCCGCACCCCGATCGGCCGGGCCTATCGCGGGGCCTTCAACGACACCCAGGCCCAACAACTGGGCGCCCACGCCGTCAGGCACGCGGTGGCCCGCGCCGGCGTCGATCCGGCCGAGATCGAGGACGTCGTCATGGGCGCGGCCCTGCAACAAGGCTCGACCGGCACGAACGTGGCGCGCCAGGTAGCCCTGGCGGCGGGCCTCCCCTCCTCGGTCCCCGGCATGAGCCTGGATCGCCAGTGCGCCTCGGGCCTGATGGGCATAGCCACGGCGGCCAAGCAGGTGGTCTTCGACAACCAGAAGATGGCGGTCGGCGGCGGACTGGAGAGCATCTCCCTGGTCCAGAACCAGCACATGAACCTGTACCGGATGAAGGACGAGGCCCTGCTGAAGCTTTCGCCCCACATCTACATGTCGATGCTGGAGACCGCCGAGGTCGTGGCCCGCCGCTACAACATCAGCCGCGACGCCCAGGACGAATACGCCCTGCAATCGCAGCAGCGTACGGCTGCGGCGCAAGCCGAGGGCCGCTTCGACGCCGAGATCGTGCCGATGACCACCAATATGCTGGTCGTGGACAAGGCGACCGGCGAGACCTCGTCGAAAGAGGTGACCCTGTCGAAAGACGAGGGCAACCGCCCCGACACCACGCTGGAAGGTCTGCAATCGCTGAAGCCCGTCTTCGGCGGGGGCGAGGAAATCCAGCAGGGCGAGTTCATCACCGCCGGCAATGCGTCGCAGCTGTCGGACGGCGCCTCGGCCTGCGTGGTCATGGAGGCGGGTGAGGCGGTGAAGCGCGGCCTGCAGCCGCTCGGCGCCTATCGCGGCATGGCGGTGGCCGGCTGCGAGCCTGACGAAATGGGCATCGGCCCCGTCTTCGCCGTGCCCAAGCTGCTGAAGCGGCACGGCCTGACCATGGACGACATCGGCATCTGGGAGCTGAACGAGGCCTTCGCGGTGCAGGTCCTCTATTGCCGCGACACCCTCGGCATTCCTAATGACCGGCTGAACGTCTCGGGCGGCGCGGTGTCCATCGGCCACCCCTACGGCATGTCGGGCGCGCGGATGACCGGCCACGTCCTGATCGAGGGCAAGCGACGCGGCGCCAAGTACGGCGTCGTCACCATGTGCATCGGCGGCGGCATGGGCGCCGCAGGTCTGTTCGAAATCTACTGAGGTCCGCACTCGGCGGCCCGCCGCGCCTCCATCGCTGCGAACCAGCGCTGGCGCAGGACGGCGGGTCGGCCGGGATAGCGGTCGTCCAGAAACTCGGCGTCGACCACGCGGTCGGCGCGGAAGCTGCGGAAGTCCTCGCGCGTCTCGCACCAGGCCAGCAGCAGGCGCGCCCGCTCGTGATAGCCGATCAGGAAGGGCCAGATGATCCGCGTCGTCTCGCGTCCCTGCTCATCGGCGTAAAAGAGCCGCAGCTTGCGACCGGCGTGAATCCAGGCCCGCACCTGGGCGAGGTCCACCGTCTCGATCTTCTGATCCCACGGCGGGGGCGTGGCCACAGAGGGCTCCAGCACCACCGGCCGCAGACGCTCCGGCACGATGGCGGCGATCTTGGCCGTCAGGTCGCGGGCCGCCTTCGCCAGAGCCGGATCGCCGCGCGCCGCCACCCACTGAGCCCCCAGCACCGCCGCCTCGATCTCGTCCGAGGTCAGCATCAGCGGCGGCAGATCGAAGCCGCCGTCCAGCACATAGCCCAGCCCCGCCTCGCCCCGGATCGGCACCCGCTGGCCCAGAAGCGCGGCGATGTCGCGATAGATGGTGCGTTTGGAGGTCTCCAGCTCGGCCGCGATGGCGTCGGCCGTCACTGGACGCGAGGCCCGGCGCAGCACCTGGATGATCTGGAACAGTCGGTCGGCGCGTCTCATGTCCCCACCCTGACCGAACACTGCTGACAGCATGGTGGCAGCAAGGTGTCAGTAGTCAAGACGGACCGCCGCCGACGCTCCGTCGCGGCCCGATATCTGGGAGGACTATCGATGCTGACCCTGTTCCACGCCCCCTGGTCCCGTTCATCGCGCCTGGTCTGGCTGGTCGAGGAACTGGGGGCCGACTGCCACATCCAGTATTGCGACATCCGCCGCATGGACGGCGCCGGCGCCGCCGATCCGAAGAATCCCCATCCCGACGGCAAGGTCCCTGCCCTGCTGCACGACGGCGCCCTGATCACGGAATCGGCGGCGGTCGCCCTCTATCTGACCGGCCTGCACCCCGAAGCCGGTCTGGGCTTTCCCCCGGACTCGCCGCAGCGTGGGCTGCTGCTGACGTGGATGTTCTGGGCCTCCGGCGAGTTGGAGCCGTCCCTGTGGAACAAGATCACCGGCGCGGTCGAGGCCGACGCCTACGCCAAGGCCCGCTACGACGCCGCCGTCACCCGGCTGCTGGAGGCCCTGTGGGAAGGCCCCTGGCTGATGGGCGACCGCTTCACCGTGGCCGACGTCCTGATCGGCAGCACCGTGGCGTGGGCGCGCGAGCACCTGCCGGAAAGCCCGCTTCTGGACGCCTATGTCGAGCGGTTGGCCGCACGCCCCGCCCACGCGCGCGCCATCGCCCGGGACGGGACGCCCCCGCAGTTCGCACAAGCCAGCTAGATCAGCCTGCCGGCGTCAGTCCGCGACGATGTCGTCATCGGCGCGGACGGCGACCTTCCGCAGCGCCCCGACATAGCTGTCGCGCCAGACGCCGACGTCGGTGTCGCGCACCACCTGCATCAAGGCCTCCCATTTTCGGATGCGCTCCTTCAGCGGCATGGTCAGGGCCTTCTTGATGGCTTCGGACAGCTCTTCGCGGCTGAAGGGATTGACCAGCAGGGCCTCGCCCATCTGCTCGGCGGCGCCGGCGAAACGCGACAGGATCAGCACACCGGGATCCTCCGGGTTCTGGGCCGCGACATATTCCTTGGCCACCAGGTTCATGCCGTCGCGCAGGGGCGTGACCAGTCCCACCTTGGCCGCGCGATAGAGACCCGCCAGTTGGTCTCGGCGGAAGGTGCGGTTCAGATAGCGGATCGGCTGCCAGTCCATGTCGGCATAGGCGCCGTTGATGCGCCCGGCCAGGGCGTCCAGCCGCCCGCGAATGTCCTGGTAGGTATCCACGTCGTCGCGAGAGATCGGCGTGACCTGCAACAGGAAGACCTCGCCGCGCATGAAGGGGTTGTCTTCAAGGAACTGTTCGAAGCCCAGCAGCCGCTGCTCCAGCCCCTTGGAATAGTCCAGCCGATCCACGCCGACGATCATCGACCGAAACGCCGCCGAGGCCGCCATCCGGTCATAGGTCTTGCCGCCCAGCACCGAGTCGCGCGCGGCCAGGAAGCCTTCCACGTCGATGCCGATAGGGAAGACTCCGCCCTGGACCCGACGTCCGAAGGCCTCGATCACATGATCGGACGACACCCGCCCCCGCGCCTCGACCTCGACGTAGCGTTCGAACAGGCCCAGCCATTCCTCGGTGTGGAAGCCGATCAGGTCGAAATAGAACATCGACTCCACCAGCCGCCGATGATGCGGCAGGGTCACCAGCAGCTGCCGCGCCGGCCAGGGCGTGTGCAGGAAGAAGCCGATCTTGTTCGTCACCCCCAGGCGGCGCAGGTCCCGCGCCATCGGGATCATGTGATAGTCGTGGATCCAGATGATGTCGTCGGGCTGGATCAGCGGCTGCAGCACCTCGGCGAAGCGACGGTTGGTGCGCTCATAGCCCTCGCCGTAGGACCGCTCATAGGCGGTCAGGTCGACCCGGTGATGGAACAGGGGCCACAGGGTCTTGTTGGCGTAGCCGTTGTAATATTCATCGACGTCCTGCGGCTCCAGATCGACGGTGGCGACGGTGACGCCGGCCCGGTCCTCGATGTTCAGTTCGCCTGTGAACTGTTCAATGGTTTCGCCGGACCAGCCGAACCACAGACCGTCGTATTTGCGCAGCGCCGCCGACAGGGCCATGGCCAGACCGCCCGCCGATCCTGCAGCCGGATCCTTCGGGGCCGAAACGCGGTTCGAGACAACGATCAGGCGGCTCATCGGGCGTCCGTCCACGAACGACTGAGCAGAACCGCGCAGTTGATGATCCCGACCAGGGAATAGGTCTGCGGGTAATTGCCCCACAACTCGCCGTCCTGAAGCGCGATGTCCTCGCTGAGCAGGCCCGCATGGGTGCGACGGCTCAGCATCTCGTCGAAGATGGCTCGCGCCTCCTCGGTGCGGCCATTCAGGTGCAGGGCCTCGATGAACCAGAAGGTGCAGAAGTTGAACGCCGTCTCCGGCTCGCCGAAGTCGTCGGGGTGGATATAGCGGAACAGATAGGGGCCGCGCTTCAGGTCCCGCTCAACGGCCTCGAAGGTCTTGACCTGACGCGGGTCGCGGGCGTCGAGGAAGCCCAGGTCGGTCATCTGCAACAGGGAGGCGTCCAGCTCGGTCCCGCCGAAACTGGCGGCGAAGCGGCCCTCGTCGGGCAGATAGGCCTCGGCCTCGATCCGCGCCCGGATCAGACGCGCCCGTTCGTCCCACAGCTCGCCGCGCTCGGCCAGACCCAGATGCCGCGCCGCCTTGGCCAGCCGGTCGCAGGCGGCCCAGCACATGACGGAGGAATAGGTATGGACCCGTGCGATGGTGCGGAACTCCCACAGACCGGCGTCTGTCTGGTCGTGCATGGAGAAGGCGCGGTCGCCGACCTTTTCCAAGGCATGGAAGTCATCGACCGTGCCGGGTCGCAGCATCCGCTCGTCAAAGAAGGCCTGAACCAGGGGCAGGACGATCTGGCCATAGACGTCGTGCTGGAGATGCTCATGCGCCTGATTGCCGACGCGCACCGGCTTCATGCCGCGATAGCCCTCGACGCTGTCGACCACCCTCTCGCCGATGTCCGCCTCCAGCCCCACGCCATAGACCGGCTGGACGTGGCCTCCCTGAGCGTCGTCCACCAGATTGCGCAGATAGCCGAGGTAGTTCTCCAGGATGTCCACCGCGCCCAGCCGGTTCAGCGCCCGCACCGTGTAGTAGGCGTCGCGCACCCAGCAGAAACGATAGTCCCAGTTGCGCCCGCTCTCGGGGAACTCGGGCACAGAGGTGGTCATGGCGGCGACAATGGCTCCC
The DNA here is from genome assembly GCF_055397675.1 of Brevundimonas sp. T2-11. Taxonomy (NCBI): domain Bacteria; kingdom Pseudomonadati; phylum Pseudomonadota; class Alphaproteobacteria; order Caulobacterales; family Caulobacteraceae; genus Brevundimonas; species Brevundimonas sp. T2-11. The sequence continues at coordinate 2,835,115 of NZ_AP027920.1, forward strand.
GTCTCCTCATAGACGCAGAGCTTCAGGGTGATGGCGGCGCGGATCACCGCCTCCTGCCAGTCGAGCGGCACATAGAGGGTCCGGGTCCACAGCTTCCAGTGCTGGATGGTCTGGTCCAGGGCCGCCGACACCCCCGCCATGACGGACTGGTCGTAGCCCTCGTCCGGGCCGAGGAAGAAGGCCAGTTCGCCCTCCAGCCGGAAGGTCCGCTCGTTCTGGACATGGGTGACCGGACAGTTGGTGGTCAGGCGCAGGGTCACGTCCGTGCAAAGGTAGCGGATATGGTTGGAGCCCGAAGTCTGTTCGGCCCGACGCGCGCCCCAATCCGCCGAGGGCCGCAGCCGCACCGTGATGCGCGGCGCGCCCGACAGGGGCCGCACCACGCGGGCGAAGGCGATCGGACGGTAAATGCGCGAATGCTTCAGATGGCGGGGCGCGAAGTCGAGGATCTCGATCGCCGCACCGCGCTCGTCGGTCATGACCGTGCGCAGGACGGCGGTGTTGCGCACATAGGCCTGCTCGATGGCGACCGTGTCGGCCAGTTCAATGGCCCAGAAGCCGTGTTCGGGATCATCGCCGTCCATCAGGGCGGAGAAGACCGGGTCGCCGTCGATACGCGGAGCGCAGGCCCAGACGAAGCGACCCGACCGGTCGATCAGGGCGCTGACCGAGCAGTTGCCGATCGGGGCAAGGTCGAGGTTGGGGCGGCTCATGCGGCGCCTCCTTCAATCTGGTCCAGCCAATCGAGCACGGCGGAGACGTCCTCCAGCCGATAGCGGGCCGCCGTCGGTCGCTCGGCTCCCACCAGGACGCCGAACCCGCCCAGGGCCTCTGCCGCCTCGAAGCCGTGCTCGTCGGTCAGGTCGTCGCCGACCATGATCGGAACCGCGCCGGTGAACGGCGCCTCGGCCATGAAGGCGGTCAGGGCCGCGCCCTTGTCCGTGCCGGGCGTCTTCAGCTCCAGCACCATGGACCCGGGCTGCAGGGCCAGTCCGGTCTCCTGCGCCAACGCAGCCGCGAGAGCCAGGGCCTCGGCCGAAACCTCGGGCGCCTGGCGGTAATGCAGGCCCGCCGCCAGGGTCTTGTCCTCAACGATGACGCCCGGTCGTCCGGACGCGAAGCTGTCGAAAGCGGCCACGGCTTTCCGCACCGCCGGATCGGGGGCGCGATTAGCCAGGGAACCGTCGCCGCGCCGTCTTTGCAGGCCATGCACGCCCGAGGCCGCCCGCGCCGCGCCGTCGCTGATGCGATCGATCTCGCTGAGCGTGCGTCCGCTGACGATGGCGACACGCCCGTCCAGCCGTTGCGTCAGTCGTCTCAGCACCTCGGTCCGGCGCGCATCCGGCCCCACCGCGTCCGGCGTCGGCGCCAGCGGCGCCAGCACGCCGTCCAGATCAAGGAAGAAGGCGGGCTTTTGAAGGACGGCGGGCGGTTCGGGCAGACGTGGGGCGATGGCCCCGGATGCAGACAGCATAAGGTCCAGGCTCGTTTCTTGGCTGTTGTCGAGACTGCTGACAACGCACAGGCGCCTGGATGGTTGTCCCTTGAGGTGACATTTCCGCCGCACCCCCGCCATTGTGCGAACCCTTCATATGGGGCAATTCGCGGTGCGCCATGAAGAACCGCTGCAGCGGTCCGGCGTTCAGGAGCCCAGACCATGCCCAATACGCTTCATTCCTCGCCCGAACAGATCGCGGCCATGACGGACCGCGCGCGCGAGGTCGTGCGTCTGAACGTCCAGGCCCTGGAGGCGCTGGAGCGCTCCATCGACGTGTCCATCGCGCGCGCCTGCGACATCATCCTGTCGCGCCCGGGCTATCTGGTCGTCACCGGCATGGGCAAGTCCGGCCACATCGGCGGCAAGATCGCCGCCACCCTGGCCTCGACCGGCACCAACTCCTTCTTCGTCCACCCGGCGGAGATGAGCCACGGCGACCTGGGCATGCTGCGCCCGGACACCACGCTTCTGGCCATCTCCAACTCGGGCGAGAGCCGCGAACTGCGCGACCCCCTGCTCTATTGCCAGCGCAACGACATTCCGGTCATCGGCATCACCCAGCGCGCCGGCAGCTTCCTGGGCCGTCACTCGGCCGTCAGCCTGACCATGCCCAAGGTGGCCGAGGCCTGTCCCAACGGCCTGGCGCCGACCACCTCGACCCTGATGACCCTGGCCATCGGCGACGCCCTGGCCATGGTGCTGATGGATCGTCGCGGCTTCACCCGGGAGGACTTCGGCCTGCACCACCCCGGCGGCGCCCTGGGCATGAGCCTGCAGAGCGTGCGCGAATGGATGGGCGACAACGCCGCCGTTCCGGCCGGCGTGCCCCTGGACGCCGACTTCAGGGCGGTGGTTTCCGCCGTTTCCGCCGGGCGCAAGGGCGCTGTCGCGGTTCTGCACGCAGACGGAAGCCTGGCGGGGATCATCACGGACGGCGACATCCGGCGCGCCTTCGCCCATGACATCTCGACCATTCGCGCTGAAGACATGATGAGCCGCAGCCCGATCACGGTCGAACCCGACGCGCGGATGAGCGACGTCGTCGATCTGCTCAGCACCAACAAGATCGCCAATCTGTTCGTGGTGGAGGACGATCGTCCGGTCGCCATCATCCACATCGCGGAACTGATGCAGGCCGGCTACGTCTCCTGATGTCCCGTGACATCCTCTTCGACGCCAGCCGCCTGCTGAGCCGTACGGACCGCAGCGCGCCGACCGGCGTGGACCGCGTCTGCCTGGCCTATGCCGAATGGCTGGCCGCGCATCCCGTCTACCGCATGGTGCCGGTTCGCTCCCGTCACGACCAGCTGGCGGCGGTGGATCCCCACTGGTTCCGTGACTGCATGGTCGAGTTGCGCAATCGCTGGAACGGCGGCGGCTCCAGCCGCGACCTCAACGAGAGCGAGCAACGCCTGTTCGCCGCCCTGGAAGCGCCCCTGCCCACGGCCTCGGTCATCGGCGAGGCGCCGGACCCCGACGCCCCCAGGAAGACTCGCAAGAAGGCCCGCGTCTGGAAACAGTATTTCCGCTCGCGCCGGGTCGCGGCGCCGCCCCCGGCGCGGCTTTACTTCAACGTCGGCCACACCAGCCTGAACACGCCCGAAATCCTGACCAGCCTCGCGAGCCAGGGCATCGAACGGGTCGTCATGCTGCACGATCTGATCCCCATCACCCACCCGGAGTTCTGCCGCCCGGGCGACGGCGGAAAACACAGACGGCGGGTTCTGACGACCCTGACGCACGCCTCGCGCATCGTCGTCAATTCCCAGTACACCGCCGATGAACTGCTGGCCTTCGCGGATCGCGAAAAGCTCGCCGCCCCTCCTGTGGAGGTCGCCCATCTGGGTCTGGAGCCCATCTTCCTGAAATCCCAGGCCGCCGCGCATCGACGTCCCTATTTCGTGCATGTCGGCACGATCGAGGCGCGCAAGAACCTGGCCTTCCTGCTGACGATCTGGCGGCGCCTGCAGGAGCGCATGGGCGATCAGGCCCCCAGCCTGGTTCTGATCGGACGCTACGGCTGGGAAAACGAAGCCGTCCTGGACCACCTCCAGCGCTCGCCCAATCTGCAGGGTCTGGTCCACCAGGCCGAGAACCTGCCGGATACGGCTCTGGCGAACCTGATGCGCGGCGCACAGGCCGTGCTGGCGCCCTCTTCGGTGGAGGGCTTCGACCTGCCGGCGGTCGAGGCCTGCGCCATGGGAATACCCTTGATCGCTTCCGACATACCGCCACATCGGGAACTGGTGCCCCAGGCCCTTCTGATCGATCCTCTGGACGGCCTGGGATGGCTGAACGCCCTCGAGGCGGCGACCCGACAGCGCCCGATCGCTCCCGCCTACAGCCCGCCTACATGGCCGGCTCATTTCCAACGGATTGAGGATCGTCTCCTCCAGCCTCTGGCGGCGCCCGGCTCAGCCGGGTAAGCATTGGCCTGAAATCGAAGCAGAGCTGCAATGACCCGTACCGCCGCCAGTCTGATGATCGTCGCCCTCCTCGCCGGCTGCTCGACCCTGCCGCGGGACGGCCCGTCCGGTCGAGGCGTGGTGCAACGCGCCACCTCGGCCGAGCAACAGGGCGATTACGCCCTGGTCGATCTGGACTTCGCCCTGAGCGAACGCCTCAAGGCCGCCCCGCCTCGTTCCTTCAGCACCCTGGCGCTCGCCTCCAGTGAAGCCCCGACCGACATCATCGGCATCGGCGACACCCTGTCCGTCAGCATCTTCGAAGCCGGCGGCGGGCTGTTCGGCGCCGGCGGTGCAGCCGGCGCGCCCAGCGCCCCGCAGACCCTGCCCCCTCTGGTGGTGGACCGGAACGGCGCGGTGCCGATCCCCTTCGCGGGCTCGGTGTCCGTGCAGGGCCAGACGCCCGCCCAGGCGGCCGCAGCCGTCCGCAGGGCGTTGAGCGGTAAGGCCGCCAATCCCCAGGTGATCGTCACCCTGGCAGGCAATGCCTCCAACGCCGTGACCGTCCTGGGCGAGGTGCGGACCCCCGGTCGTCAGGCCCTTTCGCCCAATCAGGACCGCATCCTGGACGTCATCGCCGCCGCCGGCGGTTCCTCGCGTTCCGTGCATGACGTCAGCGTCCGCATTCAGCGCGCCGGCCAGACCTATTCCGCCCCCATGTCCGTCGTGACGACGACCTTCAACGAAAATGTCCGCTTGCAGCGTGGCGATCAGGTCAATCTTGTCTATCAGCCCCGCCGGTTCAGTTCCTTCGGCGCCTTCAACGCCGTCGCGCGGACGGACCTGCCGCCCGGCCCGCTGACCCTGGCCGAAGCCCTCAGCGGCGTCGGCGGCCTGGATTCGAACCTGGCCGACGCCAAATCGGTTCTGGTCTTCCGGTTCGAGCGCCCCGAAGTGGCTCAGGCTCTGGGCATCCAGCAAGCTCCCACGCCGCGCGGCGTGCCTGTCGTCTATCGGCTGAACCTGAACGAAGGTTCCGGCTTCTTTATCGCCAGCAACTTCCAGATCGAGCCCGACGACATCATCTACGCCCCGCGCGCGGGTGCGGCGGAAGCTCGCAAATTCTTCGAATTCGTCCAGAGCGTGACCCGCGTCATCTATGACGTCTCCGTCACCAGCGCGATCAACGTCGACTAGGTTGCGGCGGGCTCGTCGAGCCCGCCGCCCGAGCTCAGATTTGCCCTGAGGCTTCCGCCAGCAAGCGGATCGAGCGCACCCGTGCGGCGGGATCCCAGATCTGGCTGGTGACCATCAGTTCGTCGGCGCCGGTCCTGGCGATGAAGGCGTCCATGGTCGCGCGCACCGTCTCGGGCGAGCCGACGGCGGAACAGGCCAGGGCGGCGTCGATCATGCCGCGCGCCGCGCCGTCGAGGTTTTCGTAATAGCCTTCGACCGGGGCCGGCAGCTTGCCGGGACGGCCCGTCCTCAGGTTGACGAAGGCCTGCTGGACCGAGGTGAACAGCAGACGCGCCGCCGCGTCCGTTTCGGCGGCGAAGACGTTGTAACCCAGCATGGCGTAGGGCTTGTCCAGATGCTCGGAGGGCCGGAAGCTCTGACGATAAACGTCCAGCGCCCGCATCATCTCCCCGGGGGCGAAATGGCTGGCGAAGGCGTAAGGCAGGCCCAGATGGGCCGCCAGCTGCGCCCCATAGGTCGAGGAGCCCAGGATCCAGATCGGCACGGCTTGACCTTCGCCGGGATTGGCGATGATGCGCTGATCGGGGCTCGCCGGGGCGAACCACTGCATCAGCTCCATCACATCCTGGGGGAAGGCGTCGACGTCGCCCTGTAGCGTGCGGCGCAGCGCCCGCGCCGTGGCCTGATCCGAACCCGGCGCGCGGCCCAGACCCAGGTCGATGCGGCCAGGATGCAGGGCGTTCAGGGTGCCGAACTGCTCGGCGATGACCAGGGGCGCATGATTGGGCAGCATGACGCCGCCGGCGCCGACACGAATGGTCTTGGTCGCCGCCGCCACCGCGCCGATAACGACCGAGGTCGCGGCGCTGGCGATGCCGGGCATGTTGTGGTGCTCGGCCAGCCAGAAGCGCTTGTAGCCGAAACGCTCGGCGTGACGGGCCAAATCCAGCGTGTTGGCCAGAGACTGCGAGACATCCGAGCCTTCCGGCACCGGGGCGAGGTCGAGAATGGAAAGCGGGATCATCCGACCGATATGGGGCCGCTTTTCAGCGGCGCCATACCGGCCGAAACGATAGCGCCGTTCTTAGGCGGCGGGGCAGTCGCCGATGCGCTCGGCGGTCATGGTGACCTTGGTCTGGGCCATCTGCGGCGTCGGCGCCGGGTTCAGCTTCGTGGTTACCTCAGTGACGTAACGGCTGTTGAAATCGCCGGTCACGCGAATGGTCGAGTCCATCTTCATGTCGCCCGGCAGGGTGCAGGAGGTCGCGGCCACCATGGCGTCGCCCTGGCGAGCGAAGGCCTGGGTGGTGCAGTCCGCGCCGGGCTGCTGCGTATTCGCCGGCGGCTCCAGCTTGGCCTCGGTGACGCAGACCTCTTGCGGCGGAATGGCGGCGCCGCCGGGAGCCCCCTCCATGGCGGTCGTGACGCGCCACAGACCGGGCCGGGGCGCGTCCAGCGCGGCCTCGACCGAACCGGGGACGTTCTTCGCCCCCTCGCCCGCAGGCGCTTCGGTCTTGCTGTCGTTGTTTCCGCAGGCCGACAGGCCCAGCAGGCAGGCGACGGCCACGCCGCCGATGATGACTGAACGCATGGAGCGCTCCCCTCTCGTTGAAACCGAGGGGTCAACGCCGCTCAAGCGTCGCGGTTCACCCACGCGCCACGTTTAAGTCAGGTCGACGCCCGTGGTGCGCATGATCTCGGCGCGCAGTTCGGGGATGCCGAAGCCCTTTTCGGACGAGGTGACCAGAACCGCCGGATAGGCGGCGGGGCGCTTGGCGATGGCCTTCAGCGTCGCTGCCTGAACCTTCTCGGCCTCGCCCTTCTTCAACTTGTCGGCCTTGGTCAGGACGATCTGATAGCTGACGGCGGCCAGATCGAGGGCGTCCAGAGCCTCGTCGTCGACCTTCTTGAGGCCGTGACGGGCGTCGATCAGCAGATAGACCCGCTTCAGCGTCACCCGGCCGCGCAGATAGTCCCGACCCAGGTCCTGGAACTTCTTGACCGTGGTCTTGGACGCCTTGGCCCAGCCGTAACCGGGCAGGTCGACCAGACGCATCCGGCCGTCCAGGTCGAAGAAGTTCACCTCGCGCGTGCGGCCCGGCTCGTTCGAGGCGCGCGCCAGCTTGTGCATGCCGACCAGGGCGTTGATCAGGCTGGACTTGCCGACGTTCGAGCGTCCCGCGAACGAGATCTCCGGCAGGTCGGGATCGGGCAGTTGCTCGATCTTGGCGCAGCCCAGCACGAAGGTGGCCTGACGCGCGAACAGCACGCGGGCCGCCTCGATCTCGGCGTCCGAATATTCTCCGACCTTGGGCTCGTCCGACGAATAATCCAACCGATCAGGCCTTCTTGAAGCGGGCGAAGAAGGTGTCGATCGGGTTCTCGGCCTTGAAGCGGTGCATGATGACGTACTGCTGCGCGATCGAGAGGATGTTGTTCCAGGCCCAGTAGATCAGCAGGCCGGCCGCGAACGGAGCCATGATGAAGGTGAAGATGAAGGGCAGGAAGGCGAAGATCTGACGCTGCATCGGATCCTGGGCCGGCGGGTTCATAGACTGCTGCAGCCACATGGTCAGACCATAGACGATCGGCAGAACGCCGAGGTGCAGCGGGCCGTTCAGGATGCTGCCCAGCAGCGGCAGGGTGGCCGGGTCCCACGGAACGGCGCCGAACAGGTTCCAGATCGTCGACGGGTCGCGCGCCGACAGGTCGCGGATCCAGCCGAAGAAGGGCGCGTGGCGCATTTCGATGGTGACGAACAGCACCTTGTACAGGGCGTAGAAGACCGGGATCTGCACCAGGATGGGCAGGCAGCCCGCCAAGGGGTTGATCTTCTCCCGCTGATACAGGGCCATCGTCTCCTGCTGCTGCTTCTGCGGATCCGAACCGAACTTCTTCTTGATCTCCTCCATCTTGGGCTGGAGGGTCCGCATCTTGGACAGGCTCTCGTAGGACTTGTTGGCCAGCGGGAACATGATCAGCTTGACCACGACGGTCAGGGCCAGGATGGCCAGACCGAAGTTGCCCAGGACGCCGTAGAAGAATTCCACGACCATGAAGATCGGGCGCGTCAGGAACCAGAACATGCCCCAGTCGATGGCGTAGACGAAGCGCGGCAGGTCCTGGCTCTTTTCATAGCCGGCCAGAATCTCGTTGCGCTTGGCGCCGGCGAACAGACGCTGGGTCTCCTCGATCTGACGTCCCGGCTGGATGGTGCGCGTCGCGCCCAGCATGGCGGCTTCGTGGACGTTCAGCCCGGTGGCGTCGCGGACGGCGAAGCGACCCTCGATGGTTTCCTTCTGGTCCGGGATGAGCGCGGCCATCCAGTACTTGTCGGTGATGCCCAGCCAGCCGCCGGTCGACTGGTTCTCGATGCGCGGCTTCTTGGCCCAGTCCTTGTACTTGACCTGTTCGGTCGTGAACTTGCCGTCGGAGCCGAAGACCCCGATGGCGCCTTCGTGCAGGATCATCTGCTTGCCCAGATCGGCCGGCACGCCCTGACGCTCGACGCGGCCATAAGGGGCGATGGTGATCGGTTGGCCGCTCAGGTTGGCGACGGTGTCGGTGACGGTGAAGAGGTACTGGGCGTCAATGGCGATGACGCGCGTGAAGCGCAGGCCGGCGCCGTTGTCCCAGGTCAGCTCGACCGGGGTGGTCGGCGTCAGGGTCGCGCCCTTGGTCAGGCTCCAGGGCGTATTCGGGCCGGGGACTCCGCCGGGGACGTTGGGGCCGCTCCAGCCGAACTGGGCGAAGTAGGCGTGCTCCATGCCCTGGGGACGGAACAGTTCAACCGGGGGCGAATTCCTGTCCAGGGTTTCCTTGTAGTCGGTCAGGTACAGGTCATCGATGCGCGCGCCCTGCAGCGACAGCGAACCCTTCAGCTTGGGCGTCTGGATCGGCACGCGGGCCGCCGTGCCCAGGGCCTGGGCGCGGTCAGCCACGAAGGCGGTCGGCGCGGCGGAGCCCGGCGTCAGACCAGCGTCGGTCGCCGTGGCGGCCTGCTGCTCGGCGGCGGCGACCTGCTGCTGCTGACGGCGCATCTCGGCCTGCGGGCGCATCACCATGAAGTAGTACACGCCCATGATCAGGGCTGCGCATACGAAGAAGATGATGGTGTTGCGCGAATTCTCGTTCTGCATCGGGGTCAGCGGTCCTGGTCAGCGAGGCTGGGCGGCGGGGCGCGAATCGTCAGAGGCGCGGGCGGGCGATTTCGCCTCGTCTCCCATATCGGGAGCCGCGCGCGGGGTTGCGAGCCTTGTAAGGGCCGATTTCACATCGTCAAGCAGACGGTCCCAATCGCGGTCCGCCGTGCCCATGCGGGCGATGAACACATAGTCGCAGCCAGGGCGCCCGTGCAGGGGCGCCAGAAGCCGCGCGGCCTCGCGCAGGCGGCGTTTGCAGCGGTTGCGCACCACGGCGCCGCCCACCTTGCGCGTGGCGGTGAATCCCAGGCCGATGGCGGGATTGCCGTCGCGTCGGTCCAGTTGCTGGATCACCACGGCGCCGCGGGCCTGAGAAATGCCTTTGGCGGCCGCCAGAAACTGGGGCCGCCGTGTCAGGCGATCGATTTTCATCGGATCGGTCATGCGCCCGCCCTGAAGGGTAATGGGCGCGTGACGTCAGGCCGTCAGGCGCTTACGGCCTTTGGCGCGGCGACGCGCGACAATCTTTTGACCGTTCTTGGTGGCCATCCGCGAACGGAAGCCGTGACGGCGCTTGCGCACGAGTCGCGACGGCTGATAGGTCCGCTTCACGTTCGGCTCCAGGGCTACAAGGTTGCACAACGGACAACAGTCATCCGCTGCAGGAGGCGGGCGTATAAGCGGCGACGACGGACGAGTCAACGCCGACAAGCGATCTGAAACCCGTAACGCCCCTGAAACCGCTAGAGAAGCTGGACCGCGTCGGTTACGGAGCAGGAATGAACCGGGTCAAACGATTTCTGCCCCTCGCCGTCCTGCTGGCGGCGATCGCCCTGATCTTCGGCATGGGCTGGAACCGCTACCTGTCGCTGGACCCCCTGCGCGAGCACGGCGCGGCGTTCCAGGCCCTGGCGGACGAGCATTACATCCTGACCCTGCTGGCCCTGATGCTGGTCTTCGCCCTGCTGACCGCCAGCGTGGTGCCGGGCGTGGTCTTCATCACGGTGACGGCCGGCTACCTGTTCGGCCCCTGGGTCGGGGGCGTGGCCACGGCCTTCGCCGCCACCATCGGCGCCCTGGCTGTCTATTATGTCGGACGCACCGCTTTGGGCGAATCCCTGCGCCGTCGCGCGGCCCAGGACACGGGCCTGCTGAAGAAGGTCTGCGAGGGGGTGGACAGGAACACCTTCTGGTATGTCCTGGTGGCCCGCCTGGTGGTTTCGGTGCCCTTTCACCTGATCAATGTAGCGGCGGGCGTCATGGCGGCCCCCCTACGGCCCTATATGATCGCCACCTTCATCGGCCTGCTGCCCGCCCACATCATCTACTGCTGGATCGGCGCCGGGCTGAACGACATTCTGGTGGATGATCCCAATCCGAACCTGCAGAGCCTGTTCGCCGAATTCATGTGGCCGTTGCTGGGCGTGGCCTTCCTGTCGATGCTGCTGCCCCTCGCGCTCAAATTAGTGCAGAAATGGCGCGCTCGGCACGGCATGGACGCCGCATGACGGAACGGAACGCGATCGAGACTCGACTGCCCCCGCGCCCCCGCGAAGAGACGGGCCTGACCGCGCGCCTCGCGGATGTGCGCCTGCCTGACGTCTGGCGCGAGCGCCTGACGCCCCGCGCGCCAGACGGCCTGTCCAGCCGCCTCCTGCTGCTGACTGTGGCCTTCACCCTGGCGGTCGCCGCCCTGATCATCGTGCCCAGCGCCGCCTCCTTCCAGGAGCGGTGGCTGATGGATCGATTGCAGGCCGCCGAACTGGCCTCGGTGGGCGTCGAGGCCCTGCCCTATTCCGCCGTCGAGGATTCCACCGCTGAACAGCTGCTGAGCATCGGCGGGGTCCAGTCCGTGGTCGTCGGCGAGCAGGGCGTGCGCCGCCTGCTGCTGCAGGCCCCCAACCTGCCCCGCGCGCCCGAACTGATCGACCTGCGCCAGCGCAATGTCGGCGCCCGACTGCTGGACCCGTGGAAGACCTTGTTCGGCCACCCCGACCGCTCTTTGCGGGTGCAGGCCAAGCCGCGCTATCGCTCGGGCGACTTCATCGAGATCCTGGCGCCCGCCCAGCCGCTGAAGACCGAGCTGAAGAGCTTCCTGCTGAACAGCCTGACCATGTCCCTGCTGATCGCCGTGGTCGCGGGCGGACTGCTCTACGCCTCCCTCTCCTTCCTGGTCCTGCAGCCCCTTCGCCGGGTGACGCGATCCATCGAGCGCTTCGCCGCTGATCCGGAAAGCGCCGGCGAGACGCCCTCGGACCGCAAGGACGAGATCGGCCGGGTCGAACGCGAACTGGCCCGGATGCAGGAAGAGGTGCGCCAGTCCCTGCGCTCCCGCGCCCGTCTGGTGGCCCTGGGCGAGGCGGTGGCCAAGATCAACCACGACCTGCGCAACATGCTGACCTCGGCCCAAATGGCGTCCGAGCGCCTGTCCAGCTCGTCCGACCCCCTGGTGGCCAAGGCCCTGCCCCGACTGGAACGCGCCCTGGGCCGCGCCGCCGCCCTGGCGCGCAACGTGCTGGAATACGGCAAGTCCGAAGAGGCCGCGCCGCAATTGCAAAAAATGCTGCTGGCCCGCGTCGTCTCTGTCGCCGCCGAGGACGCGGGACTGGAAGACGATGGCGTGCGCCTGATCCGCGATCTGCCCGCCCGCCTGACCGTCAGCGCCGACAGCGACCAACTTCATCGCATTCTGGTGAACCTGATGCGCAACGCCCGTCAGGCCATCGAAAGCGATCCGGCGCGCGACCGGAAGGGCCGCATCACCGTCCGCGCCGAGGCCCGCGACGGCCTCATCATGCTGCGCGTCACGGACGACGGCCCCGGCATCCCCGAGCGGTTGGCCGGACGGTTGTTCGAGCCCTTCGTCAGCGGCCGCGCGTCCGAGGGCACAGGTCTGGGCCTGACCATATCGCGCGAACTGGCCGCCAATCACGGCGGCGAGTTGCGCCTGCTGGACACCGGTCCCGAGGGGACGACCTTCGAGCTGCGCCTGCCCGCCTGACCGCTTGCCGCCCAGGGCGGACGGCGCCACCCTGGCTGAACATCGATACGACAGGATGAACGCCCATGCTGCTCGCAGCCCTGATGCTCGTTCTGGTCAGCGGCCAGGCCGTCCCGGCGGAAGACGTCTGCGCGAGCCCCCTGCTCTCCGAACGCCTGGCGGCCTCATCCAGCCGCGAAGGCGCCGCCGTCCTGATCCGCTATAGCCGCGGCGGCGACGCCCAGGCCCTGGCATGCGCCGCAGTCCTGGCGACAAAGCATCAGACGGACGCCTCCTGGATGGAGCAACGCGATTTCAAGGCGGCGCGCGCCGCCATCGCCCTTCGACAGGATGATCCCGCCGCCGCCATCGCCCTTCTGGAACCCATGGTCGGCTTCCTGCATCACACGGTAGGCATCCCCGCCGACTTCCACGCCCTGCTGTCAGAGGCCTATGACAGGGTCGGTCGCTATGACGAGGCGGAAGGCCAGCGCCGCATGGCCCTGGCCGTCATGACCGACGAACCGCCCTTCGCGCTTTCAACCGAGGAAATTCACGACCTCACCGCCCGCGATCCGTCCTTCGGCCTGCTGCCGGTCAGTCCGCCGAATCCCGATCAGGTCTTCCTCGACACGGGGTCGATCCGCGTCGAAGGGCCGGTGCGCCGGTACGACACCATCCTGTTGCTGGCGCAGGATGACAACAGCGCCGCCGCCGTCCGGGTGCAACGCCGCATCGACTGCCAGACCCGGCGCGGCGAGGTGCTCAAGGTCATTCGCCTGCGCGCCAATGGCGAGGTGCTGGAAGAAACCATCCCTGAGGATCAACGCGAGGACTTCAACGCCGTCATCAGCCACCGGCAGCGGACGATCTGCCTCGCCGACCCCGGAGCCGAGGCCGCCGAGGCTGACATGATCGCCGCCCTGACCCTGTTCAGGACCCGGGCGGCGTCGAGCGGCTCGGGCCAGGATTGATGCAGCCGTATGCCCGGCGCAGGCGTTGGTTTACATCTGACCTGAAAACGCCAAGCTTCGCCCCGCCTCTTCCAGGCAAGGACGCTCTGATGACCTCTGTTCGCCCCCTCCTCGCCGCCCTGACCGTCGCCCTGATGGTCACGCCCGCACTGGCGCAGACCGCCGCCAAGCCCGCCAAATCCGCCCAGACGCCGGCCTCTGCTCAGGCCCAGGCGGCCCCCAGCGACCCCGTAGCCGATCTGCTGCGCCGTCAGGGCGAACGCTATCATCGCGCCCCGGATTCGGCCCAGGACCCCGACGAACTGCGCCGCACCCAGGCCCTGAACGCCGAGATCACCGCCCAGAACGATCTGGCGGAAAGCCAGGACCGCGCCAACGCCGCCGCCCACGCCAAGGCTCAGGCCCAGTATCAGACGGAACTGGATGCGGCCGAGATCGAACGGCAGCGCCACGCGGCGGATGTAAAGGCCGCGGCCCAGGCCCAGGCCGACTATGAACAGCAAATGGCCGACTGGCGCGCGACCGTGGCCGCCTGCGAACGCGGCGACCGGGCGCGCTGCAACGCCGGACGTCAGTCGCCTGACTAGAGCAGGACCTCGGCGCGGCGCGCGGCGCTGAGCAGACCCGCCTCCAGCACCTCCATCACCGCCACAGCCTCACCCGGCGGGACAGGATTAGGCGCGCGTTCGCGAATCGCGCGTGCGACAGCGGCGTAGTAGGCAGGATAGTCGCCGGGCGGGCCTTTCACGGCATCGGACGCGCCGGTCGCGCCGTCGAGGACCACGCCGGGACGCGGATCGACGCCCCAGCCCGCAGCGTCCGGCGCCAGACCTGACTTCAGCTGGTCTTCCTGAACATCCAGCCCGGCCTTCAGCCAGCTGGCCCGCGCGCCATGAACGGCGAAGCGAGCCTCGGGCGCGGGGGTGACCATGTCGGCGTGCAGGATGACCCGCTTGTCGGCGTAGCGCAGCACGGCGTGGGCATAGTCGGTCGCGCGACCGCCGGAACGCAGGATGGCCAGATCGCAGGTCACCCCCAGCGGCCGTCCGAACAGGACCAGAGCCTGATCGATCAGATGCGGTCCCAGATCATACCAGATGCCCGCGCCTGGACCGTCACCCTCGCGCCATCGGTCGCGCACCTCGGGCCGCCAACGATTGAAACTGCTTTCGAAGCGCACCACCGGCCCCAGCCGATCCTCGGCGATCAGGGCCTGCAAGGTCAGGAAGTCAGCGTCCCAGCGACGATTGTGGAAGACCGACAATAGCTGACCGCGTTCCTCGGCCAGGGTCGCCAGCCGGCGCGCCTGGTCGGCGGTCAGGGTGAAGGGCTTGTCGACCACCACGGCCTTTCCGGCCTTCAACGCCGCCTCGGCCTGCCCGGCGTGCAGGTCATTGGGCGTGGCCAGGACGATCAGGTCGATGGCGGGGTCGGCCAGCACATCCTCAAACGCAGCCAGAACGCGCGTCTGGGGCCACGCCTCGGCGACCGCCTCGGCCTGACGACTGACCACCGCCTCCAGCTCCATGTCCGGGCAGGCGGCGATCAGGGGCGCGTGAAAGGTCCGTCCGGCGTAGCCGAAACCGACCAGCGCCGTTCGGACCGGATGGGCCACGGCGATCAGCCCTCGGCGGTCTCGCGGCGCTTCATCATGGCGTCGAAGCTGTCCCAGACGCCGTCGGCGCCGTGCCACGAACCCTGGGTCGCGGCCTTGGAGTATTCGGTGGCGCGCGCCTCGAAGAAGTTGGCGTGCTCGACGCCCGACAGCAGGGACTGCAGCCAGGGCAGCGGGTTTTCCGTCACGCCGTAGACTTCCGGCAGTTGCAGCTGACGCAGGCGCCAGTCGGCGATGAAGCGGATGTACTGCTTGATGTCGTCCGGGGTCATGCCGTTCACCGGGCCCATTTCGAAGGCCAGGTCGATGAACTTGTCTTCCATCGCCACCACGGTCTTGCAGCAGTCGACGATGTCGTCGGCCACGGCCTGGGTGACGGCGCCCGTCTCCTTGTTGAAGGCGTGGTACAGCTTGATGATGCCTTCGCAGTGCAGGCTCTCGTCGCGCACCGACCAGGACACGATCTGGCCCATGCCCTTCATCTTGGACTGGCGAGGGAAATTCATCAGCATGGCGAAGCTGGCGAACAGCTGCAGACCTTCGGAGAAGCCCCCGAACATGGCCAGGGTGCGGCAGATGTCGGCGTCGGTCTCGACCCCGAACTGGCCCATGAAGTCATGCTTGTCGCGCATGGCCTCGTATTCCATGAAGGCGCCGAACTCGCTCTCGGGCATGCCGATGGTCTCGAGCAGCAGAGCGTAGGCCGCGATATGGATGGTCTCCATATTGGCGAACGAGGCCAGCATCATCTTCACTTCGGTCGGTTTGAACACCCGGCCGTAGCGCTCCATGTAGTTGTCCTGGACCTCAATGTCGGCCTGGGTGAAGAAGCGGAAAATTTGCGTCAGCAGATTGCGCTCGCTGTCGGTCAGGTTGGCGGCCCAGTCCTTGACGTCCTCGCCCAGCGGCACCTCTTCGGGCATCCAGTGGACCTGCTGCTGCTTCTTCCACATGTCGAAGGCCCACGGGTAGCGGAAGGGCTTGTAGGCGGCCGAAGGCGTCAACAGTCCGGCCGTTCCGGGACGGATGATCGAGGAGTGGGCGTTCATCAAAATGACCTGAAGCGAATCCGGAAAGAAGTGAGTTTCACCATGCGTCCGGCGCGGCCCGGCGCCAAGTCGGAATGCGCCTATCTTGCGATCACATTTTCACTCTACCGCTAGATATGGTGGTCAGAGAGGAATCAGATGGGGAGAAGCCTGGGGATGAGTTTCACGCTTTACGGCGCCGCCGGCTCGGGATCGGTCCCGGTCGAGGCGGCCATGACCCTGATCGGACTGGACTATCGCGTCATCGAAGCCGTGACCTGGGAAGGCGAGGCCGAACGCGACAAGGTCGCCGCCGTCAATCCCATACGCCAGATCCCGGCCCTGATCCTGCCGAGCGGAGAAGTTCTCACTGAAAGCGCCGCCATACTGATCTGGCTGGCCGACGCCTATCCCGAGGCGCGACTGGGGCCAAGCATCGCCGATCCGCGCCGAGCGCAGTTCCTGCGCTGGATGAGTTTCATTCCGGCGTCCATCTATTCGATGTTCTGGGTGCGGGACGAGCCTTCAAGGCTGGTCGGCGACGACGCGGCGGCTCAGGCTGAACTGAAGCAGCGCACGGCTGAACGCATCGCCGACTGCTGGCGCGTCATGGACGGCCAGATCACGCCGGGCCGCTTTCTGCTGGGCGACGACCTCAGCGTGCTGGACCTCTATGTCGCCGTCGCCAGTCGCTGGACGCCGCGCCGGGCGCGCTTCAACACCGAAGCGCCGCGCATGGCCGAGGTCGTGCGCCGGGTGGACGCCCTGCCCGCCTTGCAGGATTTCTGGGCCGAACGCTTTCCCCTGGGAGACGACGCCGCCTAGGCGGCCCGGCCCTGCTCTCGAACCGCAGCGGCGCGGAACGTATGGTCAATGGCCGCGTAGAGCCGCTCGTGAGTAATGGGTTTGGCCAGGTGAGCGTCCATTCCAGCCGCCAGACAGCGCGCAGCGTCCTCGGGCATGGCGTCGGCGGTTACAGCCAGAATCGGCACCTGGCTGGAGCCCGCGGGCAAGGACCTTATCCGGCGCGTCGCCTCCAGCCCGTCCAGACCCGGCATCCGCACATCCATCAGGATCAGGTCGAATCCCCCGACCGTCGCCTGGACCACTGCTTCCAGCCCGTCGCGGGCCTCGACCGCCTCACAGCCCGCCGCCTCGATCAACAGACGCAGCATCTGACGATTGACCGGGTGATCGTCGACGATCAGGGCGCGCAGCACGCCCGCGTCTGCGGCATCAGCAGCCGGCGCGTCCAGGGCTTCCAGCTTCGCTGTCAATCGAAACACCGATCCCGCCGATGACGAAGACACCAGAACGACATCTCCGCCCATGCTGCGCGCGTGGCGTCGCGCCGCCGGCAATCCCAGCCCTGCGCCGCCATGACGGCGGCCCAGGGAATCATCCCCCTGAGCGAAGGGTTCAAAAAGACTTGGCGCGAAGTCGGTCGCGATCCCGCGTCCGGTGTCCGAGACATCGACCGTCAGTTCATCGCCTTCGTGGCAGACGCGCAACCGCACCACGCCCTGCTCGGTAAACTTGACCGCATTCGACGCCAGATGCCGCAACGCCCCCTGCAGACGCCGCGCGTCGCCCTTGACGCGCCCGTCCGACTGCAGCGCAAGCTCCACCTCGAAACCCAGCCCCTTGGCCTCGGCCGCAGCGGCCTCGGGACCGACGACCGCATCAATCAGGGCGGCCAGATCAAAGACTTCCTGGCGCGCCGGCCCCTCGCCGCGCGAGACATCCAGCACCTCCTCAACGAGGGTCAGCATGGCTTCGCCCGACTCGCGGATCGCGGCCACCTGGGCCTGGACCTCGGGCGGCAGATCGGCGCGCCGCGACAGCAGGTCGGCATAGCCGCTGACGCCGTTTAGCGGAGTGCGCATTTCATGGCTCATCAAGGCGAGAAAACGCGATTTGACGGCGTCCGCCGCCTCTGCCCGGCGCCGCTGCTCCTGCGCGACAGCCGTCCGTCGCGCCAACCGCGACACGAAGGAACGCCGCTCAGCCATCAGGGCGCTGATCGGCAGGGCCGTCATCGCCCCCACGAGAAGGAAGCCATAATAGAGCGGCATCTGGCGCATGCGCTCCGGAAGGGCGTTCAGCTCCGCCACGTCCGGCACGGACGAGGCGCTGATCGGTCCATGCCCTGTCAGCGTCAGCAAACCGCTGACGGTCGTGGTCATGATCAGGGCGATCGCCATCCACGGCGGCGAGAGACGAAAAGCCGCCAGCATCAAGGGAGGAAAGACCAGAAACAGATAGGGCGAAGACTGGGTGAAGACCCACAGCGTCGCCGCCGCCAGAACGCCGAGGATCACGACAACCTCCAGCGGCGACTGAGCCGCCTGCCGGAAGCGATGCGCGCGGGCCAGCAGCAAGAGACTCGGAGTGACGATCACCAGCCCCAGAAGCTCCATGGCGAACAGGTGCCGCCAGGCGAAGACGGCCCGCGCCAGCGAATAGTCCCGCACGACCACGGCCACGGCCACGCCGATTGTGGCGGTCAGAACCACCGCCGGGGTCGCTGCGCCGATGACGAAAAGGATCACCCTGCGCGGCCGCCGCATATCCAGCGCCGCTCCACACAGACGCCGCGCCAGGACTCCGGCCGTCATAACCTGAACCAGATTCAGAACCGGGTTGAGCCAGACGAAAGGCTGAGCATCGCCGCGCATCAGGGCGCTGACCAGATTCAGCCCGAAACACAGAGCCAGAACCAGACTGGCCCGACGCCTCGGCAACTGCAGAAAGGCCGCCAGCATGACCCCGTTGGCCGGCCAGGCGATCACCGCCTGAAAAGTGGCCGCGCTCCAATGGCCAAGCAACAGACACAGGGCGAACAGCCCGACATAGACAGCCGGGTGAGGCCCTGCCTCTCGACCCGCGTCATGACGAAAGCCTCGCCAGCGTCCTCTCATGCCCCCCATCCTCGTTACGGCGCCCCGTCCCCAACCCTGCTCCGCATTTGTAAAGAAACCCTACCGCCAAAAGAACGAGGTTTTACTTATGGCGGAAGACCGGATCAGATCAGCCCCATGGCGCGGGCCTCGGCCTCCAGCCCCGCACGGAACTGCGGCGCAGCCAGATTGATCAGGGCGCGGGCGCGCTGATCCAGGGTCAGACCGCGCAGATTGACCCAGCCGTGCTCGGTGACGACGATCTGGACGTCATTGCGCGGCGTGGTGACCGGACCGTCCAGCCGGGCGACGATGCGCGAGGCTGTCCCCCTGGCCGCGGTGGAGTGACAGGCGATGATCGACCGCCCGCCCTCGGAGGCCGAGGCGCCGCGTACGAAGTCCAGTTGACCGCCGGCCGCCGTATATTGGCGCCCGTTCAGGTATTCCGAGCAGCAGGCCCCGAACAGGTCGATCTGAAGCGTGGCGTTGACCGAGACCATCCTGTCGTTGCGGGCGATGACGGCGGGGTCGTTCACATAGTCGACCGGGCGGGCCTCCAGCGCGGGATTCTCGTGCAGGAATTCATAGGTCGAGCGGTCGCCCATGGCGAAGGTGAAGACGGTCTTGCCCGGATGCAGGCTCTTCTTCGCATTGGTGACCACCCCGGCGCGCATCAGTTCGACCAGGCCCGGTGTCAGCAGCTCGGTGTGGATGCCCAGGTCGGCGTGGTCGTGCAGGGCGGCGCAGACCGCGTCGGGCAAGGCGCCTATGCCCATCTGCAGGGTCGAGCCGTTCTCGATCAGGCCGGCGATGATGCCGCCGATGACCAGATCCTGCGGCTGCTGCGCAGCCTTGCCCGCCTCCAGCAAGGGCGCGGCGTGCTCGACCAGGGCCGTGACCCGGGAGACATGGACCCGGCAATCGCCGAAGACGCGCGGCATGTGCGGATTGACCTCCAGGATCACCCGCTGGGCCGTCTTCGACACCGCCAGGGCGTAGTCGGTATTGGTCCCGAAGCTGAAATAGCCGTCGGCGTCCATCGGCGAGACAGTGGCCAGCAGGGTGTCGACCCCGATCTCACGCGTCAGGACGTTCGGCGCCTGCTGAAAGCCGGTAGGGATGAACCAGACGCCCTGACGGCCTTCCTCGATCCCGCGCGCCTCCAGCTTCCGCTCGATGGCGCCGTGGAACAGACTGTGGGGGCGCAGGCGGTCGGTCAGTTCGTAGCGCAGCACCGTCTCGCCGGCGATGGCGGTCGACAGCAGGTAGTAGATGTTGACGTCGCCGATCTCGCGCGCCTCGGCCCGGTCGGCCAGGGCCTTCAGCAGGGCGGGCGGCTGGCCGACGCCCAGGGCCATGGCCACCCTGGCGCCCGACGGGATCAGGGCGGCGGCGGCGGCGGGCGACATCAGGCGCTCTGCATGCTGGGCGGCGAAATCGGTCATTGCGCTTCCTCGAACGGCCGTTGGGCTCTGCTCGCTCCGTTATCCGGCGCCTGCCGTCTTCCGGCCGCTAGACATTGGTCGAAGGCGCATCCTGCAAGGGGGCGTCATGCAGCCGCTGGCGTCGTCCTACGGCGTAAGCGATCAGCCACAGGAGCATGGCCCAGGCCGCGCCGACGCTCCATCCGGCGAAGACGTCCGAGGCCCAATGAGCGCCCAGATAGATGCGGGTCAGCCCGATCACCAGGGCGATCAGGATCGCACACCCCAGGACATAGGCCTTCAGCCGCTTCGTCGGCACCGCCCGCGTCAGCATGACCCCGAGCGTCAGATAAAAGACGGTCGACAACAGGGCGTGTCCCGACGGGAAGCTGGCGTTCAATGTCTCGACCGCCTGGAACTCCAGCGGAGGGCGGTCCCGTTCGAACAGAGCCTTCAGGCCTTCGCTCAGCGCCACCCCGCCCGCCAGGCCGACGACCAGCAACAAGGCCGACAAGCGCTTGCCCTGGATCAACATGAAGCCCAGGGCGATCAGGGCAAACAGCGTCAGGACCGAAATCCCGCCCAGAGAGGTCAGGTCCGCCGCCGCCTCGTGCAGCCACCACGGCCCCCAGGGACGGCCCGGATCGTCGGCGAAGGGGCGCACCGCATGCAGCACCGCCTGATCAAAGGCCTGACCGTCGGCCTCGCGCATGTCGTCGGCCACCTCGATGAATGTGAGCGTGCCCAGGGCCACGACCAGCAGGGCGGCGACGGCGGCGATTTCGGTGCGGGCCACGCGCAGGGCGCGGGTCAGAAAGGCGGTCGGATGCGGAGCCATGGGCCGCTAACGGTCAAGCTGGCGGTGCGTTCCCTCACCCCAAGGATCACGCGTTTGTGATCGCGCGGGTCGAGCGGCTTGGCGATTGTCTTTTCCGACTTTTCCACAGCCCCTCGCCGGTGAATCTGTGGACCCCACATCGCCCGGGCAAGATCAAGTCTTTACCTGGCATTAGCGATATGCGCCCATACATCTAGCCGAGCACGGGAATAGAGACACCATATCTAGTGTTTCAAACCGGCACGGTCTTCTTACGATTTTGATCGGGGCAAGGATCAACATGGCTGGCGGCGAAGCTCTGCAGACGACGGAATTCACGACGGTTTCTGCGCCACCGCCCGAGGGCAAGCCGCAGCTGAAAGTGGTCACCGGCCTGCAACTGGACCGCACCCGCGACGCCCTGCTGACCGACTTCGGCAAGAAGACCCTGGAGGACCGCTACCTGCTGGCGGGGGAAAGCTATCAGGACATGTTCGCCCGCGTCTCGACGGCCTACGCCGACGACGCCGAACACGCCCAGCGCATCTACGACTACATGTCGAAGCTGTGGTTCATGCCGGCCACGCCGGTCCTGTCGAACGGCGGCGCCGATCGCGGCCTGCCGATCAGCTGCTTCCTGAACGCCGTGGGCGACAGCCTGGACGGCATCCAGAACGTCTGGAACGAGAACGTCGCCCTGGCCTCGAACGGCGGCGGCATCGGCACCTACTGGGGCGGCGTCCGCTCCATCGGCGAGAAGGTCAAGGGCGCCGGCCAGACCAGCGGCATCATCCCCTTCATCCGGGTCATGGACTCCATGACCCTGGCCATCTCGCAGGGCTCGCTGCGCCGCGGCTCGGCCGCCGTCTATCTGGACATTCACCACCCCGAGATCGAGGAGTTCCTCGAGATCCGCAAACCCTCGGGCGACTTCAACCGCAAGTCCCTGAACCTGCACCACGGCCTCAACATCACTGACGAATTCATGGAAGCGGTGAAGACCGGCTCCACCTTCGACCTGAAGTCGCCGAAGAACGGCGAGGTCATGAAGACCGTCGACGCCCGCTCTCTGTGGACCAAGATCCTCGACATCCGCATGCAGACGGGCGAGCCCTACCTGATCTTCTCGGACACGGTGAACCGCCAGCTGGCCCTGCACCAGCGCGAGCTGGGCCTCAAGGTCAAGCAGTCGAACCTGTGCGCCGAAATCATGCTGCACACCGGCAAGGACCACCTGGGAGCCGAGCGCACCGCCGTCTGCTGCCTGTCGTCGGTCAACGCCGAGACCTTCCTGGAGTGGCGCGAAGAGCCGAAATTCATCGAAGACATCATGCGCTTCCTGGACAATGTCCTGGAGGACTTCATCCACCGCGCGCCTTCGTCCATGGCGGCGGCCGTCTATTCGGCCAAGCGCGAGCGGTCGGTGGGGCTGGGCCTGATGGGCTTCCACTCCTTCCTGCAAGGGCAGGGCGTGGCCTTCGAGTCGGCCATGGCCAAGTCGTGGAACATGCGCCTTTTCAAGCACCTGCGTCGCGAAGCCGACAAGGCCAGCCGTACGCTGGCCGAAGAAAAGGGCCCCTGCCTGGACGCCGCCGAGCAAGGCGTCATGGAACGCTTCTCGCACAAGCTGGCCATCGCCCCGACCGCCTCGATCTCGATCATCTGCGGCGGCGCCTCGGCGGGCATCGAGCCGATCCCGGCCAACATCTATACGCACAAGACCCTGTCGGGCTCGTTCGCGGTCAAGAACCCCTATCTGCAGAAGCTGCTGGGCGAGAAGGGCATCGACACCGAAGCCGTGTGGAGCTCGATCCTCGAACACGAAGGCTCGGTCCAGCATCTCGACGCCCTGTCGGACGACGAGAAGGGCGTGTTCAAGACCGCTTTCGAACTGGACCAGCGCTGGGTGGTCGAACTGGCCGCGGACCGCGCGCCGGAAATCTGCCAGGCCCAGTCGCTGAACCTCTTCATCCCCGGCGACGTGAACAAGTGGGACCTGCACATGCTGCACTGGTCCGCCTGGGAACGCGGCGTGAAGTCGCTCTACTATCTGCGTTCCAAGTCGGTGCAGCGCGCCGCCTTCGCCGGCGCCGAGGACAAGGCCGAGGCCGAGGTCGATCCGAACCAGCCGGACCTCTTCTCGGCGGCCCGCACCGACTACGACGAGTGCCTGGCCTGCCAGTAAGGTCCGAACCGCACATCACAATCGCCTGATCCCACCGCCCGGAGGAACTCTCTTCCGGGCGGTTTCGTTTGGTCGAAACAGGATTGTGGCTTGAAAGAGGCCGTTGCAGTTCCCTCGCGTTAGTGCAGAGTGGTTTCGTTAACGGCTTTGGGAGGAACCGTTGGTGCGTAGGGAGGCTTGCCTCGTTGGTATTCTGATCGCCGTGGGTCTTCCCATGACGGCAAGCGCGCAGGCGACGCCCTCGTTCACCGACGTCGGAAACACGCCCGTGGCGGTTCGCGGCGGCGACGCCGTACAGTTCGAGGACGCCGCAGCCCGCCTGAACAACGACATCGCCATTGCGGCCCCGGACACGCCCTTCGGCGCGCCCCTGGCCCTGTCCGGATCGCCCGCCGGGCGAGACGCCTTCATCACGGGCCAGAACGAGGCCTGGTTCGCAGGCGACGGCTTCACCGACCGCCTGAGGATCACTGCGCGCGGCGAACCCCGCCGGGCCGACGGCGCCCCTGTGCCGCCCCGCGCCCTTGACGCCCGCGCCTATGACGACGCGAGCTACGACGTGACCTATACGCGCGGCTGGATCGCCGCGCGGGGCCGCACGCCCTCGGGCCTCGAAGTCTCGCTGACGCCCCACGCCGGGGTCGGCTTCGGCAGCGACGGCACGACCGCCGAGGCCGGCGCCACGCTGAAGATCGGCGAGGGCCTGGATCGCCTGGCGCCCGACGGCGATGAAGCCTTCGGCGAACGGGCCCGCTGGTATGTCTACGCCGCCGGGTCGAAACGCGCCGTCGGCTACAACTTCGCCCGCACCCGCGACGGCGACTTCGCCCGTTCAGGCATGAGTCACGACACCGGCGCCTTTCTCGGCGACGCCTCCATCGGCGTGGCCTATCGCCGTGGCGCGATGCAGGGCTCGCTGGGCATCGTCTATCGTGAGATCGAAGCCAACGGCATCAAGGCCTATAACGGCATCAACACCGACGTGTCGGAAGGCCTTGTGGCCTTCCAACTGACGATCCGTCCACGCGAATAGGCCATCGCCTTACTGAGTCCGGGCCACGCCCTCGCGTCGACTGTCCGCCGCGCCGTCCCAGCGCCCGTTCCGCCACAACCCGCCATGCAGGCCCGAGGTCTCGGTCGTATTGGGCCGCAGTTCGACGCCGCGCGCCGCCATGCCTTCACGCACCGCCTCGGGGAAGCCCTCGGTGTCAGCGCCGAAGCCGTCGCCCTTCGCCACTAGGTTCGGCAGGTCGACCGCCTGCTGCAGCGGCAGGCCCCAGGCCAGGGCGCCGATCAGGGCCTTGGCGTTATAGGCCAGGATGGACGAGCCGCCCGGCGAGCCCAGCAGGCCCACCAGCCGCCCGTCGCGATCCAGGATCAGAGCCGGCGACATGGACGAGCGCGGCCGCTTGCCCGCCGCCACGGCGTTGGCCGCCGGCGTGCCGTCGCTCGCCGTCGGGACCAGGGAGAAGTCGGTCAGCTGATTGTTCAGGAAGAAGCCGCCCGCCATCCGGCCCGAGCCGAACAGGCTCTCGACCGTGGTGGTCATGCTGACGGCGTCGCCCTTGGCGTCCACCACGACCAGGTGCGACGTGCCCGCCGGCTCGCGCGTGGCGTCCGCACCGACGTTCGGCGCCCCGGCCGGCACGCCATAGGGCGCCGCGCAGCGCAGAGCCGGCGCCAGGGCCGCGCGCTCGGCGACATAGGCCGGATCCAGCAGACCCGCGACCGGCACGGAGACGAAGGCCGGATCGCCGAAATAGCGGTCGCGGTCGGCGTACATCAACCGCTGCAGCTGACCGAAGGCGGCCCAGGCCTCGGGACTGTCCGGCCCCCTGTCGATGTCGGGCGTCTGCTCGGCCATGGCCAGCAGCTCCAGAATGGAGGCGCCGCTGGACGGCGGCGGCGGTACGCAGATGGTGTAGACCTTATAGGGACCGCACACGGCCTCGCGCACCACGGGGCGATAGCCGGCGATGTCGCCGGTCGTCAGGGCGCCGGGACGCGGCCCCTCGTTCACCGCCGCGACAATGGCCTCGGCCAGAGGCCCCTGCTGCAGGGCGGCCGCGCCCTCGCGCGCGATGCGGCGCACCGTCTCGGCATAGGCCGGGTTGCGCAGGGTCTCGCCCGCCTGATAGCGCGCGCCGTCCGGCTTGGTGAAATATTCGGTCGCCCAGCGCGTCTTCGCCTGGGGCGCACCGCCGTTGATCATGCCCGCCAGACGCGGGCTGACGACGAAGCCGTCCTGCGCCAGTTTCTCGGCGTCGCCGAACAGCTCGGACCAGGCCAGGGCGCCGTGCTGTTTCTGAGCCAGGGCCAGCATGGGCACCACGCCCGGCGCCCCCGTCGAGCGTCCGCTCAGCACCGCATCGACGAAGGGCAGAGGCCGGCCGCTCTCATAGAAGAGCTCAGGCGTGGCGGCGGCCGGCGCCGTCTCGCGCCCGTCATAAACGGTGACGGCGCCGCTTTCGGCCTCATAGACCATCATGAAGGCGCCGCCGCCCAGGCCCGAGGACTGCGGCTCGGTCAGGCCCAGCACAGCCTGGATCGCCACCGCCGCGTCCACGGCCGAACCGCCGCGCGCCAGCACCTTCATCCCCGCCTCGACCGCCAGGGGATTGGCCGCCGATACGAACGGCCCCCTGGCGACGGCGGCCGTAGCGACAGCCGGCGCTTCAACCGGAGCCGCTGCGGCCGTCTCGACCTGAACGCCCTCGACCGTCGTCGCGCAACCCGCCAGCAAGAGGGTCGCCAGCGCCGTTCCCGCCGCGAGAGACGAAATCCTGCGCGAAGGCCGCAGATGAGAGAAGGAATAGGCGCGCACGCGAGCACTCCGGGGCGTTGCAGGGAGGCATTATGCCTAGGCCCGCAGGCTCGTGAGGCCAACCCCGCATTTTCTCAAGATTTTCTGAGAAAACCTGCTTGCCAGCCCGAAAGCGACCCGCTAGATACCCGGCCCTGCCCGCAAGGCAGTGCGCACCCGTAGCTCAGCTGGATAGAGCACCAGACTACGAATCTGGGGGTCAGGAGTTCGAATCTCTTCGGGTGCGCCATTCTTGCTGTCGGATGTCACAACAAGTTGGACTCCGACAAAGAAAGTTGGACGGCGCATGCGCTGTCCCGGCATTTTCTCCGCGATTTGCACCGGCGGCTGCCTTCCAGGATTCGCTTCGTGTCTGCCATGACCGTTTAAGATCGGTCACTTGCTGGAAGCCAATCTGAGGTTGAAGCGCAGACTGCCGCCTCAAACTGCCCCAGAAGAGTCAGGCCGTTTAAACGGCAGCGTGTCCGGAACCTGAGGTTCCGCATCATCACCCGATCAGATCGTCCGAAAGGCCGTCTGAAATCGAAAGTGGATCATCGTCTGCCGTCTCGCTTGACTCCCTCCCAGGGTCAGGGCGCATATAAGAACATATGCAGAACATTTATTCTCAGCCTGACGCTCTAGCGGCGCTGAAGACTCGCCTGGAGGCCCTGGATCGGGCCGGCGGTCGTCGCGTCGGCGCGGGCGTCCGCGCAGGAAGCGACGACGCCTTTGCGCCGTTGGCCACGGGCGTTCTGCATGATCTCTACGCCGCCGCCCCTGCCGACGCCGTAACGGTCAACGCCTTCGGGCTGGGCATGGCGCTGCGGGCGGCGGCGGGGCGGCCCATCGTCTGGGGTCTGCATGAGATGATGGCCCAGGAGGCGGGACGGCCGCACGGTCCGGGCCTGCATGAGATGGGGTTATCTCCGCGCGACCTGCTGCTGGTGCGGGCGCGCGACGTGCAGACATTGCTGGCCGCTGGCGAAGAAGCCCTGCGCAGTCCCGCCGTGGGCGCCGTGCTGTTGAGCGCCTGGGGCGAGGCCAAGGCCTTCAGCCTGACGGCCAGCCGCCGACTGGTTCTGGCGGCCGAGACGGACGGCGCGACCCTGTTCCTGGCGCGGGCGGGCGCCCTGCCCTGCCCCAGCGCAGCCGAGACCCGCTGGTCGGTGGCGTCCTGCGCTTCGGAACCCCTGGAAGGCGGAGCGCCGGGGCGGCCGTCTTTTTCCGCGACCCTGCTGCGGCGGCGCGGCGGCGGGGCGACCGGGACCTGGATCATGGAGTGGGATCGTGAGCAGCGAACCTTCCGCCCGCCCGCGCCGCTATCTGGCGGTCTGGTTCCCCTGGCTGCCCAGCGACCGGCTGCGGCGTCAGGAACAGCGGGCCGACGCGCCGCCTGAGGATGCGCCGCCGGTCGTCCTGGCCGAGAAGATCAAGGGCGCGTTGCGGCTGGCTGCCGTCGATCCGGCGGCGGCGCGAGCGGGACTGACCCCTGGCCTGGCCCTGGCCGACGCGCGGGCGCGGACCCCCGCCCTGCGCGTCGTCGCCCATCGACCCGACCTCGACGACGCCCTGCTGGGGCGGGTGCTGGAGGATTTCGGGCGCTTCACCCCCATGATCGCGCTGGACCCTCCGCATGGCCTGATATTGGACGTGACCGGCTGCGCCCACCTGTTCGGCGGAGAGACGGGCCTGATGCGGACGGTCCAGGCGCGGGCCGAACGCGCCGGACTCAAAATCCGGTGCGCCTTGGCCGCCACGCCACAGGTCGCTCGCGCCCTGGCCCGCTTTGGCCCCGGCGGCCGGTTCGAGCCCGGCCAGGACCGCGCCGCCGCGCGCCGCCTGCCGGTCGCCGCCCTGGAGCTTTCGGACAAGGAGGATGAGGCCTTGCGCCGTCTGGGCCTGAAGCGGCTGGGCGACCTGGACGATCGGCCTCACGCGCCCCTGGCCGCCCGCTTCGGCGCTGACTTCCCGACCCGGCTGGCGCGGGTTCTGGGCGACGAGGACATGCGCATCACCCCGCATCGTCCGCCCGCGCCCGTGGTCGTCGACCGCATCTTCTTCGAGCCGATCTCGGCGCCCGAGGACGTGGAGCGGGTCCTGTCCGACCTGCTGGTCGAGACCATGGACCGGCTGGATCAGACGGGCCTCGGCGGCCGCGCCTTCGAGGCCGGCTTCTATCGCGTGGACGGCGAGACGCGCCGGATCGTCGTCCGCACCGGCCGCCCGACCCGCGACACCCCCGCGACCCTGCGGCTGTTCAGCGAGCGGATGGCGGCCCTGGCCGCCCCGTTGGATCCCGGCTTCGGCTTCGACCAGATGCGGATGTCCGTGCCCTGGACCCAGGTTCTGGCGCCGGCACAGCAAGGCCTGGAGCGTGAGACGCCCGGCGAAGAGGCCTTCAGCCGTCTGGTGGATCGGCTAACCGCGCGCCTGGGCCCCGAGGCCGTGCTGCGTTTCGAGCCCTTCGCCTCGCACATTCCCGAACGCGCGGCGCGACTGGTCCCGGCCGCCGTCCGTCATGGCGACGAGACCTGGCCCGACCTCGATCCCGACGATCCGCCCTTGCGGCCGCTGCAGATGTTCGACCCGCCCCAGCCGGTCGAAACCCTGGCCGAGGTTCCCGACGGCTATCCCCTGAAGTTCCGCTGGCGCCGCGTCCTGCACGAGGTGACCCGCGCCGAAGGGCCCGAGCGGATCAGCGGCGAGTGGTGGCGCGCGCCGAACCAGCGCACCCGCGACTATTATCGGGTCGAGGACCGGGACGGCCGCCGCTTCTGGCTGTTCCGCCAGGGTCTCTATGGCGAGACGCCCGAGCCGCGCTGGTTCATCCACGGCCTGTTCGCATGAGGAGGCTCGACCCTTGCGGCGCCTACGCCGAACTGGCGACGGCCAGCAACTTCTCCTTCCTGCGCGGGGCCTCGCATCCCAAGGACCTGGTGTTGACGGCGATCCAGCGCGGCCACGCCGGACTGGGGCTGGCCGATCGCAACACCGTCGCGGGCGTGGTGCGGGCCTGGAGCGCGCTGAAGGAGATTCGCGTCGAGGGCCTGGCCCCGCCGGACAGGATGCGCGACGGCGGCAGTCCCGGCGAGATCGCCTTCATCGAGGACCCGCTGAACGATCCGGCCCTGTCCGAAGAGGTGAAGCGCCGTGCGGCGGACTTCCGCCTGCTGACCGGGACGCGGTTGGTCTTCAACGACGGGACGCCGGACGTCATCGCCTATCCAGAGACGCGGGCGGGTTGGGGTCGGCTGACGCGTCTGCTGACCCTAGGCAATCGCCGGGCCAGGAAGGGCGAATGCGAGATCGGCCTGCGCGACCTGCTGGCCGATCCTGAGGAGCTGATGCTGATCCTCGTCCCGCCCAATCGGCTGACGGGGCTGGAAGAGGTGCTGCTCCGCATGACCGAAGCCGCTCCGGGCGCAGTCTGGCTGGGCGCCGCCCTGCACAGGCGCGGCGACGACCGGCGTCGACTAGCCCGTCTCAAGGCCATGGCGGAGCGGGTGGACGTTCGCCTGCTGGCGCTCAACGACATCCTCTACGCCACTCCCGATGACCGCGACCTGCAGGACGTCCTGACCTGCATCCGCGAAGGCGCGACCATCGAGACCACCGGCCGTCGGCTGGAGGCCAACGCCGAGCGCTGGCTGAAGCCCGAGGATGAAATGGCCCGTCTGTTCAAAGACGCGCCCGAGGCGGTGGCCGAGACGACCGCCTTCCTGTCGCGCGCGACCTTCGATCTGAGCAACTTGAAGTATGAATATCCTGAGGAGCCCGTACCGCCGGAGTGGGAACCCCAGAGCTGGCTGGAAGAGCTGGTCCGACGCCGCACCCTGGTCCGCTATCCCGACGGCGCACCACCTAAGGTTGCAACTCTGCTCAATCGAGAGTTGGAGTTCATCGCCGAGCGCAGCCTGGCCCCCTACTTCCTGACCATCCACGACATCGTCCGCACGGCCGAGAACAAGGGCATCCTGTGCCAGGGGCGCGGATCGGCCGCCAATTCAGCGGTCTGCTACGTCCTGGGGATCACCAGCGTCGATCCGGCCCGCCACGACCTGTTGTTCGAGCGCTTCCTGTCCTCTAACCGCGACGAGCCGCCCGACATCGACGTCGATTTCGAGCATGAGCGGCGCGAGGAGATCATCCAGTATGTCTATGACCGCTATGGCCGTCATCGCGCCGGCATCGCCGCCACCGTCATCCGCTATCGTCCCCGCAGCGCCATCCGCGAAGTCGGCAAGGTCCTGGGCCTGACCGAGGACGTCACCGCGCGCCTGGCCTCGACCCAGTGGGGCAGTTGGGGATCGGAGATCAGCGGCCGCCAGATCGAGCAGGCCGGTCTGGACGCCGCCAATCCCATGGTCGATCGCGCCGTGCGCATGGCGACGCGCCTGCTCGACTTTCCGCGCCACCTGTCCCAGCACGTCGGCGGCTTCGTCCTGACCCAGGGGCGATTGGACGAGACCGTCCCCATCGGCAACGCCGCCATGCCGGACCGCACCTTCATCGAATGGGACAAGGACGACATCGACGCCCTGGGCCTGATGAAGGTCGATGTCCTGGCCCTGGGAATGCTGACCTGCATCCGTAAGGCCTTCGACCTGATGAAGGCCCATTCGGGCGTCGAGCACGACCTCGCTTCCGTCCCGCCGGAGGAGGCGGAGGTCTACGACATGTTGTGCCGGGGGCAGTCCATCGGCGTCTTCCAGGTCGAGAGCCGCGCCCAGATCAACATGCTGCCGCGTCTGAAACCACGTGAGTTCTACGATCTGGTGATCCAGGTCGCCATCGTCCGCCCCGGCCCGATCCAGGGCGACATGGTCCATCCCTACCTGCGCCGTCGCAACGGCGTGGAGAAGGTTCACTATCCCCCGCCCGGCCGCCTCTATGGTCCGCCTGACGAGTTGAAGCAGGTGCTGCACCGAACCCTGGGTGTTCCCCTATTCCAGGAACAGGCCATGAAGGTCGCCATGGTCGCCGCCCGGTTCACGGACGCCGAAGCCAACGGCCTGCGCAAGGCCATGGGCACGTTCCGGGGCGACGGGACCCTGCACACCTACGAAGACCGCATGGTCGGGCGGATGATCGCGCGCGGCTATGATCCTGACTTCGCACGGCGCTGCTTCGAGCAGATCAAGGGTTTCGGCTCCTACGGCTTTCCCGAAAGCCACGCCGCCAGTTTCGCCCGACTGGTCTATGTCTCTTCCTGGATCAAGCACCGCCACCCGGCGGCCTTCGCCTGCGCCCTGCTGAACAGCCAACCCATGGGCTTCTACGCCCCCGCCCAGATCGTGCGCGAAGCGCAGGAGGTCGGCGGGGTCGAGGTGCGCGCCATCGACGTCTCGCACAGCGACTGGGACAACAGTCTGGAGGGGCCTGAGAAGGCGCCCATCCTGCGTCTGGGCCTGCGCCAGATCGACGGCTTCAAGGAGGATTGGGCCAAGGCCCTGTCGGCGGCGCGGGCCGCAGCGCCCTTCGCCGATGTCGAAACCCTGGCCCGCCGCGCCGAACTGCCCGCCGCCGCCATGCGCAAGCTGGCCGACGCCGACGCCTTCCGTTCCCTGGGCCAGGACCGTCGCCAGGCCCTGTGGGCGGTGCGCCGGTTGCCCGACGACGATCCCCTGCCCCTGTTCGCCGCCGCCGAGGCGCGCGAGCGCGGCGCCCGCGAACTGGGCGCGGAGCCCGACGCCCATCTGCCCCTGATGCCGCTGGGCGAACATGTCGCCGCCGACTACCAGACCGCGCGCCTGTCGCTGAAAGCCCACCCCATGGCCATCCTGCGCCCCGTCTTCGCCGCCGAGCGGGTGCTGACCTGCGCCGAAACCGAAGCCAAACGCGGCGGCTCCCTGGTGCAGGTCGCCGGCGTGGTCCTAGTCCGTCAGCGCCCCGGCAAGGGCAACGCCGTCTTCGTCACCCTGGAGGACGAGACCGGCATCACCAACGTGGTCCTCTGGGCGCGGATGCTCGATCAGTACCGACGCGAGATCATGGGCGCCCGCCTGATGCAGATCGAAGGCCTGGTCGAGAAGAGTCCCGAAGGCGTCGTCCACGTCGTCGCCCGCCACGTCATCGACCGCAGCGCCGAACTGTCCCGCCTGTCAGAAGACCATGAGACCAATGTGCAGTTGGCCCGCGCCGACATCATCGCCCACCCGCAACCGCCACGCCACCCGCCGCACCGGCACCCCCGCGACGTCCGCATCCTGCCGGGATCGCGGGATTTCCACTGAGCGCCATCAGCAGACATTAGCCTGCGATCGGAAACCCGTCTTTCGGCGAATTTTTTGGCGATCGCGCGAGCGGCAAGGTCCAAGTATCATCGATCATCAAGCCGTCGAACAGGTCAGTCGGCGTCGCTCCGAAGGCGGCGTGGAAAACACCCTCGGGATCTTGCTGATCGTAGTGTCCCCGGAGCTCGGCGATGAAAGTGTTGTGGTAGGTCGCAAGCCAGATCAGTTTGCGCCGCGCCTTTCGGTCCGTTGTGGCGAGATGGCTCGAAATCAGCCGCCGATGGCTCTCGAGGAAAGCGAACCGACCGGCTTCCAACTCGTCGAACTCACTGGCATCCGCAGCGCGCAGATAGTCGAGGAAATAAGAGCCGTCGTCGGACATGCGGATGAATTGGCGTACGAATTGCGCCTCAGACCGGCTCACCGCTCCGTCCTGCCAGATCGATGCGTCGTCCAGATAGGTGGTTATCGCCTCTTCGTCGATCATGATGCGCGGATAGACGGCCTCCTTGGACTCAATCTCATAGGCGCGAACCATGGCGTTGCGGAAAATCGGCCCCTCTCCGTTCATGCCAAGGTGAACCGGACCGATGGTCAGGCCGCCGCGGATGAAGATGCCGAGGTTCACGCAGGAGATGGTCGCCTGCATCAGGTCGATCAGTTCGTAGACGACCGCCCCGGCCTGATACTGGGTGTCCACGGTGCGGACGCGCACAACGGCGTCCGAAACCGATTCCGAGAAGGACTCCGTCGAAAGGCGCGCCTCAGCCATCCGGGTGACGGGCTCGCCGTCACCAGCCGTGAAGCGACGTAGCGCCGCCACCATGTGCCGGATTTCCTCGGCCGAGCGTGTCTGGAGCTTGTCTCCGACGTCGGTGCCCAGGTCGACCTGGGTCGGGATCACGCCACGCCTTTTCTTCCTTCGGCCGTTTCCGCGCGCCTGAGCGCCTACGCCCGCGTCATCATCGCGACCAAGCGTCGCGAACCGGATGGTTGCAAATGAAAATGACTATCAGTACTCGGTAGCCGTCTCGCATTCGGCTCCGGAATTCGTCCTCATGACTCGCGTCGCCCGCCTGGCTCTGCTCACCTCCGCCGGCCTGTTCACGACGACCGCCGCCTTCGCGCAGAGCGTCACCACCGTGGATGATGTCGTCGTCACCGCCTCGACACGCGCGCAGAAGATCGAGCAGGCCCCGGCGACGATCACCCTCATCACGGCCGAACAACTGGAAAGTCGCGCCTACGCGGACCTGTTCGATGCCGTGCGCGATGTCGAGGGCGTCTCGGTCAGCGGCGGTTCGAATTTCCAGGACATCTTCATTCGCGGCCTGCCGGGCGCCTACACCCTGACGCTGGTGGACGGTCGGCGCCAGTCGACCCGGGACGCCCGTGTCAACGGCAACGGCGGTCTGGAGCAGAGCTTCACCCCGCCCGTCTCGGCCATCGAGCGCATTGAAGTGGTGCGCGGGCCAATGTCGTCGCTCTATGGCTCGGACGCCATTGGCGGCGTTATCAACATCATCACCAGGAAGGTGCCAGACCGCTGGGGCGGGTCGATCGCGGCCGACTACGTCGCCCAGGAAAGCGGCGACAGCGGCGACTGGGCGCAAGGACAATTCTATCTGGCTGGCCCCGTCGTCGAGGGCAAGCTGGGGGCCCAGATCTGGGGCCGGGCCTATGACCGGGCCGAAGACGACATCTTCAACGCTCCCAGCAGCACCGGCGCCATGGGCTCCGAGGAATACAGCCTGACCGGTCGCCTGGCCTGGACCCCTACGCCCGACCACGAAATTCTGCTGCAGGCCGACACCACGCGCATCGACCGCTTCAGCACGGCGGGCAAGACGGTGGCCGCCACCGGGCGCAGCACGCGCAACGAACATAGCCGCGACAGCGCCTCCCTGTCATGGAACGGCGACTGGTCCTGGGGAACCAGCGCCCTGTCGCTGATGCGCGAAGAGTCTTCTCGCGAGATTTTCACCGCCGACGCCACCGGCGTCATGGTCCGCAACCCGCGCGCGCCGGAACTGACCAACACCGTCCTCGACGCCCTGTTCAACCTGCCGCTGACGGGCTCGCCGCTGGGCGATCACAACCTGGTCTTCGGCGGTCAGTGGATCGAGAACAGCCTGAAGGACATCAACCCCGGCGCTCGTGACAATGTCGCCAAGACCTTCGACGTCTGGCAACGCGCCCTGTTCGTCGAGGACGAGTGGACGCTGACGCCGCAACTGGCCCTGACATTGGGCCTGCGGGTGGATGACCACAAGCGCTATGGCGACCACTGGAGCCCGCGCGCCTACGCCGTATGGAGCCCCAGCGAGACCCTGACCATCAAGGGCGGCGTCTCGACCGGCTTCCGCGCCCCGGAAATCCGCGCCGTGGCGGACGGCTACGCCTATGAGACCGGCGGCGCCAACTGCAACTATGGCGCGGGTCTGTGCGGCGTCATCATCGGCGATCCGGACCTGAAGCCCGAGAGCAGCGTCAACTATGAGGTCAGCGCCCTGTGGCGGCCGATCCCGACGCTGTCGCTGAACGCCACCGTCTTCCGGACCGACTTCAAGGACAAGATCGCCGACGACCGGGTCTGCGGGCCTGACGCCAACAACAACGGCGTCTGCGACGTGCCGAGCGAGGTGCTGCGCTGGGACGAGGACCCGCTGTATCAGCTCTACTACTGGTACAATATCAACGACGCCCGCATTCAGGGCGTGGAGCTGGGCGGGCGCTGGCAGGCGACGGACCAGCTCGCGTTCAAGGCGGGCTACACCTACACGGACTCGTCCCAGAAGGGCGGGCTCTACGACGGCCTGCCCCTGTCGCGCACGCCCGAACACATGGCCAGTCTGCGCGCTGACTACGCCGCGACGGAGCGCCTGAACCTGTGGGCCGCGGGCTCCTATCACGGCGAGGAAATCAACGCGGGCCTGCGCGTCGGCATCAACGGCGAACCGATCATGGACGGGGCGCGCCAGGTCGGTCGCCGCTACCCCGACTACGCCCTGCTGGACGTCGGCGCGAACTGGCGTGTGCGAGACGACGTGACGCTGAAGTTCGGCGTCTACAACCTGACCGACAAGGTGCTGGACGTGGCGACCTACGATGTCCAGGGCGACGGCCGTCGCCACTGGATGGGCGTCAGCTGGGATTTCTGAGGATGGGCCGGATGACGGAATTCAAACCGGGCCGTCGCGCCCTTCTGCTGGGTGCCGCCGCCCTTCTGGCCGGCGCCGGGGCCTGCACGCGCCGTGACGACGCGGGCCCATCCTCCCTGCTCAAGGATCTGCGCGATCGCCCCCTGGCGATCACGCCCCCCATCGGCAAGCTGTCGATCGACGACAGCCGTTTCCTGATCGCTCTTTCGCTGATCCATCCCGATCCGGTCAGCCTGCTGGCGGCCTGGGCGGGCGACGTGAACCGTCTCAGTCCCGAGATCTACGCCGCCTATCTGGAAAAATCTCCGGCGCTGGCGACCTTGCCGAAGACGCCGAGCTCTGCCTCCGCCTTCAACGTCGAGGCCGTGCTGGGCGCCCAGCCGCAAGTCGCGCTCGTGTCGCTGGATTCCGGCCCGACCGACGCCCAGGCGGCCCAGCTGGAGCAGGCCGACGTTCGCGTGGCCTATATCGACTTCTTCCAGCACCCGTTCGAGAACCAGTCGCGCAGCCTGTCCCTGCTGGGCAGCCTGATCGGCCGCGAGGAACAGGCCGAAGCCTACAACGCCTTCCGCGCCGCGAAGCTGAAGGTCATCTCCGACCGCGTGGCGGGTCTGAAGGACGAGCAGAAGCCGACCGTCTTCCTGGAGGCCCACGCCGGCAACGGTCCCGACTGCTGCAACTCGGTCGGCGCCGGAAACATCGGCGACTATCTGACCTTCGTCGGCGCCCGCAACATCGGCGCCGAGGTGCTCAAGCAGCCGTCCGGCAAGCTGAACCTGGAGTTCGTGGTCGAGCGCGATCCCGACATCTACATCGCCACCGGAGGCCCGCATCTGGAGAAGACCGGCGGCTTCGTCGTCGGCCCGAAGTACGACGCCGGAACCTCGCGCGCCTCGCTGCGCCGCGTGGCGGATCGACGCGGCCTGTCGACGCTGAAAGCGGTGCGCGAGGGCAAGGTGCACGGGCTGTCGCACCAGCTGATCAACTCCCCCATCGACATTGTCGCCACCGAGGTTCTGGCCAGGTGGATCCAGCCGGAACTGTTCGCCGACCTCGACCCGCGCGCGACGCTGAACACCATCAACGAACGCTTCCTCGCCGTGCCCTACCGCGGCGATTACTGGACCGACCTGGTCCCCGCCTGACGCCCTTTCCAAGGAGAGACCGAATGAACGCCCTGCGCCACAGCGCCCTTCTGGCCGCCAGCCTCATCGCCCTTTCGGCGGCCTCCGCCGCCAGCGCCCAGACGATCGAGAAGACCGTCAAGGTCGCCCCCGGCGGTCTGTATGAGATCGTCTTCAATCCGGCGGACAGCGACATCTATGTCGCCGCCGTCGGGCCGCGCGGCGCCAACCAGGCCCAGATCGTGCGCCTGGACGGACAGACCCTGGCCGCCGAAACGCCGATCAATGTGTCCGATCGTCCGCTCTACGGCCTCGGCCTGAACAGCCGCACCCAGATCCTCTATGGCACCGACACCCGCACCGGCGCGGTCTCGGCCATCGACCTGAAGACCGGCGCCGTCGTCGCCACCATCCGTCACGACGAGGAAGACGACAGCGCCCACGTGCGCGAAGTCATCGTCGATGAGCAAGGCAACAAGGCCTATGTCACCGTCGTCGGCGGCGAAGCGGGCGACACCTCGCGTCCCAACCTGATCTGGGTCATCGACGGCGCGACCCACAAGGTCGAACGGACCATCGCCGCCCCGGTCGGGGGCCTGACCGGCGCCGCCTTCGACGGCTCGACCAATCGTCTCTACGTCACCGGCATGGGCAGCAATGAAGTCGCCGCCATCGACCTGACGACCGGAGAGACGGTCGGCCAATGGGCTTCGCACGGCGAATCCGCCATCAACGTGGCGGTCGATTCCGAGGGGCGCCGCCTGTTCGTCGCCAACCAGAAGTCGGGCGAGCTGACGGTTCTCAACGCCGACACCGGCGCCCTGATCCACAAGGTCGCCACCGGCGAAGGCGCGCTGAGCGTGGCCTACAACGGCGCGGTCAAGCAGATCTATGTCGCCAACCGTCAGGCAGGCACGGTGACGGTGCTGGATTCCGACACCTATGCGGTGAAGGCGAACCTGCCGACCGGCACCCTGCCCCAGACCATCGCCATCGATCGCGCGACCAACGCCGTCTACGTCACCAACAAGGCGCGCGGCCTGCCGCGCAACGCGCCGGCCGGCACGCCCGTCCCGGTCGATGCGACCGGCGACGTGGTGACGCTGATCCGTCCCTGATTTTCACGTTTCCTCCCCAAACTGGCCCGGTCGATCCGTCGATCGGGCCTTTTTTGTTGGGTGTCCGCCGGATCAACCCGCCGTCAGGACGTCGTCGATCAGGACCTGCAGCACACCGCGTTCACAGCGCTGGACGCGCGCCGAGACGCGATAGACCTGGGCCAGAATGTCCGGCGTCACCGCCTGATCCGGCGCGCCGAAGGCCGCCAGCCGCCCCTTCGCCATGACCGCGATCCGGTCCGACACGCGCGCCGCGGCCTGCAGGTCGTGCAGGACGATCATCACCGTCATGCCTCGCTCGGCCGCCGCCTCACGCGCCAGGTCCAGCACGCGCAGCTGATAATAAAGGTCCAGCGCGCTGGTCGGTTCGTCCAGCAACAGCAGACGCGGCTCGCGCGCCAAGGCCTGGGCCAGACCCGCCAGTTGCTTCTGCCCCCCCGACAACCGGTCCAGCCGCTGACCGGCCAGAGCCTCGGCGCCGATGCGCTGCAGGACCTCGAAGGCGCGTTCGACCGCCTGGGCGTCAGTGAAGGCGGCGCCGCCCAGGGGCGTGGCGCGAATGGCCGCCACCACGGTCTCCAGCACCGTCAGGGCCACACCCTGCGGCACGGTTTGCGGCATGTAGGTGACGCGCCTGGCCCGGTCCGCCAGCGACAGGCCGGTAAGCTCGGCCTCGTCCAGCCGGATCGACCCCTTGGCTGGAATCAGCCCGGCCAAGGCCCGCAGAAAGGTGCTCTTGCCCGCCCCGTTGGGACCGACGACCGATACGACTTCGCCCGCGTTGAGCGATGGCAAGGTCAGCCCTTCGACAATGGGCTTCCCGCCGTAACCGGCGCTCAGGTCCTGAACCCGCAGACCTGTCATGCCCGGCCGCCGTTGCGGAAGATCAGCAACAGGAAGACCGGCACGCCGATCACGGCGGTGACGATGCCGACCGGCATCAGCACGCCCGGCACGATGGCCTTGGACGCCGCCGAAGCCAGCGACATGATGACGGCGCCCGACAGGATGCTGGCCGGCAGGAAGAAGCGATGATCCTCGCCCACCAGCAGGCGAGCGATGTGCGGCCCCACCAGTCCGATGAAGCCGATGGCGCCCACAAAGGCCACGGCGGTCGCCGACAAGAGGCTGACCCGCAGCAGGGACAGGAAGCGCAGGCGTTTCACATCCACGCCGAAGCTCATGGCCCGATCCTCGCCCAGGCGCAGCGCTGTCAGGCCGCGTGACGACAGCAGCGAAAACGGGGTGACCAGAGCGACCACCAGAGCCAGGGCCCCGACATTGCCCCAGGTGGCGCGCGACAACGAACCCATGGTCCAGAACACCAGCTGCTGCAGCGCCTCGGCCGACGACAGGAACTGCACCAGAGCCGTCAGGGCGTTGAAGGCGAAGACCAGGGCGATGCCGAACAGGACGATGTTCTCGACGCCCGATCCCTTCATTCGCGCCAGGGCCTGCAGAGCCAGCACCGAACCGAAGGCGAAGACAAAGGCGTTCAGCGGCACCAGCCAGTCCGACCCGATGAAGCTGGCCCCCACGCCCAGCACGATGGCCAGCGAGGCCCCGAAGGAGGCCGCCGACGACACGCCCAGCGTAAAGGGACTGGCCAGAGGATTGTTCAGCACGGTCTGCATCTCGGCCCCAGCCAAGGCCAGGGCTGCGCCGACCAGCGCCGCCATCAGGGCGTAGGGCAGACGCACCTGCCAGACGATGGCCTGCTGCGCCGTGCTGAGCGACGACGGATCGAAGACGCCCTTCAACACAGCCGTTGCAGTGATCGAGGACGGTCCGGTGACGACATCCAGAAGAAGGGCCGCCGCCGCCAGCAGAGCCAGAAGGCCGAGGGTCAGCAACCTTGTTCTGACGCTCCGGGAATAGGCGATCACCGCGTCCGGCGCCGCGTTTACAGCGTCCGTCAATCCGAAGGCCTCCATCTAGCGAATGCGTCGCAATACACGTTCACCCCACAATCGGCTAGGGTGTCGCCATGACGATGGCCCGCCCTGCTTTCACGCCCGCCCCTCCTCCGCTGACCGGAGGATGCCGCAGGCTGCATCTGCCCGCCGCCGGCGAACTGCCGGGCCTCAATCTATGGATGAACCGTCCGGCCTCCGAGCGCCCCGTCCGGGGGTGGCCGGCCATGGTTCTTCTGGATGGCGAAGCCTACTTCGTCGCCGCTGCGGAGATGGCGCAACGCCTGGCGCGGCGGTCCGCGAAAACACGCATCGATCCCCTGATGATCGTGGGCGTCACCCTTGATGATCCCGACGACCGTCATTCAGCCTACAGGTTTTCTGACGCTTCGGATCAACCTCATGCCGGCGCTCTGGGAGCGCAGCTGCTGCATCGTCTGGCGAACGACGTCCTTCCGGCCATGGCGGCGGAAGGGGCGGACCTGGCGAACCTGACCCTGTTCGGGCATTCCATGTCAGGCCTCTTCGCTCTTGAAGCTCGCGCCGCCGCCGCTCCTTTCGCCCGCTATGTCGCCATCAGCCCCTCGATCTGGGCAGCGCCCTCGGTAATTGCGGCCCAGCCGAGCGGACCGGCGGGACGACATGATCTTCTGGTCGTGGTCGGGGACCACGAGGAGAATGACAGCCTGCCCCGCGCCCATCTCGAACGGCGCATGGTCAGCAACGCTCGACGCCTGTCGAACGGTCCAGGCGAGAGGATCGAGGTTCTGGAAGGCGAGGACCATGGCTCGACGCCCTACGCCGCCCTGCCCGCCGCCTTGCGGTTCGCCTCTCTGGAAGCGCATGAGCCGGGCCTGAATTAATCAGCGCCCCCCTGATCGCGGACCGGGGTCGCGGCGTGGCCGCGACCCCGTCGACCTCACCAGCCGTACTTCATCCCGATCTGGCCGCCATGGCTGGTGCTGGCGTCGCCAAAGACGCCGCGATAGCCGAGGCTGAGCATCAGGCGATCACTCAGCGACCACTCGCTTCCCAGGTCCAGGTTGAGCACGTTGCGCGACCAGGCGTTCAGCGGGACCAGATAGGTCGGGCTGGTCGTCCAGTCGGCGTAGCGGACGCCCTGAGCGCTGATGTCCTCCAGTTCGTGCGACCACTCGATACGCGCATTGGGCCGGAACTGGCCGTAGCGGCGGCTGTCCAACGTCCAGCGCCAGGAGACGCCCAGATTGGCCGACAGGCTCTTCTGCTCGATCTCGTCCCAGTTCAGGGCCGACAGGCCGCCGCCGGTCTCGGTGAAACCGTTCAGCGTGATGTCGCGCGCATCCAGTCGAGCATAGAAGTCGCTGACCACGCGCTCGCCGCGCAGGAGCCGGCCAAAGGCGGCCGAAGCGAAGCGCACGTCGCCGGAACGCTCGCCATCGGCATAGCCGTCAGCCTGTCCCGCCAGTCCTTCGACCCAGCGACGAGACGTGAAGTCGAGGTCCGCGTAACCGATCACGCCATCGACATAGAAGGCCTCGGCCGGACGCCAGCTGGCGTAGACGGCGCCGGTGAAGGCCTTGCCGTTCGTGACCGAGCCGTTGTCGCCGATCCGGGTCTTGTCCTCGCCGTAACCGACGCCGCCGCCCACGATCAACTGGTCCGAAACCTTGACGTCCACGCCCAGGGTCGCGCCCTGGGTGGTGAAGCGGCTGTCGCGCTGACCCGTCGCATCCTGACGGCCCCAGTCGACCGAACCGGAGGTCCACAGGCCGACCGAAGCGCCGCCGCTCGTGGCCGGCTGAGCCGCCGCCGCGTTCAGACGGTCATCGCTTGCGACGACCGTTGGCGCGGCCTGCGTCCGTCCCGCCCACAGGTCCAGGCCCAGCATCTCGCGGTCGCGGTCGCCGCCGAGCGCGCCGGGATCCAGGTTGCGATCCTGGCCCAGTTGACGGCGCAGGGCCTGTTGCGGATCGCGGTCCTCATCGGCGCCGCCCAGCCCGAGATTCAGACTCAGACCGTTGGACGAGCCATTGGTCCCGTCGTGCAGATCGCGCAGACGCTGCTGGAAGTTGTTGATCTGGGCGTCGGCGAAACGACGGGCGGAGGTGACCTGACTGGTCGCCACGCCCCTCACCTCGGGATCCAGCGACGGATCCGGACGCGCCTCGACCGTCACGGTCAGGGTGCTGCTCGTCGTCCCGAAAGCGTTGCTCAGGCTGTAGGTCACCACTGCCTCGCCCGAGAAGTCGCCGTTCGAGACGAAGGTCAGGTCATAGTCGGCGCCGACCTTGGTCACGGTCGCCTCGCCCGCAGTCGCCGGGCTGATCGAGACGACGGCGGCGCCGGTGAAAGGCTCGCCCTGAGCATCACTGATCCGCACCGTCACCGGCACGCCCTGAAGGGTTTGCGCCGTCAAAGCTTCAGCGACCGGCAGGGCATTGGCCGTCAGGTCGATCCGTCCGGGCGCCGAGGCTCCGAACGGCAGGTCGATGACATAGTCGAGCGAGGTCGCGCCGCCGTTCGCGCCGGGGGCGAAAACAAGGCTCAGGCCGTTGACGGTCGCCGTGCCGAAGTCCGGCGCCCGCGTAATGCGCAACGCCTGGAACGGTCCGCCGACCAGGGCGGCGGTCGGAGTGAAGGTCACCGAAGCGCCGGCTGTCGCCTGGCCTGACAGATCCGGCGCCTTGCCCGCCACCTGGAAGGTGAAGGTCACGGGCGTGGAATCCCCGCCCGGCCCATAGGCCACCACGGTCACCGTGTCCGTCCCCATGAAGTTCGCGGCGGGCGTATAGATCAGCTGATAGGGCCCGGCCGCAGCCTTGCCCGCTGTCCGGGGCGCGGCCGTGCGCGCGGCCTGAAGCGAAGCCGCCGCAGCGCCGTCGACGACCTCCGCCACGCCGAACCGGCTGGAGACCGTGATGCGGTATCCATCGACTTCGCCTTGACTGATGGCCTCAAGATTGACCGCAATCGTCCCTCCGCCCGCAGAAGGCGGCACGACGACCGGACCGGCCGGTTGTTCAACGACCGGCCGCGCCGGCATCGCTACGGTCAGGGTCACCGTCGCCGCCGCCGAGGTCCCGCCAGGACCCGTCGCCGCATAGGTGAAGCTGTCCGGACCGAAATAGTCGTCCGCGGGCGTATAGGTGACCACGTCGCCCGCCACGCTGACCGCGCCGTGCGACGGCCCCGAAACCACGGCGATGCTCGTGTGAACCCCGGTGATCGATCCGCTCAGGTCAATGGCCTGGGCCGTCTCATAGCCTACGGCCGCCGAAGCCGCCGCAGCGCCCGGAGCCGGCGGCGTCGCCACCGTGATCGTCACCGTCGCCGCCGCCGAGGTCCCGCCGGGACCCGTCGCCGCATAGGTGAAGCTGTCCGGACCGAAGTAGTCGTCGGCGGGCGTATAGGTGACCACGTCGCCCGCCACGCTGACCACGCCGTGCGACGGCCCCGAAACCACAGCGATGCTCGTGTGGACCCCGGTGATCGAACCGCTCAGGTCGATCGGCGTCGGGCTGTTGTAGGCCGCCGCGACCGAAGCCGTAGCCGCCGTCGGCGCGCCCGGCGTCGCCACCGTGATCGTCACCGTCGCCGTCGCCGAGGTCCCGCCGGGACCCGTCGCCGTATAGGTGAAGCTGTCCGGACCGAAGTAGTCGTCGGCGGGCGTATAGGTGACCACGTCGCCCGCCACGCTGACCACGCCGTGCGACGGCCCCGAAACCACGGCGATGCTCGTGTGGACCCCGGTGATCGAACCGCTCAGATCGATCGGCGTCGGGCTGTTGTAGGCCGCCGCGACCGAAGCCGTAGCCGCCGTCGGCGCGCCCGGCGTCGCCACCGTGATCGTCACCGTCGCCGCCGCCGAGGTCCCGCCGGGACCCGTCGCCGCATAGGTGAAGCTGTCCGGACCGAAGTAGTCGTCGGCGGGCGTATAGGTGACCACGTCGCCCACCACGCTAACCGCGCCGTGCGACGGCCCCGAAACCACGGCGATGCTCGTGTGGACCCCGGTGATCGAACCGCTCAGGTCGATCGGCGTCGGGCTGTTGTAGGCCGCCGCGACCGAAGCCGTAGCCGCCGTCGGCGCGCCCGGCGTCGCCACCGTGATCGTCACCGTCGCCGTCGCCGAGGTCCCGCCGGGACCCGTCGCCGTATAGGTGAAGCTGTCCAGACCGAAGTAGTCGTCGGCGGGCGTATAGGTGACCACGTCGCCCGCCACGCTGACCGCGCCGCGCGACGGCCCCGAAACCACGGCGATGCTCGTGTGAACCCCGGTGATCGAACCGCTCAGGTCGATGGTCTGTGCCGTCTCATACCCTACGGCGGCCGAAGTCGATGTCGCGACCGGAGCCGACGGCGACGACACCGTGACCGTCACCGTCGCCGGCGCCGAGGTCCCGCCGGGTCCCGTGGCCGTATAGGTGAAGCTGTCCGTACCGTGGTAGCCAGGGGCCGGCGTGTAAGTCATGCTGGTTCCGATCGTCGCGGCCGTTCCGTGACTTGGGCCTCCCGTTAGCGTCACGCCGGAGGCAGGTCCGCCAGAGAGGTTCAGGGGGACGGGGTTGTCGACGGATCCGAAAGCCACCGCCGAAGATACC
Organism: Brevundimonas sp. T2-11; assembly: GCF_055397675.1. Lineage (NCBI taxonomy): Bacteria > Pseudomonadati > Pseudomonadota > Alphaproteobacteria > Caulobacterales > Caulobacteraceae > Brevundimonas > Brevundimonas sp. T2-11. Next base: position 2,879,218 of record NZ_AP027920.1, read on the forward strand.
GCGCCCGCGATGGGGGCGCTGGTGTAGGTGTACTCACCCGCGACGGAAACGGCGCTGGTTCCGCCCGCCGTCGTCACGCGAATGTCCACAACCCCTGTTCCAACCGGCGCCGTCGCCATGATCGACGTCCCGCCCAAGACCGTATAGCCAGTCACCGCCGTTCCGCCGAACCACACCGAGGTCGCGCCGGACAAGTTGGTTCCGGTGATGGACACCGCCTGGCCGCCGCTGACCGGGCCCGCTGAAGGCGAGATCGAAGTCACCGTCGGCGCCGCGACATAGGTGTACATATCCGCCGCCGAGATCGCGCTGGTCCCGCCTGACGTCGTGACACGGATGTCCACCACCCCTGTTCCAGCCGGCGCCGTCGCCATGATCGACGTCCCGTTTACAACCGTATAACCGGTCGCCGCCGTTCCGCCGAACGTCACCGATGTAGCGCCGGAGAAGTTGGTTCCGGTGATGGCCACTGTCTGACCGCCGCTGGTCGGCCCTGCTGAAGGCGAGATCGCGGTCACCGTCGGCGTCGCGGCATAGGTGTATTGGTCCGCCGCCGAGGTGGCGCTGGTCCCGCCTGGCGTGGTGACGGTGATGTCATAGGTTCCGGCCGCGTTGGCCGGGGCGGTCGCCGTGATCTGGGTGTTGCTGTTGACCGTATAGATCGCGTTCGCCGCGCCGAACTTCACCGCGCCCGTGCCGGCGGCGGCGGAAAAGCCCGTTCCGGTGATGACGACCGTCTGACCGCCGCCGGACGGGCCTGTTGAAGGCGAGATCGAGGTCACCGTCGGCGCCGTGATATAGGTGTACTGGCCCGACACAGTGGGGACGCTGGTCCCGCCTGGCGTGGTGACGGTGATGTCATAGGTCCCGGCCGCGTTGGCCGGGGCGGTCGCCGTGATCTGGGTGTTGCTGTTGATCGTATAGGTCGCGTTCGCCGAGCCGAACTTCACCGCGCCCGTGGCGGCGGCGGCGGAAAAGCCCGTCCCGGTGATGACGACCGTCTGCCCCCCGCCGGTCGGCCCCGCTGAAGGCGAGATCGAGGTCACTGTCGGCGCCGCGACATAGGTATAGTTGATGGCAGCCACGCCGCCTGCGGTGGAGACCATGACCGGCACGGTGCCCGGCCCATGCGCGGGCAGGTTGAAGACTATGGTCGCCGCCGTGACCGACGTCGGGGTGACGTTGAAACCGCCCACCGTCAGGGTCGGTGATTCGAAATTCGCGCCCTGCAAGGTCGCCGCGCCTCCGCTGAGCGGACCTGCGTTGGGCGACAGGGAGGTAATGCTCGGCGGCAGGGGCGCGACGCCTTCCAGGTTCACGGAATTGAACTGGCCGAAATAGTCGATCCCCTCAGGCCCCCAGGCGCCGATCGTCATCACGCCCCCGCCGGCAGCAGACAGGCTATTCATCGCGGACAGGAAGCTCGCCGGCAGGGTTGTCTCCGTGCCGCTGCCCGAGAAGGCGGAAGCGAGCACGGTTCCAGCCTGAACCTCGTCCTGGCCGGCGGCGCTGATCGGCGGCTGCCCGTTCAACGAGACGAAGTAGATCGGATGGGAAACGCCCGAGTGCTGCTGATAGTTGTAGCGGAGCGTGACCGAGGTGAAGTTGCGATTGGCCGGGATCGCAAAGGTGAAATAGGCGAGCTCATAGCCGGTGCCCATGCCGGGCTGCTCTGCGAACATGACGCCGTTGTTCGAATAGTGGCCCATCTCGTTCCAGCCGACGCCATTGATGTCGCCGGGGATCGTCACCTGGCTCTGCGCCGAAGCCGGCGACGCCAGACCGCACAACACGGCGAAGGTCAGGGCCAGACCGGCCAGCCCCGCACAAGAGTTTCGGACAGCAGTCCGCAGAACGTCACGAAGCCCGCGCGCGAAGTCGCTGAACGCCATCTTGCCCCCATGCGGGCGCATGACCCGCAACCTTCACCTTAATCGGGCCTTCGATGAACGAGACTCATTGACCAAGTCTTTACAAATCCAGATCGATCGCATCGACCCATGCGCCGTCGCCACCGGAGGGTTTGACTGCCTTGCGGTCAGCCGATAGGTCTGCCGACGCAAGCATGGATGCGCTCATGAGGTTGGCGACGTCCTGCCTTCAACCTCCTTCAGGGTACGGATTTGACTGAACCCGACATCCGCTCCCTGATCATGGGCAACCCCGTGGCGCGCGCCTTCGCTATCACCGGCGACGCCTGGACGCAGTTGATCATGCGCGAGGCCTTTTATGGCGTGCGCCGGTTCGGCGTTTGGCGCGATCGTCTGGGCACGCCGCGCAGCGTGCTGACCGACCGCCTGCAAAAGCTGGTGGCCGCCGGTCTGCTGGCCCAGACGCAGATCGAAACGGGCGCCCGGACGGAATACCGCCTGACCGAGATGGGCCTGGACATGTTCGGCGTCGCCGTCATGCAGGGCCAGTGGGAGAAGGTCTGGGCCCAGTCGCCGCTTCAGGAACGCTACGCCATCGCCTTCTTTGACCGGGAAACCGGACGAAGACTGACGCCCGTCGTCCTGACCCGCGCGCATGGGGTCGAGGTCAAGGCCGACAAGGTCGACTGGAAACCGGGACCGGGCCTGATCGTCATCCCGCCGCCGACCTCGCGTCGTCGTCGGTCGGCGCCGATCGAAACCGACCGCCCCATCATCGACCGCTCGACCGAGATCATGGGCGACTACTGGAGCTGGGCGGTGCTGTCGGCCGCCTACTTCCGCCTGCGTCGCTTCGATGAGATCCACGCCGCCCTGGGCGTGGCGACCAACATCCTGGCGGACCGCCTGAACCGCCTGGTGCTGCACGGCGTTCTGGAAAAGCGGCCCTATCAGACCGCACCGGTGCGCTTCGAATACCGACTGACCGAAGCCGGTCTGGCCCTCTACCCCATCGTCCTGGCCATGCACGGCTGGAGCCAGCGCTGGCTGGTCGAGGCGGACGAGGCGCCCCTGACCCTGGTTGATCGCGCCAGCGGCGAGGCCATCACCCCGGTCGTCTGCGATCTGGACAGCGGCGAGCCGATGGATCCGCGTCGCATCCGCTGGGAAATCGAAGCCGCCCCCCACGCCGTCGCTCAATAAAAAACGCCCGCCGACACGAGGCCGACGGGCGGTGAGTCAGGACCGGAGAACCGGGATCAGAAGGTCTTGCTGACCGCCACGCCGAAAGAACGCGGCGCGCCAAAGACGCTGAAGCCGATGCTGGCGTTCTTGATGATGTGCTGCTGATACTCCTCGTCGCCGAGGTTCTTGCCATAGACCGAGATCTTCAGTCCGTTCGGCGCCTCCCATGAGGCGAAGGCGCTGATCAGACCATAGGACGGCACCAGGACTTCGGGCGCGTTCGACGGATCGAAGTAGAAATCGTCCGTCCATTGATAGTCGGCCCGCGCCGACAGGACGCCGCCGAACACGTCCCATTGACCATCGGCATAGAGGGTGAACTGGCTGTCCGGGGACCGCGGCAGGATGTTGCCGTCGTAGGGCAGGGTCAGATTGCCCGACGTCGCGTTGGAAGTGAATTTGGCGTCCAGTTGGGTATAGGAGCCGCCGATCGTGATGTTGTGGTTCACCGCCAGCGCGGTCTCGACCTCGAAGCCCCGCACTTCCGCCTCGGCGTTGGAGGTGACCAGGGTCAGGCCCAGCAATTCATAGACCTGCAGGTCCGTGTAATCGAGCATGAAGGCCGCCGCGTTCAGACGCAGCCGTCCGCCCGCCAGGGTCGTCTTGGCCCCGACCTCATAGTTGTCGAGCAGTTCCGATCGCAGCGGCGTCGTGGCCTGGACGCCGGTCTGAGACGCGCTGGGATAGGCGCCGGCCTTATAGCCCCGGTCATAGCTGACGTAGAATCGCATGTTGTCCAGCGGCTCGACCGCCAGCGCCAGCTTCCAGGTCGGCTCTTCGAAAGAAGCGTCCGCCTTGACGTCATAAGGCTGCCCGGTCGGACCCAGGGGAATGCCCGCGGGCGGATTGGCGCCGCCTTCATTGTCGATGGCGACCTGATGCACTTCGCGCTCGTCGTGGGTCCAGCGCGCGCCGACCGTCAGCTCCCAGATGTTCGCGAACGGGACCGTAGCCTGGCCGAAGACCGCATAGCTGGTGTTGGTCGCGTCCTGATTGAAGGTGGTGTCGCCGCCGAGCGACGGCGGGGCGATCGGCAGGGCCGTCTGGACCAGGAACCGCTCCGAGCGCTCGACCTCTTCGCGGAACATGTAGAGCCCGGCGACCCAGTCGATGTTCGAACCCGACTTGGAGGTCAGGCGGAACTCCTGGCTGATCTGCTTGGCGTTTTCCTCAGCCCGGTCGTCAACGGACAGGGGGAAGCCCGGGAACGGCAAGCCGCCCAGATTGTCGCGCCAGCTGTAGTCGTTGCTGCGATAGGAGGTCAGGGACACGACGTCGAAATGCTCGGCGCCCGACCATTCCGCCCGCCCCGTCAGGCCCCAGTTCTCACGCTGCTGATAATTGTCCGCCGAAGAGAAGCTCTGACGCACGTCCATGCCCGCGCGCAGCGAATTGACCAGGGTCACGAAGGGCGCCGGGGTCGATGACGCCAGGACTGGAATGCGGGCGTGGCCCTGCATGTCGTCCTTCGAATAGTCGACGCCGCCCAGGAAGCTCCATTCCCCGGCGTTGTGCAGCACCTGAGCGCGCAGGCCGAACTGCTCGCCGCCCTCGAGGCTGCGGCCGCTGGGCAGGCTTTCGGCGTAGCCGTCGTTCTGGTTCCAGCGCAGGGCCAGACGACCGGCCGTGTCCTCGCCCAGTTCGCGGTTCAGCACGGCCTCAACGCCCCGCTCGTCAAAGCTGCCGAGACGTCCGGTCAACTGGGCGGAATTCTCGAAACGCGGCTTCTTCGTATAGACGTTCAGCGCGCCGCCCGAGGCGTTGCGCCCATACAGGGTGCCCTGCGGTCCGCGCAGGATCTCGACCCGCTCGACATCCAGGAAGGCCAGGGAGCTGGCGCCCGCGCGACCGATGGAGACTTCGTCGATCGATACGCCGATCGAGGGATCGCTGGCGGCGGAATCGCTGGTCGTGCCGACGCCGCGAATGAAGATCTGCGGCTCGCCGATGTTGAACTGGGTCAGGGTCACGCCCGGCGCCTTGCCCGCCACGTCCTGAATGCCGGTCGCCGCCGTCCGCTCCAAGGTCTCGGCGTTGAAGGCGGTGATGGCGATCGGCACGTCCTGCAGGCTCTGCTCGCGGCGCTGGGCCGTGACGACGACGTCGCCGACCGTGACGGCGCCTTCGGCTTGGGTGGATTGCGCCATGGCCGGTGCGGCCAGCCCGGCGGCGAGCAACAGCGTGGCGGCCGACGCGCTGAATGCGGTCTTTCTCATGTTTCGCTCCCTGACCTCACCGGCTCCGTTGATCGGATGCTCCTCGGTCGAAATGAAGCTTGCGCTAGCGAACCGTGTTTGCAAGTCTTTTTATGCAAGTCATGGACGGAGCCGACCGCATGAGACCGGATGGATGGATTTTGGCCGCCCTCGCATGGGCGGCTCTGGCGGCGATCTGGTTCCTGGTCATGCCCCGGAAAACACGCGGCAAAGCATGGCATTACGTCATGATGGCCGCGCCTCTTGTCGCCTTCGCCGCCGCCTTCCTCGCCCCCTCTTCCTTGCTTCGTGAAACCTTGTTCATCTGGATCGCCAGCGGGAGCGCTGTTCTTTCCGTCGTCGCCCTGGGCTGGTTGGTGGGCACGTTGAAGCGCAATCACGGACTGATGGACGTGGCCTATCCGCTGGCGCCGCTGGCGGCGGCGAGCACGGTCTTCGTCCTGTCCGGCCGGCCGCTGGACCTGTTCAGCGGTCTGTTCCTGCTCAGCCTGGGCGTCTGGTCGATCCGACTGGCGGTCCAGACCTGGGGCCACAACATCCACGCCGAGCGTCAGCCCTACGCCCACTGGCGCAAGAGCTTCGGTCCCAGCTGGCTTTGGTGGAGCGCCTTCCAGGTTCATCTGCTGCAGGGCGTGACCGTCTGGCTGTGGTGCGCGCCCTTCGCCTTCATCCTGACGGCGCCCGCGCCGCGCCCGACGCTGCCGCTGGTGGTGGGCGGCGTCGTCTGGCTGACAGGCTTCCTGTTGCAGAGCACGGCGGATCGCCAGCTGGCCGCCTTCAAGCGCGCCCCCGCCAACCGCGGCCGCCTGCTGGACACCGGCGCCTGGGCCATCGTGCGCCATCCCAACTATCTGGGCGAAAGCCTCATGTGGGCGGGCTGGTTCGTGCTGGCCCTGGCGCATCCCTGGGGTTGGGTCACGGCCTTCGCGCCCCTCTATACCGGCTGGTTCATGGGCTATGCCTCGGCCGCGCCGTTCAAGGAGCAGCACATGGCGCGCAGCCGGCCCGAGGCCTGGGCCGCCTATTGCGCCCGCACGCCGCGTTTCCTGCCCTGGCCGCGCCCTCGCCCCACCACCGGAACCGAAGGCGCCGACGCATGAGCAGACTTCAGGATCAGGTGATCGTCGTCACCGGCGCCGGACGCGGCCTCGGCCGGGCCTATGCTCTGGACCTGGCGCAGCGCGGGGCGCGCATCGTGGTCAACACCCGCCCACGAGCGGCCGATGCGCCCGGTTCGGCCGAGGCGGTCGTGGCCGAGATCACCGCCCTGGGCGGCCAGGCCGTCGCCGCACCCCTGGCGGTCGAGGAGGCCGATTCCGGCGAGCGGCTTCTGGCTGCGGCCCTGGACGCCTTCGGCCGCATCGACGGCCTGCTGAACAACGCCGGCGCGCCCGAAGCCAGGACCCTGCACAAGCAGACCACCGACGTCTTTCGACAGGTGTTCGAGGTCAACTTCTTCGGCGCCCTGACGCCGACCCTGCCCATCTATCGCCACCTGCGCGCCCAGGGTTCGGGCCGTATCCTGATGTCGACCTCGGCCGCGGGCCTGCATGGCGTTCACGGCATGGCGGCCTATTCGTCATCCAAGGCGGCGCTGATCGGACTGATGCGGGTCATCGCCCTGGAAGGGGCGTCCCACGGCGTCGGCTGCAACGCCATCGCCCCCTACGCCGCCACCGGCATGACCGCCGACTATCTGGACGACGCCAGCGCCGCCCGCATGGGACCAGAGCGCGTCGCCCCGGTCGTCAGCTGGCTGATGTCGCCCGACTGTCCACTGAGCGGCCAGACCCTGGCGGCCGGCGCGGGCGCCGTGCGGCCCGCCGCGCGGATCGAAGGCCCAGGCCTGATCTTCACCGACGACGTCACGCCTGACGACCTGACGAAACAGGCCGCCGCCCTGATGGATCTGAACGGCTGGCGGACCTTCAGCGACGGCAACGCCGCCTTCGATCACCTGATGGCGGCCATGCGGGAGGCGACCACGACGAAGTGACTTGCGTTAAACGACCAAACTGCTCATGGTCTGCTTAAACAAGGATGGACGCGGCGTGATCGCGTCCCCGCACAGGCAAGGAACAGCCGCCATGGCCGACGACGCCCGCCGGATCGAAACCGGTCCGCTCAGCCCGCTGAACACGCTGAATCCCTATCTGCAGGGCGCCTATGAGCCCGTGGCCAGGGAGACGACGGCGCTGGACCTGCCGGTCATCGGCGAGATCCCGAAAGACCTCTACGGCTGCTTCTACCGCAATGGCCCGAACCCGGCCCAGGCGCCTGAAGGCATGCACCACTGGTTCGACGGCGACGGCATGCTGCACGCCATCTATTTCGAAAACGGCAAGGCGGAATACCGCAACCGCTTCGTCCGCTCGGTCGATCACATCGCCGACCTGAACGGCGGCTGCGGCGCGGGCGGCGTCATGTATCCCTCAAGCCGGGCCAACCCGGCATCGACGCGCGGCGACAAGGTCTACAAGGACACGGCCAACACCGACGTGATCCTGCACAACGGCTCGCTGATGGCGCTGTGGTACATCTCGGGCCATCCGGTCCGGGTCGATGCGCGCACCCTGGAGACCATCGGAATCGAGACCTTCGGCGGCAAGCTGCCGCGCCATGTCTCGGCCCACTCCAAGGTCGATCCGCGCACCGGCGAGTTCGTCTTCTTCGACTATTCGCTCTACGAGCCATGGATGACCTTCGGCACGGTCAGCGCCCAGAACGAGCTGACCCATTTCGAGCGCGTCGAGCTGCCGGGGCCGCGCCTGCCCCACGACATGGGGCTGACGGAAAACTACGTCATCCTGCACGACCTGCCGGTGATCTTCACCGACGCCGGCCTGCGCAAGAGCCAGTGGAACATCCACTTCGCCGACCAGCCCGCCCGTTTCGGCGTCGTGCCGCGCCGGGGTCGGGGCGACCAGATACGCTGGTTCGAGACGGACAGCTGCTACATATATCACGTCGTCAACAGCTGGGAGGACGGCGACGAGGTCGTCATGACCGCCTGCATGATGACGCCCAACGGCTATCCGCTGAACCCCGACTACGGCCCCTATGCGGCCATGGTGAACGTGCTGGCGCTGAACGCCGTGCCCGTCGAATGGCGGATGAACATGCGCACCGGCGAGGTCAAGAAGCGACAGCTGGACGACCGCATCGGCGAATTCCCGGCGGTCAATCTGGACTATGCCGCCCAGCCGACCCGCTGGTCCTATCACGTCGCCATGTCCAAGACCGAGCTTCAGCGCTTCAAGGGTCTGATCAAGTACGACATGCTCAGCGGCGCCGCCCGGACCTATGATTTCGAGCCGCAGATGTTCGGTTCCGAACCCGCCTTCGCCCCCCGCCTGAACGCCAGGGACGAGGACGACGGCTACGTCATCGTCTTCGTCACCGACGAGAACACCGGCCGTTCCGAGGTCCAGATCATCGACGCCAAGAATTTCGAGGCCGGGCCTGTGGCGCGCGTCATCCTGCCCGCGCGGGTGCCGGCCGGCTTCCACGGCACCTGGGCGCGCGGCGACCGGATGGCGAAGGGGTGATCCGATGAGCGCCTATATCCACGACGCCGTCCGCACCCCGCGCGGCAAGGCCCGTCCCGACGGCGGCCTGGCCGCTCTGAAGCCCCATGAACTGGTCACGGGCCTGATCGACGCCATGGAAGCGCGCGGCCATGCGCCACGCGCCGCCGACGCCCTGATCCTGGGCTGCGTCGGTCAGGTCGGCGCCCAGGGCGCCAATGTCGCCCTGGTCAGCAAGCTGCACGCGGGTCTGGACGACGCCGCCTTCGCCTTCAGCCTGAACAACTACTGCGTCTCGGGCCTGACCGCCGTGGGTCAGGCGGCGGCCATGGTCCAGACCGGCGCCCTGCGCTCGGCCCTGGCGGGCGGGGTCGAGATGATGTCGCGCGTCCCCTTCATGGGCGACAAGGCCGACTATTACGAAGACGCCAGCTTCCCGCCGCGCACCCGCTACATCCCCGTCGCCGTCGCCGCCGACCGTCTGGCCGAGGACATCGGTGTGACGCGGGCCGAGATGGACGCCGCCGCCTTGACCTCTCAGCAGCGCACGACCGCCGCAGAGGGCACGCCTCTGACGGCCTCGCGCATTCCGCTGAACGGCCTCGACCGGGAAGAAGCCGCACGCGCCCAGACCACCGCCGACAGTCTCGCGGCCATGCCGGCCGCCTTCGCCGCCCTAGCCGCCCCCTATGCCGACGCGCTGGGGGGACGGGCCATTGACCACCGCCACACGGTCGCCCACGCCCCGCCGATGAGCGACGGCGCCGGACTGGCCCTGATCTCTGGCGAAGCCAAGGGCGCCCGCGCGCGTATTGTCGCCTGGGTCGAGGCGGGGGGTGATCCCGCCGCCTCCCTGACCGCCGGTTTCACGGCGATGGAGCGGGTGCTGGACAAGGCCGGACTGACCCTGGCCGACATGGACCGCATCGAGTTCATGGAGGCCTTCGCCGTCGTCATCGCCAGGTTCACGCGGGAACACCCGACCCTGAGCGACAAGGTCAACGTCGGCGGCGGCCATCTGGCCAAGGGGCACCCCATGGGGGCGACGGGCGCCATCCTGCTGTCGTCCCTGCTCGACGCGCTGGACGCCTGCGAAGGCCGCTATGGCCTGGTCGTGGCGGCGGGCGCGCAAGGCGTCGGCTCGGCCATGATCGTGGAACGAATGGATTGAGCGCCATGAACGCCCCCTTCCCCGTCGCCGACGCCCGTCGCGCCCTGATCGACCGCCACGCCGCCCTGATCGACGCCGCCGTCAAGGCCGTGTCCGCCCGCGCCGCCTGGTCGCCGTTCAAGGACTCGCCCTCGACCAAGATCCACGGCCCGGAGAAGCCTGTCGCCGGCAAGGCCGCCTTCGAGGCCCAACTGAACCGCCCCTTCGATCTGGACCTGCCCGGCGTCATCGACCATGTCGGCGCCGAGGTCTCGCCCTTCACCGGCCAAGCCCTGGGGATCACCTATCCGCGCTGCGATCCCGATGCCCTGATCGCCGCCGCCCAGACCGCCTGGCCCGACTGGCGCGCCGCCGACCCCGAACTGCGTCTGGCCCTGTGCGCCGAGATGGCGGCCCGCCTCTATGACGTGAATTTCGAGATGGCCCAGGCCGTCATGCACGTCGCGGGTCAAAGCTATACCCAGGCCTTCAGCGGTTCCGGTCCCAACGCCCTGGACCGGGGGATCGAGGCCCTGGCCTATGCCGCCAAGGCCATGCGCGACGTGACCCGCAGCGCCCGCTACGAACGCGACTTCGCGGGTGAGGCGGTCAGCCTGGACAAGACCTATATCCTGGTTCCGCGCGGCATCGGACTGGTGGTCTGCTGCGCCAGCTTCCCGACCTGGAACGCCTATCCGGCCCTGTTCGCCAGTCTAGCAACCGGCAATCCGGTCATCCTCAAGCCCCACCCCATCGCCGTCCTGCCCATGGCCATCGTGGCGCGCGAGTGCCGCCGCGTGCTGGCCGACTTCGGCTTTGATCCCGACCTGATCACCTTGGCCGTCGACACCCTGGCCGAGCCGGTGGCTCAGGTTCTGGTCGATCATCCGGCGGTTCAGATCGTCGACTTCACCGGCAGCCCCCGCTACGGCGGCCATCTGGAACGGACGGTGACGGGCAAGCTGCTGTTCACCGAAACGGCGGGCGTCAACACCGTGGTGGTTCATTCGGTCGCCGATCTGGACGCCGTCACCCGCGCCGTCGCCCGCGCCGCCAGCCTGTTCTCGGCCCAGATGTGCACCAGCCCCCAGGTGGTCTACGTCGCCCCCGACCTGGCTGCGGCGTTCAGCGCCGCCCTGGTCGCCCAGATCGACGCCATCGCCGACGATCCGGCCATGGCCGCCGGCATCATGGGCGCCATCCAGGGCGAGGTCAGCCTGAAGGCCGTGGCCGACGTACGCGGCGCCGTCGAACGCCGCCATGGCGTCCGCGTCCTGCGCGAAGCCGCCCCCTACGTCCACCCGCAGTTCCCCAAGGCCCGCACACTGACGCCGCTGGTTCTGGCGGTCGATGGAGCCGCGCCAGACCTCTACGCCGAGGAGCATTTCGGCCCAGTCCTGTTCGTGGTCACGATGCAGGCCGACGCCGCCGTGGCCGAGGCGACCCATCTGGCCCGCACCAGGGGCTCGATCTCCTCCTACCTCTATTCGACGGACGAGGCCTTCATCGACCGTTCGACGCCCCTCTACGAGCAGGCCGGGGCCAATCTGACGATCAATCTGACCGGGGCGATGTGGATCAACTTCGCCGCCGCCTATAGCGACTATCACGTCAGCGGCCTGAACCCGGCGGGCAACGCCTGTCTGGCCGACCTGGCCTTCGTCGCCTCGCGCTTCCGCATCGTCCAGCGCCGTCGGCCTTCCGCATGAGCAGCGCGGTCTTCATCGCCGGCGTGTCGATGACCGCCCTGGGCAAGCGCCCTGCAGAAACGGTGAAGAGCCTGACCGCCGAGGCCGTCCGAGACGCCCTGGCTGACGCGGGCGCTGAGATCAGCGACATCGAGGCCGCCTGGTTCTCCAACACCCGCCAGCCCATGCTGGAGGGCCAGAACACGGTGCGCGGCCAGATCGCCCTGCGTCCGCTGGGCCTGACCGGCATCCCCGTAACCAATGTCGAGAACGCCTGCGCCTCAGGCTCGACCGCCCTCTATCAGGCGATCCAGTGGCTACGCGCGGGCGCGGGCGACATCGCTCTGGTCGTCGGAGCCGAAAAGATGGTCTTTCCCGACCGGCCCGATCGCGTCGCCGCCGCCTTCATGGGCGGGACCGACATCCACGACCGCGAGGGCGTGCTCGCCTATATCACCGCGATGGGCGGCGCGGCGCCGGGCGAAGGCCGCAGCCTGTTCATGGACCTCTACGCCGCCCAGGCCCGCGCCCACATGGCCCGCTTCGGCACGGCCCAGGAAGACTTCGCCCGCATCGCCGCCAAGAACCACACGGCCGCCGCCCTCAACCCCAAATCCCAGTACCGCACCCCGATGACGGTGGAACAGGTCATCGCCGACAAGCCGATCGTCTTCCCCTTCACGCGGGCCATGTGCGCCCCCGTCAGCGACGGCGCGGCGGCCATGATCGTCTGCTCGGCCAAGGGGCTGGCGCGGCTGGGCGCGACCGCTCGCGCCGTGCAGGTGCGCGGCTGCGCCCTGGTCAGCGCCGCCGACCGCGCGCCCGACGACTACGCCAACCATATTGGCCGCCGCGCCGCCCTGGCCGCCTATGAGCAGGCCGGTCTGGGACCGGACGCCGTGGACCTGATCGAGGTCCATGACGCCACCAGCTACGCCGAACTGCAGCAGATCGAGAACCTGGGCCTGGCCGCCCCCGGCGAGGTCGGGACGCGCCTGAAGGCGGGCGACTTCGCCCTGGGCGGCCGCACCCCGGTCAACCCCTCGGGCGGTCTGGTCGCCAAGGGGCATCCGGTCGGCGCCACCGGCGTCGGTCAGTTGTATGAACTGATCCAGCATCTGCGCGGCGAGGCCGGAGCGCGTCAGGTCGCGGGCGCCCGCATCGCGGCGGCCGAGAACGGCGGCGGCTTCCTGGGCGTCGAGGAGGCGGCGACCGTCGTCACCATCCTGGAGCGGACGGCGGCATGATCCGACACCCCATCCGCGCCCTCTATGACGGCCTGCCCACCAAGCGCGACCGCCCCGCCCTGTTCGACGGCGACCGCGTCATCCGCCACGGAAAACTGGTCACACAGGTCGAGGCCGCCGCCGCCGATCTGATCGCGCGCGGCGTGGCGCCTGGCGACCGGATCGGCCTGTGCGCCGCCAACAGCGCCGATCACGTGATCGCCTATCTCGCCATCCTGCGCGCCGGGGCGGTCTGGACGCCGCTGAACCCGCGCAACGGGCCGCGCCTGAACAGCCTGTTCCAGCAGCGCGCCGGTCTGAAGCTGACCTTGCACGACGGCGCTTCCGTCGCTGCCATGGGCGAGGCGTCCCGTCCTTTGGCGCTGGATGACTGGCGCCCGGCCCCGACCGATTCAGCGGCCCTGCCCGCGATTTCCGACGACCCCGATCACCCCTTCGCCCTGAAGTTCACCGGCGGCTCGACCGGGACGCCCAAGGGCGTGCTGCAGAGCGTCCGCAGCGGGGCGGCGGCCCTTCGGTCGCTTCAGCGCTTCTATGACTTCAACGCGGACGACGTGAATCTGGCCGTCGCGCCCCTGACGCACGGCGCCTCGCACTACATCCTGCCAGTGCTGGCGGCGGGCGGGGCCCATGTCCTGCTGGACAAGCCCGAGCGCGAGGCCATCCTGCGCGAGTTGAAGACCCGGGTCACCACCGTCTTCATGCCCCCGACCCTGATCTATCTGCTGATGGAGGAAGGCCGCTTCGGTCTCAGCGACTTCGCCCGGCTGCGCCACCTGACCTATTCCGCCGCCCCCATGCCGCCGGCGCGCATCGCCGAAGCCGTGGCCCGGTTCGGGCCGGTGCTCTCGACCCTCTACGGCCAGACCGAGGCTCCCATGACCATCGCGGGCCTGTCACCCGCAGAGATGGCGAGGCCCGATTTGCGCGCCTCGGTCGGACGGCTGTTCCCGGACACTCCGGTCGCCCTGATGGACGCCGACGGCGAGATCAGAACAGAAGAGGGTGAAGGCGAGATCCTGGTCCGTGGCGATCTGACCGCCACCGTCTATCTGGACGATCCCGCACAGACCGACGCCGCTCGCCACCACGGGTGGCTCAAGACCGGCGACATCGGACGACTGGACGCCGACGGCTTTCTGTTCCTGCTAGGCCGGTCGAAAGAGCTGATCATCAGCGGCGGCTACAACATCTATCCCGGCGAGGTGGAGGCGGCGCTGAACGCCCACCCGGCCGTGCGCGAGGCCTGCGCCTTCGGCGTCGCCGACGATGTCTGGGGCGAACGGCTGGAGGCCGTGGTCGCCCTGGATGACGTCGCCGTCGCGGCCGACGCCCTGACCGCCTTCGTGCGCGAGACCGTCGGCCCTGTGCGCACGCCCAAGGCCCTTCACCTCGTCGCCGCCCTGCCCCGCAATCCGGTGGGCAAGGTGGTGCGCGGCGAGGTGAAGTCACTGATCTATCCGGCGCCTCAATGACCGGAAGACGTAAAAGAGAACCAGGGAGAAGAGCGACATGATCGTCGTGCCGGAGGACCGTATCCGCGACTTCAAGGCGAAGGGCTGGTGGGGCGAGGACACGCTGGACGACCTGTTCCGTCGTCACGTCGCCGCCATGCCGGGCGCCGAATCCGTGGTCGATCCCATCAACCGCGAAGCCATCATGGGCGGCGCCCCGGCCCGCCTGACCTGGGCCGAGGTCGAGGACAAAGTCGCCCGCTACGTCGCCGTTCTGCACACGGTCGGCGTCGGACGCGACGACGTGGTGGCGGTGCAACTGCCCAATGTCATCGAGCTGGGCCTGATCTACCTGGCCTGTATCCGCCTGGGCGCCATCGTCACCCCGGCGCCCGTCCAGTACCGCGAGCACGAACTGGCCTATATCGTCGCCAAGACCGACGCCAAGGCCGTGGTGACCGCCGCCCGCATCGGCAAGCACGCCCATGCCGCGATGATGCTGGCGGTCCAGGCGGACGCCCCTGCCTTGAAAGCCGTCCTGGTGGTCGGCGGCGACGCGCCCGCCGGAACCATCGACCTCGACGCCCGCGCATCCGCGCTGGACGAGGCCGTGATCGAGGCCGGACGCGCCGCCGCTCGCCACGCGAAGATCTGCGCCGACGACATCGTCACCATCTGCTGGACCTCCGGCACAGAGGCCCAGCCCAAGGGCGTGCCGCGCAGCCACAATGAGTGGATCATCATGGGCGCGGGCGTGGCCGACGCCGCCGACCTGCAACCCGGCGCGGTGCTGCTGAACCCCTTCCCCATGGTCAATATGGCAGGGATCTCGACCAGCTTCGTCTCCTGGCTGCTGCTGGGCGGCGTCCTGATCCAGCATCAGCCGTTCGACCTGCAGATCTTCCTGCAACAGGTCCGCGCCGAGAAGATCGACTACACCGTCGCCCCGCCCGCCGTGCTGAACCTGCTGCTGCAGAACGAGGCCCTGCTGGAGGGCGTGGACTTCGACCGCCTGCGGTCCATCGGCTCGGGTTCGGCGCCCCTGTCGGAATGGATGGTCCGCACCTTCCACGAGAAGTACGGCGTCCAGATCGTCAACTATTTCGGCTCCAACGAAGGCGCCTCCTTCCCCAGCGCCCAGAAGGACGTGCCGGACGCGGCCGAACGCGCCGTCCTGTTCCCGCGCCTGGGCGAAGGCTTTAAATGGAAGGCCCTGCTGCACGACCGCATCTTCACCCGCCTGGTCGATCCCGAGACGGAGCAGGAGATCACAGAGGTCGGCGTGACCGGCGAGCTGCGCGTCAAGGGCGCGACCATCTTCTCGGGCTATTGGCGCTCGCCCGAGATCAACGCCCGGGCCTTTGACGCGGACGGCTGGTTCCGCACCGGCGACCTGTTCGAACTGGCGGGGGACCAGCGGCAGTTCTACCGCTTCGTCGGCCGTCTGAAGGACGTCATCATCCGGGGCGGGATGAACATTTCATCCGAAGAAATCGAAGGGCATCTGATGGGCCACCCCGCCGTGGCGGATGTGGCCGTGGTGGGCGCCCCCGACCCCAACCTGGGCGAGCGCCTGTGCGCCTTCGTCGTCTTCAAGCCGGGTCAGACCGCCGACCTCGGCGACATCAACCGCTTCCTGACCAGCGACAAGCACGTCGCCGTCTACAAGCAGATCGAACGGCTGGAGGTCATCGACGTCCTGCCACGCAACCCCGTCGGCAAGGTGCTGAAGCGCGACCTGCGCCAATCCCTCGACGACCAGACCGGACAGTTGAAATCCGCATGACCACCGCCTTCCCCCACCCGATGCGCCTGCCCGTGATTTCGGCGCCCATGTTCCTTGTCAGCGGGCCGGAGCTGGTCATCGCCGCCTGCAAGGCGGGCGTCGGCGGCGCCTTTCCCACGCCCAACTGCCGCACGGTGGCCGACCTCGACGCCTGGATGGGCCAGATCACCGACGCCCTGTCCCCCGGTGACGGGCCTTGGGTCGCCAACCTGATCACCCACTCGACCAACGCCCGCCTCGAGGAAGACCTGAGGCTGGTGGCCCAGTACAAGCCGCCGATCGTCATCACGGCCCTGGGCTCGCCCAAGCCGGTGATGGAGACGGTCAAGGGCTATGGCGGTCTGGTCTTCGCCGACGTGGTCAACATGGCCCTGGCGAAGAAGGCCGCCGATGCGGGCGTGGATGGGCTGGCCTGCATCAGCGCCGGCGCGGGCGGTCACACCGGCCACCTGTCGCCCTTCGCCTTCGTCTCGGCGGTGCGTGAGTTCTTCGACGGCTGGCTGACCATCGGCGGCGGCATCGCCGACGGCGCGGGCGTGGCCGGCGCCATCACGGCAGGGGCCGACATGGTCTACATGGGCACCCGCTTCCTGGCCGCCGCCGAGAGCCGGGCGCAGGATCCCTACAAGCAGATGATCGTCGACAGCGGCCCCGACGACCTGATCGTCTCCTCGGCCATCACCGGCACCCCCGCTTCGTGGTTGAAACCCAGCCTGCGCGCGGCGGGCATGGACCCGGACGCCCTGGGCGGTCCGATCACCCGCGACTATTCCGGCGACGCCGCGCACAAGCGCTGGCGCGACATCTGGGCCGCCGGCCAGGGCCTGCAGAAGATCAACGCCGTCGAACCGACCGCCGTCGTGGTGGAGCGGCTGGAGGCCGAGTACCGCGCCGCCGCCGCCCGCTTCGCCGGGTTGAACACGCCCCGGAGCGTCGCCGCATGAGCGGATCGCCGCAGATGATCCAGCCGCCCGCCTTCGCGCTTGATCCGGCGCAAAGCGGGCTGGAGCTGGCGCGGCGCTGGATCGAAACGGTCTGGCCGGGCGGTTTCGTCAACCGCCTGGCCGCCCGCCCGGTCGAGGCGACTGAGGGTCATATGAGGGTCGAATGCGACATCGACCCCGGCCATTCTAACTTTGTCGGCCTGGTGCATGGCGGGGTGACGGCGGCCCTGGTCGATATTATCGGCGGCGGCGCGGCCATGACCCTGCTGAAGCCGGGCGAGTTCCTGCTGTCCACCGACCTGTCGATGCGCTTCCTCAACGCCGCCCCCATCGGCTGCGGTCGATTGATCGCCGAGGGCCGCGCCGTCTACGCCGACCCGCGCAAGGTGGTGGCCGAGGTCACGATCTCCACGCCCGACGGCCTGACCATCGCCCACGGCTCGGCGGCCATCGCCATCCGCGTCCGGCGTCAGGACGGCTGAGCCGCCCCGAGGCCTGACGCCTCAATCCCGGCCGATCACCAGGCTGACGGTCGTGGTGGTCGAGCCGCCGATGTTCAGCGTCTGGACGTTCTTCGCCCCCTCGACCTGACATGCGCCCGCCGTCCCCGTGGTCTGGCGGAAGGCGTCCAGCGCCATCCGCACCCCGGTCGCCCCGACCGGGTGGCCGCAACCGATCAGTCCGCCCGACGGATTGATCGGCAGCCGCCCGCCGATCTCGATGTGGCCCGCCTCGACCGCCTTCCAGCTGTCGCCCGGAGGCGTCAGACCCAGATGGTCGATGGCCATGTATTCGGTCATGGCGAAGCAGTCGTGCGTCTCCACCGCGTCGATCCCATCCAGCGACAGACCGGCGCGCGCCCGCGCCTCGTCAATGGCGCGCTTGAGCTGGGGGAAGACGTATTCAGCCCCCGCACTCGCCTCGACCTTGCGCTGATAGCTGAGCGGGCCTGAGCGATGCCCCCAGCCCTTGATGCGTGGCAGGCTGTCCAGCGGAACCCCACGTCGCCGGGCGTAATCCGCCGCCCGCTCGACCGAGGCCAGGATCACCATGGCCGCGCCGTCCGTCACCTGACCGCAATCGCTCTTGCGCACCCGCCCCTCGATCACCGGATTGGCCTCGTCGTCGGCCGAGAAGCTGGCGTCGTTGAAGACATAGTCCCGCGTCTGGGCCCTGGGATTCAGCCTGGCGTTGGCGAAATTGATCTGGGAGATGCGGCGCAGATGCGCCTCGTCGATGCCATAGCGGCGATCATACTCGTCGGTCAGTTCCGAGAAGGCGCGCGGCCAGACGTAGCGCGCGTCCTGATACTCATGCCCGACCCAGGCGGCGGCCCCCAGATAGGCGGCCCCCGTCTCGCCCGGCACGTTGCGCATCATCTCCAGCCCCAGGACGGCGGCGGTTCCGTAGCGCCCGGACTCGATGTCCGCCATCGCCGCCAGCAGGGCGATGCTGCCCGAAGCGCAGGCCGCCTCGTGCCGTGAGGTCGGCAGGCCATCGAAGGCCGGCTCGGCCATGGCGAAGAAGCCGCCGAGCTGCCCCTGACCCGAGAACAGGTCGCCGACGAAGTTGCCGACATGGCCGACCTCGATTTCGTCCGGCGCCATGTCCACGGCGTCCAGGCCGCCGTGCAGGGCCTCGGCGAAGCCGTCGCCGATCTCCAGTCCCTCGCGAGCCCAGTTGCGTTTGAAGTCGGACTGCCAGCCGCCCAGAATATAGACCATCGGATATTCTCCTTCAGTTTCAGGCGACGATGACGCCCGGCCCGGCAGGCTCGGCGTAGAGGGCCTCGACCTGGGCCCTGCGGTTGTCGATGACGGCGCGGCGGTTGATCGTCGCCTTGTCCGACACCTCATGGGCGTTCGGGTCGGGCGGAGTGGTCAGGAAGGCCAGTCGCGCGATGCGGGCGCTGGCGCCGTGAGCCGTGGCGTTGTGGGCGATCAGCCGTTCGCGCACCGCCTGCGCCAGGGCGCCGGAGGTCAGGGCCTCGCCCACCTCCATGTCCAGGGCGGCCTTGATCCCGGCGGGCGACGGCCAGGCCAGAACACCGAGCCACGGCCTGTTGTCGTCGCACAGGGCCACCTCGGCGACGAGCGGCGCCAGGGCTTGCAAGACCGTTTCGCGCATCTGCGCTCCGAACACCCAGGAGCCTGTCGACAACTTGAATTGATCCGCCAGCCGCCCTGCGAAGAAGACGCCCCGGGTCGGGTCGTCCCGATCCGTCAGGGTCGCCAGGTCGCCCATGCGGTAATAGCCCTCGGCGTCGAACGCCTCGGCCGTCCGCGCCGCATCCTCATGGTATCCGCCCATGACGTTCGGGCCGCGCACCCGCACCTCGAACCTGTCGGCGTCGTGCGGGACCAGCTTCACCTCGACCCCCGGCACGGGCAGGCCCAGCCCCAGACGGTCGGTATACTGGTGCACCACCATGAAGCCCGCCGTGGTTTCGGTCGCCCCGTAGGCCGAGGTCAGCATGATGCGATGGCCCGTCTCCGCCACCGCCATGGCCTGTATCCGGTCGCTGACCGACTGGCTCAGGGCCGCGCCGCCGAACACCATGACCCGCAGGTCGGAGAAGAAGGTCCGGCGCAGGTCGGCGTCCGCCTCCAGCGCGTCGGCCAGCATGGCGTAGCCGGTGGGCACGTTGACGTAGTAGCGAACTGGCCGTTCGCGCAGATTGCGGATCGACGTCTCGAACAGACCCGGCATGGGCTTGCCGTCGTCGATATGGAAGGCGCCACCCGCCAGCAGGACGGCGCGCAACACCGCCGCGCCGGCCACATGGTTCCACGGCATCCAGCCCAGCAGGTCGCCGGACCAGGCATAGTCCTCGCCGATCACCTGGGCCGCCTGGGCCGTATTGGCGGCGATGGCGCGCAGACTCAGGGGCACGACCTTGGGCAGGCCCGTCGAGCCCGAGGTCATCATGAACTGGGCGACCTGATCAGGTCTCAGGCCCTCGATGCTCGCGGCCACGCCGGGCCCCGGGCGCGTGGCCATGACCTCCGCCAAGGGCAGGGTCGCCCGCGTCAGCGCCTCGGGCGTCGCCGTCAGCACCACCGCATCGCCCAGATCCAGAGCGTCGATCGCGGCGGCGGCCATGCGGGCGTCCTCGACCAGCAGGATCGACGGCTTCAGGCTGCGGATGACATGGTTCAGCCGTCCCAGGTCGCCGCCCAGCAGGGCGTAATGGGCGCTGACCGGCGCCGTCGGCACGCCCGCCGCCAGGGCTCCGAACAGGAAGGCCGCCATGACCGGGCTGTTGGCGCCCATCATCATCAGCGGCCCGCCCCTGTGCTGCGGATGATCCAGCAGCCACTGGGTCACGGCGTCCATATCGGCCTTCAGCTCGGCATAGGTCTGCGCCCCCCAGGCGCCGCCCTGGGCCGGATCGCGACGGGCCAAGGCGATCCTTTCCCCCTCGCGCGCCGCCACCGCGGCGAAGGCCCGCGGCAGGTTCCAGTCATGCGCGGCCAGGGGAATGCGCGAGCGCATGACCATGGCCCCGTCCGCCTCGCGCCGCACCTCCAGATCGACCGGCATCAGGCCGGCGTCACGGAACGACGCCGCTCGCCAAGGCGCCGTTTCCGAAGCTGCGTCCCCCGCCGCCTGCCCCAAAGCCGTCATTGCTGCCTCCCGATCGCCGCCTCAAGACGGTCTGCTAATGAAAGCATGATGAAGCCAGGCGGATCAGCCCGTCAAGCCGCCCCCTCGGGCAGGAACCGGCGGTCGGCCCAACAGGCATGGGTGCCCGAACTGATCTTGTGCGGCAGGGCGATGCGGCAGACCGGCCCCTGATCGAAGCGCTTGCAGTCGATCAGCACGCACTCCGAGCGGCCCGTGTTCTCATCGATAATGAAGCTGACCAGATAACCGTCGTCCTCGTCCGTGGCGTCGATGCGCGGCGCGAAGGGCGCCTCGCTGGCGTAGCGCCCGTCGGGCAGGTTCACCGTCCAGGATTCGCCGGTCTTCAGATCGTGCTTGATGAAGCCGTTGAACAGAAACCAGCCCGGCTTGGTCGTGGTGCTGTAGGCGTAGCGATAGGCTTGACCGGCGTACTGCTGGTTGATGGTGCCGAACTCGACCAGGCGGTCGTCCAGCCGTTCTTCCTTCGTCGTGCCGTCCTTCAGGTTGAAGCGCCAGCGATGCAGTTTCGGTCGGAAACTGTTCTCGTCGACGAAGGCCATCATGTGGGCGTGCTCGGCGTAGATCTCGGGCAGGTCGCCCAGAGGATCCGGCATCGGCTTTTCCTGGAAATAGCCGTCCATGATGATCTCGTCGCCTTCCTCATAGGCGTTGAGGAAGTGCAGGACATAGGTCGGCGCCGCCTCGAACCAGCGAATGTCCTCGGTCGTCCCATAGCGGGGAATGACGGCGAACCGCGACGGCATGTCGGGGCGATAGCGCACGGCGTGATAGCCCGCTTTCAGCGCCTTCTCGTCCCAGAACATCGGGAAGTCGTTCAGGATGGTGTAGTTCTCGCTGAAGATCATGTCGTGCGGCAGACGCGCCCCCGGCAAGGGGATCGGCGTATAGTGCGTCCGCCGCCCGTCCGGCGCGACCACGCCGTAGTACATGTAGGGCGCGTGCTTGGAGTAGTTGAAGAACAGCAGCTCGCCGGTCCGCTCATCCACCCGCGCATGGGCCGACACCCCGTCCAGCGGCGCCCAGGACGCCACGCCTTCGTCGTCCAGGGTGTTGGGGTCCAGCTGATAGGCCTCGCCGCACTGATAGAAGGTCGCCAGAGCCTTGCCCGCGTGGACCACCACATCGGTGCTGGCTGAATCCTTGATGCCCCCGTGGGCGCCAAAGCCAGGACGCTTCGACACGTTCGGGCCGTCCATCATGCCGCCCCACAGGCTCTGTCCCGCCTGCTGCTCCGCCTGGAAGCAGCGCCCCCTCACGAAGCGGTTGCGATAGTCGGCCCTGCCGTTCCTGAAGCTGATCTGGTGCAGCATCCCATCGCCGTCGAACGGATGATGACGGCCCAACGGCGTATGCACCTGGTTCTCGGTGTTGCGGATGTAGACGCCGTCGATATCGGCCGGGATCGCGCCCTCGATCACCTCCAGATCAAAGGCGTTCACCTCCTCATGCTGCGGGGTCCACGGCCCGCTCAGGTAGGGGTGGTTGCTGGGCTTGAGGGTCGCGACGATGGGCGACAACCGCTCGATCTGCATGGCTCGTCTCCTGGCTCTGGACGAAGCCTCGCTCTTTTGGTCTATTTACGCAAGTTACAGATGCGTCTTTTTTCAATACGCTCCAATCGTCCGCCCAGACCGAGTATCCGCCATGTCTCAACAAGCCGCTTTCGAGGGCGCCGGTCCGATTCGTCTCGGTCACGAACTGCCGCTGGATCGACTGACCGACTGGCTGCGGCGTCACGCGCCGAGCCTCGGCGAACTCCAGAACGTCAGCCAGTTCAACGGCGGCCAGTCCAACCCCACCTATCGCCTGGACACGGCCACGGGCGCCTGTGTCCTGCGCCGCAAGCCGACCGGCGCCGTGCTGAAGGGCGCCCACGCGGTCGAGCGCGAGTTCAGGGTGATTTCGGCGCTGCGTCAGGCGGCCTTTCCCGTGCCCGCACCCCTGGCCCTGTGCGAGGACGAGGCCGTCATAGGCTCGCCCTTCTATCTGATGGAGATGGTCGAGGGCCGTATCTTCTGGTCTCCCACCTTGCCGGACCTGACGCCTCGCCAACGCGCCGCCCATTTCGACGCCCTGAACGCCGTGATCGCCCGACTGCACAGCCTCGACATCAACGGGCTCGGCCTCGGCGACTATGGCCGCCCCGGCGATTTCTTCGCCCGCCAGATCGCGCGCTGGTCACGACAGTATCTGGAGGACGACCTGGCCGGACGCGATCCGAACATGGACCGCCTCATCGCCTGGCTGCCCGAACACGCGCCGACGGATGACGGCGCCGTCGCCGTGGTCCATGGCGACTTCCGCGCCGACAACGCCGTCTTCGCCCCGGATCGGGCCGAGGTGCGCGCCGTGCTCGACTGGGAGTTGTCCACCCTCGGCCATCCCATGGGCGACTTCACCTATCATCTGATGATGTATCGCCTTCCGCCGCACATGATCGGCGGTTTCGCCGGCGCCGACCTGACGGCCCTCGGCGTCCCGAGCGAGGCCGACTACCTGGCGACCTACTGCGAGCGCGTCGGACGGACCCCGCCCACGCCCCAGGAATTGCGCTTCTACATGGCGTTCAACATGTTCCGGCTGGCGGCCATCTTCCACGGCATCAAGGGGCGGATTGCGCGCGGCACCGCCTCATCCGTCCACGCCCGGACCATGGCCGACAACCTGGCCGAACTCGCCGCCCTCGCCTGGGCCCAGACGGAGACGATCTCGTGAGCCAGAACGATCTCGAACACGACCGCGTCCTCGCCGAGCGTGTCGAACGCTTCGTCCGCGATGTCGTCATTCCCTATGAAAAGGACCCCCGCGCCACATCGCACGGACCCACGGACGCGCTCGTCGCCGAACTGCGAGGGCTGGCGCGCGAGGCCGGCCTGTTGACGCCCCACATCGGCGCGGACGGTTCGCACCTGTCGCAGCGCGCGACCGCCCTGGTGCTGCAGGCCTCGGGCCTGTCGCCGCTCGGCCCGGTCGCCCTCAACGTCATGGCCCCGGACGAGGGCAATATGTATCTGCTGGGCCAGGTCGCCGACGCCGCCCAGAAGCGCCGCTTCCTGGACCCGCTGGTCCGGGGCGAGGCGCGCTCGGCCTTCTTCATGACCGAACCGGCCGAAGACGGCGGGGCCGGCGCCGATCCCTCCATGCTCCAGACCGTCGCCGTCCAGGACGGCGATCGCTGGATCATCAACGGCCGCAAGGCCTTCATCACCGGCGCGGTCGGCGCCTCGGTCGGCATCGTCATGGCCCGCACCGACAGCGGCGACGGCAAGGTCGCCGCCACCATGTTCCTGGTCGACCTGCCCGACCCCGCCGTGCGGATCGAGCGGGTGATGGAGACGATCGATTCCTCCATGCCCGGCGGCCATTCGATCGTGGTTATGGACCAGCTCGCCGTCGCTTCGGATCAGATCCTCGGCGCGCCTCACCAAGGCTTCCGCTACGCCCAGGTCCGGCTCAGCCCGGCGCGTCTCAGCCACTGCATGCGCTGGCTAGGCGCCTGCCGCCGCGCCCATGAGATCGCCTCCGCCTATGCCGTGAAACGTCACGCCTTCGGCAAGCCGCTGATCGACCACGAAGGCGTCGGCTTCATGCTGGCCGACAATATGATCGCGCTGAAACAGGCCGAGTTGATGATCGACTGGTGTGCGGGGGTCCTGGACACGGGCGCCCTGGGCACGACCGAGAGCTCCATGACCAAGGTCGCCGTGTCCGAAGCCCTGTTCGGCGTGGCCGACCGCTGCGTCCAGGTCATGGGCGGAACCGGCGTCTCGGGCGACACCGTGGTCGAACAGATCTTCCGCGAGGTCCGCGCCTTCCGCATCTATGACGGCCCCAGCGAGGTCCACCGCTGGAGTCTGGCCAAGGCCGTGAAACGCCAGACGATGACGACGCCATGAATCGGCGACAGCAGAAAGCCCCGCTGAGAACTCAACGGGGCTTTGCTTTGTTGCAAGACCCCGCTCCGGCCATCACAGCCTCAGCGGGACGTTGACTATTTCGCCAACGCCGAACTGTGCGGCGAGGGCTTTTCTCCTCAGAATTGAAGTCGAATTCCAGCCTGGGCCTTGAGTTGGTAGCCCTCGCCCGGTTCCTTGACCGAGGTGGCGCCAGACGCTTCACCATAGAAGGTGACCCGGTCGGTCCAGGCATAGCTGCCGCCCACGCCAAGTTCGGCCTGGAGGCGATCTTCCCGCCGCCGCAGCGACGTACCGGAAACCCGGGCCTCGGCGCCGTCCAGCCACTCGTAGGTCAGGTTGGCCACGCCGTAGACATGGCTGCGACGCTGATCCTGCCCGCCCCACTGGGCATGATGATCGACCGCGACGCCCCAGCGAGTCTTGAGGCTGTCGCCTTCGCCACGGGCAACCTCCGCCATGACCGGATCGATGAACCGATCAAAACGAACATCGTCATAGGCGATCTGGATCTGGGGCGTCAGCGTCAGGCCCTTCACGTCCCATCGCTTGCCGACTTCCAGGCTGACAGCCCGTCCCGAGCCGTCGTTGCCGTCGACAAGATGGCCCAGGACATCCGATGCCAGGTCACCCTCGAACCAGTTCACCTGCGCCTGAACGTCGGCGTAAAGGCCTTGCGCTCCGTACCATGTCAGAGTCCCGGTCAGGCCGTAGCTCGTGGCGTCGATCCCCCCTGCCCCGGCTTCCGCGGCGACGCTGCCGCGTGCTTCGCCGTAGTGGATGGCGACGCCGCCGATCAGTGCTGCGCCTTCGCGCTCCAGCAGCGGGGCGTCGACGCCGACCTGCATCTTCCAGCTATCGACGTCCAGTTCCGCGCCCGTGGAAGAGACAACTGCGTCCGAGCGCCGCCAGGCGCCCTCGACGCGCCCCCAAACGCCACGCCCGGCCTCCTGCGACCAGGACCGCTCTCCAACCCGCTGACGCAATGTAGAGACGCCGTTCAGAGCCTGGAGCGTCTGGACATAGCTTTCATAGATCGGCGCGCCGGGCTGATAGAGCGCGGTCTGACCGTCGAGACGGGCCGAACGCAGGTACCAGTCGCCGTCGCCGGGCGTGGTGACCCCGTTCTGATACAGGCGATAGGCATAGGCGCCGATAGCCACCGCCTGTTCACCCTCGAACAGATAGTCGCCCTGGAGCTGGAACACGCCGTTGGAGGCTCCGGCCACGTCGATGATCTTGATGCCGTTGAGCGTCTGCTCTCCGACGCCGCCGCGGTTTGTGACGCTGACCTGGGTCGTGCCCGAGGTCGCGCCCGTCACCACCAGCCGGTCCGCCGAAGACGCGTCACCGCCCAGCACAGCGTCGATCTCGAGCAAGCCGCCGTCGCCGATATAGTCGCCCGCGATCGTCAGGGCTCCGATCCCGTCGTGACCCGGTGCGATGACGCCGCCCGCCCGATTGGTCGTGGCCCCGACCCTGCCGACGCCTTCCAGCCTGGCCCCGCTCATCACCTCCAGAGAGCCGCCCACCACGCCGTCGACGCGCATCACGCCCGACGATACTCGCGCCGCCCCCAGATAGCCGGCGCTGTCGCCGCTCAGAACCAGCACGCCGCCGCCCGCCTTGGAGAAGGCGCCGACGCCCGACAGGCCGCCCGTCAGGGTCAGGGTGGCGTCCGTGTCGACCGACAGACTTCCTGCGCCGTCAAAACGCAGTTCACGGGCGCTGGTCATATCCGCCGTCGTGCGCAGCGCGCCGTCATTGAAGGTCAGAGCTCCCGATGCCGCGCCCAGGTTGGCGTCGCGCGACACCTGCACCACGCCGCCATACAGAGAGACGCCGCCGGTGAAGGTATTGTCCGCCGTCAGCAGCAGGGTTCCGACGTCCGTCTTGACCAGTTCCCCTGCGCCCGTCAGTTGCGAGGCGATCGTGGCCGTCATGTCGGCGCCCAGGGCGGTTCCGTCGCCGACGCGCACCACCGATTGCGTCGCGCCCAAGGTCACGGCGTCGCCCTCGACGCGGTAGCCGTCGACCGCGAACTGCATCCCGCCGACGCCGACCGCGCCCAGGCCGTCGTCAACCGTCACCACGCCCGCTGCGCCCGTAAAGACTGCGTAAGCGTCGTCGGTAAAGCCCGCATTGATCGCGCCGGACGCATCGGTCCAGTTGGCGTTGCCCGTGCTGTTCTGCCAGACGCCGTCGCCGCCGTTGATCTGACCGTTGAAGCCCGGCCCGGCCGCGCCGTCCCAGAAGTTCAACGTCAGGCCCGTCTGGTTGACCAGATTGACCTGTCCCGCCATGGCGGTCTGCACAAAGGCGTCGGCGCCGCTCGGCATGGCGCCGAGCGTCAGTCCATTGTCGGTCAACGTCCCGCTATAGTTGATCAAGCGATAAATTCCGGCCCCGAAATCCCCGCTCGGCGAAATGGACACGTTCAGCATCCCGTCCAGCGTCAGGTCGCCGCCGACCGTGATCAGGTCGTTCAAGGCGCCGCCCGCCACATTCGCCTGACCCAACTGCATGTCGAGCGTGGACCCGTCCGCGAGCGACAGGTCGCCGTTGATGGTCAGCGTCCCGACCTCCTGGCCTGGCGCCAGGGTTCCGCCGTCGGCGATCACCACATCGCCCCCGATCACGCCGAACCCGCCCAGTGTCGCGCCTGCGGCGACGCTGGTCAGCCCGGTCGCCGCCGACTGGTCGCCATGGATCAGCAACGTGCCCGCATCGACGCGCGTGGCCCCGGCATAGCTGTTGTCCCCGGTCAGGATCACGGTCCCGGACCCCGCCTTGCCGAAATCGCCCGCGCCGGAAACCAGACCCGCAAAAACGCGGCTGCTGGAATGGTTGAAGATCAGACGACCGTTACTGACGACATCGCCGACAAAGGCGCCGTCGCCGACCTGCAGCGTGCCGGCCGAGATCGTCGTCCCTCCCGTATAGCTGTTGTTCCCCGTCAGGATGGTCGTGCCCGAGCCCATCTGATGCAGGGCGCCCGCGCCGGAGATCGCGCCGCCAAAGGTGAAGTCGTCCGACCGGTTCACCGCCAGAACGCCGTCGTTCACCACATCGCCCTGGATCGAGCCGCCCGCGCCGCCCGTCCCCAGTTGCAGCACCCCGTCACGGATCGTCGTCCCGCCGGCATAGGTATTGTCCGCCGTCAGGATCAGGGTTCCCAGATCGGTCTTGATCAGACCGTCGACGCCCGCAATCTGCGAGGCGATCGTGGCGGTCATGCCGGCGCCGGCGGCCGTACCGTCGCCCACGCGAATGATCGGCGCCGCATCCGCCAGGATCAGTCCGTCGCCGGTGATCACATAGCCGTCGCTGGCGAACTGCATGCCTGCCGCCTCGACGGCGCCCTGGCTGTTGTCGATCGTGACCAGGCCCGACGCGGCGGCGAACACGGCGAAAGTCCGGTTGCTGTAGGCGGCGTTCAGGGCCGCATCGGGATCCTGGGTCCAGTTGTCGCCCGTCGGCAGGTTCAGCCAGGCGCCGACGCCGCCATCCAGACGCCCGTCGTTCTTGCCCCCCGCCGCCGCATCCCAATAGCGGAAGACATAGCCCGCCGTGTTGATCAGATTGACCTGCTTTTCGATCGAGGTCTGCACCTGAAGATTGCTGCCGGGGGGCGTCGCCCCCAACGTCAGGCCGTTGTCCGTCAGAGCCCCGGCGTAGTCGAACACCCGATAGAAGCCCGGCCCCAAGGCGCCGCCCGACGACACGGCGACATTGATCGTCCCGTTCAGGACCAGGTCGCCGCCGACGACGATCAGGTCATCCGCGCCCGCGCCGCCGAACTCGAAATCCAGACTGGATCCAGCCGCCAGCGACAGATCGCCGTTGATGGTCAATGCGCCCGGAACCGCGCCGCCGGGGGTCAGCCGCCCGCCGTCAGCCACCGTCACGTCGCCGCCGATGACGCCGCCCCCGCCCAGGGTCGCGCCGCTCGCCACCGAGGTCAGGCCCAGCGCCCCCGATTGGTCGCCGTTGATCAGCAGGGCGCCGGCGTCGACCCGCGTCTCGCCCGCATAGCTGTTGGCCCCGGTCAGGATGGTCGTACCGCCGCCGACGTGGTTCACGCGCCCCGCGCCCGAAATCACGGCATCAAACAGATAGTTGGCGTCGGTGTGGTTGAAATTGATCCGACCCGTTGCGCTGGTGACCACGCTGGGGGCCTCCAGACGCCCGGCGCCCGTCGCCGCCTGACCTTCGGCGCCGCCGATATTGAGCGCGGCCTGCCCCGCCCCCATGGTCAGGACGCCTCCGACCCGGATCAGGCCGCCGTCGGCGATCGTCACCGCTCCGCGCGTTCCGCCCGTGGCGACATTGGCGATAACCAGATTGTTCAGCGTTTCCAGCCGCGATCCCGCGCCTGTCACCAGCAGATCGGCCGTCGAACCGATGCCGCCGCTATGATAGCCGATGACGGTCGAGCCGGTCAGGATCGCCCCGCCGTCAGACACCGTCACCGTCCCCCGACGCATATTCAGGGCATTGGTGATGGTCCATTCGGACCCGACCCCGGACACGCTGAGAACGCCCGTGCTGGTCGCACGAAGATTGCTGCCGACCAGGACGTTGTTCCCGGACGAGGTCATCCGCCCGCCGTCAAGAATATTGACGGCCGCGCGCCCCAGTCGAGCCAGGACGGCGTTCCCCGTATTGGTCACCCGCGAACCCGCGCCGACGACGTTCAGGATTCCGGTCGCGGTCCCGGTCGTGCTGTTGCCGATGTCGAGACCGAGGAACGAGGCCGAGCCGCCGCTTCGCACGGTCAGCGCGCCGTCCGTTGCTGAGCTGGCGGCATTGATGGTGCTGATCACACTTGAGGACACCAGACGTGCGTTCGGCCCCTCGACCACCGCATCCCCCGCGCCGATGACAAAGTCGCCAACCAAAACCTGATTGTTTTGCAGCACCAGACGGCCTGCGTTGACCCGCAACGCCCCGGCGAAACTGCTGTCTCCGGCCAGAGTCAGCGTGCCCGCGCCGTCTTTATGCACTGCGCCAGTCCCCGTGACAGCGCCGGCATAGGTCACATCATCGGAACGGTTGAAGCTCAGAATCCCGTTGTTGAGAATGTCGCCGATAACGGACCCACGGGTTCCGCTGTCGCCGATCTGCAGCGTGCCCATGGCGATGGTCGTGCCGCCGGAATGCAGGGCGTCCCGGGTCAGGATCAGCTTGCCCACGCCGTCCTTGATCAGACGCGCGCCGCCCAGAATCGTCGAATCGATCGTCGCCGTGACGCTGGGGTCGGTCGTGATCGTCGCGGCCGCCCCGCCCAGGCTCAGGGCGTCGCCCGTCAGGGCGTAGCTGGTGGTCTTGAAGGTGACGCCCCCGACCGTGATCGGCGCGCCCAACGTCACCAACCCGCCGGCGCCGCCGAACACGGCGGTGTCCTGCGCGCCGTTGTCCCAGATCCCATGAAAACCGCCGCTCCCGTCGCTGTTGTCGCTCCAGGTCGGCGCCGTGACATCCCATTGCCCCGCGCCGCCCGTCCCGACCGCGGCGCCGTTCGGATCCCAATGCCGTTCGCCCGCCTGGGCGACCGTGCCGAACAGGGCCATGGCCGACAGCGAGCTCAGGCAGCAACCGCGCAGCAGCACGTTCTTCCCGCGACGTCCGCCGGCTGGCTTCATCTTCATCGACTTCATGACTTGCATCCTGGTGGCGCGCGCGAACGCTGTCGGGCGGCGTCGCCGCTCCGGCGCTGTGACTATCTGGCTGGATGCGTCCGCGCCGCCGATGGCTGCGCCTGGTCCAACCGCCCTGGCGACCCCGCTACCTTGCCGAGACAAGGCCGGAGGCTTTGCGTCCCGCCGTCACCGGCGGTTTGCCTTTGTCGAGGTCGGCTTCTGACCGTCTCAACTCGCTCGCGAGACCTAAATCTCACAGCGTTACGTTAGCACGCGGTCGCCAGTCGTCGCTTTCCACTGCGTTCCCTGGGACCGTGCGATTTGTCCCAACGACGCATCGTATAGATTTACACCTTGGCCATACGTCTTCAGCTAGAAGGCGACGAATATGGAGGGCCGACCACGAATATGCGCAGCCGCATTTCCATTTCGACCGATGCGGTCGAACCGGCCTTGCGCAGCGACTTCTGGCGCGAGATTTCACGCCCTCTGTTTCAGGTGTCGCTCCTGGAATCGCCCGAACCCACATTGCGCGGAGCCTGTATCTCGCAGCCCGTCGGCGACCTGATGATCGGCGCCATTCGCTTTAATCGACAGCGATATCAGCGAGACAGGAAAACCATCAGCGCCAGCGGCATGGACAGCTATCTCATCCAGTGCCTGACCAGCGGATCGCTGCGCGGCGACTGCGACGGCCGGACGATCGAGGCTGACGTCGGTGACATCTGCATCTTCGACCTCGCCCGTCCCTATGTGACCGAAGCCGAGGCCGGCGCCAGGATCACCATCGTCATTCCACGGACGCGGATCGATGCCGTAATCGGCCATCGCAGCCTGCACGGCCTCACCTTGCGCGCCTCAGATCCGCTGACCCAGATGCTGCGCAGCGTCCTGCTGAGCCTGAACGACATCGCATCGGATATTGACGAAGCCGACGCCCTGGCCGCCGAGACCACTCTGATCGAAGTCCTGATCACCATTGTCTCGCACCGGCTTCTCGGGGCCGACCAGCCCCGAACACCGACGACGACCGCCCTGCGCGCGCGCGTCGAAGCCTTTCTCGACGCTCATCTGACCAGCCCGGACCTGGGGGTCGAGGCCTTGATGCGAGAGTTCGACGTCTCGCGGACCCACCTCTATCGGATCTTTGCGGACAAGGGGGGCCTGGCGTCAGCTATACGTGAGCGCCGCCTGGACGCCGCCTTCCACAGACTGCGACGCGCAGAGGCCATCGACATTTCGATCACGGACGTCGCCCTCGATCTGGGTTTCTCCAGCAGCGCTCAGTTCGCCCGCGCCTTCCGCGCCCGTTTCGCCATGTCGCCCAGCGAGGCCCGGTTCAACGCGGACAGACCCTCCTCCGGCAACGCGGTCCTGTCCCTGCAAGGCCACCTACGGGAGCGACTGATGGAACTGTCGCGAGAGACCTAAACGCTGATCGAGCGCCAGAGCGCGAACGGGCGGAGATGGATCGCAAACGGAAGCGCCAGACGGGGTTGCGTCGCTGTTTTGGGCGCGGACGGCAGAAAGCCCCGCCGAGTGTGTCAGCGGGGCTTTGAGATGTTTGGGTGCGGGAGCAGGATTTGAACCTGCGACCTTCAGGTTATGAGAACGATTTATACTGTTTTCGAATTGGGCGATTTCGCTTCTTATTGAACTCCAAACCCCTACTACGCCTGACTTTCTATTGACCGCACAGCCAATCTGAATCACCGTTCCTGCGATCTATTTCGCCCTGCTTTTCCGTCAAACGCTTCCGTCTTGCTTCCACGGATCGAACGGCTCGAACGGCGGCGATTTCGCTGGGAAAGGACTTGGAGATGGCTGGCGAGAAGTTGAGCAAGCGCGTGGTGGATCGACTAGAGGTGCGCGCCAAAGACTACATCGTGTTCGATGGCGAGTTGCCGGGGTTCGGCGTCCGCGTGATGCCAAACGGCAAACGCTTCTATCTGATCCAGTATCGGCGGCATGGCCGCACCCGTCGCATGGCGCTCGGTCAGCACGGCGTCGTGACGGCCGAGCTCGCGCGGCGGGAAGCCAACCGCATGTTGGGCGCCGTGCGCGGCGGCGGAGATGATCCGGCGACGCTGCGCGACATGGAGCGCCAGGCGGCGACCGTTCAGGAACTAGGTGCGCGGTTCTTGAAGGAGCACGTCGCTGTCCGCTGCAAGCCGACCACCGAGTACGAGTACAGACGCGCCGTCCAGTTCTTCATCAATCCGTTCTTCGGGAAGCAGCGGGTGCGGACAGTGACCTCGGCCGATGTAGCTGAGTTGCATGGGAAGTATGCGCATACGCCCTATCAATCGAACCGGGTCCTGGGTGTGCTCTCCAAGATGATGAACCTGGCCGAGGTCTGGGGCATGAGGGACAAGCGCACCAATCCATGCGACGACGTGAAGGCCTTCCCCGAACGGAAGCGTGAGCGATTCCTGTCGCCCGAAGAGATCGAGCGCCTGGGCGCGGCCCTCCAGGAAGCCGAGCGCACAGGCGCGGAAAGCCGCTTCGCCGTCGCCGCCTTCAGGCTACTGCTGCTCACCGGCTGCCGCCTGCGCGAAATCCAGACGTTGAAATGGAGCTACATCGACTTCAGGGCTGGCCGCTTCCGGCTGCCCGACAGCAAGACCGGGCCGAAGACAGTCTACTTGGGCGACGCCGTCGTCGAACTGCTGCGCAAGCTGCCTGAAGTCGATGGCAATCCCTACGTCATCGTCGGCAAGCTGGAAGGGAGCCATCTAACCGATTTACAGCATCCGTGGCGGCGTATCCGGAAGACCGCTGGCCTGGACGATGTCCGCATCCATGATTTGCGCCACACCTATGCGTCGGATGGAGTGTTGGCGGGCGAAGGCCTGCCGATGATCGGCAAGCTATTGGGACATACGCAGGTTCAGACCACCGCACGGTATGCGCACCTAGCCGACCATCCGGTCAGGGAAGCCGCTACGCGGATCGCTGGACGGCTGGCGTCTGCGCTTGGGTGAGTTGCGCGACGCGTGGACGGCGCGCGCGCCTTTCTGCGGCTCAGCGCCGATCAAATTCTTGGCCAACAGCTGAGCGCAACATTTCGACCAGTTCGACGGGGTTTGAGGACGCAGAAGCGGAACGAAGGAGGTAGTTATATCCTATGAGGAGTGCAGCGTTGCGTCTCGGGTTTAGCAGCAACACATCCGTCCACATGTCACCGTTGCTTTCGACGGTCCGCGCGTAACGGAGGAGCCAGTACATTAGGACTTGACGAAAATCGCTCGCTCCAAAGTTGCGCTCTGTATGTTTGACTTCGATCAGCGTCGAGCCAATGGCAAAATCTCCGTTGCCAGAAGCAACCCAGCCCAACCCTGGAATCAAAGGCGAATGTTCCAAAATCGCCGAGGGCCTCTGCGCCCGAACCGCCTTCAGCATTGTGACAAGATTCTGCGCGGCATGGCTCGCGACCAGTATGTCGTTATCTTCAAGCGACGCAGGAATTCGCGCATCAAAATGGCGTTGCTGCCGCCTCGAGGCGATTGCCAGACATGACTCCCATGAGGCTACTTCATCGTCCCTTAGCTGACTTTCAGCGCGCGCCATTGATAGTTCGAACAACATCGCCTTCTGCAGGCTGGTTCGTTGAATCAGCTCGTCCGGGATTGGGCTCACGTCTGGGAACGAGAACATCTTCGCGTTCAGAGCATTGACCAATCCGCCGGTTAGGCGCGGAAAGAGAACGTCCAGGACGCCAGGAATATCCCGGGCGACGGTCCTCGGATCCCGTGCCGGAAGCCTACTAAACCGCATTTTTTGCCCAGTCCTCAAAACAAGCTGCAAAGCTGTCTGACCCGCTCGCCTCGATGCCAAGTTTCCAAACTTGTCCAAGCGAACCTCGCAGCTGGTCCCTCGTCTTCCTGCCCTCGTCGCCGAACGCGCCTGCCGCGATCCAGAGCATCCTCTGCTCTTCGGCTCCCAGGTTCGGCCATTGATTTCTCAGACGTATGAAATTCGAACGGTCGGCCCAGTGCTTCCAGCAATCAATGCAAGCGCGTCGGACTGAGCCTGATGTCGACATGTCGTAAGCCTGTCGGACAAAAGCACCACGGATATCAGTTCGCTCGAAACGGATAGCTTTTAGGAAATGCAGCATGTTGGCTTCAGGAACCAACAGATGGGGGGCCGCCCCAATAACCCGGTCGAGGAGAACGTCCAACTCGGCAAATATGACGGCAAACTCATCGTTCGACCGGACAGCATAGATCCCGCGCATAATTTTTGACCACGAAGCGCGGAACGAGTTCAGATTGTTGGGGTCCAAGAGTGTGGCGCAAAGTTGGACGGCAACCGTCGGATCCTGGAACTTGAGAGCGCGTCCAATCTGCGCAAGGACGAATGCATCGGGCTGCGACTTCTCCCGCTCCAGATCGAGCAGGAAGGAGATATCGATTTTTTCAAACGACTGCTTGAGCTTTTCATACTCGGCGTTTGCGTTATCAGAGTAGGGATCGAAATGAAGATCAAGTTCTCGCAGAGCGAAGCTTGAGTCCTCCCCCTCTCCCAACTGCGCCGAGACGAAATCTTTGTAATGCTTCGCACTTAAAATTGTGGTCTTGCTGCGATTAAGCGACAGTCCATAGTCAGCCAAGGCGTGTGACAGCGTCGAAAGCGCCATATACGCCTCCTGCTGTGAGCGGCAGACTAGGGTATAGTCGTCTACATAACGATGCCAGACAAGACCTGCGTCGGTCAGCAACCGATCTATGGGCGTCATCATTACTTCTGCCAGAATGCGCGCGCACTGGCCGCCAACAGGTAGGCCGAAGGAACGACCCGCTGCGAGTTGGCTCAAAATGCGATCGATCTGCATCGCCAACGTAGAGTCTGGTGCCAAATCTTTGACTACATTCTCAAGCCGGTGATGGTAGATATGTTCGTAGAAGCTTGCGACGTCAGTCTGTATGACAACTGTTGAATGCTCCTCCAGAAGGGGCTCAGCCTGCGTGGCGACCTTGTATGCCCGCCAAGACTTAGCTCGATCGAACAAACTCGGCCCTTCTGCCGCTAGTCGGTAAGAATGCGCACGCGCGCTCCGATGTCCTTCATTCGCTTCGGCGATCGCCAGTCCGAGGCCGTTCAGATACAGATTCCAGAACGGGTGGATTTTGGTGGTGATACGAAATCCATGAGCACCTGAAGGAACCAACAAGCGTTCGGATGCAATCGCGAGCCCGTTTACGAAGTTCACCGGCTTCCCGAGTGAACCAGACTCAATGCCGTTGAACAATCTCAAACAAATGTCAGCAAGTTCTGGTGCCTTGCCTTTAACGAATGCCGCGTCAAGGTCATATGGCAGCGTGTCGTTGTCACCGCTGTTGCCGATCTCGAGAGCGGCCCGCAGAAAATGCTCACTTTTGACCCTGATCATCCTGATCCTTCACGCCGAAGCAAACGGTTGGTTTCCAACCCGAACAGTACGCGATGCACTGCCGATCACGCATAGTCATTTGTCGCCTACCCAGTTGGTTAGCCGCGAGGTTTGGGAGCGCATGGGACTTGTCGAGGGCAAGGGGTCGCATGGGCGGTGCCAAGGGACATGGAGGTTCGGGTAAGCCAACCGCACCTTCCCTTACCAGCGAGAGATCTACCTTACCCCGATACAGATATGAGCAACCGCCACAATGAGTCAGCCTGCGGCGTTGTCAGCAGAAGCCGCAGCCCCTGCACCGTTTGCAAGCAGAGCCATTGCCTTAGCGAGGTTCGTTCGTACAGCCTCCGGCGCCATATCCAGGTGCCGTCCGATCTCCTCGTAGGACTTCCCCGCCATCCGATGCAGCAGGAATACGTCTCGAGGATCAGGCGGAAGTCGCAGAATCGCCCGCACAAGGGCGCGCTTGTTATCAGCTTTCGCCGGGCGGCTTGGGCGACGTCGTGACGGAGATTTACTCGCACTCATACATCGCCCCTTCTCCCGCCCTTATCGCCGCTTCCACAGCGGCTAGAAGCTCAGCGATAATCTGATCGGCACCCTCAGACGCCATTGGAACAACAGGTCTACCCTGCCCCCATGACAGAGCCCCAGTGGCGTAATGCGGACTGAGAGCCGCCGCCAGTTTGGCAAGTCCCTCTGGCATATCGCGTAGGCCCGCCATGCGAACACACCTCAGAGCCTTGTTCAGGTCGTGCCGGAGGTAGATGCGGTTCCAATCGTCAGTGACCCCGCGTTGGAGGAGATAGGCCTTCAGGGCCAGTTCGATCGCTATAGCCATAGTGTAGGCTCGCGACCCGCCAGTCGGATCACCCGCCGTCTGCGCCATGGAGTGGAAGCTTCGCGCATTACCGACGAGCGTCTCTGCAAGACGCCTATCCGGTCGTCTGCGCTGACGACGGCTCACAACGAATGCCTCATGCGCCCGAGGTCGCGGGCTGCTCGGACGATCAACCCATGAACAACGAGATTTTCCTCGGGCGCCAGGAGGCGTTCGGCGACCTGAAGATTTGCGATGACGCCATCGACGTCACGACTCGGTGCAGTCGGCATAAAGCGCTGCCAGCGTCGAGAACGACGGTAGATCGCCTTCAGTCGCCCCTCGAGTTCGGAAAGACCGTTGATGTGCTCTGCCTCGGCACGGGCGTCGTCTGACAAAGCGAACCAGCCGGGCTGGCGTTCGAGTTGGGTGAGGAGGATGCTCCAGGCGTCCAACTGACGGACGCGCTCGTCATCGAGCGCCAGCCATTGTCGGTGCCAGGATGTAACCTGATCGGCAGACATACGCAGTCCTTCCGTGAAGACAGCACGATGTGCAGGCAGGAGGCGCCCGCTAGCATTTCAGCACGATGTACGCGAAGATGATCACACCGACCCGACATAGTCAATACGGTGTATTCACATGGGAGCACACCGTGCCGATTATAACGCCTCTGCAAGTCAAACTGGCACGCACCGCTGTGGGGTTGGGCGTTAGAGAGCTCGCACAGGAAGCCGGTGTTGCGCCGTCAACTATCCAGAGATTCGAATCCGGTCGGGGAGACATGCAATCGCGCACTCTCGACAAGGTGCAGCAGACTCTCGAAAATTCCGGGGTGATTTTCATACCCGCAGATTCCTCGGGCGGACCTGGCGTTCGTATGAAGGCCTAACCTTCACCAACGTCGCCATGGCGGACTAGCGCCGGGCCGTGGGAGGACAGTCAGGGGTGAGCGCGGCACGCGCTCATCGCCCCGCGACGGCGCAGCCGCCCTTGACCGGCCGAAAGCGGTCCGGCCCACTCAGATAGCCACGACGCACAGAAAAGGCGAGATTTACCGCGCCAATTCAAAGAGATGACCGATGAGGCAAGGTGCGCGCTCGACTCAAACCTTGCCCTATCAGCTTGAAATACGACGAGAAATCGTCCGCCCACCCCCACCGCACCTTGCGGCTTTTATCCTGCCCTCTCAAACTGCTCCCTCGCCCCCGCACTATTGCCTCAACATCTGAGACAAATCAGCTTTGCTGGCGGTGCCTGGGAGACTTACGTAATTGGGTGTCCAGAGGTTGAGATGCGCTTGAACCAAAAGAAGCCGACAGAATAGAAGGCCGCGCCGCGCTATCGGCGAACACCTCTCAGAGCCTGTCACGCGAACGCCATCATGTCGTTCTCTCCATCAGGCCGTTGAGTTCGACAACGTAGTTTGCGTCGGTCAAATCCGGGAGTTGAAACTCTCCCTTCGGATCAAGACGAACCCCGGCCAGGCAACCGCTCGAAAGCCGGGCTCAGCATGAGCTCCTGGTCGATTTTGATGGGGTCGAGAAAACGGGGGTTTCGTACGATAAGTCCTAGGACCCGCCTGAGGAGTTCGATCGCGAGGTGACGGGCATCCGCGGCGCTCGGTGCCTTGGCCTTGCGCTTCAATCCATGCACTATCACCGATCGTTCGGTGTAGATCGCGCTGACCTCGTCGTAGACTTTCTGCATCTCCGTCCTATCGACCTCGAGTCCGACCAAGGCTGCGGCGCGCATGCGGAGCTTCCAGGAGATGGACTCATTGTTCTTGTCGCCCAGAAGGATTTCGAGCCCGATAACCGCATCGAGGATCGCATCGGAGAGGTCTCCGCGCGTCGCCGCTGCGTTGAGGCGGCGCATCGCCAGGGCGAGGCGCGGATCATCCAAACGCCCAACCTGCTGGAGTAGATCTCCGACTGTTCGCATCTGATCCTTGCTCACGCAGGGCAGGTCGTCCCGTGTCCAGGCGAAATCGTCGAACGCTTCCGGGTATTTTCTCGCCGGTGCGGCGGAGACTTCCGGTCTGATTGCCTGCCCGAAACTCCGCCAGCCTCTGGCGAGCCTTATTTCCTGGGCGTATCCGGTCTCGATGCCGGTCACCAGGCGGAACGCGGCGAATATCCGCTCCAGCTCTTCGGTCGCGTTCGACCAGGGTCGGGCGAGGCTGTGACCGAGATTCATGTAGCCGTGGTTGTCGATGCGCCAGCCCGTCACCACGAAGGCATGGGTGGCGGCGGCCAGCACGGAATCATGGCCCCTAGCGCCCCCATAGGCCTTTGCCGACCACCTCGCCCGCTGCACCGCTGGCGACATCTTCATCAGAAAAATATTCGGCGTCAGCCTCATCGCTCGAAAGTCGAACCGGGTCAGGGCGACAGGGGCGAGAAGAGCGAGGTCGAGATCGTCATCCAACAGGGCCCGCACCGGCGGCAGGACAACCGATCGGGCCGTTTCCGGAGTGGCGACGACTTCCCCGAACTTGTTAAAATGACAGTCCAGGGTCGCGCCAAACTGCATCTCCAGAAAGCTCCTTTTGAGATCGTCCACATGGTCGCCGAACACGGGCAGACCCTTCGTGGCCGCCGCGAGCGCAGCGAACGCCGGAAAGCGATCGTTCGGATAGCGCCCGCTTAGGCCGTCCCTTGGTTGATCCTTCTGCGGCTCAATCAAAGAAGAGTAGGTCGGAGGACCGCTCCGATTGTAGAATCCGTCGCTCATCGACGGCATGCCGGCTGAGCCGATCGAGAACTCGGCCTGATGAGACCGTTCTGGTCGTTTGCCGCGCGCGAGTTCCGCCATTACGGCGCTGGTCACTTCGACAAGCGCGGTGCCATAGAGCGCGACCATAGCGTCGATCGCTTCAGCCGGAGTGCGCGAAATGGCAGTTCGGGATCTGGACATCGGGTAGGTTGTACCTTGATAGGCGCTCCGATCACGCCGCTATATATATCTTGGCCCGGCTTCGGGGCCGCGCCGGATGATTGCGCTGGAAAGCCCAAGCCAGGTCCAGTGGC
This sequence comes from Brevundimonas sp. T2-11, assembly GCF_055397675.1. Taxonomy (NCBI): domain Bacteria; kingdom Pseudomonadati; phylum Pseudomonadota; class Alphaproteobacteria; order Caulobacterales; family Caulobacteraceae; genus Brevundimonas; species Brevundimonas sp. T2-11. The sequence goes on from NZ_AP027920.1 coordinate 2,918,797, forward strand.
CGAGGCTGACCATATTTGGGCCGCCCTCGTCTCCATTTCGAATGGGCTGGCATGCCCGGCGAATGGCGATTTTTCTTTACCGTCCTTCAGCCATAGCCGCAGCCGTTCGAGGTGCCAAAAGCACCACCCCTGAATTTATGTGGAACAACCAGAACAAAAGGAGCCCTAAAGGCTTGCCTTGAACGCTGTCTGCATCACATTGATAGGCCACACAGGAGATGCCTTGCCGAGCGTATTCTTCTCATACTCGCATGCGGACGAAGGGTTGAGGGATCAGCTCGAAAAGCAGCTCGCCATGCTCAAGCGGCAAGGCGTGATCGAGACCTGGCACGACCGCCGGATCGGCGCGGGCGAAGACATCGACCATGCCATCGACGATCACATCAACAGCGATGAGATTATCCTGCTTCTCGTCAGCCCGGACTTCATCGCATCTGACTACTGCTACGAGATCGAGATGAAGCGGGGGCTGGAGCGCCACGCGGCAGGCAAAGCCGTCGTAATTCCGGTGATCCTCCGCGCTTGCGACTGGCACCACGCGCCTTTTGGAAAGCTCAACGCCACCCCTCGCGACGGTAAGCCAGTTACCCAATGGCCGGATACCGACGAAGCCTTGCTCCAGGTGGCCAAAGCAGTTCGTCGGGCGGTCGAAAGCCTCTCGAAGAAGACGAGCACGCCAGCAGCTCAACCTCGTGTTCCAGCAGTTCCATTCGATGCGCCCACCGTTGAAGCCGGGCCTCGTTCGAGCAATCTCCGGCTGGCGAAAACCTTCACCCAACGCGACAAAGACCAGTTCCAGGCTGAGGCGTTCGATTTCATCGCCCGCTTCTTCCAGAACTCCCTAGCCGAGTTAGGTGAGCGAAACTCAGGCATCGAAGGATCATTCCGCTTTTTGGATGCGAACCGTTTCTTCGCGACGATCTACAAGAACGGAAAGGATGTGGCCCGCTGCACCATTTACATGGGGGGCGGCGCGTTCGGTGGAGGTATCAACTACGTTCAAGGCCACGCCTCAGATAGCAATTCCCTGAACGAGGCGCTCTCCATTCAAGCTGATGACCAAGCCATGTACCTCCGCCCGATGGGAATGGCTTTCATGGCCGGCGAGCGCGATCCGAAACTGTCGCTTGAAGGCGGCGCTGAGTTCTTCTGGGACATGCTGATCCGTCCCCTACAACAAGGCTGGTGAGATGCTGTCGCCCGAAGAATTTACCGTCGGAAACGTCGAGGAGGCACCTCCGGGAAGCATCGTGTTGCCTCGGGGAAAATACGAGTCAGTCGTATTGATCTGCGAAGGCGACGAGGAACCAGTGGCGGTGTTCCTCGGGGCAGAGGGCGGGTTTCGATTTTTCCCGGCGATAGGGACGGATCGTTGGGGAGGTATGATCGTCCCGGATGTCCGCATCGAGGTCGATGAGACAAGCCTCTACAATCCCGAAACGCATGGCATTCATCCGGGGATTATAGTGAGAGAAGGGACCAAACTCTTCATCCGGGGCACGGGGCAGGACACCTTTGGACGTTCGTCGCCAGTCACCGTGAAGTCAGGACTTCCCGAGGGGAGCGGGGGTGCCGCCTTCACTAGATGGCAGGTCGTAGTCGGGCGAGGCGACGAAAAGCGGGCTCTTTACAAGGTTGATCTAGGCGACCCACCCAAAGAGTGAACCTCAACATGCCGTCGCTCAAACCTGCGAACTGGCTCGGTCGCACTGATCAATGCTGATCCAGCGGCTTCAAGCCGCCCAGCCCACGAGGACCAAATAGTTCTCAGGATCATCCGCAGCGGCGCGCCGCGCTGGATGAGAAACCGAACAGTGCAGCACCTTGGCGTAGGGAAAGCCGTCGTCAACTCTCCGCCCCACTCAGCATCTTGCTTTTTTCACGGTGAGCGAAACCCTGTACGTTTTGGACAGGACGATAGATGATGCGTGCGGCAATCTACGCTCGATACTCGTCGGATTTGCAGAACCCTAGGTCCATCGAGGACCAGCTTTCAGTTTGCCGACGGCTCGCCGAGCGACATGGCTTCACGCTGGTCGCTTCGTTCGAAGACGCTGCTTTGTCTGGAGCTTCAGTAGCGAATAGGCCGGGCTTCGCCGCGCTCATGAAGGCAGCGGAAGAGCGAGCTTTCGACCTAGTTGTCTGCGAAGCGCTCGATCGCCTATCCAGATCGCAGGCCGATGTGAGCGCAGCGTTCGAAGATCTACGATTCTATGGGGTGGGGATCCACACCATTTCGGAGGGAGCCGTCTCAGAGCTCCATATCGGCTTAACCGGCACGATGAATGCCCTCCAACTCCGCGAGATTGGGCGCAAGACGAAGCGCGGCCTACAAGGCGTGGCGAGTGCGGGCCGCCACACCGGTGGACGCGTCTACGGCTACTCCCTAGACCGGCGCCTCGACGATCGCGGGGAACTGATACGCGGTTTGCTTGCGATCAACCCCACCGAGGCCGAGATCGTTCGCCGGATCCTGAAAGCATATGCTGCCGGGCAATCCCCACGTAGCATTGCCTCTGACCTCAACGCCGAGTCCATCCCCGCTCCAGGGGGCAGCTACTGGAACGCCTCAACCATCAACGGCAACGCGCGACGCGGCAACGGCATCCTTCACAATGAGCTCTACCGAGGTGTCCTGGTCTTTGGGCGACAGACCTGGGTGAAGGACCGAAGGACCGGCAGGCGGCACGCTCGGGACGGAGACCCCTCCGAAATCATTCGGACGCCCGTCCCTCACCTTCGCATCGTATCGGATCGCCTTTGGCGCAGAGTGCGAAAGGCCCATACAGCGCTCGCTCGGGAGGCCGAGGAGGGTTCACACAGAACGGTCCGGCCAAAGCACCTGCTTTCTGGCCTCATGCGCTGCGGCGCGTGCGGAGGGCCCCTAATCCGCTCCGGTTCTGGGGTACGATTTATATGCTCCTGGCGCCGCGAGAGAGGCGTATGCGCAAACGGTCGTAGCGTGCCAGGCCTATTGGTCGAGGCAGCATACGCAGAAGGTCTTGAACGTCTGCCGGCCAACAAGGCTAGGGAGACGCTCAGGGTTCATCTTGCAAACCTTAGAGCCTCGGATGGCGGCGGACGACCGCCGCTAGAAGCCCTCCGTCTAGTCCGTGAACTCACCGCGTCCGTTGTCGTAACGCCCCTTGAGGAGCGGGGCCGCTTTGCATTCGAAGTCAGGTGGCTGGATGAAACATCGCTCCCAACATTGTGATTCAACCGCCCTCCCCGCCTGGATTTGCGCGCCAGGTGCTTCCACGTGGCTTCCACGGCTCGATTTGGAGTGTTGGATTTTGGGCAGCAAAAAGCCGCTAGACGATTGATCTAGCGGCTTATTTGTTTGGGTGCGGGAGCAGGATTTGAACCTGCGACCTTCAGGTTATGAGCCTGACGAGCTACCGGGCTGCTCCATCCCGCGGCAAGCCGGAGAGTGAGGGAAGAATGGGGTTCGAAGACTGTCCTCAAGGAGCCCGAAGGGCGATAGGACAAGAAGACTGTTTTATGTGGTTGGTAGACCCCGCGGCGACCTACTCTCCCGCGCCTTGAGACGAAGTACCATTGGCTCTGGAGGGCTTAACGACCGAGTTCGGAATGGGATCGGGTGTGGAACCTCCGACATAGCCACGGGGTCAACCAAACACATAAGACAGAAGAAGACATCGTCGCGTATTGTTATCGGCAAGTAGAACCGAATGAGTTTTGCTGAGAAACGATCAAGCCGATCGGATTATTAGTACCAGTAAGCTTCACACGTCACCGCGCTTCCACACCTGGCCTATCAACGTGGTAGTCTTCCACGATCCTCAGCGAAGCCTTGTTTTGAGGTTAGTTTCCCGCTTAGATGCTTTCAGCGGTTATCTATTCCATACTTAGCTACCCTGCTGCACGGCTGGCGCCATGACAGGTCCACCAGAGGTATGTCCATCCCGGTCCTCTCGTACTAGGGACAGATCCTCTCAAGCTTCGAACACCCACGGCAGATAGGGACCAAACTGTCTCACGACGTTCTGAACCCAGCTCACGTACCACTTTAAATGGCGAACAGCCATACCCTTGGGACCTGCTCCAGCCCCAGGATGTGATGAGCCGACATCGAGGTGCCAAACTTTGCCGTCGATATGGACTCTTGGGCAAAATCAGCCTGTTATCCCTAGAGTACCTTTTATCCGTTGAGCGATGGCCCTTCCACTCGGGACCACCGGATCACTATGGCCGACTTTCGTCTCTGCTCGACTTGTCAGTCTCGCAGTCAGGCGAGCTTATGCCATTGCACTCGACGAGCGATTTCCGACCGCTCTGAGCTCACCATCGCGCGCCTCCGTTACACTTTGGGAGGCGACCGCCCCAGTCAAACTACCCACCACGCCATGTCCCGGGACCGGATAACGGCCCTCGGTTAGACGTCAACGACAGTAAGGGTGGTATTTCAAGGATGGCTCCACCAGAGCTGGCGCCCCGGTTTCATAGCCTCCCACCTATCCTACACATACGGTCGCTAACGCCAAGGCGAAGCTATAGTAAAGGTTCATAGGGTCTTTCCGTCTGACCGCGGGAACCCCGCATCTTCACGGGGAATTCAATTTCACTGAGCCTGTGCTGGAGACAGTGGGGAAGTCGTTACGCCATTCGTGCAGGTCGGAACTTACCCGACAAGGAATTTCGCTACCTTAGGACCGTTATAGTTACGGCCGCCGTTTACCTGGGCTTCAGTTCGGAGCTTTCACTCCTCCCTTTAACCTTCAGGCACCGGGCAGGCGTCAGACCCTATACGTCGCATTGCTGCTTCGCAGAGCCCTGTGTTTTTGCTAAACAGTCGCTACCCCCTGGCTTGTGCCACTCATTCCTGCTTGCGCAAGGTGAGTCACGCTTATTCCGAAGTTACGCGTGCAATTTGCCGAGTTCCTTCAGCACAGTTCTCTCAAGCGCCTTGGTATGCTCTACCTGACCACCTGTGTCGGTTTCGGGTACGGTCTCTGCTGGAGTTATTTCCAGGGACAACGCCCCTGCAAGGACAATCCAATAAGCCCTTACAAGTTATGCCATCCGTCACTTCCAGCTGGTGCAGGAATATTTACCTGCTTCCCATCGACTACGCTTTTCAGCCTCGCCTTAGGGGCCGACTAACCCTGCGCAGATTAGCTTTACGCAGGAACCCTTGGTCTTTCGGCGACAGAGTTTCTCACTCTGTTTGTCGTTACTCATGTCAGCATTCTCACTTCCGATACCTCCAGCCAACCTCACGGTTGACCTTCACAGGCTTACGGAACGCTCCGCTACCGCTTGCAGTAAACTGCAAACCCATATCTTCGGCGCATGGCTTTAGCCCCGTTACATTTTCCGCGCAGGATCGCTTGATCAGTGAGCTGTTACGCTTTCTTTAAAGGATGGCTGCTTCTAAGCCAACCTCCTGATTGTCAAAGCAATCCCACATCGTTTCCCACTTAGCCATGACTTGGGGGCCTTAGATGATGGTTAGGGTTGTTTCCCTTTTCACGACGGACGTTAGCACCCGCCGTGTGTCTGCCCGATAGTACTCCTGGGTATTCGGAGTTTGGTTAGTATTGGTACCGCTCGCGCAGCCCGCAACCATCCAGTGCTCTACCCCCCAGGGTATTCGTCGGACGCTCTACCTAAATAGATTTCGCGGAGAACCAGCTATGTCCAGGTTTGATTGGCCTTTCACCCCTATCCACAAGTCATCCGAGAATTTTTCAACATTCACCGGTTCGGTCCTCCAGTTAGTGTTACCTAACCTTCAACCTGCTCATGGATAGATCACCTGGTTTCGGGTCGTCATACGTCGAACTTAGCGCCCTATTCAGACTCGCTTTCGCTGCGCCTACACCTAACGGCTTAAGCTTGCTCGACACATGAAGTCGCTGACCCATTATACAAAAGGTACGCCGTCACCCCGCTTGGGGGCTCCGACTGCTTGTAGGCTTCCGATTTCAGGATCTGTTTCACTCCCCTTGTCGGGGTGCTTTTCACCTTTCCCTCACGGTACTTGTTCACTATCGGTCGTAGAGGAGTACTTAGGCTTGGAGGGTGGTCCCCCCATGTTCAGACAGGATTTCACGTGTCCCGCCCTACTCGAGTCTCTTGCTGTTTGACGGCTACGGGGCTGTCACCCGCTATGGCCGATCTTTCCAGATCGTTCGCCTTTATTTCACAAGAGCACTGGCCTGGTCCCGGTTCGCTCGCCACTACTACGGGAGTCTCGGTTGATGTCCTTTCCTCCGGTTACTGAGATGTTTCAGTTCACCGGGTTCGCTTAATGAAGCCTATGTATTCAGCTCATTATACCTTTCAACAATCCACCAATCGCTGCTCCGAAAAGCAGAGTTGGAAGACTGTAAAGGTGGGTTCCCCCATTCGGAAATAGCCGGATCAAAGGGTGCTAGCGCCTCCCCGGCTCTTATCGCAGCTTGCCACGTCCTTCATCGCCTCTCTACGCCAAGGCATCCGTCAGAAGCCCTTAAACGCTTGATCGTTTCTCAGCAAAACCCATGCATAGGCTACCCGGGGGATGGAAAGAGGTATCCGCCGGACCTACACCTGGTTTTACTTGCCAGACGATGTCTTCTTCGAACCTGTCCTGAAAGCCTATGAGGGGCCGGACAAATTCTTCCTTCACAATGTCAATGCAGACGATCCGAAGATCAGCTGCAAACTTGTTTTGATCGCGATACTCGCCGGGGCTCAAGTAGCCGCCAGGCGGTAGCCCCAAGGGAAATGGTGGAGCCTAACGGATTCGAACCGATGACATCCTGCTTGCAAAGCAGGCGCTCTACCAACTGAGCTAAGGCCCCAATCAGGGAATAGCCAGGAGAGCTTCGGTTTCCGTCGTGCTGGTAGGCCCGGGCAGACTCGAACTGCCGACCTTACGCTTATCAGGCGTACGCTCTAACCACCTGAGCTACGGGCCTTCAGGCAGCGCGACAGCCCAAGACAACCAGGCTCGCGATCACGCCATCACTGTCATGAACCCACATGGCTCAAGGTCGTGATGACGAATGGTTGGAAAGAGAAACGGAGACGGCGGCGTCCCGCATAATGTCAGTGTGCCTAAGCACCCGACTAAATCGGAGCCTCAATAGCCTCGTGAGAGACTGGAGAAGCATCCTTAGAAAGGAGGTGATCCAGCCGCAGGTTCCCCTACGGCTACCTTGTTACGACTTCACCCCAGTCGCTGACCCTACCGTGGTCGACTGCCTCCTTGCGGTTAGCGCATCGCCTTCGGGTAGAACCAACTCCCATGGTGTGACGGGCGGTGTGTACAAGGCCCGGGAACGTATTCACCGCGGCATGCTGATCCGCGATTACTAGCGATTCCAACTTCATGCCCTCGAGTTGCAGAGGACAATCCGAACTGAGACGACTTTTAAGGATTAACCCTCTGTAGTCGCCATTGTAGCACGTGTGTAGCCCACCCTGTAAGGGCCATGAGGACTTGACGTCATCCCCACCTTCCTCCGGCTTAGCACCGGCAGTCCCATTAGAGTTCCCAACTGAATGATGGCAACTAATGGCGAGGGTTGCGCTCGTTGCGGGACTTAACCCAACATCTCACGACACGAGCTGACGACAGCCATGCAGCACCTGTGTCCTAGTCCCCGAAGGGAAAGCCACGTCTCCGTGGCGGTCCAGGCATGTCAAAAGGTGGTAAGGTTCTGCGCGTTGCTTCGAATTAAACCACATGCTCCACCGCTTGTGCGGGCCCCCGTCAATTCCTTTGAGTTTTAATCTTGCGACCGTACTCCCCAGGCGGATTGCTTAATGCGTTAGCTGCGTCACCGAACTGCATGCAGCCCGACAACTAGCAATCATCGTTTACGGCGTGGACTACCAGGGTATCTAATCCTGTTTGCTCCCCACGCTTTCGCGCCTCAGCGTCAGTAATGAGCCAGTATGTCGCCTTCGCCACTGGTGTTCTTCCGAATATCTACGAATTTCACCTCTACACTCGGAGTTCCACATACCTCTCTCACACTCAAGATCGCCAGTATCAAAGGCAGTTCCGAAGTTGAGCTCCGGGATTTCACCTCTGACTTAACGATCCGCCTACGCGCCCTTTACGCCCAGTAATTCCGAGCAACGCTAGCCCCCTTCGTATTACCGCGGCTGCTGGCACGAAGTTAGCCGGGGCTTCTTCTCCGGGTACCGTCATTATCGTCCCCGGTGAAAGAATTTTACAATCCTAAGACCTTCATCATTCACGCGGCATGGCTGCGTCAGGCTTTCGCCCATTGCGCAAGATTCCCCACTGCTGCCTCCCGTAGGAGTTTGGGCCGTGTCTCAGTCCCAATGTGGCTGGTCATCCTCTCAGACCAGCTACTGATCGTCGCCTTGGTGAGCCATTACCTCACCAACTAGCTAATCAGACGCGGGCCGCTCTAAAGGCGATAAATCTTTCCCCCGAAGGGCACATTCGGCATTACCACCCGTTTCCAGGAGCTATTCCGAACCTAAAGGCACGTTCCCACGTGTTACTCACCCGTCCGCCACTAACCCCGAAGGGTCCGTTCGACTTGCATGTGTTAGGCCTGCCGCCAGCGTTCGCTCTGAGCCAGGATCAAACTCTCAGGTTGAGTTGACTTATCTGACCTAAGCTTAAGACGACTAAATCGTCTTGGCGTTAGTTCTACGTATTATTGACGAGATCCCACGTCACCGATCCGAAGACCAGTTACATGGTATGTCTTTTCAAAAAGACCGCAGATTGTCAGTGTCGACTAAAGTTCCGAAGAACTTCGCCAGGACACCGCCGCCTGCGTTTCTCTTTCCAGATCAACGATTTCAAAGACCACAACCGGTAAAACCGGCCGAACCGTTTAACGCCCGTTCGCGGCGGAGGCGGTGTTTAGCGCCCCTGATTTTCCGTGTCAACCAGTTCTTTTTAAAGAACTTTCTCAACACTTCCCGGAACCCGAGAGCCCCAGCGGAGGCGGCCTTCTAAGGAAACCAATCCTCCAAGTCAACCAGGCGATCCGATCTTTCTCGCCCCATCAGGCCGAAACCTTAAGGGCCGCAAAAGATCGACAACGGCAACTTGAAAGCTGCTCGTCGAGCTGATCGGATGATTTGACCGAAGCGCGAAGACTAACTGAAGCCTGCCATGCATGCAAGTCGCTTTTCGGCACCTGCCTCCATCACACGCCGGAAGGCCTGGTTTCCCGGGCACCGCCGCCAACTCGTCTTCGAGCGAGGCGGCGGTATAGGGAAGCCGCCGCGACTCCACAAGCACGAAATCAACCTGGGCCGTAACAAGCTCAGCGCGCCGTTATTTCCGTCTAAGTTCCTCGGCGCCGTCATTCGCGAACGGCCAGGGCCGCCATGAATTCTCGCGCCGCGGCCCCAACGGCTTCCGCTGTCCGACCCGGCCTGTACAGGGCCGAGCCGACGCCGAACCCAGAGGCGCCCGCCGCCCGCCAGCTCGTCATATCGGCAGGACCGACCCCGCCGACGGCGTAGACCGCGGCCGCTCGCGGCAGGACGGCCCGCACGGCCCGCATCCCCGTGGGACCAGCCAGTTCCGCCGGAAACAGCTTCAGCACGTCCGCGCCCGCGTCCAGCGCCATGAAGGCCTCGGTCGGCGTGAAGAAACCGGGCATGGAAAACAGCTCCGCCGCCTTGCTCGCCTTGATGACCTCGGCGTTGGCGTTAGGAGAGATCACCAGTTGCCCCCCGGCGTCAGCGACCGCCTTGACGGCGGAGACATCCAGAACCGTCCCCGCGCCGACAAAGGCGCGTCCATCCAGCGCGTCGCGCAGCCTGCGGATGCTGACCAGGGGGTCAGGCGAATTCAACGGCACCTCAAGGCAGGTGAGCCCCTCCGCGACAAGGGCTTCGCCGATGTCGACAGCCTCATCCGGCGTCAGGCCACGCAGAATGGCGACCAGAGGCGTGGCCGACAGGGCGGAAGAAATGGCTGCGTTCATGGGATGGCCCTCCAGATACGGCTTAGACCGGCCGCCGTCGCGGCTTCCGCCGACGCCAGGCTGACGGACGAGAAGCCGGCCAGACCCAGGGCACGACGATAACGTTCCGCGAGATGAATCTCTCCGACAATCACGACCGACCGAAGTCGGTGAGCGCGACCGGCGGCGACCTCGGCCCCGATCAACAGACCCGACAGGTAGTCGGCCGCGGCCTCGGCGGCCAGGGCGCCGGACAGGTGGCGAACACGAACCGAAAACAGATTCGCCGTCACCGCCGGGTCGGACAGGGCCTGAACCACGCCCTGATCGAATGCGGCCTCGTCCTGGCCCGGATCGCCCATGCCACGCCCGAGAAGGGTGGCGCTGCGGACGGCGGCGAAGAGTTCGCCGGTCAGGAAGGTGCGAAAGGCGGCGATCACGCCGTCTTCAACCTCGATCCACTTGCTGTGGGTGCCGGGCGCGATCAGCAGGCCGCCCTTCCCCGCGCCGAACAGACCCAGGGCCTGGGTCTCCTCGCCCCGCATGACGTCATCAAGTTCCGGCAGGCGCAGGGCCACGCCCGGCACGATGCCGATCCGTCGCCCCGCCTCCGGCCAGACAATATGCCGCGCCAGATCCTCGATCCGGGCAGGACAGGGCCGATACCCCGCATCCGCCCAACCATGCCGCGCCCCGGCCATGCCGCAGATCAAGACGGGCGCGGCCTCCAGCCAGTCGCCGGCGACCTCGGCCAGGACCTGAGGAAAGTCCGCGCTCGTCAGGGTCCCGGCGCCGCGCGCATCGACGCGGCGATCCTGCACGCGCCCCTCGGCGTCGATCCGCATCACTCGCAGGCGAGTGGTGCCCCAGTCGACGCCGATCAGGGCGGTCACGGCGCCGGACACACCGTGTCGCCTTCATTGGAACCCAGGCGAATATCTTCGACCGTCACGCCGAACGCGGATGAGGTCCGCAGGCCCCAGGGCTGATCGACGGCGGCGACGTCGCCTCCGTGTTCGGCCAGACAGGACAGCCGGACCTTCAAGGTGCGCCACTCGCCCAGGGGCGCGGCGTTGAAGATGGCGGTGACGTCCACGCGCCCGGCGCCGAGCGTCAACAGGACCGGGGCTTGCGGACGGCTGTCGATGCGGTAGCGGAAGGCGATCGCCATCTCGCCGTTCGACTGTCGCGTCAGATCGACCGGGCTGGCGGAAATGACGGCATGTCCGCCCGCGCCGGCGAAGGTCAGGGCCCGGGCCGATTCCTGCCCGGCGCCGTCCGTCGAACGGACGCTGACGCCGCCGCGCGGACTGGCCCCGACGCTCTCGCCGCCAAGCCGGAACTCGCCGCCGTCGTCGCGCAGCATCAGCGACCAGGGCGCCACGAAGCGTCCATCGACGAAGTAGCGGTCCAGACTGCTGGTCGATCCGACCACGCCGCTGTCCTCGGACAGGTCGCCGACATGGCCGGGCCGCCCATAGGACAGACCGTGGCCATAGGCGAACTGCGGATCATAACCCTGCTGGCCGACATTCAGCGGCTCGCCCATCGCATCCTTCGGCCAACTGAAGGAAAGGGTCCCGCTGAAATCATGACGCACCTTGCCCGCCGCGTCGCCGATCAGGACGTCGGCCACGCCGCCGCCTTCGGTCCCCGGCAGCCAGGCCGCCACGAAGGCGTCGGACGCATTGATCTCGGGATTGGTCCACATCGGCCGCCCCGACAGGAAGACCGAAACCGTCGGCACCCCCGCCGCCTTCAACCGCTTCAAGGTCTCCAGCGGCTCCGTCGGCAGGAAGTCCAGGGTGTCCACATCGCCCTGGAACTCGGCATAGGGGGTCTCGCCGAACACGACGATGGCCACGTCCGGCTTCTGGGTGAAGGCGCCGTCCACGCTGAGCACGGCCTGACCGCCCGCCGCCTTCACCGCCTCTTCGACGCCGCTCCAGATCGACTGGCCGTTGGGAAAGTCGGCGTTGCTGTTGCCCGTGCCCTGCCAGGTCAGGGTCCAGCCGCCCGAGGCCTGGCCGATGTCATCGGCCTGACCGGCGACCAGAACCCGCGCCCCGGCCCGGATCGGCAGGACCGCGTTTTCATTCTTCAGCAGGACCAGAGACTTGCGAACCGCTTCGCGCGCCAGGGCGCGATGGGCGGGCGAGCCCAGTTCGTTCAGCCGCCCTTCGACCGGACGCTCGTCGTTGAACAGGCCCGTCTTGACCTTGACCCGCAGAATACGACGCACCGCCTCGTCCAGCCGCGCCATCGGAATTTCGCCCGAACGCGCCTGGGCCAGGGTGTTTTCGTAGAGCGGCTTCCAGCTGTCAGGCGCCATCAGCATGTCGATCCCGGCGTTGATCGCCAGGGCGCAGCTCTCGTTCGAGCAGCCCGGCAGCTGGCCGTGAGCGTTCCAGTCCGACACCACGAAGCCGTCGAACCCCAACGGACCGCGCAACACGTCGTTGAGAATGGTCTCGTTGCCGCTGTGCTTGACCCCGTTCCAGCTGGAGAAGCTGGCCATGATCGACAGAACCCCGGCGTCGATGGCCTGGGGGTAGCCGGACAGATGCGTGTCGATCAGCTCGCGCTCGGTCCCGGCGAAGTCGCCCTGGTCCTTGCCGCCCGTGGTGCCGCCGTCGGCCAGGAAGTGCTTGGCGGAACCGGCGATATGGCCCGCCGTCAGTGGATGATCGGCCGACAGGACGCCTTGCAGGCCCAGGGTCATCGGCCCGGCGTAGCTCTGGGCCACCTCCGGATTCTCGGCATAGCCCTCATAGGCCCGGCCCCAGCGGTCGTCGCGCGGCACGGCCAGGGTCGGGCCGAAGGTCCAGTCGGCGCCGGTGACGGCGACTTCCAGCGCGGTCGCCTGACCGATGCGGCGGATCAGATCGGGATCACGCGCGGCGCCCAGGCCGATATTGTGCGGAAAGATGGTGGCGCCGACGATGTTGTTGTGACCATGCACGGCGTCGATGCCGTAAATCATCGGAATCTTCGCGCCCGGCCGCTCGGCCACGGCGTGGCGGAAGGCCTGGGCCAGTTCCACCCATGCCTGGGCCGAAGCCCGCTCGTCGCCGCCCGGCGAGGAATTGCCGCCGGCCAGGATCGACCCGAGGGGATAGCGCAACAGGTCTTCCGGCTTGATCGAGGCGATGTCCGCCTGAATGGTCTGGCCGACCTTCTCCTCCAGGGTCATCCGGCTCATCAGCTCGGTGACGAAGGCCTCGGTCGCGGCGTCGGACATGGCGGCGGGGGATGCGGCGCGAGGCCACAGGCCGGGATGGGCGCGGGAGGCTTCTGTGACGATCGTCGCCTCGGCCGACACATGGTTCACGGGCGCGGCGCGCGGCGTCTGGGCCGTGGCGGCGCAGGCGCCGGACGACAGGGCCATGGACAGGGCCAGAACGGAAACGGCGCCGGAGCGTGAAATCAGGAAGCGCGGGATCATGGGCAGGTCCGTCCGGTCTGTCAGGCCAAGGATAGGACGAAAAGCCCGGCGCGATCAGGACGACCGCGCCGGCAGTTCGCTCAGGATAATGCAAAAGACCAGGACGCCGACGACAGCACGTCGCGAGCACCCGACTGAACCCGAAGTTCGCTCCCGTGACATCGTTGACCGACGCCCTGATTTTTACAGACGCAACTTGATGCACCTGTGACAATCATGTCAACTGCCAACGTTAGCGCTATCATACGCGAGACGCCGCACGTCTCCGGTCCTGGGGAGGAAAGACGGCATGACGGCAGAGATCACCCGCAGAGCCGCCACAGCCCTGACACTGGCGCTCGGGGCCCTGTCCACCACGCGCGCCGCAAGGGCCGAGACGGCGCCCCATCTCTGGCGCAACGTCGCGGTGGGCGCCGGCGGCTTCATCCCCGGCGTCGTCTTCAGCCCTGTCGAACGCGGCCTGGCCTACGCCCGCTCGGACATGGGGGGCGCCTATCGCTTCGACGCCGGCCAGAACCGGTGGCGGCCGCTGCAGGACGCCAGCCCCCGCTCATCCGACTTCGGCGTCGAAAGCATCGCCGCTGACCCTGTGGACGCGGATGTGGTCCACGTCGCGGTCGGGGTTCATCGCGGCGATCCCGGCGCCATGCTGCGCTCCAGCGACCGGGGGGAGACCTGGACCCGGACAGACGTCCCCTTCCGCATGGGCGGCAACGAGGACGGGCGAGGACTGGGCGAACGCCTGGCTGTCGACCCCAATGACAACCGCATCCTCTATTTCGGCTCGCGCCACGACGGCCTGCAACGTTCAACCGACGGCGGCGCCAGCTGGGCCCAGGTCGCCTCCTTCCCGTTGAAGGGGCTGGGAACGCCGACCGGCCGCGCCACGCACGGCGGGCTCAGCTTCGTCGTCTTCGATCCTCGCAGCGGCGTGCGAGGCCAGGCGTCGAAGACCCTGTTCGTCGGCGTCGCCGATCCGCACGATCACGCCCTCTATCGCACCGACGATGCAGGACAGACCTGGCGACCCGTCACCGGCGGACCGCGCGCCGAACTGTCGGCGGCCAAGGCCGAACTGGACTCGCGCGGCCTCCTTTATGTCACCTGCACCCTGGGCATAGGCCCCAACGGGATCACGGACGGGGCGGTCTGGCGACTGGACACCCGGACAGATCAATGGACCGACATCTCGCCCCCCCGTCCGGACAATGACCGTGCGGGCGGCTTCATGGGGCTGGCGCTGGACCGGACCCGCCCCGGCGTCCTCATGGTCTCGACCATGAACCGCTGGGCGCCGGGCGACACCATCTGGCGCAGCACCGACGACGGCCGTTCCTGGACCAGTCTTCGCGAAGGCTCGCGCCGCGACGTCAGCGCCACCCCCTATCTCTACTGGGGCAATGACACGCCGGAATTCGGCTGGTGGATCGCCGCCCTCGCGCTGGACCCCTTCGATCCTGATCGACTGATCTATGCGACCGGCGCCACCGTCTATGAGACCCGCAACCTGTCCGCCGCCGATCAGAACCGCCCGACCGACTGGACGCCCTGGGTCCAGGGCATAGAACAGACCGCCGTCATCACCCTGACCAGCCCCCCCGAGGGGCCGCGCCTTCTGACCGGGTTCGGCGACATCTCGGGCTTCGCCCACGATGATCTGGACCGCTCGCCGGACCTCCAGTTCACGACGCCGGTCTTCGCCAACACCAACCAGATCGACTATGCGGGCGCCGCGCCGGCCGTCGTGGTCCGCAGCGGCACCCCGCACGAGGGCGTCGGCTCCGAAGGACACGACGGCTCGACCCTGGCCTGGTCCGATGACGGCGGACGTCGCTGGAAGCCGCTGGGCCGCCCGCGCCCTGCCTCCGGCGAAACCCCGATCCTCGCCGACAATCCGCGGATGGACCTGTATCGCGACGCCCCGATCACGGTGTCCGCCGACGGCGCGACCTTCGTCCTGGCTACGCCCCAGGTCGTCTGGTCGCGAGATCGCGGCGTCAGCTGGAAACCCTGCGCCGGTCTGCCGCCCCTGCTCCGGCCGGTGGCCGACCGCAAGGACGGACAGCTTTTCTACGCCTTCGACTTCCACACCGGCCATTGGTTCGTCAGCGTGGACGGCGCCGAAAGCTTCGCCCGCGTCCCCTCGCGCGGCCTGCCCGCCGCCAGCGCCGCCGACCGCCCCACCTGGCGCGAACAGGCCTTCCCGCTGAAGGCCACGCCCGGCCATGACGGGGACCTGTGGCTTGTTTCGCGCGCCGGCCTCTACAACAGCCGCGACGGCGGCCAGAGCTTCGACCGCATGGACGGCGACCTGACCGTCGAGATGCTGGACTTCGGCAAGCCCCCGCCCGGCCAGACCTATCCCGCCCTGTTCGCCATCGGTACGCGCGGCGCAGTGCGCGGCGTCTTCCGCTCGGATGATCGGGGACGCAGTTGGATCAGGGTCAATGACGACCGGCATGAATACGGGCGCCGCTATCGCGCCATCGCCGGCGATCCGCGCATATTCGGCCGCGTCTATGTGGCCACCGACGGACGCGGCGTCGTCTATGGAGAACCGGCATGAACCTGTCCCGACGCGGTCTTCTGGGAGCCGGCGCCTCGGCCTCCCTGCTCGGCGGTTGCGCCACGACGCCCGGCGGCGCAGCCGGCCCGTTCAAACCGACATGGGACAGCCTGATCGACGGCTACCGGACGCCCGACTGGTTCCGCGACGCCAAGTTCGGCATCTGGTCCCACTGGGGCCCCCAGTGCGTGCCCGAGTTCGGCGACTGGTACGGCCGCCAGATGTATATCCAGGGCAACCCCTTCTACGAGCACCATGTCGCGACCTACGGCCATCCCAGCCGGTTCGGCTTCATGGACTTCATCGACATGTGGAAGGGCGACCAGTGGGACCCCGAGAGTCTGCTGGATCTCTATCAGGCGGCAGGCGCCCGCTACATCATGTCCATGGCCAACCACCACGACAACCTGGACCTGTTCGACAGCGCCCATCACGCCTGGAACACCACTCGCGTCGGGCCGAAACGCGACATCGTCGGAACCTGGGAGAAGGCCGTGCGGGCGCGCGGCCTGCGCTTCGGCGTCTCCAACCACGCCGCCCATGCCTGGCACTGGTGGCAGACGGCCTACGGCTATGACGCCGAGGGGCCGATGAAGGGCGTTCGCTACGACGCGGCGCGTCTGACCAGGGCCGACGGCGCCGGCAAGTGGTGGGACGGCCTGGACCCTCAGGAGCTCTACACCGGCCCCAGCTTCGCGCCGCCCGACGGCATCGCCTCCATCGCCGAGATGAACGCCTGGCACGACGCGCGCGACGGACAGTGGATCGAGACCCCGCCCCCGAACAACCCCGCCTTCGTCCGGTCCTGGGTCGCGCGCCAGCGGGACCTGATCACCAGATATCGGCCGGACATGGTCTATTTCGACAACTACCAGCTGCCGCTGGGCCGCTATGGGCTGGAGGCGACGGCGGAATACTACAACGCCTCGCTCGACTGGCGCGGCGAACTGCCCGTCGTCAACGGCAAGCGCCTGGACGAGCGGCAACGCAAGGGGATCACCGAAACCGTCGAGCGCGGCTTCTCGGACAGCCTGCGCGCCGAGCCGTGGCAGACCGACACCTGCATCGGCGACTGGCATTACAACCGCGCCCGTTTCACGGGCCACTACTACGTCCCCGCCCACAGCGTGCTGCAACGGCTGGTGGACGTGGTGTCCAAGAACGGCAATCTGCTGCTCAGCATCCCCCAGCGCGGCGACGGCTCCATCGACAGCGACGAACGCCAGATCCTGACCGACATCGCCGCCTGGATGAGGATCAACGGCGAGGCCGTCTTCGACACCCGCCCCTGGCGCATCTACGGCGAAGGGCCGACCGAGGTGCAGGGCGGGATGCACGGCGAGGGCGCGGCCCGCCCCTGGACCGGCCAGGACATCCGCTTCACGATCAAGGGCGACACCCTTTACGCCTTCGCCCTCGACTGGCCCGAAAGCGCCCGGCTCAGCATCCGCGCCTTGCGCGCCGGGGCGGCCGGACGCGTGGATCGGGTCGAAATGCTGGGAGGCGACGCCCTGTCCTTCCGCCAGACGGACGAGGCCCTGATCATCGACCTGCCCGCCGCTCGCCCGGTGACGGTCGCGCCCGCCCTGCGGCTGTGGGGCGCCGGTCTGGTCTGAGGTTGCTGCAACAAAGGCGACGCCTGGGGAGAACACACGCCATGAAGACCGCATTCGCCATCAGCCTCGCGCTGGGCCTGTTATCGGCGCCCGCCCTGGCCCAGACCGCAGCGCCCGCCGGGTCGCCCCAGACCGAGCGTCCCTTGATCGAACGGCTGATCAACACCCCCTTCGTGCAGAACTGGAACACCTGGGGCCTGGCCTCGCCGCCGACGCCCCAGGCGGCGCAGGGCGTGACGGGCGGCCAGGCGCTGAGCATCGATGTGCGCCGCGCGGGCGACCCCTGGTCGGTCGGCGCCGTCATGACCAACACCGGAGCCGTCAAGTCCGGGGACGTCCTGCTGCTTGGCGTCTGGGTGCGCGCGGCGGCCCTGCCCGCGGATCAGACGATCACACGCATCCCCCTGCTGTTGCTGGAGGGATCGTCCGAACCCAAGCCGGTTCTGGCGCGCGCGTCCGACGTCGCGGTCGGACCGGACTGGACGATGATCTATGCTTCCGGCGTGGCCGAGGCCGACTTCACGCCCGGACAGACCAGCATCATCATTCAGATGGGGCAGGCCCGGCACAGGCTGGAGTTGGGCCCGGCCCTGCTGTTCAACTTCGGCCCCGACTATGATCGGGCGCGCCTGCCCCGCAATCCAGAAGACTAGGGGATCAGGCCTTCGAACGGGACCGCCGGCAATCCGGCGGGTCCGTAGAGGTTGCACACCGGACTGTCGGCCCAGCAGAAGCGCACCTTGACGTCAGACGGTCTCGCCGAGGTCAGAACGACCAGGTCGCTCGACAGGCTGGCGTCGACAAAGCGGCAGTCGTCGTTCGCGTCGCAGAGCTCAAACCCGACCGGACGATCCGACCCATAAGCGACGAGTCGTGCGCCTGAAGCATAGCGGATCTGTACGCCATCGGCGGTGCGAGCCACCGACAACGGCTGTGGCGAGACCGGTTGCACGGCCCCGTCCAGACGACGGGCCTCCAGCGCCAGACGACGCCCCACCTCCAGCTTGTTGGTAGGGTGGATGTCGTAACGATCACCGATGTCGATGGCGACGGCCAGCCCCGCCAGGGGATCGGCGCCGACGACCGCGCGCTGGCTTTCGCGCAGGGCCGCCCAGTAGGAGTTCGTCGGTTGCTCGGCGGCCGGGCCGAAATTGGCCAGTTGCACCACCAGGGCCCTCATGTCCGGGCTCTCGAACCTCTGGCGCCAATCCGCGAACAGGGCGGGCAACAGCCGACGATAGCCCGTCGGGTCGCCGATATTGGACTCGCCCTGATACCAGGCCAGGCCCTTCAGCCCCCAGGGCCCCAGAGGCGCGATCATGCCGTTATAGAGGGTCGTCGTGCCGCTGCCGCCGATCCAGGGCGTGCGCGGCGGATTGGGCAGATCGCCCAGCGGCGCCGCGATCCGATGCCGCCAGCCGGACGACAGGGCGATGCTGGTTCCGTCCGCCAGCCGCAGGCGTTTGCTCTCCGCCGCGCCCCAGGCCCCGCCGCCGCCGTTGGTGTCCAGCACCCCGACCGCGATCAGATTGCGGCCCGGCTTCAACGTCCCCGCAGGAAGCGCATAGACCCGCGGCGTGTCCCAGCCCTGCTGGCCGCCGACATAGCGGCCGTTGACCCAGGTGACGTCCGCATCGTCGACCGGCCCCAGTTCCAGGGTCGCGGCCTGACGCGCCTGCGCCGCCGTCAGCTCGACCTCCTTGCGCAGCCATATGATGCCGTCGAAGGTCTGAAGGCCCTCGACCGTGCTTTCCCAGAAGCCCCCGGCGGGGATCGGCGCCCAGTCGGCGTCGCGGGTTTGCGCCAGGTTCCAGCCCTGTTGCGTGCCCGGATCATGCGCCGCCCACCAGGCCTGGGTGATCTGGCGCCACTGGGCTTCGCCCCGCTGCGGATCGCGCGCATAGGCGTCCAGCGCTTCGAGCGCCTGGTCATGCCCGCCCAGTCCGACCACCGCCTCGCGGCTCAGCCAGTCCTCGATGATCGACCCGCCCCAGGAGGCGGCGATCAGGCCGACCGGCACGTCGTCCGTGCGACGCAGGTCGCGCCCCATGAAGTAGCAGGCGGCCGAGAAGTCACGCACGCTGTCGGGGCTTGTCGTGCGCCATTGGCCGATCGGCTGAACGGCTTCGGCCGGCGCGGGCTTGCTGGCGCGTTCGACCAGGAACAGCCGCATCCTGTCGTCGCGTGCGCCGCCGATCTCGCTCTCGGCGTTGGTCGCCTGACGGACCGCGAACTCCATGTTGGACTGGCCCGAGCACAGCCAGACATCCCCGACCATGACGTCGCTGACGCTCTGCTCCCCACCAGCGGCGCTCTCGGCCGTCAGCACATGGGGCCCGCCGGCCGGCAGGGCCGGCAGGTTCGTGCGCCAGCTTCCGTCGGCGTGCGCCGTCGTCTCGGCCCTGGCCGCGCCCAGGGCGACCGATACCCGCGCGCCGGGCGTCGCCCGCCCCCAGACCGCGATGGGGCGCTCGCGCTGCACCACCGCATGATCCTGGAACATGGCGTCCAGCAAGGGCGCGACGGTCTGGGCCTGAACCTGCCCCCCGCCGATAGGCACAAAGGCGGCGACAGCGGCGGCGGTGAGCAAGAATGAGCGCATCCGCGCCTCCTGACGGCGTTGGCCCGCCCCGGACAGCCGGGACGGGCGGTCGGTGTTAGCGCCGAATCTCGACCGGCTGACCCGAGTAGCGAATGGTCCGGGCCGGAGCGGCGTCGAAGTTTCCGACATCCGCGCCCGGTCCGCTGACGAAGCGCACGTGGATGGTGCGGTCGGTCGGCATGCCCGGATAGGCCCCGGTTCGGGCGCCGATGGTCAGGACGCCTGCGGCGTCATTCCACTGCATCGGAATGTTCGAGAACTCGCCGCGCTCATAGGCGTAGTTCACGCCCTGATCCTCGTAGAGCGAGAAGGCGCCATCCGCGCCGGTATAGACGATCAGGGTCAGCGGACCGTCCAGCTTCTCGGCCGTGTACTGGATCGCCGGGCCGGTCGGCAGGATCGAACCCGCGCGGACATAGACCGGGATCTTGTCGACACCCGCCTCCACCGTGACCGAACGCCCGCCGCCATACTTCTGGCCGGTCAGCAGGTCGTACCAGTCGGCGCCCTGCGGGAAGTAGACCGAGCGGCTGCGCGCCTTGTAGTCGGTGACCGGCGCCACCAGCAGGGCGCGGCCGAACAGGTACTGGTCGTTGACGTCGCGCGCCTGGCGATCGTTCGGGAAGTCCATGACCAGGCCGCGCATGATGGTGGCGTCGCGGTGATAGACGTCCCCGGCCAGGCTGTAGATGTAGGGCATCAGCCGATAGCGGGTGCGCATCTGTTGGGCATAGGCGTCGTACATCGCCGTGCCGGGCTGGGCCAGATTATAGACCTCGCGCAGCGGGAACTCGCCGTGGGAACGGAAGATGGGCGAGAAGGCCCCGAACTGGAACCAGCGCAGGTTCAGCTCGTCCCATTCGGCCTGATCTTCGGGCTTCATGCCGGCGGGGTTGGAATAGCGCGCCTCGACCGAGAAGCCGCCGATGTCGTGCGTCCAGTTGGCCAGACCCGACAGACCGGTGTTCACGCCCGCCGAAATCTGGTCGCGCAGGTTGTCCCAGCGCGCCACCACATCGCCCGACCACAGGGTCGAGCCAGTGCGCTGAAGACCGCCCCAGGCCGAGCGGGTCAGGATGTAGGTCCTCTGGTCGCCCTGCTCGCGGCGGAAATTCTTGTAGACGTTCTCGGCGTTGATCAACGGATAGGAGTTGAAGACATAGGCGCCCGGCCCGATCGCCGTCGGTCCCATGCGCAGGGTCCGTTCGGGGATGTCCAGGTTGGAGTGCATGTCCGGCTCGACCGAATCCAGCCACCAGCCGTCAAAGCCCATGCCCTTGAAGCTGTCGGAAATCTGCTTCCAGTAGAGGTCGCGAGCGGCCGGCAGATAGGGATCGTAGAAGCTGTTGGCGTAGCCCGGTCCGACCCAGTCGCGCGCGCCGACGTCGACGTTGCGCGTGTACATGCCGCCGATGGCGTCCAGCTGCTTGTAGTGATCGGTCGTCGGATAGAATTTCGGCCACACCGAAATGATGATGTTGGCGTTCATGTCATGAACGTCCTTGACCATCTGGGTCGGGTTGGGGAAGCGCGCCGGGTCGAACTGGTGCGAGCCCCAAGCGTTCTCGGGCCAGTAGAACCAGTCCTGCACCACATTGTCGATCGGCAGGCCCAGCTCGCGATAGCGGCGCACCGTGTCCGTCACCTCGGCCTGGGTGTTGTAGCGCTGGCGGCTCTGCCAGAAGCCATAGGCCCAGCGCGGCAGCATGACCGACTTGCCGGTCAGACCGCGATAGTTGGCGATGACGCCGTCCAGGTTGTCGCCGCCGATATAGTAGTAGTCGATGGCGGTCCCGACTTCCGACGCCAGGCTCAGCGCCCCCTGATCGGCGGCGGGCAGCGGGTCCATGTGGCGCAGCGAGATATAGCCGTCCTCCGGGATCCACTCGATGCGGATCGGCACGCGCGTGTCGGCGGCCATCTGAACCTGGAAGTCGTGGTCGAAGGGGTTCCAGTTCTGGCGCCAGTTGTCCTCGACCAGCTTGCCGTCGATCCAGACCTTCACATAGCCGGACGAATAGAGACGGAACTTGTGCAGACCCGCAGCTGGCGTCTCGAGCGTGCCTTCCCAGACGACCTTGACGCCCGCCTGCCCCGGCTTGCCCATGTCCCCCGTCTGCACCGGCTGGCCGGGTTGCGACTTGAAGCCCTCGGGCCAGCGCGACCATTCGCGGATGAACTCGTAGTTCACCTCGGTTTCCTGACGCTGAACCTTCAGTTCGTCGTTCTGATAGTAGCTGGCGGTCAGGCCGCCGAACCGGCCGGTGGCGTCGCGCACGATGAACTGGTCGGCGATCATGCCGTAGGGGCGCGGATCGCCGAAACGGGTGATCGAGTTGTTGTCCCACAGAACGCCGTAGTTGCGGCTGGACACCACCAGGGGAACACCGACGTCGATGTTGTGCTGGGCCAGCTGAACGTCATGCCCCTTGTGGTTCATCACCCCCTGCTGATGCTGGCCCAGGCCATAAAAGGCCTCGTCATCAGGGCTTTCCCAGATCTGGCGCGTGGCGAGAAAGCGATGGTCGCCCTTCTGGTCCTCGACCGTGACGGGGCTCAGCTCACGGCTGCCCGCGCGTTCCTTCAGGACTTCCTGCCCGTTTTCATCGAGGAAGCGGACCGCGCCGGTGCGACGCGACACCTCGGCCGAGGCCTCAGCCGTCTTCAGCACCACCAGTTCGCCACGCGTCTCGACCTGGAAAGGCGTGGACGTCGAGGGTTCGGCCGTGACCATCAGACTGGGCGGCAGGTCCATGGACGCGTTCTCGGTCGCCGTGACGCGAATGGTCTCGGGACCATAGACCTCCAGACGCACGCGTCGCGCAGCACCCTCCTCAGGGGTGACGATGACGCCGGCGGGAATGCGCTCGAAAGCGGCGGCCTCGATGGCGGCGGGCGAGGCGGAGTTCATCGCCGTCGCACAGGCCCCCAGCGGAGCGGTCATCAGGGCGGCCAGGAACAGGCGGCGGGCGAGAGTCGGAATCATGGCGGGCGCTCGCTTCTTACTCGGGATCAATAGGTGGCGGTGACGACGCGCAGCAGGCGCGGCCGGTCGGTGAAATTCAGGCCATAGTCGGTCTGGTCGCCGTTCCAGATGCGCTCGAACACCCATTGTCCGGCGTCGTCGAAACGGCCCTCCTCATAGCGGACGACCATGCGGCGTCGGCCATCGGTCGCAGGCTTGGCCGTAAAATCGATACGGGCGCGATAGCCGGTGACGATGAACTCGCCCGGCGCGACCTCGGCGATCAGGGCTCCCCCGTTGGGCTTGTCCGTGCCCGGCACGTCCGCCAGCGGTCCCAGCCAGGTCCAGTCGGGTTGACCGAACTGCCAGCGGCGATAGCCGACGGTGGCCGTCCAGTCCCCCAGGTCCAGGGTCTGCGAGGCCCGGTCGTCCGGCTCGGCGACGCCCCAGACCTTGCCGGCGAAAGCCGCGCGCGCCCAGACCCTCTGCCACGGCGCGACCAGGCGATAGACGTCGCGGAAGGGCGTCAGCGCCTTCTCGTCCACCGCGGGCGCGCCGAGCGGATAATTGGCGTAGCCGGTGTAATCGATCCCGAACGGCGAGAAGCCGATCCCGCCGCGCCCGAGCACGGAAAACAGATAGCGGGCGTAGGGCGTGTCATTGCCGGTCTCGGCGACGAACAGGGCGTTGTCCGGTCGGGCGTAGCGATCCAGATGCCCCTCATAGGTGCGCGATTCCCGATTGTAGATGTCGGGGCTAAGCATGGCGATCGACGGCGCGGCCGCCTTCCAGACGTCGAACACCGGCCAGACCGGACCGCCCGAGGCGTAGTTGGTCGGCGCCGTGCGTTCATGCGGGTCCGGCAGGGCCGCGTTGACGTACATGGGCAGCGGATACTCGCGCGCG
The DNA here is from genome assembly GCF_055397675.1 of Brevundimonas sp. T2-11. NCBI lineage: Bacteria > Pseudomonadati > Pseudomonadota > Alphaproteobacteria > Caulobacterales > Caulobacteraceae > Brevundimonas > Brevundimonas sp. T2-11. The sequence continues at coordinate 2,942,814 of NZ_AP027920.1, forward strand.
CCCGCCTCGGCGACCGTGTTGACATAGGTGGCGATCGACCAGGCGTGGAAGAACTCCTCGGCCTCCTCGCCGAACACCGAGGACCAGCTGCCCGGCGCCTTGCCGGTGCGGTCCAGCAGGGCCCGGGGCACGGGACCTTCAAAGGCGGCCTGGGCGGCGGGCGAGTAGTCCCGCACCGAGCCATAGGTGCCGACTTCGTTCTCGGGCTGGACCATGATGACGGTGCGCTGGCGCTCATCGACCTGGCGGATATGGCGCATCAGGGCCGCGAAGGCCCGCGCGTCGGCGGCGAGCGTCTCCTGGCCATAGGGCGACATGGCGTAGGATTCCGTCCCGTCCTTCTGGATCAGGTGCGGGAAACGCCCGGGATTCAGCTTGACCCAGGCCGGGGCGTATTTCGGCGAGGTGTTCTTCCAGGTGGCGAACCACAGGATGACCAGACGCACATCGCTGCGACGCGCCTCCGCAATCAGATGATCCACGAAGGAAAAGTCGAAACGCCCCTCCTCCGGCTCGATCTGCTCCCAGGCGATGGGGACCTGAACCGTATTGGCGCCGACATAGCGCACGGCGGGCCAGGCTTCGGCAAGGGGCGCGGGATAGTTGGTGGAGTTGTTGACCTGGCCGGCCAGCATGGTGAAGGGCGCGCCATCGACCATCAGGGCATGACGCCCGTTCTGCTCGACCAGTTGCGGAATGGGCGACTGCGCCCGAACGGGGCCGACGCAGGTCGCGAAAATCAGAGCCGCGGCCAGGGCGCCGCCCAGACTGGATACGAACAGTTTCATCGGCGTCTCCCCAACGTCGACTACAAGAAAACAGACGGAGCGCCGGCGAACCGACGCCCCGCTTCAGACTGGCTGGATCAGAACCGGGCGCGCAACACGGCGGCGACGCGACGGTCGGTGTCGACCCAGCTGTAACGCGGCATGCGGTCGCCATGACCCACACGCAGGATGGTGCGCTCCTGGGTCAGGTTGGTCGCCTGAACCCCCAGCTTCACCCGATCATTGATGGTGAAGAAGATAGAGCCGTCCAGCTGGCCGTAGTCTTCCGACCAGACCGGGGCGTTGATGTTCGCCGCCGACGTGGTCAGCAGGTACTTCTCACGCCAGTTCCAGGCCAGACGGGCCGAGATCCGTCCACGCTCATAGAGGGCCGCCAGATTATAGCTGGTGGGCGACATGCCTTCCAAAGGCAGCTCCAGATTCCCGCCGCCGGCGGTCTGGTTCGGGTCGAAGATGTTGACCGCCGTGTTTCGGCCGCCGTCGCTGTCGATGTAGGTGTAGTTGGCCTGAACCCCCAGGCCCGCGAACGGTCCCGGCAGGAAGTCGAAGAACTGCTGATAGGCGATCTCGAAGCCCTGAACAGTGCCTTCTTCCCCGTTCATCTGACGCGTCACGTCGAAGTCCAGCGTCACGCCGTTGTTGGTGAAGCTCTCGCGGCTGACGCCCGAATAGATGTAGTCCTTGATCTTCTTGTAGAAGACCGCCGCCGTCAGGCTGCCCGTATGCGAGAAATACCATTCCAGGCTGGCGTCGAACTGATCCGCCATGATCGGCTTCAGATTGGGATTGCCGCCGGTGCCGGTGTAGGGCGAGGTCGGATTGAGCGTATACCCGTCCGCCGCAAAGTTCACGGCCAGGGTCGTATAGGGCTGCATCTGGTTGAAGTCCGGCCGCACCATGGCGCGCGAGGCGGCGAAGCGCAGCTGGAGATCGTCCCTGAGGTGAGCCCTGATGTTCAGGCTGGGCAGCACCTCGGTATAGTCATTCGAGGTATTGACGCCCTGGATCACGCCGCCCTGGGCGAAGGCCGTGGCCTGGTTGAAAGCCGCGCAGGACGCCGCATCCGGACCGGGGCAGACCTGGCTCGACAGGGTCGGCAGTTGCACGCGGGCCTGGGTGGAAGCTTCCGTCTTGACCACGCGGACGCCGACATTGCCGTCCACGGGCCACGGCAGGGCCGTGTCGTTGGCGAAACGCAGATGGGCGTAGATGGCGTGGGTCTTCTCGTCCTGCTCCGTCACCCCGGCGGTCGGGTTGTCGCCGCCAGGCGTGAAGTTGGCGAAGTCGGTCGAGGCCGGCGACCATCCCCATCCCTGACCGCCGTTCTCCGCCGTGCGGCCGGTGATCGCCGAGAACAGGTCATAGGCGTACTGGCGCCCCTGGCTCACGGTGCTCGCCGTCGGCAGCCAGAAGCCGCCGGGCGCCGCGATGTCGCCGCGGAAGAAGTTGTCGAAGGCGTAGTATTCGGTGTGCGACGGCAAGGCGGCGTTCAGGCTGCCGTCGTTCAGGAAGACCGGGGTGTATTCCCCCATCCAGTTGGTCAGGCCCCAGTACTGGGCCGACAGGATGCTCCAGTTCCAGTTGGTCTGCCGCGTGATGTAGGTCTTGTCCGTGCCCCGATAGCCGACGGCGATGCTGCGCAGCCAGCTGCTGTTCTCGAAATTATAGGTGGCGTCGCCGCGCCAGGCCAGGGACTCCGCCTCGTTGTCCTCGACGTGGTCCATGGCGTAGCCCCAGTAATAGTCCTGGGCGCGGTTCAGATCGCCGCCGACGATCTCGATCGACGGCACGGAGCCGCCGATGTCAATGATCGCACTGAGCGGATCCGTGCCCAGCATGGAGCGCTGGGTGCCGACCGTCATGCTCATCAGTTCGGCCGTCGACTTCACATACTGGATGTCGCCGCTGAACTCCCAGGCGCCGGGCGTGTACCGGACGTTCAGCGAGTAGTCGCCGGTCGTCTTGTGGTCCTCGCCGTAACGGGTGTTGCCGTCATAGGTGATGCCTTCCAGCGTCCCCATGCTTCCCACGGCGGACGCCGTGGGCCAGCACCCGCCGCCGGCGTTGTAGCCGGTCAGGGTGCCGCTGATCAGAACGCCGTTGTCGTAGGTCAGGCCGGGTGATGCGCACAGGGTGGTGGCGTCCTGGATGCCGCCGACGCGCTCGATATTGGTGGGATCGGCCTTGCTGTAGAAGCCCTGCGCCGTGAAGAGCAGGTCGTCGGTCGGCCGCCACTGCAGCGCCAGGGCGTAGGCGGTCCGCTCCTGCTCCCAGCGACCGTCGCGCCAGCCCAGGTATTTCGGTTGATAGACGGTTTCGCCCCCGACCTGGACCGGATCAAAGCGGTCCGTCGTGATCGAGTTGGTGCGGTTTCCGACATTGGACAGGCTGAAATTGGCCAGCAGGCCGACCTCGCCGAACCCGGTCTGCCAGCGATCCGAGAAGATGGCGCTGCCCGACCAGTAGCCGTCCTCGACCAGGTCGCCGTAATTATAGTCAGCCGAAACGGCGACCAGTCGGTCCGCCTGATCGAACGGCATGCGCGTCTTCAGATTGACCGTGCCGCCGATGCCGCCTTCGATCTGGTTGGCGGCGGGGTTCTTGAACACGTCCACGCCCGCCAGCAGGTCCGCCGAAATATCCTCGAAGGACAGGCCCCGGCCGTTGCGCGCCGAGAAGATGTCGCGGCCGTTGGTTTCCGAACGCACCCAGGACAGGCCGCGAATGAAGACGCCGCCGCCCTCGGCCGCCAGACGGGCGGGATCGCGCGCCTCGTTGGTGCGCTGGAGCGTGATGCCCGAAACCCGCTGCAGAGCCTCGGACACGGAACGGTCCGGCAGGGCGCCGATGTCCACCGCCGTGATGGAATCGACGATGACTTCCGAATTCTGCTTGATCGCCTGGGCCGAGCGAAGCTGGGCGCGAATGCCGGTGACGACGACCTCGTCGACCGTGGTGGCGTCTTCCGACTGTTGAGACTGGGTTTCCTGAGCCAGGGAGACGGCCGGCGTCAACGCCGCCACCGCCACCATGGACGCCCCGCACAACAGGGCCACACGACGCGCGCGATTATATCGAGACACCAGTCTCTTTCCTTCCTGCTGGTCGCACCCGGCGCTTAAGCGTCCGTGGAACGACATCCCTCCCTATGTGACCCTCCCGCACTCTGGAGACGCGGCTCACGTTTCAAGGATGCACAAAGTTTCACGCGTTGAAAAGCTATTTCTGATAGCGCTATCATCCATCCAGGGGTTTGCGCCGGGTTTCCCGGCTGACCGCCCTTGATCAGGCTACGGAAAGAAGAAAGGCGCCGCTGATGCCAGCGACGCCCTCCGCCTTCCGCCTGGATCGATGTCACCACCAGATCGAATAGACCGCGATCAGGAAGGCGATCACGCCGACGGCGGCGATATTGAAGCCGATGGACGTCCTGTAGCTGACGCCGTCCAGACGAATTTTCATCGTGTCCGGCTTGGGCGGCGACAGTAGGGACACCACCACCGCCGCGATCAGGGCCGCGACAAAGACCAGGCCCACGCGGTTCATGAAGGGCAAGATGAACAGGTCCATACGGTCCAGCTGCCACAGCAGACCTGACAGGGCGACCCCGCCGATGGCGGCCGTCAGGGCGCCGGCCTCGGAAGCACGCTTCCAGAACAGGCCCAGGATGAAGATGACCACGATCGAGGGGGTGAAGAAGCCCGTGAAGTCCTGGATGAACTGGAAAGCCTGACTGAAACCGCCCAGCAGGGGGCGCGCCGTCAGAATGCCGATGATCACCGCGCCGACGGCGGCGAGACGCCCCACCGCCACCAGATGGGTTTCGGAAGCCTCCTTCCGGACCTTGGCGTAGAGATCCAGGGTGAAGATGGTCGAGATGGAGTTCACCTTGGACGCCAGCGAGGCGATGATGGCCGCGATCAGGGCGGCGAAGACCAGCCCCTTCAGACCGACCGGCAGCAGGTTCATCATCGTCGGATAGGCCTGGTCCGGCGCGGTCAGGTTCGGCGCCAGGACCAGGGCGGCCATTCCGGGCAGCACCACGATCACCGGCATCAGCAGCTTCAGATAGGCGGCGAAGGCGATGCCCTTCTGAGCCTCGGCGACCGACTTGGCCGCCAGGGCGCGCTGAATGATGTACTGGTTAAAGCCCCAGTAGCTGATGTTCATGACCCACAGGCCGCCCAGCAGGACGGCGATGCCGGGCAGTTCCTGATAGTGCGGATTATCCTTCGACAGGATCATGTCGAATTTCTCCGGGAACTGGGTCAGCAGGGTGTGGAAGCCGGCCGCGGCCCCGCCGTCGCCGCCTATGGTCGACAGGGCGATGAAGCCGATGATCAGGCCGCCGCAAACCAGCAAGGCCACCTGGACGATGTCCGTCAGGGCCACCGCCTTCAGACCGCCCCACAGCTGATAGGCCAGGGCGAAGACGCCGATGGCGACGATGGCGTAGTCCTGGTTGAAGCCCGTGACCGTATTCACCGCGATCGACCCCAGCCACAGGATGGAGGTCACGTTGACGAAGACATAGAGCAGCAGCCAGAAGACGGCCATGACGTTGCGGATGGTCGGCCCGTACCGCTGCTGCAGGAACTGCGGCATGGTGACGATGTCGTTGCGCAGGAAGATCGGCAGGAAGAACTTGCCCACGATCAGCAGGGTCAGCGCCGCCATCCACTCATAGGAGGCGATGCCCAGGCCGATCACATAGCCAGACCCGCTCATGCCGATGATCTGCTCGGCCGAAATGTTGGCGGCGATCAGGGACGCGCCGATCGCCCACCACGGCAAGCTCTTCGAGGCCATGAAATAGTCCGTCGAAGTCTTGCGCTCTCCGCCCTTGTCTCGAGAGACCCACTGGGCCAGACCGAAGATGGCGATCCCGTAGATCGCCAGAATGACCAGATCGACCGTCGCGAGCGACATGAAGCTCTCCCCTAGCCTCGCCCCTCCACGGGCTTTGACCCAGGCTTAGGCGAGCGTTTTGTTATCGTCCAATGGTTTTCATATCTGGCGATGCATTTTAAGAGTGGATTTACAACGCCCCGCCGCCGCACGCCGACCGGCCCGGAGCGTCGCAGGAAGAGAAACGATGACGCTTCAGGACGACACCGACGACCGCAAGTATCGCGCGCCCGCTCTTGAAAAGGGGCTGGACGTGCTGGAGCTCCTGTCCACCCACGGCGAGCCGATGACCCCTTCGCAGATGTCGGTCGAGCTGGGCCGATCGGTCAGCGAACTGTTCCGCATGATTCAGGTGCTGGAGTTTCGCCGCTACATTGAGGCGACGACCGAAGGGTATCGCCTGACCAACCGCCTGTTCACCCTGGGCATGGCGCAGGCGCCCGTGAAGTCCCTGGTCGAGGCGGCCCTGCCCGCCATGCGCGCCCTGGCCGCCTCCACCGTTCAGTCCTGCCACCTGGTGGTGCCGACCGACGACCAGATCGTCGTCGTCGCCCGGATCGAGGGCCCGGGCGATCTCGGCTACTCGGTGAGACTGGGCTATCGCCGCAACATCATCGACGCCAGTTCGGGCCTGATGTTCTACGGCCGGGCGTCCGAGGCCGCCCAGGCGGATCTGAAGGCGCGGCTCCAACCCCAATACGGCGTCGAGCGGGTCGCCCGATACATCAAGGCGGCCGAAGCGGCCGGGGCCCAGGGCTATGTCCGGCGCGAGAGCGACTTCGTGGCCGGCGTCACCGACCTGGTGGCGCCGATCATGGGGGCCGACAGCATCATCGCCACCCTCATCACCCCCTACATCCAGCGCACCCCGCCGGTCTGCGACATCGACACGGCGCTGGAGCATCTGCGCGCCGCCGCCGCCTCGATCTCGGAGGACATGTCCGCAGTGGCCCAGCCCTGAAATTCACGCGCAGCCCCCTGCGGCGCGTTGACTTGCGCCACATGTCATATCATTTTCGTCTGCAAGATTGCTTTCAACAGTGAAAGATCGATCCGCCGTGATCGATGCGGGCTTCGGCCCGCCGTGATGCAGGGAAACGCATGGCCGCCATCTATCCTGACCTTGCCGGCAAGGTCGTCATCGTCACCGGCGGCGCCGGCGGCATAGGCGAATCCATCAGCCGCGCCTTCGCGGTCCAGGGCGCCCGCGTCGGTGTTCTCGACATCGACCAGGCGCGCGGGGATGCGCTGCAATCCGATCTCGGCGACAGCGCCCTGTTCGTCCCGTGCGACGTGACCGACATCCCGGCGCTTCAGTCCGCCATTCAGTCGGTTCGTGACCGGTTCGGCTCCATCGACGTGCTGATCAACAACGCCGCCCATGACGAGCGGCACGACACCCTGTCGGTGACCGAGGCCTACTGGGACAACCGCATGGCGGTGAACCTGAAGCATCAGTTCTTCGCCGCCCAGGCCGTCCTCCCCGACATGAAGGCGACCGGCAAGGGCGCCATCGTCAACCTCGGCTCCTGTTCGTGGGTCATCGGACAGGGCGGCATGGCGGCCTATACGGCGTCCAAGTCGGCGGTCCTGGGGCTGACCCGGTCGCTGGCCCGCGACTTCGGCGAATTCGGCGTTCGCGTGAACGCCGTCGCGCCCGGCTGGATCATGACCGAGCGCCAGCTGGCGCTGTGGGTGACGCCGGAGACCGAAAAGAGCATCTACGAAAACCAGTGCCTGAAGCGCCGCCTGGTCCCTGACGACGTCGCCCGCGTCGTCGTCTTCATGTGCTCCGACGAAGCCGGGGCCATCACCAACCAACACCATATCGTCGACGGCGGCTGGAACTGATGAGCGACCAATCCGACAAGCGCCTGCGCAGCCGCGCCTGGTTCGACAACCCATCCAACCCCGACATGACCGCCCTCTATCTGGAACGGTATCTGAACTACGGTCTGACGCTGGATGAGCTGCGCTCGGGCAAGCCCATCATCGGCATCGCCCAGACGGGCTCGGACCTCAGCCCCTGCAACCGCCACCATATCGAACTGGCCAAGCGGGTGCGCGAGGGCATCCGCGAGGCGGGCGGCGTGGCCCTGGAATTCCCCGTCCACCCCATTCAGGAAACCGGCAAGCGTCCCACGGCGGGGCTGGACCGCAACCTGGCCTATATGGGTCTGGTCGAACTGCTGTACGGCTATCCGCTCGACGGAGTCGTCCTGACCATCGGCTGCGACAAGACCACGCCCGCCTGTCTGATGGCGGCGGCGACCGTGGACATTCCCGCCATCGCCCTGTCGGTCGGCCCCATGCTGAACGGCTGGCACAAGGGCGAGCGCGTCGGCTCGGGCACCATCATCTGGAAGGCCCGCGAGATGATGGCGGCGGGCGAGATCGGTTATGAGGAGTTCATCGACCTGGTGGCCACCTCGGCGCCCTCGGTCGGCTACTGCAACACCATGGGCACGGCGACGACGATGAACTCCCTGGCCGAGGCCCTGGGGATGTCCCTGCCCGGCTCGGCGGCCATTCCCGCCCCCTATCGCGAGCGGCCCCAGGTCGCCTATCTGACCGGCAAGCGCATCGTCGACATGGTGCGCGAGGACCTGAAACCGTCGGATATCCTGACCCGCCAGGCGTTCGAGAACGCCATCGTCGTCAACTCGGCCATCGGCGGCTCGACCAACGCCCCCATCCACCTGACCGCCCTGGCCCGTCACGCGGGCGTCGATCTGCCTCTGCAGGCCTGGGAAGAGGTCGGGCACCGGACGCCATTGCTGGTGAACCTGCAGCCCGCCGGCAAGTATCTGGGCGAGGACTTCCATCAGGCCGGCGGCGTTCCCGCCGTAGTGGCCGAGCTGATGCGGCGCGGCCAGATCCATGAGGACGCCCTGACCGTCAACGGCCGGACCATCGGCGACAACTGCCGGGACGCCGGCGTCGTCCTGCCCGACGTCATCCGCGACTTCGACACGGCCCTGGTGAATGATGCGGGCTTCCTGGTCCTGTCAGGCAATGTCTTCGACAGCGCCGTGATGAAGACCAGCGTCATCAGCGCCGAGTTCCGTGACCGCTACCTGTCCGATCCGGCCAGCCCCGACGCCTTCACCGGCAACGTCGTCGTCTTCGACGGACCCGAGGACTACCACCATCGCATCGACGATCCGGCCGAAGGCGTCACACCCGACAGCATCCTGGTGATGCGCGGCGCGGGCCCGGTCGGCCATCCCGGCGCGGCCGAGGTCGTCAACATGCGGCCGCCCGCCTATCTGATCAAACAGGGGGTCCACGCCCTGCCCTGCATCGGCGACGGACGCCAGTCCGGCACCTCGGGCAGCCCCTCGATCCTGAACGCCTCGCCCGAGGCGGCGACCGGCGGCAACATCGCCCTGCTGAAGACCGGCGACCGGATGCGGATCGACCTGAATACGCGCCGCGTCGACGTGCTGATCGACGAGGCCGAGATGGCCGCACGCCGCGCCGCCTTCGAGGCGGCTGGCGGTTACAAATACCCGGCGTCGCAGACCCCCTGGCAAGAGTTCCAGCGTTCCATGATCGGCGAGCTGGAGACCGGCGCCGTGCTGGAGCCCGCCGTCAAATATCACCGCATCGTCGACACCCTGGGCCTGCCCCGCGACAACCACTGACCGGCCCGCCGTCCGCTGTCGCGCGGACGGCGCGTTCAGTCTTCGATGCGGATCGTCATCGATATGGCCAGCGACTGTCCCGGCTCCAGAACGACCAGGCCCGTCGCCTCGCCGGACGGCGCGTGGACGGCGTCCGGACGATGCGTCACCGGCTCGATGCAGACGAAGGTCTCTCCGCGCGGCGCATAGACCTGGGTCCAGCCTGCATTGGGGCTCGCATCGACCAGCACCGTGCGTCCGCCCGTCGCCAGGCGCGCCGGCCCCGTCCATCCGGCATAGGCGTGATCGACGAAGGGCGCCTCGACCAGGGCCACGCCCTCGCTCCAGTCGATCAGTTCCCCCGGCGACGCCAAGCGATGCGGGATTTCGCGGTCGTCCGTCAACCAGACCCCGGTCGCCGCCAGTTGCAGCCATGCGTCATCGGACCGCGTGAAATAGGGATGCAGCCCCAGTCCCATCGGCTGGGCCGTCTGATCCGTATTGGTCGCCCTCAGGTCGATGCGCAGCCCCGCCTCGGACAGGCGCACAGTCTGTTGCGCCGACCACGACCAGGGCCAACCTTCGGCGTCACCGGCCCAGTCCAGCCTCATGGTCGCATGGTCAGGGCCCTGCGCCGTCACCTTCCACGGGTTGAGCCATCCGTCGCCATGCAGGGCGTGCGGCGCGAAGGCCTCCAGCACAGGCAAGGCCACGGCCCGCCCCTGAAACTGGAACCCGGCGTCGGCGATGCGGTTGGCGTAGGGGATCAGGGGGAAGCAGGCCGTCTCCAGGATCGCTGAAGCCGTCTCGGGCGTGGGGCGCAAGACAGGCCGTCCGCCAAGGCCGAGGCTGGTGATCGCGCCGCCCAGCTCAGGCCGCAGTTCGCAGATCCAGTCGCCCGCCGTCAGACGGATCACGCGAGATTTCACAGCACGATCCGGTGTTGCGGCAGGCCCGGCGTCTCGACTCGCACGTGATAGAGCCCGCCCAGCGTCGGCTGCGCCGCGCGCTTGTCGGCGTTCCCCAGCCAGGCCGTGGTGCAATAGAGGTCGCGCCCGTCCGCCCCGCCAAAGGCCGCCTTGGTCACCGTCTGGACCGGAAAGCGGATGGTCCCGAGACGCTGACCATCGGGCGCGAACCGCGCCACGCCCCAGCCGTTGAACAGACCGACGTGCAGCACCCCATCGGCGTCCATGCTCGGCCCGTCGCAATAGCCGTCCTCGGTCGTCGCAAAGACGCGCCGGTTCGACAGGACGCCCTCATGATGGTCGAAGGCCAGGACCGTCTTTTCCAGCGTATCGTGGTGGTAGAGGGTCCGTCCGTCGGGGCTGAGACACGGCCCGTTGGTGACGCCGTAGCCGTCGTCGTGGCGCGTCAGCTCCCCCCTTAACCAGCGATAGAGGGCGCCCGTTCGGCCTTCCTCGCTATCGTCCATCGAACCGAACCACAGGGCGCCGTCGGGCGCGACGAAGCCGTCGTTGAGCCGGTTCTGAGGCCGATCCGCCTCGACCGGCTGGAACAGGGAAAAGTCGCCCATGTCCACATCGAAACGATAGAGGCCGCCGCGCACGCCGCAGATCAGCGACCCGTCCTCGGCCGGAAGGGCGAAACCGATCTGGTCCGGGGCGCCCCACGAAGCCTTTCCGCCGCTTGCGGGCGTGTAGCGATGCAGCCGCCGCCCCTTGATATCGACGAACCACAGACAGGCCCGGTCGGCGTCCCACACCGGCCCCTCGCCCAGTTCGGCCTGAACATCCCAGACGAGGGTCGGCGTGGTCATGCCCCTCAGCCCGCCGAGTAGCTGGTCTTGATCTGGGTGTAGAACTCGACCGCCGCGAATCCCTGTTCGCGCGGGCCGTAGGACGACTTCTTCGTGCCGCCGAACGGCACATGGTAGTCCACCCCGGCGGTGGCCAGGTTGACCATGGTCATGCCGGCGCGGGCGTTCCGCTGGAAGTCGCGGGCGTGCTTCAGCGACTGGGTGACGATGCCCGCCGACAGGCCGAACTCGACGCCGTTGGCGACCGCCAGGGCCTCTTCATAGCTGGCCACGCGAATGGTCGAGGCGACCGGACCGAAGACCTCCTCGGTGTTGATCCGCGCGTCCGGCAGGGTGTCCGCGATCAGGGTCGGCTGGACGTACCAGCCCGGCTTTTCGAGGCTCAGGCGCTCGCCGCCGGTGACGATCCGGCCGCCGCCGTCCCGGGCGATGTCGATGTAGTTGTACGACACGTCGCGCTGGGCCTCGGTCACGGCCGGGCCCATCTGGCTGTTGGGGTCCAGCGCGTCGCCGACGCGAAGCGCCGCCACCTTCTCGGCCAGCAGGGCGACGAAGCGATCGTGGATGCCGTCCTGCACGATCAGACGGCTGGAGGCGGTGCAGCGCTGGCCGGTGGCGAAGAAGCTGCCGTCCAGGGCGATGTTCACCGCCCGCTCCAGATCGGCGTCGTCCAGCACGATCAGCGGGTTCTTGCCGCCCATCTCCAGTTGCACCCGGGCCTGACGCTTGATCGCCCCCTCGGCCACCCCGGCGCCGACGCCCTGCGAACCGGTGAAGGAAATGCCGTCCACACCTGGATGGGCGACGATGGCGCGGCCCACGTCGCCGTCGCCGATGACCATGTTGACCACGCCCTTGGGCAGGCCCGCCTCATGCAGGATGGCGATCAGGGCCTCGGCCGTGGCCGGAGTCGGACCGGCGGGCTTGATGACGACGGTGTTGCCGAAGGCGATGGCCGGGGCGATCTTCCAGGCCGGGATGGCGATGGGGAAGTTCCACGGCGTGATCAGGCCGAACACCCCGACGGGCTGGCGATAGGTCTGGATCTCGACGCCCGGACGGGTCGAGGCCAGGTTCTGGCCATGAACCCGCAGGGCCTCGCCGGCGAAGTATTTCAGGATGCGGGCGGCGCGCATGGTCTCGCCTATGCCCTCCGGCAGGGTCTTGCCCTCCTCGCGCGACAGCAGGCGGCCGATCTGGGGCGCACGCTCCATCAACAGGGACCCGGCCCGGTCCAGCACGTCGAAACGCACCTCGGGCGAGGCGTCGGCCCATGCCGGGAAGGCGGCGCGGGCCGCCTGAACCGCCTGATCCACTTCTGCGGCCCCGCCCTTGGGCGTGCGGGCCACGACCTCGCGCGTGTCGGACGGGTTCAGGCTCTCGCCCGACAGATCCCCGCCCACCTTCTCGCCGCCGATCCAGTGCGAAAGTTCCAGCGTATCGGTCATGGGAAAGTCCTTTCTAAGGGCGACGGGCGGCGGGGGAGCGCCGCCCGTCTTCGGGGAGAAGCATTAGCAGAGGGCGGCCGTCAGCCCATGTCTTCCAGTTCACGACCACGCGTCTCCTTCACCCAGGCCTGGACGAGGAAGAAGGAGATCAGGGCGCTGACCGCATAGAAGCCATAGGTCACGACCAGACCCAGCGTCGCCGCCATCCAGGGGAAGCTGACCGAGATGGCGAAGTTGGCGATCCACTGGGCGAAGCCGGCGACGGCCAGGGCCGAGCCGCGCATCTGGTTGGGAAACATCTCGCCCAGCATGACCCACATGACCGGACCCCAGCTGAGGTTGAAGAAGACCACATAGGCGTTGGCCGCGATCAGTGCGGTCAGGCCGGTCTGGTCGTCCAGATGCAGCGAGCCGTCGACCATGACCGCCTTGGAGAAGCACCAGGCGACGACGGCCAGGGTCACGAACATGCCCGCCGATCCGATCAGCAACAGGGGCTTGCGTCCGATCTTGTCGATCACCGCCACGGCGCCCAGGCAGGCCGCGATCGACAGGACGCCGGACAGGATGTTGATCTGCAGGGCGTCGTTTTCCGAGAAGCCCACCGACTGCCACAGCACCGCGCCGTAGTAGAAGACGATGTTGATGCCGACCAGCTGCTGGAAGACCGCCAGGATCAGACCCGCCCAGACGATGGGACGCACCTTGCGCGTGGCCGGGTCCAGCAGGTCGGCGAAGCGCGGCTTGTGGTCCGCCGCCAGCGAGGCGCGGATTTCGGCGACCTTGCGGGCGCCCGCGCCCTGGCCGAACAGCTTGGACAGCACGGCCTCGGCCTGAACGTCCTTCTTCTTGACCACCAGGAAGCGCGGGCTCTCGGGAATGGCCAGCAGGGCCAGGAAGTAGATGGCGGCCGGCACGACCTGCAGCCAGAACATCCAGCGCCAGGCCGGATAGCCCAGCCAGAACTCCGCCGTCGACCCGCCCGCCGTCTTGGCCAGGGCGTAGTTGGCGACGAAGGCCCCGGTCAGGCCGGTGATGATCATGATCTGCTGCACCGACGACAGCCGCCCCCGGATCGAGGCCGGGGTGACTTCGGAAATATAGGCCGGCGACAGGACCGAGGCCGCGCCGACGCCCAGGCCCCCGATGAAGCGGGCGATGATGAAGTGGGCCGAACTGTCCGCCGCCCCGGCCCAGATCGCCGAGATGATGAACATGACGGCGGCGATCTGCATCACCGTGCGACGCCCCACGGCGTCCGCCAGTCGGCCCGCCGCAAAGGCGCCGAAGGCGCAGCCCAGCAGGATGGCGCCGACGTTGAAGCCTGTGCCCAGCGCCGACAGGTTGAAGGCCGCCTCCAGCCCGTCCTGGGTGCCGTTGATGACCCCGGAATCATAGCCGAACATGAAGCCGCCGATGGTGGCCACGGCCACGATCAGGGCGATGAAGGCCATGTTGACCCGATCACTCCCCGCGATATCCGGGCCTGATGCCCCTGTCGGTCCCGCCATTTTCGACCCTCCCCAGGTCTTGCTTGTTCGCCGCCCGTCGTTGATGCGGACAGCAGTCGCTCAGTTTGCGTCAGCGCCAGCCCGCGTCCACGAAATACTCATGCCCGGTGATGAAGCGGGCGTCGTCCGAGGCCAGAAACAGGGCCAGGGCCGCCACGTCGCGCGGCTCGATGCGCCCCTTCAGACACTGGGCGGCGACGATCTCGGCCTCGCCCTCGGGCGTGTACCATTTCATCTGACGCGGGGTTCTGACATTGCCCGGCACGATGCAGGCGACCCGCACCCCGTCCGCGCCCAGTTCCCGCGCCAGCGCCCGCGTCATGCCCTCGATGCCCGCCTTGGCAGTCTCGTAGATCGACAGGTCCGGCAGGCCCAGATGCCAGCTGATCGAACCCAGGTTCAGGATCACCCCCCGTCCCTGCGCCCGCATCGCCGGCGCCACGGACTGGGCGGCGAAATAGAGGTGACGCAGGTTGACCGCGATCCTGTCGTCCCAGTAGGCGGGCGTGACCTCGGCCAGGGCGTGCCGGTCATCGCTGGCGGCGTTGTTGATCAGAACGTCAACGGCGCCGAAGCGGGCGACCACGTCCTTCAGCGCCGTCTGCAGCGCCTCAATCCGCGTCAGATCGCACCAGTGGAAGACCGGCGCCGGGTCCAGATGCGCCAGAGACGCCTCCAGAGCGCGGGACTCCGTCTCCGCGACGTCGAAGAAGACCACGCGCGCGCCCTGTCGAGCAAAGGCCTCGACCACGCCTGCGCCGATGCCTGACCCGCCGCCGGTGACGACCACCAGGCGGCCTTGCAGCGAAGGATAGACGGCGTCGCTCATGCCGAGGCTCCCAGCAGACCGCGTCCGGCCAGGTTCTTCATCAAGTCACCGACGCCCATCGTCCAGGGCGGCGCCTGATCACAGGTCGTGACGATATTCTCCAGCACCCCGAGCCGCTCGGACGATACCCGCACCCGGTCGCCGATCTTGTGGGTAAAGCCCTTGTCCGCCTCGCCGCGATCATCGACCGGAGCGAACATGGTGCCGAGATAGAGGGCGAAACCGTCTGGATACTGATGCGCGCTCAGGGTCTGGGCCACCAGATCCTCAGGGGCGCGGCTGATCAGCCGCATGGAGCTTTCGCCGTTCATGACGAAGCCGTCCCGCCCTTCGACCTCCAGCCGCACCGTGGCGACGCGCACGTCGTCCATGCTGAAGCCGTCGTCGAACAGACGGATGAAGGGACCGACCGCCGCCGAGGCGTTGTTGTCCTTGGCCTTGCCCAGCAGCAAGGCCGACCTCCCCTCGATGTCGCGCAGGTTCACGTCATTGCCCAGACAGGCGCCGACCGGTCGTCCGGCGGGATCGCAGACGACCACGACCTCCGGCTCCGGGTTGTTCCAGTCCGAGTCGGCCCGCACGCCGACCGCCGCGCCCCAACCCACCGAGGCCAGAACGGGCGCCTTGGTGAAGATCTCGGCATAGGGACCGATCGCCACTTCAAGATACTGCGACCACAGTCCGTCAGCGATCAGTTGCGCCTTGACCGCTTCGGCCTCGATCGAACCGGGCCGTAGGTCCTTCAGATCTCCGCCGATGCGGTCCAGCAGGCCCTGGCGGATGGCGGCGGCGGCGGCTGCGTCACCACGCGCCCTTTCCTCGATCACCCGCTCCAGAGCAGAGACCGCGAAGGTCACGCCCGACGCCTTGATGCATTGCAGATCCAGCGGCGACAGCAAGTCGACCTGTCCTTCCGGAGCCCAGGCCGTGCGGAAATCCATGTCGCCCAGCGGGCCTAGGTCGCGCCCCTGGGCGCCGGCCAGGTCCGGCGACGCCAGGGCCTGCGCCGTGGTCGATGCAACCGAAGAAATGTCCACAACCCGCCCGTCCCGCACCAGGACCGGCGTCGGCCCTTCGACCGTCTGGATACGCCCGACCAACAGAGCCTGACGCCAGTCGGACGGCAAATGTTCGATGATGGACGCCACTTTCCCCTCCGCCGACGCGAGGCGGAACCCCGGCCGGTCTCTGTGTTAGCGCTATCATCAACCCAGCCGAGACCGTCCGTCAAGTATTTTCACTGGTGAACTTATGCGGCGTTCAAAGGCGGCGCGCTCGACTCGCGCTTCACCAGAACATGATCAAGAAGGCGTTCGCCGCGCCCGCCGGCCTCGTCATCGCCCTGCGGCCCGCACAATTGGCCGATGGCCGCCTCGGCCATGTCGGCGATCGGCTGGCGAATAGTGGTCAGGGCCGGCCACAGGGTCGTGGCGATCTGGGTGTCGTCGAACCCGACGATCGTCAATTCCGCGGGCACGTTCAGCCCCCTTCGATGGGCCGCTGCAATGGCGGCGGCGGCCATTTCGTCATTGCTGGCGAAGATGGCGGTCGGCCGCTTCGTCGCCGACAACAGGCGCTCCGCCGCCTCGAATCCCGAGCGATAGGTGAAGTCCCCCGCCTCGATCAGGCCCTCGGCCGCAGGCGTGGCCGCTCGCATCTCGGTTTCGAAACCGATCAGACGCTCGGCGCTGGCCGTCTGGTTCGACGCCCCCTTGATGAAGCCGATGCGGCGATGGCCGAGCTCCAGCAGGTAACGCGTCATCTCGGCGGCGGCCGCCATGTCGTCGATGCGTATGCTGGCCGCCCCCGAGCGAAAACGTCCGGCAGCCACAGCGACCGCTTCCAGCCCGTGCGCCTGAAGCTCGGCCAGCGCCGCCCATGATTCGCCGTGCGGCGGCGGCAGCAGCACGCCCTTGACCCCCGAAGCCGCCAGTCGCGCGATCGCCCGCCGTTCGCTCTCGGGATCAACCTCGCACTTCTCGATCAGCAGTTGCGCCCCGGCCTTGTGCGCGCCTTCCAGCGCCCCGAGCAGAAATTCCGTCAGATAGCCGGCGCTGGGGTTGGAATAGAGCAGGCCGACCCTCCCCGCCCCTGCGCTGGCCAGGCTCCGCGCGGCGGCGTTGGGCGTATAGCCCAGCGCCGCCACGGCGCTCAGAACGGCCTCGCGCGTGCTCGCCCGAACGCCCGGCGCATTGTTCATCACGCGCGAGACGGTCATCGGCGAGACCCCCGCCATGCGCGCCACGTCATTGATCTTGGCGACGGCGGGTTTGCTGCCGGGCATGAGCTCCTCCGGCGCCTCCCAACGGCACCAAGGCGTCAGGAATAGCAACTGTCGCGGGAACCGCCAAAGCCTCGGTTCCGCCCCTGCGTCATCGCCCCGGCGCCGTGTCCGCTGGAGCAGTATCTGGGCAGGCTGCCGAACTATGACGAGGACGCCTACATCAGCGACAGCTGGATGTTCAACGCCTCGGCCCAGTACGATCTGACCGACCACGTCCGCCTGTCGATGACGGTCAACAACCTGTTCGACGAAGGCCTGTCACGGGCCGGAGGCGAAGGCCGCCCGGCTCGCAGACTCCGGTTCTGGAACAGTTACCGCAAGGCCTTTGCGCAAACGTGACGTAACGGAAGCTTTTCTGAAGAAAGCTCGTCGTCATCGCCTCCTACCCCGCAGCCATTGGTAAAGCTCCGGGGACAACCTTCATGACCATCGCCTTTCGTCGCGCCGCAGCCTGGCTGCTGGCGAGCACCGCCCTGTGCGCGCCCGTCCTGCTGACGCCGGCCGTCGCGGCCGCCCAGGACTCTTCGGCCGAGGCCGCGTCCGAAATCGACGAAGTCGTCGTCACCGGCCAGCGCGAGGCCCAGCGCGCCGCCATCGCCGTCAAGCGCGCGCAGTTCGAGGTCATGGACGCCGTGTCGTCCGACGACATCGGCAAGCTGCCGGATCACAACACCGCCGCCGCCCTGCGCCGCATCCCCGGCGTATCGATCATGGAGGACCAGGGCGAGCCGCGCTGGCCGATCCTGCGCGGCCTGGCCTCGACCTATAACCGCACCACCATCGACGGCGCCTTCGTCGGCTCGGTCGACGAGAGCGCCCGCACCGTGCCGATGGACATCGTCCCCTCGGTCATGGCCGGCCGCCTGGAGGTCATCAAGACGGTGACGCCCGAGAACGACGGCAACGCCATCGGCGGCGTCATCAACGTGCGAACCCGCAGCGCCTTCGACCGCAAGGGCCCCTTCTTCGACGGCATGGCCTCCTACGGTGTCTATGAGCGCAGCGGCGACGTGCGCAACGACGATCCGTCCTATCGCCTGAGCTTCGCCACCGGCCGCCGCTTCGGCGCCAATGACGAATGGGGCGTGGTGGTCGGCGCCTCGCACGAACAGCTCGACTACGACATCCCGCAGGTCGAGGTCGCCGCCCCCTCGGTGCGCGAATACGACGCCGACGGCAAACCGGTGGATTCGGGTTCGCCGACCGGCAACGGCATCCAGGTGCCGACCCAGAACCGCCTGTTCTGGTACAACAACACCAAGCAGCGTTCGGGCGTGAACGGCAAGCTGGAGTGGCGTCCGTCCAACACCTTCCGCTGGGAAGCCTCAGCCCTGTGGGCCAGCATGGAGGACGACGAGGAGCGCATCGAGTTCCGCACCGAGCCGAACGGAAACGTCTCGAACCAGACCCCGACCTCGGGAACCTTCGCGTCAGGCCGCAACATCGTCGGCCTAAACCAGCCGATCACCCGGCGCGAGATCGGCCTGGTCCGCAGCGGTTTCCAGTGGGACGCCGCGCCCCAGTGGACGCTGGACGGCGACCTGTCCTACTCCAAGGCCCAACTGGAGACGCCGAACACCGCCTATGAGTTCCGCACGGCGGCCCATTCCGACTTCGGCTTCAGCTACGACACTTCGGACTTCTTCCCGATCTTCACGCCGACCAACCCGACCGCCTTCCGCGACCCCACGCGTTACAACCTGCAGCAACGCAGGGTGTCCCTGACCACCAGCGACGAGGACACGGTGCAGGCCCGCTTCAACGCCGCCTTCGACGACGGCGGCTTCGATCGCAATCTGAAGATCAAGTTCGGCGGCCTGATCCGCTCCAGCGACCGCGCCTACGCCAGCAGCCGTACCGACTATAAGACCGCGCCCGGCTTCGCCTTCACCTTCGACGAGGTGGACGTGGCCGGCCCCAGCGAGCTGATCCAGAGCCGCTATGACCTGGGCGCCCGCATCGACGCCGGTCTGGCCGAGCGCTTCTTCGAGGCCAACCGCGACCGTTTCACAGCCACGACCGCCCTGCCGACCGGCGACTATGACGTGACCGAGGACGTCTACGCCGCCTATGGCCAGGCCAGCTATCGGATGGGCGACGTCACCGTCCTGGGCGGACTGCGCTACGAGAAGACCGAGGTGGAGTCCCAGGCCGTCCGCAACACCGGCGGCGTCCTGACCCCGGCCCACAACGAGGGCGGCTACGAGAACTGGCTGCCCAGCGTCCACCTGCGCTGGGACGTGCGCGAGGACATGGTGGTGCGCGCCGCCTGGACCAACACCATCGGCCGCGGCGACTTCGGCTCCCTGGCCGCCAGCGAGAACCTGAGCTTCGACGGCTCGCAACCCACCCTGTCGCGGGGCAACCCCAATCTGAAGCCTCGCGAGAGCGAGGGCTTCGACCTGTCGTTCGAATACTATCCGACGGACGGCCTGGTCTCGGTCGCGGTCTTCAGCAAGTCGATCGACAATGAAATCTTCACCCTCAGCGCGGTCGAGCGGATGGACGTGGGCCGGGGCCTCGAGGACGTTCTGGTCTCTACCCCGATGAACGCCCAGTCGGCCGAAATCCGCGGGATCGAGCTGGGCTTCCAGCAGGCTCTGACCATGCTGCCGGCGCCCTTCGACGGCTTCGGCGTCAGCGCCAACGCCACCTTCCTGGACACCGACTTCACCTTCCTGACCTCGGCGGGCGAGCGCCACACCGGCCTGTTCCAGCAGCCGGACACCACCACCAACGCCTCGATCTACTATCAGCGCGGTCCGCTGGAGGCCCGCATCTCGCACAACTACGTCGGCGGCTTCCTCGAGACGATCAACGACACCATTCCCAACGCCGACCAGTACTGGAAGGGCCGCCACCTCTATGACGCCTCCATCAGCTGGCGTTTCGACAACGGCATGACGGTCTTCGTCGAGGGCCAGAACCTGAACGACGCGGGCCGCCGCGAAGTGACCGGCCCGAACCGGGGCTATCTCCAGGAGTCGGCCGAGTACGGCCGCACCTTCTGGGTCGGCCTGTCCGCCAGCTTCTGATCCTGCCCTTCAGGCCGCCTTTCCGATCGGGAAGGCGGCCTTTCCGCTTGAAAGCCCCCTCATGCTGATCACGACCCTCGCCGCCCTCGCCCTGTCCGCCTCCCAGACGCCCGAAGCCCCGCCCCCCGCCCCCGTTCTCGCGGGACAGCTGGAAACCGTGCGCCGCTATCCGTCCGATGCTCGCCAGGGCGTGGCGGTCGGCCCCCACGACGTCTACGCCGTCTCCAACTGGTCCCTGACCCGCTACGACAAGGCGACCGGCGAGAAGAAGGCCCAGTGGTCGGGCGATCCCAAGCGCTTCCCCCACATCAACTCCTGCACCCTGATCAACGCCGAACTGGTCTGCGCCAGCTCCAACTTCCCCGGCACGCCGCACGTCAGCACGGTCGAGGTCTTCGACGCGCAGGACCTGCACCACATCCGCAGCGTCTCCCTGGGCCTGGGCACCGGCTCCCTGACCTGGATCGAGCGTCACGACGGCGCCTGGTGGGGGATGTTCGCCAACTATGACGGTCGCGGCGGCGAGGCTCCGCGCGACCACCGCCACACCACCCTGGTCCGCTTCGACGACCAGTGGCGGCGCACCGAGAGCTGGGCCATCCCGGCCTCCATTCTCGGCCGGATCGCGCCGATGAGCATCTCCGGCGGCGGCTGGGGCCCGGACGGACGACTCTATCTCAGCGGCCACGACCACCCCGAGCTCTATGTGGTCGCCTTCCCTGACGGCGGCGGCGTGCTGGATCACGTGGAGACCCTGGGCATGGAGGCCGAAGGTCAGGCTGTCGACTGGGACGAGAGCGAACCCGGCGTCCTTTACGGCATCACCCGCCGCACGCGCGAAATCCTGGCGATGCGGATGATGAAGTCCCGGTGACATGGCGAGATGGAGGGCGCTCACGCCCTCCCCTCTTGCATAACGTCGAGATCGGGATACTGGTTATGCAACTGATTGCATAACCAGGCGGCGACCATGGCCTATCCCGAACTGCTCAAACCCCTCGACCTCGGCTTCACCACCCTGAAGAACCGGGTGCTGATGGGCTCGATGCACGTCGGGCTGGAGGAGGTCGAGAACGGCTTCGAGCGCATGGCCGCCTTCTACGCCGAGCGGGCGCGCGGCGAGGTCGGGTTGATCGTCACCGGCGGCATTTCCCCGAATGAGCGCGGCCGTCCCATGCCCTGGGGCGCCAAGCTGACCACCGAGGAAGAGGCCGAACACCACCGGTTGGTCACCGCCGCCGTCCACGCCGAGGGCGGCAAGATTGCGCTGCAGATCCTGCACTTCGGCCGCTACGCCTACCACCCGGACCTGGTCGCCCCCTCCGCCATCCAGGCCCCCATCACGCCCTTCGCCCCCCACGCCCTGACCGGCGAAGAGGTCGAGCAGACCATCGCCGATTTCGTGAACTGCGCGGCTCTCGCCCGGTCCGCCGGCTATGACGGCGTCGAGGTCATGGGGTCCGAGGGCTATCTGATCAACGAGTTCATCGCCGCCCGCACCAACCAGCGCGACGACCAATGGGGCGGCTCGTACGAGAACCGCATCCGCCTGCCGATCGAGATCGTGCGCCGCACGCGTGAAAAGGTCGGCCCCGACTTCATCATCATCTACCGCCTGTCGATGCTGGATCTGGTCGAGGGCGGTTCGACCGCCGACGAAGTGGTGCAACTGGCCAAGGCCATAGAGGCGGCCGGAGCCACCATCCTCAACACCGGCATCGGCTGGCACGAGGCCCGCATCCCCACCATCGCCACCAGCGTCCCGCGCGCCGCCTTCGCCTGGGTGACCAAGCGCCTGAAGGGCGAGATCTCCATCCCCCTGGTCGCCACCAACCGCATCAACACCCCCGAGGTGGCCGAGGGCCTGCTGGCCGAGGGCTATTGCGACATGGTGTCGATGGCCCGTCCCCTGCTGGCCGACGCCGCCTTTGTGCAAAAGGCGCGCGAAAACCGCGCCGACGAGATCAACACCTGCATCGGCTGCAACCAAGCCTGTCTGGACCATACCTTCGCCGGCAAGATCACCTCCTGCCTGGTCAATCCGCGCGCCTGCCACGAGACCGAACTGGTCATCGCCCCGACTGAAACCGCCAAGACCATCGCCGTGGTCGGCGCCGGCCCGGCGGGCCTCGCCTTCGCCGTCACCGCCGCCGAACGCGGCCACGACGTCACCCTGATCGAAGCCGCCAGCGCGGTCGGCGGCCAGTTCAACATCGCCCGCAAGATTCCCGGCAAGGAGGAGTTCAGCGAGACCCTGCGCTACTTCCGCAAGCAACTGGACCTGACCGGTGTCAAGCTCCGTCTCAATACCCGCGCCGAGGCCAGCGCCCTGGCCGACGAGGGCTTCGACGAGATCGTCCTGGCCACCGGCGTCAGCCCGCGCACGCCCGAAATCGACGGCGTGGATCACCCCAGGACCCTGTCCTACCTCGACGTCCTGCGTGACGAGGTTCCGGTCGGGAAGAGCGTGGCCGTCATCGGCGCCGGCGGCATCGGCCATGACGTCAGCGAATACCTGGTCGAGCGGCATGGACCGCCGTCGCTGGACCGCTTCTTCCGCACCTGGGGCGTCGATCCCGACTACAAGACCGCTGGGGGGCGCACCGCGCCGCAGGTCGAACCGGCCGAGCGACAAGTCTTCCTGATGCAGCGCTCAACCGGCAAGGTCGGCGAGCGTCTGGGCCGCACCACGGGCTGGATCCATCGCGCCGCGCTCAAGATGCACGGCGTCGTCACCGCCAGCGGCGTCTCGTACAATCGCATCGACGACGAGGGCCTGCACGTCACCATCGACGGAACCGACAAGACCCTGCCGGTCGATCACGTGGTCATCTGCGCCGGGCAGGAGCCCCTGCGCGACCTGCACGACGATCTGGTCGCGCGCGGCTGCTCGGTCCGCCTGATCGGCGGCGCCGACGTGGCCGCCGAACTGGACGCCAAACGCGCCATCGACCAGGGCGTGCGCCTGGCCGCCGCCATCTGAAGGAGGAAAGCCCATGACGACGCTGAACCTGAAACCCGCCGCCGCTGCTTCCCTGGCCAGATGGCACGACATGGTGGCCCGCGCCGACGTGAGCGACCTGCGCGCCATCGTCCACCCGGATGCGACCTTCCGCTCGCCGGTGGCCTTCAAGGCCTACCACAGCGCCGACGCCCTGATCCTGGCGCTTGGCACGGTCATCACCGTGTTCCAGGACTTCGCCTACCACCGCGAAGCCGCCACCGCCGACGGCCTGAACGTGGTCCTGGAGTTCAGCGCCCGCGTCGGGGACAAGGGCGTCAAGGGCATCGACTTCATCCGCTTCGACGAGGACGGCCTGATCACCGACTTCGAGGTCATGATGCGCCCGATGAACGGGGTCCAGGCCTTGGCCGCCGAGATGGGCGCGCGCCTCGGCGCCCTTCTGCCCGCCTTCAAGGCCTCCTGAGGTTCGGCTATTCAGCCCCCATGTCCCTGCCTCACGCCCTGCTGACGTCACTGGCCGAACGCCCCGGTTCGGGGTCAGAGCTGGCGAACCGGTTTGACCGTTCGATCGGCTACTTCTGGCAGGCGACGCACCAGCAGATCTATCGCGAACTGGCCCGGCTGGAGGCCAGGGGCTGGATCCGGAGCGTCGCCGTCGAAGGCGCCCGTGGCCGAAAGCGCCGT
Organism: Brevundimonas sp. T2-11; assembly: GCF_055397675.1. NCBI lineage: Bacteria > Pseudomonadati > Pseudomonadota > Alphaproteobacteria > Caulobacterales > Caulobacteraceae > Brevundimonas > Brevundimonas sp. T2-11. The sequence goes on from NZ_AP027920.1 coordinate 2,966,672, forward strand.
TATGACGTCCTGCCGGAGGGACGGAGTGAACTGGCCCGCTGGACCGGCGCCGACCTTGAGCCGCCCGCCATTCGCGATGAGCTCATGGTGCGTCTGCGCGCCGAGGCGGTGCTCGGCTCCACCGGCCTGGACGCCCGGCTGATCGATCTTCTGGACCACCACCGCGCCAGGCTGGACGCATACCGCGCCATCGAACAGCGCGACTTCACTCCGCCTCCTTCTCGGCGCGACCACCGCCTGCGCCATCTGGTTCTCAAGGCCGGCATGGATTTCGAACATCAGCGGATCGTCTTCTACGAGGAAGCCCTGGCGATCCTGAACGCGGTCGATTGACGGCGATCAGACCGCCCTCGACGCACCGTCGTCATTCCGTCTCCGTTCGAACGGCGCCCCTGTCATCGAAAACCATCAATAGCGCTCTCGCACGGCCCCAGTCCGTCAGGAGCGACGATGAACCCGTTCTACTGCCTTATCGACACGCCCGAGGCCATCACGCCCGAGCTGTGCGTTCTGGCCGCCCGGACCGAACAGGCGGCTCTTCGAGAGCTGGAGGAACTGGTGCAGGCATGGCCCAGATTCGAGCGTATCGAGTTGTATCAGGGCAATGCCCGACTGCGCAGCTTCACGGCTGACGCCCTGCGCCCGCCATCCCCGGACATGGCCTGGAGCCAAGCCGCCTGAGCCGGGCGCTTCTTGAACAAGGCCCCGACCTAGCGCACCGTTTCGCCGTGGATCTGCTGTTCGGCGCACCCCTGGACCAGAAAGTCGAGCAACAGCCTGACCGAGGGCAGCAGTCCCCGCCGCGAGGGGAAGACCGCGTGGACGATCCACTTCTTCGGCCGCCAGTCGGGCAGCAGGTCGATCAGACGCCCCGCCTCCAGATCGCGCGCCACCGCCACTGTCGGCAGCAGGACAACGCCCAGCCCGTTCAGCGCCCCCTCGTGCAGCATGTGCAGGTCGTCGGTCACCAGACGGGGCGCATGGCGCACCGAGGCGGTCATCCCGTCCCTGTGGTTCAAGGCCCAGACGTGGTCGCGATGCGCCGGCCCGAAGTCCAGACTGGGCCAGTCGTTCAGATCGGCGGGGCCGCTCGGCGGCGCGAACCGCGCGATCAGCGCGGGCGAGGCCACCAGACGGTGCACGCTCTCGTCCAGCTTGCGCATGACCAGGTCCGTGACCTCCAGCGGCGGCTCGCGCACGCGGACGGCCAGATCAAAGCCCTCGCCGATGACGTCGACCCGGCGGCTGGTGCTGTGCAGATGCACCTCGACCTCGGGATAGACGGCCATGAACCGGGCGATCAGTCCGCCCATCTGATAGGTCAGCAGGCCGGGCGTGCAGGCGACACGGATGACCCCGCGCGGCTGGGCCGCCACATTGTCGATCACCGCCTGGGCCGCCTCGGCCTCGACCAGCATGGCCAGGCAGTGGCGGTAATATTCCTGACCGACCTCGGTCACCGAGAACTTGCGCGACGACCGCTGGATCAGGCGCGTGCCCAGCTGGTCCTCCAGAAAGGCGATCCGTCGGCTCAACTTGGACTTCTGCATCCCCAGAGCCCGCGCCGCCGGAGCGAAGCCGCCGTGGTCCACCACCTGGACGAAGTAATAGAGGTCGTTGAGGTCTCTCATCGTCCTATCAATAGAACGCAGCGAGGCGATTTCGCAATCTTCTGCGGTCGGCGTTCCACCGTCATAAGACCTCCAACGCGATCGGCGAGGCCCGGTCGCCAAGGAGACACACCATGAAGAAGGTTCTTGGACGTTACGGCAATGATCGCGGCCACTGGGTCGGCGACGGCTTCCCGGTTCGCTCGCTGTTTTCCTATGACAGCGTCGGCAAGCAGGTCAGCCCCTTCCTGCTGCTCGACTACGCCGGTCCTCATAACTTCGAGCCGACCGACAAACGTCGCGGCGTCGGCCAGCACCCGCACCGCGGCTTCGAGACCGTGACCATCGTCTATGACGGCGAGGTCGAGCATCGCGACTCGACCGGCCAGGGCGGCGTTATCGGCCCCGGCGACGTCCAGTGGATGACGGCGGGCGGCGGCATCCTGCACGAGGAGTTCCACTCGCCCGCCTTTGCGCGGACCGGCGGCCCCTTCCGCATGGTGCAGCTGTGGGTCAACCTGCCCGCCAGGGACAAGATGACCCGCCCGGGCTACCAGTCGATCCTGAACGCCGACATTCCAAGCGTCGCCCTGCCTGACAATGCAGGCACGGCCCGGATCATCGCCGGCGCCATGGACGACTCGAAAGGCCCGGCCAGCACCTTCACCCCCATCAATGTGTGGGACGTGCGGCTGAACCGGGACGCCGAGACGACGCTGGACCTGCCGGAAGGCCACACCGCCATCGTGGTCGTCCTGTCGGGCCACATCACCGTCAACGGCGATCAACCCGCCGGGTCCGCCGAGGCCCTGCTGCTGGACCGTCAGGGCGACAGCGTCACCCTGCACGCCGATACGGACACGACCCTGCTGATCCTGACCGGAGAGCCGATCGACGAGCCCATCGTCGGCTACGGCCCCTTCGTGATGAACAGCGAGGACGAGATCCGCGCCGCCATCACGGACTTCAACAGCGGCCGCTTCGGCGACATCCCGGCCGCCTGATCCCTCTCACGAAAACGTAAGGCCCGGTCTTCGAACCGGGCCGCAACCCCCGCCCCGAACGGACATTTGTCCGAGCGCGGCCCCATGCCTGAAAGGAACGACCCCCATGACCAGCGAACCGATCCGCGACCCCAAGAGCGACGACCTTCTGACGCCCGAGAATTCGGCCTTCATCATCATCGACTATCAACCGGTCCAGGTGAACTCGATCGCCTCGATGGACCGCCAGCTTCTGGTCAACAACATCGTCGGCACGGCCAAGGCCGCCGTCGCCTATGGCCTGCCCATCGTTCACTCGACGGTCAATGTGAAGACCGGGCTGAACAAGCCGCCGATCGGGCAACTGCGCAAGGTCCTGGCCGACTATCCGACCTATGACCGCACCACGATCAACTCCTGGGAAGACGTGGAATTCCGCAAGGCGGTCGAGGCGACCGGCCGCAAGAAGCTGATCATGACGGCCCTGTGGACCGAGGCCTGCCTGACCTTCCCGGCGCTCGACGCCCTGCGCGAAGGCTATGAGGTCTATGTCGTGGCCGACGCCGTCGGCGGCACCTCGACCACGGCCCACGACATGGCCCTGCGCCGCATCGAACAGGCCGGCGGCAAGATGATCTCCGTCCCGCAGCTCTTCTGCGAACTGCAGCGTGACTGGAAGCGGTCGGAAACCGTTCCCGCCTTCATGAACCTGTTCATCGAAACCGGCGGCACGGCCGGGATTCAGTTCTCCTACGACAAGGACTGATCCCTCATGGGCGGTCCGTTTCCCCGACCGGACCGCCCCCCTTTTCTTCCGAGGAGGCCCGCCATGGCCGAACTGTTCGTCACTGTCGGCCTGCGCGCCAAGGCCGGAAAGGAAGAGGCCCTGAGGCAGGACCTCATCGCCGTCGCCCGCACCTCCCAGCATGAGGAAGGCGCCCTGCGCTACGAACTCTACGAGGACAGCGGCCAGCCCGGCCTCTTCATCTTCATCGAGCACTGGGCGTCCGAAGCGGCCCAGTCGAAACATCACAACGACGGCCCCCACATCCGGCATTTCCATGAGCACGGCGCCGCCAATGTCGAGCGGACCGAATTCTTCCACCGCCTAGACCGCCTCGCCTGAGACCGCCTCGCCCTTTCCGATGGCCCATCGCTGAATGGCCGCAGGTCCGGGACGCTTTGCGCTCTGAAACCGCCACCGTGCAGACTACACTCAACACCATCTCGGAGGAGAAAGCCCCATGATCGAACTCGTCATCGACCAGCGCCGCAAGGATCTCGGCGGCTTCGAGGTCGGCCGCGTTCTGCCCTACGCCAGGCGCCGCTCAGTCGGTCCGTTCGTCTTCTTCGATCACATGGGCCCGGTCGACATGCCGGCCGGCCTGCCCCAGAGCGTCGACGTGCGCCCCCACCCGCACATCGGCATCTCGACCCTGACCTATCTGTTCGACGGCGAGATCACGCACCGCGACAGCCTGGGCGTCCAGCAGGACATCCGCCCGGCCGAGGTCAATTGGATGACCGCCGGCAGCGGCGTCACCCATTCCGAACGCTTCGAGCGCGCCCGCCGCGAAGGCGCCCGCCTGGAAGGCATCCAGGCCTGGGTCGCCCTGCCTGACGGCCAGGAAGAGATCGCCCCCTCCTTCCAGCACGTCGGAACCGCCGACCTGCCGACCTGGAGCGAGGACGGGATCAAGGGTCGCCTGACGGCCGGCGAGGCTTTCGGCATGAAGGCCGGGGTCAGCACCTTCTCGCCCCTGCACTATCTGCACCTTGAGCTGGAGCCCGGCGCCCGCTTCCAGACTCCGGCCGAGCATTCCGAGAGCGCGGTCTATGTCGTCTCGGGTCTGGTCGAGATCGACGACGGCCGCCCCATCGGTCACGGCCAGATGGCGGTGCTGGAAAAGAAGATCGCCTCGGTGATCTGCGCCCTTGAACCCTCGACCGTCATGGTCCTGGGCGGAGAGCCGGTCGGCGAGCGCTTCATCGACTGGAACTTCGTCTCCTCGTCGAAGGACCGCATCGAACAGGCCAAGGCCGACTGGCGCGCCGGACGCATGAAGCTGCCCGACATGGACGATCAGGAGTTCATCCCCCTGCCGCCCGACCCCGCAGATTCCGCCCCTCCCATGTCCTGACCCCAGCCTTCTGAACGGAACCGCACTCATGGCTATCGCCCACGCCCATATCGGAACCGCCCGCTACCGGACATCGATCCGGACGGGCGGCGACCTGAAGCACGAGCTGACCGCCGACGAACCCGAACGCCTGGGCGGCGCCGACAGCGGCCCGGCCCCCTTCGACCTGCTGATCTCGGCGCTCGGCGCCTGCACCGCCGTCACCCTGACCATGTACGCCGAAAAGAAGGGCTGGCCGCTGGAAGGGCTGGACGTGCGTCTGGAATATCTGGGCGGTGAGACCCCGCCGCGCATCGAGCGGGTGCTGACGCCGGCCGGACCTCTGGACGAGGCCCAGCGCGCCCGCCTGGCCGATGTGGCCGAACGCACGCCCGTCACCCTGGCCGTCAAGAACGGCGTGCCGGTGCATACGACCCTGGCGCCCTGAAGGGCCTATGCGGCTCGCGCCGACACCACCGCCTCGACCACGTGCGCGCGATAGAGCACGTTGAGCAGGTCCGTCTGGGTGATGATGCCCACCAGAACCCCGTCGTCGTCGACCACCAGGGCCTCGTGCACGGCGCCGCTGGACAGCACCGGCATGAGCGCTTCCACCGGACTGTTCAGCGCCACGGTGAAGGCGGCGCGATTCTCCAGCTGGCCAACGAGGCGAAGTCCCCCGGCCAGCAGCTCCGCCCGTCGCGCCAGCCCCACCACGCGTCCCCGCGCGTCAACCACCGGCGCCGTTCTCAGGTCGTGCGCCTGTAGCCGGTCCAGGGCGCTTTTCGCCGTCTGCTCCGCACTGACGGAAACCACGTCCCGGGACATGACGTCGGCGCAGGGGATGGCCGCGTGCAGTCGCTCGTGCGCCTGGACCTCGACCTGGCGGAACAGGGCGTCGAGGTCGTCGTGGCTCACGTCCAGCAACTGGCCGTAGTGCGCCAGCGCGTTGTCGATATCGGTCCGCGTATAGCCGAAACGCTCCGTGGGCGGCCGATCACGCGTATGATGCGGACTGGAAGCCTGATCGACGCGATGCGGATAGGCGCGGCCGGACAAGCGGCCATAGACGCTCGCCGCCAGCACCAAGAGGGCAGAGCAAAGCCCGACCGGGACGAGGGGGTAATCCAGACCCACCGGCGTCGATGACGATGCGGCGAGCGCAGCGCCGAGCGCCATGGCGCCGCCTGGCGGATGCAGACACCCCAGCACGCTCATGGCGAAGATGGCCAGACCCGTCCCCGCCACGGCCGCCAACAAGGGATCCGGGATCAGCAAACCACAGGTTACGCCTATGAGGGCTGACAAGATGTTGCCGCCGATGACCGCGCGCGGCTGGGCCAGAGGGCTGGCGGGCAAGGCGAACACCAGGACGGCCGAGGCGCCGATCGGCGCCGCCAGGAGGGGGACTAAAGAAAGCCGTCCCTCGGTCAGACTGCGCGCCAGAATTCCACAGGCCGCAATCCCCAGGGCCGCACCCAGGCTGTATCGAAACGCCTCCTTCCAGGATGTGGAGAGGCCTTTCGCCAGCAGATGTTTCAGAACCGGAACCATGGGGCGACATCTGCCCCGGTCCGATGGCGGCCTCAAGGCAGATGAACTGCCCCCGGGCGCTAGAAATTCTACCATCCCCGTCTAGTCTGTCGCTCACCGTCCCGCATCGACCAGGGAGTTCCAGCTTGCCCCTTCCCCTTGAATCTGTCGGCCGCCGCGCCGTCCTGGCCGGCGGACTGGCGCTGGCGACCAGTCGATGCGCAACGCTCGCCGCCCCCCCGGCGCGCCCGACCCTGTGGACCTTCGACCGCCTGTCCCAGGTGGGCGGGCACGCGATGAAGGTGGAAGGAGCCCCCCGGCTGAGCGACTCGCCCTACGGCGGCGCCTTGCTGTTCAACGGCGTCGACGACGCCCTCTTTATCGACAACCACCCCCTGGCCGGCGCCGGGCAGTTCACCTTCGAGGCCCTGTTCCGACCAGACGGCGGCGCACACGAACAGCGCTGGTTTCACCTTCAGGAAACGCCGCCGGCGACGGGGGTCGATCAATGGCCCGGCACGCGTTTCCTGTTCGAGATCCGGGTCTATGACCGCCAGTGGTGCCTGGACGCCTTCACAAGGGGACCGGGCTACAGCGAGGTGCTGATCTTCCCGGACAAGCTGCACCCGATCGGCGAATGGGCCCATGTCGCCCAGACCTATGACGGCGCGACCTATCGCAGCTTCGTCAACGGCGTGCTGCAAGGCGAGACCCCCATGGTCTTCACCCCCCAGGGCTCGGGCGCGAGCTCGGTGGGCTGCCGCTTCAACCGGGTGAACTACTTCAACGGAGCCGTGCGGGCGGCGGCCTTTTCGCATACCGCCCTGGCGCCCTCGGCCTTTTCGCTGCTCAGGTCCTGACACCGGTTTCTCTTCATCAGGATGGCACTGATGCCGACACGACGATCCGTTCTTCTCGCCGGCCTCGGCGCCTCCATTCCGCCTGCAACCGCATGGGCCGGCCAAGGCGACGCGCCCCGGATCGACACGCGTCACGGCCCCGTCGTCGGTCGCCGTCAGAACGGGCTGGCCGTCTTCAAGGGCGTCCGCTACGGCGCGCCGACGCGGCGCTTCCAGCCGCCCGAGCCGCCCGCGCCCTGGCGCGATCCGGCGCCCGCCTTCGACCATGGCGCGGCCAGCCCTCAGCGCGGCGGCGAACCGAACCAGAGCGAGGACTGCCTCTTCCTCAATGTCTGGACGCCGGGCGTGGATGCAGGCCGTCGGCCGGTCATGGTCTATATCCACGGCGGCGCCTATTCGAGTGGATCCGGGTCCGATCCTCTCTACGACGGAACAAGGCTGGCGGCGCGCGGCGACGTGGTGGTGGTGACGCTGAACCACCGGCTGAACGCCCTGGGCTACGCCTATCTGGCGCGGCTGACGCCGGGGTTCGAGGACTCCGGCAATGTCGGCCAGCTGGACCTGATCCTGGCCCTGCGCTGGGTGCGCGACAATGTAGCGGCCTTCGGCGGCGACCCGGACCGGGTCATGGTCTTCGGCCAGTCGGGCGGGGGAGCCAAGATCGCGACCCTGATGGCCATGCCCGAGGCGAAAGGCCTGTTCCACCGCGCCGCCACCATGAGCGGCCAGCAGGTCACGGCTTCCGGCCCCCTCAACGCCACGACCCGCGCGACCGCCTGGCTCAAGGCCCTGGGCCTGACGCCGGATCGCGCCCACGAAGCCGCCGACCTGCCGGTCGAACGCCTGCTGGAGGCGCAAGGTGTGGAGGACCCGATCCTCGGGTACGGCGGACTCTACTTCGGGCCGGTGCTGGATTTCCGCAGCCTGCCGCGCCACCCCTTCTATCCGGACGCCGCACCGCAGGGGCGGAGCATCCCGATGATCATCGGCAATACGCGCGAGGAAACCCTGGGCTTCATGGGCGATGATCCCAGGAACCTCGGCCTGACCTGGGACACGCTGGCCGCACGGATGTCGCCCGGCGTCATGCGCATCGACATCACCCCCGAAGCCGTGATCGCCGCCTATCGCCGGATGCATCCCGACTGGTCTCCGGATCAGGTCCTGATCGCCGCCACCACGGCGGGGCGGTCATGGCGCGGCGCCGTGATCGAGGCCGAGGAACGCGCCAAAGCAGGGGCGCCCGCCTGGGTCTATCAACTGGACTTCCCCGGCGAGACGGCCTCGGGCCGCAAGGGCGCCTTCCACACCGCCGACATCCCTCTGGTGTTCGACAATGTGAATGCGCCGGGATCGCGCACGAACGGGCCGGGCGCGCAGATCGTCTCGGATCAGATGAGCGACGCCTTCATCGCCCTGGCGCGCACCGGCGATCCCAACCACGCGGGCCTGCCGCGCTGGGACCGCTATGAGCTGCCGACGCGCCAGACCCTGCTGTTCGACGTCACGTCGAAAATGGCGAACGACCCGCGCGGCGACGAGCGCGCCTTCTTCTCGGCCATCCCCTACATCCAGCCGGGGACCTAGAGCGCAAAGTCCAGACGGGCGGCCCAGGCGCGCGCCAGCTCCGGCCAGACCGCAGCCGGCCGCCCCTGGATCAACCGAACGCCAAAGCCATGCCCGCCCTCCTGGAACAGGTGGGCCTCGGTCTTCACACCCGCCGCCTTCAACGTGGCCAGCAGCATCAGACTGTTCTCGACCGGGACGGAGGCGTCGTCCATGGCGTGCAGCAGGAAGACGGGCGCCGCGCCCGTCCAGTTCATCCGCTCCAGCGAATAGGCGGCGATGCGCGCCGCGCTAGGCGTCTCGCCCAGCAGGTGGGCGCGCGATCCGGCGTGGACGTGCGGGTCGCTCATGGTCGCCACCGGATACATCAACACCGTCAGATCCGGGCGCAGCGAGACCTCGTCCGCCGCATCCAGCGGGGCATAGACCGCGTCCGTCCGCGCGCTGGCCAGCCCCGCCAGATGCCCGCCCGCCGAGGCGCCCAGAACCGCGATCCGGTCGGGGCGAACGCCGAACTCGGCCGCGCGACTGCGGATCAGGCGGATGGCCCGCTGGGCGTCCTGCAAGGGCGCGTCCGCCCCCGCCGCCCAGCCGTCGGCCGGCAGGCGATAGCGCAGGACGAAACAGGTCGTGCCGCTGGCGGCGAAGACGCGGGCGACATCGAAGCCCTCCTTGTCCAGTACGGCCCAGCGATAGCCGCCGCCGGGGATCAGCAGCATGGCCGAGCCGTTGGGGCGCTCGGGCCGCATCACCGTCATGATCGGGTCGGTGGTGTACTGGGCGTAACGGTCGCGATAGGCGGGGTCGGTCGAGCGCTCGGGCACGACGGGGACGACCGTCACCCCCTCCCCGCCCGGCGCGCCCTTCGGCCACAGATGGACGACCTCGGTCGGATCGGGCGGCGCTACGGTCTGAGCTTTCGCAATAGTCGGCAAGGCCGCAGCCAGAGCCGGGACCGCCGCGCCCATCGCCAGCAAACCACGTCTATGCAGATCCACGTCCGCCTCCTCCAGAATTGAAGAAGGGCGCCCGCCCCCTCAGACGAGCGCCCCTCTCGGCGTCAGATCCTTAGACCTTGGCCGGTTCGTATCGTGGCGAGATGATGTGAACCACCAGCAGCGCCACCAGGTAGGCCGAAGCCGCCACCACGAAGATCGGGGTGTAGGTGCCGATCTTGTCGAGGACGAAGCCGGCGTACTTGGCCATGATCATGCCGCCGATGCCGCCCAGCATGCCGCCGATGCCGACGACCGAGCCCACGGCCCCGCGCGGGAAGACGTCGCCGGGGAAGGCGTAGAGGTTGGCCGAAAAGCCCTGGTGAGCCGCCGTGGCCAGACCGATGATCAGCACCGCCACCCACAGGTTCGAGGCGAAGGCGGCGAAGGCGACCGGCACGGCGCACAGGGCGCAGAGCAGCATGGTCAGCTTGCGCGCCTTGTTCAGGCTCATGCCTCTGTGCATGAACTTCGACGACAACCAGCCGCCGCCGACCGAACCGACGTCCGACAGCAGATAGATGGCCACGATCGGCGGGCCGAAGGTCTTCAGGTCCAGGCCGTAGCTCTTGCCCAGGAAGTCAGGCAGCCAGAACAGGAACATCCACCAGATCGGGTCGATCAGGAACTTGCCCGCGGCATAGGCCCAGGTTTCCTTGACCGTCAGCAGCTTCTTCCAGCCGATCTTCTCGACGGTGTCGGCCGGGTCCTGCTCGATCCATTCCAGCTCGGCCGTGGACAGCTTCTTCACTTCACGCGGACGGCGATAGACCAGCAGCCAGATCGGCAGCCAGATCAGGCCCAGCAGACCGGTGACCACGAAGGCCATCTGCCAGCCGAAGCTGAGCACCAGGACCGGAACCAGCAAGGGGGTGACGATGGCGCCGATATTGGTGCCAGCGTTGAACAGGCCGGTGGCGAAGGCGCGCTCCTTCTTGGGGAACCACTCGGCCACGGCCTTGATGCCGCCGGGGAAGCCGCCGGCCTCGCCGACGCCCAGGATCATGCGGGCCATGATGAAGTGCGACAGGTCGCGGGCCGCGCCATGCATCATATGGCCGATCTGCCAGATGAAGAAGGCGACCCCCAGGCCCCAGCGCGCGCCGATCTTGTCCATCACCCGACCGAAGATCAGGTAGAAGACGGCGTAGGAAGCCTGGAACCAGAAGACGATGTCCGCATAGTCCGTCTCGGACCAGCCGAACTCGGTCGACAGCGTCGGCTTCAGGAAGCCGATCATCTGGCGATCGACGTAGTTGATGACCATGGCCGCGAACAGCAGCCACATCACGATCCAGCGGTACTTGCCCGCCGGCGGCGCCGTCACGCGGATCGGCCCCTCCCCGGCGGGTGCGGCTTTCGAAGCGTCACTCATGGTACGAGACCCATTCCCTTGGTTTCCTCGCGCGCCCCGTCTTCTTGACCGTTCTCGACGGCGGACAGGGTCGCGCTGTGGTTGATACTAGTTCTGCGTTGGATGCGGCACGGCCTTCACGACCGAGCAGCGGACCTCCCCCACGCCTTCGAATACACACGCCGCCTCACTGTCGGCGTAGATGCGGTGAACCCCGGTGACGGCGCCGGTCGAAACCAGCATCCCGGCGGTCAGCGGCCGGCCCCATCGCGCGCAATGCTCCAGAAGGAAGCGCACGGATTCCAGGGCTCCTCCGGCCAGGGAGAGCGAGCCCCCCTTGCCGACGCTGACGCCGTCGATGACGGTTTCAACCTGGATCGCGTCCAGTCGCTCGCGCCAGTTCGTCAACTCCGGCCCGATCACCAGACCGCCGTTATTGCCGAAATCCGAGGCGACCACGGCCGAGCCCAGGTCGTTGATGGCCGACAGCGGGCTGCCCGCCAGCTCCACGCCGATGAAGACGGCGTCGATCTGATCGGCGGCCTCCTCGATGGTCCAGTCGATCTTGGCGGGGTCGGCGTCAAGGCCGATACGGGCGATGAACTCGGCCTCGACGGCGGCGAACCCGCCTTCGATGGCGGGCAGAGGCGTCGGCGCCTCGCCGACGGTCCAGACGTTGCCAGCGAAGATGGCGCCGGCCAGACGGTGAACCCCCAGGGCCGACTGCTGCGCCGGAGGCACGCCGCCGACCTTCCAGCCCGCCACCCTGTCCGGATACAGCGCGATGGCGGCGTCCTGAATGGCGTAGGAGCGCGCCATCTCCTCAGGCGCTTCGCCCGGATAGGTCGGGACGGCGCGCGCGGCCAGGCGCGCGCGGACGAAGGTCTCGGCGACAGCCTGATCGGCGTCCGGCGTCTGAACGGAAGCAGCCGTCATGCACGGCGCTCGCAGGAAATGGTCTGGTCGGTCAAATGACGCCCCATTGAAAACACCGAATAATGGGCGGGTCAGGAAACCGGTGTCAATCCGCCTTGAAAACAGCCCATGGCGCACAACGCCGAGCGGGGCTATGCCTAACGCCAAACAAGAACACAAAGGGGAACGCTGTTGTCGCAAGACGATTCGCGCTCAGCCAAACCCGGCAAGCGAGCCACCATCAACGACGTCGCCCGCGTGGCCGAGGTCTCCAAGAAGACGGTTTCGCGCGTCATCAACCAGTCGCCCTTCGTGCGTGAGGACACGCGTGAGCGCGTTCAGGCCGCCATCGACGAACTGGGTTTCATTCCGGATCCCCAGGCCCGCGGCCTGGCCTTCCGCCGCTCTTTCCTGGTCGGGATGATCTATGACCAGCCCAGCCCGACCTATGTCGTCAACCTGCAGCAGGGCGTGCTGGACGCCCTGAAAGGATCCGGCCTCGAGCTGGTGGTTCACCCGTGCAGCCGCGCCTCCCCCACCCTGCTTCAGGACATTCGCGGCTTTGTCGAGCGCCAGCGTCTGTTCGGCGTCATCATGCCGCCCTCGGTGTCGGAGGACGAAGGCGTCATCGACCTGCTGCGCGAACTGGACTGCCCCTATGTCCGCATCGCCTCTCTGGCGCTCGATGAGCCCCAGAGCATGGTCGTGACCAATGACTGGATCGGCGCCGCCGAAGCCGCTCGCCATCTGGCCGATCTGGGCCATCGTCGCATCGCCCTGGTGCGCGGCCTCGCCTCCTTCCGATCATCGGTCGTGCGCGGTCAGGGCTTCATCGACGCCCTGGCGGCGCGCGGCATCGCCGTTCCGCCGGCCTACGACCTGCAAGGCGCCTATACTTTCGAGTCGGGCGTCGAGGCGGGTCACGCCCTGCTGTCCCTGCCGGAGCCCCCGACCGCCATCTTCACCCTGAACGACGACATGGCCCTGGGGGTCATGCAGGCGGCGCGCGAGCGCGGCATGGAATTGCCTCGAGACCTGTCGATCGTCGGCTATGACGACCTGCCGATGGCGGCTCGCGTCTGGCCCAACCTGACCTCCGTGCGCCTGCCGATCCGGGACATGGGACGGATGGCGGCCGAAAAGCTGCTGGCGCCCATGCGCGGCGTCGATCCGGCCAAGCTGGTTCAACCCGAAGTGCGCCCGGCCCTCGTGGTGAGGAACTCCGCCGTCCCCGTCGCCTGACCAGGACGCCCACCGGATCGCGCCTCTTGCCCTAGACTCTGACACCGGTTACCTAACCAATCAGAAGACGGGCGGTTGAACCCGCCGCAGACGATTCCCGTTCGAGGAATTCAGGAGGATCCAAGGTGTACGACAAGGTTTATCACGCGACCCATCCCGACATGATGGACGGCGCGACCAATGATCAGCTGCGGGATCGTTACCTCATGACCGGGCTGTTTCAGCCGGGTCGCGTCAGCCTGAACTATTCGCACAACGAACGCATGGTCATTGGCGGCGCCGCCCCGACCGACGCGCCGGTCAGCCTGCCGCTTCATTCCGAACCGCCGTCGCTGGCCGGAAAACCCTTCCTGGTCGCTCGCGAACTGGGGGTGGTGAACATCGGCGGCGCCGGCTCGGTCACCGTCGACGGCGAAACCATCGCCCTGGCCTTCCGCGACGGCCTCTATGTGCCGATGGGCTCGTCAGAAGTGTCCTTCGCCTCGGATGACGCCGCCAATCCCGCCCGCTTCTATCTGATCTCGACGCCGGCTCACGCCCGCTATGATCTGACCAAGATCTCGATCAGCGAAGCTGTTCCCCTAGAAATGGGTTCGCTGGAAACCTCCAACGAGCGCACCATCTACCAGTACATCGTCCCGGCCAAGGTGAAATCCTGCCAGCTCCTGCTGGGCGTGACGGTGCTGAAGCCCGGTTCGGTGTGGAACACCATGCCGCCCCACCTGCACGACCGTCGCTCCGAGGCCTACCTCTACTTCGGCCTGGGCGAGAACGACCGCGTCTTCCACTTCATGGGCGAACCCGACAAGGCGCGTCACATCGTCATGGCCGACGGCGAGGCTGTCATGAGCCCGCCGTGGTCGATCCACATGGGCGCGGGCACGTCGAACTACACCTTCATCTGGGGCATGGGCGGCGAGAACCTCGACTACACGGACATGAACAAGCTCGACATCTGTCAGCTGAAATAGGGGGCGATGGGGCATGGCTGATCCTTTCGATCTGACCGGCAAGGTCGCCCTGGTCACCGGCGGCAACACAGGCCTGGGTCAAGGCATCGCCGTGGCCCTGGCCGCGGCGGGCGCCGATGTCGCGTCTGTCGCCCGTCGCGCCTCCGACGACACGGTCGGCAAGGTCCTGGCCAAGGGCCGCAAGGGCGTCTCGATCCAGGCGGATCTGACTTCGATCGAACCGGTCGAACGGATTCTCGACGAGGCGGAAGCCGCCCTCGGCCCCGTCGACATCCTGGTGAACAACGCCGGCATCATTCGCCGCGCCGACGCCGTGGACTTCACCGAGCAGGACTGGGACGACGTCATGAACGTCAACCTCAAGGTCCTCTTCTTCCTCAGCCAGGCCGCGGTGAAGCGGATGATCGCCGGCGAGCGCGGCGGCAAGATCATCAACACGGCCTCCATGCTGTCCTATCAGGGCGGCATTCGCGTGCCGTCCTACACCGCGTCCAAGTCCGGCGTGGCGGGACTGACCAAGCTGATGGCCAACGAGTGGGCCAAACACGGCATCAACGCCAACGCCATCGCCCCGGGCTATTTCGCCACGGACAACACCCAGGCCCTGCAGGACGACCCGGTGCGTTCCAGGGAAATCCTGGGCCGCATCCCGGCCGGGCGTTGGGGCGATCCGACCGACCTGGGCGGCGCCGCCGTCTTCCTGGCCAGCCGCGCCAGCGACTACGTGCAGGGCATCACCCTGCCGGTCGACGGCGGCTGGCTGGCGCGCTGATCCCGCGCTAGCGTCCTGACCATGAGCAATCCTCGCCCGAACTCCAAGATTCTCTGCTTCGGCGAGATGCTGCTGCGGTTCAGTCCGAACCAGAACGAGCTGCTGCTTCAATCCCCGGCCCTGACCGCACGTCCGGGCGGGGCCGAGGCCAATGTCGCTGTCGCCCTGGCCCGCTTCGGCGCGCCGGCGGCGATGGCCACCGTCCTGCCCGACAACGCCCTGGGCCAGGCCGCGCGCGACGAGGTCCGGCGCTACGGCGTGGACACCACTCCCGTGGTCTTCGCGCCCGGCCGCATGGGCCTCTACTTCCTGACGCCCGGCGCCGTTCGCCGTCCGTCCGAAGTGCTCTACGACCGCGCCGGTTCGGCCTTTGTCGAGCGTGTCGCCGACGCCTTCGACTGGGACGCCCTGCTGGGCGGCTATGAGTGGCTGCACGTCTCGGGCGTCACCCCCGCCACCGGCCCCAACGGTTCGCGCGCCGCGGTGGAACTGGTCGAGGCTGCGGTGCGCAAGGGCGTCCGCATCAGCTACGACGGCAACTTCCGCGGCAAGCTGTGGGAGCAATGGGCCGGCGATCCGCCCGCCACCCTGGGCAAGATGCTGGCCGGCGCCGAGATCGCCTTCGCCGACGACCGCGACTTCGCCCTGGTGCTGAAGACGAAGTTCGAGGACGCCGATCCCCATGCCCGGCGCCGTCTGGCCGCCGCCGCGGCGTTTGAAGCCTTCCCCCGCCTGCAACGCATCGCCTGCACCCTGCGCGTTCAGGAAAGCGTCGCCGATCAGGCCCTGTCTGCGGTCATGCTGACGCGCGGCGCCGATGGCGAGGTCGTCGAGACCTCGACCGAAGCCATCCACATGACCGGGGTCGTGGATCGGGTCGGCGGCGGCGACGCCTTCGCCTCCGGCGTCCTGTTCGGCCTGTGGAGCGGCTGGTCCGATCAGGAAGCCCTGGACTTCGGTCTGGCGGCGGCGGGCCTGAAGCATTCGGTCCCCGGCGACTTCAACCTGTTCACCGCCACCGAGGTGCGCGCGGCCATGGGCGACGGCGGCTTCGACATCCGCCGCTGACGGCATCGTGAAACCAGAGGCGTTTTCAGCCGCGCGCTGACGCTAGGAAACCGGTGTCAATCATGGTTAGCTTCGCCGCCGCAAACAGCCGCCAGAGCTGTGAGGCGACGCATCGAGGAGACGCCATGCCCGCAACGCCCCTGAACCGCCGCGCCCTTCTGGCCGCCGGCGCCGCCGCCTTCACCGCAGCCGCCGCGCCCGCCCTGACGCCCGCCATGGCGAAAACCGTCCTGCAGGCCGCGCCCGACCGCGCCGCCATCCTGGCCGCCATGAAGCGTGCGGCCCGCTTCATGACCGACGAGGCCGCCGTCGAGGGCGGCTATGTCTGGAACGTCCTGCCCGACTTCTCGCGCCGCTGGGGTGAACTGGAAGCCTCGCCGACCATGATTTGGGTCCAGCCTCCGGGCACGGCGACCGTCGGCCACGCCTTCCTGGACGCCTATCACGCCACCGGGGACGAGCAGTTCTACGAAGCCGCCAAGGCGGCGACCGACGCCCTGGTGCGCGGCCAGCACCCGGCGGGCGGCTGGAACTATGTCATCGACACGGCGGGCGAGGAATCGCTGAAGCGCTGGTACGCCACCTACGGCAAGAACGCCTGGCGGATGGAGGAATTCCACCGCTACTACGGCAACGCCACCTTCGACGACGCGGGCACGGCCGAGGCCTCGCAACTGCTGCTGCGGGTCTATCTGGAGAAGCGCGAGCGCAGATATCGCGCGCCGCTGGACAAGGCGATCCAGTTCGTCCTCGACGCCCAGTACGCCAACGGCGGCTGGCCCCAACGCTATCCCTTCGTCCAGAACGGCGGCGTCCACGGCCACGCGGACTACACCCCCTACATCACCTTCAACGACGACGTGGCCGGCGAGAACCTGGAGTTCCTGCTCTACGCCTGGCATGGCCTGGCGGTGAACGGTCGCGGCGATGCGCGCCTGCTGGACGCCATCCATCGCGGCATGGACATCTATGTGAAGACCCAGCAGCCCATGCCGCAACCGGCCTGGGGTCTGCAGCACTTCCCCGACACCCTGAAGCCCGCCGGCGCCCGCACCATCGAGCCGCAAGCCTTCGCCACCCACACCACGGGCGCCAATATCAAGTCGATGCTGGGCTTCTATCGCCTGACCGGCGATCGCAAATACCTGACGCGCCTGCCCGAGGCCCTGGACTGGCTGGATCAGGTCAAGACGCCCCAGAACCTGATCGCGCCGGGCCGCACCCACCCGACCTTCATCCTCGAGGGCTCGAACACCCCGGTCTATATCCACCGGCGCGGGTCCAACATCACCAACGGCCAGTATTACGCCGATGCGAACCCCAACAACCTGATCGTCCACTACGGCTCGTTCCGCAACGTCGACACCGTCGCCCTGCGCCGCGAGTACGAGGAACTGGCCGCCCAGTCGCCCGAGGAGGCCAGCCGCCACTCGCCGCTGAAGGCGCGCGCCGGCTCGTTGAAACTGCCGAAATACTTCACTTTGCAGGACGTGGACGTCTGGGACATGTCGTCCGACGCGCGCCGTCTGGCCAGGCCCGCGCCGGGCCGCGCCGCCGAACTGGTTTCGGGGCTGAACACGCGCGGCTACTGGCCCTCGCCCCTGACCACCACCTCCAACCCCTATATCGGCGAGGCCCCGGCGGCGGTGACGGGCGGCGAGTATCAGACCACGCGCGTCGGCGACCTGTGGGACACCTCGCCCTACAACACCGACTATCCGGTCGAATGCGTCTCGACCCAGGTCTTCATCCGCAACATGGGCGAACTGATCGAGGCCCTGGAGGGCTGACGCCCGGCGGGCCTTCGGGGTCGGCGGCTAGAGATAGGCGCCGACCTGCCAGGGCACGAACTCGTTGTCGCCGATGCCGAGGGCCTCGGACTTGGACGGCTCGCCCGAGGCGACGGCCAGCATCCGCTCGAAGATGGCGCGGCCAACCTCTTCCATCGCCACGCCGGTCAGCACCGGAGAGGCGTCGATGTCCATGTCCTCGTCCATCCAGCTGGCCAGTCTGGCGTTGGAGGCGACCTTGATCGACGGCGCGGGCTTGGCGCCGAAGACCGAGCCCCGCCCCGTAGTGAAGACGATCAGATTAGCGCCCGAGGCGATCTGGCCCGTCGCCGAGCAGGGATCATAGCCGGGGCTGTCCATGAAGCTGAGCCCCTTGCTCGTCAGCGGCTCGGCATAGCCGATCACATCATTCAGCGGCGTGGAGCCCGACTTGGCCACCGCCCCCAGCGACTTTTCCAGAATGGTGGTCAGGCCGCCCTTCAGATTGCCGGGCGATGGATTGTTGTTCAGCTCCATGCCGTGCTTGTCGGCATAGGCCCGCCACCATTCCAGACGCGCGTTCAGCCGATCCGCCACCGCCTGCGAGGCCGCACGGCGCAGCAGCAGATGCTCCGCGCCCCAGATCTCGGGCGTCTCCGACAGCATGGCCGAGCCGCCGTGCGCGACCAGCAGGTCCACCGCCGCGCCCAGGGCCGGGTTGGCCGTCACGCCGGACCATCCGTCCGAGCCGCCGCATTGCAGGCCGACCGTCAGATGCGCGGCCGAGACCGGCTGACGCTCGACCTTGGCCGCCTCGGCCACCAGTTCGCGGACGACCTCGATGCCCGCCTCGATGGCGCGAGCCGTGCCCCCGGCTTCCTGAATGGTCAGGGCGCGCAGGGTCGGACCGGCTTCAAGGCCTTCGTTGGCCAGCCAGGCCGGGATCTGATTGGCCTCGCAGCCCAGACCGACGATCAGGATGGAATGGAAGTTCGGATGCCGGGCGTACCCCGCCAATGTCCGCTGCAGCAGGGTGGTGTCGCTGGACAGCGAAGACCCGCCGCAACCGCCCTGATGGGTGAAGGCGACCACGCCGTCCACGCCCTCAGGCAGACTGGAATCCGGGAAGGCGTCGGCGATGCGGCGCGCCACCGTGGCCGAGCAGTTCACGCTGGTGAGGACGCCGATGTAGTTGCGGGTGCCGACCCGGCCGTCGGCGCGGACGATGCCGTTGAAGGTCGCGCCCGACAGCGGCGCCGGCGCACGGACGTCCGCCCCGACCTCGGCCTCACGCCCGTCCTCGGCCATGGCCAGGTTGTGGACGTGGACATGATCCCCGGCGGCGATCGCCGCCCTGGCCCGCCCGATGACCTGGCCGTAACGACGGACCAGACCGCCCGCCTCCACGGCATGACGGGCGATCTTGTGCCCGGTGGCGATGTCGGCGCGGGCGGGCGCAGCCAGACCCTCGGGCGTGTCGCCGACGGCGATGTCGTCCAGGGCGATGGCCACATCATCGGCGGGGTTCAGGATCAGGACACGGCTCATGCTCTACTCCGTCACGCGGCGCGCGGCCTCGACCGCGCCGTGCTCTCTCAAGGACAGGAAGGCGCCGGTGACCGCATCGACGAAGCGTCGATCAACGGCCAGGGCCTCGGGGAAGACGGCGGACAGGGTCAACAGGGCGCGGACCTCCGCCTCGTCGTTCTCGGACCCCGCGATCAGTTCGGCGGTGCGCGCCGCCAGAGGGTCGTCGACCACCACGGTCTCGCCGCTCTCGGTCACACCCTCCTGCCAGCGCATCCATGCGGCGACGCCGAGCGCCAGGGCCTCGATCCCCTTCCCCTTGGCCAGCCGCTCCGCCATGCCGGCCAGCAGGCGCTGTGGCAGCTTCTGCGACCCGTCCATGGCGATCTGGCGCGTCCGATGCATGAGGGCCGAGTTGGAGAAGCGGGCCATCAGCTCGTCGCGATAGGCCGTCACGTCCAGCCCCGGCGGCGGGCTCAGCGTGGTTTGCGCCTCGTCCCACAGGGCTTCGATAAAGGCGCGGAAAGCCGGGACAGCCACAGCCTCATGCACATGCTCATAGCCCGACAGCGCCCCCAGATAGGCCGTCGCCGAATGCGCCCCGTTCAGCAGGCGCAGCTTGGCGTCCTCCCACGGCTCGACCGCGTCGGTCAGTTGCACGCCGAAGGCGGCGAAGTCCGGCCTCTCGCCCGCGAACCAGTCCTCGATCACCCACTGGGTGAAGGGCTCGGCCTTGACCATGCCCTGGTCCTCGACGCCGAGACGGGCGCTCAGGCGGGCCACGTCGTCGGGGATGGTGGCCGGCACGATCCGGTCGATCATGGTCTGGGGAAAAGCCCCCTCGGCCTCGATCCACTCGGCCAGAGCGGGATCAATGCGCCGAGCCATGGCGATGACGCCGGCGCGGATGCGCTGGCCGTTATGCGGAAGGTTGTCGCAGGAGATGACGGTGAAGGGCTTGAGCCCCGCCGCCTTCCTCGCCTGCAGGGCCGCAACGATGAAGCCCGGCGCGGTGCGAGGCGAGGCGATATCGGCCAGATCGGCGGCCACGTCCGGGTCGTCCAGCAGCAGGTCGCCGGTCGCCGGATCAAGACGATAGCCCTTCTCGGTCACCGTCAGGGTGACGATGTGGACGTCCGCGTCGACCATGGCGGCGACCAGGGCCGCAGGGTCTTCCGGCCCGACCAGAACCCCGCACCCGGCGCCGATGACCCGCAGATGCTCATCGGCCCCGTCGCGCACGACCAGGGTGTAGAGGCCGTCCTGCGGGTTCAACTGGTCGCGCACGCCCGGCGAGCGCAGCGAGGCCCCCAGGACACCCCAACGCATGTCGCCGCTGGCCAGGGCGTCGTCGAACACCACCGCCTGGTGCGCGCGATGGAAGGCGCCGATGCCCAGGTGAACCACGCCGGTCTTCACCGCCGCGCGGTCATAGGCCGGACGCGCGACGTCGGCGGGCAGGCCCTTCAGAGCCGCATTGTCGAGACGGGTCACAGCTTGTAGGCCGCCTTGACCAGACCATAGGTCAGGGCGTGGGCCAGCTCATGGGCCTCGTCCTCCTCCATGCGGTGCTCGACCACCAGCTTGGCCAGGAAGCCGCAGTCCATGCGCCGGGCCACGTCGTGACGCGCCGGGATCGACAGGAAGGCGCGGGTGTCGTCGTTGAAGCCGACGGTGTTGTAGAAGCCCGCCGTCTCGGTGACCTGCTCGCGGAAGCGGCGCATGCCCTCGGGGCTGTCGTGGAACCACCAGCTGGGCCCCAGCTTCAGCGCCGGATAGTGACCGGCCAGCGGGGCCAGTTCGCGGCTGTAGGAGGTCTCGTCCAGGGTGAACAGGATCAGGGTCAGGCGCGTGTCCGACCCGAAGCGGTCCAGCAAGGGCTTCAGCGCCCGGACGTAATCCGTCCGGGTCGGGATATCGCAGCCCTTGTCGCGGCCGAAACGGTTGAAGACCGTGGCCGAGTGGTTGCGGAAGCTGCCGGGGTGAAGCTGCATCACCAACCCGTCCTCGACCGACATGGCGGCCATCTCGGTCAGCATCTGGCCGCGGAACAGCTCGGCGTCGGCTGCGCTGGCCGGGGCGGTCGAAACCCGCTTGAACAGGGCCTCGGCGTCCGCCTTTGACAGGTCGGCGGTGAAGGCGGTCGGGTGCCCGTGGTCGGTCGAGGTGGCGCCCATCTCGATGAAGAAGGCGCGGCGGTCGCGCAGGGCGGCCAGATAGCCCTCCCAGGTCATCGTATCGCGGCCGGTCTGCTCGGCCAGGATCTTCAGATTGTCGCGGAAGCCCTCATAGTCCGGGTCCAGCACCGGATCGGGACGATAGGCGGTCAGGACCCTGCCCTTCCAGCCTGAGGCGTTGATGACCTTGTGGTGCTCCAGCGTATCAAGCGGGCTCTCGGTCGTGGTCAGGACTTCGATGTTGTAGCGGTCGAAAAGGGCGCGCGGCTTGAAGGCCTCGGTCTTCAGCGCAGCGTCGATGACGTCGTAGTAGTGGTCCGCCGTCTCGGCCGACAGGCGCACGTCGATGCCGAAGGCCTCGGCATAGACCCAGTCGTGCCACATCCGCGAGGGCGTGCCGCGGAACAGGTGATAGTTCTCGGCGAAGCGGCGCCAGATCTTGCGCGGATCGGCCTCGACCGGCCCGCCGTCGGCGCGCGGCACCCCCAGGTCCTCCATCGCCATGCCTTGCGAATGCAGCATCCGGAAGACGTAGTGGTCGGGCGTGATCAGCAGTTCGGCCGGGTTGGCGAAGTTCTCATCGCCCGCGAACCAGCTGGGGTCCGTGTGGCCGTGCGGGCTGATGATCGGCAGCCCCTTCACCTCGGCGTAGAGCCGACGCGCCACGGCGCGGGTGTCGGCGTCAGCCGGAAACAGACGATCGGGGTTCAGGCGCAGCGGCTGGGTCATGCGAAACTCAAGGCTTGAAGACAGGCGAACGGGAATTCCGGATGACGCAGGTCGAATCGCGCGTGCAGACGATCACCGTGATCGGCGTCGGCATGAGCATCTCCCTGAGCGCCGTCCGTCTTGGTGCGGTCGGTCGTTGGTTTTCTTCAGTACGAACAGAAGCTTCGAGCGGCGTCCGATCGGCGTTCGCCATCGTCTTGCCACACGTCGGAAACTGTGCGTAGCTTTATATGACACCGGTGGCACTGGCTGACAAACGCCAAATGACACCGGTTCCCGCGATCGCGGCGGCTGGAACGGGGACGCACGATCCCCGAAAGGCTCAACTGGGAGGAGGATATGATGACCCACCACGCTACCCGTGCGCGCCATGCGCTGACCCTCGGCGCTTCTCTGGGCGCCCTGACCCTGGCGCTCGGCGGCGCCGCCCAGGCCCAGGACGTCGCTCAGGAGCCGACCACCACCGTCGACGAGATCGTCGTCACCGGCTTCCGCGGCAGCCTGGCCCAGGCGCTGAACGTCAAGAAACGCGAAGCCGGGGCGGTCGACGTGATCGTCGCCGAAGACATCGCCGACTTCCCGGACCAGAACCTGGCCGAAGCCATCCAGCGCATCCCGGGCGTCGCCATCACCCGCGACGCCGGCGAGGGCCGCAACATCTCGGTGCGCGGCCTCGGCCCCGACTTCACCCGCATCCGCATCAACGGCATGGAGGCCCTGGGCACCACCGGCGGCACCGACAGCTCGGGCGGGACCAACCGCGGCCGCGGTTTCGACTTCAACGTCTTCGCCTCGGACCTGTTCAACAGCATCACGGTGCGCAAGACCGCCTCGGGCGAAACCGAGGAAGGCTCGCTGGGCGCCACGGTCGATCTGCGCGCCGCGCGTCCCTTCGACTACAAGGACGGCTTGACCGTCGCCGTCTCCGGTCAGCTCGGCTACAATGACCTGGCCCAGAACGCCGACCCGCGCGGCGCCTTCCTGATCTCCAACACCTGGGCGGACGGCAAGTTCGGCGCCCTGCTCTCGGTCGCCTATTCGACCCGCGAGGCCCTGGAAGAAGGCCACAGCACCGTGCGCTGGCAGGGCGGAAACATCGGCCGCGCCGGTCAGGGCCAGGGCGTGATCAACGCCTTCACCCCGCGCCTGCCGCGCTACGGCATTCTGGAACACGACCAGGACCGTCTGGGCGTCACCGCCGCCCTGCAATGGCGCCCCAGCGACGCGACCGAAGTCAGCCTGGACGTCCTCTACGCCGACTTCAGCGCCACCCGCTTCGAACACTTCCTGCAGGCGCCGGACTTCAGCGCCAGCGGAAACGCCGGCCGCAACGGCATCATCGTTCGCGACTCCTTCGTCGACGCCAACGGCAACATGCTCTACGGCCGCTTCGACAACGTCGATGTGCGCTCGGAGTCCCGCTACGATGAACTGTCGACCGAGTTCACCCAGGTCACGCTGAACTTCAAGCACGACTTCAACGACCGCTTCCGCATGGACGCCCTGGTCGGCTCCAGCAAGTCGGCGCACGACAACCCGATCCAGACGACCCTGCTGTTCGACAAGACGGACACGCAGGACTACGTCTACGACTATCGTCAGAACGCGAACCTGCCGCTGATCAGCTACGGCTTCGACGTCAATGACCCGGCCCAGTGGCGCCTGTCGCAGATCCGCATGCGCCCGCAGACGGCCGACAACACCTATGACACCGTCCAGGTGAACACGGTCTTCGACATCAACGACAACTTCCAGCTGAAGACCGGCTACTTCTTCAAGGACTACACCTTCGCCACGACGGAACAGCGCCGCGACCCGGCCAGCTGCACCCCGCCCCTGGCGGTCACGGCCAACGCCGAGGCCTGCATTCCCGCCGCCGTGGCCGCTGCAGCGATCGGCAGCTACAGCCACACGGTCGGCTTCGCTGACGGATGGGACATTCCGTCCGGCACGGCGCTGAACTGGCTGATCCCCGACTATCAGAAGGCGGCCGACCTGTTCGGTTTCGACAACTACGCCCTGAGCTGGATGCCTGCGAGCGGCAACAACCGCTCGGTCGAGGAAAAGACCACCGGCGCCTACGCCCAGATCGACTTCGATCTCGACACCGCCCTGCCGATCCGCGGCAACGTCGGCGTGCGTTACGTCAACACGGACCAGTATTCCAAGGGCTATCAGATCGCCGCCGGAACGCCGATCCAGGTTCGTTCAAGCCGCAGCTATGACGACTGGCTCCCCTCGGCCAACATCGTCATCGAACCGCGCGAAAACCTGCTGGTCCGTCTGGCCGCCGCCAAGGTCATGGCGCGTCCGGGCCTGGGCAGCCTGACCCCCGGCGGCAGCGTCTCGGTTTCCGGCAACAACCGCACCGTCAACTCGGGCAACCCCCTGCTCGACCCGACGCGCGCCACCACCTACGACATCGGCGTCGAATGGTATTTCGCCCCCGAATCCATCCTGGCCCTGGGCGTCTTCCACAAGAAGATCGACAGCTTCGTCGCCACCAACGCCGTCACGGCCCCCTTCAGCGGCAACGCCTTCGGCATTCCCGACAGCGTGGCCATCGCGGCCTGCGGCTCGGTGGCTGGCTGCTCGCCCTCGGCGGACTGGGTCTTCAACCAGCCGGTCAACACCGACGGCGGCGACCTGACCGGCTTCGAAGTCTCCTACCAGCAGCCCTTCACCTTCCTGCCCGGCATCTGGTCCAACTTCGGCGTGATGGCCAACTACACCTTCGTGGACTCGGAGATCGAGTACCCGAACGGCGTCACCAACACCCTGACCGAGCTGTCCAAGAACGCCTACAACGGCACCCTCTACTACGAGGACGAGCGTTTCAGCGCCCGTATCTCGGGCACCTACCGCGACGGCTACCTGACCCAGGTTCCGGGCCGCAACGGCAATGCGATCGAGGGCGTGGTCGACACCTTCAACGTCGACACCTCAGCCTCGTGGCAGGTCAACGACAGCTTCACCCTGACGCTGGAGGGCATCAACCTGACCGACGAAGTCGCGACCCAGTACGTGGGCGACTACAACCTGGTCTCGGTGCATCACCATACGGGCCGTCAGGTGTTCGCGGGCTTCCGCTACAAGTTCTGAGCAAGCTTCCACCGCCCTTCCTGAGCGGTGCACTGGGGCGTCGGCGATCTGGTCGCCGACGCCCTTCTTTTTAATAGCCCTGCCTACTGCAGGTTCACAAAGGCGCCGCCGTCCACCAGCAGGGCCGCGCCGGTGACATAGGCCGCCATGTCCGAAGCCAGGAAGGCGACCGCGCCGCCGATATCCTCGGGCTGGCCCAGACGGCCCAGCGGGATGCGGCCTTCCATGTATTGGCGCTTGGCCGGATCAGACAGGTCGTCCTTGTTGATGTCGGTCAGGATGGTGCCCGGCAATACCGAGTTGCAACGGATGCCGTGCTTGCCCAGAGCGATAGCACAGGACTGCATCAGGCTGTGCACCCCCGCCTTGGTCGGGGTGTAATGGGTCTGGAACTCGCCGCCGACCAGGGCCGAGATCGAGCTGATGGCGACGATGGCCCCGCCATTGCCCTGCTTCACCATCTGATTGGCCGCCGCCTGGGTCATGAAGTAGGCGCCGTGCAGATTGACCTCCATGGTCCGCTTCAGCGTCTCGGCCGGCATGTCGAGGAAGGCGTGGAAGGGGCAGATGCCGGCGTTGGAGACGAAGACGTCCACCTTGCCGAAGGCCTCGACCGCCGCATTCACAAAGGCGGCCGCCGTTTCCGGCAGGGCCACGTCGCCCTCGACCGAGATGCAGCGACGCCCCAGCGCCTCGACGGCGGCGATCACTTCAGCGGCGGCCTCTGCGCCCGCATGGCTGTTGATCGCCACGTCCGCGCCCTGCCTCGCCATTTCAACGGCCACGGCCGCCCCGATGCCTCGCGATCCTCCGGTGATGAGGACGACCTTGTCTTTAAGCAGCATGGGGGCTCCGTACAGGTAAGCGTGTTAGGTTTTAGGGGTCCAGCCCAGTTCGCCGCTGATGGCGTCGGCGGCGTCTGTGACCGTCGCAGTCAGTTCGGCCATTCGGGCGTCGGACATGTATTGGGCGGCGGAGGAAACGCTGATCGCGGCCACGATGCGTCCATCGACCGAGCGGATCGGCGCGGCGACGCAGCGGACCTGATCCTCATTCTCCTCGAGGTCGAAGGCGTAGCCCTTCTCGGCGTAGCCACGCATCCGCTCCAGCCAGACCAGGCGAGCGGCGGAATCCACCGACGCGCCCTCCGGGGCGTAGAAGTCGCTCCACTCCGGCTCGGACTTGTCGAGGATCAGCGCCTTGCCCAGACCGGTCGAGGCGATGGGATGACGCTCGCCCAGGCGCGACCCGATGTTGACGCGCCGACGTCCCGGCACCTTGTCCAGGTAGAGGGCGAAACGACCGTCCAGCACGCCGAGGTGCACCGTATCGTCGGTCACCGCCGACAGATGCTCCAGATAGGGGCGCGCCACGCGCGGCAGGTGCATCTGCTGGCTGGCGGCGTGGCCCAGCTCCAGCAGCTTCGGCCCCAGCGCATAGCCCTCCCGCGGACGGAAGGACAACAGGCGACGATCCACCAGGGCCGAGGCCAGGCGGTGGGTGGTGCTGCGCGACAAGGCCAGTTTTTCCGACAGGTCCGCGAGGGGAAGCGAGCCGTCCATCAGGGCGTCGATCACGTCCAGCCCCCGCAAAAGGGTCTGGCTCCCGGAAGCCTTGCCCCCGGTTTCCTCGTCGCCGTCGCCCTGCTCGGTCCTGATTGACGCCATTCGTCCCATCTCGTAGTTTTCTTTCCCAGAATATAGAATATCGTGCAAGTGATCCGCCGCCAGAAGCGGGCAGCTTGATCAATTCCTAGGAGAAACGCCAGTGTCGTCCCGCATGATGGGAAAGCTGCGCCAGAAATTGGCTGCATCCCGATGAGCCGCCTGCCGAAGATCAGACACGTCCGCGCCTTCGTCGTGAAAAACGACGGAACCGGTGGCGGCGCCGACTATCACGACCAGGGCGACGGCCACTGGATCGACGACCACATCGCCACCCCGATGGCGAAGTATCCGGAATACCGCCAGAGCCGTCGCAGCTTCGGCATCAATGTGCTGGGCACCCTGGTCGTCGAGATCGAGGCCGACAACGGCGTGGTCGGCTTCGCCGTGACCACCGGCGGCGAGCCCGCCGCCTATATCGTCGAAAAGCACCTGGCCCGCTTCCTGGAAGGCCGCGATCCGTCCGAGGTCGAGAAGATCTGGGACCAGATGTATTTCTCGACCCAGTACTACGGCCGCAAGGGCCTGGTGGTGAACGCCATCTCGGGCGTGGATCTGGCCCTGTGGGACCTGCTGGGCCGCCTGCGTCAGGAGCCGGTCTTCGCCATGCTGGGCGGCGCGGTTCGCGACGAGCTGACCTTCTACGCCACGGGCGCGCGCCCGGATAAGGCCAAGGAACTGGGCTTCATCGGCGGCAAGATGCCCCTGCACCACGGCCCGACGGAGGGCGAGGAAGGCCTGCGCAAGAACCTGGCCGAACTGGAGGCCATGCGGAACGCCTGCGGCGACGACTTCTGGCTGATGTTCGACTGCTGGATGGCTCTGGATCTGAACTACGCCACGCGCCTGGCCCACGAGGCCCACAAGCTGGGTCTGAAGTGGATCGAGGAAGCCCTCAGCCCCGACGACTACTGGGGCTATCAGGCCCTTAAGAAGAACGCGCCCAAGGGGATGCTGGTCACCACCGGCGAGCACGAGGCCACCCGCTGGGGCTTCCGCATGCTGCTGGAAATGGAATGCTGCGACATCATCCAGCCGGACGTGGGCTGGTGCGGCGGCGTGACTGAACTTCAGAAGATCTCGGCCCTGGCCGATTCCAAGGGCGTGCTGATGATCCCGCACGGATCGAGCGTCTATTCCTACCACTTCGTCGTGACGCGCCATAACAGCCCGTTCGCGGAGTTCCTGATGATGGCTCCGGGCGCCGACGAGATCGTGCCGATGTTCCATCCGCAACTGATCGGCGAGCCCGTTCCGGTGAACGGCAAGCTGAAGGTTCCCGACACCCCCGGCTTCGGCGTCGAGCTGAACCGCGACATCGCTTTGCACCGCCCCTACGCCCGATAAGAAGGCCTCACCATGAAACTCCTGCGTTACGGCCCCAAGGGCCAGGAAAAGCCCGGAACCCTGGACGCCGAAGGCCGCATCCGCGACCTGTCGGGCGTGGTCGCCGACATCACCCCGGACCAGCTGTGGGGCGAAGGCCTCGCCGCGCTGAAGGCGATTGATCCCGAGACCCTGCCCCTCGTCGAGGGGGCGCCGCGCTACGGCGTGCCGGTCAATGGCGTGCGCAAGTTCATCGCCATCGGCCTGAACTTCGCCGACCACGCCGCCGAATCCAACCTGCCGATCCCCACCGAACCCGTGGTCTTCACCAAGGCCGTCTCCTGCCTGACGGGTCCGAACGACACCGTTGTCATTCCTCGCGGTTCGGAAAAGACCGACTGGGAGGTTGAACTGGGCATCGTCATCGGCCAGCGCGCCTCCTACGTCGACCAGGCCGACGCCCTGGATCACGTCGCGGGCTACGTCCTGATCAACGACGTGTCCGAGCGCGCCTTCCAGACCGAGCGCGGCGGCACCTGGGACAAGGGCAAGGGTTGCGACACCTTCGGCCCGGTCGGCCCCTGGATCGTCACCACCGACGAGGTGGGCGACGTGCAGACCCTGGACATGTGGCTGGACCTCAACGGCCAGCGCATGCAGACCGGCAACACCCGGACCATGATCTTCGGCGTGGCCGAGATCGTCTCCTACGTCAGCCAGTTCATGACCCTGGAGCCCGGCGACCTGATCACCACCGGCACCCCGCCCGGCGTCGGCCTGGGCCAGAAACCCGAGCCCTTCTACCTCAAGGCCGGCGACGTGATGGAGCTGGGCATCGAGAAGCTGGGCAGCCAGCGCCAGTCGGTCGTCGCCTGGTCGAAGGACATGGTGGCATGAGCGCCTATCAGGGACGTTTCAACGGCCGCACCGCCGTCGTCACCGGCGGCGCCTCGGGCCTGGGCAAGGCCTCGGCCGCCCGCATCGTCGCCGAGGGCGGCAAGGTCGTGCTCTGGGACCTGAACGAAGACGCGCTGAAGGCCGCCGCCGAGGAAGTGGGCGCCGTCGCCACGGTGGCCCTGGACGTCGCCGACCCGGCCGCCGTCGAGGCCGCCGCCAGGACCTCGCATGAGGCCCTGGGCGGACGCATCGACATCCTGGTCGCCTCGGCCGGCATCACCGGCGCCACCGTGCCCGTGCACGAATTCCCGCTCGACAGCTGGAAGCGCGTGGTCGACATCAACCTGAACGGTGTCTTCTACTGCTCGCGTGCCATCGTCCCCTTCATGCTCGACAACGGCTATGGCCGCATCGTCAATGTCGCCTCGGTCGCGGGCAAGGAAGGCAACCCCAACGCCTCGGCCTATTCCGCGTCCAAGGCCGGGGTCATCGGCTTCACCAAGTCCCTGGGCAAGGAACTGGCCGGCAAGGGCGTCATCGCCAACAGCCTGACCCCCGCCACTTTCGAAAGCCCCATCCTAGAGCAGCTGCCCCAGAGCCAGGTCGACTACATGCGCTCCAAGATCCCCATGGGCCGTCTGGGCGAGGTCGAGGAAAGCGTCGCCATGGTCTGCTTCATGGCGTCCGAGGAATGCAGCTTCACCACCGCCTCGACGTTCGACACGTCGGGCGGCCGCACGACCTACTAGGGACGCCGCAGGTGGGACGCGACCTTCGCATCGTCGACTGCCACGTCCACCTGTGGGACCTGTCGCGCGCCCGCTATGGCTGGTTGCAGGACGATCCCCTGCCGAACAATCCGGCGGGGGACATGTCCCCGATCGCCCACCGGGACTACCTGCTGAAGGACTACCTGGCCGACACGACGAACTGGCGCGTGGACAAGATCGTCCACGTCGAGGCCGGTCAGCCGCGCGGCCATCAGTTGGCCGAGACCGACTGGCTGCAGGCCATGGCCGACGACCATGGCTATCCGCATGGCGTCGTCGCCGGGGCCGACCTGACCGATCCCTATCTGGACGCCCTGTTGGAGGCCCACGCCGCCCGGCCCAACGTTCGCGGCGTGCGCCAGATCGTCTGCTGGCACGCCGATCCGATGAAGACCTACAATCCCGTCGATCCGCTGCTCGACCCGGTCTGGCGCGCGGGTTTCGGCAAACTGGCGCGTCACGGCCTGTCCTTCGACCTGCAGCTCTATCCGTCGCAGATGGCCAATGCGGTCGAACTGGCCGACGCCCACCCCGACATTCCCCTGATCATCAACCACGCGGGCCTGCCGACCGACCGCAACGCCGAGGGCTTGGCGGCCTGGCGTGCAGGGCTGAAGGCCCTAGCCGAACGGCCGCAGGTCTCGATCAAGATCTCCGGCCTCGGCATCACCGACCGCGCCTGGACCCTGCAGTCCATTCAGCCGGTCGTCCTGACCTGCATCGAGACCTTCGGAACGCGCCGCGCCATGTTCGCCAGCGACTTCCCGGTCGAGCGCGTCCACGGAACTTTCGACGCCTTCTATTCCGCCTTCGACGCCATCGCCGCCGGTTTCTCTGCCGATGAGCGCGACCGTCTGTTCGCCGCCAACGCCGAGGCGATCTACCGCATCTGACCCATCATTCGCCGAGCCCGCATCAAGACGGCGCCGGTCCCGAGGAAGCCCACGAGGACGACATGAGTATAGAAACCGACGCCGCCCCCACCCCCGGCGGTCTCGCCGTGCCCGCCGGCAACCTGCGTGGTCCCCTGGCCTTCGCCATCGCCTGCTTCCTGATCTGGGGCCTGGCCTACGGCCTGCTGGACGTGCTGAACAAGCATTTCCAGGAGACGCTCAGCATCAGCCAGGCGGACAGTTCCTGGCTGCAGATCGCCTACTTCGGCGCCTATCTGCTGCTCAGCCTGCCTGCGGGCATGCTGCTGAACGCGCGCGGCTACAAGTTCGGCATCGTTTCGGGCCTGTCCCTGACGGCGGTCGGCGCCCTGCTCTTCATTCCTGCCGCCAACGCGGGCGGCTTCCTGCCCTTCATCGGCTCCATGTTCGTCCTGGCCGCCGGTCTGTGCGTGCTGGAGACCTCGGCGGACACCTACGTCAACGTCCTGGGCGATCCGGCCAAAGCCTCGCAGCGCCTGAACCTGGCCCAGTCGTTCAACGCCCTTGGCGTCTTCATCGGCCCGATGATCGGCGGCGCGGTCTTCTTCAGCCCGACCACGACCGAGGCCCTGGGCGGCGCGACCCGCTCGATCCAGATCGTCTATGGCCTGATCGCCGTGGCCGTCCTGATCTTCGCCGCCGTCGTCTGGCGCGCCCGTCTGCCCGAGACCGGCCTGGCCGATCACGGCGGCGCCGTTGAAGGCGACGCTCCAGCCAAGCCCCATGCTCCCAAAGGATTGGCGCAGCAGCCCCACTTCATCGCCGGCGTAGTGACGCAAGCTCTCTACATCGGCGCCCAGGTCGGCATCGGCGCCTACTTCATCAACCTGGTGACCCATAACTGGCAGGGCCTCAGTTCGCAGCAGGGCGCCTTCATGCTGTCGCTGGCCGCCATCGGCTATCTGGTCGGCCGTTTCGCCGCCACCGGCCTGCTGCTCAAGGTCAGGCCGCGCCCCCTGCTGACCACTTATGGCGTCATCAACGTCGTCCTGACGCTGATCGTGGCCGCGGGCATCGACAAGGTGTCCCCGATCGCCCTGATCGCCGTCTTCTTCTTCATGTCGACCATGTTCGCCACCATCTTCGCCCTGGGCACCACGGGCCTGGGCGCGCACACCAAGAAGGCCTCGTCCCTCATGGTCATGGCCATCGGCGGCGGCGTCCTGCTGCCCTGGCCCATGGGCAAGCTGGCTGACCTTTACGGCGCCAACATCGCCTTCCTGCTGCCCGCCGCCTGCTTCGCCGTGGTCGCCTGGTACGGCTGGAAGGGCGCGGGCCTGGGCCGCCCGCACATCCGCTGAGGCCTGCAGGGAGCGGACCGACCGCTCCCTGTTTCATCTCCGCATCAAGCCACGCGCGTCACACGCACCGCCATCCACGGCTGCCCCGGCAGGGCGACCGTCGGACGGGCGGGATCGTGGAAGAAGTACTTCGTCTGCTTGGCCGCCATCACGAACTCGCCCGGCGCCGGTTCGATGGTCATGTTCCAGGTGTCGATCAGTTCGACCCGGAAGCGTTCGCCGCCCTTGATCTCGTCACGCGGCAGATCGACGGCCCATTCGGTCGGCGCTTCATCGCCGAAATAGCGCAGATAATACTGACCGGGGACGCCGCCCAGATGCTGCTCCCACCACTTGTCGATCGGCTCGACGCCTGGCGCAGGCCCGGCCTCCATGATCGACTTGAGGAAGGCCAGACGCGGCGCGCTTTCGCCGCGAAGCTCTCCCCCCTCGCCCAGCCAGAAGCCATCCCCCTTGCTCCGGGGCAGGCATTCGCTGTGGCCGACATAGGTCCCGCCGATCAGACCGTGCCAGAAACCGCGCACCATCTCGGGCCCGGTCAGGTCGCCCCAGCGATCCTCCAGAGAACCTTCGTAGCAGACCTCATCGAAAATCACGGGCTTCTTCCAGACGCTGCGATAGGTCTCGGCCCGCGCATCGTCCAGGACGGCCGAACCATTCTGGATGCTGGCGTGCGTCACCCAGGGCTTGCCGTGGTCATAGAGTTGGCGCCAGTTGTGGATCGAGCGCAGCCGGCCATAGGGGTCCTGGGCCTGGACCAGCTGGAACAGGCGGTCGAAATCAGCATCGGTCTTGGTCTTCAGCAGGTCGTATTCATTGGCCAGCGACCACCAGACGTTCCTGTAGGCGGCCAGGCGCGCCACAACATAGCGGACGTAGTGGTCGTCGGCCTCGGCGCCCATCTCCTCGAAACCATAGGTCTCGTCATAGGGATGGAAGAGGATGACGTCGGCCTGGATCCCCAGGGCGCACAGGGCCGCCACACAGGCGTCCAGCCGCTGGAAATAGGCGGGATTGAAGCGAGCGAAGTCCCAGTCTCGCTGGCCCGAACCCGTTTTCTCATAGGGGAAGAGCGGCTCATTGGTGTCGATGGTGGCGTTGGGGAAGACCAGCAGGCGCAGCTTGTTGAACGGCGCCGCCCGCAGCGTCTCCAGCGTCTGGCGGCGCCGCGCCTCCGGCTGATGGGTCCAGCCATAACTGGTGGTGCCGATCTGGCGGAAGGGCGTCCCGTCCGCATGGGCGAAGTGGTAGCCGTCCTTGACCGCGACCGGACCATGGTTGGCCGGCGTCGGCGCCATCGCCTCGAACCGCCCTTCGCGACCGTTCAGCCCCGGCAGATCGCTTTCGACGCGCCAGCGCCAGACGCCCGTTTCCGGCGGCGAGAAGCGGATGCGATAGACGTCGCCGCCGTCATGGAAGCCCGGCGCGCGAACCGTCGTGGCGCCATTGGTGAAAACACCGGTCAAGCCGACCCGAAAGGGCGCCTCGGCCCCCGTCGCCGTCAGCGCGATCTCATGGAGCCCCCAGCGCTCGACCTTCGCCGCCTCCGCCCGCGCGGCGCCGGCGCCCAGTCCGGCCAGGGCGGCGCCGGCTCCTGCGGCGGCCACGACCGATCGGCGTGTCATCCCCTGCTTCATCGTCTCGTCTCCCGTTGATTGCGGGAGACATAAGCCGATCAAAAATCATCATACAAGTTATGTATTATCGATCGCGGCCTTGCGCCGCGCCGACGGCGGCCGTTCAGGTCTTCGGCAGCTTGGCCGGACGGCGCTTCTTCCAGGAGCCCTCGATGTGATCGCGCATCGCGCGCGCGGCCGCCTCGGGGTCCCGCGCCATGATGGCGTTGTAGACCTTCACATGCGCCTCGTGCGTGGCGCGGATGTGCTCCACGTTCAGCTTGCCGCTGTAGCTGTGGGTCTTCACGGCCTTGCTCTGGATGCTGTCGATGATGGCCTTGCTCAACCGATCACCCGACAGGCGCATGATGATGTCGTGGAAGGCCACGTCCTCATGGACATAGCCGGCCGGCGTGGTGATCAGGCCTTCCAGCTTCTCCATCTGGCGCGTCAGTTCCTCGGCCGCTTCAGGCGTCAGCTTGCGCGCGGCCTTGGCGGCCATCTCGCCCTCCAGCGAGGAACGGATCTCCGACAGGTTGTCGAGATAGGACAGGCCGTCCTCGCGTCGGAACAAGGCGCTGAGGATCATCGGGTCCAGCAGGTTCCACGACGACGGATCCTGAATGATGGTGCCCCGTCCCTGCTGTGACACGACCAGACCCTTTTCCGTCAGGGCCGTCGTCGCCTCGCGCACGACGGTGCGGCTGACGCCGTAGATGTCGCACAGCACGTTTTCGGGCGGCAGGGCTGATCCGGACGGGTGGATCTCGGTGACTATGGCGTTCACCAGGTCCTCGACCACGGCCGCCGCCAGACGGGGACGGCGCAAGGGGCGCTGAAGGGCGGCGTTGGCGGCAAGGGTCATGGTGCGTCTTCGTCTCATGGATGGCCCGACGTCGTCGCCCCGGGCTCGTGGGATCATATCACGAATATCGCAGTCACCCCGCCGACGCGGTCCCTGTCAATCCTCAAGACTTTCAAAGGCGAGGCTTGCCAACATCTAAACATCATACATATTATAAAAAGACTGAACGCCGACAATCTGGTCAGAGACCCGCCTCATGAAAATCACCGGCTATCGCAGCCTGACCACGGTCCACGACTGGAAACGTCCGGTCGGCGACGTCAACGGCGTGATCGCCTCGGGCGTCACCGAAGTGCCCATTCTCCTGCTGGAAACGGACAGCGGCCTGACCGGGGTCGGCCTGGGGCAGCATGTGGACATCGCCCGCGTCTTCCCCGCCGTCGAGAATGAAGACCCGCGGGCCGTCTCGGCTCTCTATGATCGAATGCTGGCCCAGGTGTTCAAGAGCGGCCATGCCGGCGCCACCTACGGCGCCATCGCCGCCATCGACATGGCCCTGTGGGACCTCAAGGCCAAGATGGCGAACGAGCCTCTGTGGCGGACCCTGGGCGCCCGCGACAGGTTCGTGCCCGGCTACGCCTCGGGCCTCTGCTACGGCCTGGACGACGACGCCTTCGAGGCCCTCTACGTCCGCTGGGCCGAACTCGGCTTCACCTCGGCCAAGATCAAGGGCGGGCGCGATCTGGATCGCGACATCCGTCGCCTGCTGAAGGCCCGCGACATCTTCCGCGCCAATACCGCGCGACCGGCCCTGATGCTGGACGTCAACGAATGCTGGACCCGCAAACAGGCGGTCCGCCATCTCGGCGAAATCGAAAGCCAGATCGACCTGACCTGGATCGAGGAGCCCCTGCGCCGTTGGGACGCCGAAGGCCACGCCGTCGTCGGCCGCGCGGTCAGGGCCGCCGTGGCCACCGGCGAAAACCTGACCGGCCTGGATCAGTTCGGCCCCCTGTTCGACGCCCGGGCCATGGACATCGTCCAGACCGGCAGCGTCTGGGGCGTCACCCATTTCAATCGTGTGGCCATCGCCGCCCACGCCCACAACCTGCCGATCTCGCCCGTCGGCTACAACGCCAACCCGGTGGCGCACGCCGCCGCGGCCGCTCCCAACAGCCTCGGCGTCGAGGTTCAGGACTTCCACTTCCCGGTCGGTCTCAAGGTGGACCAGCAGATCGGCGACGGCGGCATCATCCTGGGCGACGCGCCCGGCCTCGGCATCGAGGTGGATGAAGCGGCCATCGCCGCCAACCGCCTGAACGGCGCCTGGGAGGTCATCGAAGGCCCGCACGTCAGGCCCGAACGCGCGGGACTTGATCTGGGGCATCCCACCCCTAAGACAGACGTCGAATGACGCAGGAAACGCCCGGATGCAGACCACCAGACTGAACCAGGACGGCCCCGCCGTCTCCGTGCTCGCGCTCGGCGGCGCCTCGCTGGGCGGAGTCTATCAGGCCGTGTCGCAGACCGAGGCCGACGCCGTGGTCGCCGCGGCCCTCGACGCCGGCGTCAATCTGATCGACGTCGCGCCCTACTATGGCCTGACCCGGGCCGAGACGGCGCTCGGCGTCGCGCTGAAAGACCGCGCGCGCGACAGCTTCGTTCTGATGACCAAGATCGGTCGCTACGGCGACAAGACCTGGGACTTCTCGCGCGAGGCGACCCTGCGCAGCCTGGATGAAAGCCGCGCCCGCCTGGGCGTCGACTACATCGACGTGCTGCAGTGCCACGACATCGAGCACGGCGATCGGCGGCAACTGCTGGACGAAGCCCTGCCCGCGATGCGCGAACTCAAGGCCCAGGGCGCCATCGGCCGCGTCGGCGTCACCGGCTACGACCTCGCCTTGCTGGAGGAGGTCGCCCTGACCCAGGGCGTCGACACCGTCATGGCCTACTGCACCTATACGCTTCAGGATCAGCGACTGGCCGCTAGCGCCCGCCGCCTGAACGCTGCCGGCGTCAGCGTCTTCAACGCCTCGCCTCTGGGCATGGGCCTGCTGACCGATCAGGGGCCGCCCGATTGGCACCCTGGCCACCCCAGCGTCCATGCCGCCGCCGCGGAAGCCGCCCGCCTTTGCCGCGAAGCCGGCACGGACCTGTCCCGTGTCGCCCTTCAGTTCGCGCTCCAGACCGCCGCCGACCAGGGCATGACCTCGACCGTGGTCGGCATGTCCAGGCCGTCGAACCTGGCTCGCAACATCGAGGCCCTGACCGCGCCCATCGACACCGATGTCCTGACAGCGGTCGAGGCCGTGCTG
This sequence comes from Brevundimonas sp. T2-11, assembly GCF_055397675.1. Classification (NCBI taxonomy): domain Bacteria; kingdom Pseudomonadati; phylum Pseudomonadota; class Alphaproteobacteria; order Caulobacterales; family Caulobacteraceae; genus Brevundimonas; species Brevundimonas sp. T2-11. The sequence continues at coordinate 3,003,594 of NZ_AP027920.1, forward strand.
GCGCCGGTGCTGAATCAAGGCTGGGACGTCCTGCCCGGCAACGGCGGCAAGGCCGGCGGATGATCGACGCCCACCTGCATCTCTGGGACCCATCGCGCCTCGACTATGACTGGCTGCGTTACGTGCCGGCCATCGGCGGGCGCCACGCCCCCGAAGACTGGGCGGCCGAGAAAACAGGCCTGGTGCGCGCCGTCTTCGTCCAGGCGGACTGCGCCCCGGAGCAGGCGCTCGCGGAAGCCGACTGGGTCGCCGAACTGAAACACCCCGCGCTCGATATCCTGGCCGTCGTGGCCTTCGCGCCGCTGGAGCGGGGCGCCGAGGTCCAGCCCCATCTCGACGCCCTGATTGAACGCCCCCTGGTCCGCGGCGTGCGGCGATCGGTGCAGAACGAAGCCCCGGGCTTCATCGCCGCGCCCGACCACCTCAAGGGTCTGGTCCTGACGGCCGAGCGGGGCCTGACCATCGACGTCTGCGCCCGCGACCACCAGTTGCCCGAGCTGCATCAGACCCTGACCGCCCTGTTCGAGCGCGCGCCTCAGGCCCAGGTCGTCCTGGATCATCTGGGCAAGCCAGACATCGCCGCCGCCGACGGCGACCTGAACCACGCCGACTGGGCCGCCAACCTGAAGCGGCTGGCCGCCCTGCCCAATGTCTTCGCCAAGCTTTCGGGCCTGACCGCCCAGGACGCCTGGGACGCCCGTCGCGACGACGTCGTCGCCCGCTACCTCGACCACGCGCTCGACTGCTTCGCACCGGACCGCCTGATGTTCGGGGGCGACTGGCCCGTGGTGAACCTGGCCGGAGGCCATGGCCGCTGGCGCGACCTGTTCGAGACCGCCATCGCCGCCCTTCCCTCGCATGAACGCGAGAAAATTCGCACCGAGACCGCCCGCGCCTTCTACCTCGGCGGCGCCGACAAGGATCTGTCCGCATGACCACCGAGACCGTCTCCCTGCCCGCCAACGGTCAAGGCCGCCGCCGCCTGCAGCTGTCGTTGATGATCAACTTCTTCCTGCTGATGGCCCTCTACAGCGGCGTGCTCGGCGTCCTGCTGCCCAATCAGATCGCCGAGATGAACCCGGGGAACAAGGCCAACAACCTGGCCGTCCTGTTCGCCATCACCTCGGTCTTCTCGACCCTGACCACCCCCATCGCCGGGGCCCTGTCCGACCGGACCAGGTCGCGTTGGGGCCGGCGTTCGCCCTGGATCGCCATCGCTTCGCTGATCGGCTCCCTATGCCTGTTCGGCGTATCCTGGATGACCAGCTTCTGGTCGCTGATGGTCTTCTGGGTCATGGCGACAGTGGCCTACAACTCGATGCAGCCGGCGATGACGACCGTGATCGCCGACCGCTTCCCGCCCGAAACCCGCGGCGTCGTGTCCGGCGTTGTCGGCGCCGGCATGACGGCCGGCCTGACCGCCGGCACCGTCGTCGCCGGCTACCTGGCCGGCGCCCAGGTCCTGGCCTACAGCCTGTTCGCCCTGGCGATCGCCGCCTCGTGCATCGCCTTCGTGGTCATCAACCGCGAACCCTCCAGCGCCAGCCAGCCGCGCCGACCCTTCTCGTGGATCGCCTTCGCCAAGGGGTTCTGGATCAGCCCGAAAGAGCATCCTGACTTCGCCTGGGCCTTCGCCGGGCGCTTCACCATCTACATGGGCTATCAGGCCGTCGCCGCCTACATGCTCTACATCCTGCGCGACTACATCGGCCTGTCCGACGCCCAGTCGAACATCGCCATCGCCAATCTGGCCATCCTGACCCTGATCTGCCTGATCGTGTCCTCCCTGGCCTCGGGCTACCTGTCGGACCGCTTCCAGCGCCGCAAGCCTTTCGTTATCGGCGCCAGCCTGATCATGGGCTGCGCCATGGCCGCGCCGCTCATCCTGCCGACCATGACGGGCATGTGGATCTACGCCGGCGTCATCGGCGTCGGCTACGGCATGTTCATGTCGATCGACATGGCCCTGATGACCCAGGTTCTGCCGCAGAGCGCCGAGGGCGACGAAGGCAAGGACCTCGGCGTGCTGACCACCGCCGTGAACATTCCCCAGATCATCAGCCCGGTGATGGCGGCGGTTCTGCTGAACCTCTTCGGCGGGAGCTACGCCGTCATCTTCATCGCCGCCGTCATCTTTGTCTTCGGCTCGGCCCTGTGCGTCGCGCCGATCCGCTCGGTTCGCTAGGGCTGCGAAATGTTATAATACGTATGATGATAATTTGACATACCGGAACGTCGTTCGTAGGGTTCCGGCAAGGCCGAAAAACAAACAGGCCGCCCAGGTTGGAACCCAGCAGGATCTCACAATGTCCACCAAGACCACTTTGATGGCCGCGACCGCCTTGGGCGTGTTGTCGGCCCTGGCTCTGCCCGTCGCCGTCATGGCGCAAGACGCGCCGTCGAATGACACCGGTACCCAGGATGCGACCACGGTGGACGAGATCGTCGTCACGGGCATCCGGGCCAGCCAGCAACAGTCCATCGACATCAAGCGCAAGGCCGTTGGCGTCGTCGACTCCATCGCTTCGGAAGACCTGGGCAAGCTGCCTGACCAGAACGTGGCGGAATCCCTGCAGCGTGTCCCCGGCGTGACCATCGACCGCAACCGCGGTGAAGGCCGGTTCGTCACCGTTCGCGGCTTCGGGCCCAAGTTCAACGCCGTGACCGTCAACGGCCGCACCCTGGCGACCGACAACAACGGCCGCGAGTTCTCCTTCGACGTCCTGCCGTCCGAGATCATCTCCGGCGCCGACGTCTACAAGTCGCCTCAGGCCAACATCAACGGCGCCTCGATCGGCGCCACCGTCAACGTGCGCACCCTGCGTCCGCTGGATCAGCGCCAGGCCTTCGCCGCCGCCGGCTCGGTGGGTTCGACCTGGGCCGAACTGGCCGACAGCTACAGCTCCGACGTCTCGGGCGTTCTGTCGTGGCGCAATGACGACCGCACCCTCGGCTTCGCCCTGGCCGCCTCCTACGTCGATCAGGACACGCGCAACGACGAGTTCACCATCGGCGCGGGCCACGTCTTCCGCTCCAGCACCGACAGCTACTACAATCGCGGCGGCGTCCAGGGCGCCCGCATCGGTCCGGACGTGGCGCCGTTCGACAAGGTCTCGATGCCGTCGAACCTGTCGCCCTTCTTCTTCGAGCGCAGCAAGCAGATGCTGGGCCTGAACGCCTCGGGCCAATATCGTCCCCAGGACAACCTGACCCTGACGCTCGACGCCATGTACGTGAAGGCGGACATCACCGAGCGGCAGACCGGCCTGGCCTTCGACTTCGCCGGCGGCGACCTGGTCGAACAGGTCGTGGAAGGCAATGAAGCCGTCTATCAGCGCTATGCTGGCGGCTTCGTCGATCAGATCATGCAGTACGACACCCGCAACGTCGAAACCCGCCAACTGGGCTTCAACGCGGACTGGCAGGTTACGGACGAACTGAAGCTGTCGTTCGACATCTCGACCTCGACCTCCGAGCGCAAAAGCGACCAGGCCCCCAGCTTCACCACCATCCGCCGCAAGGGCGTCGACCTGTGGTGGGACCGTCGCGGCGGCTCGCCCATCTATGAATACGGCTTCGGCTATCCCGGCTCGACCGCTGACGCCGCGACCGACCCCAACGGCCTGACCGCCCACTACTACATCTGGAACAGCGCCGGCCGGACCAAGGACTCCATCGACGAGTACCGCATCGACGGCGAATGGGCGCCGGGCGGCAACGTCACCCTCTTCGCGGGCATGGGCTACCAGAACCGCGTCAAGGACATCTACGGCACCTCCATGCCGTTCGGCCAGCAATGCGCCTATTGCGACTCCAACGAAGCCCTGCCGTCGGACCTCTTCTCCCCGACCAACATGAACTTCTTCGACGGTCGCGGCGGCAACATCATGCACGACTGGCTGACCTATGATCCGAACGCCCTGATGGCCTATGTGAAGGGTCTGGCGGATCGCGACGGCAAGCCGTTCGCGCCCAGCGTCTACGACCCCTCCGGCTCCTCCGTGGTCGATGAGAAGGTCTGGACCGGCTATCTGATGAGCCAGATCGACGCCGATCTCGCCGGCATGCCGCTGACGGTGAACATGGGCGTTCGCATCGAGGACACCTCCTACACCTCGTCCGGCGCGTCGCGCACCGTGCTCAGCGCCAAGCCGAACGGCGCCGGTCAGAACATCATTGTCCTGTCCGACGTGGCCCCGATCAGCTTCAAGGGCGAGTACACCGACATTCTGCCGTCGCTGAACGCCCGTCTTTCGGTGACCGACGACCTCATCGTCCGCTTCGCCGCCTCGCGGGTGATGACCCGTCCGACGCTCAGCGACCTGTCGCCGCGCCAGTCGATCCAGACCAACCCCGGCAATGAGTCCATCAAGCGCGGCAACCCGGATCTGAAGCCCTTCCGGGCGACCCAGATGGAAGCCGGCGTCGAGTGGTATTTCGCGCCGACCTCCCTGCTGTCCTTCGCCGCCTTCTACAAGAACCTGGACTCCTTCGTGACCACCAGCACGACCAAGGAGCGCGTGGACGAGGTCGAGTTCTCGGTCACCGTGCCGAGCAACGGCGAGGGCGCGACGATCAAGGGCATCGAACTGGGCTATCGCCAGACCTTCGACAACCTGCCTGCGCCGTTCGACGGCCTCGGCGTGCAGACCAGCTTCACCTACGCCGACTCTGACGCCGAATACTCCAACGCCGGCGGCGCCTCCTATGGTCTGGAAGGCCTGTCGAAATACTCCTACAGCCTGGTCGGCTTCTACGAGAAGGGTCCGATCCAGGCCCGCCTGGCCTACACCTGGCGCGACCAGTTCGTGGCGGTCGCCGTCGGTCGCAACAGCGAGCCCGAGTACTTCGACGCCTACGGCCAGCTCGATGCGGGCGTCTCCTACGACGTGACCGAAAACACCACCGTCTTCCTGGACGCCCTGAACCTGACCGACGAGGAAGAGTTCCTCTATTCGGTCTCGCCGGACCGCACCAAGGAGTTCCGCACGACGGGACGCCGCGTGTCGGCCGGGTTGCGCATGCGCTTCTGATCCCCCCTCCTCCTTGCCGCATTCGGTACGCCGCCCCTCGCTTGTCGGGGGGCGGCTTTTCTTTGTTCCGCGCCCGTCTTGACGCCCGTGCGGCAGGGGCCTAGCAAAACATAATACGTCTTATGTTTTGAGGATTCAGTGATGAGGCTGGCAGGCAAGACCGCCCTGGTGACGGCGGCGGCGCAGGGGATCGGGCGAGCAACGGTCGAGGCCTTCCTTCGCGAAGGCGCGAACGTCATCGCCGCCGACATCAACATCGCCCCTCTCAAGGATCTGGACGGCGTCACCGTGCGCCAGCTGGACGTGACCGACCCCGAGGCGGTCAAGGCGATCGCGGCCGACTTCCCCCAGGTCGACGTGCTCTACAACTGCGCCGGCTATGTCCACGCCGGCACCATCCTGGACTGTGACGAGGACGCCTGGGCCTTCTCCAACAGCCTGAACGTCACGGCGCAGTACCGCATGATCCGGGCCTTCCTGCCGCAGATGATCGCCAACGGCGGCGCCTCGATCATCAACATGTCGTCGGTCTGCTCCAGCATCAAGGCGGTGCCGAACCGCTTCGCCTACGGCGCCACCAAGGCCGCCGTCATCGGTCTGACCAAGTCGGTCGCCGCCGACTTCGTGACCCAGGGCATCCGTTGCAACGCCATCTGCCCCGGCACCGTCGAGACCCCGTCCCTGCTGCAGCGACTGCGCGACACCGGCGACTTCGACAAGGCCTACGCCGAGTTCACCGCCCGCCAGGCCATGGGGCGGTTCGGCCGCCCGACCGAGTTGGCGGCCCTGGCCGTCTACCTGGCCTCCGATGAGTCCGCCTTCACCTCCGGCACGATCAATGTGATCGACGGCGGCTGGGTCAACTGAGCCTTTCGCAGGAACCGTCCAGATGAAACTCCTTCGCTTCGGCCCCTTGGGTCAGGAAAAGCCCGGCGTGATCGACGCCGACGGCCGCATTCGCGATCTCAGCGGCGTCATCGCCGACGTGGACGGCGCCGCCCTGTCCGACGACAGCCTGGCCCGTCTGCGGGCGCTCGATCTGACCGCCCTGCCCCTGGCGCCGGAAGGCGCCCGCTACGGCGCCTGCGTGGGCAAGGTCGGCAAGTTCCTGTGCATCGGCCTGAACTACGCCGACCACGCCGCTGAATCCGGCTTGCCGATCCCGGACGAGCCCGTGCTCTTCTCCAAGGCCACCTCCTGCATCGTCGGCCCGAACGACACGGTCCTGAAGCCGCGCGGCTCGACCAAGCTGGACTGGGAAGTCGAGCTGGGCATCGTCATCGGCAAGAATGCGTCCTACGTCTCGGAAGAAGAGGCCGAGGCCTGCATCGCGGGCTACTGCACCATCAACGACGTGTCCGAGCGGGCCTTCCAGACCGAGCGCGGCGGCACCTGGGACAAGGGCAAGGGCTGCGACACCTTCGGTCCCATCGGCCCCTGGCTGGTCACGCGCGACGAGGTGCCGGACCCGGCGGATCTTCGCATGTGGCTGACGGTCAACGGCAAGACGTTCCAGGACGGATCGACGGCCACCATGATCTTCAAGCCCGCCTTCATCGTCCACTACGTCAGCCAGTTCATGAGCCTGCAGCCCGGCGACGTCATCTCGACCGGGACCCCGCCCGGCGTCGGCCTGGGCCAGAAGCCCGACCCCGTCTATCTGAACGCCGGCGACGTGATGGAGCTCGAGATCGAGGGGCTCGGCCGACAGCGACAGGTCGTCGCGCAGGCCTGATTTCCTCCCTCGCCCTGCATTGACTCCGGGGTCCCATCCGCTACGCTGATTTCATAATACATAATATGTTTATGGGAGTGCGTCATGGGGCAAGGTGCAGGTTTCGGCATGATCACGGCGGGCCTTCTGTCCGCCGGGATCATGCTCTCGGCGGCGGCGGCGAACGCGCAGACGACGATTCACGTCTCGCCCGACGGCCATGACCGCAATCCCGGCAGCGCCGCGCGGCCGGTCAAGTCCCTGACCCGCGCCCAGGCCCTGGTCCGCAACCACAACCGCAACGAGGACGTCACCGTCGAGATCGCGGCCGGCGCCTATCGTCTGGATCAGCCCCTGGTCTTCACCGCCGTCGACGGCGGCCAGGGCGACCACAAGGTGATCTGGCGGGCGCGACCCGGCGAACGCCCGACCATCTCGGGCGGCTTCGACGTCACGGGCTTCACGGTTTCGGATGCGGAACGCCGCATCTATGTCGCCGACATCCCCAAGGGCCTCGACGCCCGTCAGGTCTGGGTCAACGACACCCTGGCCGAACGCCCCTGGCTCGAGATCAGCCACTCGGATGTGAACTTCACCGCCACCGGCATGGAGATCACCAACCCCGACCTGGCCTTCATCGGTTCGATCCAGCACCCCGACCGCCTCGAGGTCGAGGCCACCGGCTTCTTCACCGACCGCTTCTCCCCCGTCGCCTCGATCAACGGCTCGACGCTGACGATGCAGCAGCCCGCCTGGGACAACAACACCTGGGGCTACGACACCATCTCGAAGCCCATCTTTCCCGATGACTCCCGCCTCTTCCTGGTCAATGCGCCTGAACTGATCGGCAAGACCAACGACTGGCACGCCAAACCCTATCAGTGGTTCATCGATCCGAAGGCCGGCAAGCTCTACCTGCGCATCGCCCAGGACGACGACATCGCCAAGCTGCGCGTCACGGTCCCCGCCCTGCCCTCGCTGATGTCGATCAGCGGCACGCCGGAGACGCCGATCCGTAACCTGACCTTCAACGGCCTGCGCTTCTCCTACACCTCGTGGATGGGGCCGTCGGAAGCGACCGGCTACGCCAACCAGCAGAGCGGCGCCTTCCTGAAGGACGTCTCGCCGATCCGTCCCGCCGACGCCTGGTCCACCTGCGGCTGGGGCTGCCCCGAATTCGAATCCATGCGTCAGCTCTGGCACCAGATCCCGGCGGCGGTTCAGGTCGCGGCCGCCCGCGACATCGTCTTCGAGAACAACCACTTCACCCAGCTGGGCCAGATCGCGCTCGGCCTGGGCAATGAAGCTGTGGCCAACCTGTCCGGCGTCGGCCTTGCGGTGCAGGACGTCCGCGTCAGCCGCAACCACTTCGGCGTCCTGTCCGGCAGCGCCATCATGGCTGGCGGCGTCCGGCTGGACGCTCACCACCCGACCGATCCCAATCTGATCAACCGCAACATCGAGATCGCCGACAACGTCATCGCGGGCGTCAGCCAGGACTACAAGGACAACGCCGCCATCCTGACGACCTATATCGACGGCGCGCGCATCCTGCACAACGACATCACCGACGCGCCCTATGACGCCATCGCCGTGGGTTGGGGCTGGGGCTACAACGACGCCGGCGGCAATCCGAACTACGACGAGAACCAGAAGGGCTATCTCTACAACACCCGCTTCACCACGCCGACGACGCTGCGCAACACCCTGATCGAGGGCAACCGCATCCACGGCGTGAAGACCTGGTACATGGACGGCGGCGCCATCTACAACCTGTCGGCCAACCCGGACTCGATCATCCGCGGCAACCACATCTTCGACATTCGCGACAAGATCGGCCTCTATCTGGATGAGGGCTCCAAGCACTTCACCGTCACGGGCAATGTCATCGACACCCAGGGCAAGTGGTTGAACATCAACACCGCCGGCAAGATGTACCAGCGCCGGATCTCGACCGACAACACCGCCACCGGCAACTGGCACAACTCCCTTCGCACCGGCGGTCGCTGGCTCCGCGAGATCGGCAACGTCGCCGAGGGCAACTTCCTCTTCCCGGCGCGCGACTGGCCGGCCGAGGCTCAGGCCGTCATGGACGCCGCCGGACCCCGTCCCGTTTCGGACGCGTCGCGATGAGCGCCGTTTCGCGTCGCGGCCTCCTGGGCGGCGCCGGCCTGGCCGGTCTGGCCGCCGCCGCCCCCGCCGCCTCGGCGCGCGCCCTGCAGGCGCCGCCGCTCGAAATTCTCGACCTGAAGGCCTCATCCGCCGTGGCCCCCATCGGGCTGGAGGACCAGGCCGTGCGCCTGTCGTGGCGGCTGCAAAGCCCCGACCGCGACGTGAAGCAGACCCGCTACGAGATCCAGGCCGCCAGCACGCGTGAACTGCTGGAGGCCGGCGCGCCCGACCTGTGGCACGCGGGCGAGGTCCTGACCGACCAGAGCATGGACGTGTCCTGGCTGGGCAGTCCGCTGAAATCACGCCAGGTCGTCTGGTGGCGCGTGCTGATCCGCGACAACAAGGGACGGCGCGCGACCAGCGCCCCTTCGCGCTTCGAAATGGGTCTGCTCCAGCCCGCCGACTGGCGCGCCAAATGGATCGCCGCGGAGACCGAAACGGCCCGCGCCGACCGTCAGGCGGGTCTGCTGTGGATGCGGGGCGACCGCCCGGCGGACAAGTCGGATCGCTTCTTCCGTCTGACTTTCAACCTGCCCTCGGCGGCGGACGTCACCCTGTTCTCCATCGCCAATTTCGACGCCGAGATCTGGCTGGACGGCAAGACGCTGGAGCGGCCGAACCATCCCTCCATCTCCTTCGGCGTGGCCCCCATCGCCGAGACTCGCCACCGTCTGGCCGGCGGACGTCACGTCCTGGCCTTCCGCGTCAAGGATCCCGCCGCCTTCAACGAGCCCAAGTTCTTCGAGATCGCGGCCGCCGCCATGATCCGCGCCGACCTCGGCGGCGGACGCGTCGTGCGCATCACCTCGCGCGGCATGAAGACGGCCCTTCACGCCTCCCGGGGATGGGAGCAGCCGGGCTTCAGCGACGCCCGCTGGGCGACGGCCGAGGTGTCGAAGAACCAGCCCCAGGCCTGGCCCGGCTATGGCGCCTTCCTGCTGCGCAAGGGCTTCAGCCTGACCCGGCCCGTGGCCCAGGCCCGGCTCTATGCGACGGCGCTGGGGGTCTATGAGGCCCAGATCAACGGCAAGCGCGTCGGCGACGCCCTGCTGAGCCCCGAGAGCACCGACTTCCGCAAGACCGCCCTCTATCAGGTCCATGACGTCACCGACCTGCTCGCCAGCGGCGACAACGCCATCGGCGCCATGGTCGGCGACGGCTGGTACGGGAGCTACCACGCCCCGGCCGGCCGCTACGCCTTCGGCGACGCCCCCCTGCGCTTCTTCGCTCAACTGGAGGTGACCTATGCGGACGGCACGCGTGAAGTCATCGTCACTGACGATAGCTGGCGCCTGACCGAAGCCCCGGTCACCAGGGGCGAGATCTATTATGGCGAGGACTATGACGCCCGGCTCGAAAAGGCCGGCTGGTCCGCGCCCGGCTTCGACGCCGCCGGATGGCGCGCCGTCGACATCGCCCCGACCCCGCCCTGCGTCCTCAAGGCCCAGGTCAGCCCGCCCCTGCGCCGCATCGAGACGCTGAAGGCCAGATCGATCACCAAGGTCGGCGCCCACTACGTCCTCGACTACGGCCAGAACTTCTCGGGCTGGTCGCGGCTGAAGGTGCAGGGGCGTGCGGGCCAGGCGGTGACGCTGAAGTTCGCAGAGGTTCTGCAGGCGGACGGTCACGTCGATCAGTCCAACCTTCGCGCCGCCCGCGCCGCCCTCGTCTACACGCTGAAGGGCGATCCGGCGGGCGAGACCTATGAGCCGCGCTTCACCTATTTCGGCTTCCGCTATGTCGAGGTCGAAGGCTTCGAGGAAGCCATGGGCCGCGCCCCCACGGTCGATGACATCGAAGGCGTCGTCGTCTCGTCCAACCTGACCGAGACGGGCCATCTGAGGGTCGCCAACCCGGTCATCCACGGCCTTTGGCGCAACACCCTGTGGAGCCAGAGGTCCAACTTCTTCGGCGTGCCCACCGACTGCCCCCAGCGTGACGAGCGTCTGGGCTGGACCGGCGACGCCAATGTCTTCTGGGACGCCGCCGCCTTCAACATGGACGTGGCCGCCTTCACCGAACGCTTCGCCGGCGACATGCGCGACGCCCAGGGCCCGCGCGGCGAGTTCCCGGACTACGCCCCCGCCGGCTGGCAGGAACTAGGCCTCGGCGCCTCGCCCGGTTGGGCCGACGGCGGGGTCATCCTGCCCTGGACGGCCTGGCAACGGTACGGCGACACCGCCGTGGTGGACCAGAACTGGGCGGCCATGACCCGCTACCTGGGCTTCATTCTGGAGCACAACCCGGACCTGATCTGGCGTAACCAGCGCGGTTACGACTTCGGCGACTGGGTGGCGCTGGACGCCGTCAACCCCGGCGACGAAACCACGCCCAAGGCCCTGATCGCCACCGCCATGTGGAAACACTCGGTCGACGCCATGGCCGAGATGGCGCTGGGGTCCGCGCGTCGTCCCGAGGCCGTGCGCTATCGCGATCTGTCGCGCCGCATCACCGCCGCCTTCCAGCAAGAGTTCATCCGCCCCGATGGTTCGATGGGCAACGGCTCGCAGGCCGGCTACATCCTGGCCCTGCGCTTCGGCCTCGTCCCCGACAGCCAGCGGGCCGCCGCGACCGGTCATCTGGTCGCCGACATCCGCCGCCGCGGCACCCTGCTGTCCACCGGCTTCCTCGGCACGCCCTACAGCCTGGACGCCCTGGCCGACAATCGTCAGGACAGCCTGGTCTATGACCTGCTGCTGCGAACCGACTTCCCGTCCTGGGGCTATATGATCCGCAAGGACGCGACGACCATCTGGGAGCGTTGGAACGGCGACGTCGGCGACGTGGCGATGAATTCGTTCAATCACTACGCCCTGGGCGCGGTGACCGGCTTCGTCTTCCGTCGCATCGCCGGTATCGAGCCGGTGAAGGCGGGCTTCCTGACCTTCCGGTTCGACCCTGTGCTGGACGCCCGCGTCCCGCGCGGCGGCGGCGACTACGACAGCATCCTGGGGCGGATCACCACCGACTGGGAGTTGAAGTCCGACGGCGGCTTCGACCTCCATCTGGTCGTGCCGGCCAACAGTCGCGCCGAGGTTCGCCTGCCCGCCCGCTCCCTCGACAGCGTGCGTGAGAACGGTCGCCCTCTGGCCCAGGCCGAAGGCGTCGTCGTGCGCGGCATGGACGGCGACCGTCTGGTGCTCGAGGTCGGCTCCGGCGACTACCGGTTCCTCTCCAGGGCCTGACCCTTCTCCCGGGCAGATCCTGCGCCCCCCTCCCGGCCCCCCGCCGGGAGGGGGTTTTCATGTGCGGGTCTCCACGCAAAAAGAAGCCCTCCCGGCAGGGGTCCGGGAGGGCCATCAGTTCTGGAAAGGATGGAGATCAGGGGGTGGTGCGATAGTTCCAGCGCACGCTGTCGCTCAGCACGCGACCGCTCGCATCCGCCGTCGCCTCGATCAGATTCTCGCCGGTCGCCAGATCAATCTCCCAGACGGCGGCGTGGTCCTCGACCGGCACGGCCGTCCAGTCGCCGCCGTTCAGACGCAGCCGCACCTGATCTTGGTTGGAGAAGACCTTCACCTTCACCCGCTGCGTCCGCTTGTTCACATCGCGGCGGCTGGTGATGTGCAGCATCGGCTCGTCCGACCAGTTGGCCTGGTACCAGTAGTAGGCGTCCTTGCGCGTCTGGCGGTCCTCGGTGACCAGGCCCTTGTCGTTGATGGCCGGGCGGTCGCCCTCGTTGCGCTTGAACGACGGGAAGTCGAAGCCCAGCCAGATGAAGTTGGACCACAGGTAGGGCCGCTGGCGCATCTCGCGCCAGTGCACCTCATGGAAGGTGGTCTGCCACTGTTCGGGGTGCCAGTAGCCGTCGGCCACCGGGCGACGCATCACCGGGTCTTCCTGATGCAGGATGCTGGCGCCGGCGCCGTATTCGCTGACGCCGATGGGGCGGTGCGGCATCCGGGCGTGCAGTTCGTCGGCCCAGGGTCCGATGTCCTTGGGCTCGGTCCAGTACCAGCCGAAGTAGCGGTTATAGGAGACGGTGTCGCTGTGCTGGGCGATGGAGTCGTCGTCCGCCAGGCAGCAATGGGCGTAGGTCGTCGGCCGCGTGGGGTCCATCTCCTTGGCCGTGCTCTGCAGGGCGGCCATCAGGCGATTGGCCGCCTCGCCCGAGGTCCGCAGCTCGTTGCCGATGCCCCACAGGCCGACCGAGGGGTGATTGTCGTTCTGGGCGATCAGTTCGCGCATCTGCTGGACCAGGTTCTCGCGGAACTGGTCCGACGGGTCCATGTCATCGATCAGCGGCACCTCGGTGACCAGCAGCAGGCCCAGACGATCCGCCGTCTCATAGACGCGCGGCGGGTGCTGCATGTGCGCCAGACGCAGGGCCGTGACGCCCATGTCGGACATGATCTGCATGTCCTCGTCGATCTCGGCGTCGCTGACGATGGGGCCCTTGCCGAAGCGGGTCGGCATCTGGATGTTGGCCCCATAGAGGGCGTAGGGCTGGCCGTTGAGCAGGAATTCGCCCTGGTCGCTCAAGCCCACGGTGCGGACGCCCAGCGGAACCTCGGCGCTGTCGATCGCCTGACCGTCCACCAGGATCTCGGACACAGCCTTGTACAGATAGGGCGAGGCGCGGCCCGTCCACAGCCTGGGGTTGGCCAGCGTCAGGCTCTGCTCGACCGTCTGGCCCTGTCCCGCCGTCAGCGTCGCCGGCGTGCGCGTCTCGGCCACGACCGCGCCCTCGGCGTCCGTGATGCGCGTCAGCACCTCAAAGCGTTTGGCCGAACGACTGTCATTGCGGACAAAGAGCCGCGAGCTGATCTGGGCCTGCGTGGGAGACAGGGCCTCCGTGCGAACGTGCAGGCCCGGCCCGCCGTGCTGCATCAGGTCGATATGCAGGTCGGGCGTCTCGATCAGCTTCACTTCGCGATAAAGGCCGCCGAAGATGTTGAAGTCGCCGTTCAGCGGAGCGTAGCGGGGGTTCTTGGCGTTATCGACCCGGACCGCCAGCAGATTGCCGCCGCTGCGCAGGGCGTCCGTCACGTCATAGCGGAAGGCGGCGTATCCGCCCTCGTGCGTGCCGACCGACCGGCCGTTCAGATAGACCTCGGCCTTCAGCGTCGCCCCGCCGAAGTGCAGGAAGTAGCGTTTGCCCGGCTGCGGCGCCTGGTCCAGCGTCAGACGGTACCAGGCGGGGCCGCGATAATAGACGCCCTCGGGCTCGCCGCGCGCCTTGGCGCCGCCGATGCCGGAATCCTCGGCGTTATAGGTATGGGGCACGACCACCGAACCCCAGGCTCGATCATCGAAACGCGGCGCCTGGGCGCCCGTCGCGTCGGTGCGCGTGAAGCGCCAGCCCTCGGTCAGGGGCGTCACCTCGGCCGCCAGGGCCGCGCCGGCCGTCAGCGCCCAGAATGCGCCGCCGATGATCAGGCGCGCGCGCAGGGATGGGGGGGAAAGACGCTTCATGGATCCTCCTCGCGCCCTTGTCGGGCGTCGTTGTCGTGTCGTTCAAGACCTGGGGGCCAGGCCCCTTCAGCTCAGGCGGCTGATGTCGCCGGTCTGGATGTCGCGGCTGCGCACCGAACGCACCGCCGCGCGCGGCGCCAGGCTGGAGCGCAGGCCGTCAATGACTGCGCCCTCGACGCTGTCCATCACCACGGCAGGGCGCGCATCGGACTGTTCGACCTCGAAGGTCGTGTCCTTGACCGTGATGTTGCGGGCGTGGCGGACGTAGAGGCCGTGCGCGGGGAAGGTCCCCATGAAGTTCGGTTCCAGCGAGGAGTTGATGCGTTCGGGGATCTCCCGCGCCGCCTCCTCACGCGTGCCGCCGCCGGACGAACGCACATGGATGTCCGAGAAGCTGACGTCCTCGATGATTCCGCCCGGAATGCCGACCACCCCGCTGGCGAAATCGCCTCGCGCTCCCGAGACATTGATGTTCGAGAACCGCACGCGCCGCACGCGTGACATCTCGGCCCCCCGCGGCGCCCGGTTGCGCGCCGACAGGCGTACGAAGATCGGATGATTGACGGGGTTCCTCAGGATGATGTCCGAGAAGGTCACGTCCTCCAGCACTCCGCCGTCGATGGCCCCCATCTGCAGCCCGCGCGTGTTCTCGCAGATGCAGTCCGACACCAGGATGTTGCGGAAACCCGCCGCCGAGTCGGTGCCCAGCTTGATCCGGCCCAGCACCCCGACATTGTCGACCGACATATAGGGCGAGGGCTGGTAGGTGCCGTCGACCACCGTCCCCAGCAGATAGCCGCTGGTCTTGCAGCCGATGACGCTGACGTCCTCGCACATGCGGAACTCTTGCAACGCCATGCTGCTCTTCAGCACGATGGCGTCGTCCTTGGGCGCGTTGACCAGGCAGTTGGTCACCTTCACGTCGCGGCAGGCGTCGATGTCGATGCCGTCGCGATCGGTGTCCACCGTCAGGCCGTCGATCCGCACATTGGTCGAGCCCAGGACGTAGCAGGCGAAATGCCCGCCCTGCAGGATGGTGAAGTCGCGCAGCAGGACGTTGCGGCACCCCGTCAGGCCGATGGCCTTGTTGCCGCGCCCCTCATAGGCCATCTCCCGCGGGATGGCCCGACGCGCCTCGTCGGCGGTCATTCCCTGCTCGGCCGGCGATTTCCAGCCCGCTATGCCGTGCCAGCGCGGCGCGGGCCCTTCGCGATCCAGACCCAGGCCGTGGATCAGGCCCTTGCCGATGATGGCCACGTCGTTGACGCCGTCGCCATAGATCAGGCTGTTGTGGAAGTGGCTGACGCCATAGTCCTGAAGCTGCTCGTCGAAGACGTTCTCGGGCAGGTCGTACTGACCGGCGTGCTTGCGCGGGTCCGCCGCCTCGATCACCGACCCGTTCATCAGCACCAGGGTGATGAAGCTGCGCAGACGGATCGAGAAACACAGATAGTGCCCGGGCGGAACCACAACCGTACCGCCGCCTCTCGCGGCGGCCGCCTCGATGGCCTTGTTGAAGGCGTCGGAATCGATAGCGATCCCGTCGCCCACCGCGCCATAGTCGCGGACATTGTAGAAGCCGCCGAGAGAGCCGGAGGCCCGCACGATGGACGGACTCATCGCCATGGCGGCGCCCAGTCCCAAGGTCACGAAACGACGGCTGAACTCCGCCTTCTCGCCTGTTGCGCCATCCGCCATGCGTCTCACCCCATTCTTGTCGTTGGGGCTATGTTGTATGATGTATTATATTGAATCAAGCCTGTGCGGACGGACAGCCCTGCGACATGAGGTCAGTCGAGGGGGCGGGCCAGCACCTCGCGCGTGATCTCGTTGATCGACTTGACCCCCGTCAGGGCCATGGCCACGCGCATCTCGGCCTCGATCATCTTCAGCAGGCGCGCCACCCCCGCTTCGCCGCCCGAAGCCAGGGCGTAGATATAGGCGCGGCCCAGCAGGACCCCCCTGGCGCCCAGGGCCAGCATGCGCACCACGTCCAGTCCGGTGCGCACGCCGCCGTCGACCAGCACGGTCAGGTCGTCGCCGACGGCGTCGGCGATGGCCGGCAGGGCGCGGGCGCTCGAAACGGCGCCGTCCAACTGCCGCCCGCCGTGATTGGACACCACCAGGCCCGTGGCGCCGAAGCGCAGGGCGTCGCGCGCATCCTCGGGATCAAGGATCCCCTTGATGATGATGTCGCCCTTCCAGACGTCGCGGATCCACTCCAGATCCGACCAGCTGATCGACGGATCGAAGTTCTGGCCCAGCCAGCCGATGTAGTCGGCCAGCCCCGTCGCCTTGCCGCGATAGGCCGAGATATTGCCCAGGTCGTGCGGATGACCGCGCAGACCCACATCCACCGCCCATTGCGGCTTGAACGCCGCCTGGACCATGCGCCGCGCCCCCGACCAGGGGCCGCTCATGCCCGAATGAGGATCGCGATAGCGCGAGCCCGGCACTGGCATGTCCACGGTGAAGACCAGCTTGGTCACGCCCAGGGCCATGGCCCGCTCCAGCGCGTCGCGCATGAAGGCGCGGTCCTTCAGCACATAGAGCTGGAACCAGATGGGTCGGCCGCCGCCGTCCACGACCTCCTGCATCGAGCAGACGCTGACGGTGGACAGGATGTAGGGGACCCGGGCGGCATGGGCCGCGCGCGCCACCTGCACCTCGCCGCGCCGCGCCGACATGCCGCCCAGACCGATCGGCGCCAGGGCCACAGGCATGGCCGTCTTCTCGCCGAACAGTTCGGCCTCCAGGCTCAGGCTCGACACGTCGCGCAGCACCCGCTGGCGCAGGGCGATGCCCGCCAGGTCGGCCACATTGTCCCCCAGCGTCTTCTCGGCGAAGGCCCCGCCGTCGATATAGTCAAACAGGAAGCGCGGCAGGCGGCGCCGGGCGGCTTCACGGAAGTCAGTGGTCGAGGCGATGATCATTGGTCGTCTTTCAACTGTCGATCCGCGCCGAGTTTCAGCGTCAGGTCGGCGTAGGCGGGCATGTCGGACAGGATGTGGCGAGTCAGCCGCTCATAGTACTGGACGAAGGCGGCCACCTCGGCGTCGGTCATCACGCGGGCGCCCTCGGGCGCCGTCGCGCGCAGGGCCTGCTCCTGTTGCCCCCGCCAGCCTTCGACCACTTCAAAGCCCGGCGCAGCCAGAAACGCCAACCGGTCGATCCGACTGAACAGGTCCGCATAGGGACCAGCCAGCATTGCATTCACATGCCGTCGCCAGACCCCCTCGGCATCACGCTCGGCCTCGAGCGCGTTGATCGGCTCGGCCAGGGCCGTCTCGGCCTGCGGCCGTGCGCCGACGCACCAGCCTTCGAAGATCAGCACGTCCAACGGACCATCGTGCCTCGGCCATTCCGTCTCGGGCGCCGGATCGTCCGTGGCCTTGTCGAAACGCGGCAGGGTCACGCCCCGCCCCGCCTTCACCGCCTCCAGCAGCGCCAGCCCCTGCGCCACGTCATGGGTTCCCGGGACGCCGCGAACGGCGAACAGAGGGTGGACGTCCCGCGCCAGAGCCGCTCGCCGGTCGTGCGACAGATAGAGGTCGTCCAGCGACAGGATCGCCGTCCTGACGCCGCGCGCGTTCAACCGCTGCGCCAGGCCTGCGGACAGGGTGGACTTGCCTGAGCCCTGCGCGCCGCACAGGCCCAGGACGAAGGGCTCGTCGCCCCGCCAGCCGTCCAGCGCCCCCTCAACGGCTTCAAGCGACCCGGTCAAGCAGGGGCTCTCCGTCGAAGAAGCGATCCAGATTGTCGGCCACCCGCATGCCCATGGCCGTACGCGTCTCCAGCGTCGCGCTGCCCAGATGCGGCAGCAGCACCGCGTTCGGCGCCGCCAGCAGGGCCGGATTGATCGCCGGCTCGCCCTGATAGACGTCCAGCCCCGCCCCGCCGATGACGCCGTCGTTCAGAGCCTGGGCCAGATCCTCCTCGTTCACCACCGAGCCGCGCGCCGTATTGATCAGAATGGCGCCCGGCTTCATCCGCTTCAGCAGTCCGGCGTTGATCATGTGATGGGTCTGCGGCCCGCCCGGCGTGTGCAGCGACAGGACGTCGGCGACCTCGGCCAGCCCCTCCAGGGAGTCGAAATAGACAGCCCCTTCCTCGTCTTCGGCGCGACGACGGCTGTGATAGGCGATGCTCATACCCAGCAAGGCCTTCGCCCGCTCGGCGGTCGCCCGCGCGATCCGGCCATAGCCGACCAGCCCCAGGGTCTTGCCCGCCAGCGACTGGCCCAGCAGATTGGTCGGGCGCCAGCCGCGCCATTCGCCAGCCCGCAACTCGCGCTCGCCTTCGCCCGCGCGGCGCGCGGCCATCAGCATGAGCAGCAGCGCCAGCTCGGCCGTCGCATCGGTCAGGACGTCGGGCGTATTCGTCACGACCAGACCCGCCGCCCGCGCCGCCTCCAGATCAATATGCTCGTAACCCGCGCCATAGTTGGCCACGATCCGCACCCGCCCGCCCGGGGCCGACAGCACCTCGGCCGGGACCTTGTCCGACACCGTGGGGCACAGGGCGTCGTATTCCGTCATGGCCGCACGCAGCTGGTCCAGCGTCAGCGGCGTGTCCGTCTCGTTCAGCGTCACGTCATAGCGGGCCGAAAGCCGCGTCTCGACCGCCAGCGGCCAGCGTCGGCTGATGAGAATTTTCGGCTTCATGTCCCGCCTCAGATCAGGCCGCGCCGGGCCAGGTTGCGCATCAGGTCGGCCGCCCCGAAGGTCCAGGGCTCGCACTGGTCGGTCGGTCGCACCCGATTCACCAGCGCCCCCAACCGGTCGCAGGCGATGCGCACCACGTCGTCGGTCGCATGGGTGAAGCCCTTGCCCTTTTCGTAGCGGTCCTCGACCGGCGCGAACAGGGTGCCGAGGAACAGGACCAGGCCGTCAGGATAGCGATGGTGCGCATTGATCGCCTGGGCCGCCAGATCCGCGGGGTCGCGGCTGATCTGGTCCATGGCCGAACGCCCGTTCATGACGAAGCCGTCCGAGCCGGTCACGGTCAGCGAAATCTCGAGCGCACGCACGGCGTCCAGATCAAACCCGCCGTCGAACAGCCGCACGAAGGGGCCGACGGCGGCGGCGGCGTTGTTGTCCTTGGCCTTGCCGAGCAGCAGGGCCGAGCGCCCCTCCACGTCGCGCAGGTTGACGTCATTGCCCAGGGCCGCCCCGATGATCGCGCCGCGCGAGCTGACGACCAGCACCACCTCCGGCTCGGGGTTGTTCCAGGTCGAGGCGGGGTGAACGCCGATGTCCGCGCCCGCGCCGACGCTCGACAGCGGCTGCCCCTTGGTGAAGATCTCGGCGTCGGGACCGATGCCGACCTCCAGGTACTGGCTCCAGGCGCCGGCCGCGATCAGGGTCTGCTTCAGCGCCGCCGCTTCCGGCGAACCGGGCTTCAGACGACGCAGGTCGTCGCCGACCAGATCACGGATATGGTCGCGGATGCCCGCCGCCGCCGTCAGGTCGCCGCGCGCCCGTTCCTCGATCACCCGCTCCAGCATGGAGGTGACGAAGGTCACGCCCGCCGCCTTCACCGCCTGCAGATCAATCGGCGACAGCAGCCAGGGTCGCGTCGGATCGCGCGTCTCGGGATCGGTATTGGCCAGGATGTCCGCCAGAGCGCCCGCATCCTCGCCCGCCGCCCCCGTCAGGGCCGCCGCCGGATCAGCCGCCTCGCACAGGTCGCGAGCGGTGGGAAAGGCGCGCGACACATCCGTCAGGCGCTGGCCGTCCACGCGCACCACCACCGGCCCCTGGACCGCAGGCGACCAGATGCGGCCGAACAGAAGGGCGCCGGCGTCGGCGGGCAGGATGTCGGCGGGAGACAGGCGCATCTCGTGATCCTCAGCGATACTTGAACACGGGGGCGCGCTTCTCGGCGAAGGCGGCGCGGCCCTCGCGCGCGTCCTCGGTGGCGAAGCAGATGGTCTGCAGGTCGCGCTCGTACTCCACGGCCTTTTCATAGGGCATGGCGTGGGCGGCCTTGAGATTCAGCTTGGCCGTTTCGGCGGCGATGGGCGCGCGCGAGGCGATGACCTCGGCGATGGCGCGGGCGCGGGCCAGCAGGTCGCCCGGTTCGGTCACCTCGCTGACCAGACCCCAGCCCCTGGCCGTCTCGGCGTCCACCGGATCGCCGGTCAGGATCATCAGGGCCGCATTGGAGGCGCCGATGGAATGCGACAGACCCGCCGCCATCCCGCCGCCGCCGATCCAGCCCAGCTTGATCTCGGGCGCGGCGAACTTCGCATTGGTCGAGGCGATGCGGATGTCGCAGCTCATCGCCGTCTCCAGCCCCCCGCCCAGGGCGAAGCCGTTGACCGCTGCGATGGTCGGCTTGCGGCACAGACGCACCGCGTCGCAGTAGTCGCCCCGGTTCCGGAACTGCCAGGGTGTCTTGTAGTCATCCAGGGTCTTGATGTCCGACCCGGCGCAAAAGGCCTTCTCGCCCGCGCCGGTGATCACCACGCAGCGGATGGTCTCGGAGGCGTCGCATTCAGCGATGGCCGCCTCGATGGCCTTGGCCATGTCGGGCGTGACGGCGTTCAGCTTCTGCGGTCGGTTCAGGGTGATGACGGCGACATGGCCGTCCACCTCGAACAGCAGTTCGGTTTCTTCGCTCATGGCCTTGTCCTCAGGTTTCGGCGCCGCGCGGCCGATGCCGCACGAACAGCGCCTGCAGATGGTTCAGCACCGCGTCGGCGCCGTCGCCGGCCTCCAGTCCCTGACGCAGGCGCTGCGACACGGCGGTCTGGAAGGCGATGGCGCCGTCATGGCGCGGACGCAGGCTCGCCCCCTCCAGCGTGGCGAAGGTATCGGCGTAGAAACCGCCCCAGCGTGCATTGACCCCGGCGTCGCGCCAGGCGCTTTGCAGCGACGGCTGGCCTTCATGATCAGGAATGAAGCCGCTCTGGGTCTCGGCCGACATCAGCCAGCGCAGGTGGTTCAGCAGCTCCGGCGTCACTCCGCAGCGCTTCGATACGCCGATGCCGGTGCCGCCCAGCATGGAGCCGACCGGTCCGTCCGCGCTGACGCGCGGCGCGTCGGCAAAGCCCAGAACCTCGCCCGGCGCATAGTTCACATAGCCATAGACCAGCGGGCACAGGACCACGTCGTCATGCGCGCTCATGTGCTCCAGAATGCCGATCGGGTTCATCGCGGCCAGCGCCTTGGGGCTGCGCGCCGCCAGACGGGACAACAGGGTCCAGGCCTGGCGTCCGGCGTTCCGATCGACGAAGTTCTCGCCGTCAGCGACCGGCGTCGCGCCAAAGGCGGCGCAGATGGACTGGAAGCTGAGCGCGGCGTGCGGCCCGGACAGGGACATCGCCACCCCGCCCTTTTCCGAAAGGCTCGCCACAGCCTCCCACGTCGTGGGCGCCCGCTCCATGGCGTCGCGTCGCCAGGCCATGACCTGGGTCGCCGCGTCCAGCGGCAAGGCCCAGTGCCGCCCGCCATAGCGATAGGAGGACAGGCTGCGGCCCATGACCGTCGCATTCCACCCGGCGATCTCCTCGGCGCTGAACAGGTCCTCCAGCGCGATCAGACAGTCCGCCGCCACGGCCTCGCCGACATGGGGGTGGTCCAGCACCACCAGGTCATAGAGCGCGCATTGCTCGCCGATCGGACGCTCCTCGAACCCTTCCAGCGAATGGCGGTCCCAGCTCAGGGCGAAACCGTCGCGCGCCGGCTCGATCCGCGCGGCGGCGGCCTCCAGCGCGCGATAGCCGCGCGGGTGGTCCCAGGTCAGGCCGCGATAGACGGGCGTCGTCATCCCGCCCGCACCACGCCCGCCGCGATCAGGGCCTCGATCCGGGCCGGATCATGTCCCGCCTCGCCCAGGATTTCGCGCGTATGCTCGCCGACCAGGGGCGCCCCGCGCTCGATCACGGACGGCGTTTTCGAGAACCTGATCGGGAAGCCCGGCGTCTTCACCCGGCCCTCGGTCGGGTGATCGTATTCGACGAAGGTTCCGTTGTGCTTGATCTGCGGGTCTTCGACCACGTCGGCGTAGCCATAGACCGGGCCGCACCAGATGTCGTTCTCGCGGAACAGGGCCAGCCACTCTTCGCTGGTGCGGTTGACCAGGCGCCGGCGCACGCAGGCGTAGATCTCGTCACGGTGGGTCCAGCTGTCGGTCTCGTCGTCCAGATCCGCGAAGAAGGGTTCCTCGATCAGTCGGCCGAGGGTCTTCAGCGAGGCCATGGCGATGGAGATATAGCCGTCGCTGGTGGCGAACACCCCGTAGGGCGCGCGGATATAGCTGTGGGCGTGCGGCTCGGCCGAGCGGGTCTGAGGCTTGCCGCCGACGGTGAAGACCGACATCTCCTGCATCTGGATGGTGGTGATGGCGTCCAGCATGTTGATCTGGACCAGTTGCCCCTCGCCCGTCCGCTCGCGGTGGAACAGGGCCGCCAGGGCGCCCTCGAAGGCGGTGTAGGCGGTGATGGCGTCGACCAGATACTGGCCCGCCGGCGACGGCGGCTGATCGGCCGACCCCGAGGACATCATGGCCCCCGACATGGCCTGCAGCAGCAGGTCCTGCCCCGGATAGTTCTTGTAGGGCCCGTCCTCGCCATAGCCGGACATGGAGACATAGATCAGGCGCGGATTGATCTTCGACAGGGTCTCGTAGTCGACGCCCAGACGTGCGGCCACGCCGGGACGATAGTTCTGCAGAAAGACGTCCGCCGTCTTGACCATCTCCAGCAGCAGGGCCTTGCCCTCGGCCGCCTTCAGGTCGACCGCCAGCGACCGCTTGTTCCGGTTCAGCGACAGGAAGGAGACGTTGATCTGATTGCCGCGCGCCCCGCCGGCCGAGACATGACGCTGCCATTCGCCGGTCGTCGGCTCGACCTTGATCACATCGGCGCCCATGTCGCCCATGCGCTGGGCGGCGAAGGGGCCGGCCATGGCGATGGAGCAGTCCAGAACGCGGATTCCACTGAGGATTCCCATTGTCTTCAATACCCTTGAAAGATCAGCTCATCACCCAGCCGCCGTTGACGTGCAGCGTCTGTCCGGTGATGAAGCCCGCCTCGTCGGCGGCGAAAAATGCGATGGCGTGGGCGATGTCGCCGACGTGGCCGCGACGCTTGACGGCCTGGCTGTCCAGCACGTGGCGGACATAGCCTTCGGGGTCAGGGTGGATGGCCTCGGCATCAGTGGGAAAAGCGCCCGGCGCGATGGCGTTGACGGTGATCCCATAGGGTCCGAATTCGCGCGCCCAGGCCCGCGTCAGACCGATCAGCGCCCCCTTCGACGCCACATAGGGCGACAGGTTGGCCCACTCGCCCGAGATGGTGATGCTGGAGATGTTGATGATGCGGCCGAAACCGCGCTCGCGCATCCCCGGCAGGGCTTCCTGCACCGCCACGATCCCGGCGTCGACATTGATGCGCTGGACCGCCTGATGCTCCGCGATCGAATAGTCTTCAAACGGCCGCGACGGATAGACGGCGGCGTTGTTGATCACGACGTCGAAGCCGCCGACCTCGGCCAGCCGCGCCTTCAGCTCGGCGCGAAAGCCCTCGAGATCGGACAGGTCGGCGGTCGACACCACCAGCCGTCCGGTCGCGACCGAAGCCGCCGCTTCTTGCAGGGCCGCCACCTTGGCCGGGTCGTTGTCGACCGCCACCACCGTCGCGCCGCGCTCCATCAGTTGCAGGGTCGTCTGCAGGCCCAGTCCGCCGGCCGCCCCCGTATAGAGCACGACCTTTCCGTCCATATCCCGCGCCATCTCAGCGCCCTCCGATCGGCGGATAGACGCCGGACGGTTCGGGATATTCATCCTGCGGCTGCGGCTGCACGCCCTCGATGCGGCGCACGGCGGCGGCCACGGCTGCGGCGTCCGGCAGGATGCGGAAGACGCTGTCGTAGCGGCGCTCCTCGCCGTGCTCCAGCTGGATCAGCTCGCCCCGGTCGCGGGCGAAGTCCTTGCCCAGGACGTGATTGGTCGAGGGCTCGATGCCGAGCGCGTAATGGCCCGCGTGCAGGTTCTGCCATTCATACATGGCCGGGAACTGCGACTTCAACGTCTCCACCTCGAAGCCGAAACCCAGCGCCTCGTTGACCAGGGCGACGTTGACCCGGCCTTCCGCATCGGCGGCCATGTCGTGCTGCCAGACCTGTTCGTGGAAGTTCAGGATCGGCGCCGGCAGGGTGCGATAGCCGGTCCCCTGCTTGCGATAGTCCTCGCCGGCATGAGACGCCCAGACCACGTCGCGGATCGGCGCCACATAACGCGAGCCTTCGCCCAGCACCGGATAGCCGACGTTGATGTGATAGCAGTACATGTGCGGCGTTCGGTAGAAGCCGTGATTGACCACCCGGTCATGCAGATGGATCTCGTCCGTTCCGACCCTGGCCTCGATGCGGCGGATCAGATGCAGGTCTTCACCAAAGACCGTGGACTGCTGCACCACCCCCTCGGCCCACAGGATGCAGTCGTCGCCTTCCCAGCGCTCGCCATAGCCGGTCAGTTTCGCCGGAATGGTTCCGACCCGGCCGTGCAGGGACGAACTGACCGACTTCCTCGGCCCGTAGAAGTAGTGATCCGCCGGGTCGTCATGCATGAACAGGACGTGGTCCAGGCCGCAGGTGACCATCAGCCCCGAGAAGGAGCGGAACCAGCCCAGCCCGCCCTCGCCCTCGTATTCGTGCAGGCCCGGATGACGGAAGCCCGACGGCGAGTGCCAGCCCACCGCCCGCCCGCTGTGCTCGCACTCGGCGATATCCATGGCCCGGTCGATCAGCACCGTGAAGCGCAGCCCGGTGCCGGTGCGGAACTCCAGCTGACGTACGCCGCGTTCGACGCCGTCGCCCAGGGTGGACAGCCGCACTCCGGCGAACTGCGACAAGGCGCCGGTGCGCTCGGCCAGGGCTCGACGACTCAGCGTACGGCCATAGAGTTGGGTCACGGCTTGCCTCCCTAAGCAGGCTCGTTATTATAATATGTATGATGTTTACAGGCGTCCCTTCGGGTCCGTCAACGCCTTCCGGAGTTCCCGTTGAGTTCAGCCACCACGCGCCGCTGTTTCGCCGTCGATCTGCACGACGACGCCGAACAGATAGCCCGCTATCGGGAATGGCACCGGGCGGGCGGCCCGCCCGCCGCCGTGACGGACGCGATCCGCGCGGACGACGTGCGCGAGCTGGAGATCTGGCTGATCGGCGACCGGATGTTCATGATCCTGGAACAGGGCGACGCCTATGACGCCGTCGCCAAGGCCGCGCGCGACAAGGCCGACCCTGACGTTCAGGCCTGGGACGCCCTGATGCGCACCTTCCAGAAACCCCTGCCCTTCGCCCCCGACCAGACCTGGGTCGAGATGACCCGGATCTACGCCCTGTCGGAACAGCCCCAGACGGGCGACGACGACACCCAACCCGCTCAAGGATCGCCCTCATGACGACCGCCTCCCTTTCGCTCAGCCACTGGATCAATGGCGAACAGGTCGCCGCCGACCGCCCGGCCGAAAGCCTGAACCCCTCCGATGTGCGCGAGGTCGTGGCCCTCACGCCTCAAGGCGGCAAGGCCGAGGTGGACGCCGCCGTCGACGCCGCCAGGGCCGCCTTCCCCGCCTGGTCCGAGGCTTCGCCCGAGGTGCGCTCGGACGTTCTGGATCGCGCCGGAACCCTGCTGATGGAACGCCGCCAGACCGTGGGCGAACTGCTGTCGCGTGAAGAAGGCAAGACCCTGGCCGAAGGCATTGGCGAGACCGCCCGCGCCGCGCGCATCCTGAAATACTTCGCCGGCGAAGCCCTTCGCCTGCATGGCCAGAACCTGGCCTCGACCCGGCCAGGCGTCGAGGTCCAGACCTACCGCCAGGCCGTCGGCGTCTATGGCCTGATCACGCCGTGGAACTTCCCCATCGCCATCCCCGCCTGGAAGGCCGCGCCTGCCCTGGCCTTCGGCAACACCGTGGTGCTGAAGCCGGCCGGCCATACGCCCGCCACGGCCGAAGCCCTGGTCGCCATCCTGCATGAGGCCGGCCTGCCGAAGGGCGTGCTGAACATGGTCGTCGGTCGCGGCGACGTCGGCCAGGCCATCGTCGATCACGCCGACATCGACGGCGTCAGCTTCACCGGCTCGCAGAGCGTCGGCGCCGGCGTCGCGGCGGGCGCGGTCAAACGCCAGGCCCGAGTGCAGCTCGAAATGGGCGGCAAGAACCCGCTGATCGTTCTCGACGACGCCGATCTGGAGCGCGCCGTCGCCATCGCCCTGGACGGCAGCTTCTTCGCCACCGGCCAGCGCTGCACCGCCTCCAGCCGCCTGATCGTGCAGGACGGCATCCACGACCGCTTCGTCGCCCTGCTGGCCGAAAAGGTCGCGGCGCTGCGCGTCGGCGGCGCCCTCGACCCCAACACCCAGATCGGGCCGGCGGTGTCCGAGGATCAGCGCGAGACCTCCTATCGCTATATCGACATCGCCCGTTCGGAAGGCGGCCGCATCGCCGCCGGCGGCGAACGTCTCAAGCTCGACGCGCCCGGCTGGTACGTGCAGCCGACCCTGATCGCCGACACCGACGCCGCCTCGCGCATCAACAACGAGGAAGTCTTCGGCCCCGTCGCCTCGACCGTTCGCGTCAAGGACTATGAGGCGGCTCTGGAGGTCGCCAACGGAACCGAGTTCGGCCTTTCGGCGGGCATCGTCACCCAGTCGCTAAAGCACGCCCGCGACTTCCAGCGTCGCGCTCGGGCGGGCATGACCATGGTCAATCTGCCGACCGCCGGCGTCGACTATCACGTGCCCTTCGGCGGGACGAAGAAGTCCAGCTACGGCGCCCGCGAGCAGGGTTTCGCGGCTGCCGACTTCTTCACCCAGATCAAGACCAGCTACAGCGCGGGCTGAGCCCTCACCCGAGGCGGAGACCTGGTCTCCGCCTCGGACCGCTCAGCGCATCGACATGACCACCCGGCCCTCGATCTGGCCCTTGTGCATCCGGGCGAAGATGTCGTTGATGTTGTCCAGCGGCTCGACCGTATTGATCGACTTCACCTTGCCGTCGGCGGCGAAGTCCAGCGCCTCCTGCAGGTCCAGCCGCGTGCCGACGATGGAGCCGCGCACCGTCGTCCCGTTCAGCACCATGTCGAAGATCGACAGCGGGAAGTCCCCCGCCGGCAGGCCGTTCAGGGCCACGGTCGCTCCGCGCGCCGTCATGCCCAGCGCCTGCTCGAACGCCTTGGGCGAGACGGCCGTGACCAGCACGCCCTGGGCGCCGCCGTCGGTCTGACGCTTGATGTCGGCGGCGG
This sequence comes from Brevundimonas sp. T2-11, assembly GCF_055397675.1. NCBI lineage: Bacteria > Pseudomonadati > Pseudomonadota > Alphaproteobacteria > Caulobacterales > Caulobacteraceae > Brevundimonas > Brevundimonas sp. T2-11. Next base: position 3,031,181 of record NZ_AP027920.1, read on the forward strand.
GGTCGTTGGAGGTCCTGGCGTTGACCGTCACCGTCGCGCCCAACCGCCGGGCCAGGTCCAGCTTGGCGTCGTCGATATCGACCGCCGCCACGTTCAGCCCCATGGCCCTGGCGTATTGCACGGCCAGATGGCCCAGACCGCCGACGCCGGAAACGACCATCCAGTCGCCCGGCTTGGTGTCGGTCATCTTCAGGCCCTTGTAGACCGTGACCCCGGCGCACAGGATCGGCGCGATCTCCTCGAAGCCGATCTGATCGGGCAGGTGGCCGACGAAGTTCGGATCGGCCACCACATATTCGGCGAAGCTGCCGTTGACCGAATAGCCGGTGTTCTGCTGCTCGTGACACAGGGTCTCCCAGCCGCCCAGACAGTGCTTGCAGTGGCCGCAGGCGGTGTAGAGCCACGGCACGCCGACGCGGTCGCCTTCCTTGACGTGCTTGACCCCGGCGCCGACGCCGGAGACATAGCCGACACCCTCGTGCCCCGGAATGAAGGGCGGGTTCGGCTTGACCGGCCAGTCGCCCTCGGCCGCGTGCAGGTCGGTGTGACAAACGCCGGTGGCCTCGATCTTCACCTGGATCATGCCGGGGCCGGGCGTCGGGACCGGCGCATCCTCGATCACCAGGGGCTTGCCGAACTCACGCACGACGGCGGCCTTCATGGTTTTCGCCATGATCACTACTCCTCGTTTGGGTCGCGAACAGAAAAGGCGCGGACCGAAGCCCGCGCCTTGATCGAGATCAGAAGAAGCCCAGCTTGTCCGGGCTGTAGCTGACCAGCAGGTTCTTGGTCTGCTGATAGTGGTCCAGCATCATGCGATGGTTCTCACGCCCGATACCCGACTTCTTGTAGCCGCCGAAGGCCGCGTGGGCCGGATACTGATGGTAGCAGTTGGTCCAGACGCGGCCCGCCTGGATGGCCCGACCCGCGCGATAGGCGGTGTTCATGTCGCGCGACCACACCCCGGCGCCCAGGCCGTATTCGGTGTCGTTGGCGATGGCGATGGCTTCTTCCAGCGTCTTGAAGGTGGTCACGGCCAGGACGGGACCGAAGATCTCCTCCTGGAAGATCCTCATGTCATTGGTGCCCTTGAACACCGTCGGCGTGACGTAATAGCCGCCGGCCAGATCGTCCTTCAGCACCGCCTGGTCACCGCCGGTCAGCACCTCGGCGCCCTCGTCCTTGCCGATCTTCAGATAGGACAGGATCTTCTTGAGCTGCTGGTCCGAGGCCTGGGCACCGACCTGGGTAGCCGGGTCCAGCGGGTCGCCCTGTTTGATGGCTTCGACGCGGGCGATCGCCTTCTCGATGAAGGCCTCATAGATGTCTTCGTGGATAAGGGCGCGGCTGGGGCAGGTGCAGACCTCGCCCTGATTCAGCGCGAACATGGCGAAGCCTTCCAGCGCCTTGTCGAGGAAGGCGTCGTCGGCGTCCATCACGTCCTTGAAGAAGATGTTCGGCGATTTGCCGCCCAGCTCCAGCGTCACCGGGATGATGTTCCGGGTGGCGTATTCCATGATCTTCTGACCGACGGCGGTCGAGCCGGTGAAGGCGATCTTGGCGATGCGCGGGTTGGTGGCCAGGGGCTCGCCGACCTCGACGCCGGTGCCCGAGACGATGTTCAGCACGCCCGGCGGCAGGATGTCCTGGATCAGCTCGGTCAGCAGCAGGATGGAGGCCGGGGTCTGCTCCGCCGGCTTCAGCACGATGCAATTGCCCGCCGCCAGCGCCGGGGCGATCTTCCACGCCGCCATCAGGATGGGGAAGTTCCACGGAATGATCTGGCCGACCACGCCCAGCGGCTCGTGGAAGTGATAGGCGACCGTGTCGTTGTCGAGTTCTGAAATGCCGCCTTCCTGCGCGCGGATGCAGCCGGCGAAATAGCGGAAGTGGTCGATGGCCAGCGGGATGTCGGCCGCAAGGGTCTCGCGCACCGGCTTGCCGTTGTCCCAGGTCTCGGCCTCGGCGATGGCCTGCAGGTTCTGCTCCATGCGGTCGGCGATACGGTTGAGGATCAGGGCGCGCTGGGCGACGCTGGTCTTGCCCCAGCCGTCCCTGGCCGCGTGGGCGGCGTCCAGCGCCAGCTCGACGTCGGCCGCGTCCGAGCGAGCCACCTCGCACAGAACGCGGCCGTTCACCGGGGAGGTGTTCTCGAAATAGCGGCCGTTGACCGGGGTCACCCATTGGCCGCCGATGAAGTTGTCGTAGCGCGCCTTGTACCTGGGCGTCACGGCGCGGATGAATTCGGGCTTGGTCACGAAAGGCCTCCTGCTGGTTTCCTCGGGCGCCGATTGTCCGGCGTCGTTTGAGACCAGTTTGGTCGGCAGGAGGCTGAGCGCCAGACGGCGGCGAAATGGTGCGCCGCAAACCTGTCGCAGGATTGCGACAGGTCAGTGCAGGTCGATCAGACCCAGACGATGCAGCTTGCGGTGCAGGGTGGCGCGACTGACGCCCAGAGCCCGCGCCGCCGCCGAGACATTGCCCCCGCTGCGAGCCAGGGCGCGGCGCACGGCGCCCCGTTCGGCCTCCAGCAGGTCCGTCTCGACCCCACCCGGCGTCAGCAGGTCGGAGGCGGGCAGCTGGGCCGCGATCCGCTCGTCGGTGATGGACAGCGACAGCCGCGCCGCCCGCGTGGCGCCGATGACCAGGTCGTCGCGGTCGACGGCCAGCAATGCCGCCGCATTGCGCTCGCTAGCCCCGCCCGCCAGCACGATGCGCGCGTCGGCGAAGGCCTGGCGGAAGCTCTGGGCCTCGATGGCCCGGGCCGCATCCGAAACGGCCGCCGAGATCAGCCCCAGGATGGCCTCGGTCGCGTCGGCCCGGCAGGACGAGACATCCAGCGCCCCGGCCAGCCGCCCCAGGTGGTCATGGATGGGGTGGGTGATGCAGCTCAGCCCGGTGTTGCGCGCGTGGAAATGCTGTTCGCGGTGGATGGTCACCGCGCGATGCTCGGCCAGAGCCGTGCCGATGCCGTTGGTCCCCTCGACCGCCTCGGACCAGACGGCGCCGGGCCACAGGCCCCATCGGTGGAAGGTCTCATCGTCCGCCGCCGCCCCGCGCCGCTCGACCGGCACGCCCTCGGCGTTGGTCAGCAGGACGCAGCATCCCACCCCGCCGACGGCCAGAAACAGCCGGTCCAGCACGCCTTCGGCCGCGCGCGTCATCGGCTCCATCGCCTGCCGCGCCTCGCGCAGCTGCTGTTCGGTGATGGTTTCGACCCGACCATGCTCGACAGGATCAAGACCGTAGAGGGTCATCGACCGGCGCCACGACGCGGCCAGAGCCGAGCGCGCGCCCGCGCCGTCATCCAGCGCCTGCCGGATCAGACTGCCATGATCGTCGCTTGCCCGATGAGCCATCTTCGATCTTCCAGTGTTGCGGACTGATCTGACGTCCAAGCGCGCCCGGCGTCAACAGGCAGGCCCGCAGCCTCGCCCCCCGCCCCGTCAGGACGGCGGAGGCTCAGGCGAAAATCAGCTCGATCTCGTCCGGCGTCAGCAGCCGCCACGCCCCCGGCCCCAGATCGCCCGGCAGGACCAGCCCGCCCAGCCGTTCGCGGTGCAGGGCCTCGACGTGGTTCCCCGCTGCGGCGAACATCCGGCGCACCTGATGATAGCGCCCCTCGGTCACCGTCAGCAGGGCCTCGGTCGGCGACACCACCTCCAGAACGGCAGGCGCCAGCGGCTTGTCCTCGCCCTCCAGCACCAGATCACCCGAGGCGAACAGCGCCCCCTCGGTCCCGGTCAGGGGCCGCGCCAGCGTCGCGCGATAGACCTTGGCCACATGACGCTTGGGGCTGATGACCCGGTGCAGCAGGTCGCCGTCGTCGGTCAGCAGCAGCAGGCCCGAGGTCTGCTTGTCCAGCCGGCCGATGGTCGAGATGGCCGGGTCGCGACGCTTCCACCGGTCCGGCAGGACGTCATAGACCAGCGCGCCGTCTTCCTTGCGCGAACAGGTCATGCCCAGCGGCTTGTTCAGCAGCATGACCAGACCGGCCACCGGGTCCAGCGGCTCGCCGTCGATCTCCATCCGCGTCGGCAGGTCGGGCGTCACCGAAATGCGCCTGGACACATCTGTCAGATCGGCGCCGTCCAGCACGATGCCGCCCGCCTTGCCCAGCCGCGCCATCTCGGCCCGCGAGCCGTAGCCCATGGAGCCCAGCAGCTTATCGACGCGGCTGGTGGGGATCTTGGCCTTGCTCATGCCCTACCGCCCTTCGGGCTGCTTGAGGGCGACACTACTTCACCGCCTCGAAAATCTTGTAGCCGCCCTGATCGGCGACCATCCGCACCCGCTTGAAGGCGGCGTTCAACTCGGCCTCGTAGGGCAGGTGCCGGTTGGCGACCAGCCAGGCCACGCCGCCGGTTTTCAACAGGGCCGCCGCCTGGCGGATGAAGTTCTGGCCCAGACGCCGATCCTCGGCCCCGCCGTCGTGGAAGGGCGGATTGCTGACGATGAAGTTCAGTTCGCCCGCTGTCGGCAGGGTGCGAACATCGGCCCATTCAAAGGTCGCGCGCGGGTCCTCGACGTTCTTCCTCGCCGCTGCCACGGCGCGCCGGTCGAGGTCGATCAAACGCAGGGATGTCACCGCCGGCGAGCGCAACGCCACCAGGGACAGGGTTCCGAAGCCGCACCCCAGATCGGCGCCCGCCCCTTTCAGCGGCGGCATGACCTGCGCCAGCAGCGCCGTGCCCGGATCGACCCGGTCCCAGGCGAAAACGCCCGGCTGCGACCAGGCCTCCAGCCCCTCCACCTGTTGCAGGGTGCCCGCCGCAATGGCCGCGTCCAGCCCCTCGATCGTCTCGGGACGGATGACGACGCAGCGGCGATGGTGAGCCTTGGCGGTCTCGCCGACCTCGAGGCCGAAGCCCTTCAGCTCCTTGCCCAGACGCGAGCCGCCCTTGTCCTTGGGCGCCATGACGTCCAGCCGTCCGCCGACCTTCAGCGCCCGCAGCGCCAGCGCCAGGGTGTAGCGCCGCTCCACCACGCCCGGCGGGGCGTAGATCATCGCCTCGTCCGCCGAACCGGGGGCAAGGTCTTCCAGCGCCGTCGCCCCGGGGATCAGGGGCGAGGTCTGCACGGCGCCGGTCGGCACGTCGAACACCGCCGGCGGGCGGCCATAAAGGATCGTGGTCATGGCGCGGGCCTATAACGCCTTCCTCCCTGTTCGCGAAGCGAATGGGGAGGGGGACCACGAAGTGGTGGAGGGGGCGACGCCGACCTCAACCGTCGAGACGCCCCCTCCGTCACGGCCGCTGCGCGTCCGCGCCACCTCGCCATTGCTGCGCAACAGGGAGGAGAAGCGGGTGACACCCCGGAACGGATCAGGCACAACCCGCCGATGCTCGCTGACCCCCGCCGTTCCACCTCCCCCGCCCCGCTCGACCTGGGCGCCGCGCGCGAGGTGCTGGGCCGCGTCTGGGGCCATGCCGATTTTCGCGGACTGCAGGCCCATGTCGTGGCCGAGGTTCTGGCCGGGCGCGACGTCATGGCCGTCCTGCCGACCGGCGGCGGCAAGAGCGTCTGCTATCAGATCCCCGCCATCCTGCGCCCCGGCGTCGGTCTGGTGGTGTCCCCGCTGATCGCCCTGATGACCGATCAGGTCGAGGCCCTGAAGCAGCAGGGCGTGGCCGCCGCCCGTCTCGATTCCGGCGTGCCGATGGAAGAGCGCTCGGCCATCTGGCGCGCCGCCCGCTCGGGCGAACTGGACCTGCTCTACGTCTCGCCCGAAGGTCTGGCCGCCGGCTCCATGCTGGAGCGCCTGTCCGAGATCGACCTCAGCCTGATCGCCATCGACGAGGCCCACTGCGTCAGTCAGTGGGGCCACGACTTCCGCCCCGACTACCGCTCGCTGGGTCGTCTGGCCGAGATCTTCCCCGGCGTCCCGCGCATCGCCGTCACCGCCACCGCCGACGCCCGCACCCGCGACGACATCCTGGCCTCGCTGCGCCTGGGCGAGGCCCGCGTCTTCGTCGATAGCTTCGCCCGCCCCAACCTGCAGCTCTCCGCCGAGCGCAAGATCAACGGCTCGCGCGCCCGCACCGACGCCGCCGTGGTCGAGCTGGTGCGCGAGCGGCGCGGCAAGTCGGGCGTGGTCTATTGCGGCAGCCGCGACGGCTGCGAACGTGTGGCGCAAACCCTGCGCGACGCCGGGACCAACGCCATCGCCTATCACGCCGGTTTCGACGCCCGCGAGCGCGACCGGCGTCTGGAGCGCTTTCTGGCCGAGGACGGCGCCGTCATGGTCGCCACCATCGCCTTCGGCATGGGCGTCGACAAACCTGACGTCCGCTTCGTCATCCACGCCGATCCGCCCGGCAGCCTCGAGGCCTACTGGCAGGAAATCGGCCGCGCCGGACGCGACGGCGAACCGGCCGAGGGCATCACCCTCTACGGCCCGTCCGACATCGCCTGGTCGCTGCGCCGCCTCGAAGGCCGCCCGATGGCCGAGGAGGTCAAACAGGTCCAGACCCGCAAGGTCCGCCAGTTGTTCGCCATGCTGGACGGGGCCGTCTGCCGCCCCCAGGCCGTGCGCCGCTACTTCGGCGAGACCGACGCCCAGCCCTGCGGCGTGTGCGACATCTGCGGCGACCCGCCCGCCACCTTCGACGCCGTGGTTCCGGCGCAAAAGGCCCTGGCCGCGGTCCAGCGTCTCGGCGAACGCTTCGGACGCACCCGTGTGGTCGACCACCTGCTGGGCAAGACGAAAGACGTCCAGCCGTGGGAGTCGAACCTCTCCACCTGGGCCATCGGCGCCGACCTGTCGCTGACCGGCTGGCGCGACGTGATCGACCACCTGCTGTTCGAGGGTCTGCTGGTCGAGGACCCGAACGAGGGCAAGCCCATCATCCAACTGGGCGATCCCGAGGCCGTCCGCGCCGTCTATCGCGGCGAGCGCCCCGTTCAGGTGCGCAAGGCCCCGGTGCGCGTGGTCGAGGCCGAGCGCCCCCGCCGCAACGCCGGCCGCAACCTGGCCGTCGAAGCCCTGGACACTGACGTGCGCGCCCGCTTCGAGGTCCTGCGCGCCTGGCGCCGCGACCGCGCCGCCGAACAGCACGTCCCGCCCTATGTCATCTTCCAGGACAAGACCCTGGTCGAGATCGCCCTCAGCGAGCCGCGCAACCTCGACGCCCTGGGCCGCATCTCCGGCGTCGGCGCCGGCAAGCTGGAACGTTACGGCAAGGGCGTCCTCGAGGCCCTGGCCGCGGCGGGCTGATAGGTCTTCCGTGACCAAACCGTAACTGGAACTGCCCGCTCCGCCCTGCCATGTCAGTCGCCGACACGGGGAAGGGAAACCAGATATGAAGCGGCTTCTGGCGACGGGCGTCGCCTGTCTGACGATGGCGAGCGCAGCCCATGCACAGGCTTTGGCGCAGGACGCCCCCGCTGATGCGCTCAAGCCGATGGATCAGCCGCGCGACTGGTCGGCGACCCTGGTTCAGGACGCGACCGCCCTGCACGACATCATGATCGACAGCCACCCCGGCGTGCATGATCCGCTCAACCCCGCCTTCCGCCCCCGGCTGGACGAGGGCCTGTCCACGGCCCTCGGACGCGCCCGGACCACGACCGACGCGGGCGGCTGGTGGTGGGCGCTGCGCGCCTATGTCGCCAGCTTCGAGGACGGTCACGTCGGCATCAACGTCACCCAGCCGAACTACGGCTTCGCCACGCGCTGGCCCGGCTTCCTCACCGTCTATCGCGGCGCCGACCAGATAGTGGCCGACCGTGACGCGGGCGACGCCGCGACGCCGCCCCTGGGCGCGCGTTTGATCGACTGCGACGGCGTGGCCGCCGATGCCCTGGCGGAACAGCGCATCGGCCAGTTCCGGGGCCGCTGGTTCCTGGAGGCCCAGCGCGTCCTCTACGGCGACTGGCAGTTCCTCAGCGCGCAGAACCCATGGATCAGCGAGATGCGTCAGTGCCGCTTCGAAGCCGACGGCGCGACCCGGACCTACGCCCTCAACTGGCGCGCCACCCCCGAGGACATTTACGCCCGCCGCGCCAAGCTGGCCCAGCGCGCCGAGACGGATTTCGCCCTGAAGCATTTCGACGACGGCGGCTTCTGGATCTCGACGCCCTCGTTCAACGGCGATCCGTCCAGCGAAACCCATGCGAAGCTCACGGCCCTGATCGCCGACATGAAGGCCAAGCAGGAGCCCCTGCGACTGGCCCCCTATGTGGTTCTGGACCTGCGCGGCAACGGCGGCGGCTCCTCGCACTGGAGCCAGCTGATGGCCCAGGTCCTGTGGGGCGACGACTGGATGATCGCCCATCCCGAGCCCGCGATCGAGGCTGTCGAATGGCGCGCCTCGGACGGCAACATCGCCCAGATCGCCGGCTTCCTGGAACAACTGCGCGCCACCAACGGCTCGCCCGAATACATCGGATGGGCGGAAGACGCCGTGAACGGCATGAAGGCCGCCCAGGCCGCCGGTCAGGTCTATTGGCGCAGCGCCAATACACAGGACCCCGACGCCGCCCCGCCGCCGCCTGCGCCGCAACTGATGGCGGGCCGGGTCTATGTCCTGACCGATTCCAGCTGCGGCTCGGCCTGCCTGGACGCCGTCGATCTGTGGAAGACCGCGGGGGCCTTCCAGGTCGGGCGCGAGACTTCGGCCGACACCGTCTACATGGAGATCCGCGAAGCCCCCCTCGCCAGCGGCCTGGCCCGGATCGCCGTGCCGATGAAGGTCTATCGCGGCCGCGCGCGCGGCAACAACGAACCGCAGCGCCCCGAACATGTCATCGAGGGCGACATGAGCGACGACGCGGCCTTGCTGGCCTCGATCCGTCGGCTTCAGCCGGACTGACGCCTCAGCGCAGGAAGCGCTCGACCGCCGCCTGGAAGCGGCGCGGCTGGTCGATCATGACCATGTGCTCGGCGCCTTCGATCCGTTCGAAGGCGGCCGGGCGCGGCAGGGAGCGGTAGCCGGCGCGGAACAGGCCGTCGATGTGGCTGCGCGGGCTGCGGTCGTCGGCGCTCCAGCCATAGACGACGGTGACAGGGGCGGTGATGGCGGGCAGACGCGCGCGCAGATCGACTGTCATCACCTCATACAGGCCTTGCGCCAGGGTGCGCCGGTCGCCGCCCTGCCAGCCCAGGGTGCCGAACAGGCTGTCGGCGGCGCCGCCCATGTCGGCTCCCATGCCCTGGGCCTGGGTCTTCAACGCCTCGTCGCCGAACAGCAGCAGGCCCTGATAGGCCAGCCGCGCCAGGGGTTCGACGTCGCCGGTCGTGGCGCCCGCGCTGATCAGCGAAGGGAAGAAGGGCGAGGCGTCGACCACCATGACCCGGCCGACGCGCGCCCCCGCGTCGGCGGCGACCCTCAGGGCGATCTGCCCGCCCATCGAATGGCCGATGATGGCGGGCCGCGTCAGGCCCTTCTCGTTGATATAGCGCCGGATCTCGGCCGCCGCCGGTCCGCCGACCAGACCTTCGCCATTCTCCCCCGGCGGCACGTCGCCGAAGCCGCGAACGGTCACCAGATGCACCCGGTAGCGTCCCTCCAGGGCGCTGGCCGTCCTGGCCCAGACCGCCGAGGTCGAGGCCAGGCCAGGGATCAGGATCACGTCCGGCCCCTCGCCGCGCGCCTCGACCACGATCCGTTCCGAAGCGAAAGCCTGGCTCCGCGACGGGGGGGACGCCGCCGTGGCGGCCTGGGCGAGCGATGTCGGCAGGCCGATCATCAGGGCAAGGATCAGCAGAAACTTCTTCATGAGACGAGCCTAGGCACGGATAGCGGCGATTCATCGGCAAGCCGCACCAGTTGAATTTTCATCGTCCAGGGTGTGAAGTCACGGCAATCCTGGGGAGGAAGAAATGAAGCAATCCGTCGTCGCTCTCATGGCCCTGGCGGCCGGCGCCCTGATCAGCAGCCTGGCCGACAAGGCCGCCGCCGAGGAATGGAACGCCTTTTCCTCGAGCGCTCGCGTCGCCTACCTCGCCGACCTGTCCAGCATCTCCGTGCTCGGCGACGACACCAGCATCAATGTGGCGCGCGTGGCCTTGCCGGCGACGCCGGGCGACTACAGTCACAAGGTCAACGAGTACGCCATTCGCTGCGCGACCAACCAGTCCCGCATCGTGGTGGAGATCGAGTACGGCCCCGACGGCGCCGAGCTGGACCGCTATCCTGAAACCGACGTCGTCTGGGACACGCCCGCCCCCAACAGCCTCGGCGCGCTGATCAAGAGCATCGCCTGCGACAGCGTCCGCGCCCAGGGCGAGAACGCCGCAAGCATCAAGGCCTATATCGACGGCCAGGCCGGCTAGACGCCGGCCGGAGTCTTCGGGCCGAGCAAGATCTGCACCCTCTTCGCGCTGGTGCGGACGAAGCCGCGCGGCGACAGGGCCGCCAGCCGCGCCGGGTCGATCGCGTCCCTGTTCAGGTCGATGCAGAGGCGTCCTGCCTGACGCCGGACGCGTTCGATATTCCCGGCTCCGCCCAGGGCCTCCAGCAGCTCGGGCGCGAGCGTGGATGCGACTGTCTCGGCCTCTTCGCCCGTGGTCCGGGGCCTGCCTTCGGACGCGGGATCCAGGGCCAGGGCGCTTCGGATTTCATCCGCCACGGCGTCGGCGATGGGACCCAGGACGACCTGCAGCTGATCCGGGGCCGGAGCGATGACGCCACGCGCGCCAAGACGCTTCAGCGCCGCTTCATCGACCTGGTCACGCGAACGGATATGCAAGCGAAGTCGCGTGGTGCAGGCCGCCACCGCCGTCAGATTGCCCGCCCCGCCGAGGGCCGCGACAAAGCCCGCCGCCCGGTCGCCGCCGACGGCGGATACAGGCCCCGCCGCGACCGGCTCGTCGTCCCGTCCCGGCGTCTTCAGGTTGAAGACCGTGATGGCGACGCGGAACAGTCCGTAATAGAGGCCCCCGTAGATCAGCCCGACCGGCAGCAGCATCCACGGCCGGGTCGCGCGGCCATAGTTCAGCACATAGTCGAACAGGCCCGCCGAAAAGGTGAAACCCAGCCGCGAGCCCAGCAGGTCCATCGCCACCATCGACACCCCGGTCAGCACCGCGTGGATGGCGTAGAGGACCGGCGCCAGGAACATGAAGGTGAACTCGATCGGCTCGGTCACCCCGGTCAGGAAGGCCGTCAGGGCCAGGGAGAAGAGCATGCCCCCGACCTCCTTGCGCCGCTCCGGTCGGGCGGCGTGATACATGGCCAGGCAGGCGGCGGGCAGGCCGAACATCATGACGGGGAAGAAGCCGCTCATGAAGACGCCCGCGCTGGGATCGCCCGCGAAGAAGCGGTTCAGGTCCCCCGTCGCGCCGTTGAAATCCCCGACGATGAACCAGGCGACATTGTTCAGGATGTGGTGCAGGCCGGTGACGATCAGCAACCGGTTCAGCAGGCCATAGACGAACAGGCCGAACTCGCCCGAGCCGACCACCCCGCGGCTGAAGACGTCGATGGCGTGGTCGATGCCGGTGAAGGTCAGGCCGACGACGGCCGCCACGGCCAGACCGGCCACCCCCGCCACGATGGGCACGAAGCGGCGCCCCGCGAAGAAGGCCAGATAGTCCGGCAGCTTGAAGGTCGAGAAGCGGTTGTAGCAGGCCCCGGCGATCAGGCCGGCGACAATGCCGATGGGCACGCCCAGCCGCGACAGGGCCTGATCCTTGAAGGCCTTGGAGGCCGCATCCGCCGCATCGCCGGTCAGCCCGGCGACGGCCTCGGGCGGAACCGCCAGCAGGACCTTGGACGCCTCGACCGAAATCAGGAAACAGACCACGCCCGCCAGTCCCGCGGCGCCGTTGTTGTCCCGGGCCAGACCCACCGCCACGCCGACGGCGAACAGCAGGCCCAGGTTGGCGAAGACCGCCTGTCCCGCCGCCGAGATGAAGGCGATGTCGAGCAGGTCCGGCTGCCCCAGTCGCAACAGCAGGCCCGCCACCGGCAGAACGGCGATGGGCAGCATCAGGGCCCGGCCGAGCGGCTGCAGGCTGGACAGTCCGATCTTCATGCGACCGCTCCGACGACACGGGATTTCAGCAGGACGGCCAGGCGCTCGTCGGCCAGGGCGCGCACGGCCTCGGCGCTATCCAGCGCCAGGGCCTGGGCCGCCAGTTCGCGACAGTCGGCCAGAGTCAGCCCCCGCAGCAGGGCCTTGATCTCGGCCGTCATGGACGGCGTGGCCGACAGCTCGGTGACGCCGAGACCGATCAGGATGGGCGCGGCCAGCGGATCTGAGGCCAGTCCGCCGCAGACGCCGATCCAGCGGGTGTCGGCGGCGCCCGCCGCCGTCTGGGCGATCAGGCGCAGCACCGCCGGATGCAGGCTGTCCAGCTGGGCCGCCAGGTGGGCGTTCTGGCGATCCATGGCCAGGGCGTACTGCGTCAGGTCATTGGTGCCGATGGAAACGAAGTCGATATGGGGCGCCAGCAGGTCGGCCGTCATGGCCGCCGCCGGGGTCTCGATCATGACCCCCAGCAAGGGCGCCGCGCCGCCGGTCTCGGATACGGCGATGTCCAGCAGGGCGCGGACCTGACGGACCTCCGCCGCCGAGGCGATCATCGGCAGCATGACCGCGACGGTTCCGCGAGCGCGCACCCGACAGACCGCCCTCAACTGGGTCAGCAACAGATCAGGCCGATGCAGGCCGGTTCGCACCCCGCGCAGGCCCAGGGCCGGATTGTCCTCATGCGGCATGGGCAGATAGGGCAAGGGCTTGTCGCCCCCCGCATCCAGGGTGCGGATGACCAGGGGCCGTCCGTCCAGGGCGTCGGCGATGGCCTGATACTGGGCCAGTTGCTCGTCCTCGGTCGGGGCGCTCTGGCGTTCGAGGAAGAGGAATTCTGTGCGCAGCAGGCCGCAACCCTCGGCGCCCCCCGCCACGGCGGGCGCGGCCTCGGCCACGTCGCCCAGATTGGCGAAGACCTCGATGCGGACGCCGTCGGCGGTGCGGCAATCCTCGGCCGCCAGGGCCCGGGCCTCAAGACGGCGACGGTCGCGCGCGGCGGCGGCGCTCTGCGCGCGCGCCTGACGGGCGGCCGACGGGCTGGCGACCAGGCGTCGGCCGTCGGCGTCCAGCACCACCAGGGCGCCGTCCTCGACACGGTCCAGACCCGAACCGACCGCCACCAGGGCCGGGACCCCCATGGCGGCGGCCAGGATGGCGACGTGCGAGGTCGGTCCGCCGCGCGCGGTGCACAGCCCCGCCACCTTGACCGCGTCCAGGGCGATCAGCTGCGACGGCAGAAGGTCGTCCGCCAGGATGACCGATCCGGCCCCCAAGACCATCGGTGCGGGCGCGGCCTCGCCCGACAGCTCGACCAGGACCTGACGCTCCAGATCCATGAGGTCGTCGGCGCGTTCGGCGGTACGGGCGTCGCCCAGCGACCGGAACAGGGCCACTCCGGCCTGGGTCGCCGTGCGCCAGGCGAAGCCGGCGCCCCGGCCCGCCTCAATGGCTTCCTGCGCCGTGGCGAGCAGGCCGGGATCGTCCAGGAAGGCCAGATGTGCGGCCAGAATGGCGCGGCGATGGGCGCCGCCGGACGCCACCGAGGCTTCGATACGGCTGCGTACGGCGCTGAGCGCCTGCCGCAGGGCGGCCTGTTCCAGCGCGACGCCGCGACCGTGCTCGGGCGTCTCGATCTCGGCCTGGCGCAGACGCACCGCGTGGCCGATCACCAGGCCCGGCGCCGCCGTGACGCCTGAAAAGATCAGTTCGCCGTCCTCGCCTGTCGTCGGCCCGGCGGCCGTCGCGGTCTCGACGACGGACGCGACAGACGCAGGCTCGCCCCCCTCGCCCAGCCCCGAAGCGATCAGGGCGACCACGGCGTCCAGGGCGGCCTCGGCCTGCGGTCCGCCGGCGCTGACGGTCAAGGCGTCGCCGTCCCTGAGACCCAGGGTCATCATGGCGGTCAGACTGGTCGCGTCGGCGCTGCGCTCGCCGAGGGTCAGACGGACGCGCGCGTCGAAATCCCGAACCGTCGCGGCCAGACGCGAGGCCGGACGGGCGTGCAGCCCATGCGGCAGGGGCGCCCGCACCGAACGGGTCAGGATCGTCTCGAACGAGGCCTCCACGGCGGCCGTCGTCGCGATCCGACGCACGGCCATGACCGGCTCCCCCGCCACAACCAGACGGTTCAGCGGCAGAACGCGAACCTCGCCCTCATTGGCCAGCAGCACCGGCGAGATCAGATTTTTCGCGCCCGCCGCGATCACCTCGAGATCCAGGCTCAACAGCAGATCGCCCGTCCTGACTGCATCCCCGGCGGCGACGTGGGCTGTGAAGCCCGCCCCTTTCAGGGTCACCGTCTCCAGCCCCAGATGGATCAGAACCTCAACCCCCGCGTCCGAGCGGATGCTGACGGCGTGGCCCGTTCGCGCGAGGCTCGACACCACCCCGTCAAAGGGGGCGCGCACCGTCGCGCCGGTCGGGTCGATGGCCAGGCCGTCGCCGACCATGCGTCCGGCGAAGGCGTCGTCAGGCACCTCGTCCAGAGCACAGACCCAGCCGTCGATCGGCGCATGAACGATCAGCTCGGCCGTCATCAGTCGTCCCCGCGCCGGGCGTCGGGATCGGAGACGCGGACCCAGTCGACGCCCCACATCGGGTCCAGTTCCTTCTGCGTGAACTTCAGGCACAGGTCATGCCGTCCGCCCCGGGCCGGCAGCTGGCCGGACAGGGTGGTGATCCCGTCGTTGCCCGCCGCCTCGGCCAGGGGCAGGATCAGGGCCGGCTCGCCCTCGCAGCCGTTGATGCGGACCTCCAGTTCGCCCGCCGGGGTGCGCGGCGTCCCAAGACGGATCCTGTCGCGATCGGCGCCGATCTGGAAGTTGAAGGGAACCTGCCCCACGGCGGCTTCGAAACGCAGCCCCTTGCTCAGGTCCGCCGACTGATAGATCCAGCAGGGATTGAGGATGTCCATCAGCAGGGCCGGACGCTCGCCCTCCAGCGGGGCGTCGTCGATCAGCGACAGCGGCAGGGCCGCGCTGCACAGCTTCATCTGATGATCGTAACGCCGCTGACCGTCGGCGGGCGGCGTGGCGGGAACCTCGGTCAGGCCGCTGGTCGCATAATCGATGCCGAGGCTGCGATAACGGACCAGTTGCGGCTCCAGACGGGCGCGGAAATCGTCGAAGTCCATCCGCGCGTGCGGGGTCCAGGCCATTTCCGCCAGGGCCGAGATGCGGGGGAAGGCCTGATACTCGACCCGGTCCTCGGTCCGCATGTGTTCGGTGAAGAGGTTGCCCTGCACGCCCAGGACGCGCCGCGCCTGATCCGGGGTCAGTTCGTCCGGCGTCGGGTCAAAACTGTAGACGTCGCGCAGGGTCGAGGTGAAGCCGCGTCCCGGCGCTCCGTCATCGGCGCTCTGGCGGTTGTCGAAATACAGCACGGGCGCCGGCGACATGACCGTGTCATGGCCCAGGCGGGCCGCCTCGATGGCGCCCTCGACCCCGCGCCAGGACATGACGCTGGCGTTGGGATTGATGCCGCCTTCCAGGATTTCATCCCAGCCGATCATGCGGCGGCCGTGGTCGTTCAGGCGTTTCTCCAGGCGCGCGACGAACCAGGACTGCAGCTTCTCCTCGTCGGCCAGACCCAGTTCGCGCATCCGCTCCTGCACGCGGGGCGAGGCCTTCCACTGATCCTTGACCGCCTCGTCGCCGCCGATGTGGACGTATTCCGAAGGGAAGAGCTCCACCACCTCGTCCATGACGTTCTCGAAGAAGACAAGCGTCGCCTCCTCGACGTTGAACAGGGTCGGATAGACGCCCCAGTCGGCGGGCACGGCCGGGACGGCGGCGCCGGGCACGTCGGTGACGCCCAGTTCGGGATAGGCGGCGATCGCCGCGCTGGCGTGGCCGGGCACGTCGATCTCGGGCACCACGACGATATTGCGCGCGGCGGCGTAGGACACGATGTCGCGCACCTGGTCCTGGGTGTAGACGCCGCCATAGAGACGCGGGCGGCCGGTCGCCGGATCGATGTCCTTCTGCGCCGCCGCGCCTGCATGAACGCGCCAACCGCCGATCTCGGTCAGCTTCGGATAGCGCCTGATCTCAAGCCGCCAGGCCTGGTCGTCCGTCAGATGCCAGTGGAAGACGTTCAGCTTGTGCAGGGCCATCCAGTCGATGAAGCCCTTGATGAACTCCGGCGACTGATAGTGTCGGGCCGAGTCCAGCATGACGCCGCGCCAGCCGAAGCGCGGGGCGTCGGCGATGGCCACGGCGGGCACGGTCGCCGCTCCCTGACCGCCCTCGGCCGTCGCCAACTGCCACAGGCTGATCGAACCATAGAGCATCCCGCCGAAGTCGCTCGCCGTGATGACCGCCCCGCGCGGGTTCACGTCCAGACGATAGGCGTCGGCGGCGGTTTCAGGAGCGCGACGGAAGACGACGGCGCCAGGCGCGGCCTCGCCTTCGCGCACCGTCAGGTTCAGGCCGCGCGTGCGTTGCATCAGGTCGGCGAAATAGGTCGCCGCGCGCTGCGCCTCCGCGTCGTCGCGCGGGACGCTCAGCACCGTCGCGTCGTTCAGGACGAAGACGCCCTCGGCGGGCGTGACGACGGCGGGCCGCGGTATCACCGACCCGACGGGGGCTTCGGCCAGGGCGACAGAACCCGGAGCCAGGGCCGCCAGCACGGCCAGAAGGGACGTCAACCGCGGGGCGAGGCCCCTTGATCGAACCACCTGGGTCATACGCAGTCTCGCATCAAAAAAAGCGCGCGGGACGGTGACGCCCCGCGCCAGTCTGGCCTCAGGAGAGGGCCTTGGCGATAGGCGGAACAGGGGGCGACGAACGCCGCCCCCCGAACGCGACGTCCTAGAACTCGACGCTCAGCGTCGCCATCAGCTTGCGGCCGGTGCGATAGACGCCCCGCGGCAGGCTGACCGTATTGGCGTAGGCGTAGTATTCGCTGTCGAGCAGGTTCTGACCCGACACCGTCAGGCTGACCCGATCGTTGAAGGCGTAACCCGCCGTGGCGTCGAGCCCGGTGTAGGCGCGGACATACATGTCGTCGCCGCGATCCACCCCGGTGAAGTACTTGGACCGCCAGGTGTAGGTCACGCGCGCCGAGAAGGGCCCCTGTTCGAAGAAGGGGCTGATATTGACCTGGTGCTTCGAGTTGAAGGGCAGGTCCTGACCGTTGTCGGCGCTGCCGTCGACGTAGGTGTAGTTGGCCAGCAGGCCCAGGCCGTAGGCGTAGTTCTGCTGATAGGCGAAGGTCGCGCCCTTCAGGTCGGCCGAACCGGCGTTGGTCGGACGGCTGATCTGATAGGTGGTGACGGCGTTCTGGGCCTGGTTGAAATGCTCTTCCGGCGCGGTCTTCTGCAGGATGTAGTTGTCGATCTTCTTGTAGAAGATCTCACCTGACAGGATGGCGTCAGGGGCGAAATACCATTCGGCGGCCGCGTTCAGGTTGGTCGACTTGTAGGGGTCGAGGTCCGGATTGCCGCCGCCGCCGGTCAGGATCTGATCCGACAGCCAGAAGTAGTTGGACATGTCCGCATAGTTGGGACGCGAGATGACCTTGGCCGCCGCCAGACGGATGATCAGGTCGTCCGAGGCGTTGATGGCGACGTTCAGGCTGGGCAGGAAGTCGTCGTATTCCTTGCTCTTGACGCTCCACTCCCAGTCGGCCGCGGTCGTGCCGCAGCCGGTCGCCGTCTGATTGACGCAGACATAGCCGCCGCTTTCCGACTCCGTGCGGACATAGCGCAGACCGACGTTGCCGCGGATACGATCGCTCTCGAAGTCCGCCTGGGCGTAGACAGCGTTGATCGTCTCCTGGACGTTCCAGTTCTGGGCCGTGAATTCGGCGTTGCCGAAGACGGTCGGCACCGGCGCGGCCTGCCACGGACGCAGGTATTCCCCGGCCTCGATGTAATCGGCCAACGCCTTTCCATCGATACGGAAGCGGGTCTTCATCTGGTCGTTCGCCCCGTCGAAGCCGTCCAGGTAATTGCCCGGAACCTGACTGGGGTTGAACATGGCGGCGCTGTCCGGCGCGCCATAGATCTGAACCGTCACGCCCGACATCTTCTGGTCGGTCTCATGCTGACGATACTTGTAGCCGAACTGGAAGCGGTTGAAGAAACCGTCGCGATCGAAGCCGAGATCGGCCTGGGCGTAGGTCTCCTCGTCCATGGTCGGCTTGGAGACGATGTTGCCGCCCCAGCCGGCGTTGTAGCCGGTCGGACCGACGGACGGATCCCCGCCGCCCCAGCCGCCGTCGAACGCGAACTTCGACGCGTCGTTCAGGACATCGCCATTGGCGTAGGTCAGGACGCCGGGCGACCCCGGAGCGCCGGTGAAGTCCACCGTATAGTCGGCCCAGTTCAGGAACTCGCCGAACAGCTGACGCTGCGTACCGCCGTCAGCCTTGGTGTAGCCGATGTCGCCCGACAGGTCCCAGCCGTCGCCGCGATACTTGGCGTCGAAGTGGTAGCTGTCCGAGGTCATGGCCGCCTCGCGATACTGGATGTCCAGCACGCTGAGCGCGTTCTTGAAGGAGGCCTTGGTGATGACGTTGTTGTCGACCTGGATGTCGGTCAGGGCGCCCAGGCTGTTCCACGTATTGCCCTGGAAGGCGAACAGGGCCTGATTGATGTTGTCATAGGTGGCGTCGATGCGCAGCCAGTCGAAGTTCAGATCCAGGCTGTCGTTCGGACGCCACTGGACCGCCACGGTGTAGCTGTTGCGCTCCCGGCTCTGCTCGAAGAAGTGGGTGCCGAAAGCGTTCAGCCCCTTGGCGTTCGGATTGGCCAGCAGGGTCGTGGCGCAGGTCCCGACGCAGTTGCCGTTGGCGATCGAATTGCCGCCCGGATTTTCGGCGTTGCCGCCGGCGTAATAGCTGGCCGGAATGGTGCCATAGGCCTCGAGCCCGTCCCGGCGCAGGTCGTCAGCGGCGCGTTGGGCCGAGACCAGGACGCCGAAGGTGCGGTCCTCGTTGCGCCAGCCGCCCAGGAGAGACAGTTGCGCGTCGCCGCTCTCGGACCGGTCATTGTAGAGATAGGTCACGGCGCCCGACAGGGTGTGCCGACCCAGGTCCAGCGGGCGCCGGGTCGAAACATCGACGGTGCCGCCGATCGACCCTTCGTCGATGCGGGCCTCGGGCGACTTGTAGACCTCGACCTTGCCGACGATCTGCGGCGCCAGCAGGGCGTAGTTGAAGGTCCGCCCCGGCTGATCGAGAATGAACCAGTCCGCCGAGGCGACCGTCTGGCCGTTCAGCAGGGTGCGGTTCAGCGCCGGGTCCGTGCCCAGGATCGAGACCTTCTCGCCCTGACCGAAGGCGCGATCGACCGTGACGCCCGGAATGATGGTGATGGCCTCGGCCACGTTCGAGCTGGGGAACTTGCCCACATCCTCGGCGGTGACGACGTCAATGATGGCGTTGGCGTTGCGCTTGGTGTCGATGGACTGCTGCAGCGACGCGCGGATGCCGGTGACGACCACCTCATCGACCGTGGTGGTCGGCGCATCCTGGGCGGCGGCGGCGCCGGCGACCAGCGCCAGGGCGCTGACGGAACCGGCAAGCAAGGCGTGACGGATACTCATGGCGCTGGATCTCCCCTCCAGAGACCTGCCCCCGCAGGTCCGACCTACCCAATTCAAGACCAATATGGTCCGCCTCTCTTTCGTCAGGATCGAGAGAACATGGGAATTGACGGGAGAGTTTCACCAAAGCGTCGCATCCTGCAAGACCAAAATTCACATTGGGCCTAAACTTTCTTCATATTGGTCCTTGATTGGTCGCGTGACATGGGTTCAGATGCGGTCGTCGGGATGCATTTGGGGGAAAAGGTCATGGCGTTCCTGGAAGCCATCGGATCACTGGACGCGCAGCGGCCCGCGCCCCTGTATCAGCAGTTGCAACAGGCGGTGCGTCAGGCCATCGAGCGCCGCGCGCTGAAGCCTGACGACGCCCTGCCGCCCGAACGCGATCTGGCCCACGAACTGTCGGTGTCGCGCATCACCATTCGCAAGGCGTTCGACGGCCTGGTGGCCGAGGGCCTGCTGACCCGGCGCCAGGGCGCGGGCACCTTCGTCGCCGCCCGCGTCGAAAAGAGCTTCTCCAAGCTGACCTCCTTCTCCGAAGACATGGCGGCGCGCGGACGCAAGGCCACCAGTTCCTGGCTGAGCCGCAGCCAGGGATCGGTCACGCCCGAGGAATCCCTGACCCTGGGCCTCAGCCCGGGCGCTCCGGTCTATCGTTTCCATCGTATTCGCTACGCCGACGGCTCGCCCATGGCGCTGGAGTATTCGACCGTTCCCGCCAGCTGCCTGCCGGACGCCGAGACGGTGGACGCCTCCCTCTATCAGGCCCTCGCGGCGAGCGGGCGCCGACCCAACCGCGCCCTGCAGAGGCTGCGCGCCGTCCTGTTCACCGACGAACAGGCCGAGTTGCTGGGCGTCGCCCGCGGCGCGCCGGGCCTGCTGATCGAACGGCGCGCCTTCCACAACGGCGAGCCGGTGGAAGTGACCCAGTCCTATTATCGCGGCGACGCCTACGACTTCGTCGCCGAACTCAACGACGGACCCGCCTGATGCGCGCCGAAGACACCCGGATGTTCGCCGAGGCCGCCGCCTCCGGTCGCCTCGTCGCCGCCCAGCTGGCCGCCAACGCCGGCGTCATCGCCCAGGCGGCGAAGCGCCTGCGCATGCACCCGCCGACCGCCGCCCTGATCTGCGGCCGGGGCAGCTCCGACAACGCGGGGGTCTTCGCCCGCTATCTGATCGAAACCGAGGTCGGGGTCATGACCAGCCCCATGCCCCTGGCCGTCAGCTCGGTCTATGGGCGCGCGCCCCATGTGCCCGACGGCCTGTGCCTGGCCGTGTCCCAGTCGGGCAAGAGCCCCGACCTGGTCGCCGCGGCCGCCGGCGCGCGCGCGGGCGGCGCCTTCGTCATCGCCCTGGTCAATGTGGAAGATTCGCCTCTCAGCCAGGTGGCGGACCTGACCATTCCCTTGCGCGCCGGCCCGGAACTGTCGGTCGCCGCCACCAAGAGCTTCATCGCCAGCCTCAGCGCCATCGCCCATCTGATCGCGGAATGGAGCGGCGACGCCGACCTGTCCGCCGGCCTCGGGAGCCTGCCGCGACAACTGGACGACGCCTGGGCCCAGGACTGGTCCCTCACCCTGCCCGCCCTGACCGAGGCGACCAGCCTCTATGTCGTCGGACGCGGCGTCGGTTTCGGCGTCGCTCGCGAGGCCGCGCTGAAGCTGAAGGAGACCTGCGGCCTGCATGCCGAGGCCTTCTCCACCGCCGAGGTCCGTCACGGGCCGATGGCCCTGGTCAAGACCGGCTTCCCCGTCCTGCTGCTGCCCCAGTCGGACGCCACGCGCGGCGACGCCGAGGATCTGGCCGCCGACTTCGCCCGACGCGGCGCCCGGGTCTTCTTCGCCGGGGCCACGACCGCGCCGGGCGTCGTCTCCCTGCCCACCGTCAGCACGCACCCGGCGCTGGAACCCATACTGCTGATCCAGAGCTTCTATCGTCTGGCCGCCACGCTCTCGACGGCGCGCGGCTTCGATCCGGACCGCCCGCCCTATCTCAACAAGGTGACCGAGACGGTTTGATGCCCACACTTCTGGCCAACGGCCCCATCCTGACCGACGGCGCCTTTCGCGACGATCACGCCGTGGTCGTCGACGGCGCCCGCATCGCCGCCGTGGGACCGGAAGCCCGCCTGCGCGAAGCCTTTCCGGACGCCGCGGTTCGAGACCTGAAGGGCGACCGGCTGGTTCCGGGCTATATCGACACACAGGTCAACGGCGGCGGCGGCGTCCTGTTCAATGACGCGCCCACGCCCGAGACCATCGCCCGGATCGGCGCCGCCCATCGCCGTTTCGGCACCACCGGCTTCCTGCCTACCCTGATCAGCGACGAGCTGTCGGTCATCGACCAGGCCATCGACGCGGTCGAGCAGGCCATGCTTGAGGGCGTGCCGGGCGTGCTGGGCCTCCACATCGAAGGCCCCTTCCTCAACGTGGCGCGCAAGGGCATCCACGACCCGAACAAGTTCCGCACCCTGGATGATGACGCCGTGCGCCTGCTGACGCGCATGAAGACCGGCCGCACCCTGATCACCCTGGCGCCGGAGACCACCACCCCTGACCTGATCACAGCCCTGGTCGAGGGCGGCGCCCTGGTCGCGGCCGGCCATACCGACGCCGACTATCAGACCATCCGCACCGCCCTGGACGCGGGCGTGACCGGGTTCACGCACCTGTTCAACGCCATGTCGCCCCTGACCAGCCGCGAACCCGGCGTGGTCGGCGCGGCCCTGGAAAGCCAGACCGCCTGGTGCGGAATCATCGTCGACGGCCATCACGTCGATCCGGTGGTGCTGAAACTGGCCCTGCGCTGCCGTCCGGCCGACCGCTTCATGCTGGTCACCGACGCCATGCCCAGCGTGAACGCCCCCCATCCCGGCGACGGGGAGGATCACTTCTACCTGCAGGGCCGCCGCATCTCGGTGAAGGACGGCGCCTGCCTGGACGAACGCGGCGTTCTGGCCGGTTCCGATCTCGACATGGCCGCCGCCGTCCGCAACGCCCGCGATCTGCTGGGCCTCGACCTGCCGACCGCCGTCATGATGGCGTCCAGCGCCCCCGCGGCCTTCCTCGGCCTGTCGCACGAGCGTGGCCGGATCGCGCCCGGCCTGGCGGCGGACCTCCTGGTGCTCGACAGCGACCTGTCCCTGGTCGAGAGCTGGATCGACGGCGTCGTCCAGCGCCCCTGACGTCCACCGCCAGACGTCCGCCGTCAGACGTCGACGGCGGCGTCCAGGGCGTTGTCCTGGATGAACTCGCGGCGAGGCTCCACCACGTCGCCCATCAGCTTGGCGAACAGGTCGTCGGCGTCGTCGCCATGCTCGACCTTGACCTGCAGCAGGGTGCGGGCGTTGACGTCCAGCGTCGTCTCCCACAGCTGCTCGGGGTTCATCTCGCCCAGACCCTTGTAGCGCTGGATGGCCATGCCCTTCTTGCCGGCGTCCAGCACGGCGTTCAGCAGGTCCAGCGGCCCGCGGATCGTCGTGGTCTTGTCCTTGCGGCGATAGACGGCGGGCTGGTCGAACAGGCCCTCAAAGGTCGCCGCGCGTTCGGCCAGACGGCGGGCGTCCAGCGAGCGCCCCAGCTGTTCGTCCAGGACGATGGTCTCGCTGACGGCGCGGCGAACGCGGCTGAACACCACCCCGCCCTGCTCGGCGCGGTCGCCCGACCACGGGCCGTCGCCTTCCTCGGCATAGAGGTTCAGGCGCGTCGCGGCGTTGGCGGCGCGCGTCTCCAGCTCGCCGGCGCTCTCGGTGAACAGGCCGGCCAGGGCCCCCTGCTCGATGGCGAAGGCGGGGGCGCGGGCGGCCAGACGATCGACCAGGGCCTTGAAGGCCTTGGCCTCGCGCACCAGGGCCTGCAGGTCCAGACCCATGCGGCGTTCGCCGGTCGACAGGTCCAGCTCGGCGTCGGCGCAGCCTTCCTCGATCAGATAGGCGTCCATCTCCGCCTGATCCTTGACGTAGCGGTGCTGCTTGCCCTTCGACACCTTATAGAGCGGCGGCTGGGCGATATAGACGTGGCCGCGTTCGATCAGCTCCGGCATCTGACGATAGAAGAAGGTCAGCAGCAGGGTGCGGATGTGGGCGCCGTCGACGTCAGCATCCGCCATCAGGATGATCTTGTGATAGCGCAGCTTGTCGGCGTTGAAGTCGTCGCGGCCGATGCCGGTGCCGAGCGCCAGAATGAGCGTGCCGATCAGGTCCGACGACAGCATCCGGTCAAAGCGCGCGCGCTCAACGTTCAGGATCTTGCCGCGCAGGGGCAGGACGGCCTGGTTCTCGCGGTTGCGCGCCTGCTTGGCCGAGCCGCCTGCGGAATCGCCCTCGACGATGAAGAGTTCGGACTTGGCCGGATCGCGTTCCTGACAGTCGGCCAGCTTGCCGGGCAGGCTGCTGATCTCCAGCGCCGACTTGCGGCGGGTCAGGTCGCGCGCCTTGCGGGCGGCTTCACGCGCCGAGGCGGCCTCGATGATCTTGGACACGATCATCTTGGCCTCGACCGGGTGCTCCTCGAACCAGGTGCCCAGGCCTTCCGAGCACAGGCTCTCGACCGCCGGGCGCACCTCGGACGACACCAGCTTGTCCTTGGTCTGCGAGCTGAACTTGGGATCCGGCACCTTGACCGACAGGACGCAGGTCAGGCCCTCGCGTGCGTCCTCGCCGGTCGGCGCGACCTTCTCCTTCTTGGCCAGGCCCGAGCTCTCGATATAGCCGCCCATGACGCGGGTCAGGCTGGCGCGGAAGGCCGACAGGTGGGTGCCCCCATCCCGCTGCGGGATGTTGTTGGTGAAGCACAGCATGGTCTCGTGGTAGCTGTCGTTCCACCACAGGGCCAGGTCCAGCTCGATGCCGTCCTTCTGGCCGCGAATGACGATGACGTCCTTCAGGATCGGGGTCTTGGACTTGTCGAGGTGGCGCACGAAGGCTTCGACGCCGCCCTCATAGTGCAGCATGATCTCGACCGGCTCGGCGCCGCGATGATCCGACAGCTTGATGACCACGCCCGAGTTCAGGAAGGCCAGCTCGCGCAGGCGGTGCTCCAGCGTCTTCAGGTCGAAGTCGATGTGGCTGAATGTGGTGACCGACGGATAGAAGGTGACCTCGGTGCCGGTCAGCAGACGGCCCTTGTCCTCGCGCATCGGCGCGTCGCCGATGACCGCCAGGGCGCGCACGGTCTCGCCGCGCTCGAAGCGGACGCTGTGCTTCTTGCCGTCGCGATAGATGACCAGCTCCAGCCAGTCGGACAGGGCGTTGACCACGGACACACCCACGCCGTGCAGGCCGCCGGACACCTTGTAGGAGTTCTGGTCGAACTTACCGCCGGCGTGCAGCTGGGTCATGATGACCTCGGCGGCCGAAACCCCTTCCTCGGCGTGGATGGCGGTCGGGATGCCCCGTCCGTTGTCGGTCACGGTGACCGAACCGTCCTCGTTAAGGGTGACCGTCACCAGGTCAGCGTGGCCGGCCAGGGCCTCGTCGATGGCGTTGTCGACCACCTCATAGACCATGTGGTGCAGGCCCGAGCCGTCGTCGGTGTCGCCGATATACATGCCCGGGCGCTTGCGCACCGCGTCCAGGCCTTTGAGAACCTTGATGGAATCGGCGCCGTATTCCGGCGAAGTCTCAGTCTGGTCGGTCATGAAAACGTCGGCTCAAGGTCCGCGGACGGACAGGGAAAAGACAGCCTTCCAGCCATCCGCGTCAGGTCGCAAATCACCGCGCCCCGACACCGATAACATATAGGAAATTCGACGGGAAAAGCGAGCCTTTAGGGTCAGCCGGACAGGCCGCCGCCTTCCACCGCAACGAACTGCGCCCGCCCTTCCAGCGCGGCGAACAGGCTGCGCTCCGTCCCCGTCATGAAGGCCTGCAAACCCAGCGCCTCGATCTCGTCGAACAGGGCGGCGCGGCGCGCTTCATCCAGATGGGCCGGGGCCTCGTCCAGCAGCAGGACCGGCTGCGCCTTCACTCCCTCGTCCTGACCCGCCAGCCGCCCGACCTGGGCCAGGATCAGGTTCAGCACCAGGGCCTTCTGCTCGCCCGACGACCCCTCGGCGGCGGGCCGGTTCTTCTCTCGGTGCAGCGCCGTCAGGTCCGAGCGATGCGGCCCGAACAACGAGCGGCCGGCCGCCGCATCGCGCGCCCGCGCCCGCACAAAGCCCTCGCCCAGCATGCCGACCACATCGGCCTCGTCCGCCCCCGCCGCCGCCATCTCCTCGGCCGCGCCGGTCAGGCCCAGATCAGCCTGGGGAAAGGGCCGGTCGTCGCGCGCGTCGATGCCCGCCTGCAGCGCCGCCAACGCCCGCGTCCGCGCCACGGCGGCCCGCGCCCCGGCCTCGGACAGCCGCGCCTCCAGCGCATCCAGCCACAGGGGGTCGGCGGGCCTTCCCTCCGCCCCGTCGGTCAGCAGCTTCAGCCGCTCGCGCAGGGCCTTTTCATAGGTCGAGACCGTGGCTGCATGATCAGGATCGGCGGCGAAGACCAGCCGGTCGAAGAACCGCAGCCGCCCCGCTCGCGCGTCGGAAAACAGCCGGTCCTGCTCGGGCGTGGCCCAGACCGGGCGCAGATGGTCCAGCAGCCGTCCCGGCGGGGCCGTCTCGCCGTCGATGCGGACGACGCGCCGCGCCGCGCCCGGCGTCTGCACCCCGGTGCCCAGACGCACCTCCTCGCCGTCTTCATCCAGCGTCACCATGACGGCCCAGGCCCGGCCCACGGCCTCGCCCGGCTCGCGCCGCCCCATCTCCTGCGCCGTCGCCCCGCGCAGCCCCTTGCCGGGGGTCAGCAGGCTGATCGCCTCCAGCAGATTGGTCTTTCCCGCCCCGTTCGGCCCATGCAGCACCACGGCCCCGCCGGAAACCGGCAGGCTGGCGCTCGCATAGGAACGGAAATCGGTCAGGGCGAGGGAGGTGATCACCCGCCCTCTCTATCGGGCTGGACCACAGGCGTCACGCCTCGCCCGAATAGCGAACTCGCCAGGCTTCCAGCGTCGCGCAAACCGCCTCCGCCCCATCCTGCCAACCCCAACCGAGATCGCAGTCGAGCGTGGTGGTCCTCTCTCCCTCTGCCCTGAAGCCTTCCCACACCGGATTGCCGTTGAAGGCGTCGTCCTGATGATCCCAGCCGACAACATCATGCATGCTGGCGGCCGGACGCTCCACGCGAAACTGCTTCACCTCGTCCCATCGGACAAAACGAGAGTGGCCACGGACATGCGAACGGAAGCCCGACCGCCCCAAGGTAATGGTGTCCCCCCACCATATCGCACGTATGGCGAAGCCGAGTTGAAGGGCGACGACAACCAAAGGCACAAGGCCCAACGCCGACAAGAACGGCTCCTCACGGAACCCGTCGAGAAATACCTCCCGCCCCATGGTGACCCACAAGAACCCGTGGATTCCCGCCAGAAAACAGAGACCGACGGCAGAAATGGCGACCCCTGCAAAAGTCCGCCATCGCGCCTTTCGTATCACCGTGACCGGTGGGCCGCCGTTTTCAGACATGCAGCACCACGGCCCCGCCGCAAACCGGCAGGCTGGCGCTCGCATAGGAACGGAAGTCAGTGAGGGCGAGGGAGGTGAGGCTCAATCTATCCGCTCATCCCGGCGGACGCCGGACCGGCCTGTCGGCCCACACCCTCACGTCCCGTATCGCGCTTTCCAATCATTCAACACCTCCAGCAGGGCGTCCGCTTTCAGTTCATAGACTGGCAACAGGCGGCCATCGGCTTCTGACGGCAACCCACGGAAAACCCATAGACCGAAGTTCACGCGCTGAGGTTGGTCAGTCACCGCATACAGCACGTAGGCATACACCGGCGCACGAAGGACCCAGAATCTATCGACGTTGCTCCAACGCACGAGCGGTCGCTGCTTCAGACCCATCACCCGAAACCCCTCTGCCGAAAGTACGAGGTTTGCGGGAAACAGCGCGCCAACCAGAATCTGGACGGCGAACAAGCCAACGACAGCGCCCCAAAACCAGCCGAACAACGACAGCAGCGGGTCCTCCGCCCTTATCAGGGCGAAGGCGAGCGATGCGTACAGTACAAACAACAGCATCTGCCAGGCTTTTGGCAGACGCCGAGCGACTACGACCCGCTCACTCACACCCGCAGCGGCATCAGCACGTACTGCACGCCCGGATCGGCCGGGTCCAGCACCAGGGTCGGGCTGGCCGGGTCGGCGAACTTGAAGTGGGCGGTCTCGCCGGTGATCTGGCCGGCGACGTCCAGCAGGTAGCGGGCGTTGAAGCCGATCTCGAACGGCTCTTCGGAATAGCCGATCTCGACCTCTTCCTCGGCCTGGCCGGCTTCCATGTTGCGAACGGTCAGCTTCACCCGATCATTGTCAAAGGCCAGCTTCACAGAGCGGCTCTTCTCGGCCGAGATGGTGGCCACGCGGTCGACGGCCTTGGCGAACAGGGCGTTGTCGATGTCGGCCTGCTTGTCGTTGCCCTTGGGAATGACGCGCAGATAGTCGGGGAAGGCGCCGTCGATGACCTTGGAGGTCAGGCTGGCGTGGCCGAACTCGAAACGGATCTTCTGGGCCGAGACCTGGATCTCGACCGAACCGGCGCCGTCGTCCAGCAGGCGGCGGACCTGATCCACGGTCTTGCGCGGCACGATGACGCCCGGACCGCCCGCCGCGCCTTCCGGCGCCGGGGTCTCGGCCAGGGCCAGGCGGTGGCCGTCGGTGGCCACGGCGCGCAGCAGCGGAATGCCGCCGTCGGACACGGTGTGCAGATAGAGGCCGTTCAGATAATAGCGCGTCTCTTCGGTCGAGACGGCGAAACGGGTCTTGTCGATAAGACGGGCCAGGTCCTCCTTGGGCAGGCTGTAGCGCGCGCCCGAGGTCTCGGTGGACATGACCGGGAAGTCGCCGGCCGGCAGGACCGGCAGGTTGAAGCGCGAACGCCCGGCCGAGATGACCAGACGCGGATCGTCGCCCGAATAGGTCAGCGAGACCTCGGCGCCGTCCGGCAGCTTCTTGACGATTTCATACAGGGTGTGGGCCGGGGCCGTGATCTGGCCCTCGACGTTCACCTGAGCCTCGGCCTCGTCGACCATCTCCATGTCGAGGTCGGTGGCGGCGAAGGACAGGCGGTCGCGCCCGGCGCTCAGCAGCACGTTCGACAGGATCGGAATGGTGTTGCGGCGCTCGACCACGCTCTGAACGTGCCCGAGGGCTTTCAGGAGCGCGGAACGTTCGATGGTCAGCTGCATGTGGTCTCGCCCGGGCCGCGACGCCTTTTTCAGCGTCGCCGTAAGGATGGGCTGGAACACTAGCGCATTGAGCGGCGGGGGCAACGGGGGGCCGACATCCTGCGACGTCTACCCCCGCTATCCACAGGCCTGCGGTGGCGCTTTAGACGCGCCGCTTGCGCGCTGCTTCCCTTTTAGCCGCGCAGCTTGCGCGTCAGGGCTTCCACGTCGCGGGCGATCTGCTCTTCCTTGGGCATCAGCTCCTCGATCTTGCGCACGCCGTGCAGGACGGTCGTGTGATCGCGCCCGCCGAAGCGACGGCCGATGTCGGGATAGGATCGGGTCGTGTGCTGCTTGCACAGGTACATGGCGATCTGGCGCGGGCGGGCGATGGCGCGGGTGCGGCGCTCGCTCAGCAGATCGGCCTGCTTCAGGTTGAAGTGGTCGGCGACCGTCTTCTGGATCTCGTCCACGGTGATGCGGCGCTCGGGTCCGCCGCGCAGGGCGACGCCCAGCAGGCTCTGGGCCTCATCCACCGTCAGGGCCGACAGGCGGGCGCCGGCGACGGCGGCCAGGGTGTTCACGGCGCCTTCAAGCTCGCGCATCGAGCCGGGGGTGCGGTCCACCAGATGCTCCAGCACCTCGGCGCGGGCCTCGCCCGAGACGACGCCCAGCCGGGCCAGGGCGTTCAGACGCGACTGGGCCACGGCGATCTTCAGGCTGCGGTCGGCGGCCTCGACCGGGCAGGTCAGGCCGGCGGCCAGATGGCTGCGCAGACGCGGCTCGACGTCGGTCAGGGCGGTCGGGGCGCGGTCGGCCGACAGGACGATGCGTTTGCCGTCCTCGATCAGCGAGGTCAGGGTGTTGAGCAGCTCTTCCTGGGTGCTCGTCTTGCCGCCGACGAACTGGACGTCGTCCAGCAGCAGCATGTCGGCCGAGCGCAGGCTTTCCTTGAAGGCCGCGGTCGAGCGATCCTGCATGGCGCGCACGAAGGTCGACAGGAAACGCTCGGCGGTCAGATAGACCACCTTGGCGTCCGGGCGCAGGCGCTGCGCCTCCCAGGCGATGGCGTTCAGCAGGTGGGTCTTGCCGTAGCCGTAGGGGCCGCAGAAGAAGACCGGGTTGAAGTGGCCGTCGGCCCAGCTGGCGACCTGTTTGGCGATGGCCAGGGCGAAGGCGTTGCCCTGCCCCTCGACGAAGCTGTCGAAGGTCAGGCGCTCCTGCAGGCCGGCCGCGCGCACGGCGCGGGCGCCGTCGGTCGAGGGGGCGAAGGTCGAGGCGTTGAGGGCGGACACCGGCGCCGGCGCGACCACGCCGCCCACCGAGGCCAGGCGCGGGGCCTCGCCGGCGGGGAAGGCGGTGGCCGGGGCGGGCGAGCCCACCTCGGCGCGGCAACGCACGTCCAGACGACGCGACAGGCCGTCCAGGCCCAGCCACAGCTCGTTCATGCGACGCAGGGCGTTCTTGCGCACCCAGTCCCGCGCATAGGCGGTCGGCGTCACCAGGATCAGATTGCCGTTGGCGTCCAGACGCACGGCCGAGGGCGCGATATAGCTGCTGAAGGGCCCGTCGCCGATCTCGGTCTTCAGGCGGCCGGCCGCCTCGTTCCAGATACGGTCAGGATCCGTCATGCCCGTCATTAGTGCGCCCCCGATCATTCTCAGACACCCGCCAGAGTAAAGTTTAGTCCACCGAACGAACGCCCTTCGAAGCGGTCCAGTCCGGGACGACTTCTCCTGCCCCGCGAAGCCAGGCTTCGCGAGTGGGGTCGTACTCACAGACAGACATCTCCCGCCGAGGGAAACCGTTGATTTCCCTCGCCTTCATCCAGATTGGATGGAAGTGCGTTACCCCTCGAACTTACGCACAGCGGAGCGGAGATCAACGCTGATTCGAGTCGAGATTCGCACTTAAATTGTTTGACTCCGGCAAACCTCGGCAGCGCTTGGGAAAATGGCGATTTCGCCCCATTCCCTAACGCCGGATTCCGTAAAATTCCGCATGCGACTTAGCAGCGAACAGCAAGACGGCGAGGGAGCTTGTGCTTCCTCGCCGTTGAAATCGTTAGATTTTCTTGCGACAACCCCGTTACGGGTCGTCCGAACGCGTTAAATGACGTCGTTTGACAAAGACGTGAAAGCCCGTCCGACGTCGCCTAAATCAGGCGGCCGACAGCTTCTTCAGCTGGGCGGCCAGGCGCGAAACCTTGCGCGAGCCGGTGTTCTTGTGAACCACGCCCTTCGACACGGCGCGCATCAGTTCCGACTGGGCCGTGATGAAGGCGCCCTTGGCGGCTTCGACGTCGCCGCCGGCCAGAGCTTCCTGGAACTTGCGGAGGTAGGTGCGAACGCGCGTACGGCGGGCCTTGTTCACTTCGGTCCGCGCTTCGATCTTGCGGATCGCCTTGCGGGCGCCTGCATTGTTGGCCATCGGGTAAAAACCTTCGAACGAAAACGCCGCGAACCCACGTCCACGGCGAGGAAATCTCAAGAGCGGGCGGCTATAGCGGAAAGGCTCCGGCCGGTCAACGCGACCCGGCCGGAATTGAGTCGGGGCCTGGGTTTGGGCGGGCTCTAGCGCCCCGTGAAGGCCGGCTTCCGCTTCTCGACGAAGGCCGCCATCCCCTCCTTCTGGTCGTCGAAGGCGAACAGGGAGTGGAACAGGCGGCGCTCGAACACCACCCCTTGCGCCAGGGTCGTCTCGAAGGCGGCGTTGACCAGCTCCTTGTTGGCCATGACGGCCAGGATCGACTGCCCGGCGATCTTGGCGGCGGCGGCGCGCGCCTCGTCCAGCAGGACGTCAGACGCCACGACGCGCGACACCAGACCGGCGCGCTCGGCCTCGGCCGCATCCATCATCCGCCCGGTCAGACACATGTCCATCGCCTTGGCCTTGCCCACGGCGCGGGTCAGGCGCTGCGAGCCGCCGATGCCGGGGGCCACGCCCAGGTTGATCTCGGGCTGGCCGAATTTCGCCGTCTCCGAGGCGATGATGAAGTCGCACAGCATGGCCAGCTCGCAGCCGCCGCCGAGCGCATAGCCCGACACGGCCGCGATGATCGGCTTGCGGAAGCTCGCCACCCGGTCATGGGCGCGGGCGAAGAAGTTGCCGCGATACATGTCGGCATAGGCCTGATCCGCCATCTCCTTGATGTCGGCGCCGGCCGCAAACGCCTTCACCGAGCCGGTCAGGACCACGCAGCGCACGCTGTCGTCGTCGGCTACGCTTTCCAGAAAGTCGCCCAGCTCGCCGGTCAGGGTCGTGTTCAGCGCATTCAGCGCCTCGGGCCGGTTCAGGGTGACGACCGCATAGCCCTCGGCATGGCGTTCGATCAACAGGGTGGAATAGGCGTCGGCCATCTGGGCGCTCCTCACAATCGTTGAGCTGAGGTCTAGCGCCTCAGCCCTCCCACTGGAACACCTCGCCGATCTCGACGCCGAAGACCTGGGCGATGCGGAAGGCGGCCTCCAGGCTGGGCGAGTACTTGCCCTGCTCCATGGCCACGATGGTCTGACGCGTCATGCCGATGCGCGCGGCCAGGTCCGCCTGGGTCATCTCGCCGGCATGGAAGCGCAGTTCGCGGATGCGGTTCTTTATAGGCGGCGGCGCCTTGCCCATCACCGCCCCCGCTTCAGCAGGGCCAGGGACAGGGCCCATCGCGCCAGTTCCGACAGCATGATGCAGCCCAGCACCGTATTGGCGACCAGCACCAGCCCATTGCCGGGGATCATCCACCGCGCCAGCCCCTCGGGCCGCACGCTTCCCCAGAAGCCGACGCCGTAGGCGACTGCCGAGACCGTCACCAGCAGGCCGATCAGCAGCATCAGCGAGACATGGCTGGCCTGCAGCGTCGCCACGCCCTCGCGCTCATCGCGCGCCCGACGCTCGGCCTTGGAGGTCGTCAGCATGGCCAGGGCCGTCAGCCCGCTCTCCAGCACCACCACGGCGATCAGACCCAGGGCGAACAGCCCGCCCATGTCGGCGGCGAAGTCGGCCTGTTTCAGCCCCCCGGCCAGCACCCGCTCGGAAAACTTCCAGCCATAGGCGCCCCAGACCGCCAGCCCGGCGATGATGGCCACCCACAGATGTTTCTCGCGAAAGCTCATGACGCGCTCCTCGTCCTTCGCCGCTCAGCCGACCCGACGCAGCAGGGTGATCTGGGTCGCGTGACGCACCACCTCGGCCAAGGCCAGGGCGAAGATCACCCCATTGGCCGCCAGCAGCATGGCCGCCGCCAGGGGCTCCGCGCCCAGCAGATCGGGATGTTTGCGCGCATAAATATAAGCAAAGGCCGCCAGGCCGCCGAGCACGGCGCTCATGGTCAGAAAGGCCGCCTGACTGGCCTTCAGGGCCACGCCCTGCTCGCGCTCGTCGACCACGGACCGCTCGGCCTTCGAGGTGCTGATCGCCGCCAGGATGGAAAAGCCGACATGGGCCGCAAGGCTGAAGCCGATGCAGACCCCCATGGTCCACAACACCAGATCCTGGGTCAGCAAACCGTCCGCCGCCCTCAGCCCCAGCCGCACGAAATAGAAGCTCCACACCGCCGAAGTGGTCAGCAGCACGCCCCACGACAGTTTTTCCCTGAACGACATTGCCGCCCCCTTCTTGAATCCAAGCGATGAGGCGATGTCGCACAACGCAGACACCGTGTCTATTATTTTTTACATCACGTCGGATTTTTCCGACACATCACGTCTTCTGGCAGACCGGACAGAAGAAGGTCGAGCGTCCGCCCTGGACCA
This sequence comes from Brevundimonas sp. T2-11, assembly GCF_055397675.1. Taxonomy (NCBI): domain Bacteria; kingdom Pseudomonadati; phylum Pseudomonadota; class Alphaproteobacteria; order Caulobacterales; family Caulobacteraceae; genus Brevundimonas; species Brevundimonas sp. T2-11. The sequence continues at coordinate 3,064,652 of NZ_AP027920.1, forward strand.
CGCGCTGGATCACGCCGGAACAGCCCTCCGTCCGGCACGGCGCGCCCTCACGGCCATAGACGTCGAAGCGGTGCTGGAAATAGCCCTGACCGCCCTCGACATTGGCGAAGTCCTTCAGGGTCGAGCCCCCCGCCGCGATGGCGTCGGCCAGGACGTTCCTCACCTCGGTCGCCAGCCGCTCCAGCCTGGGCCGGCCGACCTTGCCCGCCGCCGTCAGCGGCGAGATGTGCGCCCGATAGAGCGCCTCGCACACATAGATATTGCCCAGCCCCGCCACGATCCTCTGGTCCAGCAGGCTGACCTTGATGTTCTGCGCCTTGCCCGCGAAGGCCTCGGCCAGATGGGCGGCGGAAAAGCCGTTGCCCAGCGGCTCCGGCCCCAGACCCGCGAACCAGGCGTGGCCCTCGACGCCCTCGCTCGGGATCAGCCCCATGAAGCCGAAGCGCCGCGCGTCGGCGTAGCCCAGCCGCGTCAGCACTCCGCCGCGGTCGGCGGTCAGGCTCATATGCTCGTGCTTGCCCGCGACCGGCGCATCCGTCTCGAACCGCCCGGGCGCTGCGCCCTCCAGGGTGAACCGCCCGGTCATGCCCAGATGCGTCACCCAGGTCTCGCCGGTCGACAGCGGAAACAACAGATACTTGGCCCGCCGATCCAGCCGCAGCACCGTCGCCCCGTCCAGCCGTTCGACGAACCGCTCGGGAAAGGGAAAGCGCAGGTCCGGCCGGTTTTGCCGCGCCGCCGTCAGCCGCGCCCCCTCCAGCACCGGCTCCAGACCACGCCGCACGGTTTCGACTTCGGGCAATTCAGGCATGGGAGAAGAGGTAAGGCCTGACGCGGTGAGAGAGAAGAGGCCGCCGACATTCCACCGCGACCCGTTGTCACGGCCGCGCTTTCAGGATTACCTCCGCCGCGACAACGGAAAGAACCCCGCATGACAGACAGACCCGCCGGAACCGGCAAACGCATCGAACTGACCATCCGCGCCCTGATCCTGGGCTGCTTGCTGGCGGCGGTCTTCACGGCGGCCAACACCTATCTGGGCCTGAAGGTCGGCCTGACCTTCGCCTCAGCCATTCCGGCGGCGGTCATCTCCATGGCCCTGCTGCGCGCCTTCAAGGGTTCGACCATCTGGGAGAACATGACAGTTCAGACCGTCGCCTCGGTCGGCGGCGCCATGAGCTCGATCATCTTCGTCCTGCCCGGTCTGGTCATGATCGGCTGGTGGATGAACTTCCCCTTCTGGGAGTCGGTGGCCATCTGCGTGCTCGGCGGGGTGCTGGGCGTGACCTTCTCCATTCCGCTGCGCCGCACGCTCGTGGTCCAGGGCGGCCTGCCCTACCCCGAGGGCGTCGCCGCCGCCGAGGTGCTCAAGGTCGGTTCGCCCGGCGCCGATGAATCCGCCGAAGCCGTGCGCGAGAACCGCTCGGGCCTGTTCGTGGTGATCGGCAGCGCCATCGCCTCGGCCTTCTTCGCCTTCCTGGCCGCCGCCCGCGTCTTCGCCGCCGAGACCACCGCCTTCCTGCGCCTGCCCGCCGCGCTCGGCGGCGGCGCCACCGGCGTCGGCTTCTCCATGCAGTTCGCCCTTCTGGGCGCCGGTCACCTGATCGGTCTGGCCGTCGGCCTGACCCAGCTGTTCGGCCTGATCCTGGCCTGGCTGATCTTCGTCCCCATCCTGACCTCGCCCGAGTTCGTCGCCTGGGCCGCCGCTCACGGCGTGCCGTCCATCGCCGGAACCCTGCCCGCCGGCGCCCCGGCCGAGGAACTGGCCATGACCGTCTGGGCCCGCGAAGTCCGCTTCATCGGCGCCGGCGTCATCGGCGTGGCCGCCCTGTGGACCCTGGCCAAGCTGGCCGCCCCCCTGGTCGCCGGCCTGACCTCGGCCATCGCCGCCCAGACCAAGCGCGCCCACGGCGAGGTTCTGGACCGCACCGAGCAGGACATTCCGATCAAGATCGTCGGCCTGCTGTCGGTCGCCGCCCTGGTCGGCATCGCCGTCCTGCTGGCCGTCTTCGCCCAGGGCACAGCCCTGGCCGGCTCGACCCCCCTGCTGGTCGTCGGCGGTCTGATCTATGTCGTGGTCATCGGCTTCGCCGTGGCCGCCATCTGCGGCTACATGGCCGGCCTGATCGGCTCGTCCAACAGCCCGGTGTCGGGCGTCGGCATCCTGGCCATCATCATCGCCTCCCTGCTGATGCTGGGCGTCATGGCCGTGGCCGGCGTGCCCGCCGATCCGTCGATCATCGCCTTCGCCCTGATCGTCACCGCCGTGGTCTTCGCCGTGGCCGTCATCTCCAACGACAACCTGCAGGACCTCAAGACCGGCCAGCTGGTCGAAGCCACCCCCTGGCGTCAGCAGACGGCCCTGCTGGTCGGCGTCGTCGCCGGCGCCCTGGTCATTCCCTTCGTGCTGGACATGATGAACCAGGCCTTCGGCTTCGAAGGCGGCCCGCCCGCCATCGTCGAGGGCTCGCAGACCCTGGCAGCGCCCCAGGCCACCCTGATCTCGGCCCTGGCCAAGGGCGTCATCAGCGGCGAGCTGCGCTGGGACCTGATCGGGATCGGCGCCCTGGTCGGCGTCGGCGTCATCATCCTCGACGTGGTCCTGCGCCGCGCCACCCGGGACAAGATCAAGCTGCCGCCGCTGGCCGCCGGCATCGGCGTCTATCTGCCGGCCGCCGTCACCACCATGCTGGTCGTCGGCGCCGTCTGCGGCTGGGCCTATGACAGGTGGATCGCCACGACCCGCTTCGCCGAGGTCGGTCGCCGCATGGGGGTCCTGCTGGCCTCGGGCCTGATCGTGGGTGAAAGCCTGTTCGGCGTCTTCACCGCCGCCGTCATCGTCAGCACACGGAACGAAGCGCCCTTCGCGCTGCTGCCCAAGGACGCCGCCTGGCCCGCCATGTGGGCCGGTCTGGTCGCCTTCGCGGTCCTGACCTTCGCCCTCTACTCGTGGATCCGCAGCCGCTCGGCCAAGGTCTGACCTGACTAGAGGGCGGAAGCGAAAGCTTCCGCCGCCCTACTGGGCCGCCGTTCGCGGTGGCGCAGCAGATGAAACGGCCGCTCGGGCAGTTCGAGCGGCAGACGAACCAGCCGCCCCGCCTCGATCAGGGGCTGGGCGGCCAGTTCCGAAATCGCCGTGACCAGCCCGCCCGCCGCCACGGCCGACAGGATGGCCTCGTTGGACGGCAGGGTCAGAACGGCCCGCAGTCCCGCCGCGACGCCGCGCGGCAAGGCCGCCTCGAACTCGCTGCGGGTCCCCGACCCCTCTTCGCGCAACACCCAGTCCAGCGCCTTCAGCTCCGCCGCCGACAGGGCCTCGGCCCGCTCCGCCAGCGGATGCCCCGGCGCCGCCACCACCACCAGCCGATCGGCGTCGATCCGCACCTTCTCGACCCGCGACGCCTCGAAAGCCCCCTCGATCAGGCCCAGTTCCGCCTCCCCCGCCAGAACCGCCTCGACCACCCGGTGCGTATTGCCGATCGACAGGTGCAACTGGATCTCGGGATGCGCCCGCGCAAAGGCCGCCATGCGCGGCGGCAGCCAGTAGGCGGCGATGGTCTGGCTGGCGAACAGCCGCACCGCGCCGCGCTTCAGGCCGGCCAGATCGTCCAGCGCCTGCTCCGCCGCCTCGGCCTGGGCCAGTACGGCGCGGGCCTCGGGCAGAAAGGCCGCCCCCGCCGCGTTCAGCGCCAGCCCCCGGCCCACCCGGTCGAACAGCCGGGTCCCATGCCGCGCCTCCAGCGCCGCCACCGCCGCGCTGACCGCCGACTGGGTCAGGTTCAGCGCCTCCGCCGCCCGCGTCATATGCAGACGCTCGGCCACGGCAACGAAGATGCGGAGCTGTTCCAGAGTCATGGGCAATCAATCGCTTTTCTCGATTGTTAAATCCAGAACTATCCGTTGGAACGATCAGACGACGGAGCAGATGATGCGCCGTCATGACGACCGCCCACCATTCCGACCATGCCCACAGCCTGACCGGCCCGCTGCACGGGCCCTTGTCGGGCCTCGCCCGCCTGCTGCCCGGCGTCCTTCTGAGCGCGGGCGTCGGCGCGGCCGCCTATGGCCTGCAGGTCATCGAGACCGCTCTGTTCGGCCACCCCTGGGTCGAGGGCCTGGTCGTCGCCATCCTGATGGGCGCGGGCGTCCGCCTGTTCTGGACGCCGTCCGACGTCTGGACGCCCGGCGTGCAGTTCAGCGCCAAGACCCTGCTGGAAGTCGCCGTGGCCCTTCTGGGCGCCACGGTGTCCGGCGCCGCCGTCATGGCGCTCGGCCCCGTCATGCTGCTGGCCATCGTCGGCGTCGTCGTCCTGGCCATCCTCGGCGGCTACGCCCTGGGCCGGGCCTTCGGCCTGCCGCCCGCCATGGCGCTTCTGGTGGCCTGCGGCAACGCCATCTGCGGCAACTCGGCCATCGCCGCCGTGGCCCCGGTCATCGAGGCCGAGGGCGAGGACGTGGCCGCCGCCATCGGCTTCACCGCCGTCCTCGGCATCGCCGTGGTCCTGCTGGTCCCCGTGATCGGCGCATTGGCGGGCTTCAACGCCACCCGTGTCGGCGTTCTGGCCGGCCTGACCGTCTACGCCGTGCCCCAGGTCCTGGCCGCCGCCGCCCCCGCCGGGCTGCTGGCCGTCCAGACCGGCGCCGTGGTCAAGCTGGTGCGCGTCCTGATGCTGGGCCCGGTCTGCCTGGTCCTGGGCCTGCTGCGTTCCGGCAAGGTGGACGGCGCCAAACGGCCCAGGCTGCATCACATGGCCCCCTGGTTCATCATCGTCTTCCTGATCCTGATGGGCCTGCGCTCGGCGGGTCTGATCCCCGAGGTCGTCCTGCCGCCGCTGCAGGCCGGGGTCACCGCCATGACCCTGATCGCCATGGCCGCCCTGGGCCTGATGGTCGATCCGCGCGCCGTGGTCCGCGCCGGGCCGCGCGTGGCCGCCGTGGCCGCCCTGTCGGCCCTGCTGATCGGCGCCCTTGCGCTGGTCACGATCGTGCTCATTTTGCCCGGCTGACGCACAATCGCACCGCCCCGCTGGCCTTTCCGACGATAGGGCTGTAAGAGGCGCCGCTTCCTTCCCGCTTTCCGCATCTTGCAGCGGCCCGGACTTCCGTGGCCGAACACAGTCCGCCCGAGCCCGAAATGAACCTTCGTAACGTCGCTATCATCGCCCACGTTGACCACGGCAAGACCACCATGGTTGACCAGCTGCTGGCTCAGTCCGGCGTCTTCCGAGCCAACGAGGCGACCACCGAGCGCGCCATGGACTCCGGCGACCAGGAAAAAGAACGCGGCATCACCATCCTGGCCAAGTGCACCTCGGTCCTGTGGAACGGCAAGGCCGGTGAAACCCGCATCAACATCATCGACACCCCCGGCCACGCCGACTTCGGCGGCGAGGTCGAGCGCATCCTGGGCATGGTGGACGGCTGCGTCATCCTGGTCGACGCCGAAGAGGGCGTCATGCCCCAGACCAAGTTCGTCCTGACCAAGGCGCTGAAGATGGGCCTGCGCCCGATCCTGTGCATCAACAAGGTCGACCGCGCCCACGCCGACCCGGACCGCGTCCACAACGAAACCTTCGACCTGTTCGCCGCCATCGGCGCCACGGACGAGCAACTGGACTTCCCGCACATCTACGCCTCGGGCCGTTCGGGCTGGGCGACGCTGGACCTGAACCAGCCCAACGACAACCTGGCCCCGCTGTTCGACCTGATCGTCGACCACGTCCCGGCGCCCAAGGTTCAGGAAAACCGCGACAAGCCGTTCCAGATGCTGAACGTCCTGATCGAAAGCGACCCCTTCCTGGGCCGCCTGCTGACCGGCCGCATCCAGAGCGGCAAGGCCGTTCCCGGCATGGCCATCCACGCCCTGGACCGCGACGGCAAGGAAATCGAGCGCGGCCGCATCACCAAGGTCCTGGCTTTCCGCGGCCTGAAGCGTCAGCCCCTGGACGAGGGTTCGGAAGCGGGCGACATCGTCGCCATCGCCGGCATGTCCAAGGCCACCGTGGCCGACACCCTGTGCGCCATGGAAGTCACCGACGCCCTGCCGGCCCAGCCGATCGATCCGCCGACCATCTCGATGACCGTCTCGGTCAACGACAGCCCGCTGGCCGGTCGCGAAGGCGACAAGGTCCAGTCGCGCGTCATCCGTGACCGCCTGCTCAAGGAAGCCGAAGCCAACGTCGCCATCCGCGTCACCACGACCGAAGGCGGCGACGCCTATGAAGTGGCCGGCCGCGGCGAGCTGCAGCTGGGCGTCCTGATCGAGAACATGCGCCGCGAAGGCTTCGAGGTCTCGATCTCGCGTCCGCGCGTGGTCTTCCAGACCGGCGAGAACGGCGAGAAGATGGAGCCGATCGAGGACGTCATGGTCGACGTCGACGACGAGTTCTCGGGCATCGTCATCGAGAAGCTGTCGGCCCGTAAGGCCGAAATGACCGACATGGGTCCGTCGGGCGCCGGCAAGACCCGCATTCAGCTGAAGTGCCCGTCGCGTTCGCTGATCGGCTATCAGGGCGAGTTCCTGACCGACACGCGCGGTTCGGGCGTGCTGAACCGCGTCTTCTCGCATTACGAGCCGCACAAGGGCGCCATCGAGGGCCGTCTGAAGGGCGTGCTGATCTCGAACTCGGACGGTGAAACCGCCGCCTTCGCCCTGTGGAACCTGGAAGACCGCGGCGTCATGTTCGTCGGCGCCGGCGAGAAGACCTATCAGGGCATGATCATCGGCGAGAACAGCCGCTGGGACGACCTGGACGTCAACCCGATCAAGGGCAAGCAGCTGACCAACGTTCGCGCCGCCGGCAAGGACGAGTCGGTTCGCCTGACGCCGCCGCGCCAGATGTCGCTGGAACAGGCCATCGCCTACATCGAGGAAGACGAACTGGTCGAGGTCACGCCCAAGTCGATCCGCCTACGCAAGCAGGTGCTGAACCCCTCGTTCCGCAAGAAGCGCGTCCGCCCCGACTGAGGTTGACGACCGGACCAAACGAAGAAGGCGACCCTCGCGGGTCGCCTTTTTTGTTGGAAGATCCTGATTGGGCCTGCCGCCCTTCGGGCGGCTTGAGGACCGCCTTATTCCCTCTCCCGATGGGAGAGGGCTTGAGCCTCCAAGAGCGAAGCGATTGGAACAGGCGAAAGGGTGAGGGTTCCCGACGCCGGTCGGCCTTGAACGGTCGCTGAACCAAAACTGCATCACCCGTTTGGCCCGGGAAACGCGCAGCGGCTTACGCCGACGGAAAGGTTCGCCCCTCACCCTTTCGCTTGGCGGATCGCCTCCGGCTCTCCGAAGCTCAAGCCCTCTCCCACCGGGAGAGGGAAGTCAGACGTCTACTTCTTCAGCCCCAGCAGCCCCATCCAGCCGCCGCTGGTCAGCAGGGCCACGTCCAGCAAGGCCAGGGCCAGGGGCGTCGAGGTCGGGGCGGCGATGAACTTGGGCCGCCAGCCGGGTCCGAACTTGGCCTTGTAGGCGCGCAGCCCCTGGAAGCCGTAAACCGCCCCGCCTTCCTCGAACACCAGCGCCCCGACGCGGGCGAAGACCGGCGCCAGTCTCCGGTCCTCCAGGCCCGACAAGGGCGCCATGCCCAGATCCAGACGCCTGAAGCCCTCGGCTCTCGCCCACTGAGCGGTACGGGTGAACAGATAGTCCATCACCCCATGCGGCCCGTCCGGATCGTGACGCATCAGATCGATCATGGCCTCCTCGCGCCGCGCCCCCGTCAGCAGGTTGGCGAAGGCGACGATGCGCCCCTCCTCGCGGACCACGGCGACTGGCGAACGATCCAGATAGTCGATGTCGAAGCGCCCCAGGGAGAAGGCCTTCTCGGAGCCGTTGTGATGGTTCAGCCAGGCGTCGGACACCACCCGCAGCTCGGCCTCCAACGGCCGGATCGCGCCGGGCGCCAGCACCTCGAAGGTCGCGCCCTCGCGTTCGGCCCGGTTCACGGCGGTCCGCAGGTTCTGCTTGCCCTTGCCCTCGGTCGAGAAATGCCCGGCGTCGATCACCGCCGCCTCGCCCACCTTGCGCACCGCCAGGCCCAGGGTGGCCAGATCCGCCAGCAGGCCCTCGCCGACCGAATAGAAGACCGGCGTCCCGCCATAGCTGTCGGCCATTTCGGCAAAGGCCCACAGAAGCTCCAGCCGCTCCGCCTTCAGCCCCGCCGGCTCCCCCATGGCGATCCAGCGTCGCCCCCGGACGCGATAGGCGATGAAGCTGCGTCCCGACGGACTGAACAACAGGGCCTTGTCGCCCAGCAGGGCCAGCCCGGCCTCCGGCGTCGCCGTGTCAGCCTCGGCCAGGGCGAGGCGCGCACGGTCTATGTCCCCCGGCCCGGCCGGACCATGGCTGCGCGCCCCCGGCGCCGTCAGCAGGGACCGCACCGCCACCACCAGGGTCAGCACCGCCAGAACCGCGCCTGCCCGAAGAAAGCCCGAAGCCTGCTTGTCGGTCAGGAAGGTCCACCACAGCTCATCGGTATAGGCGGTGTCGCGATAGGCGAAGAAGCCGAGCCACAGCATGGCCACGACGGCCGCCGCCAGCATCAGCAGCCAGCCGGGCCGCAGGGGCTCGCCCAGGCGCGAGCGTCGGTTGAAGGCGGCCCGACACGGCAGCAGCAGAGCCGCCGCCAGGGTCAGTTCCGCCGCCTCTTCCCAGTCCAGCCCCTTCATCAGGGAAAAGACCGCCCCCAGCATCAGCCCGAACAGGGCGGCGTAGTAGGCGCCCCGACGCCGCCGCCACAGACCCGCCGACACCAGCAGCAGCAGGAAGCCCGTCACGCTCGCGGCGAAGTGGGACAGGTCGATCAGGATGGGGGCGGCGATCCGGTCCAGCGCCTGCAGCCGCCCGCTGAAAGCCGGCGTCGCCGCCGACAGCAGCATGACGGCGCCCAGGGCGAACGAAGCCACCGCGAAGATCTGCGGCGTCAGCTCATAGGCCAGCCCCCCCAGCCGCTGAAGGAGACGTCCCAGTCCGCCCGGTCGTTTCGTCGTCGTCATTCGTCCTCTCGAGGGTGCTTCCCCTCATAAATCAGGAATCGGCCGTTTGGGGCGCTGAAAAGGTCATTTCTGGGCGCCTGAAACAATCTGAAACGCAGCGAGTTCACCTTTTCGCGAGCGCCAGACTCGCTCAATCGGAGTAACCTCATGATCCGCAAGACCGCCCTGCTGACCGGCATCGCCGGCGCCTTCCTCATCGCCGCCCCTGTGTTCGCCCAGGACGCCACGACGCCGCAGACGCCCGAACCGGCTACCGCTGAGGCGGCTCCGGCTCAACCCCAAAGCCTGACCCTGACGCCGGGCTCCACAGTCAAGAGCGCCGATGGTTCGGAACTCGGCAAGCTGGTCGGCGCCCAGAACGGCGCGGCCGGTCAGGAACTGACCGTGCGCGGCGCTGACGGCTCGGTCCGCCCGGTGCCGGTGGCCGGCATCCGTCAGGACGGCGACGCCATCGTCGTCAACGCCAGCCTCGCCGACTTCCAGGCCGCCGCCCCGATCGGCGGCGAAGCTCCTGCGGAGGCGACCCCGCCGGCTGACGCCACGGACGCCGCCGAACCGGCCGAACCGCCGGCGGACGAACCGAACACCTGATCGGTCACCAGGCATGAAGAAAGGGGCGGTCCGTCGGACCGCCCCTTTTGCATATCGACGCCAGGCGCCGTCAGGCCTTCTTCTTCACCAGGCCCAGCAGGAAGAGCAGGACCACCGCGCCGATGGTGGCGACGATGATGCCGACGATCCAGTTTCCGGAGGCGTCGATCCCCAGAAGGTTGTTGGCCAGGAAGCCGCCGATCAGGGCGCCGATGACGCCGACGATCAGATTGGTCAGCAGGCCGTGGCTGCGTTTCATGATCTTTTCCGCCAGCCACCCGGCGACGATGCCGATGATGATCCAGGCGATGAATCCAAATCCGCTCATTCAGTCCCTCCCATAAAATGGCGTGATGCCTTGACCGTAATGCCTCGCGCCCGCTCCGGTTGCCTGTCCGGTCCAACAAGCTTCACCATTCGCGTCCTAGGCGAAATCGGCATGCCCCTTGCGGCGAAACCGTCCAGCCGTGCCGATCCGGCACAGCGTGAGCGAGACGAGAGGGAGGGGCCGCGATGGCCGCCGACATAGATCTTCATCTGGGCCGCCGCCTGCGTCGCCGTCGTCGCCTGCTGGGCCTGACCCAGCAACAGTTGGCCGGCCAGGTCGGCGTGCGCTTCCAGCAGATTCAGAAGTATGAGTGCGGGGCCAACCGCATCTCGGCGGCGCGCCTGTGGGAACTGGCTGAAGCTCTGGAAACCCCGATCACCTATTTCTACGACGGTCTGGCCGAGGTCGGCGACCATCCGGCGGCGAACCGGGAAGTCTTCGTTCGCGAAGAGGAACTGCCGCCCAGCAAGGCCGCCTGAACCCATCACGCTCGCGCCGCCGGATCAGGCGGTGTATCTGCTCGGCATGACCGAACTGGAAGCCTTCGCCGTCGAACTGTCGCATGAGGCCGCGCGCGCGGCCCTGCCCTTCTTCCGCGGCGAGTTCGCCCAGGAAAACAAGGCCGGACCCGGCGCCTTCGACCCCGTCACCGAGGCGGATCGCGCCGCCGAGGCCGCCATCCGCCGCCTGATCGCCGCGCGCTATCCCGAACACGGCGTCATCGGCGAGGAATACGGCGAAGACCGCCCGGACGCTGACCACGTCTGGGTTCTGGACCCCATCGACGGCACCCGCGCCTTCATCGCCGGCCTGCCCCTGTGGACCACCCTGATCGCCCTTCGTCACGAGGGCGCGCCGGTGATCGGCGCCATCGGCCAGCCCTACCTGGGCGAGATCTTCCTCGGCGGCCCGTCCGGCGCCCGCCTGCTGCGCGACCAGGGCGAGACGCCGCTCAGGACCCGCGTCTGTCCGTCCCTGTCTGACGCCCTGATCGCCACCACCGACCCCGACATCTTCGTCGGCGCCGACCGCGAGGCCTGGACGCGCCTGCGCGCCTCGGCCCGACTGGCCCGCCTGGGCTGCGACGCCTACGCCTACGCCATGGTGGCGGCGGGCCGCATCGACCTCGTGGCCGAGACGGAGTTGAAGGTCTGGGACTGGTCCGCGCTCAAACCGGTCGTCGAGGCCGCCGGCGGCCGCGTCACCGGCTGGACCGGCCAGGCGCCCGACGGCGACGGCCGCATCCTGGCCGTCGGCGACGCCGCCCTGACCGCTCAGGCGCTCGCGGTGCTGAACGCCCTCTGAAGCTAGGCCGCGCCCTTGTCCGGCGCGGCGCCCGCCGCCTGACCTTCGGCAGGCGCGACATAGCCGGCCAGGGCGTCGAACTCGTCAAGGAAGACGCCGCGCAGCGGGTCCGCCTCCATGATGACTTCGTGCAGGGCGCCCGACGCCTCGACATAGCGCCCCCGACCCAGACGACGCGCCGCCCAGCGGTTGGTCTGCTTCCAGACCTTGTCGTCCTCGCCGGCCTGAACCACGCAGACCGGAATCTTGACCGACTTCAGCGCGCGCGGCTTCAACGCCCGCTCGCCGGCGTCCAGGGCGAAGGCCAGCCAGCCCCAGGTCGGGCCGCCGATGGCCAGGTGCGGGCAGGCGTAGAGTTGCTGACGCCACAGGTCGTAACGGGTCTGATCCGAGGTCAGGCCGTCCTTCTCGAAGGTGTGGTCGAAGGGATCGTCAGGATCGTCCAGCACATAGTCGCCCGCCTTGCCGTGACGCAGGTTCCACCGCACCGCCAGCTTGACCGACCACATCGACCGCTTGCCGGTCTTGATGCGCAGCATGGGGCTGGACAGGACGGCGCCGGCGAAACGGCTCTCGCCCGCCTCCAGCGACAGCAGGTTCAGACAGCCCCCCATGGAGTGACCGACCATGATCCAGGGCTTGGGCGCCCTGGCCTCATAGGCGTCCAGCAAGCGGGCGTAGTCGTCCAGGAATTCCTCGACGGCGCGCGCGTGGCCGCGCAGCCGGTCCGGCAGCAACCGCGCCGACAGCCCCTGGCCGCGCCAGTCGTGGGCCAGGACGCAGAAGCCCCGCGCCAGGAAGTTGCCGATGAGTTCGAAATATTTCTCGATCGGCTCGGTGCGGCCGGGACTCAGGACCACCGTGCCGCGCGGCGTCTTGGCCTGCAGCGCCGACGGCGTCCACAGGGCCGCGCGCAGACGAAGCCCGCCCGCGCCGCGATACCAGTCCCCCTCTCCGCCAGGAGGGGAGGCGGCGCCGGGAACCCCCATCAGGGGCGCATGGGCGGCGAAGGCGGTGGCGCGGTTCACTCGGGCTTCCTGAACTTCAAGGTCATGCGATCGCTCTCGCCGATCGCGTCGTACTTGGTGCGGTCGAACTCGGGGTTGGCCGGCTGCCCCATGGGCGCGGTCAGGCGAATGGGCGCCAGGGTGTCGGCGCCGAAGGGGTGATCCTTGGTGTCGGCCGGGTTGGCGTTGATCTCGGACGCCTCGACGAAGACGAAGCCCGCCTCGGCGGCCAGTTGCTTGACGAAGGCTTCCTGGACATAGCCGTTGGCCGCCGCCGGGTCCTGGTCCTCGTCCGGCTGCAGCCGGTGCTGCTCGACGCCCAGGACGCCGCCGGGACGCAGGGCGGCATAGGCGTCGGCGAAGGCCTTCTCGGCCAGACCGGCGGCCATCCAGGCGTGGATATAGCGCATGAACAGCACCAGATCGGCCGTGCCCGCCGGCGCCACCAGCCCCGTGCCGGCGCCAAAGGCGCTGAACTGGACCTGGCCGTACAGCTTCCTGTCGCCCTCCAGCCTGGCCTTGAGGGCGTTGTTGATGGCGATCTGGGCGGGGTCCGCGGCCGGACCTTCGGCGAAGCCCGCCAGATAGAGGGAACCGCCGCCCTTGTTCAGATAGGGGGCCAGAATCTCGATGAACCAGCCGCTGCCGGGCCAGAAGTCCACCACCGTCATCTTGGGCTGCAGGCCGAAGAAGCGCAGGGTCTCGGCTGGATGACGCCAGGCGTCGCGCGCCTTGTCCGAAGCCGAGCGCCAGGGGCCGGCGACAGCCCATTCCAGCGAGCCTTCCGGCGGCCCGGCCGGGGCGGCCGGGGCCTGGGGCGCCGTCTTGTCTTCCTTCTTGCCGCAGGCGGCCAGGCCGGCGAAGGCCGCCATGCAGGCGCCCGCCAGAACCGCGCGTCGCGTCGAACGCTCAGCCATGCGCGCCTCCTTTCGCCGTTTGGACCTTGTTGGGCTTAAGGCGCTTCTGCGCCAGCGTCAAAACCCCAAAGGCCATCAGTTCGCGGCCTCGGGCTTGCGGAAGCGCAGGGTCATGCGATCGCTCTCGCCGACGGCGTCGAAGGCGGCGCGTTCTTCCGCCGTCAATACGCGGCCTTCGCGCTCCGACGTCCGCGTCGGCGCCAGGGTCCATACGCCGAACGGATGGTCGCGATCATCCTTCGGATTGGCGTTCAGCTCGCTGCGCGCCTCCAGTTCAAAACCGGCGCGGCGGGCGGCGTGGATGACATAGCTCTCAGGCACGTAGCCGGTCGGCGCGACCTCGGCGACATTCAGACCGTCGATGCTGCGGTGCTGTTCCACCGCCAGGACGCCGCCGGGTTTCAGCGCCTTGAAGAAGGCCGCCAGATAGGGATCGGCGCGGCCGTCGCGCGACCAGTTGTGGAAGGCCCGCGCCACCACCACCATGTCCGCCGTCCCGTCCTCGACGCCCATGCTCTCGGTCGGCCGGCCGACAGCGACGTAGCGTCCGCCGGTCGCCGCCGCATAGGGCTCCAGGATGTTGCGCCACCAGCCGGCGCGGCCCGGCTCGATCTCCACCACCGTCAGGCCGTGCTGCAGCCCCCAGAAGGTCAGAGTCTCGAACGGATGACGCTGGCTGTCGCGAACGCGGTCGGCCTCGGGCCGGGTCGTCGAGGCGATGGCGGCCTGCAGGGCCGCGTCCTCCTGAACCTGCGGCATCTCCATCGACAGGCCCTGGCGATGCGGCAGAGCCGGAGCGTCCGACGAAACGGTCTGGGCGAGAACGGGAGAGGCGAGGGCGGACGCCAGAAGGGCGGCAAGGACGAGAGGTCGCATGGAGGGCTCCGGTCGTTCCTGAATGAAACAATCCGTAACCCAATACGGCGCTTCGCGGCCTCGGCAAGGCGCGTATGGGGCCAAGCGACGATTTCGCGCGCCTCGAGGATCGTCGCCTGCCCCCCTTGCGGCGCGAAAATGCGCGCCTACCTCTTCATTCGAGAGCGCCGATCCCGGGCTCTCCAGACCTGACGGGGCCGATTTCGGACCGCCGGGACTGACACCCTCCGCCGTCCGGGGCGCCAATCGCCGGGCGGCTCAACCTTGCTGAATGTCAGAAGGATGACCCATGCGTACCTATGATTTCTCGCCGCTGTACCGTTCCGCCGTCGGCTTCGACCGTCTGGCCCGTCAGCTGGAAAGCGCCGCGCGCTCCAGCCAGGAGAACGGCTGGCCGCCCTATAATATCGAGACGACGGGCGAGAACGCCTACCGCATCGAGATCGCCGTCGCCGGCTTCACGCCCGACGAGCTGAACATCGAGGCCAAGGAAAACTCCCTGACCGTCACCGGCAAGAAGGCCGCCAACGACGACGGCGCCCCCCAGAAGACCTATCTGCATCGCGGCCTGGCCGAGCGCGACTTCGAGCGCCGCTTCCAGCTGGCCGACTATGTGGTGGTCAAGGGCGCCGACCTGTCGAACGGCCTGCTGACCATCGACCTGCAACGCGAACTGCCCGAGGCCCTCAAGCCGCGCCGTATCGAGATCGCGACCGGCAAGCCTCTGATCGAAGGCAAGAGCGACAAGGCGAAGAAGGCCGCCTGAGCGGCGACCTCAGACTGAAAACCGAGGAAGGGGCGGCGTTCGCGTCGCCCCTTTTTCGTGCGCCTTCTAGGCCGCCGCCGCCTTCAGATCCGCCGGGTCCAGCCCGCGCGCGCCGCCCGTCTGGGCGCCGGTGAAGTCAGCCTGCTTGACCTGGGCGCCATGCAGCACCGCACGGCTCAGGTCCGCCCCCTTCAGCACCGCGCGGCGCAGATCGGCGCCCGACAGATCGGCGCCGCGCAACACCGCGCCCGACAGATCCGCCGGCAGCAGACGATCGCCGCCCAGCATCAAGGGCCCCAGCTGGGCCTCGCGCAGGTCCGATCCATTCAGCTTGGCCCGGCCCAGCCGCGCGCCGCGCAGGTCGGCCCGGCGCAGGTTGGCCGAGCGCAGGTCCGCGCCCTCCAGTTGCGCCCCCTGAAGCTGCACCCCCTCCATGTCCAGGCCGTAGAAGACCGCCCCCTTGGCCGACAGAGCCGTCAGGTTCAGTCCGCGGATGGATTCCAGCGGGCGCAGGTCGACCCCGTCGAAGACCGAGGGCTGGCCCTCGGCCCCGCCCGTCTCGCACCACTGGGCGTGATCGCGCAGCATCTCGGCGGCCGGCATGCGGCTGACCGACTCGCCCGCAGGCCGGTTGTCGGTCAGCGTCCCTTCCATATTGGCCCCGTCGGTGCGCCACATGGCGGCCTTGACCCCCACCAGGATGGCGTCGGTCAGGTCCGCGCCCGACAGGTCGGCCCCCGACAGATCAGCCCCGGCCAGGTCGGCGCCGGTGAAATTAGCCTGCTTCAGATTGGCCCGGACCAGCTTGCAGTCCTTCATCACCGCGTCGGTGAAGTCGGCGGCGATGGCCACCATGCCGGTCATGCGCGACCGTTGCAGGTTGGCGCCGACCAGACTGGCGCCCTGGGCCTGGGTGTCGCCGCGCTTCTGGGCCTCGATGACGCGGAAGCCCAGCTTGCCGTCGGCCGCCGCTATGGTCCCCTCGCGCAGGTCGGCCTCGAACAGGTCCGCCCCCGACAGGTCGGCGCCGCGCAGGCAGGCGCCGCGCAGATCGGCGCGCCTCAGGCTGGCCTCGGTCAGGTTGATGTCCTGCATGTCCGCGCCGAAGAAGTTGGCGTTGTCCAGCTTGGCCCCGGACAGGTCGCAGCCATGCAGACGGGCGGCGGCGAAGTCAGCGTCGGCCAGGTTGCGTCCGCGAAGGGTCAGTCCCGACAGGTCCATCCAGGCGAAAACCGCGCGCGCGCCGCCGGGCTTGGCCTGCCACAGACGGTCATGCTTGGCGCAGATCAGGTCGACCTCGGCCTGGGTCGGTTTCTTGCGGACAGGATCGGCGACGTCGCTCATGGCGCCAACATGGCTTACGGCCATTAAGGAAGCTTTGCGGAAACGGCTGTTTCCGCCTGCCTATTCGGTCAGCAGGCCCTGTTCGCGCAGGGCCTCGGCCAGCTCGCCCTCATGGGTCCACAGTCGCGTATAGCCCGCCTCGCCCAAACGGTTCAGCTCGGTCGTCAGGTCGGCGCGCGGCGCGGCGACGAAGCGGCCGTCGAAGCCCTTGCCGTCCTCGCTGACGCGGACCATGGGCCGGCCCGTTTCCAGTCGATGCAGGAAGCCTTCGCTCAGGACGGCGGCGTCCTCGGCCATCAGGCCCGTCTCGACCGTCAGGCCCGACTGGCGCAGCCGCTCCGTGCCCCGGCCCGAGGCGAAGGGCGAGGGGTCCAGGGCGGCGATCACCACCCGCTCGACCCCGGCCTCGGCCAGGAAGTGGGCGCAGGACTTGCGGCCCGACGAGCGGGCGCCGCAGGGCTCCAGGGTGACATAGGCGGTCGCCCCCTTCACGGCCTCGCCGGCGGCGGGCACGGCCTGTTCCTCGGCGTGCGGGCGTCCGCCCGGCGCCGTGGCGGCCTCGGCCAGCACGACCCCGCCCTTAACCAGGACGCAGCCGACCGCCGGGTTGGGCCAGGTCTCGCCCATGCTGGCCAGGGCCAGGTCAATGGCGCGGCGCATATGGACGGCGTCGTCCTGCACGGACGAACTCATGCGCCCGCTTTCGTAATCGGCGGCAAGGCTTGCGCCCGGCCTTCGTCCAGATAGCGGGCGGCGACCGGCTTCAGGTTCGCGTCCAGGTCGATCTCCAGCGGATTGCCGGTCGGGATCTCCACGCCGACGATCTGATCGTCCGGCACCGCGAACAGCAGCTTGACGATGGCGCGCAAGCTATTGCCGTGGGCGGCGATCAGCACGTCCTCGCCCGCCTTCAAGCGCGGGGCGATCTCGGCGTCCCAATAGGGCTGGACCCGGTCCAGGGTGGTCTTCAGGCTCTCGGTGTCCGGGATTTCCTTGCCGGCGTAGCGAGGGTCGGCGTGGAAATCGAACTCGCCTCCCGCCGCCAGCGGCGGCGGCGGCACGTCATAGCTGCGGCGCCAGATCTTGACCTGGTCCTCGCCGTGCTTGGCCGCCGTCTCGGCCTTGTCCAGACCGGTCAGGCCGCCGTAGTGGCGCTCGTTCAGCCGCCAGTCCTCGATGACCGGCACCTCCTTCAGACCGGCCGAATCCAGGGCCAGGGCGCCGGTGCGCCGGGCCCGTGTCAGGACCGAGGTGAACATGACGGCGGGCTTGAACCCGGCTTCGGCGATCAGTTCGCCGCCGCGCCGCGCCTGGGCCTCGCCCTCGGCGGTCAGATCGACGTCGACCCAGCCGGTGAAGCGGTTTTCCAGGTTCCACTGGCTCTGGCCGTGGCGCAGCAGGATCAGGCGGGGCATGGGCGTCTCCGTAAGGTCCCCTTCGCGTAGGCCGTGGACGCGGGGGCGGTCAAGTTTCACGATGAGGGAAAGCGGCATGCAGCCCGAACCGTCGCGGCGCGTTGTTGGCCTTCTCCGGGGACGACCGCTATACCGCGACGCTAGGGTGCGGATGGCTCATCCTCGCCCATAGCCTATGCTCAGGAAGACCCATGTCGAAACCGCGCCAGGACATCCGCCCCAATACGGCGGAGTATGAAACCCTCCCCCTGGTCAAGCCGACGGGCTTCCGCGAATACGACGCCCGCTGGATTCTCGAGAAGGAGATCAACCTCCTGGGCATCCAGGCCCTCGGCCTCGGCCTGGCCACCTATGTCCATGAAATCGGCCAGCGCCCCCGCATCGCCGTGGGTCACGACTTCCGCTCCTACTCCCTGTCGGTGAAGCAGGCCCTGATCCTCGGCCTGCTGGAAGGCGGCATGGAGGTGGTCGACATCGGCCTGGCCCTCTCGCCCATGGCCTATTACGCCCAGTTCGCCCTGGACTGCCCCTGCGTGGCCATGGTCACGGCCAGCCACAACGAGAACGGCTGGACCGGCGTCAAGATGGGCGCCCAGGCGCCCCTGACCTTCGGCCCTGACGAGATGACCCGGCTGAAGACCATCGTCCTGAACGGCGAGGGCGTCGCCCGCCCCGGCGGCCGCGTCGAGCGCGTCGAGGGCTTCCGCGAGCAATACATCCAGGACGTGGCCTCCAAGGTGAAGCTGACCCGCCCGCTCAAGGTCGTCGCCGCCTGCGGCAACGGCACCGCCGGCGCCTTCGCCCCCGAGGCCCTGCGCTTGATGGGCTGTGAAGTGATCGAGATGGACACCCACCTCGACTGGACCTTCCCCAAGTACAATCCGAACCCGGAAGATCACGCCATGCTGGTGCAGATGGCGGAAAAGGTGAAGGAGACGGGCGCCGACCTGGCCCTGGGCTTCGACGGCGACGGCGATCGCTGCGGCGTGGTGGACAATACCGGCGAGGAAATCTTCGCCGACAAGATCGGCCTGATGCTGGCCCGCGACCTGTCGGCCCTGCACCCGAACGCTGTCTTCGTCGTCGATGTGAAGTCCACCGGCCTGTACAAGACCGACGAGGTGCTCAAGGCCAACGGCGCCGAGACCGTCTACTGGAAGACCGGCCACTCCTACATCAAGCGCAAGACCGCAGAACTGGGCGCCCTGGCCGGGTTCGAGAAGTCGGGCCACTTCTTCCTGTCGGGCGATCTGGGCCACGGCTATGACGACGGCCTGGTCGCCGCCGGCGCCGTCCTGGCCATGCTGGACCGCAACCCCGGCAAGTCGCTCAGCGAACTGAAGACCGCCCTGCCGGACGCCTGGACCAGCCTGACCATGTCGCCGCACTGCGACGACGAACTGAAGTACGACGTCCTGGCGAAGATCGTGAAGGAATACGAGGATCTGGCCGCCGCCGGCGGCTCGATCCTGGGGCGCAGGATCGTCGAGGCCATCACGGTCAACGGCGTGCGCGTCCACCTTGAGGACGGCTCCTGGGTCCTGGTCCGCGCCTCGTCCAACAAGCCGGAACTGGTGGTGGTGGTCGAAAGCATGCGCTCGGCCGACGACATGCGCGACCTGTTCCGCAAAGAGGTCAAACCCCGTCTGGCCGCCCATCCCGAGATCGGCGCCTTCAATCAGGAAATCTGATCCGGATTGACGCGAGCCGCAGGCGCGCGCGAGGTGCAAGGATGAACGACGCTTCCCTGCCCGTGGTCATCGTCGGCGGCGGCTTTTCCGGCGCCATGCTGGCGGCCCGGCTGGCCGAACGCGGACAGGCCTCGGTCCTGATCGAACGCGGCGACGCCTTCGGCCTCGGCGTGGCCTATTCCACGACCAATGACGCCCATCGGCTGAACGTCCGCGCCGGACGGATGGGCGCCGTGGCCGACCGGCCCGGCGACTTCATCGACTGGCTGAGGGCGCATCATCCCGATCAGGCCGATCCCGACGGCTTCGCCCCGCGTCGCCTCTACGGCCTCTATGTCCGAGATCGACTGACCACGACCGAGGCGGCGCATCCCGGTCTGATCCGACGCCTGCCCGGCGCCGCCATCGCCGTCGAAGGGCGATCCGCCATCCTGTCCACGGGAGAGCGGGTCGAGGGGCGCGCCGTAGTCCTGGCCACCGGCAACCCGGCGCCGCGCACCACCCCGACCGGCGAAGACGGACGCATCATCGCCAACCCCTGGACGCCAGACGCCCTGACGCCCATCCGGCCCGACGACGACGTCCTGATCCTCGGCGCGGGCCTGACCATGGTCGACGTCCTGCTGACGCTTTCCAGCCAGGGCTGGCGCGGTCGGGCGACGGCGGTCTCGCGTCGCGGCCTCCTGCCCCGCGCCCACGGCCCGCATCACGACGCGCCGATCGACCTGCCGCCTGAGGCCCTGAGCGGGCCGCTTTCCGTCCGACTGGCGACAGCGCGGCGACTGGCTGCAACCCACGGCTGGCGACGGGTCATGGAGGGCTATCGCCCTATCACCCTGAAGCTGTGGCGCACAGCGAGCGAGGCCGAGCGGTCCCGCTTCCTGCGCCACCTGCGCCCCTGGTGGGACGTCCATCGCCACCGCATCGCCCCCGAGATCGCCGCCGAACTGGAGCGACTGCTCGCCCAGCGCCGCCTGACCGTCCGCACCGGCCGCATCCGCAGCGTCGAGGCCTCCGCCGAGGCCGCGACCCTGCACCTGACCACGCGTGACGCCCCCCAGACCCTGTCCGCCCCCTGGCTGATCGACTGCACCGGCCCCGGTCACGACGCCACGACCACGCCTCTGACCGCCGGCCTGATCGCCGAAGGGCGCGCCCGTCTGGCGGCCACGCGCCTGGGGCTCGACCTCGACGACGCCGGACGCGTGCTTCACGCCGATGGAAGGCCGGCCCCGGATCTCTATGTCCTCGGCCCGCCCGCCCGCGCCGCCTTCTGGGAAACCATCGCCGTGCCCGACATCCGCCAGCGCATCGAGGCCCTGAGCCTCGCCCTGACGGCCTGATCTGGCCGACCGCCAGCGGTCGAAACTTCCACTGGCCTGCGACTTCCTCTCAACGATCTGGCGGCTGGCGGGCCATTCCCGGGTCGGCTATCACCGGCTCAGGAGAGGAAACAAAAAAATGAACCGTCATCGCACCCGCGTCCTTGGGGACCGTACGCTTGCGCCTGAAACCCTGATGATGGGCTACGGCTATGATCCGGCCCTGTCGGAGGGGGCGATCAAGGCGCCCCTGTTCCAGTCATCCACCTTCGTCTTCAAGTCGGCCGAGGACGGCAAGCGCTTCTTCGAGGTGGCCTATGGCCTGCGCCAGCGCGACCCGGACGAGGCGCTCGGCCTGATCTATTCGCGCATCAACAACCCCAATCTCGAGATCCTCGAGGACCGCCTCGCCGTCTGGGACAAGGCCGACAAGGCCCTGGTCTTCTCGACCGGCATGGCCGCCATCTCGACCGCCATGCTGGCCATGGTGCGACCCGGCGACGTCATCCTCTATACGGCCCCGGCCTATGGCGGCACCGAATACCTGTTCGACCGCATCCTGCCCCGCTACGGCGTCAAGGCGATCAGCGTCCCCGCCGCCGAGGGCGCCGACGCCCTGGACGCCGCCATGATCGCCGCCGCCGCCGAGGCCAAGACGACCGGCGGGCGCCTGGCCGCCGTCTATCTGGAGACCCCCGCCAACCCGACCAACCAGCTGGTCGACATCGCCCGCGCCGTGGCCGGAGCGAAAGCCGTGGATCAGCTTGAGCGCCCGATCGTGGCGGTGGACAACACCTTCCTCGGCCCCCTGTGGCAGAGCCCGCTGGAGCTGGGGGCGGACCTGGTCCTCTACTCCCTGACCAAGTATGTCGGCGGTCACTCCGACCTGATCGCGGGCGGCTGCATGGGCGGGGCCGAGCTGATGGCGCGGGTGGGCGAGATGCGCACCATCTGCGGCACCAACACCGATCCGCACACGGCCTGGCTGCTGCTGCGCAGTCTGGAGACCCTGCACATCCGCATGGAGCGGGCCCAGGACAACGCCCTGGCCCTGGCCGAGCGCCTGCGCGCCGATCCGCGCGTCAGCGCCGTTCTGACCGCCGGCGGGCCGGACGCCTCGCCGGAACAACAGGCCATCTTCGCGGCCCAGTGCAAGGGTTCGGGCTCGACCTTCTCGCTGGAGCTTCCGGGCGGCGAGGCCGAGGCCTTCCGCATGCTGAACGCCCTGCGGCTGTTCAAGCTGGCGGTCAGCCTGGGCGGCGCCGAGAGCCTGGCCTCGCACCCGTCCAGCATGACCCACTCGGACTATACGCCGGAAGCCAAGCGGCGCAGCGGCATCGGCGACAACCTGGTGCGCCTGTCGGTCGGCATCGAGAACGTCGAGGATCTGTGGGCCGACCTGGATCAGGCCCTGTCCGCCATCTAGGGCCGAAAGCGGCGGGCGATCAGCCCGCCGCCTTCACCGCCGCCGAGACGTCGGCGACCACGCGTTTGACCAGGGCCTCGTCGTCGCCCTCGGCCATGACGCGGATCAGCTTTTCGGTGCCGGACGGACGCACCAGCAGACGGCCCGAGCCGTTCAGGGCGGCCTCCGCCTCGGCCATGGCGGCCTTCACCCTGGCGTCTTCCAGCGGCTTTCCGGCGGTGTAGCGCACGTTCTGCAGCAGTTGCGGCACCGGTTCGAACTGGCGCGCCAGTTCGCTCATCGGCACGTCCTGCTCGACCAGAACGGCCAGCACCTGCAGGGCCGCCATCAGGCCGTCTCCGGTCGTGGCGTGGTCCTTCAGGATGATGTGGCCCGACTGTTCGCCGCCGATGTTGAAGCCGCCCGCGCGCATCCGCTCCATGACGTAGCGGTCGCCGACCTTGGTGCGCTCCAGCGTCAGCCCCTCGGACTTCAGCTTCCGCTCCAGCCCCAGGTTGGACATGACGGTGGCGACCACCCCCTTGCCGTTCAGACGACCGCGTTTGGCCCAGTCCAGACCGATCAGGGCCATGATCTGGTCGCCGTCGACCACATGGCCCTTCTCGTCGCAGATGATGACCCGGTCGGCGTCGCCGTCCAGGGCGATGCCGATGTCGCAGCGGTAGCGTTTGACCGCCTCGGACACGGCCTCGGGATGGGTCGAACCGCAGTCCGCGTTGATGTTCAGGCCGTTCGGCTCGACGCCGACGGGGAAGACCTCGGCCCCCAGCTCATAGAGGGTGGTCGGCGCCACGCGGTAGCCCGCGCCGTTGGCGCAGTCGATGGCGATCCGCAGCCCCTTGAGGCTGAGCCGCTTGGGGAAGGCCGACTTGGCGATCTCGATATAGCGCGGCGGGGCGTCGTCGATGCGCTTGACCCGGCCCAGCTTGTTGGCGGGGGCCAGATCCTGATCCAGGCCCTCGTCCATCATGGCCTCGATCTTCAGCTCGATCTCGTCCGACAGCTTGTAGCCGTCCGGCCCGAACAGCTTGATGCCGTTGTCCGCATAGTCGTTGTGCGAGGCCGAGATCATGATGCCCAGATCGGCGCGCATCGAGCGCGTCATCATGGCCACGCCCGGCGTCGGCAGGGGGCCGAAGGTGCGCACGTCCATGCCCACGCTGGCCAGACCGGCCACGAGCGCCGGCTCGATCATGTAGCCGGACAGACGCGTGTCCTTGCCGATCACCACCAGATGGCGGCGATCGTCATCGGTGCGGAACAGCTTGCCCGCCGCCAGACCCACGCGCAGGGCGACCTCGGCCGTCATCGGGTGGGTGTTGGCCCGGCCGCGAATGCCGTCGGTGCCGAAGTATTTTCTCTCGCCCAAGGGCGTCGTCCTTCGCTGGCGGCCCGTCGGGTTTGCAAAGAAACCTTCCGAAACCCATTTTTTGATGTCGCCGGTCGAAGCTTCCCCTAGACGAAACTCAAAGGGCGGGACGGGCGGAACCCTCTCGCTTACCTCTTACGGCGGCCTCGCGCAAAGCGCGACCGCCCGGCCCCTTCACCGGAGCAGATCCTATGTGCGGCATCATCGGCATCACGGGCGCAGGCGCCGTCGTTCCCCGCCTGATCGACAGCCTGAAGCGGCTGGAATACCGCGGCTATGATTCCGCGGGCATCGCCGCCGTCGTTGACGGCCGCATCGAACGCCGCCGCGCCAAGGGCAAGATCCGCGAACTGGAGGCCGTCCTGGCCGCCGATCCCCTGGCCGGGACCATCGGCATCGGCCACACCCGCTGGGCCACCCACGGCGCCCCGACCACGACCAACGCCCACCCGCACAAGGCCGGCCGCGTCTGCCTGGTCCACAACGGCATCATCGAGAACTTCGCCGAGCTCAAGGCCGAGCTGGAGGCCGAGGGCCGCGTCTTCGAGAGCCAGACCGACACCGAGGTCGTGGCCCACCTGCTGGATCACAAGCTGGCGGCGGGCCTGGCCCCGCTGGACGCCTTCAAGGCGACGCTTGACCGCCTGACCGGCGCCTACGCCCTCGCCGTCCTGATCGAGGGCGAGGACGACCTGATTCTGGGCGCCCGTCGCGGCAGCCCCCTGGTCGTCGGCTGGGGCGAGGGCGAGATGTATCTGGGCTCGGACGCCCTGGCCGTCGGCCCCTTCACCCAGAAGATCAGCTATCTGGAAGAAGGCGACTATGTCGCCATGACCCGCAGCGGCGCGCGCATGTTCGACGCCTCGGGCCATCCGGCCGACCGCGCCGTCGTCCAGGTCTCGGCCTCCTCGGCCATGGTCGAGAAGGGCGCCTATCGCCACTTCATGGAGAAGGAAGTCCACGAGCAGCCCGACAGCGTCCAGCACACCCTGTCGGAATACCTCGACCTGGTGACCGGCGCGGCCAAGACGCAAGCCGTCGATTTCGCCGCCATCGACCGCATCCAGATCATCGCCTGCGGCACCGCCTTCTACGCCGGTCAGATCGGCAAGTACGCCTTCGAGAAGTATGCGGGCCTGCCCTGCGACGTCGAGATCGCCTCGGAGTTCCGCTACCGCTCGCCGGCCCTGACGCCCGGCACGGTGGCGGTGGCCGTCAGCCAGTCGGGCGAGACCGCCGACACCCTGGCCAGCCTGACCTGGTGCAAGACGCAGGGGCTCAAGACCGCCGCCGTCGTCAACGTCCACACCTCCTCCATGGCGCGCGAGGCCGACATCCTGTGGCCGACCCACGCCGGGCCGGAAATCGGCGTCGCCTCGACCAAGGCCTTCACCGCCCAGGTCTCGGCCCTGCTGGCCCTGGCCGTCGCCGCCGGCGTCGCGCGCGGCCGCATCGACGCCACGCAGGAAGCCGAACTGGTCAAGGCCCTGTTCGAGGCCCCGCGCCTGATCGCCGAGGCCCTGCAGATGGACGGCCAGATCCGCGCGGTCTCCCTGGACCTGGCCAAGGCGACCGACGTCCTCTTCCTGGGCCGGGGCGCCATGTTCCCCTTGGCCATGGAGGGCGCGCTGAAGCTGAAGGAGATCAGCTACATCCACGCCGAGGGCTACGCCGCCGGCGAGCTGAAGCACGGCCCCATCGCCCTGGTGGACGAAAAGACCCCGATCATCGCCCTGGCTCCGCTGGACGAGGTCTACGAAAAGACCGCCTCCAACCTGCAGGAAGTCGCCGCGCGCGGCGGCCCCGTGGTCATGATCGCCCCGGCGGCCGCGCCCGCCCCGCACGGCGCCGGCATCCGCCGCGTCGACGCCCCCGACTGCCACCCGCTGATCGCGCCCCTGGTCTATGCCGTGCCGGTGCAGCTGCTGGCCTATTACACCGCGGTCCAGAAGGGCACGGACGTCGACCAGCCCCGCAACCTGGCCAAGTCGGTGACGGTGGAGTGACCTTCTTTCCCCCCCATTTCATGGGGAGGGGGACCACGAAGTGGTGGAGGGGGCGACGCCGCCGTTAATCGTCGAGCCGCCCCCTCCGTCACGCCGCCTTCGGCGCCGCGCCACCTCCCCATCGCTTCGCGACAGGGAGGAAAATTGAAACCTGCCAGCCCGACCCTCGTTTGGAACGGCTGCGGTTTGCGCCTATGACAGGCGCCCAACGGCTGTTTCAGGACGACTGATGACGACTTCCCCCGCGCGCCTTCGCAAGGCGGTTCTTCCCGTGGCCGGCCTGGGCACCCGTGTCCTGCCTGGCACCAAGACCACGCCCAAGGAGCTGCTGAACGTCGTCGACCGGCCGATCCTGTCCTACATCGTCGAAGAAGCGCGCGAGGCGGGGATCGAGCATATCGTCTTCGTCACCGGCCGCGCCAAACAGGCCATCGAGGACTATTTCGACCACCAGATCGAGCTGGAGGCCCAGCTGGCGGCCAAGGGCAAGACCGAGATCCTGGCGGCCATGAACGCCGAACTGGCCACCGCCGGCGAGATGAGCTTCACCCGCCAGATGCAGCCCAAGGGCCTGGGTCACGCCGTCTGGTGCGCCCGCGACATCATCGGCCACGAGCCCTTCGCCGTCATCCTGCCCGACGTCATCGTCGATTCGCAGCCGGGCGCCCTGAAGCAGCTGGCGGACCTTTACGCCGAGGTCGGCGGGAACGTCATCGGCGTAGAGGCCGTGCCCGAGTCCGAGACCCACAAGTACGGCATCATCGATCCGTCCTCCCATGACGGCCGCCGCTTCGCCATGAAGGGCATGGTCGAGAAGCCGAAGCAGGGCACGGCCCCGTCCAACATGTCGATCTCGGGCCGCTACATCCTGCAGCCGGAAATCTTCGACCTGCTGGCGACCCAGGAAAGCGGCGCCGGCGGCGAGATCCAGCTGACCGACGCCATGGATCGTCTGATGAAGTCCCAGACCTTCACCGCCTATGAGTATGAAGGCGTGACCCACGACTGCGGCGACAAGATCGGCCTGCTGCGCGCCAACATGGCTCTGGCCCTGAAGCGGCCCGACCTGAAGGACGCCGCCCGCTCGGCGCTCGAAAGCCTGCTGTGATCCGACCCGCGACGCCTGCCGACGCCCCGGCCCTGACAAGGGTCTGGCGGCGCGCGGTCGAGGCGACGCACCATTTCCTGACACCCGACGCGGTGGACGCCATCGAGACCGATGTCGCCGCCTGGCTGAACAGCGGCGCCCCGAACCTCTGGGCCTGGGACCAGGACGGAAGGCTGGTCGCCTTCCTCGGCCTGTCCGGCGACGAGCTGGCGGCCCTCTTCGTGGACCCTCGCCTGCACCGCTCCGGCGTCGGGCGGCGGCTGGTCGATCACGCCCTGTCGCTGGGCGCCCGTCGCCTCAGCGTCAACGAGGACAACCCCGGCGCCCGCGCCTTCTACGAACGCCAGGGCTTCCGGGCCGTGGGCCGGGCCGAGACCGACGACGCGGGTCGGCCCTATCCGCTGATCCTCATGGCCCTGGGCTGAACCGCCGGCGACCGGCCCGTCGCATCGATAGTCTGGCTGATCCGGAATAGGGCTTTTCTTTCAAGGGGCCCGGATCGGCTCGAGGCTGTTTGGCGCCCCTCTCCTCAGCCTGCCCTATACTGGCTGCATCGCCGACGGCCGGATCGCGATTTCAGACGATTCAGACGAATTGGACTCTGTTTTTTCCGCCCGCCGTCGGTCCGCGCCCAAGCGCCGCGCTTTCACCCCCGCGCGGGTTCGGCTAGGCATTACAGGACGTTGATACGAGGGTTCGACTGATGCGCGTGATGATCCTGGGCGGCGACGGCTTCTGCGGCTGGCCCACGGCCCTGCACCTGTCGGCGCGCGGCTGGGAGGTGTTGATCGTCGACAACCTCAGCCGCCGCAACATCGACAATGAGCTGGAGGTCCAGTCCCTGACCCCCATCCGCACCATGGGCGAACGGCTCAAGGCGTGGAACGAGGTCAGCGGCCGCACCATCGACTTCGTCAATCTGACGGTCGGCAAGGAGTTCGACCGCCTGGTCGCCCTGATCAGGGACTGGGCGCCCGACAGCGTCGTCCACTTCGCCGAACAGCGGGCCGCCCCCTATTCGATGAAGTCGGCCCGACACAAACTCTACACCGTCGACAACAATCTGAACGCCACCAACCACCTGCTGGCCGCCATCGTGGAAAGCGGGCGGGACGTGCACCTGGCCCATCTGGGGACCATGGGGGTCTATGGCTACACCACGGCGGGTCTGCGCATTCCCGAGGGCTATCTGAAGGTCACGGTCGACACCGACCACGGCCCGACCGAACAGGAGATCCTGTTCCCGCCCAATCCGGGCAGCATCTATCATATGACCAAGACCCAGGACGCCCTGCTGTTCCAGTTCTACGCCAAGAACGACGGCCTGCGGATCACCGACCTGCACCAGGGCATCGTCTGGGGCGCCCAGACCGAGGAGACGAAGCAGGACGAGCGCCTGATCAACCGCTTCGACTATGACGGCGACTACGGCACGGTGCTGAACCGCTTCCTGATGCAGGGCGCGCTCGGCTATCCGCTGACGGTCCACGGCTCGGGCGGCCAGACCCGCGCCTTCATCCACATCCAGGACACGGTGCGCTGCGTCGAGCTGGCGCTGAAGAACCCGCCGAAATCGGGCGACCGGGTCAAGATCCTCAATCAGATGACCGAGAGCCGCCGCGTCCGCGACCTGGCCCAGATGGTCGCCGACATGACCGGGGCCGAGGTCCACAACGTGCCCAACCCGCGTCAAGAGGCGGACGAGAACGAACTGGTCGTCGCCAACGACCAGTTCCGAGACCTGGGCCTGAAGCCCATCACCCTGGCCGAGGGCCTGATGGCCGACGTCACCCACATCGCCCGCCGCTACGCCGACCGCGCCGACCGCGCCAAGATTCCCTGCGTCTCCAGCTGGAACGGCAAGCGCGCCCAGGCGCTGCACTCTCGGGAGGCGGATACAGCCCCCGCCGTCGCCAAGACCGCCTGATCGCATCGCCTGACCGGACCGCCATGACCCAGCCTGCCCCCGCCGTCCCTTCGCTTCTGGTCTTCGGCGGCGGCTATCTGGGGCTTGAGGCGGCGCGCGAGGCGATCCGCAGGGGTGGTCGCGCCCTGGCCACCTCGCGCGATCCGGGGCGGCGCGCCGAGCTGACGTCGGCGGGCGTCGTCGCGGTCGATCCCGGCGACGCCGCGGCCCTCCAGGCCGCCGTCGCCGAGGCTTCGGCCATCCTCATCACCGCCGCGCCCGACGGCGCCGGCTGCCCCGGACTGAAGGCCCTGGTTCCGGCCATCGCCGCCTCGGGCGCCTATCCCGACTGGATCGGCTATGTCTCCTCGACCGCCGTCTATGGCGACCGGGCCGGCGGCTGGGCCTTCGAGGACGACGAACTGAACGCCGCCAGTCTCGAGGGGGCGCGCCGCGTCCGGGCCGAGCAGGACTGGCTGGACGCCGGCCGCGGCATGGGGCTGACGGTGCAGATCTTCCGCCTGCCCGCCATCTACGGGCCGGGCCGCTCGCCGCTGGACCGCCTGCGCGACGGGACCGCCCGGCTGGTGAAGAAACCCGGTCAGGTCTTCAACCGCATCCATGTCGAGGACGCCGTGGCCGGCTTCTTCGCCTCCATGGCCCGCCCGCATCCGGGTCGCGCCTACACCCTGGCCGACGACGAGCCGGCGGCGGCGGATGTGGTGATCAGGGGGGCGGCGGCGCGCCTCGGCCTGCCCCTGCCGCCCGAGGTGTCGCTGGACGACCCGTCGGTGTCGGACGCCATGCGGCGCTTCTACAACGACTCAAAGCGACTCTCGAACGCCCGCGCCAAGGCCGAACTGGGCTGGCGGCCCCGCTATCCGAGCTGGCGCGAGGGGCTGGAGGCCCTGATCGTCTAGGCCTGAACCTTGGACAGGATCAGGGTGCCGTTGGTGCCGCCGAAGCCGAAGCTGTTGGACATGACGTGCTTCAGTTCGCCGTCGTGGCGCTGGCGCAGGATCGGCATGCCCTCGAACTCGGGGTCGAGGTTCTCAATGTGGGCGCTTTCGGCGGCGAAGCCGTGCTTCATCATCAGCAGGCAGTAGATGGCTTCCTGAGCCCCCGCCGCGCCGAGCGAGTGGCCCGTCAGCGACTTGGTCGAGGAGATCATCGGCAGGTCGTCGCCGAAGACATTGCGCACCGCGCCCATTTCCTTGGCGTCGCCGACCGGGGTCGAGGTGCCGTGCGGATTCAGGTAGTCGATGCGCGGATCGCCCGCCATCTTCAGGGCCAGCTTCATGCAGCGCTCGGCGCCCTCGCCCGAGGGGGCCACCATGTCGTAACCGTCCGAGTTGGCGGCGTAGCCGGTGACCTCGGCGTAGATGGTCGCGCCGCGCGCCACGGCGCGTTCGTATTCTTCCAGCACCACGATGCCGGCGCCGCCGGCGATGACGAAGCCGTCGCGGTCCTTGTCATAGGCGCGCGAGGCGACCGAGGGCGTCTCGTTGAAGTTGGAGGACATGGCGCCCATGGCGTCGAACATGTTCGACATGGACCAGTCGATGTCCTCGCAACCGCCGGCGAAGACCACGTCCTGCTTGCCCCAGGCGATCTGCTCGGCGGCCGCGCCGATGCAGTGGGCCGAGGTCGCGCAGGCCGAGCTGATCGAATAGTTGATGCCCTTGAGCTCGAACCAGGTGGCCAGCACCGCCGAGGGGCCGGACGCCATGGCCTTGGGCACGGCGAAGGGACCGACCCGCTTGGGCGAGCCTTTTTCGACGGTGGTCTGGGCCGCCTGCAGGATGACCTGGGTCGAGGGGCCGCCCTCGCCGACGATCAGGCCGATGCGCTCGTCCTTGATTTCGTCGGCGCTCAGGCCGCTGTCCTTCAGGGCCTCTTCAAAGGCGATGTGGGCCCAGGCCGTGCCGTTGGCCAGGAAGCGGGCGGCGCGACGGTCCACCAGGGGCGCCCAGTCTTCGGCGGTGACACCGAGCGCCGGCGGGGCCCAGACCTGGGAGCGGAAGCCGTATTTGGCGTGATCGGCGGCGTGCTGGACGCCCGACCTAGCTTCGCGCAGGGAGGCCGCGACCTCGTCCTGGCCAGTGCCGATGGAGGAGACGATGCCCAATCCGGTGACGACGACACGCCGCATGGTGTTTCCTAACATTCAGTCTTCAGGCGCCGCGTTGGCCGCGGTCTGCGTTAAATGGGGTCAGGCGTCCGTGGACGCCACCGTGGCCGCACCGCCGAACAGGCCGACGCGCATGTCAGCGCAGGTGTAGATAACCTCGCCGTCGGCCTCGAGCACGCCGTCGGCGATGCCCATGACCAGCTTGCGGTTGATGACGCGCTTCAGGTGGACCTTGTAGACCACCTTCTTGACGTCCGGCGTCACCTGGCCGGTGAACTTGACCTCGCCGACGCCCAGGGCCCGGCCCTTGCCGGGGCCGCCGATCCAGCCGAGGTAGAAGCCGACCAGCTGCCACATGGCGTCCAGGCCCAGGCAGCCCGGCATGACCGGATCGCCGATGAAGTGGCACTGGAAGAACCAGAGGTCCGGGTTGATGTCGAGTTCCGCCTCGACATAGCCCTTGCCGTAGTCGCCGCCGTCGGCGGTGATGGTCTTGATGCGATCGAACATCAGCATGGGCGGGGCCGGCAGCTGGGCGTTGCCCGGACCGAACAGCTCGCCACGGCCCGAGGCCAGCAGGCCTTCATGATCGAACGACGAGGGATATTGGGACTGGCTCAAGGCTGACGCTCCGGAAGTGTTGCGGGCGGGTTACACGACCCGGCGCGCCCGCTCAACTGTTGTGAAGTCTAGCTTCTGCCCGCGCCAGCCGGACGGGCGGCATTGCACAGGGCGCGTTCCTGGGTTCCGAACACCGCCCGTTCGGGCACCCATCCGCGAATCTTGCGCGCACGGACCCGGCACCAGCCCTCCTCGCACTCGTCCAGCGAGACGATGGAGCGCGGCGACAGCCGGGCGCGCACCGAGGAGGTCGCGGATCGGCCCGAATGGATCATGATCTCTTCGGCCGAGCGATTGAACACGCTGCGTCGGCCCGACGCCACGGTGCGGTGAATCCAGGCGACCGAACCGTCCGGATCGCAGATCTTGCGCCACTCCCTGGTCTCGGCGATCACCTGTACGGGCAGGCCCGCGGCGCGGTATTCCCACATGATGCGATAGTCGAGGCCCGGCCCCTGACGGGCGCGCACCTGAGAGGATTTCAGCGTGACCCAGCGCGGCACTTCCAGTCCGGTCGGGGTCGGCCGCCCGTCAGGCATGCGGGCGCTGGCGCCCGCGAAGACGCCGGATCCGAGAACGGCGACGATGACGGCGATACGCCGGAAACTTTTGAACCTGACCACAGCTTTGCTAGACACCGGATCGACACGTCCCGCACAGGCGCTTCCGCCCGTCGAAACCCAGGCTCCCTATGTCCGCTCGCAAGCTTAAGGTCGTATTAACCAGACGCCTGCCCGACACGGTGGAGACGCGCCTGCGCGAACTGTTCGACGCCGAGCTGAACCTGACCGACCGGCCCATGTCGCGCGACGACCTGGCCGCCGCCCTGCAGCGCGCCGAGGTCCTGGTCCCGACCATCACCGACCATCTGGACGCCGACCTGATCGCAGGGGCGGGCGAGCAGCTGAAGATGATCGCCAACTTCGGCGCGGGCGTGGATCACATCGACATCGACGCCGCCGTGGGCCGCGGGATCATCGTCACCAACACGCCGGGCGTCCTGACCGAGGACACCGCCGACCTGACCATGAGCCTGATCATGGCTGTCAGCCGCCGTATCGTCGAAGGCGCCAATGTCGTGGCGGCGGGCCAGTATCAGGGCTGGAGCCCGACCTGGATGTGCGGCCGCAAGCTGTGGGGCAAGCGCCTGGGCATCGTCGGCATGGGCCGCATCGGTCAGGCCCTGGCCCGCCGGGCCCGGGCCTTCGGCATGCAGGTCCACTATCACAACCGCAAACCCGTCTCCGACATGATCGCCGAAGAGCTGGGCGCGACCTGGTGGGATGATCTGGATCAGATGCTGGCGCGGATGGACGTCATCTCGCTGAACTGCCCGGCGACGAAGGACACCCGCCACATCCTGTCGGCCGAACGCATCGCCCGCCTGCAGCCGCACGCCATCCTGGTCAACACCGCGCGCGGCGAACTGATCGACGAGGCGGCCCTGGTGGAGGCCCTGGACCGCCGCGCCCTGTTCGGCGTCGGTCTGGACGTGTTCGAGCACGAGCCGGCTGTGCATCCGGGTCTGATGGGGCGCGCGAACGTGGTCCTGCTGCCCCACCTCGGCTCGGCCACCATAGAGGCGCGTCAGGACATGGGCGACCGCGTCATCGCCAACATCATGACCTACCAGAACGGCCACCGCCCGCCCGACCGGGTCATCCCGGCCATGCTCTAGGCGAGAGCTGATCCGCAGACCGGGCAGGCGGGGTCGGCGGCGATCTTCACGACCCGGCTGCTTCCGGCCAGGCCGTCATAGAGCATCAGGCGGCCGGTCAGGGGCTGGCCCGACCCGGTGATCAGTTTGATGGCCTCCAGCGCCGCCATGGCGCCGATAACCCCGGCGAGGGCGCCGACCACGCCGACGCGGGCGCAGGTCTCGGCGTCCGGCGGACTTTCCGGCACCAGGCACTGATAACAGGGGCGCCCCGTGAAGACCCCGACCTGACCGTTCCAGCGGCCCAGGGCGCCGGACACCAGGGGCTTGCCTGTGGCCACGCAGGCGGCGTTGACCGCGAAACGGGTCCCGAAGTCGTCGGTGCCGTCCAGAACCACGTCGAAACGCTCGATGATGCTGCGGGCGTTGTCAGGCGTCAGCCGCTCGACAAGGGGCTCGACCGCGACATGTGGGTTGAGGGCGACCAGATGCGCCATCCCGGCTTCGACCTTGGGGCGTTCGGCGTCGGCCGTGGTGAAGATGATCTGCCGCTGCAGATTCGACAGGGCCACAGCGTCATGGTCGATCAGGCCCAGGGTCCCGACCCCGGCGGCGGCCAGATAGAGGGCGGCAGGCGCGCCGACCCCGCCCAGGCCGACGATCAGGACGCGGGCGCGCTTCAGGGCCTGCTGACCCGGACCGCCGATTTCGGACAGGACCAGCTGACGGGTGTAGCGGTCGACCTCCTCGTCGGAAAATCGGACCGGGGAAGGGGGAGGGGACTGGGGCACGCCCCTGTCTACCGCAGTCGAACGCCGACGTCGCGGACGATCAGGCCGGCAGGGGCAAGGCGCCCGCCGCGACGGCCAGAACCGCCTGCGCTCGGTCCGCGCCCAACTGATCCAGCGTCGCGCCGTTCAGGATCAGACGCGCTTCGGGCGTCATCTCGACCAGGGTCATGGGCCATTGGCGGAACAGGCGTTCCGGCACATCCTGATCCGAAATCAGACGGATGTTCCGGTGCCGACTGTCAGCGCGCAACCGATCCATCAACCGATCCACATCCGCGCGACGCCCCTCGATGGCCTGCATGAACCGCCCGCCGTGACGCATCAGAACCCCGGTCAATCCGTCGCGGCGGTTGTTTCGGTCCGAGGCGCCGAGGATTTCGGCCAGGACCAGAAGGCTGGTCGCCGCGCCGCCGACGGCGTCGCTGACATAGATGGCGCGGTGCAGAGGCAAGACGGTACTCGAACTGAACGCGAAGGCGACGCGACTGGGCGGGTTCCGTGTCACGGACGGGGACGACAGGCAAGCGGCGCCGCACGCATCCTGCGACGCGAGCACGTCTTGCGAGAGCTTCCGTTCCTCGCCATCTGAGCGACCATGACCCAGACCTCAAGCTTCCCCGACTGGCACGGCACCACCATCCTGGCGGTGCGCAAGAACGGCCGCACCGTCATCGCCGGCGACGGCCAGGTCTCGATGGGGCCGACCATCGTCAAGGGCGCGGCGCGCAAGGTGCGCACCCTGGCGGGCGGCAAGGTTCTGGCGGGCTTTGCCGGGGCCACGGCCGACGCCCTGACCCTGATCGAGCGGCTGGAGGCCAAGCTGGAGCAGTATCCCGACCAACTGGCCCGCGCCTGCGTCGAGCTGGCCAAGGACTGGCGCACCGACCGCTACCTGCGCCGGCTGGAGGCCATGCTGCTGGTGGCCGACAAGGACACCATTCTGACCGTCACCGGCGTCGGCGACGTGCTGGAGCCGGAGTACGGCGTCGCCGCCGTCGGCTCGGGCGGCAACTACGCCCTGGCCGCCGCCCGCGCCCTGATCGACGAGAATTCTGAGCTGGACGCCGAACAGATCGCTCGCAAGGCCATGAAGATCGCCGCCGACATCTGCGTCTACACCAACGGCAACCTGACCATTGAGAGTTTGTAGAGGCCTGCTTGAGCGCACCTTGCTCGGCATTGGGCGTTTGGTCGTCTGAGCGTCGGCTTTCGGCGAATTAAGGCGACAGACGGGAGTTTCGGGCGATCAATGCGCGGCGGAGGATCGCCGCCATGCCGCTTCACGCCCTGATGTTCGCCGCCGCCCTGATGTCCGCTGAAGCAGCGTCCTGTCCCGCCGCCTCTCCCGCCCCTGTGATCGCCGCCGAGCGGGCCTTCGCCGCCGACGCGCCCGGTCTGGGCATCGGCGGCAGCTTCAACAAATGGGCCCTCCCCGACGCCGTGGTCATCGCCCAGGGCCGAGCCCAGACGGTGCGCGAGGTCTATCCGCCCGAGGCGGCGCGCCCGGCCGACGAACCGAAACTGGAATGGTGGCCCAACTGGGCCGGGATCGCCCGCTCCGGCGACCTGGGCTTCACCACCGGCGGGGTGTCGGTGAACGGCGCGCGCGCAGGACACTATTTCACCATCTGGGCCTGCCAGCCCGACGGCCGTTGGCGCTGGGTCTATGACGGCGGGTCGGGGGCGACGGCGGCCGAGGTCCCCGGTCCGGACAGCGAACCCGACCTGATGGCGACCGGCGACGGCGTCACCACCTCTCCCGCGGCGGCCATGGTCGAGGTGCGGGCCGCCGAGGCGAGGATGGCCGAGGCGGCGCGCACGGATCAGAAGGCGGCCCACCTGGCGGTCCTGGCCGAGGACGGCCGCCTCTATGTCGCGCCGCGTCCGCCCGCGATTAGCCGAACGACCATGGCGGCGGCGCTCGACGCCTGGCCCGCGACCTTCGACTTCGGTCCCACCGAGGGCGGCGGAGCCTCCCGCGCGGGCGATCTGGCCTGGACCTGGGGCCCGGCGCGCTGGAGCCGGGACGGCGCCGAGCGGCGCGGCCACTATGTGCGGCTATGGCGCAAGGAGACGGATGGATGGGCCCTGATGTTCGCCCAGTTGATCGCGGCGCCGCCGGTTTCCGCCGCCCCTGTCGTCGCACCCCCTCCCGCCGGCGGCTGAGACCCCCTATCTGGCGATCATGACCGACCTATCCCCCCGCGAAATCGTCTCCGAACTGGATCGCTTCATCGTCGGCCAGGACGACGCCAAGCGCGCCGTGGCCGTGGCCCTGAGGAACCGCTGGCGCCGCAAGCGCGTGCCCGAGGACCTGCGCGACGAGGTCACGCCCAAGAACATCCTGATGATCGGCCCGACAGGCGTGGGCAAGACCGAGATCGCCCGGCGCCTGGCCAAGCTGGCCGGCTCGCCCTTCCTCAAGGTCGAGGCGACCAAGTTCACCGAGGTCGGCTATGTCGGCCGCGACGTCGATCAGATCATGCGCGACCTGGTCGAGAGCGCCCTGGTCATGGTGCGCGACAAGCGCCGCGCCGGGGTCAAGGCCCGCGCCGAGGGCCAGGCCGAGGAACGCATCCTGGACGCCCTGGTGGGGCCGGGTTCGCAGCCCGCCACCCGTGACGCCTTCCGCAAGAAGCTGCGCGCCGGGGAACTGGACGACAAGGAGATCGAGATCGCCCTGGCCGATACGGCCTCGCCCCTGCAGGGGCTGGACATGCCGGGCGGCGGCAACGTCGGCCTGCTGAACCTGTCCGAGATGCTGGGCAAGATGGGCGGCGGCCGCACCAAGACGGTCAAGCTGACGGTTCGCGACGCCCTGGCGCCCCTGGTCACCGAGGAAAGCGACAAGCTGCTGGATCAGGAAAGCCTGACCAAGGAAGCCCTGCTGCTGGCCGAGAACGAGGGCATCGTCTTCCTCGACGAGATCGACAAGGTGGCGGCGCGTCAGGGCGCGTCCGGGGCCGATGTTTCACGTGAAGGCGTGCAGCGCGACCTGCTGCCCCTGATCGAGGGCACGACCGTCTCGACCAAGTACGGGCCGGTGAAGACCGACCACGTCCTGTTCATCGCCTCGGGCGCCTTCCATGTGGCCAAGCCCTCGGACCTGCTGCCCGAACTGCAGGGCCGCCTGCCGATCCGGGTCGAGCTGAAGGCCCTGACCCGCGACGACTTCAAGCGCATCCTGACCGAGCCCGAGGCCAATCTGATCCGTCAGAACCAGGCCCTGCTGGCGACCGAAGGGGTCGATCTGGTCTTCACCGATGACGCGGTCGAGGCCATGGCCGACGCCGCCGTGGCCGCCAACTCCACCGTCGAGAACATCGGCGCGCGCCGGCTGCAGACCGTGCTGGAGCGGGTGCTGGAAGAGACCAGCTTCAAGGCCTCGGACCTGTCGGGCCAGACCCTGACCTTCGACGGCGACAAGGTGCGCGAAAAGGTCGGCGACCTGGCGAAGAACGTGGACCTGAGCCGGTTCATCCTGTGATCGGCTGAAGCCTTTCCTCCCCACGATGTGGGGAGGGGGACCACGAAGTGGTGGAGGGGTAAGGGCAGCAGAACCAAGCCGCCCCTCCGTCTCGTCGGCTGCGCCGTTGATCCACCTCCCCATTGCATGGGGAGGAAATCAGCCTCGCATCGCCTCAACCGCAGCGACCAACCGCTCCAGCTCCGCTGGGCTGGACAGCCGGTGATCGCCGCCCTCGATCAGGTCCAGGCGCAGGTCGCCGCCCGTCAGGCGCTCGGCCAGTTCGACCTGATGGCGCCACGGCACCACGTCGTCGGCGCGGCCCTGCAGCACGTGAACCGGGGCGCGGATGTCGATGACGCCGTCCAGCAGCAGCCAGTCGCGCGCCTCCTCGAACATGCGTCGGGTCAGGACGTAAGACCCCAACCCCTCCTCGGTGATGACGGCCTCGCCCTCACGCAGAATGGCCTGGCGTTCGTGGTCGGCCAGACCGGGCCACATCAGTTTCTCGGTGAAGTCCTGCGCCGGATTGACCAGGACCAGGCCCTTGATCCGATCCGGCCGCGCCAGGGTCGCCAGCAGGGCGACCCAGCCGCCCATGGACGAGCCGACCGGGATCACCGGCCCCTGAAGGCTGTCGATCAGGGCGATCGCGTCCTCGCGCCAGCGGCCGATAGTGGCCTGCCTCCAGTCGCCGGACGACTGGCCGTGGGCGAAGTGGTCGTAGCGCACATAGCTCCAGCCGCGCTCCCGCGCCGCCGCTTCCAGGGCCAGGGCCTTGGTCCCCTCCATGTCCGAGCGGAAGCCGCCGATCCAGACGACCGTCGGGCCGTCGCCCTTGACCGTCTTGCAGGCCAGGGTCTCGCCGTCGGGACGGCTCAGGGTCTGGATGTCGGACATGGCTTCCTCTCTCGCGCAACGCTCCCTGGACTGGTAACGAAAAAACCTCAGGGAAGTGAAGGCTGATCCGCGTGTCCGACAACCAGCAAGCATCCGCGTCCGGCGCCCGGGTGCTGTTCGTCAGCCCCAACCGTATCGGCGACAGCGTCATCGCCTCGGGCGTGGTGCGCGAGATCAACCGCCAGTGGCCCGGCGCCCGCATCACCGTCGCGGCCGGCGGCCCTCCCGCGCCCTTCTTCCGCGCCGCGCCCGGCGTCGAGCGGGTCATCGTCGTCAACAAGGGCAGATGGGCCTCGCACTGGTTCCGCCTGTGGACCGAGGTGGTGAGGCAACCGTGGGACGTGGTCATCGACACGCGCGGTT
The DNA here is from genome assembly GCF_055397675.1 of Brevundimonas sp. T2-11. NCBI lineage: Bacteria > Pseudomonadati > Pseudomonadota > Alphaproteobacteria > Caulobacterales > Caulobacteraceae > Brevundimonas > Brevundimonas sp. T2-11. The sequence continues at coordinate 3,102,949 of NZ_AP027920.1, forward strand.
CGGCCCTGGGCTGGCTTGTCCGCGCCGGAACGCGGCGCATCTATAATCGCAGCTGGGAGACCGGCGTCCCCAAGGTCGAGGTGGTGTCCCGCCTGATGCAGGCTCGGCATTCGCTGGAGCCGGAGCACTACATCGACGACCGCGCCCGCGCCGAAGCCGCCGCCGTCATCGACCCGCAACTGGCCCTGGGCGCCGGACCCGGCCCCATCATCGCCCTGGCCCCCATCGCCCACCAGAAGGGCAAGAGCTGGCCCGCAGACCGCTGGGGCGCCCTGGTCGAGAAACTGAAGGCCGAGCCCCGTTTCGACGACTGGCGCTTCATGCTGGTCGGCGGCCCCGGCGACCAGCCGCCCGCGGCCCCGGCCCTGTCCGCCGCCGGCGACCGGGGCATCGATTTTGTCGGCAAGGGCGACATCCTGGCCTCGGCCGCCGCCATCAGCCGATCGGCCCTGTTCGTCGGCAATGATTCCGGCCTGATGCATGTGGCCGCCGCTGCGGGAACCCCGACCCTGGGCCTGTTCGGGCCGACGGAATGGTGGCTGTACGGACCGCGCGGCCCGAAAACCCGCACCGTCGCCTCCAACAACACGCGCGGCCAGTTCGCCCCCATCGAGGACCTGACGGTCGAGGCGGTCTTCGCGGCGACGCTGGACCTTTACGACGCCTATGTCGCTCAGCCGTCGGACGCCTCGGCATGAGCGGATCAGCGCCGCAGGTCCTGTTCGTCACCTCCGACCGGATCGGCGACTGCGTCATGTCCTCCGGCGCCATCCGCGAAATCGGACGCCAGGTTCCAGGGGCCGAAATCACCGTGGCCTGCGGCCCGACGGCGGCGGCCCTGTTCCGCGCCGCGCCCGGCGTGGTCCAGGTCATCCCCTGGCGCAAGCAGAAGGCGGCCGGTCACTGGCGCGCCCTGTGGCGGGCCACGGTCGGCACGCGCTGGGCCATGGTGGTCGATGTGCGCGGCTCGGGCCTGGCCTATCTGCTGCGCGCGGGCCAGCGCCGTATCTACAACCGCTCATGGGAGACCGGCCTGGCCAAGGTCGAGACCTTCTCGCGCATGATGAAGGCCGGAGCGGTCATGGACCCCGAGATATTCCTCGACGATCAGGCCCGTTCCCAGGCGGCGGCGATCATCGGCGAGAATCCGGCGCCCGTTCTGGCCCTGGCGCCGATTTCGACGGCGGCGGACCGCAGCTGGCCCGCCGACCGCTGGGCCGCCCTGGTCGAACGACTGAAGGCCGAGCCCCGTTTCGACGGCTGGCGCTTCATGCTGGTCGGCGGCCCGGGCGATCACCCGGCGGCGGCCCCCGCCCTGACGGCGGCGGGCGATCGCGGAATCGACTGCGTGGGTCGCGGCGACATCCTGGCCTCGGCTGCGGCCATCGCTCGCGCGCGCCTGTTTGTCGGCAATGATTCCGGCCTGATGCACGTGGCCGCTGCGACCGGAACGCCGACGCTCGGCCTCTTCGGCCCCAGCGAGTGGTGGCACAAGGCGCCCTGGGGTCCCAAGGGCCAGGTTCTGGCCTCCAGCCCGACACGTGGCGAGTTCAGGCCGATTACGGATTTGACCGTCGACCAGACGGTCGAGGCGGTCCTGGCGCTGCACGACGCCTTCATCGACGGCGCAAACCCCGACCAGCCTTGAATTACAGGGCTTCTATCGTCATATTCCCGCCGCCGGGAACGCGCCGCTCTGTCGCGCGCTGATCCTTGCGAGATTTATCGCCTGTCTTCTGATCACATAAGGAAACGACGCCCATTCGCCGTCCCATGCAAGCGCCGCCCGTCAAGGACGGGCCGCCCATCAACCAGGAAATCCGCGCTACCCGCGTTCTGCTGATCGATCAGAACGGTGAAAAGCAAGGCGTCATGCCGCTGTCCGCCGCCCTGGAAGCCGCCGAAGAGGCCGGCCTGGATCTGGTCCAGATCGTCGGCAACGCCGAGACGCCGGTCTGCAAGATCCTGGATTACGGCAAGCATCGTTTCCAGGAGCAGAAGAAGAAGGCCGAGGCGCGCAAGCGTCAGAAGATCGTCGAGCTCAAGGAAATCAAGCTCCGCCCGAACATCGACACCCATGACTATGAGGTCAAGGCCAAGTCGATGCACCGCTTCTTCGAGGAGGGCGACAAGGTCAAGGTGACCCTGCGCTTCCGCGGCCGTGAAATGGCGCACCCGGAGCTGGGCATGAAGCTGCTCAACAAGGTGCAGGCCGACTTCGACGAAGTCGCCAAGGTCGAATACGCGCCGCGTATGGAAGGCCGTCAAATGATCATGATTCTGGCGCCGCGCTAGGGCGACGCCAGGCTGTTCAGGCGTCACGTTTCGGCGTGACGCTGACGCCCGCATCGAAAATCCGGGCGTGTTTCCAAGGAGGGGGCTCCATGAAATCGCTACTACTCGCCACCATGTCCGCGGCGGTCCTGCTGTCGGGCACGGCTCAGGCCGCCGCGCCCGAAGCGCCGCCGATCGAGGCCTATGCTTCGCTGCCGGCGCTCGATCAGGTCTCCATTTCGCCCGACGGTCTGAAGCTGGCCTTCATCGGCGTCACCCCGCAGGGACAACGCCGCATGGGCGTGCGTTCGCTGGCGGGCGAAGCGCTCGGCGCGGTGGACCTCGGCGATCAGAAGGTCCGCGACATCTTCTGGGCCGACAACGACCACGTCGTCGTAACGACCTCGCAGTACACCGACATCGCCTTTGTCTCCGACCGCGCCGAATTCTACACGGCCCAGTCCTATGACGTGCGGTCGCGCCGCTTCACCACCCTCATGAACTCCTCCAACAACCGGGGCAGCAACAGCGTCGGATCGCGCCAGACGCGCGGCACCGGGATGTTCAACTTCATCGCCGGCCCTCCCTTCCAGCGCGAAGTGAACGGCAAGATCTCGACCTTCGTCCGCAGCTTCTCGCGTGACGACGGCATGGCCACCTTCGAGGTCGATCTCGATACGGGCGAAGGCACCCTGCGCCCTGACTTCGAAGGCGTTGTCGGCCCCAACGGCAAGTCGATCGCACGCGCCCAATGGAACCGCGACACCGGCCGCTGGTGGCTTCAGGCCAAGGCGAACGTGGGCTGGACCGAGATCTGGAGCGGCTCGGGCTTCATGATCGACTCGCCCAGCCTGCTCGGCCGGGGCACCCGCGAAGACACGGTGCTGATTTCCGTGCCCGAAGCCACCGAGGTCGCTCTCTACGAAGTGCCCCTGGCCGGCGGAGAGGCCCGACGCATCCGCGTCGACGGCCTGATCGAACCGTCGCCGATCTATCACCCCCTGACCGGCGCCATGCTCGGCTTCGCCGCCGCCGGTGAAGAACGGGCGGAGTTCGTCTTCACCGACGACGCCATGGCTGCGCGCTGGGCGGCGCTCGAAGCCGCCTTCCCCGACCAGAATCTGCGCATCGTCTCGGCGACGCCGGCCTATCAGAAGGCCATCGTCCAGACCGACGGCGCCGCCAACCCCGGCTCCTACACCCTGGTCGATCTGGGCGAAGGTCGGGCCACGCGTATCGGCAGCCGCTATCCGGGCGTCCCCGCCGCCGCCATGGGCACGGTGAAATACGTCACCTATCCGGCCGCCGACGGCCTTTCGATCCCCGCCTACCTGACCCTGCCGCCCGGCCGCGAGGCCAAGGGCCTGCCTCTGGTGGTGCTGCCGCACGGCGGCCCCCAGGCGCGTGACGAACCGGGCTTCGACTACTGGGCGCAACTGCTGGCGTCGCGCGGCTACGCCGTGCTGCAGCCGCAGTTCCGCGGTTCGACGGGCTTCGGCGTCGCCCACCTGGAAGCCGGCTACGGCGAATGGGGCCGCAAGATGCAGTCGGACCTGACCGACGGCGTGCGCTGGCTGTCGACCGACGGCGTGATCGACCCCGCCCGCGTCTGCATCTTCGGCTGGAGCTACGGCGGCTACGCCGCCATGGCCGGCGCCACCCTGGACGCCGACACCTATCGTTGCGCCATCGCCGGCGCGGGCGTGTCCGATCTGCCGCGCATGCTGGCCTGGGAACGCGATCAGACCGGCGGTCGCGACACGCCGGTGATGCGTTACTGGAAGCGCTTCATGGGCGCCGACCGGATCAACGACAACTCCATCGCCACGGTCTCTCCGGCCCGCCTCGTCGATCGCGTCCAGGCCCCGGTCCTTCTGATCCACGGCACGGACGACAGCGTCGTTCCCTTTGAACAGTCCGATCTGTTCCGCCGCGCCATGGAACGGGCCGGCAAGCCGGTCGAACTGGTCGAACTGCATGGCGAGGATCACTGGCTCTCGCGTCGTTCGGGTCGTGAAGCCGTCTTCACCGCGGCGGTGCGTTTCCTCGAGAAGCACAATCCGGCTGACTGATTCATCGGCTTGATTTCGAAGGGGCGGCGCCTTACAAGCCGCCCCTTCGCGTACCGGACCGCCGGGCGAACAGGCATGCCTGGGCGGTTCGTCAACGGACGATCGAACCTGGGGCTCTACGCAGCCCGAGGAACGCCCGTCCCTCAATATTAGAGAGAGAAAAATGCCGAAGCTGAAGACGAAGTCGGGCGCCAAGAAGCGCTTCAAATTCACGGCCACGGGCAAGGTCAAGGCTGGCGTCGCCGGCAAGCGCCACCGCCTGATCAGCCACAACTCGAAGTACATCCGCCAGAACCGCGGCACTTCGGTCATGGCCGACGCCGACGCCAAGAAGATCAAGTCCTACATGCCGTACGCCTGATCGGCGCGCCGCATACCTGATCATCCTGTCACACTGAATTTGAACACTAGCCTCTGAAGCAGTGAGCCGCCGCGCGGCGAACGCTAGAGGCTTCCCGAAGGGAAAAACAAAATGGCTCGCGTCACTCGGGGCGTTACGTCCCACGCCAAGCACAAGAAGGTTCTGAAGCAGGCCAAGGGCTTCTACGGCCGCCGCAAGAACACCATCCGCACCGCCAAGGCCGCCGTCGATCGCGCCGGCCAGTACGCCTACCGCGACCGTCGCAACAAGAAGCGTTCGTTCCGCGCCCTGTGGATCCAGCGCATCAACGCCGCCGCCCGTCTGGAAGGCTTCACCTACTCGCAGTTCATCCACGGCCTGGACAAGGCCGGCATCGTGCTGGACCGCAAGGTCCTGTCGACGATCGCCGCCGACGAAGCCAGCTTCAAGGCCATCGCCGACAAGGTCCGCGCCGCTCTGGCCGCCTAAGTCTCGCGACCGCGCTCAAGCAGCGAGGCCTCGCCGGCCGAGCGCTGGCGCAAAAAGAAACAAACGCCCGTCCCGGTCGCCGGGGCGGGCGTTTTTCATGGCGGAGCCTGACCTTTTCGGCCGGTCGAGCGTTGGGGTTCGACAGCCGGTTCGACTGGCGAACCGGCGACTGAGGAGGCTTGGCCGATGTCCATCGCTCGCGTCACTGAAATCACCGCGTCGTCCACTGTCAGCTTCGACGACGCCATCGCCCAGGGCATCGCGCGCGCCGACAAGACCCTGCGTCACGTCGAAGGCGCCTGGATACAGGAGCAGAAGGTCGTGGTCCGCGACGGCAAGGTCGCGGAGTATCGGGTCAACATGAAGATCAGCTTCGTCCTGGCGGATTGAGGGTCCGACTGAGCCTGATCGACGCTGAAGGCTTTGCGTGACGGCCATGTCGGGCTAGACGCTGCGGACCATGACCGATCTCGCCCAGCTAGAACTCGACCTGATCAACGCCATCGGAGCGGCCTCCAGCGTCGCTGCGATCGAGGAAGTGCGCGTCGCCGCCCTCGGCAAGACAGGGACCGTCTCGGCCCTTCTCAAGGGGATGGGCGCGCTCAGCCCCGACGAACGCCGCGAACAGGGGCCGATCATCAACGGCCTGCGCGACCGCGTGACCGCCGCCATCGCCGCGAAGAAGGCCGAGCTTGAAGCCGCCGAGCTGGACGCCCGCCTGCTGGCCGAGCGCATTGACCTGACCCTGCCCAGCCGTCCGCGCCGCAAGGGCGGGGTGCACCCCACCATGCAGGTCATGGACGAAATGATCGCCCTCTTCGCCGAGATGGGCTTCGCCGTGGCCGAAGGCCCGGACATCGAGGACGACTTCCACAACTTCACCGCCCTGAACTTCCCGCCCAAGCACCCGGCGCGGGAGATGCACGACACCTTCTTCCTGAAGCCCGACCCGGAAACGGGCGAGCGCAAGGTGCTGCGCACCCACACCAGCCCGGTGCAGGTCCGCACCATGATGTCGCAGAAGCCGCCGATCCGCATCATCGCGCCGGGGCGCACCTTCCGTAAGGATTCGGACGCCACCCACACGCCGATGTTCCACCAGATCGAGGGCCTGGTGATCGATCGCGACATCCACATGGGCCACCTGAAGACGACGCTTGAGACCTTCATCGCCCGCTTCTTCGAGCTGGACGACGTCAACGCCCGCTTCCGCCCGCACCACTTCCCCTTCACCGAACCCTCGGCCGAGATGGACATCCGCTGCGACCGTTCCGGCGGCAAGCTGACCCTGAACGAGGGCGAGGACTGGCTGGAGATCCTCGGCTGCGGCATGGTTCACCCCAATGTGCTGCGCAACTGCGGCATCGACCCGGACGAGTATCAGGGCTTCGCCTTCGGCATGGGCGTCGATCGCCTGGCCATGCTGAAGTACGGCGTCTCCGACCTGCGCCCCATGTTCGAGGCCGATACGCGCTGGCTGGCGCACTACGGTTTCTCGGCCTTCCAAGCTCCTAATTCTGCAAGCGGACTTTCCTGATGACCTCCCCTTCTTCCGCACCCGCTGTGTTCGACCCCACCCAGGCCGTCATCGAGAACGTCGAGATCAGCCTGTACGACCTCTATCGCGGCCATATCGAAGCCGGCGGTTCGCCGCTGATGGCCGGCCGAACCTTCCGCAACTGCATCCTGGTGGGTCCGGCCGTGGTCCTGGTCATGCCCGGCACCCGCTTCTCGGAAACCAGCTTCGGCGCCGCTGACAACGACATCCGCACCGTGCTTCTGCGTCCTGCCTCGCCCAACAAGGCGATCGGAGCCATTCCGATGGCCGACTGCGTGTTCGAGCGGTGCCAGTTCCGGGGCGTCGGCTTCACTGGCCACGAGAACTTCATCAACCTGCTGATCGAGCAGCTTGGGCGCGGCGACGCGACGGGCCAGGCATGAAGTTCACCCTTTCCTGGCTGAAGGAACACCTCGACACCACGGCCGAGGTCGATCAGGTCGCGGCCGCCATGACCATGGCCGGGCTGGAGGTCGAGGAGGTTCATGATCCGATCGCGGCCCTGGCTCCCTTCACGGTCGCCAGGATCGTCTCGGCCGAGCGCCACCCCAACGCCGACCGGCTGCAGGTCTGTCAGGTGGATACAGTGGACGGCCGCAAGGAGATCGTCTGCGGCGCGCCGAATGCACGGGCGGGTCTGACCACCATCTACGCCCCGATCGGCGCCTATGTGCCGGGGCTGGGCGTGACCCTCGTCGAGAAGCCGGTGCGCGGCGTGGTGTCTCACGGCATGCTGTGCTCGGGCGCCGAACTGGAACTGGCGGACGACAGCGCCGGCATCCTGGAGCTGAGCGACGACCTGCAGGTCGGTCAGCCGGCCGCCGGGGTCTTCGGCGCCGAGCCGGTGATCGACTTCGAGGTGACGCCCAACCGTCCCGACTGGCTGGGGGTGGCGGGCATCGCCCGTGACCTGGCCGCCACGGGCCTGGGTCAGCTGACGACGCCGGAAATCAAGCCGGTCGCAGGCGGCTTCGCCTCGCCGGTCACGGTGCGGATCGACACGCCCGACCTGTGCCCGATCTTCGCCGGGCGCGTCATTCGGGGCGTGCAGAACGGTCCGTCGCCGGCCTGGCTGCAGCACCGCCTGACGGCTGTCGGCCTGCGTTCGATCAACAGGCTGGTCGATATCACCAACCTGATCTCCTACGACCGCGCTCGCCCCCTGCACGTCTATGACCTGGCCAAGCTGTCGGGACAGACGATCATCGTGCGCGCCGGTCTGGCGGCGGCGGCGGATACCGACGAACACGAGCACCTGATCGCCCTGGACGGCAAGACCTACGCCGCCTCGTCCGCCGACTGCGTGATCGCCGACGCCGAGGGCGAACGCCCCATCGGCCTGGGCGGCGTCATGGGCGGCGAGTCGACCGGCTGTTCGGACGAGACGGTCGACGTCTTTGTCGAGAGCGCCTGGTTCGAGCCCCTGGTCATCGCCCAGACGGGGCGTTCGCTGGGCATCAGCTCGGACGCGCAGTATCGCTTCGCGCGCGGCGTGGACACGGCCTCGGTCGTGCCGGGCCTGGAACTGGCAACCCAGATGATCCTCGACCTGTGCGGCGGCGAGCCGTCCGAGATCACGGTGACAGGACAAGCCCCCGCGGCGCCGGAAGGCTTCGTCTTCGATCCCGCCTATGTGAAGCGTCTGTCGGGCCTCAGCCTGAGCGACGACCGCATCTTCGAGATCCTGACCGCCCTGGGCTTCACCGTCATGCGCGGCTCGCCCTGGACCGTGGTGCCGCCGTCGTGGCGCCGCGACGTCGAAGGCCCGGCCGACCTGGTCGAGGAAGTCGCCCGCATCGAGGGCTTCGACGCCCTGCCGAACACGCCCCTGCCCGAAGCGCCCCGCGCGCCCGGCGGCGTGCTCAGCCCGCGTCAGGCCCGCGTCCGCGTCGCTCGTCGCGCCCTGGCCGCCCTGGGCTACGCCGAGGCCGTGACCTGGTCCTTCACCAAACAGTCCACCGCCGTCCTGTTCGGCGGCGGCGATGAGCGTCTGGTGCTGGAGAACCCCATCGCGGCGGACCTCGACTGCATGCGCCCGTCGGTCCTGCCCAACCTGATCCAGGCGGCGGCGCGCAACGCCGCGCGCGGCCATGCCGATACGGCCCTGTTCGAAGTCGGCCCGGTCTATCTGAACGATCAGCCGAACGGCCAGCGCACCGTCATCGCCGGTCTGATCGCCCCCCATCCCGACCGCCACTGGGGCGGGGCGGGAGAGGACGCCCTGTTCGGCCTCAAGGGCGACCTGTTCGCCCTGCTGGAGGAGATCGGCGCCCCGGTCGCCTCGCTGCAACTGGCGCAAGGCTCCAATCAGGCCTGGTGGCACCCCGGCCGTTCGGCTCGCCTGCAACTGGGCCCCAAGAACGTCATCGTCGAGTTCGGCGAACTGCACCCGCGCGCCCTCAAGGCCCTGGACGCCGACGCGCCCATGCTGGCCTTCGAGATCATTCTCGATTCCGTGCCGGAACCGCGAGGCAAGGCAGGCAAGGCCCGGGGCGCGGCGGACCTGCCGAACCTGATGCCGCTGTCGCGCGACTTCGCCTTCCTGCTGGATGAGGCCAAGGCGGTGGGCGACCTGACCCGCGCGGTCGTCGGCGCCGACAAGGCCCTGATCGCCGACGTGCGCGTCTTCGACGTCTATCGCGGCCAGGGCGTGCCCGAGGGCCAGAAATCCGTGGCGATCGAGGTCGAGATCCAGCCGCGCGGCGCCACCCTGGCCGAGGCCGAGATCGAAGCCCTGACCGCCAAGGTCGTCGCCGCCGCCGCCAAGGCCGGCGCAGTCCTGCGGAGCTGATCATGGCCGAGAAGAAGCCCTGGGCCGAGACCACCTTCGAGCGCAACCTGTTCCGCGCCCGCTGGCTGATGGCCCCCTTCTACCTGGGCCTGGTGGCGGCCCTGGTCATGCTGCTCGTCGTCTTCGTGCGCGAACTGATCTACTACGTGCCCCAGGCTTTCATCATCGGCGAAGGCCATATGGGGTCCGACGGCGCCATCCTGGCCATCCTCAGCCTGGTGGACCTGTCGCTGGCGGGCAACCTGCTGCTGATCGTCCTCTACTCCGGCTACGAGAACTTCGTCTCCAAGCTGGATCTGGACGAGAACCACGTGGACCGGCCGCCGTGGATGGGCTCGGTCGACTTCTCGGGCCTGAAGATGAAGCTGATCGCCTCCATCGTGGCGATCTCGGCCATCTATCTGCTCAAGAGCTTCATGAACATCGGCAAGCCCGGCCATCCCCTGGACGAGGCCGGGCTGATGTGGGCGGTGATCATCCACCTGACCTTCGTGGCCTCGGGCGTCCTGCTCGCGGTCATGGACTGGGTCGCGGCCAAGACGGACAAGCACTAGGGCGAAGCCGGAGCCTTCGCTCCGGCTTCTTTCTTCTGGGCCTATCGCGCTTCGCGCTGCTTGAGGCCAGCGATGCTGGGGCTGCTGACGAAGCCTTGATCGCGTGGGGCGTCCTCGAATACGGCCAAGCAAGGTTCGGTTAACCTTAAAGCCCCAAGGCTGCCGCAAAAGACACGGACGTTAGGCCAAGCCCGCGACGATGGGCGCACCGTCCCCTGTCAGGAGCCTGACCATGCATCGCCGCCAACTGATCCGCACCAGCCTTGGCCTCGCCGCCGCCGGCGCCCTGCCCGCAGGCCTCGGCGCCTGCGCCTCGACGCGCCAGCCGACCGATCCCAACTATCCCATCGCATCGGATCAGAACGCCCAGGCCTATACCTTCGAGGAACTGGTCGCCGCCGGCTCGCGCGAAATGGGCATAGCCGCCGAAGCCATGGGCGCGGCGATCGAGCGCATCTTCGCCGAGCAGGGCGACCGCCCGACCGCCTATATCGCCGGTGAAGAAGCCGCCGGGGCCGCCGCCGTCGGCGTGCGTTACGGCCGCGGCGCCCTGCACATGAAGGACCTGTCGGCTTCTCAGGAAGTCTTCTGGCAGGGCATTTCGATCGGCTGGGATGTCGGCGGCAACGCCAGCCGCGTCTTCACCCTGGTCTACGGCCTCTACCACCCCGACATGCTCTACCGCCGCTATCCCGGCGTCGAGGGCTCGGCCTATCTGGTCGCCGGCCTGGGCGTGAACTATCAGCGCGCCGACGGCATCGTCCTGGCCCCCATCCGCACCGGCGTCGGCCTGCGCCTGGGCGCCAACGTCGGCACCATGAGCTACAGCCGCCAGCGCAACATTCTTCCTTTCTAAGAAGGAAGATGCGCTAACGCTCGCGACGCGGTCGCTCGCTGCTTGAGCGCAGCACCGCGTTGATGGGCACGGCAGCGCCCTGAACAAAAACCGTGCGTTTCGGACACGAAAAGAACGCCATTCGGCCCTTCGCTCGCCTGGAAGACCCTTCAGAAAGGCAACATCGGCCCGTTGGAGTTCGGAAAAGTCCCGGATCCTGAACAGCCCCCCCAGCCCCCCAGGATTTTTCCGCTAAAGGGCTTCGACGGGCCGATGCTTCCTCCAAGCGAGACGCCCGCGCCTGCCGCCCCTCCCCCTCCAAGGCAGCGCGGGCGTTTTGCTGTCCGCCGTCTGCCAGAGGCAGGGATCAACCCGGCAGGTTGATCGTGGTCCGCTCTCCATCCCGCATGACCGCCAGTTCGACCGCACCGCTGGTTGCGCCCAGAACCGTCGCCAGGCCCGCCATGTCGGCCACCGTCGCGCCGCCCGCCGACACGACGATGTCGCCCGCCTGAACCCCAGCCGCCGCCGCGACCGATCCGCCCTCGACCACGGTGATCTGGGCGCCAGCGCCTTCGCCGCTGTTGCGGAAGGTCAGACCGCGCGCCATGGCGGCGCTGCGACCGACACGAACCGCATCGGCCTCGGCCGGCTGAACCGTCAGGCTGGCGGTCGCCTCGCGACCGTCGCGCAGATAGATGACAGGCAGGGTCGCGCCGGGCCGGGCGATGCCGACCGTGGCCTGGATGGACCCGGCGTTGGCCACCGGTCGGTTTTGAAGGCGTGTGATGACGTCCCCGGGCTGCAGGCCCGCCCGCTCCGCCGAAGAGCCCGGCGCGGCGTCATAGACCACGGCTCCGCGCACGATGTTCAGACCCATCTCGCGCGCCCGTTCGGCGGTCAGAGACCCGACCGCGACGCCGATCTGGCCGCGCTTGACCTCGCCGGTGGCGCGCAGTTGATCGACCACGAACATCATGATCCGCGTCGGCACGGCGAAGGCGATGCCGTCATTGCCGCCGCCCATGCCGCCCGACAGGATGGCGGTGTTGATGCCGATCAGGCGGCCCCGGCTGTCCAGCAGCGGTCCGCCCGAGTTGCCCGAGTTCACCGCCGCGTCGGTCTGGATATAGTCCTCGATGGCGTCGCCCATGCCCGAACGGTTCAGGCCCGAAATCACGCCCATGGTCAGGGTCTGATCCAGGCCCAGGGGATAGCCGACGGCAAAGGCCAGGTCGCCGGTGCGCAGGGTGTCGGAATCGACCGTCTGGACCTGAGACAGGCCCGCGCCCTCGATCTTCAGCACGGCGATGTCGGTGGCCTTGTCAGCCCCGATCAGGGTGGCGTCGAACAGGCGGCCGTCGATCAGGTCTACCGAGAACTTCTGACCGTTCTCGATGACGTGGTGATTGGTGACAATGATGCCGTTGGCGGCGTCGATGATAACGCCCGACCCGCCCTGGGCGGGTTTGGGATCGCCGTCCGAACTGGGTCCGCGCGACTGGCCCAGGGTCGTGACCTGGACCACGGCCGGCAGGGAGGCGTCGAGACCCGAGGCGAAGGTGAAGACCCCGCGTCGCGCATCATAGGGCAGGCCCTGCACGCCCGGCGTCTGCGCCGAGGCGGCTGCGGCGGTCGCAGCGACAGGCACGGCGAAGGCCAGGGTCAGAACAAGAGCGGCGCCGGTCGAGGCCAGCAGGGTGTGTCGCGTCATAGAGGGTCCCTTCGCAGACAAGCAGCCTAGCGCGAGAAACCCTCCGTGACGACAGCCTCGACCGTCACAATAGACGTGAGCCCTAGAAGGCGCTCTCGCCGGTGATGGCCCGGCCCAGGATCAGGGCGTGGACGTCGTGGGCGCCTTCGTAGGTGTTGACGGTTTCCAGGTTCATGGCGTGGCGCATGACGTGCAGTTCGCCGGTGATGCCGGCGCCGCCGTGCATGTCGCGGGCCTCGCGCGCCACGGCCAGGGCCTTGCCGCAGTTGTTGCGCTTCATCAGGCTGATGGCCTCGGGCACCCAGGCCCCCGTATCCAGCAGGCGGCCCAGGGCGTAGGCGCCCTCGAAGCCGAGGAAGATCTCGGTCTGCATGTCGGCCAGTTTCTTCTGCACCAGCTGGCGCGACGACAGGGGACGGCCGAACAGCATCCGCTCGGCCACATAGTCGCGGCTGGCGTGGAGGCAGAACTCGGCGGCGCCCATGGCTCCCCAGGCGATGCCGAAACGCGCCTTGTTCAGGCAGCTGAACGGCCCGCGCAGACCCTGGACGCCCGGCAGGATGTTGGCTTCCGGCACGAAGACGTCGTTCAGGCCGATGTCGCCGGTGATCGAGGCGCGAAGCGACAGCTTGTCGCCGATCTTGTCCGTGGTGAAGCCGTCAAAGTCACGCTCGACGATGAAGCCCCTGATCTTGTCGTCCAGCTTGGCCCAGACGATGGCCAGGTCGCTGATCGGGCTATTGGTGATCCAGTACTTGGCGCCGTTCAGGCGATAGCCGCCCTCGACCTTGACCGCCTTGGTTTTCATCGAAGCCGGGTCGGAGCCGCCATCGGCCTCGGTCAGGCCGAAGCAGCCGACCAGTTCGCCCGCCGCCATCTTGGGCAGGAACTTCATCTTCTGCTCTTCCGAGCCAAAGGCGTAGATCGGATACATGGCCAGCGACGACTGCACCGACATGGCCGAGCGATAGCCGCTGTCGACCGCCTCGACCTCGCGCGCGATCAGGCCATAGGCGACGTGGCTGGCTTCGGAGCCGCCGTATTGTTCGGGCAGCATGGCGCCGAGGAAGCCCATCTCGCCCATCTCGCTCATGATGGCGCGATCAAAGGTCTCGTCGCGGAAGGCCTCGACCACGCGCGGCAGCAGGGCCTCGCGGGCATAGGCCCTTGCCGCGTCCTGGATCATGCGCTCGTCGTCCGTCAGGCGGCCGCGCAGGTCGAAGGGATCGTCCCACCGGAAGGTCTGTTGCGAAGCGTGCGAGCCGTCGGCCATGGGTGTTTCCTGCGCGAGTAAGCGGGGTTCTCTGATCGTCACACGCGATCCAAAGGACGTGACGATGCGACCCCTGTTCCGGCGGCGGGTTTAGGCCAAAATGCATCGGACGGGTAGAGGGGCGCGGGGAACCGCGTTAGGCTGAGGTCATGTCGAGCACGTTTTCACGTCTGTTCCGCGATCACCCGCGCGAGGTCAGCGAGACCTATCTGGAACACATGGCCGCATCCTCGCGGTTCGGCTTCAAGCTGATCCGCCTGGCCGCCTGCGCCTTCACCCATGCGGTCGTGCCGGGCGTGCACAAGAGCACGGTCTCCGACGCCATCCGCGGCATGGCCCGCGACATGGGCGGTCGCGCCGAGGAAGCCCGCGAATGCCGGATGCGCGACGCCGGCGTCTGGGACGTCGGCCTCTAGCGCCGGATCAATCGAAATCGCCCATCCGGCGGTAGAAGCCGTCGATGTCCGATCCCAGGCCGCAGAAACGCGCGGCCGCGCCGCCGTCCTCGACGAAGACGCCTTCCGGCCCCACGCGAACCTGAATGACCGGGGGATTCGCGCCGATGTCGGCGGCGGTGATCGCGTTCAGCTCGCCCTCGAACGGCGCCAGACGCGCGGCGATGACGCCGTCCGCGTCCTGCGGCCCGACCGCCTGAAGCTCACAGTCGGCGGCGGTCGCCGCGCCGTTCGGAACACCCCCGGCGCGGAAGGCGACGCGCCAGACCGCCCCCTCCCTGGTCAGGGCCATGCTGGCCTGGGCCGGTTCGTCGCGCTCGAACACGGCGTCCGGCGTTTTCGCCTTCATCGCTTTCGAGGACGCGCCGTCCGCCAGAGACGGTCCGGCAGCGGCCAGACCCAGAGAAGCGGCGACGACAATCGAAATGAGACGCATGGAAAACTCGCGAAAACCTGACCGACAGACGGTTCAGCTTCTCGGCGTCGGCGTCAAGCGCTAAGCCTTGGCCATGACCCAGCTTCAAGGCCCCCTCGCCGGCGTTCGCGTCCTCGACCTTTCCCGAGTCCTGGCCGGTCCCTGGGCGACACAGACCCTGGCCGACCTGGGCGCCGAGGTCATCAAGATCGAGCGGCCGGGCGCAGGCGACGACACCCGCCACTGGGGGCCGCCCTTCACCACCACGACCGACGGCTCGAAAGGCGACGCCGCCTATTTCCTGTGCGCCAACCGGGGCAAGAAGTCGGTCGCGCTGGACATCGCCACGCCTGAAGGCGCCGAGGCCGTGCGCCGACTGGCCGCGACCTGCGACGTGGTGGTCGAGAACTTCAAGACCGACGGGCTGAAGAAGTACGGCCTCGACTACGCTTCGTTGGCGACGGTCAATCCCAAGCTCGTCTATTGCTCCATCACCGGCTTCGGCCAGGACGGGCCGGACGCGCACCGGGCCGGCTACGACTACATGATCCAGGCCATGGGCGGGCTGATGTCGATCACCGGTCAGCCCAACGGCGCGCTCGGCGCCGAGCCGATGAAGGTCGGGGTGGCGGTCGTGGACCTGTTCACCGGCCTCTACGCCTCCAACGCCATCCTGGCGGCCCTGTGGCACGCGCGGGCGACCGGCGAGGGCCAGCACGTGGACATCGCCCTGTTCGACGTCCAGGCGGCCATGCTGGCGAATCAGGCGACCAACTGGTTCGTCTCAGGGACAGCGCCGACGCGGATGGGCAACGCCCACCCCAACCTGGCCCCCTATCAGCCCTTCCCCTGCTCGGACGGCATGGTGGTGATCGCGGTCGGCAACGACGGCCAGTTCCGCGCTCTGGCCAAGGCGCTCGGCGTCGAACCCATTGGCGCCGATCCGCGCTTCGCCACCAACGCCCTGCGGGTCCAGCACCGCGCCGAGCTGTCGCCCACCCTGTCGGCCCTGACGGCGGGCTTCACCATGAAGGGGCTGATGGCGGCGCTGGAGGCGGCGGGCGTGCCCTGCGGTCCCGTCAACACCGTGGATCAAGTGTTCGAGGAACCCCAGGCGATCCATCGCGGCCTGACGGTCGAGCAATCGCGCGACGATCTGGCGACGCCGATCCGCACCGTCGCCTCGCCCATTCGCCTGTCCAAGACCCCTGTCCGCTACGCCGCCCCGCCGCCGAAGCTAGGGCAGGACACGGATGAAATCCTGCGAGGATTACGCTCCGAACCCTAGGATCAGGGCGGATTCAGCACGAGCTCTGCGGCCACCCAGAGCAGGCCTCCTAACGCCGCGAGCAAAGCTGCGGAGGCCAGCATGCCCTGCCACGCGACAGGCCTGAACCGACGCGGCAAGCTGGAGCCCCAAAAGCCTCCACAGGCGAAGGCCGCCAGGGCCATGACAGTGCCCGCCGCACGCGTCCCCGGCGTGATCGCGTCCAAATCGTCGCCTTCCACCGTTGCGAACTCACCGGCACGCACGCGCGCCAGCAGGTCACGAGCCTGTTCCGCCTGATCGGCCCGCCCCATCAGTCGCAAGCCCAGAGCCCGCTGCATCAGGGGATCGACCGTGGTCTGGAACCGCTCGGTCACATCCACTTCCACCCCGTGCGAGGCGAGGAAGGCCGCCGCGAGGTCGGCCTCATAGACATCCTGAAAGCGGGCGATCTCGACAATGCTCATAGGCCGAGGCTAGCACGCCCGGCCCAATTGAAAACGGCGGCTCCCGAAAGAGCCGCCGTCGTCAGTTTCGCGTGCTGCGGGCCTTACAGGTCCAGCAGGGCGCGCGCCGGGTCTTCCAGCAGTTCCTTGATGCGGACCAGGAAGGTCACGGCTTCCTTGCCGTCGACGATACGGTGGTCGTAGCTGAGGGCCAGATACATCATCGGGCGGATCTTGACCTCGCCGTTGATGGCCATCGGACGCTGCACGATGTTGTGCATGCCCAGGATGCCCGACTGCGGCGCGTTCAGGATCGGCGTCGACATCAGCGAGCCATAGGTGCCGCCGTTGGTGATGGTGAAGGTGCCGCCCTGCATCTGGTCCATGGTCAGGGCGCCGTCACGGGCGGCCTTGCCCAGGGCGCCGATGCCCTTTTCGATGCCCGCCAGCGACAGGGTGTCGGCGTCGCGCAGGACCGGAACCACCAGACCCTTGTCGGTGCCGACGGCCACGCCGATGTCGTAGTGGTTCTTGTAGATGATGTCCGTGCCGTCGATCTCGGCGTTGACGGCCGGGATTTCGTGCAGGGCCTGAACCACGGCCTTGGTGAAGAAGGACATGAAGCCCAGCTTCACGCCGTGGCGCTTCTCGAAGACTTCCTTGTACTGGGCGCGCAGGGCCATGACGTTGGTCATGTCCACCTCGTTGAAGGTGGTCAGCTGGGCGGCCGTGTTCTGGGATTCCTTCAGGCGGCGGGCGATGGTCTGACGCAGGCGCGTCATCTTCACCCGCTCTTCACGCGGCTGGTCGGCGCGCGGCGCGGCGGGCGCAGCAGCAGCGACCGGAGCCGGGGCGGCGGCGCCGATGGCGGCGATGGCGTCAGCCTTGGTGATGTTGCCCTTCGGACCCGTGGCCGAGAGCGAGGCCGGGTTGATGTTGTTTTCCGAAACCACGCGCTGGACGGCGGGCGACAGGTGGGCCGAAGCGGGCGCCTGGGCCGAGCCGGTGTTGGCCGGAGCGGCGGCCACCGGAGCGGCGGCCGGAGCAGCCACAGCGCCCGAAGCCGAAATGGAACCGATGACCTGACCGGGGGTCACGGTCGAGCCGTTGTCGGCGGCGATGGTCAGGACGCCGGCGGCCGGGGCCGAGACTTCCACGGCGACCTTGTCGGTCTCGATCTCGACCAGAAGCTCGTCCTTGGCGACGGTGTCGCCCGACTTCTTCAGCCAGGTTCCGATCGAGCCTTCAGCGACGCTCTCGCCCATGGTCGGGACGGCGATCTCGACCGAGGCGCCGCCCGAAGCGGCCGGAGCGGCGGCGGGAGCCGCGACAGCGGCAGGCGCGGCGGCCGGGGCCGAAGCGCCTTCGCTCACCGACCCCAGGACCGTGCCGGGAACGACGGTGTCGCCCTCGGCGGCGTTGATCGCCGCCAAGACGCCGTCGGCCGGGGCCACGACTTCCAGCGAAACCTTGTCGGTTTCCAGCTCGACCAGGACTTCGTCCTTACGAACGGCGTCGCCGACCTTCTTGGTCCACTTGGCGATGGAGGCTTCGCTGACGGATTCACCGAGGGCGGGGGTGAGGATATCGGCCATGGTTCGGTCCAGTGTCTTTGTGTCTTGGCGTATCTATAGGTCAGGCGAGGCCGGTCAGGCCATGGCCTCGGCGAGGAAGGTCTCGAGTTCCTTCAGGTGGCGGCTCATCAGGCCGGCCGCCGTGGAGGCGGAGGCCGGACGCCCGACGTAACGCGCGCGCTTGGCCTTGATATCCATCTTCTCGAGCGTCAGTTCGATCCACGGATCGACGAAGGTCCAGCCGCCCATGTTCTTGGGCTCTTCCTGACACCAGACCAGGTCGGCGTTGGGGAAGCGGGCCAGCTCGGCCGAGATCGACTTGATCGGCCACGGATAGAACTGTTCCAGACGCAGGATGTAGATGTCGTTGATCCCGGCCTTCTCGCGCGCGTCCAGCAGGTCGTAATAGACCTTGCCCGAGCAGGCGATGACCTTGCGGATGTCCTTGTCCGCCTTGAGCGAGACGCCCGCCACTTCGGGACGCAGCTGGGCGTCGTCGCGCAGGACGCGGTGGAAGGACGAGCCTTCGGCCATGTCGGCGATGGTCGAAACCGCCTTCTTGTGACGCAGCAGCGACTTGGGCGTCATCAGGATCAGCGGCTTGCGGAACGAGCGGTGCAGCTGGCGACGCAGGATGTGGAAGTAGTTGGCCGGGGTCGTGCAGTTGGCGACCTGCATATTGTTCTCGGCGCACTGCTGCAGGAAGCGCTCGAGGCGGGCCGAGGAGTGTTCGGGGCCCTGGCCCTCATAGCCGTGCGGCAGCAGCATGGTCAGGCCGCTCATGCGCAGCCACTTGCGTTCACCGGAGCTGATGAACTGGTCGATGACCACCTGGGCGCCGTTCACGAAGTCGCCGAACTGGCCTTCCCACAGGGTCAGGGTGTTCGGGTCGGCCAGCGAGTAGCCGTATTCGAAGCCCAGCACCGCCTCTTCCGACAGGGCCGAGTCGATGACCTCGAAGTGGGCCTGGCCCTCGCTGAGGTGGTTCAGCGGGATGTAGCGCTGCTCGGTCGTCTGGTCGGTGATGCCCGAGTGACGCTGCGAGAAGGTGCCGCGCACCGAGTCCTGGCCCGACAGGCGGACGTTGTAGCCCTCTTCCAGCAGCGAGGCGAAGGCCAGGCTTTCGGCGGTGGCCCAGTCGATGTTCTGGCCGCTGTCAATGGCTTCGCGGCGGCCCTCGACGACGCGCTTCAGCGTCTTGTGGATGTCGACGCTGTTCGGGATCTGGGTCAGGCGATGACCATAGTCCTTGAGCTTGTCAGCCGGGACGGCGGTGTCGCCGCGCTGGGCCGCGTCGTCGGTCTTCTCGGCGCCCAGGCCCTGCCACTGGCCGTCCAGCCAGTCGGCCTTGTCGGCCTTGAAGATCTTGCCGGCCTCGAACTCGGCGTCGAGGAAGGCCTCGAAGCGGGCGACCTCGGCGTCGACATCGGCCTGGGTCAGGACGCCTTCGGCGACCAGACGCTTGGCGTAGATTTCGCGCGTCGATGGTTGGGCGCGGATCTTCGAATACATCAGCGGCTGGGTGAAGGTCGGATCATCGCCTTCGTTGTGGCCGAAGCGGCGATAGCAGAACATGTCCACCACCGCGTCCTTGTGGAACTTCTGACGGTATTCGGTCGCCACCTTGGCGGCGAAGACGACCGCTTCGGGATCATCGCCGTTGACGTGGAAGATCGGGGCCTGGACCATCAGGGCCACATCCGACGGATAGGGCGACGAGCGCGAGTTGCGCGGGCTGGTGGTGAAGCCGATCTGGTTGTTGATGACGAAGTGCAGGGTGCCGCCGGTGCGGTAGCCCTTCAGCCCCATCAGTGCGAAGCATTCGGCCACCACGCCCTGACCGGCGAAGGCGGCGTCGCCGTGGATCAGCAGGGGCACGACCTTGGAGCGGTCCAGCACCCATTCATTGTCCGGCTTGCCGATATTGACCTCGGCCTCGCGGATGTCGAAGGCCTGCTTGGCGCGCGCCTTGCCCAGGACGACCGGGTTGACGATTTCCAGGTGCGACGGGTTGGCCGTCAGCGACAGGTGGACCTTCTTGCCGTCGAACTCGCGGTCCGACGAGGCGCCCATGTGATACTTGACGTCGCCCGAGCCCTCGATGTCCGAGGGGACGGTCGAACCGCCCTGGAACTCGTGGAAGATGGCCTTGTAGGGCTTGCCCATGACGGCCGCGAGCGTGTTCAGGCGGCCGCGGTGTGCCATGCCGAAGACGATTTCATCGACGCCCAGGGCGCCGCCGCGCTTGATCACCTGCTCCAGGGCCGGGACCATGGCCTCGCCGCCATCCAGGCCGAAGCGCTTGGTGCCAGGGAAGCGCTTGTGCAGGAAGCGCTCGAAGCCCTCGGCCTCGATCAGCTTGTTCAGGATGGCCAGCTTGCCTTCCTTGGTGAAGGCGTTCTGCTCGAACTTGTCCGGGCCTTCGAAACGCTGCTGCAGCCAGGATTTCTCTTCCGGCTCGGCGATGTGCATGTACTGCACGCCGATGTTGCCGCAGTAGGTGCGCTTGAGGATCTCCAGCACCTGACGGATCGAGCCGGTCTGCAGGCCCAGGACGCCGTCCAGGAAGATCGGACGATCCATGTCGGCGGCGCTGAAGCCGTAGAATTCGGGGGTCAGCTCGGGGTTTTCGATCGGCTGCTCGATGCCCAGCGGGTCCAAGGTCGCCTGCAGGTGGCCGCGCACGCGGTAGCTGCGGATCAGCATCAGGGCGCGGATCGAGTCATGAGCGGCGGCGCGCACGTCGGCGGCGGTCAGGCCGCCCGAAGCGTCAGGTGCAGGAGCGGCCGGACGCGGGCCGGGCTTGCCGGGGGCGGCCTTGGGATCGACCTTGGGCGCGGGCCAGCGGCCGTCGAAGACAGCGGTGTCCTCGGTCGGCTCGGCCGGCCCCGAACGGCCCCACGAGCCGGCGGCGGCCGACTGCTTCACCAGGTCGGCGTTGTCCTTCAACTGGTCGAAGAAGGCGCGCCATTCCCCCGGCACCGAGCCGGGGTCCGCGGCCCATTTTTCGTGCAGGTCCTCAATGAAGGCGGCGTTCGCGCCATAGAGGAAACTGGTCTCGGCAAAGACCTGGTTCAGCTGACCTGCATCGTCCGCCATTTTGCTCTCGTCGTCCTACATTCCGGCCGCACGCGCACGCCTGCGCGGTGAGCGGCGCCGCTCATATAGGCCGTGTTTCCTTACTGGTCATGACCGAAGCGGGGCGGACAGGGTGGAAATTGGTCGAATCGGCAAGAAAAAACGCCTCCGGACGAATCCGGAGGCGTTTCAAAAGGTCGCGGGGCGCTAAATTTCGCCCCGGAACATCGTTCGGTCGTACTCGCCGCCCCCGAAACGAGGACATCGCCGTCGAGGGTGACGCCGCGAACTCGCTCAAGCAGCGAGCCGCCGCGCGGCGAGCGTTAGCGACCTTGCTGAAGGGTTTAGCCCTTCAGCACTTCCAGAAGCGTGTGGCCCAGACGCGCCGGCGACGGCGAGACGCGGATGCCCGCGGCCTCCATGGCGGCGATCTTGGATTCCGCGTCGCCCTTGCCGCCCGAAACGATGGCGCCGGCGTGGCCCATGGTGCGGCCGGCCGGAGCCGTGCGGCCCGCGATGAAGCCGGCCATCGGCTTCTTGCGGCCCTTCTTGGCTTCATCGATCAGGAACTGGGCGGCGTCTTCTTCGGCGCCGCCGCCGATTTCACCGATCATGATGATCGACTCGGTGGCGTCGTCGGCCAGGAACATTTCCAGGACGTCGATGAACTCGGTGCCCTTGACCGGGTCGCCGCCGATGCCGACGGCCGTGGTCTGACCCAGGCCGGCGTTGGTGGTCTGGAACACGGCTTCATAGGTCAGGGTGCCCGAGCGCGAGACGACGCCGACCGAACCCTTGGAGAAGATGTTGCCCGGCATGATGCCGATCTTGCACTCGTTCGGGGTCAGGATGCCGGGGCAGTTCGGGCCCAGCAGACGCGAGTTGGAGCGGTCCAGGCGCGCCTTGACGCGCACCATGTCCAGCACCGGGATGCCTTCGGTGATGCAGGTGATGAAGGGGATCTCGGCCTCGATGGCCTCGATGATGGCGTCGGCCGCGCCTGCCGGCGGGACATAGATGACGGTGGCGTCGGCGCCGGTGGCGTCGCGGGCTTCGGCGACCGAGGCGTAGATCGGCAGGGTTTCGCCGTGCGAACCGGTCCAGTTGGTGCCGCCCTTGGTCGGGTGCACGCCGGCGACCATCTGGGTGCCGTGGTAGGCCAGGGCCTGTTCGGTGTGGAAGCCGCCGGTCTTGCCGGTCAGGCCTTGCACGATGATCTTGGTGTCTTTGTTGACGAGAATGGACATGTGTCTGTGCTCTGAATTCTGTGTGTCAGCGGGGCGGTGGCGAGTAAGGCGTGAGCCTTAGCCGACCGCCGCGACGATCTTCTGGGCGGCGTCGTCGAGATCGTCGGCCGCCTGGATGGTCAGGCCGCTCTCGTTCAGGATCTTCTTGCCCAGCTCGGCGTTGGTGCCTTCCAGACGCACCACCAGCGGCACCTTCAGGCCCACTTCCTTGACGGCCGCGACCACGCCTTCGGCGATGACGTCGCACTTCATGATGCCGCCGAAGATGTTGACCAGGATGCCCTGGACGGCCGGGTCAGCGGTGATGATCTTGAAGGCCGCCGCGACCTTGTCCTTGCCAGCGCCGCCGCCGACGTCGCAGAAGTTGGCCGGCTCCTTGCCGTACAGCTTGATGATGTCCATGGTCGCCATGGCCAGGCCGGCGCCGTTGACCATGCAGCCGATGTTGCCGTCGAGGGCGACATAGGCCAGGTCCCATTCCGAGGCTTCGATTTCCTTGGCGTCTTCCTCGGTCTCGTCGCGCAGTTCCTTGATGTCGGGGTGACGGAACAGGGCGTTGCCGTCGAACGACACCTTGGCGTCCAGAACGCGCAGGTGGCCGTTTTCCATGACGATCAGCGGGTTCACTTCCAGCATGGCCATGTCCTTCTCGACGAAGGCTTTATACAGGGCCGGGAACAGCGACTTGCCGTCTTCGCGGGCGTCGCCTTCCAGCTTCAGCGCGTCCGACAGGGTGGCGCAGTCAGCTTCGGTCACGCCGGTCGTCGGGTCGATGACGACGGTGATGATCTTTTCCGGGGTGTCGTGGGCGACGGCTTCGATGTCCATGCCGCCTTCGGTCGAGACGACGAAGGAGATGCGGCCGTAGGCGCGGTCGACCAGGATCGACAGGTAGAGTTCGCGGGCGATGTCGGCGCCGTCTTCGATGTACAGGCGGTTGACCTGCTTGCCGGCGTCCGTGGTCTGAGCGGTGACCAGGGTGTTGCCCAGCATTTCCTTGGCGTTCTTGACCACGTCCTCGATCGAGAAGGCCAGGCGCACGCCGCCCTTGGCGTCAGCCGGCAGTTCCTTGAACTTGCCCTTGCCGCGGCCGCCGGCGTGGATCTGCGACTTCACCACATAGAGCGGGCCAGGCAGCTGCTTGGCGGCGGCTTCGGCCTGGTCAGCCGAGGTGATGGCGACGCCTTCGGCGACCGGAGCGCCAAAGGCCTTGAGAACCTGCTTGGCCTGATACTCGTGAATGTTCATGTCTGATCCGCGCCGTTGGGAGGAGGGTTGTGGAAACTTTGGTCGCGCTTATAGGCGTCGCGCCTTCGCCTGCGCAACCGCCCCCCTCCTTATGGCCGTCAGAGGCTTTTCCTATGGCCCAAGCTGGGCTGGATCAGTCGACCCAGTCCTTCTTCAGCGTGCGCGAGGCGCCGAACAGCAGGGCCGAGGACAGCAGATAGAAGCCCATGCCCGTATAGATGGCCCAGCGCAGGCTCTCTTCGCCAAAGGTCGGACGCAGCAGATCCGACATCCAGCCGAAGTAGTAGATGCCGACGGCGATCCCCAGCAGGTTGTTGATCAGCAGGAAGAGGGCCGAGGCCGTGGTGCGCATGGCCGGGGTTCCCAGATGCTGCACCGCCGCCGTGATCGGCCCCAGCCAGGTCAGGTTCAGGCCCGTCGGGATCAGGAAGATCAGGAAGGCCAGGGTCAGGGCCGCCGCCCCGTTGGGGTCAGCGCCCGGCATGGCGGCCCCGACCAGGGCGCCCGAATTCATCGCCAGCAGGAAGCAGGGCACCGAGATCAGGAAGGCGATGGCCGGCGTCAGCGGATAGGCGCCCTTGGATTTCTTGCCCAGACGGTCGGCCATGACCCCGCCCAGCCAGATGCCGGCCACGCCCCCGACCATGACGATGGCCGAATAGTACCAGGCCGTCTGCGACAGGGTCAGGCCGAAGCTGCGCATGAAGAAGCTGGGCAGCCAGGCGGCGACGCCGTAGCCGCACACCGAGGACGAGGCGGCGCCGAAGGCCAGCAGCCAGAAGCTCGGCTTGGGCGCCAGCGTCTTGAGCACCTCGCCGAAGGGCGGCGCCTTCTGCACCACGGGCGCGGCCTGTGGCGCGTCGGCGACAGGGGCGTCCAGCCCGCCGCGCTTCGGGTCCCTGACCGTCAGGCGCAGGATCGGCGCGACCAGAACGCCGAGAACGCCGACGACGATGAAGGCCGTGCGCCAGCCCCAGGTCGCCGCCAACAGGCCCCCGACCAGGGTGCCCGCCGCCATGCCCAGCGGAATGCCGAAGGCGTAGGCCGCCAGCGCCCGCGCGCGCTGCGACTTGGGGAAGTAGTCGGCGATCAGGGAATAGGCCGGGGCCACGCCGCCCGCCTCGCCGATGCCCACCCCCATGCGGCACAGGAACAGCGAGGCGAATCCGCCGGCCATGCCGCACAGGGCGGTGAAACCCGACCAGACGGTCAGGGCGGCGGTCATGATCCACACCCGGCTGAAGCGGTCGGCCAGCCAGGCGATCGGAATGGCCAGGGTGGAATAGAGCAGGGCGAAAGCCAGGCCGCCCAGCAGACCGAACTGGGTGTCCGACAGGCCGAACTCGGCCTTCAGCGGCGCCGCCAGGATGCCGATGATCTGACGATCCAGGAAGTTCAGCATGTAGATGAGGATCAGGATCCCCAGCACATAATAGCGATAGCCGGGGGAGACGGCCTTCTCGACAGCCTCCTTGGGCGCTGCGGCCTCGGACGTGGTCATGGCGTGCCCCCCTCGGGCTTGTTCTGTCTTGTTGAAGCGACGGTAGCGGCGCCGCTCGGCGACGCCAAAAGAAAAAGGGCGACGGTTCGCTCTGAACCGCCGCCCGCGATCAGATGATCAGGCGTTAGGGAGAAGGCTGGATCAATACTTGGCCGTGACCTTGATCATCCAGGTCCGCGGCGCGCCGTAGTAGGCGGTGCGGATGTTGCCGATGGAAGAGAATTCCTGGGCGTCGGTCTTGTAGACCTCGTCCGCCAGGTTCTGGCCGTACAGGCCGACGCTGTAGCGATCCGCCGCATCCGACCACACGACGCGGGCGTCGTAGAGCCAGTAGCTGTCCTGATACATGCCCGGCAGTTCGGTGTCGGTGTTGATGATGGTGTTGTCGACCGCCAGGGCCATGCGCGAGCGATACTTGGCCGCCGCGCCGAAGGTCACCGACGAACCGCCGTCCAGCGCCCACTCGTACTGACCGCCGACGCGCAGCGTCCACTTGGGCGAGAAGGCCGGATCCTGGAAGGCGCGGCTGCCGCCGAAGGCGGTGAAGCGCGCGTCGTTGAACTCCTTGTAGTCGGCCTCCAGGAAGCCGATCTGGGTGTCCAGTGTCAGACCGCGCACCGGCGCCAGAACGCCTTCGAGTTCGAAGCCGAAGATGTCCAGCGAACCGGCGTTGATGACCGAAAGGACCGGGGTGGGCACGCCGCCGCCCGGAGGGACCTCAATCCCCGAAACCCGCGCCTGGAAGTCGTCGTACTTGGTCATGAAGGCGGCCAGGTTCAGACGCAGGCGATTGTCCCAATACTGGGTCTTGGCCCCGACCTCGAAGCTGTCGGCCGTTTCCGGCTGATATTCGGTCGCCTCGGTCGCCGAGTTGGCGCGACCGTTGAATCCGCCCGACTTGAAGCCCTGCGAATAGCGCGCATAGACCATGGCGTCCGGCGACAGCTGATAGTCCGCCGACAGCATGATCGAGGTGTCTTCGTACTCGCCGGTGGGCGGGGCGAAGGCGTAGCTGGTGTTCAGCACCGGCACCGGCACGCCGCCGATCAGCATGGTGAAACTGCTGTCCACCGAGGTCAGGCGCGCATAGTCCTTCTCTTCCTTGGTGTAGCGCACCCCGGCCGACAGACGCAGGGCGTCGGTCACCGCATAGCTGACATTGGCGTAGGCGGCCTTGGAGGTCGTCTCCAGCGTATCGTCGATGTAGCGAATGAAGGTGGCGTTGCCGTAGAGCGGGCCCAGCAGGTCGTCGTTGTAGCTCTCCTGGTGCGAGGAGACGTCTTCCTTCAGATAGTAGAGACCGCCGACCGCCGTCAGCGGGCCGCTGTCATAGGTCAGCTGCAGCTCCTGGCTGGTCTGCTTCTGATCCACCGCCACCAGGGCATCGGCGATCTCCAGCTCGGTGGCGTCGAAGTCGATGTAGTCGTCGGTGTTCAGCTCGCGATAGCTGGTGATCGACTTCAGCGTCAGGGCGTCGGACAGGTCCCACGTCATGCGCAGCGCCGTGCCCCAGGTTTCCAGCCGGGTTTCGTTGGGCAGGCCCGGAGTGGTGCGCGTCTTGAAATCATACTCCGGCGCGGGCGTCGCCACCGGATAGGCCACCCCGTAGCCGAGGTAGGTCAGGCTGTTGGTCGCCTGGCCCACGGTCATGCCCGCGTCGTCCTTCGAATAGTCGACGTTCAGGTCGACGCGGAAGGTCGAGGTCGGGTCCCAGGCCAGGCTGGCGCGGGCGGCCGAGGTGTTCTTGTCATTGTATTCCGCGCCCGTGGCCGGATCGACGACATAGCCGCCGCGTTCCGAATGCAGGGCCGACAGACCCAGGGCCACGGTGTCGGTGACCGGCCCGGAAACCGCGCCCTGGAACTCCATCAGGTCGTAGTCGCCATAGGCGGCCGAGGCCCGGGCGCGGAAGGTCTGGCCCGGACGACGCGACACCAGCTTCATGGCGCCGCCGATAGTGTTCTTGCCGTAGAGGGTGCCTTGCGGGCCGCGCAGGATCTCGACGCGCTCCAGGTCCAGCAGGTCGAACTGGCTGCCGCGAATACGGCTGTAATAGACGTCGTCGACATAGACGCCGACGGCCGGGTCGAAGGTCTGCAGCGCGTCAGGCTGACCCACGCCGCGGATGTAGATATTGGTCGAGTTGGACGAACCACGGCCCTGGACCAGGTTCAGGTTCGGCACAGCCCCCTGCAGGTCCGTGACCTGTTGCGCGCCCGTGCGCTCCAGCGTCTCGCCGCTGAAGGCGGTCAGGGCCAGGGGGGTCTTCTGCGCCGATTCCTCGGAGCGGCGGGCGGTGACGATGATGTCCTCGACGCTCGAGGTCGGCTCCGCGTCCTGGGCGCGCGCATCCTGCGCATAGGCGGCCGAAGCGATCGCGCCCATGGCGGCGCCCGCCAGCAAGGCGGTCTTCACGAGTCTGTTCATTTGGATCCCAATCTCTGTTTCCAGCCCGATCGACGCTTTTATTCAGCGTTCAATGATTTTCATGGAACGTGCCGATCTTTCGCCCGCCTGTCAAACGGCCCCGCTGAAAACCACCGCAAATCGGACGCGCCTGTGGCGCCGTTGCACTGAAGGTGGAACCACGACTAGCTTGCGCGCATGAAAGCCGACGACGACCTCGCCCCGACCCTGCCGCCCGTCGCTGTCGCGCCGGCCCGGCGCGGGCGACCGAAGAAGACCAAGACCGCCGGAGCAGGCGAAACCCGCGAGGCCATCCTGAACGCGGCGGAGGATCTGTTTTCCAAGCACGGCTTCTATGGCGTCACCATCCGCGAGGTGGCGCGAGAGGCGGGCGTGGACACCGCCCTGGTCCACTACTACTTCGGGGCCAAGAAGGAGCTGTTCGACGCGGTCTTCACCCGCCGCGCCGAGGTCTGGAACAACGAGCGCGTCGCCGCCGTCGACCGCTACGCCGAGGCGGCCGGAAACGCCATGACCCTGGAGGGCCTGTTCGAGGCCTTCCTGCGTCCGCCCTTCCAGTGGTCGCTGAAGGGCGGACCGGGCTGGAAGCACTACGCCGCCCTGGTGGCCCAGACCAACGCCAACCCGGCCTTCGGCGGCGAGACCATGGCCCGCTATTTCGACCCGGCGATCCGCCGCCTGCTGGAGCTGGTCAAGCGCGTCCTGCCCGAGGCCGAGGAGACCGACCTCTACTGGGCCTATCACAACCTGTCGGGCGCCCTGACCCTGACGCTCGGCGAGACGGGACGTCTGGACCGCCTGTCCGGCGGCCTGTGCAAGTCCGGCGACCTGGACAGCGCCTGCGACTACATGGTGCGCTTCGCCGCCGCCGGCTTCCGCGCCGTCTGCGGTCCGACGCGCGCGTGACCGTTCGACTGGATTTCTCGCCAGGCTCCAGGGCGCGCGACTTCCTGCGCGGCCTGGCCGTGGCCGTGGGCGCCGGCGTCTTCCTGGCGCTCGGCGGCGCCTTCGGCTCGAACGGCGCGCCGCTGGCCCAGCGCCTGGCCTACTGGGTGCCCGTGCTCGTCGTCGGCGGTCTGTGGGGGCACCTGTGCAGCCTGCTGGTCGACCGGTTCATCGACGTGGACGCCCGTCCCTGGCTGGGCGCCGCCGCCCTGACCCTGGTCATCACCGGACCGTTGACCGTCATGATCTGGGCCTTGACCGGCCTGATGTTCGAGGGACGTCTGCGTCACGCCGACGACCTGCGCCATTTCTTCGCCCCGGTGGCCCTGATCACCGCCGTGCTCAGCATCCTGAACGTCTTCCTGGGCCGCAAGCAGCCGGTCGAAACCCACGCCGCCGCGCCCGGCGCCGCGCCCGCCCGCTTCCTCGAACGCCTGCCGCCGAAGCTGCGCGGCGCGCGCCTGATCGCGGTCCAGGCCGAAGACCATTACCTGCGTCTGCACACCGACCGCGGCTCGGACCTGATCCTGATGCGCCTGTCTGACGCCCTCGATGAACTGGAAGGTCTGGAAGGCGCCCAGACCCATCGCAGCTGGTGGGTGGCGAAAGACGCCGTCGCCGCCGTCGCCCGCGGCGACGGCCGCGCCGCCCTGACCCTGGACGGCGGCGGCGACCGCGAACTGATCGCCCCCGTCAGCCGCCGCTACGCCAAGGCGCTGCGAGAAGCGGGGTGGTGGTAGATCACAACGAACCGCTGCCTTGCGCTTCAGGCATTGCCCTCCTGCCAAGCTTCGCCGATGCTTGTTCGATCAAACCATACAGGGCGACAAGGACCGTGAACAAATGGCTCAGAAAGCTGTTCGGCAAAACCACGATTGATAGTCCTGAGAGCCGTCTTCTGACGCCGGACCGGACGTTGGACACAGCAATTCACGAAACATCCGTCGCCAGCACACCGCCCTTCGTCGCTCTGAACGAGCTTGAAGCTCTCCTGATCGCCGCCAGCACTGACCCCATGCAGCGCAGCGAGTTCCAAGACGTCATGCTGAAGTCAGACCTTCTGGCAGCGACGCCCGAGGCACACGACAGCAGCGGATGGCGGACCCTGAAAAAATCAGAGCGCGTATCCCTCCTGAACGTGCCTGCCCCGGACGGCTTGCCGGTAGCCGCCGTCTTCACCTCCGAGCAGAGGATCGTCGACGCCTTTGGAGCCGGGACCGGCTTTATCCAGATGAACGGAGCGGCTCTTCTCGAACTGGTCGCCGAAAGCGGCGCCTTCCTGAACCCCGGCTCCGCCTATGGCGTCCACTGGACCGCTGACCAGCTCAGCGCCGTCCTAGGCAAGCCGGTCAGGATCACCATCCAGAAGGACACGCAAGTCATGCTCGGAGCGCCCAAAGAGCGGCCAGAGGCGCTTCTGGACGCTCTGACCCGCTCCCTTTCCGCCGAGAACCGTATTCGTGAGGCCTGGCTTGCGCTCGCGCACTGGCCAGAAGAGGACAGGTGGTCTTGGTATCTGGACGTGAGAACCGCAATGCCAGGTGACGACGTCAGCGCCTTGCTCGCTGAGGCGTTCAAGCTCTCGAACCAAACGGGACTGACGCTCGATATGAGGGTCACGAACGAGAATGAAGCAGAGGGCCCAGGGATCCGATTGATCCCAGCCTCCACTCACTAACTCACACCCAGTTCCCGTGGAACGCCGCCGGCAGGGCCACGTCGGCGCGCCAGGTGGCGACCGGGCCGTCCTCGACGTGCATCAGGTCCAGGACATGCAGTTCGCTGACCCCGGCCTTCAGATTGATCGTCGGGCCGACCAGCCAGGCGTCGGCCTCGTGCGTCCCGCCGGGCTTGGGGACATAGACCATTTCGTCGGTCACATGGTCGGGACCGAAGTCGAAGGACCGGGTGCGGCCTGATCGCCAGTCCGTCACCCCGACGGCCGAGGCCAGGGGCCGATCGGCGCGCTCGCCCGTGGTGTGCAGGCTGAAACGGCGGGCCAGACCGGCGCGACGCGGGTCGCCGCGCGGGAACTCGCCGACCACCCCCGTGCGTTCCAGCCGGCCGCGCCCGCCCGTCTCCAGCACCACCATGGCCAGTTCGGCCGGGTCGTGGCCCAGGGGCACGCCGTTCAGCACCTCGTGGGCGCCGCGCGCGGCGAAATCCATGTCCTTGTGGGCGCACAGGTCGAGACGGATCGTGCCGTCCGCCTCCTCCCAGGCGTCGCCCGCGTGGAAGAAGCCGAAGGGCGGCAGCTCATAGATCCGGCGACGGGTCAGGTCGGCCTTGTCGACCACCAGCACCTGGGTCCCCGCCTGGGGCGTCCAGTCGAAGCCCGCCGACATGGGCATGGCGTTGCGCACATGGACCCAGGGCTGCAGGACGATGACCAGATGACGGGCCGTGGCGCTGAAGTCGTGGATATAGCTGGGGCGCGGCAGGGCGATCACCTCGGCGTCCTCCAGCGCGCCGTCCGCCGCCAGACGCCAGACCATGGCCTGCCTGCCGTTCACGCCCAGGTTCCAGATACGGCCGTCCGGCTCGATGCGCGGATGGGCCAGGAAGGGCATGTTCTTCAGATCAGGGCGCAGGGTCACGAAGTCCTCGGTCGCCAGGGTCTCGGGGTCCATGGCCAGGGGCGAGCCCGCCTCCCACAGGGCCCAGAGCTTGCCGCCGACCTTGTGCACCGAGGTGTTGGCCGGGCTGGCGTCGTCGGCCGAGCCGATGCGGGCGCGCGGGTCGCCCGTCGTGCCGAAGCCCGGCATCAGCATGGCCCCGACCTCGGTCTCCTGACGCCGCTTGGGCGTGTCGGCGAAGCGGGCGGCCAGGCTGGCCTGACCATCCTGCACCCGCCAGCGGCGGATCAGGCCGTCGCCGTCGAACCAGTGCTGGGACGAACCGCCCGGGCGACGGAACTTGGCCGGTCCGTTGCGATAGAGGCTGCCCGACAGGCCGGCGGGCGCCCGGCCGTGAACCAGACGCAGGGCGCGGGGGGCCACGTCCCCCTCCACGTCGGCGGTGGCCAGGGACCAGTCGGCGGTCGCCGCCATGGCTTGGGCGGCATAGGCCCGGTCGGGCGTCAGGACGCGGGCGGCGGCGAGCGCAGCGGCGCCCATGAACAGGGTGCGGCGGGTCGGGGTCATGACGGCCTCTTCGGACAGCAAGGCTTAGCGGATGCGGATGGTCTGGGCCGTGGCGCCGGAGACCTCGAAGCGGGCGCGGTCCCACTTGGCCGGCCCCATGTTGCCCACCGCATTATTGGAGAAGGCGAAGGGTTCGGTCGGCATGCCGAACGGGTTGACGTCCATCTTTCCGTTGCCGTTGAGGTCGTGGAAGGCCTTCATGCCATAGGCTCCGGCGGGCAGGTCGAACACCGCCTCGCGCTGGCCCGCCGCCACGTCCACCTGGGCCGCGCGCGCCGGCTGTCCGCCCTCGTAAGACGCCTCGCTGTCATAGAGGGCGACCAGGACCGCACCCGTCTCGGCGCCCGTCTCGAAGGTCAGAGTCAGGCGGTTGTCGGCGTTCTGCGCCAGGGCGGGGGCGGCGCAGGCCAGAGCGGCGAAGAAGGCGATAGAGCGGATCATGGCGGGTGTCCTTGAGGGGGTGGCGAAGAAGTCGCCCCCTCACTCCGACGCCCCGCCGCACCCCGCCAGCGGACTTGCGCCCTCAACCGCTTCGCCTTCGCCAACGACCACCGCCGACCGTTCGCGAAGCGCCAACAACCACCTGTCGCAGAGCCCGGTCGCGCCCCTGCGTCAGCAGCCCGGCTTGCCCCCCGCGCCGCATGGCCGTAAGTCGCAGAACCATGACCCAGACCGCCGCCGCAAGCGCCCCGCTGATCTGCCCCTCCATCCTCGCCAGCGACTTCGCCAAGCTGGGCGAAGAGGTTCGCGCCCTGGAGGCCGCGGGCGCGGACTGGATCCATGTCGACGTCATGGACGGCCACTTCGTGCCCAACCTGACCATCGGCCCGGACGTGGTGAAGGCCCTGCGGCCCCACACCAGCCTGCCGTTTGACGTCCACCTGATGGTCGCCCCGGTCGACAACTGGCTAGAGGCCTATCGCGCGGCCGGCGCTGACATCATGAGCGTCCACCCCGAAAGCGGCCCGCACGTGCACCGGACGCTGGGCCAGATCCGCCAGCTGGGCGCCAAGGCCGGCCTGGTCTTCAACCCGGCCACGCCGCTGAGCGTGCTGGAAGAGGCCGTCGACCTGGTCGATCTGGTGCTGATCATGTCGGTCAATCCCGGTTTCGGCGGTCAGAAGTTCATCGAGTCCTCGCTGAAGAAGATCGAGCGCGCCCGCGCCATCCTCGACCGCGCCGGGTCGAAAGCCCACCTGCAGGTCGACGGCGGCGTGGTCGCCGCCAACGCCGGCGCCTGCCTGTCCGCCGGGGCCGACGCCCTGGTCGCCGGCTCCTTCGTCTTCAAGGGCGGCCCGGACGCCTACGCCGCCAACATCCAGGCCCTGAAGGCCGCCGCCGCGTGAGCCCCCTCGGCCCCTTCGCCCCGCGCGAAACGGAAGGCGGCCTGACCGAGGGCCACATCCCCGGCCTCAAGGGCGCGCCGGTCCGCACTCCGGTGCGCGCCGCCGGCGGCCCCAAGGCCGACCCCGCCCTGTGGGCCGCCGTCGCCGGCCAGATGGCTGCGCGTCAGCTGTGGATCGAGCTCTACGGCCTGCCCGGCTATACGGTGACGCTCAAGGGCGCCCGCGCCGACGGCTTCGCCGTCAGCCCCCGCGACTTCCGCCCCCTGCGCGAAGAGGCCCCGCGCCCCCTGCTGTCGGGTCGCTTCACCCTGGCCGGGCTCAGCCTCGACGCCGAGGGGCCCGCCGACCTGTGGAACCGCCCCACCCCCAGCCGCGCCTTCGCCGTCGAACTGCACGCCTTCGCCTGGATGCCCGAGATGATGGCCCACGGCGATCGCGGCCTGCGCGAGGCCCTGGCCCTGACGCTCGCCTGGGACGACATCTTCAACCGCTGGTCGCCCTTCGCCTGGGACCCCGACATTCTGGCGCGGCGCACCTATCACCTGGCCTGCGCCGGGCGCCGTCTGGCGGGGGTGGCGACCGAGGCCGAGCGCCTGCGCCTGACCGACATCCTGGCGCGTCAGGCGCGTCAGTTGCTGCGTCCGCCCGGCGGCCTAATGGGCCGGGCCGAGCGCCTGACCGCCGCCGCCGTCGCCGGGTGCGCCCTGGCGGGCAAGGCCGGGGCCGGCGTCCGCCGCGCCGCCCTGAAGCGCCTGCCCGCGGCCCTGGAAGCCACCGTGGCCGCCGACGGCTGTCACGCCGCCCGTGCCCCGGAAATGGGTCTGGAGCTGCTGCTTGACCTGCTGACCCTGGACGACGCCCTGGCCCAGCTGTCGGAGCCGACGCCCGAGCCGGTCGCGGCCGCCATTTCGCGCCTGACCACCAGTCTTCGCGTCCTGGCCTTGCCCGACGGTCGTCTGGCCGCCTTTCAGGGCGGCGGGCCGTCGACGCCCGAGCGCGTCGCCGCCGCCCGCGCCCATGACGACACGCCCGCCCCGCCGGCCAGCGGCGCCGTCGGCGGTCTGGTGCGCATCTCCAGCCCCCTGCTGACCGTCATGGTCGACGTCGAGGCCCCGGCGCGCGGCGCCTGGTCGGCCGCCGCCTGCGGCCAGCCCGCCGCGCTGGAAGTCGTCTGCGGCCGCGACCGTCTGTTCACCTCGGCCGGATGGACGCCCCGCGCCCTGGACCGTCAGGCCCTGCGGCTGACGCCGGGCGCCTCGACGCTGACTCTTGGCGAACAGCCTCTTGGCGAGCCCCTGTCCGGCTGGAAGGCCGAGCTGCTGGGCCCGCGCCTGATCGGCCCGGCCCTGCACGTCACCCGCGACCACCGCGAAGGCGACGGCGCCGTCTGGCTGGAGGTCGAACACGACGGCTGGATGCCGCTCTACGGCCTGATGCATCAGCGCCGCCTCTATCTGGACCAGCGCCTCGACGAGCTGCGCGCCGAGGAGCGCCTGCATCCGCCCGAAGGCCGCCCCGACGTGACCCGGGCCATCGCCGCCCCCTACGCCCTGCGCTTCCAGCTGGAGCCCGGGGTTCAGGCCTCGCTGGCGCGCGACCGCCGCTCCATCCTGCTGCGCGGCCATTCGGGGCGTGGCTGGTGGTTCCGCAGCGACGGCCCCGACGTGGCCATCGAACCCGCCGTCCACGTCGACGAGGGCCTGACCCGGCGCTCCCTGCAGATCGTGGTCCGCGGCTCCGCCCGCACCGACGCCGACACCAAGATCCGTTGGAAGCTGAGCCCGGCCGGCGCGGCGGGCGACCCGCACTAGGGTTCGTCGAGGCGCTTCAGAAACGCCGCGACACTACCCTCTCCGTCATCCTCGGGCTTGACCCGAGGATCGGGCGCCAGTCCGAACAGACTGGGATCGAGATCATGCCACTCCGGGTTGGTCTTCTCGACCAGCTCCAGCTTCCATGTGCGGTTCCAAGCCTTCAGCGCCTTCTCGCGCCGGATCGCCTCGGTGACGAAGCCGTGCGGCTCGTACCAGACCAGGGTCTTGCAGCCGTAGCGGTGGGCGAAGCCCTCGATGCGATCCTCGGGTCAAGCCCGAGGATGACGGAAGGGTGGGCCTTGAGTCGGGCCAAGGGCTGACGCCGCGCCCCGATGGTGCTAGAGGCCGCGCCATCTCCCCGCCCCAGCTGTTAACGGACGCCGCCCATGCCCGCCGCTCCCGACTTTCCGCCCGCCCCGGACGCGATCAAACCTGTCCGCGCCCTGATCTCATTGTCGGACAAGGCGGGGCTGGAGGATGCGGCGCGCACCCTGGCCGGTCTCGGCGTCGAACTGGTCTCGACCGGCGGCACCAAGGCGGCGATCGCGGGCTTCGGCCTGCCGGTCAAGGACGTGGCTGATCTCACCGGCTTCCCGGAAATGATGGACGGCCGGGTCAAGACCCTGCACCCCGTGGTGCACGGCGGCCTGCTGGGCGTGCGCAACGCCCCGGCTCACGCCGCCGCCATGACCGAGCACAATATCGGCGCCATCGATATCGTCTGGATCGACCTCTATCCGTTCGAAAAGACGGTGGAGTCCGGCGGCGGTTTTGAAGCGGCCATCGAAAACATCGACATCGGCGGCCCGGCCATGATCCGCTCCGGCTCCAAGAACCACGGCCACGTCGCCGTCGCCGTCGACGCGGAAAGCATCGGCCTGATCGTCGAAGCCCTGAAGGCCGACGGTTCGACCACCCTGGCGCTGCGCAAGCAGCTGGCCGCCCGCGCCTTCGCCCGCACCGCCGCCTATGACGCCGCCGTGTCCGGCTGGTTCGCGGCTCAGCTGAACGACGCCGCCCCGGCCCGCAAGTCGATCGCCGGTTCTCTGGCCCAGATCCTGCGCTATGGCGAGAACCCGCACCAGACCGGCGCCTTCTACCGCACCGGCGAGCGCCGTCCGGGCGTGGCCTACGCCACCCAGATCCAGGGCAAGGAGCTGGGCTACAACAACATCGCCGACGCCGACGCCGCCTATGAGCTGGTCGCCGAGTTCGAGGCCCCGGCCTGCGTCATCGTCAAGCACGCCAACCCCTGCGGCGTGGCCGTCGGCAAGGATCTGTCGGAAGCCTACGCCCGCGCGCTGGAATGCGACGCCGTCTCGGCCTTCGGCGGCGTCATCGCCGTCAACCGCCCGCTGAACGGCGAGGACGCCCGCGCCATCACCGGCATCTTCACCGAGGTCGTCATCGCGCCGGGCGCCGACGAGGAGGCCAAGGCCGTCTTCGCCGCCAAGAAGAACCTGCGCCTGCTGATCACCGACGGCCTGCCCGACCCGCACGGCGCGGGCGAGGTGTTCCGCTCGGTCGCCGGCGGCTTCCTGGTCCAGTCGCGCGACCGCTCGCTGATCAAGCCGTCCGACCTGAAGATCGTCACGCGCCGCCAGCCGACGCCGACCGAGATCCAGGACATGCTGTTCGCCTTCACCGTGGCCAAGCACGTCAAGTCCAACGCCATTGTTTACGCCAAGGACGGCCAGACGGCGGGCATCGGCGCCGGCCAGATGAACCGCCGCGACAGCGCCCGCATCGCCGCCATCCGCGCCAGGGAAGCGGGCGAGGCCAAGGGTCTGGCCCACTCGCTGGCCGAGGGTTCGGCCTGCGCGTCTGAAGCCTTCTTCCCCTTCGCCGACGGCCTGTTGGAAGCCGTCGCGGCCGGCGCCACGGCGGTGATCCAGCCGGGCGGCTCGATCCGCGACGAGGAGGTCATCGCCGCCGCCGACGAACGCGGCATCGCCATGGCCTTCACGGGCGTGCGCGTCTTCCGGCACTAGGCATGAAGAGCGCTAACGCGGGCGACGCGGTCGCCCGCTGCTTGAGCGCAAAAAAAGAGGGCGCCGCCGGTCATGGCGGCGTCCTTTTTCATGGCTGCTTTTTTGCGCCGCACATTCAACTCCGCTCATCCCGACGTCCGCCGGGGTGAGCGGGAGATGGAACATCAGTCCTCGATCACCTCGTGCGATCCGGCGCGGCCCAGGCGCCAGTAGCCGGCGACCTTCATCCATTTCTGGTTGAACGGCCGGGCGGCCAGCAGGGCCGCGCGCATCGATCGCGCGACCGAGGATTCGCAGGCGACCCAGACATAGGCGTCGGCCGGATCAATCCTTTTCGCCGCCGCGACCGCCGCCGTCGTCAGAGCCTCGGCCCGACCACGCGGCCCGCCCTTGCGGTGCACCCAGACGATCTCGACCTCGGCGGCGCTGGCTAGCTGCAGTTCGCCCGCCGCATCATTGACCTCGATGCAGGCGATGACCCGCGCTCCGGCCGGCAGTTCCTCCAGCCGCCGGGCGATGGCGGGGATGGCCGCCTCGTCGCCGACCAGCAAGTGCTGCGAAAAACTGGTGGGGATCAGGAAGGAGCCGCGCGGGCCGCCCAGTCCCAGTTCGTCTCCGATCCGGACGTCCTCGGCCCAGGCCGTGGCCGGCCCCCCGTGACCGACCGCGAAGTCGATGGTCAGCCGCCGGTTGGCCGCGTCGTAAGCGCGCGGAGTGTAGTCGCGCGCCACGGGCCTGGGATCGGGAAACACAGGACCGTCCGGCCCTGCGGTCGGCAGGACCACCGGCTGACCGCGCGGGGTCGGAAAGATCTTCACATGGTCGTCGAAGCCGGGGCTGAAGAAGCCCTCCAGCTCCTCGCCGGTCAGGACGATGCGCTTCAGCACCGGCGTCAGCTGTTCGACCGCCTCCACGCGGGCGCGACGGAACTTCAGCTCATGGCGGACCCGACGGGGTTGCCGCAGATGCGTCTCGTTCATGCCTGACGCACCTTTTCTGCGGCGGCTTCCAGCAGGTCGGCGATGGCCTCGACCTGGCCCTCCGTCAGCGGCGGCTCCTGGGTCAGGCGCAGATGGGTGGCGTTGCGCAGGGCCTCGATGGCCTGGGCGATGCGCGCCGGTCGATCGGGGCGCCCCCGCAGGGCCTTCATCTTCATGTCGATGTGGGCCAGGGCCTCCGCGTTCTCCGTCAGCAGGTGCCGCCCCTCGTCGGTGATCGCATAGCGCTTCTTGCCGCCCTCGGCCGCCACGCTGACCGCGCCCATGTCCTCCAGCAGCGCGAGGCTGGGATAGATGACGCCGGGGCTGGGGGCGTAGGTCCCGCCCATGCGGCTTTCGATGCCCTTGATCAGTTCATAGCCGTGGCTCGGCTTGTCGGCGATCATCGACAGCAGCACCCAGCGCAGGGCGCCATGTTCGAACATGCGTCCGCCGCCACGTCGTCCGTGCCGCCCGCCGCGCATCCGGCCTTCGCCGCCCATGCCGGGGCCGTCCCGTCCCTCGGGCCGCATGTGACGGCCGTGACCGCCCCGGCCGAAGCCGTGACCATGACCCATCCCGTGGCCGCCATGGCGGCCACGCCCAAAGCCGCCGCCCGTCTTCTCGATCCCCTTGGATCCTCTCATTATCGCTTCTCTCTGCTTCACTTAGACATATCGAACTGACGCATAGATATATCGATATATCGAAACTGCAAGACCCCTTCCCTCAGGACCACGAGTCTTTAAAGCTGCGCCTATGGATACGCTCGACGCCCGCTGGGCCCTGCTGGAACCGCACACGACCGTGGTCGGGCCCGACGACGATCGGCCGCGTCCGGCGGTGCTGCTGTTCCACGGCTGCGGCGGTTTGCGCGACCACCTCCCGCGCTACGCCGAGGCGGCCAGGGCGGCGGGCTGGCGCGCCTTCATCGTCGATTCCTACGGGCCGCGCGGCTGGAACCGGGCCTTCACCCTAACCACGGTCTGCACCGGCTTGGTGCTGCGCGGCTACGAGCGGGCGGGCGACCTGCTTGCCACGATCAAGGGTGTCTCACAGCGCCCCGACGTCGATCCCGCCATGCTGTCGCTGGCCGGCTGGAGCCACGGCGGCTGGTCGATCATGGAGATGATGAGCGAGGACCCGCAGCCGGGCCGCCTGGGCGTGGCCAATCCCGGGGATTGCGATCTTTCAGGGGTCAAGGCGGTCTGGCTGGCCTACCCCTACATCGGCGCCTGGGCCTTCAACCGGATGAAGCCGTGGCGGCACTGCCCGCGCGTTCTGGCCATGACGGCCAAGCGCGATCACCTGACCACCGTGTCGAACGCCGAGCGGGTCAACGCCATGATCCGCAACTGCGGCTCGCAGGTCGAAAGCTGGGTCGCCGACGGCACCCACGCCTTCGATGAGCCGACCAGCAACGGCCCGATGCGCCATCACCCCGAGCTGACGCTGGAGGCCCTGCGCCGCTTCACCGCCTTCCTGAAAGACGTCGCCCCCGACCACTGAAAACAAATTCAGGCCCACGCCTTGACGCACGCCCCATCACGTAACAATTGAAGTTACATGAAACGCGACTCCCGCCTGTCCAACATCCTCCACGCCCTGCTGCACATGGCCGAGCACGAGCAGCGTCATGGCCAGCCCATGACCTCGGACCTGCTGGCTGCCTGCCTGTCGACCAATCCCGTCGTCGTCCGCCGCACCATGGCGGGCCTGCGCGAACAGGGCCTGGTCGTATCCGAGAAGGGTCACGGCGGCGGCTGGCGTCTGGCCCGACCGCTGGATGGGGTCACCCTGGGTCAGGTCCACGCCGCGCTCGGCGAACCCGGCCTGCTGCCCGAGGCGCCGCCGGTCGAGGCCGAAGGCTGCCTGATCGAGGCCGCCGTCAACGAGGCCCTGTCCGACACCTACGCCGCCGCGCGCGCCCTGCTCGCGGCCCGGCTGGACTCCATCACCCTGGCCGATCTGGCGGCGGACTTCTCGCGCCGGCTGGCCGCCCATCCCAAGAAAGACCTGCTCCATGCGCACCAGCGAAAATCCGATGCCTCATGACGCCGTCGTCATCGGCGGCTCCTACGCCGGCCTGTCCGCCGCCCTGCAACTGGTGCGGGCGCGCCGTCGGGTTCTGGTCATCGACGACGCCCGGCCGAGAAACCGCTTCGCCGCCCGCGCCCACGGCGTCCTGAGCAACGACGGCCGTCCGGGGACCGAGATCGCCGCCGCCGCCCGCGCCCAGGTCGCCGCCTATCCCACCGCCGCCTTCCGCATGGCCGAGGCCGTGGACGTCGAACGGATCGACGGCGGCTTTTCAGTCGCCTTCGCCGACGGCACACGCACAATGGGCCGCCGTCTGATCCTGACCCACGGGGTCGAGGACGTCCTGCCCGACCTTCCGGGCGTGAAGGAACGCTGGGGCCGAACCGCCCTGCACTGCCCGTGGTGTCACGGCTATGAGATCGGCGGCGGACCGATCGGCGTCCTCGGGCGCGGCGACCATGCGGTCCAGTATGCGATGATCGTCGCCGAATGGGGCCAGACGGTTCTGTTCATCGACCCGGCGCGACTGGGTGAAGACGACGCCCGCCTGCTGGCCCGTCGCGGCGTCACGATCGAGCCCACGCCCCTCGAACGTCTGGAGGGCGAGGCGCCCACCCTGACCGGGGCGCGACTGAGGGACGGGCGGTTCGTCCCGCTGAAGGCCGTCTTCGTCGGCGCCCAGGTGCGTCAGGCCAACGGCTTCGCCGAAAGCCTGGGCTGCGAGATGAGCGACAGCCCCATGGGCCGCATCGTCAAGGTCGACGCCCAGCAGCAGACCAGCCAGCCGGGCGTCTTCGCCGCCGGTGACCTGGCGCGGCCGGCGGGCAACATCACCCTGGCGACGACGGACGGCATGGTCGCCGCCCACGCCGCCTTCCGCTCCCTGATCGAGGAGGAGACGGCCTGAGCCTTCAGGCGATACGGGCCGTGACCGTGATCTCGGACCGCACCGAATGGGCCATGTCGCAGTGCTCGTGCGCGGCGTGGTGCAGGGCGTCCAGTTCGGCCTGATCGGGCTGGCGGCCCGTAAAGCGGGTCACCGGATTGAGGGCGACGCGGGCCAGATAGCGCTTGCCCGCCTCGTTCTTGTCCAGCTCGCCCGAGGCCTCGTCCAGATAGCGGTCGACCACCAGGCCGGCGTTGGCGGCGAAGGCCAGGAACCACAACATGTGGCAGCTGGACAGCGAGGCGATCATGGCCTCCTCCGGGTCCACGCCCGCCGGGTCCGACATCGGGATCGGCACGCCCGCCGGCGACGAGGAGCCGGGCACCACCGCCCCGCCGTCGAAGCGCCAGACATGGGCGCGGCTGTATCGCTTGTCGACGAAGGCCTGATCGCCCCGCGTCCATTCCACCGTCGCGCCGTGTCCGCTCATGTCTCGTCTCCTCTAGGTCTCGCCCAACGAGGTATAGATCATGCGCGCCCGCGTCTGGAATCCCAGCCCCCGATAGAAGGCGATCGTCGCTTCGTGATCAGCGAAGGCGTGCAGGAAGGCCGTCTCCCCCGTCGCCAGAATCTCACCGACCACCACGCGCGACAGGGCTGCCGCGTAACCCTTGCCGCGATGATCCGGGTGGGTGCAGACCCCGCTCAGCTCGGTGAAACCGTCCACCCGCAGTCGTCGTCCCGCCATGGCGACCAGTTCGCCGTCCTGCCTGATCCCGACGAAGGGGCCCAGTTCGCGGGTCCTGGAACGGAAGGGACCGGGTTTCGTCAACGTGGCCAGCGCCAGCATGGCGGGGGCGTCCGCCTCTCCCAGTTCCTCGATCACGCCATCCAGTTGCGCGGCGCCCGGCCCGACCGGCGTCAGGGCCGTCGCCGTCATCTGCACGAGGGCGACCTGAGCGGCCACCGGCACGCCGTCGGGCAGGACCCCGGCCATCGGTCCGTCCTCACGTTCGACCAGTCCCGCGCCGGGATAGCGTCGCGCCAGGACGCCGAGCGCCTCGCGACTGGCCGCGCTGTCGTCCGCCGCCGCCAGAAAGACGCCGACCTCGGGGTCGAGGCGCGCGGCCAGCCCCCCGGAATCAGGCGTGGCAAGCCGCGACAGGCGGGTCGTCAGGGCGTTGAAAACGGCGCGATCAAGAGGATGGGTCATGACCGGTGATCTAGGCGCGAAGGCCCCGTCGCGAAACCCGCGACAGGGCCGTCACATCCGAAAACGACCGATCAGCCCTGCCAGAAGCCGACGATCTTCTTGACCTCGTCCACGACCGGCTGGGCCACCTCGCGAGCGCGTTCGGCGCCGACGGCCAGGGCGCGGTCGATCTCGGCCGGGTCGGCCATCAGGCGGCGCATTTCGGCGGTGACCGGAGCCATCGACGTGACCGCCAGCTCGGCCAGCTTGGGCTTGAAGGCGCCGAAGCCCTGACCGCCGAACTCGGCCAGAACAGCCTCGCGCGTCGTGTCCGACAGGGCGGCGTAGATGGCCACCAGGTTCTTGGCCTCGGGCCGCCCGTCCAGACCCTCGACCGTGTCCGGCAGGACGTCCATGTCCGACTTGGCCTTCTTGATCTTGGCGGCGATGGTGTCGGCGTCGTCGGTCAGGTTGATGCGCGACAGGTCCGACGGATCGGACTTGGACATCTTGGCCGACCCGTCGCGCAGGCTCATGACCCGTGTGCCCGGCCCCTGGATCAGCGGCTCCGGCTGCGGGAAGAAGCCCGGAACGCCGAAGTCGTTGTTGAACTTGGCGGCGATGTCGCGCGTCAGCTCCAGATGCTGCTTCTGATCCTCGCCGACCGGCACCTCGGTCGCCTTGTAGAGCAGGATGTCCGCCGCCTGCAGCACCGGATAGGTGTAGAGGCCGACGCTGGAGCGTTCCTTGTGCTTGCCCGACTTCTCCTTGAACTGGGTCATCCGGTCCAGCCAGCCGAGGCGGGCGACGCAGTTGAAAATCCAGGCCAGCTCGGCGTGGGCCGGCACCGCCGACTGCGGGAAGATGGTCGCCTTGGCCGGGTCCAGACCCGCCGCCAGATAGGCCGCCGCGATCTCGCGCGTCTGGGCCGTCAGCTTCTCGGGCTCCTGCCAGACGGTGATGGCGTGCATGTCGGCGACGAAGACGAACAGGGGCGCGCCCGTGTCCTGCAGCTCGGTAAAGCGCTTCAGCGCCCCCAGATAGTTGCCCAGGTGCAGGGCGCCGGAGGCCTGGATGCCGGACAGGATACGGCGCGGACCGGTGTAGGGGGCCGGGGTCTGATCAGTCATAGAAAGGTTCTCGGGGACTCAAAGAGGCTGGATTCGGCGCGCGCGCAGGCGTGCGGGGTCGTGCGGTGAACAGTCAGCCGCGCCATCGCCGGGCGACGAAAGGGTGTCCCGAATGAGCCATGCCTTCGCGCTTACCGGCTCAGGCCGCGAAGGGCAAGCTTACCGCCCCTTGCGGATCAGGCCCTTGATCTCGGCGACGGTGATCGCGCGGGTGGCGAAGGCCAGGGCGACGTAGGTCAGACCGCCCGCCGCCACGACGGCGAGGAGGGTCAGCTCCTTGGCGCCGTGGTCCGATCCGATCGCGCCCAGCAGGCCCTCGACGGGCGCCTGCAGCATCGGCCGCGCCCAGGAGGCGAGGCCGACCACCACGCCCAGACCGATACTCGCCAGACCAATGCGCGCCAGGCGCGAGATCGCGGCCGGGCTCGGCCGGTAATGGCCGCGCCGCCACAGGGTGGCGCCGAGCAAAAGGGCGTTGGTCCAGGCCGCGGCGCTGACCGCCGCCGCGATGCCGGAAATGCCCATGCCCAGGTTGAACAGGGCGATGGCCAGGGCCGCGTTCACCGCCACCGAGACCAGGGCGAAGGCCATGGGGCGGCGCGTGTCGCCGCGCGCGAAGAAGGCCGGGGCCAGGATGCGGATCAGGACGAAGGCGGGCACGCCCCAGCCGAACTGGAACAGGGCCTGGGCCGTGTTGACGGCGTCGACCTGCAAGAAGGCGCCGCGCGTGAACAGGGCGTCGATCAGGAAATAGGGCATGGCCATCAGGGCCGCCGCCGCCGGCAGGGTCAGGGCCATGGACAGGGCCAGGGCCTCATCCATCGAGGCCTGCTGCTGGCCATGGTCCTTCGACGCCACCGCCGCCGACAGACGCGGCAAGAGGGCGATGCCGATGGCCACCCCGACCAGACCCAGCGGCAGCTGGTAAAGGCGGTCCGCCGTAGCCAGCCAGGTCCGCCCGCCCGCCACGAAGCTGGACAGGTTGCCCGAGATGAAGACATTGATCTGGGTCGCCGAGTTGCCGATGGCGGCCGGAATGGCGGTGATGATGATGGCCTTCACCGCCGGGGTCAGTTTCGGCAGGGTCAGGCGGATATTGGCCCCCGCCTTCCTCGCCGCCCACCAGCACAGGCCCGCCTGGGCCACGCCCGCCACGGCCACGCCCCACGACGCCGCGTAGGCGGCGCCCACCTGATCGCCCTTGGCCGGGATGACGGCGGCCAGCATGATCAGGTTCAGCAGGATGGGATAGGCCCCCGAGACAATGAAGCGCCCGCGCGCGTTCAGCACGCCTGACAGCAGGGAGGCGATCGCCATGCAGGGCAGGTAGGGCATGGTGATCTGGGTCAGGATCACCGCCAGCTTGAAGCGGGCCGGATCATCGAGGAAGCCGATGTTGATGACCGTCATCAGCCACGGCATCGTCAGCTGGGCCAGGATAGTCAGGACCACGGTGACGGCGGCCACGGCGGCCAGGGCGTCGGTGGCGACCTGATCGGCCACGGCCTCACCCTCGGTCTTCAGCGTCTTGGCGTAGGCCGGAACGAAGGCGGCGGCGAAGGCCCCCTCGGCGAAGATGCGGCGGAACAGGTTGGGGAAGTTCAGGGCGGTGTTGTAGGCGTCCGCGGCCGGTCCCGCCGAGGCCCCGAGGGC
Source organism: Brevundimonas sp. T2-11 (assembly GCF_055397675.1). NCBI lineage: Bacteria > Pseudomonadati > Pseudomonadota > Alphaproteobacteria > Caulobacterales > Caulobacteraceae > Brevundimonas > Brevundimonas sp. T2-11. Next base: position 3,147,624 of record NZ_AP027920.1, read on the forward strand.
CGCCGAGATCACCACGTCGCGCGCGAACCCGGCCAGACGGCTGAGCAGGGTCATGGCGCTGAAGATGGCCGAGGAGCGCATGACGCCCCCCCCTTTGGGCGCGTCGACCTTCACCGTCGTCGAGGCGGCGGGCGGCTGCACCACAGGCTCCACCGTAGCGTTCGCAGCCGGAACCGGGGCCGCCGGTTCGATGGGATCGGTCTTGTCGTTCACGGCTGGTCTCTGTGCTCGCCCGACAAACGCCTTAGCGCGCCCGCGACCCGCTGGATACGGGCTTGCGTCCGATCTCGCCTTCCAGATCGGAGACGTCGCGCACGCTGGCCCGCACCGGCGTGATACGCCGCCCCGCCGGCCCCTGCGGCGCGCGGTCGAGAACCTCCAGCAGCCCCGCCTTCAGCCCCTCCAGCCGTCCCGCATCGCTCGGCTTACGCCCGTCGGCGTCAGTGATGTAGAAGCCGTCCACCGCCCGCTCGCCGAAGCTGGCGATGTGAGCAGAGCGGGTGGAGTAGCCGTACGCCGAGATGGTCCGCGCCAGCTCGGCCAGCAGGCCGGGACGGTCGGCGCCCGACACCTCGACCACCACGGCGCTGGCGCCTGTCTCGACGTCGATCCGCACCACCGGCCGGACCTCGAACACCGCCCGGCGGGCGCTGACGCGCGGGGTCTCGACCGCCGAGGTCCGCGCCCCCTTCTGCGCCGCCCGTTCCAGCGCCTTGACCAGGATGGCCAGCCGCCGCGGCTCGCGCCAGCCATAGGCCTCGCCTGCCCCGTCCTGCAGCTCGAAAACGTCCAGCGCCGTGCCGTCCTCGGCCGTGGCCAGGCGCGCCCCGACGACGTCGGCCCCGGCCATGGCCAGGGTCGCGGCCAGGTCGGCGAACAGACCGGGCCGGTCCAGCGCCGCCACCGCCACGCGCGCGGTGGATTCCAGCGGTCCCTCGGCGGGCAGGGCCTCGACCGCCGCCCCTTCGCGCCGCGCCCGCTCCACCAGGGCCGGATGATCGACCAAGGGGTCCTCGCGCGTCACGGCGTCGCCGCGGAACAGGGCCTCGGTCGCCTCGAACAGGGCCCGCATCAGTTGACCCTTCCAGCCGTTCCACACGCCCGGCCCCACGGCGCGGATGTCGGCCACCGTCAGCACCATCAGCATTCGCAGGCGCTCCGGGTCGCCGACGGCCTCGGCGAAGGCCCGTACGGTGGAGGGGTCCGACACGTCGCGCTTTTGCGCATAGTCGCTCATCAGCAGGTGATGGCGCACCAGCCAGACCACCAGCTCGATCCGGCGCGGGTCGACGCCCAGCCGCTCGCAGGCCCGGCGCGCGGCGATGGCCCCGTCCTCCAGCTGCCCCCGGTCGCCGCCCTTGCCCACGTCGTGCAGCAGCATGGCCAGCATCAGCACCTCGATATCGGCGATGCGGTGGATGATGGTGGTCGAGGCCGGATGGTCGGCCTCCAGCTTGCCGCGCGCAATGTCGTTGATGATCCCCACGGCCTGCAGGGTGTGCTCGTCCACCGTATAGGCGTGGTACATGTTGAACTGGGTCTGGCCGGCGATCCGCCCCCATTCGGGCAGGAACCGGCCCAGCAGGCCGGTCTCGTTCATGATCGACAGAACGCGATAGGGCCGCGCCCCGTGCGCCAGCACCGTCAGGAAGGCCTCGGCCGCGCGCGGGTCGCGTCGCAAGGCCGGCGTCACCAGCGACAGGGCGCGGATCACGGCGGCGAAGGCGTCGGGGTGCAGGTCCAGATCCAGCCGGTCGGCCTCGACGAACAGCAGCAGCAGCCGCACCGGATCATGGGCGAAGACCGAGCCCCCCGTCACCGTCAGCCGCCCGCCCTCGATGGCCAGACCGTCGAAAGCCAACTTGGCGCGCCTGCGCGGGATCAACCGCGACAGGCCGCGCGCCAGGCCTTGCGCCTTCTTCTGCTGGCGCGCCTCTAGCTGGGCCGAGACGGCGCGGGTCAGGGCGCCCACCTCGCGCGCCACCTGGAAATAGCGGCGCATGAAGCGCTCGACCGCCAGTTCGTCGCCGCGCCCGCGCCAGCCCATGCGCCGGGCGATCTCGGGCTGGAAGTCGAAGGTCAGCTTCTCCTCCGCCCGACCGGCCGCCAGATGCAGATGGATGCGCACGCTCCACAGGAAGCCGATGGCCTCGCGGAAGCTGCGCAGCTCGCGCGCGCTCAGCAGGCCCTCCAGCGCCGCCTGTCCGCGTTCGCTATCCGGCGCCAGGGATCGAGCGATCCAGAACAGGGTGTTCAGGTCGCGCAAGCCGCCCTTGCCGTCCTTGACGTTGGGCTCGACGCGATAGCGCACCGCCCCGGTCTTCTGCAGGCGGACATCGCGCTCCTCCATCTTGGCGGCGATGAAGGGGCGAGGATCGGCCTTGGCGACTTCGACGCGGAACCGCCGCAGCAGGTTTTCGCCGAGAGCGGCGTCCCCCGCCAACACCCGCGCCTCCAGCAGGGTGGTGCGCACCGTCATGTCGCTGCGCGCCAGCTCCAGGGCCTCGCCGACCGAGCGCGAGGCCGAGCCGACCTTCAGGCCCAGGTCCCACAGGACATAGTGGACGAATTCGATCACAGCCTCGGCGCGGGCGCTGGCCGTCTGGCCGGGCCGCAGGAACAGAAGGTCGAGATCGGAAAAGGGCGCCAGGACGCCCCGCCCGTAGCCGCCCACCGCCAGCAGGCAGAGGCGGTCCTGCGGCGCCGGATGCAGGACCTCGGTCGCCACCCGCCACAGGCTGGTCAGCATGGCGTCGGCGGCGGCGGCGTAGAGGCGCGCCGCCTCGGCCCCGTCGATCCCGCCCTCCAGCCGCCGGGCGATGCGGGCGCGGTCTATGGCGAAGTTTTCGCGCAGGAGCGCGGTGACGGCGGCGCGGGCGTCGGGCGCCGAGGCGGCCTGAACCAGACGCGGATCAAGGGCCGCCGCAGAGGTCACGAGCGCGACAGGCCCTTCAGCCGATACAACGCCTCCAGCGCCTCGCGCGGGGTCAGCTCATCGGGGTCGATGGCCGCGACCGCGTCGTCCAGCGCCGAGCTGATCGGAACTGCAGCCGGCTCGGCCACGGCGGCGAACAGGGGCAGGTCGTCCAGACGCGCCGACGCCGTCTTCTCGCTCTCCAGCCGCTCCAGCACCTCTCGAGCGCGCCCCACCACCGAGGCCGGCACCCCCGCCAGCCGGGCCACCTGCACCCCGTAGGAGCGGTCCGCCGCTCCCGGCGCCGCCTCGTGCAGGAAGACCAGGTCGCCGTTCCACTCGCGCGCCTTCATCGACAGGTTGCAGACGTGGTCCAGCCGCTCCTCCAGCCGGGCCAGCTCGTGATAATGGGTGGCGAACAGGGTGCGGGCGCGATTGGTCTCGTGCAGGGCCTCGGCCGTGGCCCAGGCGATGGCCAGACCGTCATAGGTGGCGGTGCCGCGCCCGATCTCGTCCAGCACCACAAAGCTGTGCGGCGTGGCCTGGGTCAGGATGGCGGCGGTCTCGACCATCTCCATCATGAAGGTGGAGCGGCCGCGCGCCAGATCATCCCCGGCCCCGACGCGGCTGAACAGGCGGTCCACCACCCCCAGCCGCATGGCGCGCGCGGGCACGAAGGCGCCCGCCTGGGCCAGGACCACCAGCAGGGCGTTCTGGCGCAGGAAGGTCGACTTGCCGGCCATGTTCGGGCCTGTGACGATCGACAGGCGCGAGGCCCCGGCGCCGTCGCCGGCCAGCCGGCAATTGTTCGGGGTGTAGGGATCGCCCTGGGCCGTCACCGCCGCCTCGACCACCGGGTGCCGTCCGGCCTCGACATCGAAGCACAGGCTGTCGTCGACCACCGGGCGGACGGCGCCAACTTCTTCCGCCCATTCGGCCAGGGCGGCGTGGGCGTCCAGCTCGGCCAGGGCCTCGGCCACGCCCTGCAGCGGCCCGGCCAGCCGCGCCACCTCGCGCCGCCAGCCTTCGAAGGTCTCGCCCTCCATGGCCAGGGCGCGGTGCCCGGCCTGGCTGATCTTCGCATCCAGCTCCGACAGTTCGACCGTGGTGAAGCGGACCTGATTGGCCAGGGTCTGGCGGTGGATGAAGGGGCTGTCGGGTCCGGCCCGCAGCAGGCTTTCCGCCGCCTTGGCCGAGGCCTCGAGGAAGTAGCCCAGCACGGCGTTGTGGCGCACCTTGAAGACCACGCCGCTCTCGGCCACGGCGCGCGCTTCGAGGTCCGCGACCACGCGGCGGCTGTCGTCGCGCAGGGTGCGGGCGGCGTCCAGCTCGGGTCGGTGGCCGGGGTTCACGAAGCCGCCGTCGCGCGCCAGATGCGGCGGCTCCTCCATCAGACCGTCGATCAGATCGGCCAGCAGGTGCGACAGTTCCCCGTCCAGCGTCAGACGGTCGAGACAGGCCAGAACCCGGCTCGGGGGCCCGGCCAGAGGATCATTCGCCGAGGCCGCGAACAGCCCGGCCAGAGCCTGCGCCGTCGTCAGGCCGGAACGGATGGCCGCCAGATCGCGCGGCCCGCCGCGTCCCAGCGCCAGACGCGAGGTCGCCCGCGCCACATCGGCCGAGGACCGCAAGCCGTCGCGCAGATCGCGCCGCAGGTCGCGCCGCTCCAGCAGCCACTCGACCGCATCCAGCCCGGCGTTGATCGCCGCCGGATCGCGCAGGGGCCGCGAAATGCGTTCCGCCAGGGCTCGCGCCCCGCCCGAGGTGACGCTGCGGTCGATGCAGTGCAACAGGGAGCCGTCGCGCTCGCCCCTCTGGGTCCGGTCGATCTCGAGGCTGAGACGCGTCGCCGGATCGATGGCCAGAAACCCGCTCTCGCCCGAGCGGCGCGGCGGGGCCAGAGCCGGGATCTTGCCGGCTTGCGTCGTCTCCAGATAGGCGGCGATCAGGCCGAGCGCCGAGACCTCGGCCTCCTCGAAGGCGCCGAAGCCGTCCAGGGCCGAGACGCCGTAGAGCCGCTGCACCCGGTCGCGGGCGCCCACCGGCTCGGCCAAGGCTTGCGGCATGGCCTGAACCACCCCGCCGGAGCCGTCCAGCGCCCCCTTCAGCGTCTCATCAGAGAAGAGGCGGTCAGGGACCAGAACTTCCGACGGCCGGAAGGCCGCCAGCGCTGCGCCCAGGTCCGACAGGTCGCAGGCCACGCTGTCCACCGCCCCGGCCGACAGCTCGACCACGGCCACGGCGGCGCGGCCCTTGCGGATCGCCACGGCGGCCAGCCGGTTGGCCCCGCGCGCGTCCAGCAGGCTGTCCTCGGTCAGGGTGCCGGGCGTCACCACCCGCACCACCCCGCGATGCACCACGGCCTTGGAGCCACGCTTCTTGGCCTCGGCGGGGTTCTCCAGCTGCTCGCAGATGGCGACCTTGAAGCCCATGCGGATCAGCCGCGCCAGGTAGCCGTCCATGGCGTGGACCGGCACCCCGGCCATGGGGATGTCCTCGCCCTGATGCTTGCCCCGCTTGGTCAGGGCGATGCCCAGGGCCGCCGCGGCCTTGACCGCGTCGTCAAAGAACAGCTCGTAGAAGTCGCCCATGCGGAAGAAGAGGATGGCGTCCGGCTGATCGGCCTTGGCCGCCAGGAATTGCGCCATGACCGGCGTCGTTCCGGCGTCGGGCTTGAGATCGGCTTGCGGGGGGTGGGCGATGGGCGCGTTCATACGCCGCGCAAGGTGACGGATCGGCGCCCCCGCCTCAAGCGTCGGCTTGCAGCTTCACCGTAGAAATGGTCATCTTCCTTGGGGGAAGTCATGACCAAGAAGACCTATATCGCACAGCCGATCCTCGGATGGTGGCGCGCTGTCGAGATCGTCGGTTGGATCTATACGGCCATAGCGGCCGTTCTGGCCGTGCTGTTCACAATCGAATGGAGCCTGCTGAAGGCCATAGGCGACGGTGGCCTGGTTCTCCAGGACACGCCCCTGCTGAGCGGCTTTGAAATAGCCATGCGCAGCTTCGGCGTCCTCGGCCTCGTCAGCTATTGGCTGGGCGTGGTTCTGACCTTGATCTGGTACTATCGCGCGAACAGCAACGCCCATGCTCTCGGCCTTCGCCTCGAGAACACACCCAAATGGGCGGTGGCCTGGTTTTTCATCCCCTTCGCCATGCTGTTCAAACCCTACGGCGTCACCAGCGAACTGTGGCGCTCCAGCGTCCATCCGGACAGCTGGCGCGGAAAGCCGGACCCCACACGGATGCGATGGTGGTGGGCGACCGTGCTGATCGGAAAAATCGGCGCCAGCCTCAGCGACAAGCTCTATCTCTCCGGAAGCACAGCTACGGCTGGGTTCGGCGCGCTGTCGCTGGCCCTTTCGTCCGGTCTGATCGTCGTGGCGGGCGTCCTCTTCCTCTCGATGGGCCGAGAGATATCGAAACGCCAGCAAGCCCTGATCGACCAGGACTACAAACGGGCGGACACGCTCGGTCAGGCGGTCTGGAACACCTGACGGGGATCAGGCGGCGTTGCTGATGTGCAGGCGCAGGCGCGAGGCGACGGCGGCGGGTGCCTCGTCCAGGGCCAGGGCGTCCCAGTCGATGTCGGGCTTGGCCGCATGCGAAGCGGCGACGATGGCGCGCAGTTCGGCGGCCGAGGCCACGCTGGCGATCACCTGGGCCACGCCGGGGAGGTTCAGGGCATAGGCCAGGGCCGCCTGCATCGGATCGACCCTCGCCTCGGCCAGACGACGGCGCGTGCGCGACAGGGCTATGCCGTGCGCGGCCAGTTCCGGCGGCAGACTCTCGCGGTTGGCGAACAGCAACCCTTGCGCGAAGACCGAGGCCAGATGCACCTCGACGCCCTGCCCGGCTAGGGTCTCGATGACCCCGCCGCGCGCGGCGCGCTGATCCAGAATATTGCAGGCGACCTGCACCACGTCGGGCTGGAAACGGCGGGCCAGCAGGGCCGGGCCGTCTTCGACGGTGGCGACGAAGCCGATCTTGCGGAAGATTCCCCGTTCCCTGAGCGCCTGCAGACGGGCCCACAGGGCGCGGCCCTCGGCCCCCGCCAGATCGGCGGCGTTCTGCACCAGGACGGCGTCGCCGCGCGGCAGGCCCATGCGCTCCAGCGAGCGGCGGGCGCGGGCCTCGACCCGGTCCAGACCATCGGCCAGGGGCACGGTGCGCACGGTGACGCGGAAGGGCGAAGGGAAGGGCCAGGCCTGACCCAACAGCCGCTCGACGTCGCCTTCGGGCCGGGTCGCCACCAGACCGACGCCCGCGTCGCCCGCGGTCTGCAGCAGATGGCGCATGGCGTCCTCCCGCTGGCCGGGCGGCAGCGGGCGGGACCGTTCGGGCTCTGTCACCACCGCGATGGCGAGCCGGTCGGCCGGAGAGGGCGGAAGGGCGAATCTCACGACGCCGATATTCAGCGCCAAAGCTTAAGGGAGATTGACCGAAATCAAGGCTGTTGGTGAACGAACAGGCTTAATCCGCATCCGGCTGATTGTCGGGATGCGCCGCGACGAAGGCCGGATGCCGGTCCGCTTGGGCCTCGACCGCCAGCAGGCGCGGAAAGGCTGTCAGGTCGACGTTGAAACGGCGCGCCGAATAAATTTGCGGGATCAGGTAGCAGTCGACCAGGCTCGGGGCGTCGCCGAAGCACCAGCCCTCGCCGTGACGCGTCACCATCGCCTCCAGCGCCGTGAAGCCGTCAAGGATCCAGCGCCCGGCCCAGGCGTCGACGCCCGTCTGATCGGCGCCGAGCTCGCGCACCGCCTTCAGGACCCGCAGATTGTTCAGCGGATGGATGTCGCAACCGATCAGGGCCGCCATGGCGCGAACGACCGCGCGGTCCGCCGCACCGGACGGCAGCAGGGCCGGGGCGGGATGCGCCTCCTCCAGCCACTCCAGAATAGCGGGGCTCTGGGTCAGGACCAGGCCGTTGTCCGTCTCCAGCGCCGGAACCAGGCCCTGAGGGTTCAAGGCGAGGTAGGCCTCGGACTTCTGCGCCCCCGTCCGCAGATCGACCGGAGAGGTCTCGTAGGCCAGCCCCTTCAGGTTGAGGGCGATGCGGGTGCGATAGCTGGTGCCCGAGCGCCAGTAGCCGTGCAGGATCATGACTTCACCGTGAAACTGAGCGGAGACAGGCCGTCGATGCGCGCCTCGACCCGGTCGCCGGGAACCACCGGTCCGACGCCCTCGGGCGTGCCGGTGAAGATCAGGTCGCCCGGTTGCAGGGCCCACAGCTCATTGGCCTTGGCCAGGATGCCCGCCGGGTCCCAGATCATGTCCGACAGCCGACCCGACTGACGCATCTCGCCATTGATCTTCAGCTCGATCGCCGCATCGACGTCGGGCAGGGCGCCGAGCGTCAGGGCGCCGCAGGGCGCCGACTGGTCAAAGGCCTTGCCCGCCTCCCACGGCCGCCCCTTGGTCTTGGCCTCGGCCTGCAGATCGCGCCGCGTCAGATCGACGCCCACGGCCCAGCCGGCCACGGCCCCGTCCTCGCCGACGGCGACGACCAGTTCGACCTCATGATGCAGGTTGGCCGTCGCCGACGGATAGGCCGGATCGGCCCCGTCCACGACCAGGGCGTCCGCCGGCTTGGCGAAGAAGAAGGGGGCGGGCTTGTTCGGATCAGCCCCCATTTCCCGGGCGTGGGCGGCGTAGTTCTGGCCCACGCAGAGGATGCGCCGGACGGGAAAACGGCGGGCGTCTCCGACAATGGGCAAGGAGGGGGTCGGCGCGGGCGGGAACAGCCATTGGGTCATGACGTTGTTCTAGGACGACGCTTCCAGCGACGCCAGAAGGCGGTCGCGCGGCGGCCTGAGGTCTGCGGCCTTGCAGGAACCTTGGTCGTCGGTGTGGCGTTCGGGGCGGGGGTTCTCTATTTAATCGTCAAGCTTACAACCCAGCGGAGCGCGCAACATGGCCACGACCAAGGCTCGGGAAGACATCAAGAACGACCTGAAGACCCTCAAGGAGGATCTGAAGACCGGCGCGCGCGAGGAAACGCAGCGCCTCAAGGAAAAGGCCGCCGCCGCCGAGGCCCGCCTGCGCGAGCAGGGCGAGGAACTGCGCGAGAAGGCCCGCGGCTACTATGACGACGCCCGCGTGCGCGGCCGTGAATATTACGACGACGCCGCCGAGCGCTTCGAGGAAGCCCAGCGCTATGTCGTCGAGCGCGTTCAGGAACGCCCCGTCCAGTCGACCGCCATCGCCCTCGGCGTCGGCTTCGTTCTGGGCCTGCTCATCGCCGGTCGCCGCCGCTGATGTTCGGGCGGGGGCTGATCAACCGCGCCGTCGCGACCTTCATCGCGGGCGGCGCGGGCTTCGTGGCCATGGTCGCCCTGGGGGCCACGGTCTATTATCTTCTGGCGCTCATCGTCGTGCCTCTGGCGGCGGCGGCCATCACCTCGGCCATCTTCGCCTTGATCGCCCTGATCATCGCCCTGGTCTTCGTTCGCCGCGCCTACGGCGAAGACGAGGAGGAGGAACAGGAACCGGAAAGCCTGGGCATGCGCGCCTTCCACCTGTTCCAGGAACGCCCCATCCTGGGCGCGGCGGCAGCCTTGGCCGGCGGCTTCATCTTCCTGCGCAACCCCGCCCTGGCCACCATGGTCGCGGCGGCCTTTACTGAAAAGAGCCGCCAACGCCGTCGATAAACGGCGGAACGGTCAAGTCTTCGGAGCGTTGTTATCGACAGGTGAAGCGATCGGCACAGAGCGGCCGATGGTTTTACCTCCGTCAACAATGTTCCGGAGGACCGTCCATGCTTCGTTGGGCTATTATATTCTTTATTATCGCCTTGGTCGCCGCTGTTCTCGGTTTCGGCGGAATCTCGGGCATGTCGTTCGAGATCGCCAAATTCATCGCCATCATCGCCGTGATCCTGTTCGTGGTCTCGCTGGTCATGGGCGGCATGCGCGGGCGCGGGCCGCGCGTCTGACGCGACTCACCCGGCCTTGAATGAAGAGGCCCCGGCGATCCGCCGGGGCCTTTTTCGTCCGCGCCGCCTCAGGTGACGGCGGCCTCCATCTCACCGGGCGTGGTCGGGTCGGGCGCGGTGTCGGCCCGGCGCGTGTCCTGACGACGCGGCAGACGCCAGGTCTGGTGATCCTCGAACCGCTTGCCGGTCCAGACCACCGCCGTGACCACGATCTCGACCGCATCCCACTCGATCCGGTTGAAGCTGGGCGGCGCCCCGCGCTCGCGATGCGACAGGGTCCCGCAACCGATGGCGTAGGAACAGCGGTCCGAGAGGTCGATCCCCAGGGCGAACGGCACGTGGACGTGTCCGGTAGTGATCAGGTCCACCCCCGCCTCGGCGAAGATCAGGGCGGCCCGGTCGCCGCGCTTGACCTCGCCGGTCATCGGCGCGCCGATCATCTCGATCAGCGGATGGTGGCAGGCCAGAATCCGCAAGGCCCCGATCGGCGCATGCCGCAGGGCCTCGGCCGCCCGGCGCGTCTGGTCCAGGTCGATGACCCCCTTGGACCAGTTGGGCCGGGCCTGCCAGCCGCGCGCCGTGGTCACGCCGCGCACCATCAACTCGGGGCGCTTGAACTCGTGATCGTGGGCCGGGTGGCCGGTGGCCTTCTCAAACGCCCGCCACGGCCAGAACAGCCGCGCCATCACATCCCAGTAGGGCACATCGTGATTGCCCACCGTGACGAAGACCGGCTGGGGCATGGCGCGGATCCATTGGCCCGCCGCCTCGAACTCAGCCGGCAGGCCGCGCTGGGTGATATCCCCGGTGACCAGCACCAGATCATGCGGCGTCGCATGGGCGTAGTCGAGCGCGGCGGCCACGGCGTGAACATGCTCGCAACCGAAATGCACGTCGGAGAACTGAAGCACCCGCCCCATCAGACACTGTCCTCGCCCGCGGGCGGACGCGGCGCCAGGGCCCGAAAGGCGCGCGGCTGGAAGCTGACGGCGGCCTCGCGCCCCAGCAGCACGGGCTCGCCGTCGATCACCGCCGGGATCTTCGAACGCGCCGAGACCCCGATCCAGCGTGCGGGCCGGGTCGTCACATTGGGATCGTGACGCCAGTCGTCGAACAGGGCGTGCGCCGCCAGGCGGAAGGCCTGGGCCGCATCCGACGGATTCATCGCCGCCGCCTCCAGCCCGTCGCACTTGACCATGGCCTTGGAGATGAGGGGACTGATCAGCACCAGAGCCTCGGCCCGGCGCTTGTCGCCGCCGTCCAGACTGTATCGCAGGCGACCGGTGAAGGCCCGCTTCAACGCCCGCCGTCCGTACATCCAGGCCAGTTTCAGCTTGCCGGTGCGCATGGCCTCGCGCGCCGGCGCCCACAGGGCCGGAGACCCCAGGATGGCCGCACAGTAAAAGGCCTCGCCTTCGACCACCCCGCCCGAAACGACCATGGGCTCGCCCTCGTCCAGCGCTCGCCGCAGGGCCGCCTTCCAGTCCGCCGTACCGTACAGGGCCTTGGGCAGCATGTTCATGGTGCCGCCGGGCAGGGGCGCGATCAGCGGACCCTTCATGCCCGCCTGCGCCGCCACCGACCGCGCCGTGCCGTCTCCGGCTAGGACGAACAGAACGTCCGGCCCGGCCGCCAGGGCCTTGGCGATCTGATCCGGAATTCCAGGCCCCTCCAGCGTCGTCACCGTCGCTTCGCAATCATATAGCGACAGGATGGCCTCGGCCTCGGCGGCGGCCTGGGGGCCGACCCCGCCGGACAGGGGATTGACCACGATCGCCACCCGGCGAACCGAGGCGTGAAGCGCGTGGCGGGGCGTTTCAGGAGAAGCGGCGGGCGCGGAAGCGTCGGTCATGGGCGGCGAACGCCCGATTTCCCGCGCCGGTTCCGCCTGGCCGCGCCGCCGAACAAAATAATGTGAAGCTTGGCGCCCCCGCCCCGGAACCGCCGCGTTTTCCCTGCGTTCTGTCAGCCTCAGGGGAGCCACCTCGGACGAAGGACAGATCCATGAACAAGGCGATCATCGCCATCGCCGGCGCCGGCCTTCTGGTCACCGCCTGCGCCAGTGACCCGTATTACGGCGGCGGCAGCAACGAAACCGTTCGCCAGGGCGCCATCGGCGCCGGCCTCGGCGCGGTGGCCGGCGCCATCATCGGCAACAACGTCGGCGGTGGCAACGCCGCGACCGGCGCCGCCATCGGCGCCCTCGCCGGCGGCGCAGCGGGCGCCATCCGCGGCTCCAGCCAGGACCGCAACAACCAGCAGCGTTATCGCGACAATCAGGGCCGTTATTACTACTGCTATGATAACCGCCAGACCGAGTGCTACTGGGAAAACGGCCAGCGTCGCTACTAAGACGACACTGGCGCCCGAAGGCTTTTCGGGTCAGGTTTCAGGGGCGGCTCGCGAAGGCGGGCCGCCCTTTCTGCTTTCGTAGTCTTGCGCGCCCGGGGCTGGGCGTTCTGTCGAAGGGCTGACCGATGAAACCCATCCTCCCTGCCGTCGCCGCGAGCGGCCTGATCCTGGCCCTGCTGGCCGGCTGCTCGACCCCCGGCGCCTACAAGAAACGCAGCGATCTGGTCAGCGACCCCGCCGCCTGCGCCGCCAGGCGGTTCGAGGTCTATTTCGATCAGGATCAGGCCCGCCTGACCACCGCCGCGCGCGAGGCCATCAGCCTCACCGCCACCCAGCTTCAGGGCTGCGACATCACCAGGGTTCAGGTGCTGGGCCTGGCCGACGCCCGCAGCGGCACCGCCGCCGCCAACCAGTCCCTGTCGGAACGCCGCGCCCGTTCCGTGGCTGAAGCCCTGGCCGCCGCAGGCCTGCCCGCTCCCGCCTTCGAGGTCGCCGCCGCCGGCGCCGAGGGCGCCCTGGTCAACGGCGTCAACGACCCCCTGCGTCGCCGCACAGAGGTGGTGATCGAGGCCCAGCCCCGGCGCTAGGCCTTCCTGACGCAGGGGCTTCCCACGCGCTGCGTCAGCGCCTCCCGCCTGCGACGATGCGGGGCGGTGGCTGTCGGGCGGCTGGGCGTCTAAGGTCGGCGCCTGTCCTTCGTCGCCCGGTGCCGCCCCTTGCGTCTTCTCGTCGCCCTTCTCGTCTGGCTGACCTTCGCCGCCTCGGCTTCGGCGGCGCCCTCCGCCCTGGATCAGGCGCTGAAGGCGGGCGCCGCTCCGGTCGCCGCCGGGCCGCAGCGCACCGAGCGGATCGAGGCCGAACTGGTCCCCATGAGCGCCTGGGCCACGCCCGGCTCGACGGCGATCGTCGCCGTGCGTCAGAAGATCAAGCCCGGCTGGCACACCTACTGGCGCAACCAGGGCGATTCCGGCGGCCCGACGACGCTGAGCTGGAGCCTGCCTGACGGCGTCGTCCCCGGCGACATCCTGTGGCCCCTGCCCGAGCGCCAGCGGCTGCAGAGCCTGATGAACTACGGCTATTCGGACGTGGTTTTCCTGCCCGTCCCGCTGCAGGTCCCCGCCTCGGTCCAACCGGGCCAGACCCTGTCCTTGCGCGTCACCGCCCACTTCTACGTCTGCAGCGACGAGATGTGCGTACCCGAGGACCTCGACCTGTCCCTCAGCCTGCCGGTGCGCGACGGCGCCGCTCCGCTGGACCCGCGTCACGGTCAGGCCATTCAGGTCGCGGTCGCCTCGGCCCCCCGTCCCGCCGGGATCGAGGCCCGCGCCGCCTTCGCCGACGGCCGGCTGACCCTCAGCGCCAGCGGCGGACCGCTGGCGGACGCCGCGCCGAAATGGGCCTACTTCTTCCCCTTCGAAGGCGGGGTCATCGACCACGCCGCCGCCCAGACCGGCCAGCGCGGTCCGCAGGGCCTGACCCTGACCCTCGCCCCCGGGCGCGGCCTGACCGCCAACGGTCTGAAGCCGCCGCTGTCGGGCGTCCTGTCCACCGATCTCGGCGCCTGGGAGATTTCGGCGGAACAGGGCGCGGCCCTGGGCGAGGTCTCGGGCGAAGGTGTCATCGGCGACGGCGAGGCGGCGCAAACCCCGGCCTCGTCCACGACGCCGCTCGCCTTTCTTCAGGCCGCCCTGTTCGCCCTGCTGGGCGGACTGATCCTCAACCTGATGCCCTGCGTCTTCCCCATCCTGGCGATGAAGGCGGCGGCGCTCAGCCGCTCGGCCCACGAACCGGCAGAGGCCCGCCGCGACGGCCTGGCCTTCCTCGCCGGGGTGCTGGCGACCTTCCTTGTTCTGGCCGGGGCGCTTCTGGCCCTGCGCGCGGGCGGACAGGCCCTCGGCTGGGGCTTCCAGCTTCAGTCGCCCGGCGTGGTCGCCGCCCTGGCCCTGCTGATGCTGGCCGTGGCCCTGAACCTGTCGGGCGTCTTCCACGTCGGCGGCGGCCTGCAGGGCGCCGGGCAGGGCCCCCTGTCACGCCTGCCCGGCGCCGCGGGCGCCTTCTTCACCGGGATCCTGGCCGTGGTCGTGGCCGCCCCCTGCACCGCGCCCTTCATGGCCTTCGCCCTGGGGGCCGCCCTGCTCATGCCCTGGCCCATGGCCCTGGTGGTCTTCCTCATGCTCGGCCTCGGCCTGGCCCTGCCCTATGTCCTGATCAGCCTCAGCCCGCGCCTTCTGTCGCGCCTGCCCCGGCCCGGCCCGTGGATGGAGACGCTGCGCAACCTGCTGGCCTTCCCCATGTACGGCGCCGCCCTGTGGCTGGCCTGGGTCTATGGCCGTCAGACCGCCGACGCGCTCGCCCTGCTGTTCGGCGCGGGCCTGATGCTGGCCCTGGCCCTGTGGCTTTACGGTCGTTCGCAGGCCGCGCCAGGCAAGGGCCGCCTCGCCGCGGTCGCCGCCCTCCTGTTCCTGCTCGCCGCCCTGGGCCTTGGCGTTCTGGCCGCGCGCGCCGCGCCGGCCTCGACCGACGGCGCCGCTTCGTCGGCGCATCTGCCGTCGCAGCCCTGGTCGGAACAGGCCGTGCAGACCGCCCTCGCCGAGGGCCGTCCGGTCCTGGTCAACTTCACCGCCGACTGGTGCGTCACCTGCAAGATCAACGAGGGCGCGGCTCTGTCCTCGGCCCGCACGGCCGAGGCGATGCAGGCGGCCAACGCCGTCTATCTGGTCGGCGACTGGACCCGCCGCGACGATTCCATCACCGCCGAACTGCAGCGTCACGGCCGCTCCGGCGTTCCACTGTACCTGCTGTATGCGCCGGGTCGCGCCAAACCCCGCGTCCTGCCGCAACTGCTGACCGAAGGGACCGTCGTCGATGCCCTGAAAGACGCCGCCTCTTAGACCTCACCTGCCCATGTCCTGAAGGAGACCACCCGATGATCCGCATGCTGACCGTCGCTTCCGCCTCGCTTCTCCTGCTCGCCGCCTGCCAGCAGCCGCCTGCTGCAACGCCCGACAAGGCCGCACCCGCCGCGACTGAAACCGCCGCCGTCGCCGGACCGGGCGACATGGCCCCGGCCTTCACCCTGGTCGACGCCGAGGGCGTGCAGCGCTCGCTGGCCGACTTCAAGGGCAAGACCGTCGTTCTGGAGTGGACCAACGAAGGCTGCCCCTTCGTGAAGAAGCACTACACCGGCGCCATGCAGGCCCTACAGCGCGAGGCGACCGCCGACGGCGTGGTCTGGCTGACCATCATCTCCTCGGCGCCCGGAACCCAAGGCTTCGTCGAGGGCGAAGAGGCGAGGGCCTGGAAGGCCAAGCACCAGGCCGCCTTCACCCACCTGCTGCTGGATCCGACCGGCGAGGTCGGCAAGCGCTACGACGCCAAGACCACGCCCGACATGCGCATTATCGATCCCGAAGGGCGTCTGATCTTCATCGGCGGCATCGACGACCGGCCCACCAACAAGGTCGAGGATCTGGAAGGCGCGAACAACTTCGTCCGCACCGCCCTGGCCGACGCCAAGGCCGGCCGCCCCGTCCAGACCGCCTTCGCCCAACCCTATGGCTGCGCGATCAAATACCCGGAGACGGTGGAGAGCTGAGAAAGACAACTCAGCCCTCTGCGAAGCGGGATTTCAAACAGGGCTCAAGTAGCCCGAAGGGCGATAGCCCCTAAAAAGAAAACCTCGCCGGGCGGCTACGCCGCCGGGCGAGGCGGCGAGGTGATGACCTCGACGTTGTCGTTCAGCAGATAGGCCAGCTCTTCCAGCGCGACCTTGCGCTCGGCGGCGTTGGGCGCGGTTTCGACCGCCGCGACCTTCCTGGGCATGTCTTCCGAAATGCCGCGCAGGATGCATTTCAGGTCATTGTCGGTGCCGCGCTCCTTGAGTACCAGATGGCCCTGCAGGTCGCGGGCGGCCAGATCGCTCGCCTGGGTCTTGAAGCCGGTGAAAGCGGCGCCCGTCATGAAGCCCTCGGCGTCGGCCTCGCCCGAGGCGATCCAGCCGTCGACGATCGCCTTCAGCGACCCCGAGCGCGTCACCAGATCGGCGAACAGGGGCTCATGCGCCACCGAGACGGGGGCGTCGGCCGCGACGGGCGGCTGGGCCGCGGCTTCGGCCACCGAAGGGTCGCTGAGCAGCAGGGCGGCGGCGAGGATGATTCCGCAGGACATGGGGGATCCCTTTCACTGACGGCCGGGTCGAGCTTCCGCGCGGAAACCCATATTGACCCGGTCATTGATTGAACTCTTCTAGGCCTGAGCCGTAAACATGGGCTTGCAAGCGCCGTACCAGCCCTTTTGGGACGGCCGAGGGGGGAGACGAGGATGCCGCACGCCGCCTGGACCGAACTGGAGGCCGCTGCCCGCCGCGACGCCGACGCCCGCATCAGCGATCAGTTCGCCGCCGATACCGACCGCCTGACTCGCCTGTCGCTCGACGCCGCCGGCCTGCACCTGGACCTCTCCAAGCAGAGCTGGACCCGAGGCGGCTTCGAGGCGGCCCTGGACCTGGCCCGCGCCGCCGACGTCGAGGGCCGGCGGGCCGCCTTGTTCGGCGGCGAGGCCGTCAACGCCACCGAGGGCCGGGCCGTGCTGCACCCGGCCCTGCGTGCGCGGGACGGAGCCGCCTTCCACGCCCTGGGCGAGCCTGTCTCGGCCGAGGTGGACGCCGTGCGCGGCCAGATGCGCGACTACGCCCACGCCGTTCGGTCCAGCCTTGAGACGGGCGCGACCGGCCGTCCGTTCAAAACCGTGGTCCATATCGGGATCGGCGGGTCGGACCTGGGGCCGCGCCTGATCTGGGACGCCCTGCGCCCGCTCGAGCCGACCATCGACATCCGTTTCGTCGCCAACATCGATCCGCGCGACATGGCCGAGGCCCTGGCCGGCCTCGATCCCGAAACCACCCTGGTCGTGGTCGTGTCCAAGACCTTCACCACCCAGGAAACCCTGGCCAACGCCGAGGCCGCCAAGGCCTGGCTGGCCGCCGCCCTGCCCGCCGAGGGCATGGAGCGGCACTTCATCGGCGTCACCGCCGCGCCGGAACGCGCCGCCGCCTTCGGCTGCGGCCGCACCTTCGCCTTCCGGGACTGGGTCGGGGGCCGCTACTCCCTGTGGTCGGCCGTCAGCCTGTCGTGCGTCATCGGTCTGGGCTGGGAGGTGTTCCAGGGCTTCCTCGACGGCGCCGCTTCCCTGGACCGGCACTTCCTCGAGGCCCCGCTGGAGCGCAACGCCCCGGTCCTGATGGCCCTGGCCCAGATCTACAACGTCGACGGCCTGCACCGCCCCGCGCGCACCGTCGCCCCCTATGCCCACGGCCTGCGCCGCCTGCCGGCCTTCCTGCAGCAGCTGGAGATGGAGTCCAACGGCAAGCGGGTGCGCCGCGATGGTTCGCCGGTCGGTCGCCAGACCTGCCCCGTCGTCTTCGGCGAGCCCGGCACCAACGGCCAGCACGCCTTCTTCCAGCAGATTCATCAGGGCCCCCAGGTGGTCCCGGCCGAGTTCGTCATCGTCGCCTCGACGGACGGGACGACCTCGGAAAGTCCGCTCTGGGCCAACGCCCTGGCCCAGGGTCAGGCCCTGATGCAGGGCAAGAGCGAGGCCCAGGCCCACGCCGAACTGATCGCAAGCGGCGCGTCCGAAACCGAGGCCGACGCCCTGGCGCCGCACAAGACCTTCCCCGGGAACCGCCCTTCAACCGCCATCCTGATGGAGCGGCTGACGCCGCAGAGCCTGGGAGCCCTGATCGCCCTCTATGAACACAAGACCTTCGTCGAGGGCGTGATCTGGGACATCAACAGCTTCGACCAGTGGGGCGTGGAACTGGGCAAGGTCCTGGCCAGGGCCGTGCTGACGGACGTGGCGGCGGGCGCCCCCTCGCCTGACCTGGACCCCTCGACCGCCGCCCTGCTCGCCCGGCTGCTGAAGTGACCGTCGTCGCGATGGCCTGGCAGAGGCTGGAGGGCCTGGCCCTTCTGGCCGTTTCGGTCCTGGCCTATGCGCGGTTCGGCGAGGGCTGGCTGCTGTTCGCCGTCCTCTTCCTGACGCCGGATCTGTCCTTCTTCGGCTATCTGGCCGGGCCGCGCATCGGGGCCTGGGCCTACAACCTCGCCCACAGCCTGATCGGGCCCCTGCTGCTGGCGGCGGCCGGTGGGCTGACCGGCGACGAACTGTTCGTCGCCCTCGCCCTGATCTGGCTGGCCCACATCGGCTTCGATCGCGCCCTCGGCTACGGCCTCAAGTCTTCAGACAGCTTCAGCGTCACCCATCTGGGCCTGATCGGAGCCGCGCGTCGGGATCGACGCGCGGCCGCCTGACCCGCAATAGGGGTCGATGCTGCGCCCGGCCGTCGCTGCTGACGACGCAGACCGAGCGATAAGAGCCAGTCCCCGCGCAATGCTTGCACGACAGTTTCCACCAGGGGCGGAACCTCTACAGCAGGGCTGCCGTTTCACGGCCTCAACCAGGAAGCTCCCCATGTTCAAATCCCTTCTCCTCGCGGCCCTGATGGCCACGGCCTTGCCTGCGACCGCTCAGGACCACAGCCGCACCGAAAGGGTCCAGTTCGCGCGCGGCGCCTCCTCAGCCACCCTGCAGGGCAACATCCACGGCTATGACACCGTCGACTATGTGCTGGGCGCGCGCGGCGGGCAGACGCTGAACGTGCGCCTGCAACCCACCAACGCCTCGGCCTATTTCAACGTCACCAAACAGGGCGCGGACGAGGCCCTGTTCGTCGGTTCGACCTCGGGCGATCGGTTCAGCGGTCGCCTGCCGTCCAGCGGCGACTACGTCGTACGGGTCTATCTGATGCGCAACGCCGCCCGTCGCGACGAGCACGCCAACTACAGGCTGACCATCGGCGTTCGTTGATCGCCCATGAAAAAGGCCCGGCGACGCCGCCGGGCCTTCAGTCATCGAGCGCCGGAACCTACCAGCGGCGATCGTAGCGGTAGTCGCGATCGCGACGGTTCTGATGGCTGCGCCACTCGCCGTGGTTCCGCCAGTAGCGGCCGTCACGATAGTAGCCCCGATCATTGTCGCGGCCCTGGTAACGGCCGTTGTAATAGCCGTCACGGCTGTTGATGCCGTGCTCGCGTTCCCAATGGCCCTGGTTCCGATAGCAGCGGCCGCCACGGTAATAATCGCAGTTGTCGCGGTCGTTGTCCGAGGCCACGGCGCCCAGGGCCGCGCCGGCCAGGGCGCCGCCGGCGATATAGCGTCCGTCGCCCTGACCGATCAGGGCGCCGGCCACGCCGCCGACGACAGCCCCGAGCACAGCGTCACGGCCGGTGTTGTCGCGGTCGCGATCACGATAGTTCTGGGCGGCGGCAGGAGTGACGGCCAGCATGGTCAGAGCAACAGCGCCGACGCCGATCTTGGAAATGGTCTTCATGGCGGGGCTCCTTTCGAAAGCCGGTTGATCCGTTGTCCCCTTTCTAGGGAGCCCCCGCTGAACGACCCCAAGGGGTCCCGTTCATATTCAAGTCATCTGGCGCTGTCCCGCCCTAGTGTCCGGCCGGGTACTGCATGGCCACGCTCACCTGGGCGTCGCCGCTCGCCGGCACGGTGAACTTGACCTGATCGAAGGTCGGGGCGCCCCTCAGGGTCTCGCCGCGAAACATGGCCCAGCCCTCGGCGGGCATGCCGTTGGCCAGGGCCATCTGCTGGTCGCCGTTCAGGTCATGCAGGACCGAGACGGAATAGTCGCCCGGCGGCACGTCCTTGAGGGTCACGACCCGGGTCCCGGCTGTGGGCGTCTTGATGATCTCGCCGTGGTCGCCCGCCTGCTTCAGAAACTGGGCGGACGTCTGCAGCCCGACCAGAAGATCGCCGCCGCGCGCCTGGACGCCGGTGACGGTGATGACGACGTCTCCGGCCAGGGCGGAACCGGCCCCCATCAGCACGAAGGACGACAGGGCCGCGGCCAGGGCCGCCTTGTGAATCTTTTGCATGTCTCTCTCCTCCCTTCGCGCCCGGCGCCGATGTGCGCCTGACCTCACGAAGACAATGAACTTTGTAATTTAAAGTTCTTGGAGTCAAGAGGCCAAAATCCGTCGCTGTTTCTCCCTCCTCGCCTTGACGCCCCGGAGCCGCCCTCCTACTTGCCCGATGCGTTAGCACTCTCGCCGGCCGGCTGCCAAAGCGGCGGTCGCGGGGGCGCCGCCCACCATTTCAGAACGCCCCGCTTCGGGGGTTTAAGAGGGAGAAGTCCGATGGCGTTTCGTCCGCTCGGCGATCGCGTGCTGGTCAAGCGCGTGGAAGAGGAATCCAAGACCAAGGGCGGGATCATCATCCCCGACACGGCCAAGGAAAAGCCCCAGGAAGGCGAAGTCGTCGCCGTGGGCCCCGGCGTCCGTGACGAAGACGGCAAGCACGTCGCTCTGGAACTGAAGGCCGGCGACCGCATCCTGTTCGGCAAGTGGTCGGGCACGGAAGTGAAGATCGACGGCGAAGACCTGATCATCATGAAGGAATCCGACGTCCTGGGCGTGCTGTCCTAAGCACCCGACGTTCTGCTTTCTTCAATAAACTCATTCAGATAGGAGCTGCCCGATGGCCGCTAAGATCGTAAAGTTCAACACCGACGCCCGCGACAAGATGCTGAAGGGCGTCAACGTCCTGGCTGACGCCGTCAAGGTGACCCTGGGTCCGAAGGGCCGCAACGTCGTGATCCAGAAGTCCTTCGGCGCCCCGCGCTCGACCAAGGACGGCGTCTCGGTCGCCAAGGAAATCGAGCTGGAAGACGCCTTCGAGAACATGGGCGCCCAGATGATCCGCGAAGTCGCCTCCAAGGCGAACGACAACGCGGGCGACGGCACCACCACCGCCACCGTCCTGGCCCAGGCCATCGTGCAAGAGGGCCTGAAGGCCGTCGCCGCCGGCATGAACCCGATGGACCTGAAGCGCGGCATCGACCAGGCCGTCGCCGTGGCCCTGGACGAGGTCAAGTCGATCTCCAAGCCCGTCGCCAACAACTCCGAAATCGCCCAGGTCGGCACCATCTCGGCCAACGGCGATGAAGAAATCGGCGCGCTGATCGCCCAGGCCATGGCCAAGGTCGGCAACGAAGGCGTCATCACGGTCGAAGAAGCCAAGACGGCTGAAACCACCGTCGACATCGTCGAAGGCATGCAGTTCGACCGCGGCTACCTGTCGCCCTACTTCATCACCAACGCCGACAAGATGGAGGTCGCCCTCGAAGAGCCCCTCATCCTGCTCCACGAGAAGAAGCTGACCTCGCTGCAGCCCATGCTGCCGGTGCTGGAAGCCGTGGTTCAGTCGGGCCGTCCCCTGCTGATCATCGCCGAGGACATCGAAGGCGAAGCCCTGGCCACCCTGGTGGTCAACAAGCTGCGCGGCGGCCTGCGCGTCGCCGCCGTCAAGGCTCCGGGCTTCGGCGACCGCCGCAAGGCCATGCTGGAAGACATCGCCATCCTGACGGGCGGCCAGGTCATCTCGGAAGATCTCGGCATCAAGCTTGAAACTGTCACCCTCGACATGCTCGGCAAGGCCAAGAAGGTCCAGATCACCAAGGACGACACCACCATCGTCGAAGGTTCGGGCGAGAAGGACGGCATCGAGGCTCGCGTCGGCCAGATCAAGCGTCAGATCGAGGACACCACCTCGGACTACGACCGCGAGAAGCTGCAAGAGCGTCTGGCCAAGCTGGCCGGCGGCGTCGCCGTCCTGCGCGTCGGCGGTTCGACCGAAGTCGAAGTGAAGGAAAAGAAGGACCGCGTCGACGACGCCCTGAACGCGACCCGCGCCGCTGCCGATGAAGGCATCGTCCCGGGCGGCGGCGTGGCCCTGCTGCAAGCCTCGAAGAAGCTGGCCGACCTGAAGGGCTCCAACGCCGATCAGAACGCCGGCATCGCCATCGTCCGTCGCGCCCTGCAGGCTCCGATCCGTCAGATCTCGGAAAACTCGGGCGTCGAAGGCTCGATCGTGGTCGGCAAGGTCATGGACTCGACCGACGCCTCGTTCGGCTTCAACGCCCAGACCGAAGAGTACGGCGACCTCGTCCAGATGGGCGTGATCGACCCGGCCAAGGTCGTGCGTTCGGCTCTGAAGTCGGCCGCCTCGGTCGCCGGCATCATGATCACGACGGAAGCCGCCATCGCTGACGCGCCCAAGAAGGCCTCGGCCGGCGGCGCCCCCGACATGGGCGGTATGGGCGGCATGGGCGGCATGGACTTCTAAGTCCGCGCCACCTCACGCTGAGACGACGAAAGGGCGGGATCCACGGATCCCGCCCTTTTTTTCGTTCGACCATGTCCTCGGCTTCGGGCCGCGCCCGGACGCGCTCTTAGTGCTGGCTTTCCGGCAGGCGCACGATCAGGCCGTCCAGGTCGTCGCTGACGCGAATCTGGCAGGACAGGCGGCTGTTCGGCTCGACGTTCTCGGCGAAGTCGAGCATCGACTCCTCCATGGCCGAAGGACGACCCGTTTCCGAGGCGAAGTTCTCGTCGACATAGACGTGGCAGGTGGCGCAGGCGCAGGCGCCGCCGCAGTCGGCGTCGATGCCCGGCACATTGTTGCGGATCGCGCCTTCCATGACGGACAGGCCGTTCTTGACCTCGACCGTGTGCTCGGTCCCGTCGTGCTCGATGTAGGTGATCTTGGCCATGCAGGCGTCTTAGCCCAGGCCGCGCCGGAGGCAAGCCCCGGCGGACGGCGGGCATGAAAAACCCCCGGAGCCTGACGGCGCCGGGGGCTGTTCGGATGGCGAAGCCTGAAGGATCAGGCCGCCGCGCGCTTGCGGCTCGGCGCGACCATCAGCTTCTTGGTCTCGGCGATCGCCTTGGCCGGGTTCAGCCCCTTGGGGCAGACCTGGGCGCAGTTCATGATCGTGTGGCAGCGATACAGCTTGAAGGGGTCCTCGAGGTCGTCGAGGCGCTTCTGGGTCGCGTCGTCACGGCTGTCCGAGATCCAGCGGAACGACTGCAGCAGAGCCGCCGGGCCGAGATACTCTTCCTGGTTCCACCAGTAGCTGGGGCAGGAGGTGGAGCAGCAGGCGCACAGGATGCACTCGTACAGGCCGTCCAGCTTCTCGCGGTCGGCGGGCGACTGCAGACGCTCCTTCTCCGGGTCCGGCTCGTCGGACTGGAGGTAGGGCTGGATCGAGTCGTACTGGGCGTAGAACAGCGACAGGTCCGTCACCAGGTCCTTGACCACCGGCTGGTGCGGCAGGGGGGAGATGGTGATGTTGTGCGACGAGCACTCGTCCCAGCCCTTGGTGCAGGCCAGGGTGTTGCGACCGTCGATGTTCATCGAGCACGAGCCGCAGATGCCCTCGCGGCACGAGCGACGGAAGGACAGGGTCGGGTCGATCTCGTTCTTGATGTGGATCAGGGCGTCCAGAAGCATGGGGCCGTGATCGTCGGACGAGACCTCGTAGCTGTCCCAGCGCGGATCGGAATCCGTTTCCGGGTCATAGCGATAGACCTTGTAGGTCTTGACGTTCTTGGCGCCGGCCGGGGCCTTGTGGACCTTGCCGGTCGTGGGCTTGGAGCCGCGCGGGAGGGTGAGTTGAACCATCTGCCTGCTCCCTTAGTAGACCCGAGCCTTGGGCTCGATGTAGGCGACTTCGTCGGACATCGTGTACTTGTGCACCGGACGATAATCGATCTGGACGCCTTCGCCCGGACGCTTCCAGGCCAGGGTGTGTTTCATCCAGTTGACGTCGTCGCGGTCCGGATAGTCCTCGCGGGCGTGGGCGCCGCGCGATTCCGTGCGGTTGGCCGCGCCTTCGATGGTGACCAGAGCCTGGGCGATCAGGTTGTCGTACTCCAGCGTCTCCATCAGATCCGTATTCCAGATCAGGCCGCGATCGGTGGTCTTGATGTCGGCGCCGGCGGCGTCGATCGAGCGCAGCTTCTGAACGCCTTCGTCCAGGGTCTTGCCGGTGCGGAAGACGGCGGCGTCCGACTGCATGGCGCGCTGCATCTCAAGGCGCAGCTTGGCGGTCGGGGTCGAACCCGAGGCGTTGCGGAAGCGGTCGAGGCGGGCCAGGTGGGCGTCGGTGGTCGCCTTGGGCGCAGCCGGGACGGCCGAGGCCTTGTCCACGACCTCGCCGCAGCGCAGGCCGACGGCGCGGCCGAACACGACCAGGTCGGTCAGCGAGTTGGAGCCCAGGCGGTTGGCGCCGTGCACCGAGACGCAGGCGGCTTCGCCCACGGCCATCAGGCCCGGAACCACGCTGTCGGGGTTGCCGTCGCGCAGCGTCAGCACCTCGCCGTGGTAGTTCGTCGGGATGCCGCCCATGTTGTAGTGGACGGTCGGCAGGACCGGGATCGGCTCCTTGGTCACGTCGACGCCGGCGAAGATCTTGGCCGACTCCGAGATGCCCGGCAGGCGGGCGTGCAGGATCTTGGGATCCAGGTGATCCAGGTGCAGGAAGATGTGGTCCTTGTTCGGACCCACGCCGCGACCTTCGCGGATTTCGATGGTCATGGAGCGGCTGACCATGTCGCGCGGGGCCAGGTCCTTCACGGTCGGCGCATAGCGCTCCATGAAGCGTTCGCCTTCCGAGTTGGTCAGATAGCCGCCCTCGCCGCGGGCGCCCTCGGTGATCAGGCAGCCGGCGCCATAGATGCCGGTCGGGTGGAACTGCACGAACTCCATGTCCTGCAGCGGCAGGCCGGCGCGCAGCACCATGGCGTTGCCGTCGCCGGTGCAAGTGTGGGCCGAGGTGGCCGAGAAGTAGGCGCGGCCGTAACCGCCGGTCGCCAGCACCACCATCTTGGCGCGGAACTGGTGCAGTTGGCCGGTGTCGAGCTGCAGGGCGGTGACGCCAGTGCAGGCGCCGTCCTGCATGATCAGGTCCAGGGCGAAGTATTCGACGAAGAACTTCACTTCGCGGCGGACCGACTGGCCGTACAGGGTGTGCAGGATGGCGTGGCCGGTGCGGTCGGCGGCGGCGCAGGTGCGCTGCACCGGGCCTTCGCCGAAGTTGCGGGTCATGCCGCCGAAGGCGCGCTGGTAGATCTTGCCTTCTTCGGTGCGCGAGAAGGGCACGCCCCAGTGTTCCAGCTCGTAGACGGCCTTGGGCGCGTTACGGACCAGGTATTCGATGGCGTCCTGGTCGCCCAGCCAGTCCGACCCCTTGACGGTGTCGTACATGTGCCACTGCCAGCTGTCCTCGCCCATGTTGCCGAGCGAGGCGGAGATGCCGCCCTGGGCCGCAACGGTGTGCGAGCGCGTGGGGAAGACCTTGGTGACGCAGGCGACCTTCAGGCCCTGTTGCGCCGCGCCCAAGGCGGCACGGAGACCCGAACCGCCCGCGCCGACGACGACGACGTCGTATTCGTGATCGATAAGCTCGTAAGCAGCCATGACGGGATCAGACTCCGGCGGGCAGCGGGGCGGAGCCCATCGCCACACGCACGATGAAGAAGATGCTGGCGGCGGCCAGCACCAGGAAGACGAGGTTCGACAGGTTGATCAGGGTCGTCCGGGCCGAGGGCGTCGGGACGTAGTCCTCGATGATCACCTTCCAGGCCAGGCTGGCGAACAGGAAGAAGACGATGGCGGTCAGGCCCAGCAGGCCGGCGTTCAGGGCGTTGCCGAACCAGGCGAGCACGGCCTCATAGCCGGCGCCGGCCAGGGTGAAGCCCGACGACAGGACCCACAGGCCCAGCGGCATCAGGGCCAGCAGGGCCAGCTTCTCGATCTTCCACTCGCCGGCGCCGTGGCGCTCCGAGATCTTCACATGGTTCTTGAACTTGGGGGCGGCGCTCACAGCGAAACCTTTCCGGCGGCGAACAGGACGACCCAGAACAGCATGGTCAGGACCAGGGGGCCCCAGACGGCGATGTTGGCCATCAGATTGGCGGACTTCAGATCAAGGCCCTTGCCGGCGTCGTTGATCAGGTGGCGGGCGCCGTTCAGCAGGAAGGAGAAGACCACCAGCGACAGGCCGAACCAGATGAAGAGACCAAAGGGCGAGGCCGAGCAGGCCAGAACCTTGGCGTAGGCCTCGGGCCCCGCCGCGACCGCCGCGACCCAGGCCAGCAGCAGGACGGCGCCGACCGTGGCCGCGCCAATGGTGACGCGGAACAGGATGGAGGCCGTCATGGTGATGTGCCACCGCCAGACGTCGGTGAAGGGCGACATCGGCGCCACATGGCCATTGGGATGGCGGACGTAGCGGCCAGTGGGGTCGCCCGCACCCTGGGGAAGGTTCGACATGCGAATGGTTCTCAAAAAACCTGTGGAAAAACAGGTCCGGTTGCAGTGCGATAGGCTTTAGTGACCGCAAAGGCCGGGTGTCAACGAACCGGGCCGGATAAGCGGCGCTGATCGCAATTTCCTGATCAGGCCTCGCGAATCGCTCGCAACAAGACCTCTCGATCGGGCTCCGCCAGCCGCACGGCGCCGGGGCGGCCCCAGATCGGGTCGGGCCACAGGCCGTCGTCGCGGCGGCGGCCGACGACATGGACGTGAAGCTGGCGGGTGACGTTGCCCAGGGCCGCCGTGTTCAGCTTGTCGATGGGGCGTCCCGCCGCGTCGGCGAGGGCGCGCACCACCTCTCCGGCCCGCACCACCTCTTCCATAAGGACCGCACGCTGTTCCGCGGTCAGATCGTCCAGTTCGACCGCCCCCTCGACGCGGGGCAGCAGGATCAGCCAGGGGAAACGGGCGTCGTCCTGCAGCCGGACCTGGCACAGGGGCCAATCGACGGCGAAGACGGATCCGGCCTCAAAGGCGGGGTCAGCTTTGAATTCAGTCATGTCAGATGCTCGTCCTCGAACCAGCGCAGGCGATAGGCGTTCATCGCCGTCGTCGCCAGCCGGGTCGTCAGCCGCCAGTTGACCACGGCCCCGACCGGCGCCCCGATGACCGGGATCAGCTGGGCCAGTTTGGCCAGGTCGATGTAGTCCCGGTACTCCAGCTGGAACTTGCGCCAGTCGAAGTCCTGGATGCGTTCGGGCTGGTGCAGGCCGCGTCCCGCCGCCTCCAGCGCGGACAGGGCCTCGGGCCGATGCTTGGCGCTGGAAAAGGCCAGCTGGAAGATGCGCAGCAGATAGAGCCGCTCCGCCAGGCTCTTGCCCGAGTGGCCGTAAAGGGCGCCGATCTCGGCCAGCAGCTTGACCTTGATGGCCAGAAGGGCCGGGAAGTCCGCCGCCGCCAGCAGGAAGCCGCCCGCCCCCGCCACCCCGCCCTCGGCGCTGGCCGTGGTGCGATAGAGGTCGATGCGGGTGCGGATCAGGTCTTCGCGCGTCCTCAGGTCGCCGTGCAGCAGGGGCTTGGCCGTGGTCCATTCAGCCCCGGCCATGATGCCCCGCGTGGTCAGCTCGACGCCGGAGGTGACGATCTGATGCACCCGTTCGGGGATGATCCTGTTGATCCGGTCCTGGGCGGCGCGGGTGGTCGTGTCCCACAGGCCGGGACGACGCAGCTGGCGTTCACGCCAGGCTTCGGCTTCCCCGAGGACGCGGGCTTCATATTGTCGGTCGTCTTCCGTGGCGGTCATCATGCCCCTCTGGATGCGGCGACCCTCGCAGGGGCCGACCAAAGGCGCAACGCCCGGCGCTTGCTCCCGCTCCCTTGCGGGTCTAGACCGCCCGCCATCGAGTACCGTTTCGCACACGCAACATCGACTGGAGAGACCTGTATGGCTCGCGCGAAGATCGCCCTCATCGGCGCCGGAATGATCGGCGGAACCCTGGCCCACGTGGCCGCGCGCGAAGCGCTGGGCGACGTCATCCTGTTCGACATCGCCGAAGGCACGCCGCAAGGCAAAGCCCTCGACATCGCCGAAGCCTCGGCCGTCTTCGGTCAGGACGTGGCCCTGAAGGGCGCCAACGACTACGCCGACATCGCGGGCGCCGACGTCTGCATCGTCACCGCCGGCGTGCCGCGCAAGCCGGGCATGAGCCGCGACGACCTGATCGGCATCAACCTGAAGGTCATGAAGGCCGTCGGCGAAGGCATCAAGGCCCACGCCCCCAACGCCTTCGTCATCTGCATCACCAACCCGCTCGACGCCATGGTCTGGGCCCTGCAGAAGTTCTCGGGCCTGCCCAAGGAGAAGGTCGTGGGCATGGCCGGCGTGCTGGACTCGGCCCGCTTCGCCTACTTCCTGGCTGAAAAGACCGGCGTCTCGGTGCAGGACATCCACGCCTGGACCCTGGGCGGTCACGGCGACGACATGGTGCCGATGGTGCGCCACTCGACCGTCGGCGGCCTGCCGCTGCCGGACGCCGTCGCCGCCGGCTTCCTGTCGCAAGCCGACCTGGACGCCATCGTCGAGCGCACCCGCAAGGGCGGCGGCGAGATCGTGGCCCTGCTGAAGACCGGCTCGGCCTTCTACGCCCCGGCCGAAAGCGCGATTGCGATGGCCAAGTCCTACCTGCTGGACCAGAAGCGCGTCCTGCCTTGCGCCGTCTGGCTGTCGGGCGAGTACGGCCTGTCCGATCTTTACGTGGGCGTCCCGGCCCTGATCGGCGCCGCCGGCGTCGAGAAGATCGTCGAGTTCACCACCAACGACGACGAGAAGGCCATGTTCGCCAAGTCGGTCGAGTCGGTGAACGGCCTGATCCAGGCCTGCAAGGACATTGAGCCGTCGCTGGCTTAAGCCAACGAAGGGGCGCTATCGCGCGGCTCGCGGAGCCGCGCTGCTTGAGCGCTTAAGCGTTTGAATACGGAAGGGGTCGCGCTGGAAGGTGCGGCCCTTTTTCGTGCGCCATCGCTTGAAGCCGCTCATCCCGGCGTCCGCCGGGGGGGCGGGGCAAGGCTCAGGCGTGAACCGCCTCCGCCTCCACTTCGTCGTCCTCGCCCCGCTGTTCCAGCCACGAGGCGCTGCGCATCTCGTTCAGGCGCGACACCGTGCGCTCGAATTCGAAGGCGCCGACGCCCTCGGCGTAGAGGGCTTCCGGCTCGGCCTCGGCCAGGACCACCAGCCGGGTCTTCGCCTCATAGAGCGCGTCGATCAGGGTCACCAGGCGCCGCGCCTCATGGTGGTTGGCGGGGCTGAGGGTCGGGACGTCGGACAGGAAGAGGGTGTGGAAGCGCCGGGCGATCGCCAGATAGTCCTGCGGTCCCAGCGGCGACCCGCACAACTCGTTGAAGCTGGCCCGCGCCATGCCGCCGACCGTGCGCTGCACCCGAACCTGACGGCCCAGGACGGGCAGGGCGACGGGTTCTTCCGGCTCGCCGCCCCTGAGGTCCGACCACAGGGTCTCGAAGCCGTCACGCGCCGCCTCGTCCAGCGGCGAGAACCAGACCTTGGCCCCCGCCATGCGGTCCAGACGGAAGTCCCGCGCTCCCGCCGTCTCCACCACCTCGCAACGCTCGCGCAGGATGTCGATGAAGGGCAGGAAGAGCTGGCGGTTGATGCCGTTCTTGTAGAGGTCTTCCGGCGCGCGGTTCGAGGTGACGGCCAGAACCACCCGCTTCTCGAACAGGGCCTCGAACAGCCGGCCCAGGATCATGGCGTCGGCGATGTCGGTGACCTGCAGCTCGTCAAAGCACAGCAGGCGGGCTTCGGAGGCGATCAGGGCCGCGATCGGCGGAATGGGGTCGTCGCCCTTGCTGGTCCCGAACACGGCCTTGCGGGTGCGACTGTCGCCGTCCCGCCACTGTTTCACCAGGTCGTGGATGCGGGCCATGAAGGCGTGGAAGTGGGCGCGCACCTTCTTCTGCTCGGGCGTGGCCGAATAGAAGAGGTCCATCAGCATCGACTTGC
This sequence comes from Brevundimonas sp. T2-11, assembly GCF_055397675.1. Lineage (NCBI taxonomy): Bacteria > Pseudomonadati > Pseudomonadota > Alphaproteobacteria > Caulobacterales > Caulobacteraceae > Brevundimonas > Brevundimonas sp. T2-11. The sequence continues at coordinate 3,177,516 of NZ_AP027920.1, forward strand.
CGCGCCCCGGTGGTCCCCAGATGTAGATGCCCCTGACCTCGGGCGGGCGGCCGAACAGGCCCTTCTTCGACAGGTCCGCTTCCAGCCTTTCCAGCGCGGTCAGGAGGTCCAGTTGCTGAGGATCAGGGGCGATGACGCCCTCTTCGACGCGGATGTCGTAGGCGTTGCGGATGCGGGAGGTCATGGTCAGCGGCATAGCCCCAAGGGGCGGATCAGGAAAGGCGGAGCGGTTTCATGCCTTCTGAAGCGGCAATTTGGCGAAAACCGGTTGCTTCGCGCCTGCGAAAGACCCAAATGCAGAACCGCTTTTCTCCCCAACGCCCTTACAAGGATATTTTCATCATGGGCTATCGCGTCGCCATCGTGGGCGCCACCGGCAATGTCGGCCGGGAAATGCTGAACATCATCGAGGAGCTGAACTTCCCGGTCGATAAAATGCATGCGATCGCCTCGCGAAAATCCAAGGGCGTCGAGGTGGCCTTCGGCGACAAGACGCTGAAGTGCGAGGACCTGGAGCAGTTCGACTTCTCGACCGTGGACGTGGTGCTGATGAGCGCCGGCGGCTCGGTGTCCAAGGCCTGGTCGGAAAAGATCGGCAAGGCCGGTCCCATCGTCATCGACAACTCCTCGGCCTTCCGCATGGACCCGGACGTGCCGCTGATCGTGCCGGAAGTGAACCCGGACGCGGTCAAGGACGCGAAGAAGAAGAACATCGTCGCCAACCCCAACTGCTCGACGGCCCAGCTGGTCGTGGCGCTGAAGCCCCTGCATGACGCGGCCAAGGTGAAGCGCGTGGTGGTCTCGACCTATCAGTCCGTGTCGGGCGCCGGCAAGGAAGGCATGGACGAGCTGTGGAACCAGACCAAGGCCATCTACGGCCTGGGCGACGCCACGCCCAAGAAGTTCCCCAAGCAGATCGCCTTCAACGTCATTCCCTACATCGGGTCGTTCAACGACGACGGCTACACCGATGAAGAAGCCAAGATGTGGAACGAGACGCACAAAATGATCGACCCGTCGATCAAGCTGACCGTGACCTGCGTCCGCGTGCCGGTCTTCGTCGGCCACTCAGAGGCGGTGACGGTCGAGTTCGATCGCCCGATCGAGCCGGACGAGGCCCGCGAGATCCTGCGCGAGGCCCCGGGCGTCCTGGTCGTCGATAAGCTGGAGCACGACGGCTACATCACCCCGGTCGACGTCGCCGGCGAGCACGCCGTCTATGTCAGCCGCATCCGCAAGGACCCGACCGTCAAGAACGGCCTGAGCTTCTGGGTCGTTGGCGACAACCTGCGCAAGGGCGCGGCTCTGAACGCCGTCCAGATCGCCCAGCTGCTGGACGAGACCGGGACCATCACCCCGTCCAGCGGCTATCGCAGCCTGACTGTGTAAGAAGGGGCCCCTGACGCCCCGCGCGCGGCGCGGGGTTGCTTGAGGGGCTTTGTGTTTCTCTTGAAGCCTCCGTCGCGCATGCCTGCGGCGGAGGTCGAAAGGTCCGCCGTGACCGCGTCCCCCTCCCCGACCTCGTCCGAAGCCCGCGCCGCCCTGATGGCGGGGGTGGGCTGCTATCTGCTTTGGGGCTTCATCCCCCTGGTCTTCCAGCAGATGGCGCATCAGGGCGCCGACGCCTGGGAGATCATGGGCCACCGCGCCGTCTGGGGCGTGCTGTGGGCCCTGTTGCTGGTGCTGATCGCCCGCCAGTGGACGCAAGTTCTAGCCGTTTTCCGCCAGCCCAAGGTGCTGGGCTGGCTGGCCCTGTCGGCGGTGCTGATCGCCACCAACTGGACCACCTATGTGGTGGCGGTGAACAATGGGCGGACGCTGGACGCCTCGCTCGGCTACTATCTCAATCCCCTGCTCAACATGGCCGCCGGAGCCTGGCTGTTCCGTGAACGGATCGACCGCTTCGGCGCCGCCGCCATCGGTCTGGCGGCCGTCGGCGTGGTGCTGCAGACCCTGGCGCTTGGCCACGCCCCCTGGGTGTCCCTGCTGCTGGCCTTCAGCTTCGCGGCCTATGGCATTATCCGCAAGCGCGTCTCGGTCGACGCCCAGACGGGGCTGTTCATGGAGTGTCTGCTACTGGCCGCGCCCGGCCTGGCCTGGGTCATCTTCATCGAGGCGACGGGTCAGGGGCATTTCATCGCCTCGCCCGCCGCCACCTTCTGGCTGCTGTTCGCCGGTCCGGCGACCGTCATCCCGCTGGCCCTCTTCGCCTGGGCGGCGCGGCGGATGCCCCTGTCCAGCATGGGCTTCCTTCAGTTCCTGGCCCCGACCATCGTCTTCTTCATCGGCATGGTTCAGGGCGAGGCTCTGGGGGCGCTGCGCATCGCCTCCTTCGCCTTCATCTGGCTGGGCGCCGTCGTCTTCGCCGTCGGCGCTGTGCTCAAGGTGCGCCGCGCCAGCCGCACCGCCGAGACGATCGTCGCGCCTGAACCCGGCCTGCTGGATGACCCGGCCGAGGACCGCATGGCGGCCCTGGACGAGGAAGCGCGTCCTTCGCGTTGAGATCGGACGCGGTTCCAGCCTAGAAAGGGCGATGATCCGCGCTCGCCCTCTCGCCGCCCTCGCCCGCTCCCTCGTCGTGGCCGTCGCCCTGGCGACCGGTTCGACCGCCTGCGCCCAGAGCGTCGGTGGGGATGAGGTCATCCGCACCGCCCGGACCGAAGCGCCTGCGCCGCTGGCGCCGCCGGTCGCCGTGCCGACCACTGCCGAGACCTTCGACGCGGTCAGCAACACCCTGGACGCCGCCGCCGAGGCCTGGTCCTCGGGCGACGTCGAGGCGGTCATGGCCACCTATGTTCAGGACGAGCCTCTACTGGTTTTTCTGGGGGACACCCCGCTGAAGGGGCCGGACAGCGTGCGCGCCGCGCTTCAGGCCCGCGCCGCCCAGCCCGGCGGCCTGGGCCAGATGACCTATGAGTGGTTCGAGACTCTGCAGTTCGACGTCAACACCACCGTGGTCTCGGGCCGGGTAGTCATGCGCCGCGAAGGCAAGACCGATCGCGGCCTGTTCACCCGCGTTCTGCGGCGCACCGAGGACGGCTGGCGCATCGTCCACGACCAGCTGGCCTGGGGGCCGAACGCCTGACCAACGTCTAAAGGGCCGCGTAGAGGGCTTCGATCAGACGCAGGGCGCGCGGGTCGCCGATCAGGTGCGGTGACTGGCGGGTCATGACATAGGCCGCCGAAACCCCCGTCGCCGGATCGGCGAAAGCCATCGACCCGCCCCAACCGCAGTGACCCACGGCCTCCGGATTGGGTCCGAAGACGTTCAGGCCCGCGTTGCGCGTGAAGCCTGCGCCCCAGCTCATGACATAGGGCAGGACCTTGTCCTGACCGTGGATGCGTTCGCGCGTGGCCTGGGTCAGGGTCTGCTGCGACAGGACGGACAGGTCATCCAGCGCGCCGCCGGTGGCGATGATCGACATCATCCGCGCCAGATCCTTCGCCGTGCCATGCAGGTTAGCCGAGGGGATTTCCGCCATCCGCCATTCGGTCGAGCCGCGTCCGCCCGGCGCCGAACCACGATCCAGGAAGGCGGCCTTCTTGATCACGTCGATGGGGCCGAGGTCCGGGGCGGCCGCCGGTTTGCGAAGCTGGGCCACCCGCCCATGCTCGCTCTCGGGCAGGCCGATCCACAGGTCCAGATCAAAGGGCCGGGCGAAGTCCTCGCGCAGAGCCGTCCCCATGCTGCGTCCATCGACGATGCGGAACAGCTCACCCGCCAGATAGCCGATGGTGATGGGATGATAGCCCGAGGCCGTCCCTGGCTCCCATAGCGGGGCCTGAGCCGCCAGCCGGTCCAGCACCGCCTGGCGGTCGAACCAGATCTCGGGCTCGACCCCGCCGTCGAAGCCGGGCAAGCCCGACTGGTGGCTCATCAACTGGCCGACGGTCAGGCGGTCCTTGCCCGCCGCCCCGAAAGCGGGCCAGTGGTCCGCGACCCGGTCCTCATAGGACAGAAGACCCTTGTCCACGCAGCGCGCGATCATCAGGGCCATGACCGCTTTGCCGGTCGAGAAGACCGGAACCAGGCTCTTGTCGGTGAAAGGCTGGCTTCCCGCCAGATCAGCCGACCCGGCCCATAGATCGACCGCGACCTCGCCGTCGATGGTCACGCTGAACCGCGCCGCCAGCTCGTTCAGCCCCTCGGGGGCGTCGGTGAAGTTGGCGGCGAAGGCGTCCTTCACCGCATTGAAACGGGCGGGGCAGAGGCCGTGGATTTCGGGCGTTTGGGTCATGCCGGGGGTCTAGCGCGTCGGGCGCTTCAGGTCACGGCTTGCGGGCGGCCGCTGAAGCGTTGCGCGCCGCCTCGAACTCGTCGCCCGGCTTCCACGCGGGCCAGTCGCGCGAGTTGGCCAGGGCGGAACCGACCTCGTACAGCAGCTGAACATCGGCGGCGGCGGCGTCCATCTTCCATTCCGGCGTCCATTCGTCCGTCGGCTGATGATAGCGGTTGGCCACATAGTCCCGGCTGGCGGCATTATGGCCGGTGAAGCCCGCTGCAGCGAACAGAGCCGGCACGCCCTTCCTCGCCAGCGGGAAGTGGTCCGAGCGATAGAAGGCCCCGGCCTGGGGCGCAGGGTCGGGGATCAGGCGACGGCCCTCGCGTCCGGCGAAGACGGCCAGCCGGTCGTCCAGATCATTCTTGCCCGCGCCGATGACGACGATGTTGGGGTCGATCTCGGTTCCCGGCAGCAGGCTGTCCATATTGATGTTGGCCACCGTGGTCTCCAGCGGCCAGACCGGATTGGCGGCGTAGTATTCCGCGCCCAGCAGGCTGGTCTCCTCGGCGGCCCAGCTGACGAAGACGGTCGAGCGTTCGGGGCGCGGGCCTTCGGCGAACAGGCGGGCCAGCTCCAGCACCGCGGCGACGCCCGTCGCGTTGTCCACGGCGCCGTTATAGATGTCGTCGCCGTTCTTGGGCGTGGCGCGGCCATAGGCGTCCCAGTGGGCGCCGAACATGACCGTTTCGTCCGGGTGGGCCGCGCCCGGCAGGCGGGCGATGACGTTGCGGGTCTGCACCCGGTCCGCCTTCTGGCCGAAGTCGATGGACATGGTGACGCCGTCCAGCGCCACAGGGCGGAAGTCAGGCGTGCGCGCCTGAGCCTTCAGCGCCTCGAAGTCGAGGCCGGCGTCCTGGAACAGTTTTTCGGCGACCGCGCCCTGGATCCAGCCCTGGGCCGCGACGCGTTCCTTGTCCGGATCGGCGCGGACGATGTCGAACTTGGGCGCCGTCGAGGAGTTTTGCAGCGTCGACCAGGGATAGCCCGCGCCCGGCGTGTCGTGGATGACCAAGACGCCCGCCGCTCCGTGCGCCGCCGCGACCTGGAACTTGTAGGTCCAGCGGCCATAGAAGGTCATGGCCTGACCGTCGAACTTGCCGGCGACCGGATGGCCTTCCGGCGCGCCGAAGTCGGGGTCGTTGACCAGAACCAGCATGATCTTGCCGGCCAGATCGACGCCCTTGTAGTCGTCCCAGCCGCGCTCGGGCGCATCGACGCCATAGCCGACGAAGACCAGGGGCGCGTCCTTGAGCGAGATGTGGCTGACCGGGCGGTCCGAGGAGACGATGACGTCGGTCGCGCGCTGCAGGGCGGTGCTCTGACCATTCGCCGTGACGCTGATCGTCGCCGGGCCGTCCTGGCTGGTGCGGCTGACCTGGGCCACCTGCACCCAGGACCCGTCGGGGCCGCCGGGTTCGAGCCCGAGCGCCTGAAACTGTTGCGTCAGCCATTCGATGGTGCGGTCTTCGCCCGGCGTGACCGGGGCGCGACCCTCGAACTCGTCCGAGGCCAGAACCCGTGTCGCCTCGCTGAGCCGGACCGGATCGACACGGCCGATCGAGGGCTGAGTCTGCGCCAGCGCCGAGGTCGAGGTCATCAGGGCGGCGATCAGGCCGAGGGCGGCGGAACGGGACATCGACATGAAGCGCACTCGAACAGCTTGAGAAGGCGAACACGCTGCCCCCTGGCGATCCGGCTGTCGAGCCCTGCCTTGGTCGATCAGCGCGTCTTGAACCAGTCCGTCACGCCCGCCGCGGCCACGACGCCGGAGGCGAAACAGGCCTGCAGCAGATAGCCGCCGGTCGGCGCCTCCCAGTTGAGCATCTCGCCGGCGATGAAGACGCCGGGGCGCGCCTTGAGCATCAGGCCATCGTCCACGCCGTCCAGCGTGACGCCCCCGGCCGAGGAGATGGCGCGGCTCAGGCCCTGCACCCCGGTCAGGGCCAGGCTCACGCCCTTGATCCGCGCCGCCAGCAGGGCGGGTTCGGTAGGCAGCGGCCCGACCTCGCGCAGCAGGGCGAGGGCTGGCGGATCCAGATGGACGGCCTTCCTCAGCCAATTGGACAGGCTGTCCTTGCCGCGCGGTTTCGACAGGCGTCGCGTCAGGGTCTCAAGCGACTGGCCCGGACGCAGGTCGAGGGTCAGCACGGCCGATCCGTCGCGCGCGACCGCGTCGCGCAGGTCCGCCGACAGGGCGTAGACGGCGCCGCCCTCGATCCCGTAGGCGGCGATCATGGCCTCGCCGCGCACCGTGCGCCCGGCGTGACTCAGGGCGATCCCCTTCAGCGGCTGGCCCGCGAAACGGTCGCGAAACAGGGACGACCAGGCGACGTCGAAGCCGACGTTGGCGGGACGGAAAGCGGCGACGGACACGCCCGCCGCCTCCAGTTCTGGAATCCATGCAGCGTCAGAGCCCAGCCTGGCCCAGCTGGCGCCGCCCAGGGCCAGGATCACGGCGTCGGAGCGCTCAATCCGCTCGCCCTCGGGCGTATCGAACCTCAGGGCGCCGTCAGTCCAGCCGGTCCAGCGCGAACGGGTGCGGATCTCGACGCCCAGCCCTTCCAGCCGCGCCAGCCAGGCCCGCAGCAGGGGCGAGGCCTTCATGGCCCGGGGAAAGACCCGGCCCGAGGAGCCGACGAAGGTCCCCTGCCCCATCCCCTCGGCCCAGGCGGTCAGATCGGCGGGCGAGAAGGCGTCCAGCCAGCCGCTGATCCGCGCCCGCGCCGGGGCGTCGTAGCGGTTCAGAAAGGGCTCCAGCGGCTCCGAATGGGTCAGGTTCAATCCGCCCCGCCCGGCCATCAGGAACTTGCGCGCGACCGAGGGCATCCGCTCATGCACGACGACACGCAGGCCGGCGGTCGCCAGCCGTTCGGCGGCCATCAGCCCGGCGGGACCCGCGCCGATCACGGCGACGGTCGGAAGTGTGGAGGAAGGGGCGTCGGTCATCACGCCTTCCTAGACCGGAACGTCCGCGAACGGCATACGCTCTGTCCTCATGAGCGTCGCCTTCACCCGAGAAGAAGATCTGGAAGCCACGGCCGCCGACCTGGTGGACCGTCCGATCTCGCCCCATCCCAACCATGTCACGCCCGAGGGCCTGGCCCAGATCGAGGCCGAGCTGGCCTCGGCTCGGGCGGCCTACACCAAGGCCCAAACCGAAGGCTCGATCGAGGCCGACCGCACCGCCATGGCCCGGGCCACGCGCGACCTGCGCTACTGGTCGGCGCGACGGGCCTCGGCGCAACTGCTGGAGACGACGCCGGACGGACGGGTGCGCTTTGGCGGCGCCGTGACCATCGAGCGCGAGGACGGCCGCACCCAGACCTGGCGCATCGTCGGCGAGGACGAGGCCGATCCGGCCAAGGGCTCGGTCAGCCACGTCTCGCCCCTGGCCCGGGCCCTGATGGGCAAGCGCGAGGGGGACGAGGCGACGGTCGCGGGCCAGTCGGTCGAGATCGTCGCCGTCGACTGAGGACGGTCTAGAAGCCGCCCGTCCCCTTTTCTTTCGCCACCGGCTGGAAGTCGCGCACGAAGCGTTCCAGCAGACGCACGCTGAAGCCCGCCGATCCCGCCGGCTTGACGTCGTTGGCGCCGCCGAAGGCCATGTTGGCGATGTCCAGATGGGCCCAGGGCGTTTCGGGGCGGGCGAAATAGCCGATGAAGTGGGCGCCCGTGCCCGCGCCGGCGCCGCCATCGCCGGAGTTCTTGATGTCGGCGATGGTCGAGCTGGTCGCCCCGACATAGGAGGGATGCAGCGGCAGGCGCCACAGGCGCTCGCCGGTCGCGTCGCCCGCGATCCGCAGCTGATCGGCCAGGGCGTCGTGGCGGCTGAACAGGCCGGCGTAGTCGTTGCCCAGGGCGCCGCCGACCGAGCCGGTCAGGGTGGCCACATCCACGATGGCCGCGGGCTCCAGCCGGGTGTCGGCCCAGACCACGGCGTCGGCCAGAACCAGACGCCCCTCGGCGTCGGTCGAGATGATCTCGATGGTCTTGCCGTTCATGGCGGTCAGGACGTCGCCAGGACGGATGGCGTTCCCGTCGGGCATGTTTTCCGCCAGGGCCGCGACGGCGGCGACGTCGACCGGGGCCCCCGCCCGGGCCAGGGCCAGAACGGCGCCGACGACGCTGGCGGCGCCCGACATGTCCATCTTCATATTGCCCATGTTGGCGCCCGGCTTGATCGAGATCCCGCCGGAATCGAAGGTGATGCCCTTGCCCAGCAGGGCGACGGGACCGGCGTCGGGCGCGCCCTGTCCACGATAGCGCACCACCAGCAGGCGCGGCGGACGCGTCGAGCCCTGACCGACGCCCAGCAGGGACCCCATGCCGAGGCGCTGCATGGCCGGCACGTCCAGCACCTCGATCTCGACGCCGGGGACACCGGCGAAGGCGGCGCGGGCGCGCTCGACGAAGCTCTCGGGATAGATGACGTTGGCGGGCTCGTTGGAGATGTCGCGGGCCCAGGCCATGGCCTCGACCAGGGCCGCGCCGCGACGATAGCGGGCCTGAGTGGTCGCCACGTCGTCGGCGATGACCGTCATGCCGCCGGGCGCCGCCGTGTCTCGGCCGGTGGTGCGGTGCAGATCGGAACGGTACTGGCCGAGGCCGAGGCCTGTCGCCAGTTCGGCGGCGCCGTCGGCGGACAGACCAGCCGTCAGGACAGTCATATCGCCTGGCTGCGCGATCAGGACGCGACCGGCGACGATCCCTGCGGTCTGGAGATCGACGGCCCTGGCGTCGATGGGAAGGCCAACAACGAGAATACGATCCCAGCCGCCGACGCCGTGCAGGCTGAGAGTCTGGCGCGCCTTGTAGTCGAAGCGGGCGGCGTTCACGGCCGCGGCGACGGCCTCGCGCACGGCGGGGGTCAGGGCCGCGCCGCGCTTGGCCAGATCGGCCTCCGTCTCCAGCGGCAGCACCAGGACGCCTGCGGCCCGGCCGGGCGTGGCGGCGAAATTCACGGCGCGCTGCGCGGCCGGGGCGGCGCGCGGCGTCAGATCGGCAGGCGCAGTCACAACGTTGCGACGGGATTGCGCCTCAGCGGGCAGAGCGACGCTCAGGCTGGCGGCGGCCAGGGCGGCCACAGCGGCGAAGGTCGAAATGGTCTTGGTGCGGCGCATTGGTCAGAGCCCCCTCGATGACGGTGAAGGTGCGTTTATGGCCAGGCTCGCCGGAGCGGCGCAAACCGTTCCGGCGACGCAAGGCGCGACCGCGACGCCGTGTCGCGGCGTCCGGTCAGCAAGCCGCACGGCCGGGACGCAGGTCTCGCTTCGGCTCGGCGAAAGGCTTGGTCCTGACAGGGACGGCGATCTTGCGCGCCTCAAGCAGGGCGCCGACCCAGCCCCACGCGGGCTCCTTATGAGTGCTGTAAATGTAGTCCATCGGTCGTCCTCCTTTCCTGTGAGCGAAATATGCCGTTGACGGACAGGGAGAACAAACGAGACGATGGAGATGATACATAAGGTCTGCTTATGATTGACGTTCTGTCCCGCATTCCCGTCGACGCCCTGAGGGTGTTCGAGACCGCCGCGCGGCTGCTCAGCTTCACCCGCGCCGCAGAGGCCCTGGGCATGAGCCAGGCGGCGGTCAGTTGGCGCATCCGCGATCTGGAGCAAAGGCTGGATCGGGCCCTGTTCGTGCGCGGCGTACGACAGGTGTCGTTGACGCCGGAGGGAGAACGGCTGGCCACGGCGGCGACAGAAGCCATGACCTTGCTGCGACGCGCCGTGACCGACGTGGTCGAAACCGATCAGGGCGTGCTGGCGATCACCACGCTTCAGACCCTGGCGACCCAGTGGCTGGCGACCCGACTGGGAAGCTTTCAACTGGCCAATCCCGACCTGGCGGTGCGGGTAGACACCAGCTCGATCCTGTCCAGTCTCGGCGCCGACGGGCTGGACGTGGCCCTGCGCTTCGGTTCGGGTCAATGGTCGGGGCTGGAGAGTCGCTTCCTGATGCCCGCCGTCTTCACGCCTGTCTGCACGCCCGCCATGCGCGATCAACTGGATCTGAAGACCCCCGCCGACCTGAAGCGGGCTCATCTGGTGGGCGAACCGGCCGAATGGGCCGCATGGTTCGCCGCCGCCGGGGTGGCGCCCGCCGACGCCGCTCCGCCGCCCCGCCTGACCGCCGACAACCAGGCCATGGAGGTGGCGGCCGCCCTCGGTGATCAGGGCGTGGCTCTCGGCTCGCCGATCCTCTACGGCCGCGAAATCAAGCGGGGCCTTCTGGTCCGGCCCTTTGACCAGACCGTCGCCCTGGCCGAAGGCTACTGGCTCTGCTACCCGCCCGCCCGCCGCCTGACCCCCAAGATCGCCCGCTTCCGCGACTGGATCCTGGAGACAGCCCAATCAGACCCTGAGGTGGTCGCCGGAGCGCGGCTGGCCGGACGCAAGGTAGGAGAGATCGGGGCCTGATCCTGACTGTTCAGGCCCGGCGCTTCAGTCCGCCGGCATGCGGCCGTAGTTGACGGCGATACGGCCGATCAGGCCCTTGACGATCAGGTCGACCGGCGTGCCCTCGCGATAGTCGCCCTCGGCGACGAAGTTGACGCGGTCTTCCGAAATCAGGCGGTGGATCTTGTTGTGGTCGCGCGGGGTGTTGTCGGGATCGTAGACGGCGATCGAGAAGCCGCCCTTGGTGTGCATCATCTTCATGGTCGGCACGTCGGTGTCGCCGTCGCCGAGGAAGATCATCCGGTCAAAGGGGATGGGACGCTCCTCGTCCGGAATGAAGCGGTTGATACGCTCGTCGTCCCAGTGGTTGTGCACGCCCTTGTTGATGCGGAACAGGTACTGGGTCTTGGTGGTGTAGTTGACGCCCACGGCGGGCCAGACAGCGACCTCGTTGTCATCATAGGCGTATTTCGAGGCGAAGACGTGGGTGAAGGCTTCGGCGATGGGGCAGCCCTGGATCATCTCCTCCAGGCCGGCCGAGATGATGTAGTGCTCGATCTCCAGGCCGTACTGGGCGCCGAATTCGTTCATGCGATCGAACCAGCTGCGGTCCCGCAGCCCCTCGAACAGGGCCACGTCGCGGCCGTGGTCCTGCAGCGTCTGACGCGTGACGGGATTGCCCTGCTCGCGCGCGGCCAGCAACATCATCTGCATGTACATCAGGATGCCGTCGCCGTCGGAGGCGATGGTCCGGGGACGGACGGTCTCGTTCCAGAACTGGGCCGGCGTCATCCCGATCGAGGGAATGAAGCTGACCTCCTGCATGTTTCCCCGCGCCAGGGTGCCGTCGAAATCATAGATGATGGCGGTCTTGAGCAGGGGGCGGGTCGTGTCGGCCATGAGAGCGTCCTGAGGGGGCTTGGACAGGCCCTCTAGCACGAGATCAGGCGAACATCAGCCCAGCAGCAGTTCCGGCGCCGCCGTGGGGGCCGCGGCCTCGACCGGCAGGTGCAGGATGAAGGCCGCGCCCTTGCCCGGCTCGGACTGGACCTCGGCCCAGCCGCCGTGCAGTTCGACCAGGGCCTTGACCAGGGCCAGGGCCACGCCCGGCCCACCGCGTTCGCGCCGCACGAAGCGATCGAAGACATGGGCCTGAAGGTGATAGGGGATGCCCCGGCCGGTGTCCTCGACGCGGATGCGGATCTCGCCCGGTCCGGTCTCGGCGGTGAGGGTCACAGCCCCGCCCTCTGACACGGCGCGACAGGCGTTCTCGAGCAGGTGATCGACCGCCTGGGCGATACGGCGGGCGTCGGCGCGCACCGGCTTGAGCCCGGCCGGGCAGGCCACCGTCAGGACGGCGCCACGCCCCTCGACCTTGGCCCGCACCTTGTCGGCGGCGGCGTCCAGCAGGTCGCGAACCCGCATGTCGCCGAGCGTCAGCTCCATCTCCCCGGCGTCGATCTGGGCCATGTCCAGCACATCGTCGATGGAGCGGGCCAGGTGGCTGGCGGCGACGCGGATGGCCCCGGCGTGCTGGCGACTGCGCTCCGGAAGGTCGCCCATGGCCTCGAGCAATTCGGAATAGCCGACGATGGTGGTCAGGGGCGTGCGCAGCTCATAGGACACGCTGCCGACGAACTCGCGCTTCAGCGCCTGGCTCTCGGCCAAAGCCGCCTCCTTGGCCGCCAGGGCCTGTTCCAGCTCGCGCCGGGCAGTGACGTCGGAGAAGGCGACCAGGGTGGCGCCGTCAGGCAGGGGCCGGGTCTGCCATGCCACCATCCGCCCGTCATCGGTGCGCGCTTCGCCCGAGATCGGCACGCGGCTTTCCGGATCAGGATCGGCCACCCGCGCCTTCAGCCCCAGCCACAGGGCGGCGTCGTCCAGCACGGGGCGGCACAGGGCGGCCACGGCGTCGAAATCCCCGGCCTCGACCAGCTTCTCCGCCGACACGCCCCAGAAGGCCTCGAAGGCGTCATTGTTGAGCCGCAGCCGACCGTCCGAGCCGAACACCGCCACGGCGTCGTTCAGCTTGTCCAGAGTCGCCGTCTGGACCTGGATCTGGGCGTTGTAGCGACTGCGAAGTTGCAGCTCGTCGGTGATGTCCGAAAAGATCAGCAGGATGCCGCCCAGCGGATGCGGCTGACGCACCACGCGCAGGGTGCGCCCGTCGGGCAGGGACCAGCTATCGTCAGGCGCCGCCTGGGCCGCGCCGTAGAACTCCAGTTCTTGCGCCTTCCACCCAGCATAGTCGATCACCTCGGGCAGCTGGCGCTTCTGACGCAGACGGTCCAGCAACTCGGCGTGGGTCGGGCGCTCGTCCAGCCAGGCCGGATCGATGTTGAACAGTTGCTGGAAGGCGGTGTTGTGGAAGGCCAGCCGCTTGGCCGGGCCGAAGATGGCCACGGCGTCGGCCAGATGGTTCAGGGTCTCGTCATGAGCCTCGACGTGACGACGCAGGGTGTCGCGCGTCTCCTCGGCCTCGGTCATGTCGATGGCGAAGGCGATGACGGCGCCGCGCCCGCCCGCCAGAGGCTCGGCCAGGATGCGCCAGGCCTTGCGTCGTCCGTCCGAGGACACCCAGCGGAAGCCCTCCTGCCGGGCGTTGAGACGCGAAGCCTCGGCGACGATCAGATCTGCGCCGCGATCAAAACTGAGGCCCTGCTCATGCGCCTCGGCCAGGGTCTCGGCCCTGATCTCGGTCAACCAGGCCTTGTTGGCCCAGATCAGCTGGCCGGCGCCGTCGACCACCCAGGTCGGAACCGGCGAGGCCTCGGTCAGGGCGCCCAGGCCGGCGTCGGCGGTTTCCGCTCCACCCAGCCTGGACAGGCGCAGCCAGGCCGATCCACCCAGGGCGCGGCCCTCGACCGCCCAGGCGCCGTCGACGGATTCCAGCAAGGTCTCGAACGGCTCGCCGCGCTGGACCAGGCCGTCCATGTGGCCGGTATGGGCTTCGTTCAGGGCCACGACGATGGCCTCGGCCGCCGCTGCGCCTTCGCGCCCCGGGGCCAGAACCGCCAGGGCCTCGGGCGCGCCAAAGACCGACTGGGCCGCGCCCTCGGGCGTCAGGGCCAGGCGCACGTCGTCAAAAACGTTCAGGGCGCCTTCGCAGGCGGCGGCGTGGGCGCGTTCGCCCGACAGCCATGCCTCGACCTCGGCCTCGCGCACGCCCAGACGCTTGCGCAGCCGCCAGGCCCAGGCGCTGATCGCCAGCGCCAGTCCTGCCGCGCCTGCGGTGGCCACATAGGCGATGTCGGCCTCGGCCATGCCTTCCCCAAGAAACCCGTCCGTCCTCGATCACGGCCGCCTTGCCGGGCGCCGCACCGATTCGCGTTTACCATACCCTGATTGCGCCGATTGCGATGCGGCGAGACGACGGATTGCGGCGCGCCGTCGCGCGGGCGATATCCGAGCCATGACCCAGACGTGGAACGATCAGGCCGCCCCCTCGCTCGACGACTTCGCCCGCCTGGCCGAAGCAGCCTTCGCCGGCCTGCCCGACCTGTTCCGCCAGGCGGCGGGCGAGGTGGTGATCCGCGTCGATGACTTCGCCGACGAAGACACCCTGGCCGACCTGGAGATCGAGGATCCGTTCGAACTGACAGGCCTCTACTCAGGCGTCCACATCGGCGGACGCGACGCCATGGGCCCCGCCGCGGAGCCGTCGCGCATCTTCCTCTACCGCCGTCCCATTCTCGACGAATGGTGCGAACGCGGCGACGTCGGCCTGGCCGAAATCATTACTCATGTCCTGATCCACGAAATCGGCCATCACCTCGGCCTGGATGACGATCAGATTCACGCCATCGAAGACGAGGACGACTGACCCGGCTCCCGACGCCGGTGAAACCTTTCGCCGAACATCGAAATCTCGACATTCCCCGGCATGGACCGTGCGTCGAAGACCCCAGGATCAAGAAAAGGTGCTTCGAGAGTCTCGACATGAGACAGGTTGTCGCACATGACTGTCAGCGGGAGGCGTCAGTATGGTCAGCATCGCGCTAGGCGAATTTCTCTGGTGGGCGCACCGTTTTCGGCGGTTGCTCATACTCACCCCCGGTCTGGCCATGGCGGTCGCAGCCGCAGCCTTGATCGTCCGCAACTGGCGCTACGTCCTGCCCCTGTTTCAATAATGGAAACCTAGTCGGCGATCCGCTCCAGACGGGCGGCGAAGAAACCGTCCATCCCGCCGCACTCTGCCCATTGCGACGGCAGGATGCGAAGCCAGCCTTCGGCCGTCAGGGATTCGTCGGCGGCGCCGACCTCGGCGGGAACGGCGGGCGCCGTGCGGAAGGCCGGGTTGCGGCGCAGGAAGGCGATGACCTGGGTCTCGCCCTCTTCGCGTTCCAGCGAGCAGACGCAATAGACCAGACGGCCGCCGGGCTTCACCTTCTCCGCCGCCACGTCCAGCAGGCGGTGCTGCACGTCGGCCAGCTTGGCGACCTCGGCTGGGCGGGTGGCGCGCAGAACCTCGGGGTTGCGGCGGTAGGTGCCGGTGGCGGTGCAGGGCGCGTCCAGCAGGACGGCGTCGAAGGTGCGCTCATCCTCCCAGTCCTCGACCGGTACGGCCACGACCTCGACCGACAGGCCGGTGCGATGGAAATTCTGACGCAGGCGCTTCAGGCGGGCGGCCGAACGGTCCACGGCGACGACCTCGGCGCCGGCGGCGGCCAGTTGCAGGGTCTTGCCGCCGGGCGCGGCGCACATGTCCAGCACCGTCTCGCCGGCCTTGACGCCCAGAAGACGGGCGGGAACGGCAGCGGCCGCGTCCTGGACCCACCAGTCGCCGGCCTCGAAGCCGGACCAGCCGGCCACATCGCCGCGCTTGCCGGTGCGGACCGTGCCGCCGGGCAGGACCTCGCCCTCGACGTCCTGAGCCAGAACATCGAGATCAACGCCGGGCTTGGCGCTGAGGTCGGTGGCGGGCTCCTCGCGGGTGGCCAGGGCCAGACCGATCAGATTGGCCTCGCCGTAGGTCGCCTTCCAGCGGGCGGCCAGCCAGTCGGGCAGGTTGGCTTCCGCCGTCGTCAGGCCGGGGCCGTCGCGGTCGACGCCGCGCAGGACGGCGTTGACCAGGTTCTTGTAGGGACGGGTCTTGGCGTCGCGTTCAGCCAGCTTCACGGCCGTCGAGACGGCGGCGAAGGCGGGCGTGCCCAGCACCAGGGTCTGGGCCAGGGCGACACGCAGGATGGTGCGGACCGGAACCGGCGGGGCCTTCTGCAGGCGACGATCCAGAATCTGGTCGATCTCGCCCAGACGGCGCAGGGCGGCCATGGCGACAGCGCGCGCGAAGGCGCGGTCGGGACCGGCGAGATCCTTGGCCGGGGACTGACTGAGAGCCTCGTCCAGACCCGTACGCTTCTCCAGAGCGGCGTTCAGCAGGATGCCGGCGACCAGGCGGGCCTCGACGCCGATGTCGGCGTGGGGATCCTCGGCGATCACCTCGGGCCTGGCCTCGCGACGCGGACGCGCCTTCTCAGCCATACGGCGGCCGCGCGCGGCCGAGCTTTTGCCCTTGGGCGTACCACCACTCATACGGAAACCTGCGTGCCCAGTTCGACCACGCGGCCGGGGGGGATATGGAAGAAGTCGGTCGGATTGGCCGCATTGCGCATCAGGAAGATGAACAGCTTGTCCTGCCACAAAGGCATGCCCTGACGCGCCGACGGCACCACCGAGCGACGGCCCAGGAAGAAGCTGGTCGACATGATATCGAACTTCAGCCCCTGCTTGCGACACAGGCCGAGGGCGCGGGGCACGTTCGGCGTCTCCATGAAGCCATAGGTGATGGTCAGGCGTTTGAAGTCGTCGCTGATCGGCTCCATCGTCACGCGGTGGCTGTCGGCGACGCGCGGCCGGTCGGCGGTGTGGACGGTCAGGATGACGTTCTTCTCGTGCAGCACCTTGTTGTGCTTGAGGTTGTGCATCAGGGCCACCGGCGCGACCTCGGGATCCGAGGTCAGGAAGATGGCCGTGCCCGGCGCGCGATGCGGCGGACGGGCTTTCAGCATCTCGATCAGGTCGCTGAGCGGCAGGCTGTCCTTGCGCGTCTTCTCGGTCAGGATCTGGGTTCCGCGCACCCAGGTCCACATGATCAGAACCAGACCGCCGCCCATCACCAGCGGCATCCAGGCGCCGTCCGGGATCTTGAGCAGGTTGGAGGTCAGGAAGACCGCGTCGATGAAGCCGAACGGAATAAGGACTGCCAGCACGGCCCACAGGGGCCAGCGCCACTTCTTGGTCACCACCGAGAAGGACATCAGCGTGTTGACCAGCATGGTCCCGGTCACGGCCACGCCGTAAGCCGCCGTCAGATTGTGCGACGACTGGAAGGTCAGCAACAGGAAGAGGACGCCGATCATCAGCAGACTGTTGACCGCCGGGACATAGATCTGGCCCGCCAGGGTTTCGGAGGTGTTGCGAATGTCGATACGGGGCAGGAGGCCCAGCTGGACCGCCTGCTGCGTCACCGAGAAGGCGCCGGTGATGACCGCCTGGCTGGCGATGACCGTGGCCGCCGTGGCCAGGATCAGCATGGGCCAGTAGATCATCTGCGGCACCATGTTCCAGAATGGATTGTCGGCCGCGCCGGGGTTGTCGAGCAGGAAGGCGCCCTGCCCCAGATAGTTGAGCGTGAGGCAGGGCAGGACCACGAACAGCCAGCCCTGGCGGATCGGCGCCTTGCCGAAGTGGCCCATGTCCGCATAGAGGGCCTCGGCTCCCGTCACGGCCAGGAAGACGCTGCCCAGGATGACGAAACCGAGGAAGCCGTCCTTGAGCAGCAACTCGATCCCGTAAAGCGGCGACAGGGCGCGCAGGATGGTGATGTCGTCGAAGATGTGCGTCAGGCCCAGCACGCCGAGACTGAGGAACCAGACGGCGGTGATGGGACCGAAGAACTTGGCCAGGCCGGCGGTGCCGCGCGACTGGACCAGGAAGAGGGCGATCAGGATGCCCGCCGAGATCGGCAGAATGAAGGGATCCAGCTCGCCGTTGAGACCAGGGGCGTCCTTCAGGCCTTCAACCGCCGACAGCACCGAAATGGCGGGGGTGATGACGCCGTCGCTGTAGAAGAGAGCCGCGCCGCAGACGCCGAGAATGAACAGCCAGGCGCTGCGTCGGCCGACCGCATGCTGGGCCAGGGCCATCAGCGACAGGGTGCCGCCCTCGCCCTTGTTGTCGGCCCGCATCAGGAACATGACGTATTTGAACGTCACCACCACCATCAGGGCCCAGAAGGCCAGCGACACGACGCCGATGATGGCCAGCTCGCCGCCGACGCCCTTCTGGGCGTGGCCTATGGCCTCGCGCAGGGCGTAGATGGGGCTGGTGCCGATATCGCCGAAGACCACGCCGATGGCGCCCAGGATCAGGGCGCGATGCGTCGCCTTACCGTGCCCCGGAGGAGACGGAATCTGGGCGTTCGGTTGTTCTGAAGCTTTTGCGGCGGACGTCTCGGCGTCGCCGCGGGGCGTATCCCCGGCCATGCATAACCTCCGGGTCGCGCGAAGGGCGCGCCCATCAAGAGCGGCGGGCCTTTAGCCCCTTTCGGTCAGCGGTTCAATCGCGCGCCCGTTCCACGCCCCGTTCAGCACGACGGGCCGCCGAAAGGATACGCCGGTCCGTCTTGGCCTGAAGCAGGACTACGACATTGTCTTCAGAGGTGGAATCCGCCGGAAGGCCGTACAGGACCGGTCGTCCGGTCCAGTCGCCCAAACGATGCACATGGCGCACCACATTGACATGGCGCACGGCCTGGCCGCGATTGTCGCCCTGGCGCACCTCAACCGTTTGAAGACCCGGCTGATAAACGACGGCCATGACCTCTGCGCCGCCGGCCGGCGGGCGGCCGGAGCCGACGCCGACCCGGTCGCCGGTCTCGCGGAACTCGATTTCCGGCGGATGCAGACGAGCCGACGCCTCGGCGTCGATGGCGGCCTGAAGCTCGGGCGAGCGGGCGCCCGACAGGTGCCGCCGACCGTCGATCACCACCTGGGGCGTCGAAACATTCCTCAGCTTCAGGGCCTGGCGATAGGCCTGCTGGCGTGCGGCGAACTCGGGCTTGGCGAAGGTGTCGGGCCAGCCGAGATAGTCCCAGTAGTCGACGCCGTAGGTCAGGGCGATGACGCCCGGCTCATTCGCCACGGCCTCAAGCGTACGATTGGCGTCAGGGCAGCCGGAACAGCCCTGGGCGGTGAAAAGCTCGACCACCACCGGCTGGACCGAAGCGTCGCGTTCGCGCGGCGGCGCGCCCGCGCCGGTCAGCAAACCGACACCCACGAGCGCCGCCGTCGCCATCCCGAGCCTGATCGAACCTCGTGCCGTCATTTGACGATCCTAGCCCCTCGATCCGTCTGCGCCGCTCATAAAAGCGTGAAGGACATCATCCCTGGCCTGTCGCCCTCAGTCCATCAGCTGTTGGGCCAGATAGACATAGTGCCGGGCCCAGCGGCGAGCGTTGGCGACCGGATCGGCGTCGTTGGAGTGACCGCCGGCCGTGTCCTCGTAATAGAGGTGGTCGTGGCCCTGATCCCCCAGGCGCGCCGCGAACTTGCGGGCGTGGCCGGGATGGACCCGGTCGTCGCGCGTGTTGGTCGTGATGTAGACGCGCGGGTATTTCGTCTCGGGGCGCAGCTGCTGATAGGCCGAGTAGCGGGCGATGAACTCCGCGTCGCCGGGAATGCGCGGGTCGCCGTATTCGCCGATCCACGAGGCGCCAGCGGGCAGGTCCTGATAGCGCAGCATGTCGATCAGCGGGCTTTCGATCACCGCCGCGTTGAACAGTTCCGGGTGCTGGGTGATCGACACCGAGGTCAGGACCCCGCCGTTCGAACGGCCGTAGATGCCCAGGTGGCGCGGGCTGGTGATGCGGCGCTGCTCCAGATCGCGGGCCACGGCAGCGAAGTCGTCAAAGGCGCGCTGGCGGTTTTCGCGCAGGGCCGCCTGGTGCCAGCCGGGACCGAACTCGCCGCCGCCGCGGATGTTGGCCTGGACGAAGACGCCGCCGTTCTCGAGCCACAGCTTGCCCATCTCGGGCTTGTAGGCGGGCGGGAAGCTGGCCTGGAAGCCGCCGTAGCCGAACAGGATCGTCGGGCCGGTCCCGTCCATCACCAGATCCTTGGGCCGGGTGACGAAGTAGGGAATCTTGGTCCCGTCGGTCGAGGTCGCCTCGAACTGCTCGACCACATGGGTCGAGGCGTCGAACTTGGCTGGGGCCGATTTCAGCTCGGTCAGGGCGCCGGTGGAGACGTCGGCCAGGCTGAGGGTCGGCGGCGTCAGGAAGCCCTGGGTCGAGACGAAGACCTGACCCTTGCTCTTGGAACTGTCACCCAGACCCACGGCGCTGTTGGTCGGCACGGCGATGTCGGTCGCGGTCCAGCCGTTCTCAGTCGGGGTGAAACGCTTCAACGTGCCGACGACATTGTCGGCGATGACGGCGACGATGCTGTCGGACAGGACCGTCACGTTCTGCAGCGACTGGCGCGGCGTCGGCGTGAAGACGGTCGCCCGTTCAGCGCCGATGGCGATATCCAGCCGAACCGGCCCCAGAACGCCAAGCGGCAGGGACAGCAGCGAACCCGCCGCATAGTCCTGACCGTCGAAGCGCCAGGCCTGATCCGGCGAGAAGACAAGATTGCCGCCCATGACGCCTTCGACAGCGACGCGTTCGGGCAGGCTCAGCTTGTATGGCCTGCCCTCCCCGCCCATGGCCCAGATTTCCGACCGGAAGGTGTCCAGCGGGCGACTGAACAGGACGGCCTCGACCGCGCCCGCCATGTCGCGGAAGACCATGGGCGAGACGCCATAGCCGCCGTCGGACTGCTGGCCGCGATAGACCTCGGTCGCGTGGGCCAGAGGATGGCCGCGCTTCAGGGATTTGACGATGTAGGGATAGCCCGACTCCGTCATCGTGCCGGGACCGAAGTCAGTGGCGATCAGCAGGGTGTCGCGGTCCAGCCAGGTCAGGCGATGCTTGCCCTCGGGGATGACGAAGCCGCCCTCCACGAAGGTCCTGGTGGTCAGGTCGAACTCGCGCACCGTCACAGCGTCCTTGCCGCCGTCCGACAGGTTGACCAGGCAGCGGGTCTCGTCCGGGGCCAGGCAGTCGGCGCCCTTGAACACCCAGTCCCGGCCCTCGGCCTTGGCCAGGGCGTCGATATCCAGCAGGGTCTCCCACTGCGGCTGGTTGCTGCGATAGCTGTCCAGGGTCGTACGCCGCCAGACGCCCTTGGGATTGGCGGCGTCCTGCCAGAAATTGCCCAGGCCCTCGCCCAGGAAGCTAACGCCGGGGATGCGGTCGGTGGCCGTCAGGATGGCCTCGGCCTGCTGGCGGAAGGTCTCGTAGCGCCGGTCGCCGGTCAGAGCCGACAGCGCCTTTTCATTCGAGGCGGCCACGAAGGCCCGGGCCTCGGCCCCGTCCACCTCTTCCAGCGCCAGATGATCGTCGGCGGCCTTGACCCCTTCGGGCGTCAGGTCGCGCGGGAAGTGCGGCGGCGGATTGGTCGCGGCGGCTGCGATCGGATCGGCCGCAGAACCCTCGGCCAAAGCGGGCGCCGCAGCCAACATCAGCGCGGGCAGGGCGACGCTAAGAAACAAGGTTTTCATGACTTCACTCCGCTCACCCCCGCGGAGGCGGGGACCCAGTGCTTTGGCCTGATAAGCCGCCGTCAAAGTTTTCGCCCATGGCCCAGGTCTGAGCGCGCGGTTCAAACCTGGGTCCCCGCCTCAGCGGGGATGAGCGGGCAAGGCTTACTGCTGCGCCGGTTCGTCCATCAGGCGACGCGTCAGATAGGTGTATTCCAACGCGATGCGGCGGGCCGTTTCGCGCAGGTTGGCGCCGGCCGCGTGGCCGCCGTCGGTGTTTTCATAGAAGAGCACCGGATAGCCCAGTTCCTCCATCCGCGCCGCCGCCTTGCGGGCGTGGCCGGGGTGGACGCGGTCGTCCTTGGTCGAGGTGTGGATGAAGACCTCGGGATAGGGCTGGCCCGCCGCCAGACGCTGATAGGGCGAGTATTCCTCGATCCAGGCGCGCTGTTCGGGGATGTCCGGGTTGCCGTATTCGCCGATCCACGAGGCGCCGGCCAGCAGCTTGTGGAAGCGCAGCATGTCGAACAGGGGCACCTGGATGACCGCCGCGTTGATCAGGTCCGGGCGCTGGGTCAGCATGGCGCCCATGAACAGGCCGCCCTGCGACCCGCCCATGATCCCGAGGTGCGGCTGGCTGGTGATCCCCCGCGTGATCAGATCCTGGGCCACGGCCTGGAAGTCCTCGTGGGCGCGCTGGCGGTTTTCCTGCTGGGCCGCCTGGTGCCACTTGGGACCGAACTCGCCGCCGCCGCGCGTGTTGGCGATGACATAGACGCCGCCCCGCTCCAGCCACAGCTTGCCGACCGTCGGCGAATAGCCGGGCAGCAGCGACGACTGGAAGCCGCCGTAGCCGTAGAGCAGGGTCGGGTTCGAGCCGTCCATCGCCATGGCGTCCTTGTGGACGACGAAATAGGGGACCATCGTGCCGTCGGCCGAACGGGCCTCGAACTGATCGACGCGCATGCCGCTGGCGTCGAACTTGTCCGGCAGGGCCTTGGTCAGGGCGACCGCGCCCGTGGCCGCGTCGGCCAGATAGAGGCTGGACGGGTTCAGATAGCCGGTGACGCTGACGAAGATCTTGTCGTCGCGCTCCGACGCCGAGCCGACGCCGACCGAGACGTTCTGCGGCAGGTCCAGGCGCGTGCGGCTCCAGTCGGCCGGGTCATAGACATCGACTGAGCCGCGCACGTTTTCATAAAGGGCCACGACCAGCTTGTTGCGGGTGGCGGTGATGCCCTCGATCGCCTCGCGCTCGCCGGGACGCAGGACCAGGCGGGCGGGCGTCTTCGGATCAGCCAGCCAGGCCTGCAGCGGCCAGGCGATGACGTCGCCGGTCTTGAATTCCTGGCCCGAGGGCGCGGTCCAGTCCTGATCCGTCGTCACCACCAGCTGGCCGGAAACCAGGGCGTTGATGTTGGACTTGAGCGGCAGCTCCAGCTGGGTCGTCGAGCCGTCGGCGTTCAGGCGCCAGGTCTCGCTTTCGTAGAAGTTGATCCCCCGGTTCAGCAGCACCGCCTGAACCACGCCGTCGGCGTCGCGCAGGGTGTAGCCCGAAACCGAGACGTCGGTCTGTTGCCCGGCGAAGACCTCGACCGCCTGATCGACGCTCTGGCCGCGCTTCATCAGACGCACCGTGCGCGGATAGCCCGAGTCCGTCAGCGAACCCTCGCCGAAGTCACGCGAGATCAGCAGCGTATCCTTGTCGATCCAGCTGGCGCCGCCCTTGGATTCGGGCAGGCTGACGCCGCCCTCCACGAAGGTCTTCGTGACGCTGTCGAACTCGCGGATCGTCACCGCGTCCTTGCCGCCGTTCGACAGGGAGATCAGGCAGTAGCGTTCTTCCGGCGCCAGGCAGGTCGCGCCCTTGTAGACCCAGTTGGCGCCCTCGGCCGCCGACAGGGCGTCGATGTCCAGAATGGTCTCCCACTGCGGCGCGTCGGTGCGGTAGCTGTCCAGCGTCGTGCGGCGCCAGATGCCGCGCACGTGCTCGGCGTCCTGCCAGAAGTTGTCGATGTGGCCGTCATGGGTGAAGCCGGGCGAGGGGATGCGGTCGCGCGACTGCACCAGGTCCAGGGCCTGCTGGTGCAGGCCCTCATAGCGCGGGTCGCCCTGCAAGGTCCCCAGTGAGGTTTCGTTGTGCGCCTTGACCCATTCCATGGCGCGCTCGCCCTCGACCTCTTCCAGCCAGATATAGGGGTCGGTCGCGTCGCTGGTGGCGAAGCCCGGCGTGGAGGATGCGGCGGCGACGGGCATGTCGGACGAATGGGCCATGGCGACGGGTGCGGCTCCGGCGGCGAGAAGAAGGGCGGCGGCGGACGCCAGAGTGCGGATCATGTGTCAGTCCCCAACAGATTTGCGCGGCACCTTGGCGAGCGACGAAGGCGGCGGCAAGCGGTGGAAACCTTACAAGCCTGTCATCTTTGGTCGCAGGAGCTCAGTCGCCCTCGTCGGGGATGCACAGAATCTGGCCGCAGGCCTTGCAGTGAACGGCGTCCGGGTCGTGCTTCTGCAGCCCGCAGGTGGGGCAGGGGAACTTGACCTTGTGCGGCCGGATCAGGGTCTGGGCCAGACGGATGAACAGGGTGATGCCCACCAGCATGACGACGATGGAGATGACCCGCCCCCAGTTGCCGGGCAGGGTGATGTCGCCGAACCCCGTCGTCGTCAGCGTCGCCACCGTGAAATACAGGGCGTCCAGATAGCCGTTGATGTGCTCGGCCTTGCCCCGGAAATAGGCGTAGACGAAACCGGTCGTCACGAAGACGAAGGTGACCAGCGCCGTCAGGGCGCGCGTGACCTCCTCGACCCGCGTGTCGTCGAAGCGCCGCCCGATGGTGCGCCAGAACAGGTCGCTGTTCAGCAGACTCCAGAACCGCAGCAGCCTCAGGAAGCCCAGATTGGCCAGCCAGGCTGGGAAGAGCAGGGTCGCCAGCACGAACAGATCGACCCAGACGATCGGCCGTTTCAACCAGGATCGAATGTCGGAATAGGCGTAGGCCCGCGCCGCCAGATCCAACCCCAGGACGGCGGCGATCAGATAGTCCAGCACATAGAAGGCCCAGCCCGCCTCCTTCAGGATCGGCGTGGCCAGGAAGAAGCCGATAATGATCAGATCGATGACGATGACCATCAGGCGGAACTTCACCGCCGCCGGCTGGGATCCGTGATAGAGGTAGCGCAGGCGCGCCCTCAGCCGCAGTCCGTCGGGTTTGGCGGTTTCGCTCTGGTCAGACGTCATCGCCGCCAGCGATACATGAACCGGCGAAAAATCCTATATGAAGACGATCATGAGCCAGCCCGCACGCCCCTACATCCGCATGAACGGCGCCGGAAACGCCTTCATCGTCGTCCAGGCCTTCGAAGCGCCCTTCCACCCGACCGAGGACCAGGTGCGCGCCCTGGCCGACCCGGCGGCGGGTCTGGGCGGGTTCGACCAGTTGATCGGCGTCGAACCGTCCGAGACGGCTGACGCCTTCATGCGCGTGTGGAACGCCGACGGCTCCATGGTCGAGACCTGCGGCAACGCCCTGCGTTGCGTGGGCTGGCTGTTGCTGGAGGCGACCGGCAAGGAAGAGGTCGTCATCGACACGCTCGGCGGACCGACGACGGCGCGACGGGTGGGGGACCGCCTGGTTCAGGTCGACATGGGGGCGCCCCGTCTGGATTGGGCCGAGGTGCCGCTGGCCGAAGAGATGGACACGCGCGGCATCGAGCTTCAGGTCGGGCCGATCGACGCCCCGGTGCTGCACACCCCCGGCGCGGTCTCGATGGGCAATCCCCATGTCGTCTTCTTCACCGACCAGCAGGACGACGCCTTCGTGAAGGGCTCCGGCTCCCTGGTCGAACATCACCCCCTCTTCCCCGAAGGGGTCAACGTCGGCTTCGCCAAGGTCATCGACCACGACCATATCCGGCTTCGGGTGTGGGAGCGCGGCGCGGGCCTGACCCTGGCCTGCGGCACCGGCGCCTGTGCGGCCCTGGTGGCCACGGCCCGACGCGGCCTGACCGGACGAAGGGCGACCGTGGTCGTCGATGGCGGCGAACTGACCATCGACTGGGACGAGGCCACCGACCATGTCTTCATGACCGGCCCGGTCGAAGTCGAGCGCACGGGGCTTTTACCACAGGTCCAGCCAATCTGACCTGACGTAGCGTCAGCGGTTGTCCCCAACGGCCCCGCGATCTAGGAACAGAAGGCGCCTGCCCTTCCCGAGATCAAAATGCCTGAACTGACCGACAAACAGACCTTCTCCGACGACGACGCTCTGGAGTTCCACAGCGATCCGATCCCGGGCAAGATCTCCATGGCCCCTACCAAGCCGATGGCGACCCAGCGCGACCTGTCGCTGGCCTATTCGCCGGGCGTGGCCGTGCCGGTCCTGGCCATCGCCGAGGACGTGGACAAGGCTTACGACTATACGTCCAAGGGCAATATGGTCGCCGTCATCTCGAACGGTACGGCCATCCTGGGCCTGGGCAACCTCGGTCACATGGCGTCCAAGCCGGTGATGGAAGGCAAGTCCGTCCTGTTCAAGCGCTTCGCCGACGTGGACAGCTTCGACGTCGAGGTGAAGACCACCGACCCGGACGAGTTCGTCACCGTGGTCAAGAACATCGGCGACACCTGGGGCGGCATCAATCTGGAGGACATCAAGTCCCCGGAGTGCTTCGAGATCGAGGCCCAGCTGCAAGACCTGCTGGACATTCCCGTCTTCCACGACGACCAGCACGGCACGGCCATCATCTCGACCGCCGGTCTGATCAACGCGGCCCATATCGTCGGCAAGAAGCTGGAAGACCTGAAGGTCGTCCTGTCCGGCGCCGGGGCCGCCGGCCTGTCGTCCATCGCCCTGATGAAGGCCGCCGGCGTCAAGGCCGAGAACACCGTGATCTGCGACCGTGAAGGCGTGATCTACAAGGGTCGCTCGAACGTCTCGCAATGGCAGGCGGCGCACGCCACGGACACCTCGCTTCGGACCCTGGCCGAGGCCATGGTCGGCGCCGACGTGGTTCTGGGCCTCTCGGCCAAGGGCGCGATCACCAAGGAGATGGTCGCCTCCATGGCGCCCAATCCGATCATCTTCGCCATGGCCAACCCCGATCCGGAAATCACCCCGGAAGACGTCAAGTCGGTGCGGTCGGACGCCATCATCGCCACTGGCCGTTCGGACTATGTGAACCAGGTCAACAACGTCCTGGCCTTCCCCTACCTGTTCCGTGGCGCGCTGGACGTGCGCGCGCGCCAGATCAACCACGAGATGAAGGTCGCCTGCGCTCACGCCCTGGCCGCCCTGGCTCGCGAGGACGTGCCGGACGAGGTCGCCGCCGCCTATCGCGGACGCAAGCTGAAGTTCGGACCGGAATACATCATCCCGACCCCCTTCGATCCGCGCCTGATCTGGTACATCCCGCCCTTCATCGCCCAGACGGCGATGGAGACGGGCGTGGCGCGCAAGCCGATCGCCGACATGGACGCCTATCGCATCGCGCTGAAACAGCGCGTCGATCCGTCCGCCGCCCTGATGCAGAAGATCTCCTCGGCCGTGCGTTCGGGACCGAAGCAGCGGGTGGTCTTCGCCGAGGGCGAGGAACAGTCCGTCATCCGCGCGGCCTGGGCCTTCAAGCAGGCTGAGCTGGGCACGCCCATCCTGGTCGGCCGCGAGGACCTGATCCGGCAGAACGCTGCGGAAGCCGGTCTGAACTTCGACGAACTGGGCATCGACATCGTCAACGCCCGCACCTCGGGCCACAATGTCGAATACACCGACTGGCTGTATGAACGTCTGAACCGTCGTGGCTACCTGCGCCGCGACGTGCAGCGGATGATCAATCAGGACCGCAACTACTTCGGCGCCACCATGATCGCGCGCGGCCAGGCCGACTGCATGGTCACGGGCGTGACCCGCAATTTCAACATGGCCCTCAAGGAAGTCCGCCGCGTCCTCGACGTTACGGACCGCATGATCGGCCTGTCGATCCTGCTGGCCAAGGGCCGCACCCTGTTCGTGGCCGACACCTCTATCCACGAGCTGCCCAACGCCGCCGAACTGGCCGAGATCGCCATCAAGGCCGCCGCCACGGTCAAGAAGCTGGGCCGCAAGCCGCGCGTCGCCTTCCTCAGCTACTCGACCTTCGGCGACCCGCCCGGCGATCGCGGCGAGAAGGTCCGCGAGGCCATCCGCATCCTGGACGGCATGGAGGTCGACTTCGAATACGAGGGCGAAATGCCGCCCGAGCTGGCCCTGAACCCCGAGGCTCGCGCCAACTATCCCTTCATGCGCCTGACCGGTGACGCCAATGTCCTGGTCATGCCGGCCATCCATTCGGCGGCCATCTCAACGCGTCTGGTGCAGTCCCTGGGCGGCGCCACGGTCATCGGTCCGCTTCTGGTGGGCCTGGAGAAGTCGGTGCAGATCGTGCCCCTGGGCGCCTCGGTCAACGAGATCATCACCGCCGCCACCTTCGCCGCCTACGCCCAAACGGCCGAGGTCGAGGACTGACGTCCCCGCACGGCGACCACCTCGAGAGGCGGCCTTCGGGCCGCCTCTTTGCGTTCAGGCTCTAGGCTTCCCTTTTCAGACGCCGCAGTTCGACCGTCTGCCGCACCCACTCGGCCGCGCAGAAGACAACGGCGATCAGTCCCAGCCAGGCGGCCACCACGAACATGGCGGCATAGCCCTGACGCTCGATCAGTTCGCCGAGCGCGCCGCGCCCCAGGGTGCCGATCAACAGCGCCAGGGAGGTGAAGACCGCGAACTGAACCGCGCCGAACATCTTGTTCGACAGGGCCGACAAATAGGCGACGAAGGCGGCCCCGGCGAAACCGCCGGCGATGTTCTCGCCTGCGATGGCCAGCATCAACCGGGCCAGGGGCTCCCCGACATGGAACAGGCCAAACAGCTTGTACAGGCCGCTGACCTGCATGAAGCCGTGGATGACGGGCGCGCCCATGGCCAGGTCCATCATCAACAGGTTCGTGGCCGCCGAAAGCGCCGCGCCCAGCAACAGGCTGGCCATCCGGCCGATGACCAGCAGGGCCCAGCCGCCCAGGCCGATGCCCAGGATGGTCATGACCACGCCGAAGGTCTTGGACGCCAGGGCGATCTCGGTCTTGGTGTGGCCCAGGGCGCCGCCGGTGTCCCCCATGTAGAAGGGGAAGGCGAAAGGCCCCCAGACCCCGTCGGTGATGCGATAGGTCAGGATCAGACCCAGGACGATGACCGCGCCCCAGCCCAGACGGCCCATCAGTTCGACCAGGGGCGCCAGGATGGCGTCATAGAGGGTGTTGACGACAGGCGGCGCATCGCGCTCGCCTGCAACCGGTCCGGTCTTGCCGCCGCGCCAGACGATCAGTCCCGCCAGCAGGGCGGGCAGGATGACGGCCCCGCCGACGATCCACGGCCCCCAGGTCGCGGTGAACTCGCCCGCGCTGGGCGCCGGGGTGACGCTCAGCGCCGTGACCATGAAGCGGATCAGCATGAAGGCGGCCCAGACCCAGGCGGCGAGGGTGACGGCCAGGGCCGTCATGCGCAGACGCGGCGAACCGATGCGCTCGCGGGCGATGGCCTGTTTCGGCGCGGGTTTCGGCTCAGGCGCGATCAGGGTTCCCAGCAGGCCCAGACCCATGAGGCCGGCGCCGATGACGAAGGTCGAGGACCAGCCCAGATGATCCGCCAGGACCAGAGCCCCCGCACCGCCGACCAGGGCCGCCGTGCGGAAGCCCAGCTGATAGACGGTGGACAGCAGATCGACGGGAACCCGCTCGTCGGCGACCTCGATCCGCCAGGTGTCGATGACGATGTCCTGGGTCGCCGAAGCGAAGGCGCCCAGGGCCGCCGCCCCGGCCAGCATGGCGATCGCGCCCGTGCCCGGATGCGACAGGGCGATGGTCAGCAAGGCGCCGACCAGAACGATCTGGCAAAGGATCAGCCACGACCGGCGCCGTCCCATCCGTCCGATGATAGGCGGCGTCAGGCCGACCGAGGGCGACCAAAGGAACTTGAACGCCCCGAACAGGCCCACCCAGGACAGGACGCCGATGGTGGCCACAGATACGCCCGCATCCGACAGCCAGGCGTTCAGGGTGCCGAACAGCATGGCGAAGGGCAGGCCGGCGGAGAAGCCCAGCAGCAGCATGGCCAGGGTGCGGCGCTCGCGGAAGGCCGCCTTCAATACACCCAGACCTTTCGGCGCCGGCTGCAGGGCCGCGACCTCGGAGGCGAGCGTCTTGGTGTCGGTCATGCAGGTCTCCGGCGGACGCCGCCGGAAACAGGCGGTCGTGGTTACTGGGCGCCGACCTTGGCGCGGTTGCCGACGTTCGTCCAGCGGGTCAGGGCCGTGCGCAGGGCGTCAGCCTCCAGCGGCTTGGTCAGGTGGTCGTTCATGCCCGCTTCCAGGCAGGCGATCCGATCCTCGGCGAAGGCGTTGGCGGTCAGTGCGATAATGGGAGTCCGCTCGCCCCGCGCCCGCAGCGCCCGCGCCGCTCCCGGACCATCCAGACGCGGCATCCGCATATCCATGAAGATCAGGTCGAACCGCGCGTCCTTGAGCGTCTGCAGGGCCTCATGGCCGTCCGCCGCCGTCTGGACCACGCAGCCCTCGCGGCGCAGCAGGGTCTTGGCCAGCAAGGCGCCGACCGGATTGTCCTCGACCAGCAGGACCCGCAGACCCTTGAACGCCACGGGCGTGACGCGGTCATCGTCCGACGCACGGCCGGGCGCGGGCGTCAGGCCCTTGCGGCGTCCGGCCGCCGCCTGAACCCTTTCAGCCAGCGAGGCCCGGCGCAGCGGCTTGATCAGATAGCCGTGGAAGCCCGCCGACCGGTAACGGTCGATCAGGTCGCGCTCATTGGGCTTCAACAGGATGATGGCCTCGCCCTGCGACGGGCGCGCCATCAGGGCGCCGTCCTCGGCCATGGCGTGGTCGATCAGGGTGACGCCCGCCTGGCGGGCGACACGCCCGCCCGAGGCCTCGATCTGAGCCGTCGCCGCCTGGCGAACAAAGGGATCGGAGGTGCGCACGGCCACCACCGTCCCATCCAGCAGTTGCGCGCGCGGCGCAGCTTCAGCGGCGGCGGGGAAGGGCGCTTCGAAACGGAAACGGGCGCCGGGACCGTCAGGGCGATCGGACACGGTCACGGTCCCGCCCATGGCCTGAGCCAGACGCCGCACCACCGCCAGACCCAGACCGGCCCCGTCGAAACGGACGGCGTCGGAGGCGTCGGCATGGCCGAACTCGTCGAAGATACGGTGCCGCGCCTCTTCGGGCACGCCGGGGCCGGTGTCATCGACGACGAAGGCCAGGCGCGGACGCGCAGCGGTCCCGCCCGCGCGCTCGACCGTCAGGCGGACCCCGCCCCGGTCTGTGAATTTCACGGCGTTGCCGGCCAGGTTGAACAGGACCTGACGCAGGCGGCCCTCGTCCGCGATCACATCGGGCGCGTCGGCGGCGACAGACCAGACGATCTCCAGCCCCTTGTCGTGGGCCTTGGGGCTGAGCAGTTCGGCCACGCCGCGCGTCAGGCCTTCCAGATCGACGGGGGAGGCGTCGAATTCCAGGGCCCCGGCTTCCAGTCGGGCGAAATCCAGCAGGTCGTTGACGAGGCCCAACAGGTGTTCCGCCGACTTCTGCGCCGCCTCGGCATAGGCGCGCTGCGCCCCGTCCAGCCTGGTGCGCGACAGCAGGCCCAGCATTCCGATCACCCCGTTCAGGGGTGTGCGCATCTCATGGCTCATCAGCCGCAGGAACTGCTGTTCCGGCGCGTCCGACGGCGCGGCGAGCGTGGTCTCGGTCGGTGCGTGCGTTCTGCGTGCCTGTCCCATGGCGGCCACCCTAGCGCCCAAGGGTTAAGCGTGGCCGAACGAGGATTTCAGTCGTTAGAAGGCGGGGGTTTCACTGCGATGCGCGGTCTGACGGTCGAAATCGCCCTGGGCCCCGACCGTGGTGCGGCGATACATCAGGGCCTCGGCCACATGGCGGCGCAGCACCCCGGTCGAACCGTCCAGATCGGCGATGGTGCGCGCCAGACGCAGGGTCCGGGTCCATCCACGCGCGGTCAGCCCGCCTGCTTCGCCCGCCCGCATCAGCAGAGCCCGCCCCGCATCATCTGGCGCGGCGAAGCGGTCCAGGGTCTCGCCCGAGGCGCGGGCGTTGATGCCCTGATCGCGCGCCTTGACGGGATCAAAGCCCGCCGAACGAACACGGTCCTCCTGCTGGGCGCGAGCCGTCGCCACGCGAGCGGCGGCCTCGGCGGTGCCTTCGGCGGGCGCGGGCAGGGCCATGTCGGCGGCGGTGACCGGCGGGGTCTCCACCGTCAGATCGATGCGGTCGAACATCGGACCGGAAATGCGGTTCTGGTAATCCTTCTGACAGCGGGGCGCCTTGCCGCAGGCGCCCCGTCCCGCCCCGCCGAGGCCGCAGCGGCAGGGGTTCATCGCCGCCACCAGCTGGAAGCGGGCCGGATAGCGGACATGGGCGTTGGCCCGCGCCACGACGATCTCACCCGTCTCCAGCGGCTGGCGCAGGCTGTCCAACGCCTGGGCCGAGTATTCGGGCAGTTCGTCGAGGAACAAGACGCCGTTGTGGGCTAGCGAGGCCTCGCCCGGCCTGGCCCGCAGACCGCCGCCGGTCAGGGCGGCCATCGACGCCGAATGATGCGGCGCGCGGAAGGGCCGGTCGCGGGTCAGGGCGCCGCGATCAATCAGGCCCGCCACCGACCAGACCATGGAGGTTTCCAGCAGCTCCTGCGGCGTCAGCGGCGGCAGGAGACCGGGCAGGCGCTGGGCCATCATCGACTTGCCGGAGCCTGGCGGACCGACGAAGAGCAGATTATGGCCGCCCGCCGCCGCGATCTCCAGCGCCCGCTTGGCGCTTTCCTGCCCTTTGACCTCGCGCAGATCCGGGACCGCGCCGCTCGCCTTTACCGGGCCGGGTTCCGGCGCCCGCAACACCTGGGTTCCCCGGAAATGATTGATCAGACCGATCAGGGAACGGGGCGCCAGAATAGCCGTGTCGCCCGCCCAGGCGGCTTCAGGACCATTGGCCTCGGGACAGATGAGGCCTAGCCCCATGGCCCCGGCGGCCATGGCGGCGGGCAGGGTTCCGCCCACCGCCGCGATCTGACCGTCCAGCCCCAGTTCGCCGACCGCCGCCCAACCGTCCAGGGCGTCGGGCGCGATCACCCCCATCGAGGCCAGCAGCGCCAGGGCGATGGGCAGGTCGAAATGGCTGCCCTCCTTGGGCAGGTCGGCGGGCGCCAGGTTGGCGATGACCTTCTTGGGCGGCAGGGCCAGGCCGATGCCTGCGAAGGCCCCGCGCACCCGTTCGCGACTCTCGGCCACAGCCTTGTCCGGCAGGCCGACAATGGCGAAGGCGCCCGGCGGGTTGGCCACCTGCTGCACCTCGACATCAACCCGACGCGCCTCGACCCCGTCAAAGGCGACCGTCACCACCCGCGCGACCATGGGCTCCCTCCCGCTGACCGAAAGAGAACAAACCACGAACCAAAACGAACTGCAAGAGCGCCGTTACGTCACTCGATCAGGGCAGGTCAGCTTCGGGCGCCAGGGTATGGATCACCTCGCCCGCCGCATTGAGGAACTGGATGGCGCCGAAGCCTTCCTCGGTCACCGTCATTCGCACGCGCGGCCGGTCGTTCTTGTCCGACAGGGCCACGGCGGGCGTCCCGTCGGCGGCGACCGACAGCCGCATCCGCGTCGGCGTCTGCACCCCGGGCACAAGGGCGTCGCCCAGACCCGGTTCACGGATCAGGGGCGGCGCCTGGTTGATGACAAAACTGACCGCGCCGTCAGGCGACACGCGCCAGCCGATCGCATCCATGGCCGGATGATCCAGGGCCAGCACCGCCATGCCGCCATCCACATCGGCCGTGCCGAAACCGCCGCGCTCGCTGCCCTTGTCGTCATAGAGGATCAGACCGGCGACGTTGAAGGCGCGCTTGTACTGGATGCCGTCGATGATCGGCGCGGGCGTGGCTCCTGACAGGGTCATGCGGATGACGCCGTCGGCGTCGACGATGTCGATGCGGCGAGCGGTGATGCGATCGTGGTCCGGCGTCTCGACGCGGGTCTGGGGCGTGCGCGTTTCGATGATCCGCTCCAGCACCTCCATCGACGGACGCTTCGGCGCCGTGTTCTGGACCGCCTCCTGGGCCGATGCGGGCGCCGCGATCAGCAGCGCCAGACCGGCCAGAGATCCGGCCTTCATCATCCTGGTCATGGGTTCCCCTCCCCTTGCACGCGATCTCAGACGGTCGCGCGCTTCTTCTTCTCGATCACGTCCCACATCAGGGCCGTGGCGTCGACGCCGCTGAACTTGAGCAGTTGCTGGGCGCCGGTGGGCGAGGTGACGTTGATCTCGGTCAGGTAGTCGCCGATCACGTCGATGCCGACGAAGATCAGGCCGCGTTCCTTCAGATAGGGGCCGATGGCGGCGCAGATCTCCAGATCGCGCGGCGTCAGTTCGACCGGCGCCGCCGTGCCGCCGACCCGCAGGTTGGAGCGCACCTGATCCTTGGCCGGAATGCGGTTGATGGCGCCGACCGGCTCGCCGTCGATCAGGATGATGCGCTTGTCGCCCTTGGAGACGGCCGGGATGAATTTCTGGATCACCAGAGGGTCGCGCGACCCGGCGGCGTGAATCTCGATCAGGGCTTCCAGATTGGGATCGTCCGCCTTCAGCCGCACCACGCCCGAGCCCGCCGCGCCGTGCAGGGGCTTGAGCACCACGTCGCCGTGGCGGCCATGGAAGTCGACCAGGGCCACGGGATCGGACGACACCAGGGTCGGCGGCTGCAGGCCGGGGAAGAGGGTGGCGATCAGCTTCTCGGGCGCCGAGCGCACCTCGGCCGGATTATTGACCACCAGGGCCTTGGGGTGCACCCGCTCCAGCAGATAGGTGGCGGTGACATAGGCCATGTCAAAGGGCGGGTCCTGACGCATCAGGATGACGTCCACGTCCTCGGCCAGGTCGAGAACGACCTCGGGGCCGAAGTCGGCGTGCTCGCCCTGGACCGCATTCACCGTCACCGGACGGGCGCGGCAGAACAGACGGCCCTCGTCCAGCGCCAGGGTGCGGAAGTCATAGACCCACAGCCTGTGCCCGCGCGCCTGCCCCGACAGGGCCATCAGGAAGGTGGTGTCGGACTCGACGTTCACCGCCTCGAGCGGGTCCATCTGGATGGCGACTTTCAGCATGGAGGTCCTTTCACGTCTGAGCTTTGCAGATGCGCGGCGAGGAGCCCGGACGCAAGGGCGCGCGCCCCTCTTTGCCCTCGCTTCAGCGGCCAGACCTAGTTCAGGCGCATCCGCACCCGGTCCATGCTGACCCGACAGGCGTCAGCCGGATCACCCAGGCGGCGCGCCCGCGACAGGGCCTCCAGAGCGCCGGTCAGGGCGCCCTGCTTCTCTCGGGCCGCAGCCACATCCAGCCAGGGCCGGTGATCCTCGGGGTCCAGCAGGGCGCGGCGCAGGGCCGAGCGTTCGGCGCCCTCATAGTCCTCCAGACGCAGGGCGCGGGTGAAAAGAATGTTCTGCAGCCGGATCAGGGCCTGGCGGTCGCTGACCGGGGCCATCAACAGATCCAGCCGGTCCGCCACATGCGGCGTCAGACCAGCCAGAAGGGCGCGACGCGTCAGTTCGCTGGGCAGGACCAGACGTCCCTGGCTGAAGGGGTCCAGGGCCACGGGCCCCTCGGGCGTCTCGACCCGCAAGAGGACGTGGCCGGGAAAGTCCACGGCCGCCGCCTTCAGACCGGCGCGACGGGCGGCGTCCAGATAAAAGACCGCCAGGGTCGCCGACAGACCCCGTCGCCGCTCGGCGACGTCGATGACATCGGTGTTCCCCGGGTGATCATAGTTCAACAGGTCGCCGTTCAGACGGAAGTCCGCGGCCATGGTCTCGGTCAGGGCGTCGTCGGGACTCTCATTGGCCGCCCGCTCCTTTAACCGTTGGGTCGCCTGATCCGCCAGATTCCGCACCGGTTCGGGATCGCGGAAGGGGTAGTCGTGAATGGCGCAGGCGACAGCGCATTCAAGCAGGGGAAAGCGGTCTTCCTCGACGGTTCCCGCCTGAGCCAGAATGGTTTCCGCGTCGTCCCGGGTCACCCGATGTCCGCTCCTGTGGTCGTCACGCCGCGAAGATGACGCGGAAATCGTCCGGGAGCCAGCGCCACCATATCAATCCGCAGGTTCAGCCCCTGCAACGAGGGCCGACCGCGAGCCACGGCCTGCCCGGCGGCCGACAGTCGGGCGTGTTGATCCGGCCCCAGAGACAGGATGGCGGCCTCGATGGTCCGCCGCCGCTTGACCTCGACCACCGCCAGGGTGCGGCCCCGTTTCGCCAGAATGTCGATCTCGCCGCCGCGCCCCTTCAGACGAAAGGCCAGGATCTGATAGCCCTTGAGCATCAACCAGGCGGCGGCGATCCATTCGGCGGCGTGGCCTTCGCGGTGCGAGCGCCCGCCCAGCGTCCGGCGCCAGCCCGCCTTTGGCCGTTGCGGCGCGGGGGAAGGCCGCAGACCGGGCTTCACCCCCGGCCCTGCATTTCCAGCGCCCGCTTGTAGAGCGGCTTGCGGGGCAGGTTCAGCGCCCTGGACACCTCGGCGGCGGCCTCGCCCGGCGGCAGGCGGGTCAGGGCCTCGGCCAGGGCGGCGTCGGCGTCAGCGGCGCTGGCGACCTCGGCCTCGCCCGGCCCGACGACGACGACGATCTCGCCCTTGGGCGCGTCGCAGCGCGGATCGACGGCCAGTTCGGCAAGTGTGCCGCGCACGGCCTCCTCATAGAGCTTGGTCAGTTCGCGGGTGACGGCGGCGGGGCGGTCGCCCAGCACCTCGGCCATGTCGGTCAGGCTGTCCTTCAGGCGCGGGCCGCTTTCGAAGAAGACCAGGGTCTGACGCCCGGTGCGCAACTCCTCCAGCATGGTCTTTCGCGCCCCCGACTTCGGCGGCAGGAAGCCGGCGAACAGCACCCGGTCGGCGGGCTGGCCGGCCAGACATAGGGCGGCCAGCAGGCTGGAGGCGCCGGGAACGGGATGGACCGGCAGGCCCTTGGCGATGGCGGCGCGGGCCACGACATAGCCGGGGTCCGAAACCAGAGGCGTGCCCGCGTCCGAGACCAGGGCCACGACCTCGCCGACCTTCAGCCGCTCGACGGCGATCTCGGCGGCGCGCGCCGAGGCGTGGTCGTCGCAGCGCTCCAGCCTGGCCCGCAGGCCATAGGCGGTCAGCAGCTTGGCGGTGACGCGGGTATCCTCGGCCAGGACCAGGTCGGCGGCGGCCAGGACGTCCAGCGCCCTCAGCGTCATGTCCCGCAGATTGCCGATGGGCGTGGCCACCAGATAGAGACCCGGCGCGACAGAGCGGGCGGGCGGGGCGGTCGGCGGAAACAGCGAGGCGTCGGACATCGGCGCGACCCTGCCAGCCCCGGCCCTCCGGGTCTAGCTCGAGACCCTATGTCAGCAAGGCTTTCAGCACGGCGTCGAGCAGGGGCCGTCCCTGCGGGGTGGCGGCCACGCGGTCGGCTTGCCGCCCGAGAAAGCCGTCGGAGATCAGTTCCGCCAGCGTCCCGGTCGCCTCGGACAGACCCAGGGCCCGCAACAACGCCAGCGGCACGCCCTCGACCGTGCGCAGGCCCAGCAGGACCCGTTCCTCGGCGGCGCCCAGCGGATCCAGCCGCTCGCGCTCGGCCCAGGGCGTTCCGACGGCGACGCCCGCCACATAGTCGGCGATGCGGCGATGGGCGACCGTGGCGGTGCGTTCCTCGTCCAGCGTCAGCCGACCGTGGGCGCCGGGGCCGAGGCCCAGATAGTCGCCGCCGCGCCAGACATGCAGGTTGTGGCTTGACCGCGCCGCCTCGCCGCGAGCGTGGTTGGAGACTTCATAGGCCTCGAACCCGGCGCCCTCCAGGACGACCTGCGTCGTCTCATACAGCTCGGCGGCCAGGTCCTCGTCCGGCGGGGTCAGGGTTCCGCGCGCGAAGGCCCGGCCAAAGGCGGTCGTCGGCTCGATGGTCAGTTGATAGGGCGAGACGTGTTCGAAGCCGAGGTCCAGCGCCGTCGTCAGCTCGGCCGTCCATTCGGCGACCGACTGACCCGGACGGGCGTAGATCAGGTCGATCGACAGGCGCGGGAAGGCCCTGCCCGCCGTCTCGACCGCCCGCCGAGCCTCCGCCGCCGAATGGTCGCGACCGAGGAATTTCAGCGCCGCGTCGTCGAACGACTGCACCCCCATGGACAGACGGTTGATCCCGGCGTCGGCCAGGGCGGCGTAGCGGCCCGCCTCGGCGTCGGTGGGGTTGGCCTCCAGGGTGATCTCGATCTCGTCGGCGGGCGGAAACAGGGTCTTGGCCCGCGCGATCACCGCCGCCACGGCTTCGGGCGGCATCAGCGAGGGTGTGCCGCCGCCCAAGAAGATCGAGGCCAGACGGCGCGGCCCGACCAGACGGCTCTGCGCCTCCATGTCGGCCAGGATGGCCTGAACCAGCCCCGCCTGTTCCTCGACCCGGCCACGATCGCGCACGACGTTGAAGTCGCAATAGGGGCAGATGCGGGCGCAGTAGGGCCAGTGGACGTAAAGGGCGAGGGAGGAGGGCGGAGCCTCAGTCAATCAGCGCCGCCTTGAGCCGGGCGAAGGCGCGGGCGCGGTGGCTGAGGGCGTCCTTTTCCACCGGATCCATCTCGCCGAAGGTCAGTTCCGAGCCTTCGGGCCGGAAGACGGGGTCATAACCGAATCCCCGGTCGCCGCGCGGCGGGAAGACCAGCTCCCCGTCAATCCGTCCCTCGACCACCACGCAGGGACCGTCGGGCCAGGCCACGGCCAGAGCGGAGGTGAACCAGGCCCGACGGTCTGTAGCCCCGACCTCTTCCAGCCGCTCCTCGACCTTCTTCATGGCCAGGTCGAAATCCTTGCCCGGTCCGGCCCAGCGCGCCGAAAAGATGCCCGGCGCCCCGTCCAGGGCGGCGACCGACAGGCCGGAGTCGTCGGCCAGGGCGACTTCTCCCGAGGCCTCGGCGGCGTGACGCGCCTTCAGCATGGCGTTGCCCACGAAGGTGCTCTCGGTCTCGTCCGGCTCGGGCAGGTTGAGGCTGCCGGCCGTGACGATCCTGTAATTTCCATCCAGCAGGGCTTCGATCTCGCGCGCCTTGCCCGGATTGTGGGTCGCGGCCACCAGCCGCATCCCCTTGATCAGCTTGAGATTCATGACGCGACCTTAG
The DNA here is from genome assembly GCF_055397675.1 of Brevundimonas sp. T2-11. Lineage (NCBI taxonomy): Bacteria > Pseudomonadati > Pseudomonadota > Alphaproteobacteria > Caulobacterales > Caulobacteraceae > Brevundimonas > Brevundimonas sp. T2-11. The sequence continues at coordinate 3,216,006 of NZ_AP027920.1, forward strand.
TCCTGTCCGATGCATTGCGGAAGTTTAACATCGTTAAACGATATGTAACGTGCTTTTCGAGGAGGCATGGCGCATCTTCAATCTCAAGAACGGGGGCCGCACCGTTCAAACGAAGCGAGAAACACGCAACGTTCATCCGGCGGAATCACATAAACGCACGAAAATCGTGCAATCACGGAGAGATACGATGCAAGCGATGAAAACCTCGATCTGGATGGACCGCGTCGGCCACGGCTTCTTCAACGCCATGCTGCTGGCCGCCCTGCCCACCGCCGCCGTCGCCCTGATCATCCAGAGCCTGTGATCCGGCTCTGGATCGCCCCAAAGGGCAAACGGGGGCTTTGACGATCAGCATGAACACCGCGAAGAATAGCGCCGCGTGAGGGTTCGCCGGACCCCACGCGGCGAACGCCGCCCAAGCCACCCGGCCTGAGACCTGACTTCATGCACCTCCCGAAATTGGCTTCCATCGGGATTCGTGCGCCGCGTCTGACGGGCGGCAATCTGCGCACTCCCAATCTGCGCACCCTGGGGCCCGGCTCCGTGTCCAGCCTGCTGAAGATCGCGCTGGACGTCGCCTATATCCTTCTGGCCCTGATCACCGGCGTCCTGCTGCTGCTCTGGGTCGCTTCCGTCTTCATCCCCCTCGACAATCTGAACGTCACTGTCACGGACGGCGACAACGGTCGCCAGATCCCCCTGACCCGCCCCCTGCTGCTGTTCGGCGTGGGCGCCATGACCGCCTATTTCGGCGGCTTCCTGATGATCCTGCGCGGTCTGAGAAAGATTTTCCGCACCCTGACCCTGGGCGACCCTTTCCAGCCCGACAACGTCCGTCGTCTGCGCCAGATCGGCCTGATCCTGGCCGTCGTGACCGGCGGCGTCTGGGTGGCGCAAGGCCTGGTGGCCGCCCGCCTGGCCCCCGGCGTCATGGAGCCGCAAGGCGTCAGCGACCTGCTCACCCCCGTCTTCTCCATCCTCGTCGTCTTCGTCCTGGCGGAGGTCTTCCGCGAAGGCGCGCGCCTGCGCCGCGAATCCGAACTGACGATCTGATCTGGAAACGCTAAGCTCACCCCATGGCCATCCGCGTCCAACTCGACCGCATCCTCGCCGAACGGCGCATGTCGCTGACCGAGCTCGCCGACCGCGTCGGCGTGACGGTCGCCAACCTGTCCATTCTGAAGACCGGCAAGGCGCGCGCCGTGCGCTTCTCGACCCTGGACGCCCTGTGCCGCGAACTGGACTGTCAGCCGGGCGACCTGCTGGCCCATGAACCGGGGCCCGGCGACGCCTTCGACACCGCCGAGGACTGAGGTGGCCCGCAAAGGCCCCTCAAACCCCACCGACGACGACAAACGCATCTGGGCCCGGGTGACTGGAACAGTGACCCCGCCCGCGCGCCGCAAGGCCGCCCGCGTCACCCCCGGCGCCGTCCTGCCCGATCCCGAGGCTTCACCCGTCATGGCCAAACCCGCGCGCGGCGTCGCCGGCAAGAAGCGCAACGCCCCCGATCAGACGCCCCGCTTCGAGGCCCTGGGCATCGTGGCCCCCGCCAAACCGACGCCGACCCGCGCTCGCCCCACCCCCGAGGAGCTGGAGCCGCGCCGCCAACGCCGCCTGTCGCGCGAACGCGACCCCATCGAGGCCCGCATCGACCTGCACGGCTTCGGCCGCTTCGAGGCCGAGGACCAGCTTCGCGGCTTCCTGATCAGTTGCCAGATGCGCGGGCTGCGCTCGGTTCTGGTCATCACCGGGCAGGGACGACGCGGCGGCGGGATCATTCGCGGCTCGGTGCACGACTGGCTGACCGGGCCGCACCTGCGCGGCGTGGTGTCCGGCTTCGCCTCGGCCCACCGCCGCCACGGCGGCGACGGCGCCCTCTATGTCACGCTCAAGCCGCGCTGACCTACCCTTGGGCGTTGCGGATCGCCGCCGCTCCAGCCACCGGCGCGATGACCACCGCGAACAGGACATAGGCGCCCAGCAGGGCCAGGGCCGACAGGGGATCCCCGCCGTTCGCCGCCCGCGTCAGGGCGCCCGCGCCGAACACCACCGGCGGAATGAAGAGCGGCAACACCACCACCGCGATCAGCAGACCGCCTCGCTTCGCTCCCAGAGCCAGAGCCGCGCCCAGCGCCCCGGTGAAGGCGAAGCCCAGACCGCCGATCGCCGCCGCCAAGGCCGTCAGACCGATCAGGTGGGCCGGCTGACCCAGGGCCAGAGCCGCGACCGGCGCTGCCACCGCCAGCGGCAGACCCGTCGCCAGCCACTGGGCCAGGGCCTTGATCGCCACCGTCGCCTCCAGCGGCAAGGGGCCGAGCGCCAGCAGGTCCAGCGCCCCGTCCTCCAGATCGCGCTCGAACAGACGCTCCAGCGACAGCAGCGAGGCCAGGGCCAGGGCCATCCAGCTGGCGCCCGAGGCCGCCGGGGCGAGGACGCGCGGATCGCCGCCTGCCGCCAACGGCAGGATGGCGGTCAGACACAGCATGAAGCCGCAGGCCAGCAGGGGCCCGCCGCCGCCGCCCCAGGCCAGCGACAGTTCACGGCCGAACAGGACGCGGGCGGCCCTCACGCCAGGCCTCCGAGATCGAGATGGCGCGCCGGAACGGGCAGGGGGTCATGCACCGCGGCCAGAATCATCCCGCCCCCTGCCAGATGCGCCGCCATCAACTCGGCCGCGACAACCCGCCAGCGCTCGTCCAGCGGCGCCAGGGGTTCGTCCAGCAGCCACAGGGCGCGCGGCGCGGCGATCAGTCGGGCCAGGGACAGCCGCCGCTTCTGTCCCGCCGACAGCTTGCGCGTCTCCAGATCCAGCAGGGGCGTCAGGGACAGACGCGCGACAGCCGCCTCTCGCGCGGCCTCGTTCCCGCCCAGCCAAGCCGTCTGGAAGTCGAACTCCTGACGCGCCGTCCGCGTCGGCTTCAGCCCTTCGAGATGGCCCAGAAGGTGGACGCCGTCGCGCCGCGCGGTCCCCGAATCCAGCGCCTCACCGTCCGCGCCGCCAAAAGTGATCGCCCCCGAATCCGGCCGGATGAAGCCCGCCACGGCGCGCAGCAGGCTGGTCTTGCCCGCCCCATTGGCCCCGGTCAGGGCCACGGCCTCGCCCGCCGAAAGGCCCAGCGACAGGCCCCGGAACAGGACGCGCTCGCCGCGCGACAGGCTCAAGGCCTCAATGTCGACCGTCTTCAGCATGGCCCCGCCGATTTGCGAACCCTTCTCAATGTCCATGACACGGGTGTGGATACATGGACGACCCCCGCGCGCAGGACTATATCCGCAAGCGCCGCAGCAGGCTTTCGCCGCGCGCGCCTGGGACCTGTGCGCCCCGGCGTCCAGCGCGCGAAGGCGCAACCGAATTGTCGGGCGGCGTTAGTCAGAGGACTTATCTCCATGCCGTCGATTGACAGCCTCAAGACCCGTCAGGACCTTTCGGTCGGGCGCAAGAAATACGCCTATTACAGCCTTCCCGCCGCCGAGGAAGCCGGTCTGGCCGGGATTTCCCGTCTGCCGCGCTCGATGAAGGTGCTGCTGGAGAACCTGCTGCGCAACGAGGACGGCGTCTCGGTCACCGAAGCCGACCTCAAGGCCGTCGCCGCCTGGATCGAGAACAAGGGCGCCGTCGAGCACGAGATCGCCTTCCGTCCGGCCCGCGTCCTGATGCAGGACTTCACCGGCGTGCCCGCCGTGGTCGACCTGGCCGCCATGCGCGACGCCATGGCCAAGCTGGGCGCCGACGCCGCCAAGATCAATCCCCTGGTCCCCGTCGACCTGGTCATCGACCACTCGGTCATGGTCGACCACTTCGGCAACGCCAAGGCCTTCGGCCAGAACGTCGAGCGCGAGTATGAGCGCAACATCGAGCGCTACAACTTCCTGCGCTGGGGCTCCTCGGCCTTCAACAACTTCCGCGTCGTGCCGCCCGGCACCGGCATCTGCCACCAGGTCAACCTCGAGAACCTGGCCCAGACCGTCTGGACCCTGGACGAAGGCAAGAAGACCGTCGCCTATCCCGACACCGTCGTCGGCACCGACAGCCACACCACCATGATCAACGGCCTGGCCGTCCTGGGCTGGGGCGTCGGCGGCATCGAGGCCGAGGCCGCCATGCTGGGCCAGCCGATCCCCATGCTGATCCCGGAAGTCGTCGGCTTCAAACTGACCGGCAAGCTGCCGGAAGGCGCCACCGCCACCGACCTGGTGCTGACCGTCACCCAGATGCTGCGCAAGAAGGGCGTCGTCGGCAAGTTCGTGGAATTCTTCGGCGACGCCATCGCCGGGATGACCATCGAGGACCAGGCCACCATCGCCAACATGGCCCCGGAATACGGCGCCACCTGCGGCTTCTTCCCGGTGTCGCGCGCGACCATCGACTATCTGACGGCCACCGGCCGCGACAAGGCGCGCGTCGCCCTGGTCGAAGCCTACGCCAAGGCCCAGGGCCTGTGGATCGACGAAACCTCGGAAGACCCGGTCTTCACCGACGTGCTGGAACTGGACATCTCGACGGTCGTGCCGTCGCTGGCCGGTCCCAAGCGTCCGCAGGACCGCGTTGAACTGACCGTCGCCGCCCCGTCGTTCGAGACCGCCCTGGCCGACGTCTTCGGCCGCCCGACCGACGCCGAGCGCGCCGCCGTGGAAGGCGAGAAGTTCACCGTCGGCGACGGCGACGTGGTCATCGCCGCCATCACCTCCTGCACCAACACCTCGAACCCCAGCGTTCTGATCGCCGCCGGTCTGGTGGCGCGCAAGGCCCACGCCCTCGGCCTGAAGGTCAAGCCCTGGGTCAAGACCTCGCTGGCCCCCGGCTCGCAGGTCGTCACTGACTATCTGACCGACGCCGGGCTCCAGAAAGATCTGGACGCCATGGGCTTCAACCTGGTCGGGTACGGCTGCACCACCTGCATCGGCAACTCGGGCCCGCTGGACCCGGCCATCTCGAAGGCGATCAACGACAACGGCCTGGTCGCGACCTCGGTCCTGTCGGGCAACCGCAACTTCGAAGGCCGCGTGAACCCGGACGTCCAGGCCAACTACCTGGCCTCGCCGCCGCTGGTCGTGGCCTACGCCATCGCCGGTTCGATGCGCATCGACATCACCAAGGACGCCATCGGTCAGGACAAGAAGGGCAAGGACGTCTTCCTCAAGGACATCTGGCCGACCTCGCAAGAGATCGCCGACATCCAGAAGAAGTCGGTCACCCCGGCCATGTTCGCCAAGCGCTACAAGGACGTCTTCAAGGGCGACAAGCACTGGCAGGCCATCAAGGTCACCGGCGGCCAGACCTATGAGTGGGAGGACACCTCCACCTACGTCCAGAACCCGCCCTACTTCGAAGGCCTGTCGATGGAGCCGGCCCCGGTCAGCGACATCGTCGAAGCCCGCATCCTCGGCATCTTCGGCGACTCGATCACCACCGACCACATCAGCCCGGCCGGTTCGATCAAGAAGGCCTCGCCCGCCGGCGTCTATCTGACCAACCACGGCGTCGACGCCCTGGACTTCAACAGCTACGGCGCCCGCCGCGGCAACCACGAAGTCATGATGCGCGGCACCTTCGCCAACATCCGCATCCGCAACAAGATCACTCCCGACATCGAGGGCGGCGTCACGAAGCACTTCCCGTCGGGCGACACCATGTCGATCTACGATGCAGCGATGCGGTACCAGTCGGAAGGCCGTCCCCTGGTCGTCTTCGCCGGCAAGGAATACGGCACCGGCTCGTCGCGCGACTGGGCGGCCAAGGGCACCCGCCTTCTGGGCGTCCGCGCCGTCATCGCCGAAAGCTACGAGCGCATCCACCGCTCGAACCTGGTCGGCATGGGCGTGGTCCCGCTGCAGTTCAAGCAGGACGGCTGGCAGAAGCTGGGCCTGACCGGTGAGGAGATCGTCACCATCCGCGGCCTGACCGACGCCAACATCGGCAAGCTGAAGCCGCGTCAGGACCTGTGGGTCGAGATGTTCCGCCCCTCGGACGGCAAGATGGCCCGCTTCCCGGTCCGCTGCCGCATCGATAACCAGACCGAGCTGGACTACCTGCTGGCCGGCGGCGTCATGCCCTACGTCCTGCGCAACCTGGCCCGCGGCCCGGAAGCCGAGGCGCCCGCCGCCGCCGAATAAGGCGCAGTTTCAGGCAGAAACAGGAAAGGCCGGTGGAGCGATCCACCGGCCTTTTTCTTCGGTCATCCGCCGCCTCTTGCCTCATGCGTTTGGCGTCACGAACGGCTACAAGACACCGATGTTGCGCCTGTCAGAACTGAAGCTGCCTCTCGATCACCCGCAGGAGGCCTTGCCCGCCGCGATCGCCGCCCGCCTGGGCGTACCGCCCGGTGATGTCGTTTCCTGGTCAATCTGGAAGCGGGCGCACGACGCGCGTCGGAAGTCCGCGATCCTGAAGGTCTATATTGTCGACGTCGAAGTCAGGGACGAGGCTGCGTTGCTGGCCCGCTTCAGGGACGACGCCCACGTGCAGCCCGCGCCGGACGTCGCCTATCATCCGGTTGCGGTCGCGCCCAAGGATCAGCGCCTGAGGCCCGTCGTGATCGGAGCCGGGCCATGCGGCTTGTTCGCCGGGCTGATCCTAGCCGAAATGGGCTTCAAGCCCATTATCCTCGACCGCGGCAAGGTGGTGCGGGAACGCACCAAGGATACCTGGGAGCTGTGGCGCAAGAGCAAGCTGCACCCGGAATCCAACGTGCAGTTCGGCGAGGGCGGCGCCGGCACCTTCTCCGACGGCAAGCTCTACAGCCAGATCAAGGACCCGCGCTTCCTCGCTCGCAAGGTGCTGACCGAGTTCGTCGCGGCCGGCGCGCCGGAGGAGATCCTGACCGAGGCCCATCCGCACATCGGCACCTTCCGCCTGGTGACCATGGTCGAGGCCATGCGCGAGAAGATCGAGGCCCTGGGCGGCGAATACCGCTTCGAACATCGGGTGGTCGATATCGAGCTCGACAATGGCAAGCTGCGGGGCGTGCATCTGCACACCGGGGAGTTCCTGGAGGCCGACCATGTGGTCTTCGCCATCGGCCATTCGTCGCGCGACACCTTCCAGACCCTGTACGACCGGGGCGTCCATATCGAGGCCAAGCCCTTCTCGATCGGTTTTCGGATCGAACATCCGCAGTCCTGGATCGACCGGGCCCTGTTCGGTCCCTGCGCCGGGCACCCCGATCTGGGGGCGGCCGCCTATTCGCTTTCTCACCACTGCTCGAACGGGCGGACCGTCTACAGCTTCTGCATGTGCCCGGGCGGGACGGTGGTGGCGGCCACCAGCGAGCCGGGCCGCGTCGTGACCAACGGCATGAGCCAGTATTCGCGCAACGAACGGAACGCCAACTCGGGCTTCGTGGTCGGCATTTCGCCGGAAGACTATCCGAGCGACCACCCGCTGGCGGGCATCGAACTGCAACGGGACCTGGAAACCCGCGCCTATGCGGCGGGCGGGGGCGACTATTTCGCGCCGAGCCAGCTGGTCGGCGACTTCCTGGCCGGGCGCCCCTCAACCGAACTGGGCGAGGTGGTCCCCAGCTACAAACCCGGCGTCCGCCCCACCGATCTGGCGCCCCTGATGCCGGACTATGTGATCGCCGCCATGCGCGAGGCCCTGCCCGTCTTCGGCCGCAAGATCGCCCGCTATGACGATGCCCAGGCCGTTCTGACGGGGGTGGAGACGCGCAGTTCGTCACCGATCCGCATGACACGGGGCGCGGACTTCCAGAGCCTGAACGTGCGCGGCCTGTTTCCCGCCGGCGAAGGCGCGGGCTATGCGGGAGGCATCCTGTCCGCCGCCGTCGACGGCATCAAGGTCGCCGAGGCCGTCGCGCGATCGATGATCGGACAGACGGCGACATAGACGCGCCGCCCATGAAAACGGCCGATGGATCGCTCCACCGGCCGTTTGTCGTTCAGACTGTCGTCCGCCTTATTCGGCCGCGACGCGATCCGCGTATTCGGGGATCTGGTCGAAGTTCATGTAGCGATAGACCTCGTCGCGGTCGGCGTCGATGACGCCCATCTCGGCCATGTATTCCGCCACGGTGGGGATGCGGCCCATCTTGGAGGCGACGGCGGCCAGTTCGGCCGAGGCCAGATAGACGTTCGAGCCCTTGCCCAGACGGTTGGGGAAGTTGCGGGTCGAGGTCGAGACCACGGTCGCGCCCTCCTTCACCTGGGCCTGGTTGCCCATGCACAGCGAGCAGCCCGGCATCTCCATGCGGGCGCCGGCGCCGCCGAGGGTCGAGTAGTGGCCCTCCTTGGTCAGCTCCGAGGCGTCCATCTTGGTCGGCGGGGCGACCCACAGGCGGGTCGGGATGTCCTTCTTGCCCTTCAGCAGCAGCGAGGCCGCACGGAAGTGGCCGATATTGGTCATGCACGAGCCGATGAAGACCTCGTCGATCGGGGTCTCTTGCACTTCCGACAGCAGGCGCGCGTCGTCGGGGTCGTTGGGGGCGCACAGGATGGGCTCCCTGACGTCCGCCAGGTCGATCTCGATGACGTGGGCGTACTCGGCGTCGGCGTCGGCCTCCAGCAGGTTCGGCGCGGCCAGCCAGGCCTCCATGGCGTCGATGCGGCGCTGCAGGGTGCGGGCGTCGGCGTAACCGTCGGCGATCATGTTCTTCATGAGCACGATGTTCGAGGTCATGTACTCGATGATCGGCTCCTTGTTCAGCTTGACGGTGCAGCCCGCCGCCGAACGCTCGGCCGAGGCGTCGGTCAGCTCGAACGCCTGCTCCACCTTCAGGTCCGGCAGGCCCTCGATTTCAAGGATGCGGCCCGAGAAGGCGTTGACCTTGCCCGCCTTGGCCACCGTCAGCAGGCCCTGCTGGATGGCGTAGTAGGGGATGGCGTGGACCAGGTCGCGCAGGGTGATGCCCGGCTGCATCTCACCCTTGAAGCGGACCAGGATCGACTCGGGCATGTCCAGCGGCATGACGCCGGTGGCGGCGCCGAAGGCCACCAGACCCGAACCGGCCGGGAAGGAGATGCCGATGGGGAAGCGGGTGTGGCTGTCGCCGCCGGTGCCGACGGTGTCGGGCAGCAGCAGGCGGTTCAGCCAGGAGTGGATCACGCCGTCGCCCGGACGCAGGGCCACGCCGCCGCGGTTGGAGATGAACTGCGGCAGTTCGCGGTGCGTCTTGACGTCGACAGGCTTGGGATAGGCGGCGGTGTGGCAGAAGGACTGCATCACCATGTCGGCCGAGAAGCCGAGGCAGGCCAGGTCCTTGAGCTCGTCGCGCGTCATCGGACCGGTCGTGTCCTGCGAGCCGACCGTGGTCATGCGCGGTTCGCAATAGGTGCCCGGACGGATGCCCTGGCCTTCCGGCAGACCGCAGGCGCGGCCGACCATCTTCTGGGCCACGGTGAAGCCCTTGCCGCTGTCTTCCGGCGTGACCGGCAGACGGAACTCGGTCGAGGCGGCCAGGCCCAGGGCCTCGCGGGCGCGGGCGGTCAGCGACCGTCCAATGATGAGATTGATGCGGCCGCCGGCCTGGACCTCGTCCAGCAGGACCTGCGACTTCAGCTCGAAGTCGGCGATCTTCTGGCCGTCCTTCTCGATCTTGCCCTCATAGGGATAGATGTCGATGACGTCGCCCATGTTCAGGTTCGAGACGTCGACCTCGATCGGCAGGGCGCCGGAGTCTTCCTGGGTGTTGAAGAAGATCGGAGCGATCTTGCCGCCCAGGGTCACGCCGCCGAAACGCTTGTTCGGCACGAAGGGGATGTCCTGGCCGGTGGCCCAGATGACGCTGTTGGTCGCCGACTTGCGCGACGAGCCGGTGCCGACCACGTCGCCGACATAGGCGACCAGATGGCCCTTGGCCTTCAGGTCCTCGATGAATTGCATCGGGCCGCGCACGCCGTCCTGCTCGGGCGTGATGCCGTCACGCTTGTTCTTCAGCATGGCCAGGTAGTGCAGCGGAATGTCGGGGCGCGACCAGGCGTCGGGCGCCGGGGACAGGTCGTCGGTGTTGGTCTCGCCGGTGACCTTGAAGACGGTGACGGTGATCTTGTCGGCGACCTTGTCGCGGCTGGTGAACCACTCGGCCTCGGCCCAGGACTTCAGCACAGCCTGGGCGTTGGCGTTGCCGCCCTTGGCCAGTTCGGCGACGTCATGGAAGAAGTCGAACATCAGCAGGGTCTTCTTCAGACCCTCGGCGGCGACGGCGCCGACCACGGCGTCCGTCAGCAGGTCGATCAGCGGCTTGACGTTATAGCCGCCGACCATGGTGCCCAGCAGCTCGGTGGCGCGTTCGCGCGACAGCGACGGCACGGCGAAGTCGCCATGGGCCACGGCGGACAGGAAGGAGGCCTTGACCTTGGCCGCATCGTCCACGCCGGGCGGCACGCGGTGGGTCAGCAGATCCAGCAGCTCCTGCTCGGATTCACCCGCCGGCGGCGCCTTGATCAGCTCGATCAGGTCGGCGGTCTGCTCGGCCGACAGCGGCAGCGGCGGAATGCCCAAGGCCGCGCGTTCGGCGACGTGAAGACGATAGGTTTCGAGCATGAGCGGCCTTCCTTGGTCCAGTCGCGACATGACTGGCCCGTCGGCCCGCCAAAACCGCGCGTGGCCTTTCCCACATAAGGCCTGGGGTCGCAAGGGAAGGGGACCGGTTCGGCCTTCGACCTCCGTCGTAGAGGGCGATCCGGCTTACCGACCATTGTTTGTCATCCGAGAAAAAGCTTAGCTTGTCTCCTGCGCCAAACATCTGGCCCCGGAGCTTCCTGAATGCGCGGTCTCGGCGTGGGTCTAACGGTTCTGGTTGTCGCCTTTGCGTTATTTGCAGGGCTGCTGGCCTCCAAGCGCGAGAACTATTTCGATCCGAAGCTCTACCGGACAACCTACCCCTGCTCATTGAGCGCAAACGTCGCGCCCGGCCCACTGGATTCCGACATCGAAAGCTGGTTCGCCGATCCGCTTCGCAGCGTTGGCGAAAGGCCGCTCTGGAACGCAAAGACCGACGGCAAGACCACCCTCCGCTTCACCTTCCTTCCAGCCTTCGTTGAACCCGTCATTGTCCGGATTGACGACCTGAATGGATCGAGTCCCCGCCTGACCGCGACGCGCCATGTCGATCAGGTTCATGTGAAACCCGTCTCCAATCACCTCGTTCGCGACCTGTCAAAAGACGAGGTGGCCCCGATCATCGAGCTCGTAAACAACAGTGCTGTTCTTGATCTTCCCCCGGACTCCTGCATCTCAGGTGTCGATGGCGTGGTCTATCTGATCGAAGCCAACGGACCGGACGGCTATCGCTTTATCAATCGCTGGGCCGTCGAGGAGGGCGCAGTCTATGATCTCGCCAATGCCATGTATCGCCTGACGGGTTGGCCCAACAGTTGGCAAGGTCCGGATCGAACGGACGTCAGCGGGCCGCCTAGGACCGCCCATGCTGGAAGCTAATTAAGCCGCCTCAATCCAGCTTGAGGGCTTCGGCCAGGAGGCGGGCTTCGGCGGCGCGGCTGGAGCCGGCGCGCCAGGCGACGACGATCTCGCGGCGGGGGGCGTCGGCGGAGATGGGACGGATGACGACGCCGGGGTTGTCGGCCAGACCGGCCTGCACCGCCATCTGCGGCAGGAAGCTGACGCCCAGGCCCGAGGACACCATCTGGACCAGGGTATGGAGCGAGGTGGCGGCGAAGACGTCCTCGCCGCGCGGGGCCTCGATGTTGACGGCGGCCAGGGCCTGATCGCGCAGGCAGTGGCCGTCCTCCAGCAGGATCAGGTCGTCGGCCTTGAGCATGCCCTCGGGGATGGGCCCGGCGCCCGCCAGCGGGTGGCCGATGGGCGCGGCGGCCAGGATCTCGTCGTCGCCGATGCGGGCGTGGTCGATGCCCGGCGCCTCATAGGGCAGGGCGATGACGGCGGCGTCCAGCTGGCCCGCCTTCAGCCCGGCGATCAGGCGCGGGGTCAGGTCCTCGCGGATGAAAAGCCGCAGGGCCGGGTATCTGTCGCGCAGACCGGGCAGGGCGCGCGGCAGCAGGAAGGGGGCGACGGTGGGGATGACGCCCAGACGGAACCGGCCCGACAGGGGCTTGCCGGCGTTGCGCGCCGCCTCGACCAGATCCTCGGTGCGGGCCAGGACGTCCTCGGCGCGCTTGACCGCCTCGGCGCCGACGGCGGTCAGCTGGACCGCGCCGCGCGTGCGTTCGACCACCGGCGCGCCCAGGATCTTCTCCAGCTCCTGCACCCCCGCCGACAGGGCCGGCTGGCTGACGTGAGCCGCCTCGGCCGCGCGGCTGAAGGAGGCGTGCTCGGCCAGGAGCTTGAGATAGTGGAGCTGTCGCAGGGTGGGGAGCATTCGCCCCACATAGGCGCGACCTATGGTGTTTTCAAAGACAATCGAAGTCATTGATGAAGGAAGGCGCCGCGAACCGATCGGCCCGCGGCGCTCCTTACGCCTAGTTCAGATCGAACCGGTCGGCGTTCATGACCTTGGTCCAGGCCGCGACGAAGTCCCGGACGAACTTCTCGCCTGCGTCGGCCGAGGCGTAGACCTCGGACAGGGCGCGCAGCTGGGCGTTAGAACCGAACACCAGGTCGGTGCGGGTGGCGGTCCACAGCTCTTCGCCGGTCAGGCGATCGGAACCGACGAAGGTTTCGTCGCCCTCGCCGTCCACCTGTTTCCAGCCGGTCTTCATATCCAGCAGGTTGACGAAGAAGTCGTTGGTCAGCTGGCCCGGACGGTCGGTGAAGACGCCGTGCTTCGACCCGCCGTGGTTGGCGCCCAGAACCCGAAGACCGCCGACCAGGACCGTCATCTGCGGCGCCGTCAGGCCCAGCAGTTGCGCCCGATCGATCAGCAGCTCCTCGGTCGGGACGTTGAAACGGACCTGCAGATAGTTGCGGAAACCGTCGGCGCGCGGCTCCAGCACCGCAAAGCCCTCGACGTCCGTCTGCGCCTGAGAAGCGTCGGTGCGGCCCGGCGTGAAGGGGACGGCCACGTCATGACCGCCAGCCTTCGCCGCCTGCTCGACCCCAACGCCGCCGCCCAGAACGATCAGGTCGGCGATGGAGACGTTGAGGCCGGACGCCGCCTGGATGTCCTCATAGACCTTGAGAACGCGGGCCAGCTTCGCCGGCTCGTTGACGTCCCAGTCCTTCTGCGGGGCCAGACGCAGGCGTCCACCATTGGCGCCGCCGCGATAGTCCGAGCCGCGGAAGGTCACGGCCGAGGCCCAGGCCGTCGACACCAGATCGGCGACCGACAGGCCCGAGGCCGCAATGCGGTCCTTCAGCGCCTTGACGTCGGCGTCCGACAGCTTGGCCCCCGTATGGACCGGGATCGGGTCCTGCCAGATCAGGTCCTCGGCCGGCACGTCCGGACCCAGATAGCGGGCCTTGGGTCCCATGTCGCGGTGACACAGCTTGAACCAGGCGCGGGCGAAGGCGTCGCCGAAATAGGCCGGATCGGCGCGGAACCGCTCCATGATCTTGCGGTATTCCGGGTCGATCTTGAAGGCCATGTCGGCCGTCGTCATCATCGTCGGCACGCGCTTGCCGGGCGTATGGGCGGCGGGCGCCAGGGTTTCCGGCGGATTGCCGACCGGCTGCCACTGCTTGGCGCCCGCCGGGCTGCGGACCAGCTCATACTCATGGTCCAGCAGCATGTCGAAATAGGTCATGTCCCAGGTGATCGGCGTCGGGGTCCAGGCGCCCTCGATGCCCGATGTGATGGTGTGGTCGCCCATGCCGCTCTCATGACCCGAGATCCAGCCCAGGCCCTGCTGGGCGATATCGGCGCCCTCAGGGCTGACGCCCACCTTGGAGGCGTCGCCGGCGCCGTGAGCCTTGCCGAAGGTGTGCCCCCCGGCGGTCAAGGCGGCCGTCTCCTCGTCGTTCATGCCCATGCGGGCGAAGGTCTCGCGGATGTCGCGGGCCGAGGCCAGGGCTTCGGGCACGCCGCCGGGACCTTCCGGGTTCACGTAGATGAGGCCCATCTGGATCGCCGCCAGGGGCTCCTCCAGGGCCATGTTCTTGTCGGGCTGGATGCGGGTCTGGTTGCCCTCGTCGCCGACCCAGTTTTCCTCGGTGCCCCAGTAGACGTCCTTCTCCGGCTCCCAGACGTCGGCGCGGCCGCCGCCGAAGCCGAAGACCGGCCCGCCCATGCTTTCAATGGCGACATTGCCGGCCAGGATCATCAGGTCGGCCCAGCTGAGCTTGGCGCCATACTTCTGCTTGATCGGCCACAGCAGGCGGCGCGCCTTGTCCAGGTTGCCGTTGTCCGGCCAGGAGTTGAGCGGGGCGAAGCGCTGCTGGCCGGCGCCCGCGCCGCCGCGCCCGTCGCCGGTGCGATAGGTCCCCGCCGAGTGCCAGGCCATGCGGATGAAGAAGGGACCATAGTGGCCGTAGTCCGCCGGCCACCAGGGCTGGCTGTCGGTCATCAGGGCGGTCAGATCGCGCTTCACCGCCGCCAGATCCAGCGACTTGAAGGCGGCGGCGTAGTCGAAGTCGTCGCCCATCGGGTCGCCCGACTTGCCCTGCTGATGCAGGATGTCCATGGCCATCTGGTTGGGCCACCAGTCGCGATTGGTGCGCCCCAGAAGCGAACGCAGCGCGCCCGGCTCCTTCCTGGGGTCGTGGAGAGGGGTGGGGCCGCCTGCTTGTCCGTCCATGATTTTCTCCTGTTCAGCAGATTAGAACCTGAGCCTACGCCCGGTTCCTGACCGAAGGAAAATCGATAAACTTTGGGCCCACCCACAGGAGAAGTTATAGCGACGTCAGGCGGAGCGTTTAAGATCCATCCCGCTACTCATAACGAAAATCTATTCGCAGTTGCGAAATCATCGATTTGACTTCCAGGCCGCCACGGCCCATTTGACCCCCATCGGCGATGCGTCTCCCCGCGGCGCCGGCTTCTTACATTGTCAGAATGGAGCTCCAGTATGCTGGGCGTCGGTCAAAAACTGCCTGAATTCAAGATCACTGGTGTGAAGCCGGGCTTCAACAGCCACGAAGAAAACGGCGTTTCGGCCTTCGAAACCGTCACCCAGGACTCCTTCGAGGGCAAGTGGAAGGTCATCTTCTTCTACCCGAAGGACTTCACCTTCGTCTGCCCGACGGAAATCGCCGCCTTCGCCAAGCTGAACAAGGAATTCGAAGACCGCGACACTGTGGTCCTCGGCGGTTCGACCGACAACGAGTTCACCAAGCTGGCCTGGCGTCGTGATCACGCCGACCTGAACAAGCTGCCGATGTGGCAGTTCGCCGACTGCGGCGGCAAGCTGGCCCGCGAACTGGGCGTCCTGGACGAGGAAAACGGCGTCGCCCTGCGCGCCACCTTCGTCGTGGACCCGCACAACATCGTCCAGCACGTCTATGTCACCAACCTGAACGTCGGCCGTTCGCCGGAAGACACGCTTCGCGTGGTCGACGCCCTGCAGACCGACGAGCTGTGCGCCTGCAACCGCCCGGTCGGCGGCGAGACCCTGGCCGCTTAAGTACTGGCCAAGGATAGGCCCGGACCGCGTTCGTATGGGTTCGGGCCGCCCCTCTTTGAAGAGGCGGCGGCGGGCGACTGTCGCCGCCTTTTTCATGCCTGACGCCCCGCGCCCTGTCGGAGTCTGACAGGGCGCGTCGGCAGCCCCTATATTGTATCCGGCGCAAGCGGCGCCGTTGAGCAGAAGGAAGTTCCCCATGTCCATCGACGCCCTGCGCGACCTGATCCCGGCCTACGGCAAGGATATCTCTCTGAACCTGTCGTCGCTGGCCAATGAGACGGTGCTGAACGACCAGCAGAAGTGGGGCTGCTTCCTGGCCTCGGCCCACGCCATCGGCGTCGCCCCGGCCGTCAAGGCGATCGAGGACGCGGCCGCCGCCGTCCTGACCCCCGAGGCGATGAACGCCGCCAAGGCCGCCGCCGCCATCATGGGCATGAACAACATCTACTATCGCTCGCTGCACCTGATGAAGAACAACGAGTACACGACCCTGCCGGCCAAGCTGCGGATGAACGTGATCGCCAATCCGGGCGTCGAGAAACTGGACTTCGAACTGTGGTCCACCGCCGTCTCGGCCATCAACGGCTGCGGCGCCTGCCTGGACGCCCACGAAGGCGAACTGCGCAAGCACGGCGTGCCGAACGTCCAGATCCAGGCCGCCCTGCGCATCGGCGCCGTGGTCCACGCCGCCAGCCGGATCGTCGCCTCGGAAGCCGCTCTGGCCGGCTGATCGACAGCCGCTTCACAAGGCAGAAAGGCGCGGAGCGATCCGCGCCTTTTTTCGTGTCCTATCCCTTGTCGGACCGATCATCGGCGCCGAGCATTTCTCGCAGCATGTCCAGGATCAGCTTCTGCTGTCGCGTGGAAAGCTGAGGCGCCAATCGCGCGATTTCGATCGTCTGACGCGTCGCCGGGAAGTCATGAGCAAAGGGCTCGGCTTCATCTTCGGCCATACCCGGGGAGGGCAAGGTCAGACCGTCGAAAAAATAGCCGATATCGACCTTGAAGAAGCGAGCGATGTCCCAGAGCTTGGACGCCGAGATCCGATTAGCGCCCTTTTCGTATTTCTGAATCTGCTGAAAGGTCACATCCAGAGCACGTCCGAGATCACTCTGGTTATAGCCAAGGGCGATGCGCTTTTCGCAAACTCGTCGACCCACATGACGATCGACCGGATGGGGTCCGTCTTCCACAGATCCTTTGATCATCATGGGTTCTCGCTCAGTTTCACGCTCGAACTCTCGAAATGCGACGGATCGGCAGGGGTGTCATCACAATTCGCGTGGCGCGCGTGAGATAGGAAAGCCCCATGACAGGCCGCCCGCCAGCATCAGAGCCAGCAACAGGCCGAACAGGCCATCGCCCCAGCGGCCATAAAGGGTCGGCGCCGCCGCTTCGGGCAGTCGCACGTCGATGACGCCCGCATGGCCGGGATCCAGCCGCTTGCCGTCCACGATCCGCCCCCAGGGATCGATCATGGCCGAGACCCCGGTGGGGGTAGCGCGGGCGATCGGCAGACCCGTCTCGATGGCGCGATAGCTGGCCAGGTTCAGGTGCTGGCGCGGACCCGAGGTGGCGCCGAACCAGGCGTCGTTGGAGACATTGACGATCCACGCCGGACGGGCGTAGCCGCCGGCAGGGGTGAAGCCCGGATAGAGGCTTTCGTAACAGATCAACGGCTGAACGCTGGGGGCGTTGGCCAGGCTGATCGGCGCGGGCTTCGGTCCGGCGCTGAAGTCGGCCGGAACATGGACCAGGCTGCGCACGCCGATCCGGCTCATCAGACGGCCCATCGGCAGGTATTCGCCGAAGGGCACCAGCCGGTGCTTGTCGTAGATGGCGCCGATCCGCAGGCCCGCCGCGCCTTCGTCGTGCAGGGCGAACAGGCTGTTGAAATAGCGTGCGCCGCCCTCGGCGGTCGGGTCCGGTTCACCCCGGCTGAGCCCCATCAACAGGGTCTGACCGGTCTGAAGCGCCCCGGCGATAGCCTGGGCGTCGGGCGAGTTGAAGACGTCGTTGGCCGTGGCGGGCAGGGCGCCCTCGGGCCAGACCACGACATCCGGAAGCGCCTCGCCCGGCTGGGCGGTCAGGGCGACATAGCGATCAACAATGGCCTGATAGGCTTCGGGCGACCATTTGGACTCCTGGGGGATGTCGGCCTGGACCAGACGCACCAGGGTCGGAGCGTCCACCCGTTCGGCCGACGACAGACGCAGGGCGCCGAAGCCGAACAACCCCGCCAGGACCGCGACGCCCATACCGGCGGTGATCAGGCGCGGACGGCGCGGTCCGCCGCTCGCCAGAAGACCCAGGGCCGAAACGGCCGCCAGCGTCACCAGGCCCAAACCATAGACGCCCGCCACCGAGGCGAACTGCGACATGGCTGAACCCGCCGTCCAGGCGGCGCCGGTCGGGTTCCACGGGAAGCCGGTCAGGACATGACCTCGCAGCCATTCCAGCAGGGCGAACAGGGCGGCGAACAGCAGGACGCGACGCGCGCCCTGCGGAGCGAACCGGCGGTAAAGCGCCGTCGCCGTGCCGAAGAAGAGGCCCAGCCCCATGGGCAAAAGGCTGGCGGCGAAGGGCGCCATCCAGGCCTGATCCTTGTTGACCAGGAAGGCCTCGGCCACCCACCAGCAACCGATGAAGAAGTAGGCGAAACCGGCCAGCCAGCCGACCCAGAAGCCGCCCTTCACGGTGCGCGACCGCTCGGCCAGCATCATCAGCAGGGGATAGCCCAAAAGACCGGGCAGGACGCCGAACGGCGGGTGCGCCAGGGCGGCGCCGGCGCCGGCCAGCAGGGCCAGGGCGATGCGGCCCCAGCGGTTCGTCAGCACGCCCCCCCAGAGGGCTGACACACGCTTGCTCATGCAGTCGCCCCATGTTCGGACTTGTAGGGATCGGCGACGCCAAGCGACGCCAGGATCTCGCGCTCCTCGGCCTCCATCTCCTCGGCCTCGGCGTCGTCTTCGTGGTCGCGGCCCAGCAGATGCAGCACGCCGTGGACGACCAGATGGCTCAGATGATCGGACAGGGTCTTGTCCTGGGCCTCGGCCTCGACCGCGCAATAGGCGTAGCCCAGGACCACGTCGCCCAGATGGGGGAAGGCGCTCTCGGCGGCGGGGAAGGACAGGACATTGGTCGGCCGGTCCTTGTCGCGAAAGCGCTTGTTCAGGTCCTGCACCCCGGCGTCATCGGTCAGCAGGACGACCACGTCGCCCTCGACAGACCCCAGCGCCGCCGTCGCCGCGCGCAGGACCACGGCTTCGGCGTCCGGCAGGGCCGCCGTCCAGGCCGCGTCCTCGACTTCGATCTCGATCATTCAGTCTTCGTCCTCGAGGTCCGGCGCCGGACGGTTTCGCGCGGAATCGGCGTCATAGGCGCGCACGATGCGCTCGACCATGGCGTGGCGCACCACGTCCTCGGCCTTGAAGGCCTGAACCCCGACCCCCTTCACGTCCTTCAGGATGCGCAGGGCGTGGCTGAGGCCGGAATCGCGCGGGTTCAGCAGGTCGATCTGCGACGGGTCGCCGGTGACCACCATCCGCGCGCCCTCGCCCAGACGGGTCAGCACCATCTTCATCTGCAGCCGCGACGTGTTCTGCGCCTCGTCGACGATAATGAAGGCGTGGCTCAGGGTGCGCCCGCGCATGAAGGCGATGGGGGCGGCCTCGATCTCGCCCTTCTCGCGGCGACGGCGCACGTCCTCGACGCCGAGGATGTCGTTCAGCGCCTCCCAGATCGGGGCCAGATAGGGATCGACCTTCTCGTTCAGGTCGCCCGGCAGGAAGCCCAGCTTCTCACCCGCCTCGACCGCCGGACGGGTGATGACCAGCCGATCCACCTGGCCGCGCCGCAACAGCGAAGCGCCATAGGCCGCCGCCAGGAAGGTCTTGCCCGTGCCCGCCGGTCCGACGCCGAAGGTCAGCTCGCATCGGCTGAGCAGATCCAGATACTGGGCCTGGGCCGCCGTCTTGGGGGCGATGGCCCCGCGCCGGCCGACCGGCAGGGCCACCGCGTCCGGCACGACCCGGCCCTGGTCCGGACGCGGCTGGGTCACGGCCGCGCCAAGCGCCATGCGCACGTCGGCCTCGGTGATCTCTGCGCCCGCATCGGCCCGCTTGGCCAGGGTCTCGACGACGCGCTTGGCCTGGGCCCGGTCCCGCGCCGAGCCGTTGATCGACACGCCCCCGCCGGGCGCCTCGACCAGCACCTTGAAGGCGTCCTCGATCAGGGCGACGTGGCGGCTGTTGGGGCCGATCACGGCCCGCAGGGCCTGATCGCTCAGGGACAGGAACTCGGACTCTCGCGCCATGGGTTTCCTTTTTGGGGTCCCTAACGCCTCGCTCACAAAGCGAGGCTGCATGAGGGACCATTGTCTTGTGTCCCTAACGCCTCGTCCAGCGGGACGAGGCTACTTGAGGGACGTCGCTGCAATACAGGCCTAGATAGTGGCTGGGTCAGCCAGGCGCCCGTTCAGACTGTTCTGGGCCCCGCTGAGGATCTCGACCGGAACGATCTGGCCCAGAAGATGATCCGCCGCCTCGACGTGGACCGCCTGCAGATAGGGCGAGCGGCCGATGGCCTGACCGGCGTAGCGCCCCTTCTTTTCGAACAGGACGTTCAGGGTCTTGCCCGCCTGGGCGGCGTTGAAGGCGGTCTGCTGCTCGAACAAGAGGGCCTGCAGTCGCTGCAGCCGCTCCAGCCCGACCTTCTCCTCGATCTGGCCCGGCATGGTGGCGGCGGGCGTGCCGGGACGCGGCGAATAGACGAAGCTGAAGGCCCCCGCATAGGTGACCTGACGCACCAGATCGAGGGTGTCCTCGAAGTCCCGATCCGTCTCGCCGGGGAAGCCGACGATGAAGTCGCCGGCGATCGCCATGTCGGGCCGAGCCGCGCGGATGCGGGCGATCAGGTCGATGTATTTCTGGCGGCCGTGCTTGCGGTTCATCAGCCGCAAGACCCGGTCAGACCCGGCCTGCACCGGCAGGTGCAGATAGGGCATCAGGGCGTCCAGGTCGGCGTGAGCCGCAATAAGGTCGTCCGACATGTCGTTGGCGTGGCTGGTCGTATAGCGAATGCGGTCCAGACCCGGGATCTCGGCCAGGGCGTAGGCCAGTCGCGCCAGGGTCCAGGGCTTTCCGTCCGGACCTTCGCCGTCGTAGGCGTTGACGTTCTGACCCAGCAGGGTGACCTCGCGCACGCCCCGGTCAGCCAGGGCGCGGGCCTCGGCCAGCACCGCCGCGACCGGGCGCGACCACTCGGCGCCGCGCGTATAGGGAACGACGCAGAAGGTGCAGAACTTGTCGCAGCCCTCCTGCACCGTCAGGAAGGCGGTCGGGCCCTCGCCGCCGCGCGCAGCAGGCAAGGCGTCGAACTTCTCGTGCGGGGCGAAGTCGGCGCCGATGCGCTCTCCACGCGCCCGCGCCGTGCGGGTCAGCAGCTCCGGCAGCTGGTGATAGGCCTGGGGCCCGACCACTAGATCGACCGCCGGCTGGCGCTTCATGATCTCTTCGCCCTCGGCCTGGGCCACGCAGCCCGCCACGGCGATGGTCATGCCGCCGTCGCCCCGCGCCACCTTGCGCTCGCGCATCTGCTTCAGCTTGCCCAGCTCCGAATAGACCTTCTCGGCGGCCCGTTCGCGAATGTGGCAGGTGTTCAGAATGACGAAGTCGGCCCCCTCGGGCGCATCCGTCGTCGCATAGCCCAGCGGACGCAGGACGTCGGCCATGCGCTCGCTGTCATAGACGTTCATCTGACAGCCGTAGGTCTTGATGAAGAGGCGTTTGGGGGAAGCGGCGAGGGCCGCCTCCACGGGCTTTTCGAGCGTGTCGGTCATGCGCGGCTTATGATCGCCGAAGCCGGCGACGGCAAGGCGAGCGAAACGCTATGGCCAGACTCAGCTGTCGGCCGCTTCCGGTTCGATCCGCGCGGCGTGACGCTTGTAGATCAGGCCTTCGCGCTCGACCGGCTCGGCGCCGGGGATGGCGTGGCCGTAGAGCTCCAGCTTGTGACCGACCAGTTCGAAGCCCAGACGCTTGGCGATCTCGGTCTTCAGGCGCTCGATCTCGGCGTCGAAGAATTCGATGACCTCGCCCGTCTTGGTGTCGATCAGGTGGTCATGATGGTCGTCGCCCGCCTCTTCATAACGGCTGCGGCCGTCGCCGAAGTCGTGCTTCTCGACCACGCCGGCCTCTTCAAACAGGCGCACGGTGCGATAGACGGTGGCGATCGAGATGTGCGGATCGATCGACGAAGCGCGACGATACAGCTCTTCGACGTCAGGGTGATCCTCGGCCTGCGACAGGACGCGGGCGATCACGCGCCGCTGTTCGGTCATACGCATGCCGCGGTCGGCGCAGAGTTTTTCGATCCGTTCCATGGGCCGAAGATAGGCTGAGCCGTCAGCTTATGGAAGCTATCGAGTGAAGTTCAACGACAGGACCAGGGCGTCCTCGCGACTTCCGTCCGCACGCGCATAATATCCGCGCCGCCGCCCCACCTCGATGAAGCCTGTGCGGGCGTAGAGGGCGCGGGCGGCGAGGTTGTCATCGGCCACTTCCAGGAACATCCGTTCGGCCCCCAGGGCGGCGGCGCGCACCACGGCCGCCTGGACCAGGCGCGCCCCCAGGCCGCCGCGCCGGGCGGCCGGTCGCACAGCAAGGGTCAGTATCTCGGCTTCGTCAGCCACCACGCGGATCAGGATGAAGCCGTCCGCCTCCTCGACCGCAAACACCCCGGGCGAGGCTAGCAGGGTCGACAGGCTGGCCGCGTCCCACGGCGCGTCGAAAGCCTCGGCGTGGATCGCCGCGAGGGCGCGAGGGTCGATCACGATGTCGCGGGCGGGCGCGCCTGGCCCGGCAAACGACTGGGCGGCGTGGCGTCGGGCGCACGCAGATAGCGGGGGCGAGGCGGGTGGGCTTCGGGATCGACCACGGCGGTCATATAGGCCAGAGCCTCCGGCGCCGGGGCGGGCAGGCGCGCCAGGATGGCGGCGCCCAGGCGTTCCGGACAGGCCTCGGTCAGGACCGGACCGCCCGATCCGACCAGGATGGGCGGCGCCCCGGCGGCGGCGTGGTAGATGCGATCCGCCGCCGCCTCCAGCGACAGGGCCTCCGGCGCGCCCAGCGGACGGCCGTCGCGGAACAGGCGCGCATAGACCTGGCCCCGGCGGGCGTCGATAACGGCGGCGACCAGGCCCACGGGCTTGATCGAGACGGCCAGGCCGTCCAGCGTCGACAGGCCGACCACCGGCCGGTCCAGGGCCGCACCCAGACCCTGGGCGAAGGACAGGCCGACACGCAATCCGGTGAAGCTGCCGGGTCCGACGGTGACGCCGATCCGATCCAGGGCCTCGAACCCGCCGCCGGCTTCCTTGGCCGCATCGGCCACGGCGTCGCGGACCATGCCGGCCAGCCGCTCCTGATGGCCCTTGGTCATCAATTCGGAGCGCACGCCCAGCAGGCGCCCGTCCTCGACCACGCAGGCCGTACAGGCGCCCAGCGCCGTATCCACGATCAGAACTCTCATCGCGGCCTTCCTATCGGGGCGGTCAGGCCGACGCCAGCGCCTCGACCACCCGCGTCACGGCCTGACGCACGGCCGGATCGCTGATCCGGGGAAAGGCCTCCGCCAGGACACGGCCGTCGGCCGTCGCCGTCAGGTCGCGCAGACCCGCAATCGGATCGGCCTGGCCCGGTCTTGCGGGGAAAAAGTCGGCCACGGAACATCCAAGCGCCGTCGCCACCTGATGCAGACGCGAGGCCGAGACGCGATTGGCGCCCTTCTCGTATTTCTGCACCTGCTGGAAGCTGACCCCCAGTTGCTCGGCCAGGGCGGTCTGCGACAAACCGAGGGCCGACCGACGCGCGGCCATCCGCAAGCCCACGGCGGCGTCGATATCCTGAGTGCGGCGATTCATGACCCTCGTCTCCCTGGCGATAGAGAAACAGTTTCACAGCCTGCGATGAAACACAACTGTTTCGTTTCATCAATCATCCAGCCGGGCGACCACCGCCGCCACCATGCAGGCGCGATCCCGGGGAATACGCTCGATCGTCAGCAGGGCGCCGGCGCCGCGTACGACCAGCTCCGCCTCATCGGACCGCACATAGAGCCGCGCCCGCAGGGAGCCGTCGTCCATCTCGATGACGCAGCCCTGATCGCGGCGCGGCCAGCGCCCCGGCGCGTATTCCAGCACCGTCCCCGCGGCGGCCCAGGGCGCGAGGTCGTCGGTCGACAGCTGCAGCCGGCGCCGCTCGGCCGCCGGCGCAGCCTCGAAGACGCGACCCCGCGCCTGAAGGCCGTCAGCTATGGGTTTGGGGGGAGGAGCAGGAGCGACGCCGACCAGAAGGGCCAGGTCCTCAGGTGTGGCGTCCAGGGCGCCGGTCAGGCGGCGCTGCACGTCAGGGCGGAAAAGACCGGGGCGCTTGCCGGCCTCATAGAGACCCCAGCCCTGGCTGGTCATGCCGATCCTCGTACCGGCCTCGGCCTGGCTCAGCCGGCGCTCGCGACGCAGGGCGGCAAGGGCCTCGCCGAGAGCGCGCCCCTCGGTCCCGGCGTCATCATCGGATGTGAAACGGGCCATGCGGCGATCATGCCCCACGGCCCGTTCGAACGATAGTGTTTCATGTGAAACATGTTTGTGGGCCGCGGTCATAAGGCTCCGCCTTTTCGATCCGACGCGGCTTTTTTCTGGGCCGCGGCCGTCGGCCCTGCGGGACCTCCCGACCCGACGCGGCCTGGCGCTTCGCGCGCGCCTCAGAACACATGCCCGGAATGCGCTCAAGCAGCGAGCGACCGCGGCGCGAGCGGTAGCCCTTCGCTTAAATCACCTGCTCGACGCTCGTCACTTCGGGGATGTAGTGCCGCATCATCTGCTCGACGCCCGCCTTCAGCGTGGCCGAGGAAGAGGGACAGCCCGAGCAGGCGCCGCGCATGCGCAGACGCAGGACGCCGGTCTCTTCGTCGAAATGGTCGAACAGGATGTCGCCGCCGTCCTGGGCCACGGCCGGGCGGATGCGGCTGTCCAGCAGACCCTTGATCTCGGCGACGATCTCGGTGTCATCGCCGGCGTCCTCCGTCGTCGCCGGGGCGTCGCGCGTCAGCGGCGCACCCGAGACGAAGTGGTCCATGATGACCGACAGGATGGGGGCCTTCATCGTGCTCCAGTCCGGGGCCTGTGCGCCGCGCGTGACCGAGACATAGTCGGCGCCGAAGAAGACGCCCTCGACGCCCTCCAGTTCGAACAGGGCCTCGGCCAGGGGCGAGGCGGCGGCCTCGTCGATGGTGCGATATTCCATCACACCTTGCGGGGCCACGTCGCGGCCCGGCAGGAATTTCAGGACATGGGGATTGGGCGTGGGTTCGGTCTGGATGAACATGGTCGGGAGATGCGCTCCCTGCGTGACATCTTCAAGACCCTATCCCCAGCCTGCCTCGCGCTAATCGTCGCTCAAGCAACGAGCCGCCGCGCGGCGAGCGATAGCGACCCCAGGATCACGCCAGATCTTCGATATCCGCCTCGGTCAGTTCGCCCGGCACAATGGTCACGGGCAGTTTTCGGCCGGTGAAGGCGCCGCCCTGTTTCAGCACCGCCGAGACCAGGGGGCCCGGACCGCGAGAACCGGAGCCCGCCGCCAGGACCAGGATCTTGATGTCGGGGTCGGCGCCGACGGTCTTGCGGATGGCGCCCTGGGGGTCGCCTTCCTCGATGATGAAGATGGGCGCCGCCCCGGACTTCTCGGCGGCTTCCTCGCCAAGGCGGTTCAGAAGAAGCTCGGCCTCCTCGCGTTGCTGGCGGCGGATTTCATCGCGGACGCCCGACCAGTGCTCGTCCGAACCGCCGGGCAGGGCGCGCAGAAGCACAACCCGACCGCCGGTCGACTTGGCGCGTCGCGCGGCATAGCCCAGGGCCGCGCCGAACTCGGGGCTGTCGTCGACGACGACGAGAAACTTCCTGGACATGGGTCTTTCCGCCTCGCGGATCTCTGAACAGCGGCGACCACCTAACGCCAGGTCGCCCCAAACGCCAAGGCCCGCTCGCCTCGCCACGAACGACGAAACGAGCGGGCCCCTTAGGCAGATGTCACGCGGCCGCGCTCAAGTCGCGAGGCTCCGCGAGCCGAGCGTAGCGCCCAATGACTCGCTCAGGCAGCGAGCCGCCGCGCGGCGAGCGATAGCGCTCCTGGGAAGCCGTTAGCTTCCCAGGACCTCACGAATGGCCCCGTTGGCGATGGTCAGCTTGGCGAAGGTCCAGCCCGTGCCCGAGGTCTCGATCTCGTCAACCGAGGCGCGCAGGGATTCGACCTGGCCGATACGGGCGCCGATCCAGGCGTCGACGGCCGTCTCGGCGGTTTCCTCGCTGGCGCCCGCCGTCTCGGCCGAGGCCTTGGCCACGGCGCGGGTCAGCTGCTGCTGCTCGGCCATCAGGTCCTGGATCAGGCGACGCACGGCCAGACGGTCGAAGTGATCGCCCGACGGGATCGAACCGGCCGCCACGCGCAGACGGTCGAAGTCGAAGGCGGCGCCGACCTGGTGATAGAGGCGCGCCATGGCCGGAGCGCTCCAGCCCAGCTCATTGGCCAGGTCGCCGATGTCGGCCGTGGCCACCATGGGCCGCAGCAGGGCGATGTCGCGGGCCAGATCCTCCGGCGCGCCCAGGCCAACGAAGGTCGCGACGCGGGCTTCGTACTGACGCTGTTCGAAGCGCGACAGCACCTCCGGACCGGCGGCGCGCAGGGCGTCGGCGGCGGGCTGGTAGGCGGCGATCATGCCGCCGACCGTGGTTTCGGTGCGGGCGGCGCGACGAGCCAGCCAGTAGGTCTGGCGGCGCAGGACCTTGGCGATCTCCTGATAGAGGGCCGTCTGGGCCTCGGCCGGGATCTTGAGGTCCAGGGCCGAAACCGCCTTCCAGGCCTGATCCAGACGGAAGACCTGACGGGCCGTCTCGAAGGCCGTGACCATGGCCGCGGTGTCGCATTCCGCCGCCGCCCGCAGGCGGTCGGGGAAGGTCGGCCCGGCCATGTTGACGATCTCGTTCGACAGCACGGTGGCGATGATGTCGCGACGCAGACGGTGGCCCTTCATGTCCTCTTCGAACTTCGCCAGCGGGGCCGGGAAGTAGTGGACCAGCAGGCGCTCGAAGAAGGCGTCGTCCGGCGCCGAGGAGCCGACGATCTCGTCGAACAGCTCCAGCTTGGAATAGGCTGTCAGCACTGCCAGTTCCGGACGGGTCAGGGCGGCGCCCTGCAGCTTCATCTCGGCGATGCGGGCGTCGTCGGGCAGGTATTCCACCGCACGGTTCAGCTTACCCAGCGAGGACAGGTGCTGCATGAAGGCCTGCTGGGCGTCGAGGGCCGCGGGGCCTTCAGCCTGTTGCAGGGTCAGGGCCAGGGTCTGGTCGTAGTTGTGCGCCAGGACCTTGAGGCCGACCTCGTCGGTCATCGACTTCAGCAGAGCGTTGCGATCCTCAGCCTTGAGGTGACCCGAGGCGATGGCGCCGCCGGTGAGGATCTTGATGTTCACCTCATGGTCGGACGAGTCCACGCCGGCCGAGTTGTCGATGGCGTCGGTGTTCAGGCGCATGCCCGCGCGCGCCGCCTCGATGCGGCCCAGCTGGGTCGCGCCCAGGTTGGCGCCTTCGCCCAGGACCAGGGCCCGGACCTCGCCGCCGTTGATGCGGATGGCGTCGTTGGCCTTGTCGCCGGCCTGGGCGTTGGTCTCGCCCGCGCCCTTGATGTAGGTGCCGATGCCGCCGAAGTAGAGCAGCTCGGCGCGGGCCTTGAGGATGGCCTGCATCAGGGTGGTCGGATCGACCGTGTCGGCCTCGATATCCAGCAGTTCCTTGATCTGCGGCGTCAGGGCGATGGTCTTGGCCGAGCGTGAGAAGACGCCGCCGCCTTCCGAGATCAGGCTCTTGTCATAGTCCTGCCAGCTGGTGCGCGGCGTCTCGAACAGACGGTTGCGCTCGGCCCACGACTTGGCCGTGTCCGGATTGGGGTCGATGAAGATGTCGCGGTGATCGAAGGCGGCGACCAGCTTGATCGCCTTGGACAGCAGCATGCCGTTGCCGAAGACGTCGCCGGACATGTCGCCCACGCCGACCACGGTGAAGGGTTCGGACTGGATGTCCTTGCCCATCTCGCGGAAGTGACGCTTGACCGCTTCCCAGGCGCCGCGCGCCGTGATGCCCATCTCCTTGTGGTCGTAGCCGGCCGAGCCGCCCGAAGCGAAGGCGTCATCCAGCCAGAAGCCGTAGGACTGGCTCACGCCATTGGCGATGTCAGAGAAGGTCGCCGTGCCCTTGTCGGCGGCCACGACCAGATAGGGGTCGTCGCCTTCCCAGGCCACGACATTGGCCGGACGCACCGGGGCGCCTTCGCCGACGATGTTGTCGGTGATGTCCAGCAGGCCGGACAGGAAGGTCTTGTAGGCGCGGATGGCCTCGGCCTGGACCGCGTCGCGGTCGCCGCCGACCGGCAGTTGCTTGGGATAGAAGCCGCCCTTGGAGCCGACCGGCACGATGACCGAGTTCTTGACCTGCTGAGCCTTCACCAGACCGAGGACCTCGGTGCGGAAGTCGTCGCGACGGTCCGACCAGCGCAGACCGCCGCGCGCGACGGGGCCGAAGCGCAGGTGGACGCCCTCGATGTGCGGAGCCCAGACGAAGATCTCGCGGAAGGGCTTGGGCAGGGGCAGGTCCTCAAGCTCGCGCGAGGCGATCTTGATCGAGATGTGAGGCTTGGCCACGCCCTCGGCGTCGACCTGATAGAAGTTGGTGCGCTTGATCGCGCCGATCAGCAGAGCGATGCGGCGCAGCACCCGGTCGTGGTCCAGGCTCTTCACGTCCTGCAGCAGGGCGACGATCTTGTCGTTCAGCTCGGCGACCAGGACCTCGCGCTCCTCGACCGCACCGCCGTGGGCCGGATCGAACTTCGCCTTGAACAGCGACAGGATGGCGCGGGCCACCGTCGGGTATTCGCGCAGGGCCGTTTCCTGCACCGCCTGCGACGGGTCCAGGCCCGTCTGCTGACGATAGCGGGCCAGGGTGCGGATCAGGGCCGCCTCGCGCCAGTCGACGCCCAGCTCCAGCACCAGACGGTTGAAGCCGTCGCTCTCGGTGCGGCCCGTCCAGACCGCCGAGAAGGCGGCCTCGAACGGGGCCTTGATGTCGGCGAAGGTCAGGGCCTCGCCGCGCGGGTCTTCCAGCAGGAAGTCGTGGATATAGATGGGGGCGTCGCCGGTCGTGCGGACGACGTGGTCCGATTCTTCCAGCGTCTTCAGGCCCATGTCGGCCAGGATCGGCAGGACATCGGACAGCGGCACGGCCGAGCCGCGACGATAGAGCTTGAAGCGGAACTGCAGCGGGCTTTCATCGGCGGTGCGGAAGGCGCGAACGGCCACCGGCTCGGCGTGGACGCCGTCGCCCATCGAGCCGTCGTTCAGACGGTCGAACTGCTCCAGATCGGCCACGGCCTCGGCGGCGTCATAGCGGGCGCGGTAGGCGACGCCAAAGCCCTCGGCCCACTTGGCGCTGGTCGGGCCGACGGCGACTTCATCGACGTCGGCGGCGCGCAGAGCGGTTTCGAAGCGGTCGATCCAGCTGCGGCCGGCCTCGGCCACCTCGGCCTCCAGGGCCTTGGGATCAGGATTCAGATGGGCGCCCGGCTCGACGCCGATGATGTAGTGGACGCGCGTCAGCGGCTGGTCCGTCAGCTGCGGATACCAGGCCGAGACCCGACCGCCCCAGGCCTTGGCCAGGATGCCGCCGATGCGCTGGCGCAGGCCGGCGTCGAAGCGTTCGCGCGGAATGAAGCAAAGGACCGAGACAAAGCGGTCGAACGGATCGCGACGCGTGAACAGGCGGATGCGCGGACGGTCGTAGAGATGCAGGATGCCCAGGGCCGTATCCAGCAGCTCGTCCTCGCTGATCTGGAACAGCTCGTCGCGCGGGTAGTTCTCGAGGATGTTCTTCAGGCGCTTGTAGTTGTGGCTGCCGGGGGTCTTGCCGGCGCGTTCCAGCGCATTGGCGACCTTGCGCCGGACCAGCGGCACCTCCTTGGCCATCTTGTCATAGGCCTCGGCGGTGAACAGGCCGACGAAACGGGTTTCGCCCGAGGCCTTGCCGTCCGCGCCGTAACGCTTCACGCCGACATAATCCATGTAGGCGCGGCGATGGACACGCGAGCGCATATTGGCCTTGGCCACGGTGACCGGTTCGCTTTCATCCAGCTGACGCTGCATGGCCGGGGTCAGGACGGCGGGTTCCGAGGCCCGGCGCAGCACGCGGCGCTCCGGATCGTTCAGAATGCCCAGACCCTTGTCGGAGACCTCCAGCGGAGCCTCCGCCGCATAGCCGCCGTCCGCGCTGCGCGGATAGGCGTAGTCACGGGCGCCCAGGAAGACGAAGTGATCGCTCTTGGCCCAGCGCAGGAAGGCGATGTTCTCTTCCAGAACGGCCGGATCGGCGGCGGCGGGCGGCGAGGCCTCCAGTTGCTCGACGGCGTCGCGCATCAGCTGGACCATGGCGGCGTGGTCGGTGACGGCGGCGCGCACGTCGGCCATCGCCTGAGCCAGGCCCTCGCCCAGGGCGTCGCGACGCTCCTGGGGCAGGGGGTCGATGACGACGATGATCAGGGAGTCGCGACGACCCGCCTCGACCTCGACGATCGGGTGGAAGAGGGCGCGCACGGTGACGCCGGCCTCGGCCAGTTCGCCCAGAACGCTGTCGACCAGGAAGGGGGCGTCGTCCTGCAGGATCAGAACACTGTCATAGCCGGTCGGCGCGCCGTCGGCGCCGGCCAGGGGGCTGACGGTGACGCGAGCCGGTTCGCCGGCCTTGCGGCTCTGGGCCGAACGCCAGGCCAGGCCCAGAAGGGCGGCCAGGTCGTCGCCGCCCAGCTCAGGCGTCTCATCGGCGGCGTAGTCGTCGAAGGCCTGGGCCAGGAAGGACTTTTCGGCAGCGCCCGGCGGGCCGTCGACAATCCGCGCATAGGCCGCTTCCAGCGCCTCCAGAACAGCTGGCGTGGCGGAAACAGTGCGCGGAGCGGCGGACATGGTGTGGTCTCGAACAGCACGGCCCGGGGCCGCAGGGATTTGACCGCGCCACCTTAGCGCCGCTGACGAAACTGGCTAGGCCGTCCAGGGCGGCTAAGACCCTGAATTTCAGTGTGCAGCGCACCATGTTGCGCCAGAGGCCCACAGTTGGGCGAATTTCGGTCGCTCAAACCCCAAACCCGACACGAACCGCCCCAATTCGGCCCCGATCCGACCAAGGCTGAATTTCAACGGAGGGCCCGAAAAGAACAAGGCCGTCGAGCGAGAACGCTCGACGGCCTGCTTGGGTCCGGCGCAGGAGGGGGAGGGAGCGCCGGTCCTCTGGACTTCGCGGCCGGGAGGGGGAGGGGAGGCCGCGTCGTCTGATCAGGTAGATAGTCGCCAGATATGGCGGATCAAGGGCAGGATCAGCCTTCCTTCTGCTCTTTTTCATGCGGCGCCTTGCCGCGCCCCGAGAGACCCCTGAACCAGCCGCCCCCCTTCGGCTTTTCCGGCGGCGCCTTGCGTGGCGCATAGGGCTCTCCATCCCCCGACAACAGGACCGCGATCCAGCGCGAGCCCTTGAACTCCGCCAGGATGGCCATGGCCATGACCGCCAGAGGCGTGGACAGGAACATGCCCGGCACGCCCCACATCTTGCCCCACAGGGCCAGGGCCAGAAGGACCACCACCGGGTCGATGTTCTGATTATCGCCCTGCATGCGCGGCTGGATCATGTTGCCGACGATGAAGAGCAGGGCCTGAAGCCCGACCAGCAGGATCAGGGCCGGCCAGTAGCTCTCGAACTGGACCAGGGCGAACAGGGGCGGGGCGCAGCCGGCGATGGCGCCCCCCAGCACAGGTATGAAGCCGACGATGAAGATGACGAAGGTCCAGAACTCGGCGTTCTGAAGCCCCACGGCCCGCATCAGAAGCCAGGCCACGAAACAGATCATGACCCCGGTCACGGCCTGGACCCACAGATAGCCCTCGACCCCGCCACGCACGCGGTTGAACACCTCCAGCGCCTCGTTGCGGGCGCCGCGGTCAGGGAACATGGCGACGATCTTCTTCCTGAAGCCCGCCTGGGAGGCCAGCAGGAAGCCGAGATAGACCATGACGAAGAAGGCGCCCGAGGCCACGCCCTGGGCCTGCATCGCCGTCTGGGTCAACCAGCCGCGCAGATCGATGCCGGCGATCAGGTCCTGCAGGGTCGGCGGATCCTTGACCCCGACCAGGCTGCTGACGTCGGCGATGATGTGATCCAGACGCGGCCCAATGCTGGCCGAGACGCCCGAGGCGTCGGTGAAGAAGCCGGCCGCCCCGTCGACGATGATCCAGATCGACAGCAGGAAGCCCAGAACCACCACGATCAGGGCGGCTGTCCCGGCGAAGCGCGACGGGACCGGGGTGCGATGCTCGATGGAGCGCTTCACCCCGTCGATCATGATCATCAGGAAGATGGCCATGGCCAGGGGCGTCAGGATGTCCCGCAGCCAGTAGAGCGCCGCCCCGGACGCCACGACGGCGATCAGGACCAGGGCGTTGCGCGCGACCGAAGAGGTCGGAACCGTGAGGGGCAGTTTCATGGGCGGGACTGTCGGCGGCGTCGGGGACAGCGTCAATCGCTGTAAAGCCGCACGGTTCCGCCTTGCGGCGCCCGCCTGGTCGGATAACCATGCGTCCAACGCAGGAGACCGCCCCGAATGACCGACAATCCCGCCGCCCTCTTCCTCGGCCAGTCCTTCGAGGGCGCCGCTGAAAACCTGCTGTTCAAGCGCGCCAACCGTCACGGCGTGGTCGCCGGCGCCACCGGCACCGGCAAGACGGTGACCCTGCAGATCATGGCCCAGGGCTTTTCCGACGCGGGCGTCCCCGTCTTCTGCGCCGACGTGAAGGGCGACCTGTCGGGCATCAGCCAGGCGGGCAATGTCGAAAAGTTCGCCGAACGCGCCGGCAAGATGGGCCTGAGCCTGACCGGCAAGGCGGCCCCCGTCGTCTTCTGGGACCTTTACGGCCAGAAGGGCCACCCGATCCGCGCCACCGTGTCCGACGTCGGCCCGACCCTGCTGGCCCGCATGCTGGAGCTGAACGACGTGCAGGAAGGCGTGCTGACCGTCGCCTTCCACGTCGCCGACAAGGAAGGCCTGCTGCTGCTGGACCTCGAGGACCTGCGCGCCCTCCTGGCCTATGTCGGCGAGAACGCCCAGACCATCGGCCGCGAGGTCGGCAACGTCTCGCCCACCTCGATCGCCGCCATCCAGCGCGCCCTGCTGCAACTGGAGCAACAGGGCGGCGACGCCTTCTTCGGCGAACCGGCCCTGCGGCTGGAGGACATGATGCGCACCTCGCTGGACGGGCGGGGCCAGGTCAATGTGCTGGACTCGACGCGGCTGATGAACAGCCCGCGCCTCTACGCCGCCTTCCTGCTGTGGCTGTTGTCGGAGCTGTTCGAGCAGCTGCCCGAGATCGGCGACCCCGAGAAACCGCGCCTGGTCTTCTTCTTTGACGAGGCCCACCTGCTGTTCAACGACGCGCCCAAGGGCCTTCTGGAAAAGGTGGAGCAGGTCGTGCGCCTGATCCGCTCCAAGGGGGTGGGGGTCTATTTCGTCACCCAGAACCCGGCCGACATTCCCGACACCGTCCTGGCCCAGCTGGGCAACCGGGTGCAGCACGCCCTGCGCGCCTACACCCCCGCCGAGCAGAAGGGGCTGCGCGCCGCCGCCCAGAGCTTCCGCACCAATCCCGCCTTCGACACCGCCGAGGCCATTCAGGGCCTGGGGGTAGGCGAGGCCCTGGTCTCAACCCTGGACGACAAGGGCGCCCCGACCGTCGTGGCCCAGACCAAGATCCGTCCGCCGGACTCGCGTCTCGGTCCCGCCACCGACGCCGAACGCGCCGCCGTCATGGCCGCCAGCCCGGTGCGCGGGACCTATGACACCACCGTCAACCGCGAGTCCGCCGAGGAAGTCCTGAAGGCCCGCCGCGCCCAGGCCGACCGCATCGAGGCCGAGACCGCCGCCGCCGAGGCCCAGGCCAAGGCGGCGGAAAAGGCCGCCCGTTCCGCCCCCGCTCCGGCGCGCGAACGCGCCGCGCCGCGCGCCCGCGCCTCGTCCCGTCAAACGCCTATGGAAGCCCTGACCAAGTCCGTCCTGCGCACCGCCGGCTCGACCATCACCCGCGAACTGCTGCGCGGCGTCCTGGGCAGTCTGAAGCGGCGGTAGAGGCGGGTCAGCCCAGATCGACCGGGCGGCCTTCCTTGTAGATCTCGGAGACCTTGATCCCGGCCAGGCGGTCGGGATCGATAGTCACCGGGTCCTGATCCAGCAGGACCAGGTCCGCCAGCTTTCCGGCCTCGAGCGAGCCCTTGCGGTCATCCTCGTAATGCTGCCACGCAGCCCACAGGGTCATGGCCTTCAGGGCGATCTCAACCGGAACCCGCTCGTCAGGACCGAGAATATCGCCCGAACGGGTGCGGCGGGTCACCGTCGCCGACAACACCCGCAAGGCGTCGGGATTGGCCACCGGGGCGTCGTGGTGGCTGGTGAAGCGCATGCCCCGCCGCCATGCCGATCCGCACGGCGATATCATCTCCGCGCGGCGCGGGCCCAGCACCGAATCCCGATGCCAGTCGCCCCAGTAGAAGGTATGCATGGGAAAGAAGGAGGGGACGATCCCCAGCGTCTTCAGATCATCAAGCTGGTCCAGTCGCGTGGTCTGGCCATGGATCAGCACCGGGCGACGATCCTTGACCCCATGCCTTCGACCGGCTTCGCGAACGGCGGCGATCAGCAGGTCGACGGCGGCGTCGCCGTTGGCGTGGACCTCGATCTGCCAGTCGTTGCGGAAAGCCAAGTCCACGGCGTCCAGGGCCTGTTGCTCGCCCACCGCCGGATAGCCGCGCCATGACGCCGGCTGCCCCTCGGGCGGAATGAAGTAGGGCTGCGACAGCCAGGCGGTCTTGGCCTGGGGCGAGCCGTCCAGCGTCAGCTTGACCCCGCCGACCCGATAGCGCCCCTCGTAGTTCCGCCGATACAGCGACGTGGCCATCACCTCGGTCGAGGTCAGGATGTCCGGGAAGGACAGGATGTCGATCGGCAGGGCGCCCGCCTGGGCCAGGCTCCCGATCATGCGACAGGTCTCGGTCGATGACCGTCCGTCCTGGGCCGTCGTATAGCCGAAGCGGGCGTAGAAGCGCGCGCCCTCGACGATCATCTGGCGGTTGGCCTCGGCGTCCAGACGGGTGAACAGGGCGCCCATGACGGCGAACAGGGCCGTTTCCTCCATCACCCCGTTCGGCTCGCGCGAGCCGTCGCGACGCCGGAAAACGCCGCCATCCGGATCAGAGGTATCGGCATTGATCCGCGCCGCCTCCAGAGCCGCCGTATTGGCCACACCCAGATGGCCCGACTGATGCATGAACAGGATGGGGATGGCGTCGGAAACGGCGTCCAGATCATCCCGCGTGGGATGACGCCGCTCGTTCAACTGGGAATCGTCATAACCGAAACCGATGATCAGGCCCGTGTCGCGCACCAGGGTCTCATGGCGGGTCATCCAGTCGCGGGTGGTCCGCTGCAGGGCGGGGATATCGTTCCCCTGGCCGTCCGGCGCGGGCAAGAGGTTGGCGTAGCGCGCCTGAAGCCCGACCATGGCGACGTGACCGTGGGGATCAAAGAAGCCCGGCAGAAGCGTCCGCCCCTGCAGATCGACTCGCCGCGCGCCCCGCCCGGCCACGGCCTCCACCTGCTCCAGGGTTCCGACCGCAATGATGACGTCCCCGCGTGCGGCCACGGCTTCCGCCGTCGGGCGTGCATCATCCATGGTGCGGATCGACCCGCCGTGAAAAATGATCGCATCGGCGCGCGCCGCGCCGCCGATCGCCAGGCCGCCCGCCGCCACGCCGGCCATGAAAAGTCGTCGATCCACCCGATCCAGAACCAAGGATTTCATGCCACCACCTGTGCTGAAGCCTGATGGTTCAATCCCTGTAAAAGCCCGGACGTTCCTCAGCCCCTCGGCGTCAGCCGCCACATCCTGAGCGGATGGCGCACCGCCCCCGCCTCGGCGCCCGCCGCGTCGCCGCGGCCGATGTAGAGGTCGGCGCGGACGGGGCCGCGGATGGCCGATCCGGTGTCGAGCGCCATGACCAGGCCGCGATAGCTGGCGCGGGCGCCCACCAGGTTGCCGCCGTCGGCCTCGATCCAGACGGCTTCGCCATAGGTCCAGCGCGACGGGTCCACGGCCACGGAGCGGCGCGCCGGAAGGGGGACGCCGGCGGCGCCGGTCGCCTCCTTGCCGTCGTCGGGGCTGACGGCGAAGAAGATGTAGCGCGGGTTCAGGGCCATGACCGCGCGCGCCTCGGCCCCGCGATGGGCCGACAGCCAGCCGCGAATGGCGTCGCCCGAAGTGCCGTTGGCGGGCAGCAGGCCGCGCTCGGCCATGGGACGGGCGATGCCGACGAACTTGGCGCCGTTGTCGGCGGCGTAGGCGGCGCGCAGACGGGCGCCGTCCGGGAAGGTCAGGGTCCCCGAACCCTGGATCTGCAGGAAGAAGAGGTCCTCGGCCTTCATCCAGGCCAGGGCCGTCGACTGGGCCGATCCGGCCTCGATGGCGGCGCGATCGCCGACCTCGGACAGGTTGGTCGGGCGGCTGAGGACCGGGGCGTCGAACTCGGCGTCCGGCGTGCGCCGGGCCGCATACTCGGGCGCGAAATAGGCGGTCAGCAGACCGGCGCGACCGTCGTCGGTGCGCGCTTCCGTGGCCACGAAGTTCGTTTCAAGGAAGGCGCGGGCGTCGCTGGGGCTGGCCCGCCGCGCAGCCAGATCACGGGCGCGGGCGCAGACGGCCTCGGCCGCCTCGCCCCGGGCGCGCACGCAGCCGACGACATAGGCGTTGAAGGCCGCCAGGTGGTCTTCCTCGGCCCAGCCGGGCAGGGCGGTCAGGCTCATCCCTTCGACCGGGGTCGGCGGCGAAACCGGACCCGGTCCGGGCGTCGCCGGCGGAACGACCGGCGGGGTCGAGGCGCAGGCCGCCGCGAACAGCAGCAGGGACAGAGCGCCGAGTTTCGCCGCCCCGCCCCGGGCCGCGCCCGACCGGTCGAACGCCAGGACGGGCGGCAGCGCAGGCGGCCAGGCGACGGCGCGCATCAGGCGCTGGCCGGCTCGACGCGGGCCAGGGACCAGTTGGGATCGGCGGCGCCCAGGGCGCGCTCGAAGGTCCACAGTTCGGCGGTGCGACGCTCGTCGGTCGAGGCCTCGCCTTCAGCCGGGGTGACGATGCTGCGCATCTCGGCCAGGAAGCGGACCTTGGCGACGGCGCGGTCGTCCCTGACCGTGGCCAGTTCCAGGTCCGCGCGTGGGGCGTGCAGGAACTCGGTCTGCTCGCGCTCCCCGCGGGCCTCACGGGCCGCGATGCCGGCCTCGAACGAGGTCATGACCGAAGGGGTCAGCAGGGGACGAAGCGCTTCACGATCACCCGAGGCGTAGCCGCGCACGATGGTTTCGTAGGCCTGACGCGCGCCCTCTAGGAAGCGGGCCGGATCAAAGCCCGGATCGCGGGCCTTGAGACCCGCGACGGCGGCGGCTGTGGCCGCGTCCAGCCCCGGCGCGGCCGGGGTCGGCGCCTGTCCAGCCCCGGGCGCGGCCTGGGGCAGACGAGCGTCTTCCTGCGGTTGACGTCCGACCTTCTTGCCCAGGACATTATAGAGCATGAACAACAGCACCGCGGCGACGATGGCGAACATGACGATCTGGAATTGGATGGGCACGGGCTTCACCTGATTGGCGCATCCAGGGGGATTGGCGGACACGCATCTCTATTGTCCTGAGGATTAGGGGGCGTTCCCGCCCGGCGCAAGGCGAGGCGGGTTCAGAACGCCGGTCTCGCCGTTGCGGCCAATAGCCTCGCCGTGGTAGTCGCGGACCCTTCATCCCGGGCCCGGAGCGGTCCGGCGTCCCTCGATTTCAGACTGACGGCTTATCTTTTCATGACCGACGCCACCGCCCCCGCCGACACCGCCGCCAACGGCCAGACCGAGCCGACCCAGGGCCAGCCCGCCGGCCCCGGCTTCCGCATCATGGCGCAGTACGTCCGCGACCTGTCCTTCGAAAACCCGCGCGCGCCGGAAAGCCTGCGCATCGAGGGCAAGCCGGCCATCGACATGGGCGTGGAGATGAACGCCTCCGGTCGTCCCGACGGCCTGTTCGAAGTCGAGCTGAAGCTGTCGGTCAAGGCGACCGGCGACGACAAGAACGCAGTGTTTCACGTGGAACTCGTCTACGGCGGCCTGTTCGCCCTGAGCGGCGTCTCGCCCCAGGACATCGAGCCCCTGCTGCTGATCGAGTGCCCGCGCTACCTCTTCCCCTTCGCGCGCCAGATCATCGCCCAGGCCACCTCGGACGGCGGCTTCTACCCGCCCTTCATGGTCGATCCGATCGACTTCGCCGCCATCTACGTCGCCCGTCAGCAGCAGATCGCCAGCGGCCCGGCCGACGCCGGTCAGGCATAGTTTTGAGAAGACCGCTATCGCGAGGCGCGCGGCGCCTCGCTGCTTGAGCGGAAGAATTGGGGGCGTCCTTTGGGCGTCCCTTTTTCTATGTAGGGAGGGTGTCGTGCTGAAGGTCATCGCCGAGGACTTCATCAGGCCAGAGCACGTCGACACGGTCATGCCCCTCTATCGCGAACTGGTGCGCCTGACGCGAAAGGAACCGCTGTGTCTGGCCTATGATCTTTTCACGGATCAACGTCAGCCTGGCCACTTCGTCTTCATCGAGGAATGGCCCGACCAGGCCGCGCTGGACGCCCACTGCGCCAGCGAGCATTTCCGCCGTCTGGTCCCACAGATCGACGCCTTTCAGGAAAAGCCCGGGACCTACACCCTGATGAACGCCGTCCTCTAGGCCGCCGCCTCGTCCTTGGCTTCGACCTCGACGGTCACGCCGTAGCCGGCCCACAGACTGTGGTCCTTCAGCGTCGATTTCAGGAAGGCCAGATGCGCCGCCTGCTCCGCCTCGGTCGAGCGGAAGGGCAGGGGATTGGGCCGCGCGCCGTGGCTGACCGAAGCCGCCGCCGCCATGGCCTGCGGGCTGCGGGCCGTGGTCAGGTCCAGCGCCCGTTCCTTGCCGCCGCGCAGCTCCAGATAGACCTCGGCCAGCAGGCGGGAGTCGATCAGGGCGCCGTGCAGGGTGCGGTCGACCAGCGAGATCTTGAAACGCTTGCACAGGGCGTCCAGCGAGTTGGGCATGCCCGGAAACCGCTTCTGCGCCAGCTGCAGCGTATCGATCCAGCGGTCCTGGGCCGGCGGCGTCTGGCCGATGCGGCTGTACTCGAAATCGATGAAGTTGCGGTCGAAGTTGGCGTTGTGCGCGATCAGGGGCGCGTCGCCGATGAACTCCAGCAGGTCGGCGGCGATCTCATGGAACCTGGGCGCATCCTTGACGTGGTCGTCGGTGATGCCGTGGACCCGGATGGCGTCCGGCGGGATCAGGCGCTCGGGGTTGACCAGGCGGTGAAAGGTCCGGCCGGTCGGCAGCAGGTCGTGAATCTCGATGCAGCCGACCTCGATCAGACGGTCGCCCGTCTTGGGGTCGAAGCCGGTGGTTTCGGTGTCGAGAACGATTTCGCGGGCCATGCCCCCTTAATGGGGTAAGCCGCGCCCGGGCGAAAGGGGCGGCTCAGCCCCCGCGCGGCGGCGTCCACGCGGGATCAAGAACTGTCCCCACGATTTGAGCCACCTGTTCGCGCGCGGCGTCCAGACCTCGGCCGGTGTCGACCACGAAGTCGGCGCGGCGGCGTTTCTCGGCGTCGGGCGTCTGGCGCGCCAGGATGGCCTCGAAGCGGTCGCGGGTCATGCCGGGGCGAGCCAGGACGCGCGTCGCCTGAACCTCAGGATCGGCGGTGACCACGACCACCGCATCCACAAAGGCGTCGCCGCCCGTCTCGAACAGCAGGGGAATGTCCAGCACGGCCAGCCGAACGCCCTCGGCCCGCGCCGCCGCCAGATCCTGCGCCCGGTCCTGCGCCACCAGAGGATGGACGATGGCTTCCAGACGCTTGAAGGCGCCTTCGTCGCGACCCAGCGCCTCGGCCAGACGGGCGCGGTCCACCGCGCCGTCCACGACCACGCCGGGGAAGGCTTCGCTCAAGGGTTCGACCGCCGCCCCGCCGCGCGCATAGAGGCGATGCACGGCAGCGTCGGCGTCCCACAGCAGGGCCCCTTCATCGGCGAACATCCGTCCGGTCGTCGACTTGCCCATGCCGATCGAGCCGGTCAGGCCGAGAATGATCACGCGCCTTCTCCCAGATGGGCCAACAGCAAGGCGCGCAGGTCCATGGGCGGCGGCGGTCGGCGGAACAGTGCGGTGAAGGAGGGCGCCGCCTGGCCGATCAGCATGGCCAGACCGTCCACGGCCGTCAGACCGCGCGCCCGCGCCGCGGCCAGAAAGGCGGTGACGACGGGCTTGTAGGTCATGTCCATGACCACGGCGGTCGGCTTCAGAACCGACAAGTCTATGGCGGGCTGAACGCTGAGCGCATTGATGACCAGATCGGCCTCAGCCAGAGCGGCCTCGTCGGCCACTGTGACGGAGGAGCCGAGATCGGCGGCCAGGGCCTCGGCCCGGTCGCGCGAGCGGTTGAGGATGCGGATGCTCGCCCCCGCCTCGATCAGGGCGCCCGCGCCGGCCCGCGCCGCGCCGCCCGCGCCCAGCATGACCACGACGGCGCCCTTCAAGTTCAACGCCGGCGCCTGTTCGGCCAGGGCATAAAGGACGCCCACGCCGTCGGAGCTGTCGGCGCGCACCCGGCCCTCTTCAAAGACAAGGATATTGGCCGAGCCAGTGGCCTTGGCGGCGTCGCTGGCCTCGTCGGCCAGGGCGAAGGCCTGTTCCTTGAACGGGGCGGTGACGTTCAGCCCCTGCACCAGACCGGCGCGCCCGGCGACGACCAGGGCGTCGAAGCCGGCGGCGTCTTTCGGCGCAAACGGCATATAGGCGCCGTCGATGCCGCCCGCTTCGAGCCAGGCGTTGTGGATGACGGGGCTGAGCGAATGGGCCACCGGCTGACCCGCGATGCCGGCCAGCATGGCGGCGCCGGTGATGCGGTTCGGACGAGAAGGGGAGGGGCTCACGAAACAATCACTCCGGCGCGGCGCAGCTCGGCCAGGACCGGCCAGAGGGGCAGGCCCAGGACGGTGAAATAATCGCCCTCGACCGCCTCGAACAACTGCGATCCCAGGCCTTCCAGCCGGTAGGAGCCGACGCAGGCCAGCAGGGCCTCGCCCTCGGCCGCCAGATAGACGTCGAGGAAGGCGTCGGAGAAGTCGCGCATCCTCATCTCGACCGTATCCACGCCCGACCAGACCACCTGACCGTTGCGGGCCAGGGCCGCGCCGGAATGCAGTTGGTGGGTGCGCCCGCGCATAGCCATCAGCCGCTCGCGCGCCGCCGCCAGCGAAGGCGCCTTGGAGACCAGGCCTCCGTCGAAGGCCAGGGTCTGATCGGCGCCCAGGACCCAGGCCTCGGCGTCGTGGCGCGATACGGCCAGGGCCTTGGCCCGCGCCAGCTCGACCGCCAGCTCGACCGGATCGACGCCTGGTGTCTTCAACGCGTCCTCGTCCACATCGGCGACATGGACGGTGAAGGGCACGCCCGCGTCAGTCAGGACCGCGCGTCGCGCCGCGCTTTTCGAGGCCAGGATCAGGCGTTCGCCGTCGGTCGTCGTCACGCGGAAGCTCCGGGGGTGTCCTGGCGACGGCTGCGCCGCTCGCTCAGCAGGTTGATGATGGCCGCCGCGGTCTCCTCGACCGAGCGTCGGGTCACGTCGATGGTCGGCCAGCCGCGCCGCTCGAATGCGCGCCGCGCCTTGACTGTCTCGTCGCGCACCGCGTCGTGATCGACATAGTCCGAGGCTCGCGCGGCGTTCAGCCCCTCCAGCCGGTTGCGGCGGATCTGCACCAGACGGTCGGGTGATACGGTCAGACCCACGACCAGCGGGTTCTTGAGCCTGGTCAGCCGCTCTCCGTCTTCCTGGCCCGGCACCAGGGGAACATTGGCGGCGCGGATGCCGCGGTTGGCCAGATAGATGCAGGTCGGGGTCTTGGATGTCCGGCTGACGCCGCACAGGACCACGTCTGCATGCTCCAGCTGCTCCAGCGTGCCCTGACCGTCATCATGGGCGATGGCGAAGTCCAGGGCGCCGATGCGGTTGAAATAGCCGTGGTCCAGGGCGTGCTGCGCCCCGACGCGGGTCGAGATATTGGTCCCCAGATAGCCCGACAAGGCCCCGACCAGAGGGTCCAGCGCCCCGATCTGCGGCGTCTGCAGCCGGCGACAGCCTTCCTCCAGCTGTTCGCGCAACTCACGATCAACCAGGGTGTGCAGAACCACGCCCGGCGCCCCCGCCACCTCTTCCAGCACCCGCTCCATCTGCCGGGGCGAGCGAACCAGAGCATAGATGTGCTCGATAGGAATGACGCCGTCGAAACGGGCGATCACGGCCTTGGCCATGGCGTTCAGCGTCTCACCGGTTGAATCCGAGACCAGGTGGACATGGAAATAGGTGGCGAGACGCGACGACGGGCGGGCGGGGCTCATGGCTCTGATCGTCTCCTCATCCTTCGCGCCCGGACAGGCTCTGACTCTGTCCCCGAAAGCCTGTGTAAAAGCCTGGGCGCCGTTCGACATCGCCTGGGCGCCGCCAGGGCGCCGATTGGGCGCCGAATCCTGTAGCAAGCTCTCGCCCCGGTCGCGAGCGGGGATCACGGGCGCCGATGGCCGAACGGCGCCTGGAGTCGTTCATACAGGCGCCGAATTTCTATCCTCACCAGGGGATAAGGCGCCTTGTCCAGAATTGGCGCCCGGCGCCTTTCCCACAATGGCGCCCAGACCGGACTCCCGTCACAGCGGACTCCTGGCGGGTTACCCCCGTAATCAACAGACCATGACGGAGGCCGCCCGATTCATTCGCTCGAAATCGGGGAGAAGTCTGTCGATGGACGGGAGGATCGGATTCTATCCCCGCGTTCCAGCCCCCTGCTTCCAACCTCCAATTTCTTTCAATTCTTAAATCTGAATAGGGATTGAGGCTTGGGGGTGTGCATCCTAAAGCCCAAGGCATGAGCACTCCTCTCCTGATCCAGGCTCTCCAGGGCCAGACTACGTCCCGTCCGCCCGTGTGGTTCATGCGTCAGGCGGGGCGCTACCTGCCGGAGTACCGCGAGTTACGGGCCAAAGCGCCCGACTTCATCGCCTTCTGCATGAACCCAGAGATGGCGGCCGAAGCCACGCTTCAGCCCATGCGCCGGTTCGGTTTCGACGCCGCCATCGTCTTCGCCGACATCCTGTTGATCCCCGGCGCCCTGGGACAGAAGGTCTGGTTCGAAGCCGGCGAAGGTCCGCGCCTGGGCGCCCTGCCGTCCGTGGAGTCGATGCGGGAGCTGGCCTCCGGGGCAGGGGAGGCCCTGAAGTCGGTGGGCCAGACCCTGAGCCTGGTGCGCGCTGAACTGGATCCGTCCAAGGCCCTGATCGGCTTCGCCGGGGCGCCCTGGACCGTCGCCACCTATATGCTGGACGGCGAAGCCCGCACCATCGGCAAGGGCGAGCGCGCCACAGCCCGCACCTACGCCTATGCCGAACCGGAAAAGGTCGCAGCCCTGCTGGAGGTTCTGGTCGAGGCCACCGCCCATTATCTGAAGATGCAGCAGGACGCGGGCGCCCAGGTGCTGAAGATCTTCGAGAGCTGGGCCGAGGGTCTGCCCGACGATCTGTTCGAAACCCTGGTTCTGAAGCCTCACCAGGCGCTTGTGGCTCGCGCACGGGCCCTGGGGGTCACCGTGCCGCTCATCGGCTTCCCAAGGGGCTCTGCGGCGCTTGCAGAGCGTTATGCGAACAGTTGCGACGTCCAGGCCGTGGCGCTGGACACCGCCTGTCCTCTGGAGGTCGGAAAACGGGTTCAGGCCATCAAGCCGATCCAGGGCGCACTCGACCCTCTCTTGCTGCGCGCCGGCGGTCCGGCTCTGGATCGCCGCGTGGATCAGTTGCTCCAGGCCTGGGGCCAGGGTCCCTGGATCTTCAACCTGGGTCACGGCATCCTGCCGGACGTGCCGATCGCCCATGTCGAGCAGGTCCTGCGTCGGATCGGAGCTCAGTGACCATGACCGCCGAGACCAATCGCCCCAACCGCCGCGTGGCCGTGGTGCTGACCAATCTCGGCGGGCCCGACGGGCCGGAAGCGGTCAAACCCTTCCTGTTCAACCTGTTCAATGATCCGGCCATCATCGGTCTGCCCGGCATCGTGCGCACGCCTCTGGCACGGTTGATCTCGTCACGTCGCGAGAAGTCGGCCCAGGCCAACTACGCCCGGATGGGCGGGGGCTCGCCCCTGCTGCCCGAGACGCTGAAGCAGGCGGCGGCTTTGTCGGAGGCTCTGGCCGATGCGGCGCCGGGCGACGAGACCGAGGTCTTCATCGCCATGCGTTACTGGCATCCGCTGACTGAAGATACGGCGAAGGCCGTGGCCGAGTTCCAGCCCGATCATGTGGTCCTGCTGCCCCTCTACCCGCAGTTCTCGACCACCACGACGGCCTCTTCGCTGAAGGCCTGGCGCGAAGCCTACAAGGGACCGGGCGAGGTCCACGCGGTCTGCTGCTATCCCGACGCGGAAGGGTTGATCGAGGCCCAGGCTCGCTTGATCCGCGAGACGATGGACAAGGCCGACGGTCAGCCGGTTCGCGTGCTGTTCTCGGCCCACGGCATCCCGGAAAAACTGGTCGCCGCCGGCGATCCGTATCAGGCCCAGGTTGAGGCCACGGTGGCCGCCGTCGTCGCCCGCATGGGCCTGAGCGACTGGGCCATCTGCTATCAGAGCCGGGTCGGGCCGCTGAAATGGCTGGGTCCGTCGACGCCCGAGGCGGTCGAACAGGCGGGTCGTGACGGCGTCGGCGCCCTGGTCGTGCCTATCGCCTTCGTCTCGGAGCATATCGAGACCCTCGTCGAACTGGACCACGAATACGCAGAATTGGCTGAACAGGTGGGCTGCGCCCCCTATCTGCGGGCGCCGGCCGTAGGGGTTGAGGCAGCCTTCATCACCGCCCTGGCCCAGGCTGTCGAGGCGGCGCTGGAAGCACCCGGCGTGGCGCCTCAGGGCGCCTCCAGAGGTGGACCATGCGCCCACTTGAAAGCCTGTCCCGGCGGTTGTTC
Organism: Brevundimonas sp. T2-11; assembly: GCF_055397675.1. Classification (NCBI taxonomy): domain Bacteria; kingdom Pseudomonadati; phylum Pseudomonadota; class Alphaproteobacteria; order Caulobacterales; family Caulobacteraceae; genus Brevundimonas; species Brevundimonas sp. T2-11. Next base: position 3,260,675 of record NZ_AP027920.1, read on the forward strand.
AAAAGCGGCCTGACCGGTCGAGGGGAGCCTCATGGACTATTACAATCTGGCCCGCGGGCTTCACATCCTGGCGGTGATCGCCTGGATGGCGGGCATGCTCTTCCTGCCGCGCCTGTTCGCCTATGACGCCGAGCAGAAGGCCAAGCCCGAGCCCCTGCGCGGGGAGATGCAGGCCCTGTTGCGGACATGGCAGACGCGTTTGCTGCGCATCATCATCAATCCGGCCATGATCCTGGCCTTCATCTTTGGCGGCTGGCTGCTGTGGCTGCGTAGCGGCGAGGGCGCCGACTGGTCCTTCGCCCATCAACCCTGGATGGTGACCAAGCTGACTGGCGTCTTCCTGCTGGCCGCCTGGCATGGCTTCCTGGCCGGGCAGAGGAAGAAGATCGCCGCCGGGACGTCGAAATACTCGGGCCGTTTCTGGCGCATGACCAACGAGATTCCCTTCCTGCTGGCCATCATCATGGTGCTGTCCGTCACCCTGGAATGGACCTTCTAGGGCGCTAATGCGCCAGGCCGCGTCGGGTCGAAAAGGCGGAGCCTTTTGACCGCGGCCCAAAAAGAAAGGCCTTGCTTGACGCGGTTGGCTGTTTCGTGGTTCCGCTCATGGTGAACCGTTCGGCGTAGGCTGCAGGGCGGTCCCTCTCTTTTCGCGACGCCTGCCGGATCGATCCTGCGGGAGCCCGTCGCCTTCCCTCTGGCCGCAAGGCCGCGACATCGACAGACGAACCGCCCTCGGCGCCTCCTGGTGTCTGAGCGCGTGAGCGAGCACGCCATGACCGACACGCCCGAAAACAACGACCAGGCTACGGAAGTCGTTGAAACTGTTACGGAACGTCCGCGCAAGACGCTGACCTTGGGAGGCTCGAAGGCTGCCGCTGAGCCCACGCCGGAACCGGAAGTCGAGATCGAGGCCGTCGCTGAAATCGTCAACGACGACACCGGCGTCGACACCACGGCCGACGACGAGGACGAGGACGGCGAACCGATCGTCCCCAATGGCCGCATCACCCTGCAGGAACTGAACGAGAAGACGCCGGAAGATCTGGTCGCCTTCGCCGAGGGCCTGGACATCGAGAACGCCGGCAACCTGCGCAAGCAGGACTTGCTGTTCGCCATCCTGAAGACCCTGGCCGACGAAGAGGTCGAGATCATCGCCTCGGGCGTGCTGGAGATCCTGCCTGACGGCTTCGGCTTCTTGCGCAGCCCTGACGCCAACTATCTCCCGGGCCCGGACGACGTCTATGTCTCGCCGTCGCAGATCCGCCGCTTCGGCCTGCGCTCGGGCGACACGGTGCACGGCGCCGTGCGCGGCCCGCGTGAGGGCGAGCGCTACTTCGCCCTGCTCAAGGTCGACACGATCAACTTCGAAGATCCGGAGATGGTCAAGACCAAGGTCCTGTTCGACAACCTGACGCCGCTCTATCCCGAAGAGCGCCTGCACATGGAAATCCAGGACCCGACGCTGAAGGACCGCTCGGGCCGGGTCATCGACATCGTCGCCCCCCTCGGCAAGGGTCAGCGCTGTCTGATCGTCGCCCCCCCGCGCGTGGGTAAGACGGTCATGCTGCAGAACATCGCCAAGTCAATCGAGAAGAACCATCCAGAAGTCTTCCTGATCGTCCTGCTGATCGACGAGCGTCCCGAAGAAGTCACCGACATGCAGCGCACGGTGAAGGGCGAGGTCGTCGCCTCGACCTTCGACGAGCCCGCCACCCGCCACGTCGCTGTCGCCGAAATGGTGATCGAAAAGGCCAAGCGTCTGGTCGAGCACAAGAAGGACGTGGTCATCCTGCTGGACTCCATCACCCGTCTGGGCCGCGCCTACAACGCCACCGTCCCGTCGTCGGGCAAGGTGCTGACCGGCGGTGTCGACGCCAACGCCCTGCAGCGGCCCAAGCGCTTCTTCGGCGCCGCGCGCAACGTGGAGCAGGGTGGTTCGCTGACCATCATCGCCACGGCCCTGATCGACACCGGCAGCCGCATGGACGAAGTCATCTTCGAAGAGTTCAAGGGCACGGGTAACTCGGAAATCGTGCTGGACCGCAAGGTTGCCGACAAGCGCATCTTCCCGGCCATCGACGTGCTCAAGTCCGGCACCCGCAAGGAAGACCTCATCACGCCGAAGGACCAGCTGGCCAAGACCTATGTCCTGCGCCGCATCCTCAACCCGATGGGCCCGCAGGACGCGATCGAGTTCCTGCTCGACAAGCTGCGCCAGTCCAAGAACAACGGCGACTTCTTCCAGTCCATGAACACCTGATAGGGTCCCTATCGCCTCGCACGCGGTGCGAGGCTGCTTGAGGGACGTTCTCTCAAGCAGCCGCACGCCGCGCGTGCGGTGGTAGAGAGCTTGGAATGTGTTTCACGTGAAACAGGTGAGGGCGTTATGAAGCTGAACATCGAGATCGACTGCACCCCGGCCGAGGCCCGCGCCTTCCTGGGCCTGCCGGACGTGACGCCGCTCAACGACCATCTGGTCGCCGAGATGCAAAAGCGTATGGACGCCAACATGGCGGCCATGCAGCCCGACGAGCTGATGAAGACCTGGACCTCCTTCGGGGTTCAGGCCCAGGACCAGTTCCGCCGCCTGATGGAAGCCGCCGTCACGGGCGCGCCCAAGCCTTGATGTTCTTGTCCTCCCCATTCCATGGGGAGGGGGACCGCGAAGCGGTGAAGGGGTTCTTCCACCGCCTCAGCCCCTCCGTCTCGCCGCCTGCGGCGCCGATCCACCTCCCCATCGAATGGGGAGGAGAAACACGATGACCGACACCATCTTCGCTCTCGCCACCCCGCCGGGGCGGGGCGCCATCGCCGTCCTGCGTCTGTCGGGGCCGCAGACGGAAGCCACCCTGACCGCGCTCGGGGCAGGCGGGGTGACGCCGCGTCTGGCCTCGGTGCGCAGCCTGCGCCATGACGGCCATCTGATCGATGAAGCCCTCATCCTCCGCTTCGTCGCCCCGCGTTCCTATACGGGCGAGGATTCCGCCGAGCTGCATCTGCACGGCGGTCGGGCTGTAATAGAGGCGGCCAGCACCGCCCTGATCGCCCTGGGTCTGCGCCCCGCTGAGCCTGGCGAGTTCACCCGTCGCGCCTTCCAGAACGGCCGCATGGACCTGGCCCAGGCCGAGGCCGTGGCCGACCTGATCGACGCCGAAACGAGCGCCCAGAAGACCCAGGCCCTGGGCCAGCTGGACGGCGCCCTCAGCGCCGCCTACGCCGGTTTCCGCCGCGACCTGCTGAAGGCCCTGTCCCTGGTGGAGGCCGAGATCGACTTCCCCGATGAGGAAGTGCCCGACAACCTGGCCCGCACCGCCGGTCCGGTTCTGGACGCTCTGGCGGCCGACCTGCGCGCCGCCCTAGCCGACTCCGACCGGGGCCGCCGGGTGCGCGAGGGCTATCGCATCGTCCTGATCGGCGAGACCAATGCGGGCAAGTCTTCGCTGTTCAACGTCCTGGTGGCGCGCGAAGCAGCCATCGTCACCCCCATCGCCGGCACGACGCGCGACGTGCTGGACGCCGATGTCATGATCGGGGGCTACGCCGTCACCCTGTCGGACACGGCGGGTCTGCGCGACAGCGAGGACGTGGTCGAGGCCGAGGGCATCCGCCGCGCCCGCCTCCGGGCCGAAGGCGCCGACCTGCGCCTCTGGGTGCGTTCGCCCTCGACCGAGGGAGGGGAAGACCCGGCGTCGGCCTTCATGCAGTCGAGCGATCTTCAGGTTCTGAACAAGGCCGATCTGGGCGCGGTGACGGCGGCGCCGGATCTCGAAGCTCTGACCGTCAGCACGGCGACGGGGCAGGGGCTGGCCGAACTTCACGACTGGATCGCCGCCCGTCTGGCGCGAGATCTGTCCGGCGCCGACTTCCCGGCGGTGACGCGCGAGCGCCATCGTCGCCGTCTGGCTGAGGCTTTGGCCGCTGTCGAAGCGGGGCGCCGTGCACTCGATCTCGCGCCCGAGATGGCGGGCGATGACCTGCGTCGCGCCGCCGACGCCCTGGCTCGCGTCACCGGGGCCATTGGCGTTGAGGACATTCTGGGCGAGGTCTTCTCGAGCTTCTGCATCGGTAAATAGGCCCGGCTTTCGCCTGTTTCACGTGAAACAAGGGCTCCTGGGCCGGTGGCGATATCGGTTCGAATGGACTATGTGAACGCCATGAGTTCGACCCCCGATCATACCTTCGACGTCGTCGTCATCGGCGGCGGCCACGCCGGTTGCGAAGCCGCGACGGCCGCCGCGCGCGCCGGCGCCCGCACCCTGCTTCTGACCCAGAAGCTTGAAACCATCGGCGAGATGAGCTGCAACCCGGCCATCGGCGGCCTGGGCAAGGGCCATCTGGTGCGCGAGATCGACGCCCTGGACGGGGTCATGGGGCGGCTGGCCGACGTCTCGGGCATCCAGTTCCGTCTGCTGAACCGCTCCAAGGGCGCCGCCGTGCGCGGTCCGCGCAGCCAGATCGACCGTCGTCTCTATCGCGAGGCCATGCAGGCCGAACTGGCCGACTATCCGAACCTGACCCTGATGGCCGGCACGGCCGAGGGGCTGATCCTCAATGGCGACCGCGTGGTCGGCGTGACGACGGGCGCAGGGGAGATGATCCGCGCCGGCGCCGTGGTGCTGACGACCGGCACCTTCCTGAACGGCGTCATCCATCGCGGCGACCTGCGCATTCCGGCGGGCCGCTATGGCGAAGACCCCTCGACGGGGCTGGCTGGCGACCTGCACTCGGCCGACCTGATGATGGGCCGCCTGAAGACCGGCACGCCCGCGCGCCTGGACGGCCGCACCATCGCCTGGGACCGTCTGGAGATGCAGGCGGCCGATGATCAGCCCGTGCCCTTCAGCTTTCTGACCGACAGGATCGAGGTGCCGCAGATCGCTTGTGGCGTCACCCATACGACCGAAGAGACGCACCGCATCATCGCGGAGAACCTGGGCGAAAGCGCCGTCTATGGTGGGCGTCTGTCGGGACGCGGCCCACGCTATTGCCCCTCGATCGAGGACAAGGTGGTCCGCTTCGCCGACAAGACCAGCCACCAGGTCTTTCTGGAGCCCGAGGGTCTGGACGACCCGACCGTCTATCCGAACGGCATCTCGACCTCGGTGTCCGACGCGACCCAGATGGCCTTCTTGCGGACGATGCCTGGGCTGGAGCAGGTCGAAGTCTTCCGCTTCGGCTACGCCATCGAATACGACTATGTCGATCCGCGCGAACTGACCCCGGCGCTGGAGGTCAAGAAGCGGCCCGGCCTCTATCTGGCCGGCCAGATCAACGGCACGACCGGCTATGAGGAGGCGGGGGCGCAAGGGCTGATCGCCGGCCTGAACGCCGCTCGCGCCGCCGCAGGCTCGGATCCGCTGATCCTTGGGCGCGACCAGGCCTATATAGGCGTCATGATCGATGACCTGGTGACGCGCGGCGTCACCGAGCCCTATCGCATGTTCACCAGCCGGGCCGAGTACCGCCTCACCCTGCGCGCCGACAATGCTGATCAACGCCTGACGCCCATCGGCATGGCGGCAGGGATCGTTGGGGCAGATCGCGCGAAAGTATGGCTGGAAAAGGCGGACCAGTTGGACCGGGCGAACCGTGTTTCAC